>JADJTW010000001.1 GCA_016710965.1 Flavobacteriales bacterium
GCCGCAAGGTCGCGCTATGGAACGCTGCGGCTGACCGCTGAGCAGGAGCAGCAACTCCACCGACCTGCACTAGCGTTGGATTCGCGGTATGGCAGCACGACAGCCTCATTTTCGAGCAGTATTGGAACGGATGGGGTGCTGACAGCGTGGTGAACAGCTTCAGCGTGGCCAAGAGCTACATCGGCGTGCTCACCGGCATCGCCATGGGCGAAGGGCGGATCGAGAGCGTATTCCAACCTTGCGTCAGCGATTTCCTCCCCGAGTTCAAGGAAGGCTGCTACGCCAAGATCACACATTGCATCACTTGCTCACGATGGGCACGGGCCTGGCCTGGAGCGAGCGGCGCGAATCCGTTCAGCGATAACGCCAAGGGCTACTGGCACCAACGTGCGCGAATTGGCGTTGTCCCAACCCCGCCGCGAAGAACCGGGCAAGGGTTCGAGTAATCAGCAGCGGTACGCAGATAATGACCGAGGTGCTGAGGCCGCCTCAGACAGGCCATGGATGAGCTGGTGCGGGAAAAGGTCTGGGGCCGCTCGGCTGCGAGCACGAAGCATACTGGGGCAAGGACCGTGAGGATGGCGACTTCAAGGGCTTCTGTTGCCTGTATGCCACCGCGCGCTTTACCCCGACCTTCGGCCGCATTGGTCACTCTATCTCGATAGCGGGCATGTGGCGTGGCAAGCGATCGTGCCGCGCGAGTACCCGAAGTCTCGATAACGCCAGCGCACCTGATGGACCACACGGCGAGCCGAACAGCGATACGGATACTACTGGTGGCTGGCCGAGGTGGACGGAATGCCCATCCACTACTGCCGAGGCTTCCACGGTGAATACGTGGTGATGGTGCCCCAGGAGGACCTCGTCTTCGTGCGCACCGGAATGAAGCGCGAAGAGGTGAACATGACCGGCCACCCCACCGACGTGTTCAAATGGATGCGCCATCGCCGGGAGCTTGCTGCGCGTTGACGAAGGCCCATCTCATGCGCAAGGACATCTCTCTCCCCGAAGGTCGAAGGCATCGCCATGGCGGTGGTGCGCGAAACCGATGAAGACGGCGCGCCGGCCTGGTATGTTCGACCTCATCAACCAGAACAACGCGATGCTGGAGAACGTTCTGGTGAGCTCGCGTGGTACGGCGAGCTGGAAGGCCAGGCCCGCAAGACCAGCGAAATGCGGCACCACCTGGAACGGCTTGGCCCGAAGAGCTGGGCACGCATCGAACGCATCGTGGAGGACGTCTTCCCGCTGAGCAACCAATACTGGCTCAGCTTCTACATCGGTCCTGAGCTGCACGACAAGAAGTACATCTTCCTGGCGGGCAGCATCGACGAAGCCAACTTCACGCTGCTGCCACTGATGAACGTCCGCGGGGTGACGATCGAAGTGATGAAAGGCCGAAAACGCACGGTCGATCCGCCGCATGCGTGAGCTTTTCCTACTTTCAGCTTTCCTTTTCATCCTTCAGAACATGCGCCCGACCACGCCCGCGACCTCACCAAGATCCTCTCTCCTC
The DNA here is from genome assembly GCA_016710965.1 of Flavobacteriales bacterium. Taxonomy (GTDB): domain Bacteria; phylum Bacteroidota; class Bacteroidia; order Flavobacteriales_F; family PHOS-HE28; genus PHOS-HE28. The sequence continues at coordinate 1,517 of JADJTW010000001.1, forward strand.
GACATCGGGAGATAAGTTCCGCAGGTGTACCGATGGGACAGGCTGAACGAGCGACGGCACAGCTCTTCGCCGAGAAGACGCGCGCTTAGAGCAGGAGCGGCAGGAGAAGAGCGCCGAACAGCTCTACGCGGATAAGGGCGGCATCCTCGCGGAGTTCGGCAAGATCATCTGCATCGGCATGGGAAGCTTGCACCGCGAAGGAGCAGACCTGAAGCTGCGCGTCACGTCCTTCCAGGACGAGGATGAGTACGACCTGCCCAGGCGATTCGCGGACCTGATGCACAAGCATTGCAACACCGATGACCACTGGCTTTGGCCACAACGGCAAGGAGTTCGATTTCCCCTGGACGCACGCCGCGCATCGTCAATCGCATACCATTGCCACGCATCCTCGATATCGGTGGGTTGAAGCGCCATGGGAGGTGGGCCACCTCGACACCATGAACCTCTGGAGCTTCGAGGATCGGAAGGCACACACCTCACTGGCGCTGCTCACCCATGTTCTCGGGATTCCCACGCCCAAGGACGATATCTCCGGCGCCGATGTGGCACGCTGTACTACGAGGACCACGACCTCGAGCGCATCGCTGACTATTGCAAGAAGGACGTGGTGGCCACTGTGCAGCTCTTCCTCAGGCTCACGGGAAGGGAGTTGGTGCCGTCGGAAGGCATCGCCTTGGTCTGAACGAGATCAATCCTGTTCGGCCACATGGGTGATGTTGATCCGCAGATCCTTGATACTGAAGGGTAGTCCGCTGGTGTTGTAGATGTACAGCTTCGCCCGAACTCCTGCGGGTCGCTGCGGGTAGCGCCAGGAATGCTTCACCCTGCCTGGGGAGACCCCGAAAGACCAATACGTAATCTTCTCCTTATCGTCCTCCTCGCTGAAGACGAACTCGATTCGACGGGCGGTCATCTTATCGACCAGAACTCAGCGCTCACGCTCATCTCCGGAATAAGCGGTGTCCGCTTCAGTCGGTTACCCGTCCCCAGTCCAACGGGAACTCGTTCGCCGCAAAGCAGAGGACAGAGCTCCTAGGAACAGGGCATTGCATCGTATCAAGGCGCACGTACTTGGCCCCTCCATCAGGGGGCAACGGATAGAGCGGTATGGTATTCCGCTCGTATCGGGTATCTCGTCGCTCCATGAACCAGACTTCCATTGGTTGGCCACCCAACCCCATCCATCGCTCCTTGGGGACTTTCATCTGTATAACCCTGAACCGACCATTGCTGAGAAGCGTATCGATTCCTCGTTCGACGCCCGTTGTTGCCCGAAAATTGGCATCCCAGACCAGCAGATCGCCTTCGCGCAGACCTAAGGTCCCCTGCGGGTCGCGGTGGTCAGGGTACCGCTGAACTCGCCTAGGGTCGAACATGTCGAGCCCTGTATGCAAGAAGATCTGCGGATCGAAGATGAGCACCCGGGGGTGGTCCGCTTCCATCTTCAATGCGTCGTCACCGGCTTCCGACAGAAAGGCCTCCTGCGCATCAGGCAGCACCGGTTGAGGCTGTAGATTGAGCACCATAGGATACGTGCATGTGAAGAAGAGGACGCCAGCCAGCGCGCTGACCGCCATTCGAGCGGACATGGTCGAGAGCAGGTTCCGGCCGACCGCCCCTAATGTGAAGGCCACGAAGGCCATGGCGAATGGCGCACCGGTCGCAAGCACACGCAAGAGCCCCAGAGATGCCTTCCATCCCTTCCACCAAAGGATGGAATGGCCTAACAGTATCGCTAGAAAGGGCAGTAGGAGGAATAGCCAAATTCGCAGGACCAGCCTTCTTTCCTTGGGCCACGCCAGTGCCATCCCTATGGACGCCGGAATGCAGATCGCAAGAAGCCACTCGGTTCCTGGACCCAGGATCACATTGAGCCTGTCGACGAAGAACATCAGGTAGCCGCGGCCGTAGAGATCGGCTTGCATCGCCATAGCTGGGCGAGTGGATGGCCCACGGCGATCGCCAAGGACGACCCACGCGGCAAGAGCATGCAACCGATGGCCGAACAGCAACCGGGGCAGCGCGCGCCATTGTCGGTTCCAGAGCAACCAGCCCACGAAGAAGGGCAGGACGACACACGTACTCGGGCCGGGCGAAGGGTAGTAACTGGATGAGGACGGCGGCTTGACGCCAGCGCTCTTCCCACAAGAACCGCGCGGCCATCTGGCCACCATGGCGAAGAGCACCTCCGTCATGCCGGCTTGAACCATGTTGCCGTATCTCGGGCATCAGCAGGAGGGCGGGCGCAAAGAGCTTCAACGAGCCGCGAGGGCCGAATGCTTGAGGATGCCATCGGCGGCCCACGCCGTACCCACGAGCACAGTGCATTGAAAAGCGTCATGCCCCAGAGGCCCAGTTGCGCAGGGCGCAGAGAAAGGTGAACAGCGGTTTGGGCTGGGGTCGAGGAAGACCTCGGGATGCTGCGGTGCATTGCGCGCGAACAAGAAATGCATGATGCCATCGCCCGTATCGAGGATGCCTTCTGAGCGTGCGCACCACCACCACGGCGGCGGCGAGCACCAGCCACCAGCACATCAACGGCCACGCGAAGCGGTCCTGCAGATCGGCCAAAGATGGCGTTCTTCGCAGTGGCCGATGCCGCATCAACGACCGCTCATGCCGCCCTGGACATTCGATTGGCCCCGCACGCAAGGGCTTGTGTTCGGCGCGCCCTGTTCCTGTTCGCGTTCTGCCTTTGCTACATCGCCCTGCGCCATCTGCTCGACGACACCTGGCTCAAGAGCGACCAGTGGGGCTATTACCACCTGCCTGCCGTTTGCTCGGCACCCACGAGCGGGCAGGATTGCCCTACTCCCATCCCGCTGGATGAGGAAAGAACGCTGAACGTCTTCACCATCGGCGTTGCATGGATGCAGGCCCCTTTCTTCTTCCTGTTATGTCCGCTGCCGTCGCCAAGATCAGCGGTTCGGTGGTCGACGGATCCGCCCTTTTCGTCATCGGGCAGTTCATGGCTTCATCATTCTATCTGGCCGCCGGTTGTGCATTGTTATTCCATGTGCTCCGACGCCGTTTCGCGTCGGCGGTGTCCATCACTGTTCCACTCCTGCTCTTCCGGTGCCACCAACCTGCACTACTACGGTGTTCGAAACCGGGCATGTCCCCATGTGTACGCCTTGCTTCCTCCTGAGCTGGTTGTTGTACCCGACGGTGCGCATAGAATGAGGGCCGCGCGGCGACCGGCTGCTGGGACTATTCGTTTTGCGCGGGAATGACCGTGCTCGTGAGGCACACCGAATGCCATCGCCCTTCTTGTACCATTGTTCTCAACGCGCCTTGGCGAGAGGCACTGCGTGAACCATTGCGCTGGTTGCGGCGCTTCCTGTTCATGTGTTGGTCGGGCTTTTGGTTGTCGCTATCCTGTGGCTGCCACAGCTCCTTTACTGGCATTTCGCAACAGGTCGATGGTTCGTGCTCACCTACGGCGAGGCCGGACAAGGCTTCAATTGGGGCGACCCGCACCTGTCGGATGTGCTCTTCGCCATCAGAATGGCTGGTTCCGTATACACCCGCTGATGCTGCTTTGTGGTAGACGCACTCTGGTGCAGGCCTGGCGTGGCGATGCAGCAGCATGCGCGCCTGATCCTGTCGGTCTCGCCCTCGTCTGGGTCCTATACAGCTGCTGGTGGTGCTGGTGGCTCGGTGGATCGTTCGGGCACGCGGCTTCATCGAGTACTACGCCTTCCTCTCGCTGCCATTGGCGATGACGCATCGACCGCATGATGCAGTGGCGAGCCGGTGCCCAGGAGTGGGCTTTCATCGGGATGGGGCTATTGGTCTTACAACATCCGCATGTGCAATCCTATCATTGGCCGTGGGAAGGCGACGTGGACCTGGGGTCCGCCTTGGGCGACTGGGCATCGGCGACGCATTCTTTCCGGGATGATGAAGGTTGAGCAGAACGATGGGTCGCGGAAGCTGGCCAGGGCCTGGATGCTGCTTTGCGCGATGGTGGCTTTCGCTCTCTGCTCGCACAAGGCGGCAACGAGCTCCTTCACTAACGACGAGCTTCAGACTTCTGCATACTCCGAAAGAAAGCGTCAGCGATCGGTGGACCACAAGATGGCCTACACCAACAACCACTTGCTGAACTCGCTGCTGGGGATGAAGCAGAAGCTGCCACTTCTTCGGCACCGTGAGCTGCCAGCCGATTGCCGAACCTGATGGCGCTGGTGTTCTATCTCATCCACGCGCACTGCTGCTTCGCGGCGTGCATCCGCTTTTTGCTGGCAGCCGTTGGGTATCCACTGTTGTTCACCAACGTGTACCTCATGGAGTTCTTCACGCTGGCTACGGGGCTATGGCTCTCGTTCGGCTTCCTGCTCATGGCCCTGTATCATCTCTGGCGCGCTGCGGATACCAGGCACTGGGCGCACACCATCCTCTTCCACCTTGCTTTCCTGCTCGCCTCGTGGAGCAACTTCACGCTGATCACCACTTACCTGGCGGGGGTCATCGCGTTCCAATTGGCCGTGCGGCTGGGCATGGGCACTGAGCGATGGGACCGCAAGCCACTGCGGCGCAACACCATCTTGCAGGTCGTCCTCCTGCTCATCACCGGCAAGCTCATTGGAACGCCGGTGGAGCGCACGTTGCAAGCTAACGCGCTCGACTTCGGTGGCGACAGCGGCTTCTACGGCGACACCGTGTCAACGCTCGTGCGCAGCCTCTTCCCGACCATGCAGGTCGAAGGAACGATGATGACGATCATACAGGCCGTGCTGACTGTGATCGTGGTGATAGCTGCGGTGCTCGTAATCCTGAACAGGGTCCGCCGCACAGAAGGAACGACCCGTGGTTCATCTCTTGTCACATGCCTGGTGCTCACCTGTGCAGGTGTGTACTTGCAGCATCTGCTCTTCGGGGTGGACCACCTCAGGGCGCTTCGCGCTTATTCCTAATGCCCATGGTCGTTCTCGTGTTCATCTTTATGCGCAGCGCTCAGCATCGCGTTCGATCGTGCCTGCGGCCGTTGTCTGCTCGGCCTGTCTGGCTGGAAGCATTTATTGCGTCCCTCAGCATTGGGGTACCTATGCGAGCTGGGAATGGGGCTACGACATGGATACGAAAAATGCCATGCATGAACTCGAAGCCCGGCATGCGGCGTCCGTAGTGAGAGAAGGCCACGTGCGGGTGGGCATCAATTGGCGTTTCGAGCCCGCCATGAACTACTACCGGGGCACACGAGGCCTGCGCTGGATGGAAACGCTCGCGCGCGACGGCTTCTCCGATGCGGATGCATACCGCTACGTTTTCGCCAATGACACAGCCGCCAAGGAAGGCTTCAGCACGGTGGCTGCCTTCGATCACAGCGGCACCGTTCTCCTCAAGCGCGTCCTAGCCGCGCCCGGAACGGCCCCTACGCGCTAGAGCCCGTACTTCACGATGCACCAGATGGCGCGGAAGCCGTCTTTCCAGCCGATCTTCTTGCCTTCTGCATAGGTGCGGCCATAGTAGCTGATGCCCACTTCGTAGATGCGCGCGCCCTTCACACGGGCGAGCTTGGCGGTCACTTCCGGCTCGAAGCCGAAGCGCTGCTCCCGCAGGTCGAGGCTCTTGGCGATATCGCTGCGGATGAGCTTGTAGCAGGTTTCCATGTCCGTCAGGTTCAAATTATTGAACGCGTTGGACAGCGTGGTGAGGAACTTGTTGCCGATGCTGTGCCAGAAGAAGAGGATGCGATGCGGGTGGTGGCCCATGAATCGCGAGCCGAAGACCACATCGGCGAAGCCTTCCACCACAGGGCGGAGCAGATCGTTGTACTCGCGCGGGTCGTATTCCAGGTCTGCGTCCTGGATGATGAGGTAATCGCCCGTTGCCTCGCTGATGCCCCGATGGATGGCCGCGCCCTTGCCCATGTTGCGCGGCTGTTCGATGAATCGGATACCTGCTCCTGGATACGCGATCATATACTGCTGTACGGCAGCGGCTGTGCCGTCCGTGCTGCCATCGTTCACGATAATCACCTCCTTGCCGATCCCCCCATCCCGCAATAGCGCATCGCGCACTTTGTCCAGGATCAGGTGTATGGTGCGCTCCTCGTTGTAAGCGGGGATGATGATTGAGAGGGTGCGGATCAAGTGCCTCGGCAAAAGGGCCGCCAAGATAGACCGCTGCTCAGAAGGCTGCTTTGCCGAGGAAGGCCTCGAAGATGTTCCGGGCCCATGGCCCCCAGTCCCAGCTTCCAGAAGAATAGCAGACGTCGTAGTGCAACATGGCTAGGTAGTTCACGATGCAGGGCAGCACCAGCAACGAAACCACGACGAAACGGACCGAGGAAGCATGGTTGCGCCATCGATCGATCAAGGCCCACAACCCCATCGCGAGGAAAGGAGTGTATTGCACCAGGGGCCGCAAGCCATAGCTGCAACCGAAAGTCCATACGTGCCACGCTGCGCAGGAATAGATCACCGCGAAGAGCAGCACGAACAGAAGCCAAGCCGTGGCCCGCTCCTGCCTGAACAGCACAACGAGCGCGCAAGGCAAGAGGAGGAAGGCCGGCGCATACGGAAGCAGTCCGTTCTCCGGAGCAAGAAGCACTTCCGCCAAATAAGGAGATGCCCAATTGCTGAAGCCCTCATCACCATAGGAATACACCACCCAGCTGCCGCGAGCGAAGCGCCAGTAGATCGTCTGGGGAAGCGCGACTATCAGTCCAGCGGCAACCTGTGAGGCATAGAAACGGAACGAACGGGCCACGTGCGGCCGCTCCTGAACATAAGGACGACCAATGCAAGAACCGCGAGCGCATCGATGGGACGGATCAGCACGATCAAGGCGCTGGCGAACGCGAAGCCCCAATGCGAAGATCGCCGCATGGGAAATCCACGGTCTGCATAGATGCAATGCAGAGCGAGGGCGACCAGGAAGAACGAATAGATGTGCGAATAGCCTGGTGACCGGAATGCGAAGTAAAAGGTGTTCGTTCCGAAAGCGATGCATGCAAGCACGAGCAAAGCCACGCCATTCGTCGTGGGCCGCCACCGACGCAAAGCCAGTGCGATCAACAGGAGGCCCGAGGTCCAGTAGAAGATCCCTGCTACTTCAATCGCTTGATGATGCGTGCGCGTCCATCCATCAGTGGCGCCGAAACCCTCGATGGATTCTGCCAACAGGAAGAAGGGAAGCTGCAGGAGAGCGGTACCACAGGTGTACTTCGTTGCAATGCGGTCATGCTCCCGGTCCGCTTGGAAGCCATATCCCCCGAGGACAACAAGACTATCGCTTACGGTGGCAGCGCGCAGGCCATGATGGAATAAACCGGGCAGGTATATGTAATAGCCCGCTGCGTCGGCCTTCAAATCCGATTTCCAATCATCCAGCGGCACCCTTCCATGGTAGTCGATGGAAGACCCTGCGAAGAAGAGGAAGAACAGGAATGCGCACGCGCCCATCCCATTCGCTGTCGCGAGCCAGATGCGCAACCTTGCGAACCGCGAGCTCCGTTGTTGCGCTGTAACCAAATCGATGGTGGATCAAAGCGGGTGCCGGATGATCGAGCATGTTGGCTCAAGGCCCTTCTGCACCGGTTCTCAACGGTCGAAGATCGTATACGCGGACCCCTTTGTGCTCGCCAATCGGGTATTGCACGTAATGCTGCATATGGGGCCTTCGGGTCCACTCCTCCTCCAATAGCAGCAGGTACAGAGCGCCACTGGCAACGCACTGGTCCAACTGAGCGGGTTCCTTCAGGTGCATCGTAAAGTCATTCCATCCGCGTTGACCTGAGAGGTACAGGCTGTTTTGCCAGGTGCGATCGGGTGCAATGATCACCCGATCTTGATGGGTAATGCCCAATGAACGCAAGTAGGGCTCGATATCCAACAAGCCGCCATATAACCAATACTGCGATTCCTTCCAGTATGCCAGCCGCTGGCCACCGACGAGCGGGATTGAATCCTTCTCCGCCAAGGGCTTTCCGTTGCGGAAGCGCAACTGTGCATCGGATGCGGCGAACATCGTGGAATGGATCAGCACAGCCAGCGCGATGCCTTTCGTCCACGGGTTCACGAGCCAGTCCATCTGGTACTGGCGGAGATACCAAAGGCCGCTCACCGAGATCGCCACAAGCATGATCATCGGATTAATGAAGTAGTAATCGTGGTTGTTAAGGGCCTGGAACCAACCCATCAGATAAAGGAAGGTTCCGAACAATAAGGCACCATTGAGCAAGGCCACCTGGATCGGGGCTTTGCGAAAACCGATAAAGCATGCCGATGCAAGTACGATGAAGGTGGTCCAGACGGGAAGGCCGAAAAGCTCGAATACCAGGATCTCCTTCCCGAAGGTTGTTGCCCGATCGAATTCCTCGGCGGTCATCTTCCAGATGGGCCAAAGGCTGTTGGGCGTGTACGGTGCATTATGCACCGCATTGTACTTGGCCGCGTACACATACCACGAGAGCACCATCGTGATGGCTCCAGCGAATGCGGCAAATGCGGTAGCTGTCTGCGGAAAAACCAACCACCGATGACGCATACGACCCTTGAACAGCGTTTCGAAGCACAGCACACCCAGCAAGGCTAGCAGGCTCATTCCTGCGGTGATCTTCAGCAGTGCACCGAGTGCCATGAAGAACAGTGCGGCGAACAACCACTTGCGCTGATGCCGCAGATGATAGGTGGTGAAGCACCACCATCCGATCAGAGCGAGATCAAAGGCGGGAACATCAGGAAGGAAAGAGACAGCGAAGTAGACGATGGCGGGCGACGTGAAGAAAAGCAGGGACAACCAGCCCGACCAGAAGTCGGACCTCAGGATTCTTTGAGCGGTGCGGAACAAGGCGAATGAACCGATGAAGTGGAGGAGGAGGCCGAAGAGGCGGTAGGCGAATTCACTATGGCCGATCACGCGCCAGAGCATTCCCATGAGCCAGTAGATCAGCGGGAATTCGCCTGCGCTCTCGCCGCTTGTGTCCTTGTCCGCATGGAGATTGCACATCCAAGGATGGAAAAGGTTCGGGTCCCCGACGAAGTAGTTGTACGCAGGCCCCAGGCAATCGCACTGCCGCATGAGGTGGTGCGGCTGCGGGCGCAAGTGGAGCACGCGACCGTATTCGTATGCGCAGCACATCAACACGAAAGCTATGGCGAACCACCATCCGGCGTTCAGTCTTGGCAGCCAGCTCATCCGGATCTTCATCGGACAGGGTTCGTGCGTGCATTTCAGAAGACCATCTCCGGCACCTCTCCCTCCACCACCAGCCTTCCCTTGGTCTTCGCCTTGATCTCGTCCACGCTTACGCCGGGTGCGCGCTCCAGCAGCTTGAAGCCTTCAGGGGTGATGTCGAATACACCGAGGTCGCTCACGATCTTCTTCACGCAGCCCACGCCCGTAAGAGGAAGGTCGCACTTGGGCAGCAGTTTGCTCTCGCCGGCCTTGTTGGTGTGCATCATGCACACGATGATATTGTCAGCGCTTGCCACCAGGTCCATGGCGCCGCCCATGCCCTTCACCATCTTGCCGGGATCTTCCAGTTGGCGATATCGCCCTGGTCGCTCACCTCCATGGCGCCGAGCACCGTCAGCTGCACGTGCTGCCCACGGATCATGGCGAAGCTGGTGGCGCTGTCGAAGATGCTGCTGCCGGGCAGCAGTGTCACGGTTTGCTTGCCGGCGTTGATCAAGTCGGCGTCCTCTTCGCCCTCGAACGGGAATGGCCCCGTGCCCAGGATGCCATTCTCGCTCTGCAGCACCACGTTCATCCCTTCGGGGATGTAGTTGGCAACGAGCGTAGGAATGCCGATGCCGAGATTGACGTAGTAGCCGTCTCGCAATTCCCGCGCGATGCGCCGGGCCATCTGCTCTTTGGTGAGTGCCATGCTCGTTGCTGTTGCCTGCGAAGATGCGAAGCGGCAGCGCTATGGGGCTATTCCTTGCACCAGCATCCGCCCATTCGAGAAGGTGCAGGGTCGTGCCTCCGGCTCCTGGAAATAGAGGACGGCACTCGCCGCAGTGGCGCTCACCGGCACGTGCCTGATGCACCGCCAGCGCTCTCCATGCCACTGCGCCCTGCGCGTGCTGAGGAAAACGATGTCGTTGTAGATGATGGCACCGGAGGCATCAATGATGTCAATGACCAGCCGCGGGTCGATGACGATGCAAGAGGACTCAAGTTCCGCGCTTACTTGGACAAGGAGGTCCTGCGATCGAAGGCGCTGAACAGGAAGCTCGATCATCGACGACCGTTCGGCAGCATGAACGGAGAACGCAAATGCAGTGTCCATGATCATCTCCAAGCGAAGCGGCGTCTCGCGCAGGAGCAGAAAGAGCTGGTTCCGAGGAGCGCTATCCACGACCCTGAATCCTGTGCGGGCCGCATCGAGATCGCGACGCATGGCGATGCGTACATCGTCCTTGCCATTCGGCCAACTGTGCGCGTTGGCATCGCCTTCGCTCCCATGCATGCGCCGTTGCAGCGCCCACGGATGTCCCGCGTGCCGGTGCGTGCCCACGACGGCCGGGCGACCAAGTTCTTTCTCCAGGGCGGCCACATGATGAACGAATCGGTTCGGTATCGACTGCTCTGGCCAGAGCACGGTGCTTTCGAGATCGCCCGTTCTCATCGCACGAAGAGGCAGCACCAGCAGCGGCGCCGCGAGGAGCCAACCGTATCGCCAGCGCGCGGCCAGTCGGTCGGCAGCCAGGCCCGTGAGCAAGATGGCCAGCAGGAGCGAATGCAATGCGGTACGGTCCTCGGCGTAGTTCAGGTGGATGGCATGCGCGGCCATGATTCGTCCGAGCGACTCCAATAGCAACAAAGCCAGAACGAGTATCCCGGGTCCTCGCAGCAGCTTTGTGCGTGTCCATTCGAACAATAACACCAGGCCAGCGACGCCTACGAACATGAGCATCGCGGCACGAAAACCTGGCACATCCTGTCCAAGGACACGCCAAGCCAGTGTGCCCACTGTGACGCCCATGAAATCGCTCGTTCCTCCATGATAAAGAAGTCCCAGTTCGGAAAGCAGCAGTGAGAGCGCTGCAGCTCCCGCGAACGGGAGCCAGCCCAGCGCAGCAACCAGGAGCAGACTACGGCGCTCCTGCTCACCAGAACCGTGAGCACCACGAGGATAACGGCCCACAGCGGCACCAGTGCCAACAGGAATCCGTTCGCTACCGCCATGCCCAGCAGAACAGCGAGCAGATCGCCACGACGATGCCATTGGGCGAAGCGCAGCAGGGCTTGCACGGAGAACAGCAGGAAGGCCATCGCAGGTCCGTAGCCGCGGAAGAAGGAGAAGAAGTCGAGCAGGAACGGGCAGAGCAACAAGGCCGACCACAGGACCCAACGCACCGTGCGATGCTGCACGAGATGGCCCAGACGCCACGCGCTCCACGCGAAGAGCAAGTAGCTGAGCACGCTGCCGTAACGCAAAGCCAGCAGCTTCAGCCCGAAGAGCTTGAACCCGATGAAGCCGAGCAGGCTGTTGAGGTAGTGGTTGTTCGCATCCCACAGTGAAGCGAATGGCAGGAAACGGCCGCCCTGCGCATACGCAATGAAAGAGGTGGCTTCATCATGGACCAGCGGCACGAGCAATGCGCGCAGCAGCACGAGGAGGAAGACCATCCCGGCCGTTGCGATGAAGACGATGCGTTCGCTGCGCGCGCCCATGCGCGATCAGATTCGCTTGCGTACCGTTCGCTGCTCGATCCGCTTCTCGTAATCCTTTCCTTGGAAGATGCGCTGCACGAAAATGCCGGGCGTATGCACTGCATCGGGATCAAGCATTCCGGGCTCTACCAACTCCTCCACCTCCGCCACCGTGATCTTGCCGGCCATGGCCATCATGGGGTTGAAGTTGCGCGCCGTGCGCTTGTACACCAGGTTGCCGAAGCGATCGCCCTTCCACGCCTTCACCAATGCGAAATCGGCGCGGAGCCCGCTCTCGAGTACGTGCATCTTCCCGTTGAATTCCCGCACTTCCTTGCCCTGGCCCACCTCGGTACCGAAGCCTGCGGGCGTGAAGAATGCTGGTATGCCAGCACCACCAGCACGGCATCGTTCGGCAAGCGTGCCTTGCGGGATCAGGTCCACCTCCAGTTCACCGCTCAGCATCTGGCGCTCGAACTCCTCGTTCTCGCCCACGTAGCTGCTGATCATCTTCCTGATCTGGCGCGTCTTCAATAGCAAGCCCAGGCCGAAGTCGTCCACGCCCGCGTTGTTGCTGATGCATGTGAGGCCCTTCGTACCCCGGCGTACGAGCGCAGCGATCAGGTCTTCCGGAATACCGCACAATCCAAAGCCACCGACCATGAGGGTCAGATTATCCGTCAATCCGTCGAGCGCTGCATCGGCGCTGGCCACTAATTTGTTCATGCGCGTATGAAGTGCGCCGAAGATAGCAGGCCACCCGAGGAACTCCGGTGGTGGTTGTCAGGGATGCGTAGGGCTGTCGACTTCCGCTTCGTTCATCATCACCGAGAATGCGCACAGTCCTTCTTTCCCTCCTGTTCATCGCCCCACTGATCGCACCTCGCAGGACCTCTCCCCATTCTTCAATGTCGACAGCAAGGGACTCTGGGTGGAAGGCATGACCCGGTGGCCTACCTCGTTCAGGGCCGGGCCGTCAAGGGCAGTGCCTCGATAGTTACGGTCCATCGAGGAGCCACCTTCCACTTCGCCATCGCCGCGCATCGCGACCTGTTCCTGAAGGATCCGGAGCGGTACCTGCCGGAATATGGTGGCTGGTGCGCATACGCCATGGGTGCCCGGAATGAGAAAGTGGAAGTGGATCCCGAGACGTTCAAGGTGAAGGATGGCAGGGTCTACCTCTTCTACAACGCCTATTTCAGCAACACGCTCACCGCGTGGAACAAGAACGAGGCCTTGTTGCAGGCGGCTGCCGATCGCAACTGGACCGCCTTCAAGCATAAATGATCCGACCCATGCACCTGCGAAGAATGCTCCATTGGTTGCCGAACGTGGTGGCCGCTGTCATCTTGTTGCAAACGCTCTATTTCAAGTTCTCGGCATCGCCCGAATCGGTGTACATCTTCACCACCATCAACGCCGAACCTGGAGGCCGCATCGGATCGGGCGTCGTAGAACTCATCGCCGCCGTGCTGCTACTTTGGCCGCGCTTTGCGTGGGCCGGGGCCGGTCTTGCGTTGGGCACCATGATGGGAGCCATCCTCACGCACCTTACCATCCTCGGCATCAAGTACAGGGCGACAGCGGCCTGCTGTTCACCCTGGCGATGGTGGTGGCCGGTGCTTCGGCATGGGTGCTCTTCCGCGACCGGCATACCGCTGCGGCATTCCAGCATTCGCTTCGTCGGGACCACGACGATCTCTGAAATGCACGACACTCCAACCTAATCAGGACAAGCACAATGACCGCCCTCGTTGAACACAACACATCAGTGCTCGAGAAGGTGGATGCGCTCCTGCACCAGCTTGCCGATGAAGAGCTCGCCCGTGCCCGCACCTGCTCTTCGGCAGCAGCATCGGACAGCACTTCCGCCATATCCCTGAATTCTACGCCTGCCTGCTCGGCGAGGCCGACTCGGGCCTCTTCAGCTATGACTGGCGCAAACGCGACCTCCTGATCGAAACGGAGGTGATCGCAGCGCGTGCGAGCACCGTCGAAGCATCAGCATGCTCCATGATCTCCGCCATGACCGTGAACTGGTCATGGAAAGTGAACTGCCCGGCTTGGACGGCACGATCGTCCATCGTACCACGCTGAAGCGGGAGCTCGCCTATCTCGCCGATCACAGCGTGCACCATCTGGCCATGGTGCGCATCGCACTGGAGCAGGAGCTTCCGCTTGTGCGCTTTCCGGGGCACCTGGGCGTGGCAGCGTCCACGAGAAACCATCAAGCGCGCGCGGTGGCGGCGCACTGACCATGCGGCACCGCATCGCCGACCGGCTGAACCACGAGTACTGGCCGTGGTGGGTCATCTATCTGCCGGTCATTCCATTCTACCTGTACCAAGCAATTCGCCAACGCCGGGCTGCCTTCTTCACCAACGTCAATCCGTCCATTGATGCTTTGGGCGGCTTCTTCGGCGAGCGCAAATCGAGCATCTATCAGCTGCTGCCGGAGGAGCTATCCGCGCACGGTACTGGTTCGGGCTGGCAGCAGCGCGGCGACCATCATGCGCCTCCGCGAAGAAGCGGACTTGTCGTTCCCATTGATCGTAAAGCCCGACATCGGCGAACGCGGAAGGGCCGTGCATACGCGCGATGAGCAGGACCTTATTGAGCATATCGCCACCTACCAGGAGGACATGCTGATGCAGCAATTGGCGGAAGCGCCGCTTGAGTTCAGCCTCTTCTTCCAGAAGCATCCGGACACAACGCGTGTGGAATTGCTCTCCATCACCGGCAAGCGCTTCACTCAGCGTCGGGGGCGATGGGATGCGCGCCATAGAGGATACGCTCCAACACAACAGTGCGCGGTGGCGGGCAGGCGCAAGCTGTCCCGGTCAGCTGGGCCGGAGCTTCAACGCATTGC
>JADJTW010000002.1 GCA_016710965.1 Flavobacteriales bacterium
GGTCGGCGCATGTCCGGTGTGCGAGGGCTATGGAAGCATCATCGGCATCGATGACCTCGTGGTCCCTGACAAGAGCTTGAGCGTGTTCGACGACTGTGTGGCACCCTGGCGAGGCGAGAAGCTCAGCGAATGGAAGGACCACTTCATCCGAGACAGCCATAGCCACGATTTCCCGATCCACCGCCCCTATCGCGAACTGAGCGGGGCGCAAAGGGACCTCCTTTGGAAGGGCGCGAAAGGCGTGCAAGGCATCGATCGCTTCTTCAAGTATGTCGAGGAGAAGAGCTACAAGATCCAATACCGCGTGCTGGCCAGCCGATACCGGGGTAAAACCACTTGCAACGAATGCGATGGCACCCGCTTGCGCAAAGAGGCCCGCTACGTGAAGGTGGGCGGACATGACGTCACCCAGCTCGTGCGCATGCCCGTCGCCGATTGCCACCGCTTCTTCCAGGAACTGGTGCTGGATGAAGAGCAGCAGCGCATCGCTTCGAGGTTGCTCAAGGAGATCGGCAATCGCCTGCAATACCTGGTGGACGTTGGCGTGGGATACCTCACGCTCGACCGCCGCAGCAATACGTTGAGCGGCGGCGAAACGCAGCGGATCGACCTCGCCACTTCATTGGGCAGCAGCCTCGTGGGCAGCATGTACATACTGGACGAGCCCAGCATCGGCCTGCACTCGCGCGATACGCAGCGCCTGATCGGCGTACTGAAGAGGCTGCGCGACCTCGGAAACACCGTAATCGTTGTGGAGCACGACGAAGAGGTGATGCGCGCGGCGGACCACATCATCGACATGGGACCGTTGGCCGGCAGCCATGGCGGTGAAGTGGTGTACAGCGGCCCCATGATGGATTGATGTCCAGTGACGGTCTCACCGCCCGCTATCTCACGGGGCGCGAATCGATCGAGGCTCCCGAGCGACGCCGTGCCGTTCGCGACCGGCTGGTCCTGCGCGGCGCACGTGAGCACAACCTCAAGGACATCGACGTGAGCTTCCCGTTGCACATGCTCACCGTTGTGAGCGGGGTGAGCGGCAGCGGCAAGACCACGCTCGTCAAACGCATCCTCTACCCGGCGCTCAAGCGCCAGCTCGAAGGATTCAGTGAACGCCCTGGCGAGCACCTCGCGCTCGAAGGCGACCTCGCACGCATCGAGGCTGTGGAACTGGTGGACCAGGATCCCATCGGCCGCAGTTCGCGAAGCAACCCGGTGACCTATGTCAAGGCTTGGGACGAGGTACGCCAGCTCTTCACCGAACAGGATGTGGCCAAAGTGCGCGGCTACAAGCCCAGCTTCTTCAGCTTCAACGTCGATGGCGGCCGTTGCGACGTGTGCCAGGGTGAAGGCGAAGTGCGCATCGAGATGCAATTCATGGCCGATATCAGCCTCACGTGCGACGCCTGCAAGGGCAAGCGGTTCAAGGAGGAGATCCTCGATGTGAAATTCCATGGCCATGATGTGGCCGAGGTGCTGGACATGACCGTCGATGATGCGCTGCTCTTCTTCCAGCTGCACACCGGCACAGCCGCCTGCGCACGGATCGTTTCCAAATTACTGCCGCTGCAACAGACCGGCATGGGCTACGTGAAACTGGGGCAGAGCAGCAGTACGCTCAGCGGCGGTGAGGCGCAACGGATCAAGCTCGCCAGCTTCCTCACCAAAGGACAGGACGAGCGGCCCACGCTCTTCATCTTCGACGAGCCCACAACAGGGCTGCATTTCCACGACATCGCCAAACTGCTTCGCGCTCTGGACATGCTCATCGCCAACGGGCACAGCGTCATCTGCATCGAGCACAACACCGAGGTGATCAAGTGCGCCGATCATGTGATCGACCTCGGTCCCGAAGGAGGAGAGGGAGGCGGTCAGGTGGTCTTCACCGGAACGCCCGAGGACCTTGTCGCGCAAAGCGATTCGCTCACCGGTGCGGCGCTGGCGCGCAACTGGACGCGCTCAGCGTAGCAGGGTCACGTGGCCGGTCTTCGTGATCGGCGCCTGTCCGCTGCAATAGGCCTTGTAGGTGACGATGACGAAGTAGGTGCCGTCCGGCACGGCGTCGCTGCCATTGTCCAGCTTGCCGTTCCATCCTACTTCATTATTGGTACTGCTGAAGACCTTCATGCCCCAGCGGTTGTATATGTCCATCTTGAATTCCGCTGCATCGATATTGGCGATGCGGAACTTCTCGTTGTACAGGTCGCCGTTCGGCGTGAATACGTTGGGCACGATGGGCTCGCCCGTGACCGTCGTGTTCACCTCCACCAGCACCGTGTCCGTGATGGAACAGCCGAACTGGTCGATGGCCGTATACCAATAGATGCCCTCCGCATCGGCCAGCAAGCTGCTCTCCCCGCTCCCATCGCTCCAGAGCACCTGGTCTGAGGTGAAAGGCAATTGGAACAACTGCGTCTGGCCGGGACACAGTTCCACATCGAGCAGCGGAGGGTACGTCGTCTCGGCCAGCACGGTGACCGTATCACTGCCCACGCAGAATCCATCGGCCACCTCCACCCAGACATCGCCTGGCACGCTGACGGTGATGATCTGCTGCTGCTCGCCCGTGCTCCAGGAATAGCTGTCATAGCCGCCGCCTGCGTTGATGTTCACCGATCCTCCATCGCATAGCACCAATGGCGATGTCAGCTCGATGGTGATCCCGGGGATTTCCACCGGCACATCAACGCTCAGGAATGCGGTATCGGTACAGACCGGATCGATCAGCGCCAGGGTGATCGTGTAAACCCCGGGTGTTGCGTAGGCATGCACCGGATTCGTTTGGGTGCTTGTGGTGCCATCGCCGAAATCCCAGTAATAGGTGGTGCTGCCGGTGCTCGTGTTCGCCAGTTGCACCGAGAAGGCATCGCAGGAACCACTGGGTACCGCGTCGAACGCGGGTTGCAAGTCTGCGGGAGCCAACACGGTCACCTCGAGATAGGCGGTGTCGATGGCCTCGCAAAGCCCTTGGATGTCGGCGATCCCGATCAGCATCACGTTGTAGATGCCGGGCTGAGCGTAAAGATGCGCCAGCGTTGTTTCCGTGCTCAAGGTTCCATCGCCAAGGTCCCATGACCATTGGGTGGCTGTGCCCACCGCACTGAATACGATGGGCTCCGTGATGCACGCTCCCGTGGCGGTGATGCTCGCATCGATGTTGACTTGGACGCTCTGCTCGAAATCGATCTTGAAGACGCCCAGGTTGCAAGCGTTGACCCCTGCGTTGTTGGTATTGCTCCACGCACCCGGCGTCGTTGGGAAATCGCTGTTGTTCCAGCATCCGGCGCACACTGCCTGGTAAACAACCCCTTGCTTGTCGAATCGGCTCGTGCCTCCATCAACATGCTCTGGACTGATGCTGCCGCCATAGAACGTGGCGTAGGCGAGCGAGGCGGCATCGGCATTGAGCACCATCAGGTAGAAATCACTTCCGTCCGTGGCGGACTGGATGGCGTCCGGCGTTGTGGGCAGGCCCACCGTGGTGCTGAAGATGGCTTGGTCGAACTGGTTCACCGTGCCGCCCCAGCCACTGAAATAGATCTGGCCGCAATCGCTCACGAGGAATGCCGAAGGCGCAATGTCCTCGGTGCCATTGGTGCCGACACGGGTGCTCCAGATGGAACTCGAGAGATCGTGATCGAGCTTGTGGATGAACTGCGACCCGTTGGGGTTGGCGTACACCCCCGTGGACACCGGATAGCTTCCGTGCGATTGGCCCACGACATAGATGAAGCCCGCCAGGTCGATCTGCACGAAGTAGGTCTGGTCATACGCCGAAGTTCCCAGGTAGGTGGCTGCAGTGAGCGAGCTGCCATCGGCTTCGTACCGCGCGATGTAGCCATCCACCGCGCCTGACCAGCTTCCCTGGTATGGCGTGCCAGCCATGGGCAGATTGCTGCTCATAGTGCCACCGGTGATGTAGATCCGTCCATCGCTGGCCTGCTGCACACCGAAGGCGGAATCGTCGGAAGAGCCGCCATGATAGGTTCCCCAAACCAAGGTGGAAAGCGTAGGATCCATCAAGCACACGTAACCGTCCTGCCCGCCACCGAGCGTAGGCTGTGTCGCGTTGGGCGATACCGGCATGTCCGGGCTGATGGTGCTGGTGACCACGATGGGTCGCTCCTGCTGGTCCAGGACGATCTCGCCCCTGAACGGATCGCCATAGTTGTAGTCAAGAGAAACCGAATTGTTCAACCCATCGGCCTGCGATCCGCCGAGGTACGTGCTGCCCAACAGTTGTGTCGCGTCAGCGCTCAGATGGACGATCACCGCATCGGCGCCATTGAAGTGCGAGTATCCTTCGTTGATGATGAAGGTCACTGCTGGTCCGGCACCGAAGGAGCTATCGAAGCAGCCCGCCGTGGTGGGGAAATCAGACGAACCGGTGACGCCGAACACGTACAGTTCATCGTTCTCGTTCACCACCATGCTGTGCGGCGACTCGTTGCCGAACGTGCCCCCGATGTAGGTGCTCCAGATCAACGAGGCGCCATCGGGTGCGAACTTGCTGATGGCCATGTCGATCACATCGCCAGCATAATTCGGTTGGAGAACCCCGAGCGTGACCGGCCAGCCCACACCGAACGCAATGGCGCCACCGTACAGCGAACCATCATTGTCGTAGGTAGCAGTGAATCCGAAGTTGTTCGCCACACTGCCGATGTAACTGCCGAAGATCACCGTGGGGTCGATGACGAGCGGGTACCGCTTGTCGTAGCCGTCCGGGAAACGATAGCCTATCTCATCACCCCCCTGCTCGTACTCGCACTTCACCAACCGTCGCTCTCCGCCCACGATGTTCCAGGCCACAGGTCGCTGTTCGATCACCTGGCCTGCTGTGGTGCCGATGTACACCATCCCGTCGCGCACCTGCACGGCATCCTGGCCGTTGAATCGGAGCCGGATCACGGACGCATCGGCCCCTGCGCGAAGGAGCCAGTCGTACTTCAGTCCGGTAGCACCGTCCACGTGCAGGTCGATGCCCGGGTACACATCATGCAGGTCCGCACCGCCATAGACACCGACACCGCCCGCCCACTTCTGCGGATCGTTGCCAAGAAAGTAATTGGCATAGTGCGTTCGGCGGTCCGTTCCCGAATGGTCCTTCGCATGCCCACCGATGAAACTGACGCGGTATGCATGCATGCGAAGCGGCTCGTAAACTGCGTTCGGCGGCGAGGCATGGGGCTTTCCACCGGAGCGGATAACGTGCGTGAAGGCGTCTGCTTCAACGAACACCGCTCCGCCGGGCGTCATGGCGCGGTAAAGCACCTGCTGCGGCCATTGGCCCTTGTTCTCGTGGAAATCCAGGCCGCTCGATCCGTTGTGGTCATGCGGGTGGTCGTGGGCTCCTACTACCAGTGAGGAGACAAGGCAAGCGGTGGTGAGCAGATGGCGCATCGTGGGGTCTTATGGAGGGAATGCGATCAATCCCCGCCGAAGATCGGCACGGAATGGTCATCCGAGTTCGTCACCTATCTCACCACGGTCACATGGCCGATCATCTCTCGTTCCTCGGGATCGCATACGCCCACGTATTTCAGCAGGTACACGTAGACGCCATCCTGCACCACGCCACCGCCGTACTTGCCATCCCATGGCTCGGTGAGCCTGGTGCTCTCCCACAGGCGCTCGCCCCAGCGGTTGAAGACGGTCATGCTCATGGCTTTCTCACCGAATCCGCTGATGAGGAAGGTATCGTTCACCCCATCGCCATCGGGGGTGAAGGCATTCGGAGCATAGAGCTGCGGTATGGAGTCAAGGCCGATCACCTTCAGGCTGTCGGTATGCGGGCAGCCATAGAGATCGATGAGGTCGTACACGTAGATGCCGGGACCGACGACGCGCTCATGGCGCGTGGTAGCACCCGTGGCCCAATGGTAGCTCAGGCCTTGTATGGGGATCATCAGTTCCACGGAAGCCTTCGGGCATGCTTCAAGCGAATCGTACAGCGCATGCACGGGCCCATCGATGACGTCCACCGAGGCGGTACCATCGCAAAGGCTGTCGCTGACCGTAACGGTGTACGTGCCCGGCTCGTCCACGATGATGCTGGGATCGGTGCTGCCGGTGCTCCAGAGGTAGTCGAAGCCCGGATCGGTGAAGACGCTCAGCACTGCAACACTGCCGGGGCAGATGACCGTGTCACCGGCATATAAGATGGGCAACTGATCGATCATCTCCACCGGAAGGCTCATCGCATCATCCTGCCCGCAACCGAGATCGGTCACGGTAAGCGTGATGGTGTACTGTCCCGGCTGCGTGTAGGTGTGCTGCGCATCCAGGGTTGTCAGCACCGTGCCATCGCCCATGTTCCAACTGTAGCTCACGCTGTCGCCTGTGCTCAGGTTCAAGCCCTCCACGTCCAACTGCGTACACTGGTTCACCTGCGTCACGCTGAAGGCCGCCACCACCGGCACCAACGGATCGATGGTCACATCGATGGATGCGGTCTGCGGGGGGGAGCACCCCAGTGCATCGCTCACCGTGAGCGTGATGGTGTAGGTGCCAGCGCCACTGAAGACGTGGGTGACGTTGGTATCGGTGTATTGCGTTCCGTCGCTCAGTTGCCAGTCGAAGAGCAGGTTCGTTCCTGTGCTCTGGTTGTCGGTGCTGAGCAGCATATTGTCGCAGTCGAATAGCTGGCCGGCCGTGAATGCCACGGCCACGGGCAGGCTCGGCAGCACCGTCACATCCAGCGTGACGGTATCGGCCAGGTTGCAACTGCCTGCATCGTTGGCGATGAGCGTGATGGTGTACGTGCCGACGCCGCTGTAAGTGTGGTTCACGTTTGTGCTTGCGTACTGGACGCCATCGCCCATGTCCCACAGGTAGGTAGGCGTCACGCCAGTGGTGTTGTTCTGCGATACCACCGTCAACTGATCGCAGCCCGGCGTCTCGGTCACATCGAAAAGCGCATCAACCTGCAACGGTGGAGCCATGACCACAGTTTGCACCACGGTATCGGGCTGGCTGCAGCCGGTCGGATCGTATGCGATCAACTGTATGTCGTAGGGACCTGGCACGGAATAATTGTGCGTCACGTTCGTGTCGGTGTAGAAGGTGCCATCGCCCATGTCCCAGTCGAATGCAAGCGGCGTTCCCGTGGAAGTATTGGTAACGACAACCTGCAGCAAGGTGCAGTCGGGATCCTGGGCAAGCGTGAAGCCTGCGGTGAGCGGCTGCGCCTGACCGATGGTGATCGGCAGGTAGGTCGTATCGGCAAGGTTGCAACTGAGCGAATCCATGGCGATCATCATCACCGTGAAGGCACCTGGCGTGGTGTAGGTGTGGCTGGGCTCGAAGGCCATCACCGGAGGAGTTCCATCGCCGAAGTCCCAGAGCCAGTCGGTGCCGGTGCTGGTGTTGCTGAAGTCGATCTGCACCGGAGCGCATCCGCTATTGAGCGTGCTGGCCCCGGCTGCGTTCACGCCAGCCACTTGGAAATCGATCTTGAACACACCGAGGTCCCAACCCACGTTGTTCACCGGCGCGTAGGCACCGGCTGTGGTGGGCATGCTCTGGCCACCGCTGCAAACGCCCTGGTAGATGATCCCGTCCTTGTCGAAGCGCGAGGTGCCGCCATCAACGTGGCTGCCGCCGTAATAGGTCCCGAAGAGGATGCCCGCCATGTCCACATCGTAGGCGGCCAGGTAGAACTGCGAGAAGCTGGCCTGGTACAGCGCGTCGGGCGTGGTCTCCCACGTGCCGCTCGGGTTGTAGCCACTGATGTAGATATGCTCGCACACGTCGACGAGGAAGGCTACTGGGGCTAGCTGGAAGCCGAAGCCGCCTGTGCTGCCCACTTTGGTGGTGAATACCGGAGTGGTAAGCGTGGGTTCGAAGGCCGTCAGGAAAATGCCGCCTGACGCGCTCCCGTATATGCCGGCAGGACTGATGGGAATAGCCCCATCGCTTTGCCCATAGAGGTACACGTCGTTGTCGTTGTCCAAGTCGATGAAGTAGGCCATGTCGTCGCCCGAGGTGCCGAAGAAGGTGCTGTTGATCAAGGCGCTGCCGTTGCCGCTGAGCTTGACCACGTAGCCATCCTTGGCGCCGCCTTGGAAAGCTCCTTGATAGCCGCCAGCCACCATGGGGAAGTTGGGGCTGGCCGTGCCACCGCACACGTAGATGTCACCTGCCGGATCGAATCGGAGGCCGAGGCCATTGTCGATCTGCGCCCCGCCGAGGAAGGTGCTCATCAGCAGTGCGGAGCAGGTCGGGTTCACCCCTACCACCACGGCATCCTGATTCCCGCCCAGCGCCGTTTGGTAAGCACCAGCAGTGGTCGGGAAATCCGGGCTTTGGCTGGCCGATGCGATATAGATGTTCTCGCTCGCATCGAGCATGATCTCGCCACGGTAGGTGTCGCCGTAGTTGTTGGTCATGCTCTGGCGACCGTCCTGTTGGGATCCTCCCAGGTAGGTGCTGCCGATAAGTGCCGATGCGCTGTTGTTGAGGTGTACGATGACGATGTCGGCCTGGCCGTTGTGGCTGGCATCGTAGCAACCCGCGCTCGTCGGGAATCCCGTGCCCGTTGTGCTGCCCATGATGCACAGCTCATTATTGCTGTTCACGATCATGCTGTGCGGCTTCTCGTCGCTGCTGCCGCCGATATAGGTGGCCCAGATCAAGGTGGTGGCGTTGGGCGTGAACTTGTTCACCACGATATCGGTGATGCCCGAGCCCGGCACCGTTTGGAATGCACCTACCGTGGCAGGTAGGCCGACGCCGAAATTCTGCGCGCCGCCGTACATGTTCCCGAGCTCATCATAGGTGGCGCAGTGCCCGTAGTTGCTGGCGCCCACCTGGCCGCTGTATGTAGCACCCATCAACAAGGGATCGATCACGATGCCACGAGAGCGATCGGCACCCTGCGGGAAACGGAAGCCCACGCGGTCTCCTTCCAGCTTGAATGCGCACGCCAAGGGCCTGTGGTCATCGGCGTACCATGCCACGGGCTGTAATTCCGTGAGATCGCCCACGCTCGTGCGCAGCACCAGATTTCCCTTCGCATCCACCACCAGTCCATCGAGACCATCGTAGCTGAACGCGATCAGGGAAGGGTCGGCACCTGGCGCCAGCACCAGATCGTACTTCACCTGTGCTTGCGCACTATGCCAGCGCAGGTCGATACCCGGCCAGAGATCGTGGTATTCCACGCCTTCGAACACGGGCACATGCGATGCCCACATGGCGGGATCGTTGCCTAGGAAATAGTTGTGGTACTCTGCTCGCCGTGCTTCGCCCTTGGTCACCGCATTCGCATCGGCACCTACGAAGTGCATCTTCCACGCGTGGCCGCGCAACGAGAAGGTGGCCTGTCGTTCAGGCTCCCATTGGATGTACTCATGTACGAGATCGGCCGCATCGTCCTGATAGCGCACCCACGTGATACCATCGCTCTGCAGGAACATGGCGCTGGTGGGAAAGGCGGCCTTGAAGCGCACGCTCGCATCCCATTGGCCCTTGTTGGCCACGTACTGCACGCGAGCATCGCCATGCGACGGTACGCTGTGGTCATGCGCAGACGCTGGTGCCATGGGGATGCACGCCAGGAGGATAGCGCCAAGTTTCAGTGCGGAGGAAGCGTTCATCGGTCGGTAATCGAGTTCGTTCAATTCAGCGGGCGATCAGCGCAGCAAGGTCACGTGGCCGGTCAATGTGGTCACGTCCTCCTGCCTGCAATAGGCGTTGTATGTCACAATGACGAAGTAAGTGCCATCAGGTACCGTCTCCCCCATATTGTCCAGTTTGCCGTTCCAGCCCACGTTGCTGTTGCCGGTGCTGAAGACCTTCATGCCCCAGCGGTTGTAAATGTCCATGCGGTACCCCTCGGGATCGATGTTGATCATCCTGAACTCTTCGTTCATCTTGTCGCCGTTCGGCGTGAACACGTTGGGCAGGATGGGGTCGCCCAGCGCGATGGAATTCAACTGCACTTCCACAGTGTCCATCACCGTGCATCCATCCGGGTCGGTGGCGATGAATGAATAGAGCCCCGGCTGGTCGGTACTGATGGATACTGTAGCGTCACCGGTGCTCCAGAGGATCTGCTGCGGGGTGAACGAGGGACCGAACGACGTGGCATCCTCCGGGCAGATCTTGCGATCGGCCATCGGCGGGAAATGCTGTTGCGGCAGCACCAGGCTGGTGTCGCTGGCCTCGCAATAGCCGAAGGTGACATCCACCCAATAGGTGCCCGTCTCCTCCACCGTGATCACCTGCGCGTTCTGGCCTGTGCTCCACGTGTAGGTATCGTAGCCGCCCGGAGCGGTGAGGTTGACGCTGCTACCATCGCAGAGCACCAGTGGCGAAGGAATGACCACTGTGGTATCCGGTGGATCGAGGACGATGATGCGCGAGAGCGTAACCGTATCGCCGCAGTATGCATCGATCACGAGCAGGGTGATGATATAGTCGCCAGGACTATCGTACACGGCAACGGGTTCTGCCAGGGTACTGGTGGTTCCATTGCCAAGGTCCCAGAAGTACGTGGTGCTCCCTGTGCTGCTGTTCGCAAGGTCGATCTCGAAGCTGCTGCACGTGACGAGGGGGTCGGCGGTGAAGCCCGCTTCCATGACCAGTGGATCGACGACCTCGAGTTCAAGGGTGGTGGTGTCGGTGGCCTCGCAAAAGCCCGTGGCCGATCCGATCAACGTGATCGTGTATGTGCCCGGCTCGTTGAAGGTGTAAGTGATGGATTGATCAGTGCCGATGACGGCGCCAGCGAGATCCCAGCTCCATGTCGTTGCGTCGCCCGTACCGGTAAGCGTCACGGGCGCACCGGTGCAGGCGCCCACCCCACCGGCATCGATCCCTACGGATAGCAGCTGCTCGAAATCGATCTTGAACACGCCAAGGTCCCATCCGACATTGTTCGTGGGGGCGTAAGCACCTGGCGTCGTCGGCATGCTTTGGCCGCCACTGCATACTCCTTGGTACACCACGCCGCGCTTGTCGAATCGCGATGTGCCGCCATCCACGTGGCTGCCGCCGTAATACGTGCCGAAGAGGATGCTGCCCATGTCGTTGTCGTAGCAGGCGAGGTAGAAGCTGTTGCCGCCCACGGAATAAAGCGCATCCGCAGTGGTGGTCCAGGTGCCGCTGGGATTGTATCCGCTCACATAGATGTGATCGCACTCATCCACCAGGAAGGCCACGGGTGCCATGTTGGGGCCCACTGTAGTTGTGAAGATGGGCGCTGTGAGGGCAGGATCGAAGGAGGCTACGAAAACGCCTCCGTTGGCGATCCCGAAGATGCCTGTGGGCTCGATGGCAAGCGTGCCCTGCGTTTGCCCATAGATGTACACGTCACCTTCGCTGTCGAGGTCAAGGAAGTATGCTTGGTCGGAGGATGCAGTGCCGAAGTAGGTGCCAGCGGTGAGCGTGCTTCCGCTCAACTTCACCACGTACCCATCACGCGGACCGCCTAGGTAGGTGGCCTGCCAACCACCCGTGGGCATCGGGAAGTTGCTGCCCTCGGTGCCACCGCACACATAGATGTCGCCGGCTGCATCGAACCGAAGGCCCAAGCCGCTGTCCTGTGCGCTTCCGCCGATGAAGGTGCTCATCAGGAGAGTAGAGCAATCAGGGCTGACACCCACTACCACCGCATCCTGCCCACCACCGAAAGCGGTTTGGAAGGCGCCTGCTGTCGTCGGGAAATCGGCGCTCTGCGCGCTACCTGCGATCCAAATGTTCAATTGCGCATCCACCATGATCTCGCCGCGATAGGTGTCGCCGTAGTTCGTGGTCATGCTTTGCCGCCCGTCCTGCGCACTGCCTCCGAGATAGGTGCTCCCAATGAGGGCCGTGGCTGTGCTGTTCAGATGCACGAGCACGATGTCGCTGGATCCGTTGTGCGTGGCGTCGAACGCGGTGGTGGTGGTAGGGAAGCCTGCTCCCGTGCTGCTGCCCAGTATGCACAGCTCGTCGTTGCTGTTCACGATCATGCTATGGGGCTTGTCGTCGCTGGTGCTTCCGAGGAAGGTGGCCCAGATCAATGATGCGGCATCGGGTGTGAACTTGTTCACGACGATGTCGGTGCCGCTGCCGCCTGCTGGCGACGTTTGGAAAGCGCCGAGGGTGGCTGGGAAGTTGTTGCCGAAATTCTGCGCGCCGCCATACATGTTCCCGGCGTTGTCGAAGGTGCTGCAGTGGCCGTAGTTGCTCGCTCCGGTCTGGCCGCTGTAAGTGGCGCCCATCAACGTGGGGTCAATCACCACCGCGCGGCGGCTATCGATGCCCTTGGGGAAGGAGAAGCCCACTTCATCGCCATCCACCTCGAACCTGCAGACCAACGGCGAATCATCATCGGCGTACCACGCTACGGGCTTCAGTTCTGTCAGGTCGCCGACACTGGTTCGCATCACCAGGTTGCCATCGTTGTCCACGCCGAGGCCGTCGAGCGCTTCATATCTGAAACGGATCGTGCTCGCATCGGCACCAGCATCAAGGAGAAGGTCGTACTTCAACTGGCCTTCTGCGCTGTGCCAGTGCATATCGATGCCCGGCCAGAGGTCTTCGTAATGCACGCTCTCGAACACGGGCACACGCGATGCCCACTTGCTCTGATCGTTCCCCAGGAAGTAGTTGTGGTACTCAGGCCGGGCATGCTCGCCGCGCACCCCTGTCTTCAGGTTCGCCCCGACGAAGTGTACCCTCCACGCATGGCCCTTGAGGCTGAATGATGCCTGTTGCTCCTCGGGCCATTGGATGTACTCGTGCATTCGTTCGCTGGCATCGCTCTGGTAACGCGACCAGGTGATGGCGTTGCGCTGAAGGAACATGGCGCTATTGGGGAAGCTGGCCTTGAACAAAACCTGCTGCGGCCATTGGCCACGATTGGCGACATACTGCACGCGCGCACGACCAGGGGCTTCAGCATGGTCGTGGGCATTGACGGGGATCGTGCTGGAGAGAGCGAGCGTGGCGCCAAGAGCGCAGGCGATCGGGCAACGGGTCATCGGGTCAGGGGTCAGGTTCGGTCGGGTGCTTGGATGACGCTCGCAGGGGAGTGCCGGTTGTCCCCTTGGAACCGAAGGTTACGCATGGTTGGCCAGCAGCGCCATACATGCCGACGGCCCCGGCAGAATGGACGACGGAGCGGGTGGAGCCTTTTAACGGAACTGCAGTTCGTAGAGCTTGCGGTAGGCCCCGTTGCGCGCCAGCAACTCCTGGTGATCCCCTTGCTCGATGATGCTTCCCTTGTCGATCACCAGGATCCGATCAGCATGCTGTACCGTGCTCAGGCGGTGGGCAATGACGATGCTCGTCCGGCCCTTGGTGATCCGTTCGGTGGCCTGGGCGATGAGCTGCTCGCTGAGGCTATCGACACTGCTGGTGGCCTCGTCGAGCACGAGCACCTTGGGCTTGTGAACGGCGGCACGGATGAAGGCGAGCAATTGCCGCTGTCCGGTGCTCAGGATGCCGCCCCGCTCCCCCACCTCGGTGTCGTAGCCCTTGGGCAATCGCTCGATGAAGTCGTGCGCACCCACCTCTACGGCCGCCGCGATCACTTCCGCCCGTGTGATGCCCGGGTCGTTGAGCGTGATGTTGTTGTGTATCGTATCGCTGAAGAGGAACACATCCTGAAGCACCACGCTGATGCTTCGCTGCAGATCGCTCAGCCGGTAGTCCCTGATATCCACATCATCGAGATAGACCGCGCCCTTCTGGAATTCGTACGCACGGCTGAGCACATTGATCAGGGAGCTCTTGCCGCTGCCGGTGGCGCCCACCAGCGCGATCATCTGCCCCGCCTTCGCCTCGAAGCTGATATCCTTCAGCACGTATTGCTCGTCCTCGTACGCGAAGCTCATCGCATCGAAGCGGATGTCGCCGCGAAGCGCGCCGGTGCCCGAAGCGCCCTCGTCCTTCAAGCTCATTTCCGTCTCGAGAACCTTGAAGACGCGCTCGCTGCCCACCATGCCCATCTGCAACACGTTGAATCGATCGGCCAATTGGCGGATGGGCCTGAAGAGCATGTTGATGAAGAGGATGTACGCGAAGACATCGCCCAGCGTAGCAACGCCAGCGAGCACGTCCTTCACTCCCCACCACACCAGGAAGCCCAGCGAGATGGCACTGAGGACCTCCACCACCGGGAAGAAGATGCTGTAGGCGAGCACGCTGCGGATGTGGGCCGATCGGTGTTCCTTGTTGATCGCCTTGAACTTGTCGTACTCCTGCTCTTCCCTGCCGAAGAGCTGAACGATGGCCATGCCCTGGATGTGCTCTTGCACGAAGGCGTTCAACCGTGCCACCTGCGTGCGCACGTCCTGGAAGCTCTTCTGTATGCTGTTCTTGAAGATGTTGGTGCTCCAGATCAACAACGGGATCGGCACCATGCTCAGCAAGGCCAGTTTCCAGTTCACCACGAACATGACCACCACTACCACCACCAGCTTCAGGATATCGCCCATGATCATGAGCAGCCCTTGTGAGAAGATGTCGTCGATGGTCTCGATGTCGCTGATGACACGCGTGACCAACGTGCCGATGGGCGTGCGGTCGAAGTATCGCAGCTTGAAGCCGATGATGCGTGCGTAGAGCTTCTGCCGCAGGTCGAAGGTGACCGCCTGGCCAAGCCAGCTGGTCCAATAGGCCTGGTAGAACTGGACGACGGTCTCGATGATCAACAATAACGTGATGACCAGCGTCACCATCCACAAGCCGCGCTCATCACCGGTGAGCGCATACTCATCGATCATGTCGCCCATGAGCAGCGGCCGCACCACACCAAGCAGCGCGAGGAAGATGGTGAGCGCGAAGCTGGTCCAGAACACGGCCTTGTACGGGCGTGTGAAGGCGAAGACCTGTGCGAACAGCTTGCGATCGAAAGCCTTGCCTTGTGCAGTTGCCGTGCTCATGCGTGCGGGGCGCGAAGTTCCGTCACGATGAAGGGATACACGACATGCTCCAGGTATAAACCGCAGGCAGGCGCGCTGCGACCGGCCGCATGGCGGTCCCTGGCGGCAAGCACCTCGGCCATGTGCTCCGGTGGCTGCTGCCCCTTTCCGATGCGCAGGCAGGTGCCTACGATGGACCGTACCATGTTGCGTAGGAAGCGATCGGCCTTGATGCGGAAGACGTATCCATTGGGTCCGGCCTCCCAATGCGCTTCTCGCACATCGCAGATGGGCGTCTTCACATCGCTGCCGGTCTTCTGGAAGCTGCTGAAGTCCTGCCGGCCAATGAGCACCCTGCAGGCTTCGTTCATGTGGTCCACGTCGAGGGCAGGCTTCAACTGGTGCGAAAGGTCGGTGAGGAAGGGATCCTTGCGCCGGTGTATGCGGTAGCAGTAGCCGCGCTCGGTGGCGCTGAAGCGCGCGTGCGCATCATCAGGGACACTGATCAAGCGCTTGACCGCGATATCGTCAGGCAGCAGACTGTTCAGGCTGTACATGAAGCGACCGTCGAGAACGCGGTCGCCCGGTCCATCGAAGTGCAGGAAGTATTGCGAGGCATGCACGCCGGTGTCCGTCCTGCCGCATCCGATGGCATTCACCTTATGCCGGTGCAACGCGAATTGGAGCGCCTTCTCCACCTCGGCCTGCACGCTGGGCGCATCGGGCTGCCGCTGCCAGCCGCGGTACGCCGTACCGCAGAAGGAGAGTTCGAGGAAGTAGCGCGGGAGGATCTCCATGCAAGGCCAGCCTGCTTGAAATTGGGCCGTG
Source organism: Flavobacteriales bacterium (assembly GCA_016710965.1). Lineage (GTDB taxonomy): Bacteria > Bacteroidota > Bacteroidia > Flavobacteriales_F > PHOS-HE28 > PHOS-HE28. The sequence continues at coordinate 15,684 of JADJTW010000002.1, forward strand.
AAAGTATTGTGCGAGCCTGGCTGCTGATGAGGTGGAATCGGCTCCTAATTGTCCTACGTTCACAGTCCTAAACCTAACTGTTCGTGAAGCAACTGCTCCCCTTGCCGTGTGTTTCACTCAAGCAGGGCGACTTCATGAACAACAACTTCCCAATCTTCTGATGCCAACTGCCCGAACGATCGGAGTCGCGCTCCTATTGGCAAGCTCGTGCGGAACCTGGCTTTCCGCCCAATCACGTAACGCGAATTGGTTGACTGAGTGCTCGCTGTCTTTCAACACGGCCGGAACGAGTCTCGCCACACTACCCGTTGACTATCAAACAAACGGATTGACCATCAGCGACCCCAACGCACATCTCATGCTCACCATCGGCGGTGCTGGGAGTAGTGAACCGATTGGCATTCTCGATAACACGTTCCAACCGATCGCCAACCATCCGCCGACGGACTTCTGGCTCCACAACATGACCCCGAACAATGCCGTCTTCATCCCTGTTCCCGGTCACCCGGAACGCACGTTCCTCTTTTTCCACCGGAGTTTCTCATTCGATGTCCGCAAGTATGGTTGGCTGGAGATCGGCCCCGACGGCCCCGGAGGGCAATTGCGCATGACCGACATCGGCTTGCAGTACTTCATGCTGAACCCTGCCATCAAATGCACCGGCATCGCCCATGCCAACGGCGAAGACTATTGGTTCATCACCCAAGCCGTAGGCACCAACGAAGTGCATGCCTTCCGCATCGGCGACCTGGGCGTGGAAGAGGGGCCCGTCATCAGTCCTGGCGGTGTGCTCATAGACGAGCAGCACAAGAATGGGATGATGGTGGCCTCCCTGCAAGGGGATCACCTGGTCTCGGAAGCATACGACCAGCTGAACCAAACGCTCCCCACCTTCGAACTCTATGCGTTCGATCCTTCCACCGGCCAGGCGACATACGAGCACACGTTCGAGGGATTGAGCGGAACGCATTGGGGTGCGGAGTTCAGTCCTTCGGGCCGTTTTCTTTACTTCCTGCGAGGCGAGAACCTGGCAGGAGCCCATAGCCATACGATCTATCAGTACGATTTGATGGCGCCGGACCTGGAAGCCTCCCGCGTGGTGGTGGATACGCATGACAATTTCCTAGGTGGCACCGCAAGCGTCAATAACAACCTATGCCTGGCTCCTGATGGGCGCATCTACGCGAATCGGTACCCGATCTCTTCGTTCGCGATCATCAACTTTCCGGACGAAGCAGCGCCAGCTTGCGCATATGAGGAGGATGGAATCCTGCTGGACAGTTGCACCGTTGGCGTACCCCAGCCGCTGAAGTACTATCATGACGATGCTGCGCTTGGCGTAACGGCCCTGGAGAGGCCCGCTCTGCGTGTATGGCCGAATCCTGTAATGGAGCAGGGAGTTGTGAGCGGTGTGGATGATGGCCAGATCCAATTGCGGTGGTGCGATGCGCTTGGACGCGTGATCCAGGAGGGAACCTCGCTGGCACAAGACGGTCGTGTGTCCCTTGATGTGCAGTCGCTACCCAGCGGAGCCTATGTGCTTAATGTGATGCCCAAGAATGGCATGCCCGCCTCGGTGCGGGTGAGCGTGATGCATTGAGCAGGTGACCCGCAGGCGCTTCCGCGGTGCATCTTCGCTGCATGCCCCGCATCGGCCTCCTCTCCGACACGCATGGCTGGCTCGATCCGCGTCTTCAAGAGCATTTCAAGGATTGCGATGAGATCTGGCATGCTGGCGACATCGGCGGTCTGCACGTAACGGATGAACTGTCCAAGTGGAAACCGCTGCGCGCCGTGTGGGGCAACATCGATGACGCGAAAGCGCGCAAAGCCTTCCCCGAGCACCAGCGCTTCACCCTCGGCGGCGTAACCGTGTGGATGACGCATATCGGCGGGCGGCCTCCGCGCTACGACCGGACCGTGAACGAGGAACTGAAGCAGGATCCGCCAGGCCTGTTCATCTGCGGGCACTCGCACATCCTGTTGGTGCAGTTCGATACGACGCTGAACTGCCTCTATATGAACCCCGGTGCGGCCGGGAATCACGGCTGGCACAAGATGCGAACCGTGCTGCGTTTCAGCCTGGAGAACGGCAAGCCGAAGGACCTGGAGGTGATCGAGCTGGGTTCTCGGGGAGGATGATCGATCGCAGCGGCCGACTACACCGGGATTACCTTCGCCCCATGACGCCGTTGCTCACCATCCTTATCGCCATCCTGCTCATCGGGCTCGCCTTCGTCGGCATTGCTGTGAAGATCTGGGCGAAGAAGGACGGGGCTTTCGCTGGCACCTGCGCCAGCAACAATCCGCTAGTTCAAGCTGAAGGCGGGAGCTGCGGCTTCTGCGGAGCGCGTCCCGAGGAGAAGTGCAAGCGCGACGAGCTTCCATCCTGATCGGCTAGGGAACCGTAACGGGCCAGGCCCGAGTGGTCCAGACCTCGTATCCCGATCGGCCATCGTCGGTGATCAAGTAGGCCTCTACATCTTGCCGTGCATCCAGCCACACCTTCGCATCCTCCGTCCCCATCACCATCATCGCGGTGGCCAGTGCATCGGCAGTAGCGCAATCATTCGCGATCACACTTGCGCTCAACAGGGAATTCATCGCAGGCCTTCCCGTGCGTGGATCAATGGTATGGCCGTACCGTTTGCCGCCTACCTCGATGAATTTGCGGTAGTTGCCACTGGTGGCCATGCTCCGGCCAGCGAGAGGCACCACCGCTTGTTGCACGTGCTCGCTCCCCTCCATCGGCTTATCGATCTGAATCGTCCACGCGGTACCGCGCTCATTGGTGCCCGAAGCACGCACCTCCCCACCCACTTCGACCATGTATCGATCGATGCCGCGCACTTCGAGCAGCATGGCGAGCATATCCACCGTGTAGCCCTGCGCAATGCCGTTCGGATCGAACTGCACGCACGGTTCTTCCTTGCGGAAGCGTGAACCGTCCCATGAGGGCGGCCATCTGATCAGGTCCATGCCCACGCACTTCCGCAATTCCATGATGGACGAGGTATCCAACGCTGCCCGACCCTCTTTTCCCAATCCCCACGCCCTGACCAATGGGAGGACGGTGGGGTCGAAGGCACCCTCCGACTCCGACCAGAACTGCCTGGACAATGCCAGCACGACTTGAAAGTGCCTGTCATTCGCGACGAAGGTGTCCGCTGCGGCGTTGAAGCGCGTCACCGTGCTGGTGCTGTCCCACAGGCTTAGGCTGTGATCGACCACACGGAACAGACTGTCCACGGGAGTGCTCAGATCGCGGCCCAGTGAATCGAGATAGGTGATGGTGAACGTGGTGCCTTGGGCTTCGCCCTTGAGCGTCGTCCAAGGCTCCTCAGCGTTGCATGCGCAGAACAGTGCCCCCAGGAGCAGGAATGAAAAGCCCCGCACGAGGCGGGACTTTCCGAAGCTGTTCGTGCCGGGCATCATCCGCCGAAATCGTCGAAGGCCACGTTCTCCTTCGGCACGCCCCAGTCGTCCACCATCTTCAGCACAGCGGCGTTCATCATGGGCGGTCCACAGAAATAGAACTCGATGTCCTCTGGGCTCTCGTGCTTCTTCAGGTACTGGTCGATCACTGCCTGGTGTACGAAGCCGGTGAACCCGTCGCCCTCGGGATCGTTCACGTCCTTCTTCACCTTCCAGTTGTCATCGGGATGCGGTTCGCTGAGCACCACGAAGAACTTGAAGTTGGGGAACTGCCGCGCAATGCTGTTGAAATGCTCCAGGTAGAAGAGCTCGCGCTTGCTCCTGCCACCGTACCAATAGGTCACCTTGCGACCGCTCTTGAGCGTATGGAACAGATGGAAGAGGTGCGAACGCATGGGGGCCATGCCAGCGCCGCCGCCGATGTAGAGCATCTCGGCGCCAGTGTCCTTGATGAAGAACTCGCCGTACGGCCCGCTGATGGTGACCTTGTCGCCGGGCTTGCAGTTGAATACGAAGCTGCTGCAGATGCCGGGGTTCACGTCCATCCAGCCGTTCTTCGCGCGGTCCCAAGGCGGGGTGGCGATGCGGATGTTGAGCATGATGATGTTGCCCTCCGCCGGGTGATTCGCCATGGAGTAGGCGCGGAAAATGGGCTCGGGGTTCTTCATCTTCAGGTCCCAGAGCTTGTACTTGTCCCACTCGGGCTTGAAGTCCTGCGGATCGCGGCCCAGTGCCACCAGCTCGGGGTGCGCCGTGATGTCCATGTCCTTGAACTCGACCTCGCAGGGCGGCACATCGATCTGGATGTAACCGCCGGCCTCGAACTCCAGGTGCTCGCCCGGCGGCAGCTTCACCACGAATTCCTTGATGAAACTGGCCACGTTGTAGTTGCTGACCACTTCGCACTCCCACTTCTTGATGCCGAAGATCTCCTCGGGCACCTTGATGTCCATGTCCTGCTTCACCTTCACCTGGCAACCCAGTCGCCAATGATCGGCAATGGCCTTGCGACTGAAGTAAGGTACTTCCGTAGGCAGGATCTCGCCACCGCCTTCGAGCACCTGGCATTTGCACATGGCGCAGGTACCGCCGCCGCCGCAGGCGCTTGGAAGGAAGATCTTCTGCTCACTGAGCGTGCTCAGCAAGGTGCTGCCAGCGCTCACTTCGATGGTCTTCTCGCCGTTGATCCGGATCTTCACCGGACCGCTTGCGGTGAGCTTGGTCTTGGCGTACAGCAGGATGCTGACGAGCGCCAATGTGACGACCAGGAAGACCGCCAGCGTGATGAGGATGGTGCTGCCCATGCGTGATCAGATCTTGATGCCCATGAAGGCCATGAAGGCGATGCCCATGAGGCCGGTGAGGATGAAGGTGATGCCGAGCCCTTTGAGCGGCTTGGGCACGTCGCTGTAGCGGATCTTCTCACGGATGGCAGCGATGGCCACGATGGCCAGGAACCAGCCCACTCCGCTGCCCACTGCGAAGACGCTCGCTTCGCCGATGGTGCTGTACTGGCGCTCCTGCATGAAGAGCGCGCCACCGAGGATAGAGCAGTTCACGGCGATCAGCGGCAGGAAGATGCCGAGGGCGCCGTAGAGCGCCGGTGCGAATTTCTCCACGATCATCTCCACCAGTTGAACGATAGCAGCCACCACTGCGATGAACATGATGAAAGAGAGGAAGCTCAGGTCCACATCGGCGAATTGCGGTCCCAGCCAGGCCAGCGCACCGCCCTTGAGCACGTAGTTCTCCAGCAGGTAGTTCACCGGCACGGTAACGCCGAGCACGAAGATCACCGCTGCTCCCAGGCCCACGGCCGTCTTCACCGTCTTGCTCACCGCCAGGTACGAGCACATGCCCAGGAAGTAGGCGAAGATCATGTTCTCGATGAAGATCGCCTTGACGAAGATGTTGATCAGGTTCATGTTCCTCGCTGGATTACTGTTCGATCAACTTCGTGTTCCTCGATCGCTGCACCCAGATGATGATGCCCACGAGCACCAGTGCCATCGGCGGCAGGATCATCATGTTGTTGTTGAAATAGGCGCCGCCGTTCACCGCGTACCAGCTCTCCGGGATCAGGCGCACGCCCATGACCGAGCCGTTGCCGGTGACCTCACGAACCACCCCGACCGCAAGAAGTATCCACGCGTAGCCGAGCGAGTTGCCAAGGCCATCGAGCGCGCTGGGCCACACCTTGTTCCCCATGGCGAAGGCTTCGTAACGGCCCATGAGGATGCAGTTGGTGATGATCAGCCCCACGTACACGCCCACCTGTTTGCTCACATCATACACGTAGGCCTTCAGCACGATGTCCACCAGCGTAACCAGGCCGGCGGCGATCACGAGCTGCGCGATGATGCGGATACGGCCCGGGATGAGATTGCGCAGCGCGCTGATGACCATGTTGCCCACGACCACCACGGCCAGCACGCTGAGGCTCATCACCACGGCGTTCTGCACCTTCACGGTGATGGCCAGCGCCGAACAGATGCCCAGCACTTGCACGGTGATGGGGTTGTTGTCGTTCAGCGGGTCGGTGATCAGCTTGCGGTTCTTCTTGCTGAAGAGGCCTTCGGCCGGTTTCACCTCGGGGGCGGCTACCGCAGTGCTCATGGTTGAACGGATTGAGAGGTGATGCTGCTATCGATCGCCAGCGTGTCTGCCAGAAGCGCATCCGGCACGGTGGTGATCACTTCCGCGGTCGGTGGCGCGATCGTGCTCTTCAGATACAAGTCGTAGGTGGCCAGCAATCGCATAAGCATCTCATCCACTCCCTGGCTGGTGATGGTGCCTCCGCTGATGCCATCGACGCCATGCGGGTCTGTGGTCTGGCTGCCGCCCTTGTACACATGGATGCCTGCGTACGAACCATCGTCGCCGGTGATGGTCTTGCCCGGGAACTGCTCGTAGAAGAACGGCGTGGCGATCTCGGCACCCAAGCCCGGAGTCTCGCCCTTGTGATCGAAAGTGGCGCCATAGATCGTGCGGCCATCGGCCTCCACGGAGAGATAGCCCCAAATGGGACCCCACAGGCCAGTGCCCACTACAGGGAGCACGTACAACTGCTTGCCGTCGATCGTGGCGGTGTACACCGGGAAATGCATGTCCTCGGCCTTCACCACGCCCGCTTTCCAGTCCTTGTATTGCTTCAGTACATCCAGTGCGAAAGCAACGCCCGTGACCGGATCGTTGTTCCCGGCCTCAACACGCATGCCCTGCGCATCGAGCAGGAAGGCTTCCCCCACCAGTTCCTTGTATTTCTCCGGTGCCGCATCGCGCTCCACCTTCACCTTCATGCTCGCCAGGATGTTCTGCATCTTCTCGCGGCGCACGTTCTCATCGTAGGCCGGTTTCAGCGCAAGGAAGGTCACCGCCAGCAGGCTTCCCACCACCACCACCAGCACGGTGGCGAAGATGAAGGTGAACGAGTTGCTGTTCTTGTCGAAGGCCATGGCTGGAGCGTTAGGCGGTTTGCACGGCGCGCTTGAGGCGACGCTTGATGTTGGCCTGCACCACGTAGTGGTCGATCAGCGGCGCCATCACGTTCATGAAGAGGATCGCGAGCATCATGCCCTCGGGGTAGGCCGGGTTCACCACGCGGATGAGGATGGCCATGAAACCGATGAGGAATCCGTAGATCCACTTGCCGGTATTGGTCTGTGCGGCAGTCACCGGGTCGGTGGCCATGAAGACAAGGCCGAACATGAATCCGCCGAGCATCAGTTGGTGAAGCACGGGTACTTTCATGTATTCATTGGCCCCGGCCAGGTTGAAGATGAAAGCCATGGCCGCGCCACCGAGCAAGGTGGCCAGCATGATCCGCCAGCTGCCGATGCCCGTTATGAGCAGGACAGCCGCACCGATCAGGCAGCAGAAGGCACTGGTCTCGCCGATGCTGCCAGCCTCTAAGCCCCAGAAAGAGTCCATCATGCTCACCATCTTTTCTGTACCGCCAGTGGCGGCCAGTCCCAACGAGGTGGCACCACTGAAACCGTCGACCAGCGGCTCGCCCATGTCAGTGAAGGTGCTCACCCACACCTTGTCGCCGCTCATCATGGTGGGGTATGCGAAGAAGAGGAACGCGCGAGCCGTAAGCGCCACGTTCACCACGTTCATGCCTGTGCCACCGAACACCTCCTTGCCGATGACCACGGCGAAGGCGGTGCCCACGGCCACCTGCCAGAGCGGCACCTCCACGGGCATCACCAATGGGATGAGCATGCCGCTCACGAGGAATCCTTCCTGGATGGGATGTCCCTTGATGGTGGTGAAGAGGAACTCGATGCCCAAGCCCACGCCATAGCTCACCACCACGATGGGCATCACTTTCACGACGCCGAAGATGAACTTGTAATAGAAGCCAGCGTCCACGTCTAGGAAGTAGCCCAACGCACGGTAGTGCTGGTGACCCACGTTCCACATGCCGAAGAGCAGACACGGTAGCATCGCCGTTATCACGATGCTCATGGTACGCTTCAGGTCGATGCCATCGCGGATGTGCGCACCGCTCTCCGTGGCATGGCCGGGCGTGAAGAGGAAGGTCTCCAGTCCATCGAAGACCCAATGCAGCTTGCCCAATTTGCCTTCCTTGGCGAAGGCGGGCTTCATCTTATCGACCAGGTTGCGCAGCAGCTTCATCGCGGCTCAGGTGGTTTCCTTCTTCAGTGAATCGAGCCCCGCACGTACGATGCTCTGGGAGTTGATCTTGCTGGTGCATACGAACTCGCACAACGCGAAATCCTCGGGGGCCACTTCGTACGCGCCCAGCTTCTCCATGCCTTCGATGTCGTTGGCCAGGATCGCCTTCAAGAGATGCACGGGGTAGATGTCGAAAGGGAAAACGGCTTCGTACTGGCCGGTCATGACGAAAGCGCGCAACTCACCGTTCTGGTTGGTATCGGGGGCGAACTTCTTTCCGGGCATGAGCCACGTGGGGAAGCTGCGGTTGGCGCTGAACGTGTCGAAGCCCGGTGAGGCCCAACCATCGGTGAGGAAGAACTTGGGCTTGTCGCCCTCGGGCAGCAGGGTCACCTGCGTGTGGTAGCTGCCCAGATAGCCGTCGGCGCCCACGTTATCGCCGGTAAGCACATTGCCGCTCACCACTCGGACACCTGCGCCCACGGCTCCCACCAGGTCCTTGATGGGCGCACCGATGATGGTGCGCACATACCGCGCGGCCTTCGCCTCGCTGCCGGTGATGGCCACGGTGCGCGTCGCATCGTACTTGCCGGTGCGGAAAAGACGACCGATGATCAGAACGTCCTCAGCGCCCAAGGTCCAAACCGTTTCGCCTTTGCTGATCGGCGAGGTAGCATGGATCTGCACGCCCACGTTACCAGCTGGATGCGGGCCATGGTAGGCGGTGATAACCACGTTCTTGGCATCGAGGAACTCGCGTGCGCTGGTGCGCGGGCTGAGGCCCAGATGCACCTTGCCCTTGGTGAGCTTGGCCAAGGCATCTATCCCGATCTGGAAGTCCGCATCTTGGTTGCGAACCACGAAATCCAAATCGGGCGCAAGTGGATTGGAATCGAAGGCGGAGATGAAGATGGCCTTGGGTTCCTTGGCCGGATCCGCGACGATGTCGAAAGGGCGCTGCCGCAGCAAGGGCCAGATGCCGCTCTTCAACAGCTTCTGCACGATGGTCTCCCGGTTCATCCCCGAAGGGTCGCCCGCTCCGAAATCCTCGTAGCGCAAGGTCGCATCGGCAAGCACACGCACCTGCAGGATGCGGCGCTTCTCGCCGCGCACCACTTCGGCCACTTCGCCGCTAACGGGACTGGTCCAAACCACGCGCTCATTGTACTTGTCGGTGAAGAGCGGGCTGCCGGCCAGCACAGCATCACCGGCTTTCACCAGTACCTTGGGCACCAAGCCGTGGAAATCGGTCGGTTTGATCGCGACGACCTTCGCGGGTTCCGCTTGCGCAAGGACCTTCTCGGCTTCGCCTTTCAGGCGGATGTCGAGTCCTTTGCGGATCCGGACGATGTTGGGCATGTTTGCTGCCCACCTTTCGGATCGGGCGCGGCAAATTTAGAATTGTACCCATATCGCCAACGGCTGTGAAGAAATTGCTCGAATCGTTGACCCGCGCGGCTTGCGCAACCCGTTCGGTGGTGCTTCTCGTGGTACCGTTGACCGCCGTGCTGCAAGCCTGCGGGAATACCGCATCAACCGGTGCAACACCGTCGCCTCCGGCGGGTCCCGACTATTGGTCGCCGCAAGTTCTGGTGGCCGAAGACCGTACCTACTCCCCCACCATCCGAACCGTGCAGTTGTACAAGCAAGGCTTCGAGCTGGCGCCGCCGGTGATCGAGCTGAACAGCGCCGAAGCCGTGGTGCTGCGCTTCGACGACCTGCAACCCAACATCGAGAACCTGTCCTACACCTTGGTCCATTGCAATGCCGACTGGCAGGTGAGCGACCTGCTGCCCGGACAGTACATCGAAGGCGCATACAGCGATTTCATCCCCGCAGGGAACAACAGCTTCAACACGTTGCAGCCCTTCATCCACTACGAGCTGGTCGTGCCCAACGCCATCATGCGGCCTACGCGCAGCGGCAACTACCTGCTCAAGGTGTACCGGGGCAGCGACGAGGAGGATCTCGTGCTCACGCGCCGCCTGCTGGTATTCGAGCAGAAGGCGCGCATCGATGCCCGCGTGCAGGCCAGCCGTCAGGTGGACATGCGCGACGTGGCCCAGCAAGTGGACCTGACCGTGACCACCAACGGCATCAGCGTGCAGGACCCCTTCGGTGATGTGCATGTTGCCATTTTGCAGAACATGCGTTGGGACGATCTACGGTCGGGACTGAAGCCTCGCTTCGTGCGGGGCACAGAACTGGTGTACGATTTCCCCCAGCAGGGCCTTTTCATGGGCGGCAATGAGCACCGCAATTTCGACCTGAAGAACTTGCGCTATGCCACCCAGCGCGTGGCTCGGATAACCCCTGGCGCAGGTGAAGGCGTGTACGAAGCCTGGCTCCTGCCCGAAGAGCGGCGCACCATACGCATGTACAACAATCAGCAGGACATCAACGGCAAGTTCATCGTACGCAACGATCTGGTGGACGGTGACCCGCTTGGTGCGGACTACGCGGAAGTCCACTTCACACTGCCCCTGAACGAACAATTGCTGGATGAGGTGTACGTATACGGCCAGTTGAGCGACTTCCAATGCCGCAAGGAATTCCGCATGACATGGCTGCCGGAAGAGAAGCGCTACACCGCAACGCTCCTTCTCAAGCAAGGCTTCTATGATTTCAGCTTCGTAACACTGCCGCGCGGTGCAACGGCGCCCGACATCGGCGCAGTGGAAGGCAGCCATTACCAGACCGAGAACGACTACCTGGTGCTGGTCTATTTCAGCGATCGCCAGCAGCGCTGCGACCGCCTTGTGGGCGTTCGCTTCCTCAATAGCAGGAAAGGCTGAACGATCACTTCCGCTTCCTCTTCTTCCGCTCGTGGATGACGAAGCGGATGGGAAGATTGTACTGGACACGCACCGGCTTGCCCAACTGCATGCCCGGCGTCCACTTCGGCATGCCCTGCACAACGCGAAGCGCCTCGGCATCGAGCAAAGGCGAAGCACCACGCAGGATACGCGCATGGCTGAGCGTGCCTTCCTTCTCGATGATGAAGTTGACGTACACCACGCCTTGGATCCCCGCCTCGATGGCCTTATCGGGGTATTCCACCTCTTTGCCCAGGTACTTGTACATCGCCTCCTGGCCACCTGGGAACTCGGGCATCACCTCAACGATCGTCAATGACGGTTCTTCCGTCTCCTGGGCACGGAGCGAATGCGCTAGGGAAAGCGCCAGCACGAATGGAAGTGCGAAGTGGACAGGACGCCGCATGGTGGAGGATCGCGCCCTAAAGTAGCGATCGGCTTCGCACCGGACCGCTTCTTCGATGCCTTGCGGATGTCCACTGCTAGAACCGGCTTTCCACACCGTGCTGTTCACAGCCGGAGGCGGGCATCGCCATCAACAGGCGGCCGCTTGAAACCCCTTGGTGGCGGCACCGGAACGGGGAGCTACGCGCCGGTAGTTTCGACGCGTCCCGGCAAAGGGGACGCACCCGATGGGCCAGAACGAGATCCGTGCGCTGATCACCCTGATCGATGATCCCGATGAGACGATCTATTCGCAGGTGCGCGACCGCATCGTGCAACTGGGCGACAACATCGTGCCCGAACTGGAGCGCGCTTGGGAGATCGATGACTTCGGCGATCTCTTCCGCAACCGCATCGAAGACCTGTTGCATACGATCCACCTCGCGAGCGTCACCGATCGCCTGAAAGCGTGGAAGGAAAGCGGCGGCGATGACCTGCTCGAAGGCGCGCTCATCATCAGCCGGTACCGCTACCCCGACATGGACGAGCAGAAGGTGAAGAGCCGGCTCGCCGCCATCCGGCAGGACATCTGGCTCGAACTGAACGATCACCTCACCGCCTTCGAGAAGGTGCGCGTGTTCAACCACATCTTCTTCCAGGTGCATGGCTTCAAGGGCAACAAGCGCAACTACCACGCGCCGCAGAACAGCTACATCAACGAGGTGCTCGACAGCCGCAAGGGCAATCCGCTCTCGCTGGCCATCATCTATCAGGTGCTCGCCGAGGACCTCAACCTGCCCATGCGCGGGGTGAATCTGCCCAACCACTTCGTGCTGGCCTACCTCGATGAGGAAAGCATCGGTGGAGCTGACAGCGGGCAACAGGGCGAGGAAAGCGTGCTCTTCTATGTGAACGCATTCAGCCAGGGCGATATCCTGGGCCGCAATGAGATCAATGAGTTCCTGGCGAAACTGAAGATCGAGCCACGGCCCTCCTTCTATGCGCCATGCAGCAACATGGACATCATCAGGCGCCAGTTGAACAACCTCGCGAACAGCTACTCCAAGATGGGCGACAAGGACCGTGCGACCGACCTGGAGAAGCTGCGCGACCTGCTCGGTGGTGCAGAAGATTGACGCAAGGCACCTGGAATGCAAAGAGCCGACGAACGCAGTCGGCTCTTCGCATGCGATACAGCGATCTACTCCACCACCAACCTCGCCACCGCTCGGCCATTTGCGCTCTCGATGGCAGCCACGTACACCCCCGGCGACTGACCGGTGAGGTCGAGGACGAGCCGATCGCCGCTGCCGCGCTGGCTCAAGACCGCACGGCCTGTGGGATCGGTCACCGAAACGAGCACCGGCAACGCATGGCTGAACACGAGCTGGAAGCGACCGTTGCCCGGGTTCGGTGATGCGCCGACGCGCAACGCACCCGGCTCCTCGATACCGATGGTGCTGGCGTCGATCATGCGCGCACCGATACTGGCCACCGGCCTGCCGGTGAAGCCCACGAACCAGGAAGATCCATTGCGGTTCGGAGAGGTGGGCTGGTCATAGACCGCTTCGTTGGTGCGGTAATGGACATCCTCATTGTACCCGAGGAAGATGGCCGGATTGAGCACTGCAGTGCAAAAGAGGTAGCGCATGTTGTCCTCCAATACCACAGGTGCGCCGAATTGCAGGTACGTTTCGACTGAACTGGTGGTGGCATCGAGGATATGCTCCTGTGAATGCACCTGCACGAGGTTACTGATATCGAAAGCGGGGTCGCTGAGCCCGGTGAACACATCGAGCCATTGGTACACGCGAGAGATGATGACCTCGTTCTGCAGTATGGCCGGCGCGTTGATCGAGACGTACCGGTCGAAGCCTGTCACGGCCACGCGACTGGCGTTCGCATCGCGGAAATGCACGCAGCTCTCGTACTCGCCGTTGGAAGTGGCAGGCTTGATGCCCACGGTGGTCTGCGGGATGTTCGTGTCGTGGCTCAGCGGCGCCAGCGCATACGTGCCGCCGAAATCGAGAGGCAGGGTGAACGTGTTGTCCGCAAGGTGCTCATCGGCATCGGTGACGTCCACGGTGTAGCTGAGGATGTACCGACCGTCGTAGGCAGCCTGATCGAATTCCGGCAAGGTGATGAACGCACTATCGCCGACGGCAAGATCCACTGTTGCGGAACTCTCATCATAGAGCGTCGTCGATTGTTGCGAAATGGTGGCACGCAACTCCACACCAGAGCGCGCTTCGCTGCCGAAATTGTACACCCATGCTCCTGGCTGGACGACATACTCGCCGGAGTTTGCTGCAAGCTGTCTGGGATGCGCGAGGCTCCCCGGCAACAATACCCCCTGCTTCTGGAGCCCGATATCGGATGCATAGTAGCCGTTCTTATTGCCTAGAAGCATGGTGAGGGCGACGCCGGAGTCGAGCGCCTCGCGCAATAAGGCCCCATCCTGCGCGCGGATCTGGAAAACGGGAATGTTCACCAATTGGCCCTGGCTTCCAGCGCCCATCGGCACCGGTGCTGCGCCAGCCACGTTGTTGATGATGATCACGGCGATGGCACCTGCATCTTGCGCGTGCTTCGCCTTCAGCGCGTATTCGCAGCTGCCCCGGTACAGAAGCGCAATGCGGCCGTTCACGGCACCCGGATTGGCGATGGAGCTGCAGCAGAGGCTGTCCGCGGAGCTCCCGTCGTAGGCCAGCACCAGATCGCCGGTGAGCCGATTGGCCACCTGCGCCATGTCCGGTGTGTTCCATGATCCGTTGGCGGGCTTGGCCCAGGTATGGTCCAGGCTCGCATGCAAATAGTCCGGCGCCAGGATGTCGCAGGCCACCTGCGCGCGTGCCGCCATGAAAGGTGCAAGAAGCAGGAATGCGATCGTTGTTCTCATGTTCGTGCGGTGTTTATCTCCGCACGAAGGGACGATCGGAACAGGGCCTTCGCCGCGTTAAAGGTGATGGAGCGGGATCGGCGTGGCGGAACGCTTCGCACCAATGCGCGCCTTCCGTAACGGATCCGTGCTACGCTCCCAGCATCCGGGCCAGCGTGCGCAGGATGATGCGCAGGTCGAGCAAGAGGCTTTGCTCCCGAACGTACTGAAGATCAAGCTTCAGCTTCGCAGGCATCACCTCCTCCGCATACGTGCGCTCGGGATCGTTGCTTCGTCCCAGCACTTCGTTCTCATCGATGTACGCCATGCTCGCCAGGCTGGTGATGCCCGGCCGCACGCGCAGCACGGCCCGCTGCTCATCGGTGTACAAGGCCACGTACTTGGGCACTTCCAGGACGTGGGCCTACGATGCTCATGTCGCCTACGAGAACGTTCCACAGTTGGGGCAGCTCATCCAACTTGGTCCTGCGAAGCACGAAGCCCACTCCGGTGATCCGCGGATCCCTGCCGCCAACGGTGATCTGTCCTTTCGCTTCACTGCCCGGTTTCATGCTGCGGAACTTGAGAAGCCCGAACTCCCTGCCTCCTTTCCCCAAACGCACCTGCTTGAAGAAGGCTCCACCCGGTGAAGTGAGCGCAACAGCGAGCGCGATGATCAACAACAAGGGGAGCAGGATGACCAAGGCGAGCAACGACGCAACGATGTCGAATGCGCGCTTCATCATGAGCCCATGACTTCCGATGTCGCCGCCTTCACGGCTGCTATCACTTCATCCACCTGCGCATCGGTGAGGTCGTAGTACACAGGGAGGCTGATCTCCTGGCAGTAGTTGCCATACGTGCGCGGGAACTCTGCGATGCGATATCCCTGCTCCCGATAGAAGGTGAGCATGGGGAGCGGAATGAAGTGGACGTTCACGCTGACTTCCCGCTTTGCGATCGCTGTGATGATGGCATCACGTTGCTCCTCGGTGGCCTTGGCCACCCGAAGCATGTACAAGTGGTAGCTCCCCTCGCGCGTGGCATCCTTCATCGTGGGCGCAATGAAACGCGCATCGCTCTTGAACGCCGCATCGTATCGCGCGCAGATCGCCCGTCGGCGCGGGATCGTATCGTTGTCGTAGCGATCGAGCTCAACGAGCCCGATGGCGGCCTGCAGATCGGTCATGTTGCACTTCCAGCCCGGGAACGCCACATCGTAGCGCCATGCTCCGGGCTCCGTCTTGGCCAACGCGTCCTTGCTTTGCCCATGCAAGCTCATGGTGTTGAAGTGGCGATACAGCTCCTCATGGTCGAAGGGCACGGGCAGATTGAAGGCCAGCGCCCCGCCTTCGGCGGTGGTGAGGTTCTTGACGGCATGGAAGCTGAAGCCGGTGATATCGGCTTGTGTCCCCAGCTTCTGGCCACCGATGACAGCACCGAAGGAATGCGCGGCATCGGAGAGGACCAACGCGCGTCCGAGGAGCATCTGCGGATTGCGGCCGGCCGAGCGCAGGTTCAGTTTCGGGGTGAAGAGGCCGCACTGCTCCACGGCGATGCGCATGATGGCGTTGACCTGTGCCGGCAGGCCGCCGATATCAACGGGGATGATGCACTTGGTGCGAGGTGTTATCGCATGGCGCACGGCATCGGGATCCATCGTGAAATCGTCCAGCACATCAACCAGCACAGGCTTCGCGCCCACGTGCATGACGATGTTGGCCGTTGCGCAGTACGTGTACGCTGGAACGATCACTTCATCGCCGGGGCCCACGCCGTACCAGCGCAGCACCAGTTCGCAGGCGTTCGTCCAACTGTTGAGCGCAATGGCCTTCTTCACACCGCAGTAGGCCGCGATGCGCTTCTCGAACTCCTTGGTGCGCGGGCCGGTGGTGATCCAACCGCTGCGCAAGGCCTCCTCCACGGCCTTCACGGTACGGTCATCGATGCGCGGCGGGCTGAAGGGGATCATGGGCGCGAAGATGCCACCGGAGCGGTCGGCCACCAAAGCACCCACACCAGCCAACCGGTGAACAGCGCCCCTGCCTGCACCTCGAGCATGCTCTCCACGGAGAAATTAAGGAGCACGAGCACCAGCGCGCACGCTTGCAAGGCCCTTATCCGCCTCAACATGGGAAACATGAACAAGGCGAGCAGGACAAGCACGCCCGGAATGCCCAGCGCAGCGAAGGTTTGCAGGAACTGGTTGTGGGCGTTCAGCTTCCGCTCCAGCGCATGCTGCGCGCCAACCGACTCGTACTGACGAAGGAGTTCATCCTTCACGTCACCGGTACCAGTTCCCAGCGGCAGGTTGCTCTTCCCCACCTCCCACGCCGCTTCCCATGTGACCCTTCGGATGGCAGCGCTGCTGAATGCATCAGCGGTCGTGGGGTCCGAAGGTGCGAACATCTCCACCACGCGGTAGCGAACATGCTCCGATGCGGCCGTGAGCAACGCGCCAGCGCCGATGCTCACGAGCAGCAGAACAAGGAGGGATCGCCGCGTCCATCGATCTCGCCAGCCGCTCGCGAGCGACCACACCATGACCAGTGGAAGGGTGATCCAACCCATTCGACTGCCGGTGAGCACCACGCCTGCGCACAACAGCATCACGAAGAACGCCCCGATCGCACGCGGGAACCGGTCGTTCAGCCCGCCCATGTACCAGCATGCCAACGCCATGACGAGGTACCACGCGAAATAGCTCGGATGCAGCGTCGCCGAGAAAGCCGAGCTGATGAATTCTTGTATGCCGAGCCCTTCCGGCGACCAAGCGCGGCCCGCTGCCAATGCGAGGCATAGCAATACGGCCACGACATTGCCGAGACAGAACGAGAAGAGCACGGCATTCCGTCCTTGGCTGCGAACACCGGGAAGCATAGCCAGCGCGGGAAGCAAGAACAGCGGCAGCTTGATCCCGATATCGAACCAACCGAATGAAGTGTTGCTGGTCCACAGCATGCCGATCAGATGGAGCAGCAGCAGCACGATGGACCAGGTCGCCGGCGCGAATGGATCGATCCGCAGGAGAGGCCGGTACTTCCACACGTCCTTGTCGATGATGAAAGTGGCCACGGCAAGTGCAAGGAGCAAGGGCAACACCATGGGCGCAAGCGGAAGACTGAAGGCGAAGAGGCATGCTGCTAATGCACGCCACCGGTCTCCATTGGAAGTGCCCGCCTCAGCGAAGAGCGCGCGTGCTGCTCGATCCAAGCCCTGCCTGCTCATCGGGTCAGGTCGGATGCGCTGGCCTTCGGCTCCTTCCGCAGCAGGATGAAATCCCAAAGACCCTGCAAGTAACCCACCCCGTACGATACGTGCAGCACAAGGAACGCGCAGAGCACTCCTGGCACATCACTGATGGATCCTGCGGCACGCCCCGCGCTGTATGCGGCAAGGAGCAGATATGCACCGAGGCCTGAAAGCCAGACGGGCCATAGCTGCGGCCAGAGCAACAGCAGCAAAGCGCCCCCGCAAACAGCCGAGACGAACAACGCAGGCACCAATTGCCGCAGGGTGGTCACGGTGCGGTGCATGCGATTGACGTACACCTTCCAATAGCCGTATTGCCGGTATTGCCGGAAGAGCTTGGCGTAGCTCCCGCGTACGTAGTACCGGCTGCGGACCGATGCGGAAAGTCGAATGCCGAAGCCTGCCTTGATCACGCGATAGTTGAACTCGTCGTCCTGGTTGCGCATCAGGCGCTCATCGAAGTAGCCGATGCGCTCGAAAACCTCACGACGGTAAGCCCCGAACGCGACCGTATCCACCTCTCCTTCCTTCGTACCGGTACGAAAATGCGCGTTGCCCACACCGAACGGATGGGACATGGCGGTACCGATCCGACGGCTCGCTGCGTCGAGGTAAACGTTCTCGATGAGCCCGCCTGCGCAACCTGCTTCCGGATGCTCGCGAAGCACGCGCAGGTTGTTCCGGATGAATCCACTGTCCACCTCGGCATGCGCGCCGAGGATGATGCCCACTTCGTAGCCCGGTTCGCGCAAGCCGATGTTCATGGCTTGCGGCGTGGTGCGCTGGGGATTGTCCACCAACTTGATCCATGCGTGCTCGCTGGCGAAGCGCTGCACCTCCTCCCGGGTCCCATCATCGCTCATCCCATCGCATACGCGCACTTCCACCTGCATGCCATCGCGGTCGGCATCGACCAATGAACGCAGGCAGGCGGCTATATAGGCTCGTTCGTTCCGGCAAGGGATCACCACGCGAACCCTCGGCCGTGAAGGCCAATTCGATGGGGCGCCTCCTTCGCTCATGCCGTCGATGTGTGCAAGCCCATCCGTCGCCATGGCCAGTTCAGCGTGGAAGCAAGGAAGATCACGGTCATGGGCATGAGGATGCCTTCGATGGCAACGCCCCAGTAGGACTCCGGACCGCTGCGCAGCAAGGCGGGGAAATACGACACGAAGAGGTACGGAAGCATCAGCACGAGGATGCGCGCTCGGGATCGCTCCTTGATCCGTGCGCGTGCGCGCATCATGCAGCCCCAGACAGCACCGAGGAAAGCGCCACCGAGCACCACGCCCGACCAACCGAAATTGAGATACCATCCTGAAGCATGATGGATGGTGTAGCCCTGTCCTGGTGTGAGACGGGCGGCTTGGGCATAATGGTCGTACACGCTGGGAGTGGGCAACCCATCCTCACGGCAGATGCCCACGAGGCAGCCCACGTACCGCAGGCTGATCCACTGTTCCACAGGAACATCGCGCTCTATGATGCCGAACATGGAGAAGTGCGCTGCGAACATCTCGTTGCCTAGAAGGGTATTGCCTGCCTTGCGCACGAAGCCTTCCTGCTGCCGGGGCACATGTGCAATGCACTCCAGTTTGAATGGAGAACGGTCCACTGCTGCCTTCACACCTTGCGGTGAGAAGCCGCGCACCCATCCGCCGAAGGCGAGCAGCACCACGATGACGAGAACGGGCATCAATGCGAGACGTAAGCCTCGACGACGGAACCGATCCAGCAGATAGATCATCACCAGGATGAGCACCGAGAACAGGGTATGCCGGTCGCCGAGCAGGGAGAGATAGAGGCCCAGCACCAGCATGCACGCCGGGTATGCCGCACGTTGCCAGTTGCGCGCTCGATCATCGAAGAACGAACGTGCATCGCCCGAGCCGAGCAGGATGGCGTAACCGAGCACGAAGCACAGGGCTGCACCACGATCGGCCCAGGCACGCAGCGTCGACATATAAGACGTGTCCTGCCGCAGCACGGTGTAGAAAGGCTCACCCGCACGCCAGGCTTCCTGCAACAAAGGCGATGCTGCGACGATAGAGAACAGCATGCACAGTGCGCCGCCAACGAGCATGTAGCGATGGTCGAGACGCACCGGCCCCGGCATCCTCCGAGGCTCGTTCGGCACCAGAAGCAGCAGCATGGCCAGCATGGCCAGGGCAAAGAGCGCGTAAGCGCCCAAGGACAGGAGGTAGTTCCCGTTCATGATGAAGGGGAACATCTTCTCCATGAGGTAGTAGTAGCCCAAGCCGATACGATAGCCCTGGAAGCCGAGAGCGGAATCGCCGATGAAGAACCATGCACCGGCGAAGGTCCAGTAATAGATGAGCGCAAGGCCCAGCGGCACGCTCACATCCCCGGTGCGACGATAGAGCACCACACCGCAGTAGGCGTACGCTGCAGTGAAGAGCGCGAGCGCTGCGTATGCGAACAGCGTCATCATGCGCGGATGAGGATCGAACGCAAGTAGGCGAATACGGCCTCGTCCAATGTGCGGGCGTCGACACCATTGCGCTCCAGCAATTCGCGGCCGTTCGTTCGGACCCTGCTCGCCAGCACGGGGGCCAGCGCCTCGGCCAATGCTCTGGGGTCCTGCTCCGTTATTGCACCTGGCTCCACGCCTTGGGTGCGTTCGCGCACGTCTCCCACATCGCTGGAGACGACCGGCAGTCCGCAGGACATCGCCTCTTTCACCATCGTCGGGCTGCCCTCGCGATCGCTGCATAGCAGCAAGGCGTCCGAAGCGTTCATGAGCAGGGGCATGCGGTCGGGATCCACGCCGCCACGCAAGACCTCGAGCCGGGCCTTCACGCCCAAAGAGCGCAATTCCTCCATCGTGGCCTCGGCGATGTCGAGCCGCTTGACGGCCGGGTTGTTGGCATTGAATAACACAACGCATTCATCAGCAGCCCATCCCAGATCGGTCCTGCACTGCCCACGGTCCATCGGTTTGAAGTGCGAGGCGTCGACGCCCAACGGGAGCACCACGGCCTCCTCCTGCCGCCACCAGAGCCGCCTGCGCAGGGGTTCGCTCACGCAAATGATGCCCGCGCTGAAGAACGCAGCGAATTGCGAGAAGATCCTGCCGAGCACATCGCGCAGCACACCATCCTGCGGCGTACGGTTGAGATCGCTGCCGTGGAAATTGACGACCACAGGGACCGCACTGGAAAGCACCGTGAACAATGCGCTTACCGAGCCGTAGTGGCAATGCACCACATCGGGCCGTTCGCTGCGCAACATGCGCTTGAAGCGACCGCGATCGCGCATCAGCTTCCACAGCGATGTTCGGCTGCCGAGGTGGAAGACCACCACATGCGCGCCGTGATCGCGCCGGAACGCCTCGGCCTGCCGACGGGCGAACGGATAGGCGGTCACCTGGTCCTCGCGTGCCGGGATGACCACCGCTATCCGCAAGTCCTTGTCGGTGGAAACAGCACGTCGCTCCAATTCACTGCGCACGAAACGCACATCGCGCCATGTGGCCCAGCCCAGGTAGTACAACGCAACCACCAGTGCCCCGCACACCAGCATCGGAGGTGAAGGCACGACCAGATGGACCATTGCGCCCACCATGAAAATGAGGAACGAGACCGTGAGGTTGATGCCGTTGCGCGGCGTGTGGAAGTAGGCATCGAGCACGCTGCGCAGCCCGATGAAGAAGCCGAAGGGCAAGGCTCCCAGGAAGATCACCCTGCTGGTGAGCACGTAGGCTTCGCCCGTATCCTTCAGGTACAGGTACAAGAGAAGGTCAGCACCGATCTCGAAGGCCAGCGTAAGCGCGAGGCTCGCCAGGAAGATGATGCGGACCATGCGGCCGATCCGCGTCGAAAGTCCGCCATGATCACGAGCGGCAAGCTGCGCAGCCGAAGCCGGTAACAGAAGCAGAGCCACCGGGCTGAAGAGCGCCGCAGCGAAATTCAGGAGCGTTGTTCCGAAGCCGATCTCGCCGCTCGCCGCCAAGCCGTGCGTGCGCGCAACCACATACACCGGCACCGTGAGCAAGGCGCCCATGGCCATGTCGCCGGGCAGTCGAGGCAGGCCATAGCGCAAGAGTTCGGAGCGTTCCCGCGTACTGCTTCTTGGGGCTCGCCGCACCATATCGCCAAGCAGTACGCCGATGGCTACCACCGTCCATGTGATCCCGGTGGACCAAAGCACCGAGGCGAGGTCGTCGAAGACCATGAGGGCAACGCACGGCGCCGCAGCGAGAGCGAAGACTTGGATGGCATTGGCCAGCAGCATGTTCCGCTTGCCGCGCAGGTAGCTGTACGCCACCCCGTGCAGGCTTACGCCGGCGATCATGGCGCCGAGCGGGGCCATGAGATCCTCTCCAGCACCAACGCCGAAGACCACCCATGCCAACGGAGCCGACCACAACCAACTGGCCAGGAACAGCAATAGCGCCAACGGAATGACCCAACTGAGCGCCCCGTGCAAGTAGGCGCGCTGCCGCAAAGGATCAACGCTCATGGCGACGAAGCGCGTGAGGCCCACGGCTGCACCGATCAACAGCAGCGGATAGACGAAGGAGACCGTCCTGCGCGCCACGACATACAAGTCCAGCTGCTGCTTGCCGGCCTGAGCGGCCAGACTGTAGGCGGCAACCATGCCCAGCATGGAAAGCCCTTCGGCCAGGTAGGTGATAAGTTGATCGCGACCTTCGGCAGTGCGCAGATAGGCGAGGGTCCGTTGGATCATCGGCGCCGAAAGTACGGGCCCTGCCCCGGCGACGGCGCTCATCAGCGCGCTGGGCCGCTTATCAACGAGCGCAGGCTGCGCACGCGTCTCCTCTCCTATCTTCGGCAGCGAACAACATGGACACCTTCGATTTCTTCCAATGGCACTGGTGGGCAGGCGCAGCGATCGTGCTGCTCATCGCAGAGATCTTCGTGCCGGGCTTCTTCCTGTTCTGCCTCAGCATGGGCTGTATCGCCGCCAGCGCCGCAGCGGCACTGGGCGGAGCCGCAACAGCCCAGCTCATCAGCTTCTCCGTCGCGTCGCTCATCGCATTCTTCACCCTACGACCACTTCTTATGAAGCGCATGTGGAAGGACAGTGGCGTGCTTACCAACACCGAAGCCCTCGTAGGCCAGCGCGGTCGCGTTACGCAGGACTTCGAGCCGGGGCTGAGGCTTGGGCGCGTCTCGGTGGCCGGCGATGACTGGCGCGCCGAATGCACCAGTGACCGTGCGTTGCGCTCAGGCGACCTCATCGAGGTGGTGCGCGTGGACAGCAACACCCTCATCGTAAAGGCCATCGAAGGCTGACAAGCACCACACGCCTGCCGACGGATCCCGAATAGACCAACCCCTCACTGCTCAACCCGCACACATGCCTACCGGAACCATCGTACTGATCCTGGTCGCGTTCTTCGTCATCTTCATGGTCGCCAAAGGCGTGCGCATCGTCCAGCAGAGCGAAGCCATGGTGATCGAGCGCTTCGGGAAATATCGCACCACGCTCGTGGCCGGCTTCAATGTTATCATCCCGGTCTTCGATAAGCCGCGCGAGATCATCTTCCGCTTCACGCGCGACCTGCCTGATGGGAACAAGTTCGTGCAGTTCGTCAAGAAGGAGCGCATCGACCTGCGCGAGACCGTCTACGACTTCCCGCGGCAGAACGTGATCACCAAGGACAATGTGATGACCGAGATCAATGCATTGCTCTACTTCCAGGTGATGTATCCCGTGAAGGCGATGTACGAGATCGAGAACCTGCCGCTGGCCATCGAGAAGCTCACCCAGACCACGCTCCGCAACGTGATCGGCGAGCTTGACCTGGACGAGTGCCTCACCAGCCGCGACACCATCAACATGAAGCTTCGCCAGATCCTCGATGAGGCCAGCCACAAGTGGGGCGTGAAGGTGAACCGCGTTGAATTGCAGGACATCAACCCGCCGCGTGACATACGCGAAGCCATGGAGAAGCAGATGCGCGCCGAACGCGATCGCCGCGCGCAGATCATCGATGCCGAGGGCAGCAAGCGTGCGGCAGTGCTGCATGCCGAAGGCATCCAACAGGCGCAGATCACCACCGCCGAAGGCCAGAAGCAGGGCCAGATCCTCGAAGCCGAGGGCGATGCGCAATCCCGCATCCGTCGTGCACAAGGCGAAGCAGAAGCGATCCGGCTGGTCACCGAAGCGATCAAAGGCGCCAACGCCGACCCAGCGAACTACTTGATCGCGATGAAGTACCTGGAGACCCTGGAAGCCATGACCAGCGGCAAGGACAACAAGGTGGTGTACATCCCCTTCGAAGCCACTGGCGTGCTCAGCAGCTTGGGCGGTATCAAAGACATGCTTGGTGCGACCAAGGCGTTGAAGTAGTGCATCCGATGAGCGACCGTTCGCTGGCGCACAGGTCCTACGTGCTGATCATGCTCAGCATGCTCTTCAGCATCGCAGCGGAAGCACAATATTGCTACGATGGCAGGGGTCGTACCATCGGCCGTATCGATGGCAAGTACGTGTACGATGGCAGCGGTCGTACCATTGGCCGCTTGGATGGCAACTACATCCACGATGGCAGCGGCAAAACCATCGGCCGCGTGGACGGGAACTACTACTACGATGGCAGCGGCCGCACCATGGGCCGGATCGATGGCAAATACGTCTACGATGGCAGTGGCAAGACCATCGGCCGCGTGGATGGCAATTACCTGTACGATGGCAGTGGCCGCACCATCGGCCGCATCGACGGCGTGGACGAACGCACCGCCATCCTCTTTTACTACTTCTACTTCGCGTCAGGAGATTGACGGGCCAACGACCCCAACGCCATGGCCTCCTCGATCAACGGCGCTCCCCTCCCCTTCGCTTTCGCTCTGCTTATTGCGGGTTGTGCGCATGAGCCCGATGGCATCGCGGTGGATGGCGAGCTGCTGGAGCGCGCACGGTCCACTGAAGCGAACGTATGGTACGCCTTCAGCGATACGCTCCTGGCCCGAAGCATTGGGTCTGGCCATGCCGCGCCATACCTGCGCACGCGGTACAATTCCACCGCCGCCAGTGCGCTCGACAGCGCGGGCCGCGTGATCAACGAAACGATCTTCCCGAATGGCGCATTGATCGTGAAGGACCTGATGATCGACGCAGCGACCCTGGAACGTTATGCGATCATGCTCAAGCGCAATGGTGATCCCGCTGCTGACAGTGAAGGATGGATTTGGGGCTACATCCTTGCCAACGGCGCGGTGGCGATATCCGCCGCCGATCAAGGTGCCGCGTGTCGGAGTTGCCATGGTCAAAACGGGCATATCGACCGTACGCTCATGAACAAGTACTTTCCATAACCCCCACGCCTTCGAGCCATGGCCGTCTATTCGACGTTATCCGAAGCGGTGAATGATCTCCAACACAGGGGCTACACGGATGAACTCGTCCTTGCGGAGCATTGCCTGGTGTGCGGAACGCGTGACCTCCATCTTGATCCCGCCGAATTCCGGATCGATGAGTTCCACCGCTTTGAAGGCAATAGCGACCCCGAAGACCAGAGCATTGTATATGCGATCAGCTCAGACAAGCACGGCTTGAAAGGCATCCTCGTGAACGCATACGGCCCCGATGCCAGCAGCTTGACGCAGGAGATGGTGAGGAAGCTGGCGACGCACTGATCCGCCATGCTTGAAATGAAAGAAGGCGCCTTGCGGCGCCTTCTGCTTCCTGGTGAACCCGTAGGGAGTCGAACCCCAAACCTCCTGATCCGTAGTCAGGTGCTCTATCCAATTGAGCTACGGGTCCTTGAAAAGCGGGGGCGAAGATAGAGATCGACTCCGAAGGGTGCTGACCTCAGACCCACCCGTTCAGCCAGTAGTAAGCGATGGCAGCGTATTCACGCAAGCAAACCACCTCAAGCTTGAGATAATTCCAGAAGGTGTAGCGCAAGCCAGGGCTGCCCGAGATGTCGGGAATCCAGCCTTTGCCGCCCACCGCCTCATGGCCATAGTCGAAGTTGTGGAGCATGGCATGGTCCCATGCGGGAGCGCCCCAGGTGTTCGGCAATCCTGCCTTGCGGAATGCGAGCACCGTACGGAAGGTGTTTTCGGGGGACGTGATCACGGCGATCGGCGAGCGATGATCCAAGCGTGCATGAAGGATCAGCGCCTGCTCGCGCGTGTTGTTGCCCTCATTGACCTGCTGGAGCCGATCCTTCGCCACACCGCGCAATTCCAATTCGGCGAGCATGGCGCCCAGCGTGGATGGCGGCCCCGGATGGATCACCAGAACACGTGCTGAAGGCCATTGTGCCGCTGCTTCGGCTGCGCGGTGCAGCCTTACCAGTTCAGGGCCCGACGGCATGCCGCTGCCACCGAGCACAACGATCACCTCAGCCGGTCCGCTGCACTCTCCGGCCCTCGTGCCGAGCCATCGGTGAGCATCGAACGGAACGCGCGTGCATGCCAGCGCCACGAGTACCGCAGCAAGGGTACCGAGTAGCATGAATGCTTTGCGCCCGAGCGGCCTGGCCCAAAGCAGCACATTGCTCGCGATGATCGCCGCCGTTGGCAGCACGTCGCGCACACGACCCATCGATCAAGGCTTGTAGTACTTCAACGCCTCGGGCATGAACTGCTCCAGGTCGCGCATGCGGGTCGCATCACTGGGGTGCGTGCTGAGGATCTCCGGGGGGGACTGCCCTCCGCCCTGGCTCATGCGTTCCCAGAATCTCGGTGCTTCGCGCGGGTCGTAGCCTGCCATGGCCATGAAGACGAGGCCCATCTTATCGGCCTCGCTCTCGTGCTTGCGGCTATATGCGAGCATGCCCAAGGCACCACCCACGCCGAAGCTCTGCAACAGCAGGTTCTCCGTCATGGTGCGGTCCTGCCCGGCCGCCACTTCCAGCGTGCTTACGCCCAACTGCAAGGCCAGGCCCTGGCTCAAGCGCTCATTGCCGTGGCGTGCGATCGCGTGAGCGATCTCATGCCCCATCACCACGGCCAACGCCGTCTCGTTCTGGGTCACGGGCAGTATGCCAGTGTACACCACAACCTTGCCGCCCGGCATGCACCAGGCGTTCACGGTGGGGTCGTCCACGGTATTGAATTCCCATTGGAAGCCAGCCACTCGATCCGAAGCGTTGTTCTCGCCCAGAAACGCCGTGGCGGCGTCGGCGATCTTCCTGCCGATGCGCGAGACCATCACCGACCGGGGATCGCTGGCAGGCAACACCTTATTCGCTCCCAGGAATTCATCGTACTGGCCGTCGGCCATGGCCATGAGCTGGCCTTCGTTGACCAGGTTCATCTGGCGGCGGCCGGTGATGGGCACCCGGGCGCACGCGTCCAACAGCGTGAGCGCGCAGAGCACGATCGCCGCACGAAGCAAGGAGTTCCTCATTGGATCTCGGCTGAGAGCCCACGCTGTAGCAAGGCTGTGCAGCGGGGTTCGAGTTGATCGAAGGTGCCGCGCTTGACGCTGCATTTGCCATTGTAATGCACGATATGCGCGCACTGCTCGGCCTGCACATGCTCATGCTGGCAGATCTCCACCAAGCAGTCGATCACGTGCTCGAATGTGTTCACATCATCATTGTGCAGGACTAATTCCTTCACAGGCCCTTCCTCCATCAGCACTTCTTCCAGAAGCGCCTCTTCAGGCGTGTTCATGTAACGCATGGTGCGAAATTAGGTCGCCCGACCAGCTTGTCGGAGAACGTTCGCCATCGCTGGAAGGGATTGGTCGTCGAAGACCTGTTCAGGGCTTGGCGAGGATCGCCGGGCCGAACTTCAGGAGCAGCGCATTGGCTTCGCGCATCGGTATCCGCTTGCCGTTCAAGTAGGCGGTAACAAAGGCATCTTTCACGCCCAGGGCGACCGCCTCGTCCTTGCGCAGGCGTGCTTTCTCGGTATCGAGGAAGATACCCGTGGTGTAGCGCACCTTGGCCGTCTCGGTGCGCTCGCTGTTGAGCGGGGCGAGATTGAAGATGCGATCGAGCGGAACGGGCTTGCTGTACACGCCCACCTGCACCGTGAAGAACAGGCCCTTCACCATCTCCACCTGGCGCGCGGGAGCGGCACCGGGCACATTGTAGTATGCGGCAGCGTCAGGTGATGGCGCATGGCGTGCAATGACCTCCTCCGCCGTTGCGGGGTAGGCGGCGAGGACACTGGCGAGGTCCGGCTCTGTTTGCGCAGGTGCGGTCACCGGCTGTTGGATGTTCGTAGCCGTCCGCTCCGCTGGTGCGGCAGCTTGCTGTTGTATCGGTCGCGCCTCCGGTTCGGGGCTGGTCGGTCGCTGCGCGATGGTCGTCGCCGCGCGTTCTGCACGCATGGCTTCGCCGAGCGAGATCCTCTTGCCATCGCGGTAGGCCACGACGAAGGCATCGCGGTAGCCCCGCTCGCGCACGGTCTCCTTGGCGGCCGCAGCGCGGTCGAAGCCGGTGAACAGACCTGCTGTGTACCGCACCAAACCTTCGCCGACGGTCTCTCCCATCACCGGGCTCATATCGCTGAAGGTTTCCACCGGCACCGGTTTGCGGAAAGCGCCGATCTGCACTTTGAATACGATGCCCGCTGGCATCGCCGCATCCATGGGTATGGGTGCGCTTCGCCGTTCCGTGGTGGCCAGCAACTGGAAGATATCCTCGGCCAATTCATCCGGCATCCTGAACGGCAGGGCTTCAGGAACGAGCGTTGCGGGTTGCGCGGTTGATCGTGGCAGGGACGAGGGCTGAACGACTTCGGGGCGCGCAGGAGAACTGATCGAGGGCTGCGCGTTGACCACCTCACGTTCGCGACCCGCCTGGTCGTGCGCTTCGGCCAGCAGGCTCTCGCTGCGACGCGCGCGCATCTCCATGGACATGATGCTGCTGCTGGCCTCAGGCGGCATGCCCTGCAGCATCACGCTGGCCTGGCTCTCATTGATGCCTGCAGCGCCACGCAAGCGCGCGGCCACGTTATCGAGCGAATCGGCCCGCGCGTACATGGTGGACGCCCGTTCGTCCAGGACGAGCGCCCGGGCCGCAGCTTCGGCTGCCGACAGGCGTCCATTAACGGCATCCGCTTCCACAGCGCGCGCTTGTTGCTGCAGCAGCTCGCCCACCTCGCGGTTGCTCCTGGCCGCCCCCGTCGCGTCATCCGCTGCGGCAAGCTGCTCCAGCGCACGTGTCTTCGCCTGGAAATATCGGCTGCGGTCCTGGTCCTCCATCACCAGTGCCTGCTCCTCCGGCGTGAGGTAGTAGAACTTCACGAGGCGGTCACGATAAACGCGGAGCTTCTCCGCTTCGCGCTGCTGCTCCTGAGCCGTTCGCGCTTCCTCTCCTTTGGCTACCGATGCCTGATGCAGCGAGTCGGATAAGGCGCGCGTGCGAGCTGCTAGCAGTTCTAGGCGCTCGCGGTCGCGGCGCTTGGCCTTGGTCGCGCTATCGGCGAACAACGTCGCCTGGTCGGCGAGGTCTACCGAACGGCGTTCCATGTCCGAAGCTTCGTTCTGCGCGCGCTCGGCACGCATGCCCAGCAGGCGAGGCTCCATCTCGGGGTCTTGCGCGATCCCAGGCAGGATGCTACCCTCGCTGCCGAGGAACCCCTCGTACAGTTGCGCTGGGATCCGGTCCTTGG
The DNA here is from genome assembly GCA_016710965.1 of Flavobacteriales bacterium. GTDB lineage: Bacteria > Bacteroidota > Bacteroidia > Flavobacteriales_F > PHOS-HE28 > PHOS-HE28. The sequence continues at coordinate 44,657 of JADJTW010000002.1, forward strand.
ACGTTAGGCGCTGCTCCAGTTGGGCCATCTGATCGGCTACGGCTGGCAGAGGCACCGATGATTCAACGGCAGCGGTCGTTTCCGTTGCGGTGGCATTCACTGCCAGTGCTCCGGCGGTGTTATCGTTGTTCGCGAGGTTCGCTTCCTCGCGTTCCTGCGCAGCCGAAGCCGATTCGACATCAGGTTCCGCCATGGACGCGCTTCGTTCTGCAACTGTTGCGGCCGGCGTTGCGCTCGTCACCGGCGCTTCTGATGCATCGCGCTCGATGGCGCTATTGTCCTGCTCCAGAAGAGGCTGGCCCTCCGAACCGATCGTCTCCGGCACCATCGCGGTGCTGGTCTCCTGTACGATCAAGGGTTCCCCGGCAGGTGCCAGCGGCATGCCCAAGACTTTGGACGCCACTTCCTCATACGTCAGTGACTCGCCGCGCTGATGATCATCGCCGATGAGGTGATTGCTCACGGTGATGGAACGGTCGATCTCACGGAGCGCTTCGAGCTCGGTGCGATAAGCTTCGCGGTACAAGCTGTCGCGCGCGACGATATCCTCGATGCGATCGGCACGCTTGCGCAGCTGCGTGGCGCGCTCGAAGCCGCGCTTGGCATCGGCCTGCATGCCTTGGGCCATGAGCATGAGCGGCTCATCGGGGGCTATGCCGCGCGAAGCCACCGTCTTGTTCAGGCGATCGAGGCTGTCCTTCGCCACCTTCCATTCCTCACGCGTGAGGAATGCACTGCGCTGGCCCAGGTCCGTGCGGATGATCATGCGCTCGTCGATGCGCTGGTCGGTGCTCTTGCGCAACTTGTCGCGATCGCGGCCCACAGGCATCCGCTCCAGCACATCCTCCAGCGAGTCGATCTCAGTGGTGAGGGCATCCATCCGGGCCACATCGGCGTGCTTGAAAGCGATGGCATCGTCCATGCCCCGCGCCGTGCTACGGTGCTCCAATTTGCTGGCGTAGACATTCTCCGCGTAGCGCTCCATCTCGATGAAGCGATCGTTGATCGCATCCACAACACGCCCTCTAGGGATTGTATTGCTCGGAACAGCCCTCTCGCTGACGGCACGTTCGGTGGGCGAGATGCCGGCCACTTCTGCGCGGCGTGCTGCTAGCGCTTGCTCACCAACGGCGAGGTGCTGTTCACGCAGGCGTCGCAGGCGATCCACGCGGGGCAGGACCTGCTCGGCCATTTGCGGTGAGAGTTGCAGCACCGCCACCTGTCGGGTCATTTCCGCCTTGATGCTGTCCGCCAGCATCAATTCCAATCCGTTGACTCCGGAAGCGCGCTCATCGGCATCGGGGATCTGCTGCAGTCGCGTGCTGTCCGCTTTGTAATCCGCGAAAAGCTGGCGCACGATCTCGGCATCCTTGGTGGCCGGCGTGAATGAAAGCACGGGCCGGGCCATATCAACCTCCGCTGGGTCCGCGGTCTCGGCTTCTGCTGTGTTCGCGGCGGTCGCACGTTCCTGTGCATCCCGTGCTGCGAGTTCCGCATCGATCGCCTTCACGCGCGCATGGAGGCTGTCGCGCCGAGCGTCATCGCGCTCGGCCTGCCCCAGTTGGACCAATTCGGCCCGTTCGTTCTCCAGCAAGAACCGCGAATTATCAGCTGATGGAACCCCGGGCTCCTGCGCGACTTGTGCGTTGCTCCTCGCGGCCTGCTCGTTGCGCTGCGTTGCAGGGCTGGTGCGGTCTCCGCTGTTGACGCTGTTCTCCTGTGCCGCTGCGATCGCCGCTTGTTCCTGCTCATGGGCGGCTACGTCAACGCGTTGCACCGTGGCAGTCTCGGTGGTCCTTCCGTCAATTCCGCTGGCTTGAACGGTGGTGGTACGGTTGGCGGCTTGTTGGGCGTTACCGTCTGTGCTCCGGTCTGCTCCGATCGTGCTGGTGCGATCGGTACCAGTGGCATTCGCAGCGCTCACGAGGTCCCAATCGAAGGTGCGCGCCTCCACTTCCGATGTGTTGCTTGCGATCTGGGCATCGAAGCGTTCGTCAATGGTGATGGCGGCAATGCGCTGGTCGATGCCCGCGATGCGCTGGCCCAGCTGATCGAGCTGGGCTTGCGTGAGCTCGCTGCCAGGGCCATGCTCACCGGCGGTGGTCAGGTGGCGTGTGAGCGAAGCCTGGCCGCGCAAGGTGGCCGTCTCCATGTCCATGGCAGCCACCTGATCGAACGCGGCCCGTGTCTCGTTCCGCAGATGGCCGAGCTGTTCCTCGAAGGTGACGATCTCCCGATCCAGTTCCTCCTTGCGCGAACGGGAACGGGTATCGTCGCGTTCGCGCTTCAGGCGCGTTACACGATCGGTGAGCTCGTTCTCATCGGAGCGTTTGGCGTTCGCAGTTGCCAGGGCTCTCGCAACGGTCTTCTCGTGATCGGTAACGGCTTGACGCGCGCGCTCGGCCGCGTCGGCTCCGGCATTGGGGCCTTGTTTCACTTCAAGGCGTTCGCGCAGTTGCTTCATCAGGCGAAGCGTCCTTACATCGTCTTGCGTGGCCACGGCGGCGGCTACATCGGTGCTGAGCTTGTCCGCGACGCTTGCCTGCTGCTGCCGTGTGATGGCCGTGGCCTCCAGGTCCTGTCCCGTACGAAAAGCTGCACGTGCGCGAAGATTCGCTTCACGCGATCGCTGGCGTTTCCTCGCCGCCTCCACCATCAACTCGTTCTTGCTGCTCTCCTCAGTCGATGCTGCGGCCAGCTCAACCAGGGCATTAGCCTCGGTGGTGGTGCGATCGGCTTCGGCAGCGGCCTCTATGGCGATGGCGAAAGCCTCCTTGCTGCTAGCGTCCAGGTCGGCAGCTTCACTGGCCAACGTTGCGGCATCCTCCCTGGCGAGCGCGACGGCCGCGGCCTGGTCGATATCACCGGTGAAGCCGGCGCGCGTCATCACATCGCCAACGGGTACCGGTTCCTCGGCACTCTCCTGCGCCACCGGCGCGTTCGCGGTGATGTCCAATCGCGCCCGGCGCTTGATCTCGTCCAACGATAGGGCGATGAGATCGTCCTCCAGCGGCGTCTCGAAGTAGTTGCGGATGATGAGCTTCTCGATCTCACCGCTGCGCTCAAGCACCAGTTCCTGCCTGAAGGCCCGCGCGCCATCGCGTTTGGGAACCTCCACCGCGCCATTGTGGGTCTTGCCGCTGGGCCCGCATTCCACCATGTACCGGAAGCTGCCGCTGCGCGGCACGCTCAGGACATAGTTGCCGTTCATGTCGGTGCGCACATCCGCTACACGCTCGCGCGTCACCGCATCCTCCACCACGATGTGCGCCTTGCGATCGTGCTCATCGAACTGGCTGGCGAAGGTTCCCTTGAAGACGGTGATGAGGACGGGCTGTTGGGCGGTGGCCACGCGGTACACATGCAGCATGCCCTGCTTGCTGTTGCGTCCACTGGCGAAGCAGGCTTCTTTGTGCTCGCCATCCACGAGGTAGAAGATGTCATCATCGGGGGTGTTCACCGAGAAGTCCAGGTTCTCCGGACGACCGAAGGCATCGAGCCCTCGGTCGTAGGTGGCCTTGAAGACATCGTAGCCGCCCATGCTAGTGTGGCCCTTGCTGCTGAAATAAAAGGTCTTCCCATCGGGATGCAGGTAGGCGAAGTCCTCGTCCTGATCGGTGTTGATGTATCCCGCGAGCTTCACGGGCACGGTATAGCCTTCGCCGGGCAACGATTCGGCGCGGTAGATATCCAGTCCGGTGCTGCCATCCTTGCCATAGCTTCCGAAGTAGAAAGGCATGCCCTTCTGCGATGGAATGAAGACCAGCCCTTTATAGTTCCTCTTCTTATCGATGCTCGACCGCAGCTGTTCGGGCACCACCTGAATGCTGCCTTCGATGCCTTCGTAGTTGTAGAAGCGGAAGAAATCCTGCGCCACCACTTCCATCCGGTCGCGCACGGTTATCTCCTTGAGGTTGCTGAGCAGTTGCTCGCCGTTGCGGCATTGCTTGTCCAGGGCAACAACGGGGAAGGCAACGATGGCCTTCTTATCGCCTGTGCCCAGGAAGCGTTGGTAGGCCACCTGCGCTTCCTTGAAACGGTAATTCAGGTGATAGGCGCGACCCAGCCAGTACCACGCCATCGCTGGCGTGCTGGGTGCTTCGGTGGCGAACTTCAGGTGGCCGATGGCGGCTTCCTTGTTCTCGTTGCCGAAGAGCGAGCAGGTACCGAAGCGGTAGTTGAGGTCGCGGTCGCCCGGGGTGAGGCTCACGAGCTGGGAATAGAGCGGATACGCTTCGGCGTAACGCTGCTCCTCGAAGAGCGCATCGGCCTTGGCACGCACCTGTGCATCGCCCTGGCCAAGGACCAGAAGCGGGAAGAGCGCACCGATAAGTATGACCGCAGGGCGGGTCATGTTCTGAGAGTGGCCGCTTGTACCGCTATCTGTGGCCGTGGGTTTCAAGGGGTTGCGCCGCTCCTACCGGCGAGGCTCATACGATTCTCCTGCCCGCGCAACAGGCGGCCGATGTTCTCGCGGTGCGTGTAGAACACCATGATGCAAAGCGCAATGGCGAAACCGATCTTGACCGCGCTGAACTCCTGGTAGATGAGGATGACGGCGAGCGGGAAGGCCACTGCTGCGCACAGCGACCCCAGCGACACATAGCGGCTGAGCCAGAAGACGATGGCGAAGACCAGCACGCAGATGGCCGCCGCGCCCGGATGCACTGCCAGCACGCCGCCCAACGAGGTGGCCACGCCTTTCCCGCCCTTGAAATCGGCGAAGACGGGATAGAGGTGGCCGAGCACAGCAGCGAGCACCAGCGCCACGCGCAGCCACATCCACGGTCCTTTGTCCACTTGCAGCTCGCTGAAGTTGGGCAGGATGCGCACCGGGGCGAAGCCTTTGAGGATATCGATCAACAGCACTGGCACGCCGGCCTTGGGGCCCAGCACGCGGAACATGTTGGTAGCACCGGCATTGCGGCTGCCGTGCTCGCGGATGTCGATCCTGAAGACGGTGCGGCCCCACCATACGCTGGTGGGGATGCTCCCGCACATGTAAGCGAGCACCATGGCGGAAATGCCGTACACCCAGGGGAAGTCCATCGTTCACCGGCGCAGCCGTGCCCTGCAAAGAAAGCCACGACAGGACGCGGTTTGACGCGCGAAGGGCGGGTTGCTGCGCGGAGCGGTGTCGATAACTCAGGAACCGTCCCCCTCCCTCACGACCCGAACCGCTCTCTGTAGTCGTACACCTGCTGGTCCTAGCTGACCACGATGTTCATCTGGAGCCGCTCAGTGTTGCACCACCAAGCGCTGCACGCCAAGGCGCTGCCCAGCATCAAGGAGTTCAACGGTGTACATGCCATCGCCAAGATCTTGCACGGACAAGGTAGTGGTGTAGTTGAGCACAGCATGCCTTAGCATCTCGCGGCCGAGTGCATCGCGCACGACTACCGTTGCATTTCGTGGGATTTGTTCCAAGCGCAAGGTCGCGAAGCTGCTCGTGGGATTGGGAACAAGCTGCCAATCCATGTTGCGCGGCCGTTGCTCCACACCCATCCCAAAATCCGGCCCATAAAGCCGCGTTACAAAGCGCTGGTCCGGGTCATTGGTGGTGCCATCCGAGTAGCCGTGGTATTCACCCCAGATATAGCACATGCTGTCATCCGTGAAGAGCAGATTCTCAATACCGGCGATCGTGAGTCCCTGATAAGTGTGGAAACCACAGCCAGCACCTACGAAGTAGTCATCGAGCAATTGGCCCGACGTGTCGATGACGCAGATGTGCCCTCGTGATTCTCCATCAACATCCTGGAAAGTGCCCGCGACGATGATGCGTCCATCGTCGAGCCAATTCAAAGAACCCGGAAAGCCCAAGCCCCAAGGATTGACGATCGGAGGTGCTATGCCGAAGCGCAAGTAGTTATTGAATGTTGGGTCCAGCGAACCATCGGGCATCAACCGCACCACCTGCAGCGTGTCCACAGCATCTGCCATCGTGAAAAGGCCGGCGACATAACAGCGCCCATCCGGAAGCGGCAGGTATGAGAAGGCCTGGCCCCAATTGGTACCCGTGCTGAAGCTCGGATCGAAGGAGCCATCGTCATGAACGCGGAAGATGTTGCTTGTTGGCTGGCCCTCGAACACGCTCATGGGCCCGGTGCAGATGAACTTGCCATCGGGTAGTTCTTTGAAGCGGTCGATGACCCCATCTCCCATCCGCGGCGCGCGCGTGGTATCCAAGTAGCCCTCGTTGGTGAACCAGATGAGGTTGTAGATGCCCACCCAATTGCTGTCGGGGTAGTTCACCTGGTGCGCGCCGCTCATCAGCACGCGGCCATCGGGGTATACATGGTAGTCGCCGCCTTGGAGGGAAAGGAAATAGGGGATCTGAACTGTGCCCAAGTGATACCCGTCATCGTTCGTGCCATCGAGGAATACCCTACGCACGGCCTGCGTGCTGGCCACATAGAAGCGATCGGTCCACGCAGTGAGCTTACCCCTGCCCAACTGGCTATGCTCAAAACTCGGATCCCAACTTCCATCCGCATTCAGCCTCGCAATACCCGTGAATTCAAGCGGCTCACCACCGGGGAATGTGAACTGACCTGATATGATGACTTTGCCAGCAGGTTGCGGAAGAATGGAAGAGACATACCAATCATCGAACTCAGCGCGGAACGTAGGATCAAGATCGAAGGGCTGCTGCGCCCTTACGCAGGAGCATGCGCCTACGCACAGCACCGTGATCAGAACGATGCGCAGCGTCCACATCATGGTTTAACAATGGCGCGTTGCACTGCCAGTTGGGCACCACTGGCTGCGTACATGGCAATGGTGTACGTGCCTGCTCCAGTCTTGCGGCAGTCCCAGATCACCTGGCCCTCGGTGCCCGATACACGCATGGTCTCGATCACCTTGCCAAGGACATCCTGTACGGTGATCCATGCCCGCATGCGTGTGCGCTCGGCGTATTCATCCGGATAACGTTGCGCGTCGATCTCCATGGCCGCGACCATGGTTGTTGCAGCGGCGTATTCGCCTTGCTCCAATAGGATGGTCGCCTCGGCATAGCGGGCGGCCGGGGTGCGCACCTCCTGCCACACCATGCGCAAACTGTCCAGAGAGAATTGTGTGGTATCAGTGAGGTAGTGGTCCATCCACTCCACGGCGGCCTGCGAGTAGGCTTCGTGGTGGTGGGCGCTAGTGCTCAACGACCAACCACTGAGCGTCAAGGCGCAAACCGCTTGCAAAGAGTTGGATCTGGTAAACCCCATTGGCTAGGTTGCTAAGGTCCATGTTCGTTCGGTTGCCCACCACACGCTGGCGCAGCACAATGCAACCGAGCGCATCCGTCAAGGTCAACTCTGCGGGCGCGTAAATAGAGTTCACGTCAATGCTAACAATGCCGGAGGCTGGGTTCGGATAGACTTGCATCTGCGCAAACACAGGTTGTTCCTGCACCCTCGCGGTAAAGTCCGGCCCATAGAGCCGCGTTACAAAGCGCTGGTCGGGGTCGTTGGTGGTGCCGTCATCGTAGCCGTGGTATGCGCCATAGATGTACATCATGCTATCTGCGAGCAACGCTGAACCTTGAATGCCATGGTAGATATATCCGTTATGGTCGTAATTCCCGCAGCCCGTGCCAGTGAACGCTGTACTCAACAATTCGCCGTTCTCGTCCAGCAGCGCGATCCCGCTCCGCCACGCTCCTTCCACATGGTCGAAGTTGCCTTGAAGCAGGATGCGGCCGTCGGATAAGCGTGTATGCCACAGCGAAAGAAACCTGCCATACTGCATGCTCGAAACCACAATGTCGTTGTTGAATGTCGGGTCCAACGAGCCATCAGGCATATACCGCACAAACTGCGTGGTATCGGTGGCACCTTGGAAGGACATGGCCAAGCCAGTGCCCAAGATGCGGCCATTCGACAATGGGGTGAACGCATCCATGTCTCCGAAAGCGAGCACCGACTGAAATGATGGATCTAACGCACCGTCGGCTTCTACTCGAAATATCATCCGGGTTGGTTGGCCTTCGTACTGTGTGCAGGTGCCGCTACAGATGAACCTTCCATTGGGCAGTTCTTCTATCTCGAAAATTACACCATTGCTGGTGCGGTGCGTCTTGCTGGTATCCAAGTAACCCGTGTTGCTGAACCAGATCAGGTTGTACAAGCCCTCGAAGCCCCTAATGCTGTCCTGCAGCTCATGCGCACCGCTCATGAGTATGCGGCCATCGGGGTATACATGGTAGTCGCCGCCTTGCAAAGAGAGGAAGTAAAGGCCGCTATTCATGTGAATGAACGCTGGGTCGATAAGCCCCTCTTCATCCAACCGGCGTACGGTCTGGCTCGTGGCTACATAAAATTTATCGTTCCATGGTGTGATCTTGCCGCCACCGGTGGTCTGTGGGAAGGTCGGGAACGCGAAATCCCGTTGCCCGTTGGCTAGCAGCTTGGCACTACCGCGAAAGCTCATGTCGCCGGTGAACTTGATCTGCCCGGACAACAGGACTCCACCATCGGACATAGGCGCGACGGAACTCACATACCACGTATCGAAGTTGGCCTGGAAGGTGGGATCAAGGGCAAATGGAACTTGCCCATCCGCAACAATAGCACAGAACAACAAAGGCCATGTGGACCATGCATGTAAGCTGGACGCGATCCTCATGGCTGCACGAGAAGTTGGAGGATGCGCAAGGTGATCCCCTGCTCGCGCAGCTCAACGCTGTATGGTCCTGCGGGTGTGCTGCGCGTATCCCATACGGTTTGGCCTTCTTGCTGCGCGAGCACGCTCTGGTACACGGTGCGACCCAGCATATCGCGCACGACCAACTCGGCCTTTACCGGTGCCTTGCGCAGGTCGTAGCTGATCGCCACCCAGGCGTTCGCCGGATTGGGTTGCAACGTAAGTGTGGCAGTGCTTGGGGTCGATACCTCCACCCGTGGCCTCACCGGCAGAGATTTCGGAGTGATGCCGTCATCGCCACCTGTACGTGGGCTGCGGCACAGGCCGTACTGGTAGCAGAGCAAATTGCTGATCCACGTGGCGGGCCTATCGTACTGGTCCAGGATCAGCGCTTCCAGTTCAGCCACTTCAGCACTGGTCAGTTCCAGTTCGCTACGTCCGTCCAGATGCACCTCTTCCTTGAAGGCGATCCATGCCCGCATGCGTGTGCGCTCGGCGAGTTCCACCTCCTTCAGCCGGTGCTCGATCACGATATCACGCACAAGATCATCGGCAGCGGCGTACTGGTGCTGTTCCATCAACAGGTTGGCTTCGGCGTAGCGGGCGCCTATGGAGCGCACTTGCTGCCACACCCAGAGCAGGCTGTCCACGGGCGTGCTCACCGTGTCCGTGAGGTAATGATCGGCCAGCAGGGTTGCCGACTCGGTGTAGCGGGTGTAGTGCCCGGCCATTTGTTCCTCCAAGCTGGTGCGGTAGGTGCGCACATCCCAACTGGCTACGATGCTCGCTATCATGCTTTCGCCCAAGGGGTAGAGGCACTCGTTCTCCAGCCATTTCATGAAATTGTCCCGCTGGGTGGTCTCGGGGTTTGCGATGCAGATCTCAGCTTTCATCGCAGCGGGCAGAACGGAGCTATCCATCGCCCTCTTCAGGACTTCGAGGGTAAGGAAGGGGCTCAAGCTGAGCAACGAGTTACGCAGTTCCCAGGCATTCTGGGGCCACGCGGACATGATCTCCAGCACTACCGCGTTGGTATTGCCGCCATCCAGCAGGTCCTCGAAGAGGTAGGCCACCTCGGCATAGTCCTGCTTCGCATCCTGCAATTCGTTCTTCAGCTCTGCGGGGCTGGGCGCCATGCCCGGTGGTTCCGGGTATGTGGGGCAGGCCAGATCGGGTGCAGGGTCGATCAACGAGGTGGAGAAGATCCCGTCGTAGTTGATGGGGACATAACTGTCGAACTGACGATGATAGTAGATGATGGGTGTGAAGGTGGTGGTGACATGGAAATCCCACGGAGCCGTGCTGCTCAAAGGCCATTCATCGAACACGTTATCCGCTGGCTTGGCGGGTTGATAGTCGCCTTGGCGGCCGCGAATGGAGTGAAGGTCCTGGTCGAAACCAGGAATCTTACGGCTCCAGAAGTTGATGAAGTTGTTGCTATTGGTGTTGCAGTGGAACTGCAGGCCCATCACCGGAGCGTAGTCCGGGTTCAAGCTCGATGAGATGCCTTCGCCCACGAAAGCCCGCCTGACGCCCACGGCCGAGTTGCCTTTCACGACATCGTTACCGTCGTAGTTGTAGCCGATCACAATGCCTTCGGCCTCGGTGAGGTAGTCCTCATACATTTCCAGTTCGTTGCCACGCACCAGGAAGGCGTAGCTACCGGTGCTGAAGATGCCGCGATGGAATCCTTCCCAGTTTTCCTCATCGACATTGGTCAATTCCACGCTGCGTTCCCCCATGATCACCCTGCACGTACGCACCTTGAAGTTCACGAGGCCATTGGCGTACACCCCCGCGATGTTGTTCCTGAATATGCAATCCTGCGCCACGAAGGCGGATGTGGCCGTGCTGCCGGTGGCGTGTATGGCGTGGTCCAGCCCGGTGAAGGTGGACACGTTGTGTACCCTGAAATAGGAATTGAAGCTCTCGATGCCGTGGCCGAGCTCCCCACAGGTTTGCGCAACCCGGCTGTTATAGAAATGGCAATCGGAGAACCCGATGCCGTGGACATAACCCAGTTGCACGTGGCTGCGGAACGGAAGACTACCAGGGTACTCCATATAGCTTGAGTTGACTACGAAGCGGGTGTCCTGGAAGTGGCTCACGTTGGCCGTGTAGATCCAAGGGTACGCGGGGTTCGAACTGTGATAGGGAAGGAAGCGCACGCTGGTAGCACAGTTCACGAAGTCGGCATCGTTGGTCTGCACCACGCCTCCGCCGCCGGTGAGCCCGTTCTGGCTATTGCCCACCAGTACACCGATATCGGCGTCGGCGATCTTGCCGCCGTTGATCACCTGCAGGTAGCCTTGGTACGTAGGTGCGGTGGCGGGTAGCTGGTTCTGGTTATAGGTGCCCTGTACCTCGATCCCTTTCCACCGGCCCGGGCTGTACAACGCGGCTCGCGCGCGCCCGCCATCGATGATCAAGCGTCCACCGGGTTGCACCACGATCTTGGCCTCGGGCACCATGTGCAGCTCGCACTTCAGCGTGAGCGTAACGCCAGCCGGAACGACGATGTCCTGATAGAACTTGATGGGAAAGTCCCAGGTCTCGTTCTGTGAGAGGGTGTAGGGGACGGGATCGAAGCCCCAGGCGAACTTCGCGACGTTCGCGACCATTAGGTTACGGTGCATACGCCCCATCTGTAACGGCGTGAAGTTGAATGCCTCACCCATATTCACGCCGCCCATGATATTGTTAGAGCATGTGAAAGCAGGATCGTTCACAGCACCATTGCATACTTCGTCCTGAGGGCAAATCGTGCAACCCGATGGAGGGGATCCACAAGGGGTGCCTCCCCACACATCGGACAGGAAATCTACGCCGTTGCCTGTATTGCACCCTTCAACTTGTCCATAAGGGGCGGGTGGGTTAGGCTCATACACATGATGCAGGCCCAAAACATGCGCGAATTCATGGGCGACCATGTACGCTAGGAATCCAGCCCACCCCAAACCGATCTCAAATTCTGAGGGTGCCCCGAGAGTTACGTAATTGCCCGGTGCGAAAGTGTTGAGCGTTGGCGCCGACCCCGAAGGCCCTGCGCACCAAATGCACTTGAAATGGACATTGACGGTTTCCTCGCATTCAGGAAAGAAACCGATCGCCAGGTCGTTTAGGAATTGACCGCACCCAAGTCCTCCGCACGCATAGCCCTCAGCCGAAGGAATGAAGTAGATGTTCGCTGGGTCAACATTGAATCTGATCTTCGTATCCGTGAAGGGCGCGTAGTCGAAACCGAGAATGGGATCGGTCGGTGCGTCCACGTCAGTGAAAGTGAGCGGCTTCTCTGCATTGATCATCGCCGACAGTGTAGCGATGTTGGAGGCGCTGTTGTTCAAGCCTGGGCCAGCGGGCGAAGGAAGCCAAACAATAATGCCGACCTTAACTGTCTTTGTCGCGGTCGTAGAGGGATTCAGCGGTGTACCTGGTACATAATTTTTGCTGGAGCAGATAGGTGTCGTCCCAATCAGTGCTGGTGACACCGCAAGAGGTTTGGCCTTGAGCGCTGGCAGCGAGCACAACGAGCATAAGACCAAGGGCCGCAAGGCGGTCGGAGAGCCATGGATCGCGATGGCGCATAGGGAGGTGGTTTCGTGAAAGGTCCATCGAATGTAGTCGTTCCAACCATGCGTGCTTCGCACACTGGTGTGCATTGCGATCAACTGCGTATCCGCCCTGAAGCGATCACCTCTGCCCCGCTCCCTCACAACCCGAACCGCTCCCTGAAGTCGTCCACCTTCTTCTTGTTGGTGAGCATGAACTGGTAGTCGGGCAGGTCCTTGCCGCCGCCGGTGAGCTGTCGCTTGTCGTCCTTCAGTTCGGCCAGCATGGTGTTGAACTGCTGGTCGCTGCTGTAGGCGTAGAGGTAATTGCGCGTGTACTGGAAGAACCAGTAGGTCTGGTCGTTCAGCGCGAGGTAGATGGTCATGATGTCGCCGCTGCGCTTGCGCTCCACATGCACCTTGCCCTTCATCATGCGGTACACGGGCTTCTTCAGGATGGTGGCCACGCCGATGGGGCCGTCGCTGAGCCAGCTTTGCTCTGGGCCGTTCCAGGTCAGCTTCACATCGCCGAGCACGATGGGCTTCACCAGCTCGTCGGGCAGCCTCTTGATCTCGCCCTTGATGCTAAGCTCGCTGATGAGCTTGTCCGAGCGCTCCAGCCCGAGCACTTCGCGCATCATCTTCTCATAATAGGTCTTGGTGATGTCGAGCGCCGTCTGTTCGGGATAGGCCAGGATCTCGGAGGCCATGCGCTCCAATGCATTGTCGAAGAAGTGGAAGTCGGCGATGAGCACGCCGTTGCCGTAGGTCTTCTTCTCCGCGGTCTCGTAGCGCATCGTTCCCACCTCGGTGAGCTTCACTCTGCCCAGGTTCACCCCAAGGTCGATCCTGCCGTCGGCGATCACCGCGCAGTTCTCCACCGCCAGGCTCACGAGGTTGCCCGGCAGGTTGCGCTGGCGGATCTTGTCCTTGTTGCTGATCACGTACTCCTTGCGGCCTTTGTCATAGAAGAGCAGTCCGCCTGCTGTGATCACATCGCGGTCGTCCTTGCTTCTGGTGCGGCTGAGGAAAGTGCCGTAGGTGCTGAAGGGATCCTCGTCGGTGAGGTGGATGCCCGCCCCGATGAGCGCGCCCTGGTCGTCGTAGATCGTATCGCCCACGGGGATGAAGACCTCCTTGGGGTCGATGGCTCCTGTGAAGCGCATCCAGTTGCGCGCAAGGCCTTCGCAGCCGTGCTGGATGCGTGTGCTGCCTTCGAAGGTGAGCTCCTTGATGCTTGCCGTGAGCTTCACATCGCCGAAGAAGTCGAAGGCGGGGCTGAGTTGGAAGTCCTGGTCCTGCGGGATGCGGCCCACGGCGCGCGTCTGGTAGGCCGTATCCACGCCGATGCTGAACATGTTGATGGGCAAGGGGCGGTTATTCTCATCCACATAGTCCAGGGTGCCGTTGGCGGTGTAGTCGCGCTTGGCCTTGATGTTCGCCGTGGCGTTGTAGATGCGATGGAAGCGGCTGACGAAGTTGGCGGTGATCACGGTGTTCTCCAGCGGGTCCATCACCGCGTTCTTGCGGATGCGCACGCGCATGCTGTCCGGCGTGATCAATGCATCGGCCACTTGTATGTATTGCACATCGTTGGCGGTGATCAAGTGCTTCTTCAGGTCGTAGCGTGCTTTGGGCGCCATGAAGCTGAGGCTGTCCTGGTCGGGCCGTATGCTGATGAAGTTGCTGCCCGATAGCTGCAAGTCCTCGGATCCCTCCGCAGCGGTGCGATCGCTTTCCAGTTCGATGTCGCCCTGGTCCATGAACCACTTGAAGCGGTCCATGAAGCAGATGTACTGGTTCACCGGGAATTCCACCTTGGTCTCGCTGCCGTTGCTCACGAACTCGCCCACCCGCTCGTCCAGCTTCACGGTGGCATTCACGTTGTCGGTCTTGAAGGCGATGCTGGCGGTATCCCCTTCCGTCAATCGGAAGTCGCTGGTATCGGCGTGGGCCTGCGTGGTGGTGAACTGGAAGAGCTTCGACTTGAGCGTTGCATTGCGGAAGTCGATGAGACCGGCGCCCGTCATGCCCTGCGGCGTGAGGTCGGTGCTGCCGTGCAACAGGGCCTGATCATCGTACATCACCATGGGCTTCTTCAGTTCCTCGGCATGGAGCACATCGGTAGCTGGCGTGAGCTTCACGAAGACCTGTCCGGCCTCGATGTGCGGCACCTTGCTCGGAGCGGTGGCGGCGAGGTTGGTGAGCGTATCGGCGCGACCGAGCGTGCTGTCAGGGGTGAAGATGAGCTGCTTGGAGAGGAGGCTGCTCGTGAGGTACTCGAGCTTGCCGTTGCCCTGCAAGCCACGGGCATTGAGGGTGACATCGCTCGTGAACTTCGCCTTGCGGCCGTAGAGCGGGAATCCGACATCGCCGGTGGAGCGCACGAAGCCCAGCGCATAGTCCGGCTGCAAACGCAGCGGCTCCTTGATATCGGGGAAGATGCCCGCGCTCACCAGGGTGCCGCTGAAGAATAGTCCTGCGTTGGTGAAGTTGTCGAGCGAGTCGATCCGGAAGGGATCGCTGCGGTAGTAGAATTTGTCCCTGCTATACGCGCCGCGCTGGATGGCCTTGCGATCGTAGAAAACGTAGCTCTCCTTGGTGCTATTGAAGATGGGATACTCCGGATACCTCTCCTCCTGCAAGCCGCTCTTGTTGCTGGGCGCATCGATCACGAGCGTTCCCGTCACCTGCTCCAGCACGTTCTTCACGCGCACCAGAGTCGTTTCGCCCTGGTCGTTGGGCGAGAAGCTGGTGGCCATGAAGCTCACGCTGTCCACGTTCAGCAGGTCGATGGTGAAGGGGTCGTAGTGGAAGTAGTACTCCTTGCCGTAGTACTGGAGGCGGCCTGCCTTCACGCTCCCGGCGAAGGTGAAGTCGCGGTTCTTCTTGATGGTGATGGTCTTCTCAGCCGGGTAGATCCGCACGTCCTGCGAGTCGCTCATGTTGATGACCGATACTCCGCGCATCGCCAGGTCGTAGTTGAGCAGGTTGAGCGTGGCGTTCACCTCGTCATCCACGCTGCTGTTGAATTGTATGGCATCGTAGTCGAGCTTGCCGGCGCTGTTGAGGATGTGCTGCTTCAGGCGCGGGAGCACCTCCACCACTTCGGTCTCGGGATCGTACTTCAGGTAGCCCTTGTTGGCCATGTCGATCAGCAGCGGCACCACATTCTGCTTCTGCATGCGACTGTAGCTGGCGAAGTCGAGCGCGGTGAAGATGCTGCCCGCCTGCTTGCTGTAGTCGTTCAAGCGCACCAGCGGGTGAATGTGGTCTATGCCGAGCATGCCCATGTAACGCTTTTCGCGGAAGTAGTCGAAGCTTTCGAAGCTGGCCTTGTTCTGCGAGCCGCCGGGCAGGTTGCCCAGGTGGATGAGCGGGTCTCCCTGCTTCCAGGTGAGCACTTCGAAGTACATGTCCAACTGGTGGTAGGTGTTGTAGAAGGGCGCCTTGCCGAGGCCTTCATCCTTTTTGATCAGCGAGAGCAGGCGCTTCTCGCGCAGAAAGCGCAGGCTGGTGCTCGGGTGCGTGAGGCTGTCCTTGTCCATGCGCACCGTCACCCCGACGTCGTCGCTGGTGATGCGCTCGGGCTCGATGCTGAAGCGCGTTCCACTGGCGATGATGAACGGACGCTTGTCGCGATAGAACGTGAGGAAGGCGGGCTCCTCCTTGGTGCCGTAGCCCTGCAGCTTCGCGCCTTGCATGGTGAAACCGCCCTCGAAGTCGATCCCGTCGACGATATCACGGATCTTCATCCGGCGGTCATAGCTCTCGAAACGCGGGTAGCTCGCGTTATCCTCATCGACGTTCGCGAGCAGCTTGTCGCTGACGCGCCCCGTGAGCGTGCGCTCGAAGTAGGGGTCGTTGAACTGCACCGTGTCCACATCGAAGGCCGCGCTCTTCATGCGGATCTCGTACGCGTGGTCCCATTCGGCGAAGGTGGCCGTGGGCTTCAGTCCGGCGCGCGCCCAGGTGACCTTTCCTCCGATTCCCTTCCAGATCTCGCTGGTGGGGGAATAGGTCCCACTGGTGTTGAAGATCACCGCGCTGTCGCCCTTGGCGATGCACACCAGGTCGGTCTTCGTGAAGACGACTTTCGGGATGCTGTCGAAGGTGAAGGTGAAGGCGCTGCTCCGGCTGCGCCAGATCGTGCTGGGGCTCTTCAGCAGCGTGTTGTCCTTGAACAGGTTGGCGCAGGTGGTGATGAAATCGGCGACGTACTGCTTGCGCCCGCTCTGCACCAATTTGTCCATTCCCTGCATCCACGCATCGAACTCGGCCCCGCTGCGACCGGTGGTAGGGAAGGCGGCAAGCGCAGCCAGGTAATCGCGGAATGAAGGGAAGGCCTCAAAGCGCTTCTTCAGCATGTAGTTGGCCACCTCGGTGATGCGCACCCGCTGCAATGCATTGTAGTAGCTCCCGTTCCACACGGGAGCGAAGACCACTTCCATGAACGGCTTGCCTTCCTTCTTGTCGGCAGCGACCATGAAGGCGGTCATCTCCTCCAGGAAGAGGGCCTGGTCGGAGGAGAAGGGCTTTTGTTGGGAGAACGCAGGGAATGCGAAAAGCAGAAGGCAGAATGAAGCGACAAGCTTTGACCTGCACGCTTGAAGCTTGCGGCTTACAGCTTTCGTGGCTTCCTGTTCGCGATGCTCGCTCATGGCTTCCTGCAACCCAACAACGCCCATTCGCCTTCCTGCGTGCGCTCCGCAAGTTCCAAGCCGTGGGTTTTCGCGCTCTGCGCCAGCATGTGGCGGTCTGCAGGCACGAAGCCGCTGAGCAAAAGCGCCCCACCGGTCTTCAGCGCAGCAGAGAGCAGCGGCATGGCATCGAGGAGGATGTTGCGTTCGATGTTGGCCAAAATAGTGTCGCAGGTATGGCCCTTCAGGCTGCTGGCATCGCCCTTTTCCACAGATACGGCATGACAACCGTTCCGTCGCATGTTGTCATGCGCATTGTCCACTGCGCCGGGATCGATATCGATGGCGCGCACCGAGCGGGCACCCATTCGTTCTGCCAGAATCGATAGTATGCCCGTACCACAGCCGAGGTCACAGATCTCCTTGTCCCGAAGGTCCATGGGCAGCATCGCCTGAACCATGAGCCGCGTTGTCGCATGGTGGCCCGTGCCGAAAGCCATTCGCGGGGTGATGACGATTTCGTGGGCGAAACCCGGCTTGGCTTCGTGGAAATCGGCACGGATGCGCACGGCACCGTCGACTTCAACCGGTTGGAAGCTGCTCTCCCACTCGGCGTTCCAATTGCGGTCGGCGATCTCCGTGCTGGTCCAGTTCACATGCACATGCGCGTCGCGAAGCGTGTGCAAGCTTCCGAGTGCAACCGCGTCGAACCTGTCGCTGCGGACGTAGGCCTTCAGTTCGCCTCGCTGTCCTGTGGGATCGGTCCACCCTTCCTCGAAACTGTCGTAGCCGATCGCAGCCAATTCAACCATGAGCAGGTCGCGCCAAGGATCCGGTGGCGAGAGCAGGAAGATTACTTCGGTGGTGGGCATTGAGGGGTGGTTGTCAGTTGGCGGTTGTCGGTTGCCACGGCTTCGACCGGCTGCGCCTGAGAACCGAAAACGAGCAACTATGCACTCTTCAGGCGCCCCGCGATCCCCACCAGCTCCGCGAACTGCGCGGCATCCAAGGCGGCACCACCGATCAATCCGCCGTTCACATCAGGTTGTGAGAAGAGCCCTTCGGCATTGTCGGGCTTGCAACTGCCACCATACAGGACGGGCACTGCTGCCGCAACCTCCGCGCCGTGCGTGTGCAGCAGCGATCTGATGTGCGCGTGCATCTCCTGAGCTTGCTCCTTGGTGGCCGTGAGGCCCGTACCGATAGCCCATACCGGCTCGTAGGCGATGACAACACACGAAAGTTCGGCATTCGAGAATCGCCCGAGGGCTCCCTTCATCTGTTCGGTCACCACTTGGAAATGCCCACCGCTCTCGCGCTCCTCCTTGCGCTCGCCGCAGCAGAAGATGGGTGTGATGCCATGAGCCAGCAGAGCCGCCACCTTGGCACCGATCAATGCATCGCTTTCGCCGAAGAACTGCCTGCGCTCGCTGTGCCCGACGATGCAAGCCTGCACACCGATGCTCTTCAGCATGGAAGGGCTGACTTCACCGGTATAGGCACCGCTTTCCTTCTCGTGGCAATTCTGCGCGGCCACCATGATCCTCGATCCTCTGGCACGGATAACGGATTCGGCCAGGAAAGGGAACGCCGGTGCAATGACCACCTCAACGTTCGTCGGCAAGGATACCGCCCCTTCCACCAAGGCATCGACCAACCCCGTGGCGCCAGCGAGGTCCTTGTTCATCTTCCAGTTACCAGCGACAATGGTGCGCATGCTTGCTCCCGTGGTGTGCGGGGTGGCAAAGATGGGCACGCGGTCATCGACGCGACGGTACTTCATCCTGGCCGTCCCCCGCGCCGAATAGTGTATGTTCGGCGCTCAACTACGCGCATGGGCACATTCGAATTGTTCCAGGACGACAACAACGACCTCTGCTTCCGCCTGAAGGTCAACGGCAAGGTGCTTCTCACCAGCGAAGGCTTCAGCAGCCGCGCCGAGGCCGAGGAGGGCATCGAATTGGCTAAGCGGCTCGCTCCCGAGGCCAGGAGCTACGAACGGTCCCGCTCGGACCTCGGCCATGGGTTCACACTGCAGACCTACGAAGGCGATGTGGTGGGCACCGGCGAATTGTATCCCACCACAACGGCGCGTGACAAGGCCATCGAAGCCGTGAAGGACGAAGCCGCCGAGGCGGAAGTAGTGCTGGTGTGAGGGGGCCGATCCAAGGGACCGACACCTGCTGACCGACCACTGCACGGATCAATGGATCGCGCGCAAGCCGTCGATCACTTCAAGCTGCCTGCGGCTTCCTCGAAGCTCGGCGCGTCCTTGCCGGGCCAAATGCCCTTCACGGTACCGCCGTTGAGCAGCAGGATGCCGGGGTTGGCGCGCACCATGGTCTTGATCACCTTCTCATCGCCTTGGGCGAAGGTGAAGGCCAGTTGGTGCTCATGGCGGAAGGACTCGATCTCATCCCAGCCATTGGCCGTCATGCCATACACGTACCAGCCCTTGGCCTCAGCATCGGCGGCCAGCTTGGCGATGGCGGGCATGTTGCTCGCGTCGCTCTTCGTCACGTTGTAGCAGAGCACCAGCAGCACGGGCTGATCGGCGGTGAGGATGTCGCGCGTGAGTTCGTAGCCATCGCGATCGGTGAGACGGAAATCCTGAACCTGCGATTGCACCCCTGGCTCGATCTCCACGATGCGGGTGCTGTTGGGCACGTTCTCGTAGTTGGGATCGTCCCAGGGGTACTTGCTGGCGCTGTCGTATTCCTTCACCTCGCCCGTGAGCTTGTTCTTGTAGCTCACGAATGTCTTGTTCACCGGCGGCTTCCCTTCCGCCAGTTGCGCGCTGATGCTCTTGCCCACTGCGTAAGGACGATAATCGCGAACGGGCAGATGAGCGTAGCACCAGTGCGTGAAGAACAAGGTGACGACGACCGTGTACGAAGCGGTGGCCCACTCGCCTTTGGCGCCGGATAGGACGCGCTTGAAGGAGAGATAGCCTGCGTAGACCGCCAGCGTGAACCACAGCGGCCCCCACCAGGTGAAGAGCCAGCACCACGCGGCCACCAGCAGCAAGCCGCCTGGCAGCATCACCATGTCGTCCTTATCGGTGTTCCAACCCGCGTTCTTCCACACGAATACACCGAACAGCACAGGGAAGAGGAATACGAAGAGGATGGCGTCCTTGATGAAGCTCTCCCACGGGGTGAGGCTTCGTCCGATGCTGCCCTTCATGGCATCGCCGAAGCAGCCGCAATCGGTAACGCAGGTCACACTGCGCTCCTCAGTCGCACCGTTCACCACCACCGTGTAGGTGCCGTGCGGATCGCACGTGGCGGTGTAGAGGGTGAGCCAACCGAAGAAGAGGGTGAGGACGAGAATGGCAATGGAGGCCAGCTT
Source organism: Flavobacteriales bacterium (assembly GCA_016710965.1). GTDB lineage: Bacteria > Bacteroidota > Bacteroidia > Flavobacteriales_F > PHOS-HE28 > PHOS-HE28. The sequence goes on from JADJTW010000002.1 coordinate 64,836, forward strand.
CATGCGCCCACCGAAAAGCATGGCGAAGCCCAATACCACTTCGCCCACGCAAACGAGAACCGCGATGGCGAGCGCATACGGCGCGAAGGCCGGCCAGTTGAGCGCGCTCTCAGCGAAGTACTCCTCGAGCTTGTAGGAGAAGCCCAGCGGGTCGTTGGCCTTAATAAGGCCGCTGACGATGAAGAGCGAGCCGACGAGGATGCGGCAGATCTGCACGAAGAGGCGCATGGCTGTGGATTGGGTGCGGCGAATGTAGCCGGAGCGCGTTGGGCGTCCGGCGCGTTAACACTCGATCAACAGGCAGGGCTAGGGATTCAGTGAAGCGAGGCGCTCGCGACGGGCAAGAACCTCGGCGAAGAGCCTGTCGGCCTCGGGCCTGACGCGCCCCTCGTATTCACCGTCCCACGCGAGATAGCCTGTCATGGGTGTGAAGCGGGCCAGGCCCATGGGCATGTCGAAGAAGGAAAGATCGAGGCCGTGGACCTTCTCGAAGAGGGTCATCTCCACTTCCACGGTGGTCGTGCTTCCATCTCCCTCCCACGACGGGCCATGTGTATCCACGGCGAAGCACTTGGTAACGCGGCCCGGCAGGCTGAAACGAATGACGTAGTTGCCTCCGTTCTCCAGCACCGTTGAATAGTGGCCACCGGCACCGGTGGTGAAGGACTCGAGTTTCACGCCATCCTTATACACGCGCACCAGCACCTCACCGAGGGGTTCGCGGGTGGTGGCATCGGTCACCAGCCCATGGATCCGAAGGTGGGCGGCATTCGTGAGCAGGGCGACGAAGAGCAGGGCGGCGGAAAGCAGCGTACGCATGGGATCAGGATGTTTGGGAGAGCGCTCGTGCCGTCGTGGTAAGCGGTACCGGAACGAGCGGAGGGCGAACATATCAGTAGCACCCCGGGGGGTGGCGGATGAGCATGGCATGCATTGCCAACAGGTCGATGTGAATTGCGTGATCCTACCTTGGGCACATGCTTCGCGAATCCGCCCTCTTGCTTCTCCTGCTCCTCGCGTTACCAGGTTTCGCCCAGCTTAGGGAAGAACAGGCCGTACTGGGCACCATCGACCGCTTCTTCGCCGCCATGACCTCGCACGACACAGCTGCCATGGCCACGACCGTCGTCCGTGAGGGCTCCTTCCATATTGCCTCGCTCGATGGTTCAACTCCCGCACGCACGGTATTGCTCACCGACTACCTCGTGCGGCTCGCCAGCGGTCCCGAACGTTTCGTGGAACGCTACTGGGATGCTGCCGTTCGGGTGGACGCAACGGTTGCTAGCGCCACGATGGCTTACGACTTCCATGTGGATGGAAAATTCAGCCACTGCGGCGTGGATCTCTTCACCTTGGTGAAAGGACCTGATGGATGGCGGATAGCCAGCGTCGCCTTCACACGGCAGGCCGAAGGATGCGCACCAAGCCCGCTTGGGCCGTTCAAGCCATAGGTTCCTTCTCGTCCAACTGGATCATCGCGAACACGGCGTAGTTCACGATGTCGAGGAAGTTGGCGTCGATGCCTTCGCTCACGAGCGTGTTGCCCTGGTTGTCCTCAATGCTCTTGATGCGCAACAGCTTCATCAGGATCAGGTCCACCAACGAGCTGACGCGCATGCTGCGCCACGCCTCGCCATAGTCATGGTTCTTGCGCGTCATCAGGTCGCGTGCATGCCGCATCTGCGCAAGCACACTGTCTGAAGCTGAGGTGGCATCGATGTCCGGTGCCTCGGCAACGCCCATCTGCAATTGCACGAGGGCCATGGCCGCATAGTTGATGATGCCCACCAATTCGGGCCTGACCCCCTCACCCACCTTGCTCTCCCCCACCTGTTGCAAGGTGCGGATCCGCTGGGCTTTGATGAAGATCTGGTCGGTGAGCGAGGGCACACGCAGGATCCGCCAGGCGGTGCCGTAGTCCTGCGCCTTCTTGCTGAAGAGCGCGATGCACTCGCTGATGACGGCGTCGTATTGTTCTAGGGTCTTGTCCATACCTGGAGAAACGGGATCTTCGGCCGCGATGGCGGGCGAAGGTATTCCACCGAAGAAGGCGGACTGGCGGATCAAGGACCGTCTGGTGGAGGTGCGCTTCCCTGCCGTGATGGGCATCCTGAACGCCACGCCCGATTCGTTCCATGCAGCGAGCCGGGTGGATGTGGATGCGGCCCTGAGACTGGCCGAACGGATGCTGCTCGAAGGTGCGGCCATGCTCGATATCGGCGGTGCTAGTTCGAGACCGGGCTCGATGGAGATCGATGAAACCGATGAGTTGCGACGCGCGCTGCCCGTGATCGAGGCGTTGCACGCCCGGTTCCCTGAAGCGCTGCTCAGCATCGACACATACCGAAGCCGTATTGCCCGCGATGCAGTGGCCGCTGGCGCGGGCATGGTGAACGACATCAGTGCCGGCACGCTTGACAGTGGCATGCTTGCCGCCGTGGCGAAGATGGGAGTACCCTATGTCGTCATGCACATGCAGGGCACTCCGCGAACGATGCAGTCCGATCCGCGCTATGCCGATGTGGCCGCCGAGGTGACGTACCATCTGAGCCAGCGGCTGAATGCCGCGCGTTCAGCCGGGATACCCGACGTGGTCCTCGACCCCGGCTTCGGATTCGGGAAGACGACGGCCCACAACTATGAGCTCTTGAACTCACTGGAACGCATCACGGCATTGGGCGCACCATTGCTGGTGGGACTGTCGCGCAAGCGTATGATCAACGAAGTACTGGGGACGAAGCCTGAGGTGGCACTGAACGGAACCACTGTGCTCAATACCATCGCGTTGTTCAAGGGCGCATCCATCCTGCGCGTGCATGATGTTCGCGAAGCTGTGGAATGCGTGACGCTCGTGGAGGCCCTCGGCGATCAGAAATAAACGCGCTTGCGGCGGTTCCTCTTGCGCGCTGTGGTGCCTGCGATGCTCGCCTTCCGGGTCTGTTCAGCAATCGCACGCTCGTAGCGTATCATCACCCTGGCGATCTCGGGCCGCAGCCGTTCGGTGTAGTCGATGTCCCAGTTGAGGTTGCGCACGCTGTGCTTGTACTCGGCACGGCCAACGGGCACTTCGAAGGTGCTGAAGTCGAATCCCTCGATCCATGCGAACATGGTCATCTGCACATCCATGTCGTAGAACGGAACATCGGGGAAAAGCGGCACCTGGCGCGCATCGATGTGGACGTGCTTGGTCACGAGGTCCCCTCGGTGGAACCAGATCAGGTAGTCATACCCGCGCTCCAGGTACATCTCGTACTCGCCCTTCGCATTGGTGATCACCGTTTCACGGTCCACGCTGTCCTTCACCAGGCGCACTTGCACGTCCTTCATCCCATCGCCACTGAAGTACTCGGTGACGAGCCCATGCACCTTTATGTAGAAGGCGGAAGCGTCCATGGCGCTCCACCACAGCAATCCCAGCACGCACAGCTTCCTCATCATCGCGGATCAAATTACCAGGGACCGGCGCGAAGGTGCGAACTCTTCGACGGAAGCCATCTTTGCCTCAAACGAACGCCATGTTCCGCTCCCTGCGCAATGCCGAGAACTTCCACATCGTGCTCTGGCTGCTGAAGGACCTCTGCTGGGTGATGCTTTGGAAGCCGTTGGGCCTGGCCATGTTCGTGCCCACGCTGGCCATGGCCGTATGGATCGCATGGCGCAGCCGCAGCGAGATCGGCGAGCTGCTGCATAGCCTGGCCGTCGTGTGCTGGATCACCGCCAACGGCGTGTGGATGATCACCGAGTTCTGGGGCACGGATGCCCACCGCTATTACGCAGCACCCTTCTTCGTGGCAGGCCTGCTGCTCGTAGGCTGGTATTACATGGTGATCCTGCCGCGCAAGCGACGCCTGCCCGAGCCGGTTTGATGTTGGCGTAACATGGCCGTGCGGCTCCCGGCTACTTTCGCCGCGCATTCTCCCAATATCCTGGATGGACAGGCTTGCCCGTTTCCGACTCCGCTCCAAACGCACCTTGCGCATCGCCCTTGTGTGGGTGGCCACCGGCGTGCTGGGCGCGTTGTTCGAGCACAACATCCTGGTTGAGCACGGTGCAGCGAGCAGCCTCATGCAGCGCATCGATGAGCACTTCTTCCGTTCACTTCTGGCAGGGCTCCTCGGCGGAGGGCTGTACATCTTCCTCCTGCGCGACCGCCTGCGCCGCTTCCCCTACTTCACGGCATGGCCCATCATGGCGGCGCTCATGCTTCCGGTACTGCTCATCACCGGAGCCTACATCCCATCGCGCACCGATGCGCTGGGCGGAAGTTTCGCGGAACGCGCCTTGAGCCTGCACTGGCTGGGAGAGTACCTCTACTGGACCCTGCTCATGGGCGGCACCATGCTCATGGTACGGTTGAACGACCAGTACGGCAGCGGCAGCGTCGGCCACTTATCGGGCCGCTACCACAGGCCGCAACAAGAGCTGCGCATCTTCATGTTCCTGGATATGCGATCGAGCACCAGCATCGCCGAGGACCTGGGCCATGTGCGCTATTTCCAACTGCTCAACGAGCTCTTCAGCGACATCACCGACCCGATCGTGGACCAGCGTGGCGAGATCTACCAATACGTGGGCGACGAGATCAGTGTGAGCTGGCCCTTGAAGCGCGGCCTGGACCGGCAACGGTGCATACGCTGCTTCCTCGGCATCCGCAGCAAGCTGCGATCGCGCGAAGCGCACTACCGCTCGCGCTATGGCATCGCACCAGCGTTCAAGGCGGGCTTCCACTACGGCGAAGTGACCACCGGCGAGGTGGGCCTGGTGAAGAAGGAGCGGATCTTCAGCGGAGACGTGGTGAACACCGCCGCGCGCATCCAGGAGATGTGCAACGAGCACGGCGTGGACAACCTCATCAGCAAGGAACTTCTCGATCTGCTCCTGCCCAAAGGGTCCATCGCGGTGCGCGAGATCGGCAGCATCGCGCTCAAAGGCAAGCGCAGCACGGTAAGCCTGTGGACGATGCTCCACGAGGACACGAAGTCTGCTCAGAAAACGTAGGTGCGGCGCGGTGTCACCACCACCGTGTTGCCCAAGGGGCTGCGGTAGCGCACGCTCTCGCCGAAGAGGTCGAACGAGGCGATGCTGGCTTCGGAACCCAGGCGTTCGCGCTTTCCGTTGCGGATACTGTGCAGCTCGCGGTTGATGTTGAGATACACGAGCATGCCGCCTTCCACCTGCCAGCGCTCGGGCACGTACGGCTCCACCAGGATGGAGCCTCTGGGATCGAACAGCATGAAACGGTTGTCGTCCAGGTAGGTGAGCATGCTATCATTCACCCAGTAGCCGCTGGGGATGCGATCGAGCACCGTATGCACCTCGCCGTTGGCGAAGCACTTCAGCCTGCCGTTCCCATCGACGAAGGCCAGCATGCCTGCGCCAGCCTTCACGCTCGCTGGCCGCACGTCGCTGAGGAAGACTTCCTCGCCGCGGAGCATGGCCATGAAGCGCTTGCTGTTGCCGTCCCAATAGCCGATCACATCGCCACCGGCCGATACGATGCCCACATCGGTGCTGTCGCACAGCACCTTCACCTGCCCCCGGTAGAACATGCTCAGGCGCCGATCGCTCTTGTTGAAGAAAGCGACGGTGTTGCTGCCCTGCACCCACTGCGCGCGCTCGCTGCCCTGCGTCACATCGGCCAGGGGAAGGGAACGGTTCTTCCACAGCACGCTCAGGTGGTGCATGTTGCTGTCGATGTAAACGACCAGACTGTCGGATACGGCGAAGCGTTCCACGTTGTTCATGAGAACCACGGCGCGGCCTTCGCGCACGGTCTTGATCGTATCGGCGTTGTTCCAGACGATGCGTGAGCGCGTGGAACGGATGACGCCGTTCGCCTGGCTGTCGAGCAGGTGCAGGCGTCGCCCTTCGGGAAGGAAGACCTTCAATCGGCCTTCGTGATCGCGATAGAGCACCTGCCCTTCCATGGCATGCACCTCTTGCGGCACGCGAGGCTCCAGTTTCTCGAAACGCCTGTTGGCGAAGACCATGAACCGGTCCTCGTCGGTGGTGAACGGCACGGGTACCTGCGCTCGCGCGATGAGCGCGGCACCGAAGGCAACGACCACCGATGAACGGATCATGGCACAATGGGCTTCCGTGCGAGTTCATGCACGCGCACTTCGCGCCGCTTGCCTTTCACCGGAACGGTGTGCTGCGGACCGATGATGAAGCGCTCCTCTGCGCCGGGCACGCGCTCAAGCAGTTCGGCGCTCACGAGGATGTCGGTCTTCATGGCCTTGGCCAGCCCGAGCATGCGCGATACGCTGTTCATGACATCGCCGCTGAGATCAATGGCGCGCTTGATGTGGCCCACCTGCGCGCTGATGACGCGGCCGCCGTGCAGAGCAGCGCGGTACTGAGGCACCACGCCGTACTCGCGCTTCATGTCGTTCTCGTGCTCGGCTATGCGCGCTACGATGTCGAAGAAGAGGTCCATGCAGTTGAAGTGCCGGATGCCCACGCGCATGGGCCAGGTGAAGATGACCTCGTCGCCCACGTACTTGTGGATGTCGGCCTCGTTGCGCAGGACGGCATCGGTCATGAGCGAATAGGTGTGATTGAGGAAGCGGTAGTAGCGCAGATCGCCCATGCGCTCGGCCAATGCTGTGCTGCCCACCAGATCAAGCGTGAGCACGATACGTTCCTCGGCCTTCGGACGCTCGTATCGGCCGAGCAGGAAGCCCATGAAGGTGCGGCGCCCCATCCACTCCTCCACCTGCACCACGGCAATGGCAATGGAAGTGACGACCACTACGCGCAGCACCACTTGGTAGAACTGCATCATGAGGAAGACCTCCTGCACGCGGACAGGCCGGGTGGTGTCGAACATGGTGAAATCGCGCATGCGCAAGGACCACGCGACCAGGAGCAGCACAATGGTGAGCAAGCTCACGAGGAGCACCTTCCCCAGGAATTGGAGAGGGACGGCCATGGCCCTGAACCGACGGCCGAAGAGGAACTCCTCGAGCACACCGGTCCAGAGGCCGAGCAAGCCCCAAGCACCCAGTACCAGCCACTCGATGCGATCGCCGCTGAAGAGCATGAGCACCCAGGCCACGAGCACCGCCACGATGGCATACTTGAGCAGCTTGCGCAGCTTGTAGCGGGTAATCGAGTTCATGCGGGCGCGAAAGTACGGGGCATGCTTGCGGCATCTTTGTCGCGTGTCCCTCCTGCTGCGCATCATCAGTTACCTCTGGCCCGTACGCGTTGCGCATGCCCACGGAGCGCATGGCGAGTTGGAAGTGCGATACGAGACGGGCAGACTGGTGCTGAACAGCGCGCATGGTAACCAAAGCTTCGGCAGCCTGCACCGGGTATGGCAACAGGTGTTCGCACGCATGGGGCTGCGAGAGCATCCGCCGCAGGAGGTGCTCATGCTTGGCCTGGGCGGTGGCAGCATAGTGCACATATTGCGCGAAGAACTGGGCGTAGCGGCACCGATCACGGCAGTGGAACTGGACCCGGTGATGGTGGAATTGGCGCGGCAGCACTTCGGGCTGGGTGTTCATACCGGACTGCGCGTGCTGGTGGGCGATGCAACCCTGCAAGTACACAGCATGCGAGAGCGCTATGACCTGGTGGTCGTGGATCTGTTCGACGACCTGGACCTGGCGCGCGGGGTGGATACGATGGGCTTCGCGCATGCGCTGCGGGATCGATGCTCAGGGATACTCTGCTTCAACACGGTGGGCTATGACGGCCCAAGCGGGCAACGTTGCCAGCGCGTGAAGGATAACCTCGGACGCGTGTTCGGCAAAGTGGACGAGTTGCGGGTGGAGGGTGTGAACAGGGTGTTCCTGGCCAGATAGCTGCCGACCGATGTAATTCGAGGGCATTCTGGGACAGAATGGACACTTCGGCGTACGCCGTGAAGAGGCTTGGGGGCGTCATTGCACTGTTCGTCGCCCGTTGATAGATGCCCGCCGAGGCCTTGCTCCCATTCTTCCAGCGGCCCGACCTTTGCCGGTACGCGCGCGCTATGAAGTCTTGGTATTCAGGAGCATGGAGGCAGTGGTTCGGCTTTGGAGCCGGAGCGCTGCTGCCTGCATTATTGACCGCCCAGCCCACCTGCTCGATCCAGTTGGGCAACGACACCACCATTTGCCAAGGGCAAACGGTGACATTGAGCGGCCCGCCAGGATTCCCCAACTACATGTGGAGCAACGGTGCCGTTACGCAGAACATAACCGTAGGCACTACGGGCAACTACAACCTTCAGGTGAGCTACCCCACCGGGAACTTGGTCACCAATGGGAATTTCAGCGGCGGGAACACAGGCTTCAGCACCATGTTCAACTACAACAGCACGCTGACGACCGATGGCAACTACTGGATAGGCAACAACGCGGCGCTGTACCACCCGCAATGGGCGGGCACGGGCAATGGGCCTTTCCTGCTGGTGAACGCTGGCTGGATGCACTCAGGCTGGCGGTTTTGGTGCCAGACCCAGACGGTGTGCCCCGGACAGACCTACACGATCCAGTTCCGCGCGATGTCGCTGGCCTCCCAAGGCAACCCAACGCTCGCGGTCTTCGTGAACAATGTCTGGACCGGTGTCGATCACGTCCTGCCAGCCGCGCAGGGTGTTTGGGGCAACTACAGCACTACGTGGACCGCACCGGGGGGCGTGACCAGCGCCGACTTCTGCGTACAGGTCTCCTCCGGCTGGGGCATCGGCAACGACTTCGGATTCGATGATGTGCAGATCAGCAGCACCGTGGTGCTGAGCGACGCCCAGCAAGTGACCGTGACACCGCTGCCTGTCTTCGACTTGGGGCCAAACGCCACACTGTGTACCGGACAGAGCCTGACGCTCGATGCCGCAGTGGCGGGCGGCTCTTACCTATGGCAGAACGGCAGCACGGCCAGCAGCTTCAACGTGACCACCCCCGGCCTTTACAACGTGACCGTGACGGCGAACAACTGTTCGGCCAGCGATGCCATCAACGTTGCCTTCAACCCCACCCCGGCACCAAACCTCGGCCCCGATCTCACATTATGCACCGGACAGAGCCAGATCCTGAACGCCATCACCCCAGGCGCCACCTACGTGTGGCAGGACGGTAGCACAGCGCCCACTTTCAACGTGACCGGGCCCGGCACTTATGACGTGACCGTGGTGCTGAACAACTGCGTGGGGAACGATGCGATCGACATAGCCTACAATCCCACGCCAGTGGTGAATCTGGGCGCCGACCAGCAGTTCTGCGCCGGCGGCCAGGTCGTGCTTGATGCAACGACCGCAGGCGCCTCCTACCTCTGGAACAATGGCAGCACGGGTGCAACGCTCGCAGCCACCACCACCGGCAACTATAGTGTGGGCATAACAGTGAACGGCTGCACGGGAACCGACGCCGTGGACGTGAACGTGGTGCCGCTTCCAGCGGTGAACATCGGCCCCGACCAGACGGTATGCCCCGGCACGGCCGTGACCTTGAACGCGACAACACCCGGCGCTACGTACGTGTGGAGCGATGGCAGCACCGGCGCAACTCTGACGACTGCTGCACCGGGCAACTACAACGTGCAGGTGACGGTGAACGGATGCAGCGCCACCGATGCGATGGCCCTCACGAACCACGTGCTGCCGGCCTTCAGCCTCGGCGCGGACCAGACGATCTGCGCCGGCAGCAGCGCGAACCTGAGCGTGAACGTGGCTGGGGCGACCTACGCATGGAGCACCGGTGCAACGGGCAATGCGATAGCGCCGGGTGCCGCAGGCATCTATTGGGTGGATGTGACCACCAACGGTTGCACCGTGCGCGATTCCGCGGAAGTATTCGTGACACCTCTCCCTGCGGTTGCGTTAGGAAATGATTATTCGATCTGTCCCGGTACGAGCACCACCTTGGATGCCTCGCTGGCTGGAGCGAACTACCTATGGAGCACCGGAGCCGTAACCCCAACGATCAGCGTAGGCACGGGCAACTATAGTGTGACGGTAACAGCGAACGGTTGCTCGAACAATGATGCAGTCACCATCGGCAGCTATCCTGCTGCGGCAGTGAACCTCGGCCCGGATGTTACACTGTGCCCTGGCGACGACCTATTGCTGAACGTGGCCCAACCTGGCGCTAGCTACCTATGGCAGGATGGATCGACAGCGGGCACCTATCTGATACAGAGCGCCGGACCGGTGAGCGTGCAGCTGACCGACGCGAACGGATGCGTGGCCACCGATGCGATGAACGCGAACTACGCGGCGCCGGTGGCGATCGATCTGGGCCCAGACCAGAACATCTGTCCGGGCGATGTGGTGACGCTGGATGCCACGGTGCCGGGAGCGAGCTACCTGTGGAGCACGGGCGCGATCACGCCAACGATCAACGCCAGTTCCACTGGCAACTATAGCGTGACGGTGACGCAGGGATCCTGCACCGTGAACGACGCCATCAACATCGCGGTGGTCACTGCTCCGGTGATCAACCTGGGCGCGGATCAGACGCTTTGCCCCGGTGATGCGATCGTGCTGGATGCAACGACGCCAGGTGTGTCATACCAGTGGAGCACCGGAGCCCAAACGCCAACGATCGCCGTGGGTGCGGGGGGCACTTATTCGGTGACATTGACCAATGCCGCCGGATGCACGGGCAGCGACGCGGTGGATATCATCGCCGCCGCTCCGGGCGCCATCAACCTTGGCCCCGATGCCACCTTGTGCCAGGGCCAGACGATCACCCTCGATGCCACCCTGCCCGGCGCTACATACAGTTGGAGCACCGGTGCAACCACGCCCACGACCACCGTGGGCAGCACAGGCACTTACTCTGTGACGGCGACACAAGGCGCGTGCAACGTAACCGATGCGATCGATGTAATGGTGAACCCCATGCCGCAAGTGGACCTCGGACCGGACCAGACCATCTGCGCGGGCACTGCTGCTACCTTGGATGCCACCTATCCCGGAGCTACGTACACATGGAGCACCGGTGCGGTAGCGCCATCCATCAACGTGAGCGCCGCAGGTACGTACAGTGTAACGGTGGACTTGAACGGATGCACTGCAACGGATGCTGTAGACATCGGTGTATTGAGCTTGAGCGCGATCGACCTCGGCCCCGATGCCACCTTATGCCAGGGCCAGACGATCACCCTCGATGCCACCATGCCCGGTGTGACGTATGCCTGGAACACAGGTGCGACGACACCGACCATTACAGTTAGCAGCACGGGCATCTTCAACGTCACCGCTACGCAAGATGCATGCAGCGTAAGCGACGCCATCAGCGTGACCGTGAACCCTCTACCGCAGGTGGACCTGGGTGTCGATCAGACCTTGTGCGCTGGTGACAACGCCGTGCTCGATGCCACCTACCCCGGTGCGAGCTACACGTGGAGCACCGGCGCGATCACGCCATCCATCAATGTGAACACCGCCGGCACGTACAGTGTAATGGTGGACTTGAACGGATGCGCGGCTACGGACGCGATCGATATCGGTGTGCTGGGCTTGAATGCGATCGACCTGGGTCCGGATGCCACCTTATGCCAGGGCCAGACGATCACCCTAGATGCGACCATGCCCGGTATGACCTACGCCTGGAGCACCGGTGAGACCACGCCGACGATCACGGTGGGCAGTACGAATACCTACTCCGTGATCGCTTCGCAAGGCAGTTGCAGTGTAGGCGATGCCATCGACGTGACGGTGAATCCCATGCCGCAAGTCGATCTAGGTGCCGACCAGACCATTTGCGAAGGAGAGATCGCAACACTTGATGCCAGCTATCCGGGTGCGGGCTACTCATGGAGCACCGGCTCCACCGCACCGAGCATCCCCGTGAGCAGTGCTTCCACATACAGCGTTACGGTGGACCTTAACGGCTGCACGGCAAGCGACGCCATTGATATCGCCGTGGTCGTGCCAGGCGTGTTCGACCTCGGCAACGATGTTCAGCTATGCGCAGGAGACCAGGTGGTGTACGCTCTTGGGATACCCGGGGCCAGCTATCTGTGGAGCACAGGTGCCACGACCAGTTCGATCTCGGTGAACAGCACCAGCACGGTCTGGGTGGAAGTGACCCAAAGCGTATGCGTGAGCACGGACACGGTGGACGTTAACGTGCTCGATCCCGGTGCCATGGAATTGGGATCGGACATCACGGTTTGCGAAGGCACACCCGTTGTGCTCGATGCCACGGTGCCCAACGCCACCTATCTATGGAGCAACGGCGCTACCACGCCGCAACTGAACGTGACCAGCAACGGCAGCTACAGCGTAACAGCCACGGTGGCCCAATGCACGATAACGGATGAAATTGACGTGACCATCAACCCGGTGCCTGTTGTGGACATCGGCGGCAACCAGAGCATCTGCCCGGGATCCTCTGCCAGCTTCGATGCCACCACACCGGGCGCCAGCTACATGTGGCAGGATGGATCCACCGCTTCGACCTATTCAGGCAGCAGCACGCAAACCGTAAGCGTTACGGTAACGGTGAACGGTTGCAGCACGGCCGATAACGCAGCAATCGACGTATTGCCCTCCCCTTTGGCGGACTTGGGCAACGACACCACCATCTGCGAAGGTGCTTCGCTGCTCTTGGATGTGTCGCAAACGGGAGCGACCTACACTTGGAGCGATGGCGATATGAGCGGAACGCGCACCATCACGCAAGCGGGAACGTACGCGGTGATCGTTGACTTGAACGGCTGCATGGCCAGCGATGCCATCACCGTGGAAGTCTTCGACATGAACATCCTGGACCTTGGCCCGGACCAGTTGCATTGCCCAGGCGAATTGGCAACCCTGAGCACCGGCGTGGCAGGCGGTACGCAGACATGGAGCACCGGCGCAAGCGGGTCATCCATCACGGTATCGCAAAGCGGCAGCTACTGGGCGCAGGTTCAGGTGGCCGCCTGTACGGTGCGCGATACGGTGCTCATCGCCTATGTACCGCTGATCGCACCGGATCTCGGCGATGACATCGTCATTTGCGAAGGGGATACGCTGCCACTTGCAGTGCTGTCCAACGGCGCCACGGTGCTTTGGTCCAACGGCAGCACAACCGATACACTGTTGGTGAGCACCACAGGCAACTACGCTGTGACCTTGACAATGCAAGGCTGTTCGTCAACGGATGCCGTGCAAGTGACCGTGCGTGAATGGGTCGGTTCGCTCTCCTTGGGCAATGACAGCACCTACTGCCCGGAGCAGCCGCTGGTCCTGGATGCCACCATTGCAGGTGCGGACTACGCGTGGAGCAACGGTGCCAGCACATCTTCCATCAGCATCTCCCAGGAAGGCACGTACAGCGTGCATGCAACCGGCCTTTGCATCGATGCGCAAGCGAGCATGACCGTGAGCGAAGGCTATTGCGACCCGCTCGTTTTCGTGCCGAATGCCTTCACACCGAACGGTGATGATGACAACGAGTTCTTCCAGGTATCGGTGTACGGCCACCTGCGCGATTTCACGCTCATGGTCTTCGATCGCTGGGGCCTGCTCATCCACTCGGCCAATGACCCATCGATCACATGGGATGGCACATTCGGTGGACAACCGGTGCCTGATGGGGTGTACGTGTGGAAAGTGCGCTACCGTACCATGACCGATGCGGGCGCGGTGGGCCGCGAGCTCATCGGCCATGTGACCGTGCTACGGTGAAGCGGGCGCATCGAAGGACTCCTCCTTCCAGATGAAGCGCCCGTCGGTGATGCGCAGGTATCCGAGCCGTTCGTTGCGCTCCACGCGCGCCAATTCCTTCGAAACCAGTGCGAGCGCTTCGTACGCGGGTGCGACCAGTTCCTTCCCTGTTCGGTCGATGAGCCCATAGCCATTGGCATTGCGCACGATGAACAACCCGTATCCGGCCTCCACGAGTTCGGCATACTTGGGCGCTACCGACTCCCTGCCCGTGCTATCGATGAGGCCGAACACCGCACCGCTCTTCACACGGGCCGCACCACCGCGCATCTCGAATGCCGCATCGTACCTGTTGTCGTAGAGCACCGTGCCCTTTCGATCGGCATAGCCCCACTTCCCTTTCTTACGAATAGGAACCAATGCACCGGTCGCCGCGCCGATATCGGAGAAATGGCAGGGGAGTACGCGCTCCCCGCGCACATTGATCAGGCATCGCTTGCCTGCGGATTGCACCTCGGCGAGGCCGTTGCGGAAATCGCCGTAGGTGGCCACTCCTTCCGGAGCTTCGAATTCGAGGGGAATGGCCACGTGGCCGTTCATATCGGCGTAACCGCACTTGCCGCCCTTCACCAGCAGGGCCAGGCTATCGGAGAACGCGCCGACGTGGTCGAATTCCAAAGGCAGCAGTTCCACGCCGAAACGATCGATCAGACCGGCGCGACCGCCCTTGCGCACCCGTGACACTCGCTGATCGAAGCCCTCCACCCAATCATACCGAGGTGGCACCACGATATTGCCTTTGCTGTCGATGGCACCGGAACCGCCTTCCATTTGCACCACCGCGATGCCGTTGCGGAAGGTGCTGGCTGAAGAGAAATTGAAGGCGATGGCCGTTTCGCCGCGGGCATTCACGAAGCCATAGGATCCATCCTTCGCGGCGTACGCGAGCCCATCGGAGAACTCGCCCACTTCCTCGAATGCCATGGGCACTACGAGCACACCGCTGCGGTCCACCGCGCCCACATGACCACTGCGCTCCACCGTGCATGTGCCCTCTGCCGGATCCGAGATATCGTCGTATTCGATGGGCACCACTACGCGTCCCGACCGGTTGATGGTGCCTGTGCGACCGTTGAGGCCCACCAGCGCCTGCGCGCCCTGGAACGGCTCGGCCCATTCGTATTCCGCCTTGATGCGCTCCGTTCCGCCATCGTCGATGTAGCCCCATTTGCCATCCCGCCGAAAGGGCAGCAGGAACAGGCTTGCGGTCTTGTAGTCGTCCACCAGTTCCTCAACGAACGGGTAGTCCGGGAACTCTTGCAGGAAGCGCGTGATGGCCTCCGTGCTGAGGTCGCGCGTGTACTGCTCATAGATGGCCCGCCAGGCGTCGTTCACCAGGTGATTGCGTGGATGGTCGAAGATGAAGGCGCGGTATTCGGCTGCGGTACGGCCAGGCGTGGACAGGCGGTAGACCTCCTCCTCGGCCTGCCGCACGTACGGACTTTCGGGATGCGCTTTGATGAAGGCGACGAAGGCCTCGGTGCTACCGGCCGCTGTGCTTTCGCGGTAGATCGCCTCGTTGAGGCGCGACCTCGCCTCGTACACCATGCGCGAACCGGGATAGCTGTCGAGGAATCGTTGATAGGCTGCCGCCGTGTTCAGGTCGCGCGCAAGCTGGAAGGCCATGTGATCCCGCACGAGCACAGCCTCGGGGATGTGCGGGCTTTGCACGTAGGTGGCGATATACCGGTCATAGGCGGCAATGGTGCTTACGCCCTTCGCCACTTCCCATGCGAGATTGAAGGCATGGTCCTTCTGCACAAGGATGGCAGCATCGTCCACGCCCAGCTTGCCGATGCATGCGCGTTCCTTGTCCGGCGCCACCGTGAAAGCGGCGTCGGAGCGCATGATGAAGGCATAGCATGAATCCACGTTGAAGAAGGGATTATCGGCGCGGCCACTGATGGTACTTAGGCCGTACCACGCCGCTGCCGGGTGCTTTTTCGTTTGCTTGAGGAAGAGCTTACGAGCGAGGAAATAGTCATGCACCTCCAGGGCGGCAAAGGCTTTTTGCAGCGGCCCTGCGATGGCCGGGAGCATCGAAAGCGAACAAAGGATCGCGAGGAGCGTTCGCGAAGCGCGGCGGTGCATCGGGGCGAAGGTATCCGTGTCCGCAACGGAGCCTGCCGCACCTTTGCGCGCCCGATCGACCGTCGGTTGTTGATGGAAAGCACGCAACGCATCGAACGCCTGCTCACGCGCCGGAACGCCTGGTTCGCGCTGGGCACGCTGGCTGTGATCACCGCGTGCTTTGCATTCGCGCTGCGCAACGTGCGCATGGATTACGACTTTGAGAAGTTCTTCCCGAAGAATGATCCCGAGTTGGACCACTACCTGGCCTTCCGCGAGCGCTTCGGCCACGACAACGACTTCCTGCTCTTCGGTTTCGAGCGGGAAACCGGTGTTTTCGACCGTGTCCTGCTCACCAAGGTGGATACGCTGGCCGCGCGCCTCGAGCGGTTGCCGCGTGTGATCAAGGTGCTCTCCCCCACGCGCATGGCCGAGCCGGTGGTAACGCCCTTGGGCGTATTCGAGACGCCCTACCTACGCTACGCGGACGACTCCCTTCTCAGCACGGACAGCGCCCGCATCTGGAACGACCCGCGCATGAAGGACTTCTTCTTCAGCGATGATGGCGGCGCCATGCTCATCGCCCTGAATGCCGAGCCTGGCCTGAGCAAGGAGAAATGCGATGCCCTGCTGAAGGATGTGCAACGCACGCTGGCGGAGTGCGGCTTGAGCGATACGCGCATCGTAGGGCGCATCGTGGGACAGGACCACTACATCGTGAAAATGGTGACCGAGACGATCTTCTTCATCAGCGTCTCGGTGCTCTTGCTGTCGCTCTTCCTCTGGCTCGGGTTCCGGAGCAGCTACGGCGTTTGGGTTCCCATTGCCGTTGTGGGGCTGGCCATCCTTTGGCAGGTGGGGCTGATGACGGCCTTGGGCAAACCGCTGGGGATCCTCACGATGCTGCTGCCTACCATCCTCTTCGTAGTGGGAATGAGCGATGTGGTGCATATCCTCGAGTGCTACCTGGAGGAGATCCGCAGCGGGGTGCCACGCATCCGCGCCATCGCCATCACCTATCGCGAGGTCGGATTGCCCACCTTCCTCACAGCGGTGACCAGCGGTATCGGCTTCGCCACCCTGGGCACGGCCAGCATACAGCCCTTGCAGGAATTCGGGATCTACACCGCGATCGGGGTACTGGTGGCCTTCCTGCTCGCATTCACGCTGCTACCGGCCTTGCTGGTGCTTATCGATCCCCGGCGATTGTTGCCCAAGAAGGACCGCGGGTCGCCGTGGGATTCCCGGCTTCCACGCCTGTTCCGATGGACGATCCACCATCGGCGCCGCCTGCTGCTGGGCTTCGCGGCCATCAGCGTGCTGGGCGCCATCGGCGCATCGCGGATCAAGGTGAACAACTATCTGCTGGAAGACCTGCCGGACAACGACCCCATGAAGGCCGGTTTCCTCTGGTTCGAGGACACCTTCGGCGGCGTCAGGCCCTTCGAACTGGAGATCACCGTTCAGGACAGTTCGCGCAGCGTGTGGGACCTCCGCGTGCTTCGCGAGATCGAACGCGTGCAGACGCACCTCGATACCGTGTACGAAGTGGATGGCATCGGTTCACCGGTCACGGTCATGTATTCGCTCAACAAGGCCTTCAATGGCGGCGACCGCAGCTTCTACCGCCTGCCGGAGGACAGCCTCGATTGCGCGCGCATGGCGAAGCGTGCGAAGCTGCTGGGCAGGCAGATGCTCAGCGCAGTCGTGAGCGAGGATGGGCGCACGGCACGCCTGACCGGGAGGCGGGTGGATGAAGGCGGCCTGGTGCATAAAGGCAAGAACGAAGTGCTTGAGCGCTTCATAGCACAGCACACCGATCCACAACTGGTGCGCTTCCATCAGACAGGCATGGCCTACCTGATCGATCGCAACAATGCCACCTTGAGCACCCAGATGGTACGCGGAATGGGGCTCGCCATCCTGTTCACGGCGCTCATCATGCTCTGGTTCTTCAAGGATTGGCGCATGGTGCTGGTCGCGCTGCTGCCCAACCTGGTACCTCTGCTCTTCATCGCTGGTGTCATGGGCTTCATCGGCATCGACCTGAAGGTGAGCACCGCCATCATCTTCACCATCTCCTTCGGGATCGCAGAGGACGATACCATACATATGCTCGCCTCGCTCAGGCATTACCTGCGCCAAGGCCGATCACCGGCCTACGCGCTCAAGCGCACATACCTGCGCACGGGCAAGGCGGTCACCGTTACCACGCTCATGCTGCTCTCGGGCTTCCTCACCCTCGTGTTCTCCGACTTCGCCAGCGTCTATTACATGGGCGTGCTCATCACGCTCACGCTCGCGTTCGCGTTCGTAGCGGAACTGCTTCTGCTGCCCGCCTTGGTCATGCTCCTTATGAAGAAGCGCGAGCAGCAATAGAAACCGCCGTGAAGCAGGAAAGCCGCCAGAGGCGGCTTTCGATGCGTGCGGCAGGGAGAGGGATCAGCGAAGGCTGTCCCAAAGCCCTTTGAAGTCGGGTTCCTCCATGAAGTAGTCCTTGCCGAGGCTTGCGTACGTCTTCGCGCGATCGCGCTGGCCTTTGCTCACCAGATAATCGGCGTAGCGTATCAGGCCGTTCTTCAAGCAGGTCTTCTGGTCCTTCGGAAGGGTGGCGATATCACCGGCAGCGGCCAGCACCTTGTCGAATTCCTTCACGCTCAGGTCGCCCTCCTTGATGAGATTGCTCTTGTACTGGCACATGGCCAGCAACAACCACGCGCCGGGGTTCTCCGGGTAATAGCCTGTCATGCCATCGAAGATCTGCTTGGCCTTGCTGATCCCCTTGGGGTCATCGAGCAGGTTCTCGCCCGCTTGGAACGAGACGGTATTGAGCTCGGCCCAGTAATCCTCGTAGTTGCCGAAGTACTCCTTGTCCTTGTCCTTCTTGCGGTACTTCTCGGCCCACTTCACGGCATCTCGTGCGGCTTTGGGGTAATCCACAGCGTACTTCTCCACCTTGCTCATCTCGAAGAGGCACATGCTCATATAGAGGTACGGCAGTGCGTCCTTCTTGGTCTCATCGCCCATGGTATAGGCTTCTGCCTTCATGAGGCACTTCTCGTATTTCTCATCCACGTATAGTACCAGCAGGTCCTCATAAACGTGCTTCTGGGCGGTGGCCGCGAACTGCACTAGCAGGAAGGCGGTCAGGGTCAGGAACTTCTTCATGTCGTTGGGAATGCGTGGCGCTTGGCAACCACTGTGCCGAAGGTAGGGAAGCAGTGGGAACTCGTAGCCAAGGTGCGTGCGCCTCTATCGTCGATGGAGCGCATGCCCCTTCCCCAGTCGCTCATTTCCGCATTCCTTTGGCCCGTGCGCATCGACATCCTCACGGTCCTGCCCGAGCTCTTCTCCAGTTGGTTCGGCGAGAGCATCCTGGAACGGGCCCAGAGCAAAGGGCTGGTGGAGATCAAGGTGCATGACCTGCGCCAATGGAGCCCGGACAAGCACCGGAAGGTGGATGACTACCCCTTCGGAGGTGGAGCCGGCATGGTCATGCAGGTGGAGCCCATCCATCGGGCCATTGAACAGTTGAGGGCGGAGCGGGATTATGATGAAGTCATCTACCTGAGCCCCGACGGGCTGCTCCTGGATCAACCCCTGGCCAACAACCTCAGCACGAAGGGCAACCTCATCCTGCTCTGCGGTCATTACAAGGGCGTGGACGAACGTGTGCGCGAGCACCTGATCACCATGGAAGTGAGCATCGGCAATTACGTGCTTACTGGCGGGGAACTGGCGGCCGCGGTGCTTTGCGATGCCGTGGTGCGCCTTGTGCCGGGTGTCATCGGCGATGAGACCTCGGCCCTGAGCGACAGTTTCCAGGATGGGCTGGTGGCCCCGCCGGACTATACCCGTCCCGCTGATTATCAAGGGTGGAAGGTGCCCGATGTGCTTCTTAGCGGGCATCAGGCCAACATCGATGCATGGCGCCATCAGCAGGCATTGGAACGCACCCGACAGCGGCGGCCCGGAATGATCGAAGCTGGGGAGGAAGGAGAAGGGGGGTAGCGAGGGCGAAAGATCCTTACTATTGCAGCCCCAAATCCGGGACCGAATGCCCCTGCCTCCGTGCTTGGGCCGCTGGGCAACCCGCTAACAACCAAGGTCATGGACCGCATCAAGCAACTCGAGAAGGAATTCGCCCCCCTGAAAGCACTGCCCGATTTCAAGGCAGGTGACACCATTACCGTCCACTACAAGATCGTGGAAGGCAACAAGGAGCGTATCCAGCAGTTCCAAGGCGTGGTCATCCAGCGCAAGGGCAGCGGCAGCACCGCCACCTTCACCGTCCGGAAGATCAGCAACAACGTGGGCGTGGAGCGGATCTTTCCGATCGCCTCGCCCTTCATCGACAAGATCGACGTGAACAAGCGCGGTGATGTGCGTCGTGCACGCATCTTCTACCTGCGTGGCCTGCGCGGCAAGAGCGCCCGCATCACCGAGAAGCGTCAGAGCATCACCGAGGTGGAGGCGAAGTAGCCCTCAGCCACTCAACCATCAGAAGGCCTCGCGGAAGCGGGGCCTTCGTCGTTCAGGACTGCGGTGCGGTTACGAAAGGAATACGGGTACACCGGACCGATACGGATCTGTGTATCGGGGCCGCGATTAGCGTACACCACGGGCGTCGCTCCGGGCGATGCGAGGCTCTTGCGCGCGGACCCGCCCTTCAGGCTGGAGTCTTACCAAAGGCCAACGGAGCATTCGCGAGACTCCGGATAGACCGCTCCGCGGATCTTCCAGAGTGACGCCGCCGAAGACGGCAGACCGCTACGCAGGTTGGGGGCGGGCATCCTGCGATGGTCAAGGGGTTGCCGAGGACGGCAGACCGCTGCGCAGGTTTGGGAATGGTAGCCAAAGGCTACCGTGATCCTGTTCTTGTCGAGTGTAGGCACAGCCTACGCTCAGAATGCGCCGCCTTCCTGTAGGCTGCGCCTAGTGGGGGGTCGGGATATCCTCCTTGTTGAAGACCGCTCTCTCGCGCTTGTACATGTGCCAAGTTATCCATGCGTCGCTCCTTGCATCATCGCTTCCATTTTCCGCTATCGAACCCGATCGGCGGCCGCTTCTTCGGGATTGTGCCAGCAGTGCCCGGTTGCTCTTGTCCTCCTCCATCTTCTTCAGCAGCCTGAAGATCACCTTGATGTCCCGGCTATTGTGCGACACCGTGCCACGCAATTTCTCCAAGGCTAGGAGCACATCCTTATGGTTGGCCAGGAGTTCGCGCATGCGGGTGAATACCCGGATGACCTGGATATTGACGGCGATTGCTGCCGCGCTATTCAACACACTGGACAGCATTAAAACGCCGTGCTCGGTGAAGGCGAACGGCGCATAGCGCAGGCCCATCCTGTCCCCAGGATTGGAGGTCACGATCTGTGACCTCCAATGTTCGAGTTCCTCCGCGCTCAGCTCGAACATGAAGTCTTCGGGGAAGCGTTCGGCATTGCGGCGGACGGCTTGCTTCAGCGCCTTGGTGGGTACTCCATAAAGCTCTGCCAGATCACGGTCCAACATCACCTTGTACCCGCGTATCGTGTAGATCCTGCTGATGACAAGCTCCTCGCTCACCACAGGTATGTTCTTCCTGCCTGCGCTCATGTTGCTTGCAACGGTAATTCGCGGGCCGCTCTGACCGGAATACTCTTCACCCCACCAACTCTTTATTCCTATTCGGGATATCCTCCTTATTGAAGGGCACCTTCTCATCCTCCTCCTTCAGCTTCAGCACGAGGGCGAGCGCATCGGGCACCACATCGCTGCAGAGCGTTAGGAAGCTGCCGGGCTTGGCCGTGGCGATGGCGTGGCGGATGGCCTCTTCCTCCTTCTTGATGATGATGAAGGGCTTATTGGGATCCACCTCCTTGATGCCCTTCACCATGAGCGCGATGATCTCATCGTCGGTCTTGCCGCGCAGGTTGCGGTCCTGGCGGATGATGATCTCGTCGAACATCTGCGCGCTGAGGCGGCCGAGGTTCACGGTATCCTCGTCGCGACGGTCGCCCACGCCTGCGATCACACCCACTTTCGGACTGTCCGGGATCTTGCTGAGGAACTTGCCCAGTGCCTCGAAGCCATGCGGGTTGTGGGCGTAGTCCACCACCACCTGGAAATTCTTGAACTGGAACAGGTTCAAGCGGCCGGGCGTCTGCGCCGCACCCGGCACGAAGGTCATCAGCGCCTGGCGGAGGTCTTCGATCTTCACGCCTTGCACGTATGCCGCGAGCACGGCGGGCAGCACGTTCTGGATATTGAACACCGCCTTGCCACCGTAGGTGATGGGGATGTTCACCGCCTTCTCGATGCGCAGTTTCCATTCGCCCTTGCTGATGGTGACGAAGCCGTTCTCGTAGATGGCCGCGAGGCCGCCGAGCTTGCAGTGCTGGCGGATGAGGCGGTTGTTCTCGTCCAGGCTGAACAACGCGATCTTGCAATCGCACTGCTTGCGCATGGCCATCACCAGCTCGTCGTCGGCGTTGAGGATCGCGTAACCGTCGCGACGCACACTGCGCGGCACGGTGCTCTTCACGTGGGCGAGCTCTTCCAGCGTGTGGATATCCTTCAAGCCCAAGTGATCGGCCGCCACGTTGGTGACGATGGCGACATCGCAATGCTCGAAGCCGAGGCCGCTGCGCACGAGTCCGCCGCGCGCCGTTTCCAGCACAGCCATGTCCACCACGGGCTCCTTCAGCACGAATTGCGCGCTGGATGGTCCGGTGCAATCGCCTTTCATCAGCAGGCGGTTCATGATGTACACGCCGTCGCTGCACGTCATGCCCACTTTGTAGCCGATGCTGCGCATGAGGTGCGCGGTGAGGCGCGTGGTGGTGGTCTTGCCGTTGGTGCCGGTGATGGCGATGATGGGGATGCGGCTGGGCGTACCCGGCGGGAAGAGCATGTCCACCACCGGTTCCGCCACGTTCTTGCCGATGCCGCCGGTGGGATCGAGGTGCATGCGGAAGCCTGGTGCGGCGTTCACTTCGAGCACCGCGCCACCGGATTCGTTCAGTGGGATGCTGATATCGTCGGTCATGATGTCGATGCCGCAGATGTCCAGATCGATGATGCGGCTGATGCGTTCGGCCAGGAAGACATTGAAGGGATGCACCATCTCAGTGACGTCATCGGCCGTACCGCCCGTGCTGAGGTTGGCGGTGGCTTTCAGGTAGATCACCTCATCCTGCTTCGGAATGCTTTGCGCGGTCATGCCCAGTTTGGTGAGGATCTTCTCGGTGGCGTCGTCGATGTCGATCTGCGTGAGCACTTTCTCGTGACCGAAGCCGCGGCGCGGGTCCTTGTTCACCTCTTGCACCAATTGCGCAATGGTGCTCTTGCCATCGCCCACCACGCCGGCGGGGGTTCGCTTGGCGGCTGCTACGAAATGGTTGTTGATCACCAGCAAGCGGTGGTCGAGGCCGGTGATGTAGCGCTCCACGATGACGCTGCGGCTGATCTCCTTCGCTTTGACCAACGCCACCTTCGCTTCTTCCAGGTTCTTGATGCCGATGGTGGCGCCACGACCGTGGTTGCCGCCGATGGGCTTGATGACGCAAGGGAAGCCTACGGAATCCAACGCGGCTTCTAGGCCTTCTTCGGTGCGCACCACGCGACCCTTCGGTACGGGGATCTCGTAGCTCTCGAGCAATTGCTTGGTCTCCTCCTTGTCGCAGGCGATCTCCACGCCGATGTTGCTGGTCTTGCTGGTGATAGTGGCGCGGATCCGTTTCTGGTGGATGCCGTGGCCGAGCTGCACCAAGCTCTGTCCGTTCAAGCGCAGATAGGGAATGCCACGTGATACGGCTTCATGCACGATGCTGCCTGTTGAAGGCCCGAGACGCGATTCCTCACGGAGCTCTCGCATCTTCTGTATGTCGTCCTGCAGATCGTACTTCTCCCCGCTGATCAAGGCCTCAGCGATCCGTACGGCAGCCTTCGCAGCGAACATGCCCACCGGTTCTTCGATGTAGCTGAAGACCACGTTGTACACCCCGCTGTCGCGCGTACTGCGGGTGCGGCCGAAGCCGGTTTCCATTCCTGCCAGCGTCTGGATCTCCAGCGCGATATGCTCGATCACATGCCCCATCCATGTTCCGCGCTTCACGCGCTCCCAGAAACCGCCCTCGTGGTCTTCACTGCAGCGGTGGCTGACCATGCTGGGCAGCAATGCGGTGATGCGCTCGTAGAATCCCGGGATCTTGTCGGTGGGCCGTTCCTCCAACTCCTCGATGTCGAGGCGCATGACAATGAGGTGATGCCGCTTGACCGACCAGTAATTGGGGCCACGCATGGCCTTGAGCTCGAGGATGCGCATGGTAAGAGTGCTTCGAGGCGGAAGATAGACGGGGCGAGTGAGTTTCCATTGCCAAGACGGAACGAGCGCAACGGTTTCGCCACGTTCTGAGCAATGCAATCCACGTTGCGGGTCCTTGGCGTCCGCAGCATAGCCTGCCCCGGCGAAAACGGGGATGGCGGTCGAAGTCCGTGACTGCTCTTGAAAACCCTGTTGATGATGAGCGGCCCGGATACCGTGCGGTCTTGGTGCCTGCTCTACTTTCGCTGGGCCTTCACTCAACGGGTGCTGGCGTGGGGAGGGGGAAAACGCACCGAATGACACCCAAAGGCAAGCTCATCGCCATCGGCGGGAACGAGGACAAGGGCAAAGACCCGGAGGCTGGGCACCAGACCAAGGTCTTCACGCACAACTTCATCGAGGAAGGCATCCTGCGGCGCGTGGTAGATGAGCTGGTCGGACCATCGGCCCGTATTGCCGTGATCACCAGTGCCAGCAGCATACCGGCGGAGGTGGGTGCTAACTACATCGAAGCCTTCGGCAAATTGGGCGTGAAGGACATCGACGTGCTCGACATCCGCGAGCGTGGCGATGTGAAGCCGGACATGATCAAGCGCCTGTCGAAGTGCGATGGCGTGATGATGAGCGGCGGCAACCAGCTGCGCCTCACCACGATCTTCGGAGGAACAGCCTTCCTGCAGTTGATGAAGCGGCGCTACCAGGAGGAAACGGGCTTCGTGATCGCTGGCACCAGTGCGGGCGCCATGTGCATGAGCAGCACCATGATCTATCAAGGCCACAGCTCCAGCGGATTGATCAAAGGAGGCGTGAAGATGACCACCGGTGCTTCGCTTATCCATGATGTCATCATCGACAGCCATTTCGTGGAGCGCGGGCGCTTCAGCCGATTGACGCAAGCCGTGGCAGGCAATCCCAACGCCATCGGTATCGGCCTGGGAGAGGACACGGGCGTGGTGATCAGCGAAGCCGACATGCTCGAGACCATCGGCAGCGGACAGGTGATGATCTTCGACGGCCACGAGATCAGCTACAGCGATTACGCCGATGTGGAAGAAGGCGAACCCTTCAGCATCGAAGGCATGAAGGTGCATATCATCAGCAAGGGCCATAGCTATAGTGTTCAGCAGCGTGCGTTCTCGGCGGTGAGGGTGCCGGTGAAGAGTTGATCATGCTCTCGCCCATCATTCGTCGCTTCCGCACCATCGCCATCGCCGAAGGCATCAGCTTCCTGGTGCTGCTCCTCATCGCCATGCCGCTCAAGTACTTCGCCGATATACCGGAAGCCGTTAAGGTGATCGGTTGGGCGCACGGCGTGCTCTTCATCGCATACTGGATCGCCGCCATTCCGCTCTTCACCAAGTTGAAGTGGGATGCCGAGCGGATAGTGGGCCTTGGCTTGGCCTCCATCCTGCCCTTCGGCACCTTCGTGCTGGAGCGAAAGTGGCTGCGCTGAACTGACAGGGGTCACCAATTCGGCCTTCGGGGTGCCTACCTTGTACTGGATCCTCTTAGGAGGGCCTCTCCCTGAAACATACCAACACATCAGCCATGAGCAACGAACGCAACTACGGGATCCTCGGATTCCTCGCTGGCGCCGCAGTAGGCGCTGCCTTAGGAGTTCTCTTCGCCCCCCGCTCCGGAAAGGAGACCCGCGAACGCATCGCCAATAAGGCGAAGGACGCGAAGGACGACCTCGATGATCTCATAGACAAAGGGCGCGAGGAGTGGGGCAAAGCGAAAGGCAAGGCCCACGACGCCGCAACGATGACCAAGGATGAGGTGAGCGATTTCATCCGCTTCTTATTCGAGGAAGGTCGTGACCTGGCCAATCGCGTGAAAGACGATGTGGATGAAGCTGCGGAAGAAACCCGCAGCCGGGCCCGGCACACCGCCGAGAACATCCGACATGGCGCCAACTGACCGGCATCGACACGCGAACAGGGACGAGGACGCCGCGCCGGACCCTGTGGAATTCGTGCAGGAACTGGTAGGGTCCGTGACCGATTACGCCCGAGCCGAAGGTGAACTGTTGAAGTTGAGGTCGGCGAAACGCGCTGGGGACATCACCGGGCGCATCGTACTCGTTGTTGCACTGGTGCTGCTCTTGAACGGCGTGGTGCTCATGCTCAGCGTGGCATGGGGCATCTGGCTCGGACAACGTTTCCAGGATCCGGCGTTGGGCTTCCTGCTCGCCGGTGGCACATACGTGCTCCTCATCGGCCTGTTCTACCTCATCTGGCGACTGGTGCTCCGCGATCGGATCACGCTCGCCATTGTGAACGCAGCCC
Source organism: Flavobacteriales bacterium (assembly GCA_016710965.1). Taxonomy (GTDB): domain Bacteria; phylum Bacteroidota; class Bacteroidia; order Flavobacteriales_F; family PHOS-HE28; genus PHOS-HE28. Next base: position 91,156 of record JADJTW010000002.1, read on the forward strand.
ATGCGGAGGACTGAGCCCTTTGCGAACATGGCGGAGCTCCGCGAAGCAACGCGGCGCTTGCATGACGCACGCGATGCCCAGAAGCGCCGGGTGGCGGAGAATTGGGAATGCTTGCAGGATCCCTCCTTCCGCCGCGACCTTCTCGGCGAAGGAATCCGAAAGACCCTGCTTGGCATTCCCTTCATCCACGCGTTGCGCGAAACGCTGAACCCCGATAGGGCTGCATGGAGCCAGGTGCTGGGAATGGCCTTCGCTTCGAGCCGCAAGACGAAGACCTCGCGCATCGTGGGGGCCATAGCCGCACTAGTGATCCCGGAGCTCGTGGAGCGGCTCGCAACACCCGAACGCATCGAACGCTTGTACCGCGAGATCCACCGCTCATTCGACCGTATACGCGAGCGTTGGCGGGAGCGGCGGGCTGCGGCTGAGCCCGAATAGCGAGGTTCGGTCCTCTTCAGCCTTCCTTTGTGCATGATCTCAACGGACGGATTGACGCGCTACACGCTATCGCTCCTCGCGGCCGTGCTCACCATCGTGGTGATGTACTTCGGACGCAGCCTCATCGTCATCGGCATGTTCTCCGGCATCCTCGCCTTCCTGCTGCTCCCCATGGCACGGGGCCTCGAGCGCTGGATGCCGCGCTGGCTCGGCTCACTGCTCGCCACCTCGGCAGCGGTCCTCGTCGTGCTCGGTCTGTTCTTCATGATGGGTTGGCAACTGAGCCGCTTCGGCAAGGACCTTCCGCACCTTCAGGAACGGTTCGCGGCCAAGGGCATCGAGGTCCTGCGTTGGGTCGAGGATCATAGTGACTTCTCCCGGCGCGAACAGGTCCAATGGTTCAACGCGCACCTATCGGAGATCACCAGCTGGGGCGGCAAGGCTGCACTGAAGGTCTTCACCTCCACGGGATCGGTGCTTACCGCCATGCTGCCGCTGCCCGTCTTCATCTTCCTTCTGCTGCTCATGCGGGACCGCTTCCGCACCTTCTTCGGCAAATTGGGCAGCACGCGCGAAGGAGCCGTCCTCGACGTGATGGTGAGCATCAGCGTGCTCTCCCGCAAGTATGTGCGCGGCATCCTCACCGGTGCCTTGATCTTCGGCACGCTTGCTTCCACGGGATTCCTGATCCTCGGCCTCAAGTACGCGGTGCTTCTTGGCTTCGTGATCGCCATCCTGAACATCATACCCTACGTTGGTGCGCTCATCGGTGCGCTGCTGCCGGTCTTCCTGGCGATCATCACCAAGGATTCGATGCTCTACGCGGTAGGCGCTCTAGCGGTATGCCTGGTGGTGCAGTTCCTGGACAACAACTTCATAACGCCCAAGGTGGTGGGCAGCAGCGTGAGCATCAATCCGCTGGCAAGCCTGGGAGTGCTGCTCGGCTTCGGATCGTTATGGGGTGTAGCAGGCCTCGTGCTGGCGATCCCCATCACTGGTATGGTGAAGGTGGTGTGCGATAGCATCCCCTCCTTGCATGCCTGGGGCTACCTGCTGGGCGAGGAGATCGAAACGCCGAAGGAGAAACGTCTGAGCCTGGCACAACTGAGGTGGAAGTCCAGGCCCTCCGCTACCGGGAAAAAAGAGTGATCCTGCTCAGCGGAAGATCGCCGTGCGGAATTCGCCATCGTTGCCCACCTGCCCGCGGTACAGGCCCGAGCAATTGAAATCGAGCACGACGTTGCCCTCGAGGTCCACCGCTATGAGGCCGCCATCGCCATCGAGCGGCGGCAGCTTCTCATGCACCACCACGCGAACGGCTTCTTGCAGTGAGAGGCCTTTGTAGGACATGAGCGCATGCACATCGTGCGCGGCCACTGCACGGATGAAGCTCTCACCGTGCCCGGTACAGCTCACCGCGCAGGTGCTGTCGTTGGCGTAGGTGCCCGCGCCGATGATAGGGCTGTCGCCGATGCGCTGCCACTTCTTGTTGGTCATGCCGCCCGTGCTGGTGGCTGCGGCCAGATGGCCGTGCGCGTCCAGCGCCACGGCGCCCACGGTGCCGAACTTCTTCTCGGTGTCGCTGTGGTCGAGCTGGTAGCTGTCCGTGCCCAAGGTCTCCTTCCACTGGTCGTAGCGGAACTGATCGAAGAAGTACTGATCGTCCTCCAGCTCGATCTTCTGCTTGTGCGCGAATTCGAAGGCGCCCGGACCGCTGATGAGCACATGACCGCTCTTCTCCATCACGCGCCGTGCGAGGGCGATGGGGTTCTTCACGTTCGTAACGCCAGCCACGGCTCCAGCGCGCAGGTCGCTGCCGCTCATCAAGCTCGCATCCATCTCGTGCTGACCATCGGCATTGAAGACCGATCCCTTGCCCGCATTGAAATGCGGCGAATCCTCGAGCACGCGCACAGCCGCTTCCACGGCGTCGAGGGCGGCGCCGCCATCCATCAGCACACCGTGCCCACGACGAAGCGCAAGCTCGAGCGCATCGCGGTACTGCTTCTCTCGCGCGCTGGTCATCAGGTCGCGCGCGATCGTACCAGCGCCGCCATGCACGGCAAGAGCGATCTTCATCTTCAGTTCCCGAGGTTTCCTTCGTCGGCGCGGTGAATGTATGGGACCACCGTACCGACCAAGGCGCCCACGACGAAGCCTGTCAACACGTCCGTGGGGAAATGGCGGCCTGCGCGCACGCGCAGGTAGCCCATGAGCGCAGGTACTGCCACCGCACCGGCCCATGCAGCGGTTTTGGTCCCGCGATCCGCATCGGAACGATCGATCATGCATGCGGAGCTGAAGGTGAACGATGCGATGCTGGCCGTGTGCCCGCTCCAGAAGCTCAGTCGATCATCACGTCCGTGATACAGCGTCGATGGCACATCGCCATTGTAGAGGTAGGGTCTTGGGCGCTGAACCCCGTGCTTGGCCACGGTCGTGAGTCCCGTGGTGATGAGCAAGCTCTCTGCATTAATGGCCAGAGGCAACAGCGGCCGTTCGCCATGCTGACCGATGATGGGCCCTGCCATGGAGATCGCATACCCGACACCCAGCAGCACGTTGCTGCTGCGGTGCGCACGCATGCTCCACTGGCGCGTTGCCACGCGATCGATCATCGGCACGCGCGCAGGATCAACTGCCTGCGCCGGACGTTCACGGGCTGGGGGATACAGGAGAAAGCGCACGCCATGCACCGCCAATCCAACACCCACGACCGACGCTTCACGCCCACCATTCAAATCGTGGATGGTCTGCGCTTTAGAAGCCATCGGCAGGGCAAGCCCGAAAAGCAACAAGGCCCGAAGCGATGCCCCGGGCCATGTTCGCGCAGCGATGGGCTGCATGCGGTCAGAACGTGATCAGCACGCCATCGGCGAGGAACATGAGGCTCGTCTCCGGCTCGGTGATCTTGGCGATCTCCTCCTTGCTCTTGCCGGCATCCTCGGCGTAGTGGCGCAGGGTGGCCACGTCGGTGGTCTCCTTGTTCGCGTAGCCCTGGAGCACGGCGCGCTTGCCCTCCAGCCCGTGGGTGGGCACGAAGAAGCCGTAGTCCTTGAAGCGCACCATCATCTTATCGCCATCGGGCAGTTGCACGGTCATCCAGCATCCCTTCTTGGTGCAGGAGGTGATGATCTCGCACTCCACCTTGGTGGCAAGCGTATCCGTTCCTGCCATCTTCTTCACCAGATCGGCGGTGGTGATGGCCCCATCAGCGGTGATCTTGGCGCCATAACTGTGGGTGTCCTGAGCCGCCAATTCGGCGGGGGCGGTGTTGCAGGCCAAAGCGAGCACTGCGGAGAAGGCGAAGGCGGAAAGCTTGTTCATGGTGTGTGCTTGGAGGTGCGAATATCGTTGTTGATCGTGCGCCACGGCCTAGCACATATCAGGCCGGTGTTAAGAATGCTGAAGCCGCCCCATCTACCTTGGCGGCATGGTGAACGCAGGACCGTTGATGAGCGTCGTCATGCTGGTCGGTGGCGTGATCGGCCTGCTGCCTTTGGTCCTGCTCTTCAGCGACTACCGCCGAAGGCACGAGATACATAAGCCGTTCATCTACATCGCCGTGTTCGGGTTCTCCGTAGCCGTGGTGCTGCCGTTCCTGTTGCATGCTTTCGGCCTTTGGCTGGCGCTGATGGCCCCTGTCGCGGTATTGGGCTATGCCCTCCTGGCGCGCAGTGCCCAACGAAACCGTTGACGGGCAAGCCGCATCTTCGCGCTTCCGCTCTGCGGGAATGAAACATGCCGACAGGTCCGGCACGAAACGCATGCTGAAGCGCATTAAGCTGCTCTGGGACTCGCCGCCGTCGAACGCACTGCGGACGCTCACCCTCATCGCGTTCGTACCGCGCTTGGTGGCCGCCATCTTCAGTCCCGGGTATTTCGCCCACGACGACCACTTCCTCATCGTGGAAGCCGCAGCGAGCTGGGTCGATGGCTTCGATTACAACGAGTGGCTCCCCTGGAACCAGCCGGGCACGCCAACGCCCAGCGGACACAGCTTCTTCTACGTGGGCGCGCACTACCTCCTATTCTCGCTCTTGAAGGCTGTCGGGATCGCCGATCCGAAATCGATGATGGTCATCGTTCGGCTGCTGCACGCGCTATGGAGCCTCATCATCGTGCGCGCAGGCTATCGCATCGCGATTCGCATTTCCGATCCTGTGATCGCCTGGCGCACAGGGCTCTTCCTCGCACTGTTCTGCTTCATGCCCTTCCTCGTGGTCCGCAATCTGGTCGAGGTGGCATGCATTCCCTTCCTCATGCTCGGCGCAGTGCGCCTTCTGCCACGTGATGGCGGGCCGACGCTGAAGGATGCGTTCATCGCGGGCGTATGGATCGGCCTTGCGATGAACGTGCGCTTCCAAACGATCTTCTTCGCGGCAGGACCGGGCGTGGCCTTCATGCTCCAGCGCAAAAGGGCACAAGCCTTCGCATACGGTGTCGGCGTTCTCGTTCCGTTGGCGGTGATCCAAGGCTCCATCGATGGCTTCCTCTGGGGCAGGCCCTTCGCCGAACTGACGCAGTACGTGACGTACAACCTGGCCAATACCACCACCTATGGTGTGCTGCCCTGGTACAACTACCTGCTCCTGCTCCTCGGATTGTTCATTCCACCGTTGAGCATCGCTGTGCTCTTCGGATTCTTCCGTCGCACATCGCCGCTGGTGCTCTGGCTGCCGGTCGTGCTCTTCCTGGCCATCCACAGCTACTTCCCCAACAAGCAGGAGCGCTTCCTGCTGCCCATCGTGCCGTTGCTCTTCGTGCTCGGCTTCGTGGCGTGGGAGCAATGGCGCGTTGCATCCTCGTGGTGGAGCAGGCGCCGCAAGCTTTGGCATGGAGCGCTCGTGTTCGTTTGGACCATCAATTCCATCGCACTTCCTGTGCTATGCACCACCTATAGCAAGCGCAGCCGAGTGGAGGCCATGTACGCCCTGCGCGAGCAAAGGCCCATCAAAGGCATCGTCATCGAGGATGCCGAGGAAGATGAACCTCCGTTGGTACCATTGTTCTACCTAGGCCAGTGGAAGTTGGAGAACCTCCCGTGGGGAACTGCGCACGCGAATGACAGGCTCGGCAACTGGCTCGATAGCGTTGGCGTGCCTCCTGAGCGAATGCCCGACATTGTCCTGTTCCTCGGAGAGAAGGACCTGGATCAGCGCATGCACCGGATGCGAAGCGACTACGGCGAACTCACCGTGATAGGCCGTACCGAACCCGGCTTCATGGACCGCCTGGTGCATTGGCTGAACCCGGTGAACCGCAACGAGACCATCACCATTGCACGCGTTGATCGGCGACCATGAGCGGCTGGCGCTGTCCGAGATGCGGAAGGTTGTTCGGCCATCGTGCGCAGCAGCACTCTTGCATGACCAGTGACATGGGCGCTTCACTGGAGAAGGTGAAACCGCTGCTGCGTCCTTTGCTCGATGCGCTCCTCGACCTGGTGCAAGTCTTTCCCGCCGTGCGGGTGGAGCATGCTTCCGGGTCCTTCATGGTGAAGGCGCCTGCAACGTTCTGCTCCTTCCGACCCCGCGCTGAGGATATCCAGGTCTCTTTCATCCTCGACCGCGAGGTGGACGTGTTCCCCATCAGCAAGCGCCTGCGGTTGAGCGCTCATCGCGTGGCCCACAGCGTGCATGTGGACGATTCGGCAGCCATCGACCAGCAGCTTAGGTCATGGATCCAAGAGGCATACACGCTTTCGCGCGAGATCCATCGCGGCACAACCCATTAGTTTCGCGCTCTCCTTCCATGGACTTCGCACAACTCGACCCCTCCGCGCTCCTCACCAGCGATGGCCTCATCGCCCTGCTCACGCTCACCGTGCTCGAGATCGTCCTGGGCATCGACAACATCATCGTCATCAGCATCCTCAGCGGCGAGCTGCAGGGAAAGGCCATGCAACGCAAGGCCCAGCGCGTGGGACTGGCGCTGGCCATGATCACGCGACTGCTGCTGCTCTTCAGCATCAGCTTCATCATGAACTTGAAGGACCCCTGGCTCGTCGTGGGAACACAGGAATTCAGCGGACGGGATATCGTTCTCTCTGCAGGCGGCCTCTTCCTGATCTGGAAAGCCACGGTGGAGATTCGCGCCAAAGTGGAGCACAAACGGGAACGGGAAACCAGGCACCGCAAAGCAACCAGCATGCTCAGCGTGGTGCTGCAGATCATCGTGATCGATATCGTCTTCAGCCTCGATAGCGTGATCACCGCCGTGGGCATGAGCAATCAGCTCATCATCATGTCGCTCGCTGTGATCATCTCCGTGCTCATCATGCTCCTGGCGAGCGGCACCATCGCCGATTTCGTGAACAAGCACGCCACGGTGAAAGTGCTGGCCCTGGCCTTTCTGGTGGTCATCGGCGTAGCGCTGCTGATGGAAGGTTTCGGCAACGAGGTGGACAAGCGGTTCATCTACTTCGCCATGGCCTTCAGCGTCACGGTGGAGTTCCTCAACCTGCGCATGCGGGTGAACGCGGAGAAGCTCAATAAGGGAACATGATCACGGCAGCTGCGCGCTGCGTGTGGCCGTTGGCAGGCTGCCGCCGATGTTGACGAGGATGGGGTCGCGGTCGTTGTTCGTGCCGGTGTACAGCACCTGGCCATCCATGTTCACATCCTCGGCGTAGTAGCCCGTCACGCTTCCCGTGGGCACGGTTCCGCCGATGCGTGCTAGAATGGGATCGCGATCGTTGCTCGCACCGACGTACACAAGCACCCCGTTCCGGTCCACATCGCCAGCGAAGAGCGCATTGCGCGTGCCCACCACGGTTGTAGCGTTGGCGCCGCCGTACAGCGGAACCGTACCGTTGCTGAAGTCGATCGTCTGCACCGTGGAACTGAGCGAAGCGGTGCCGGCAGTCATGATGCCCAGATGGTTCCGGTGCCGCAGTGCAACGAAGTACGACCCGTTGGCAACGTTGAAGGAGAGCGCCGAGGTGCCGTCGCTCGCAGCCACCACATCGCCATCCGCTTGCAGCAAGGCGCTTCGCGTAGCCATGATCTGGGCCGAATTGGCATTGCTGCGCAGTTCCACCACTACCCAATCCACAACCGCATTGGCGCCGGTTACGCTGAGGACGGCATTGGTGGTCGTCTCGCCGCCGCCGCCCACGTGCGCATATCCCAACGAAGCGTAGGGCTCGGCCAGCGGCACCAATCCGTTCGCTCGCAGCGTGCTGTTCATCTGTTGCGTTCCAGTATTGTATGGGCCTTCCAAGTACATGCGCACGCGCAGCGCCACACTGGGCGACGCCGCAGCATCGAAGCCATCGAGCGTGGTTAGGTTGTTCGCCGGGTTCAACCAGTCGCGCATGCGCGTGCTCGCCGCCGTGCCATCCCAACCCGCACTGAACTTCGCGCAATCGGTGGGGATGCTAGTGGCCGTGGTGCATACCTGGGCACCGTCGTACATGTGGCCCACCATGCGGTGGTTCTGGTCGAACAGTGGCGATCCGCTGCTGACGGCCTGCACAAGGCCCTGCTCCCAATTGCCACGCCAGGAGGGTATGCCGATGGCATCGGTGAACGTGGTGAGCGGGTCATTGTTGTGGGCATACTTCTTCACGTCGTACAGCGGATGCTCGATGACGGTGCCTTCCTGCGGCGTGGTGCCACTGCGGTCCCAGCCTGCGTAGTAGATGTTGTAGTTCGCAGGAGGCGTGCTGCTCAGTTCCAGCAGGCACATGTCCGTGTAGTAGTAGTTCGCTCGAAGCGTTGCGCCGGTGATCGTCTGCGTCGTGGGTCCCGTGCTGCCCACACAGGTCGGGCTCTCATAGTTGAAGTAGAAGACCCACTGGCTGGTGGTGGTAGTGTAGCAGTGGTTGGCCAGATGGAAGTAAGGCTTGCGCGGGCTCTGCGTGTTATTGAGCAGGTTGCCGGTGCATCCGTTCCCGTCGGGGCGCAGGAACATGGCCACCGAGCGCTTCTCGGCCTGCCATGCCGCAGCCTCCGGGCAGATGATATTGATGTGGCATGCGGCGCTCTGGTATCCGGGATCATAGTCGCGGGCATCATCGGCATCGGCGAAGCCGAAAAGATCGATCCAGGCATGCGTGATGCTGGATACCCGCAGTTGCGCGGGCGTGCGATGGATGCCGGATGCATGGTATTCGATCACCATCTCATCTCCGGGCAGTACTGCCGTGGCCATAGTGCCATCCTCCATACGGTTGGAAGCATCGTAGGCCCCGAGGTAGTGCGTGCGGTCGGTGTTGAAGAGGTAGACCCTGTCGCCTTCGTTCAACTCCCATCGATCGAATTGCACGCTGATCATGATGGCTCCAGGGCTCCGAAGTACCATGCGGCACACGTAACTATCCTCTGCATAAGGCAACCACGCGCCCTCGCGCAGCACATCCACTTCGCCGAAGCGTTGCACACCATAGCGGAAGTCGCCGGTGGTCGGGGCCAGCTCTTCATCGCCGAGGGGACCGAAATCGAATACAGGGATCGCACTGCGATCGTAGGCTTCCTCGGCCCATGCGGCGGGTTCGCCGCCAAAGGATATCTGGGCATTCGCCACCACCGCCATGCCCAGGGCGGTCGTCAGCAGAAGATTCCGCATCGAAGCGAAAGCTAATAACGCTTGTGTCACTATAGGGCTGATCATCGGCTTACGATCACGAATTCGGTGCGACGGTTCTCTGCGCGGCCTTCGGGCGTATCGTTCGATTTGATCGGCTTGGTGGGGCCAAGGCCCTTGAAGCTCAACCTGCCCGATGCTATGCCCTTCTCCTGCAAGTAGCCCATGACGGTGAACGCGCGATCGTTGCTCAAGGCCATGTTGTCTTCCAACCGGCCCACATTGTCTGTGTGGCCTTCGATACGGATCTTCACGGTAGGATTCTCCTTCAAGAAAGTGATCAGCTCGTCCAGAATGAATTCACTGCTTCGGGCGATCTCGGCACTGTTGGTGGCGTACTTGATATCGTTCACCCGGTAGCTGCGGCCTGTTTCGATCTTCTGCACGGTCATGTCAACCTCGGCCACGCCGTTGCGTGCGGTGTCCTCGATGGCGAAGCTGCGCGAGTCGAAGACGTGGCCCTCCTTCTTCACGGTCATCACCACATCGCTGCCCGGCTTCAATCTCACCACGGCGGCGTAGCGCCCGTCCATGCTGTCCACGCGCATCACTTCCGTCTGCCGCGTATCCATGTACTTGATCTCCACCTGTGCGTTGCGCACCACCTTTCCTTGTTCGTCGCGCACATCGCCCTTCACGATCAGGATCTGGTCGGGGCGGGCATCCTTGGGCAGCTCGAAGAAGTAGATGTCCAAGCCGCCCACGCCACGGTGCCTCCCGCTGGCGAAGTACGCTGTATGGCCGTCGGCGCTGACGATCAGGCCCTGCTCATCCTGATCGGTATTGATGGGGTGTCCGATGTTGCGCGGCTTGGTCCACGTGCCATCGTCGTTGAGCTTGCTGAAGAAGATGTCGTAGCCGCCGATGCCCTTGTGGCCCACTCCTGCGGCGTTCTGCCGCGCGGCGAAGTAGAGCGTGCGGCTGTCGCTGTGCATGAAGGGCAGTTTCTCATCGCCAGCGGTATTGATGCCCTTCACCGGCACAGCGGGCGCCCAATTCCCCTTGGCGTCGCGCGTGCTTTGGTAGATGTCCATGCCAGTAGCCGCATCACGGGCCGTGGCGAAGTACATGGTGCGGCCATCGCCGCTGAGGCTGGGCTGGCTCTCCCATGTATCGGGCGAATTGATGGATGGGCCCAGGTCGTCGAGCCCGGTCCATTCCCATTCCTGCCCGCCGGCATCCAGGTTGAACTTGGTGCTGTACTGGCTGCGCATGAGGTCGCAATTGCGGAAGCCGCGATTATCGGCAGGGCCGCAAACCGTCACGAACATCTCCTTGTTGTTCACGCTGATGGTGACGCCACCGTAGTTGTCGCCGACGTTGAAAGGGTCGGGAAGCGCGCGGCCGTTGTCGAAGTCGTCTCCCACGCTCTTGCGCCGGGCCTCCATCAGTTCCTCCACGTCGTGTGCGACCAGGTCGCCCTTGGCCCGCTCCTGCCGTTTGCGCGTGAAGAACATCAGCTCGTTGTCCGGCGAAAGCATCGGCAGGTACTCATCGGCGCTGGTGCTCACATTGCGCACGGGCATCGGGTTCAGCGGTGCGCTGTTGCGGTAGAAGTCCGCATAGAACTGCAGCTCGGGCATCACCTCCTCTACATCCTTGTACTGCTTGTCGTAGTCCTTGCCGATGCGGCTGGCATCCTCGGTGGGAAAACGCATGAAGGCTTCGAAGGCCTGTGCCGCCTTGGCGAACTCATCCTCGGCATAGTACATGGCTCCGAGGTGGTAGAGCACATCGCTGTGGTAGTTCGTGCACTTCTCCTTTACCGCTTCCATGTAGGTGATCGCCGGTCCGAAGCCTTTGCCTCCCTCCTTGCCGATCCGATAGGCTGAAAGACCGAGCCGGAACTTGCACTCCACGCATTCCGCGTCGATCTCGAGGGTGCTCTTCAGCTTGCTGTGGCGCTCCAACGGATCCTTCGCCTTGGCAGCATCCTCCAGCAGCTTGATGATCTTCTTGTCCGTGGGCATGGCGCAGGCATCCTCGGCGTCCTGCGAAAGGGCTGGCACGGCCATGAAAGGCAGGACAACGATCCAGCAACGCCTCAACAGCGACCTGCGTCCTGGAGCCTCCATCCTCATTTGATCGTGGTATCCGTTGCTTCGGCTTTCACCACCAACTCATCGCCCTTCTTGCGTGCAGCATCCAACAGTGAATCAGCGCGCTTATCCGCTTCGGCTATGGCCTGCTGCTCTTTCCTGTCGGCTTCCTTCTTCGCCTTGTCGGCGACCACTTTCGCGGCCATCTTTCCGAAGGGGTCCTTTACCTGTGCAAGTGCATCATCGGCGGCTTTGTAAGCTTGGGCCTTCACATTGGCGGCTTCCCGGCGGGCATCGGCCTTCAACTTGTCCGCCTGCGCCTGTGCCTCGGCCACCAAACGATCGCGCTCCTCCTTGGCGCGTGCGATCGCTTCCTCGCGCGCCTTGCCGATCTGCTCGTTGAGCTCCTGCTTCACTTCCTGTACGATCACATCCTTCACATTGGTGGTTCCTCCGGCGAAGACCGGTTTCACGATCGGCTTGTCGATGGTGCCAGTGATCTTGGCGGTCATGTCCAGTTCCTTGGGCACCTCGAAGTTGCCGCCAACGGCCTGGTTCACCTGTCCGAGCAATCCGGCCACCGCTTGCGCTGCGCCGGCGCCGAACATGTCGCTGGGGATCTTCGCCTTCAGGTCGTAGTCGATGGCCTGGTCGGCGAAGGCGGTGCTGCCGCCGACACGTGCGCTGATGCGATCGATCTTCACGGGGAATTCCTTGGTGATCATCTTGCCGTCGCGCAGCTCGTAGCTGAAGCTCACGTCCTGCAAGCGGGTGTTCTCCAGCTGCTTGATCTTCAACGCCTGGGCGAGCTTCACCAGCGGCTCGAAGCCATCGACTTGCACGCTGCGCGTCACGAGCGTTCCATCGCCGGTGAGCGTGTTCATGTCCGGCTCCATGCGCTCGTTCAGGCGCGCTTCCATGCTCAAGGTGGTGCTGAAGCTGCCTTTGCAGGTCTTGGCGATGGGTGCCATCTTCTGCACCATGTCCACATAGGTGACGGTTTGTTCTATGTCCAGGTCGCGCACGTCGTAGGTGAGGTCGATGCGCGGCGCTTTCGGGTCCATGGCCTCATAACCTCCACTCATGGTCACGCTGCCTCCGAAGAGATTGAAGAAGACGTCGTTCAGATCGACGCGCTTGTCATGCACGCGCATTCCGCCCCGCACGTTGGTCAAGTGCAACTGGTCGTAGATCACTTCCTTCACGCCAATGCCCATGCGGAAGTCGATGTTGCCCGGCACCTCGATGACGCTCATGGCCGCCGTATCGGCCGTTGCGGCTTCAGTGGATGCGCTCGCCGGTTCGCTCGGGCCCATCAGTTCGTTCAAGTCGAATTTGTTCGCCGCGAGGTCGAACGAGCCCACGAGCGTGCTGTCCTTCAACCACCATTGCAGGTAGTTGTCCAGCCGGCCCTTGGCCTGCACGCTGCTGCTGCCCACGCTGCCATCGAAGCTGGTAAGGGCGAGGTAGCGCGGGCTGAAATCGAAGTAGAGGCTGTTGATGCCGATGCTCGGCATCGAATCCGCATCGTACTTCATGCCCAGCAGGATCATGCGGCCGTCTGCGGTGAACTTGTCGTAGTGCTGCGCTTCGATGTCGCTCATGGCACCTTTCATGCGCACGTCGGCGGTGAAATTACCTTCGAGTTCATCGCCCTTCATGGGCACTACGGTCTTCACGCTGGCGAGATCGAGATTGGCCTTCAGCTCGGCGTCGACGTTGGGGTCGCTCATCGGCTTGGTCAGGTGCATGCGCGCCTCCACAGGATTGCCTGCCATGGTCATTCCGAAGCGCTTGAGGTCGATGACCATCTTGTCCATGTCGGCACCACCCGGGCTGTTGATCTTCAGGTCCACATAGATGTCCTCCACGCTGTTGGGCAGGTCGGGGTATTTGAATCGGCCCTTGTCCACGTCCACCACCAGGTCGAAGCCGGGCATGCTCGTGTCGTTGTACTTGCCCTTGACCGAACCGTTGAAGGCCGCCTTGCCGCTCATCTGCACGCCGGTAAGGTCTGTGGCGAATTCAGCGGGTACCAGCGAGAGCAATGTTCCGAAGTCGGTCTTCTTCGCGTTCCAGGTGAGGTCCATGTCAATGTCGTCGCCGGGCATCGCAAGCCAGCCATCGAATCCAAGCACGAGCTGATTGATCGAGGCCTCGTTGTCCTTGAAGGTGAATTTCATGTTGGGCATGTCCATCTCCAGGTTGGCGGTGATGTCCGTCTTCACGTTGCGCAGGTACTTCACGCCATCGAAGACCACATTCACCGTGTCGGCATGCGTAGTGGTGTTCAGCACGAAAAGGTCCTGCGTGAAATCGCCACTGCCCTTGTGGTCGAGACCGAGCAGGTCCATATAGTACTTGAGCGATGCATCGTCGTAGATCACACGGCCGTCCTCGATCCAGTATTCCTCCAAGCCCACATTGAACTTGCTCGCCGCCGTGTCTGCCGGTGCTTCAGCAGCCGTGGTATCGGCCTTGGCAATGTCCCAGTTGGCCCGGCCATCCTCCAACACCCTCACGTGGATGCGCGGCCGTACGAGGCCGACGCGCTTGATGTCGATCCGATCGCCGAAGAGGCTCATGATATCGATCGTGGCCGTGAGCGACCCGATGTTGGCGAGCTCGACCCCCTCGAAGGGCGCCAGGTTGGCCACCTTCACATCGGCGATATCGACGGTGAGGTTGGGGAAGTTCCTCAACAAGCTGATGTCCCACTCGCCCCAATCCACAGTGGCGTTTATGTTCTTGTTGACTTCATCCTTCACCGCCGCTTCGATCTTGTCCTTGAAGAGGATGGGGACCAGGATGATCGCCGCGAGCAACAGGAAGATCAGGATCCCGGAGGAGATCAGAAGTCGCTTGGTCCACTTGCGCATGATGGGGGATGTTCGAACGGTTGCGCAAAGATCGTTCCGCCGGGGCTACCGCCCGACGGACCAACGATCACCGCTTCTTCACGCTTTCGCGCTGAACAGTTTCTCGCCCTGCATATGGGCTACGATGCTGCAACAGGTGGCGTCACCGGTCACATTCACCACGGTACGGCACATGTCCAGGATGCGGTCCACCGGGAGGATGATGGCGATCCACGCGGGATCGAGGCCGAGGGAGGTGAGCACCACGAAGAGCGTGACCAACCCCGCGCTGGGAACCGCCGCAGCACCGATGCTGGCCAGCGTGGCAGTAAGCACGATGCTGAGCTGCTGCATGAAGGTGAGGTCCACCATGTGGTACTGGGCGAGGAACACCACGGCCACCGCTTGGTACAGGCTCGTGCCGTCCATGTTCACCGTGGCGCCGATGGGCAGCACGAAGCTGGCCGTGCTCTTGCTTACGCCGATGTTGTCCTCCACGCACTCCAGGGTCACCGGCAAGGTGGCTGCGCTGCTGCTGGTGCTGAAGGCCAGCAATTGCGCCGGACTGATGGCCTTGAGGAAGCGGCGGAACACGTTGCGTCGCATGAGCAAGGTCATGATCGAAGGGTAGATCACGAAGACCACCACCGCCAGGCCGAGCACGACGGTGATACTGTACCCCGCCAGCGACTTGAACAACTGGACCACCGCTCCGGGGTCATCGCCGGCGATGCGCGAGACCACACCGGCCATGAGGGCGAAGACGAAGTAGGGCGCGGCCCTCATCACCACATCCACCATCTTCATGAAGACCATGTTCAATCCGTTCATCAACGCGATGACCGGTGCCGCCGTAGCCGATGGGATCATGAGCAAGACGATGCCGAAGAAGATCGCGAAGAAGATCACCTGCAGCATCAGCGCATCATTGAAGCTGAGGAAAATGTTGCTCGGCACCATGTCCACGAGGAACTGCAACGGACCCACCTGCTTCGTCCGTTGGGCCTGCTCCACCTTTCCGCTGAGCCATGCATCAGGAGCGCTCTGCTGCTGCGCGGCCAGCACTTCATCCACGATGGCGCGGTTGGCGGGATCGCAACTGAGGCAGCGGCCATCCTTGGGCTTCTCCACGCTGGGCGTGTTGTTCACCCACAGCTCGTAGGTGATCCGGTTGCGCATGCGCTGCGCATCGTCGGCCATCTCGCCGGGCTTTATCGCGTTCACCGCCAGCAAGCCGATGCTCACTGCTATGAAGGTGGTGCCGAGATAGAGCACCAGCATGCCGAGTCCGGTTCGTCCCAGCTTGGCGATGTCCGACAGGCCGCTCACACCGCTGATGATGCTGAAGAGCACCAGAGGGATGGCGATCAGCTTGAGCAGGTTGATGAAGATGTCGCCGAAGGGGGCGATCCAATCCATGGTGAAGCGGCTCCATCCCAGCATGCTGGAGGCCACGGCCCACGCCGTTCCGGCCAGCAATCCGATGATGATCCGGGTGGGCAGTCCCGTCCGATCCGTGGCCTGCTGCCGCCTGGCGATGGACGATGGCGGCTTGAACGCGACGTCGAAGATGATGGGCCCACCATCGCTGATACCACCCGCCACCCCGCCCTGCACGGCTCGATTGTGCTCCGATCCGCGCATGGATGTCGCCGTGAAGCCCAAACCGATCTGGAATCCTTTCACAGCATTGATCGAGAGCATGGCTTTGGCCAGGTCCGCATCGAGCTTGTCGAAGACCGGCTCGCCGAGCCCGGAAGGAAGACCACGCACAAGGCAGGAGACGATGCCACCGATGCTATCTCCCTCAGCGCGCACTTTCTCGATAAGGGCGGTCATCCGCTTCACGGCACCGGGGTCGGCGCAACGCACCTCATTCTCCCATACGCTTTCCCAGTCCATGGCATCCAGTTCTCTCTCGGCGACCTCCATGCCTACGGCGGTAACGCTGGCATTCACCCGGACCCCTTCATGCGCGAGCAACTGCCGGGCGATGGCACCGCCCACCACGCAGGCCGCCGTAGTACGCGCACTGCTCCTTCCACCGCCCCGATGATCGCGCAGGCCGAACTTGTCCTCCCAGGTCTTGTCGGCATGGCCGGGACGGTACACGTCCCGAAGCGCATCGTAGTCGCTGCTCTTCGCGTCGCTGTTCCGGATGATGAAGGCGATGGGCGTGCCGAGGGACTTCCCTTCGAAGATGCCACTGAGCCATTCCACCCGATCGGCTTCGTTGCGGCTTGTTCCCAACGATGTGCTTCCCGGCCGCCTACGACCGAGCTCGGCCTGTACGGCTGCTGTATCCAGTTCCAGGCCGGCCGGGCATCCATCCACCACGCCGCCGATGGCCGCGCCGTGGCTCTCGCCGAAAGTGGTGAGACGAAAAGCTGGCCGAAGGTGTTGCCGGGCATCGTGGCGAAAGTACGGGAGTGAATCCCGAGCATTCATGAATGCCACCGAGGCAGAAGCGCCAGCGATTATCTTCCGCCTGCCCAAACGAACGCCATGAGCAAGCACTACGCCCTCCTCTTCACCAGCGCGCTGTCATGCGCCGCATTCGCCCAAGAGAGCACAACGCGCCCGATCCTTTCGCAGCGGAACCATCCGGGAGCGCTTCGCCAAGCGCCGCCTGGCCGCATGGTGAAGGTGGAAATCCCGCACTCCGAATGCCTGACCGAAGCGGGCTACGCGGAACTGCTCGATCGCATCGCGCTGAACAGGGAACAGTATGGCATACCAACCATTTCCGATGCCACGCGCGGCGCACAGCCTTTCTTCATCTGGCCCACGCGCCCCCGTGCTGACTTCACTGACTACGGCTACTACACCAACAACAACTTCGTTGACCACAACCCGCTGGTGAACGGCAATCTGCTGGACTGGAACTGCGGCACACGCACCTACGATTGGGCCAGCGGCAACCACATGGGCACCGACATCATCCTGTGGCCCTACGCCTGGCGCCGCATGGCCGAGGAGGTCATGGAAGTGGTTGCGGCCGCGCCCGGCACCATCGTGGACAAGCGCGACGGCTACTTCGACCTGCAATGCGCCAACAACGGCCAGCCCACCTGGAACGGGATGGTGATCGAGCACGCCGATGGCTCCACTGCGATCTACATGCACTTCAAGAACGGCGGCATCACCACCAAGGGGATCGGGGAAACCGTGGTCGAGGGCGAATACCTGGGCCTGGCCGGCAGCAGCGGCAGCAGCAACTGGCCGCACCTGCACTTCGAAGTGCATGACAACACCAATGCCTACATCGATCCCTTCGCCGGGCCGTGCAACAGCTTCAATGGCACCACCACCTGGTGGCAGCAGCAACAGAACTACAAGGAGCCGAACATCAACCACATCAGCACCCACTACACCAGCTCCGAATTCTATCAGTGCGGCGTGCAGGAGATCACCTATGAGCAGAGCAACTTCATGCCCGGCGATTCCTTGATCATGCGCTGCTACTATCGCGACCTGGACAACAACGCCCTCACCAACCTGGTGATCCGCGATGCCCAGAGCAATGTGGTGGCTTCATGGGATTTCTACAGCCCCTGGCTCTTCGGCGCCACCACCTGGGCGTGGTGGTACTACCTCATCGACAACAGCTGGACCACCGGCAACTACACCTTCGAAGCCACCTTCGATGGTGAAACATTTATGCGACCCTTCACCGTGGGCATGCCTATCGGCATGGAGGAAATCGCGACGCTCGACTTCAGCGTGGCACCCAACCCGGCCAACGAAAGCGTTCGCATTGCAGGTCTGCCCTCCCATCGTGCCCTCTTGCGGGTGATCGATGCCACAGGACGTGTGGTCCTGAGCGAACAGACCAATGGGATCACGCACGACCTGGGCTTGGCGGAATTGAGCGAAGGCGTATACCAGCTGCAGGTCGAAGCCGATGGTGGAGTTGGCACGCGAAGGATCATCGTGGCGCGATAGTTCAAGCTTGAGTTCGCAGTAGAGCGCGGAGCCGGAAGGTTCCGCGCTTTCTTTGCGGCCTCCCGCCAAGTCGGGACAGTGACGAATGCCCCGCCTCCTGATCAAGAACGCTAAAGCCCTCGTCGGCACTTTCCCCGCTGGCGTCGGGCGCGTGAGCGGCGCGGCCATGGCGCAGCTGCCCACCATCGAAGACGGATGGCTCATGGCCGAGGGGGGGCGCATCACCGCGCTGGGGTCGATGAGCTCTTTCCCAGGCATCACGGAATGGAGCGACCTGCAGGTGATCGATGCCGCAGGCCGTTATGTGCTGCCCGGGTGGTGCGATCCGCACACGCATACCGTGTTCGCTGCGCCGCGCGAAGAGGAATTCGTGGACAAGATCAAGGGCCTCAGCTATCAGGAGATCGCTGCACGCGGTGGCGGCATCCTCAACAGCGCACGCAAGCTGCGCGCAATGAGCGAGGACGACCTCTTCACGCAAGCCAAGGACCGGCTGGAAAACATGATGCGCCAAGGCACCGTCGCCGTGGAGATCAAGAGCGGATACGGACTTACGCTCGAGAGCGAAGTGAAGATGCTGCGCGTGGCGAAGCGGCTGAAGGAGTCGCTGCCGCTGCAAGTGAAGACCACACTGCTCGCAGCGCACGCCTTGCCGCCCGAGTTCAAAGAGGATCGACAAGCATACATCGACCTCATCTGCACCACGCTCATTCCGCTGGTCGCTGGTGATGGGCTCGCCGATTTCGTGGATGTGTTCTGCGAAACGGACTACTTCACCGTGGATGAGATGGAGCGTGTGCTCGAAGCTGGCGCGAAGTACGGCCTGCCCGGCAAAGTGCATGTGAACCAATTCACAAGCATCGGTGGCGTACAGGCCGCGATCAAGCACATTGCTCTCAGCGTCGATCACTTGGAAGTGATGGAGCCCACCGACATCGATGCGCTGATGGGGACGAACGTGATGGCTACGCTCCTCCCCTCCTGCTCCTTTTTCCTCCGCATCCCATACGCGCCCGCGCGCCAGCTCATCGATCGCGGACTGCCCGTAGCGCTCGCCAGCGACCACAATCCCGGCAGCACGCCCAGCGGCAATCTCAACCTGGTGCTCTCGCTCGCCTGCATCCATCTGCGCATGATTCCGGAAGAGGCGATCACAGCGCTCACGCTCAATGCTGCTGCTGCCATGCAACTCGAAAGCGAACTTGGCAGCCTCACCGTGGGCAAACGCGCCAGCATGATCATCACCAACGAGGTGCCCTCGCTTGCCTACCTGCCTTACGCCTTCGGCACCGACCATATCGACACCGTCCTTATCGATGGAAAACCCGTCCGCTCCGGAACAGCCCTCGCCTGACCCCTCGGGCCGTCCGCCCGCGCTGGAATTCGCCATGGGCGTGGCGCTCTTCGCGCTCATCACGGTGGCCTTCATCATCGCCCAGAGCGCGGCCTTCCACCGGGGCTTCCTCAAGTTGGCGCCTCAACTGGCCGATATTCCCTTCTCGCTGGAGTGGTTCGAGGATCCGGCCGTGAAGGAGCAGCTCGAGTTGCACCAGTACAACGGCGATGTCACAGCCAGCACTTCCCTGTCGAGCGGCGGCCTTTGCCTCGGGCTCCTCCTGCTCACCGTGGTCCTTTGGAAACGAACGAGGACCGCAGATTTCCTGGGGCTGCGCTTCCCCCAACCCATGCAGCTGCTCAAGTGGTTCGGGCTCTTCGCACTGCTCATGCTAGGCATCGAGATGCTCGCCCGCCTCTCGCCCGTCTTCCAATCCGATTTCATGAAGGAAGTGGTGGGCAGCACCACCAACATGGCCATGCTCGTGCTTGGCGTCGCCGTCATCGGACCGCTCTTCGAGGAGTTCCTGCTGCGCGGCCTGCTCTACGGATCGTTGCGGCACATCGTGGACGAACATGCGTCGGTGGCGCTCACCGCCGGCGTATTCGCCCTCATGCACCTGCAGTACAGTTTGCCCATCATGCTGCTGATCCTGCCCATGGGCATTGTGCTGGGCTACGCACGCGCGCGCAGCGGTTCCATCTGGGTGCCCGTGATGCTGCACATGGTGAACAATGGGTTGAGCGTGGTGTGGCCATAGCCGCGCCGTTCCGGCACGATGGGCTTTGAATGCCGCGTCTAGCTTTGGCACCCTAAAGACGAAGCCATGCAACGCCGCCTTATCGAATGCGTCCCCAACATCAGCGAGGGCCGCGACCGCGCCAAGATCGACGCCATAGCTGCAATGGTGGAGACCGTGGAAGGCGTTCGGCTGCTCGATGTTGATCCCGGCAAAGCGACGAACCGCACGGTGATCACCTTCGTGGGCGAGCCGGAGCCGGTGTGCGAAGCCGCCTTCCGCTTGATCAAGAAGGCTCAGGAACTCATCGACATGCGCGGCCACAAGGGCGAGCATCCGCGTTTCGGTGCCACGGATGTGTGCCCGCTCGTTCCGATCAGCGGCATGAGCATGGCAGAGACCGCAACCTTCGCGCGCAAGCTGGGCGAACGTGTTGGCAAGGAGCTCGGGGTCCCCGTGTACTGCTACGAGTTCGCCGCAAGCGAGGAAAAGCGCCGCAACCTGGCCAACAATCGCAGCGGCGAATACGAGGGCCTTCCCAAGAAATTGAAGGATCCCATGTGGAAGCCCGACTTCGGTCCGGCCGAATTCAACGACAGCGTTGCGAAGAGTGGTGCCATCGCTATCGGTGCACGCAATTTCCTCGTGGCCTATAACGTGAACCTGAACACCACCAGCACGCGTCGGGCGAACGCCATCGCCTTCGATATCCGCGAAGCGGGGCGCAAGATGAAGCAAGCCGATGGCCGCGAGCAGCAGGTGTCGGGGAAGCTGAAGGCAGTGAAGGGCATCGGTTGGTTCATCGAAGAGTACGGCATCGCGCAACTCTCGCTCAACCTCACGGACATTACGGTAACGCCGGTGCATATCGCCTTTGATGAAGCGTGCAAGAGCGCTGCGGAACGGGGAATCCGCGTAACCGGAAGCGAACTCGTGGGCTTGATCCCCAAACAGTCTCTGCTCGATGCCGCCGACTTCTACCTCGCACGACAGGAACGCAGCCTCGGCATCAGCGAGCGAGAGAAGATCAAGATCGCAGTGAAGTCGCTGGGGCTCGACGACCTCGGTCCCTTCGACCCGCAGAAGAAGGTGATCGAGTACATGCTGGAAGAAGCAGGTGCCGAACGCCTGATCCGCATGGACCTGAAACGCTTCAGCGAGGAAACCGCGAGCGAAAGCCCTGCCCCCGGCGGTGGGTCGGTGGCCGCGTACGTGGGTGCGCTCGGGGCAGCATTGGGCACCATGGTGGCCAACCTCAGCGCCCACAAGCGCGGCTGGGACGAACGCTGGAGCGAATTCAGCGAGTGGGCCGTGAAGGGCGAGACCCTGCGCAACGAACTGCTGTTCTTGGTGGACGAGGATACACGCGCATTCGACCGCATCATGGCGGCCATGGGCCTTCCCAAAGGCAGCGAGGAAGAGAAGAAGGCGCGCAAGGCTGCCATCATGGAGGCGACGAAAGGTGTGATCAACACCCCGCTGCGAACCATGCAGGTGTGCGTGGAGAGCATGGACCTGATGCGCGCCATGGCCGCGAACGGCTTGCCCGCCAGCGTTAGCGATGCTGGCGTGGGAGCGCTCTGTGCCCGCGCAGGAGCATTGGGCGGCTACCTAAATGTTCGCATCAACTGCACCGGGCTGGATGATGCCGCCTTCAAGACCGACGTGCTGGCCAAGGCCGAAGCGCTTAAGGCGAAGGCCGATTTGCTGGAGGCTGAGGTGATGGCCATCACCCTGGCGAAGGTCTAGGCCGGGAGAGTACACCATGCCGGGCTGAAAAGAGGACCCGCTGACCACAACACCACGCCTCGTGCGCGCGTATCATTGATGTGATCGCCAACGCAGCCATGACCGCCCGCCACACCTTCCGCACCTGGTGGCGGCGCGTGCTGTACTTCTTCCCCTTCCAGCTGCTCCTGCTGCACCTGAAGAAGAACCACTTGCTCCTGCTATCCTGGCTGCTGCTCTTCGGCTATGTGACCGAGAGCCTTGGCGTCAAGTACGGCGTCCCCTACCTCTTCCTGTACCCCGAGTACTTCGGACAGGTAAGCGTGCTCTCGCACGCGATCACCGGTTTCGCGCTCGGCGGCTTCATCACCGCCTTCAACCTGTACAGCTATGTGATGCACGGGTACCGCTTCCCCTTCATCGCCACCATTGCCAGGCCTTTCCTCAAGTTCAGCGTGAACAATGCCCTTATCCCGGGCGTGTTCATCCTCTTCTACCTCTGGAACGCCGCCCTCTTCCAGTACACCAAGGAACTCGTGCCAGCCAGCGAGATCACGCTGCACCTCCTCGGCCTGGTGCTGGGGATCCTGCTCTTCCTCGTGCTCTCGCTGCTCTACTTCACCCGCACGAACACCGATATCATCAAGCTCTTGGGCAAGCCCGCCGAAGAGTATCGGCCCGACGAGCCGATGATGGACATCCTTGGACCCTCGCATGGCTCCCAACCCCATGTCGCTACGCAACCCGTATCGCAGCGGCGCAAGGCCATGCGCTGGTTGAAGCGGCAACAGCGCGCGGAGAAGTGGCGCGTGGAGACCTACCTCACGCCACGGCTGCGCATCATGCTGGCGCGCAGCAGCGCGCACTACGACACCGAGCTGCTGCGCGATGTGCTGTGGCAGAACCACATCAACGGATCCATCTTCGAATTCGGCCTCGTGCTCAGCTTCATCGCTTTGGGCGCCTTCAGTCACCTGCCCTTCTTCGCCATTCCAGCAGGGGCCAGCGCATTCCTGCTCTTCACCATCGTTCTCATGTTCATCAGTGCGCTCTTCAGCTGGATGCAGGGTTGGACAGGAACGGTCATCATCGGCGTGCTCATCGGCCTGAACCTGCTGAGCCAAAGCACCGAAGGCTTCCTCTACGACACGCAAGCGTACGGACTGGACTATCGCGAAGCACCCGCTGCCTACGACCGCGCCGTGCTTGCGGCCATGGCCAACGACACCGCCACGGCCAACGCGGACGGGCGTGCGATGCTGGCAACGCTGGAACACTGGAAGGAGGACAATGCGCGCTATGCGCCCGGCGGCAAGCCCAAGCTTGTGGTGATCAATACCAGCGGCGGTGGCCTGCGTTCCATGCTATGGACCATTCACTGCCTGAGGATCGCGGACAGCCTGGTGGATGGCCGCCTCATGGACCGCACCGTACTGATGACCGGATCATCAGGAGGGCTCATCGGGGCGGCCTATTACCGGCAGCTCTTCGCTGCGGATGAACGTTCGGGCACCACCGACCGGTACGATGATGCCATACTCGACGAGCTGAGCAGCGATATGCTGAACCCGATCGCATTCAGCTTCGTCACGAACGACATGTTCATCCGCTACCGCCGTGTGCGCGATGGCGAGCTCTCCTACACCCTCGATCGTGCCGAGGCCTTCGAACGAAGGCTGAACGAGAACACGCGAGGCCTGCTGAACGTGCGCTTGGGCGCCATGGCCGAGGACGAACGGCAAGCCCGGGTACCGCTGCTCGTGGTGAACCCGGTGTCCATCAACGATGGCAGGCGCGTGATCATATCTGCGCAACCGATGGCCTTCCTCTCAAGCGTCTCGTCAGAGGCCCGACTGAACATCACGAACGAAGCCGAAGCCATCGAATTCCGCCGGTTCTTCGCCGCACACCGCCCGGATAGCATGAAGCTCTCCACGGTCCTGCGCATGAACGCATCCTTCCCGTATATCAGCCCGGTAACGAGCCTGCCGAGCGAACCGGTGATGCGGGTGATGGACGCCGGCGTGCGCGACAACTATGGATACCGCACCACCATGAGCTTCCTGCACACCTTCAGGGAGTGGATCGCGGCGAATACCAGCGGTGTGGTGGTGCTGCAGTTCCGCGATACGCAGAAGGAATTGGAGGTGAAGCGCAGTGGCGGATCGTTGTTCGCGCGCGTGCTGGACCCCATCGGCAGCGTGTACGACAACTTCGTGCGCGTGCAGGACCAGGACTACGATCTCATGCAGAAGCTGTGCGGAGACTACGGCTTCGACCTGCAGGTCATCGATTTCCAATTGCGTCGTGATGAGGAGGAACAGATCTCGCTGAGCTGGCACCTCACCCGATTGGAGCGGCAGCGCGTGCTGCGCTCGACCTCCACCGTTCAGAACCGAGCGGCCTTCGACCTGTTCACGAAAGCGTTGCAGGCCGGGGACACTACCGTTGGTGCCAGCGTACCAATCCTTGCAGCGGATCGCGCTCAACCACGGTGAGTTCCATGCCGTGATCGAGCAGGCAGTTCGACAGGAGTTCACGGAATCCCCAAGCCACGGAGCCTGTGGCGTGCACGGACCCACGTTGCTCGGCCGGGAAGAAGGGCTTCAGTATCTCCATCAAGGCATGGAAGCGAGAGAGGATCAACTCGCGCACGTACGGCTCCGTGATGAGGCCCGCGAGCAACGCCGTGCGCGCCGCCAACGCCCGTGCTGGGAAAGGAGAACGATGGACTTCGTCGATGACCTTGTCCGCAGAAGGGCCATCCGGTCCGAAAAGGGCTGTGCGCACGTGCTCCGGCATGCGCCTATAGAACGCATCCTGGAGGAGCACACGGCCGATGTCCGCCCCGCTACCCTCGTCGCCAAGCACATAACCAAGCGAGGGCATCGGCTGATGGAGACGCCCGCCATCGTACCAGCCAGCATTCATGCCGGTGCCCAGGATGAGCACCAAGCCCGATCCAGATCCGCATAAGCCGCGCGCGGCGCCCATGAGGTCGGTGTTCACCTCAATCTCTGCCGCAGGCCAAATGGTGGCGATGGTCGCGTGCATCACATCGCGCCGTTGCTCCGATCCGCAACCTGCTCCATATACCACAAGATGCTCGGCAGACATCGCAGCTGGCACATGCTCCTCCAGTCCTTCCCGAAGGTCCTGCACGAAAAGCCGCGCGTCGCCATTGACGGGGTTGAAGCCCGGCAGCGAGCGCCCCGGCAGTGGTACGGTGATCGCCGGTCCTTCGTCGGGAACCCACGCCCAGCGGGAACTGCTTCCTCCGATCTCGGCGATGAGCAGCGGCTTGGCCATCGCGCGCAAGGTAGGGGCGGTCAGCGCCCTTCGTTGAACAGGAACTTGTTCGGGCTCGCCATGCCGTTCTTCACGGCATACAGCACCACGGCAGCGGTGCTGTTCACCCCGAGCTTTTGCATGATGTTGCGGCGGTGGGTGGTCACCGTGTGCGCGCTCAGGTTCAATTGATCGGCTATGCGCGTGTAGGACTTGCCCTCTGCGATGAGGCCGATGATCTCGCATTCGCGCTCGCTCAAGGTCACCGGCGCGCAGGTCAGCGGCTCGGCCAGGAACCGATCCACATCGAAGGATGCCTTGCGCAGGGTCTCCAGGATCTTGCCGCAGAAGAAGCGTTTGCCCGCAGCCGTGCTGACCACCGCATCCACGATCTCATCGAGGTCGCAGTCCTTCTTCACATAGCTGGTCACGCCTGCGCGCACGGCGCTCATCAATGCCATGGGCGATGGGTCGGGCGTGATGCCCACGAAGCGCGTGCGCTTGCATCGGCGCAGGCCTTCCCTTATGGCCCTGGCGCCGAATCCTTCAGAGGTGTGGTCGATCAGCACCACATCAGGCCGGTGCCGCACCAGCAGCGCCTGCATGGCAATGGGATCCCGCGCGACGCCCACCACTTCAACCCTATCCACGCCCGCGAACAGCGCCTTCAGGCCGATGAGGCCCAATTCGCTGTGGTCGGCGAGCAGGGTGCGGATATGCATCGTCACTTAGAACAATTCCAAATAGTGCGCGAATGTAGGCTTGGCATCAGCCCTGCCCAAACCTCGATCTACACGATCGATCGTTCGATCACCGGGAAGACGCCGCCCTCGAAACTGAGCAGTGAGCGCGGGAAGATCGGCAAGGCTTCAGCGAGCAATTCATCGGCGTTCTTGTACCGCGAACTGAAATGGCCGAGCAGCAGTTGTCCCACGTTCGCCGCACGCGCGATGGACGCGGCTTGCGCAGCAGTGGAATGCTGCGTTTCGTGGGCGCGCTTTCGCAAGCCCTCGGTGAATGTGGCTTCGTGGTAGAGCAGGTCCACGCCCTCGATGAACGGGATCAACGCAGGCGCATAAGCGGTGTCGGAGCAATACGCGTAGCGGCGAGCGGCAGGCGGGTCGTCCGTTAGCTCGGTATTGGGAATGACGGTACCGTCCGGAAAGCGCAGATCCTCGCCAGCCTTGGCCGCTGCCCGCTTGAATTGAGGAACCAGGTGGAGCTTGTCCTTTCGCAGTGTCCGTGGCGCAGGTCGTTCTTCGAACACGAATCCGGTGCAAGGCAATCGATGGTCCAATGCGAGCAAGCGCACCACCACATGATGGTCCTCCCATGCCAGCGCGCCGCTCACAGGTGCCAAGGGGTGGAACTCGAGCGGAAACCGCAGATAGGTTCCGGAAACGCGCAATTGCAGGTCGACGACCTCCCTCAGCTCCGGCGGTCCATGCACGTGGAAACGGACCGTGCGGCCAAGGAGGTGCATGCTGCTGAGCAGGCCCATCAAGCCCAGGTAATGATCGCCATGCAGGTGGCTGATGAAGGCATGACCGATGCGCGAGAAGTTGACTCCTGCCACGCGCAGCCGCTCCTGCGTGCCCTCGCCGCAATCGATGAGGTACAAGGCCTCCTGCACATTGACCAACTGGGCCGTAGGGAACCTCCCTCGTGCAGGCAACGCAGCCCCGGTGCCCAGTGTAGTGACCTCGAAGCGGCGGTGTCCCATGGAAGGAAGAAGGCCCCGGAGAGGGGCCTTCAACGATATGGTTCGATCAACGAAGGATCATCGGCTCAGCATCATGCGACCGGTGAACATCTCATTGCCGCACTCGACCTTGTAGAGGTAAACACCCTCGGGCAGCGCGTTGCTCTCGAACGCGATACGGTTGACGCCGATGCGACCAATGGTGCGCTGCGAGAAGATCTCATCGCCGAGCAGGTTGAAGACGCGCAGCTTCACATCGCTGGGTCGTTGCATATTGAATTCGATGCTGGTGCGTGCGGTGAAAGGATTCGGGACATTCTTCACGCCAGTGAGGCCAACAGGACCGAGGTCCGCCACACCAGTTGGGTCGAGGATGAAGATGCGATAGCCCGTGAAGGTGAGCGGATAGGGCACTGCGGTACCGAACAAGGTGAAGTAGCCCGTGACTTCGAGCGTGAGTTCGAATAGACCAGCTTCAGTGGGTGTGCCGGAGATGACACCGCAACCGAGCACAGTCGGCAGGTAGGTGCAAGGCGCTGCCGTTTGCGATGCACAGGCGACCGATAAGCCGTTGGGAAGGCCCGTGACTCCATTGAACACGACGGAGTCGATGTTCACCGCTGGGAAGGTGGGATTGATATCCTGCGCGCCCAGAGGAACGATCAGGTTGAGGTCCTGGGTATACGGCACGCCCAATTGCCCAGGCATGAAGTTCTCCGTGGTATCGGGCCAAACGCCGAAGACGCTATCGGCATAGAGGGGGTTCGGGGTGCAGGGCTGTGCAATGGCGGCGCCTGCCAACAGGGCGAATACAGGTAGGAGTATTGCTTTTCTCATGGGGTGGTAAGAGGTCATTGTTCTTTCTTCACATCCTTCTCGATCTCCTCCATGTACAGCAGGTCGACGGCTTCGGCCGCCGTGGGAGTGATCGAAAGGACGCTTTCGAGCTGCGAGATCTGTACCAGTTTCTGTACGGGTTCCTGCAAGCCGCAAACGACCAGGCTGCCATTGACGCTCTTGCACAAGCGATTGGCCACGAGGAGTGCGCTCAACCCCGAGGAATCGCAGTAGCGAGTGGCCGTCAGGTCGATGATCACATTACGCACATTGGTCTTGTTCAGATAGACCAGCTCGCTCTTCAATTCAGGTGCGCACGTGGTATCCAGTTTGTCCACGTTGCTGGTGACCAGTGTGTACCGGCCTTTGTCTTCGATGGTGAAGTTCATGGGAGGAATGGCTTCCGGTCAAATATAGGCAGGCGGCCCATTGACCGGCTCCCTTAAGAGGAAGGCCATTTTCAAACAACCGTACGTGGGATACGCGCGGCCAGCAGGTATAGAACAGCCATCCTTACCGCCACCCCGTTCTCCACCTGGTCCAGTATGATGCTGTTGGCGTGATCGGCGACTTGGCTGGTTACTTCCACCCCACGATTGATGGGGCCAGGGTGCATGATCACCACCTCCTTGCCAATACGCTGGTAACGCTCCAGATCGAGCCCGTAGAGCATGGCGTACTCGCGCAAACTGGGGAAGTTGGCTATGCCATCCCCACCTTGCCGTTCCAGTTGGATGCGCAGCATGTTGGCCACGTCGCACCAGCGCAGCGCCTTGTTCAGGTCGTGCTCAACCCTCACGCCCAGGCTCCTCACGTACCGGGGCATCAAGGTCGTAGGACCGCACAACATCACCTCGGCACCGAGCTTTTGCAGGCAGAAGATGTTGCTGAGCGCGACCCGTGAGTGAAGGATATCACCCACGATCAGGACTTTCACTCCCTTCACCTTGCCCAACTTCTCTCGGATACTATACGCATCAAGCAGCGCCTGTGTGGGGTGCTCATGGGTGCCATCGCCGGCGTTCACGATGCGGGCGTCCACATGGCGGCTGAGGAACATGGCGGCACCGGGATCGGGGTGGCGCATCACCACCATGTCCACCTTCATCGCCAGGATGTTGTTGACCGTATCCACCAGCGTCTCGCCCTTGCTCACGCTGCTGCCGCTGCTGCTGAAGTTCACCACATCGGCACTGAGGCGCTTCTCCGCAAGTTCGAAGCTCACGCGGGTGCGCGTGCTACTTTCGAAAAAGAGGTTGGCGATGGTGATATCGCGCAGCGATGGCACTTTCTTGATGGGGCGGTTCAGCACCTCCTTGAAGCCATCAGCGGTGCGGAAGATCAGTTCGATATCCGCCGCACTGAGGTCCTTGATGCCCAACAGATGCTCGGTACTGAGTTGCTCGCTGAGCGCTATGGTCCTGGACGGGCTCATTGGTCTGCGCTGGAGCCTTGTGCTACACTGGCGGCACTTCGATCCTCGCCTTCCGCGAGATGGAGCAATACTCGATCATTCCCATCCACCTCCTTCCACTCCACCGTCACGCGTTGGTCGCCGATGCTATCCACCCACCGGCCCACATAATCGGGTTGGATGGGCAGTTCGCGGCTGAAGCGGCGATCGATGAGCACCAGCAATTGCACGCTCGCCGGACGACCGAAGCTCAGCAAGGCGTCGAGCCCCGCACGGATGGTGCGGCCGGTGAAGAGCACATCGTCCACCAGCACCACCTTGCGGCCATCGAGGTCGAAGTCGAGCGCGGTGGTGCTCGGTGTGGGCGGTGCAGCGCGGCGACGGAAATCGTCGCGATGGAACGTGATATCCAGCTCGCCATAGGCCAGCAGTTCGTTGCCGATGGTCTTCTTCAACTCTGCACGCAACCTGCGCGCGAGCAGCACGCCTCGCGGCTGCAAGCCGATGAGCGCAACACCCTCCAAGTCGCCGTGGTCCTCGATCAGTTGGTGGCAAAGCCGGATCACCGTAAGGCCGAAGGCCTTGCTCGCAAGGAGGGTGACGGGCTTCATCTCAGGCGCCGAAGATAGCGGGGCGCCCTATCAACGACGAAGCCCCGACCAAGGCCGGGGCTTCGAGCATTCATGGTTGAAAGGGCTAGGCCTCTTCGCCTTCCTCCTCTTCGGGCTTTTCCTTCTTCTTGCTCTTGGTGGCGCGCTCGGTGGTTTCCATGGAGCTCTTGAGGTCGCTGAGCACGCTCAGGTCGCCCAAGGTGCTCTTCTCCACTTTGTCGTTCACGCTCTTCACGGCAGCCGAGCTGCTGGCACCGCCTTCCTTGCGTGGTGCGCGCTTGCCGGCCGGTGCGCTCTCGACGGGCTCTTCGCCCTCCTCGAAGGTGCGGGTGTGGCTGAGCACGATGCGGCGAGCTTCGCCATTGAATTCGAGCACCATGAACGGCATCTTCTCTTCTAGCTCCGCCTTGCTGCCATCGGCCTTCTTCAGGTGCTTGGCGGTAACAGTTCCTTCGACGCCGTAGGGGAGACTGACCACGAAGTTCTGACCAGCGCGACCGGTGAGGGTTCCTTCATGCACGCTGCCCGGAGTGAAGACGGTGGCGAACACATCCCATGGGTTCTCTTCCACTTGCTTGTGGCCGAGGCTGAGGCGGCGGTTGTCCTTGTCCACCTCCAACACCATCACCTCCACACTGTCGCCCATGTTGCAGAACTCGCTGGGGTGCTTGATGCGCTTGGTCCAGCTGAGGTCGCTGATGTGGATGAGGCCATCCACGCCTTCCTCCAGTTCGGCGAAGATGCCGAAGTGGGTGAAGTTGCGGACCTTGGCGGTGTGCTTGCTGCGTAGTGGGTACTTGAACTCGATATCGGCCCAGGGGTCGGCGGCGAGTTGCTTCATACCGAGGCTCATCTTGCGCTCTTCGCGGTCGATGTTCAGGATCACGCAATCGATCTCCTGGCCTTCCTTCAGGAAGTCCTTCGGGCTGCGCAGGTGCTGGCTCCAGCTCATCTCGCTCACGTGCAGCAGGCCTTCCACGCCGGCGGCCACTTCCACGAACGCGCCGTAGTCGGTGATCACCATCACTTTGCCCTTCACCTTGTCGCCAGCGTTCATGTCGGCGCTCAGGGCGTCCCATGGGTGCGGCTGCAGCTGCTTCAGGCCGAGCGCGATGCGGCGCTTCTCGTCGTCGAAGTCGAGGATGACCACGTTGATCTTGTCATCCAGCTTCACGATCTCCTCAGGGTGGCTCACGCGGCCATAGCTGAGATCGGTGATGTGGATGAGGCCGTCGACACCGCCGAGGTCAACGAACACACCGTAGCTGGTGATGTTCTTGACCGTTCCTTCCAACACTTGGCCTTTCTCCAAGCCGCCGATGATCTGCTTCTTCTGGGCTTCCAGCTCAGCTTCGATCAGCGCCTTGTGGCTCACCACCACGTTCTTGAACTCCTGGTTGATCTTAACGACCTTGAACTCCATGTTCTTGCCCACGAACTGGTCGTAGTCGCGGATCGGCTTCACATCGATCTGGCTGCCGGGCAGGAAGGCCTCGATGCCGAAGACGTCCACGATGAGGCCGCCCTTGGTGCGGCACTTCACGAAACCGGTGATGATCTCACTGGTTTCCATGGCGTGGTTCACCTTGCCCCACGCGTTGTGTACACGTGCGGTCTTGTGGCTCACCACCATCTGGCCGCCCTTGTCCTCCTGCTTCTCGATGTACACTTCCACCTGGTCGCCGATCGCGAGATCGGGCTTGTAGCGGAATTCGCTGATGGGGACCACGCCTTCGGACTTGTATCCGATGTTGATCACCACTTCCTTCTTGTTCATGCCGACGACCGTGCCCATGAGCACTTCCTTCTCGGAGATGCTGCTGAGGGTGTCCTCGTAGGCCTTCTCCATCTTCTCGTGCGCGTCCGGGGAGAGGGCCTTCTTGTCATCCTCCACACCGGCCCAATCGAAATCGGCGGCAGGTTCAAGGAAGGTGACTTTGTTGTTCTCGACTGTTGACATACTTCTTCTACTTGTATCCCGGACCCGATGCGCCGCCCGGAAGGGTTGTTTGGTTGGCTCGCCGGCGCTGGAACGAGCGTGTGAATTGGGGCCGCGAATGCAGATACCTGAGCATTGCGGTTGAAGGGTTACGCGTTGACCACCCAACGGGACAAGCTGGTCCTCCGCCAATAGCTTTGCGCCCCGATGCGCTCCTTCACCATACCCACTCACTACCGCAGCGATCTCATCGGACGACTGAAGGCCTTCCGGAAGGCGCAGGACCCCAAGAAGAAGGACCTGAGCCCCACCGTGTTGGACCTTGGCCCGGTCCGCTTCGTTTTCGCCCGGCACTTCGGCTTCTGCTACGGGGTTGAGAACGCCATTGAGATCAGCTACAAGGCGCTGGAGGAGAACCTGGCACGCCGGATCTTCCTGCTCAGCCAGATGATCCACAACCCGGCCGTGAACGACGACCTCACCAGCCGCGGCATGCGTTTCATCCAGGATACCCATGGGCAGATGCTCATGGATTGGAGCGAACTGAAGGCCGATGACATCGTGATCATACCCGCTTTCGGGACCACTTTGGAAACGGAAGCCAAGCTGAAGACGCTCGGCATCGACCCGCTGAAGTACAACACCACCTGCCCCTTCGTGGAGAAGGTGTGGAACCGCGGCGCCCAACTCGGCACCCAGGACTACACCGTGGTGATCCATGGCAAGGCAGCCCACGAGGAAACGCGGGCTACCTTCAGCCACACGGCCAAGGGAGCCCCGGCTGTGATCGTGAAGGACATGGCGGAAGCGCAGGAATTGGGACGGATCATTCTTGGGGAAGTGCCGCTCGAACGTTTTGCTCAACTCTTCGACAAGCGATGCACTCCGGACTTCGACCCAGCCAAGAACCTGCAACGCATTGGGGTGGTGAACCAGACCACCATGCTCGCCACCGAGACGCAGGCCATCGCCGATCACTTGAAGCAGGTGATGGCGAAGAAGTACGGCGACGACGACCTCAAGCAACACTTCGCAGATACCCGCGACACGCTCTGCTACGCCACCAACGACAACCAGGACGCCACCAACGAACTCCTGAAGGCCGAGGCGGATCTCGCGTTGGTGGTGGGTGGTTACAACAGCAGCAATACCAGCCACCTGGTAGAATTGCTTGAACACAAGTTCCCCACCTACTTCATCAAGGACGAAACGGAGATCCTCTCAGCGGCGACGATCCAGCACTTCAACTACCCGGCGCACAAGTTGGAGACAACGAACGACTGGCTTCCGTCATTCGACTTCGCTCAGGACGGGCGCCCGATAACGATCATACTCACGAGTGGCGCCAGTTGCCCGGATACATTGTTGGACCGTGTGATGTTGAAGGTGCTGGGATTTGTGGAGGGGGTGAAGGATCCGGTGGAGGTCGTAGAGGCATTGGTCCAATGAGGGAAGCACGGAAAGTCACCTCATACTCCTTGAATGCGTTCTGTCATTCTTGCTCTATGGATGCATACCGTTTGGACTTTACGACGAAGGAACTTGCCGATCTTTCATTGATCGCCCTTCGGACACGCTGCTCGTCGGTGAATATCATCTCGACTCGACCGCAGTCTCTCGGTTCCAAGGATTGGGATGAGACCATACCTGAAGGACAACAACTTCTTTTCCATTATCAACCTCATCCTTCCGACAAGATTGCCTATGGTGCAGAGCGCAGGCTGGATTGTTGATCCATGGACCTTGACACTAATAGGAGAAGTAGTGAAGCTCTGGCAATTGGTCCCTAGTGAGACACAATGACTGGGCCGCACTGGGAAGCATCCGGATCCGAACCGACCGTCTTCCTCTCCCGAATGAACGGCTCTGCTCAAAGAAGGAAGCGGAGGACGCACAGTCATTCGACGATGGCGGCGATGACTACTCAATGAATCTCGATTCTGATGCATACTGTCCGGGATGTGGATCGCCGTCACCTTGTGGTTGTAACTATGAAATGGAGCGCTACTGCTAGTTCAGCGGCCTCTACGCCTCCGTCACCACCCCTATCGCTTTCACAACCACACCCAGCGCGATATCGAACTGCTCGCGTGAAGTGAGTTCGCTGTTATCGATGACGAAGGCATCCGGGCGCTTGAACGAGCGGATCGGCAGCACGCGTGGTATCGTCTGTATCGCGCCTTTCGATGTTGGCCAGCACTTTCTCATAGCTCACCCCCGCCCCTCTGCCCTTCAGTTCGAGAAAGCGGCGCATGGCCCGCACATCGGGTCGCGCGGTCATGAAGAACTTCACCTCGGCGTTGGGGAAGACCACGGTGCCGATGTCGCGGCCATCCATCACCACTCCTCCTCCCTGACCCAGTTGTTGCTGGAGGTGCACCAGTTTCGCGCGCACCTCGGGAACGGGGCTCACGAGCGTCACGTTATGGCTCACGTCCATTTCGCGGATGCGATGCTCCACGTTGCGGCCATCGAGCCAGGTCTCGCTGCTCTGTGTGGCATCGTCGTGCTCGAAGCCGATGTGGATGTGGTTCAACACGCGCAGCAAGGCCACCTTGTTCAGGACCCCTTCGTTCACCAATCCGTTCTCGATCGCATACAAGGCCACCGCGCGGTACATGGCTCCGCTGTCGATGTAGGTATAATGGAGGTGGTGCGCCAGCTGCTTGGCCAGGGTGCTCTTGCCGCAGGAGGAGAACCCGTCGATGGCGATGGTGATGCGCTTCACGGCGGGCAAAGTACGGGCATGCCGTTGTCAGTTATCAGATGTCAGCACAAGCGACCCAGCCTGACAACTGACAACTAACCCTCCTTCCTGAAGTCGCTGAAGCGCATGGCCAGCGTGAAGGTGTTGCGGATGCCGGCCAGGTGGAGCTGCGCGAATCCGTAGCTGAAATGCACCTTGCTCACTTTCAGGCCGAGGCCGAAACTAAGGCCGACAGCGGAAGGCTTATCGGCCACAACGAGCTCATCGCGCCTCCGGAAATTGTAGGCCACACGCAGCATGAAGTTCTTGCTCAGCAGCACCTCCGCGCTCGGCACAGTGTGCAGCAGGGCTTTGCGCATGGTGGTCACCTTGTCTTCTATCACCTCGCCGGTCGTCTGGTCGATCTCCACCGGAGCGTTGGGGTCATCGTAGGTGAGGTCCCATTGCTGCAACTGCTCCAGCATGAGGCCCAAACGGAAGGGCGCATGTTTGAACTTGTACGTAACGCCCACCTGCACCTCGAAGGGCAGGTCCTCGCGAACATCGGTGAAGCTGCTGGTCTGGCGACCTATGTTGCGGAGCATGGCCGAGACGGTGACGCCTTTCGATGGCTTGTGGAATGTGCCGCCGATGTCTGTGGCCCATGCCGTGGAGGTGTAGGTATCGAGGTTGCTGGTGATAAGCTTGAGGTTGGCGCCGATGCTGAACAGACTATCGAGCATCCGGCCCGCTCCCACCTGCACCACGTACTCGCCTGCGGAGAATGAACCGATCTCGTGGCCCACATCGTCGGTGCGCGTGAAATCGCCGTAGTCAACGTACTGTATCGTACCGCTCACCGTGGTGGCAACGCTATCGAAATGGTGGGCGTAGCTGGCGTAACCGATGTTGATCCCCTCGAAGTAGGGCAGGAAGCTCAAGGCCACTTGCTTCGACATGTCCTTGTTGAGCAGCGCCGGGTTGAAGATGCCCAGGTTGATATCGTTGTCCTTGACAGCGATATAGTTGCCGCCCAGCGCCGAGGCCCTCGCCGACGAGGGTATGTCCAGGACCATGAACGAATGCTGGCCGCCCAACTGAGCGATGGAGACCGTGGTGAGAAGAGCGAAGGAAGGGAGGAGGATACGTCGCATACGCGGTGGGAACGAAGATAGAGGTCGAGTATTGTAGAGACTGCCAACGGCGAAGTGGTCGCTAATGCGATCGCCAGAGCACGGAGCCATCCCCATAGCTCAGGAAGCGGTACGCGTTGGCAAGCGCATGATCGTACACCTTGCGCCAACCGGGGCCGACGAATGCTGCGACTAGCAGCAGCAAGGTGCTCTGCGGTTGGTGGAAATTCGTCACCAGTCCATCGGCGAAGCGGAACCGGTAGCCGGGAGCGATGAGCAACTGCGTACGGCCGGTGAGGACGGTCTCCCCTCGTTCCTCCATGCGGCGGATCACTGCCCGCAGTGCATCATGAGCCGGGACATCACTCGGGCCGTCGTACGGCTCCCATTGCTGCACATCAAGCTCGACGCACGATCCACCACCCTCGATCCTCACCCCATGCCAGTACACGCTCTCGAGCGTGCGCAGAGCCGTGGTGCCCACCGGAACCACTGGCCCACGATCGATCTGCTGCAGTAGTGCATGAAGCAAGGAGAGAGGAATTCGCACCTGCTCGTGATGCATCGCATGGCCTACCATCCGCTCGCTCTTCACCGGCAGGAAGGTGCCTGCGCCAACATGGAGGGTGAGCGATGCCGTGCGAACGCCCTTCTTCTTCAACTCGTCCAATACGCGGGAGGATAGGTGCAAGCTGGCCGTAGGCGCCGCGACCGATCCATCGTGCTTAGCGAATACCGTGTTGTAGCGATCCTTGTCCGCCTCGGAATCGGGCCGCTTCATGTAGGGCGGAAGCGGAACGTGGCCGAGTTGATCCAGGACCTCAGCGAAGGAACGTTCAGTAGGCGACCAGGTGAACGTGATACGCTCCGCTGCGGAACGAACAGCTTTCAACGCGATCGCTCCATCATCGAGGATCAACTCCTCCCCCTCTTTCCAGCGCTTGGCGTTGCCAATGAAGCAGTGCCACTCGCAGCTTCCTCGTTCAGCGAAGGCCTGCTCCACTGGCTTTCCACCGGCAGGGTCCAGGCACAGCACCTCGATGCGCGCACCGGTATTCCGGTGGAAGACGAGCCGTGCGTTGACCACCCGCGTATCGTTCAGCACCAAAAGTGCGTTCGCAGGAAGCTCTTCGGCCAGGTCCTGGAAGCGTCGATCGGTGATGGCACCAACGCGATACACGAGCAATTTGCTCGCATCGCGTTCGGCCAGCGGCTGCTGCGCTATGCGCGCGTCCGGCAGGTCGTACGTGAAGTCGGCGATCGCGATTCCGCGCGGGTGCATGTGATCCATCCCGATCTTTCGGGAGGCGGCGAAGATCGGGGCTGTTCATGTCCGCATGGGCACATGGTCCCATGCCCACATGTCCTCAAGCCACCTTCAACGCGTTCTCCACCTTCTCCTTGAGCAGGGCGTGCTTCACCACCTCGATCATCTCGGTGACGTAGGTGAAGCGCATGCCCTTGGTGTAGCGCGCGTCGATGTCCTCGATGTCCTTGCGGTTGTCGGCGCTGAGGATGATCTCCTTGATGCCGGCGCGTTTCGCCGCGAGGATCTTCTCCTTGATGCCGCCCACCGGAAGCACGCGGCCGCGCAAGGTGATCTCGCCTGTCATGGCGACGAACTTGCGCACTTTCTGCTGCGTGAAGGCGCTGGCGATGCTGGTGAGCATGGTGATGCCCGCTGAGGGTCCGTCCTTCGGCGTAGCGCCCTCGGGCACGTGCACGTGGACGTTCCAACGCTTGAAGACCTCGGCCTCGATGCCGACGATGTCGCTGTGCGACTTCAGGTACTCGAGCGCGATGATGGCGCTTTCCTTCATCACATCGCCCAAGTTGCCAGTGAGCGTGAGCTTGCCCTCGCCCTTGGTGATGCTGGTCTCGATGAAGAGGATGTCGCCGCCCGTCGGCGTCCAGGCCAGGCCCGTGACCACACCGGCCACATCATTGCCCTGGTACTTGTCGCGGGCATGGCTGGGCCCATAGATCTTCACCAGGTCCTCCACGCCGATGGTGATGTTGTACTTCTGCTTCAGCGCGATCTGCTTGGCCCGGTAACGCACCAGCTTGGCGATCCGCTTCTCCAGTGTGCGCACGCCGCTTTCATCGGTGTACTGCTCGATGATGGCTTCCAGCAGGCCGGGCGCCAGCTTCAATTGCTTGGGCTTGATGCCGTTCTCGGTGAACTGCTTGGGCAGCAGATGCCGGATCGCGATCTCGAGCTTCTCTTCCTCGGTGTAGCCGTTCACCTCGATGATCTCCATGCGATCGCGCAAGGCCGGGTGTATCGTGCTCAACGAATTGGCCGTGGCCACGAACATCACGCGGCTCAGGTCGTAGTCGATATCCACGAAGTTGTCGTGGAAGTGGTTGTTCTGTTCGGGATCGAGCACTTCGAGCAGCGCACTGGCGGGATCGCCGTGGAAGTCCTTGCCCACCTTGTCGATCTCATCCAGCACGAAGAGCGGGTTGCTGGTGCCGGCCTTCTTCAGGTTCTGTATCAATCGGCCTGGCATGGCGCCGATGTAGGTGCGGCGGTGACCGCGGATCTCGCTCTCGTCATGAAGTCCGCCCAAGCTCATGCGCACGTACTTGCGACCGAGCGCTTCGGCCATGCTCTTGCCCAAGCTGGTCTTGCCCACACCGGGCGGACCGTAGAGGCAGATGATCGGCGCCTTCATGTCGTTCTTCAGCTTCAGCACGGCAAGGTGCTCGATGATGCGCTCCTTCACCTTCTCCAGGCCGAAGTGGTCGCGGTCCAGGATCTTCTGCGCGTTCTTCAGCTCGAACTTGTCGTTGCTGTACTCGCCCCAAGGCAGTTCCAGCAAAAGCTGCACGTAGTTGTACTGCACGCTGAATTCAGCACCAGCCGGGTTCATGCGCTGGAGCTTCAGGAGCTCCTTGTCGAAGACCTCGCCCACCTTGGCGCTCCACTTCTTCTTCTCGGCCTTCGCGCGCATCTCTTCCAGTTCCGTCTCGATGGGGTTGCCACCGAGCTCGTCCTGGATGGTCTTCATCTGCTGGTGCAGGAAGTACTCGCGCTGCTGGCGGTCCACCTCCGTGCGCACCTTGCTCTGGATCTCGTTCTTCATCTGGAGCATCTGCAGCTCCTTGGTCAAGTGTGCGAGCAAGAGGCTCGCACGTTCACGCAGATCGGCGACCTCGAGCATCTTCTGCTTCTCGGCCACCTCGGCGTTCATGTTGCTGCTGATGAAATTCACCAGGAAGGATGGTGAATCGATGTTCTTCAGCGCGAACTGCGCTTCCGTCGGGATCTGCGGGCTTTGCTTGATGATCTCGCCGGCAAGGTCCTTCAACGAGCTCACCAGCGCATGGAAGCTCTTGTCCTCCTTCGCGGGACGGATCTCCTCGAACTCTTTCACACGGGCGGTGAAATAGGGGTCGAGCTTCACCATTTCCATCACCTCGAAGCGCTTCTTGCCCTGAATGATGGCCGTGGTACTGCCATCGGGCATGCGCAGCATGCGGATGATGGTGGCGATGGTGCCCACCTTGTTCAAGTCCTCGGCGCGCGGCTCTTCGATCTGGCCATCCTTCTGGCTTACCACACCAAGCGTCTTGTTGCCACGATAGACGTCTTGGATCAAGCGGATGCTACGATCACGACCCACCGTGATGGGGATTACCACACCAGGGAACAACACCGTATTGCGAAGCGGAAGAATGGGGAGCTCGGGCGGAGTAGTCTCCGCGTTCATCTGCTCTTCGTCCTCTGCGGTGATAAGGGGGATGAGTTCGGTCTCGTTCTCCAAGGCTTCGCTGCTGAAAAGGTTCGGGTCGCTATGCAGGATGTCGTTCATCGACAGGATGGGGTCAGGATGTCAGGCGCCAAAGGTACCGCCCGTGCCACCCTCTGCTAGAACGCGGGTTTTCAACAGGCGTTGCCGCGCAGGTCAACCACTGTGCCGCCCATTCTTGGGCTGACAGATGGGCAGCGAGGGCGTCAGCGCTTGCTCATCCAGCTTTGGAGGATGATGGTGGCACTGATGCGGTCGATCTGTCCCTTCTCGCGTCGCGCCATGCGTCCCTTACCGCTGGCCATCAGCGTCTGCTGCGCCATGCGGCTGGTGAAACGCTCATCCTCGGTCTCCACGAATTTGTCCGGAAAGGTCTTTTGCAGCGCTTGCACGAAGGCGTGAACGTTGGCAGTGATGTCGGTGGCGCTGCCATCCATATTGCTGGGAAGGCCGACCACGAAACCGTCAAGCGCTTCCTTCTGCGCATACGCCTTCAGGTAATCCATCAGCTTCGCGGAATCCACGGTCTCCAATGCCGTGGCGATGATCCGCAGGGGATCGGTCACCGCCAGTCCGGTCCGTTTCAATCCGAAGTCGATCGCGATCACACGTGGCATGCGCCAAAGGTCGTTGATGAGCGCCCGGCCCGCATCTTTGTGCTATGCACGAATTGATCGAGAAGGCCTGGGAGGACCGATCCATGCTCCGCGACCCGGAAGTGGTGATTGCCATCGAGCGCGTGGTGGAACAGCTCGATCGAGGAGAGGTGCGTGTGGCGGAACCCGATGGCAATGGTGGGTGGATGGTGAACGATTGGGTGAAGAAGGCGGTGATCATGTACTTCCCCATCAAGCAGATGCACACCTTCGAGGTGGGACCCATGGAGTTCCACGACAAGATCCCGCTGAAGAAGCGGTATGCCCAGCTCGGCGTGCGCGTGGTGCCGCATGCGATCGCGCGGCACGGCAGCTACCTCGCACCGGGCGTCATCCTCATGCCGAGCTATGTGAACATAGGTGCGTACGTGGACGAAGGAACGATGGTGGATACCTGGGCCACGGTGGGCAGTTGCGCGCAGATCGGCAAGCACGTACACCTGAGCGGTGGCGTGGGCATCGGCGGCGTGCTTGAACCCGTTCAAGCTGCACCTGTGATCATCGAGGACGGCTGTTTCATCGGTTCGCGCGCGATCGTGGTGGAAGGCGTTCGCATTTGCAGCGAGGCGGTTCTTGGCGCCAACGTGGTGCTCACCGCCAGCACACGTATCATCGACGTGACAGGTCCCGAACCGAAGGAAATGAAGGGCCTTGTTCCATCGCGTTCGGTGGTCATTCCCGGCACCGTGCCGAAGAAGTTCACCGCTGGCGAGTACGGCGTGCCCTGCGCGCTCATCATCGGGCAACGACAAGAGAGCACTGACAAGAAGACCTCGCTCAACGAAGCACTTCGCGAGCACAACGTGGCCGTTTGAAGTATTGGCCGCAAAGGCGCAGAGGTGCAAAGAAGAACGAAGAGACGGAAGCCTGCCGATTGAAGCGATTCCTCATCATACAAACCGCCTTCCTTGGCGATGCCGTGCTGGTTACGAGCATTGTGGAGAAGCTCCATGCCTTCTTTCCGGATGCGGCGATCGATCTTGTCGTGCGAAAAGGAAACGAGGGACTGTTCGATGGACATCCGTTCCTGCGCAAGCTGCACATCTGGGACAAACGCACCGGCAAGACGAAGGCTCTCTTCAACCTGATCGGCGAGCTACGCAAGACGGAATACGATCACATCATCAATGCTCAGCGTTTCTTCAGTACGGGGTTGATGACGGTGCTCGCTCATGGCAATGAGAAGATCGGTTATGACAAGAACCCGCTGAGCTTCCTGTTCACACGAAAGGTGAAGCATGTCATAGGTGATGGCCGCCATGAGGTGGATCGGCTCAACGAACTGATCGAGCACTTGACCGATACCTCGCGGCCGCTGCCCCGCCTCTACCCTGGCGAGAGGCACAAGGCTGAAGCACGACCTTCTTCTCCTTACGTCTGCATCGCACCGGCTTCAGTGTGGTTCACCAAGCAGTGGCCCGAAGACAAGTGGATCGAACTGGTCAAGGCCGTTCCGGCTGATCAACGCATCCTCCTCATTGGTGCACCCGGAGACGTGCCGCTGTGCGAGCGCATTTCAAAAGCAGCAGGGCGCGGTGAAATCCTCGCTGGCAAGCTCTCTCTCCTTGGCACATCCGCGCTGATGGAGAAAGCGGTGATGAACTACGTGAACGACAGCGCGCCCCTGCACATCGCCAGCGCGATGAACGCTCCGGTCACGGTGATCTTTTGCAGCACCGTTCCCGCGTTCGGGTTCGGACCACTGAACTCCAATGGGCGGATAGCAGAGATCAACGAGAAGCTCTATTGCAGGCCGTGCGGACTGCACGGGTACAAAGCCTGCCCGGAAGGGCATTTCAAGTGCGCACTTGCCATTGACCACAAGACCGTTCTTGGTCCAGCATCCTGACCTTCGCAGCATGACCTACGAGAAACTCCTCTTCGCCAATTCCAACGGCGTGGCCACGCTCACCCTCAACCGCCCCGACAAGCTCAACAGCTTCGACCGGCAGATGTCCTTGGAGGTGATCGACGCGCTGGATGCCTGCGCTGCGGATGCGACCGTGCGTGCTGTGCTCATAACCGGATCCGGCCGCGCGTTCTCAGCGGGTCAAGACTTGGCAGAGGCGATCGCTCCGGGGACCAAGATCGAGGACATCCTCACCACACAATACAATCCCATCGTTCGGCGCATCCGTGAACTGAAGAAGCCGGTGATCGCAGCCGTGAACGGCGTCGCCGCTGGTGCGGGCGCGAACATCGCCTTCGCTTGCGATCTGGCCCTGGCAGCGGAAAGCGCCAACTTCATCCAGAGCTTCATCAACATCGGCTTGATCCCCGACAGCGGTGGTACCTTCACCCTGCCAAGGCTCGTTGGCATGCAACGCGCCTTCGGCCAGATGATACTTGCACCCAAGGTGAGCGCCAAGGACGCCGAGGCCCAGGGAATGATCTGGAAGTGCGTGGCCGGTGGCGAACTCATGAACGAAGCCAACTTGCTCGCGCAGAAACTGGCGGTGATGCCGACGAAGGCCATCGCACTGACGAAGGAGGCCTTGAACCGCTCCTTGACGAACAGCCTCACTGAGCAGTTGGATGTGGAGAACGAACTGCAAACGATCGCCGGCCGCAGTCACGACTATAGCGAAGGCGTGAAGGCGTTCCTGGAGAAAAGGAGGCCGGTGTATACGGGAGAGTAGGGACCCTGCCCTACACCGCGTGGAGCACAGTATAGAGCGTCCGCTCTGATCCCTCACACAAAGGGATGAACTCCTGATAAGCCTCCTTCATGGTTTCGTTGGTGAGCCAGTAGTGCTTGTGCGGACCGTATTCGAGCATGTTGCGGTAGCTCATGTCCATGAAGAGCATGTAGCTGGGGCCGGTGATATCGGTGAACATCCGCATGGGAAACCCTGACGCCTTACCGGAATCGAGTATGCGCTTCCAGATGGCGCAGGCCGGGCGCGCCTGCCCGAACTTCAGTCGAAAGGACATCTGCTCTACGATGTGATCGGGCTCCACAGCCGGACCAACCTGATGCTCCACATGGTACAACTGGCTCGTGGAGTGGTCGCACATCGGAACGAACTTCGGGTACAGTTCACGGATGCGTTCGTGCGTCATCCAGACATGCGTGCTAGGTCCCAAGTCGGTGAACCCGCGCAAATGCACGTCCGCCACCAGGGTGTAGTTCGGGCCGCTCAGGTCGCACATCAAGCGCATGGACCGGGCATTCGGATTATCGCGTGCGGTATCCATGATCTCTTTCCAGATCGTTATGGCCGGCTTGGCTTGCCCGAATTTCAACCTGAACGTGGTGCGGGAGAGGATCATGCTACCGAGTTTGAGCCGAAGATAGAAGGAGGTTTGAAACGACCTGGGCAGATGGCTCAACCTAGTCCGGCGAGGCCGATCTTCGTCCCATGGACAAGTCGATTAAAGTCGCCGTCATCGGTGCGGGCACCATGGGCACCGGCATTGCACAGCTCGCCGCGCAAGCGGGTCACGCGGTGAAGCTCTTCGATGCGTGCGCCGATGCAGTGCCAAAGGCCCTTGGTGGTCTCGAGAAGACCTTCGGTAAGCTCGTTGAGAAAGGGAAGTTGACCACCGATGCAGCCAGAACGATCCTCGGTCGCTTGGTCCCCTCCGCCGACCTAAAGGACCTAGCAGGAAGCGACTTGGTCATCGAAGCCATTGTCGAAGACCTTCCCGTGAAGAAGAAGCTATTCGCTGATCTGGAAGCGCTACTGCCGAAGGACGCATTGCTCGCCACGAACACCTCCTCCCTTTCGGTGACCGCGATCGCTGGCGCTTGCGCACGACCAGAACGCGTCATCGGCCTTCACTTCTTCAACCCCGCTCCGCTTCTTCCGCTGG
Source organism: Flavobacteriales bacterium (assembly GCA_016710965.1). Lineage (GTDB taxonomy): Bacteria > Bacteroidota > Bacteroidia > Flavobacteriales_F > PHOS-HE28 > PHOS-HE28. Next base: position 134,665 of record JADJTW010000002.1, read on the forward strand.
TGGAGGTGGTGCCCGGCATCGTTACCGATGCCAGCGTCGCTGCCGATAGCATGGAATTGATGCGAACGTGGGGCAAGACCCCGGTGATCTGCAAGGACACCCCGGGATTCATCGTGAACCGTGTTGCCAGGCCGTTCTATGGCGAAGCGATCCGCATCTACGAGGAGGGTCTTGCGGACATGGTCACCATCGACCACGCCATGAAGAGCATTGGCGGATTCAAGATGGGGCCCTTCGAGCTGATGGACCTTATCGGGAACGACATCAACTTCGCGGTGACCAAAAGCGTATTCGAGGCCTTCTTCTTCGATCCACGTTACCGCCCAAGCATTACGCAACAACGACAGGTTGAAAGCGGCAGGCTCGGCCGGAAATCAGGTCGTGGCTATTTCGACTATGCCGAGGGCGCCGTTGCCGCCAGTCCATCGGCCGATCAGGAGCTGCTTCGGGATATTCTCTCACGGATCCTCGTCATGCTCATCAATGAGGCGGTTGAGGCTCTCCACCTCGGCATCGCCAGTCGTGATGATCTGGACCTCGCCATGACCAAGGGGGTCAACTATCCCAAGGGCCTTCTCAAATGGGCCGACGAGAAAGGCTTGGATCTGTGCCTCGCCACCCTGGATGGCTTGCAGGCCGAATACGGTGAAGACCGCTACAGGCCCTCGCCCCTGCTCCGCCGCATGGTACGGGAGCGCCGGACCTTCTATTGAGAACCGACCCGCACGGACTTATTCGAGGTGAATTTTCGTGGATTTATTCTCCTAGGTGAATAATTGCCTTCCTTTGCACCCTCAATCCAACCCCGAAAACAATGAAGTCAGCAGTTCTCTCTATCGCAGCTCTCGCCACCATTCTGGTCGCATGCGGTCCGTCCGAAGCCGAGCAGCAAGCCGCTCGCGAACAAGCCATCGCCGACAGCATCCAGACAGCAGCGAGCGCCGAGCACAACTACGTTGCAGATGTTGCCGCCAGTTCCATCAAGTGGCAGGGCAACGTTACGGGTGCCAAGGTGTACAGCCACTTCGGCACCATTGGCCTCGGGAAAGGCTCCTTCACTACCAAAGGCGGTTCGCTCGTGGGTGGCCAGTTCGTGGTCGACATGACCGCCATCACCCCTCTGGACGCCAACTACGCGCCCGATGGATCGGAGCAAGGCACCAAAGCCAACCTGATTGGCCACTTGGGCACTGCTGATTTCTTCGATACAGCCAACCACCCCAGGGCTACGCTCACCATCACCAGCGGCAACGGCAACACCGCAACTGGAGACCTCACCATCCGGGGAAAGACCAACAGCGAGAACATCACGGACATCGTCATCACCGAGAACCCGGATGGCACCGTGAAAGCATCGGGGAAATTGTCCTTCGATCGCCAGAAGTACGGTGTTGCTTGGGCGCACTTCGTCAAGGACGCGCTCCTTGCCGACAACATCGAACTGACCGTTGAACTGACCGGCACGGCTGCGCAGTAAACGGATTGGTGAAAGGCGTGGAGCGCTCGCTGAAAGGCGGGCGCTTCGCGTTGGCGGCTACTTCATGGCCTTCGCCAACCAAACGTTGAAGGGGCACATGGCCAGCCAGTGGTCCATGAGGACGTCCATCAATTTCGCATCCGACACCAGCTTGGCCGGCAGTTCGGTGCCAACATAGAACTGCTTGTTGGCGATGAGCGGTTCCTTCGCGGCAGCGGCTTTGAATTCAGGCGGCAGCACTTTGTTCGCTTCGCCTTGCACGCTGCCGAAGAGCGTCTTGAACGCCTTGCCTTCGATCAACTTGCGGAAGCCCTTGCCCTCCTTGGCGATGGCTTCGCGAATGGCCTTCAATTGCTCCTTGTCCGGCTGATAGCAACCACCGTAGAACTTCACCGCTTCGGGGCCCAGCGCGAAATAGATGCCCGGCACCGCGTGGTCCTTGCGGCCTGCCGGCGAAATGATCGCCGAGGCCTCCAGCTTGTACGGGGTCTTGTCCTTGCTGAAACGGATGTCCTTGTTGATCCGGAAGATGGTGTCCTTCGGCTCCAGCGCGGCCATGGCTTTATCGTGCTTCGCGATCCGCGCGATCGCCTCGGCCACGAACGCTTCGAAGGGCTTCTTCACGCTCGTCTCGTAACGCTTGCGGTTCGTATCGAACCATTCCTTGTTGTTGTTCTTCGCGAGGTCCTTGAAGAACTGGTTGAAGTCGGCAGTGAACCAGGCCATGGATGCTACTTTGCGGGCAAGTTAGCCGCCATGCCCAAGCCCAGCGCTGCGCGCGTGACAGCCGGTGACCCGGAGCTCTTCCAACTGTTCCATGCGGTCGTGCTTGATACACCGATCGGCAAATTCTACATCGAAAGCGATGGGGAGGTGATCACCCGGTCGGGCTTCGATCCAATGAAACTTCGGCATGCGAAACCACCAATGGTCCTGAAGGAAGCCGGCAGGCAAGCCGCTGCCTATTTCAATGGAAAGCTGAAGAAGTTCGAACTACCGTTGCAGCGCCTGGGCAGTCCGTTCCAGCGACTCGAATGGTCGGTGCTGGAGGACATCCCATACGGCGAGGCGCGTACCTACCAGGACCTGGCCCACCGCATCGGCGGCAAGGCGGTAGCGCGCACCGTGGGCAATGCGTGCGCGAGCAATCCGCTGCTCATCATAGTACCCTGCCACCGTGTGATGGCGAAGAACGGACTGCTGACCGGATACGCTGGGGGGCTGTGGCGCAAGAAGTGGTTGCTGGAGCACGAAGGCGTACTCGCTCAGGAATTATTCTGAGGCCGGGCCCTTCTACCTTCGCCGCATGCCCACCTTGGCCGAGCGCGTCGTTTCGCGCATGTACGACAATGACCCCTTCAGCGTCTGGTTGGGGATCGAGCGGTTGGTGGTTGAAGCCGGCGGATGCGTGCTACGCATGACCGTACGACCTGAAATGCTCAACGGCTTCGCCATCGCGCATGGTGGCATCACGTATTCCCTCGCCGATAGCTGCCTGGCCTTCGCCAGCAACAGCCATGGCATCCAGAGTGTGAGCGTTGAGACTTCGATCAGCCATACCAAAGCGGTGAAGGAAGGCGACGTGCTCACGGCTTCGAGCGAGGAGATGAGCCTTGCGCGAAGCATCGGCGTCTACCACATCACCGTGCGGAACCAGCGCGAGGAGTTGGTCGCTCTTTTCAAGGGCACTGTGTACCGCACAGGCAAGCCGTGGTTCCCGGAGGAACCGCTTCCTTCGGCCCCATGAAAGACGCCTTCATTGTCGATGCTGTCCGAACTCCCATCGGCTCCTTCGGCGGAAGCCTTGCCCCGGTGCGCGCGGACGACCTGGCAGCGCATGTGATCCGCGAACTGTTGAAGCGCAACCCCGGCCTAGATGCATCGGCGGTGGATGATGTGATCCTGGGCTGCGCCAATCAGGCCGGCGAGGACAATCGCAATGTGGCGCGGATGGCGTTGCTCCTGGCGGATGTGCCGGTGAAGGTCCCTGGTGAAACGGTCAATCGCCTTTGCGCCAGCGGCATGAGCGCGGTGGTGGGCGCTGCACGGGCGATCGCTGCCAACAACGGCGACCTTTTCATTGCTGGTGGCGTGGAGCACATGACGCGCGGCCCATGGGTCATCAGTAAGACCAGTACACCGTACGGCCGCGATGCGCAGATGTTCGACAGCAGCTTCGGCTGGCGCTTCATCAACCCGGCCATGCGGGAGAAGTACGGCGTGGACGCAATGGGCGAAACAGCGGAGAACCTGCTGGATTCAAGCCCCATAAGCCGGGAGGACCAGGACCGCTTTGCTCTTTGGAGCCAACAGAAGGCGGCAAGTGCCCAGGCGGGCGGCAGGTTTGCGAAGGAGATCGCGCCTGTGCCCATTCAGCAGCGGAAAGGCGATCCCATCCTGTTCGCGTCCGATGAATTCGCAAAGCCCAAGACCACCTTGGAAGCGCTCTCAGCGCTGAAGCCCGCCTTCCGTAAGAATGGAACTGTTACCGCCGGGAACGCGAGCGGATTGAACGATGGCGCAGCGGCTGTGCTGGTGGCGAGCGATACCGGACTGAAGGCGCACGGCTTGAAGCCTCTGGCACGCATCGTTTCGAGCGCGGTGGTCGGAGTGGAGCCTCGCGTCATGGGCATTGGCCCGGTGAACGCAACATTGCTCGCCTTGAAGCGGGCCAGCCTTTCCTTGGAGCAGATGGATATCATCGAGTTGAACGAGGCGTTCGCAGCTCAGGTGCTTAGCTGCACTCGAAGCCTTGGCCTTGCAGACAACGATCTGAGGATCAACCCGAATGGTGGCGCCATTGCCTTGGGACACCCCTTGGGAATGAGCGGCGCCCGCCTGTTGCAGACAGCGAGCTTGGAATTGCAAGCTACGGACAAGCGTTATGCCCTGTGTACCATGTGCATAGGGGTGGGCCAGGGCTACGCAACGGTGATCGAGCGCTGTTGACAACGGCTTCACCTTGGCCTAACCATGGAGCGGAGCCGTATTAGTTTGGCCGCCCATTTCCAGCATCCATGCTCCCCCAGGAACAGATCAACCTTTACATCAGCGAGCAACCCGAATGGCAACGCAAGGTGCTGGTCCGGTTGCGCCAGTTGATCCACTCAGTGGATGAGACCATCGAAGAGCATTGGCGTTGGAACGCACCGCACTTCGATCACGATGGCATCATGATCGGCATGCACGGCTTCAAGACGTTCGTAAGCGTGTGGTTCCACAAGGGAGCGCTCATCAAGGATACCCATAAGCTCTTCGACAAGCCGGAGAAGGACGCCGACAAGGGCATACGCAAGTACAAGCTGGAGGAAGGCGATACCATTGACGAGAAGGCGTTCGTTGACCTGGTGAAGCAAGCCGTGAAGGTGAACCTGAGTGGCGCCAAGCTCACCGACGCCAAGCCCGCGCGCAAAGCACTGGTAGTGCCGCCCGAATTGGAAGGCGTGTTACAGAAGGACGAGCAGGCGTGGGAGCATTGGGAGAAGTTCAACTACTCCCACAAAAAGGAATACGTGGAGTGGATCACCGATGCCAAGCAGGACGAGACACGCAAGCGGCGAATTGCCCAGGCGCTGGAGATGATCCGCGAAGGTGTTGGCAAGGAAGACAAGCACCGCGTGTGATCCGCAGCCGACAACAACGAAAAAGCCCCCGATGTCGGGGGCTTTTCAATTCGGGGGTGAAGCTTATTCGGCTGCGGGAGCAGAGGCATCCCGTTTCTCGGTGTGCTTGGCGAAGCGCTTGTTGAACTTGTCCACGCGACCGGCGGTATCCACCAGCATCATCTTGCCGGTGTAGAACGGGTGCGAGGTGTGGCTGATATCGAGCTTGACCAGCGGGTATTCGTTCCCGTCCTCCCACTTCACGGTATCCTTGGTGGCGGTGCAGCTCTTGCCAACGAACATGTAGTCGTTGCTCATGTCCTTGAAGACCACGAGGCGGTAGTTGTTGGGGTGGATGTCCTTTTTCATGGCAGTCGGGGGGAATTGCCGTCAGGGCAAGGCCCTGGACGATTTTGTTGTTGGGGCGGCAAATGTAGGAGCCTTTTCCGTGTGGACAAGGCGCGGAGGACAGGGCAATGATCGGCAGTTGGGTGCGTAAATGCTGTCGGTCGTCATCTTTGCCACCCTTGATACAAGCCCGCAACCTCCTCCTTCTGGCCATAACGGCCATTCTCCTTGCCGCCTGCCGCAAGGACCAGCTCTTCACGGACGACCCCGGGGCCACCCTCAGCTTCAGTCAGGAAGAGGTGCTGTTCGATACCATTTTCACCACGGTTCCCTTTTCGGTCACGAAACGCTTCCGGGTCACCAACCCCAGCACCCAGGCCGTTCGGGTGGATATTGCCCTTGAAGGCGGCAGCCCCTCCCCTTTCCGCATCAATGTGGATGGCGCTCCAGGCATCTCTTTCGCCGACATCGAGATCCTTGGCGGCGACAGCATATATGTATTCGTGGAAGCCTCGCTGGACCAGACCGGGCAGAACACCCCGCTCATCCATGAGGACCACGTGCTCTTCCTCACCAACGGCAATGAGCAGCGTGTGAAGCTGATCGCTTGGGGCCAGGATGCCCACTTCTTCTACCCGGATCATTTCGTACAAGGCTTTCCCGACTACAGCATCATCGCCGGCGAGGATGACAATGGCGACACCATCTGCGAGATCGTGAACTGGCCCAACGACAAGCCGTATGTGATCTATGGCTATGCAGTGGTCGACTCGTGCAGTAAGCTCACCATCGATGCTGGCGCGCGTGTTTATGTGCATGGCAGCGGCGGGCTCTGGATCTACCGATGGGGACAGATCGAAGCGAACGGTACTTCTCAGCAACCCATCACCTTCCAAAGCGACCGACGCGAACCTGACTACGCCGACTTGCCCGGCCAATGGGACCGCATCTGGATCAACGATGGACCTTCAGGGCAGGACAATCTGCTGAAGAACGTGGTGATCCGCAACGCGCTCGTGGGCATACAGTGCGAGAACTTCCCGCTATTCCCCAACGCTGCCACCAGCGAGGCTCGACTGGTCCTGGACAATGTGGAGATCCACAACTGCAGCGTTGCGGGTATCCTCAGCCGCAACTATTCGATCAAGAGCACCGACCTGCTCGTTGGCGACTGCGGCCAGCATAGCGTGGCCCTCACCGGCAACGGCCGCTACGCATTCGACCATACCACCATTGCCAACCTGTGGCCTTGGTCGATGCGCAATACACCTGCCTTCGTCATGACCAACACGTACACTGGCATAGACAACACGACACAGGTAAGGGCGATCACAGGCTCGGTGTTCGAGAACAGCATCATTCATGGTTCGAATACCAACGAATTCCTGATCGAGCTCAACAGCCTGAGCCTGCCAACGGCCGATGACCTCAAATTCAACAACATCCTTCTGCGCACCGATCAAAGCACGAATGGCATCTATTTCCCGAACCAGAGCGTGATCTACCGGAACCAGAATCCTGGATTCGCTGATCAAAGCGGCCGGGACTTCCGCCTCACAGTGAATGCCTATTCCAGGGACCGAGCGACTGCGGTGAGCCTGAATGTGGACGCGTTGGAAGACCTGGAAGGCAATCCCCGATTCGGAGGGACAACGGACCTCGGCTGCTACGAATACACCGAGTGATCTACTTCAGGCCGAGCAGGAACTGCAACGTATCCACCCCATCGGCATACTCGCAGAGCGAAGGATGTTGCGCATGCCCGAAGGGAACATGGCCGTGGCCTACAATGCACTGGATGGAATCCGCCTCCCGGATCAGCCGCTCTTCAACCGCATCCCGCTCGGTGTACTTCTCATAGAAAAGCGTTGCTACAGGGCTGGCCAACGCGACGTCCTCCTTCAAAAGGAGAAAGCCGTTCTCCAGGAACTGGATCCGGTCCAGCATCCACAACGCGCGTGTAGTCGTAGTTGTTCGCGTACTTGTTGTGGTACACGATGTCCTTCCACGGAAAGAAAGCTCTGAACAAGCGATCGAGATCGAAGTCCTGCGGAACGAAGACCTTGCTCACATTGCGGCAGCCAAGTCCGAAGTAGCGGAAAACATCTTCACCCAGCGCTACTAATTCCTCCCCCGTTTCAGTGCCGTCCAGCACGGCCACGCTCACCCGGTTCTTGCGCACGATGCGCGGCAGGTGGCCGAAGTAGTGCTCGAAGTAGCGGGCGGTATTACCGGTTCCTGTGGCGATCAAGGCATCCACGTGGCCGAGCTTCTCGCTTGTGAACGTGATCCGCTCCGCCGTACCCGGCAACAACCGATCGAGGAGGGTGATCAGGGCTGGGATCAGATCCGTCTCTTGCGAGGAGCACTTGACCCGTGCGCGATGTCCGCTCAACCACACGCATAGTACATCGTGCAGGCCCACCAGCGGGATGTTGCCCGCGAGGATGAGGCCCACCGTGCGGATCGCCTCAGGTGATGCAGCCAATCCAGGGTACTCCGAGGTCCAAGTGCTTACCGCCTCCGGCTCCAGGGCTCGGCCCCAGGCCGAGAAGGCATGGCGCACGTTCTCTTCGGTCGCCCAGCCATTCTGCAGCCGAGCGCCCCGTACCGCGGAATCAAGTTCGCCGTATTCCGCCTCATTGAGCCCGATCGCGTGCCCAGGCCAGGCTTCGCCGCGGCCGATCGCGGATGACACCGCGCCCAACTGCGCCAGCGCTGCTATCTTCTCGTCCAGTGTGCCGCCCATGCGCTTCTATCTTTGGCCGCGCGAAAGTACCCCGCACCGCCATGGCGATCATGATCACTGACGAATGCATCAACTGCGGTGCATGCGAGCCCGAATGCCCCAACAATGCCATCTATGAAGGCGGTGCCGAATGGCGCCTCGCCGATGGCACCGCACTGAAAGGCCCGCAGACCACCCCCATGGGCAACAGCTACGAGGCCGATGCGGCCAACGCGCCCAAGAGCATGGATGTCTACTACATCGTGCCCGACAAATGCACCGAGTGCACGGGTTTCCATGATGAGCCGCAGTGCGCCGCCGTGTGCCCGGTGGACTGCTGCGTGGATGACCCCGACCATCGCGAGACCAAGGAGCAGTTGATGGCGAAGAAGGAATTCATGCATCTCTGAGACTGGTAGCAGGTGGGGGGTCGAACAGCACTGCATCACACGATCCTGCGTTATCATCTGTAATGCGCCCTGCCCTGTTGCCTCTGGCCTTGTTTGCTTGCATCGCACTTCCCGGGCGGCTTCATGCGCAGGAAGAGAAAGGCGCGCTGCTGGCCAATTTGAACGCACTGCTGCGAACCGATCGCGAAGCCGAACGCGACAGCCTGAACCTGCCGATCAAGAGGGATCTGCGCGCCTTGCTCTCGAAAGAAGATGGCCTCGCCTTCGTCATGGATGACCTGCCCATCAGCCATGTGGACGCACCCGACGGCAGTTTCCGTTTGGTCACTTGGAACCTGCCGCGCAACGATGGCTCTCATCGCTATGAAGGCTTTCTGCTGGCGAAGCAGGGCAGCCGCAACGTGCTGTACGAGCTGAGCGACCAGACAGCTTCCATCACCTCGCCCGACCTGGCCGAACTAGGCACCGATCGCTGGTATGGGGCACTGTACTACGGAGTCATTCCGGTGAAGAAAGGGGGAAAGACCTTGTACACGTTGCTTGGCTGGAAGGGCTACAGCAATGCCGAGACGCGCAAGGTCATCGATGTGCTCAGTTTCCGCGGCGGCAAACCGCGCTTCGGAGCAGCCATCTTCACCCCAAACGACGCGAACGCGCGTCAAGGACGTTTGAAGACGCAGCGGGTGATCCACGGTTTCTTCTTCCAAGCCCGGATGATGCTCCAGTATGATCCTGAAGGGAAACGCATCGTGCTGGACCACCTTTCGCCATTGCGCCCTGATATGGCCGGTACCAACGCCCTCATGGGCCCCGACCTCAGCTACGATGCCTACGTGTGGGAGAAAGGCCAATGGCGCTTCCAGCGGGATATCGATGCGCGAGACCTGCGTCCGAGCGGCAAGCCGTTCAACCCACCGCCGCGCGAGCCGTGATCACGGCAAGGCCACCAGCACAAGTCTTCCACATTGGCAGAAGCGCTTGGGAAAGGCCGATACATTTGACGGCCGAATCCACCCAACATGACCGTCGCCACCACCACCAAGGTCCACAATTACAGCGCGGGTCCCTGCATCCTGCCGCGCGAAGTGTTCGAGAAGGCCGCCGAGGCCGTGCTCGACTTCGAGGGCAGCGGGCTCAGCATCCTTGAGATCAGCCACCGCAGCAAGCCCTTCGAGGCCGTTATGGCCAAAGCGCAAGCATTGGTGAAGGAACTGTTGGGCGCACCGGACAACTACCAGGTCGTCTTCCTCGGTGGCGGTGCAAGCCTCGGCTTCCACATGGTGCCGCTCAACTACATGAAGCTCGGCGGCAAGAGCGCGTACGCCAACACAGGCGAATGGGCCACGCGTGCGGTGAAGGAGAGCAAGCTCGTGGGCGAGACCATCGTGGTGGCCAGCAGCGAGGACAAGAACTTCAGCTACATCCCGAAGGGCTATACGATCCCTTCAGATGCCGATTACTTCCACCTCACCAGCAACAATACCATCTTCGGCACGCAGTACAAGCACTTCCCGCAGTCGCCGGTTCCGCTCATCTGCGACATGAGCAGCGACATCTTCAGCAGGCCAGTGAAGGTGAAGGACTTCGCCCTGATCTACGCAGGTGCGCAAAAGAACATGGGACCGGCCGGGACGACGGTCTACCTCTTCGATCCCGAACGCCTTGGACAAACCGGTCGGAAGCTCAGCCCCATGCTCGATCTGAAGAACCATGGGGCCAAGGAGAGCATGTACAACACGCCTCCGGTCTTCGCGGTGTACGTGAGCATGCTCACCCTCGAATGGCTCAAGAAGACAGGAGGAGTGGCCGAAGCCGAGAAGCGCAATGCAGCGAAGGCGAAGTTGCTCTACGATACCATCGATCGGCTGCCCCTCTTCAAAGGGACAACAGCGGTGGAAGATCGCAGCATGATGAACGCCACCTTCGTGATGAGCGATGCATCGTTGGAACCCGGCTTCGATGCCATGTGGAAGGAAGCGGGCATCAGTGGCATACGCGGCCACCGCAGCGTGGGCGGCTATCGCGCCAGCATGTATAATGCGCTGCCCATCGAAAGCGTGCAAGTACTGGTGGATGTCATGGAGGAGTTCGCACGAAAGAACGGATAGATCATGCGCGTTCACGCCAACGACGGTCTCTCGGCCAGGGCCAAGGCCAGCCTCTTGGAGGAAGGCTTCAACGTCACAACGGAGCACGTTCCGCAGGAAGCGCTCGTGGAATTCATCAACAAGGAGAAGATCGACGTACTCCTCGTGCGCAGCGCCACCAAGGTGCGCCGAGACCTCATCGACGCGTGCCCTTCGATCAAGCTCATCGGTCGCGGCGGTGTCGGGCTGGACAACATCGACACCGCGTACGCCAAGCAGAAGAACATCCCGGTGGTGAACACCCCGGCTTCCTCCAGTATCAGCGTGGCCGAATTGGTGATCGCGCACCTCTTCACGCTCATGCGCTCATTGCACAAGAGCAATCGCCGCATGCCCGGCGAAGGCCGCACGCATTTCAAAGAACTGAAGAAGGAATACGAGAAAGGCTTCGAACTGCGCGGCAAGACGCTTGGTGTGATCGGCTTCGGCCGCATAGGCCAATGGACGGCCAAGTATGCCCTGGGCTGCGGCATGAACGTGGTGTACACCGACAACCACGCCACCGCCGAGGCGCTTGAACTGATGATCGGCGGGCACTCCGTGCGTGTGCCAGTGAAGATGGTCACCATGGACGAGCTGCTCGCTCAAAGCGATTGCATCAGCCTGCACGTGCCCGCGCAAAAGGACGGCCGCCCGGTGCTGGGTGCCGCAGAGCTCGCACGCGTGAAAGCAGGCGTGGTGATCGTGAACACTGCCCGCGGCGGAAGCATCGATGAGGATGCCTTGCTCGCTGCCATCAAGGACGGCCGCGTGCGTGGCGCCGCGCTCGACGTCTTCACCAATGAACCGGAGCCTCGTGCTGATCTCCTGGCCGAAACCGCGCTGAGCCTGAGCCCGCACATCGGAGCGGCCACTGCCGAAGCACAAGGCCGCGTGGGCGATGAGCTCGTGGAGCGCATCGTGGCCTGGCGCTCTTCCGCAGTCATGAGCTGATGATCGCCCTGCGCCCGTTCCGCGCCTGGCGCCCGGTGGCGGAGAAGGCACACCTGGTGGGCTCGCGTACTTATGTGAGCTACAGTCCTGAAGAACTCGCGCAACGGCTTGCCGCCAATCCCCATTCGTTCCTGCACGTCTTGCGCCCTGATGACGCGCTGTCCGAAGGATCGCCTCGAAGCGAACGATTCCACCGCGTTCGCATGGCCTTCAAGCGCTTCTGCGACAACGGGGTAATGCAGCGCGACGTAGAGCCGGCGATACTTCTCTATGAGCAAAGCGCTCATGGCAACGTGTCGCGCGGCATCATCGCCGGGGTCAGTGTGCAGGACTATCGCGCCGGACGGATCAAAGTGCATGAGCAGACCCTCACGGCTCGTGAGAACCTCTTCGCCGAATACCTCGGCTCCACAGGGATCAATGCCGAGCCTGTGCTGCTCACCACGCCCGACGGTACCGCTTGGGAGGCTCTTCTTGATCCGCTGCTCACCACCAGACCAGCCTATGACTTCCTTACCAACGACAGGGTGCGGCACCGGTTGTGGGCCATCACCGACGAGCGGATGCGCGAGCGCTTGCAGCGCGCATTCGCTGCGATACCTGCGCTCTACATCGCCGACGGGCACCACCGCCTGGCTAGCAGCGCTCGCTTGGCCGAAGAGAACGGCTGCACGGAGGTGGACCCCGCAAGCTGGTGCCTGGCATTCATTGTTCCGCGTTCGCAACTGTACATCTACAACTTCGACCGTGCTGTTACCACACTGGGCGACATGACTGAAGCCGGCTTCTTGGACGCGCTCGGGAACATCGGCAAGCTTGAGCGGGTTGAAGCGCCTTGGAGCGCACCAGGCGTGATCGGAGTGAGGACGCCTGGTGGATGGCATGTCCTGCACCTCCCTCCGGCATCGGCCAAGTTGAACGCCGCCGATCGCCTTGATGCCGCACGATTGAGCGACCTCGTCCTCGACTCCGTGCTGGGGATCACCGACCTCCGCACCGACAAGCGCGTGCGATTCGTGCCCGGCATTGCTGGCACCAGCGAGCTGGTCCGAATGGTGGATGGCGGCGAGGTCGCAGCCGCCTTCCACCTCCACGCTGTCAGCTTCGCCGAACTGAAAGCCGTGGCCGACGAGGGAGGCACCATGCCGCCTAAGAGCACATACATAGAGCCGAAACTGCGCAGCGGGCTCGTCGTCTACTCCCTGGAAGACGTGTGACCATGGATCGCGAAGCACTGGCGGAACGCTACGCGCAGGTGAATGCTTCGCTGCCTGCCCGCGTGAAGCTCATTGCCGTGAGCAAGACGCGGGCAGTTGAAGAGATCAAAGCCCTGTACGAACTCGGGCATCGCGATTTCGGAGAGAACTATCCTCAGGAACTGCGCGAGAAGCAGCCGCTGCTCCCGACGGACATCCGCTGGCATTTCATCGGTCATCTGCAAACCAACAAGGCGAAGTACATAGCGCCATTCGTGCATCTCGTTCATACCGTCGATGGCCCTCGCATACTTGATGAACTGAACAAGCGGGCCGGAGCGAGCGGGCGCACCATCGACGTACTGGCACAGGTCCATATCGCTCGTGAGGAGACCAAGCACGGCATGGCTGCGGATGAGGTACGATCGCTGTTGCTGGGCTGGGAAGCGATGCGTTGGCCTTCGATCAGGGTGCGGGGCCTCATGGGCATGGCCTCCAACACCGATGACACTACGCAGGCCGCCAGGGAATTCGAGGGGCTCAAAGCCCTCTTCGACGGTCTGCGCGAGAAAGGGCCTTTTGACCCAAGGGACTTCTCAGAACTCAGCATGGGCATGAGCAGCGACGCGCCAGCAGCCATTGCGGCGGGCAGCACCATGGTACGCATCGGCACGGCCATCTTCGGCCCTCGGGCCTGACGACCGGCAAGCAACCCCTACCTTGGATCGCGTCTTCGAAGTGTAACTTCGAACCAAGCAAGGGTACATGAAGCGCATTCTCCTCCTCCTCCTCGCCTGTCCGACCATCGGGGTCGTTAGCGCCCAGCGCAACCTCGAAGTAGGTATCGCAAGCGGCATCACGAACTACTACGGCGATCTGGGCAATTTCGATGGTGCCATGCAATGGAACAGCGCACGGCCCGGGATGTCAATCACGTTCCGCGATTTCCTCAACAACAAGAAGCGCTACATCACCCGATCGCTCACTACCGAGGCCCGCCTGAGCTGGTTCCGCACGGGGTACGAGGAACGCGACCCGATCAAGGGCATGGAATTCTCGGAACTCCGCAACTACAAGCGGGGCATCGGGTTTCGAAACGACCTCTTCGGCATGAGCGGGCACATCGTCCTCAACGCGTATCGCGAACCGTACACGCCGCTCTTCCAGCAGCGCTTCTTCATGTATTTCCATATCGGACTTGGCGTGTACTACGGTCGCCCGAAAGCCGATCTCTTCAACGGTTCTCCGGACACGCTCAACCGTTATTACTTCTGGGACGATGGAACCGTGCGCGATGGCGAAGAACTCCCCGGAGCCAACGCCAACGTCATCGAACGCGACGGCAAGTACGAGACGGACCTGCTTGAGTGGCAGACCGAAGGCGGTATCGGCGCGGGCGAAGTGGGTCGACGATATCGGTTATCCCCTTGGCATATCGCCATGCCCATGGGCTTCGGTGTGCGATACATGGTGACGAAGGAGGTCAGTGTAGGGATCGAATACAGCTACCTGATGTTCACCGACGATCACCTGGACGATGTGAGCGATCGCTACGCCACGTATGACGAGATCGCGAACGCGTATCCCGGGGACCTCAATCGGCAGGCCCTGGCACGCTACATCAGCGACCCCACCAGCGACGGCACCGATGGAACCACCGGCATCTTCACCAGCAAGCGCGGCAATCCCGGGTTGCTGGACGCCATCAGCTTCCTCAACTTCGAGGTGAGCTACAAGTTCAAGCGCGGCTTGGGCCGACGGAGCTTCCTGAGCATGAAACGTGATCGTTCCGCTGCTCAGAAGCAATGATCCTCCCTTGCTGAGGGTGCCATAGCGGCGGTAGCGAACGACTACTGTCGGCACGATAGTTTTGCGCCATGGCGGAAAGCACTTCGAGGAAGCAGCGCATGGACCTGGCCTTCGCCGCTCTGCTGAGCGATGACGATGCAGCGGTGCTCACAGCGCTGGATCGGGTGGAAGAACAGGGCGACGCACGCGCGATCATGCCGCTCCTGACGGCGCTTGCCCGTACTGGAAAGACTGTGGTGCAGCAGCGCATCACCTCCCTGCTTCACCAAGTGAAAGCAGTGGATGCTGTTCCCACCTTGATCAGCGCTCTCGATGAAGCTGCTCTGCTACCGGTGCGCCACGTGGTGCTAGCCACCTTTTGGAACGCAGGCCTCGATGCGCGCGATCATCTGGACCGGTTCGTAGGGATCGCCATCGAGGGCAATGCCGAAGAGTGCTTCGAATGCCTGACAGTGATCGAGAACCAGGAGATATGGCCAGAGAAGGCGGCTCGGTTGGGACTGGCCGAAGTGCGCAAGGCAGCCGAAACCGAGAAAGACACCTACAAAGCGGCGATGCTCCGCGACATCGTGACCTCCCTCTGTACGCGGCTCGGGGACATCGAGAACTGATCAACCTGCGAGGTAGGCCGATAGCGCTGCCTGGATCCTGCCATTGATGTCCGAGGTTGGTGCAGCCTCCAGTCTCTCGCCCGTGAGGCGCTCGAATAGTTCCGTATATCGATCGGTCACGCTCTGAACGAAGGCATCATCCATCTCCGGCACCTGCTGCCCTTCCTTGCCCATGAAATCGTTCGCTATCAGCCACTCGCGCACGAACTCCTTGCTAAGCTGCTTCTGGCGTTCGCCGCTCGCCTGGCGGTCGGCATAGCCATCGGCGTAGAAGTAGCGTGAGCTATCGGGGGTATGCACCTCGTCGATAAGAAGGATGCGGCCATCCTTCGTGCGCCCGAACTCGTACTTGGTGTCCACCAGCAGCAGACCGCGCTCCGCAGCGATGCGCGAGCCTTCGGCGAAGAGCGCCAAGGCGTATCGGCACATGGTCTCCCATTCCTCTTTGGTACACAAGCCATGCGCTATGATATCAACCGGCGAGATGTCTTCATCATGGCCTTCATCCGCCTTTGTACTGGGCGTGAGGATGGGACGCGGGAACCGATCATTCTCCTTCATTCCATCGGGCATCGTTGCCCCACAGAGCACGCGCTTGCCTTCCTTGTAGGTGCGCCATGCGTGCCCAGCCAGGAAGCCGCGCACGACCATCTCCACCTTCACCGTGCTGCATTCGTGGCCGATGACCACATTGGGGTCCGGCGAGGCGATGGCCCAGTTGGGTGCTATGTGCGCCGTAGCCTTCAGCATGTGCCAGCTCAACTGGGTCAGCACCTGTCCCTTGTGAGGAATGCCGCGAGGCAATACCACATCGAAAGCGCTGATCCGATCGCTGGCCACAAGGATGATCCGGCCGTCGTTGAGGTGGTACACGTCACGGACCTTGCCACGGTACACACGCGCAAGGTTCGGCAGCTTAAGGTCGGAACGCATCAAGGTCCCGCTCATGGTGGAGGTGGTCATCATCGGTCCTGTTTCCGTTCGTTCTCCAGATCCTTGAACGCGAGAAGCACTCGCGTAACGAGTTCATGCCGGATGACATCGCGCTCATCGAGTTCGACGACCGTGATGCCCTCCACGTTCCGAAGCATGTCCACGGCGGGCATCAATCCGCTGGGTTGGTGGCGGGGCAGGTCCACCTGCGTCACATCGCCGGTGATGACGAATTTGGCGCTGCGCCCCATGCGTGTGAGGAACATCTTGAG
The DNA here is from genome assembly GCA_016710965.1 of Flavobacteriales bacterium. Taxonomy (GTDB): domain Bacteria; phylum Bacteroidota; class Bacteroidia; order Flavobacteriales_F; family PHOS-HE28; genus PHOS-HE28. Next base: position 151,131 of record JADJTW010000002.1, read on the forward strand.
CTGAGGCAGTGTGGCGTTCTGCGCCTCGTCGAGTATGACGAAGGCGTGATCCAGCGTGCGGCCGCGCATGAAGGCGAGCGGCGCGATCTGCACTACGCCCTCCTCGAGATGATCGGCCAGGCGGGAAGCCGGCACCATGTCCTTGAGCGCGTCGTAGAGCGGCTGCAGGTAGGGATCGAGCTTCTCGCGCAGGTCGCCCGGCAGGAAACCCAGGTTCTCCCCCGCCTCCACCGCAGGGCGCGTGAGAATGATGCGCCGCACCTTGCGCTCCTTCAACGCCTTCACCGCAAGCGCTACCGCCGTGTAGGTTTTCCCGGTGCCAGCGGGCCCGATGGCGAATACCATGTCGCTGGCGCGTACCGCGTCCACCAGCTTCTGCTGGTTGGGGGTGCGGGCCTTCACACGGACGCCGGCGTTGCCGTATACGAGCACATCGAGGTCCTCCCCTTCGGCAGGCGATGCCCCTCCGCCCATGATGTCGTCCAGCACTTTGCGCGGCAGTTCGTTGTAGCGCGCCACATGCTCGATAAGCTCCGCGAAGCGTGCCTCGAAGGCCACGATCTCCTCGGGGGATCCACTCACCTTCACGGTGTCGCCACGGGCCACCAGATGGAGCTTGGGGAAGAGCCCGCGGATGATCCTCAGGTTGGCGTCGTTGGCTCCCAACACGTCCACGGGATCGATCCCGGTGATCACGATCGACTTCTCGGTCAAAGCAACTTGGGCGTGTTGAAAGTTTCGGAGGACCCTCGCGCAGGTGCGCCTCTAGTTTTGAGCGCGCCGAAGGTAGGGGCGCGCACCCCTACTGCCTCCGCCATGGCCATCATCACCCTCACCACCGATATGGGACTGAAGGACCACTACGTGGCCGTGGTGAAGGGTGCCATACTGAGCCAGTTGCCCGATACCGTCATTGTGGATATCAGCCATTCGATCAAGCCCTTCAACAATGCTCAGGCCGCCTATGTCCTCCGGAACGCCTATCCGTCATTCCCGCAGGGCGCCATCCACATCATAGGCGTGAATCCCGAGTTGCAGCGTAATACCGTTCACGTGGTGGTGAAGCACGATGGGCACTATTTCATCGGTGCTGACAACGGCATCATCCCGTTGATGCTCGAGGGCGAGGCGGATGAATCCTACGAGCTGACCATGAAGCTCGATGATGACCACGTCGCGTTCCCCGTGAAAAGCGTCTTCGTGAAGGCGGCGTGCCACCTGGCGCGAGGTGGAGTACCGGGCACGATCGGTCGTCGGATCAGCGCATTGCAGGAGCGGATCGGCTTCAGGCCGTTGAAGGACAGCATGAGCATACAGGCGAGCATCGTGCATATCGATGCCTACGGGAACCTGATGACCAATGTGCGACGACCCTTGTTCGATGAGGTAGGCCGGGGCCGGGCATTCCGGATCAACTTCGGGCACAGCGACGATGACATCACGCGCCTGCACTCCACCTACAGCGATGTGAACGACGGCGTATGCATGGCCTTCTTCAACGCCAGCGGGCATCTGGAGATAGCCGTGAACAAGGGTGTGGAAGGAAGCGGTGGCGGCGCTGCACGGTTGCTGGGACTTCGCGAGAACGACACGGTCCGGATCGATTTCGCAGAGCGGAGCAAGGGTTGATGCCACGGCGCGAGCCCCCCGCCAGGCGCAACCCCGCTGCGATGGATCACGCAGGACGGCGTTCCGCTCCCTGCGCATCGCATTCGCTCAGCATGCCTACTTTCGCCGCCACAACCGGCAACCACCATGAAGAAGATCATCGGCCTCATCCTCTGGCTCGCGGCCTTCGCACTTCCCTTTTCGACACGCCATCCTGGATACCAAGGAGGTCATTAGCGATGACGGCCGGGCCGACAACATCACGGGACTGATCAGCTTCGTAGCGATGCTCGCCCTGTTCTTCATCGGGTACATCCTCGTTGACGGTGCCGGCGCGAAGAAGGCACCAGCCGAGGCGCACGGCCACTGAGCCAATAGGTATCACGATTTGCAAGGGTGGGACAGATCAGGCTGTCCCGCCCTTTCTTTCTTGCGCCGGTTGGCGTTCCCCAGCCCTTGCGATCAGACCGCCTCGGGCCCGTTATCCTTTGGGCTTCTTCGGCTCATGCACAGTGAACACCCGTGAGATGTTGAAGCCGTAGTGTACCTCGCGGTCCAGCCAGCTATTGGTCGTTTCGGTGATGAAGGCGCGCTCGAACATCCCCGTGCTGTTGGTGAAATGCAACTGGAACACGTGACCGCCGGTCTCGATGTCGAAGCCGATGGACAGGCAGTTCCGCGGTCCCGCGTTGGGGTCGGCCGCGAGTTCCGCCGGCGTGGGCTCGCGCAACTGGTTGGGCAAAACGTAGAAGTACTCGGCGTTCACGGCCACACGCTTGCTAAGCTTCATGCGGCCGGCGAATCCGATGTTCACCACATCGTTCGATTCCTCATTGTACTCCACCAAGTTGCGATGCACCACGCCGGGGGTGAGCTGCAAGGTGAGCCGCTCGCTGAACTTGCGGCCCAGCACCAACTGGAACGAATAGGCGAGGCGATGCGTGAAGTAGTCCTGCCGTTCGGCGCTGTACCACGGAACGAACTCCTTTTCCAAGGTGGTGATGGACGACGAAGCGACAAAGGCCGCAGTGATGGGCATGCCGCAGCCGCTCTCGCACTGGCGAAGCAACTTGTACTTGGCGAAGCCGTCCACGGTCTTCTGGTAGCCGCTACGACCTATGCCCACCATGATCCGGTCCGTGAGGCCGTAGTCGAAGCCTATGCGGACCTCGCTCTGGTCCAGGCCGAAGAAGTTGCCCAAGCCTTCGTCCAGGGTGCCGAAACGGTGATTGATCCGCACGTCGAGCACTCCATGGGCCGTGTTCTCCAGGCTGTGGCCGTTGATCACGCGGGTGGTCTTGAAACTTGCTGAGGTGTATTCCGGGCCGGACTCTTCCTCGCCGAGCAGCTTCAACAGGTCCTCCTGCGCGAAGAGCGTCGAGGTGGCGAATAGCAGTAGGATGGACAGGCAGCTCGTTCGTATCATGCGCGTGGTTCGGGGCCGAAGGTTCACATCTTCTGGTAATCCAAGCTCACCTGCACCTGGATCTCCTCCGCGATGTTCTTGCGCACCATGCCGGGGATCTTGATGCCGTGGTCCTCCGGCTTGACCGCGAATGCACTGCTGGCCTTCACCGCGCCCGAAGCATCGACCACTACCGTACCTTTGGACTTCATCGGTTTGGTGACACCGTGGATGGTAAGCTCACCCTCTACGATCACATCATATCTCCCGGGTTGCTTCACCTGTTCGGCTGTGATACCCGTGAGCTTGCCTTTGAAGGCGGCCTTCGGGAATGTGTTGCTCTCCATGTAGTTCTCATTGAAGTGCTCCTGCATGAGCGCCTTCTCGAACTCGAAGGCCTTGATGAGCACCGCGAATTCGATGGCGCCGCTGGTGGCATCCCAGACACTGGTGACCTTGTGGTTATCCGCTTCGATGCGCTCCACCGACGTGGCAGAATGGAAGGCGATATGGCCCGTACGCGTCATGTAGCGGTCCTGCGCTGCCGCTGTAGTGGAGGAACTGCCAAGAGCGACGAGGAAGGCCGCTGGGAGAAGGATGTTCTGGATTTTCATGTTGTTCGTTCTGTTCGAGGTGCGAGGCAAGGATCATTCCACGGCCACGCAGCGCACGAGTATCACATCGGGTATCAGGTCGTTCACGCCGGTGCAGATGCCTTTGAGGGAAACCCGGTCACCAACTTTCCAAGCAGCGGGCACAGCGGATTCCTCGAATTCACAGACGATCCCTGCCAGGGCATCAGCGGTCTCGAGCACTACGCTCACCTTGCCGCCATATGGTTCCTCCACAGACCGCACAATACCGGTAAAACGTATTGCCTGTTCGCTGGTGCCGACATACCTGGCATTGGCAGCGGTTTCGTCGGAGAGGAATGCATCGTGCAGTTCCGTAGCGCTGACGATCTCGACCGCCTTCTTCTGCGCTGCGGTCTCCGGTTCGCGATTGAATTCACTGAGGCCATAAAGACCGCCAACGACAGCGGCTAGCGCGACGCCCAGGATGATCTTCGTCCGGGTTCCCATGCCTCAGTTGTTCTGCGCTCCGGCCGCCACCCACAGCTCGATGCGGCGTAGTTCGCAATCGCGCAGCGCACCGCTCGGTGGCATGGGTATGGCGCTGGCGTCGCGGCGGATCGAAGGCAACAGACGGCCGTTCTGGATCTGCCCGATGAGCTGGTTGAAATCCGTGAAATCACCGGTGCCCGTGCCACCAGCCACATGACAGCCGGGAATCGCGCATGAAGCATCGATGATGGACTTAATGCCGCCACCGTAGTTCACGTTCACCGTATCGCAGAAGCTATTGGGGTAAAGCTCCTCCTCGTTATCGTAGTAGCAGCCGGGTGCAAAGAGGGCGGAGAGCATGGGAATAAGCAGCAGGGACTTGTGCATCTCTCAATTGTTCGGCGCCCCTTGTTCGACCCAGTCCAGGAATTGCGCGATACGGCAATCGCTGAGCTGCGGACCGCTGGGCGGCATGGCCGTGAAGGTAGGTTGGTGCTGGATAGCTCCTGACAGTCTGCCGTCCATGGCCACCATGTTCAAAGGGCCCCATGCACTGAAGTTCAGCCCACCCTGCGGAGTTGCTCCGCTGTGGCAACCCTGGCAACGCAACTGCACCAATGGCCGGATGGTGCCCGAGTAGGTGACGTTGGTGGTATCGCATGCAGCGTTCTCGCAACTATTGTTCTGCGCTCCCTGCTGGATCCAGGTGGCGATGAGATCGACTTGCCAGGGCTCAAGCGGGGCCTGCGGCGGCTGGGGCATTCTATCGTCCGGATCGGTCTCGGTGATAGCCTCCATCAGATCGCCATCCTGCACGATGCCGCTTGCCATGAGCGTAGCGTAGCTCGTGATCTCGATCTCATCATTGTCGTCGGTGGCCGTGTTGTGGCAACCGGGTATCGCGCAATTGCTGATGAGGATGGGCAGGATCTGCTGCTGGAACCAAACGGTGTTCGAATCGCAGGCGACCGGCTCCTCTCCACCTCCGCCTAGGTCGACGATCACCTCGGCAGGCGCCTCGGGGGGTTCGTGCTTACAGCCCACCACAATACCGCCCAGCACGCACACGAACCCCCAAAGGACACCGCTGTTCCAACCAAAACCAACTCGTTGCTTCCTAATTCCGCGCTCTTCCACGCTGCAAAGCACAACCTCGCCAAGCCCTTTCGCATGATCGAACCGGATGAAGCCGGAACATGGACGGATGAAGCCGGGATCGTTCATGCCACACGGCGCTGAGCGTGGCGCCTGGCACCAGCCCGCATCTGCTCCCGCATCTCGCGCAGGCGCACCAGCAGCTCGATGACGTTGAGGGTATTGTGGTAGCGCACGTTGCGGTTCAGCTCCAGGATCCGGCCCAGTGCCCGCTCAGGCTCCATGGCTAGGAGGCCATCGAGGTCGGCGAGATCGAGCTTGCGCAGCGGGTCCATGACGAAGCAGCCAGCCAGGTTCCTTATCAGCGTACGACGATCAACGACCGCACAGTACTTTGACCGTCGCGCTCTGTAGCGCGTACGGTGTATGTACCGGCGGCGAGGCCGACCAACTGGTAACCCGTGATCAAGCTTGCGTTGGTGTCGTGCAGCACCGAACGGCCGTCGGCCGTCAGGATTTCGAGACGCACCGGCGAGTCGGATGAAGAGCGCAGCGTGACATCACCGCTTGAAGGATTGGGACCATAGGTGAACACGCTGGCACTATTGACCTGCTCTATGTCCGTGCTTCCTGCACCCAGGTGGATGATGGTGCCTGCAGCCCCGACCGCGAACCCGATGTTGCCACTGACGGCGATATCCCTGAGCTCGGTCACCACCGGAGTGGTCATTGGCGACCAAGAGATCCCGGCGTTGGTGCTGCGCAGAAGCACCCCGCCAACCCCGCAGGCGTAGAACGTGCTGGCATCAGTGCTCCAGGCTGCGTCCAATTCCGTTCCAGTGCCGCTAGCCACGCTCGTCCATACCGCTCCGCCATCGGCGCTCCGCAGCAGGTCGCCTTCGTCACCGACGATCACTGCGACCGTTGCGCTTGCAAAATCGATATCGTTGAGGTCCGCAGTGGACGATACGCCTACGCTCGACCATGAAATGCCGCCATCACTGCTGCGCAGCACGGTCCCGCTCTTGCCCACCGCCATCCATGTCGAAGCATCGATGGCCACCACGGCTTGCAGGTCGTTCAATGTGCCGGAAGTGCTGGTGGCCCATGAAGCTCCAGTATCATCGCTGCGTATGATCGCGCCTGCCTCACCCACTGCGACGATCAAGGATCCAACGCGGTCCGCCGAAACGAGCTCGCTCGCGGTCGCTGTCGCCGATGGAGCCCACGTAGTGCCATTGTCCTCGGAGCGCACCACCACCCCGCCGTCGGCGAAGACGAGCAAGGTGCTGGCATCGAGTCGCATGATCTCGTTGAGGTCATCGCCGTAATTCGCAACAAGCGCGGACCACGAGGTGCCGCCGTTACTGCTGCTGATGAGCATGCCATCCTTGCCGGCGGCGATGATCTCCTGCGCATTCGTGATGTGGACGGCCTCCAGTTGAGAAATGGTTCCGCTTGCAACGGATGTCCATTGGGCTGTGGCCGGAATTGCACCCGCCAGCAGCAGGATCGTATTCAATGTTCTCATGGTGCGTTCGTTTATGCCATCGAAAGTGCGGGCACACGCCAGCGGAAGCAGCGGCGACGACGACGGAACGGGAAGACCAGCGGATGAGTAGGGCCCAGGTGCTACCGGCCCGCGAGCCAGCGCTTGAACGCGGCGCTGCGCTCGCTGCTCACGATGGCATCATCGGCATAGGGCGGATCGAGGAGCACCTTCACCCTGCTCTTGCTGTACGCCAGCAGTTCCTTGATACTGTGCAATTGCACGATCAGCTGGCGGTTCAGGCGGATGAACTTCTCCGGGTCCAGCTGCTTCTCCAGCTTGTCCAGGCTCTCTTCCAAGGGCAGATCACGCCCTTCCTTGGTGCGGAGGAAGGTGTTCTTCAAGAGCGAATGGATGTACGCGATGCCATCGGGCTCAACCACCTTGTAGTGATCGCCGTACCGTATGAGGAAGCGCTTGATGGGCGCCACGATCTCCTCCTTGCCTGCGCCTGCAGCAAGCGCACTATGGTCGCGCACCACGCCCATATTCCGCACGCGCTCCACGGCCGCAGCCAGGTCCGATGCGTTGATGGGCTTGAGCAGGTAATCGATGGCATGCACGCGGAAGGCCTTCAAGGCATGCTCATCGTATGCCGTTGTGAAGATCACCGGGCAGGCTACTTCGACCTTGGAGAAAACCTCGAAGCTGTCGCCGTCAGCCAGTTGCACATCGAAGAGGGCCAGGTCCGGCGGCGGGTTCTCCTTGAACCAAGCGATGGCCTGCGTGACCGATGGGATATCGGCGATGACCTCGATGCCGCCGACCGCGGCCAGCATCTTGCGCAACCGGTTCACGGCTGCGCTTTCGTCCTCGATGATGATCACTTTCATGGCTCGGGTTCGATCAAAGGTATCCGCACGGTGAACAAGCCATCCTCGCGCAGCACTTCCACGGGACGGTCGGTTAGGGCTGCGTAACGGCGCGTGATGCTTTGGATACCGAAGCCCGTTGAGCGCGGCGGCGTCAGGCGCGGCCGTATCGGGTTGCTCACTTCCACATGGTCCGCCGTGGCGCGAACGCTGATGATGAAGACATCCCGTCCCACCACCGTGTTGTGCTTCAATGCATTCTCCACCAGCAGTTGCAGCGTGAGCGGAACAATGCCCGAGTGCTGCAAGCTGTCCGGCACATGGATGTCCACCTGGATGGCGTTGCCGAAACGACGCTGCTCCAAGGCGACGTAATTCTCCAGCAATGCGATCTCTTCTTGCAGGGAGATGCGCTCGCGATCGCGCATCTGCAGGATGTTGCGGAAGAATATGCTCAACTGTTCGACATGCTGCACAGCAATGGAAGGATCGCTCTCGATGAGCTCCACCAGCGCATTGAAACTGTTGAAGAGGAAATGCGGATCCACCTGGCTGCGCAGCGCATCGAGCTGGAAACGCACTTTCTCCTGTTCCATCCGATCGCGATATCGGATCCGGCGCTCACGGGCGCGCAGTGCCACGAAGGCGACCAGAAGCAGCAGGACCATGCCAGCCGCTATGGCCCATGCCGTGCGCCACCAGGGCAGGTTGATGCTGAACCGGAATTCCTGCCAGGGCGCGTCACCTGCACCATCGCCGGTGTAGGCGCGAACGCCGAAGATGTAGTCGCCTGGCATCAACGCGTTGAAAGTCAGCTCGCGATCGCGGGTACGGTTGACCGTCGTGTCCAAGCCGATCAATCGATACTCGAATCGCACGGCCCCGGGGTCGGCGTAATGCAAGCCGGTGAAGCGCACCACAAGGGTATTGCGGTCATGATCGACGGAGACGGTGCTATCCGTGCGCACTACCTCATTGCCCAAGCGGGCCGAGAGCAAGGCCGTGGCGATGTGCCCGATGAAATGCGCCGGGGTGGGGCGCACGCGTACCAATCCCTTGCTGCATCCGAACCACAGGGCACCGGAGGAATCGGTGGCGACCACGTTGAGCTCTGCGGTGATGCCATCCAGGCTGAACGCTGCGGTCACATCGCGCAGCGCGCCGCTCTTTGGGTCGAAGGCCAGCACTCCCGTGTTGCCGAAGGCGATGAGCGAGCCGCCTGAGCATCCGATCGCGTACAGTTCGCCATCGAAAGGCGGGCGGTCGGCGGCAATGGGATGCAAGCCGGGTTGGAGCAAAGGCAGAAAGCCGGTGCCGGAACCCGCAGCCCATATCCGCCCTTGCGGATCGCGCACGAGTGTGTAGAAGGAGCTGTCAGCGCCGTAGTGCTCACCCCCACCGAATTCCGCCCAGCTCCATACGCCCTCGCCGTCGGTTGCGGCGTACGCGATACGCTCCGCTTCGGCAACGTCATACACGAAGCCGGCTTGTACCGGTTGCCGATGGAAACCATCCGCATCGTACAAGCTAACGCCTTCGAGCGTGGCGAACCAGATGCCGCGTTCACCGGAGCGAACCGAAAGCACATTGTCATTGGATAGGCCGTCAGCTGAAGTGTAGTGCTTCACGCGGCCGTCTGCCTGCACCTTGTACACCCCGTTCCCGAAGGTGGCAGCCCACACATTCCCGTTGTTGTCCGCCGCAAGGGAAATGATCCCTGCTCGCTTGTCGACGGGCACGGGTACCCGTGTAATCGTGCGTTCCTCGCTGAAGAAGGCCACATGGTTGAAAAGGCCCTCGGCGGTCGCGAACCAGATCCGACCGGCGGCATCAGTACACAGTGCGGTGATCCGTCGGAGGTCGAGCCCCTCGTGCTCGGGCACGAAAAGGATCGATGGGTCGGCGCGGTGGAGCAGTTCCGTTCCATCGCACCACCATACCGCGCCGTCATGGTCCACAAGCAGGTCCTTCACGGCTTTGCCCATGGCATCCCGCGATCTGTACGCACCTTGTTGCAGACGCAGGTCCACAGCGATGGGCCCATCCGCGTCGGTGCCCGCCCACACCATGTCGCCTACGGCCAGCACGTTGCGCACCGGGCCCATTTCCCACGAGGTGCTGAACTTGAGCACCGCCAACGGACCTTCCGCCAGCCTCCACTGGAACACTCCTCCGCGATCGGTGCCTGCCCAAACCGACCCATCCGCTGAAGCATGCACGCATAATGTGAGGTTGTCCGGAGCACCCTCCCGCTCGCTCATGACGGCCTCCACCCGGCCATCACGAAAGAGCGCCAGGCCTTGGTCGGTGGCGGCCACGACCCGGCCATCGGACAGCACGTCCAGGTCGTTCACATGATCGTCGGGCAGGCCATCGGCGTGCGTGATGGAGCGGCGTTCGGTTCGGTCGATGCGCAGGAGACCGCCGCCGTAGGTGGCGGCCCATATCACGCCGTGCTTGTCGATCGCCAAGGCTGTTATCGGGTGTACTCGCCAGGTCGTATCGCATGCAAGCGTATCGCAACGTTCTCCGGTGCAATGCACCAATGCCCCATCCAAAGTGGCAATGATGATCCCTTCCTGTACCGGTGCCATCGCAGTGATCCCATCGCCCTCCATGGCGAGCATGGTCTCCACGCGATCACCATCAGTGCGCAGCAGGCCTTCATCCGTGGCGGCCCATAGCAAGCCCTGTGCGTCCTGTGCCATGCGGCTGATCGCCGGCCTGCGCTGTCCTGTGCGCACTTCGACTGCGCGGACAAGTGGAAATTGAGCCGCCGCCGTCACAGACAACACGCACAGCACCAGGGTCGAGACCAGCTTCATGCTCATCTTCCATCCGCCACGAAGCGCATGCTCATTTCAACGCGCACCGTAGCGGCGATCTTCTGCTGCACCAGGCGCGGAATGCGAATGCCATGGTCGTCCAAGACCACCTCGAACGCCGAGTGTACCGAGAGCCCGCTCGCGTCCACAACGATAGTGCATGGAAGGATGCGCTCGCGCGCCACTCCTCGTATGGTCAACGCTCCCTTGGCCCTTACGCTGTACGTCCCAGGGCGGTCCAGTTCCACCGCCTCAATGATGCGGCCCTGGAACGTGGCAGAGGGCCACTTCGCCGTGGCCATGTAGTTCTCGTTGAAGTGCTCGCGTTGCAGCGGCGAGTTGAAACCGACGAACTCGGATACGGGAATACGCACTGCGAAGGTGTGCTCAACAAGGTCCAACAAGCCGGTGCCCTGAGCGTTGCTGGCGGTGATCGTCTCCAGCGGCGCTTCGCTCAGGAAAGAGATGGTGCTCGATACTGCGCGCATGCGGCCCTGCCCATGGCAGCAATGCGCGATGAACAGGAGCGCAGTAAGCGCTGGAAGATGCTTGGCAGGGCGCATAGAGCTTCCGAAAGTAGTGGACACGGCCAGGAGGACGGTTGACGGTGATCAAGCCACTCCGTTGTGAACCGCATTGCGGCGCGCCCGTCAAGACGATCACGGCACAGCGGCAAGCACGGCTACATTCGCGCCGCAGAATTCGCAATGAGCGCAACACCTGAACATGTCAAATGCCTGATCATCGGGTCGGGACCCGCGGGATACTCCGCTGCCATCTACGCTGCCCGGGCCGATATGCACCCGGTGCTCTATGAAGGCCCGTTGCCCGGTGGCCAGCTTACGCAGACCACGGAGGTGGAGAACTATCCGGGCTATCCCCTCGGGCGCACCGGCCCCGAGATGATGGAGGACCTGAAGCAGCAGGCGCTTCGGTTCAAGACCGACATACGGCACGGCTGGGTGACGAAGGTCGACTTCAGCGGACCGGTCCATAAGGTGTGGGTGGATGAGACGACCGAGATCCACGCGGATACGGTGATCATCAGCACCGGGGCCAGCGCCAAGTGGCTGGGCCTGCCCAACGAGATCCGCTTGCGCGATATCGGCGGTGGCGTTACGGCTTGCGCCGTCTGCGACGGTTTCTTCTACAGAGGACAATCCGTAGCGCTGGTGGGCGCCGGTGATAGTGCCTGCGAGGAGGCGACGTACTTGGCCAAGCTCTGCCCCAAGGTTTACATGCTTGTGCGCCGCAGCGAATTCCGCGCGAGCAAAGCCATGGTGCATCGCGTGGAGAACACGGCCAACATCGAAGTGCTGTACAACACCGAGGTGAAGGACGTGCTCGGCGAGCAGACCGTGGAAGGCATCATTGCGGTGAACAACAAGACCGGCGAAGAGCGCACCCTTGATGTCACCGGCCTCTTCCTCGCTATCGGCCACACGCCCGCCACGGAGATCTTCAAGGGCTGGCTGGACATGGACGAGACCGGCTACTTGAAGCACGACCCGGACCGCACCAGCACCAAGATCCCCGGCGTGTTCGTCGCCGGTGATGCCGCAGACAGGATCTACCGCCAAGCGGTGACCTCAGCGGGCAGTGGCTGCATGGCGGCGCTGGATGCCGAGCGCTGGCTTGCAGCGCAGGGCAAGCACTAGTAGGCCACCTCCCAATTCGTGTACTCCAGCCAGAAGCGAACGAGCTCGCGCTGCTGGAAAGGGATGTCCCAATCACCGTCGTAGTCCACTCGAACAGGGACCAGCTGGCCGTGGAGACTGACGTTGCGCACGTTGATGCGGATGTCGAAGTCGAGGAAGATGGATGCATGTGCAATGCGGTAGGTGCGGGCCAGCACCTCGTTGGTCTCGCGATCGAACCAGGTGTCCATGGTCTTGATCACCGTGCGCCCGTCGCGGAACTCCGGCTTGGCATCGGCGCTGAAGACCCAGCAGGGCCGATCGCCCTTCATATCGGACCAGATCCTGAAATCATAGAGCGGCGCCATCTCCGGACTGAAGAGCGCGAGCTTGTCTCCGATGAAGGGTACGCTGGCGATCTCGGTGCCGGGGTCGAACATGAACTTCTTCAGCTCGCCCTTGTACTTCTCGAAGCGGCTGCCGCGCTCCACCACCAGCTTGCGACCAGCTACGGTGTTGTCCGCAGGGAACGTTCCCTTCGGGAAGAACACATCGTCGTACATCTCCACGGTGAGATACCGGAATCCGCCCTTGCGATCGCGCAACCGACCGTGCTCGGCAAGGCTGTCGATGGCTAATTGGGCATTGCGGCCTTCGCGGATCAACCGACCTCGCCTGTAAAGCGTGGCCGCCTCACGCTCGTCCTTGCGACGCACGCGCACTTCGCTGCGCACGTGGTGAGGGTGGAAGCGCGTGTTCAGGAACGCCTTGTGGAAACTGGTGTCGGTGCGTACCCGTCGCACGAAGGCGTCCACATCGAAGCCTGTGGCCTGGGCGCTGATCACCACTTCGTCCAGCGCGATGTGCTTCAGCAGCGTATCAGGCTGGGCGATCAAGGGGAAAGGGAAGCACAGGGCCAGGAAGACGCACCATCGTGATCCACAACGTTCCGGCTTCGCAGGAGCACGGACCATCCGCAGGCAGCTAGTGCCTTCGCGTGGGGCCCAGGCTTGCATAGAGCTCGTACTTCTTCTTCACCCACACGAGGAAGTCGTACTGCGTGAGGCCTTTGATCACCTCATCGGGCACGGCGCAGAAATCGACGAAGTCATCGAATGCCTCGTCGCTGAGGTTGATGATGTCATAAGCCACATACTCCTGCAGGAGTTCCTTCAGGAGCTCGCGCTTGCGGTCTTCGTTGCGCATTTGCGCCACCAGGCGCTTGCTGCGTTCGCGGCGGCTGAACTCCTGGTAGAGGAAGGTGATCGGGCTCTGCAGAGCATCCACCTGGCTGATGCGGTAGTCCGCCTCGCGGTAGCCGAGCTTCTCAATATCCTTCTGGATCTCGGCCAGGGTGCGCGGGCTGATGATCTCCACCTCGGCCAGTTGCACGCTAAGAGGCTGAAGGCGCACCAGCACCGTGTAGCTGTCCTTGGGCATGCTATCCGCCATGGTGATCATGGCCGTGCGGTGCCCCACCGAGCCGATCAGCAACGTATCCGTGCGGAAGGCCTGCACCGTGAAGGTCCCGTCGGCGTTGCCGAAGATGCCGCTGCGTGATCTCTTGTTCACGATCATCAAGTCGTAGTAGGCGTGCTCCTGAGCACTCGCGCTCACACGACCGTGGATCGTTACCAGTTCCTGCGCACGCATTGCACCAACGAGAAGCAGGGCCAGGGCAAGGAGGATGCAACGGTGGATCACAAGGTCAAAGGTATCGGGGGCCGCTGATCACGCTGCTCCCCATCCGTTGCGCGAGGAGCGATCATCGCGCCAAAAAAGGTGAAGGGCCCCCACCGCAAGCACGCGCTCCGTGAAGGCCCTTCATGAAAGGCCTGTGCATCTATAAGCCGGGTTTTGTTCCTCTCTTGCGAAAGGCCTCCATCATCTATCTGGGATCCGCCTCGCGACGGACCTCTAGCGACCTACCCTCCGGGATCGGGCGGACAACCCTTTTCCATCTTGCGACGGAGCCCCGGTATACATGGTCTTACAGCCCGTGGGGTTTACCAAGCCACCGATGTCGCCACCGGCGCTGGTGAGCTCTTACCTCACCTTTTCACCCTTGCTGCCACCTTGCGATGGTTAGCGGTTTCCCTTTCTGCGGCACTTTCCGTAGCGCCGCCGTTCCCGGTTGCGCCCCTTCCCGTTAGGAAGCACGGTGCCCTACGCTGCCCGGACTTTCCTCCGGCCCTCTTGCGAGGACCAGCGATGGAGCGATGCACAGGATATCAAAGAACACTACCGATGACGCATGATGAGCACTTCAGTGGCGCCCGCACCATAACGCCTCATGTCGGCATCATGGAATTGCACGCCGTCATAGTACTGCAGCATCCGCCTGACTTCTTCGCGCAATACGCCTTCACCCACACCGTGGATCACGATCAGCTTCCGCTTGCCGTTGCGGATGGCCGATTCCAACGCGCGCTCGAAATAGCGCAATTGGAACTCGAGCTTCTCGCCGTCGCTCAGGCGGTCTTCATCCTCCACCAGTTCATGCAGATGCAAGTCCACCTCAGCAACGCTATTGTCCTCTGGCTTCCTGGGGGACTTTCCGGGGCGCACAGCTCCCTTGTTCCGCTTGCGCTCGTCCATGGCATCGTTGGCTGCGATCATGCCTGCCTGATGATCGCTCACCCTCAGATGCGCCAGTTGCTCCTGCTGCACAGGTACCAGCCCGCGAGCGCTGCGCTCCAGTTCAAAGCCGTCATCGGTACGCACGACCACATGGCCGGGCCTGCCGTTCCTCAAGACAATGCCGCCGCCCACCTCATCCAGGAAGGCCACACGATCACCGACTTGCAGCTTTACGGCCGACATGCCGCAAATTTACCGGACCGATCCCAGCCCCATGCCAAGAACCACCCTTCTATTCGCACCGATCCTGTTGTGCTGCACGCTGCATGCACAGACCGAAGGCACTTGCCTGGCCACCGGCGGAAAGCCTGCGCTCGATCGCCTCTTCGAGCAGGAGTTGCACTACCCGGAGGTGGCGAACGAGGCAGGTATCAAGGGCGAAGTCGTGGTCACCGTTCATCTCGACCCACAAGGCAAGGTGCGTGATCTCGCAGTAGGACGCCCGCTCAGCCCGGAATGCGACGCTGAAGCGCTGCGACTGGTGCGCATGGTGCTGTGGAAACCTGCTACATCGGGTGAAACATGCTCTGGCAAGGATCACTACCTGGCCATACCCTTCGATCCGGCGCGCTACCGCAAGTGGTTGAAGTCGCGCCATGCGCAGGAAGGCGAGGTCTTCCAGTTGCCTGTGGATTCGAGCATGGCCGTGCGTTCGGCCAAAGAACTGGACCAGCAGGTATCACCTGCCATTCCGAACGGCATGCAAGGCCTGCCGACGTACATCGGGCGGGAGATGCGCTATCCGCCGGAGGCTTTCCGCTACAGCCTGGACGGAACGGTGAAGCTCGAATTCGTCGTAGAGCCAACCGGGAGCTTGAGCAACATGCATGCATTGCAGGATGTCGGCGGCGGTTGCACCGACGAGGCCATGCGCCTCATGCATCGCATAGCATGGAGGCCGGGCGTGCGCACTGGACAACGGGTACGGAGCATCCTGCAAGTGAGCATCCGTTTCGACCTGCCCAAGGAGACGCGCTGAGCCTGCTGCTATACTTGCCGCTCCCGCCTGTAAAGGATGAGACACATGGAAGAACGCGGCCCTTGGAAGACCTTGAAAGTGGAGGAGCGCTACGCCACACCGTGGATCAGCGTAAGCCATCACGATGTGATCGATCCGAGCGGAGCGCCCGGCATCTATGGCGTGGTGCATTTCCGGAACCTCGCCGTGGGCATAGTGCCCCTTGATGAAGCGGGCAACACCTGGATCGTGGGCCAATACCGCTATCCCATCAAGGAATACAGTTGGGAGATCCCCGAAGGCGGCGGAAAGCGCCATGTGCCAGCTGTCGAGAGCGCGCAGCGCGAGTTGCGCGAGGAGACAGGGATCGAAGCGGCGAATTGGACCGAGATCCTGAGAATGCACCTGAGCAACTCCGCCAGCGATGAGGAAGCGATCATCTATGTCGCTAGCGGCCTCAGCTTCCACGCGCCGGAGCCGGACCAGAACGAAGAGCTGGTGATCCGCAAGCTCCCTTTTGCGGAACTCTACGGCATGGTCATGCGGGGCGAAGTGCGGGACAGCCTCACGGTGGCCGCGGTACTGAAGGTGCAATTGATGCTGACCGACGGCGGGCTTTCCTTTCAGAAGTAGAGCCAGTGACCGACCACCTTGCCGGTGCTCTGGATCTCCAATGCGGGCGCTGGCACCTTGATGGTATTCAGGAGGAAGAGCAGGGTGCGCACGGTACGCGATCGCGTGCGGATGCGCGTGAGATCTATATCGGGCGATAGATAGAACTGCCGGTAAGGTGCAGCACCCGTTATGGCTTGGCTGTCAGCAGGAACGGCCGTGATCAAACCTTCGCCACCATAGCCCACGGCAACATTCAACCAAGGTGGTAGGCGTTCGGTGCGAACGAGGCTGTTCACATTGCCACTGAGCCATAGCGCCAGCCCGTTGTAGTCCTTCAAGATGCGCTCGGCTGCGCCAACGCCCAGGAGATCGGGCCGCATGGCTGCATAGTCCGTTAGATGCGAGGAGAACTTCAACCTCATGCGTTGTTCGCCCCAGGCGATGTCCTGTCCGATGAAGAGCCCCGCACCCATAGTGTTTGCGGCCATGTCCCAGCCTGAGAAGCCCCAACCCGAGGAAGTGCCATCCAGCACTTCCACTCCGGTAAGGAAGAGCAGACCGATGGACCCTCCTGCCCAACGGGCTGTCCGGGGCGAGGCACCGCAGTGCTGGAGAACGGCATGGCCCCATTCACCCAGTGTGTACGTGCTGAAAATGTGGCCGGTCTTGTCAAGAAGGAGCCATTCATGTCCATCGTTGAAGCCATGGAATGCGCTGCGGTCGTACTGGGCGTACCAGGCTTGGTCCAAAGCCACGTATGCTGCACTGGCACCCACCAAGGCCAATCCGCCAACCGTACGAAGGCAACAGCGGGTTCCGCCCTTCGTCTTTGCACCAATGCCTGATCCTGTCGTGTCTGCTTGGCCAACGCACCATCCAGGCCCCGAGAGCAGGAGAAAGAAGCAGAAGATGCGAGCGACAGGCCTCCACCGTTCCACGCCTTGCCCCATGCGGCCAAATGTACTGGCCTCATGTTCGAAGATGGGTTGCGCTTGGGTCCTGAAGTATGGTAGTTTTGCCTGTCTTTCAAGGAATTCGCTCCTCCGCACCGTGCGTTACTGCATTCATCTGCTCCTGTTCACCGCCCTGATGCTCGGTCATGCCGCATCGGCCGCAGCCAGTGGCGATAGCCTGGCAACACCGGGCATGGAGCTTTGGATGAACGATCTGGAGATGGATATCCATGCTTCGGCGCGCGCCGGGCACTTCCTCGCCGTGAACCAGGCGGAAGGATACTCGGCCTCGATCACTCCTGCCGGTTTCGAATTCCGCGATGTCGCCGACGCGGCCTCTTGGAGCATGCGCTTCAACGTTATCGGTCTTGGTCGCGCCGGAATGATCACAGCGCCATGGTCGTCAGCCACTGTTTCACATGCTCCGCGCGACTTGCGATTCCACGGCGGCGCGCTGACGGTGCAATACCTGCATGGAGCAGAAGGCATGCGCCAGAACTTCCTCGTGGGCCAGCGACCCGCTGGTGAGGGGCTCCTGGAGCTCAAACTTGCCTTGGAGGGGGAAATGAACGTGCGTATCGGAGGCACCAGCGCGAGCTTCATGGACGCGCAAGGCTTGGAGCGATTCTCCTATTCCGGGCTTCGCGCATGGGACGATTGCGGCCAGCCCCTCATGGCGCGTATGACCGAGGACCCGAACTGCCAGGGCAACCTGCTCATCGAAGTGGACGACCGTTGCGCCTCATACCCCATCGTGATCGATCCGGTGGCCGCTACTGCCAGCACCACCTTGCTCGGCCCTATCATTTCGAGCCAGTTCGGCCGTGCCGTTAGTACCGCTGGCGACCTCAATGGCGACGGCTACAGCGATGTGGTCGTTGGCGCACCTAGCGGCGCCATGGGCCAGAACAACGAAGGCATCGTGTACGTGTACTATGGCAGCTCTGCGGGACTTTCCACCGTGCCAGGGATCGTACTCCAGTCCGATCAGGTCTCGGCCAACTTCGGCTATTCGGTGAGCACCGCCGGCGATGTGAACGGCGACGGATATAGTGATCTGCTTGTTGGCGCGCAGACCTGGGAGGACAACGTAGCCGAAGCTCAGGAAGGCGCCGTATTCGTGTATCACGGTTCGGCCGCAGGGATCACTTCCACGCCGGCCATCATCCTCCAATCGAATGTCACGCTCACGTATATGGGATTCAGCGTAGCCTGCGCTGGCGACATCAACAACGATGGCTACAGCGATATCATCGCTGGCGCTCCGTATGCCAATTTCCCCAGCTCGCTCGAAGGCGCTGCGTATGTCTTTCTGGGCAGTGCGACTGGCCTCACGAACGTGCCCCACAAACGTCTGGAACGCAATCAGGGCGGAGCTCAATTCGGTGTATCGGTCACCGGTGCTGGCGATGTGAACGGCGATGGCTACAGCGATATCGCGGTAGGAGCGTTCGGATATGATGTGGTCAGTTCCGACCAAGGCATCGTATGCATTTATCATGGCAGCGCCACCGGACTGGCAGCGGGCGCGAATCCTGCTCCCAACCTCACCATCAACAGCATCGGATACAGCAGCAACACGGGTTGGTGCGTGTCGCGCGCTGGTGATGTGAACGGCGACGGCTACAGCGACCTCGCCGTAGGCGACTGGCGCGGACAGGTAGCCGGTGGCCCGGTGGAGGAAGGCAGCGTTCTGGTGTACCATGGATCGGCCACAGGCCTTGCAAGCATTCCCTCCACCATCCTGGAAAGCAATCAGGCGAACGCCCTTTACGGCCGAAGTGTTTCAACGGCCGGCGATGTGAACGGCGACGGTTATGCGGACCTCATCGTTGGAGCAGTGACGGCCTCTTACGGCCAAGCTGGGGAGGGCGCGGCATTCCTCTACCTGGGCTCTCCGGCAGGGATCGCCACCACCTATCTCTACCGCTATGAGATGAACCTTGCTGGCGGCAACATGGGCGAGAGCGTGCAGACCTGTGGCGATGTGAACGGCGACGGATACAGTGATGTGATCGTGGGCCTGAAGCTCAGCGACCGCGCGGTGGTGTACCATGGCGGGCCGTACAACGTGGCCGTTACGCCCACCGCCACTCGATACAGCGGGCTCAACGGTGGCCGCATGGGCAGTAGCGTAGCCAATGCTGGCGATGTGAACGGGGATGGTTACGCCGATGCGGTGATCGGATCGCCCGATGCCAGCAACGGACAGGCGGGAGAAGGGATCGTGCATGTGCATTACGGCTCCACGACCGGCCTTGCTGCCTTGCCCAGCGTAACGCTGGAAGCGAACGTGGCCGGTGCGCAATTCGGCTACTCGGTATCGAGCGCAGGCGATGTGAACGGCGATGGATACGCCGATGTGATCGTTGGAGCACCGCTCGCCAATGGAACAGGGCGCGCATACATCTATATGGGATCGGCGGGAGGCCTTGCTGCTGCACCGGCCATCACCATCAACGGCACCGCAGCTTCGGAACTCGGTTATTCGGTTTGCACCGCTGGCGATGTGAACTCGGATGGCTTCGCCGATGTGGTCATTGGCGCACCGGGGATCGCGACGGCGTATGTGCATTGGGGCGGTCTAGGCGGCACGTGGGCTGCGCCGCAGCACGTATTCACCGGTACAGCAGGCACCAGATTCGGTGCTGCCGTGAGCACCGCCGGTGATGTGAACGGCAGCGGTTACAGTTCCGTCATCATCGGCGCGCCCAACTATGCCAACGGCCAGG
The DNA here is from genome assembly GCA_016710965.1 of Flavobacteriales bacterium. Classification (GTDB taxonomy): domain Bacteria; phylum Bacteroidota; class Bacteroidia; order Flavobacteriales_F; family PHOS-HE28; genus PHOS-HE28. The sequence goes on from JADJTW010000002.1 coordinate 171,024, forward strand.
CTAACGAAGGCGCAGCTTACATCTACCACGGCGGCCCTGGCGGACTGAATTGGGTGTACAGCACGCTGCTCGAGCCCAACCTGGCGAACAGTCTGTTCGGCACCAGCGTGGCCGGTGTGGGCGATGTGAAAGGCAACGGGTTCTACGATGTTTCCGTGGGCGCACCCGGTTGGGCCAGTGGCCAGGCCGGCGAGGGCGCCACCTTCGTGTATTACGGCACTGCCGCAGGAATAACTGCAGTAGGTATGCAGACCATCCAGCCCAACATCGCGAACGTTCAGTTGGGCTACGACGTGAACGAGGCAGGCGACGTGAACGGTGATGGCTATGCGGACATCGTGATCGGTGTGCCCTTGCTCACCAACGGCCAGGCGACGGAAGGCCGTGTCTGGGTCGTGGAGGGCGGACCCACAGGCATCGGCGCGAACACGCAAGTGGAGAGCAATGTGGCAGGAGCGAACATGGGATGGAGCGTGGCCGGTGGCGGGGATGTGAATGGCGATGGCTACTCGGACATCATCGCTGGCCTTCCATCTGCGTCACCCACCTTCGCGAATGAGGGTGGCTGGTTCCTGTACCAGGGCAATCAGGCACGCGCGCTCGATCGCCGCACCCGGCAATACCAGGCCAACCTCGTGAGCCCATTGAGCACCAACAGCCTCGATTACGCCAACCTCGCCTTCTTCGGCTTAGGGCACCGTACCCGCGGGCATATCCAACGCAACCGCGCCAAGCTCCGTTGGGAAGTGGTCTTCGAAGGCCAACCATTCTCAGGCGCGCCCATCACCAACAGCGTGGGCATGACCGCAGCGGGCGCCGCGTGGACGGACTACGGCGTTGCAGGCCTGGAGATCAAAGAGCTGATCACCAAAGCCCCGTCGCACTTGCGCTACAAGTGGCGCCTCCGTGTGGAGTATCCGCTGAACAAAATGATCGATGGTCAGCGCTTCAGCCGATGGTTCTATGGCTACGCCTCGGGCCTGGGCGACATCGGCATCCTGCCCGTTGAGCTCATCCGCTTCACCGGCAAGGCGCTCACCGAAGGAAATGACCTGGAGTGGACCACTGGCAGCGAATGGGAAAGCGCTGGCTTCATCGTGGAGCGCTCTGTTGATGGTGAGCACTTCGCAGCCATCGGCGAATTGGCCGCAGCGGGCGAAAGCTCCAGCGCCACGGACTACACCTTCCTCGACCGCAACGCACCGACAGGCCTCTCCTACTATCGCCTGCGCCTGATCGACGTGAGCGGCAGCGAGGACCAGAGTGAGGTGATCAGCGTGATGCGCGCTGGTGGCGATCTGGCCTTGTATCCGAATCCCGCTACCGAGACGATCTCGTGGAAGATCATCGACGGTGCATCACGAATGATCATCCGGGATGCGATGTCGCAAACGGTGATCGAACGATCGATCATGGGTGCGACCTCAGCAGACGTCAGCGTTCTGCCCGCGGGCCACTACACGTTGGAACTCCTCGATGCCGATGGTTTCCCGCTCACGCGCGGCCGCTTCATCAAGGCTCAGGCTCCGATCGTACGCTGACAGGCCGCAAGGATGGCCCGGGCGCCTTCCATCGTTCCCGATTCCGCATAGCAACGCAGCACCGGCTCGGTACCACTCGCGCGGATCATCAGCCATTGTTCGCCATCGAAATGGTACTTGTAGCCATCGATGGTTTCCACGCTGCGCACCGCGAGATCGCCGAAAGCGGTGTACCTGTTCTCCTTGCATGCCGTCAGCACATCCTGCTTCAAAGCTTCGCTGATGTGCAGGTCGTTGCGCTCGTATGCGAAGGCGCCCACGATGGCGTATACCTCGGCGATCAGCTCATCCAGGGTCTTGCCGCTCATGGCCATGAATTCCCAGATGGTGAGCCCCATCCAGATGCCATCGCGCTCGGGGATGTGGCCCTTGATGGCGATGCCGCCGCTCTCCTCGCCGCCCAGCAGCACGTCCTCCGTGATCATGATCCCGCAGATCCACTTGAAGCCGATCTTGGTCACTTGGTACTCCAGCCCGTAGTGCTCGCATAGCTTCTTCACCTTGGGCGTAGTGCTCACGGCCACCACCACCTTGCCGGTGAATTTCTTGTACTTCACCAGGTAGTGGATGAGCAGCAGGATGATGTGGTGCGAATCGATGAACTCTCCGCGCCCATTGTACAGGCCGATGCGGTCCGCATCACCGTCCGTGGCCAATCCGCAATCGATGCCCCCCTTCTTGATCAGCTCGCTGAATTCCGTGAGGTTCTTGTGGATGGGTTCGGGAGCCTGGCCTTGGAAGGAGGGGTCGTAGTTGCAATGAAGCAGCGTGGCCTGTGGCAGCAGTCGGCGCACCACGTTCTGCCCCGCACCGTACATGGCATCGTAGCCCCAGCGCATGCCGCATGTGCGGATGGCCTTCATGTCGAAGCTCTTCTCCACATGCTCCACGTACATATCCTCCAGGTCGATCGTGCATAACAGGCCGTCCTTGCGTGCCTTGCCCAGATCGATGGTTGAGAGGTCCAGATCATGCGCATCGGGGATCATGTCCTCCACCTCCTGCACCTCCTCCGGCACCAGCGGGCCGCCATGTATGCCTTTCAGCTTGTAGCCGTTGTAGCTGGGCGGATTGTGGCTGGCGGTGAGGATCACGCCCATGTCGGCCTTCACGCGCTGCGCGCCCAGCGATACCATCGGGGTGCTCACGAAGCCCTTCGCCAGATGCACTTCGATGCCGCGGCTCACGAATACACGCGCACAAGTGTCCGCGAAGAGCTCGCCCGCGAAGCGGCAATCGTGCCCCAGCACGATGCGCTTGTTGCCAGGATGCTTCTTCAGTACCCAGTCGGCGACGGCAACGCTCACGCGTGCGACATTCTCCACCGTGAAATCCTCGGCGATGATCGCGCGCCATCCGTCGGTGCCGAACTTGATCTTGGTCATGATTGCAGGTTGAGGTCGAAAGGGGAATTGAAAGAGGCGGCGAAAATAGCCCGCTCAGCGATAGATCTTCCGTTGGTTCAAAGCCCGTTGGTATCGGCGGGCGTTCACCAGGTGCTGCTCGTAGGTGCGGGCGAAATCGGAGTACCCGCTCAAGTCGGCGCGGGCACAGAAGTAGAGATACTCATGCTTGGGTGCATCCAGCACGGCATCGATGAAGCGCGGCTCGGGCATGTTGATGGGACCCGGCGGCAGGCCACGGTTCCTGTATGTGTTGTAAGGGGAAGCAACGTCAAGGTCGCGATGCAGCACACGGCTCACGCTATCGGCCCCCAGCGCGAATCGCACGGTGGGATCGGCCTGCAAGGGCATGCCGATGCGCAGTCGGTTGAGGTAGACCCCGGCGATCACCGGCGCATCGGCGTCCTTCACAGTCTCGGCCTGTACGATGGAGGCCAGCGTGGATACCTCGGCCTTGGTCATGCCCTTGTCCCTGGCCTTGGCGGTGCGTGCGTTGTTCCAGAAGCGATCGTGCTCGGTGCGCATGCGCGCGATGAACTGCTCCGGCGTGGTGGTCCACCAGAGTTCGTAGGTATCGGGGATGAAAAGGCTGATCAGCGTTTCCTCTGAAAGACCGGCTTCTTGCGCCACTGCGGGATCCAACAGCGCCTTCAGGAAAGCGACGGAGTCGGGTTCCAACGCGCGGCCCAATCGGCCGGCGAGCTCGTGCAGGTGATCGATGTTGGCGAAGGTGACGCGCACAGCTTCCTGATCCCCGGCCCGTAGCATGTTCACCAATGCGTTCATGCTCATGCCGCGCTTTACGCGGTAGCGGCCTGGCTTGATCCGATCGCCATAGTGCTTGCGCTCGCACACGAACCGGAAAGCTTGCTCGTCGGTCACGGCCTCCAATTTCATCACGCTATCCACCACGGTCTGCAGATCGGCACCGGTGGGGACGAAGAGCAATTTGCTCTCCTCCTTGAAAGCAGCGCCCGGACCATGCAATTGGCGCCATGCGAACCAAGCGACAAGGCCGCACGCCATGGTGAGCAGCAGCAAGTAACTCAACCACCGCTTGCGCCGCTTCGCCATGCTCAACCAATGCTGCCTTCGTACACCAGCACCGCTGGTCCGATCAGGTGTACGGTCTCGATCCGTTGTTGCGCATCCATGCCCACCTCAACGCTCAGTTCACCGCCGCGCGTATGCACCGCCACACGCGGACCTGTTGCATGGCCGCGATGGATGGCACCGATGGCCGCTGCGGTCACGCCCGTGCCGCAGCTCAAGGTCTCGGCTTCCACGCCGCGCTCGTAGGTGCGCATTTCCACGCACCCGTTGTGCCAGCGCAAAAAGTTGACGTTCACGCCCTCCTTCGCGAAGCGTTCGCTGTAACGGTGGGCACGGGCCTCGGGAAGTATGTCGATCGTCTCTGGGTCGTCCACCCATACCAGCAGGTGCGGCGAACCTGTATGCAGGAAGTCCATCCGCTCATCGATGCGCTCGACCTCCTTGGGTGGTAACAGCGACACGCAGGGCAGGCCTCCATCCCATCGCGCCTCATGAACGCCATCGATGGCAGTAAAACGAGCTGTGGCCGCACCACCGGCCAGGGTGCTCCAGAACGCGAACGCGCAACGACTGCCGTTGCCGCAAAAGCTCCTGCTCGCATCCGGGTTGAAGAACTCCATGTGGAACTGCGTGTCCGGCTCGCGCGGTGCCTGCAGGAGGATCAGGCCATCGCTGCCGATGCCGAAATGGCGATCGCAGAGCCGACGCACCAACGCGTGGTCCTCCACAGGGAAAGCCGCAGCGCGGTCATCCACGAGGATGAAGTCGTTGCCGGTGCCGTGCCATTTGGAGAAGCGGAGGAGCATTGTGCGAAGGTCGTACTTCAAGGTGCGCGTGCTTCTCGATGCGTTGCTTTTCCGATCAACACTTCTTAACGCGACAACGCGTCACTTCCGCTCTGCCAGCGCGTTGTTTCGCTCGTGCGGGCATAGCCTTTGATCGGGCCCCGCCGACTAAAGATCAACCATTATGAAACGCGCTCTCGGTTACTTCGCCATGGGACTTGCCGGTGCCTTGATCGCCCTGGTGGCCCATGACCGCTTCTTTCCCTCCGCCCCTGCTGCGGGCAGCCCATCAGCGGCCAGCACCGCCCTGCCCGTGCGCTATGTGAACCTGCCAGGCGCGGCGCCTACGGTAGCCGTGGATTTCACGGAAGCAGCGGCGCACAGTGTTGATGCCGTGGTGCATGTGACCACCGAGACCACGGTGAGCGTGCGCGATCCCTTCGCCGATTTCTTCTGGGGCTACCGCGCGCCTGCCCAACAGCGCCAGCAACAGGGCGCGGGGTCGGGCGTGATCGTCACCACCGACGGCTACATCATCACCAACAACCACGTGATCGAGGGTGCCGATCGGATACAGGTGCATACCAATGACCGGCGCAACTTCGATGCGAAGGTGATCGGCCGCGACCCCAGCACCGACCTGGCCGTGCTGAAGATCGAAGCCACGGACCTGACCACTTTGGACTACGGCAACTCCGATGATGTGCGCGTGGGCGAGTGGGTGCTGGCCGTTGGGAACCCCATGAACCTCACCAGCACCGTTACGGCGGGGATCGTGAGCGCCAAGGCGCGCAACATCAACATCCTCCAGTACGACCCCAGCCGGGACATCTTCCCCATCGAGTCCTTCATACAGACGGATGCGGCGGTGAACCCCGGCAACAGCGGTGGAGCGCTGGTGAATTCCGCAGGTCAACTGATCGGTATCAACAGCGCCATTGCCAGCACCACGGGGTCCTACACCGGCTACTCGTTCGCCATACCGGTGAACATCGTGAAGAAGGTGACCAACGACCTGGTGGAATTCGGCAGCGTACAGCGCGCCTACCTGGGCGTGAGCATTCGCGACCTGGACCAGCAGCTGGCCGACGATCTTGAACTGGACCGCCCGCGCGGGGTGTACGTGAACGGCATTACCGAGGGCGGCGCGGCGCGCGAAGCGGGCTTGGAAACCGGCGATGTGATCGTGAAAGTGGGCAGCATACAGGTGAACAACGTGCCCCAGTTGCAGGAACAAGTGGGCAAATTCAAACCGGGGGACCGAGTGCCGGTGACCATCGTGCGCAAGGGCCGCGAAAGCGTGGTTGAACTGACCCTGCGCGGCAAGGAAGGCGGCACTGCCGCAGTAAAGAGCGATCGGGCCAGCCTGGAAGCGTTGGGCGCTCAATTGCGAACCGCTTCACCGGAAGAATTGAAAGCGCTGCGTTTGCGCAATGGCGTGAAAGTCACAGGCGTGGACGGCGGCAAGTTCCGGGCGAGCGGCATCCGTGAGGGCTTCATCATCACACGCATCGACCAGGAGACCATTTCCGCACCCGAGGATGTGACCCGCATCCTCGAAGCCCGGCGTGGCGGTGTTCTGGTGGAAGGTGTTTACCCGAACGGGCTGAAAGCATACTATGGACTTGGCCTTTAAGGGCTGAGGTCCAAGGCGTTCACAAGAACTTGGAAGTTCGTGGGGCTGGTCGCTTGTCCCGAAGGCAGGGGGGCACCTACCTTCGCCGCCCGATGTCGTGTGAAGGAACTGTGCAGCCATCGGTGACCTGCTCCCACCCAACCACCTAAAACCCAGACTACCGTGGCATCAAGGATGCGTCAACTCAAGATCACCAAGTCGATCACCAACCGGGAAAGCCAGTCGCTGGACAAGTACCTGCAGGAGATCGGCAAGGAAGGCCTCATCACCGCCGACATGGAGGTGGAACTGGCCCGACGCATCAAGGAAGGGGACGGACGGGCGCTGGAGAAACTGGTGAAAGCCAACCTGCGCTTCGTGGTATCGGTGGCCAAGCAGTACCAGAACCAGGGCCTCAGCCTGCCCGATCTGATCAACGAGGGGAACCTCGGTTTGATCAAGGCGGCCCAGCGCTTCGATGAAACCCGCGGCTTCAAGTTCATCAGCTACGCGGTGTGGTGGATCCGCCAGAGCATCCTGCAAGCACTGGCCGAACAGAGCCGTATCGTGCGCCTGCCGCTGAACCAGGTGGGCAGCCTCAACAAGATCAACAAAGCCTTCGCGAAGCTGGAGCAGGAGTTCGAACGTCCCCCCAGCGCTGAGGAGCTGGCCATCAGCTTGGACCTTCCGCCCGAAAAAGTGGCGGACACCATGAAGGTGAGCGGTCGCCACATCAGCATGGACGCCCCCTTCGTGGAGGGCGAGAGCAACAGCCTGCTGGATGTGCTCCCCAACAACGACAGCGCCCCGGCCGATCGCCTGCTGCTGAACGAATCGCTGGCCAAGGAGATCGAGCGCGCCCTGAGCACCCTGACCGAGCGCGAGCGCGACGTGGTGAAGCTCTTCTTCGGAATCGGCATCAACCACGGCCTTACGCTGGAAGAGATCGGTGCCAAGTTCGACCTGACGCGCGAACGCGTGCGCCAGATCAAGGAGAAGGCCATCCGGCGCCTCCGGCACACCAGCCGCAGCAAGTTGCTGAAAGCCTATCTAGGTTGAACATAAAGGGGGGCGAAAGCCCCCCTTCTGCTTTCCCGAACCGTTCTCATTCCTCAACCAAAACAGCCTATGGAGACTGTAGCAGCCAAAGCCGGTTACGAAGCCGGCCTGAAAGAGTATGTCGATCGCGAACGCGCCGCCGTGGACCTGATCAATTCCGTTGGTCAGCTCATGTACGGCAAGGGTGTCGAACTGGTGTTCTTCCGCAACCATCTGCTGGACATCAGCATCTCAGAGGTCGTGAAGCTCTTCAACTACGCCGAGCAGGTGGTGAAGAAGCCCATCGATGTCTTCACCACCGCCGATGTGGCGCGAGGCCTGCTCGAGCTGGACTTGGCACCGAGCAAGATCGATATCGGCCGCCTGACGCATGAATACACCATTGCGGGCAAGGGCCCGGTGACGGATTTCCTCCAGGACCACCTGAGCGGTTTCATCGGCCAGGACAAGCACACCTTCCAGCCGCAGGATGTGGTGCTCTACGGCTTCGGCCGCATCGGCCGCATCGCCGCACGCGAACTGGTGAAACAGGCCGGCAAAGGCCAACAGCTGCGCCTACGCGCCATCGTGACCCGCACCCTCACCGATGCCGAGATCGTGAAACGGGCGGCATTGCTTCGCAACGACAGCGTGCATGGTGCTTTCAAGGGCACTGTGATCGAAGACGTCCCCAACAAGGCGATCTGGATCAATGGCCAGCTCGTGCAGCTCATCGCAGCCTCCAACCCCGAGGACATCGACTACACGCAGTACGGCATCCACGATGCCCTGGTAATCGACAACACCGGCGCCTTCACCAAGCGCGCCGACCTGGAGCGCCATCTGAAGTCCAAAGGTGTGTCGAAAGTGCTGCTGACAGCGCCCGGCAAGGAAGTTCCGAACATCGTTTACGGCATCAACCACAAGGACCAGGACATCGAGAACGAAAAGGTCTTCAGCGCCGCCAGTTGCACCACCAACGCCATCTGCCCCATCCTGAAGGTAGTGGAAGAGAACCTGGGCATCGAGAAGGGGCATATCGAAACGGTGCATGCCTACACCAACGACCAGAACCTGCTGGACAACTACCACAAGGGACCGCGTCGGGGCCGTAGCGCCGCCATCAACATGGTGATCACCAGCACCGGCGCTGGCACGGCGGTGGCCAAGGCCATACCCAGCCTCAAAGGCAAGCTCACCGCCAACGCTGTGCGCGTGCCTACTCCGAACGGCTCGCTCGCCATCATGAACTTGACGTTGAGCAAGCCCATCGCCGATGTGGCCGCCATGAACGATATGATCCGCAACGCCGCGCTTGTAGGCGACTTGGTGAACCAGATCCACTACCAAGTGGACCCGGAGCTCGTCAGCAGCGACATCATCGGCGATACCTGCTGCAGCGTGTTCGACAGCAACGCCACCATCGTGAGCAACGATGGCAAGAGCGTTGTGCTGTACGCTTGGTACGACAACGAGTTCGGCTACACCAAGCAGGTCATCCGACTGGCCAAGCATGTGACCAAGGTGCGCCGCCTGGTGTACTACTGATCCAGGACCCGCACGAACCCGAAGCCCTCGCCATCGGCGGGGGCTTCTTCATTGCGGCCAGCCTCTGGAAGCCGAAAACCCCGGCCTTGGAGGCCGGGGTTTCGGGATTTGCGGCAGACGGGACCTTCGCTCCTGGGGAAATTGCGCCTGCCGGCGGATGGGGTGAGTTTCAGACCGGGTTGGAGAATGTCGCGATCATCAATGCGATGAAGCAGAGCACGGAGACCACAACGCAGAAGCTGCAGATCCGCTCCGTTGTCCGAGTCGGCTTCATCTCTCCGGTCAGCACTTGAAGTATCGTTTTCATAGTGCCAAGGTCACCTGGCCGAATAGCCGAAACAATACCTGTTTCCAGGTATTTTTCGGGCTTAATGTTGCTTTTACGCATCATTATGACAATCATCTACCTGGAAACAGGTAGACGGTAAAAAGACGAAGGCCGCCCTCGGGCGGCCTTCGTATCGAGAGCAGGATCCGACTAGCGCTGGATCACAAGTCGTTCTGTCCAAGTCATTCCATCTGCCGCGATCCGCATGATGTACATGCCCGAGTTCGCTGTAGTCGGCAGATCGATCGTGGAGTTCATGCGACCGTCTTGCGCCGGTATCGACGTTGTCATCACTCGTGTGCCGAGCAGGTCGTACATCTCAACCGTCACCGTACCGTTCTCAGTGGACAGTCCCTCGACACGCATGTTCAGTTGATCACCACGGTTCGGGTTGGGCCACATGCTCAAGCTGGCCTCTGCGGCCGTTGCCAGGACACGCTGTTCGCCCTCGGTGAACCCACTTCCATTGTTGATGGTCACCAGGCAAGTTTCGCCCCACGGGCACCACGTGACGCCTGCATCCTTGCTGATGCGAACGCGCACATCGTAGGTGTTGCCATCGACCAGGGGATCGACCGCCCAATTGAGCAGGACCGAGTACGCCGTTACCGTGCGCACTTTGATGAAGCCCTCCGCAGGTTGTGTGAACTCGAATTGGTAACGGTTTGCGCCAGGACGACCCCACGCGTACAACCTCTGGTTCGATCCGAACGCACGGGTCACTCCGCATGAGTATTCCGTGAAGGCCGGGCTGTTCACGAGCTGTGTCGGCGGGCAGAGGGCCGTCACAGGATCGATCCTGAACCTGCACGCAGGCCCATAAGGCAGGTTCACCCCATTGAGGCGCCCGCGCACCCGCACATTGATCATGAGCCCTGTCGGGATATGGTTGGCCACGTTCCAGTTATTGATCTTGATGTGGCACGCACGTGTTGGGCCTGCGCTACCGAAGCCATCCGTGGTGGCGTGGCTATGGAAGCGACGGAAACTGTATGTGCCATCAGGATCGACGAACCACATCTCGTAGCCGGTCGTGGTGCTTTGCGCACTATTGGGGGCTCCGGCCACCCACAGTGCGCTCACCGCAGGATTGGCATCCGCTACCACGTATTCACCAACCGTCCACCAATCCCTATCGCAGGATGTGGAGATCAGGCGATCCGTGCCCATAGGCATGCAGAATCCTTCGCCGTTGGCGAGCTGGCTAACCGTCGTGAACACGCCGTCATCCCGGTTGTCGATGATGCGCTTGCCGTTCTGCTGGCTCAGGACATAACCACCTGTGGTCATGCCGTCGCCACCGGAATCGAATACGCGCAGCACGTAGCAACCCGTGGTGAGGCAGCATTGCTCAGGGATGTAGGTATTGCTGAATGCTGCGTAGGGTCCGCCGCTGCATACCGGCGCGGAGCCACCTTGGAGTACGATCTCCCAAGTGGTTTCTCCCCCGTTCGCATCGGTGTGCAAGAGAAGGCTCACAGGGTATTCACAACCGCTCACGGGTGTGCCTACGCAAACGCAGTTGCTGTTGAGCTGATCGTTCTCCGTTCCTGGATTGCCGTCGTTGCAAGACGAGCCGATCTGGCCGAAGACGTTCGGGCAGTTGTCGTCGGCATCGCAAACGCCATCGCTATCCGTGTCCTGGAAGGTGCCTGCGCAGTTGCAGTTCGCATCGTACACATCATTGATCGTGCAAGCGTTGTTGTCGTTGCACGAAGTGCCTGGTTGGGCAGGACCACCTGGTACGCCTTCGCAGTCGTTGGCCAGGGTGCCAGCGCAGATGCAATTCGCACCCACCACATCACCCGTAGTCGAGCCATTGCCATCGTCGCAGGGGCTGCCTGGGATGAGGAAGGGCAGCAACGGACAGGGGTCACTTGCATCGCAGGTGCCATCGTTGTCAGTGTCCTGGAAAATACCTGCGCAACCGCAGTTGGCGGTGATCACATCGTTGATGGTGCAGGGATCACCATCGTTGCAGCTCTGGCCAGGCACCACGTTCGCCTGGGTCGGGCAGGGGTCATTGGCGTCGCAGGTGCCATCGTTGTCGGTGTCCTGGAAGGTGCCTGCGCAGCCGCAGTTGGCAGTGACCACATCGTTGATCGTGCAGGGATCACCATCGTTGCAGCTCTGGCCAGGTACCACGTTCGCCTGCGTCGGGCAGGGGTCGTCGGCATCGCAAACGCCATCGCTATCCGTGTCCTGGAAGGTACCTGCGCAGTTGCAGTTCGCATCGTACACATCATTGATCGTGCAAGCGTTGTTGTCGTTGCACGAAGTGCCTGGTTGGGCAGGACCACCTGGTACGCCTTCGCAGTCGTTGGCCAGGGTGCCAGCGCAGATGCAATTCGCACCCACCACATCACCCGTAGTCGAGCCATTGCCATCGTCGCAGGGGCTGCCTGGGATGAGGAAGGGCAGCAACGGACAGGGGTCACTTGCATCGCAGGTGCCATCGTTGTCAGTGTCCTGGAAAATACCTGCGCAACCGCAGTTGGCGGTGATCACATCGTTGATGGTGCAGGGATCACCATCGTTGCAGCTCTGGCCAGGCACCACGTTCGCCTGGGTCGGGCAGGGGTCATTGGCGTCGCAGGTGCCATCGTTGTCGGTGTCCTGGAAGGTGCCTGCGCAACCGCAGTTGGCAGTGACCACATCGTTGATCGTGCAGGATCACCATCGTTGCAGCTCTGGCCAGGTACCACGTTCGCCTGCGTCGGGCAGGGGTCGTCGGCATCGCAAACGCCATCGCTATCCGTGTCCTGGAAGGTGCCTGCGCAGTTGCAGTTCGCATCGTACGCATCGTTGATGGTGCATGGGTTGTTGTCGTTGCAAGCGGTACCAGGTTGCGCTGGGCCGCCAGGCACACCTTCGCAGTCGTTCGGAAGGACACCAGCGCATACGCACAACGCGCTCACGACATCGTCGATCGTGGCGCTATTCCCATCATCGCAGCTATTCCCCGGGACGAGGAACGGAAGTGATGGGCAGGGGTCGTTGGCATCGCAAATACCATCGCTATCGCTATCCTGGAAGGTGCCTGCGCAACCGCAATTGGCCGTGATCACATCGTTGATCGTGCAGGGATCACCATCGTTGCAGCTCTGGCCAGGCACCACATTAGCCTGTGTCGGGCAGGGGTCGTCGGCATCGCAAACACCATCGTTATCGGTGTCTTGGAAGGTGCCGACGCACTGGCAGCTGGCGTTCAGCGCATCATTGGTCGTGCAAGGGTTGTTGTCGTTGCACGCGCTACCGATCTGGCCGGGAACCGTCGGGCAGCTGTCCGAGCAGTTCGGGATGCCGTCGCCATCGGTGTCGGTGTTGTCCGGTGTGCCGACGCACTGGCAGCTGGCGTTCAGCGCATCGTTGGTCGTGCAAGGGTTGTTGTCGTTGCACGCGCTACCGATCTGGCCGGGAACCGTCGGGCAGCTGTCCGAGCAGTTCGGGATGCCGTCGCCATCGGTGTCGGTGTTGTCCGGCGTGCCGACGCACTGGCAGCTGGCGTTCAGCGCATCATTGGTCGTGCAAGGGTTGTTGTCGTTGCACGCGCTACCGATCTGGCCGGGAACCGTCGGGCAGCTGTCCGAGCAGTTCGGGATGCCGTCGCCATCGGTGTCGGTGTTGTCCGGCGTGCCGACGCACTGGCAGCTGGCGTTCAGCGCATCATTGGTCGTGCAAGGGTTGTTGTCGTTGCACGCGCTACCGATCTGGCCGGGAACCGTCGGGCAGCTGTCCGAGCAGTTCGGGATGCCGTCGCCATCGGTGTCGGTGTTGTCCGGCGTGCCGACGCACTGGCAGCTGGCGTTCAGCGCATCGTTGGTCGTGCAAGGGTTGTTGTCGTTGCACGCGCTACCGATCTGGCCGGGAACCGTCGGGCAGCTGTCCGAGCAGTTCGGGATGCCGTCGCCATCGGTGTCGGTGTTGTCCGGCGTGCCGACGCACTGGCAGCTGGCGTTCAGCACATCGTTGGTCGTGCAGGGTTGTTGTCGTTGCACGCGCTACCGATCTGGCCGGGAACCGTCGGGCAGCTGTCCGAGCAGTTCGGGATGCCGTCGCCATCGGTGTCGGTGTTGTCCGGCGTGCCGACGCACTGGCAGCTGGCGTTCAGCGCATCGTTGTCCGTGCAAGGGTTGTTGTCGTTGCACGCGCTACCGATCTGGCCGGGAACCGTCGGGCAGCTGTCCGAGCAGTTCGGGATGCCGTCGCCATCGGTGTCGGTGTTGTCCGGCGTGCCGACGCACTGGCAGCTGGCGTTCAGCACATCATTGATCGTGCAGGGGTTGTTGTCGTTGCAGGTCGCTACCGATCTGGCCGGGAACCGTCGGGCAGCTGTCCGAGCAGTTCGGGATGCCGTCGCCATCGGTGTCGGTGTTGTCCGGCGTGCCGACGCACTGGCAGCTGGCGTTCAGCACATCGTTGGTCGTGCAGGGGTTGTTGTCGTTGCACGCGCTACCGATCTGGCCGGGAACCGTCGGGCAGCTGTCCGAGCAGTTCGGGATGCCGTCGCCATCGGTGTCGGTGTTATCCGGCGTGCCGACGCACTGGCAGCTGGCGTTCAGCACATCGTTGGTCGTGCAGGGGTTGTTGTCGTTGCACGCGCTACCGATCTGGCCTGGCACCGTCGGGCAGCTGTCCGAGCAGTTCGGGATGCCGTCGCCATCGGTGTCGGTGTTGTCCGGTGTGCCGACGCAACCGCAATTGGGGGCGGTTCCGGTGTACACATCATTGATCGTACAAGGGTTATTGTCGTTGCAAGGCGTGCCGGGTAGCGCAGTACCACCAATCACACCCAGGCAATCGGGGCTGCACGCACCGATGTTCACCGCCGTTGGCTCGATGGTTCCCGTGAGGGTCTGGTTGCCGTTCAGCGCAATGAAGTAGTTGCGATTGTTCGCGCCCGTATAGCCGTCGTTGACGATGTTGAAAGCCGTGCAACCCGTGTTGTTGCTCACGGTAATCGTGAACACCGGCGTCCATGTATTAGCAAGGAGGACCGCGCCTGTCGGTCCACATCCACCGTTATCCTCGGTTTCGCCGATCTGCACCGTGGACACGTAGCTGTATGTGCGATACTTGAACCCGCCTGTCGTTACCATGGCCGTCGCCGAGGGCTGGAAGGCGCTATTGGGTATGGGGCACCAAGCGCTGGAACCGTTCGCTCCGAGGGTCGCAGGCGAAGAATCCGCCCAGCGCACCGTGAAGACGATATTGCTGATCACTTGGTTGAACGGATTGCCGTTGGCCTTCAATAACACATCCATCTGGTTTGCTCCTGCACCAGGAACAAGATCTATGTCCACGGACGTGGGCAACTGGGCTGATGCTCCCAGGGATAGCGCGACAGCGAGAACGGTGAGGATCCGCTTCAAAGAGGCGTTCAGAATGCTCAACATGGACTCAGGTTTTGGTAGGGGTCTGGTTTTGACTGGAATGGTCCGCCGGACAAGGGGAGGCCGACGATGGGCGATCAAGGTAGTTGTTCGACTCGGACGTTCGTTGGGACCGAACCGCCAATGTTAGAAAGAATGGGGTCACGGTCGTTTCCGCCACCGACGTACTTGACCGTTCCGTCCATGTTCGTGTCCTCTTGGTGGTAGCCAGAGACGGTATTGGTCGGAATGGACCCGCCGATCAATGAGAGAATGGGATCGCGATCATTGTTCGCGCCTGCGTAGAGCAGGTTCTGATCACGGAGAACGTTTCCGGTCCACAACATGGCCACACCGCTGTCCACCTTCCGGCCCTCGAAGCCCCATGTCGCAGTGGCCGACAGGCTGAAATCGGTGTTCACGGCGGATTGGCCGAGCGCGATGGGAGCGGCTGTCATCGTGCCGAAATGGTTCCTGTGACGAACAGCCAGATAATAGTTGCCATCGAAGGCACGCAAGCGTAGCGTCCCACCCGAGGCGGGGATCACTTGTCCGGATCGAGTGAGCAAAGCGCTACGCGTAGCCACGATCTGGCTTGGTGTCGCAGCGCTGCGCAATTCGAGCAGGACCCAATCAACGATGGCGTTCGCACCAGTGGCAAGGAGGAGCGCCGGATCGAGCTGTTCCCCACCGCCACCGCTCGCATGCGCGAAGTTGAGCCCCGTGAAGGGTTCGGTGGTCGGTATCAAACCCGCTACTCTCAACGCATCGCTCATGAGGCCCGTGCCGCTGTTGAAGGGACCTTCGAGGATGACCTTCGGGCCCACCAACACACCATCGGTAACCGTGGCAGTGACCATTGTGCGCGCGCTGGCTGCGAACACATCATTGGTCTTCACGATCCAGTCATAGAGGTAGTAGTACATCCCTGCGGAACTCGACCCCGTGATGCTGCCCAAGGTGCCTATGGCATATGGATAGGAGACTCCTGAACTGGACCGCCAGAGGTTCCGTGTGACTTCGGAATTATCATCGTAGGCGGTGATCCGATGCTGCGTACCAGCGGGGACATCCCAATTCACCGTGATGGTGTTCAGCCCTGAAGGGATCTCGATGAACTTCTCTGCGATGAGGTTGCCGAGCCGGTCCACAAGCACGAAATGCCGCAGGCCTAGCGTGCTGGCGTAGACCTTGAAGGACTCCAGTTTGAACGGCGCGTATGCATCGAAGAAGAGCCAGTTCTTGGTGCTCTCATAGGCCCCCGAACCGCTGTTGTCCAATTTGCCTGCATGCACGTTCGCGCCAGCAACCGTGTTGCGTGCCTCTACCCAGTAGTTCGTCGTCGAGCTCAGCACAGGTGTAGTGAAGTTGTTGCCCGTGCCCACTTCGTTGCCGCCACTGGATGCATCGAACCAGTGGAGGTCTGATCCGGTGGCACTGAGGCCAGCTGTTGTACCGGAGAGCACGGTGGCCCCGGTTCCTACAGGCGGCGGTGGCGCCGCGAGGGAAGTGAACGTGAGCGACGGTGTGGAGAGAGAGCCGCAGGGACAAGTGACCGTGCAGGAATAAGTGCCAGCCCCGGTGATGGTGATACTGCGCGTGGTGGCTCCGGTGCTCCATGCGTATGCCGTTCCTGGTGAAGCCGTAAGCGTCCGCGTATCGCCGGGAGCCATGGCGAGCGGTCCGCTGCTCAAGATGTTCGCCGTGCCCCCGCTGTTGGCAGGCGACTGCTGCGTAACGTTGAAAGGCATCCAGGTATAGTTGTTCTCTTCATTCTCCTCCAGGAAGTCGTCGTTCGGGTCAACGTCCATCACGATCTGATACTGGCCGTTGCAAAGCCCGGGCATGAGGTTGATCCACATGCCATCAAGATTTTCGCTGTACGTGTCGCCATTGCCCACTTTGATACCCTGGCGAACGTCGGTGCATCCATCTCCGAAACCCAGATTGTAGTTGTTACCGAAAGCGCCGTTCAGCACGTTGGATCCCTGGTTGTACAGATGGGAGGTCTTGCAGTAGCCGGGGCTGCCCGAGCACGTGAAGAGATTGATCAGGCAATAGCCGACCTTGCCGCCGGTGGCAAGTACTGGCCACAAGCGCGGGTCACTGACACCTGGCTGCGCAAGCCTCAATGACATCGTGCTCCAATCGTTCACGTGCTGGTGGCCGTGGGTCGCGTGGTAGGTCATCGATCCTGTCTCCACATCCGTATAGGTCATGGTACCGCTCGGGTTCTTGTGGTAGACCCGCTGATAGAGGATCTGCCTGGGCGTGAACCCGTTCGGGCAGGCGAACGTCGAGGCCGTAGTGGAGAATGTATCCGGACCGCAGATGAACTTGCGCACGCCAGCAGCGTTCACACCTCTCGTCTCCAATGGTCCATGGCCAACGTTCGGCGTGGAGCCGCTCACCCTCAAGCGCGCAGCGTCAGAAGAGGCAGTCTGCGAGAACTCGCTTGGGCCTGCGTAGGAATTCTGCAAGGCATACCACGAGATCATGATATCCGGCAATAGGTCGCAATTGGTGGCGCCAGCCACTTGGCAACTGCAAGTCGAGGCTGTCAGGCTTGTAACGGAGCACTGCCCGAAACCGGAAGCCGTGAGCCCTGCGATAGCGATGGCAACGGCGAGAACACGAGCGTGGAATGCCTTCATGGAAAAGGATTTGGAGCGATTGGAGCGAAGCCCGGCAAAGCTACCGGGGGTGGAAACCCGTGTCAAGGTAAAGACCCGAACTTATTTGACCAGCCGCGCAAGCAGTCTCCCTTGGGAACCTAAAACGGCGAGCACGTAAGTTCCGCCTTGTATACCCTGCATATTGATGCTGAACGTCGATGATCCGCTCGAGCCCGCAAGCACCTGAGAACCCTGTGTGGAATGCAGCGTCCATTGCACAGGTCCATTCATGGATGGGATGGTCACAGAACAATGGTCGGAGGCCGGATTGGGATGCACGGAAACCTGGATCCTCTGTTCGCTGGAGCCAGCGGTAGGCGTCATTCGTACAGCGCCTCCGGCGTATGTCCCGATCCACAATGAACCATCCGAGGCCCAGCGAAGGCAAGTGACTCCATCATCAGGCATGGGCGAATTGCCCGTCCCGTAGGACACGAAGGTGTCATCCGGGTTGCGGACGATGACGCCGGCATCCACGCTTCGCACCCATGGCCTGCCCTGCCCGTCCATGGCCAGGCAGAGCAACGAATTCGAAGGGATCAAGGAGTTGGTTACCGCGTACTGGAAGAAGAAACCTCCCAGCCAATCGCCGAAGTTCCTGATGAGCCCCTGCGACGGTGTTGCCAGCCATCGATCCGTGTAGATCGAGTCGAAGGCTACACCATTCTGCGTGTTATCGAAGAATAGGTCGATGTAGGTGGCATGGACATCGACCATCGATTCGCTCATATAGTGGAAGCCACCGTTGAGCGTACCGATGGCCACCAGCCCATCCGACTCGCGCACCGCTACATCGCGTATCACGGTGCCATTGGGCACCAGTCCATTGTAGCTGGTGGGCTGGTCATTGTACAGGCGCCACTCGCTGCCCGTGTAGCAGAGCAAGCCAAGATAAGTGCCCACCCAGACCCAGTTCCGATGATCGATGCTGATGCAGGTGACCTGATCGTCCGCCAGCGGCGAATTCGCACTATTGTAATAGGTCCAGGTCGACACACCGTCGAAAACAGCCAAACCACCTTGCACAGAACCCACCCACACGTTGTCCGCCGTGTCAACGGCAACGGCTGTTACTTGATTATCGGGCAATCCGGAGTTGTCGCTCTGCCAGATGGTCCAAGAGGCGCCGTCATATTTGCAAAGGCCCCATTCCGTTCCCACCCACATGTTCCCTTGGCTGTCCTCGGCGAGGTCGGTGATGGTGACCGTGGGAAGGCCCGCAGTGCTGGGGTCGAATATTTCCCAGGTCTGAGCATGGCTCAGGCAGCCGGCGAGGAGGAACCCGATGAAGGCGATGGGTCGGCCCATCGCGCCTATCGTGCGATCAGCATCGGCTGCGCCCATGAGCGTCCCTCACTGCGCACGATAAGCTGGTATGCGCCACTCTCCAGCGTGCGCACATCGAGGGTCAACGTATTCAGTCCACCTCGATCACGCCGTACTACACGTCCGCCTGTATCCATGATCTCCACCTCATCGATCATGCGTCCTTCGTTCAAAGTGATGGTCGTGGAAGCGTTGGCCGGATTCGGCGCAATGGTCATTGGGGAAGGCGCCAGCGGCACAGGGGCCACTGCAGTCGTGCCCGAGAACACCCCGCCCGTGCGGTCGACGCCGTTGAGAGAGATGTAGTAGAGCAGGTTGTTGTCGATGGCGTACTGATCGGTGGCGACATCGATCGCCGTAGCTCCCGGATCGTTGTTCACCGGAATCGTCGCCACCTCGATCCATGTGTCGGCAAGAAGCGAATTGTCGCAACCGCCATCATCGGTGATGGCCGAGATGTACGTGCCGAGCCCGAAGAACGTCCAGTTCTTGTATTTGAAACCGTTGCCAGCGGTGATCGTGCTTCCCGGAGAAGGCTGAAAAGCGCTATTGGGGTAAGGGCACCACGCACTACTGCCAAAACCGAGCGTTGCCGCTGATGCTTCCGGCCAACGTATGCTGAATGAGATGCTGCTGACGAGCTCGCCGAAATCGTAGTCGTTCGCCCGAAGGAACACATGCAATTGGGCGTTGGCGTCATCGTGCTCCACCAGCAGGTCCACGAAGGGCAATTGGGCGGAAGCAAACGGCACAGAAAGGGCTAGCAGGGAAGGCAGGAAAATCGTGCGTTTCATGGGTGCGGGACGCCTTAGCGCCCATCAAAGCTAAGGCGAAGCGTAGTGGACCATCGCCGCCGCAGGGCAGGATATCCACAAGCAACGGGAAAAGCCGTGTGATCAGAGAATCTCCTGCACAATGCGATCCACTGTGACGCCTTCAGCCTCTGCCTTGTAGTTGCGCACCAGGCGATGGCGAAGAATGGGCAGTGCCAAGGCTTGAACGTCAGCGATATCCGGCGAGAAGCGACCATTTGCAAGCGCATGTGCCTTGGCACCGATCACCAGGTACTGGCTCGCACGCGGGCCAGCGCCCCAACTCAGGTGGTCGTTGATGATCGCTGGCGCACCGTTCAGCCCCGGCCGGGTCCGACCGGCGAGCTTCACAGCATACTCCAACACATTGTCCGCCACAGGGATGCGCCGCACCAGTCCTTGGAAATGCAGGATCTCTTCGGCAGTGAGCACCGGTTCCACGGTGGCTACGGTGTCACTCGTCGTTGCTTTCACCACGGCCAGTTCCTCGGCGTAGGTGGGATAGTCTACGCGGATGTCGAACATGAAGCGGTCCAACTGCGCTTCGGGCAAGGGATAGGTTCCTTCCTGCTCGATGGGATTCTGCGTGGCCAGCACGAAGAAGGGTTCAGGCAGCAGGTGCGTCTGTCCAGCGGCTGTGACGCTCTTCTCCTGCATGGCTTCCAGTAGCGCAGCCTGTGTCTTCGGTGGGGTGCGATTAATCTCGTCGGCCAGGATGATGTTGGCGAACAGGGGGCCTTTGATGAAGCGGAAGCGGCGCTCCTGGTCAAGGATCTCCGATCCGATGATGTCGCTGGGCATCAGGTCGGGAGTGAACTGGATGCGGTTGAAGCTGAGCCCGAGCGCCTTCGCCACGGTATTCACCAACAAGGTCTTGGCCAGGCCCGGCACGCCCACCAGCAGGCAGTGCCCGCGGCTGAATATGCCCAGGAGCACATGGTCCACCACCGCGTCCTGCCCGATGATGACCTTGTTCACTTCGCGTTTCAGGCGGCGGTATTGTTCGCCGAATCGCTCCACGCTCTGCACGTCATTGGTCGTTTCACTCATTGCTCTATGGTACGGTCAGGGTGCGCCCGGTGCGGGCCAAGGGTGCGTAAAGGTGCAGCCCGCGTAGTCCGCATCGATGCGCACGTAGGTATTATTGATGGTAGTGCGGATCCACTTGTCTATCATCTCCACGCGCGCCTTGCCCTCGGCGGCTTGCTGTATTAGGCGGTAATCATCGCGCAGGTTGGCCCGGTGCGGTTCGGAGCGCGCCCCGAGTTTCAGCAGTCGGTAGGCTTTGGTGCCATCGGGCATCACGATCAGCTGCGGCTCGCTTACTTCACCGAGCTTCAGTTTGTCCAGCACGAAGAAGGTCTGCTGGTCCAGGTCGGAAAGGTCCCAGCGCGCGCTGTTGTCGCCGGGCTCGATCATGGACCCGTTCAAGCCTTTGCTCTCCTCGTCGTCGCTGTACTTGCCCGCAGTGGGCCCGAAGTCCAGGCTGCCCGCGGTGATCAAAGTGCGCAGGCTGTCCAGCAAGGTCTTCTGGCGCTGGAGGTCGGCGCTGGACACCTGCGGGCGAAGGAGCACGTGGCGCGCATTGTATTGCTCGCCGCGCCGCTCGATCAATTGCATGAAATGCCAGCCGTACTGGGTCTTGAAGACCTGTGAGACCTCCCCTTCCTTCAGGCTCATGGCTACGGCATCGAACTCCGGCACCATGACACCACTGGGTACCAGGCCTAACTCCCCGCATTCCTTGGCCGAGCCGGGGTCTTCGGAGTAGAGGACCGCCACAGTGCAGAACTCCTTCTCCCCTTTGACGATGGCTTCGCGGAACTCCTCCATCTTCCGACGCACTCGCCGATCCTCGTCCTCGCTGGGCTTGGGCACACGCAGGATCATGCTGTACTCCACCTCCACCCCGATCAGCGGGATGCTGTCTTCCGGTATGCGCTCATAGAAGCGCTTCACCTCGCGCGGGGTGATGTTGAGATCGGCGGTAAGCCGGCCTTGCATCTGCTTCACCAGCAGTTGATCGCGCACCTGCTCGCGGAAATCGGCCTTGATCTCGGCCGTCGTCTTGCCGTAGAATTCCTCCAGCTTCTTTTCCCCTCCCAGCTGTTGCGCGAAGTAGCGTATGCGGTTGTCGAGTTCCAGTTCGACCTGCGCCGCCTCAACCACGACGCTGTCGAGGTTGCCCTGTTCGATGAGAAGCTTCTCATACAGCATGTCCTCCAGAGCAGTGCAACTATGATCGGCGCCGGGCGTGGGGTCCATCTGCCGCGCCTGCTCGGTCTTGGCCACAAGCTCGGAGTAGAGCACCGCTTCGCGACCCACCACGGCCACCACCTTGTCCACAAGGATGGGCTGCGGCTGCGCGAGCAACGCTCCATGCAGCAGGCCGATGGCGATGGCACTACTCGTGTACTTCCACATCCTTGTTCGCAATGGCTTGGCGGTACAGGTCCTCCCTCATGTTCTTGATCAGGTCCAGCTTGCGCTTGTTCAGCAGGATGGTGCGGATGTCCTGCCTTACCAGCTCGATGGGCGAGGGGCTGGAGCGGGGACGAAGTTCCAGAATGTCAACGAACCAGACGGTGGATTCCTTGCGCACCACCAAGCGCTTGCCATCGGGCCCGACAGGCGGCAGGCTTTCCACGGGCACTTGATTGCTCAATTCGCTCAAGCTGGTCCACCTCTCGCTGTGATCGGTGATCAGCACGCCGAGCTCGGCCAGTTGGATCTCCACGTCGCGCATCTGTTCGGGTTTGCCGCTGAGGAAACGATCCTCCATGCGCTTCAGTACGCGCTTCTCCAAACTGTCCACCCTGAACCAGCGCGCGCGCAGGATATCGTCCTGCAGGTCGAAGTCCTGCGTGTTGGCCTCGTAGTAGGCGCCCACTTCATCGGGACTGATGGCGGTATCAAGTCGTTGGTACACGAGCGCCTCTTCGTAGGCCGTGAGCAGGAGCGAATTGCGATAGTCGCGCAGCTCGGCCTCGAATTGCTTCTGCGAAGCGGCCAGGTTCAATTCGGCCTGGTGCAGTTCAACCTGCTGCCGCAACCAGCTCTCCACAAAGGCCTGCGCGGTGGCGGCGCTGTCCTCGGGTGTAGCCACCATGGGCACCACCTGGCGCAAGTCGCTCCAGCGCAGTTGCTGGTCGAAGGCGCGGGCGATCACCGGGTCGTCGTGGTCATCATCGCTGCCGCAGGCAGCAAGGACGAAGGCCCCCAGTACGGGGGCCAGCATCCAGCTTGTTCGCAAGCCCCTGCTCACCGGATGGAGTAGAGCACGTCCTTGTCCACAGTGACGGGATACTTGCCGCGCAACTCGCCGATCCACTCCTTCTCCAGGCTGTCCTGGTAGGCAGCGGTGATGAGACCACGCGCCTCATCGAGCGTCTTCGGGGTCGGTGGGGTGATCTTCTTCACGTCGGCGATAGTCACATGCCCTTCGCTCACGAGATCGGCGCTCAAGCCGGTCTTCGTGATTCCCTTCAGCACGGCCTTGTCGGCTTCGGTGAAGGTGCCGCTCTCAATGTTGAGCGCCAGCGCATCGGTCTTGTTCACCGCGTCGGTGATCTGCTTGCCCTGCTTGCCGGTGCGCAGCATGCTACGCACCTGCTTGGCCACCTTGGCATTGGAGCACACGTACAGATCGGCTTCATAGCGGGTATCCCACATGAATTTCTGCTGGTTGGCGGCAAGGAAGGCATCGAGCCCGGTGCTGTCCTTCACCGCACGCCCCCACACCTTCTGGTCGGTGAGCTCGAAGAGCAAGATGCCGTCGCGGTATTCCTTCATCAGCAGACGGAAATCGGTGTACTTCTCCTCGAGGTGCCCGTCCTCGTACGCGAGGATGCGCTCGTTGGCCAGTTCGCCAAGGCGCGCATCCACATAGCCCGGAATGGGCACTGCACGCTCCCGCCGCTGCTTTGCTTCCAAATGATCGAGCAGATCACGCTGGGTGACGGTGATGCCAGCGAAGGTGAACACGGGCTTGGTGAGCTTCGCCGCCTTGTTGCGGTCGTATGCCCAGCCCTCCATCACCTCGCGCACCACCACGGTGTCTTCCATGGTCTGCGTCATCTCTTCGTACGGGCGACTGCGAACGGCCAGCATGCGGCCAGCACTGATGGCTCCGGCCAGCTCGCGCTTGTAGCGCACTTTGCCGCGAACGAATGGACCTTCCACCACCTGTTTGCGGATCAAGGTGTCGGTGATGGCGTTGCCCTTTGCGAAGATGGTGGTGTCCACCAGCTTGTACACGGCCTTCAGGTTCTTGGGGTAGCTGGTGAAGCCGTAGTCCTTCTTGAGGCGGTCCAAGAAAGCGGTGCGCGTGATCTCCGCGCGGCTGTCGCGGGCGATCTTGCTCTTGAGCTCGCCCTTGGCCTGGTCGTACGTAGGAGGCGGGATCACGTCCAGCGATTTGATGATGTGCCAGCCGTAGCGCGATTTCACCGGCGCGCTCACCTGCCCTTTCTCTAATGCGAAGGCTGCGTCCTCGAACTCCTCGATCATCTTGCCCGTGCCGAACTGGGGCAGTTCGCCGCCCTTGGTATTGGTGCTCTCGTCCTCGCTGTATTTGAGCGCCGCATCCTCGTATGTCAATGTGCCTTCGGTGATCTGCCGATGGATCTCGCGCGCACGTTGCTCGGCGCTGGCCTGCTTGTCGGCCGGATCGGTATCGGTGCTGCGCAGCATGATGTGCGCCACCTTCACCTGCCCGCGCGCAGGGCGCTTGCCGGTCACTTTCAGGACGTGGTAGCCGAACTTGGTACGCACCGGTGCGCTCACCTCGCCCACGGTCGTGCTGTACGCTGCGTTCTCGAAGGCGTACACCATCTGCAAGGCGCTGAACCAGCCCAAGTCGCCGCCGTTCTTGGCTGCGCTGGGATCATCGCTGCCGCCGGGCGCCTTCGCGATGGAGGCGAAGTCCTCGCCTTTCATCACCCGCTCGCGGATGGCCTTGATGCGGTTCCAGGCGATGAGCGTATCGGCGGGCGATGCTTCGGGCGCCACCTGGATGAGGATGTGGCTGGCGCGCACTTCCTCCTGGCTGCGGTCGTAGGCCTCGCGCATCAGCTGGTCGTTCAGTTCCCGATCGATCAGGTACGGGCGCGCCAGTTGCTGGCGGTAGCCATCGAGCTCCTTGCGGAACTTGCTTATGGTATCCATGCCCAGCTTCTCGGCCTCGCGCACCTTCAGCTTGTAGTTGATGAAGAGCTCCAGGTACTCGTCCAGCGCGGTGTGCGTAACGGCCGCCTCCTTGTTGTTCTTCTTGTAGATGGCTTCGAACTCGGCCTTGGTCACAGGCTGGCCATCGACGGTCATGAGCACGGGATCGGCGGTGCCGTTCTGGGCAAGGGTGGCCAGCGCGCACAGGGCAAGCAGTGCGGCGCTCAGGAACTTCATCGGCTTCATCAGGCTGAGGGTAAGGGCGTTGAAAGGGTGCCAAATGTAACCGTTGGCCTCACGCCCCATCGGGCAGGCTGCGACGTTAAAAAGATCCAAGCCCGGGCCTGGCAGTTGCCGCCATCAGGACCCTCGTGATCTGCTTATCGGCTGGGGCCTCCCTACTCCAGCACCACCCTCTCGTGCCTGCTCCCCTCCGGATCCGTGAGCTTGATCACGTAGGTGCCGCGCCCGAAGCGCGAGAGGTCGATCTCTTCCACCGTGGCGCCGGTAGGCAGCAGGCGCTGGTACAGCAATTTGCCCAAGGCATCGTACACGCTGTAGTAGCTCTCGGCCATGAGCGGATCGGCGAACTATAGGGTGAAGCGGCCGGGAAGGGGCTCTTACAGGGCTGTTTGCGTTTGAGCGCGTCTACATTTGGCCGCCTCGCCGTGTGGCGGGTATCGATCGCATGAAGGCCGCGCGCCCCATCACCGTCGGGATCACGGGCACGGGCTACCCTGAGAAGCGCAACATCATCGACCTGCCCCACGAGGGGGTGCGCTTCGTGCGGCACCGCGATCCGGTGCAATGGCTCGACCTCTTGTACTTCAAGGCGACCGGCCGCATCAACGACAGCCTCCATGCGGTACACAACCACCTAGGCTTCGGCCGAGCCGATGTTCTGCACTTCTTCAACACAGTCAGCCTATCGCGCACGCCATGGGTGAGCACCTTCGAGACACGCATTCCACGCATATACCAACCGAAGCGCAGGCTTTTCGAAGCGCTCGCACGGCCCGCTTGCAAGCGTTTGATCGCCATGAGCCAACGTGCGCTACGGATCCAAGACCGCTTGCTCGATGCGCATCACGACGCGAAGAGCGAAGTCCTCGCGAAGACGATCGTGCTTCATCCTGCGCAGCGTGTACTGATCGGCAGCATCGTGGAGAAGAACCCCGTTGGTGAACATATTAAGCTCGCCTTCGTGGGCCACGAGTTCTTCCGCAAGGGCGGGCTGCCCACCCTCCGCGCGCTGGATCGGTTGATCGGTGGTGGCGCGCCATTGCACCTGACCATCGTGAGCGACCTGCTCACGGGCGATCATGTGAGCCAGAGCGGCGCAAGTGAGTTGAACGAGGCGAGTGCGATCATTGCACGGTATCCCGAACGCATCACCCATCACCACCAACTGCCCAATGCGGAGGTGATGGCACTGCTACGCCGCACCGATGTGGTGCTCTTGCCCACCCTGCACGACAGCTACGGATACAGCGTGCTGGAAGGCCAGGCCTTAGGCTGCCCGGTGATCAGCACCGATGTGGCCGCCTTGCCGGAGATCAACGACGATGAACGCGGATGGATGATCCATGCGCCGAAGGATGAGTTGGGTGAAGGGCTGTGGCGCACGAAGGAGGCGCGCATGTTGTTCTCCACCGCGATCGAAGAACAGCTGACCGCACATCTGGAAGCGATCGTGCGGGATCCGGCGTCGATCAAAGTGAAAGGCGCGCGGGCATTGGAGCGGATCCGCAAGGACCATGATCCGGGTGATCGGGCACGCGTGCTGGATGGGATCTATGCGGAGGCGATACGCACGTAGACCTGTGAGACTCCGGGTCGCGCTCGCTGAGCCTCGCTTGCCCGGAGTGACAACGCGAGAGGTGTGACGCTTCGCGTCAGTGATGGCTATAGTTCGGTGCCTCGCGCGTGATGTACACGTCGTGCGGGTGGCTCTCCTTCATGCCCGCCATGGTGATGCGGATGAAGCGCGCAGCACGCAAGGCCTCCATGTCGGGCGCACCGCAATAGCCCATGCCGGCACGCAGGCCGCCGACCAGTTGATGCACCACTTCCGCGAGCTTCCCTTTGTAGGGCACCCGGCCGCTGATGCCTTCGGGCACCAGCTTCTTGATGTCGTCCTCCATGTCCTGGAAGTAGCGGTCCTTGCTGCCCTGCTGCATGGCCTCGATACTGCCCATGCCGCGATAGGTCTTGAAGCGACGGCCTTCGAGGATGATGGTCTCGCCGGGGCTCTCCTCCACCCCAGCGAACATGCTCCCGATCATCACCGTGCCCGCACCTGCAGCAAGCGCCTTCACCACGTCGCCGGTGTAGCGTATGCCGCCGTCGGCGATCACAGGCACGCCGCTACCTGCGATAGCGTTGGCACAATCGATGACCGCGGTTAGCTGCGGCACGCCCACGCCGGCGATGATGCGCGTGGTGCAGATGCTGCCCGGTCCGATGCCCACCTTCACCGCATCGGCACCCGCCTCGACGAGCGCTTTGGCGGCCTCCGCGGTCGCGATGTTGCCGGCTACGATCTCCACGGTGGGGAAGCTCTTCTTCGCCTGCTTCACCATGCTGATGACGCCCTTGGTGTGGCCGTGCGCGGTATCGATCACCAACGCGTCGACCCCAGCGTCGACCAGCGCCTTGGCTCGCTCCATGGTATCGCCAGCGATGCCGATGGCCGCAGCCACGCGCAAGCGGCCCAGCTTGTCCTTGCAGGCATTGGGGCGCTGCTTCAGCTTGATGATGTCCTTGTAGGTGATGAGGCCGACGAGCAGGCCGCGGGCATCCACCACGGGCAGCTTCTCGATCTTGTGGTCCTGCAGGATGTCCTCGGCCTGCAGCATGGTGGTCTCCGGCTTTGCGGTGATGATGTTGCTGTCCGTCATCACCTCGGCGACCGGGCGGCCCATCTTCTTCTCGAAGCGCAGGTCGCGGTTGGTAACGATGCCCACCAGCATGCCCTTGGCGTCGATCACCGGTATGCCGCCGATCCTGTTCTCGGCCATCAGCCGCAGCGCGTCGCCCACCGTTGCATGGCGGTCGAGCTTCACGGGATCGAGGATCATTCCGCTCTCGCTTCGCTTCACACGGCGTACTTCGGCGGCTTGCTCAGCGATCGTTTGGTTCTTGTGTATGACACCGATTCCGCCTTGCTGCGCGATGGCGATGGCGAGCTCGGCACCGGTGACGGTGTCCATGGCCGCCGAGACGATCGGCACGTTCAGCTTGATGTTGCGGGAGAACTGCGAGCGCACGTCCACCTCGCGCGGAAGCACCTCGCTGTATGCGGGCACCAGCAGCACATCATCATAAGTGAGTCCTTCGCCGACGAACTTGTCCTGGGGAAGATGGCCATTCGCCGGAGCCTGCGCGCGAGGCTTCTTCAGCGGTGCGGTAGTGGATCGTTCCATGCACAAAAGTAGGCAGGTGATCGATACAGCCGAAAGCACCAGCAGTGACGCGGTCAGGATGAGGACGATCGGCCGTGATGGATGGCCGAAGCCTACTCGTCGCGCGCGGTGAGAAGAGTGACCGTACCGCGGTTGATCACACGCTTGGTAGTACCGCTGCGCACTTCGCAGTAGTATGCGTAAACGCCGATGGGCGCCACCTGGCTGCCCACCACGCCATCCCAGCCTTCATCGGGGTCGTTGGTTTCCCAGATCACCTGGCCCCAGCGGTTGATGATCAGGAACAGGTATTCGTCCACATCCACGAACCCAAGCACGGGCTTGAAAACCCCGTTCTCGGAGATGGAACTTCCGACGATAAAGCAGTTGGGGATGTAGACGAGGTCTTCCTGCGCGGTGCAAGCGATGTTGCTGGCGCTCTTGGCGTCGATACCGGAGGCGTTCCCGGTTTCATGCGTTACCACGTAGTAGCAGAAGCGTCCGCCGCTGGTGGTCACGAATGCGTTCACATCGTCGGTGTATTCCCAGGGGTCGGCTGGCACGGTGGCGATCAGTTGATAGGCTCCGTCATCCACACTGCGGTAGATATCATGACTGCCGATGAGACCGGCCCATTGAATGTAGCCGTTCCACGTGAGGATGTTCTCGCCCGTGAGCGATGAACTGGCGCGCAGCACGATGTTGCTGCCCACGTTGCTCGTGACCGACGCATTGCCGCAGCTATCCTGCACTTGCACGCGATAGAGGTAGCCTGTATCGGCGGGTCGCACATCGGTATCGGTCCATTGGAAGAGCGGCCCTGCTGTGCCAGGCACGGTGGCCATGTACTCGTAAGATCCACCATTCTCCGATCGCTCGATGGTGTAGCTCTGCACTTCGGCGAACTGGTCCACGCTATCCACCAGCAGGATGCTGCTTTCGCCCGTAACGGTAACGGTGCGCACGTAATTGAACAACGGCTGGGCCGGGTAGGCGGTGAACACACAGGCTTCGTTCGAGAGCGAAGACGCCAGTCCGACTCCTTCAATGGCCTTGACGATGTAACAATAGTTGTGGCCGGGGTCGGTGTCGTGGAAGTATTGGCTCGCATTCCCGGCAACAGTGCCCAAAAGCGCCCATGGTCCGGCATCCATGCGGACGAGTATCTGGTAGGCTTGAGGGGTCCACCCCACATAAGCGGACCAGGACACGCGCACCCGGGCGGAGCATCGGTCGTAGTTGAGGACATTGTGGATGGTTGCATGCTGCAGGCCTGTGGCGCTGGTGTTCGGGCTGGGGGGTGTGCCGTGCTCGCAGGTATCGAACGCTGCAATGACGAAGCCCTCCGAACCGGTGAAGGGGTCGCTCAATGGCCACTCATAGCTCGTATTGTTCTGCCCGAAGATGGTATCGATGATGACGCCACCTCCGGGTCCGTTCCAGACGATGATGTAGCCGTCCGTATCGGGCTGCGGACTGGGCGACCAATGGATATTGGACAAGCCAGTGAGGCTGTCGACCGTGACGTACTCGATCACCGGCACGGATGGCGGAGTAACGTCATTGAAGATCTCGCCATCGCGGTTGCTGAAACTCACGCAGCCCAGTGCATCGCCGAGCCCTATGCGGAAGGTGAGCGAGTCCTCGCAGATGTCCACGACCCACTGGTAAGAGAAGGTGTTCGTAGGCACGGTGGCGATCTGCGTCCATGTGCCGATCGGATGCTCCAACCAGATCGTGAAATCCGTTGCGGCCGTCGGGGCGATGGCCGGGGCGCTCCATGAGAGGTTGGCACTGCCCAAGGGTGTGCTCTGGAATACCTGAAGGAAGATGGTTGCGATGGTGTCGCTCGGCGTTGAGGTCTCCGGTGGCAGACCGTTCGTGACGCTGGTGAAGTAATAGAACTGCGCTCCGGTGTTACCACCCGCGCCCAAATGCGTGTAGCTCACCTGTCCCTGCACGAGGACGGTGGAAAGGAGGTTGAAAGGCCCAGCGATATCCGTGGCGTGCCAGATCTCGTAGTTGCCGAAATCGCCGTTAGGCCATGCCGGCACCGTCCATGTGATCACAACGTCGCCGTTAGGGGACACGGATGCACAATGAGGTATTGGCGCGATAGGTTGAGCGGTGGCTGTTACCGGAAGCAGCGCAGCCAGCGTCACCAAAAGCGGCAGGAAACTCCTTGGCACGTTGGTAAGACGCTCAAGCAGGTGGCAATGTTGCCGAGCAGGGTGGCTCATTCTCAGGCAAATGGGGCTGGTCCAGCCATCCTAAGGCGGGCAGCTTCGTATTCGTGCATCACGTTCCTGACAATATCTCCGGCAGGCAGGATGTCCCGAAGACGGCCGCTCACTTGTCCGATCTCCAGTTCGCCTTCATCCAAGTCCCCCTCGAACATTCCCTTCTTCGCCCGGCCCCTTCCGAGCAATTCCTTCAACTCCTCAACAGTAGCCTTTCTCGAATAGGCATCCTGCACCCGTTGGTAGAATGAGTTCCGGATCATGCGTACCGGTGTTATCTCCTTCAATGTGAGGACGGTGTCCCCTTCGGTGCTATGTGCCACACGCTGTTTGAATGCGATATGGCCCGACGACTCCTCCGAGCACACGAAACGACTGCCCATCTGCACGGCGTCGGCACCAAGGCTCATGGCGGCCAACATGCTTCGGCCATCGCTTATTCCGCCGGCCGCGATCAGCGGCACCTTGATCGCATCGCGCACCATGGGCACGAGCACCATGGTGGTCGTCTCCTCCCTCCCATTGTGCCCACCAGCTTCGAAGCCTTCGGCCACCACGGCATCAACGCCTGCGGCTTCTGCCTTCAACGCGAATTTCACGCTGCTCACCACATGCACCACCGTGATCCCGTGTTCCTTGAGCTGCTTCGTCCACTGGGCCGGATTTCCCGCTGAGGTGAACACGATGGGCACCTTTTCCTCGACGATGGTAGCCATATGCTTGTCGATGTCCGGGTATAGCATGGGCACATTCACTGCGAAGGGCTTGTCGGTGGCCGCCTTGCACTTGCGAACATGCTCGCGCAAGACCTCGGGGTACATGCTGCCCGAGCCGATGATCCCAAGCCCACCCGCATTGCTCACCGCACTTGCCAGCTTCCAACCGCTGCACCAGATCATCCCCGCTTGAATGATGGGATATTGGACCCCAAAGAGCTGCGTGATGCGGTTGGACATGGCCTCCATGGCGGGCGGCAAATCTACCCGCTTGGTCGATGCTTGGGCGCAATGCGTAGGATCGTTGATATCCAAGGCCTTCCCTATATCGTTGGGCCGAAGGGAACTTTGCTAAGTTTGCCCTGTATAACCGCCCCGTTCAAACTCACGCATGAGCAGTCGTTCACTCCAGTTTACGCTCGTCGCCGTTCTTGCAGCCTTGGCCAGCCCTCGTGCCCACGCACAGTATGCTTGGGATATCGGCATCCACGTAGGCGGGGCGAACTATTTGGGCGAGATGGGCGGCAAGGACCAGCCTCGACGCGACTTCGTTTGGGACATGAAGCTGAGCCAGACGCGCTGGTGCATCGGTGGCTTCGCCCGCCGAAAGATCAACCGCGCGCTTTCGCTGAACACCGGCCTCCTTTACATGCGCATCCAAGGTGCCGATGCGCTCACCGAAGAGTATCGCCCTCGTCGTGGCCGGAACCTGAACTTCCGCAACGATATGCTCGAATGGTACCTGCGGCCTGAATTCACGATCTACCAGGACAATGATCTTGGAGGCCGCGGTCGCTACCGTCTCGATTTCCGTCTCTTCGGCTACGTGGGCTTCGGGCTGTACTACCACAATCCCAAGGGCCAGATCAATCGCGAAGGCGATTTCTACGCGCTGAAGCCGCTCACCACTGAACTGGTCGATTATTCCAGGATCGGTGTGAGCATCCCTGCTGGCATCGGCTTCCACTTCACTAAGCGTCGCCGCCACCGTTTCGGCTTCGACCTCGGCTGGCGCACCACCTTCAGCGACTACCTCGACGATGCGAGCACGGTGTACGCCGATCCCTCCTTGCTGCCGAGCCAGTTGGCCGTCGATCTCGCCAACCAGACGAGCTACGCCTATGCGTTGGACCCCACGCTCCCGCACCCGAACAACTACGATGCTGGTTCGATCCGGGGTGATGCAACTCACAACGACAGCTACCTGACCGCAACGTTCACATACAGCTATGTGTTGCGTGGTCAGTCCAACTTCTACCGCCAGCGTTATAGCTGGATCCGCGGTGCGAAGCGCGTGGGCCGTAAGAGCCGCGCGAAGTTCTAGGCCAGGATACGATCTCAATGGAGCGGGGACGGATGTCCCCGCTTCTCATTCCAGGTCATTCGATCGCATGGCGTGCGAGCCAATCCTCCAGAACGACAAGGTTCCACACGCGCGACCAGTTGATCCTTGGGTCATGCGTCAGGAAGCGCTTCCACGCAGCAATGATGGCTCCTCGCCTGAAGTAAGGCCGTCGATCGAGCTGCATGATCCGCTGCTCGCAGAACGACCGCAACTCATTGCGCATCCATAGCTCCCACGGCATGGTGAAGCCCATCTTCGGCCGGTCGATGATCTCTCGGGGCAGCAGGTCGCCAAGCGAGTCGACCAACAACTTCTTCGGCGAATGGGGATACTTCAGGGCGTCATCCACGCCCAGCACGAATTCCAGCAGATCATGGTCGAGGAAGGGAACGCGCACCTCGAGTGCATGCGCCATGCTCATCTGGTCCGCATCGCGCAGAAGCACGTTCTGCAAGTAGGTGGCCAGCTCGCCCAGCGACACCTGCGAGAGCATGGGCAGCTTGTACCCGCTGTCCTCGCGGATGATGCCGTTCATGATCGACTGTACAGCGTTAAGCGGCAAGCGCTCCCGATCCAGCATGAGCACCAGCGCGGCATCGGAGGAGATCAAACGCGATACGGGGAAGGTATCGTCCACCGAAAAGGTCCGCAGCCGCATCACTTCCTTCAGCTTGTCATTGGCGATGGAAGGGCGTAACGCAGCGAGCAACCCAGCCGCCCCGCTTCGCATGAAGCCTGGGAACTGGGTGATCCAACTCTTCTGCCAGAGCGCAAGCGTGCGTTCGAAGACCGGATAGCCGGCGAACACCTCATCGCCGCCAAGGCCGCTGAGCGCCATGCTGATCCCGGCCTCCTTGGTGACCTTGCTAACCACATACGTGTTGGGTCCATCGGCGCTGGGATGGTCCATAGCCGCCAGCGCATCAGGGAGCATCCGCAGCATATCCGCAGGCTTCAGCCTGATGGCAGTATGCTCCGTTCGGAACCGGCTGGCCACGATGCGCGCGAACTTCTCCTCGCTGAACTCCTCCTCATCGAATACCACGGAGAAGGTGTGTACCGGCGAACTGCTTGCCTGGGCCATCAGCCCCACGACCGCGCTGCTATCGATGCCGCCGCTGAGGAAGGCCCCGAACGGCACGTCGCTCACGAGCCGCTTCTCGACCGCGCGCGACAATCGCTCCCGCACTTCGCGTTGTACCTGATCCAGCGCCAGGTCGGCCGCTTCGTGCCTGGCCCTCTTCGGCAGGTCGTACCAGCGTTCCTCCCGCACCTCCTGGTCCGTTACCGTGAGGCAATGCCCGGCCTGCAGCATGCGAACGCCCTTCACCATGGTAGCCGGGGCATGAACGGTCTGGTAGCGCAGATGGTCCACGAGTGCATCCTGGTCGAGCTTGCGCGGCACGAGGCCGGTGGCCAGGAGCGCCCTCAGTTCGGAGGCGAAAAGCAGGTGGCGATCATCCCGGTACCAGTACACCGGCTTGATGCCCATCCGGTCCCGGGCGATGAAGAGCTCCCCGCTCTGCGCGTCATGCACCGCGAACGCGAACATGCCCTGCAGTCGATCCAAACACGCCGGCCCCCAGGTCGCATAGGCCATCAGCAGTACCTCGGTATCGGAGCCCGTGCGCCATGGATGGTCCCGCAACTCGCGCTTCAGTTCCCGATAGTTGTAGATCTCGCCGTTGTAGGTGATGGTGTAACGCCCATCGCTGCTATGGAACGGCTGGTTGCTTTCCGGTGATAGATCGATGATGCTGAGGCGCCGATGACCGAGCACATTATTGCCAACGCGTTGCACCCCGGCCGCATCCGGACCGCGATGCGCCATCGCATCGGTCATTCGCCGCACGAGGGCCTCCGCGTCGTTCAGTCCTTCAAGCCCGTGGATCCCCGCGATGCCGCACATCAGTTGGCCACCGTGGTGTGCGCCAGGATGCGCTCGAGCCCTACGCGCAGGGGAAGCAGGTCCCGACCGAGCAAGGCTCGCATGCGCGTGATGTCCGGCATCCGCCGGGTCATATCTCCTTCTTCCAACGGAGGAAGGTTCACGATGCGGCTGCTGCTGCCTGTGAGCTCGATGATGAGCTTGGCGAGATCGTTGATGGTGATCTCCACATCGCTTCCGATGTTCACCACATCGTTCATCACTTCCTGGCGTTTATAGGCGTTGATGCAAGCTTCGGTGTTGTCGTCGATGTAGCAGAAGGTGCGCGTCTGCAAGCCGTCGCCGTAAATGGTGATGTCCTCGTTAGCCAGGGCGGCACGGATGAACTTGCTCACCACGAAGTCCTTGCTCTGCTTGGGTCCGTACGTGTTGAAGAAGCGGAAGACCGTATAGTCCAGTCCGTACTCCTTGTGGTAGCTGCGCAGGAAGGCCTCGCCTATGTTCTTCACGATGGCGTAGGGCAGCTTGCTGTTCAGCGGTGTGGTCTTCTCGTTCTGGGGGATCTCCACCGGTTCGCCGTACACCTCGCTGCTACTGCTGTAGAGCACGCGCTTCACGCCGGTGTTCTTGGCCAGGTCGAGGATGTTGCGCAGGCCGTCGATGTCGCGCAGCACCATCACCGGGTTCTCGATGGTGCGCCTCACGCCCACCACGGCCGCGTAGTGGAACACATGCTCGAACCGGTGCGCATAGAAGACCGCGCTGATGTCCTCGTAGCGGTTCACATCGCATTTGATGAAATGCAGGTTGGGCGGCAGTTCGGCCGGCAACTTGCGGCGATCGCCGGTGAGGAGGTTGTCCACCACCGTCACGTCGCTCTTCGGGTCGTTGGCCAATTTGATGGCCAGGTCGCTGGCAACGAAACCGGCGCCGCCGGTGACTAGTATGCGTGACATGTTCGGTCTCTGGCCGCCAAATGTAACCGCCTAGCGGCGGAGGTAGCGACGTACCACCGAGACGAGCAAAAGCGCGAAGGCTGCTCCCCACCAGAACGCACGGTGCGTGACGATCTGCTTGGTGTACAAGGGCAGCAGGCGCCATTTGAAGCCCTCTCCCCTGCCGGTCTGCGCACGCCACCAGGCAGCGTCGTAGGTCTGCGGCGCTTGGAGTTGCTGGCCTGTGAGCGAAAGTGCGCTCCAATGCACGCTGTCCGGATACACATCGGCGATCAGGAGCGCATCGCGTGGCTCATCGCGGATGGCGCATTGGATATAGGTGATGTTGGGCGCGTGCTCTTGGAAGAAGATGCTGCTTGGCGCTTCACCGCCCAAGCTGCCGCTGATCCAATACACGTGCGCGTGCTTGGCGATCTCCTGCAGGATCGGGTACACCTCCTTCTGGAAGTTCGTGCCTGTGAGCGAGCGTGTGTTGTCCTTGAAGAGATCAGAATATTGAGCGTCGTCTTCGGCCCAGATAGGGCGGTGGGAGATGATGAAGACACTTCCGAGGTTCCAGTACTCCCCATTGTTCTTCAAGAGCTCCAGTTGCACATCGCGTATGGAGCCATCGTCCTCTTCAGTGTGGAGGATAGCCACACCACCTTCGATCGGCGGTATGCGAGATCCATTGCTCAAGACCTGATATGCCGAAGTCTTCGTGTAGGGGATCGGGAAGAACTGGTACAAGCTGTCGACGCCGCCGAGGTCATGGTTTCCCGGTGCATTGAAGAAGGGCACCTTCAGCTTGCTGAAGAAGGCACGCTCGTAGCGAGCGTGGTCCTTCTGCGCATCCATGAAGAGATCGCCCGTGCTGAGGAAAAGGTTCGCTCCCAGGCTGTTAATCGTATCCAAGCTCGCGAGCAAGGTGGCTGCTGGGTAGCCACTGCGGTTGGTGCTCTCGCCGTGGAAGTGGCCTCCGATGATGATCCGGTAGTGACCCGTGCTATCGGCAGGCAGCACCTCCAGTCCGTTGAAAGGCGAACGCTGCGCGAAGGCTGCTGTTGATTGAAGCAGTGAAGCAACTGAGCAGATGACAAGGTTCCGCACGCTCATGTTCCTTCCTTCGCTTTCTGGAAACCCACACGCTTCCCGTCCAACGTGATGGAACTCCCCTCGCCCACTTCGTAGCTCGCGTCGGTCGCATCGGCCTTCAAGCCCTTCAGTTCGATCGCCACAGGTCCGTAGCGCATCTCGCGCTTCTGCGCATCGGCGATCACCGGCACCTCCTGCGCATCCATCGTGCTCACTTGCATACGCGCTCCTTGCCGCCCCTCGAGGCCCTTGCCCATCCTGTCGATGTGCAGGTCGGTGGCGGTGACATGCGCGCCCTTCGTTCCCTTCACGCCTATCCCCTTCCCACCGCCGATGAAGACCTTGTTCAGTGCGGCGCTTCCGCCTTCGATGCTGATGGCATCATCGTGCGCCAGCTCGAAGGTCGCATCGTTCATGGTCACCTGGGCGAAGTGCGACTCGAACTGATCGGAACCGTGATCGAAGCGGCACGCATCGAGGTCCACAGCGCAGACAGAGACATCGAGAAGCGTAGCGCCGGTACCGGCGAACACGCATTGCTTGAACGATACGGCACTGCGGTGGAAGGAGACATCGCCGCTGCGCTCCTGGTCATACTTGTAGCGCGTCAGATCGGAGAAGACCACTCGGTGCAGTTGCGAACGCCCTTCGGCATCGATCACATGCACGCCATGCGAGCTGCTGTCGGAACTGTGGATGATGATGGGCATGTCAGGCGACCCGCTCCACTGCAATCTCGAATAGCTGATCATCTCAGCTCCAGCCACGATATCCAACTTCAAGGGCGACACAGCCATGCAGCGATAACCCGAAGGCAGGACCATCGTCCGATCCAACTTCCAGGCGCCGGGCTTGATGGTGATGGTCTTGGCAAGCTCGTCCACCACGAGGAAGTCGAACTCCTTGGCGTTCGGTGTGCGATCGCGCAGCAGGCGATCCTGGTCCGCAGAGACGGAGAACGTGTGCGGGAAGACCTCAACCTCCCTCTGCGTGGATGCCCCGAGCACGGAACAACCGAGTTTCAGTCCATCTCGTTTCACTTCACCATTCACTGCGAAGCGGATCTCGAACGGCTCACCCAATTTGCCTGGACGACGACACGGCACGATAGCATTCCCGACCGGAACAGCGCGCGTTCCATCGGGCAACAACAACGCATGCACTTCCATCGGCAGCCCTTCGATCGGAACGATGGTGATGCGAACAGTATCCTTGGCAAGATCGCCGAGGTAAGCGTGGAAGGG
This sequence comes from Flavobacteriales bacterium, assembly GCA_016710965.1. Taxonomy (GTDB): domain Bacteria; phylum Bacteroidota; class Bacteroidia; order Flavobacteriales_F; family PHOS-HE28; genus PHOS-HE28. The sequence continues at coordinate 208,553 of JADJTW010000002.1, forward strand.
CTTCGGCCCATTGAGCAGTTTGCGGATGACCTTCTGGTTGCGGTAGTAGATCCCCCGATCGAGCTCCTTGTAAGGGAATTCGCGGTAGAGCGTTGCGCTCGCACTGTCCAACGCGGGCTTCATGGCGGCGAAGGTGCTGTCCAACCAGCTCTTGCGCGATACGCGTTCGAGGTGCTTCACGTAGGCACGGAACACCTGCTCGTCGTTGAAATACTGGTCATGCAGGTCTTGTGCAGCCTCATGATGGCCCACCCAGCGATAACTGCCTGCCAGCGTCTTCAACGGAAAGGCGCTGAAGCTCTCGTAGGCCACGGGCTCGATGCGCTTGGCGGCGGGGTCGTAGTAGAACTTCACATCGCTCCAGTCCATGCTATGGTGACCACCGATGAGATCGAGGATGGCATGGTGGCGGGCCGTCAAGCCGGCATCGAAGACCTGCGAGGCGGTCATTTCACCGCGACGGAATCCATCGAGCAAGGTCACTGCCTCCTCGAATTGCCCGCGGAGCTTGTCATCCTTCACCAGGTCGCTGCTGCCGAAGGCATCAACGGCGGCCGCCTGGTAGGCGGCGTAAGGCTCATCGAAACGCAGCTTGTTCATCTCGTTCAACCGGTGCTCCCAGAACAACGCGGGATCGAAGCGGAAGAGCGGACCAGGCAGTCTGCCGTTCTGCTCCAGCAGTTCAGGCCCGAAGTGCTCCTCATAGGCGTAAATGCCCAGGTCCTCTTCGTTGAAGCTGACACGCAGGAAGCCGTAGCGCAGCGCGATCACGCCCTCGTTGGCCATCAACCGGTGATAGACCCAATCGCACAGGTAATTGCGGGTGCCAGGGTGCTGCAAGCTGAAGCGCTTCATGCCGCGCCATCCACCGTCCTTCTTGGCCACGATGCGGAAGCTCCACTTGCTGCCTTGCACATGATCGGTGAGCTTGCCCTTGATGCGCAACTTCGCCTTGAAACGGTCGGCCCCGCTGCCGATCTCAGCATCCACGTACTCGTTGCCTTCAGGCATGATCACTCCACGCTCGCGCGCTTCCTCCACGGTGCGCTCCAATCGCTCCAGGTCGCGCTCGTCGACGGTGATCGATAGCAGCTCCGGCTCCACCGCGAGGCTCGCTGGGTAGTTGCGCGCCCACTGGCCCAGGAAGGTTCGCAAGCCGGGATGGCCTTTGGCCTTCAGCGTACGATCGCCAAGCCATGCCCCTGCGGCCAACAGCACCAGCACGGCACCGATGATCACTGCGAGACGCTTCCTGTGACGATGCTTCTTCTTCATGCTCTTTTCTCGGCGGTCATAGGGCCACGGCGGGCGCGGGCAGCACACTTTCATCCTGTTCGGCTTCTTCGGTCAGCTCCTCACTGGCGTACTCCTTCCAGTTGGCGATCTCCGGCTCGGTCACCACGGTCATCACCATGAGGAGAACGATGGTGTATGGGTTCAGCGATCCCATGAGCCACGACTCGTACATGATGGAGAAGAGCACCGAGAAGAGCACCGCCAGGCTCATGGGCACCAGCTTGCTGGCCTTGATGAAGAGCAGGAAGAGGCTTCGCAGGAAGATGAGCAGGCCCAGCAGCCCGGTGTTCAACCAGAACGAGAGATAGGTATTGTGGACGCCGCCCTGGTGGCCCATGCTCTCCAGGTACAGCCGGTACCTGTGCATGATGTTCTCGTCGTTGGCGAAGCCGCCGCCGAAGACGAAGAAGCGTTGGATGTGCTGCCAGCTGAAATGCCAGGCGAAATAACGGCCGCTGCCATCCTCGATGGTGTCCACGCGGAAGTACTCCTGGAGCCCCATGGAGGAGATGATCGCTTGCAGGTTGGAGGAGACCAGTTCCACCACCATGAACAGGCACAACAGCCCCACGAAGCCCAGGAAGGGCGATGCAGCGAAGAAGCGGTGGAAGATGAGGAAGATGAGCGCCGATGCCAGCGACGCCCGAGAGCCGGAGACGATAATGAAGTAGATGATGATGCCGAAGATGACCACACGCTCCCTGACGGTGAAGAGCTCCTTGTTGATGGAGACCACCACCCCCGTGAACATGAGGAAGAGGTAGCAGAAGATGGCCATGCCGTTGGGGTTGCCGAAGATCCCCCGGAAACGGCCGGCGACCGTGGCATACTTCTCATTGATCAACCAGAGCACCATGCCCGCTATGAGGATGGCGGTCATGAAGAAGATGAGGTTGCGTATGAACGGCCACCCTAACCGCCTGAAGTTGTAGAGCAGGTAGTTGGGCACGATCAAGTACATGAGCGCGTAGGACACGGTCTTCTGGAAGCCCATGAGCATGTTGTTGGAGAACACGAGCGGAAAGAGGCTGTAGAGAAAGAACGGCAAGAAGATGGCGAAGACCTGGCTCAAGGGAGCGAAACGGTTCAGTTCCAGAAGAAGCAGTCCGCCTACCGTGAGCACATAGAAGTCCTTGGCGTCCTTGAAGACGATCATCTTGTAGAACATGTCCTTCTCGATGTCGGAGAAGATGAGCACCATGAGCAGGCCCATGAGGATCTCCGGCCACAGGTCGCGCGATTTGAAATACACCACCGAAAGCGGCAGCAACAGGAATACGGCGGATTGGAAGTAGTAGCCCACGCCCAGCCACACGATCATGACCATGATCAGCTGCCAGTTGTCGCGCAGGAACCTCACCATGGCATCACTGGGCTTCGAATCCGATCAGTTGCTGGCGCACATGCCCTTCGCGCTCTTTGGCGTACTGCCGCATGAGGTCCACTTCGGACAGCCAGGCGCTTTTGTCCAAGGGCTTGCGCCAGCGTGCGGTATGCCGCTCCATCTCTCCGTCCATGTCGGCGGCGAAATGGTCGAGCTCGGAAAGGCAGCGCCCGGCGCTCAACGGCCCGTCGAGCAACTTCCTCGCGTTGGCGATGAATCGCATCTTCAACAGCGGCGACCGCATCATGGCCATGAAGAGCCGCGAAACGGGAATGCCCGCTGCATGCACTTTGGCGAACATGTCGGCGCTGGCCGACGCATTGGCACCGAAGCTCAGGTCGGTATCGCCCATGATGAAGTGCCATCGCCCGTCTAGCGAGGCATCGTCCTTCGGCTTGCCGGTGTACCGCCAGTACTTCACGTTCTGCTTGGGCCAGTCCATGTTGCCCAGGATCATCTGCGAGGCCATGTACGTGAGGAATCCGTCCACGTCCAGCTGCGCCTCCAGCGTGTCCAACCAAGCCGGATCCTGGACATCCCACTTCTCGGTGCGTGCCATCATCTGTGCGAATCGCTTCACGTCCGTACTGTCACCATAGCACAGTTCGTTGGCATCCTCGATCAAGGTGATCCTCTTCTTCTTGATCCCGTGGCGTCGGGCAAGTTCCTCCTCGTCCATGCGCTGGCGCAGGTGATGAACGCCTTGGTACACGCCGTTGATGTACACCACGCAGGTGCGAGCCTTGCTCGTCTCGAACGGAAGCCCTTCGCAAAGCCGGTGCTGATAGGCATCGCGCAGCATGGCCTTCACTTGATCATTGCCCGCAGCGCGCAGCACAAGCGCGCGCGACCCGATGCCGTCGCCGTCGGCGAAGGGCGCAACCGCCAGGGGTTCATCGAACACCAATCGCAGCGCGTGCTGCGGAAAGCCGCGTGTCATCTGCCCGTTGATGCGCAGTCCGGCATCGGCTTGAAGGATCTCCCTGCCATCGGCGTCGATCAGCTCGATCCGCGCAGGCCTCTGCCATTCCAAGCCGCGCCCGTGGTAGTTGCCCGGGTATTTCCACCAGCGGATGTCCATGAGGTAAGTGGTGAGCACCCCTTCGTCCGGATGCATCATCCAATGACCTGGCACCATGATCCCCTCGTCGGCACTGAATAAGTCGTCATCCTTCGCACTGATGGATACTACCGGCAGGGGGCTGTGCCTGGTGAAGAGGAAGGTGCGCGTGGCAAGCGGTCCGGGCATGCCGTTTCCTTCGGCTTGTGCCGCTCGCACCAGCATGGCGGCTGGCAAGCCTGGCAGCGGATGCCGCCATTGCATGGCTGTGGGGATCGCCAGCGCGTGCGCTGCGGCTCGTTGGTCCTGCTCTGCAACAAGCTTGTCCACATCGCCGGTGGGATAGAAGGCTCCATCGTGCTCGACCCACAATCGATCGCCCTTGGCGGCGCGGATGGTGATGGCGTCACCGGCTTCCACATAGGCGGTTGCGGGTTCGATGAGCGGCGCTTCTCCCTTGGTCGATGGGGCGGGCATCCTGGGCGGGCTCGGAAGGATGAGCGCGCAGGCAGCGCTGGCAAGCACTCCACCGATCAGAACGGCCGTTGCACGACCGTGCGTGCTGGCCTGTTCCATTCCTCAGTCCTTTGATTTGAAGGCCCAGCGGACCACGAGGATGTATGGAACCGCCGCCACGAGCGTTACGAGCGCAGCGCCACTGCCGCAACCGAGGCCGAGCACGAGCGCGCCGAATTGGAGGGCACGATCACGCGAGCCGTCCTGATTGCTGCGCACGAGCAACACCAGCGCCACAAGCACAACGGCCAGCGGCAACTGCGACCGCACAATGGCCGCCGCCAGCGCAGCGCTTCCTGCCCACAGGGCAAGCGCACGCAATTCAGCACCACGCACCTTGCCACCGAAGCGGCCCAGCAGGTAACCCAGCAGCACAGCCAACAACACGGCGAAGACCAGGTTGGGCAGGTCGTACAGGCTGAAATGGCCCATGTGGTCGGAGAGGAAGCCCATCAAGTCCATGCGCTCGGAGTTGGGCCAAAACTAGCGATCGCCAAGTGGGCCGGGTGCGGAGCAGCGCACGGCCTATTTTTGGCACCCATGCAGTGGCGCGCCTTCCTCCTGTCCGTTGCTGTGGCGCAGGCCTTGGCTGGCGTGGCGCAGCTCATGCCTTTCGGCGGTGGAGCGCTGCATGTGGACACCGGGACAACGATGCGCTTCGCTGGTCCACTGGTGTGGCAACTCGCCCCGGACGCAACCGTGGTGAACGATGGATCGATCGATCTCGGGACCGAAGCCCAACTGGCCGAGGTGGATGGTTCCCCCATCTCCGGCATGGGATACGAGGTGGCAATATGGGCGCCGGCAGCTCCGCTCAATGGAGCCCAGGCCGGCGGGCTTGGATTGACGATCACCAGCACGTACGCCGATGGCGGATTGACGGTCGAGCGCGGGCATCTGCCCGCTTCCGCTGCGAATGGAACGCCCAGCATCGCGCGCTGGTACCGCATCAGCACCCCAACGCCCACCACTGCCGATATGCTGGTCGATTTCCGGTACGATCCCGTGGAATTGAATGGGATCCTACCTGCTTCGCTCTCTCTTTTCAAAGCACCGGACCTCAGCGGAACATGGACCGCCTTGCTCACCCTGGCCGACGAACCAAACCATTCGCTGGCCGCCACCGACCCTTCGCCTTCCGCGTACCTCACGGCTTTCGATTTCGACGCGGTCAATGGTTTCGATGCCGATGATGATGCCCATACAGCGCGCGTTTGGCCAACGGTCGTGCATGACCAGCTCAATATTGCCATGCCGCTCGGCCAACCGATCAGGAGGATCGCCATCCTCGACTCCAGGGGCACGCGCGTCCTCAGCACAAGCTTGCACGCACCGTCATGCATCGCACGCATCGACCTGAGCGCACTGGCCGATGGCCTGTACATGGTGCAAGTGAACGATGCGCGGAGCGCTCAACGGGTGATCAAGCAATGAGGACCGCCGCGCTCTTCCTGCTCGCGACGGCGACGGCATCCTGCTTCGCCCAATGGGATGTACCGGTGCGCGTGGTGCTCGATGGCGGTCAAGAGGCCGATCGCCAGGTGCTCGGACTTGCCGCTCCGCAGGAGGCTTCTGCTGGCATGAGCGTCGATGCTGTGCGCGACCAACGAGCGACCTATACGACGGTCACCGGTACATCATTGCTCTCCGGTGCCTTGGTGCCCTCGCCCACGGCCTACGTGCCCGGTATGATCGTCACCATTGTCCCGGCAGAGACGAATGCTCCCGGCGCGCAGCTCGATCTGAACGGCCTTGGTGCCCAGCCGATGGTGAAAGCCGGTGGACTTCCGTTGGACAGCGCCGATCTGCTGGCGGGCGCGCCAGCCCGGCTCATCCACGATGGTTCGCGATTCCACCTGATCGGCGAAGTCTTCATCCCGTGCCCGGCCGGTTTCCACGTGGGAGGTCGTGAATACTGCATCGAGGACAGCTCGCGCAGCGATACCACCTTCTACTGGGCCAACCGTCGTTGCCGCGACAGCAATGCCCGGCTATGCACCTTCAGTGAATGGACCCATGCCTGCCGCAACGATTCGTCCTTCTTCTTCACCGTGCTGAACTATGAATGGATCGATAGCGGAGCCAACGACACCAACGACGCCAAGACCGTTGGCAACGGAGGTGATGGCCTCGGTGGCCCTATTGCTCTTTCGTGCGAACATGGCGGAACTACGTTGCCCACAACGAGCCGGCGCTATCGCTGTTGCACCCACCGATGATGAGGACCACCACCGCATTGCTGTTGGCCGTGTCCCTCACTGTGGTGCAAGCGCAGGTGTCGGTGGACGTACCGCTCCATTTCACCGGCGCCGATAGCGACCGGACCGTGGAAGGACTTGGCGCACCCGCGCAGCACGATGCGTTGATAACGGTTGAGGGATCGGTGCGGGCTGAATGGATGTGGGCGACGGCGAGCCTCGCGGCGGACACACTGACACTGCAACTTGCCGCAGCATCGGATACGCTCAGGGATGGTACGTTGCTTCGGTTCGCTGCACCATCGATCATCGCTGGAAGCACCTGGATACGGGTGGACACACTTGCCCCCAAGGAACTCGTTCGCACGGACGGAATGCCACCTGCTGACGGCGACCTTGCAAGCGGGCAGGTGTGCGAAGTGCTGTTCGCAGGTGGTCGCTTCCATCTCCTCAGCGCTGCCGTGAGGGGCTGCCCTCCGGGCTACCTGCAGGTGAACGCCAACTACTGCATCGAGGCCGCCTCGTCCGCCACCATGGGATGGTACCAGGCCTCCGATCATTGCGAAGCGAAGGGCGGCAAGCTCTGCACGTGGAATGAGTACCAAGCCGGATGTTATTTCCTGGCTGGCCAGTTCACCAACATCTTCACCGAATGGGAATGGATCGACGACACATCGAACCACACCCACGGCGCCAACCAGGTAGCGCGCACGACCTGCCAAGGGCATCGGACACGCATCGTTACCGTACCGGGGCGGGTCCGGTGCTGCCACCATCTGCGATGAACAGGAACCGTACGCTCCTACAAGCCATGGCGCTGCTGGCATGCACGACCGCAGCCGCCCAGGTGACGGTGGATAAGCCGATCATCCTGGTGGGTGCTGATGATGGGGCGCGGCAGGTGACCGGCTTGAACATCACGCAGTCACCTGCTGCTCCTCTGACGGCCACGGTGGAGCAGGATGGCCAGCACCGCTCGGCTGATGCGGTGATGGGAAGCACATGGCAGATCGATCTTCCCGCGCTCAATGGCGCACCAAGCGCAGGAACGACGATCGTCGTACAGGTCCCCTCCGACCCAGGCAGCGGTCCATTCGAGATGCTCGTGAACGGCAGCGGCCCCTACCCGCTGCTCGCTTCGCCATCGACGATCTTCGAGATGCCCGTGCCTCACTTGCCGATGCTCTCGATGGTCTTCGACGGATCGGCGTTCCAAGTGCTCAATGGCCGCGCTCGCCAACGCCGGCCCTGCCCCACGGGCATGGTGGCGGTGAACGACCAGTACTGCGTTGATATCCTGGAGAGCGACACGACGGATTTCTTCACGGCGGGGCGCAGTTGCGTTGGCCAGGACAAGCGCCTATGCACTTGGGGCGAGTGGTACGGTGCCTGCCAGCTCGGGGCCACCATCGGCATGCTGAACACCACGGGCAACTGGGAGTGGACCGACGACTCGGCCAACGAGGACCAATGCGTGCGCATCGTTGGCTACACGAGCTGCTCGCAATCCGGAACCTGGGGCGCGTACAACACGCCGCAGTACTACCGCTGTTGCTACACCCGGTGACCGCAGCCGCCGAAGCCTGATCGATGCTCTTCAACTCCATCGACTTCGCGGTCTTCCTGCCGATCGTGTTCGCGCTATATTGGGCGCTTGCCCGCTGGCGCCGACGGCAGAACCTGCTGATCCTGGCCGCCAGCTATGTGTTCTACGGATGGTGGGACCCGCGATTCCTGCTCCTGGTGGTGGCCAGCTCGGCCATTGATTACCTGGTGGGGCGCAGGCTCGGTGGCGAGCAGCGCAACGGGCGCCGCAAGCTGCTCTTGTGGGTGAGCATGACCGCCAACCTGGGCATGCTCGGCTTCTTCAAGTACTTCAACTTCTTCACGGCGAACGTGGAGCAGGCGTTCTCCTTCCTCGGTTCGCCGCTGGACCTGCCCGAACTGGACATCGTGCTTCCCGTGGGGATCAGCTTCTACACCTTCCAGACCATGAGCTACACGATCGATGTGTACCGCCGACGGTTGGAACCGTGCCGCGATCCCATCGCCTTCCTCGCCTACGTGAGCTTCTTCCCGCAACTGGTGGCAGGGCCCATCGAGCGCGCCGTGAACCTGCTTCCGCAATTCGAACACAACCGCCGCTTCGAGCGCCATGCTGCCGTGGATGGCTTGCGCCAGATGCTCTGGGGCCTCTTCAAGAAGATCGTCGTCGCCGACAATTGCGCGGTGTACGCCAACCCCATCTTCGATGACCCCACCGCCCACACCGGCAGCACGCTCCTGATCGGTGCGCTCTTCTTCACCTTCCAGATCTACTGCGACTTCAGCGGATACTCCGACATCGCCCTCGGCTGCTCGCGCCTCTTCGGCTTCAGCCTCATGCGCAATTTCAACCTGCCGTACTTCTCGCGCGACATCGCCGAGTTCTGGCGCCGCTGGCACATCAGCCTCAGCACCTGGTTCCGCGACTATGTGTACATCCCCCTCGGAGGCAGCCGCGGCGGGCGCTGGAGCGCTGTGCGCAACACCTTCATCATCTTCCTCCTGAGCGGACTGTGGCACGGTGCCAACTGGACCTTCCTCTGCTGGGGAGCGCTCAACGCCATCTACTTCCTCCCCTTGCTGCTCGCGGGCCGCAACCGGCGCCACCTGGACACCATAGCGGAGGGCCGCTGGCTGCCGAGCGCGCGTGAAGCATTGGCGATGGCCTCCACATTCCTCCTCACGGTGTTGGGCTGGATCTTCTTCCGCGCCGAGACCGTGAGCATGGCCGTGCAGCACCTGAAGGGCATCTTCTCGGCTTCGCTCTTCACGCTGCCCACCGTGCGCCCGACGGATGTGCTGCTCCTGCTCTGCGCATTCATCCTGGTGGAATGGGTCGCACGCACGCACCACCATGCGTTGGAACTGGTTGCCAACTGGCGCTGGCGCTGGGCACGATGGTGCGTGTACTACGGCCTCATGGCCGCCATCGTCGCTTTCGGTGGCAAGGAGCAAGCCTTCATCTACTTCCAGTTCTAGCATGAAGGCCTTAATCCGCGCTCTCCTGCTCTTCACCATCGCTCCGCTGCTCTGGTGCGCGGTGATGGCTGCGATCAACGTGCGCAAGGAGAAGAGCGAAGGCACAGGCATCGATGCGCGCACCGTGGCCTTCGGCGATTCGCACATGGGCTGTTCCATCGATCCGCGCGTGCTGAAGGGCGCGGCGAACACGGCGTTGCCTGCAGAGCCCTACCTCCTCAGCTGGTACAAGCTGAAGCACTTGAGCGCGCAGCATCGCATCGACACCGTGCTGCTCGGCTTCGCGCCGCACAACCTCAGCGACAAGGACCACCGCAAGTTCCACGACAACGGTTGGGCCACCGAGCGGCTCATGAAGCGCATGTATCCCCTCGTTCCCTTCCGCGAGGCGATGGGCCTTCCGCTGCACCGCAAGACCTACCTGCGCACGCTCTTCATGCGCTATTGCACCTGGCCGCAGGAAAGCCATGTCACCTACATCGGGCACTTCAGCGGCTTGGGCGCGAAGTTCCACGCCGACAGCGTGCAAGCGTTGCAACGCCACTTCCTGGAGGAGGACGGGGCCGTGGCACCCATCTCAGCCTACGGCATCGCATGCCTCGACTCCATCGTGGCGCTGTGCCATCGCGAACGGATGGCGCTCTACCTCATCGGCTCACCGTTGCACGAGAGCTACCGGCGCGGCATTCCGGAAGCCTATCTCGCCCGCTACGCGGCGCTGAGCGCCCGGTACGAAAGCGAAGCCGTTCACGTGATCGACCGCACCGCCCTCTTCGCTGGCGACAGCCTCTTCGCCAACAGCGACCACCTGAACGGGCGCGGCGCGAAGCTCTTCACGCGCGAGCTGCAGCGCGTCATGCGCCCAACGCAAGACCGTACGGTGGTTCACTGACGAGCGGCCGCCACCTGGCGGAACAATGCCACGAAACCGGCCGTGACCGCAGGCCAGGAGAAGCGGGCAAGAGCGCGTGCGTATCCGGCGCGTCCCATGGTGGTGCGTTCCTGCTGCGATCGATCCGCGAACTGCAGCAAGGCATCGTGCAACGCAGCGGCGTTGCCGGGCGGAAGCAGATAGCCGTTCGATGCATCGACCAGTTCGGCGCTGGCACCCACATCGCTCACCAGCACCGGCCGCGCGCGCGCCATGGCTTCCAGCACCACGGTGGGCATGCCCTCGAAGCGCGTAGGCAGCAGCAGCGCATGGCATTCCGCGTACAGCGTGTTCAACTGGGCATCGTCCACCTTGCCCACCAGCTGCACGTTGGCCGGAAGTCCTTCGCGTTCCATGCGCGCACGTTCCGGTCCATCGCCGGCGAGGATGAAACGGAAGCGATCGCCATGGCCTTCAGTGAGGAGCCGACTGGCAACGGCGAGCAATACATCGATCCCCTTGTTGAAGGCGAAGCGGCCCACGAAGAGGATGTGCAAGGTGCCTCCATCTTCCGGGTATGCCCATGGCGATGAAGGAACTTCCACCGCATTGGGCAATACCGCCACCCTGCCGCCGGTGCCCGATACCATGCCTTGCAACAGCGGCGTGAGCTTGCCGCCGAGCGAGATCGTCACCGCCGCGTGACGCACGATGTGCTTGAGCCCAGAACGGAACGGAGCGCCAACGATGCGATCGCGCCGCGTGAGGCCCTGGAACATCTCCAGCCCGTGCGGATGGATGATCAGCCGATGGCTGAACCGCTCGATGCCCTTCACCACGCAGAAGCCTTGCGAGAGGATGACATCCGCCGGTATCCCGTCCAGTGCCTGGGCCACGCGACCGCTGTAGGTGTAGAGCTCCCTCAAATAGAAGCGGCGCTCATCGATGGGCTTGATGTACACCTCGTTGATCCCCAGATCGGGATCGAAGACCAACGTTGGATGCGGATGCAGGACGGTGAGCTCGATGTCGGCGTGCGCGGCAAGGTGCTCCGCCAGCAAGCGCGAGTGGCGTTGCATACCGCCCATGGCCTGCGGGAACACCCCATCCGTACAGAGTGCGATCCTCATCACGCTTCAAGGCTCAAGTTCCACGGCATACGCTAAGCGGGCTCGGATCAGTGTATTGTTTCAGGCTTGACGCTTGTGTCTTGAACCTTGTGCCTTGTGTCTTGAACCTTGTGTCTTGTGCCTTGACACTTGTGTCTTGTGTCTTGTGTCTTGTGTCTTGTGTCTTGAAGCTTGTGCCTTGATACTTCCCTAAAGTTTCTCCCGCAGCAGCGTCTCAACCCCTTCGTCAATGCCCCATTGCGGCTCCCAGCCGGTGGTCCGCTTCAGCTTGCTTACATCGGCGAGCAGGTGCATGCGTTCCACTTTGCGCACGCGTGCGGGATCCACATCGATGGTGAGCTTCTCGCCCAGTTGCCGCTCGAAGGCCGTTACGATCTCGCGTACGCTGTACTCGATGCCGCGGCCTATGTTGAAGACATCATATCCGGTGATGCCAGCATTCAACAGTGCTTCCATCGCGCGCGCCATGTCGGTGGTGTGGATGAAGTCGCGCTTGGGATCGAGGTTGCCGAGCTGCAGGGTGCGCGCACCGGCCAGCACCTGCTTCTGGATCTCGGGGATCAGGTGCGGATTGGTCTCGTTGGGGCCGAAGGCATTGAAGAAGCGGCCGGTGATGGTGGGGATGCGCGTGCGCAGGCAGAACTCGCTGGCGAGCTTCTCGGTGGCTAGCTTCGTAATGCCGTAGATGTCCATGGGCCCGGTGGCGTGGTCCTCGGCCATGGCGCCATCGGCGATGGGGTACACCGCAGCGGTGCTGGCCACGAAGACCTGCTGCACGCTCTTCACCGCCGCGCACGCATCCAGCACGTTGATGGTGCCGGTGATGTTGATGTCGGCGGCCTCCACCGGGTGCGCGTTGCAGTACGGTATGAAGTGGATGGCCGCCAGATGCAGCACCCATTGCGGATCGGTCGCAGCGACCGCACGCAACACGGCAGCACGGTCCCGGATGTCCACTTGGTGGAAACGCTCATCGGGCACCGGCGCCAAGGCCCGACGGCCGAAGCTGAGGTTGTCGAGCACGCTTACCTCGTGGCCACTGCTCTGCAGATGCGCCGCCAGCGTGGACCCGATGAAACCAGCCCCGCCCGTGATGAGCACCTTTTGCGCCATGGCGCGAAAGTAGGGGGCGGGAAATGCCCACATCGCCTTCCTTTGGGCCTCGCCGATGAGGGTCACGATCGTTCTTCCCTGCTACAACGCGGCAGCCCACTTGGAGCGCTGCTTCGCGAGCCTCTTCGCGCAAACGCATGGCGAGCTGGACCTGATAGCCGTGGACGATGGCAGCAGCGATGATACGCTGGCGCTGCTCCACGCGCTGGCCCCGCGTGCGCCCTTCCCCATGGAAGTGATCGCGCAGGCCAACGCCGGTGCCTGCGCGGCGCGCAATGCCGGCTGGCGCAAGGCCACGGGCAGCTACATCCAGTTCATGGATGCCGATGATGAATTGGTTCCGCAGAAGATCGCGCACCAGGTGGCGCTGGCCGAGCACAGCGGCCTGCCGGAGCTGATCGTGGGCAGCGTGCATACCTACAAGGCCGATGGCAACTTGCGCGAAACGGATGCACAAAGTCCCGATAGGCACGATCCCTGGCTGGACCTGATGAAGCACCGCATGGGCGGCACGCCCGGCAACTTGTGGAAGCGCAGCGCGGTGGAGGAGGTGGGCGGTTGGGACCCGGCCATGAAGAGCAGCCAGGAGTACGATCTCATGTTCCGCATGCTTTGCAACGGCGCGCGCCCGGTCTTCGACCCAGAGGTTCTTACGCATGTGCATCTGCGCGCCAGCGGCAGTGTCAGCACCAGCAACCTGGACCAGGCATGGGAGCGCTTCATCGAACTGCGTGCGCGCATCATCGCGCATCTCCAGCGTACGCAGCCCGCGCTGGACCTTCAGCCGCACCGGCAGGTGCTCTTCGACAGCATACGAACGCTGTATCCGTTCGCGCCGGAACGTTCGGTGGAACTGTACACGCAGTTGCTCCCGAAGGATTTCGCACCGGCGCTTTCACCGGCAACGGGCCGCGGCTACCTCGCCTTGCACAAGCTGCTTGGCTTCGCCCTGGCCAACCGCGTGCGTCAGTGGTTCAGTCCGCGCGCTTCCGCCCCGAAGTGAGCAGCGCGAACACCAGCATGTTCACCCCCGGCACGCGCAGCGGCAGCAGGTTGTACCAGCGCGTGAAGAGGAAGAGCCAGCGCTTGAATTCGGGCAGCTCGGCGGTCCACTCCGCTGCCAGCAGCACTTCCTCCAACGACCGCAACGATGCGCGATCGATGCGCCCGGCTTTCGCGTTGAGCAGGATCTGCAGGTAGGTGCGGTGGATGATGCCCAGCAGCAGGTTGGGGCGGCCCATGCGGCGGGCATCGGCGAGGAACTTGCTGCGGTACTTCACCGCCGAGTCGGAGAAGCTCATGAGCAGCTTACGGGGATCGAGCACCTTGCGCTCCTCGGCGATGCGGTAGTAGCAGTCGGGCTGCGTGCGGCGCATGCGCAGGCGCACGCCGGGCACCAGTAGCGCGCGCGTGTGCAGTTCCACGTCCTGGTGGCGGCTGAAACTGCTGTCGAAGCCGTGCAGGGCGCGCAGGAAATCGCGGTCCCAGATGGGCTGCATGGTCTGCCACGGCAGTTTGTGCCGGAAGAAATCGGTGAGCGGCGATCGCGAAAGCGGCACCCACAACTGGCCGTGGTCACCGGGCGTTTCCTTGAACACTTCCATGGTGCTCACGCTCAGGTCAAGCCCGCTGCCGGCCATCACGGCCAGTCGGCGTTCCACGCATTGGGCGGCGAAGAGATCATCGGCATCGAGGAAGATGATGTAGCGCCCGCGCGCTTCCTGTATGCCCAGGTTGCGGCAGTGGTTGGCGCCCATGTTCGCGCTCAGCGCGATCAAGCGGATGCGCGCGTCGGAAGCGGCTAGCGAGGCGAGCAATTCCGGGCTGCCATCGGACGAGGCATCGTCGACGATCCTGAGCTCCCAATGGGCTTCGGTCTGCGCCTGCACCGTAGCGACCATGTCGCCGATGAAGCCGCGCTTGTTGAAGCTGGGGACGATGATGGAGACCAGGGGCGCGCCATCGGCAGGAGTCATGAAGGGTCGGGCGCTCTCGGTCCCTGGCTCCTCGCACATGCAACCGAGCACGGTGCGGTATGGGGCATTGAAGGCTTCCTTGGTGAACTCCTCGCGCGCCAGTCGCATGAGCCGGTCGCGCAATTCGGCCGAGGGCTTCAGGAGGCGCAGCGGCTCATCGGCCTTGTACACCTGCCCCAGTTCCGAACCGCGCACCCTATCGCTGAAGTCGCCTACGCCTTCCGATATCAATACGGGCAGGCCCGCGCTGAGGTACTCGGCGAACTTCGTGGGGGACGCAACGCGGTTGGTGATGCGCGGCTCGCGAAGGAGCAGCCCGTGGTCGCAGGCCTGCAACAGCGCACGCACATCCTGGTGCGGCACCCATCGCCGCTGCACCTGCCCGGGGAACCGGCCCTTCAACCGGTCGATCACCGCATGCTCCTGGCTGAGGAACAACATGCGGTGCGAAGCATCCTGCTCCAGCCAAGGCCCCACCGCTGTTTCGGCCAATTCGAGCGATTGCCAGCCCACCGAGGTGCCCGAATACACCAGGATGGTATCCGCCTCGTTCCACCCCAGTGCGGCGCGTACCTCCCTGGTCGTTCGCGCCGGCTCGGCCTCCACGCTCCTGCCCAGCGTGCAGGGGATCACGCGATGGCGTTCGCCGCGGTAGCCCAGGAACTCTCGCCAGTGGTGTACGAGCGCCTCGCTCACCGCCATGCGCAGATCGGCGTGCTGCACCACCTCACGTTCGAGCGCAACGCACTCCGCGATAAGCCGGTCGTTGTCCACCACGCGGTATTCCTCCCACTCGGCGCCGTATGCCGCACGGCCATCGAAGCACACCTGCGCCACGAGGCCGCGATCGCGCATGCGCAGCGCCAGCGCGGTGGCGAAGATGCCCCGGCCGATGATGCCGCTGGGCTTCAGCCAACGGCATGCGAGCCACAGCCAGATCCAATTGATGCGCCAGTTGTGCGCACGCGGCACCATGGGCAGCACCCATGAGCGCGGTCGCCGCTTGCGGATCTCGCGGAATGAGCGGAGATAGCCGCGCAGCGATACGAGCGCAACGAGGCGCACGCGGTCCTCCCCCAGCGTGTTCAGGTGATCGACCACGTCGGTCACCTGGCCCCAATAGACGCCGCTGGGCTGATCGTTGTAGGTGAGGTAGAGGATCACAGCACGCGGTTCAGCACGTCGAAGATGCGCTCCGTGGCGCGACCATCCCACAAAGCGGGAACCTTGCCTTTCTTGAAGGACCCTTCGCGGATGCGGCGGAGCACAGCGGACAGCTCGGCGTGATCGAAGGTGACCAGCTCGTTGGTGCCTTCGGTGATGGTGATGGGGCGCTCGGTGCTTGGCCGCAGGGTGAGGCACGGGATGCCGCGCCAGGTGGTCTCCTCCTGCACCCCACCGCTATCCGTGACGACGAAGGCGCTGGATGCGATCAGCTTCTGGAACTCGAAGTAGCTCAATGGCGGAGCGCTGACCAGGTCTGCGATGCGGCCCAGTTTGCCATCGAGACTGAAACGCTCCATGCTGCTCATCGTCCGCGGATGCACCGGGAACACGATTCGGCGATCCTGCGCGAGCTGCTCGATCAGCTCGATCGTACGCAACAAGCCTTCGCGCGTATCCACGTTGGCAGGACGGTGCAGGGTCACGAGCACATGTCCTTCGCGCGCCGGTCCGAGGAGATGCGAGACGTCGCAGGCCTCAATGCGGTCCGCGAAGGCTACCAATGCATCGATCATGGTGTTGCCCACATGATGGATGCGGTCGGCTGTGATCCCTTCCTTCAGCAGGTTCTCCTGCCCGCTGGGTTCCGTGGTGAAGCAGTGCTGCGCAATGCGATCAGTGAGGATCCGGTTCACTTCCTCCGGCATCCCCAGATCGCCATTGCGGAGGCCGCTTTCCACGTGCACCAGTGGCACTCCGAGCTTGTTGGCCGCGAGCGCTCCCGCCAACGTGCTATCCACGTCGCCCACCACCACTACGGCGTCCGGAGCGCTCATACGCACCACCGGTTCTATGGAACTGATCATGCGGCCCAGTCGTGCAGCAGGCGAACCATCAGGAACAGCGAGCACATGATCGCACTGCAGACCGAACTGCTCGAAGAAGGCGGTGCTCATGGCCGCATCGCTGTGCTGGCCGGTATGCAACAGCTCGATCGTGAAGTCGCCACGCTCCGCGGCCACGCGCTTGAACTGCGTCACCTTCACGAAGTTGGGGCGCGTGCCCACGATCACCAGCAACTTCCTCATGGGGTGGTCGCTGCGCGTGTGGCTATGATGTAGGCGTCGCTGGGCGTATCGCTGATCTTGCGCGCAGGAGCGCCGGCAATGGTCATGCGGCCTTCGGGGAAGGAAGTGTTCACCACGGCGTTGGCACCCACCACCAGGTTGTCGCCCAGCACGATGCTGCCGAAGATCTTGGCGCCGGGGCCGATGTACACGTTGTCGCCGATGCGCGGCACAGGCTCCGGAGGCGGACCCGGCTGATTGCCGATGACCACGTCTACATGGATGCGGCAGTTGCTGCCGATGCGCGCGTCAGGATGCACCACGATGGTGCCACGGTGCGCGATGGAAAGTCCGGGGCCGAAGGTGTTGAGGGGGATCTCGAAGCCGCAACGGACGCTTTGCCGGTGCAAACGCCACGACCAGAACCTGCGCAGGAGCGCGTTGGCCCCCGTATTGGTCAGGAACTCCACCCGGCGCAACAGGCGTTGGAACTTCCACACTTCATCGTAATGCTGCGGCGCGCCCGCTTCCCTGCGCAGGCCGATCCGATCGGCTTCGAGGTAGTGCTGGAGGTCAGCGCGCGAGCGGATCATGATGGATCGGTTCGGCGCATCAATGCGGACAAGCGTTCGGCACGGTGGAACCCGAGCAGCTTGAACGCCAGGATGTAAAGAGGCGAAGTGGCCGTGTGCCGCTCAGGAACGAAGCCCGGTGGGAGCATGCGCTCGAACGCGCCCTGTGCGGCCTGGCGATCATGCTTCGAAAGTACGCGGATGCCCCTGAAGAGGTATTGGTCGCAGATGGCGATGACCCGTGCATGGAGCTGTGGATCACGCGCCCGCAGGTGATCGCGCATGGCGCACCGCAGCTCGAGATAGCGTTTCCAGTTCCCCCCTTCGTTGGTGCGGCTGATCGATCCTGAGCGGCGCTTGAGCACCTCGCATCCCACCGCCTCGTCCCAGGCGATGCGTGCGCCCCTCTTCAACAAGCGGAAGAGCAGATCATAGTCCTGGCTGCTATGCAGGCTTTCGTCCCAACCGCCCGCTTCGAGCACAGCCTCACGCCGGAAGAGGTTGGCGCTGGTGGTGCCCATTCGCGTTCGCACCAACGATTCCCATGGATCGGCGGTCAAGGGCTGCACCACGGTGGGCGCGCGGCCATCATCGAACACGTTCCTGAAACTGCCGACAACCACGTCGGCATCGACGGCAAGCACGAGTTGCCGTTCGACCTTGCCCGGAAGCAATCGATCATCCGCATCAAGGAACTGCAGCCAGTCGCCGGTGCTCACCGAAACTCCGGCATTGCGCGCGGCGCACGCTCCTCGGTTCGACTGGCCGATCACCATCATGCGTCCGCGATGCTCCGTTGCCAGGCGCTCCAGCACGATACGCGTGCCATCAGTGCTGCCATCGTCCACGGCGATCACCTCCAGGTCCGAGTGCGTCTGCGCGAGGGCGGAACGCACCGTTGCCTCCACGTGCGCATCCACATTGAGGCAGGGTATGATCACGCTCACCTTCATCGGCTCATTCCTGCCCGAAGCTCGGGCGGTACACCTTGCCCTTGAGCATGGAGGATAGCAAGTAGCGGCACTTGTTGAAGGCCGGTCGGTGGTCATTGCGCACGTAGCTCCACATGGTGCGCCAGCCGAAGCGAGGCAGCTGGTAAGCGAGATCGTCCCATACGCGATCGATCCGGAGATCGAACGCATGGCGATCGAAAAGGCCCGTGCGATGCACGTGCGCACGCAGCTCCGTGTGTATTCCTTCAGCTCGGCTACCTCCTGCGGCTGCAATCGGGCCGGGTAGAACTTGATCGCGTGGAGATGCTGCTTCAAGTGCGCATCGTCGGCTGGCAGTCCGTACCAGAGGAGCACCTCGGTGAAGAGCGTGCGCAGGTCGGCGTAGTTGTCGCGGCCGTAGGAGATATTCTGCTGGCCCACCCGGTACCTCACCAAGGCCTCATCGATGTTGGCCACCTGCGTCACCTTCAGCAGGCGCAGCTGGAAGAACCAATCCTCGCCATAGCGGGGCCAGGCATCATCGAAGCGAACGTTGTGCTCCAGCAGCGTGGACCGGCGGTAGATGGAGGTAGGCTGGTAGATGGGGATGTGGAACAGCGAGGCGGACCGGCAATCGCGATCGTTGAGGATGGCCACCCGGAACACCCCGGCTTCATGGTACAGTTCCATGTGCGAACCACTGGCTCCGATCATCGGGTTCTCATCCATGAACGCCACCTGGCGGTCGATCCTGTGCGGCAGCATCACGTCATCGGCATCCATGCGGACGATGTACTCCCCGGTGGCGGCATCGAAGCCGCGTTGCGCGCAACCTGCGGGGCCCAGGTTGCGATCGAGCTCGATGATGCGCAATCGCGGATCGGCCATGCCACGCAAGAGCGCGAGGCTGTCGTCCGTGCTGCGGTCGTCCACGGCGATGACCTCGAAATGACGGAACGATTGGGAGAAGATGCTGTCGAAGCACTCCTTCAGGTAGGGCGCCTTGTTGTACACGGGTACCACCACGCTCACCTTCATCGCTTCGCGGTTCTCCCCAACCATCGGTTCAATGTGTACTTGGCAAGATAGACCAGGCGGCTGCGGTCGCGCACGCGGCTCAGGCGATAATGCGCCATTGCCGGTGCCATGCCGAAGCGCGGCAGCGCGAAGAAGAGCTGGTCCCACGCACGTTGCAGGCGCCGTTCGAACGCCTCGGCGGGAAAGAGCTGGCGTTGCGCGTTCATGGAGCGCAACGTATCGAGCCAGTCCCGGAACGCGAGCAGTACGCTGGTGTCCGGTGGGTGCTGGAACGAGCGCAGGCCCACAAGGTGAAGCGCGCACTGCTCTTCGGTGAGCGGGATCCCCAGCATGCGGAACACCTCGCGCACGATCACAGCGCGATAGACGGTGTGGTCCTGTCCATGCATGCTGTTCTGCTCGCCACGCCGGTACATGATGAGGGCATGGTCCACATTCCCGAATTCGGCGTGCGGCGCCATGCGCGCCCAGAAGATCCAATCCTCGCCGATGCGCGGCCAGTGGTCCTCGAAGCGCAATCCCTTGCTGCGCAGCACAGAGGCGCGCAAGATGCTGGCGCCCTGCACCACGGGATTCCCGAAGAGCAGTTCGGCCCGGCAGTCGTCCCTGCTCAGCGGGAATTTCCACAGGCCTGTTTCGCCACCGAACAGCTGCAAGTGGCCGCCGCTGGCGCCTATGTCAGGGTTGGCATCCATGAAGGCCACCTGGCGCGCGAAGCGATCGGGCAGGTTGATGTCATCGGCATCCACGCGCAGGATGTATTCGCCCTGCGCCAGATCGATGGCCCGTTGAGCGGCACCGGCCGGGCCCAGGTTCTTCTCCAACGGCACGATACGCAAACGTTCATCGCGCAGGGTGCGCAGCACTTCAAGGCTGTTGTCCGTGCTCTTGTCGTCCACGGCGATCAGCTCGAAGTCAGCGTACGATTGCGAGAAGATGCTCTCGAAGCACTCCCTGATGAAGGGCGCCTTGTTGTACACCGGCACGATCACGCTCAGTTTCATCGCACGAGGTGTTTCCATTTTCGTCGCAAGCGGAAGGACAACCACGAACCGGCCTTGAGCTGTTCGTCCAGTCCGGCTACTCTTTGCTGCTGCTCCACGGCCAGTTGCGGAAGCGCGATGCTGGGTAAGCGCAGTGCCCGCATCATCAGGAAATCACGCTCACTGAAGATGGTGTGGTGCCACTTCAGCAGGAAGTGGACGGTCATCTTGCGCACGAGGTCGCGCTGGGCCGGGTCCGCAGGGATCGCTCGCAAGCCGGGCACGATGGTGTGGCCCAATGCGAGGACTGAAGCGAGGTCTTCCGAGCCGGTACGCATGCATAGCCCGTGCAGCACGCTGGCGGTCTCGTCCAGGAAAAGCGACTGCAGTGTGGCGGTCTTGCTGGCCGGATGGGAGCGGAACACAGCCAGTGGCCATGGCACGATGCGCACCCCTGCGCTACCGGATCGGAAGAGCACTTGCCACCATAGCTCCAGGTCCATGACGCAGTGGAGCTTCTCCTCGAGCCCGCCGACGTCGCGCACGGCGCTCATGCGGTAGAAGGTGGCCTGCTGATTGATCATCGGTTCGATGTACAAGCTTTCCGCCTTCCCGCTGTCGTCGAGTGCCATGGCACGATCCGGTTTGCCTTCTTCGCGAAGCATGCGCACACCGGTGAGCACCGTCAGCTGCGCATCCTCATCGAAGGCCTGTGCAACACGCTCCAACGCACCGGGCAGCAGCGCATCATCGCTGTTGATCCAGCCGAAGACATCGCCTGTGGCGTGCTCCAGTCCTTTGTTGATCGCGTGGCTCTGCCCTTCATCAGGCGCGCTGCACCACCACGCAAGCCCTTCTGCATTGCGCTCAATGATCGCTTTGGAACCGTCCGTGCTTCCACCATCGACAACGATGTGCTCCAGGACGGGGAAGCTTTGATCGCGCACCGAGGCGAGGCACTCCTCCAGATAGGCAGCTTGCTGGAAGCTCGGCGTGATGAGGGAGATGCGCGCAGGCATGGGTCACTGCTTTCGTGCCAGCGCACACAGGCTGGTGATCATGAGCCAGTCGAGATCGGCGGGCACCCTGTCGCGCTTGATCAGGAATCGCACCACTGGATAAGTGAAGTACTTGAGCACCTTGCGCACCGCATCGGGCATGGGCCGGCGCATGGCCCATAGGCCGATCATCTGGCCCAGGCTGGCGTCCCATCCGCCGGTGGCGCGCACCATGTCATCAGAGAACCCTGCTCCGCGCAGCATGCGCTTGATGGCTTCGGGGGTGTACCGATGCTCGTCGTACGGCATGTCGTGCAGCGGCCATAGGAAAGGGACCGTGATGAGCAGATGACCACCGGGGCGAAGCACGCGTGCGATCTCGCGCAGCACGGCCTGCGGATCGGGGCAGTGCTCCAGCACTTCGGTGGCCATGGCGCAATCGACGCTGGCATCGGGCAACGGGATGTGCAGGCCATCCCATGTGATATCGGGCCGGGCGGTCTTGTACTTCACCTCATCATCCACCTTGAAGTCCATGCCGATATACCGCTCCACGCGCGACGGCACGGCCACGATCATGGCGCGGTAGGGTTGGATGCCGCAACCCACATCGAGGAAGGTGCCGTGGAAGAAGGGCAGCGCCGTGGACAGCGCATGCTGGATCGACCGGCGCACGAGGTACAGGTCCTGCGTGTCCGGGTTGAACGGCATATCGATGAACTGCTTTCGCTGGGCGCGGCTCATGCGTGCGATGGGGTGCCGAAAGGGCCGGTGAACTTACGCCCTTGGCGCCGACGCAGCCCGCTGCAGTATGGCCTGCAACGCCGCCACACTATCCTGCACGCGGTGGTTCTGTTCCACATAGGTGCGGCCCGCCCGGCCCATGCGCCCTGCCAGCGCTGGATCGAGCGACACTTGTTCCATGTGCCGCGCCATGGTGCCTATATCATACTCGTCGCAGAGCAGGCCGCGCTCGGCATGGGCCACCACATCGGCGATGCCCGTGTGCCGCGTAGCGATGACGGGCAGGCCTGTGGCCATGGCTTCGAGCACGGCCAGGGGCGTTCCTTCGCTGTCGCCGCTGGCTGCACGAACACTATGCTGTACGAAGGCGCGTGCCGAGCCCATGATGGCCGCCACTTCCGTGTACGGCTTCACACCGATGAGATCCACCTGATCGCCGAACCCTTCGGCACGGACCCGCTGCGCACAGCTTTCCCAAAGCGGCCCCTGCCCCACCATGGTCATGCGTGCATCGGGCACGGTGACCAGCAATCGTTGGAAAGCCGAAAGCACCAGATGCGGCGCTTTCTTCTCCACGAAGCGGCCTACCGCCACGAAGTGCGGCGCGTTCGTTTCCGGCGTGCATGGCTGGAACTGGTCCACGTCGATGCCATAGCAGTTGTAAAGGACCTTCTCGCGCGGCGCGCCCAGCGCCAGCAATTGCTGCTCCATGGCGCGGCTCACCACGACCAATGCGCTGGCCGCATGGAAGAGCCGCGCGTAGCGTCCTGTTTCCTCCAGCGTGCTCTCCTTGTGCGCGTCGTAGCCATGGAAGTGCGCGACCAGTGGCACACCGGCACGCGCGCATGGCTCGATGAGCGCGTTTGCGCATACGCCGTACTCGGCCAGCATCACATCGATGCCTTCGCGCGCCATCAGCTTCGCTATCCGCTTTCGAAGCAGGTCTTGCGTGGTGCCACCGGCAAGGCGCGCCAGCACGTGGTCCATCACCTGGCCATTGCCGCCACGGTGCAGCAGGAGCGGGCCGTCGAGCACGCGATTCGGCAGGTCGCCATCCACCAGGATGCACTTGACGCCGACCAGGCGCCGGATGTGCGCAGCGATGAAGGTCTCGCTGTATGCGCTGGGATTGGGCGTCGCGATGGCGATGCGCAACGGGCGTTGCGTGGCGATCGTGCTCATCGTTGTGCAACTTGCTCAAGGAACAGTTGCAGTCGGCTGATGCTCTGTTCCATGGAGTAGTGCAGGGCCGCTCGTTCACGACCTGCCATCCCCATTCGCCGCGCCATCCCTGGATCATCGATCAGCGCGATCATCTGCTCGGCCATCCGCTGCGCATCGTGCTCCTCGCAGAGCAGGCCGGTGTCGTTGTCCTGCACCGCATCGGCGATCCCGGTGTGGCGCGTGGCGATCACGGGCAATGCGCAGGACATGGCTTCGATCACGGCCACCGGCGTTCCCTCGCAATCGCCGTTGAGGGCATGCACGCTATGCTGAACGAACGCACGAGCGCGCTTCATCAACAAAGCCACTTCCTCGTTGCTCACGGATCCCTTCAGTTCAATGCCATCCGCTAGGCCTTCGGCTTCCACCAAATGCTTGCACGAGGGCCAGAGCGGTCCATCGCCCACCATGATCAACCGGGCTTCGGGCCGCGCAGCCAGCACCCGGCGGAACGCGGCGATGAGCACCATCGGCGCCTTCTTCTCCACGAAACGACCGACCGACACGAAGAGCGGTGGTGCTTCGCCAGCATCACCCGGAACGAAACGGTCGATATCGACACCGCAGCTGTTGAGCAACAGGCGATCCGATGGCGCGCCCAGCGCGAGAAGGTGCCGCTTCATGTCCTCGCTCACCGCTATGCATCCCGCGGCATGCTGGAACAGGCGACGATAGTTGCCGGTTTCACGCAACGCGCTCGTTGTATGAGCATCGAAGCCGTGGAAATGCGCCACCAACGGAACGTTCGCGCTTGAGCAGGCGTCGATGAGCGCATTCGCGCATGTGCCGTATTCCGCCAGCACCACCGCCGCGCGCTCCTCCCGAAGCAGCGCGGCAATGCGTTGCTGCAGGAGCCCCTTGCGATCGTACCCGCCGGCCAGCGATCGCAAGCGCATGAAGAAGCGACGCCCCTTCGTTTCCTCCAGCAGGGGAACGCCCTGCGCATTTCGCCCGGGCAATGTGCCATGCGTGATCACGCGCACGACGCGATCGAGCCGCGTGGCATGCGCTGTCACGAAGCTCTCCTGCCGGTCGTGCGGCGTGGGGTTGGCGAGGACGATGCGGATGGACATGCGGCGGCAAAGGTGGCGATCCACGCGGGACGAACGGCTCAGCTCTTGCCCGTGCGCAGCCGATGATAGCTGCGCACCGCGCCGGGCCAGTGCAACAAGGCCCACCAACGAAGGCGTTCGCGCAGCGAGAAGCCTGCGGAACCGAATTCCTTGACGAGCGCTAGTGCGTGCTTCGCATGATCAGTGCGGCCGTGCGCCAGGAAACGACCGATCGATGCGCGCAACAGCTCCACCTGTCGGCCCCGGACATGAGCGCGCCCTTGATCATCGACCATGGTGCCGATCTGTTCCAGTGCAGCCACGTTCACCTCCAATTTGTAGGCATCGTCCATCATGGAAATGAGCCCGCCAGGATGGATGTTGCGCACAGCTGTGATCCGGTCGACGTATGCCAGCGGGCCCTGCTTCGCCGCATGCACGCTCAGGACCCAATCGGCCACTGGCGAGCGCAGCACCTGATCGGGCAGCGGCAGGAGCATGGAACGCCTGAAGACCAGCGTGGCGGTGGGGATGAAATTCTCACGGACCAGATGTTCCAAGCGAATGAGCCCATCGGCACCTGTCGTCGGCGGGCCGTCCTTGAAGAATGCCCATTCCTTGCCATCGCTCCGGTTGATCGCGTTGGTGAAGCAGGCCGATAGCTCCGGATCGCGGTCGAGCACATCCACTTGCATAGCGAGCTTGTCCGGGTCGCACCAGAGGTCGTCTCCTTCGCATAGCGCGATGTATTCGCCGCGCGCTTCATTCAGCAATCCGATCAGGTTCCTTCTTCCTGTTGCCCGGCCGCGAATACGCAGCACGTCCTTCCGGTCTCGCAGGAAGAGCCGGATCCGCCCAGGCTGCTCGGCGGCGAGGCGCTCGCAAATGGCCCGCGTACCATCCGTGCTTCCATCCTCACCGATGAGGTGCTCCATCGGAGCATTGAAGCGCTGTTCACGAACACCGGCCACGCACGCCTCGATGAATGCCGCGTGCTGGTAGGTCATGGTGACCACGCTGACCTTGATGGCTGACCCGTTCATGCGTGCAGGAAAGGCTCGTAACCGAATCGCTTCATGAGCGGGCCTGCCTCGCGCTCGATGGCAGCGATCTGCTCGGTTGCGAGGTCGGAGGCGAAGCGCCCTACCGACGCGGCATCCACCGGACCAGCAAGCTTCCGCTTCCACTGCATGAACTCGGCGGGTTCGTCCAGGGTGCCCACGTGCCCATCGCGCGGCATGCCGGTCAGCGGCCGAAGCCCCAGCATGCTGTACACGGGCGCGATGCTCTCCATCGGGCGTACCACCAGATCCTCGTATCGTATGCGGACCACGCCCGGCGCACCGTCAAGATCTTGCAGGAGCCTGTCGTTCACCGCGCTCCAATCCTTCGCGATCGTCGCCGCATCCACGGGCAGATCCGGCCTGTGCGCCGAGTCGATGGATGCCTTGGACAATTCGAGATAGGACGCTGCTACGTCGCGCGGATCACGTACGATGTGGATGAAGCACGCATCAGGATAGATGCTGCGGATCTCGCGCACGTGCGCCGTGTAGTAGTTGTTCTTGTCGCCCCATGCCAGGATGGACCTCCCCAACCGCTCGGCATAGCAGCGGTACACGAGCTCCGCCGCCCCAGCGAAATCCTCAGGACGGTGAGCGAGCAGGAATTCCTTCAACTGGTCCGGGGGCAGGCGCCAGGTATCGAACTTCTTGCTTGCCGCGACCTCATCGGCGAAACGCACCAGGTCGGCTTCGGTCCACACCGCGCTCCGCCATCGTTCATGCAGCCAGAGGAGGAAGCCGCACTCGGGAGCGATGCAGAGCTGCTCGTGCATGTTCAACAGCGACCGCAGCAAGCTGGTGCCCGACCGCGGATTGCCCATGATGAAGAGCTTCGCGATGCTGCTCACAGCGCTTGGCGTAGGATGGCGCAGGTGCGCTGGATGTCGGCAGGCTCTAACCCGTAGTACAAGGGCAGGCATAGCACCCGGGCACTGATGTCGTGCGCCACGGGCACATCCCGACCGCCGATGTAATGCAAGGTGTCGAGGCTCGGGTAGAAGTAGCGGCGCGGGTGGATGCCATTGCTCGTCAGCGCATGAACCGCTCGCTTCAGCTGCGCCTCGTCGTGGAAGACCACTGGGAAATAGGCGCCGTTGAACACATCGGTGCCTTGGGTCACCCGCAGGAAGCGCAAACCAGTGGATGCGAGCTCATCGGAATACGCCTTGTACTTCGCCCGGCGTTCCGCCAGTACTTCCTCGATGCGCCGCAGCACGAGCAGCCCGATGGCCGCATGGAACTCGCTGTTCTTCGCGTTGATGCCCACGCCGAGGAATTGGTCGGGGCCATTGTGGCCGAAGTTGCGCATGCGGTCCACGGTGGCCTTCACCTGTGGATCCTTGCAGAACAGGCCGCCGCCTTCGATGGAGTGGAAGAGCTTGGTGGCATGGAAGCTGGCCACGGTGATATCGCCATACGATAGGAGGCTGGCTCCTTTGTAGATGGTTCCGAAACCATGCGCGCCATCGTAGACCACCTTCAAGTCATGTTTGCGAGCGATGGCTTCGATGCGGTCGATATCGCAAGGATTGCCGTAGACATGCGTGGCAAGGATCGCCGTGGTCTTCGGGCCGATGAGCGATTCGATGCGGTCGGGGTCGATGTTGAAGGTATCCGGCTGGATGTCCGCGAAGACAGGCTGACAACGTTCCCACACCAGCGCTGATGTAGTGGCAACGAAGCTGAAGGGTGTGGTGATCACTTCGCCGCGCAGATCGAGCGCTCGTATGGCGAGCTGCAAGGCCAGCGTGCCATTGCCCACGTAGGAAGGCGCTCCGGTTCCGAGGTAGTCGCCCAAGCGCTGCTCGAGCTCGCGCACCAAAGGACCGTTGTTCGTCACCCAGCCGCGCTCCCAGATGCCGGCCATGGCCGCGTTCACTTCCTCCAGCGGGGGCAGGAAGATGCGCGTGATCTGCAACGGGCCTTTGGGCGGATCGCTTTGTTCGGTCAAGGCCGTGGAGGCTTCAGTACTGTGCATGCGGGGCATCGCAAGTTTAGCAAGCCCGTGGCAGGTGTTCCCTCACTTCTTCCAATCCATGGAATCGAGCAGGCCGCCGCGTTTCACGAAGACCAGTTCCACCAGCCAGAGCACGGGCACTTTCCATGGCCGGTTCAGGTCGGTGATGTGGAATAGCGTGTATCCCCTGGCATCCATATGGTCGATCAAGGCCTTCACGTTGTTCACGATGCTCTTGTTCACCACTCCGCCTTCCACCATGAACACCTCTGTGCGGCCGAACAGGTCGCTGGCGCCTTGCAGTACTTCGAGGTCCAGTCCCTCGGCATCGATCTTCACCAGATCGGGCACCGGCAGCTGGTTGGTGGCGATCAGCTCGTTCAAGGTGACCACCGGTATCTCGCGTTGCTCCAATCCTCGGGCTTTCGCTTCCGCTGCCGACAGCCTGAAGGTGGAACTGTCATCGCGCTCGGCGATGGTGAAGGTGAAGGTGCCTGATGCCCGACCACAGCCAACAGGGAAGAAGCGGATCTTCGGATCCTTGTCCAACAGGTCCTGGAACTTGGGTTGAAGCCAGGCTTGCGGCTCGATCATGGTGATCCGTGCATCGGGGAAGACGCTGCGCGCGAGCCGCGTCCAGTGCCCGTGGTTGGCCCCCACGTCCACGATATGCTGCGGCGTGAAGCCCGCATGAGCGAGCGTCTCATAGAACTCCATGAGCAACGCATCCTTGCGCTTGCCTGCGGGTTTGATGGCCGCAGCGCGCTGGTAGCCTGCACGCCGTGCGATGGGGCCGAAGACTTGATGGAAGAGCCGCTTGATCATGGTTGATGTTACCGGGTCCATCGCAATTTGGGCCGCACCACGCCTGGCCACTTGTTGAAGGCGGCTCCCTTGCGCGCGCCTTCGAGCATCTCGAAGACCACAGCGCTCTCGACCTTGAAGGCCACCTTGCCGCGGCGGAGCACCAGCACCTGTATCCTATAGGTCCCGGTATTGAGCAGATCGGGAGGTATGAAGCAGGCGATCCGGTTCATGCCCACGTGCCAGGCGGCTTGTCCGATGGACTCGTTCAGTCCGGTAACGAAGACCACCGAGTCGTTGCCTGCGCGCACTTGCAGGCGTACGTTCAATTCTTCATCGAGCACGGTGAGGTTCTCCAGTTCCAGCTCCACGCGGACGCCGGTACCGATCGTGAAATCGCCTTGCGGATGCTCGCTTGCCACCTTGATGGATCGGAGGCGAGCTTCCTCGGTGCCCGGGGCCTTAGCTGGTTCCCAGGTGCGCGATTCGAGCTGCGCGGAATAGGTCCCCAGGTAATCCTTCACCACTTCATCCACGGGGCCATCCTTGAGCACGGCTCCCTTCTCCAACCAGAGCGCGCGTGTACACAGGCTCTGCACGGCCACCATGTTATGGCTGACGAAGAGGATGGTGCGGCCGCGACCTGCCACTTCGCGCATGCTTCCCAGGCACTTGCGCTGGAATTCCGCATCGCCTACCGAAAGCACTTCGTCCACGATGAGGATCTCCGGGTCGAGGTGCGCAGCAACGGAAAATCCGAGGCGCACCTTCATGCCGCTGCTGTAGCGCTTGATGGGCGTGTCCAGATGGTGCTCGATGCCGCTGAAGGCGATGATCTGGTCCAATTTGCTGTCGATCTCTGCGCGACGCATGCCCAGGATGGCGCCGTTGAGCACGATGTTCTCGCGACCGGTGAGCTCGGGGTGGAAACCGGTACCCACTTCGAGCAGGCTGCTGATCTTGCCCCGCATGCGTATGACGCCATGCGTGGGGAGCGTGATCCGTGAGAGCAGTTTGAGCAAGGTGCTCTTGCCCGCGCCGTTGCGGCCCACGATGCCCATGATCTCTCCCTCTCGCATCTCGAAGGACACGCCGCGCAGCGACCAGAAGTACTCGCCTACACGCTGCTCGCTGCTTGTCGCGTTGAACTCTTTCCGACGGTCGGCGCGGCCACGCAGCCTCCCGAAGAGCGCTGCGGCCTCGTCCACGAGCAGGTCGCGGCCGATGACGCCCAACCGGTAGCGCTTCCGCACATCCTCAGCCTGTATCACGAGTTGCTTGCTCATCAGACCACGTCGGCAAAGGAGCGCTCCATGCGTTGGAACATGATGAGGCCGAGCACGAGCGCGATGATCGCGCAGGCGGCGGAGTAGAACAAGCTGCTCCATTCCGTAGGCAGTCCGAGGAAAGCTGCGCGGAAGCCCTCGATCAAAGGAGTCATGGGGTTCAGTTCCACCACGCGCCGGAGCACGGAACCCGGATCGGTACGCGATAGCGGGAAGATCACGGGGCTCATGAACATGAGCAATTGGACGGCGAATCCGACGAGGAGCGAGAAATCGCGATAGCGCGTGGTGAGCGCCGCCACGATGATGCCCAGGCCGAAGGAGAGCACCATCACCAGGACGACGAGGACCGGCAGCATGGCGGCAGCTGAGCCCACGTTCCAATGGAAGTCGCCCTTGAGCGCATAGGCGATCGCCAGCATGATGAACGCGGTAAGCTGCACCAGGAAGTTGAAGCCTGCGGAGAGCAGGGTGGACATCGGCGCCACCAGACGCGGGAAGTAGACCTTGGTCATGAGCGCCTGGTTGGTGACCAAGGTTTGGGAAGTGCGTGTGATGACACCGCTGAAGAAGCCCCAAGGCACAATGGCGCTCATGTAGAACAACAAGCCGGGGATCTCCGGCGGAGCGAAGCGGCCCATTCGCCCGAAGACGAAGGCGAACATGATGGAGGTGAGCAGCGGCTGCAGGATCACCCAGAGCGGGCCCAGGATCGTCTGTTTGTACACCGCCGTCAGGTCGCGACGCACCATCAGGAGGAGCAAGTCGCGGTAGCTCCAGAGCTCTTTCACGTCCACCTGCCACCAAGGCCGGTCGGGCCTCACCACCACATCCCACCGCTGCGCCTCATCGACGTGCAAGCGGGCATCGGCCACTTGCGGGATCATCACGCGTTCATGTTCTTCTGATCATCACCAGCCTTGCCCTTCCGCTTGCCTGAGCCATAGCCGTAACCATAGCCGTAGCCACTGCCATAGCCATAAGCGTAGCGGTAGCCGTAGCCATAGTTGGTGTTGTAGTAGTACTTGCTCTTCTTCATGCGCACGCCGTTGAGGATGAAGCCGGTGTTGCGGTTCGGATTGGCGTTCAGCACATCGAGCGCGTTGTTCACGTGGTCCTTGTTGGCGAAGCGGGTATTGAGCACGAACAGCGTGGCATCGGTATAGCGCATCAGCAGCAGCGCGTCGGTGATGAGGCCCACGGGCGGGGTATCGACCAGCACATAGTCGTACTCCTTGCGCGCCTCGGCGAAGAGCGTTTCGAGGTGCTTGCTGAGCACGAGCTCCGAAGCATTCGGCGGGGTGGGGCCGCTGAGCATGACATGGAAATTCTCGAACTGCGTGGCCATGACCGCCTCGTGCCAGGGCATCTTGCCGATGAGCACGTTGCTGAGGCCCGTTGTGCTGCTCATGCCAAGACCGGTGGCCACCTTGGGCTTGTGGAGGTCCAGTTCAAGAAGCAACACCTTCTTTCCCGCCTTGGCCAGGATGGCGCTCAGGTTCACGCTGCAGAAGGTCTTGCCTTCGTTCGGCCTGTAGCTCGTCACCATCACCACCTTTCCCAAGCCTTCGATGCCGGGCACGTACTCGAGGTTGGTACGCACGGTGCGGAAGCTCTCCGTGATCGCCGCCTTGGGGTCGCTGTCGACCACCACGTAGTTCTGCTCGGCCTTCTCGCTGGCGATGATCTCGCCATACACCGGAAGCGAGGTGAGCTCCTTCAACTGGTCGGCATTCTCGATGCGGTCGTAGAACATGACACGGACGAAGATCACGAGCATGGCCACCACCACGCCGCCGAGCATGAAGGTGTAGAAGATCTTCATCTTGTCCGGTCGCACCACGCCCATGCCGCGCGCGCTTTCGATCACCTTGGTCTGGGGCACGATGCCCGCACGGGCGATCACGGTGCTGGCGCGCTTCTCCAGCAGGAACAGGTACATCTTCTCGTTCACCTGCATGCGCCGCTCGATGTTGAGCACGTCGCGCTGGCTCTTGGGCAGCGCGCGGATCAAGCGCTCATAATCGCCCACCTGGGCCCGCACATCGCCGATCTTGCCCCGGATGGCCTCACGGGCATTGTTGATGTACGTGAGCAGGTTCATGCGATTGAGCCGAAGCGTGGAATCCAGGTTCTGGATGGCCATGTTCAGC
Organism: Flavobacteriales bacterium; assembly: GCA_016710965.1. Lineage (GTDB taxonomy): Bacteria > Bacteroidota > Bacteroidia > Flavobacteriales_F > PHOS-HE28 > PHOS-HE28. Next base: position 240,159 of record JADJTW010000002.1, read on the forward strand.
ACGGTTCCCTGCTGCAGCATGGAATTGCGCAGCATCTGGTCGCTATAGAGCCTGCTCAGGGTCTGGCGCAGGAATTCGTCGTCGATGATGTAGGTGGCGGGCGGCAGCAGCCGGTCGTCCTGGTTGCCCAGCACATATTGCTCAAGGGCATCGAGCGATTGCACCTGGAGCTCCATGCTACGGCGCTGCTGGTCGTACTGGATGAGCTCATTGAAGTAGATATCCTCCTCCCGGTTCAGGTTGAGGATGTTCTCCGACTCCTTGTAGTTCTGGAGCTCATCCTCGTGCTGCTCCAGGATCACCGTCACCTCGCCCAGCTGCTTGTCGATGTAGTTGAGCGTGTTCTCGTTGATGTCGAATTCGCTTTGCAGGGTGTAATTGATGTAGACCCTCGACAGCGTGTCCAAGAACATCTTGGCCCGGGCGGCCACTTCGTCCTCCACGGTCACTTCCAGGATGGTGGTATACTCGTGGTTGTTCACCGCGATGCCATTGACGTAGCGGCCCACCAGTCGTGAACGTTCGTGACGCACGAACTGGTAATCGATCTGCGAGAGGTCTCCCACCGTCTTCGGGGTGATCTGCGAGGTCTTGCGCACCTTGATGATGTACTCCCCGTCGGGGTCACGGCCTTCATCGTCGAACTTGAACTTGCGCTTGACCACCTCGCCGCCCTTATCGTAGCTGAGCTCGTAGTGCTCCACGTCAAGGATGCGCAGATCGATCGGACGGTCGTAGAGGCGATGGTTGACCAGTTGCATATGCACCACGAACGGAGCCGTGCCGTACACCTGCGTGGTCTTGAAACGCCCGACGATATAGTAGGAGACGTCGAAATCCAGCTTGTCCAAGGCTTTGTCCACCAGGTCATAGGAGGTAAGCACCCGCTTCTGGTTCACGATGTCGCCATAGATGGCCACGTAACCCAGGCTCTGGTACATCTGGCTCTGGTAGTTGTACACATCGCGGTCCTTCAGCAGGATCTGGGTCTTTGCCCCGTACACATCGGGCAGCTTGTAGCTGTACAGGTAGGAAAGTACACTGGCCAGCACCAGGGCCACTGCCACGAAGTACCAGTTCTTCGAGGCGATACGGATGAAATAGCGCAGGTCCTTGGCATCGATGATGCTGGCGCGCTGCTGGGGTCGGGGGGTGGCCATCCGCTAAGGGGGCAACGCCACAGGGACAAGGCCCGGAAGCATGCCGAAGGTGCCTGAAGTAGGGCGCCAAATATAGCCGGACTGCCCCGGCTGGGCAGGGTTTGGAAGATGGTGTTGACAGCTTTGTCCAAAACCGTTGCTGCCATGTGCGGGCTTTCAATACTTTTGGCCACCCTGCTTGTATTCGCTCCATGACCAAGGTTTACCGTACGGCACTTGTCACACTGGCCATCCTGGCACCCTTCGCCATGGACCTCATGGCACAGCCGGTTGGTGGCCCACCGCCCTGCTGGCCGCCACCTTGTATTCCCATCGATGGCGGCGTAGGCGCCCTGATCGCGGCTGGTGCCCTGTTGGGTGGTCGCAAGGCCATGGAGCTGCGCCGTTCGCGCAAGCAGAAGGCCTGAAGCCTATTTCACCATGTTCGCTGCCGCTTTGCGCCGGACGTGGAACGACCCGTTGATCCGGTTCCTGGCCATCGGCGCCATCCTCTACCTTGCCTGGTACCTTGTTTACGATCGGCTGATCCATCCGTGGGGCGTGCTCGATCGGGCATTGATCGACAATCTCATGCTGCTATCGGGAGCCGGGTTGGAGGCGCTGGGCTACACCTTGCTGCCCGAGCCCTTGGTCGACTTCAACCGTTACATCGGCGTGCAAGGGGGATCACTGCTCTGGATCGGCGATTCCTGCAATGGACTAGCTCTCTTCGCCGTGTTCACCGTCTTCATGGTCGCCTATCCTGGACCGCTGGTGCGCAAGCTCTGGTTCATTCCGATGGGCCTCCTCTCGATCCACCTGCTCAATGTGGCCCGCATCATGGTGCTCTGCCACGTGGTCACCATCGACTACGAGCTGCTGAACTTCAATCACGATTTCCTCTTCAACGCGCTGGTCTTCGCCTGGATCTTCGGCCTTTGGTACGTGTGGATGAAGCGTTTCGCCAGGCCTGCCCCAAGCGCCCAAGGATGAATCGGCGTTCGCTGCTCACGTTGGCCATCATCGCAGCGGCCATTGCACTGTCCACCTTCCGGGATTATCTCTTCGTCAACCTCAACTACCAGATCGATGCGCTTGGCCATCCCGGTGCGGTGTCCTACGCGCATTCGCGATTCCGCGCATGGGTGCAGGGCATGGACGTGCCCGATCTGTCGCGTTTGAAGTGGCTGCTCGCTCTCGCTTTCGCAAGTTCGAACCTGGTATTCGCCATCGCCCTGGCGCGTGTAAGGTTCGGGGAGCACCGCTATCGTACGGCGATCATCGTCGCATTTGTTCTCATCGGTGCCATCGCTCTGCTTTCGCACGCTCTTTCGGCCAGCGTGGCCGGCTTGTCCATGGTCTCCATCAAGCTGCTTCATGCCCTGCAATACCCCGTGGTGCTCCTGCTGATCTGGGCTGCGTCCTGGTTGCCGCGCCGGTGAACCGGCCGGTTACATTTGGCCTCCTTTTCCGGGAATCGGTGGAATTCTTCGCACCCCGCGCAGTTCCTTCACCACCAACCGGTGGGGGCCGCGCACCGGATGCTCATTACCGACCGCTTCGTCATGATCAACTTCCCGAAGACGGGCAGCTCCTTCGCACGGTCGGTGATCAAGGAAATACACCAACCGAAAGGGGTGGCACGGATGCTCGAAGCCCTGGGCCTTCGCTCGCCCGATCTGCAGGAATTGCTCATGCCCCTGGTCTGGCTGAAGGACCCCGGGTGGAACTACCCGAACCAGCACGGCACCTATTCGCAGATCCCTACGGAGCATAGGAACAAGCGTATCATGACCGTGGTGCGCGACCCATTGGAGCGCATGGTCTCGGCCTACGAATTCAAGCATTGGGCGCGGTTCCCAGGCAACCAGGAATCGGCGATCCGCGAGCGGTTCCCGCATTTTCCGCAGCTCTCCTTCGAGGAGTTCATGGAAATGAACGAGCGTTTCATCCTGCCCACCCGACTGCCCGATGGCATGCAGACCGATTGCGGTCTGGTCACCTTCCAGTTCGTGCATTACTACGCGAGGGACCCTTTGAAGACGCTCCTGGCATTGCGGAACGACAGCGACTTGCGACGCGATCACGACGTGCATTTCCCGGCCATCACGTACTTGCATACCGAAGACTTGAGCCGCGAGCTCCATGGCTTCCTGCTGGAGATGGGATATGCCGCCAAGGACATTGCTTTCATCCTCTCGAAGCCCAAGGTGAACGTATCGCCACGTTCCAGGCCCAGCTACCTTACCCCGGCCATGATCGAGCAGGTGCGCCATCGCGATCGCTTCTTCTATCAATTGTTCCCCGAATACCTTCCCCAATAGGCTCTCTGTACCATGCTCATTACCGACCGCTTCGTCATGATCAACTTCCCCAAGACGGGAAGTTCCTTCGCGCGCGAGGTGATCAGGAAGGTGCATCGGCATCCCGGCAGTCGGCTGCAACGCATCGCCTACCGGCTGGGCAAGGCAAGGCCCACCTGCGAGGAGCTCCTCATGCGCCAGGTGCATTTCAATCCGGACTACACCGCCAACGACCGCGTGGGCGCGCATGGTGCCTATTGCCAGATCCCTGAAGCGCATCGGCACAAGGCGATCATGAGCGTGATGCGCGAACCGGCATCGCGCTTCGTATCGCTGTACGAATTCCGCGGCTGGACCCGCATCATACGCCCCAGCCTGGAGGAGATCAAGGCCGAGCTGCCGAACTTCCCCGAACTGGACTTCGCCGAGTTCTTCCATCTCTACTTCCACATCACGCACGCCAAGGCACTGCCACCCGGCATGCGCACCGAGATCGGGCCGCTCACCCTGCAATTCATCCGCTTCTTCGCGCGCGATCCGCTAAGCACCATGCTGGCCCTGCATGATGGCACCGATCTACGCGCAGATTGGGACTTGCATTTCCCCAGCGTGCGATTCCTGCACACCGAGACGCTCAACGACGAATTGCGCGCATACATGCGCAGCATGGGCTGGCCTGCTGCGGCGCTGGAATTCATCGGCCACAAGGAAAAGGTGAACGTGACCGGACGGTCGCGCAAGGATTACCTCACTGATAGCATGCTCGACGAGATCGCCTGGCGGGAGCGCTTCTTCTATCAGATCTTCCCCGAATACCTGCCCGCTCTCAACGGCTGGCGCACCTCCAACAAGACAACACCCCTACCATGACCGAACGCGACACCGCCATCTTCGATCTGATCGAAAAGGAGAAATGGCGCCAGACCGTGGGCCTCGAGCTCATCGCAAGCGAGAACTATGTGAGCGACCAGGTGCTCGAAGCCATGGGCAGCGTGCTCACGAACAAGTACGCCGAAGGGCTCCCCGGCAAGCGCTATTATGGCGGCAACGAGTTCGTTGACCAGGTGGAGCAGCTCGCCATCGACCGGGCGAAGCAGCTCTTCGGCGCCGCGTGGGCCAATGTGCAGCCGCATAGCGGCGCGCAGGCCAACGCAGCGGTGATGCTCGGCTGCCTGAAGCCCGGCGACACCATCCTCGGATTCGACTTGAGCCACGGCGGCCACCTTACGCACGGCAGTCCGGTGAATTTCAGCGGCAAGCTGTACCGGCCCGTGTTCTATGGCGTGGACAAGGAGACCGGTCGTGTCCACATGGATGCTGTGCGCGCCGTGGCGTTGAAGGAGAAGCCGAAGCTCATCATCTGCGGAGCCAGCGCCTACAGCCGCGACCTGGATTACGCTGCCTTCCGCGCCATCGCCGATGAAGTGGGCGCGCTTCTCCTCGCTGATATCAGCCACCCGGCCGGCCTCATCGCCGCGAAGCAGCTCAACGACCCGCTCCCCCACTGCCACATCGTAACCACCACCACGCACAAGACCCTGCGCGGCCCGCGGGGCGGGCTGATCTTGATGGGCCGCGATTTCGAGAATCCCTGGGGCCTGAAGACGCCTGGGCAGGAGAGCCCCGCATGATGAGCGCCTTGCTGGACAGTGCCGTGTTCCCGGGCACCCAAGGCGGACCGTTGGAGCATGTGATCGCCGCCAAGGCCGTGGCCTTCGCGGAAGCGCTGGACCCCAGCTTCAGCGCATACGCCCGACAGGTGATCACCAACGCGGCAGCCATGGCGCAGGCCTTTGTGGAGAAGGGCTACAACATCGTAAGCGGCGGCACCGACAACCATTGCATGCTCATCGACCTGCGCAACAAAGGCGTCACGGGCAAGGACGCGCAGCACATCCTCGGCCAGGCGCACATCACCGTGAACAAGAACATGGTGCCCTTCGACGACAAGAGCCCGTTCGTCACCAGCGGCATCCGCGTGGGCACGGCGGCGATCACTACGCGCGGCGCCACCGTTACCGAGTGCAAGCAGATCGTCGGGCTGATCGACAATGCACTGCGCAACGGCGACAACGAGGAAGAGCTCAAGCGCGTGCGCTTCCTCGTAGGCGGTATGATGCGCCTGAAGCCGCTCTACGGCTGGAGCGTTTCGAGCTGACGGGTCGATGGGACTGCTGTCGCGCATACGTGAACGGATCCGCCAGCGACGCCAGCAAGCGCATGGCGCAGCCGCTCTGGTGCGCAAGCAGGGCATCCTGGCCACGCGAGGCTTCGCGGTGGAGCGTTCGCTCATCATCACCGGCGATCCGCGCGGCGGCACCACCTGGCTCATGGAACTGCTGGCACGCTCGCCAGGCATCGCCATCAACTGGGAGCCATTGCACCACGATCGCGGCGTGGTACCCGCTTCGATGCACTGGGGAAGACGACCAGCAATACCCGAGCTCGACGCCGATCCAGCGCGTGCAGAGGTGATGCAGGAGATCCTCACCTATGCGCGCTCCACCGCTTGGACCACGCGGTACCTGAGCGAGGCCCAAGCCGCAAGCGCCCAACGCGTCCTCACGAAATTCGTGAGGGCCAACCTGCTGCTCCCATGGATAACGGCCCGGTTCCAATTGGTGCACCGCCCCATCCTGCTCCTGCGCCATCCGGTGCCCACCGTGCTCTCGCAGATGAAGGCCTTCCCGCATGATGACCACCATGCTGCGCGATGGAGCGCCCCCGACCAGCTGTTCAACGAAGCGTACCTGGCCGAGGAGGATTACTTGAACTCGCTGCCGCCCGGACTGGTGAGGCATGTGGGCGTGTGGTGCGTGCGCAACCTGGGAACGCTGCGGCATGCGCGGCATGGCACAAGCTGGATGGTGGTGCATTATGAGGACCTCGTGTTGGACCCCGCCACGCACCTGAAACGGATCGCGCAGGAATGGCATCTTGATGAAACGGCGATCCTGGCCAGCGGGCATCGCCAGCGAAGCACCACCGACTTCGGCAACGACCTGCGGTCCGATCCTGCGGAGCAAGTGGGCAAATGGCTGAAGACTGTGGATCCACGCCTGTTGGCCGATATCCAGGCTGTCCTCGACCATTATGATGTTCGCTTCTACGCGGCGCATGTCGCCACGCCGAGGCACGATCCCGCATCGTAGCACGCCCGATCATCCGTCTACTTTCGCGCACTCGAAAACACCGCACCGTGTTCCTTGCCGATCTCTCCGAAAGCCTGCACACGCACCGGAACGAACCGGCCTTGCTGATCGAAGGAACGGCGTATTCGTACGGTCAGTTGAGCGGTGCCATCATGCAGGTGCGCCATGCGGTACGGCAGCACGTGCCTGCGACCGAACGCGTGGTAGCGCTCGTCGCGAACGACGACCTGCTCACCTATGCGAGCATCATCGCGCTCTGGTTCGAAGGCAAGGCGTACACGCCGTTGGCGCCAAGCTCTCCGCCGGATCGCAATCGGCGCATCTTCGAAAGCTCCGGAGCAAGCATCCTCTTTTCATCCGACGCACCGCCCGATATCCTGCCAGAAGAGCTCGTCTTGCGCACCGACAAGCTCTCCGCCGCGAGGATCGATGACATGGAGCAGCGAGCAAGCTCCGCTGATGAGCTTGCTTACCTGCTCTTCACGTCGGGCACCACCGGCCAGCCGAAAGGCGTGCCCATCACCATGGGCAACCTCTCCGCCTTCCTCGAAGCACATGCCGTACTGGGCGCCGTCCCCGTGAAGGGGGATCGCTGCCTGCAGATGTTCGAGCTCACCTTCGACCTTTCGGTGGTCTCCTACCTGCAGCCGCTGTTGCACGGCGCCTGCGTATGCACCGTGCCGAAGGATGCCATCAAGTACGCCGCCATCGCCGAGCTCATCGAGGACCATCGCGTCACGCACGCCCTCATGGTGCCATCCATCATCAACCTCATGCGACCGTACCTGCATGAGGTGGATGCCAGCTCGTTGCGCTTCTCGCTCTTCTGCGGCGAGGCCCTGCCCGAACAGCTTGCCCGCGATTGGGCCGCGTGCGCCAGCAACGCCTCGATCCTCAACGTGTACGGCCCCACGGAGCACACGATATACTGCACGCACTACGCCTATGAGCGCAATGGCGCCAACAAAGCACACCATGGTGTGCTCTGCATCGGCAAGGCCATGGCCGGATCGCTGCTGGTGGTGCGCGATGGCGATGGCCGCCTTCACGAGCATAGTGCGGAAGGCGAGCTCTGCTTGAGCGGTGCGCAACTGACCCCCGGCTATTGGAACGATGCACAGCGCACCGAAGCTGCGTTCTTCAGCACCGAATACCAGGGCAGGCTCACCCGGTTCTACCTCACGGGCGATCTCTGCCGGATCGACCCTGACGGCGACATCCTCTACCTCGGCCGTACGGACCAACAGGTGAAGGTGCAGGGCTATCGCGTGGAATTGCCGGAGATCGAGCACCACGCGCGCCGGTACCTCGCCGGTCCGCAGGCCGTGGCGCTGACCATCACGAACGCCAGCGGCAACACGGAGATCGCACTGGTCATCGAATCGACGAACGGGATCCCCAAATCCGAACTGATCGACTTCCTGCGCCATCAACTGCCTGCGTACATGGTTCCAGCGCATGTGCTGCATGTTGCTGCATTCCCGTTGAACGCGAACGGCAAGACCGATCGCAAAGCCTTGCGCCAACAACTATTCGGAACATGAGCGACCGTTATCCCATACGCCGGGCCAGCGAGGCGGACATCCCCTTCCTTGCCACCGCCATCCTCGCCGCCGAGGGGAGCGGCACCGACAAGGTCAGCCTCGCCACCCTCTTCGACATCAGCCTTGCGGAGGCGAACGCCCTGGTGATCGCCATGCTGGAGGAAGGCATCGATGGTTGCGAGCTTTCGGTGAGCAGTTTCGTGGTGGCGGAACATGAGGGGGCTCCTGTTGCCGCCGTCGCTGGCTGGATCGAAGGACAGCCCGACGACATGCCCTCCGGCCTGCTGAAATCGAACCTGATCGGATTCACCTATCCGCAAAGCGGCCGTGAAGCGCTCGTCAGGCACAAAGAGGTGATCGGCGGCATGGTGGTGCCCCGCACTGCGGGCTGTCTGCAGCTCGAGTACGCCTTCGTGGACGATGCCCATCGCGGGCACGGTCTGGCGGTGCGGCTCTTTGCGGCCCACATCGAACCTGCGCGCCAACAGGGCGTGCCCAAGGCGCAATTGCAGGTGTTCGCCAACCTCCCGCACGCCGTCGCTTCCTATGGCAAATTCGGTTTCACCACCGCCGGTATCTTTCGCACCGAGCACCCCGGTGCGCTCCGCTTCATGCCATGGAACGAGAAGCTGCTGATGGAAAGAACGCTAATTCCTTGAACGCATGGATCGCATAGAACTCCTCGGCAGGATCAGGACGGTGGTGCAGGGCGTCGTAGGCCACGGCGATTTCGAGATGCGCGATGACCTGGTGGCCGCCGATGTGAGCGGATGGGATTCGCTCTCGCACATGAGCATCATCACCAAGCTCGAAGCCGAGTTCGCCGTGAAGTTCAAGCTGCGCGAGGTGAACAAGCTGCGCAACATGGGCTCGCTCATCGAGCTCATCACCGCCAAACTGGCCGAGCGCGCGTGACCGCATGCTCTTCACCTCACTCGAGTTCCTGGCGCTCTTCGTCCTCGCGTTCGCCGCGTACTGGCTGCTCATGGGCCGCTCCGCCCGGCGACAGAACCTGCTGCTGCTGCTGGCCAGCCTCGTGTTCTACGGCTGGGCCGACCTGCGCTTCCTGGCCCTGCTGGCCGCGAGCGCCACGCTGAACTTCCTGCTGGGCCGGGCCATCGCCGGCGCCACTGAAGAGCGCTGGCGTTCGCTGCTCCTCTATTGCGGACTGGCACTGAACCTGGGCATCCTGGGCTTCTTCAAGTACTTCGATTTCTTCTATGCCAGCATCGTCGATCTCGTCAACCTCTTCGGCGCGCATGCCGCTTACGACCCGTTGAACCTGTTGCTGCCGCTGGGCATCAGCTTCTTCACCTTCTCGTCGGTAGGCTACCTCATCGACGTGCGCAATGAGGAGATAGAGCCCTGCCGCGATCCGCTGGCCTTCTTCACATGGACTTTCTTCTTCCCTAAGATGCTCGCCGGCCCCATCGATCGCGCCCAGCACTTCCTGCCGCAACTGGCCGTTGCGCGCGTGTTCGACCGGGCACGCGCAACGGATGCCTGCCGTCAGGTGCTGTGGGGCCTGTTCGCCAAGGTGGCCATCGCCGACAACATCTCGCGGGTGCTCAACCCAGTCCTCGCCGAACCCGAAGAACTGCACGGCTCCACCCTGCTGCTGTGCGCCTACCTCTACCTCATCCAGCTCTACGCCGATTTCAGCGGTTACTCCAACATCGCCCTGGGCGTATCGCGGCTGCTGGGCCTGGACATCGCGCGCAACTTCAACGTGCCGCTCTTCGCCACCGGAATCGCTGATTTCTGGCGCCGCTGGCACATCAGCCTCAGCAGCTGGATGATGGACTACCTCTACACGCCGCTCTCCTTCGTACTGCGCAACAAGGGTCGGCTCGGTGCTGTGCTGGCGATCTCCATCACCTTCCTGGCCGTGGGCGTATGGCACGGCGCCAACTGGAATTTCGTGGTCTTCGGCACCTTGCAGAGCCTGTACTTCCTGCCGGTGGTCCTCTGGGGCGCAGGGCTCGGTCGCGGTGGGGCGAAGGATGCGGGAGGCGGCTTCATTCCTTTCCTGAGAATGGTGGGGCTCTTCGCGCTGCTCGGACCCACCTTCATGCTCCTGCGCGCTGCCGACATGCACCAGGCGTGGGGGATCTATGGGCGCATCTTCTCGCCCTCGCTCTTCGATCCCATCGGCGATGCTCTCCGCGATCCCAGATCAACGCTGGGGCTCATCGCCTTCTTCCTATTGGTGGAATGGATCGCGCGCAAGCGCATGCATGCACTGGAGCAACTGGGCCTCGGTTGGCCGCCGCCATTGCGCTGGGGCTTCTACTGGGCCATGGGCGTCTCGATCTTCCTGCTCGCGCATCATTCCATCGAGTTCATCTACTTCCAGTTCTGAGCCGTGCGCAGTTTCCTCATCCGCACCTTCCTCTATGCTGCAGCAGTGCTCGGTGCGCTGTACGGTGTGGTGCTCATGGCCGATGGCAGTACCGACCCCTTCTATGTGCGGGTGACCACGCCCCGGCAGGCCGGGCTCATCGTGGGCGCATCGCGCGCGGCACAGGGCCTCGTTCCCACCGCGATGCCCGATGGTGATTCGCCGGACTTCAACTTCTCCTTCGCTGCCACGCATTCGCCTTACGGGCCCACCTATCTCGAAGCGATCCGCAAGAAGATGGATCCCGCTGCGCGCCATGCCGTGCATTATGTGGTGGTCGAACCATGGTCGGTGTGCGGAGCGAAGGATGCACCGAACGACCCGGCCCTGTTCAAGGAAGCAGACACCTTCCTGGGCACGCTCCCCAGCATGACCAGCGATCCGAACATCATGTACTTCATCGAGGGCACGCAGAAGCGGATGGTCGATGTGCTCGTGAACCGGATCGATCCCGGGCCGATGTTCCTGCACCGCGATGGCTGGTTGGAAGTGCGCCTTCTTCGCACGCCGCAGCAGGTGGCTGAGCGCGCAGCCACGGGCATTGCGCTGCACCGTGCGGAGATACAGGACCTCGCGTACTCGCACTTGCGCGAAGCGTATCTCGCTCACACTGTTCAGCTCCTGGGCACCACGGGCCGGGTACACATGATCCGGTTGCCGGTATCGTCCGGATTGCTCGCCGTGGAGGATTCGCTGGCTCCGCAATTCAATGAGCGCATGGCGGCGCTGGCGGATCGTTCGCATGTTTCCTACACGGACCTGAGCCGCGATACGGCGGGATTCACCTTCACCGACGGCTCGCACCTGGACCGTGCTTCGGCCTTACGCATGTCGCTCCGGATCAGCGGGCTGATCGCGAAGAGCGCCAGTAGCAAGGTTCAGGAGCCTGCGCGCTGACGCTTCCACTCCAGGCGTCCCGCTTCGCGCTCATCGAACCAGATGGGATAGCAGGCGATGAAGGCGAAACCCATCTCCGGGATGTCCATCCACAGTGCGGTGCCTAAGTGGAAGAGCGCACCGAACAGCATCCATGAATAGCGTGCAGGGCGCCACCATACGGCCAGGGGAAAGGTGAGTTGGAAGATGAGCACGCACCACGTGGCAATGGAGGCGATCATCGGTTGGCCAGCGATCCATGCCGGGCCATAGGCCGGGTCCGTGGCGGCGATGCCAAGGGAAGTGCCATCGAGCCAATGCAGGCCGGCGAGCTTGTGCAGGCCAGTGGCCATGTAGGCCAGCAACAGTTGCAGCCTGATGATCCAGAATGCAACGATGCCAACCGGTGCTCTCCCTGCATGATCGACAGCGACAGCGAGAAGGATGTTCCAGAAGAGGACGTTGGCGATCAGTTGCTGCCCACCGCTTCCGGTGAGCCAGGCCGCGTTCATCACGTTCACGTAGAGCCACCACACCAGTAGCGCGCGCCACCACCGGCCGGGTCGCCAGAGCTCCCATGCGCCCAGCACCACCAGCAACCACGGCGCAACAACGAAGGCGATGGCCTTGCCTGCTGGCGCGAACTGCGCCATGGCATGCGTGAGGTACTTGAGCGGTCCCGGCGGCAGCCACTCGGGCGATCGCATCAGCGCGTTCGCGCCATCCATGCCGGTCCAACTGAACAGGACGAAGAACAGCACCCACGCCATGAGCGCCCGCTGGAACAACCGAACGGTGGCGTGCGGAAGGATCATGGTGCGTGGAGCAGGGTGATGCGCTCCTCCCGTTCGCGCGGGGAATGCGGGTCCGTAACGCAATGCTCTACCAGCCGGAACTGAAGCGTCGGAGGATCATGCCCGCGACCGGTGTCGAATGCACCCTGGTACACCATGCCGCGCATGGCACGCATGAGCGGTACGGCGGGAACCGTATCGCCCGCATGCACCTCGGCCTGCACATGGCGCGCGATGGATTGCACTGCGCGCCGCTGCAGGTAAGTATCGGGGCCGTGATCGATGCTGCGCCACGCGGCGCCCGCTGCGCTCCATTGCAACTCGCAGGAGCAGAGCGGCGGGTCGGGCGCGAACAGGCGCCACTGCTGGTGGAAGAGCGGGCGGGCGTAGAACTGCCCCAGTACGCGCAGGCGCTCCGGCACGATCGCCTCCGGGAAGGTGTAGCAGGCGATGAGCACCGTGTGCCCGATCACCGCAGCGATCGCCCAATGCTTCGAGGGCTTCATCGCGGTGAAGATCGGTCTCCCGCACGCACCGATGAAGTTCTTCGTGCGGTCGCCTTGTGCCAGATAGCACGCGGAGGCGTTCCTTCGCGATCGTCGCAACGGCGCGACCCCACGCGCAGCATGCTGTTCAATTCTATCGAGTTCGCGCTTTTCCTGCCCGTGGTCTTCGCCGTGTTCTGGTGGGCCGAGCGCCGCTCCCATCGCGCAGGCAACCTCTGGCTGTTCACTGCGAGCATGTTCTTCTATGGCTGGTGGGACTGGCGCTTCCTGGGCCTGGTGATCTTCAGCGGCGCGCTCGACTTCATGACCGGGCTCGGTATCCAGCGCACTTCGATATCCCGGCATCGCAAAGCATGGTTGGCCGTCAGCCTCATCGGCAATCTGGGGGTACTGGGCTTCTTCAAGTACTGCGACTTCTTCATCACCTCCTTCGCCGATGCATTCACCTTCCTCGGCGTTCCCATCGAAGCGCGCACACTTGGTATCGTGTTGCCGGTCGGCATCAGCTTCTACACCTTCCAAAGCCTAAGCTATACCATCGACGTGTACCGTGGCCACCTCACGGCCACCCGCGATCCACTGGTGTTCGGCGCCTACCTGCTCTTCTTCCCGCAGCTCGTGGCTGGTCCCATCGAGCGCGGCACGGAACTGATGCCTCAGTTCCAGCGGCGCCGCGCATTCGATCGCACCATGGCCGTTGACGGTGCGAGGCAGATGCTATGGGGATTCTTCAAGAAGATCGTCATCGCGGACCAATGCGCGCCATTGGTGAACGCGGTGTTCGACTCCCCGGATGGCCAAGCAGCCAGTTCGCTGGTCTTCGCATCGGTGCTGTTCGCATTCCAGATCTATGGCGACTTCAGCGGCTACAGCGATATCGCCATTGGCTGCGCACGCTGCTTCGGCGTGAACCTCATGCGCAATTTCGCCTTCCCCTACTTCTCCAGGGACATCGCCGAATTCTGGCGTCGTTGGCACATCAGCCTCAGCACCTGGTTCCGCGACTACTTGTACATCCCATTGGGCGGCAGTAGGGGCAGTACGGCACGACGCGTTCGCAACACCTTCATCATATTCCTGGTAAGCGGATTCTGGCATGGAGCCAACTACACCTTCATCGTATGGGGCGCGATCCATGCGCTGCTCTTCCTCCCCTTGCTGCTCAGCGGTTCCAATCGTTCCAACGTCGGAACAGCTTCGCACGGGCGTGCGCTGCCCGCGCTCAATGATCTCTGGCGCATCATGCTCACTTTCATGGCGGTGGATATCGCATGGGTCTTCTTCCGCGCACCGGATGTGACCACTGCTGCGAAAATGCTCACGAACATGGCCACTGGCTTCGCCGCCCAGCCGGGCCAACTGGCATTGCTCGCGCGCGATCTCCTTCTGCGAGGCCCCATGCCTTTCGTCTGGCTCATGCTAGCGCTGGAGTGGCTGCAACGGGAGAACCAGCATGCGCTGGCCTTGCTCGATGGGCGCCTGCCGCGCGCGGCCAGGTGGGCCGCCTACTATGCGCTGGCATTGGTGGTGCTTTATCACACCGGCCGCGAGCAGCAATTCATCTATTTCCAGTTCTGAGGCCATGCGCTGGTTCATTATCCGCTTCCTTCTTTTCGCAGCGCCGCTCCTGCTATTGCTCGCAGGCATGGAATGCGCCTTGCGACGGATCCCGAACAACTACGCTTACACGGATGCGCAGCTCATGCAGCACGGTGCTGCTATCCAGGTCCTCGTGCTGGGCAATTCGCACGCATACAACGGGGTGGATCCGGAATCGCTTGGCGTGCGCGCATACAACGCAGCCAACATCTCGCAAGACCACCGACTGGATCGCGCCCTTCTCGAACGCTACATTGATGGCCTGCCGGATCTCAAGTACATCGTGCTGCCGGTATCCTATGCGTCCATCGGATCGCGCATCGAGGATAGCCAGGAAGCATGGCGCACGAAGAACTACGTGTTGTACATGGGCCTTCCAAAGTTTGCGCGCTCCACGGAGGACCGTTTCGAATTGCTCAACGGCGAGAAGAAGTACGTTGTGCGCAGGCTATGGAAGCATTGGGCACGTGGGCACGACGACCTCAGTTGCGGCCCGCATGGCGGAGCACCGGGGCAGGTGCGCCCGAACCTGGATATGGAGGCCAGCGGGGCGACCAGCGCGAAGCGCCACACCAAGGGCACCGCTGGTGCCTATGAGGAGAACAACATGGAACTGGAGCGGATCATCCGGCTGGCGCAACAACGGAACGTGCGCGTCCTGCTCTTCGCGCCTCCCGCATACAGCACCTATCGCACGAAGCTCGATCCGCAGCAACTTGCGCTATCGCGCAGCATACCGGAGATGTTGATCAACGCCACCGGCAACGCCACGTATCTCGACCTGATGGCCGACCCGCGATTCGTTCTGAGCGACTTCGCCAACAGCGACCACTTGAATGCTACGGGGCGTGCCAAGCTCACACGCATCCTCTCGTCGCAACTGACGATGCAATCCGGCATGGGCGTCGATGCGTCATCCGATAGCACGCACGTCACACGACCTGCGTTGGAACCATGATCGCACAAAGCCGCTGCTGACCACCTTTGCCCCATGGCCATCCCTGCGAACGACTTATCGCTCCGCTCCTGGCTGCCCGTTCCTGCGGACAGCGATTTCCCGATCCAGAACATCCCGTTCGGCGTGTTCTCTTCGCCGGGCCGTTTCGCACGCATCGGCACACGGGTGGGCGATACGATCGTTGATCTCTTCGTGCTGGCCGAAGCGGAGCTCTTCAGCCAGGTGGACGTGGAGCGCATAGCGCTGATGGAGCCGAGCCTGAACCGATTGCTCAAGCACGGCGATCAACGCGTGCGTGCTGTGCGACAACGATTGATCGAACTGCTTGCCGCAGGCCATGCGGAATTGAGGGACGATGCTGCCCTGCGCGACCAAGCCCTCGTGCCGGTCTCCGATGCCGTCATGCACGTGCCGGCCAGCATCGGCGACTACACCGATTTCTACAGCAGCCGCCAGCACGCTTACAACGTGGGCGTCATGTTCCGCGATCCGGCGAACGCCCTCCTGCCCAACTGGCTGCACCTGCCGGTGGGATACCACGGCCGCGCCAGCAGCATTGTTCCGACGGACGCCGCCATCCGCAGGCCATGCGGACCGTACAAGCCATCACCCGAAGCGACGCCGGTCTTCGGCCCCACGCATCAGCTCGATTTCGAACTGGAGATGGGCTTCCTCACCTACGATGGCAAGCCATTGGGCGAGCGCATCCCTACGGCCGAAGCGGAGGCTCGCATCTTCGGCCTCGCGCTCTTCAACGATTGGAGCGCGCGCGACATACAGGCCTGGGAGTACGTGCCGCTCGGTCCCTTCCTCGGGAAGAACTTCGCGTCGTCGATCTCGCCGTGGGTGGTCACGCTGGATGCGCTTGAGCCTTTCCGCGTGCCCGGCCCCGTGCAAGAACCACCGGTGCTGCCCTACCTGCAGTACACCGGCAACAAGCATTACGACATCAAGCTCGAGGTGGCGATCCTCACCAGCGGCGGAAGCGAGACGGTCATCTGCCGCAGCAACTTCAAGCACCTCTACTGGAACATGGCGCAGCAGCTGGCGCACCACACGGTGAACGGCTGCAACGTGCGCGCGGGCGACCTCATGGCCAGCGGCACCATCAGCGGCGACACGCCCGAGAGCTACGGCAGCATGCTGGAACTATCGTGGAAAGGCACCAAGCCGGTGAAGCTGAACGATGGCACCGAACGCAGATTCATCGAGGACGGGGACACGGTGATCATGCGCGGCTACTGCGAGAAGGAAGGGTTGCGGATCGGTTTCGGAGAAGTGCGCGCAACGGTGCTGCCCGCGCTGCCCTTCGATGCTTCCTAACTTTCGCGCTGGATGAGCATTGCTCCAGCCGCCCCCGAGCCCGCCAACCCCGCGCCTCAATACGACCTCGCCGCCGAGCGCGCCGAGATCCTGCTGCGCTATCGCGGCCTGCTGCGCGCCATCAAGGGCCCGCGCGGCGCCGAGGACACCCGCATGATCCGCAAGGCCTTCAACATCGCTGTTGAGGCGCACAAGGACCAGCGGCGCAAGAGCGGCGAACCGTACATCTACCATCCGATCGCCGTGGCGCGCATCTGCGCCGATGAGATCGGGCTGGGCACCACCAGCGTGGTGGCGGCACTGCTGCACGACACGGTGGAGGACACCGACCTCACGTTGGAAGATGTGAAGGACCTCTTCGGCCCCACGGTCTCCACCATCATCGACGGCCTCACGAAGATCAGCGGCCTGCAGTTCACCACCGACAGCATACAGGCCGAGAACTTCCGCAAGGTGCTGCTCACCCTGGCGCAGGACGTGCGCGTGATCCTGGTGAAGCTCGCCGACCGCCTGCACAACATGCGCACGCTGGACCACCAGCCGCGCGACAAGCAGCTGAAGATCGCCAGCGAGACGCTCTTCCTGTACGCACCGCTGGCGCACCGCCTGGGCCTGTACAACATCAAGAGCGAACTGGAGGACCATGCCCTGCGCTTCAAGGAGCCCGAGACCTATGCCGAGATCAGCCACAAGCTGAAGAAGGGCGAGGCCGTGCGCAAGCGCTTCATCAGCCGCTTCATCCTGCCCATCAAGGAAGCGTTGGACCGGGAGGGCTTCGGCTTCGAGATCAAGGGACGGCCCAAGAGCGTGCATAGCATCTACACCAAGATGCTCAAGAAGCACGTGAGCTTCGAGGAGGTCTACGATGTCTTCGCCATCCGCATCATCGTGGACAGCAAGCAGGAGTTGGAGAAGGCCGACTGCTGGAAGGTGTACAGCATCGTCACCGATTTCTACCAGCCCAACCCCGACCGGCTGCGCGACTGGATCAGCCTGCCCAAGGCCAACGGCTACGAGAGCCTGCACACCACCGTGATGAGCCCCGGCGGCCGCTGGGTGGAAGTGCAGATCCGCAGCCGCCGCATGGACGAGATCGCCGAGATGGGCCTGGCAGCGCACTACCGCTACAAGGACGAGCAGGAGCATACCAGCGCGCTGGACGCCTGGCTCGCGCGCATCCGCGAGGTGCTGGAGGACCCGAGCACCGATGCCATCGACTTCGTGAACGATTTCAAGCTGAACCTCTTCAGCGACGAGATCGTGGTCTTCACCCCGAAGGGCGAGATGCGCAACCTGCCCGCGGGAAGCACCGCACTGGACTTCGCCTTCGACATCCATACGCAGATCGGCCGGCAGTGCATCGGCGCCAAGGTGAACCACAAGCTGGTGCCATTGAGCCAACCGTTGAAGAGCGGTGACCAGATCGAAGTGATCACCAGCAAGAAGCAGCAGCCCAAGGAGGACTGGCTCACCTTCGTGCGCACCGCGAAGGCCAAGCACCGCATCAAGCAGGCCTTGCGCGACCAGAAGAAGAAGCTGGCCGTGGTGGGCCGAGAGCAACTGCAACTGGTGCTGCGCCGGTGGGGCGCCAAGGTGGAAGCCAACAACATCAACGCGCTCATCGAGCACTTCGGCTCGCGCAGCGCCATGGACCTGTACTACCAGGTGGCGCGCGGCAAGCACGTGCTGGAGAAGATCGAAGGCGTGCAAGTGAAGAACGGCCGACTGCTCCTCCCCAAGGTGAAGCACAAGGCGGACGAGCGGCCGCTGGAGGAAGTGGTGGCCGAGATCCGCGGCGCCACGCCGGGCGCCCTGCTCATCGGCGACGACCTGCAGAAGATCGACTACCAGCTCTCCACCTGTTGCAACCCCATTGCCGGCGATGACGTGTTCGGCTTCATCACCGCAGGCGAAGGCATCAAGATCCACCGCGTGAACTGCCCCAACGCCGTGCAGCTCATGAGCAACTTCGCCTACCGCATCGTGAAGGCCCGCTGGAAAGGCAAAGAGACCGTGGAGTTCCTGGCCGGCATCACCTTCAGCGGAATAGACGACGTGGGCCTGGTGAACAAGATCACCACCATCATCAGCCATGAGCACAACGTGAACATGCGCGCCATCAGCTTCGAGAGCCACGACGGCATCTTCGAGGGCAAAGTGATGGCCTATGTGCATGATACCGACCACCTGAACGCCCTCATCGAAAAGCTCAGGAGGGTGCGTGGCGTGCGCAGCGTGGAGCGGGTGGACCACTGATGGCCCCGCGCGGCGCGGAATGTGGATAAATGCCAGCACCATGCTGACAGTCGCCACTTCATCGCTGGCACCGTACGACCTATTTTCGCCGACGATGGCAGTGGCCGAACAGACCCAGAGCGTCCAGCGCATCTTCACCGAGTACCTGGAGAGCAAGGGGCACCGCAAGACGCCGGAGCGCTTCGCCATACTCAACGAGGTGTATGCGCACGACGGCCACTTCGACATCGAGCGGCTCTACGGCCGCATGAAGACCAAGAAGTACCGCGTGAGCCGCGCCACCTTGTACAATACCATGGAACTGCTGCTGGACTGCGAGCTGGTACGGCGCCATCGCTTCACCGAGACGCGCGCGTGGTTCGAGAAGGCCCATGCCTATCGCCAGCACGACCATCTGATCTGCGATCAATGCGGTGCCGTCTCCGAGTTCTGCGACCCGCGCATCCAGCAGATCCGCAACACCGTCACGGAGGTCATGGGCTTCCGTGTCCACCACCACGCCCTGCATATCCACGGCACCTGCGCCGCCTGCCAGGCCAAACGAACCGCACCATGACCGTAACCGACCGACCCACCTTCGACCTGGAGATCAGCGAGCAACAAGGCACCAAGGTGTTCCACCTGAAAGGGCGCCTGATGGACCAGCAGCAGGCGGACCGCTTGATGAAGGCGCTGGATACCGAACTGGATGGAGCCCATAGCTCCGTGGTCCTCGACATGGGCGACCTGCAGTACATGAACAGCACGGGCCTCAACATCCTCATCAACGTGCTTACGCGAACGCGCAATGCCGGCGGCGATGCCCTCATCGCCCGTGTGAGCAGCAGCGTGCGGCAGCTGTTCGTCGTCACCAAGCTCGATTCGGTGTTCATCATCACCGGCACGGTGGAGGAAGCCGTGGCCAAACTGAAGAGCTGAACCGTGGCCGCGCAGATGGATGTGCTCCTCGGCGCCCAATGGGGCGATGAGGGCAAGGGCAAGGTCGTTGATGTGATTGCGCCCCGCTACGAAGTGATCGCTCGTTTCCAAGGCGGCCCGAATGCCGGCCATACCCTGCTCTTCGAAGGGCACAAGCACGTGCTGCACACCATCCCTAGCGGCGTGTTCCGCGAGGGCACGGTGAACCTGGTGGGCAACGGTGTTGTGGTGGATCCGGTGATCTTCCTGAAGGAGGTGAAATCATTGGAAGCGGCCGGCGTGGATGTGCGTGCCGTGCTGATGATATCGCGCCGCGCGCACTTGATCCTGCCCACCCACCGCGCGCTGGATGCGGCAAGCGAAGCCGACAAAGGCAAGCAGAAGATCGGCAGCACCTTGAAAGGCATCGGACCCACGTACATGGACAAGACCGGCCGCAACGGACTGCGCGTGGGCGATCTGGAACGCGCTGACCTGAAGGACCGCTACGCCGCGCTGGTGCGCAAGCACGAGAGGCTCTTGTCGCTCTACGACCAACCGGGGGCTGCCAAGGAAAGCGAAGAAGAATGGCTCGATGCCGTGCAGCAACTGCGCGCGTTCCGCACGGTGGATTGCGAGCACTACCTCGATCAAGCGCTGCGTGCCGGCAAGCGCGTGCTCGCCGAAGGCGCGCAAGGCACCTTGCTCGACATCGACTTCGGCACCTACCCGTTCGTGACGAGCAGCAGCACCATTTCAGCAGGCGCATGCACCGGGCTCGGCGTGGCGCCCAATCGCATCGGCTCGGTCACGGGGATCTTCAAGGCCTATTGCACGCGCGTAGGCAGCGGCCCCTTCCCCACCGAACTGGAGGATGCGACCGGCGAAGTGATACGCAAGGCCGGCAGCGAGTTCGGCAGCACCACCGGCCGTCCGCGCCGCTGCGGCTGGCTGGACCTGCCCGCCCTGCGCTACGCGGTGATGGTGAACGGGATAACGGAACTGGCCATGATGAAGGCCGATGTGCTCAATGGCATGGGCACCATCCAGCTATGCACGCACTACCGCATCGGCGGCGCAACAGTTGACCGCATGCCCTATGATATCACCAGTGGCGTCGAACCTGTGTACATGGATATGCCGGGATGGAGCAGCGCCAGCAGCGACGGTGACCTGCCCGTTGAACTGCAGCGATACATCGACACGATCGAGAACGCCGTGGGCGTGCCCATCACCCTGGTGTCCTTAGGGCCCGATCGCACCGAGACCATCCTGCGCCACGCCGAACGCGTACTCTGATCCGCCATGGGGCGAAGTGCGCATCGGCCCCGCCGCCAGGAGGCGCGCACGTCTGTGCTCCCAGCCACATTGCTGGAGCGACTGGGCCCCCTGCTTGGGGACGAGGTCCGTGCATTGGAACTGGCGCTGTCGTCTCCGTCACCGACGAGCATCCGTCTGAACCCGCGAAAGCGGTTCGCGCTGCACGCCGCACCGGTGCCCTGGTGCGCGAACGGCCGCTACCTCGATGAGCGCCCGGCCTTCACCTTGGATCCGCTCCTTCACGCCGGGGCGTACTACGTGCAGGAAGCGAGCTCGATGCTGCTCGAACAGGCTGTGATCGCCTGTGGCTTGCGCGATCGCGACATTCTCGCGCTGGACCTGTGCGCCGCTCCGGGCGGCAAGAGCACGCACCTGCTGTCGTTGCTCTCCGAAGGCTCGCTCCTGGTGGCGAATGAACCGGACCATGCCCGACGGCACATCCTGGCGGAGAACATCTGGAAGCACGGCGCGGTGAATGCGATGATCACCGGCAGCGACCCATCGGACCTGCGCGCGCTTCCCGCGATGTTCGATCTGGTCCTCGTGGATGCGCCATGCTCGGGCGAAGGCATGTTCCGCAAGGATCCGTTCGCGCGAGCGCAATGGTCGCCCGCGCTTGTGGCAGCGTGCGCAGCTACGCAACGATCCATCGTGCAACACGCGTGGAACGCTCTGGCCCCGGGCGGCACGCTCCTCTACAGCACATGCACATGGGAACCCGCGGAGAACGAAGCCCAGCTGATACCGCTCGTGGCCGAGGGCGGCATCAGCGTGGAGTTGCCTCTTGATCCGAGCTGGGGCATCGTATCGGATGAGGTGGATGGCGCGATCGGCTATCGCTGCTATCCGCATCGTGTGCGCGGCGAAGGCTTCTTCCTATCGGCATTGAAGAAGCCAGGGGACCTGGTGGCACGGATGAAAACCGTTGAAGAGGACCCAGGTGCGGCATGGCCATGGTTGAGCACGGCCGGTTCCTGCGGATCGGTGGAGCTGCGCGATCTGCGGTACGCCTTCCCATCGCGCTGGTCGGCTCAGTTGCGCACGCTCGGCAATGCGCTTCGCATGCATGCACCCGGTACACCGTTCGCCGAGCGAAAAGGCGAAGCATGGGCGCCGCATGCTGCGGCGGCCCTTTCGCTCGCGCTGGAACGCACCGTCTTCCCGGAGGTCCAGCTCGACCTTGCACAAGCGCTCGCCTATCTGAGCGGCGAGGCACTGCCGGCCAGCGCAGCAGCGGGCACCGCGCTGGTCACCCACAAGGGATCCGCATTGGGCTGGGTGCATGGCGCTGGAAGGCGATGGAACAACAGATGGCCCGCTCCGTGGCGCATACGATCGCAGCGGTCCAGCGCGCCCCGCGTATCTTGGCAAGGAAGCTGATCCCTCCATTGCACTGCGGCCATGCACAGCAAGTTCCTCGATTGGTTCGAAGAGCACAAGCTCGGCATCATCGGCACGCTCACCTTGCACACCCTGGTGCTCTTCGCCCTCACCTTCCTGCACCTTCAGACCGTGCCGCGTGAGGATGAGATCAGCGATATGCGCATGGATGTGATCGAACCAAGGGAGGCCGACGCGATCATCGAGCGGATCATCACCGGCGAAAGCACCGAGCCCGAGAAGGTCACCAACCTCACCAGCAACATCGCCGCCGAACTGCGGCCCAGCTTCAACCGGGAACGCCTCGCCGAAAGAGTGGAGGAAGCCGTCGCTGCCGAAGCCCAGGCGGAATTCGAGCGCCTCGAACGCGAACGTGCCGAACGAGGCGAGACGGATCCCGAGGTCCCCGAACTGGATCCGAGCAAATGGAACAAGGACCTGTACATGGAGAAGGCCGCCGAACCTGCTCGTGTGGAGGGAGCGACTACCGTGTGGCACGACCTGAAGGACCCGCTGCGGGCCGAGTTGCACATCCATGTGCCAGCATACGTCTGCAAGGGGTTCGGGCAGGTGGTGATCAATGTGGTCGTTGACCGGACGGGCCAGGTGCGCAAGGCCGAACTGGACATGGCACGCACCACCACCGTGGATGAATGCATGGTGGGCAACGCCCTGCGTTCGGCGCGCGGGGCCATCTTCGCGGGGAGCATGTCGGCACCCGAACAGCATCGCGGCTCCATCTACTACCGGTTCATGCCGCAATAGCGGGCTTCCTCGCGGCAACGAACATTTCGACAGGTACACGAGCCGCTTCCGGAAAGAACGGCGGCTTCCCGCTTGCGGGCTGCGCCATTCCGTCCTGCAATACGCACCGGCACAGGCGTTGACCACGGCGCAGCCATGAACACGTATTGCACACCCAACCAAAAACGAACGGCCATGACCATCGCGAAGTACCGCCCACAGAGTGCGTTCATCAGCCCCTTCGGCGAAATGGTGAACGAATTCCTCCATCGAGACATCGGCCAATTCCTCGGCCATGATGATGTGCGCCGCAGCATGCCTGGCGTCAACATCGTGGAGCGCGAGAAAGAGTTCGAACTGCAGCTCCAGGCCCCAGGGTACACCAAGGAAGACCTGAAGATCAGCATGGAGAACGAGGTGCTCACCGTCAGCGCCGAGCACAGGAAAGAGGAACTGAAGGAGAATGAGCGTTGGACCCGCCGCGAGTTCATCACCAACGGATTCAGCCGCAGCTTCCGCCTGCCTGAAACGGTGAATGTCGAAGCGATCAGCGCGGAGTTCAACAGTGGCGTGCTTGCCGTCCGCATACCCAAAGCCGAGGCGAACAAGCCCAAGGCCCGGGAGATCACCATCGGCTGAGAACAACCTCGATCGTGCGAAGGCCCCTCCACGTCGAGGGGCTTTCGGCGTTCATCTGATCGGAGTAACCCCGTAACGGCAGCTCCCGTAGGCAGCCATCACCATCCACACCCGCATGAAATCAGTACCCGTCACCTACTACCTGGAAGTGCTGGACAAGATCAGCCATGCCGACGCCATCACGTTCAGGAAGGAACTGCGCAAGGCCTTCAAACGGCTCCTGCCGGAGCAGCGCGAGGAGCTCAAGCGATGGTTCAGAAGCGCGTGCGTGTGCCGGCCCGCCGAATTGCAGGCCGTGCGTGTGCGCAACGATGCTAATTGAAGTAGCGGCTGTTCCACGCCTGTGCGCTGAACTGGCCGAAGAAGGCGAACCACCCGAAAACGGTGAAGCCGCCGAATACCATCACGGACCAGAAGAGCAGCAGCGATCGTTGCCCGAACACGAACGCATCGTCGCCCTTGGCAAGCCAATGACCGGGAATCAGGCAGGTGAAGAGCAGGGCGAGCAGGAATACGGATGCTGCCAAGTGCGCCACCGAACGCACCGGCCAGTACAGGAGCGCACGCGCCCGCGAGAGGTCATTGCCCCATTTGTGGACCAGATAGTAACGGTCGTTGTCCAACGGCACGAAGAGCAGGGGATCCACCTCGCTGTCGCACAGCTTGAAGCGTGCTGCTGGTGCCATGACCATATAGCTGACGACCGGCTCATGGACTGAGCGCTCCAGCGTACGTATCGCCTGTACCGCTTGCGACGGAAGCTCGCCTTTGTACAGAGCGCCTTCGAGGAAGCGAAGACGGTACTTCACGCATAGTTCGCGAATGGTCTCGCGATCGAAGATGCGCTGCGGGTCGAGCCCGCGAGCCTTCACCGGTACCCGCTTGCGTGAGGAAAGAACGAGGGCGCGGATCAGGTCATCGTGCTTCTCCTCCTCTGCAAGCCAAAGATGCACCTGGAACATCAGCTCGCTTTGGCCGATGAGCACCTGCTCCAAGCGTTCGCGTTCCGTCCGGGGAGTCATCATTTCGATCGTTGGGGTAGTGCATGAACGATCGCGCAAAGCGATCAGTTCATCAGCCCTCGCTTTTTCCAGCCAGATTGATCTCCGAGGCCAGATCATCGGCCTCCTCGGCCCGTGCTGCAAGGCGCACATGCTCGGGGGCATCCGCTGCGATGGAGGACCGCACGGTACTGTTCGGCGGCAGCACGCCGCAGGTGGCTTCGACATCCAAGGGCTCGCGGAACGAACCCTTCTCCACCACCACGTTCCACACCGCATCGAACGGAACAACGAAGCGCACAGGAGATTCGTCGTAGGTGCCGCCGTAGTACGTGTGGGTCTTGCCCTGCTTGTAGGCCTTCATATCGCGGCCAGTCAAGAATTTCACCTTGGTGCTCTTATCGATATGCACCTCGATGATCTCCTTCTTCTTGATCTCGAAGGTCTTGTGGAGGAATTTCATGGGTCGGTGGATGGTGGTGCCCAAAGATAAGGGGATGCGCAAGCCGCGTCAGAGCTTCACGCTGAGCACGGGGAAGGTGGTATGATTGACGATGTCCTCGGTGAGCGAACCGTTGACCACGTGGAAAAAGCCTTTGCGGCCGTGGGTGGCCATGGCGATCATGTCCGCGTCGATCCCACGGGCGAAGTTCAGGATCCCCTCTTCGATGCTGAGGTCGTTGTATATGGTAGCCGTGAACTTGCGCAGTTCGTGCCGCTGCAGGAAAGCGTCGATGGCCCTGCTGCTGTCCTCGCTGCGCTCGAAGTTCTTGGGCGTGTTCACCTTGAGCAGGTGGATGCGCGGGTCCCAGAGATCGATCACCGGCCGGAAGGCCTCGAACTTCTCGACATCGGCGGGTGTGAAGTTCGAGGCGTATACCAGGTCGTTCACCTCGAAATCATCCACATGATGCTTGATCACCAGCACCGGCATCGGCGCGTTGCGCACAATGCGCTGCGTATTGCTGCCGACGATGCCGCGCAGCCCGGTGGCGCCGTGCGAGCCCATGACGATAAGGTCGGCGGCCGAGATGCGCTCATTGCGGAACATCTCGTTCAGGGAGAGTTGGCGCAGCATGAACTTCTTCAGCTCCACTCCTTCCAGAAAGGGCAACTGCGCCACGCGTTCCAGCCGCTCTTCGAGCTCCTCGCGCAACTTCTGGTTCTCGGTGTGGAAATCCGTCATCTGCTCATACACATGCACCACATCGATGATGGCACCGGTGCTGCGCGAGATCTTGGCGGCCACGCGAAGCGCGTCCGTGGCGCATTCTGAGAAGTCGTAGGGGACAACGATCGTCTTTACGCTCATGGCTCTTTGGCTTCGCTTTGGCCGCTGAAAGTTAATCCTGCAAGCGTTCCATCCAAACGGGCAGCCCG
The DNA here is from genome assembly GCA_016710965.1 of Flavobacteriales bacterium. Classification (GTDB taxonomy): domain Bacteria; phylum Bacteroidota; class Bacteroidia; order Flavobacteriales_F; family PHOS-HE28; genus PHOS-HE28. Next base: position 266,371 of record JADJTW010000002.1, read on the forward strand.
CCTACATTCGCCCGCATGGCACAGCAGCCCGGTCCGGTGGCTATGGAAGGCACGGCCAAGACTCCCGCCATCAACTTCGACCCGCAGGCCGGCACCCTTTGGCTGGGCGGCTGTTCGATACCCGAGAACGCCGATCGGTTCTTCACGCCCCTGCTCGACCTCATTGAAACCTATTCCGCCGCACCAGCACCGCGAACCACCGTGCGGGTGGAGCTCACCTACTTCAATTCCAGTTCGGCCAAGTACCTGCTCGATCTGTTCAAGCGGCTGGAGGACATGCACAGTTCAGGGGCTTCGCGCGTGCTGCTAGAGTGGTGCCATGCGCCAGGCGATATGGACATGGTGGAAGCGGGCAACGACTATCGTTCGCTCCTGGAGTTCCCCGTGAAGCTGGTAGAAGCAGGCCTCTAGGCCACGGTCACGGAAAGACCTCGGCCCAATGGCGCTCCGAGATGCTGGTGCCATCGCGGAAGTAGACGATCTCTCCCCACGGATGGGTGACCTTCCTGTACACCTCCATCCGGCCTGCGCGCACCAGCTTACGCTCCAGCACGATCGCGCGGCCCTCCGTGAAGGTGCGCTCGTACATGCCCTCGGCCGGCAAAGGCTCCTTGCCGACTTCCGGTGATGGTTTCACCTCCGCCAGCAGTACCCGTTTCCTCTCCGGCGCGGTCTCCACTGGAGGCACCGGTTCGACTGCGACAACGACAGGATCGCGCTCCTTCGCCAGGGTCAGCGTATCCTGTGCTTCGAGCTCAGGCTGTACCGAACCGACGGCCTGCGCCTCGGCCAACGCGGCGGTTCGTGCCGCTTCGCGCTTCGCGATCAGTGCCTGCAAGTCCTGGATCTTCACCTTCGGATACACATTCAAGGGGCGCAGGCTGCGGGCCTCCTGGAACCGGGCCAGCGCATCATCATAGCGTTGTTCCCTGAACAGTCCTTCGGCTTCGGCCATTGCAGTTTGATAGCGGGGGTCCTTCGCGGCATCCTCCACCTCCTGCCGGGCGATCCGCGCACGCTCCTTGGCGCTCATTTTCCCGAACTCACGCGTAAGGCTGCTGTCGCCCTGCGCCTCTGCCGAAGCAGCGACTGCCAAGAGGATGGCAAGAAGCAGGTTGCGCATGGGTCGATGCAAAGTTGTCCTATCCGGTCGATCGGGCCGTGCCGGACAGACCCCGTTCTTACGGACTTGTCCAGTAGTTCGTTCCCGCTCGACCGGGCGAAATACCTTCGGCCACCGGGACACGATGGAACGTGCATCAAGCGTTCCTTCCTATTGAAACCAGCACCATGAGAACCATTGCCTTCCTCCTGATCGGCGCAGCCCTGCTCCCAGCCTGTGAGCAAGACCCCACCCAAAGCCCGCAATACGAACAGCTCAGCGAGGATGCCGCGCGCAGCCGATCCACCGTGGCCGAACGCGACAGCACCATCAACGAGCTCTTCGCCACCATGAACCGGATCAGCGAGAACCTGCGAACCGTGCGCTCCAAGCAGGGGCAATTGGGTGCTCCGGCCGAAGGCGGCGAGACCGATGCGAGCACGGAACAGCGCATCATGGACGATATCACCAGCATCGATGGGCTGCTGGCAGAGAACAAGACCCTTCTGGAGCGGTTGCGCAAGCAGGCCAAGAAGTCCGCGACGAGCATCACCGCGCTCGAAGCCACCGTGGCCGAACTGGAACGGAGCATGAGCGAGAAGGACGCGGAGATCGCCACGCTGAAGGAGCAACTGGCCAGCACCAATAGTTCATTGGCCACGCTCATCGAGATGTATCGAGACAAATCGCAGCTCTCCGACATGCAGCGCACCGAGCTGAACACCTGCTGGTACGCGGTGGGAACGGCCAAGGAACTGCGTGCCCAAGGCGTGCTCACCAAGGAAGGCGGAGTAGCAGGCATCGGTGCGGTGGACAAGCTGAACACGGAGCACCTTGCCCAGGACTACTTCACCAAGATCGATATGGTGCAGACCTTGGAAGTGCCCATCATGGCCAAGAAAGCCCGGCTTGCAACCACGCACCCTGCTGGCAGCTACAGGCTCGAGGGCGCGGACAAGCTGGTGATCACCGACCCGAACGCGTTCTGGAGCTTGAGCAAGTACCTGGTGATCGTAGCTGACTGAAGTAGCCCAGGCCCGAAACGGAACGGCCCCGCAAGCGGGGCCGTTCCGTTCATACGATAAGGGTCGACTATCGGCTATCGGGCAGGGTGGATGGTGCGGGGGTGCGCTTCTCGGGTGCGGCCTCGCCATGCGCATGACCAGCACCAGCTTTGCCCGCGCAGCAACCTGCTGCACCTGCGGCCGCCTTGCCATGGCCAGCGCAGCCAGCCTTCTCCGCCTCTGCACTTGAGCAGCACATATCGCCGGGCGTCCAGGTGCCCGCTGCACGCATCTCAGCCAGTTTCTCACGTTGCTCCTTGGTCAGCAGTTCCTCGGCTTTCTTGTCGTAGGGCACGAGGGTGCCTTCCACCTTGGCCTTGATAGCGGCGCACTGGGCGCGCAGCGGGGCCACTTCTCCTTCTGCCGTCATGTACACCTTGGTCAGTTCGGTGGTAACGGCGTCATCGAGGCCCAACGCTGCAGCATAGGCTTCGGCACGATGCCGGGCGTACTTCTGCGCATCGCTTGCATCAGCTTGCTGGGCAAGTGCGGTACCGGCCAGGAGCACCACGCAGGCGCTCAGGATCATCTTCTTTGAGTTCATTGCATCTCTATTTGGGGCCGCAAGGTACCCTGATCGGCCGGGGGCTCAACTGCCTTTTGTTCCTCGGATCAGTTGCTCGATGGCGTCCCACATGCCCGGCTCCAACTGGTCCAAGAGGTTGAATTGACCGGCACCCTTCAGCCATTCGCCCCCATCTATGGTGACCACTTCGCCATTGACGAAACCACTGTACGGCGAAATGAGATAAGTCACCAGGTCGGAGAGTTCCTGATGGCGGCCTACACGGCCCAGAGGGACCTTCTTGGCCATGTCGAACTTCTCCATGAGCTCCCCTGGCAACAGGCGGCTCCACGCGCCTTTCGTGGGGAAGGGCCCCGGCGCCACTGCATTGCTGCGGATGCCGTACTTGCCCCACTCGGCTGCAAGGGAGCGCGTCATGGCCAGCACGCCCGCCTTGGCGCAAGCACTGGGCACCACATAGCCGCTTCCTGTATAAGCATAGGTGGTAACGATGTTGAGGATCGACTTGTCCTTCTCTCCTTTCTTGATCCAGTCCTTGCCGAAGGTGAGCGTGCAATTGACGGTGCCCATGAGCACGATATCGATCACCGTCTTGAATGCCTTGCTGCTCAGTCGTTCGGTTGGGCTGATGAAATTGCCGGCGGCGTTATTGATGAGCGCATCGCACTGGCCGAAACGGTCGATGACGGCATCCCGAAGAGCCTCCACCTGCTCGGGTTCGCGCACATCGCAAACCTGCGTCATCACCTCGCCGCCGCCGATGGTCATCTCCTGCGCTGCCTTCGCCAGGGCCTCCTGCTTGCGGCTGGTGATGACCACGCGCGCGCCCAAGCGCAGGCATTGTTCGGCCATGCCCCTGCCCAGGCCCGTGCCTCCGCCGGTGATGACCACCACCATTCCTTCCAGCGCGCCATCGCGCATCATGCTCTTCGCCAGTTCCATCGCGTGCGGGTTATGGGGACAAGATATCCCCGCTGCGGATCGGGATACCTTCAACCCGCACACCGTGCAGAGCCATGCGCACTGAATATCCCGCCAAGGTCCTCCTTGCATGGGGCGAAGCCATCAGCGGCAACGCGGGCCTTCGCGATTGGCTCATCAAGAACGGCTACCCCGAACTGGGCATCTTCACCTATGCACTGCGCAACAAGCAGGATGCGCGCAAGTGGTTGATGGAGAATGGCCATCCGCACCTGATGGCCGTGATCAATGGGATCGAAGGCGATGCGGGCGCGCTCGAATGGCTCGATCGCAATGGCATGAGCGTGCTGCGCCAGGTGGCGTTGACCGGTGATGGTGAAGAAGAGGCCTTGAAATGGCTGGTAGCGCATGGCCATCGCGAACTGGCCATGATCGGACACAAGATGCATCGCGTCAAAAGCCAGATGGACGACGATTGGAGCGACCCGCACCGGTTCCCGCAAGAGTAGAAGGTCACACGCTCGATGCGCGCTTCCAGTCCAGCGCCAGTCGACGCAAGAGGACAATGTCGATGATGGTGTGAGCGATGATGGGACCCATCAATCCCATGTGATCGGCCATGTACCCGAGGCCCATCATGGTGGCCGTGAGATAGAGCCCGTACGAACTGATGCGCCGATCGCGCGGGTCCAGATAGCCGTGGAGAGCAACGAAGACCAATGCGGTGAGCGGTATGCCAAGCCACTGTTGCAGCGCCCCGCGAAAGAGCAGTTCCTCGCCTGCTCCGGCGCAGATGGAGACGAACCATTGAGCCCAGCGCGATGGAAGGAGCGGGCCGATGAGCGTGGCGTACTTCGATCGCACCTCCGCCATGTAAGGCCTTGCGATGATCCACCAAGCGCCCAGCGCTATAAGGACCCCAGTGGTGATGCCCACGAGCGCGTGCTGCCAGAGCGGTGCGGTACCGACCAGAGCATCGCGCAGTGAGCGCTGCTGCGCGCCGACCATCAGCCAGATGCCGCCGCCGCCGGCCACCAGCGTGAATAATGCGAGGCCGATCACCAGGGGCACCCGCGACCGCTCTCCCTCCATGGCGCGCGTCATCGGGGGTCTGCTCTATCGTTCATGCCGGGTGTCAAAAGAAAACCCTTCCTGCGAAGGAAGGGTTCCCTTGTGTGTCCGGTGGCTCAATGCACCACGAGGCGGCTGGTGCCCAGAACGCCCTCGGCGCCCAGCAGCCGCAGCGTGTACAGGCCTTCGGCCAATCCGCGCGTACTGAAGCTGGGCTTGTCGGTGGTGATGGTCTCGTCCATCACAACGCGTCCCAGTTCATCGAGCACCTGTAGGCGGCGCGCTTGGGCACCGGCATGGCTCAAAGAGAGATTGACCAGATCGCTGGTGGGGTTCGGGAATGGGGTGAACGTGATCTCGGAGGCATCAAGCTCGCCCACACCTACCTGGGCAGGGTTGCCCACCGAATGCTGGCGCATGGTGATGGCCCATCCTCCGTTATTGATCTGCGTGGAATCCTCAGTGAGCTTCACCACAGGATGGGCTTGCGTCTCCAAATAGTAGTAGTAGATGTTCGAGTTCCGGTTGGTGGTGACAACCGCTGATGCATCCGTGATGGCGCGGCGCACATGCACGCGAAGGACTCCCGGCAACGTAACACCTTGGGGCATGTGCAATGTGCCGTAAGCATCGGCATTGCCAGTGATGGTACCCGTGCGGATGACGGGAATGCTGCTGACCGTGTAGCTATCTCCTGTGGCATCGCTCCACGTTGTTCCATAGGTGCAGGGAAGCTTCAGTTCCAGGCTCGGGTCGTTGAATTCGAGAGTGCCTTCCAACGCCGTTCGCGCGCCGACCATCTCCAAGCCGCTGGCGGTCACTTGCCAGAAGAGCGTATCGGAACCACCATCGGTGCTGAGCAAGGTGGCGGATGGGATGAGCAAGGAAGCGCCGTGGCTCAACGGAGCCAGATAGGTGATGTCCTGGTTGCCGGTGGACGGTGCGAACATGTCCCAGTAGTTGAACTGGACGTTGGTGCCTGCCGGACCGGGGCCCTGGAAGGCATTGGCGGTGTTCACCGTCACCACCAGGCCCGGTGCGGGCACGCTCGTGCTGGTCGTGAGGTTGGGCTGGGCCAAAAGGGCGGAAGCGCTGCACGCGATGGCGGCAGCACAGGCGGAACGAAGCATCATGGGTGTTCTGGTTTAGCGGTTCGCAAGGTATGACGCGCCCCTTGCGTCGAACGCTGCCCGCCATCCATGAACGATCGCTTCTCTTTGCAGCATGAAATTCAGCGTAAGCGAAGCCACCGACCTCATCCGCAGCAGGCGCACCATCTACCCGAAGGACTACACCGACCGCGTGGTGCATCGCGAGATGGTGGAACGCGTGCTCACCAACGCCACCTTCGCTCCCACGCATGGCATGACGCAGCCGTGGCGCTTCACCGTGTACAGCGGAAGCGCGCGCGAGCGGCTCGCCCGTTTCCTTGGCGAACTGTATACGAACACGACCCCTACGGAGAAATTCCTCCAACGCAAGCATGACAACATCACCCAACGCCCCTTGCAGAGCAGCGTAGTCATCGGCATCGGCATGGAGCACGACCCTGCCGGCAAGATCTCGTTGGAAGATGATCTGCTCGCCATGGCGTGCGCGGTGCAGAACATGCAGCTCACCTGCACTGCGTATGGGCTGGGTTCCTTCTGGGCCACCAGCAAGGTGGTCACCGGCGATGCCATGCGCGATCACCTCGGGCTTGGCACCCATGGTCGTGCATTGGGCCTGTTGTTCATGGGATACCCTTCCATCGAGTGGCCCAAGGGCTACCGCAAGCCCATCGACCAGCTGGTGACGTGGGTGGAATCCTGATTCCCATGCGGTTCGAGCTCACCAACTATAGCGACCACCCCGAGGAGCCGACCTGGATCGTCTTCCGCTTCGCGCAGGCGCACATCGCGCAGGAGTTCATCGTGGAATTGGAACGCGAAGGCGTGAAGCACGAACGAGATGAGAACGGCGGCCCACCCTTCCTCGTGGGCGTGAAACAGCACCACCGCGAGCGTGCTGTTCGCATCAACTACAGCGTGCTCGGCAGGCACCGCAAGCCCTTCATGGGCGACCCCGTGCTGCGATGGAGCGTTTTCGTCCTGGTGGCGCTGGCGGTGGTACTTGCCGTGGCGGGCATGGTCATGTCGAAGTGAGCGTATGCGCCATTCGATGTTCGTGCGTTCCTTGCGCGGGATGGACCGTTGGCACAAGTGCGTGAGCTCCCATGACGCAATGCCCATCACCTTTGGCTTCGATCCCCTCGGAATGCGAACTCGTTCCATGTCCGTTCTCACGTGCGCGTTGCTCGGCGTAGTCGGCCTTCGGGCTCAAATGGGCGTGACCACCCTCGGCCTTCAGGTGAAGCCGGTCATCGCCCTGGACGTCTTCGATCCGGTATCAACGGCAACGAATGAGCATTTGAACGCCTCGGTGGAGTTGACCGGCGGCTTCGCCTTCGGCATGAGCGTGCGCGTAGGACTCACCAACAGCATCTCGGTGGAAACGGGACTGGGCCAGATCCAGCGCAACTACGACTTCCGGATCATCAACGACACCAGCCTGTACGACGAGACCGGTCTGGTGCGGTACACCGGCTACGAGATCCCTTTGACCGGACTGGTGTACATCCGCTTGGGCGAGCGCACATGGATGAACACCGCGCTGGGCGCGAGCCTCGACTTCTACCCCAGCGACGTGGAAGCGGTGATCGATGAGGGCGACGTGTACATCTTCCGCCGCAACTGGGCCCAAGCCGGCGTGCTCGGCAACGTGGGGGTGGAATACCGCACACGAAAGAGCGGCACCTTCTACCTCGGCGCCACCTATCACCGACCGTTCAATGACATGGCCCTGGCCGACCTCACGTGGAAGTACTTCGGACCTCCGGCGGCCAAGACCTCCACGGTGCGAACAACGTTGAGCGGCAGCTACCTCACGGTGGACCTTCGCTACTACTTCCACGAGGACCCCGATAAAGCGTTGCTGCGCAAGCAGCGCTCCCGCGGCGGATGATCGTCGACGATCACAACAGCACCCCTCGCTCGAACGTTGTGCCCACCAGGATGAAGGCATGGGCATGGCTCAAGCACCGGGCGTACCGACTGCGTTGGGTGTTCGCCATGCTGCTCATGCTCTTCGCATGGGCGAAGTGGGCTCCCATGGCCCCCTTGTTCAACACCCCGCGCAGTACCGTCCTTCTCGATCGCGATGGCGAGCTCCTGGGCGCCACCGTCGCCGATGACGGGCAATGGCGCATGCCGCCCAGCGACAGCGTTCCCGAACGGTTCGAGCGGTGCATCACCGAATTCGAGGACCGCCACTTCCGCAGCCACTTCGGGGTCCACCTGCCGTCGCTGGTGCGCGCCTGGCGGCAGAACATCAAGGCCGGGCGCGTAGTGAGCGGGGGAAGCACCATTACGATGCAGGTAGCACGCATGGCGCGCGCCGATCATGACCGTAGCGTGTGGAACAAGCTGGTGGAGATCCTGCTGGCCGTGCGCATAGAGTTGCGCAGCAGCAAGGACGAGATCCTTGCGCTCTATGCCGCCAACGCTCCATTCGGCGGCAACGTGGTAGGCCTGGATGCCGCTGCGTGGCGATGGTACGGTCGCGCACCGCATGAACTGGGCTGGGGCGAATGCGCCACGCTGGCCGTGCTGCCGAATGCTCCGGCGCGCATCCATCCGGGTCGCAACCGCGATGCCCTCCTGGCCAAGCGCAACCGGTTGCTCGATCGCCTTCTTGAAGAAGAAGCCATCGACAGCGTGCAGTGGTCCCTGGCGAAGGAAGAGCCCCTGCCCGATGCGCCCCATGCGCTGCCGCAACTGGCCCCGCAGCTGCTTACGACCATGCAGCGATCGGCGCGCGGTACACGGATCTGCAGCACCATCGACCGCGCCATGCAACTGCGCATGTCTGCCATCGTGCAGCGCTACGGGGCGGTGCTGCGCGCCAATGAAGTACACAACGCCGCGCTGCTGGTGCTTGATGCGCCTACCGGCGAAGTGCTCGCCTACGTGGGCAACATGCCCGATGCCGATGCTGCTCATGCGGGAATGGTGGATATCGTGCATGCGCAGCGCAGCACGGGCAGCCTGCTGAAACCCTTCCTGTATGCCGACATGCTGCAGAGCGGTGAGCGCATGCCCGATCAGCTGGTGCCGGACCTGCCCACGAGCTACGACGGCTTCGCGCCGCGCAATTATGAGGACCGTTATGAAGGCGCTGTGCCCGCTTCGCAGGCGCTCGCGCGTTCCCTGAATGTGCCGGCCGTACGCGCCTTGCGCGAGCATGGCGTGGAGCGCACACGACGCATGCTCGTGGCCATGGGCTTGCGATCCCTGCATCGAAGCGGGGAGCACTACGGCCTCTCGCTCATCGTGGGCGGCGGCGAAAGCAGCTTGTGGGAGCTCACCGGTGCCTATGCGAGCATGGCGCGCGTGGTGCTGCGCTTCAGCGGAAGCGAAGAGGCTGTGCGCAACGCGGTGCATGCGCCCACTGCGGAGCGCGGAGCAGGCGCAGAAGCCTCGGCAACGGACCCGCCCTTGAACGCGGCAGCGTTGCACCACACGCTCACTGCATTGCAGCAGGTGAACAGGCCCGAGATGGGCGCTGGCTGGTACCGCTTCGCTGGTGCCGAGCGCATCGCCTGGAAGACCGGTACCAGTTTCGGCCACCGCGATGCGTGGGCGATAGGCGTGACCGACCGCTACGCCGTAGGCGTATGGACGGGCAATGCCAGCGGCGAAGGAAGGCCTGGCCTCACCGGCACCCTCGCCGCCGCCCCGCTCCTCTTCGAAGCCTTCGGCGCACTGCCCGATGGCGAGGGTTTCGACACGCCGTACGATGCCCTCGAACCCATGCGCGTATGCCGGTCCAGCGGCTTCCGTGCATCAGCGGATTGCGACGCGGTGGACGAACGCCTGGTGCTGCATGAAGCCTTGCGCACAACGCCCTGCCCCTACCACAAGCGCATCCTGGTGAACGCCGCGCGCGACCGACGCGTGCCGCCGGGGCCGGAGGCCATTGCAACCAGCTGGTTCGCGCTGCCGCCCGCGCTGGAGCACTACTACGCGCCCAACCACCCCGGCTATCGGCCACTGCCACCCATGCTCGGCCATGGAGCCGAGAACGTGAGCATGCAGATGATCTATCCGGCCAACGGATCGAAGCTCTTCGCACCCGTGCAGCTCAACGGAGAGCTCGGCCGCATCGTGCTGCACGCCGCGCATCCTGTACCCGGCACCACCGTGCATTGGGACCTGGACGGGAACTACCTGGGCAGCACACTAGGCGACCACCGGCTGGCCATCACCATTTCCGATGGCGAGCACCTGCTCACCATCACCGACCCGGACGGAGCCGCCCTCGAAACCCGTTTCCGCGTAGTCAGCGCGCGCCATGAGCACTGATCGCTTCACGCTTCTTAACGGAGCCGGGCAACCGCAGGGCAGTGGTCCGCGTTACATTGCCATCGGGCCACCGGCCCATCCCCGCATGATCCTCAAACGCTTCGCATCCCTCGCGCTCCTGGCGAGCTTCGCTGCCGCGTCCTTCGCACAGCAGCAGGACCCTTCCACCATCGGCAAGCTCGAATCGCTGCTCTACCACATCGACCGCATGTACGTGGACGACGTGAACAAGCAGCAACTGGTGGACGCCGCCATCGTGCGCATGCTCGAAGAGCTCGACCCGCACAGCATCTACATCCCCAAGGAGGACCTGGAGGAAGTGAACGAGCCGCTCAAGGGCAACTTCGAGGGCGTGGGCATCCAGTTCAACATCATCCGCGACACCATCTACGTGGTGGATGCCATCCCCGGCGGTCCATCGGAGCGCCTGGGCATCCGCGCCGGCGATCGCGTGCTCACCATCGATGGCGAGAATTCAGCCGGTGTCGGATTCAAGAACAACGATGTGATGAAGCGCCTGCGCGGCAAGAAGGGCACCAAGGTGGCGGTGACCATCGCCCGCCGGGGAGAGGCGGCACCGCTGGACTTCTCCATCACCCGCGACAAGATCCCCATCTACAGCGTGGAGGCCAGCTACATGGCGGCGCCGCACGTGGGCTATATCAAGGTGAGCCGTTTCAGCGCCACCACCATGAAGGAATTCCGGGAGAAGCTCGATGAGCTGAAGGCCATGGGCATGCAAGACCTCGTCCTGGACCTGCAAGGCAATGGCGGCGGATACCTGCGCACGGCGATCGAGATGGCCGATGAGTTCCTGGGCGCGCAGAAGCTGATCGTGTACACCGCAGGCCGCACCTCGCCACGCGAGGACACCTTCGCCACCTCCGAAGGGCGCTTCGAGAAAGGACGCCTGGTGGTGCTGGTGGACGAAGGCAGTGCCAGCGCCAGCGAGATCGTCAGCGGCGCCATGCAGGACTGGGATCGCGGCATCATCGTAGGTCGGCGCAGCTTCGGCAAGGGCCTGGTGCAACGTCCGGTGATGCTGCCCGACGGATCCGCCGTCCGCCTCACCGTCTCGCGCTACTACACCCCCAGCGGGCGCTGCATTCAGAAGAGCTATGAGGATGGATTGGAAGCGTACCGGCACGAGAAGAGCGAGCGCCTCTCCCATGGCGAGCTCACCAGCGCCGACAGCATACACCTGCAGGACACCGTTCGTTTCTACACCATGAACAAGCGCGTGGTCTACGGCGGCGGCGGCATCATGCCCGATGTGTTCGTGGCCATAGACACCACCCTCAGCTCGGACTATTTCGGGCAGCTGGTGCGCAAGGGCATCCTCAACACCTTCGCTTTGTCGTACGTGGACAAGCACCGCGATGAGCTGCTGCGCAAGTATGCCGGCGTGCAGCAGTTCGCGACCAATTACCTGGTGGACGACCTGCTGCTGGATGCGCTGGACGCACAAGCACGCACCGAAGGGGTGGCCCAGGACACCGAGGGGATGCAACGCTCCAAGGCCCTCATTGCACTGCGCCTCAAGGCCCTCCTGGCCCGCGACCTCTGGGATACCAGCGCCTACTGGCAGGTGATCAATGCCGACAACCCCGTGGACCGCAGCTTCCAGCGGGCCTTGGAGGTGCTCGCCGACGACACCTTCCAGCGCCTGGGCATGGGCCGCTGACCGCCACCGACTTTGCAAATGGATCGTTAACGGGTTTCGCCCGGCGGGGGCCCGTCCGTTACTTTCGCCGCCCCAACACGAACAACCTCAATCGCACATCCGATGAAAGACAAGATCCAGATCGCCTTGCTCGCCGTGATCGCTGTGGCCCTGGGCCTCATCGCTTGGAAGCAGTTCGCCGGCGACATCAGTTCCAGTGACACCAGCGGCATCGTGGCCGACAATGGCGCAGCCCCGGTGAAAGCCGCCGATGGCGCCACCTTCGACCCCATGACCAGCACCGCACCGGTGGTGGACAACACGCCCAAGACCACCATCAACTTCGGCAAGTACGAGCACGACTTCGGCACCGTGAAGCAGGATAGCAAGAACAAGTACGTGTTCACCTTCACCAACACCGGCAAGCAGCCCTTGATCATCGAAAGCGCCACCGGCAGCTGCGGCTGCACCGTGCCCAACTACCCCAAGGAACCCGTTGCTCCTGGCGCCACCGGTGTGATCGAAGTGGAATACAGCCCCGGCAAGCAGGAGAACGCCCAGCAGAAGACCGTGAAAGTGGTGGCCAACACCGAGCCCAAGGAAACCGAGCTGCGCATCAAGGCCTTCGTGACCCCCGGCACCGGCAACAAGGATGCGGCACCGGCCGGCACCACCATCGAGATGGGACACTAGTCCATTCTTCTTCCCAAACAGAGAACCCCGCCTCGCAGCGGGGTTCTTGCTTTTGTATCGGCGGCGGTGGCCGAGCCATGGATCAGGTTCAGCAACGAAAACTACTTCACCAACCCATCGATCGCCGCCGCCAGCTTGCGGTCCTTGTCCGTGATCACGTCCCCGGCGCTGTGCGTACACAGGCGGATGTGTACGGTGTTCCACACGTTGGTCCACTCGGGGTGGTGGTTCTGCTTCTCAGCGATGAGGGCCACGCGCGCCATGAAGGCGAAGGCCTCGCTGAAATCGGCGAAGCGGAAGGTGCGGCAGAGCTTGCCGGCTTCCTCGGTCCAGGCGGTGCTCATCGGTGTATGGGCAGTTGGATCATGCGGGGCGGGTCGGGCTGCTTCACCAGTGTCATCTCGTCCACCAAGTGCTTCGCCCCGGCATACTTGTCGATGACGAAGAGCACGTAGCGGATGTCCGCGCAGATGTTGCGGCACTTGTCGGGATCGAACTGGATGTCGCTCATGGTGCTCTCCCAAGTGCGATCGAAGTTGAGGCCGATGAGCTCGCCGCGACTGTTGAGCACCGGGCTGCCGCTGTTGCCGCCGGTGGTGTGCAAGCTGCTGGTGAAGCACACCGGCATGGTGCCGTGTACGCCGTACGGCCCGAAGTCCTTGGTGCGGTTGAGGTCCAGCAGGCGCTGCGGCACCTCGAAGTCCGGATCGCCGGGCACGTGCTTCTCCACGATGCCATCGAGCGTGGTGTAGTGCATGTAGGTGACGGCGTCACGTGGCGTGCTGCCTTCCACCTTGCCGTAGCTCAGGCGCAGGGTGCTGTTGGCGTCGGGCCAGTAGGTCTTGTCGGGGTAGAGCACCGTCATCCCCTTCACATAGGTGCGCATCATCGCTTCGATCCTCAGCGCCTGCGCGGCGGCCTGCGGGCGCACCTTCTCCAGGAAGCTGCTGAAGAAGCTGCTGGCGGCGCGATAGCCGGGATCGCGGAGCAACTTCTTGAAGGCCTTGGCGGATGGCTTCGCCAGCGCCTTCTTCAAGCGGGCGTGATCGGTGAAGACGCTGCGCGCGTAGATGGCATCCACCCACGCGTCGGTGTTCCCTTTGTACTTCGTGTCGATCTCCTTCAGGATCGCAGGCGCGAGCTCGGCAGGTACATGCTGGCGGTAGAGCGGAAGCAAGGCCTTGAAGATGCGCTTGTCGGTCTCGGCATCGTAGTTGGCGAAGAAGCCTTCGGCGCCGGTCATGCGCTCGGCTGCCGCCGCATCGAACTTGCCTTCGGCGATAAGCGCCTGCTGTCCCTCGATCAGCGGGCTGAAGCTGCTGGCGAAGACGAGCATTTCGGGACCGTAGTAGGCCATCTCCACGAAGGCATCGCGCGCGGTGAAGTAGGGCTTCACCTCGGCATAGAGGCGGGCCAGTTCGGCGAGCGCGGCGATGTACACCGTGGAGTCGATGGCGCTGGCGCGTTGCTGGTACTCTGCTTCGTAGGCGCGCTTGCGGTCCAGGGTGTTCAGCTCCTTCAGGCCGCGCATCTCCCCTATCCATTTCTTCCACGCGTTGGCGATGCTGCTCTGCTTGTCCGCGTATTTCAGTCGCAAGGCATCGCTGCTGCGCATGGCGGCATCGATCACGCCCAAACTGGCGGTGCGCATGCCCACGCGCATGGGGTCGGCGGTGTTCAGCACGTAGTCCACGCCATAGCTGCTGAGGTAGCGTTGCGTCTGGCCGGGGAAGCCGAAGATCATGGCGTAGTCGCCCTCCTGCACGCCATCCATGCTGATGGGCAGCACATGGCGCGGCACGAAGGGCACATTGGCATCGCTGGGCTCGGCGGGCTTGTTGTCCGCGCCGGCATAGATGCGGAAGATGCTGAAGTCGCCGGTGTGCCGCGGCCACATCCAGTTGTCGACCTCGCCGCCGAACTTGCCGATGCCGCTGGGCGGAGCGCCCACCAGGCGCACATCGGTGAAGGTTTCGGTAACGATGAGGTAGTAGCTGTTGCCATAGTTGAATGGGCGCACGACCGCCTTGTAGTGCGTGCCCTTGGTGGCCTCTTCAACAATGGGCTTGATCAACCTGGCCACCAGCTCACGGCGCAATTCTTCGTTCGCGTTCACATCCGCGCCGATCAGCGGGAGGATGCGGTCGGTGACATCCTCCATGCGCACCACGAAGGTGGCCGTGAGGCCGGGGTTGCGCAGCTCGGCGGCGTGGTTCGCGGCCCAGAATCCGTTCTTGAGGTAGTCGTGCTCCAGGCTGCTGTGCGCGGTGATCTGCCCGAAGCCGCAGTGGTGGTTGGTGAGGATGAGCCCTTGCGAGCTGATCACCTCGGCGGTGCATCCTCCCCCGAAGAGCACGATGGCATCCTTGATGCTGCCGCGGTTGATGCTGTAGATGTCCTCGGCGCTGAGCTTGAGCCCGGCGCTCTGCAGGTCGCCCTCGATGCTCTTGAGCAGGGTGGGCAGCCACATGCCTTCATGGGCGCGTGCAGCGAATGCGAGGAGGATGGCGAACAGGTGAAGGATGGAGCGTGGGCGCATGCGTGGTTCGATGGGCCACGAAAGTAGGCGCGTGACCCCTGAAGAGAATGCCTCATGGCAGATGGTTCAGGATTGCTTGGATAACCACAGGCAAAGCCTACCTTTCAGGCACCCTGACCTTACCGCCATGCCGTGCTTACCGCGTATCGGAGGGATCGTTGTTCTCGCAGCAACTTCCCTGGCTGCCGCACCGACCACTGCCCAGAACTTCACGTTGCTCACGGGCTGGCCGCAAGCCAACGGCATCGTGCATGCCATGGCGCTGGACGAAGTCAACGGCGTGCTCTATATCGGCGGCGCCTTCAGCCAGGTGGATGGCCAATCACGCGAGCGGCTGGCGGCGATCGACATCGCCACTGGCACACTTACGGCCTGGGCACCCGGAGCGGACAACACAGTACTGGACATCCTCGTGCGTAGTGATTCGGTGATCATCGGCGGTCAATTCACCACCGTGAACGGGCAGCCGCGCGCTCATCTGGCGGCCATCGACAGGACCACCGGAACGCTCGGCGCGTGGGCGCCAGCGATGGACGGCAATGTCAATTGCCTCCTTGCGGATGCCAGCGTGCTCTACGTCGGCGGCGCATTCACCCAGGCGGATGGACAAGTGCGCAACCGCCTCGCCGCCTTCGGTGGTTCGGGCGCGTTGACCGCGTGGGAACCGAATGCAAGCTCCACGGTGAATGACTTGGAATGGAACGGCGCGAACATCCTTGTCGCCGGGGTCTTCAGCAACATAGGCGGTTCATCCCGTTTGCGGCTGGCCGAGCTCGATGCTGGCACTGGGCTCGCAACAGCTTGGGTGGCCGACGCCGATGCGACATCGACCGCCGTAATGGCTTCCAATGGTCGGCTCTTCACCGGAGGTCTGTTCAGCGCAGTGAACGGGACAGCGCGCAACGGTGCGGCGGAGCTTTCGCCGGTTGACGGCAGCGTACTAAGCTGGTCGGCGAGCATCACCGGTGGCACGGTGCGCAGCCTCGTTTTGGATGGCAACATCCTCTTCACAGGAGGCTTCTATAACACGGTGAACGGCAACGCGCACGCGAACCTCGCAGCGCTGGATGCCACCACCGGTGCCTTGCTGAGCGGTTCGCCGGAGGCCAGTTCCACCATCAATCGGATGATCGCGCACGACGGCAGGCTATACGCTGCCGGTGCGTTCACAGCGGTGAATGGCGGTGCGCGTGACCGCTTCGCCGTATGGAGCTACTGCACCGAACAAGCGTGGTACGCCGATGCCGATGAGGACGGCGGGCGACAACGGCGCCATGGTGATGGCCTGCACTGCGCCACCCGGCCACGTGGCCGACAACACCGATTGCGATGACAACGACGACGCCATCGGCGCAGCCACCACCTGGTACATTGACGCGGACGGTGATGAGTACGGCGACCCCCTTCAGCCCTGTTGTAGCCTGCGTGCAACCGCCGGGCACGGCCGAAGAACCGACCGATTGCGATGATGATGACGATGCGATCTTCCCAACGGCCGATTGCGATGATGGCGACCCGTACACCGTGGTGGACCAACGACAGGCCTACCCCGGGTGCGGCTGCCAGGGCCGACAGGTGGTGGTGGCAGCCACCGTTCTGCTCGAAGGAGCCTATGACCCGGCGAGCGGGCTCATGCGCGATGATCTGAGAGCGGCCGGGCTATTGCCGCTCACTGAACCCTATACCGGTTTGGGATTCACTGTTGCCGACAACATCGAGTTTCCTTCCATTGCCGGCGGCGATACCACCACCGCTGCGGTGCTGGACGTCACCGGTCCCGATGCCATCGTTGACTGGGTGGTGCTGGAACTGAGGTCGCCCGAGACCCAGGACGCTGTGCAGAAGAGCACGCGCTTCGTTCTTCTTCAACGCGACGGTGATATTGTGGAGCCCGATGGTGTGTCACCCGTGCGGTTCCCCATCCCGTGGGCGTTCTACCGCCTTTCGGTGCTGCACCGGAACCACATGGGCATACTCGAAGCGTGGGGCGAACTCCTGAATGGATCCTACTACGAGGATGAAACACGAGACTTCACCTCCGCTGCATTCAGCATCGAGGGGGCGGCACCACGCACGCAAGCCGGTTCGCTCATGCTCTTGCGAGCTGGCGACACCTCCTTCAACGATGAGGTGATCTATGTGGGCTCATCGAACGATCGCGACCCGATACTCTCGTACATCGGCGGGAATGTGCCAACCAATGTCGTGGAGGGCGTCTACAGCACCTTCGACACGAACCTGGATGGGATAGTGAAGTACACGGGGCAGGGGAATGATCGGGATTTCATCCTGCAGACGATCGGCGGAACAGTGCCTACGGCCATCAGGCCGCATGTGTACCGGTTCCCTACCTATTAGAACCGACCAGCGAATCGGAACCAAAGGTCCTCGCCACCGTAAATAGGGGCGATGCGCCCCCTTCACATCACGATGATCGCTGTGCTAGCACCTGCGGCGATGCTCTGCGCCCAGGGTGTTGCAACCTCGGTCGGCTTCGGCAACAACGGATTGGTCGTGCTCAATAGCACAACAACGCCGCCAGACGTCAATATCTACGATACCGATGCCATGCCCGATGGAGGCTTCCTCTTTTCAGGCCAGTTCATCCAGAACGGCCAAAGCCGATTCCTGGCCTGCCGTTACGATGCCAACGGCCAGCCATGCACGAACTATGGAACCAACGGGCGATTCATGAGCCCGGAATCCCTTGGTTCGTTGAATGGCCGCCTGGCCGCATTGGCCCCCGATGGAAGCGTTGCTATGGTCGGCGCCTTCAACTATAACGGGATCAACGAGCTCACGTTCATGCGCATCCTTCCCGATGGCCAGTTGGATGAGTTGTTCGGCGACCAAGGGTTGACGAGGATCTCATGCAACATGTTCATCCTGCCGGGCGATATGCAGATCGCTTCCGACAATTCCATCTACCTGTCCGGTAGAGTAGGGACCACAGCGTTCGCCATGCATATCCTGGCCGATGGATCACTGGATACGGACTTCGGTGACGAAGGGCTGGCGTTGATCATAAGCCCTGCGGGGCATGGCTTGACCGGAAGCAACTTGAGGATCTCACCCAACGGGTACCTGGTCATCGCCAGTCCGTACTACGAGGATTACGTAGAGGCGGGCTACGTAGCAGCGCTTGACCTGAGCGGTGCGCCCGTGCCCTGGTTCGGCAATAATGGATACCTCACCCTCGATCTTTACCCGACCGGCAGTGAAGTGTGGAATGAATTGGCCTTTATGGACGATGGGGACTTGCTCTTGACAGGCAGCCTGTCCGGCACTGGTTTGACCACTCGCATCCTCGTGCTGTCCTTGCTTGCTGATGGCAGCCCCGATCCGTCCTTCGGCACGAATGGCCTTGCCGAAGTACTGCCCCCAACCAATGTGCGGCGCAGCATTCCCTCGATCTACAAGCTCGCAAACGGGCAGATACTGCTCACCGGCCTGCAGAACACCAACGGCAATTACCCCAGAGTGTATCTCACACGGCTCACCAGCACAGGGACCATCGATGCGGCCTTCGGTACCGATGGCACGTTCGTGAGCGCTCCGCCGCAGTACTCGATCATTACGCAGAACATGGGCGCTCGACTGGCCGATGGTCGTTTCATCGTGGCCGGTTACGGCAGTCATGCGAACGACATTGGATACGGCGCCATGGCGTACGAGGTGGAGGAGATCACCACCGCATTGCCTGGTGCAACGCTGGAGGTGCTAGGACCGCGCGTATTCCCCAATCCCACGAGCGGCGCGATCACCATGGCCGACTGGGGATTGCCTGCTGGCTCGCGGATCGAACTGCGCGCCACTGACGGCAGCTTGAAGCAGATGTGGACCACCACGAATGCCGCATCAACGCAGGTGACCATCGACGGCCATTTGGCCAACGGCGCCTATTCCATCAGCGCTGAAGGGGCCCATGCTCCGAGGGCGACGGTCGTTCTGGCGCGCTGATCATCGCCTTTCTTCGGGAGCGGCTTTCGGATCCATCATTGGCGGCTCCTTCGCGTGCTCGCTGATGAACCATGCGAGCAGTACGATCAACAGCAGTACGATGAACGACTTGGGATCCTTGTACAGTGGCTTGCGGTGCAACGCCGAGCGTGCGCGCTGGTAGTTGTACAGCAGCTTTCCCTGATCGCGATAGCGCAGCAATTCAGCATCGGAGGGCTCCTTGCCACGACCTTCGGGCGTTATGCGGTATTGGTGTTTCATGCCCTTGGTGCAAGGTAGGTGCGCAACGTGGCGAGCACTCTGTGGGTGCGCATCTTGGCAGCGTCCTCGCTGGTGCCGAGCAACTGGCCCATTTCCGCGAAGCTCATCCCGTCCATGTAGCGCAAGTGGATCAGCTGCGCACGTTCTTCATCCAGCTTCGCCATGGCGCTGGCCAGGCGTCGCATCTCATCATCTTCCATGGGCAGTCCTATCTCCTCGCTGAGGCCGGCCACCTGCCGATAGCTAAGATCGATGAGCACTTCCTTGCGCTTGCGCCAGTGCATGCGCAATTCGTTCAGCGCGATACGGTAGAGCCAGGCCCTGAAGGGCAGTCCGCGATGCTGGTATTTGGGCAGCGCCAGCATGGCCTTCACGAACGTGTCTTGCGCGAGATCATTCACTGTCGGACGGTCGGGGCAGCGGCGCAAGAGGAAGCGGAAGACATCGGCGAAATAGCGCTCGTACAATACGGTGAAGCGCCGCGGGTCGGCTACAGCTGCCTGGATTTCAGCCCCTTCCTGTTCCGTTGTGTCCGCCACTATGCTAAGGAATGACCTCGAAGCCAATTGGTAACGCGCATCGCACATGAAATACGATGATCATCCGATGATCCATCGATCCCAGAGGTCGATCGGTCGGTAACCAACGATGGTTGGCCGCCTAACCTTCCACAACCGTCGCCGTATCAAGCCCGCTCATTCTCTGGACTTTGATACCATCCAACCTTCAATCGGTGCAAATCCGGCGTTCGGCACGCTGGTTCTTGCTGTGCTTGCTGGTGCTGGCCTCATGCCACTGCCAGGTGTTCGCACAGGGCCATAGCTGGTCCTGGTCGTACGGCATTTCATCCAATTCCCCGGAACGGTTCCGTGAAGTGGCCGTGGACCGCAGCTCCGGCGATGTGTACGCCATCGGCGATGCGGACAACAGTGGGGCGGTGATCACCGCGATGAACTTGGTGAACAGCAACCAGGCGATCCTGATGAAGCACAACGATCAGGGCGTGCTGCTATGGATGGCGCCCGTCGGGGGCAACGATGTAGAGACCGGCGAAGGCGTGGTGGTGGGGGATGACGGCACCGTTTATATCACGGGCACGTTTCGAAGCACTTGCCAGTTCTACAACGCCGGTGGATCCGCTTCGGTGGGTTCGCTCGTCTCGGCCGGCAACAACGACATCTATGTGGCGGCCTACAGCACGAACGGAATATTCCAGTGGGCGCGCAGAATCGGCAACGGGAATGACGAGTTGTATCCGCATGTCGCCGTGGACGCCGCCGGCCTTTGGGTCTTCGCGAGCTTCCGTGGGAACCTCACCGTAGGCCCGTACGCCAGTTCGGCGTCGTTGTCATCGGGTACGTACGACTTGTGCCTGGTGCGCTATGACCTTTCAGGCAACGTCTCCAACATGATCACCGGTGGCAGCGTGCTGGACGACATCAGCGCGAACCTTGCTGGCGACGGAACTCGCATCTACGCTGCCTTGGTGAGCGGACAATCCCTTTTCCGCTGGTATACCAACACGGGCGCGCTGCAAGGGAATTCCACCAGTGGCAGTCAGAACGACCACCATTTCGCCGCCTTCGATCAGAACGGAACGCTGCAATGGACGCGTTACATCAGCGACCCCAGCAATTCCATCGTCGGCTACCCGAACATCACCGTCGGTTGTGAAGGCGTGTACGTGGCCGGTGCTCTTAGCCCTGGAAGTGCATTCCAAGGAGGAGCCGCATCAGCGGGCTCGGTAGGCACGAATACGTTTTACGCAGGCCAGTTGCGTGCCAGTACCGGCGTAGTGCTTTGGAGCCAATGGGGCACCACCAGCACGGCCAACGGCACCTTCGCTGCGCGCGACATAACGGTAGGCCGTGATGGGCTCGTGCATATCGTGGGCACATACGGCGGATCCATCTCCTTCAGCACGCAATCCGCCGTTTCCACCGATTCCGAGGATCTCTTCCTGATGACGCTGCGGCCCACGGGCCAATTGCGCGCGTGGGATGCCATCAATGGACCCGATGCGCAATACGCATCAGGTGTTGCAGCCGATGGCTTCGGTGGCGTGGTCATCTGCGGCAGCTTCCGCACCGGCCTGGCAGTGCCCTCCTTCCCGCTCGCGGGTCCGAACAATGAGAACGCCTTCCTGTCCTATGCGCTGCTCGGTGGCCGCGCACCCGAGATCCGCGACGGATCCCGGTTCAACGCACCTGCAGCGGTATGCGACAACTCGGGGCCCATCGACCTTGCTACCTGGATGGTCCCGCTCACCAGCGGCAACGCTGCGGCTCTTGTTTCATCCGTGGCTGTGGCCAACCCCGCGAATGCACTGGGCCCAAGGGACAACAACAAAGCCGTGCTCAACGGTGGCACTGGCACGATGGTGCTGGATATGGCGAACACGGTCCCTGCGAACGAGGTGATCGTGATGCGTTGGAACATGGGCAGCATGGCCAGCGCCACACCTACCCTATCGGCGTTCACATCTTCCGACAACGCCACATGGGTGCCTGTTGGAAGCGTGTACAGCACGACCAGCACATCGGGCATCTACTCGGTCATCGCGCTCGCGAACCCCGCTCGGTACCTCCGGATACAAGCCACCACGGCTGGCGGCACAGCCGAGATCGACGCCTTCTACTACTCTTTCGGTACCGTGAGCGGGGGCACCTGGACCGGCACCGGTGTCAGCGGGAGCACCTTCAACCCGAGCGGGCTAAGCGGCAGCGTGAACATCACGTACACCGTAGGCACCTCACCATGCGAAGACATCACCACCAAGGCGGTGATCGTGAGTGCTCCGCCGCAGCCGGGTTCCATCGCCGTGGTGCCTGCGGGCATGCAGTGCCCTGGCAATAATTCCGGCACGGTCACACTAACCGGTTACGTCGGCAATATCGGGCTGGGAAAGTCTCCACCGACGGCACGTGCTCGAACTCCCTCCCAACGTCTCCTCGCCAGACCCTTGTTGCGTACCACGGCGCAACACCGCCGTGAGCCTCCTGACACCTGCAGGTGCGGTCACTGGAGGAAGCATCAGTGCATCGGCCCTGGCGGATCGTCTCATCGGGTTGCGCTCGGCGGTAGCCTCGTCCATGGAGGAAGCCGATCACGCGTGGCACTAGCCTTCAGCGTATGACACCACTCCACCCGCCAAGGAACTGGGGTGGCACCATCGCCCCCGGTTCGTCAGCGCCCTGAACATCAGCGTGAACGCAGCCTCCAACGCATGCAGCGCTACGGTTACCTGGAGCCCGCCGACGATGAGCGACAATTGCGTCGGCGGCAGCATGGCACAGACCGGCGGCCAGGCGCCCGGCAGCGCATTCGCCGTAGGCACGCACACGATCTCTTACACCGCGCTTGATGCGGCGAACAACGCGGCCACGTGCAGTTTCAGCATCACGGTGTCCGATGCGACGGCACCCGTGATCAGCTGCCCGTCCGATATCGCTGTGAACGCTGCTGCCGTTGGCTGCAGTGCCGTTGTCAACTACAACGTGCCGACATTCTCCGACAATTGCGCAGGAGCCACCATGGTGCGCATCTCCGGCCCTGCGAGCGGTTCGTCGTTCCCGGTCGGAACAACGCTGGTGAGCCACCGAGTGACAGCGGCCAACGGCATGGAGGCCGAGTGTACATTCTGGGTGACCGTCTTCGATGCTGAAGCGCCCGTTCTGGCCGGATGCGCCGACGTTGCAGCAAATAGTGCCGCAGGCCTTTGCACTGCCGTGGTGAATTATCCAACACCAACGTCGTCGGACAACTGCGCCAATTGCTCGCCCGCTGCGCCCGTCGGCGCAACGTTCATCGGCACCTACGACGGCCGTAGCTTCTACCTGAGCGCCAATGCCCTGCCATGGGGTCCTGCCAATTCCGCCGCTATTGCAGACGGCGGCCACCTGGTAGTGGTGGAGAATGCAGCAATGAACGCCTGGCTGCGCAATGCGGTGACCACGTCGGCAGGATCGCCGATCCCCTATTGGATCGGCTTGAACGACGCAGGTACAGAAGGCAATTACCGATGGACGAATGCCATCAGTGCCACTTACCTCAACTGGGGAGCCCCGGCTCCGAACAATGGAGGCCCTACAGGCAATGAGGACTACGTGGAAGTGGGCGGCACCGGAAGCTGGAATGACCTGGCCAATACCGCCACGCTCCGGTACGTGATCGAGGTAGAATCGCCCTGCATCACACCGGTGCTGGTGACAGGGCAATTGAGCGGCACTTCGTTCCCTGTGGGAACCACACCGGTGAAGTACATGAGCACCGATGCCGCTGGTAATAGCAGTACGTGCTCCTTCGATGTCGTGGTGAGCGACGCGCAGGATCCAATTGTCACCTGCCCAGGTTCCATCCCGCCATCAACACCACGAGCGCATGCCTGGCCTCCATGCCATTGGCTCTCCTTGGTCACGACCACGGACAACTGCGGAATCGCCCCGGGCTCGCTCGTACAGAACCCAGCTCCCGGCGCGAGCGTGGGTGGAACCTTCACCGTCACCTTCACTGTCACCGATGTGAACGGACGTACCGGCAATTGCTCAATCATCGCTTCAGTAACCGACAACGTTCCACCCGCCTTCCTCACCTGCCCTTCGAACAAGGTGCGGAACGATAGCGATGGCGACTGCGCTGAGAACGTCTCATGGGCAACACCCACCACCAGCGATAACTGCAGCGCGGTGTCCCTGGTGCGAACCGGTCCCGCCAGCAACTCAGCGTTCCCCATCGGCACAACCACGATCACGTATACGGCTACTGATGCTTCGGGCAACAGCAGCATCTGCTCCTTCACGGTCACTGTGAACGACAATGCGGCGCCGAGCGTGAGCTGCCCCCTCTATGACTACTACCCCATCTACCTGAACGGCTCCTGCAACCTGCCCTTCCCCGATATGCGCGATTCGATCAGCGTAAGCGATTGCAGCGCATGGACGAACGTCATGGATCCGCCAGCCGGATATGTGTTCACGCGTGACACTACTTTCTTCATGACCATGGACATCGATGACGTCCACGGCCATCATGTCGACAACGACCACTGGATCCACATCGTGGACGATACGCCGCCCGCCTTCACACCCCAGCCGGACGTCATCCTCGCAATGGATGGAACAGGGAATATCACCATCCCCGATCTCCTTCCCAACTACGCCGGAGCCACGGATTGCACCACGCCCATCACCAAGTCGCAGGACGTCGCACCTGGAACTCAAGCAAGCGTGCCCACGCTCGTGAAGATCTTCCTGGTCGATGCCGTGAACAACAGCTCGATCGATAGCGTGATGGTGATCCCCTTCGACAACATGCCACCGGTGCTCACCTGCCCTGCGGATATTACCATAAGCGCATCACCTGGAGCCTGCAACGCCGCAGTGAGCTTCACAGCGACCGCAACCGACAACACTGGCGCAGCCCCTGCGGTCACTTACTCACCTTCCTCCGGAAGTGCCTTCGGCCTCGGCACAACCACGGTCACGGTCACGGCGCAGGATGCTGCGCTGAATCAATCAACATGCACGTTCACGGTCACGGTGAGTCCGGCAGTAGTCGATATCGCGTATCCGGTGGCGACCGTCTGCAATAGCTCTGCATCGATCCTTCCGAGCACCGTGATCCCTGCGATCAGTGGTGGAGGCGTATTCTCCGACGCCAGCCAGAGCAGCCCATCGACGATCGATCCCGTGACGGGAGAATTCAACCCGGCCGTTGCGGCGCCGGGCTTGCACACCATCCAATACGTCTTCACCGGAGCATGCACGAGCCAGGATGTGTTCACGATCGATGTGGTCGACGCTCCCAATGCAGGAAGCAATGGATCGCTCGCAACATGCTCGAACGGCCCCGTGCAAAGCCTCTTCGCTCAGCTCGGTGGTTCACCATCAGCAGTTGGAACCTGGAGCGGTCCCAGTACGGTGACTGCGGGGAACCACGACCCCGCCACCATGGATCCAGGAGTGTACATCTATACCGTCGCTGGATCGGCCCCCTGTCCGGACGCGACCGCCACAGTCACCGTCTCTGAAGTCGCCGCGCCGAGCGCAGGTACGAATGGGACCTTGACGGTGTGCAGCAACAGCTCCAACCAAAGCCTGTTAGCCTTCCTCGGAGGCTTCCCGGCAAGCGGCGGTACATGGTCCGGTCCAAGCCCTGTGATAGCGAACACGTATGCACCAGCAACGATGGATCCTGGCGTGTACACCTACACGGTAGCTGGGAACGCTCCTTGCGCAAGCGCGATCGCGACGGTCACGGTGACCGAGAACGCCGCGATCACTTACTACGCAGATCAGGACAGTGATGGCTTCGGAGATCCTGCAACGAGCGTGTTCGTTTGCGCGGCGCCGATGGGTTACGTCCTCAACAACACCGACCTGTGCCCATTCGATGTGAACAAGGTATTGCCCGGGCAGTGCGGTTGCGGTAACGCTGATACTGACAATGATGATGACGGCACCGCGAACTGCCTGGACGATTGCCCGAATGATCCCAACAAGGTCACACCGGGGATATGCGGTTGTGGCGTGAGCGAACTTGATAGCGACGGAGATGGCATGGCGGATTGCATCGACAACTGTCCGACGCTCTTCGGGCAGATCGGTTCACCATGCGATGATGGCTTGGCCACCACGGGCAACGATGTGATCGATGCGAGCTGCACCTGCGTGGGACAACTCATCGATTGTACCGGTGTGCCCGGTGGATCCAACCTCATCGGCACCGCGTGCGATGACGGCAACGCCGCCACCGGCAACGACACCTGGGATGCGAGCTGCACCTGCGTGGGACAACTGATCGATTGCGAGGGAACCGCTGGCGGTACTGCGTTGATCGGACCCTGCGATGACCAACGCCGCGACCGGCAACGACACCGGGATGCGACTGCCGGTGCCGTGGATCCTCATCGGCACCGCGCGATGACGGCAACGCTTCAGGGCAACGACACCTGGGATGCGACTGCACCTGCGTGGGACAACTCATCGATTGTACGGGAACCGCTGGTGGTACTGCGTTGATCGGAACGCCTTGCGATGATCTCAACGCCGCGACCGGCAACGACACCTGGGATGCGAGCTGCACCTGCGTGGGACAACTGATCGATTGTACCGGTGTGCCCGGTGGATCCAACCTCATCGGCACCGCGTGCGATGACGGCAACGCTTCCACGGGCAACGACACCTGGGATGCGAGCTGCACCTGCGTCGGTCAGCTCATCGATTGCGAGGGAACCGCTGGTGGTACTGCGTTGATCGGCAACGCCTGCGATGATCTCAACGCCGCGACCGGCAACGACACCTGGACGGCAAACACCTGGGATGCGCCTTGCACCTGCGTGGGACAACTCATCGATTGTACCGGTGTGCCCGGTGGATCCAACCTCATCGGCACCGCGTGCGATGATCTCAACGCCGCGACCGGCAACGACACCTGGGATGCGACTTGCACCTGCGTCGGTCAGCTCATCGATTGCGAGGGAACCGCTGGTGGTACTGCGTTGATCGGCACATCCTGCGATGATCTCAACGCCGCGACCGGCAACGACACCTGGGATGCGACTTGCACCTGCGTGGGACAACTCATCGATTGTACCGGTGTGCCCGGTGGATCCAACCTCATCGGCACCGCGTGCGATGACGGCAACGCCGCCACCGGCAACGACACCTGGGATGCGAGCTGCACCTGCGTGGGACAACTCATCGATTGTACCGGTGTGCCCGGTGGATCCAACCTCATCGGCACCGCGTGCGATGACGGCAACGCCGCGACCGGCAACGACACCTGGGATGCGAGCTGCACCTGCGTGGGACAACTGATCGATTGTACCGGTGTGCCCGGTGGATCCAACCTCATCGGCACCGCGTGCGATGACGGCAACGCTTCGACCGGCAACGACACCTGGGATGAGCGCACCTGCGTGGGACAACTCATCGATTGTCCGGTGTGCCCGGTGATCAGCCTCATCGGCACCGCGTGCGATGATCTCAACGCCGCGACCGGCAACGACACCTGGGATGCGACTTGCACCTGCGTGGGACAACTCATCGATTGCGAGGGAACCGCTGGTGGTACTGCGTTGATCGGAACGCCTTGCGATGATCTCAACGCCGCGACCGGCAACGACACCTGGGATGCGACTTGCACCTGCGTGGGACAACTCATCGATTGTACCGGTGTGCCCGGTGGATCCAACCTCATCGGCACCGCGTGCGATGACGGCAACGCCGCCACCGGCAACGACACCTGGGATGCGAGCTGCACCTGCGTGGGACAACTCATCGATTGTCCGGTGGCGCCGGGGGTCCAACCTCATCGGCACCGCGTGCGATGACGGCAACGCCGCACCGGCAACGACACCTGGGATGCGACTTGCACCTGCGTGGGACAACTCATCGATTGCGGGAACCGCTGGTGGTACTGCCTCATCGGCACCCCGTGCGATGACCTCAACGCCGCGACCGGCAACGACACCTGGGATGCGACCTGCACCTGCGTGGGACAACTCATCGATTGTACCGGTGTGCCCGGTGGATCCAACCTCATCGGCACCGCGTGCGATGACGGCAACGCCGCCACCGGCAACGACACCTGGGATGCGACCTGCACCTGCGTGGGACAACTCATCGATTGCAAGGACAGTGTGCCTGGACAGCTCATCGGCACCCCGTGCGATGACCTCAACGCCGCGACCGGCAACGACACCTGGGATGCGACTTGCACCTGCGTGGGACAACTCATCGATTGCGAGGGAGCCCCCGGTGGTACCGCGCTGATCGGAACGCCTTGCGATGACGGCAACGCCGCCACCGGCAACGACACCTGGGATGCGAGCTGCACCTGCGTGGGACAACTCATCGATTGTACCGGTGTGCCCGGTGGATCCAACCTCATCGGCACCGCGTGCGATGACGGCAACGCTTCCACCGGCAACGACACCTGGGATGCGAGCTGCACCTGCGTGGGACAACTCATCGATTGTACCGGTGTGCCCGGTGGATCCAACCTCATCGGCACCGCGTGCGATGACGGCAACGCTTCCACGGGCAACGACACCGTCGGCGTGCGGCAACCTGGGATGCGACTTGCACCTGCGTGGGACAACTCATCGATTGTACCGGTGTGCCTGGGATCCAACCTCATCGGCACCGCGTGCGATGACGGCAACGCCGCGACCGGCAACGACACCTGGGATGCGACTTGCACCTGCGTGGGACAACTCATCGATTGCGAGGGACCGCTGGTGGTACTGCGTCATCGGCACCGCCTTGCGATGATCTCAACGCCGCGACCGGCAACGACACCTGGGATGCGAGCTGCACCTGCGTGGGACAACTGATCGATTGTACCGGTGTGCCCGGTGGATCCAACCTCATCGGCACCGCGTGCGATGACGGCAACGCTTCCACGGGCAACGACACCTGGGATGCGAGCTGCACCTGCGTGGGACAGCTCATGGGTAGTTCCGGTTGGCCGGGTGGATCCAACCTCATCGGCACCGCGTGCGATGACGGCAACGCCGCGACCGGCAACGACACCTGGGATGCGAGCTGCACCTGCGTGGGACAACTCATCGATTGCGAGGGAACCGCTGGTGGTACTGCGTTGATCGGCACATCCTGCGATGATCTCAACGCCGCGACCGGCAACGACACTTGGGATGCGAGCTGCACCTGCGTGGGACAACTGATCGATTGTACCGGTGTGCCCGGTGGATCCAACCTCATCGGCACCGCGTGCGATGACGGCAACGCTTCCACGGGCAACGACACCTGGGATGCGACTTGCACCTGCGTGGGACAACTCATCGATTGCGAGGGAACCGCTGGTGGTACTGCGTTGATCGGCACATCCTGCGATGATCTCAACGCCGCGACCGGCCACGACACTTGTGATGCGACTTGCACCTGCGTGGGACAACTCATCGATTGCGGGGAACCGCCGCATCGGCACCGCGTGCGATGACGGCAACGCTTCCACGGGCAACGACACCTGGGATGCGACTTGCACCTGCGTGGGACAACTCATCGATTGTACCGGTGTGCCCGGTGGATCCAACCTCATCGGCACCGCGTGCGATGACGGCAACGCCGCCACCGGCAACGACACCTGGGATGCGAGCTGCACCTGCGTGGGACAACTCATCGATTGTACCGGTGTGCCGGGATCCAACCTCATCGGCACCGCGTGCGACGACGGCAACGCCGCCACCGGCAACGACACCTGGGATGCGCTGCACCTGCGTGGGCAGCTCATGGGGGGGCCCGGTGGTACGGGGGTGGGATCCAACGCCGCGACCGGCAACGACACTTGGGATGCGACTTGCACCTGCGTGGGACAACTCATCGATTGTACCGGTGTGCCCGGTGGATCCAACCTCATCGGCACCGCGTGCGATGACGGCAACGCCGCCACCGGCAACGACACCTGGGATGCGACTTGCACCTGCGTGGGACAACTCATCGATTGCGGGGACGCTGGTGGCTGCTGCGCGGGCGGTGCCAACGCCGCGACCGGCAACGACACCTGGGATGCGACCTGCACCTGCGTGGGACAACGTCGATTGGACCGGTGGGCCGGTGCGACATCCGGAACGCCTTGCGATGACGGCAACGCTTCCACCGGCAACGACACCTGGGATGCGAGCTGCACCTGCGTGGGACAACTCATCGATTGTACCGGTGTGCCCGGTGGATCCAACCTCATCGGCACCGCGTGCGATGACGGCAACGCCGCGACCGGCAACGACACCTGGGATGCGACTTGCACCTGCGTGGGACAACTCATCGATTGCGAGGGAACCGCTGGTGGTACTGCCGTCATCGACAACTGCGGCACCTGCGTCGGCGGTACCACTGGCAACATCGCCTGCACACAGGACTGCGCGGGCGTCTGGGGCGGTACAGCATTCCTCGACAACTGCGGCATCTGCGTCGGCGGTACCACTGGCAACATCGCTTGCACACAGGACTGCGCAGGTGTCTGGGGCGGCACCGCCGTCACTGACAACTGCGGCAACTGCGTCGGTGGAACGACCGGCAACACGCACACAGGACTGCGCAGGTGTCTGGGGCGGCACCGCCGTCCTCGACAACTGCGGAACATGCGTCGGTGGAACCACTGGCAACACAGCTTGCACACAGGACTGCGCTGGCGTTTGGGGCGGCACCGCCGTCACTGACAACTGCGGAACATGCGTGGGCGGAACCACCGGTAACATCGCCTGCACACAGGACTGCGCAGGAGTGTGGGGCGGCACCGCCGTCCTCGACAACTGCGGAACATGCGTTGGTGGCACTACCGGTAACGTTGCTTGCACTCAGGACTGCGCTGGCGTTTGGGGCGGAACAGCCGTCCTCGACAACTGCGGAACATGCGTCGGTGGAACCACTGGCAACACAGCTTGCACTCAGGACTGCGCTGGCGTTTGGGGCGGAACAGCCGTCCTCGACAACTGCGGAACATGCGTCGGCGGAACTACCGGCAACGTGGCCTGCACACAGGACTGCGCTGGTGTTTGGGGCGGAACAGCCGTCACTGACAACTGCGCAACATGCGTCGGCGGAACGACAGGTAATGTCGCTTGCACACAAGACTGCGCAGGTGTTTGGGGCGGAACAGCCGTCACTGACAACTGCGGAACATGCGTGGGCGGAACCACTGGTAACACAGCATGCACACAGGACTGCGCTGGTGTTTGGGGCGGAACAGCCGTCACTGACAACTGCGGAACATGCGTGGGCGGAACCACTGGTAACACAGCATGCACACAGGACTGCGCAGGCGTCTGGGGCGGAACGTCAATGCCACCAGTTGCTGGTGATGATGGCAGTGCCACGATTTGCGCCGGAACCAGCATCGATCTGACCACACTGCTCAGTGGTGCTGATACTGGTGGGGTCTGGAGTGTCGGTCCTGTGGTGAGTTCTACCGGCACCTTCACCTATACAGTGACGAATGCCTGTGGAAGCGATGAATCAAGCTTCACAATAACCCACGAGGCGTTGGCTGATGCGAGCTGGTCCATCCCTCCTGCCATCTGCGAAACCGCACCGCCCCTGGTCCTTTCGAATTTGATCACTGGGGACCAAGGTGGAACGTGGAGCGGCGCTGGGGTGCTGGGCAGCAGCTTCGACCCGACTGGACTGGTGGGACCGATCCAAGTGACTTACACCGTCGGGACGGCGAACTGCATCTCCCAGGAATCGCATACGATCCAAGTGGGTCAGATGCCCATGGCCGATGCGGGCGAGGATGCTATATTCTGCGGCACCGACGGGCTGGTTAACGCTGTGCTCACAACAGGCAGCGGATCGTGGACCCTTCCCAACGGGTTGAATCCTGGAGGAGCGTTGACCGCGCCCGACTTGGAACTGCACGCTTCAACCTTCGCGAGCTACACCTTGTACTGGACCGTGACCGATGGTCCTTGCATTGCCCAGGATGCGACGGAGGTCACCTTCATGAACCCAGACCTAGGCTTGGCCGTGGACGCCGGTCCGGACCAATACCTGGAAGTATTGAGCACCGCAATCATGCAAGGCCATGCGACTCCTGGTGCCACCATCGAATGGTGGTTGCTTTCAGGTGGCGGCACCCTCCTGGTGCCCAGCGATACGAACAGCACGGTGCAGGACCTCGCTCTCGGCGACAACTACTTCGTACTCACCGTCTCCTTGGGACAGTGCGCCAGTATCAGCGACACTGTGCTCTTGCACGTCGACGACCTCTTCATCCCCGAAGGCTACTCACCGAACGGCGACGGGGTGAACGATCGATGGGAGATCACGGGCATCAGCGCATTCCCTGGCAGTTCGCTCAAGGTCTTCAACCGCTGGGGGCAATTGGTGTACGAGAGCGACAGCTACAACAACGAGTGGGACGGGCACGCCTTGTATGGCCGGGAATTGCCCGATGCGACCTACTTCTATGTGCTGAACCTAAGCAGTGACCGCACGTACAACGGCCACGTCATCCTGAAAAGGTGAGGTCCATCCGTCATATCCTCTTCATAGCCGTCACAGGTTGCGCGCTTCTGGCCAATGGCCAGCATACGCCGCTGACGAGCCAGTACCTCTTCAACGGGCTGCTGATCAACCCGGCCTACGCAGGCAGCCGCGACGCGCTTACGGCCAATATCACCCACCGCCAGCAGTGGGTGGGCTTCGACGGCGCACCGGTAACGCAGGTGATGAGCTTGCACTCTCCCGTTGGTCGAACCAAGATGGGACTGGGCATGGTGCTTTACAACGACCACATCGGCGTAAGCAACGAAACGGGGCTCTTCGGCAACTTCGCCTACCGCATCCGCTTTCCGCATGGCAAGCTGTCCTTCGGGATCGGCGGCGGGTTCAGCGTTCTTCGCGCTGATTGGAGCCAGGTGGCCTTGCAGGACAACAACGATGGCTCCTTCGCCGGGACGACATCGGCCGCCTTGAGGCCGAATTTCAGCGGTGGGGCATACTACTACACGAAGACATGGTATGTCGGGGCCTCGATGCCCTTCGCTCTAGTGCATAGCTACGACCTGAGCGGCAACGGATACGACCTCACCCAGGAACGCTTCGACATGCAACCCATGCTCACTGGCGGATACGTCATACAGATGAACGACGACATCAAGCTGAAGCCGACTGCGTTGGCTCGTTATCGGCTCGATAGCGGACCGCAGGGCGACCTTAGCTGCAACGCGATCTACAAGGACAAGATCTGGGCGGGGCTCAGCTACCGCACCGGCGATGCGCTTATCGGCATGGTGGAAGTCCTTCCTACTCCGCAATGGCGTTTCGGATACGCTTACGACCTTGGCCTCTCTGCCATCCGTCCCTACCACAATGGCTCGCACGAATTGATGCTCCAATACGAATTCGGCTATCGCATACGCGTACGCGACCCACGCTATTTCTGATGAGGCGCATCCTGTCCATAGCACTCCTGCTCCCGTGCATCGCTCTGGTGTCCGCGCAGGAGATCTACGAGGTGAAACCCGTGGGCGTGCTACCAGCCGGAGAGGATTACGCGCCGGTTTTCCTCGATAGCGGCTTCGTCATGTGCAGCGTGCGCGAAGTCGGCGGTGCCATCACATTCACCGATGCCGAGACGAACAAGCCGCTCAGTGAGCTTTTCTGGGTGCCTTGGAAGAACGGCATGGCGGGAACACCCGTGATCTTCAGTGTGCAGCTCTCCACTCCCGTGAATGAAGGCCCTGCCGCGTTCACCGATGGAGGGCGGACCATCTGCTATACACGCAACCAGGTGCTGCCGAAGAGGCTATCGAACTTGCGGAGCGCCAGTAGCGAACTAGGGCTTTACTTCTCGCACTTGAACGATGGAGCGTGGCAGCCGCCGGTGCCCTTCCAGCACAACGCACCGAAGTACTCGATCATGCACCCGACGTTCAGCCCGGACGGCCGCACGCTCTTCTTCGCCAGCGATATGCCCGGTGGCATGGGCGGCATGGACCTGTACCGCAGCGAACGCACGATCGAGGGCTGGTCTGAACCTGTGGCACTGGGCCCGGAGGTGAACAGCCCCAGGAACGAAGTTTTCCCACGCGTGGAGGCCGACGGCAGTTTGAGCTTCGCAAGCGATCGCAGCGGTGGCAAAGGGGGGCTCGATATATACGTGGCACCTCCTTCCGATGGCGGTTGGGGCCCGCCGTTGGCCTTGCCGGAGCCGGTCAACAGCGCAGCCAACGACCATGGATACGAGCTCCTGCCCGATGGCCGAAGCGCGCTCTTCACCACCAACCGCGCCGGCATCGATGCGATATGGACGGCCAAGCTCACTGTACCCAAGTTCCGCGAATGCGCCCAGCAGCAACGCAACAACTACTGCTATTCCTTCAAGCGTCGGCCTCACGCTGCAACTGCAAGCATTCCCGTTGAGCATGCATGGGATATGGGCGACGGTACGCGGATCAAAGGCAATCAAGCGCAGCACTGCTATGCGAAGCCGGGCCGATTCACAGTGAGTTCCGTGCTGCTGGACAAGAAGAGCGGAGAGGTCTTCCACACGCTGAGCAGCAACGAACTGGAGGTGGCGGATATGATGCAGGCATGGATCGCGTCAGAGGACACGGTGCGGACCGGTCGCAAAATGGAACTGAGCGGAGCCATGAGCTATCTGCCCGGCATGACGCCTGCCGAGTACCACTGGGAGATGGGCAACGGCGAACTCCTCGAAGGCATCAGCCAGGAGTACGCCTTCAAGCGAGCAGGCACCTATGAAGTGCGGCTCGACGTGCTCTCGACGCCTGACGCCAAAGGGACCATCAGTAATCGTTGCAACAGCAAGACCATCGTCGTCATCGACCGCTTCCGCGACCATGAGGACATGACCGTGGTCGCGGCATACCAGGACGCATTCGGAAAGACGCACACCTTCGAGTACCAGGAGCTTCCTTTCGATGCGACGGCCCTGGAAGGCGACGCGCTCACCGAGGTCACCTTCAGCGTACAGCTGTTCGCCAGCAAGGACCGCGTGGACTTGGACGATGCGCGCTTCGCCCAGGTGCGGAAGCTCTACCGCGTCGTGGAACGCTACGACCCAGCGACAGCCCTGTACACCTATTCGGTGGGCGAGACCAAGAACATGGAGGAGCTGTACAAGGTCTTCCAGAAGGTGAAGGAACTCCAGTTCCTCGATGCCGAAGTCTTCGCCCTCCGGGTTGAGAAGCTCATGGACCTGAGCCAGCTCGATCTAGCGACCCTGGAAGAGCTCAATCACAAGAAACTGCGTACGAATGCGATCCACTTCGCCTACAAGAGCGCGGTGCTGGAACCCGGTTCCGAGCAGGTGCTGGAAGGGATCACCGACCTCATGCGCCAGCATCCCGAGCTCCAGTTGGTGATCGAAGCCCACACCGACGACATCGGTGGTCGCCAGTACAACCTCGGGCTCTCGCAAGAACGTGCGATGTCCGTGGTGGGCTATCTCGTGGAACATGGCGTGCTGCTCGACCGATTGGTGCCTGTCGGCCACGGCAAGAACCAGCCGATCGCCAGCAACAAGACCGAGGAAGGACGCAGCCAGAACCGACGCGTGGAGTTCCGGATGGTCGTGAAAGGCGAAGTGGCCCCGACGGGAGCGTTGCTCAGCGGCGCCACGCCGAAGCGCTGAGCGCTCCAGGCAACGCTGAACCTTGCTCCCCGCATCTTCTCCACGGCCTCGCAGACGAAGGCGGGACGGCCAGCATCGCAGCGGATCCGTCACGGCATGCCTGAAGGCGATGGCTACTTTCGCCCAGTGCGCTACACGCTTCCTTCGGTCCTCATCCTTCTTGCGGGCGCGTGCGCGATCGAACTGAACGCGCAGCACGCTCTGCGTTTCGTGGAGAACAAGGGACAGTGGCCAGTGCAAGCCCGCTTCCGGGCCGAGTTGAACGGAGCTACTCTGTGGATGGAGCCCGATGGCGTACTGATAGACCGCTACGATGCCGAAGCGGTGGAGAGGACGCACGGTGACATCAACGCGCGCATTCCCACGGAGCTGAGGCACCACGCCGTGCGCCTGAAGTTCCTGGGGGCTCTTCCCACGGCGCATGCGCGCGGCGAACGGCTCTTGCGCGAGCATTACAACTTCTTCATCGGCAACGACCCGGCGCAATGGGCGCACAGGGCCAGGGCCTTCGCCCAGGTGGTGATGCCGGAGGTGGCGCCGGGCTGCGATGCCGTCTTCAGCGAAGGACGAGCAGGGTTGAAGTACGATCTGGTGCTTGACCCCGGTGCCGATCCCGCTGGCATCCGTTTCGAGTATGAAGGCGCCGGTCAATTGATGCTGCGCGATGGCGCACTGATCGTGCCCACTTCCCTCGGTCGGCTCGTCGAGCGCATTCCGCTGGCCTATCAGGACATCGATGGCGAGCGTGCGGTAGTACCGTGCAGCTATACATTGAAGGATGGGATCGTGGGTGTGAAGCCCGGTGCATACGACAAGCGGTATCCATTGACGATCGATCCCACGCTCTCTTTCGCCACCTACTCAGGTTCATTCAGCAACAACTTCGGCTACACCGCCACCTTCGATCAGGCGGGCTTCCTCTATGCGGGCAGTACCGCGTTCGGGACGCAGTTCCCCGTGACCACGGGCGCTTACCAGACCGCATGGGCGGGCGGCACCACCGACATCGCCATCACCAAGTACGATACTACGGGCACCTTCATCGTATGGAGCACCTACCTCGGCGGCAGCGCTGCAGAGATGCCGCATAGCTTGATCGTTGACGACAACGACCAGCTCCTGGTGCTGGGCACCACTGGTTCGGCCGATTTCCCCATGTTCAATGCGTATGACAACACCTTCGGGGGCGGCACCACCTTCACCCCTGCCGGGCTGGGCCTCAGCTACCCCAACGGTTGCGATATGGTCGTTTCGCGCTTGAGCGCTGACGGATCGGCGCTATTGGGCTCAACGTATCTCGGGGGAAGCGCGAATGACGGATTGAATTCCGCAACGGCGCTCAAGTTCAACTACGCCGATGAGGTGCGAGGAGAAGTGCTTCTCGATACGCTCGGACGTGTGTGGGTGGTGAGCTGCACCCAGAGCATCAATGCACCGACCACCGCGGGGGCCGCGCAACCCATTTTCGGCGGAGGAAGCCACGACGGATACGTGGCCCGTTTCAACCCGCTCCTTTCGCAATTGCAGTACGCCAGCTTCATCGGCGGCAGCAATGCCGATGCGACCTTCTCCGGCGAGTTCGACACGGCGGGCAGGCTCTTCGTCTGCGGCGGCACCAACAGCAACGACCTGCCCGTGAGCGCATCGGCGCTCGACCCCACCTACAACGGCGCTGCGCCCGACGCGTTCGTTGCGCGTTTCACACCGAATGGCAGCACCATCGATGCGCTCACCTACTGGGATCGAGCAACTACGACCAGGCCTATTTCGTGGAACTCGACCACAACGACGACGTGTACATCTTCGGGCAGACGAATGCACCCAGCGGAGAGCTCATACTGAACGCACCGTACAACATCCCTGCGGGTGGCCAGTTCATCACCAAGCTCGATCCCACGCTGTCCAATCTGCTGCTCAGCTCGCGCATCGGCAAGGGCGATGGCACACCGGACATCTCCCCCACCGCCTTCCTTGTTGATGTGTGCGACAAGATCTACACGAGCGGCTGGGGCAGCAGCGCAGGCGGACTTGGCGGCGCGCTGAGCACCAATGGCCTGCCAGTGACAGCGGGCGCGCACCAGTCCACCACCGACAACAATGACCTGTACCTGGCGGTCTTCGACATCGACATGCAGGCGTTGGTGTATGCCACCTACTACGGCGGCGCGCTGAGCCCTGAGCATGTCGATGGCGGTACAAGCCGGTTCGATCGCCGCGGGCGGGTTTACCAGAGCGTGTGCGCCGGCTGTCAGAACAACGATGACTTCCCCACTTCACCAGGAGCATGGAGCGCCACCAATAACAGCAGCGGCTGCAACAACGGGGTATTGAAGTTCGATTTCGACGCACCGTTGGTGATCGCGGCCTTCATCGCACCGGACACGCTGTGCGCGAACGAGACTGTGACCTTCACGAACCTCAGCAGCGGCGCCACGGGCTATCTGTGGAACTTCGGCGATACGCAGACTTCCACGGCAGCATCGCCCACGCATACCTATGGTCCCGGCACCTACGTGGTAACGCTTACGGCCACCGACCCGAATTCGTGCAACGGTCAGGACGTTGTCCAGCGCACCGTGGTCATCGCTCCCGAAGCCCCGGTCCTAACCGTGATGAACGACACGCTCATCTGCGGACCGGTCCCTTCGTTCACGCTGACGGCGAGCAGCAACGGCACCGTGTTGCAATGGCTTTGGAGCTCGACAGCGGCATTCGCGGACATGCTGAATGCGACGGACGCGGACAGCACGGCACTGATCGAACCAGCGGTGAGCGGCACCTACCATGTGCGCGCGCAGAATTCGCCGGCGTGCCCGGCCATCGATAGTGTCGTGGTCATCATATCGCTCGGCGCGGTCGGCATAACCGGCGAAACGGAGATCTGCGCCACTGATACGGCGACGCTGCTGGTGAGCGGCGCCGATCCCGGTTCCACCATCGTTTGGTCGCCAGGGAACGAGATCATCGCAGGGCAAGGGACGAGCACCGTGCAAGTGGCGCCAGCCGAGCAAACAACCTACGATGTGGCCGTGACAGCACCCACCGGCTGCTCATGGACCGACGCCATCACGGTTGATGTCTCGCCGCTCTTCGGATCGGCGGTGAGCGCTACAGCGGCACCATCGATAGTGCTGCCCGGAAGCACGGTGCAGTTGAACGCATTGCCCGCCAACGGAGTCTCATACGCATGGATCCCGGCCAACTCGGTCAGCGATCCCACCATCAGCAATCCCACGGCCACGGTGCAGCAAACCACCACCTTCACTGTTACGGTGAGCGATGGCATCTGCACGCGCGCCATCCCCGTGAAAGTGACCGTTTACGAACTCGCATGCGAAGAACCTGACATCTTCATCCCGAATACGTTCACGCCGAACGCTGATGGCGTGAACGATACCCTCTTCGTGCGCGGCCAGCATATCACCAGCCTTGAGCTCCAGATCTTCGATCGCTGGGGCGAGAAGGTCTTCGAGACCAGCGATCAGCAAATCGGTTGGGACGGCACGTATAAGGACAAGCATGTCGATCCTGCGGTCTTCGTCTATCACCTCACGGCTTGGTGCGCTGACGGACAGCGGTACTTCAAGAAGGGTAACGTCACCGTCGTGCGATGATGAGATCGACGATGTTGCTTCGAGCGGTGGCAAGCATGCTGACATGCTTCATGATCACTAGCATTGCTTGCGCGCAGGACATCCACTTCTCCCAGTTCTTCAACGTGCCATCGGCGCTCAATCCGGGCTTCATCGGCCAGTTCGATGGGGACTACCGTACGAACGGGGTGTACCGGCAGCAGTGGCGATCGGTCACCGTGCCCTATCGCACCCTCGGGATCGGCGGTGATGCGCGGGACTTCGCTGGCAAGAAGGGGCTGGGAGCTGGAGCATGGCTGTACAACGACCGGGCGGGCGATAGCCGATTGAACCAATTCCACCTCGACCTCGGCGCCAGTTGGACCGAGGCGCTCGGGACTGCCGGGAAGCACAGCATCACCTTGGGCGCACGCCTGGGCTTCACATCGCTCACGCTCGACCAAGGAGGCATGTCGTTCGACTCGCAGTACAATGGCTTCTACTACGACCCCAACCTGAACGACGGCGAGAACTTCCAACGCGATGGCCATGTGCATGCCGACCTTCACGCCGGCGCGGCCTACCGATACAAGCCAGAAGCACGCAAGGAGCTCTCGATCGGCTTCGGCCTCTTCAATATCACCAAGCCGGGCATCGGTTTCCTGGGCGAGCCCGACGTGCCGCTGGACATGCGCACGGACCTGAGCGTTCAACTCGCATTGCCCATAGCCGATCGGTGGGACCTCCTGCCCATGCTGCACCACATGGCACAAGGGAAATTCCGCGAACTGGATGCCGGTGCCAATGCGCGATACATCCTCCTCGATCGCTATGGCTTGAAGCGCGCCGTGCTTATCGGCCTGCACATGCGTGCAAGAGATGCAGGCTACCTCTTCGCCGGCCTCCAGCGCGATGCCTGGACCTTCGGCTTGAGCTACGACATCAATACCAGCGATCTCGTGCCCGCCAGTCGCAACCGAGGCGCCATCGAATTCACCGCCATCCGCATCTGGAAGAAGCAACCGCCTGTCCCGGTGCGCTTCAAGGCCTGCCCGGAACAGCTCTGACGCATGCGACACCTTGTGCTCCTGCTCCATTGCATCATGTGCGCAAATGTCAGCGCCCAGAGCTTCGAGCAATGGGTGGCCTGGGGCGATGCTGCCTTCGAACGCGGCGAGCATTACGGCGCATCGCGCTTCTACGATGGTGCATTGGGCGTTGATGGTGGGCGCATGAGCGTGCAGTGGAAACAGGCTGAAGCATGCCGCTTGAGCCACCAGTACGGCCGTGCGGCGGAGTTCTATGAGAAGGTCCAACGCAAGGACATGGGTCGCACCTATCCGACCACGCTGCGTTGGCTGGCCGAGATGCGCATGTGCAATGGCGAATACCGGGAAGCCGAGTCGACGTGGCGGAAAGTGCTGCAGAAGGAGAAGGACAAGAAGTCGAACACGGCTCAACGCGCCGAGAACGGGATTGCCGGCTGCGAATTGGCGATGGACACCAGCAAGCGAGCGGACGTCGATATCGAACATCTTCCCCAGCCCGTGAACACGTTCGACAGTGAGTTCGGTGCGCGCATCGGCCCCGATGACCTGCTGTACTTCGCATCACTGCGCGGCGAACTGAACAACGAGGGGGAGGTGGTGGATACCGCCGCCTACCGCACGGGCCTTCTGCGTTCGGCATACGCCGGCGTGGCTTGGAGAACGCCACAAGCACTGAGCACCCTGAACCGCACTGGCGACAATGCCAATGCAACGTGGACCCTCGACGGCAAGTGGATCCTATTCACGCGATGCCACGATGGCCCGTGCCGCATACACATCGCACCGATCACGGCCGACGGCTTCGGTGAAGCGCATGTGCTGAAGGGCATCGGCGACACGCTGCTGAGCACCCAACCGATGATCACGCGCTGGCTGGACCGCGAGATGCTGCTCTTCGTGAGCGATCGCCCAGGCGGACAGGGCGGCACCGACATCTGGCAAGCCGAGCTGATCGATGGCGAGGCACAGTACCTCTACCCGCTGGACAGGCCTGTGAATACGCCGGGCAACGAACGTTGCCCATGGTATGACGGCGTGCAAAACGTGCTCTGGTTCAGCAGCGATTTCCTTCCTGGCCTTGGCGGGTACGACATCTTCAGTGCCTCCTTCGGCGACGACCTCTTCGCCAACCCGGTGAATGCCGGAGCACCGATCAACAGCCCGGCCAACGACCTGTACCCTGTGCGCGACAGCCATCGCGGCGAAGGCTGGATCACCAGCAACCGCAAGGGCTCGTTCGCGGCAAAGGGAGAGACCTGCTGCAACGACCTCTACCGTTACGAGCTTCCCAAGGCTACAGAACCGACCGCTGTTGTCGGAGAGCCGGCACCGATACGGCCGGTGAACTCCGTTGAGCGCCTCACGGTAATGCGCGAGCGATTCCCGCTGAAGCTCTTTTTCCACAACGACGAGCCCGAACCACGGAGTTGGGAGCGGACCACGCCGAGGACCTACGGCGAGACCTATGCAGCATACAGCGCATTGGAGCAGGAATACGAGAACGAGAACACCGACCCGCAGACCATCCGCGACTTCTTCGTGGACGAAGTTGACCGTGGCTTCAGCGAACTGGCTGAATTGGCGAAGGCATTGTTCCAAGTGCTCGAAGAAGGCCGCAGCGTGACCGTTGAAGTACGAGGACACGCCAGTCCGCTGGCACGCAATGCATACAACCGCTACTTGAGCATGCGCCGCATCGAAAGCCTGCGCAACCATTTGCGTGGTGTGGATGACGCGCGCTTGCTGCCCTACCTGAACGGTACCGCAGCGAACGGAGCGAAGCTGGAGATACGCGAACTGCCCTTCGGTGAAGAACGCTCGGCGCGCGGCGTTAGCGACGACCTGGGCGACCTGAAACGATCGGTTTACAGCGTAGAGGCGGCACGCGAGCGGCGCATCGAAGTGGTGGCCCTGCAGTTGCTGGAGCGCACTGCCGGTCCCGAAATGGAACAGCAGATCGCGCGGCTCGGCAACCTGCCGCAGAACGTGGAACGCATCACGCGATTCACCCTGCGCAACGACGGCGACAAACCGTTGAAGCTGCTGCACGCCGAACCGGACTGCGGATGCACCACCGCCAAGCTGCCCGAAGGACCCATAGCCCCAGGCGGCAGTGTGGAGATCGAAGTGGTCTTCAACGGCCATGCCCCGGATGGCCCGCTGCGACGCAATGTGATGATCGAGACCGACGGCGTTCCAAAACACTTCCTCCTCTCCATCGAGGGACGCATCGTTCCTTAACCTTGCGACGTGGAACTGCTCCTGCTCTCGAACTCGACGCTGCCCGGCGAAGCCTTCTTCACCTGGCCGCGTGCCTACGTGCAGGCCTTCCTTGGCGGGCGAAAGAAGGCCGCCTTCGTGCCCTTCGCGGCTGCTGAAGCACAACAGGATGAATACACCGCTCGCGTGGCCGAGGTCTTCGGTGCCATGGGAACCGAGCTCAAGGGCCTGCACCGCGAAAAGGATCCCGTGGCCGCCTTGCAGCAGTGCGACACCATCGTAGTGGGCGGTGGCAACACCTTTCTGTTGATGCGTGCGCTTTACAGAACGCAGCTCATCAGAGCCATCGCCGATCGCGTTCGCGACGGCACACCCTACCTGGGCTGGAGCGCTGGCAGCAACGTGGCCTGCCCCACGGTGATGACGACCAACGACATGCCCATTGTGGAAACGCCCTCCCTGCGCGCCTTGCACCTGGTGCCCTTCCAGATCAACCCGCACTATACCGAAGCCACGATACCTGGCCACGGCGGTGAGAGCCGCGATCAGCGGATCGCGGAATACCTCACAGCAAATCCCAGCGTGGCGGTCGTAGGGCTGCGCGAGGGATCGCTGTTGCACGTGGATGGAGCCAGGATGACCCTGGTGGGCCGGGGCTTGAAGCTCTTCCGCGCGGGCCGGGAGCCGAAGGAGCTCGCCGGGCCGATGGAGATGAGCACCACGCTCACAGGGCTCTGAACGCCACCGATACAGTGCTGCATGCTGCGCAGCGCGCACGTTACTTTCGGCCCGCTGCTCCATGACATGAACGAAGAAGGCACGGGACTACTCGCATATCTCAGCGGCAATCTCCTGCTTCTGTTGAAGGTCATCGCCATCATCGCAGCGGCCTTCGTGCTCGAGCGCTTCATCCGCATCCTGCTCAAGCGTG
Source organism: Flavobacteriales bacterium (assembly GCA_016710965.1). Classification (GTDB taxonomy): domain Bacteria; phylum Bacteroidota; class Bacteroidia; order Flavobacteriales_F; family PHOS-HE28; genus PHOS-HE28. Next base: position 309,464 of record JADJTW010000002.1, read on the forward strand.
CATACCTGCGAAGCGACAAGGGATTCGAGGACCGCACCCGATACCGTTTCCTGCGCAACGGCACGCGCTTCGTCGTCACCCTCGTCACGATCATCGTCATTGTCAACAGCATCCCTTCGTTCAAGGACTTCGCCAGCACTCTCTTCGTGGGCACGGGGATCCTGGTGGCCATCATCGGTTTCGCGGCTCAGGGCGCTTTCAGCAACATCATCAGCGGCATCTTCATCGTCAGCTTCAAGCCCTTCAGGGTGGGCGATTGGCTGCAAGTGGCCGGGCATACCGGCGTGGTGGAGGACATCACCTTGCGCCACACCGTCCTTGTCACTGCTGAGAACCGCCGCGTGATCATGCCCAACTCCAAGATCAGCGACGAGACCATCATCAACAGCACCATCACGGACCCTGCGGTTTGCCAATTCGTGGAGGTAGGCATCGCGTACGAGAGCGATCTGGACAAGGCCATGGAAGTCCTTCGGCAGGAATGCGAAGCGCACCCCGACTGCATGGACCGGCGAACACCGGCGGAATTGGAGCGGGGAGCGCCACGGGTGGCCGTGCAACTGATCAGCATCGGCGATTCGGCGCTGACCCTGCGCGCCTACGCGTGGGCGGCGGATCATTCGATAGCGCGCGGCATGCGCTATGATCTCCTCCGATCCCTGAAGCTGCGCTTCGACCGCGAAGGCATCGTTCTGCCCTACCCGCAGCGCACCATCCGTGTGGAAGGCCCCTTATCCATGAAGAGCAGCTAGCATGAAGAAGGTGAAAAGCCGGGCCGGAAAGGCAGGCCTGCCTCCGGGATCGCTCATCCACGTTGGCGACGATGACCTGTCGCAGCCGCTGACCATCGACCTCTTCGTGTACAATGCAGAGGAGTTGTCGGAGCAGTCGCTCAGCTCGATCGCCGATTATGTCGACCACGATCTGACCAAGCGAACAGCCTGGCTCAACATCGACGGCCTCAACAGCGAACAGCTGCTTTCAACGATCGGCGAGCGCTTCAACCTGCATCCGCTCCTGCTGGAGGACATCCTTAACACAGACCACAGGCCGAAGGTGGAGGAATACCAGGATTGCCTCTTCGTGGTGACCAAGATGCTCGGGCTGGATGAGGAGACCGGTGGGATCCAATTGGAGCAGATCTGCTTCGTGCTTCGCAAAGGGATCGTCGTCTCCTTCCAGGAGACGCCTGGCGATGTCCTCGACCCGATCCGGGAGCGCCTGCGCAAAGACCTGGGCCGCGTGCGCCGCTGCGGCAGCGATTACCTGCTGTACGCTCTGCTGGATGTGATCGTGGACGAGTACTTCGTGATCGTAGAGCAGCTGGGCAAGCGCATCGAGGAGCTGGAGCGCAAGGTGGTGGTCCGTCCCAGCAATGAGGATCTGCTTACGATACAAGAACTGCGCGGGCTGCTCATCACCGTGAACCGTTATGTGACGCCCATGCGCGAGCTGGCCGGCCGCCTCAACACCATCCAGAGCGAGTTGATCGAGAAGAGCACGCGCCGGTACATCAACGACCTGCAGGACCACACGGTGTACATCGCCGAGACCATCGGCACATTCCGTGAGATGCTCCTGAGCGTTGAGAACACCTACCACGCCGGGCAGAACATGCGCATGACGCAAGTGATGAAGCTGCTCACCATCATCAGCACCATCTTCATCCCCCTCACCCCGAGCTGCGCTGGCGCTACGGCTACTTCGCGGTGATGGGCGTAATGGCGGTGATCGCGCTGGTGATGCTGGCGTGGTTCAGGCGGAAGCGGTGGCTGTGACCATGCCGGGAAATTTCCCTGACTCGTCCACTTGCATCTTCCCGTGACCTTACTTTGTGATCATCCTCATGGCACGCAAGCGCAGCATCGGCATCTGTGACCAGACATGGTCCGCATTGCTCATCTCCGTTGGCGGCGCCAGCGCTGCTCGTCCCGCTTTCCACTGATGAACGCGCACGCTCTCTCCGGACACTGGCGATCCTTCGCCGCCGAGCACAGAGCCACACAGTCTCCCGCACCCGCCACAAGCCGCTTGTTCCGGGCCACCTTCCTGTTCCACCCAACCCCCTCACGCGTTCGCACGCAATGAAGACCCGCTACGTCGATCTGATCGAACAGACCTTCGACTTCCCCAAGGACGAGTTCAAGCTCGAAGGAGAAAACCTCGTGTGGAACGACCTGCCATTGGTGGAGCTGTTGCAAAAACACGGAACACCTTTGCGCATCAGCTACCTACCCAAGATCGGCGAGAAGATCGAACTGGCGCGGAAGAGCTTCGCGAAGGCATTCGCAACGCACGGGTACAACGGCAGCTACGAATATTTCTACTGCACCAAGAGCAACCACTTCCACTATGTGATCGACAAGGTGCTGGACAAGGGCGTGAACCTGGAGACCAGCAGCGCCTACGACCTGGAGATGATCGAGCTGCTCATCGATCGCGGCCGCATCACCAAGGACAGCACCATCCTCTGCAATGGCTTCAAGGACGAGCGCTACATACAGGGCATCGGCCGACTGGCCAACCGCGGCTACAAGGTGGTGCCCATCATCGACAACATGGCCGAGATCTACGCGCTCGACGAAGCCATTGAAGGAACCTGCGATATCGGCATACGCATCGCAGCGGAAGAAGCGCCCAAGTTCGAGTTCTACACCAGTCGCCTGGGCATCGGCTACAAGGACATCATCCCCTTCTATATGCGCAATGTGAGCAAGCAGAAGAAATTCCGCTTGAAGCTCATGCACTTCTTCATCAACACGGGGATCACGGACACCGCCTATTACTGGAACGAGCTGAGCAAGTGCGTCAACGTCTACTGCGACCTGTGGAAACTGTGCCGCACGCTGGACACGCTCGACATCGGCGGTGGTCTTCCCATCAAGAACAGCCTCAATTTCCAGTTCGACACCGACTACATGATCGGCGAGATCGTCGGCCGCATCAAGGACATCTGCGAGGAGAACAAGGTGCAGGAGCCCAATATCTTCTCGGAGTTCGGCAGCTTCACCGTGAGCGATAGCGGCGCCACCTTCTTCAGCATCGTGTACCAGAAGAAGCAGAACGAAAAGGAACGGTGGGATATGATCGACGGCAGCTTCATGACCACATTGCCCGACACCTGGGCGATCAGCAAGCGCTTCATCATGCTGCCGGTGAACAACTGGAACGACGAGTACGAGCGCGTCTTCCTGGGCGGCATGACCTGCGACAGCGACGACTACTACAACAGCGAGCAGCACGTCAACGCCATCTACCTGCCCAAATACAACGAGGAGAAGCGCCAGTACATCGGTTACTTCAACACCGGTGCTTACCAGGACACGCTCGGCGGCTTCGGCGGCATTCAGCATTGCCTGATCCCGAAACCGAAGCATGTGCTCCTCGACCGGTTGCCCGACGGAACTCTGGTGGATACCGTCTTCGCCGAACAGCAGACGGCCGAGCGCATGCTGCAACTGCTGGGCTACCTGCCGCTGGAGGAACCCGTGAAAAAGTAGCCCGGATCCCTCGATACGTCCTTCGCCTACCGCCGCCCTTGCAATCCACAACGCGCCTCTATATTTCGCCCCGAACACACCGATGAGCAACGCACGCCCCATTTCGGCCTTTCTGGAGAAGCACTACCTGCACTTCAATGCCGCAGCGCTCGTTGATGCCGCGAAAGGCTACAAGGCCCACCTTTCCAAAGGCCGCAAGATGATGGTGACGCTCGCGGGCGCCATGAGCACTGCTGAACTGGGCAAGATCTTCGCGGAGATGATCCGCCAGGGGAAGGTGGACATCATCAGCTGCACCGGCGCCAACCTCGAAGAGGATGTGATGAACCTCGTGGCCCATGATCATTACGAGCGTGTACCGCACTACCGCGACCTCACACCGAAAGAGGAGCGCGATCTCCTCGACCGCGGAATGAACCGCGTGACCGACACCTGCATTCCGGAGCACGAAGCGTTCCGTCGCTTGGAGAAGCACGTGGTGGACCTATGGACCGCCGACGACAAGAGCGGCAACCGCCGCTTCCCGCACCAGTACTTCTATGAGATGATCAACTCGGGCGTGCTGAAGCAGTACTACCAGATAGACCCGAAGGACAGTTGGATGGTGGCCGCCGCCGAACGCAACATCCCCATCATCTGCCCCGGCTGGGAGGACAGCACCCTGGGCAACATCTTCGCGGGGCATTGCATCACCGGCGACTGCAAGCCGGGCATGATGAAGAGCGGGATCGAATACATGATCTTCCTGGCCGATTGGTACAGCAACAACTGCGGCACCGACGGCATCGGGTTCTTCCAGATCGGCGGAGGCATAGCCGGTGACTTCCCCATCTGCGTGGTGCCCATGCTCCATCAGGACCTCCAGCGCGAAAGCATCCCCTTCTGGAGCTACTTCTGCCAGATCAGCGACAGCACCACCAGCTACGGCAGTTACAGCGGCGCAGTTCCGAACGAGAAGATCACCTGGGGGAAACTGGACATCGATACCCCGAAGTACATCATCGAAAGCGATGCTACTATTGTAGCACCACTCATCTTCGCGTACGTCCTTGATATGTGACCAGCCATGCAACGCCTGATCCGCTCCTTCAACACCTTGACCGATGAGCTCAAGGAGACCCTGCAGGAACAGTATCCTGATGGGATCGATGCCACACACATCAAGACCATCCCGACCGCCAAGGGCGAGATCCTGCGCGTGATCGAGCTGAGCACGCCCGAGGCGATGTACTTGATCAAGATCAACCCCGAGAGCCGCGCGGAGATCGAGGAGTTCCTTGATCAGGAGAATGAGGTCGAGCCTCCCGTCGAGGACGGAGAGCCCGAACCGGATCTGGAAGAGGCGGATGGAGCCGATGAGGAAGAAGCCGATGATGCGGATGACGACTTGGACGATGACGGCGATGATGATGATGCGGATGATGATGCTGGTGGGGATGAAGAGAAGGATGAGGAGGACGACTTCTAACGAATGAACAACGCGCTTGAAGGCCCTTGCATCAGCGAGGGCCTTCTTATTTTCGAAGCATCATGAACGGCAAATTCCACCTGGCCTTCGCCACCACCGACCTTAAGCGTACCAAAGCCTTCTACGGAAAGTTCCTCGGCTGCAAGGAAGGGCGCAGCGCCACCGGCTGGGTCGACTTCGACTTCTTCGGCCACCAGCTGACCATCCAGGAGGTACCCATCACCTACAAGACGGCACGGATCTACAACCCCAAGAGCAATGTGCCCAGCGATCATTGGGGCATTGTGCTGAGCATGAGCGATTGGAAGAAGCTCCGTGACAAGCTGAAGAAGGTGGGCTACTCGTTCTTCATCGAACCGCGCACGGTGATGAAAGGCGAAGTGGGCGAACAGGTGAGCATGTTCATCGAGGATCCCGATGGCCACGCGATCGAGTTCAAAGCCTTCGAGGACGAGGACGACCTGTTCAAGAAGGCATGACAGCGCGCGGAGCCATTGTCCTCTTCCTATTCGGAGCTCTGCTACTGATCATCGGTGGACTGTTCAAGATCCAGCACTGGCCGTATGCCGGTGAGCAACTCATGGCTGGCACGTTGCTCCAAGCTATTGCTGTGGTTGTGTTCGCGATCAAGGTCTCGCGCTACCCCGGCTTCAAGGAATTCCTGGACCGCTGAGCACCTCAAGGAACTCTTACCCGCTCCGTGCTGCGGCCATGGCAACGATTACAGGCGCCATCCCGGATGGATTCAGTCATAAAGGCTGTATCACCGCTGTAGATCACCGCTGGGAACAAACCGCTACCGAAGGCCACGCTGGATGATGTGTAGATGTTGCCAGTACCGTCGCTTTGCAGCGTTTGCCGCACTTCACCATGGCCCAATGGCGCTGTGAAAAGAGCCACTTGCACTCCGCTCATCGGCTGCTGACCGTTGGTGTTGTAGATGGTGCCCGCCACATTCCAGCAGATCTCGCCTTCACCGTCGGGAAGATGGCAACGCATGCAATTCTCACCGGCATTGTGGCTGTGCCTGCTTGCCGAGCTCAGGGGTCCCGGTTCGCACTTTCCGTGCTTGCACGATTCCATGCACGCCAGCAACAACCCCAAGCAAAGGATATCGAACGCGCGTGATCCAGCATTTCCCACCGGACCAAGGTAGTCCTGCCCTAGACGCTCCTCTACTGACTATCGTCAGATCGAAGGAACTTCAGCGCTCACTCCAGCGATCAGTAAGAGCGCTGCGCCACCAAGGCGCCGTCATCGTACTGTTCGGCCTGCGCCAGCACACCAGCTGCGTAGATGAGCTTTCCCGTTGTCCGGTCATCGGCATTGCGGAATTCCCACACACCTTGGCGCTGCCCGTTGCGGAAACCTGCTTGGGCAAGCAAGGCGCCTACGTCACTATACTGCCTCCATACACCATCGCGGCGACCGTTCTTGAAGCATCCTATCTCCTTCACCCGGCCATTCTCGTGGTAGGTGATGAAATGGATGCGGCCGCCTTCGCTGTAACGGGTCGCGCGCAGCGTACCGTCGGGCCAGCGCTCCTGACCAAGGATTTCTTGGGCAGAGGATGCTTGGGCCAGCAGCAGTACGAATAGAATCAGGAGCGAGCGCATGGTGAACGGGTTTCCCCTTGGTACGCCCGAAGATAGGGATATGTTCACCATGAATTAACATAGTCATAACATTGATTTATCCGCTCTCAATTGTTCACTGCGGATCATTGGCCTCAACAATGGGCGCTTGGCGCCTTAACCACATGTATCCGAGCCCGCCGGAGACAAACGATGCGAGAAGGATTCCCAGTTTGGCCTCCTGTTGCAAGTCGGTATCCTTGAAAGCCAGTTCGTTCACGAAGAGTGACATGGTGAATCCTACCCCAGCCATGAAGGCAGCTCCGATAAGGTGTTGCCAAGTGAATAAGGGGCCTATGCGTGCCCAGCCCATTCGCACCAGCAACCAGCACATCAGCAGGATACCTATGGGTTTACCCAAAAGCAGACCCAGACCCACGCCGATCGTGACCGTACCGGTAAGCGCCGAGCCCAGGTCATGCGGCAGCTCCACACCAGCGTTCGCCAGTGCGAAAAGCGGCATCACCACGAACATCACCAACGGTCGCAGGTTGCTCTCCAGCCGCTGCAACGGAGTCTCCGCACTTTCACTGGCATCCTCGATCTTCTCGATCATATGCAACTGTTCCTCGGTCAACGTGGGGAGCTTGTTGGGCCTTAGCGCTGCGAATTCGCGCACGTAGACCGTGATGCGATCGATGTAGGTGCGTTCGTCCAGCTTGGTCACTGCTGGAATGGCGAAAGCCGCCAGGACACCAGCGACCGTGGCGTGTATACCGCTAAGCATGAATGCGGTCCACATGCCTCCGATGCCGATCACTGCATAGTACCATGGGTTCCTTACACCAAGAAGGTTCCCGGCCAGTAGCATGATCATGAACCCGGCCCCTATCTCAAGGTTGATGAGGCTGATATCGGAAGTGTAGAAGATGGCGATCACCAGTACGGCACCCAGATCATCGGCAATGGCGAGCGTGGTGATGAAAACCTTCAACGCGACCGGTACGCGTCTTCCCAAGAGCGCCATCAACCCCATAGCGAAGGCGATGTCCGTGGCCATGGGAATTCCCCATCCGGCGTGGGCTGGCCCTGATGGATTGAACATCAGGAAGATGAGGGCTGGCACGATCATACCTCCGATCCCTGCAGCTACGGGCAGTATTGCATTGCGTGACTGCGACAGTTCTCCGCGTACAACCTCCCGCTTCAGTTCGAGCCCGACCAGGAAGAAGAACAAGGCCATCAGGCCGTCATTGATCCAATGGTGCAACGTGCGCTCCAGCTTCCACTGGTCCACGCTGATCGAGATCGTATGCTCCCACAGATGATGATAGCTCTCCTTCCAAGGCGAATTGGCCCAGACCATGGCCACTAAGGCCATCAGGAACAGCAATGCACCACCCGTCGATTGGTCACGCAAGAATTCCTTGAACGGTACGCTGAAGCGATCAATCGGGGACTGACGCATGGCCAGCAAGATACCGTTGCTTTGCCAGGCTAGCCCCGGCCTAGAACGCCAACCTACCCTGCTGCTCCATGGAGAGGCGCAACTGGCTCACCTCCTTGCGCAGTTCCACCACGCTGCGCGCCAGTTCATCGCGGCTCATGTTCGGCTCGGGCAATTCCGCGCTGATGAAGTGGACGAACTTCCAGATCTCGAGCACGTTGGCCACTGGCACCTCGTAAGGCGCGTAGAGCGGATTGGTGCTGCACAGGAGCAAATTGCCTTTGTCCTTCAATTGGTTGTACACCACTTTGAAGACGATACCGTCCTCCTTGGTCACCACGAGGTAAGGCTGGCCATCGCGGACGGTCTGCCAGTTCTGCACGTACTCGCCGGTCACCCACGATCCGTCGGCAACGGGCGGCATGCTGTCCCCGCTGATCTGGAAGGTGCGGTACTTGCGGTCCCGCGCCAGAAAAGGCATCTGGAAAGTGGGCAGGATGCTGATGTACTCCGGATCGGCGTAGCCCAGCGCATAGCCGGCCTTCGCCTTCTCGGGCACCAGTTCCACGTTCTCGCGGTCCTCGCTGTTCACGGTGGTGGCCAGCACGCGCAGGCGACGACCACTGAGATCGATGTCGCCGCCACGCTCGATCACCCCGATCTGGCTTTCGCTCAGTGCGGTGAGGTCATCGCGCAGCAACTTGTCCACGCTGACCTTGAAGTATTCGCTCATGCGCACGAGCAGATCGAACGACGGCTCGGCGCTGCCGTTCTCATAGCCGCTGTAGCTGGAGCGTTTCACTTCAAGGGCGATGGCCGTTTCCTCCTGGGAACGGCCGCGACGGGAGCGGAGCAATTTGATATTGGCTCCGAAGACTGCGTTTGCCATGTTGAGTGGGGTTCTGTTTGTGCCTAGGGCTGTCTGGTGCGATCTGCTGGGCTTATGCCTCGTGTGGCCTGAAGCCGATGGTCTTGCGTGACTGCTCGGCAGGCGAGACCATGGCCGTGATATGATCGAAGAGGGTTTGGATCTCCTCATCGTGCCCACCGACGTGAGCTTCCAACTGCTCCAACTTCTGGAGGTTCTCCCGATGCGAGAGGAGCACTTCGCGCATGCGGGTGAACACGCGGATGATCTGGATGTTGACCAAGATGGCCTGCTCGCTGTTCAACACACTTGAAAGCATGGCCACGCCTTGCTCGGTAAAGGCCATGGGGAGGTACTTGGTGTGCGCTCCTTGCTTTAAGGTGCCAAATTGGCTCCTTAGAAAATCGTTCTCTTCTTCAGTGAGTTCGAACATGAAATCCTCCGGGAATCGGCCCAGGTTCCTGCGCACCTGCCGCTTGAGTTGTTTGGTGTCCACCCCGTAGAGCTCGGCCAGATCGCGGTCCAGCATCACCTTCTGCCGACGCAGAACATGGATACGACCCGTGATAGCCACGTCGGCTGGGGGCGCTGCCTTGTAAGGAGCGGGCGGTTCCATTGCCAGGGTATCCGTCAAGGTGGTGTGCATGGTCCTTGTTATTGTCGAATAGCTGCCTGTTGCCTTGCTGATCCTCACGCATCATCGGGTTTGAAGCCGATGGCCTTGCGCTGTTCAGGCTGCGAGACCATGGCCGTTAGATGATCGAAGAGGGCTTGGATCTCCTCGTCATGTCCACCCACACGGGCTTCCAACTGCTCCAATTTCTGGAGGACATCCCGGTTCGAGAGCAACACTTCGCGCATGCGGGCGAACACGCGGATGATGTGGATGCTCACCACGATGGCCTGCTCGCTACGCAGCACATTGGCCAGCATGAGGATACCATGCTCGGTGAAAGCGAAGGGGGCGTACTTAATGTTCTGTCCTTGTTTCAAGGTCGCAAATTGCGACCTTGAAACTCCTTCAGGTCCAATGGTATCATCCCTTTGGCCCTGGTTCAAGGTCACAATTTGTGACCTTGAAATTTCCGCCTCCTGCACAGTCAGTTCGAACATGAAGTCCTCGGGGAAGCGCTCCATGTTCCGGCGCACCTGCTCTTTTAGTCGCTTCACCTCAACCCCATAGAGTTCGGCGAGGTCGCGGTCCAGCATCACCTTCTGGCCACGCAGAACATGGATACGGCCCGTGATGGCGACGTCGGCTGGGGGCGCTGCCTTGTAAGGAGCGGGCGGTTCCATTGCCAGGGTATCCGTCATGATCTTGGCCTGTTATCCGGCACAAGTATATGGCCAATTACCCGGAATGATACCGACGGATAATCCGTCAACAGGTTTCTGTTGATCTGAATCGGGCACTTGAACCTTGGCTTCTAACTGTCCTATGCCTCGGTGGCCTCCCGCTTCACCCAAGCCTGCACCATCCTCAGTTGCCCGTAGCTGAAACGGCCGTCGAAGTAGCCTTGCGCGGCGTTGAGCCCCTGGTCCTTGTTCTCCCGCATCCAGCTGGCAATGAGGTCGCGCTCGGCCTCGGGCATCAGGCCATGGATCTCCAGAACGCCCTCTGCTATGCCGCGCGCAAAATGCCCCTCGATGGTGGTCTTCGCCATCTGGCGCTTGGCGGCAATTTCCTCCAGCTTCAATCCCTCCTTCACCAACCCATAGGTGACGTTGTAGGTATTGCCGATCTCTTCCTTGGTACGACGTGATGTACGACCCTTTCCACCATCACCAAGGATATCATCCAAGCTCGACCGCTTCCGCTTCTTGCCGCTCTTGGTGCTCGCCTTCGGCCTGTGCTCTTCCGCCCATGCACGTACCTCTCCTACCATCGCGGCGCGCTTCGCGGCCAGGCCCTGTTCGATGTCGGCTTGCTTCTTCACTTCTTCTCCGTTGTGAATACAGGTAGTGAGGTAGCCCACCTTGGCGATGGTGGCCACCTTCTTCATCAGCATGCCATCGATCTCCTTCAGCGCGTTGGTGTATTCCTTGGTCTTGCTGAGCATCTCGGCCTGTGCCATGTGCTGGAAGAGCGACTTCATCTGCTTCTGCAGCATGTCGCCGTAATACGCACCGCCCTTCTCGATGCGCACCAGCAATTCATCGCGCTTGTCCTCGTGCAGCAGGCGAATCAGTTGCCCACGGAACTTCTGCGTATTCTCTTCTTCGCTGCGAAGCTTCTCCCGGAAAAGCATCAGCGCGGTCTTCATGCTCTCGTCCTCGAACTCGGCCGTTTCCGGATGGTCCTTCTGCGTGTACTCCACCTTCCGCAGCATGTCGCTGAAGTCGAAGGTGCCTGCGAGCAGCAGTTTCAAATACTCGCGCTGACTGGCCTTCAATTGCTGCGGAAGCGGTTCTTGCTCAAAGCCCCGGTTGGTGAAAGCAACCACATCCCTATCGCTGCTTACCACGCTGGTATCGATGCGCGTACGGAGTATCAATCCATCCAGCGAGCGCAAACGTGATAGCGCGACATACACCTGGCCGGGTGCGAAGGCGGAGCCCACGTCGATGATAGCCTTGGTGAAGGTGAGGCCCTGGCTTTTGTGTACGGTGATGGCCCATGCGAGCTTGATGGGATACTGCTCAAACGTTCCGAGGACTTCTTCGTCCTGTTGCTTGGTGCTCGCGTTCACCACGTAGCGCTTGTTCTCCCAGATCTCACGCTTCAACTTGTACGGCTCGCCGGTATCCATGCGCACCATGATGCCATCCTTGTCCAGCGACTCCACCTTGGCAAGCTTGCCGTTGAAGTAGGCCTTCTCCATGTCGTTCTTCACGAACATGACCTGCGCGCCCACTTTCAGCTCGACACGTGAGAGCACCGGATACATGCTCTCCGGAAAATCGCCCTCCACCTCGGCCTCGAACGTGTGCGACTTGCCGGGCAGTTGGGCCAGCGCGCGCTGGTTCAAGTCGTCGGCCTTGTAGTTGTGGGTGGTCAATGTGATCACCCCTTCGCTATCCTCGGTCGTGATCTCCGGTTTGTAGTGCTTGTTCAGTTCGGCCACGTCCTCCTGCGTGACGGTGTTGTTGCGCAGGTTGTTGAGGATGTGGATGAAGTTGCCATCCTGTTGCCGGAAGATCTTGTCCAGCTCGATGTGCGCGTAGCCGTGCTCGCGGATCACCTTGCTCTCGAAGAAGTGCGGGCTGGCGTACCAACGCTTCAGCACGCGCAGCTCATCGTCCTTCACCACGGGTGGCAACTGGTAGAGATCGCCGATGAGCAGCACTTGCGCACCACCGAAGCTCTGGTAGCGGTTCTGGCGCACAGCCCGCATGCGAAAGTCGATGGCATCGAGCAGGTCAGCACGCAGCATGCTCACCTCATCAATGATGAGCAGGTCCACTTCGCGCAGCACATTGCGGCGAATGGCATTCAATGGATGTCTTCGCGTGAGCGTGTCCTGGTCGTGGAACTGGCCGGTGATGTCAGCCGGCAATTGCCGCTCCGGGATGAATGATCCGAAGGGCAGCAGGAATTGCGAGTGGATGGTGACGCCCTTGGCGTTGAGCGCTGCGATGCCTGTTGGCGCCAGGATCACATAACGCTTGTGCGTGCTGGCAGCAAGCTGATGCAGGAAAGTCGTCTTGCCAGTGCCCGCCTTGCCGGTGAGGAAGACGTGCCGGTTCGTGCTGTTGACAAAGCGCGCGGCCAGTGTGGCCATCTCGGTCTCTTCCAGCAGTTCGCCCGTCATCGGGCGCAAGTTCGCGCTCACAGGCGCAACGGAAGAACGGACCGTGGAGGGGGTACCAACTACTTCAACGGACATCGATTAAGGTTGAACCGGACGGCTCCGGTTGTCACTGACGAGAAAAGCGTCATCCGGCACGGGCAGAAGATATGGCCGGAAACCAACGAGCCGTTGGCCTCTTCGCCAACGGCTCGTTCACCGGGGATCGTTGATCGGCCTAGCGCGCGACCGCGAAGGCGACAGACCGGGCACCGATGCGCGCGTGATAGAACCCAACAGGCAATGCCGAGACATCAACGTGCGCACGCATGCCTGCGATGCGCTCCACAAGGACGACACGACCGATGGCATCGCGCACTTCGAGCCGCGCATTCGCGGTCTCCTCCAGGAGGGCGATTTCGATCGTGCTTGAAGCGGGGTTGGGGAAAAGGCTGAAAGATCTTGCTTCGCTCTCGGCGATGCCGATGTTCACATCGCTGATTCGCGTCAGGCCGGTGCTGGTGGTCACCCACACGTCGTCGTTGCTGCTGATGGCCATGCGGCGCACATTGGGACCGGCGAGCCCATCGCTCTCCTCGAATTGCGTCCAGACGGTGCCATCGTACACGCTCACACCGCCCACGGTCACCAGGTAGTCCACATAGATCCCGGCCCAGATACGGCCATGATCGTCCACATGCACGTCGGTGATGGGGTTGAGCGTGTCTGGCGGAGCCATGATGAAGGGACGCGTGTGGTTTCCGGTGTGAACGTTGGATGCATCGAGCACGCTGATCCCTTCGGCCGTGCCCACCCACTTATTGCCCGCCCCATCGATGGCGATGCCGCGCACGCGGTTGCTCACGAGGCCCGCTCCGGTGCTGTATGGTGCGAAGGTGCTGCCGTCGAACTCGATGGCGCCACCCAAGCCGCCACTGATCCACACATCGCCGTTGGTGGCGAATGCGGTGTGCAGCGCGCCGCCGAAGGGGATGTTGGGCGTGGTGTACTCCGTGAACGTTCCACCGTTGTACTTCGTCGCACCATTGATGGTGGCAAACCATATGTCGCCGTTGGGCGCCTGCTTGATGTTCCTCACCTCATTGTCGCCGAGCCCATCAGCTATCGTATAGGTGGTGTAGGTGCTGCCGTCGAAACGGCTGGCGCCGAAGTCGGTGCCCGCCCACACATCACCATTGCTCATCACCGCTACGGCCATCACATCATTGCTGGCAAGGCCGGGGTGGGTGGTGGTATTGTGCGTGGTGAAGGTGGTCCCATCGAACATCGCGACACCGTTACCTGTAGCGATCCAGATATTGCCGTCGGGAGCGATGGCAACATCGCGTAAGTCGTCAGTCGGCAAGCCGTCCGAGGTGTGCCAATTGGTGAAGGTCTGTGCCTGTGCCGCAGCGGCGATGGCGATCGCGAGGAAGGTGATGAGCTTCGTCATGGGATGATGATGAATTCCTGTCGTTTGGTGGAGCCATTGGTGCGGACCTGCATGATGTATGTGCCCGCCTTCATTCCATAGGTATCGATCTCGACGAGTTCCCCTGCACCATAGGTGAACGGCCCTGCATGCAGCCGCCCATCGGGGACGAAGATGCCCACATCGAATTCCGAATCGGTGTCCACGATGGCGAACACCTGCGTGCTCGCCGGGTTCGGAAAGATCTGGAAGTCATCGTCCGGATCGAATTCGGAGGACAGGCGGTTGTAGGCGTAGAAGGTGGGCGTCAGGCGCCGGAATACGCCCGAGCCGTTGGGCAGGCGACCAGTGGTATAGATGGGGTACTGCGCGCCGAAGGTCACCTGGTCGATCAGAGTGGTTTCGTCATAGGCGAGCACCACGGCCTCCCCATCGGCATCGAGCTTGAAGTTCGCATGGCGACTGCCGCCGTTCGCCCGTCCATCGGCCCATACGATCATGTACTCGCCCGGATCGAGCTGCGTGGTGGGCAGCGCCCACTTCGTCGCGTCATTCGCATCATCGCTCAGGAAGAGCCCTGCGGTGGAAAGCGCATGTCCGCTCCGGTTGTACAGTTCGATCCAGTCGGCGGCATAACCGTCCTCATCGAGCACGGCGCCGCGGTTGTCGGCCATGAGCTCGTTGATGACGACATCGCCAGCCGCCACAGGCATGAGGATTCGATGCAGTTCATACGCCGCCCGTTCCGGCGAGAAGGCGCCGGCCGAGTCATTCTCCGCATAGAGGTAGAATTCGATGAGGTTCGACCCCATAGTGATCGCTGCGCCGTACACGCCGTCGCCCGCAAGGCCGTCGCCGTGAAGGCCGTCATTGAACATGGCAGTGCGTTCGAACAGCCCCTGATCATTGAAGCGGTAAGCGACGAATGCAGTGTCTGCAGAGGCAATAGCGGCCGTGATGAAGAGCTGGGCCCCAACGCTAACGTTCGCTGGCATGTGCTGCGGATCGCCGATGGCGGGCTGACCGCTGAAGCCTGGGTATGCGGCGAGGTAGGCAGCGCGCTGGTCCATCAGCTCCGTTAGCCCCGGATAAGCGATCGTGAAGCTCACCGTCGCATCAAGATTGTCCAGGAAGGCTTGATCCGTGTAGAACTTGTTGGTATCGGCCAGCACGTGCAGCTGTATCAGATCGCGCAGCTCCAACGCCCGTTCGCGATAGCTGCCGCTCACGATATTCTCGCTGATGATGGTGCGCAGGTGGGCGAGGTACATGCGCCGCCATGTGCCGTTGGCGAAGAGGTTGCGCAGGAGCGGGCGTGGGAACACCGAGGGGTTGGAGCCGTGGTGGGAAAGCGGGTCCATGGTGGCGGCCTGCGGAATGGTGAAGCCGTTCCAATAGGTGCTCGCATCCGTCAATCGGAAGCTGGCGAAGGACATGTTGAGGTCCCAGGGGATCGTGTTCCACTGCTCCCATTCGTCGTGGTAGAGGTAGTAGTTCTGCGCATAGCCCACGTAGCTGTCGAAGTTGATGATGGCGTAGTTGAAGGCATGCATCCAAAGCGCGCGGTCCACGTTCAGTTCGCTCTCGATGCTGTCGGGCTGGTTGTTCAGCACATCGATCAAGCGCAGCAGGTCCTTCCAGCCGTGGTCGCTCTGCAATTCATACAGGTTATAGTAGGCAACGCTGTCGGTGCCGGGCGTATCGCTCAGGTTGCTGTTCTCGCCGGTAAGGTCCACCTCGGCAGGATTGCCTTTGACGAAGGTGCCGCCCTTCGACCCGAAGTGCTCCTTCACGAAATCCTTGCCCACATCCTGCACGTTGGTGTACAGGCCGATCAATGTGTCGTTCACGTACACGTCGGCGAAGCTGGTGAGCGAGGCCGGCATGTACTGTCGCGCGATCTCGTAGGCCAGGATCTCGCGCAGGAAGCTCGGGTCCTGGATCACGTTGCTCAGCTTCAGCTTGTCGTAGCCCTGATGATCCTGTCCATCGTGGACCTCATCGAGCTTGATGTTGAAGGGATTCTTCACCCTGCCGCTGGCCGACGAGCTGTAGCCCTTGTACCGGATGCCGACATCCGGAAGCAGGGTGCCGTCGATGCGCACATCGCCGATGAGCCGTTCTTCGTTGCCCGCCACCATGAGGCTGTCGAGGATGTGCTGCCAGTCGGGCTCATCGAAATAGATGCGCACCTCGTGGACCACCGAGGGATCGTACAGGTCGCTCTGGGCCCATGCTCCGAACGGGAACCAGCACGCCAACGCAAGTCCGATCGATCTTCCGGTCATTCGTTCAACGTTCCCTTTCTGTTGCTGCGAAGGCACCTCGGTTATCCCAGGATGCCTTCGTGAATGTCGTTCCCGATCAGCGTTGCAGCACCACTTTGCGCACTTCGCGCGCGCCATTGCTGTGTGCAAGCGCCACGTAGTACACGCCATCAGGGAGGTCGCCCATGTCCACGGTCCAGCCGGGTCGGGTGCGGCGCAGTTCACGGCCCGTGGCGTCCTGGACCACGAAGGCTTCGAGGTCGGAGACATCGACCCCCACCAAACTGATGGTGCCTTGCGATGGGTTCGGGTACACGTTGAATAAGCTCTCCTCGAACTCATCGGTGGATGTTGTGATGCCGCAAGGGTCGTTGAGCAGACTGATGATGCCAGGATGATCACAGGTGTAGCGGAATGCCTTCAGTGGACTGGCGTTGTACTGCCACACCACCTGATTGCTGCTGTTCACTTCGTACATGTACTGCCCGCTCACCCCGCAGAACACATTGCCGTTGGGCAGCAGGTCGCCAGAGCTTTGGCCGCTGGCGGAGGCGAGGCAGGTATGGCGGAACCCGTAGGTTGCTGGCCCCCACGCGGTGCCGAGCGTCCACGGATAGTTGTAGCCCACACGTGTGGGGTTGATGGCATCCACCGTTGAGCTGTTGGTTCCAGCCCCGCTGTTGTTGAAGAAGGAGATCCAACCATCCATGGTTCCACCTTCCACCCATTTCACATCATGCACGGCAGCGGGGATCACCTGTGTGCCGGTGATGCCGTAGTTGGCCGGCTTGCCCCAGCGGAACAGGAAATCACCGCCGCGACCGCCATTGCCACCGGTGTGCCCGGCCGCTTCGGCGGTGGTTGTGCTGTGATCGATGATGAAGATCTCGCTGAGGTAACGCGCGCTGAAGGCGATCTGGTCGAGGTCCTCGTTGTAGTCGATGCCATTCTCATGGAACCAGTCGATACCGCCTCCGGGGCCGCCACCACCCGAGATCGCCACGTTGATGTTCATGCGTTCCGGATGGTCGGCGATGACCAGGTAGTTCGGTTTGGTGGCGTCGGCGTGTTGGATGAAGCGATCGTTCATCTCCCATTGCCACACGATCTGGCCTCCGGTTCCGTTCTGTTGCACTTCGATGATGCGGCCGGGGTATTTCGCTGATGTCCCTGTGTATCCCATGGCCTGCAGCTCGGCAACGGTCTTGCGCGCATAAGCGAGCAAAAGCACATTCCCGTTCGGCATCAGGGCGATGTCATGGTGGGTCACGTAGTCGGCTGTGGAGTAGATGAAGTCCCACACAACACCGCCGGCGGGGTTGAGCTCCTGGATGCGGCCGCTCACTGCTGCAGTGTTGATGGCGTTGCCGGAATACACAGCACTGCGCACCAGATTCCCATTGGGCTTCAAGGCCATGGCGTAGCTGAAGCTGGTGGGGCAATTCCAGGTGTATGCGATCTGCTGATCGGCATTGATCAGGCGCGCCGTGGTCTGGTTGTTCAGGTTGTACAGCGCGAAGCCATCGAAGGCCTGTGCGGCGGCCAGGTACGAAAAGGACAGGGCGAGGAGCGCGAGGGCCGCGTTCCTCAGGTTCATGCGGATCATTCGGAAGAGTGGTTAGGGTGGTAGTGGTTCCGGAGGCGCAGGTTACGGCACCGTCAATTGCAGGTGAAGCAAATCTGATGAACTGCTGGACACCCCCGACGGGTAATGGTTCAATCAGTGGAAGTCACCGACGAACGATAACGGCTTTCCGATGGGGGTGAAAACTGGTAAGACCACCTCGTTCGTTCTGGCTCAGAGGCGGCTCTTGGAGCCCGGTGGCGTATTCGGGCAGCACCCTCGATCAGTGCGAAGGAACGAGCGGGAAGGTGCGCACGTGATGGTCGGTGCTTGTGGCGTCGAGCTCGCGCTTCATGAGCACCACATCGCTCACACGTTGCTGTGCACTGAAACCAAGCGGCGCCAGCATGGCCCACGCCGTGTTGAACTGGTCGGCCTTCAAGCCGGATGCGATGGTCAGCCGCGCATGCTCGGCCACATCCACGCCCAGCTTCTTTATCCGTCGGTTGCTCCGCACATGGTCCACGATGCGCTGCCGAAGCGCGGCCACGGTGCCTTTCTCGATCAGGTCGATGTAGATGGCTTTGCGATCATCGGAATGCATGAGAGACCCCAGGTTCAAGGCGAAGGGTTCGAACCCTTCCGCTCCGCGCGCCACGGCATCGGTGAGCGGGCCCTCATACTCCGGAGGCAGTTCGCTCTCGAGCAACGTGATGCCCGGCATCCGATAGGCTTCGTGGAAGTTGCCGATGCGTTCGCGCAGCAGCTGCCGCCACTCCATCACGCGCGCCGCCGCATGGCTTGCGGGATCGATCACGAGCCGGTATTGGCAGGTGTACACCAACGCATCGAAAAGCGTGAGCGCGTCGGGAGCGGACTTGCGCGGCATGGGGACGATCGCACAAAGGAATCGCAGCGCGCAAAGCCCTCGGCCCCACCACTGGCAATTCGGCAACAGCCGATTGCGCATAAGTCCGTGGCTGGGGATCGTCAGCCTTCCATACGGGCGTTGGCGGACATTTGCCGCATGTGGATCGCCGTCATCATCGCGCAGCTGATCATGACCGATCCCTTCCCTGCCATGCAGGTATTGATCGCCGGGCTGGGCATTATCCAGGTCATCGGGCATCGCAGCATTTGACCCGCGAAAGACGTGGTGGTCTTATGCGCATAAGCTCAAGCCGCTGTAACGACAGCCACCTCCAAAGTCCGAAGCCCATCGGCCGGCCTCGACCTTTCGCTGGGCAGAACCTACCGCGAATCGACCGACACTGCCTCTCCGTTGGCACCCTTGCGCCTCCCCAGTGAAGGCGTAATATTGATTGGCCGTTCCTTCCCTGTGACCAGGCCCACCCCACCGCGACCCATGCGCAGCACAACATTGATGTCCGTCTTCCTGGCACTGGCCGTCGGTGCCACTGCCCAAGCACCCTTCTGGCTGCCTGTAGGTGATATGCCCAGCGCGGTGATCACCCGCATGTGGGCGAATCCCGCCGGCGACCTCTTCATGACGAGCAATTTCCCGGTGCATCGCCCCGATGGCAATGGCGGCAATCTGTTCCGGAGCGCTGATGGCGGAACGAGTTGGGCCGACATGACCGTTCCACTAGGCAACGAAGCGGTCTGGGCCTTCGCACAGCACCCGGCCACCGGTCGCATCGTCATCGCCACGCAATCGCCGCGCGATCCACTGAGCCCGGTGGTCGCCACGCGGATCAGGTCAACCACCGATCTCGGGCAGAATTGGTCGCTCGATAACAACACGACGTTCACGGGCGACAAGCCGGTCTTCGCGCTCAGCTACGACGCAACGGGGACCTGGCTCTATGCCGCGAACAAGCAGAGCGGCGTGAAGCGCAGCAACACCAACGGAGCCACATGGACCACGATCAACACAGGCCTCACGAACTTGTACGCGAAGGACCTGGAATGGGGCGTTGGCGGGCTCCTGTATGCATGCACCGATAGCGCTAGCGGCAATGGCGGAAAGGTCTTCAGCTATAACGGCACGAGCTGGACGGATGTGAGCGCTGGACTTCCGGGTGGCGGGATCCAGGACATCCAATACGATGCGGCAACGCTCACGATGTACGCCGCCGTGAACAGCCTCGGCGCGGCCAACCCCGGCAGATTGTACAAGCGCGTGAACGCCGGCACCTGGACCTTGATCACCGGTTACCCTGGCTACTCCATCGACCGGCTGATGATCGACGCAGCGGGCGTGGTGTACATGCACGCGAACCACCAAGGCGTGTATCGCTACGATGGTTCGTGGAGCACGATGAACACCGGGCTGGTGCCGCTCTGGGGAACGGCCTGCACGGCCGCGCCGAGCGGACTGTACACCGCTACCCGCGCCGGCCTGTACAAATGGAATAGTACGACGAACGCTTGGGTGGCGCACCACCACATCCGCTCCCTCGCCACTCCGCTTGCGATCGCCTTCGGCCCCAGCGGCGAGATACTCGCCGGCACATTGCACGGCGTCTATCGCAGCGCCGACCATGGAGCATCATGGACGCAGGTGGCGCTAGGGGAAATGACCATCCTCGCGTTGAGCTATGATGCGCAACGGAACCAATTCCTCACCGGCACCAATAACAACACCGCGAGCGAATGCTGGCGCAGTCCGGATGGCATCAACTGGTCGCTCGGCAACAACGGCTTCACCAGCCTGCGCGTGCTGGACTTCGCCTACCTACCTGATGGACGCGTGATCTGCGGCACCGGCTGGCAACGACCCGTGAGCTACAGCAACGATGGCTTGAACTGGAGCGGAGGTAACGCCATGGCCATGGGCTACACCAGCGGGACCATTTCGCTCGGCCTCGCTGTGGACAACGTCGGTCGCATCTGGAGCGCGACCGAAGCGCAAGGCATTTACCGCAGCGATGACGCTGTGCCGACCCACTTCACGCACATGGGCTTCAGCGGTGGCAACACCATCGATGTGGGGATCACACCGCTGCAGGATGTCTTCGTGGCCCACCAACTCAGTGGCAGTGCCGATGGCTATCTGTACCGTTGGCGGAACAGCAGCAACGCCTGGGTGGTGCCGAACAACATTCTGCCCGCCGGTACCGGTTTGATCGACTGCACGCTTGCGACGAACAACGCGGACATCTTCGCAGGCACACAGAACGGTTGCTATCAAAGTGCGGACACCGGCATGACCTGGACGCAGCGTGCGACGGGACTCCATCCTGGTAACCGCATCGTACAGACATTGGAGCGCGGACCAGATGGGCACTTGTACGCAGGCATCGCAGGCGGCGGGCTCTTCCGGAGCGCCGTGCCCGTCGGATCGCCGTACGTGACCGTGAGCGTAAAGGTGCTGCTCGAGGGCCCGTTCGACGGCACATTGCTGATGAACGATGCGCTGCGCACACTCGATCTGATCCCGACGATGGAGCCCTTCACATCAGCGCTCTTCACGCACGCTGGTGATGGCGGCGGAGAGGTGATCTCACGGAGCGTCCTGGAGACCACGGGTGCGAACGCGATCGTGGATTGGGTGATGCTCGAGCTCCGCAGCAGCACTTCGCCCACGAGCGTGATCGCCACCCGAAGCGCGTTGCTTCAGCGCGATGGTGATGTGGTGGAGCTGGACGGTAGTTCGCCAGTGATCATCGCTGCGGCGCCGGGCAGCTACCATGTATCGGTGCGGCATCGGAACCATCTGGGCGTGATGACCGCGAGCCCCATCACGCTATCGACCAGCGCGGTGGCCGTCGACTTCACCAACCCGGCGACCGCCACCTACGGGACACAAGCACAGAAGTCGATCGGCAGCAAGATGGTCCTTTGGGCGGGCAACACCCTGCTGGACGGCGCGGCGAGCACACTGAGATACGTGGGCGCGGGCAACGACCGCGATCCGATTCTCGTTCGCATTGGCGGAGTCGTTCCGACCAATACAGTCAACGGATATCTTCTCGAGGACGTGAACCTGGACGGCGAAGTGAAGTACATCGGTGCAGGCAACGACCGCGATCCGATCCTGGTGAACATCGGTGGTTCAATCACCACGAACACGCGCGTGGAACAGCTGCCCTAGGGAGCGGCTCGGCCGGCTGGCTCAGCATCCATCGCTCTGATCGATCGCACTGGCTGGTCGTGTAGATTTGGCTTGAACATCCCTGCCACGAACCCACTGACCATGACGCATCCGATCCACCCGCAAGGCATAGCACGGACCCTCGTTGCCGCCCTCGCCCTGTGGGCCGCACCAACGCTCAGCGCGCAGCCCTACTCTGGCACCATCTTCATCGACCCGGATATCATCATCGATTCCGATCCAGGGACGCTGGTCTCGGTGACCTACACTGGGCAGGGCATGGTGACGGTGTACGACCGTCGGCCGCCGGGATGGGTCACCATCAACGCCTACCTCTTCGACGTGGCGTGGAACGATGGGCTGACGAGCGTGGCCATGGTGAATCCCGAGTTCGGAAGCGCGGCCGCCGCCGCTGCAGAAGCGCAGACCTACGCCCATGCCATCGGCAAATTGCCCACTTGCCTGCGGGTCGACGTTGACGCGATCTGGATCCACGCCGGGGTATACCCGTTCGGCGGCGGCAACAACGCCATCCTCATCCATACCGGGCAGAGCGCGCTGTACATCGCCGACGGCATCCTGGAGGAGACCTTGGTGCATGAGGCTTCGCACACCTCATTGGATGCCACGCACGCCGGTGCGGCCGGTTGGCTCGCCGCGCAGCAGGCCGACCCCAACTTCATCTCCACTTACGCGGCGGCCAACCCCACCACGGAAGACATCGCGGAGAGCTTCCTTCCGTGGATCATGGTGCGCCATCGCGCCTCGCGGATCTCCATGACCAACTACAACCTCATCACGAACACGATCCCCAACCGATTGGCCTACTTCGATGCGATGCCATGCGACTTGTACCCGATCACATCGGGTGTGGGCATGCCCGAGGCGACAGGACAGCCCGTTACCCTGCGCGTGTTCCCATCGCCGGCCAGCAGCTGGATCGAAGTACGCAGCGGCACGCCGATGCCGGAACCGGTACACCTCGATTTGATCGGCGGTGATGGACGCATCGTGCATACGGCTCGGCTGGGAAGCGGCGATCGAATTGATATCAGCGGCACGGCGCCGGGCCTGTACCATTGGCGCTGCACGGTGAACGGTACAGTTCGGGGCAGCGGCACCATTGCCGTTGAATAGGATGCACCGATCATCGCATACCACCCCGGCAGATACCTCGAATAGCACATCCATGAGCACCAAGGAATCCAACAGCAGCATCCTGATGAAATGGGCCGCCCGCATCTCGGGCACCCTCCTCCTCACCTTCCTGCTCTTCATGCTCATCGGTCACCTCACCGGCGATGCCAATGGCGCCGAAGGCATGCGCTTCAGCGACAACATGGAGTTCATCGCCTTCCTGTTCTTCCCGGTGTGCAACATCATCGGGTTGGCGCTGGCCTACAAATGGGAGTTGTTCGGCGGCGCGATCGCCGTGGGCAGCATGCTGATCCTCTTCGTCATTCGGACCGATCTGGTGCAGACGCGCTTCCTCGCGATGGCAGTGCCAGGGCTCCTGTACGTATCGCATGGCTGGATGGCCAAGAAGGCGAAGGCCTGATGCCACGCGAACTCCTGTGATGGCGTGATCGCCAGGTGATGGCCGCCAAAGGCCGGGTCTCAACGCTTCATGCAGCGACCGGCCTGCTCGCCGCCAACCGCGCGTGCGATGATCAGGTACTGGCCGGAGGCGAATGCTCCGAGATCGAGTTCCATCGATGAACCCGAACCAACGACGGATCTTGTCAGCAGCACTCGCCCCTGCAGGTCCTTCACGACGAGTTCCAAGGTGCCAGCCGGAAGCACCACGTTGATCCGGTCATCGGCTGGAACCGGGGCGATCCGCAACCGATCGGTTCTTCCCCTTGCTTCGGCGAGGGCGGTTGTATGCCCGAACTCCACGACCCACGCATCGAACAACCCGTGTTGGGTGCTCTCCACATCCCCGTCCACGCTGCTGGTCATGTTCAGCGTGAGGATGTTGCCGGATACAGCCATCATGATGTCTCGTGCCAGCTCATCCCCCGACCCACCATAGGAGGTGATCCATTCCACCTCACCGTCCACCTCTTCCACAGCGGCGATGAAGGCTTCGAGATCGCTTCCCGCGAAGGGCAGTTCACCATCCGCGGAAGAAGTGTGGCCCACCACGAAGACGCGACCGAACAACGGGGAATAGACCGCAGCGACGATGATCTCCGAACCGCTTCCCTGCAACGAGCGGCACCAATCCGGTGCGCCGGATCCGTTCAAGGCGAGGATGATCGCGTTCGCTTCCGGGAATGTGCTATCGCAGAAATCGTCGGACAATGTGCTGCCGACAAGACCGATGCCGCCGCCCGGTCTCTGGAACATGCGCTCCACATGATCGGCGCCATTGCCGCCGTAGCGTTGCACGCTCAAGGTGGTATTGATGTCGCTCAAGGGGAAACTCGCCAATACCATGTCATCGCTTCCCAAGGATGCGGTCCCCTCGAGGTCGCCATCAACACCATCGCTCTCGGCCGCCACATACACCACTCCCGCGTTGATGAGCATATCCTTACCCAGATCGTACCCGCTGCTTCCCCACAGCCGCCCTTGCAGCACGTTGAATTCCTGGTCCATAACGAACAGACCGAGATCCACCTGACCATGATGGAGATACGGCGAGAAGACCTCGTCCTCCGACCGCACATCCAGCAGGATGACATACTCTCCCGTCTCCTCATCGAACAGCACCTTGCGCGCCTGATCGACCTGGCTGCCCTCCATACAGTATTGGACCGCGACCGTGAACGGGCCGCTGCGCTTGATCAATCCAACGTTGGAAGAGGCTCCACTGCAGCCCCATGCAGTGCCCTGCGTATTGCCGACGATCACCACGGTATCCCCGTGGTCCACGAATGCGCTGCCCTCATCGAACGCGGAAGAACCGAAGTTCTCCGACGTGATCGGGCTGAACTCCTGGTCCATTTCGAGGTACCAGAGATCGTGCCCGCCAAAATTGCCCGGCAGGTCTCCATTGCTGGAGGTACTTGACCCGATCGCGGAGATCGTGACTCCGAAGGAATTGAATCGGCGGAGGTCATCGTCGAGGCTGTCGCCAAAGCATCGCTCTTGAATGATGGTGGCCGAGATCTGCCCAGTGACGATCGCGGACAGACCGAACCCGATGACCGCCAGGAAGGAGCGTGATCGCTGTTCCATTGGGATGGGGATTGGGGCCGCACAAGATAGCCTCATCGGCGCACCATCCGCTGCAAGCGTGCATAACTCGATGGGTTCGAAAAGATGTGTCCTCTTGTCTACTGCATAAGGCGCACTTAAATGTGCCGGTAGTCGTATGCGGTAACGTAGAGCGTATCGCCCTTCAATACCATCCTCCACTTGCTGCCTGGTAAGCGGATGGTATTGCCCGTACGCTTGTAGCGCATGGAGCCAGGCGTATCCGATCCCGGTAACGAGAGATCGACGTCGCCGTCCTCACGGAACTCGACATGGACCGGGTTACCGCAACCTTCACAACCCTCCTGGAACTTCGCCTCCGATGTTCCGCGATAATGCAGACCAGCCAGGTTCTTCGGTGTTTGCGCGGCACTTGCCATTGCGAAAGCGAACAGCAGGGTCGTGGAGGGAAGCCGCATGGTGTGCAAACCAGAGGTCACGGAAGAGTCAGTCGAACAGATCGAAAGGGGCCGTACGGAACTCCTCCCTATCGCCGCCGATGAAGATCAAGCGATAAGTCCCCGGCTTCAACTCCTTTTCCCCTGTTCGCGCGTGCGCACCGACCCAAAAGCTCAGCGGCAGCGCCAAGGTGTGTTCGTGCCAATCGCCCCAAGGCAGGCCGCAGTCCATCTGACTCTCATCGATCGCAAAGCACTCGACCCACCTGCTGTCGGTCCGCACTTCCATACCGAACATGGGCATGTTGCTCGCGCAGCCGCCGGTGAGCATGATGCGTCCTGTGAAGGTGATGGTCACGGTGTCGGCGTTCACCCCGTCGATGCGCGCTTCCTCCAACGGCGGCTGTTCCGCCCAGAAGGCCGCCCATTGCCCTTCCGTCATCGGCGGCGGTGGAACATAGGGCGCGGAAGGTGGAACCGGCGGTGGTTGGTTGCGGTAGTACTCCTCCAGGTCGGCGAGTTCCTTCGTGTAGGCAACTGCGTCCTCGGTGATCAGTTTCTTGGCGAGTTGGTTCGTTACTGCGGTCAACCGCGGATCGGCGATGAGCTCATCCACGCTGAATAGCCCCTTGCGAAAGCGGACCACTTCCGGTGTGTCTCGTTCTCCGCGTCGCCATGCACGAGCGATCAACACCTTCGGATCATCGGGCAGGTCGATGCGCATCGTGTCCGCACCCGCGATCACCAGCATGCGGCTCTCGGATACGCCTACCACCGGCGTGAACACGCGCCAGCCTCCGTTCCTCTCCTTGAAGAGATCATGGCTCTGCAGCGTGATGGTCGTGTCGGGCTTCAGCCAGAAGCTGTCCGAGTTGTAGTAGAACACGCGCTCACGGTCGTGCTGCTTCACCACATAGGTGCGCGACAAGGACTTGTCCGCATCGCCCGGCTCGGAGATCACGAAGCAGAAGTCGGGCGGGGCGGGCTGGGCAACGAGGCCCACGGGAGCGATAGCAAGTAAGAAGAGGATACGCATCGCGGCAACGGTACACAGAAGATGCGGAATGGTTCAACCGAACCAGTGATGGGGAACAGTGACCAACCGCCATCTACTTTCGCGCACGCAACGCGACACACCATGCGATCACTGGCCCTGCTGTCCGCACTTTGCCCGGCAGTACTCTTCGCCCAGACCCTGCCCGAGCTTCCGCAGGTGTACTTAGAGACCTGTTACCCGCTCACCAACTCTGTGCTCACCGTTTGCAACAGCGGTTGCGACTATGCGAACGGACAATTGCAACAAGCGATCAACGCCGCACAGCCCGGCACCACCATCCTGCTGCAAAGCGGCCATACCTACAGCGGTTCATACACCCTCCCTGCGAAGACCGGCGACGCTTGGATCGTGATCCGCAGCAACGTGCCGGACAGCCAATTGCCTGCGGCCGACAAACGCATCGACCCGGGCTATGCAGGGGTGATGGCCAACGTGCGCGCACCGGTGAACCAGAGCGCCTTCACCTTCCTCAGCGGCGCACACCACTACTACATGATGGGGCTGGAGGTCTCCACCGCGGGCTATGTGTACGACATCATCCGCGCCGGCGACGGCACGCAATCCAGCGTGGACCAACTACCGCATGACATCGTGTTCGATCGCCTGTTCGTGCATGGCGACGCCACCCTGGGCACCAAGCGCGGCATCGCGCTGAACAGTGCGAGCACGGCGGTGGTGAACTGTCATATCAGCGATTGCAAGGTGGTGGGCCAGGATGCGCAGGCGGTGGCCGGCTGGAACGGTCCGGGGCCCTTCAAGCTGGTGAACAACTACCTCGAAGGGAGCGGCGAGAACGTGATGTTCGGCGGCGCCAACCCTGTGATACAGGACCTCGTGCCCTCGGACATCGAAGTGCGCAACAATCATTTCTTCAAGCCGCTCAGTTGGCGCATCGGCGATCCCTCGTACGCGGGCACGGCGTGGTGCATCAAGAACCTCTTCGAACTGAAGAACGCGCAACGCATCCTGGTGGAAGGCAACATCTTCGAGAACAACTGGTCGCACTGCCAGAGCGGCTTCGCGATCGTGTTCACACCACGCACGCAGAGCGGTGCCAGCTTGTGGAGCCGCGTGACGGACATCACCTGGCGGTACAACATCCTGAAGAACAGCGACGGCGGTTTCAACATGAGCGGCCACGACGACCAACTGAACAACCCGGTGAGCACGCGGATCCTCATCGAGCACAACCTGGCCTATGGCCTCAGCAACGTGAACAAGCTCTACCAGTTCCTGAACGGCCTGGAGCATGTGACCATCCGACATAACACGAACTTGAACGAAGGCACCACCACCAGTGCCGGAGGCGACCCCTCGCTCTTCCTCACTTTTCAGGACAACATCTGCGGGTATGGCGGCTACGGCGTGTGCGGCACGGGAGCGGGCTGCGGGAATAACACCATCAATACCTACTTCCCCGGATCCACCTTCTCGCATAACGTGCTCGTCGGCACACAAGGCGGTCCCAATGGCAACCCATCGCAATACCCGCCGAACCATTGGTTCCCGGCCGGAGTTTCGGCTGTAGGATTCGCTGACGCGGCGAACGATGATTACGCGCTGCTGCCATCAAGCGCCTATGCGGGTGCTGGGAGCGACGGCACGGACATCGGCGCGAACATCGACAGTTTGACCGCGCATACCGCGAACGTCCTCCCCGGCGTGTGGCCGTCGTGCAGCGGCATTCCTACGAGCGCGCCCAGCCTTGCGGATCGATCACGCTTCAGCGTATTCCCGAATCCGACGAACGGGCTTTTGACCGTTCATTCGCCCACCACTGCTTCGGGTGGTGTCATTGCGCTATTCGACCCTACCGGTCGTGAGGTGCTGCGCGCGAAACAACGCGAAAGCGATACCGTGATCGACCTCGAAGCGGTGCATGCGTCCTTCCTCATCTTGCGCGTGACGGATGCAAGAGGTGCTTTGATCGGTACCGAACGCCTGGTGCCGTTGCATTGAGCAAACGCGCGTGCAGCAGGAACGGTGGTGATGCCACTGCACAAAACACCACTCACTCCAGATGGGTGCGCAACACCCACGCGTCCTTGCCATGGATGTCCTTGCGGCGCGTGGCCCGATCGGCGTTCACCCGATCGCAGTCCTTCTCCGCGGCCTTGATCACTGCCTGATCCAGATAGATTCCATGACCGCCGATCCCAACACACAGATGCCGAGGCACCGATCAGAACAACGAACCCTGCGCGGGTTTCTCCTTCAGTTCGGCGTCCATGCGCTCCTCGGGCAGCGGTGCGCAAAGGGCATTCACCTGTTCGGGTGACAGGCCAGGCGAAAGCCATGCCTCCCAGTGCTCGGGCGCAATGATCACCGGCTGGCGCTTCTTGGTGTTGTGTATGTGCGCCATGAGCGCATTGGCCCGCGTGGTGAGCACCGTGTACGTATCCATGTCCTCGCCCTTCTCCCACAATCCGCCCAGGCAGAAGATGTCGGCTCCTTTCAAGCGGATGCTGTACGGGATCTTCTGCTTGCCTTCGTGCCGCCATTCGTAGAAGTTCGTCACCGGGATCAAACAGCGCTGTCCCTTTTCGAACGCGTTCTTGAAGGTGCGCTTCGCCGCCACCTCCTCACTGATGGCATTGAAGGTGGGGGCTTTCTTCAGGAACTCCTTCGCTTCTTCCTCCGTGCGGACGAAGCGCGGCAGCAGGCCCCAACGCAACACACTGATGCGCTGCGGATCGCGCGAGGTGACAACAGGCCACGCCGGGCGGGCGAAAGCGCTGGTCTGTCCAAGGGGCAGTTCGAATTGGTAGGGAAGTTCGATGCGCCTGCTCTCCTCCAGCATGCGCTTATGCATGGCCTTCTCCAGGGCTTTCACATCGCGGTCAAGGGAGGTGGAATAGCACATGGCGCAAAGGAAGGGCACTACTTCCCGAACGCCTCGTTCCGGTGCCACTCCAGGAATTCGGCCTTGGGGCCAAGGCCTCCGCCGGAAAGATCAGTGGCTTGTCTTCGTAGGATTGGAAGTGTTGGGCTACGGTCGCGTGAGCGAACTGGTCGCCCCGGATGAAACTCAGGGGCAGGCTCGCGAAGGGGCGCAGACGAGGCGTAGCTCGGTATCGAATCCGGCTTCGCCAAGGCTACGTCGGATAAGAGGTGATGAGGCCGCCGTCGAAGGCGCGGAGGTGGAGGGCATCGAGCACACTACAGGTCGAACTCCTTCGTTCGCTTCGTTCGTCCGTTCGGCGCCATGAACACCAAGCGGTAGGTCCCTGGCAGGAGTGGGCCACTATCCCTCGGATGGTGGTACGCGTCCCACCTCCCCAATTCCAAGTTGAACACCTCCTTGCGATAACTCCATGACCCCGCACCGCAGAGCATCTGGGCGCCGGGGAACGGAACGCGCGCTATCCATCCCGTGTCCGTATGCATCTCCAAAGACCAATGAGGCCCGGGTGTGCAAGCGCCATCCAGCATGATATGGCCGGTGAGGCGCACCTGTGCGGTTTCCTTGTCGGCACGGATCAGTTCCGCGCGCTGCACACCCCGAGGGCTGAAACACGCGGACAACAGGAGGATCAATAGGATGCACGACAGAGGACGCATGGCCGAAGTGTATACGAAGATGCGAAGAGCGCTCAGCCTTGGAAGCGGTAATGCCTTCGATGCCACTCCAGGTATTCGAGCTTGGGGCCCGCCGCTTCGGCGGGAATGGCCATTGGCTTGACTTCGCAGGTTTTGAAGTGTTGGGCCACGGTCGCGTGAGCGAAGTGGTCGCGCAGCGAAGGGGCACAGACGAGGCATAGCTCGGTATCGAAGGTGATGAGGCCGCGATCAAAGGCCTTGTCGTGAAGGGCGTTGAGGGCGATCGTTCTGTGGGTCGAGGCGTGTTGCTCGGCGGCGTTCCATGGAATGACCCCGCCAAATGCGCGGGGCAAGTTGTGCGAAGCCACCAACAGATCGCGCACGGCCAGACCGGTCACGGCGCAGCGGCCCATGTACGCATTGAGCACCGCTTGGCGGAAGTAGCGTTGGCCGCGCCGCACCTTCACGGATCCGTGTGGTTCATGTCCGCGGGGAACGGGCGATCGTGAGGCAGGACCAACCGTTCCTCGTTCCATGCACTGATCGTCCCACCGCAGGCAGCCTCCCATCCCGCGCGCGCATCTTCCATGCGTGCAGCGCAGCCTTTGTTCGGCCTTCTTCCTGGTCCTGATCGGTGCCCAGGCACAGAACCTCGTGCCGAACGGTGATCTGGAGCAGTACACGCAGTGCCCCGATTATGTGAGCCAGATCGATCGCGCCGTCGGTTGGTCGCGACCCACGCAGGGGACCAGCGATTACCTCAACGCATGCCTGGGCGTGCCCTTCAGCGAAAGTGTGCCGGACAATGAGTTCGGTTATGAGCCCGCGCACAGCGGCAACGGCTATGCGGGTTTCTACTGCTTCTACTCCACCACAGCCATCAGCACCGCACCGGACAACGATCACGAATACGTGACCCACGCGCTCAGTGCGCCGCTCACTCCCGGCACCACCTACGCTGTGGAGTTCTTCGTGAGCCTTGCGGATGTGTCCAAGTACGCGGTGAACGACATCGGTGCGTTGTTCAGCGTGAACGTACCGGTGCGCACGGACGATCTGGCGATCACGGCCACCCCGCAGATCACGAACAGTTCGCTGGCCATGCTCAACAACAAGAACGGGTGGACGCGCATCCATGGCTGCTTCGTCGCCGACTCCGCCTTCGCGTACATCACCGTCGGCAATTTCCATGCGGGCCCCGCCACCACCTTCGAGGAAGTGGCTACGGACTTCCCCCTCACCTACTACAGCTACTACTACGTGGACGATGTGAGCGTGCAAGCGGTCGCGGCGCCGCAGCTCGGTCCGGACATCAACGCGTGCGATGCGGTGACGCTGGCCGTGCAGGATCCCGTCGACGGTGCGACCTACCTCTGGTCCACAGGTGCCGAAGGCAGCTCCATCGTGGTGGACACGGCAGGTGTCTACAGTGTTGCCATGGATGTGGATGGATGCCTGCTCACCGATACCATCAACGTTCAACTCGCAGAACCGATCACGTTGACACTCGCTGGTGATACCACAGCCGACTTCTGCGCAACACCTTTCCTGCTTATCGACCCCGGCCCATTGCCCCCGAACACTAATGTGATCTGGTCCACGGGTGCCACCACTACGACGATCCAAGTGGATCAAGCAGGGCTGTACACGGTGAACGCATCCGCACCCGAATACTGTCCGGCAACGGCAGCCATGCTGGTGGTGGATGCCTGCGGGTCACCGGTGTACGCACCCAATGCGTTCACGCCCAACAACGATGGGATCAACGATAGTTGGATGCCGGTGTGGCTGGCGAATACGGGCGCCACGCTGGAGGTGCAGGTCTTCGATCGTTGGGGAAGAACGCTCTTTGCGGCAACCGAGCTGGACGCCGCGTGGGATGGCACCACTGATGGATCGCCCATACCCGATGGCGTGTATGCCTGGCGCGGGCAGACACGCGATCCAGCCACATCGACCCTACGTGTGCTCTTTGGGCACGTCTCCGTGATGCGTTGAGAGGCTCGCCGGAAGTGGGCGGGAGCTAGCAAGGAATGGGGCCGGGGCAGATGGCGGCAAGGCTTGAGGTCCGTGGCCACAAAACGCAGGGTCTCGAAGACGAAGGCCCTGCGGCGGTCTGGTGCGATGAGAGGATGCGTGATACCAACCGCGATGTGCCTGCAAAGTCAGTGGCAGTTGATAGACAAGAGCAGAGATCGCGGTAGCCATAGGCTACCATGCCTTGGAGCATGTGGGGCGTAGCCACAGGCTACGCCCAGATGCGCGACACGCTACGCGCAGATGGGGGGAAGGATGTACCACTTCCGCATACGTGCCCTCCTCGCCGCTGGGGAAGGACCCTTCAGGGGGCGACCTGCTACTGGCCGGGCTAAGCGGTCTGCGGCGGAAGGTCCCAAGGCTTCACGTTGCCACCGGGTGTGCGGGTATGGCGCAGGCTATCCGCCCGCTGCTGGTCCAAACGGTCCATTTGTTCCTGTTGATCATCGAACAGCTTGCCGTGGTCCACGAAGGTGATGAGCTGCACCACCTGCTGGGGTACCGCCCAAGTGCCGATGATGTAGCCGTGGGTCACGCCGACGCGCACTTCGTCGTTGTCCAGGCAGTACTCCATGCCGAAGTCCATGTTCTCGCGGATGAACTCCTTCAAACGAAAGAAGCCATCTTCCGTGCTGTTGAAGCGTTCGGCGTACTGTTCCAGCACATGGTGGCTGATGTGGTAGCACACACCATCCTGCATGATGCGTGCAGCCCGGTAATAGCCATCGGTACCGCGGTACCATACGAAGGGCACGATGTTCAGCACCTTCTTGGTCGGCAGCATGGCGATGAGCCAGTTGTTCCCCTCGTGCGAGCGGTACTCGAACAGCTGCGGCTCCATGCGCAGGGACTTATCCACGCGCATCCGCCGCTGCAACCGCTCAATGGGCTCCTTCAGCTTGTTCCACATGGCGGGCAGGTCGCGAAAGGCTTCGCGCACCACCTGCTCCGGGCTATGTGTTTGAACGATCATGGCTCGCGGCCTTGAACGGACAACGGGGAGACGGGGTTCCTTGGTATGGGGTATCGGGCGGTCGGAAGATGCAGGGTCGCCGAAGACAGGAGACCGTGCGAAGGCCTAAAGGGGGCAGATGGGGCAGGTGTTCTACCTTCGATTCAGATAAGAGAGAGGGGCACCTTTCCGTCATTCAGAACAAATCCTTCACATGGAACCAATGGATCCAAAGACGGTTGAACACATAATAGACGCGGCCAAATTCGTGCTGCCATCTGTCGTGATTCCATTGGTCATCATTGCTATGAACAATGCTCACAACAGAAAGACAAGAGCTTCGGAACAGGCCTTTCAACTAAGCATGGTTTCTGCGGAGAAGAACGTCGCGTCAGAGTTCACGGTACAGGAGGAGCGGCGCGTTCATGAAAAGGAAGTTTACGCGTCCATGCTAAAGATCCTGTTCGAAGTACAGAGGTTGCATATCGACCTCTCTGGAAACTGTGTGGACTACAAGTGCATTGACTCCGCTGTTTCGAACTTCAAGATCGCGCTGACAACGTATCAAGCAAGAATCTCCGACAATCAGATCTATCTAACCCCTGAAGCAACAAATGAGCTGTATGGATTCTATCAGCAAGTTGGTGACCTCCTTACCGAACTGAAAGAGATACAGGATAAACAGAAGTATCACTTGGCTATAGCAAGCGTTTACTACAACTCGAGAGAACTTGCTATGGCAACGCTGCTGCTACGCATCAATTTTGCCGACGTAACAGCGCCGCAGGATGAGGAGGGAGTAGCAGAAGAATTGGCAGTGAAGTACAAGAACTTCATCAATTGTTGTGGCAGAGTTCCCCGTCTGGCGATCATGAAGGAGTATGAAGAATTCACGCCTGAAGTAGCTGAAAGCTTAGATGAGAAGAGGATGGAAACAGAGGAACTCCGAACCAACTAGCTTTTCGCCGGTGTGCATGAGCGTTTCGTAGTAGAGACTTTTCTTATGGATGCGGCTGCGCTGGTACATGGTCTCCATGGCGCCGAGCACGCCACCGCGTTCGGTGATGCGGTCGAACTCGGTGAGCACCCCGGCTCGGAGGCCGGGGCAGGCTCTTTCTTCCACCAGGTCGGTGAGCTCTTCGATGATGAAGGAGCCTTCGCGGGTTCTCGTTCTTGGCCATCGGACTTACCGATACGTCAACTATTATTTACCTTACCCCCCCGGAACAAAAGAGCCA
This sequence comes from Flavobacteriales bacterium, assembly GCA_016710965.1. Lineage (GTDB taxonomy): Bacteria > Bacteroidota > Bacteroidia > Flavobacteriales_F > PHOS-HE28 > PHOS-HE28. Next base: position 343,795 of record JADJTW010000002.1, read on the forward strand.
TGAAGTGCAGTGAACTGATGCGAAAGCTCCAACGAGACGGTTGGTTCATCGTCAGGCAGCGCGGTTCGCATGTACTTATGGAACACCCGACCAAGAAGGGCCAGGTGGTAGTGCCGGACCATGGCTCGAAAGAACTGGCGTCCGGCACGGCCCGAAGCATCATCAAGAAGGCAGGACTTTGAAACGAACGACCATGAAGACCGCAAAGCGAAAGCAAGCCCCGGAAAAGACCTACCCCTTCATCGTGGAGTGGACCAAGACCGGTTTCTCCGCCTACTCGAAGGATCACGCCGTGGCCACTACCGGCGAAACGTTGAACGAGTTGCGCAGGAACGCCGCCGAAGCATTGGGTCTTTTGCTCGACACCCCGCGCAAGAAGGTGACGGCGAAGCAGATCCACTTCTTCATGGACATGCGCTACTTCTTCAAGCAGTACCGCGTTCTCAACGCGCGGCAATTGGCGCATCGCATCGACATGAACCACACCCTGCTCTCGCAATACGTGAGCGGCGCGAAGATGCCTTCAGAGGAACAGACCGAGCGTATCCTCTTGGGAATACGGAAGGTGGCGAAAGAGTTGGCGAGTGTGTCATTGTCGCCACACAACTGACCGTCTGGCCGTACGATCGTCACTCATGGCATCTGCCCGGCGAACTCAGAGGCAAATGCGGCGCTCTGCCGTACGGCAGACCATCACCGCGTACTCGGGATCCATGCCGTTGCTGAAGTAAGTTGAGGCTTTGCGAAATCCCGCCTTAGCGGGAAAGCTCAGGTTGGGCGCGAAGGCGTTGATGTCCATGCCCCGGCTCAGGTAGTACTCCATCCCGGTTCGTTGACCGGGACAGGCTCCGGTGAAGCCGTTGGCCAGCGTGAAGGCGAGCTGGCTGATGGGGTTGGCGCCGGCCTCCGCAGCGCCTGCCCCGGCCAGCGAGCCGGGGTGGTAACCGCTGATGCTGACGCTGTAGAAGTTGCGGATGTTGTTGGCGATGAAGTGCTCTTGCACATCGCCCATCAAACGCAGCGCGAACTCGGTGCTGAAGATCGTCGTTCTGCGCCTGGTGGTTATGCCCGCCCTGAACTTGTCGAAGGATTGGGCGTGCCCCTCGCTCACGCACATAACCCCGCGCGGGTCGCGTGCTGCGCTGTAGCCGGACTTGTCAGGGCCAGCGGCTGCGGCACTCAGGGGCCACTCCTTCGTCGTGCCTCCTCGTTGCTCGCCTCCGCAAGGCCCTGCCCGCACCGGGCTGCCGCTTCGCCCGCTCACGCAAAACCTTGCCGCAAGGAATACTCGCAACTAGAAGAGACCTACCGACAAGGCAGGATGGTTGCAGAAGTGGGCATCTTACCAGGTTTCTCACCAATGTCCCAGCCTGGCGTGGTCACTTCCGAATAGTAGTAGTCCGTGTTCTCGTATTCGTAGCGCGTGTCTCGATGGAGCTTGGTTCTAGGGTGTATCCCAACCGCCATGTGTCCAGGGTACTGTAGGAGGACGCACCGGATGCCCAGAGCCTTGAGCAATGCCACGAGCAGCAGCGACTTGTCTCCACAATCTCCGGCACCTCCTCCGTTGATCAGTGTCTGCACCGCGTATTGCTGGTAATCCACGCTCTGCGGACCGCCAGGGACTCGATTAGGGGTCCAGTAAGTCAAGGACTGCACGAATGAAAGCGCGACTTTCTCGACCGGCAGGGAGAGTGTAGTTGCGCGTTCCCGGATGACGCCTGCAAGAACATCGACATCGGACAGGTATGGATCCTTGCGCACATACTGAGCATAGTAGTTCCTTTCCCGGTGCTCAGGAAGTTTCCGGTAGTGCTCGAGCATTTTGAACAACCCACGCTGAAATACCAGCGTCAAGGTCATGTCGATGTCATTCCCATCGAACCCATAGTTCCAGTTGTACTCGATGGTAGTCCTGACGTCGGATTGATCCGCTAAAGGGCTTGCCGGGGAGCGCAATGGAGCAGTTGACCAAGCCGTGCAAGCAAGCCTCAACGGCAAGTGAAGAGTCCGCAGTATCGGTGGTGGTTGTCGCGTCATCGGAGATTAGGTTGCGAATTGAAGTAGCAAACTCGGAAGGCCCGGACAGCCCACGCTGGTCTAGTCCGCCCACCAAACTGAAAGAATTCGGTAGCTGCAATTCTCCCCGGACTTGAACGTACAATGCTCTGTGCCAATCGACTCAGCATCTTGAGCTTCAACAAGCTCCTTGCCAGTGGATACGTGATCGCCCTTCCAGTCTAAGCTCTCGTACTTCACCCAAATTGCCCTAGATGGATGTTGGTTCTTAATGAAGAACTCGAACTGATAGGCCAAGAACTGACCCTCCGCGAACTCCTTCTTCACGTAGACATAGTCAATGGCTGACTTTGTCGGAGTAGGCCTTGGTTTGGGAGTAGAGGTCGGTCTGGGTCTGTCTGCTTCCGGTCTCTCGGTCATCCAAGGAGGAAGGTCGGGGTTGAGCGGTGGCGGATTGAACGGGACGTAGGGATCGCTGCACGAAAGGGTGTAGGTGTAATCGTCGTACTGCTGGGTATCGATCTGCCTGAAGCACTCGACATGCCAGTCTTTGGGTTCATTCGCGAAACGAAAGTTCCCATCGTAGAACTTCACGGATCGCACACGCCAGCAATGACTATTGTCGCCGTCCCATTCAAATCGGCCATCCCCAGACTCAGCAAAGAAATAGTAGTAGCGATGGGTCAAATTGCCGCCTTGTGAAACTACCGTCTCTCCAGGCTTGGCGTTGAACCATCCTTCGGTAACCCAGACCTTTTCGACAGTGCTGAAGTAGCGCAGCGCAATGCTCACGTCCGCATTGCAGTCGTTCTTAAAACGTAGGGCAGCGTTCGCCGGAACATTTGTGATGGCGGCAGCGCCGATCGAAAAAGCCCAGAAGGTGAGCGATTCCTTGCTCAAGCTAAGGTTCAACATGTTGGTGCGGTGTGATTCTGACAGATGAGGCCAATGCTCCTGTTAGTTCAAGCCCAGGAAAACCTTGTGGACCCACGCTTCCTTACCAGCGGTGAGAGTGACAATGCACAGCCCGTTGACTGAAATTGGCATCGGAACGGCAAGCTCGCCGAGAGGCAATCGGACACTCTCGATGGCATGTAGCAATGATCCGTTCAGCGAATAGATCTTCATCGAAGCCGTTCTCTCAGTGTCGGAGATCAGGACGAGACCGATCGCAGTGGAACGAACAGTGACACTACCACTCTGACCGCTTCGAACCTTCTCGCGCGCTATTTCGATCGGGTCATCGTCCAAAACCATTTGGGTTGAGTTCGTCAGCCGGGCGATCCTCCCTACCGCTAGGCTACCGAACTGTGCAAATGAGCCTACCACAACAAGCCCACCGTTGCTCTGACGCACGATACCATTGACGGCCGATGAAGCACCTGTGCTAGCATTCAATGTGTTGTCCACCGCGCCGCTCGTTGTAAGGCGCACGATCCGTGTCTTGGCGCTGGTATTGAACTGTGTGAAGTTCCCAACCAGGATGATCTTGTTGTTGCTCTGTTGTGCAATGGCGTAAACAGCGTCACTTGCCCCGCTTCCACCTGAGTTGAACCCGCTATCGATTGAGCCGGAAGTGGTCAGCCGGAGTATCCGACCCTTAGTCGACGTGTTGAACTGAACGAAGAGCCCTCCGACAAGGATCTTGCCGTCGGCTTGTACCCTCAGACAACGCACATCGGAGTTCGCACCGGCCCCTCCGGAGTTGAAAGTTGCATCGATTGCACCGGATGTTGTGAGGCGGAGAATTCGGCCTTTGGCTGCCGTGTTGAACTGTGTGAAGGAACCGCCCACGATGACCTTGCCATCGCTTTGCAGGGCCAGCGCGTACACAGCGCTAGCCGCATTCGCTCCAGCGCCGCCGGAATTGAAACCGGTATCAATGCTACCTGTTGATGAGACCCTAACGATTTTCCCTTTGGCCACGCCGTTGTACTGCGCGAAACTCCCCCCCAAGATTACCTTCCCATCGCTCTGCACCGCGATGGCGCGGACCGCATCACTGGCTCCTGAACCGATGTTGAAGGTGTTGTCGATAGCACCAGTGGAGGTAAGGCGCACGATCCTGTTGCGGGCAAGACCATTGAACTGGGTAAAGCTCCCGCCTACGAGCACCTTCCCATCCGCTTGGATGGCCAGGCTGTAAATGGCCGCACTCGCACCCGATCCGATGTTGAATGTGTTATCAAGCGTTCCGTTGCTATTGATCCGGACGATGCGGTTGCGAGCAACTCCGTTGTACTGAGCGAAGTTGCCTGCGATGATCATCTTTCCGTCTGCTTGGAGGGCGATGCAGTTGATGGTGGTGTTCGCACCAGAACCTCCGCTATTGAAGGTGTTATCCACTTGGGCATTTGCCATGCCGACCAAGAAGAGGGTTGACAAGATTCCGTTGAGGGTTCTCATGGTCATTGGGGTTAAGGTTGGCGTCGGACCCACCGGCAGTATGACGGGTGAGCGCGGCGTTTGGGTTTCTGGATGCTAATGTTCACTCAATCAGCATTCCCCATGGGGAACCGCGTGAACGAGGCAGACACTCTCGGTCTACTCAGTACCGATCTCGAAGAGGCCGATACGTCGCAACTCCTTGTAGACATGCTCGATCCGCTCGAAGTCTCTTCCCATGTGATCACCGGCCTTTCGTAGTATGGCACTTCGCTGCTTGCGAAGATTCTCAACGTTCGTCTTCAAGGCCACGGCAACATCTTCCAGAGCGGGTGGTTTCCAGTCAGCAGCTTGCACTGAGTCGCCCATGTTCAATACCGCCCGGTGATATGCTCGCAGCAGTTTCTCCTCCGCCCCGGAGAAGAGGTGCTTGGCAATGGCCTTGGCCACCTCCATATTCATCGCGCTGGTCCACGCCTCGTTCACCAATTCTTCTTGAAAGATGTCCGGGCGCAGGGGGGCGTAGTCCATCGCGCGATGGCTCACGTAATAGCGACTGAAGTACTTGAGCATGTTGCCGTCCTTGTCGACTTGGAGCATGGACGATGACTGAATGACCTGAAAGTAGTCGCCCCGTTTATTGCGAATCGGGAGCATGATCCTGTACGACTGACCAAGCGGAGTTCCATCCGTCTTGAACTGCTGCGTAGTCGTGTAAGCCGCAGCTGCCCATCGTTGGAACATCATGAAGTAGTCCGGATGAATCAGCTCTAGGAACTCGGCCATCTTGATTCCATCATCCCATCCGAGGGCTCTTCTCACGCCATGTCGAAAACTGTAGTCGCACAGCTTGGTCTCGACGGTCAGAGCGAATTCACCGGGGTGCGTCATCAACTCAGCCATGCGCTGCTCGTACTGTGCTACCTCGGCATCGGACCAGCGCACCGGTGGTCCGAAGTTCGAGGCGATGGCTCTGACCGCGTTCTGTCCGAAGGCGATGGCTTCGCGAATCTGTTCAAGGGTTGGCATGGGTGGTTGGCGGATGTTGTACAGTTCATACCGGGCACCTCGCTAAAGTTATCGTCGGAACTGAATTCCGCGTGAGCGATCGCAGTGGAAAGCCCGGAGCCGGTAATCCGGCGAGGACTTGGACGGAAGAGCGCGACGGTGAGGCTTTGCGAACCGGCACGCCCAAACGACCTACATGTTCCTTCTGATACTGCCCCCCCACCTCGAACATCGCCGCAGTCAGCTGCCCCAGCGAGCAGTACTTCGTCGCTTCCATCAGCACCGCAAACATGTTCTCGTTCTTGATCGCCGCCTCCTGCAATTTGCGCAGCGCCGCATTGCCTTCTTCCGCATAAGCCTGCTGCACGTTCTCCACGGTGCGGATCTGCGCTTCCTTCTCTTCCTCGGTGGCGCGGATCACCTCTTTGGGCAGCACGGTGGGTGAGCCCTTCGAACTCAAGAAGGTGTTCACACCGATGATCGGGTATTCGCCGGTGTGCTTGAGCGTTTCGTAGTAGAGGCTTTCCTCCTGGATGCGGCTGCGCTGGTACATGGTCTCCATGGCGCCGAGCACGCCGCCGCGTTCGGTGATGCGGTCGAACTCGGTGAGCACGGCCTCTTCCACCAGGTCGGTGAGCTCTTCGATGATGAAGGAGCCTTGCAACGGGTTCTCGTTCTTGGCCAGGCCGAGCTCTTTGTTGATGATGAGCTGGATGGCCATGGCGCGGCGCACGCTTTCCTCGGTGGGCGTGGTGATGGCCTCGTCGTAGGCGTTGGTGTGCAGGCTGTTGCAGTTGTCGTAGATGGCGTAGAGCGCCTGCAACGTGGTGCGGATGTCGTTGAAGTCGATCTCCTGCGCGTGGAGGCTGCGGCCGCTGGTCTGGATGTGGTACTTGAGCATCTGGCTGCGCTCGTCGGCGCCGTAGCGGTGCTTGAGGCCTTGGCCCAGAGGCGGCGCGCCACGCGGCCCATCACGGCGTACTCGGGGTCCATGCCGTTGCTGAAGAAGAAGCTCAGGTTGGGCGCGAAGGCGTTGATGTCCATGCCCCGGCTGAGGTAGTACTCCACGTAGGTGAAGCCGTTGGCCAGGGTGAAGGCGAGCTGGCTGATGGGGTTGGCGCCGGCCTCCGCGATGTGGTAGCCGCTGATGCTGACGCTGTAGAAGTTGCGGACCTTCTGCTCGATGAAGTATTGCTGCACGTCGCCCATCAACCGCAGCGCGAACTCGGTGCTGAAGATGCAGGTGTTCTGCGCCTGGTCCTCCTTGAGGATGTCGGCCTGCACGGTGCCGCGGACCTGCGCGAGGGTGTCGGCCTTGATCTTGGCGTAGACGTCGGCGGGGAGGACTTGATCTCCGGTAAGACCGAGAAGCATGAGGCCGAGACCGTCGTTGCCTTTCGGAACCTCACCCAAATACGTCGGAGGCGTTGCGCCTTTCGCCTCCCATACCTCCCTTACCTTCTTTACCACCCTCTCCTCTTCGCCATTCGCACGTATCCACTTCTCGCAGTTCTGGTCGATGGCGGCGTTCATGAAGAAGCCGAGCAGCATGGGCGCGGGACCGTTGATGGTCATGCTCACGCTGGTGGTGGGCGCGGTGAGGTCGAAGCCGCTATAGAGCTTCTTGGCATCGTCGAGGCAGCAGATGCTCACGCCGCTGTTGCCCACCTTGCCGTAGATGTCCGGACGGCGGCCGGGATCATGGCCGTAGAGCGTGACGCTGTCGAAGGCGGTGCTGAGGCGCTTGGCGGGCAGGCCCTGGCTCACGTAGTGGAAGCGCTTGTTGGTGCGCTCGGGTCCGCCCTCGCCGGCGAACATGCGCGCGGGGTCCTCGCCCTGGCGCTTGAAGGGATAGATGCCCGCGGTGTAGGGGAAGAAGCCGGGCGTGTTCTCCTGCATGGCCCAGCGCACCTTGTCGCCCCAGCTGCGGAATTTCGGCAGCGCGACTTTCGGGATCTTCAGGTGACTGAGGCTCTCGGTGTGGTTGGGGACTTTGATCTCCTTGCCACGTACGAGGTAGGTGTAGAACTCGCCGCTGTATTTGGCTTCCTCTTCCTTCCAGCCACTGATCATGGACCAGAGATGCGGGTCGAGGTCTTTCTTCAGTTCAATGAACTTGTTGATGAGGGAGGTGAGCTCAGGAGAGGGAGAAGAGGGAGGGAAGGGAGGTAAGGGAGGTGAAGAAGGTGAGGGAGGGAAAGCAGGTGAGGCCGCATTTCCTCCTCCCTTGCTTCCCTTCCCTCCTTCACCTCCTTCACCCGCAAGCATGTCCGGTCCTCCGAAGGTGATCACAGCCGAGTGCAACCCATACAGTTGATCCGCGATACCGGCCTGCTTCTCCACACGCTCATCGTACCTCCGGTTGTTCTCGCTGATCTCGCTCAAGTATCGGCTCTTGGCGGGCGGGATGATCCACACCTTCTCGCTCATCTCGTCGTGCGCGTGGAAGGTGCTGTGGAAGTCGACGCCTGTCTTGGACTTGATGGTCTCCATCAACCGCACATACAGGTTGTTGGTGCCGGGATCGTTGAACTGGCTGGCGATGGTGCCTACGACGGGAAGCTTGTCGTCGTCGGCATCCCAGAGCTGGTGGTTGCGCTTGTACTGCTTCTTCACGTCGCGCACGGCATCCTGCGCCCCGCGCTTGTCGAACTTGTTGATCGCCACCACGTCGGCGAAGTCGAGCATGTCGATCTTCTCCAATTGCGTGGCCGCGCCGAACTCCGGCGTCATGATGTAGAGCGAGACGTCGCTGTGGTCGAGGATCTCGGTATCGCTCTGGCCGATGCCGCTCGTTTCCAGGATGATCAGGTCGAAGCCCGCGGCCTTCAACACGTCCACCGCTTCCTTCACGTGCTTGCTCAGTGCGAGGTTGCTCTGCCGTGTGGCCAGGGAACGCATGTACACGCGCTCGCCACGGATGCTGTTCATGCGGATGCGGTCGCCCAGCAGCGCGCCGCCGGTCTTGCGCTTGCTCGGGTCCACGGAAATAACTCCGATGGTCTTCGTCGGCTGATCGAGGATGAAACGGCGGATCAGCTCGTCCACCATGCTGCTCTTGCCCGCACCGCCCGTGCCTGTGATGCCCAGCACCGGCGCCTTGCTCGCTTCGGCCTTCTTGTGGATCTCGTCGGCGATGGTGGCGAACACCTCCGGATGGTTCTCCGCCGTGCTGATCAACTTGGCGATGGCCGGCCAGTTCTGCGGGCTCAGCTTCTTCGCTTCGCCGTTCAGCTTGTCGCTCAGGTCGAAGTCGGCCTTCTCCAGCATGTCGTTGATCATGCCCTGCAGGCCCATCGCACGACCATCGTCCGGGTGGTAGAGCCGCGTGATGCCGTACGCGTGCAGTTCCTTGATCTCCTCCGGCAGTATCGTCCCTCCTCCTCCACCGAAGATCTTGATGGGGGGGGTGCCCAGCGCCTTTCTCTTTGAGCAGGTCGTACATGTACTTGAAGTACTCGGTGTGCCCGCCTTGGTAGCTCGTCATGGCGATGGCGTGGGCATCCTCCTGGATCGCGGTGTTCACCACGTCCTCCACGCTGCGGTCGTGCCCCAGGTGGATCACCTCGGCGCCGGTGGCCTGAATGATCCTTCTCATAATGTTGATCGCCGCGTCATGCCCGTCAAAGAGGGACGCAGCTGTCACCACACGGATCTTGTTCTTCGGAACGTAGGGCGGAGCTTGAACGAATGTGGACATGGCGTGAAGGTACCTGAGCGGGATGGGTTCTAGTGATGTGTCGATGCGCCAAGCATGTTGAGCGACGGAGGAGCGAAGTCCCGCCTAAGCGGGAATGTTGATGGCGGCATCGTGGCCATCGAACAAACTGGCGGCGGTAACGACGCGGATCTTGTGCTTGGGGACGTAGGGAGGTGCTTGGACGAAGGACATGGTGCGAAGCTATCGCCCCTCCGCCGATCACGTATCAAAGCCTTTTGGTTAAGGATCTGTCAAATACTACAGGATGCCACAGGCCACCACGATATTTCGAACCATAGCAAGAAGATCATGCGCTTGAGACCGTTCTCCCTCTTCGCGATCGCGCTATTCCTCTCCCATTCCGTCACCATCGCACAGGTCTCCGGGCCCAATTACGCCTGGATCAGTGTGAAGCCCGAGGTGGTGCGATGCGATACGGTCGCCGCAGGCTCGAACGGCCACAGCAGCTTCGTGGTGTTCAATAAGGGAGAAGTCCCCCTGCAGATCCACGCTATCAAGACCGCACACGGTGGCTTGGTCGCTTCCTGTAACAAGGCACTCATCTCACCTGGCGATAGCATGACCGTAGGGCTCCGCTATGACACGAATAGGCTGGGGCCGCTGAATACGAGTGTTACCATCGAAAGCAATGCCGCCAATACCCCTACGCTCTTTGTTCGGGTCATGGGATTTGTCAAGCAATAGACACCCCTTGGCTTTCCTCTGGATGATGAGACACATAGACTAACGACCTACCTTCGCCTACCATGCTCAAAGACCTCATCGCCAAGGACCGCGCCGGTTTCCAGCGCTTGTGCGAAACACACGAGGTGGCGCAGTTGCACGCGTTCGGTTCCTCCGTTCAGGGTTCATTCACAGGTACAAGCGATGTGGACCTGTTGGTCGACTTGAAGACCAGGGACCCGCTCCGCTTCGGCGAACTGATGCTGGACCTGTGGGACAAGCTCGAGGCCTTTTTCGGCCGCAAGGTGGATCTGCTCACCCTGCGTTCGGTGAAGAACCCGGTGATGCGCGCGGAGATCGAACGGACCAAGGTGCTGGTGTATGATGGATCCCAAGCGCAAGTACTGGTCTGATATCGTTGTCGCCTTGGATGCGATCGACCTTCACCTGAATGGGGTCACGACATTCGACCAATACACAGTCTCCATAACTGTGAAGGATGCGGTGGAGCGCAGGTTGATCACGATCGGCGAAGCGGTGAACAAGCTCGCGCTACTGGAAGAAGAAGGGATCGTCGAGGACGCACAGCGCATCCGTGCGTTCCGCAATCGCTTGGTGCATTCTTATGACAGCACGGATGATACGCTCGTGTGGGCGATCATTCGGAACCATTTGTCGCCGTTGAGGCGATTGGCCGAAGCCAGATCGGCTTGATCGTACGCGACCTCCTGGATCGCGGTGTTCACCACATCCTCCACGCTGCGGTCGTGCCCCAGGTGGATCACCTCGGCGCCGGTGCTCTGGATGATCCGCCGCATGATGTTGATGGCGGCATCGTGGCCGTCAAAGAGCGAGGCCGCAGTGACGACACGGATCTTGTGCTTGGGGACGTAGGGCGGGGCTTGAACGAATGTGGACATGGCGTGAAGGTACCAGCGAGGGACCGTTTCTTTTGATGTGTTGATGCGCCAAGCATGTTGAGCGACGGAGGAGCGAAGTCCCGCCTAAGCGGGAATGCTGATGGCGGCATCGTGGCCATCGAACAAACTGGCGGCGGTAACGACGCGGATCTTGTGCTTGGGCTGGTAGGGAGGAGCTTGGACGAAGGACATGAGGCGAAGGTATCCGGGAGAAGATGATATCGACCTCAGTTCAAGGCGGCCGAAACTCGTCCTAAATTCGGCACAATGGCACGCATCCCTCTTGCGCTATTGCTCTGGCCGCTAGGTCTGGTGTCTGCTCAGATGACCGAACCTGGACTCGGTTTCGACTTTTCCCTTACCCCATCCTACGTCTACTTCCAACCAGCAGGGCCGGATAATTGGTTGGGGGACAAACCGCCATATGCGACGATGGCACTGGGGTGCGTCAATTGGAACTTTCCCAAGGAAGAAACCTCCTTTGGCCTAGGGGGCGGCGCTATTGTTTGGGGCGAGCGTTTCCTGTACCCTGCATATGTCCAGATCAGGATGAGCTTCTCTGGATTCTACCGGGACAGCACCAAGGTGGGCAGTTTCGCCAGACGCCTTTCAGTTGAATCACGCCTTGGAACTATACTGGGCAACATCGAAACCTCCGACGGAAAGCTGAAACCCAAAGTTTGGTACGATGCCTTGTTCGTTTATCAACTCAGTCGCAGCGCACGTTCGTCATTCCATATCGGGATAGAAATGGGCATCTTCTCTTGGCGAGGTCCCTACCAAGTGCGAACAGGTGATTCTTGGGATGACAGCGAACCGAGCATCCACACAGTTGGTCCGGTTGTGCAATTCAGGTTCTAGCTAGACGGCATCGTGGCCATCGAACAAACTAGCGGCGGTGACGACGCGGATCGTGTGCTTGGGGATTGGCCGGAGCCTGCACGAAGGACATAGGGCGAAGGTATCGGTGGAGCTTTGAAGCCGCGATGCTCGACCTTCGCCGTTACATCCTCGGTTCGGCGCATTCGAGGTAGACCCGACCCGGACATATGCCCTTCCCAAGACTTCTCGTTGCCGCTGCGCTTGCTTTTCTGCTCCAGCACACCACCTCCGCCTGCACCTTCTTCAAGCTCACCCTCCACGGCCACACCATGGTGGGCAACAACGAGGACGCGTGGAGCATCGACCCGCGGATCTGGTTCGAGAACGGGAAGGAGGGCGAGTACGGCGCGGTCTATCTCGGCCAGAACAACTCCACGCCACAAGGCGGCATGAACGAAGCCGGGCTGATGTTCGACGGGCTGAAGTCGCCTGTGAAGTCATTCACGAGGACAACAGGCAAACCACAGATCCTCTTCGATGACCTCGCACGCCGCGTTCTGCGTTCTTGCGCCAATATGCTTGAAGCTGAAGCGCTGATCCGCACCTTCGACTTCAGCCAGCTCAACGGCGCCTACTTGATCTTCGTGGACCGCGCGGGCGATTACCTGGTGGTGGAAGCCGACACGCTCTTCACCGGCAACGAGGCCACCTACGCCGTTACCAATTTCTGCATCTCCACGTGCACCGATCTCGACTCGGTGCCGAGCGAGCGCTACCAGCGCGGTCGTGCGTTGCTCGCCGCAGGTGCGGATACCTCATTGGCCTATTGCACTTCGGTGGTGAACGGCATGCACGCCTGCCGCAAGAAGCTGGGCGAGGGCACGCTCTACTCAAACATCTTCGATCCGCAACGCGGACTTGTCCACCTCTACTTCTACCACGACTACTCCACGCTGCGCAGCTTCAACCTGCGGGACGAACTGGCGAAAGGCGATCACAACGTGGATATGATCGCGCTCTTCCCGCCGAACGCTGAGTTCGCGAAGCTGGTGGCCTATCGCACGCCCTTCCACAGCAAAATGCTGTTCGGCTTCTTGTTGTTCGCAGGAGTGATCGAATTGTTCTTCGGCGCCTATGCGGGTGCCTCGCTGCTGCTTCGTGCCCTCGCTCGCTTGCGCGGAAGGAGGAACGAACGGCCGGTACTTCCGCTACTAATGGGTGCGGTCAATAGCGGCATCGTGCTCTTCCTCGTCCCTACGCTGCTGCTCAACCAAGGTGTATTCTACTTCGGACTTGGCGATGCAACGGATCGCATTTCGCCGCTACTGCGCTACTTGCCCTGGTTGCTATGCCTGCTCGCCATTCCACTGATGTTGATCGCGGTTCGCGAATGGCGATCACGTGCGTCCTCCGGCTTCGCGCGCTGGAGCAGCATGTTGCACATGGCAATGCTCCTTGTCGCGGTCTGCTGGTTGTTCTACTGGGACCTGGTCTTCGTGTGAGGTGGGAAGCAGCGCCACTGGAGCCTGGAAGGTCCGGTGGAATGAAGTCCTAATTTCAACCCATGCGTCGGACCGCCACCCTGCTCCTCATCTGCCTTATCGGTCTGCAGGCGAAAGCCCAGAGCTGGTGCCCGCCGGGTGCCGAATGGATCTCCAAACCCACGGTGGGTTGGCCTGTTGAGGGTTACACGCGAGTGTACTATGCGGGCGACACGGTTCTCGATGGAATCACCGGTCAGCGATTGGCCGAGCAACATGCCGAACAGGCGTGGGGCAGCCAGGACATCTTCTACTACTTGCACCCTGCTGCCATGATCACCGCCTCCTCGAACGGGGTGGTATTCATCTGGTCCACGCAAGTTGAAACCTGGGATACGCTGTTCTGGTTCTTGGCTGAACCGGGTGACCGCTGGCAAAGAGCGCATGATGTGCCGATCGTCGGGAACCCGAGCGATTGGATCGAAGTGATCGACACGACTACGATCATCGTGGACGGAGTGCCGCTGCGGCAACTGACGGTGGAACAAGTGTGCGATGGCACTTGGGTGAACTGGGGTGGGACCATAACCGAGCGCCTCGGATACTGGACACCGTTCTATTTTCCGGCAGCTTGCTCAACAGAAAGCGGGATCTTCGAGTTGCGCTGCTACTCGGACAACGAGATCGACTTCGCCTACGGGCTGCCCTGTGATCTGTTCCTTTCTGTGACGACGAACCAAGATCCAGGTCTTGAGCCTTTCCCGAACCCAGGCTCTTCGAACTTCACCCTTTCACTTCCCATGGGTTCGTATACGATCGCTCTCTTTGATGCCACCGGGCGGCGGGTGTACGAGCAGCGATGCGGTGGCGGTCCGACGTCCATACCAACAGCGCATTTGTTCAGAGGGATGTATGTGGTCTTGGTCACGGACGTAAATGATCGAATGCAACGGATGAAATGGTCGAAGGAATGAGAGCGCCGGCGGTCATCGTCCTTCTCGTGTGGTCCTCATTGGCGCAGGCGCAGAGCTGGTGCCCACCGGGAGCCCTGTGGACGCATGAATACGCTGAGATCGTCCGGCTTCCGGTTCCGGGGTGACGCGTGGTGTGAGGGGCGATTCGTCCGTGGGGCTTTACCGCGCAGAAGCTCCGTGAGACGAATGTGATCGCGCCATGGGGCTCAACCGAGTACCAATCGAACACCTATCCGCCCATGATCACGCGATACGCGGATGGGGTGGTGTACGCTTGGGATGCCTGGCCCGGCGAGTACGACACGCTGATGTGGTTCAGCGCCGCACCGGGGCAGTTCTGGTCAGCGCCTGGCACGGACAACGACCCCTACACCCGGCTCACCGTGCTCGACACCTCCTACCGTTGAGATAGACGGTATCCCCTTCGACAGCTCTTTATCCAGCGCG
>JADJTW010000003.1 GCA_016710965.1 Flavobacteriales bacterium
GCAGTGGTCTCGCCGTGCGTGGGCATGTACGTGGCGCGGCGGACCCTGCGGCACGAAGCCGATCTTTAGGAACCCGCGCACCTGATCAGGGGGACCTTACAGCCTCGAGCAGTTTCCTGAAAATCTCTTTTGTGCCGAACGATACTCATGTAGAGATTGATATTGCAATGATGAGCCTAAGAATTGAAGAGGACGAGAATCGAAATTGTTTGACAAAGGGTTCTCGGGGAAGTGGGCCGTTGAGACTCAGAAAAAGGGATACGGACTCGGAATGGGTGTAATGCGCGAATTGCTTAGGCTGAACGACAGCCAAGTATTTGTTCAACCATGTACTATGCCGGAAAGGAGTTTCGAGGTGAACAATGTTCCTTATGAGTGCAACCAGTTCGTCATACTGGTTCCGCGAGCGTGATGTGCACCTAAGTACACGCTCGACTCATCAGGGTTTGAGCCCCGCAGGGCCTCCCGTCCTCGGGACACCCTGCACGCGAACCTGCTACCTTGCTCTCGATGAAGCGCGTCCAACATCTATGTGCCCTCGCCCTTGCGCTAGGCACCACGTTGCCCGGCCGTGCACAAAGCGGCACCGTGGCCACAGGCGGCGATGCCAGCGGCCCTGGTGGCTCCATCAGTTCTTCCATCGGCCAGGTGGGCTATCGCGCCGTGGTGAGCGCGGGCGGCACCGTGGGCGAGGGTGTGCAGCAGGCCTATGAATACCTGGTGCTGCCGGTGTACGACCAGGTGAGCGCATGGATGGCCTTCGTATCGCCCAATCCCACCAGCGACGGCATCACGGTGCAACTCACCGATGTGCTGGAAGGAAAACCGCGGTTCGAACTGCTGGACGCTGAAGGTCAGCTCGTGCGCGCTGGACAATTGGCCAGCTCCCATGCCTTCATTCCCATGCAGGAACTGCCCAGTGCGAGCTATCTGCTCCTCCTCTACCATGCTGGCGGCGACCACACCGTTTTCAAGATCCTGAAGCAATGACCATGAACAAGATCCTTGCGCTTTGCGCCCTCAGTTTGATCGGTGCGAACGGCTTGTTCGCACAAGCTCCCGAGAAGATGAGTTTCCAGGCGGTGTTGCGCGATGGTGCCGACGACCTGATCGTGAACAGTGCGGTGGGCATGCGCACGAGCATATTGCAAGGCAGCAGCAACGGCAGCGCGGTGTACGTGGAGACGCATGCGCCCACCACCAATGCCAACGGCCTGGCCACGGTGGAGATCGGCGCGGGCACGGTGGTCTCCGGCGACTTCGCGACCATCGACTGGGCCAATGGACCTTACTACCTGAAGACCGAGACCGATCCCGATGGCGGCACCACCTATTCCATCACCGGCACGAGCCAGCTCTTGAGCGTGCCTTACGCGCTGTACGCCGGCAACAGCGAGCCGGGTCCGCCCGGCCCGCCGGGCATGCCGGGCGTGGGTGGCTGCGACCCCAACGATCGCGACAGCTTGATCGTGCTCTACAACAATGCGCAGGCGCACGGCTTCTACCAGGATGTGGACGGCGTGGGGCATTGGCTGGTGCAGAACCTCGGCAACACCAACCACAGTGCCATCGCCTCGAAGCGTGGCGTGGCGGTTTACAACAACAGCACTGCCTATGCCTTTTACCTGGACAACGCGGGCATCGGTGCGTGGAGCACCCAGGCACTGGGCAACACCGGGCACACGGCTGTTGCCAGCAAGCGCATCATCGTGCTCTACAACAACAGCACGGCCTATGCCTTCCACGTGGATGGCGCGGGACTGGGCACCTGGACCACGCAGGGCATCGGCAACACCGGGCACAGCCATGCAGCCCATGGCGACAAGGTGGTGGTGTGGAACAACAGCAATGCGTGGAGCTTCTCGGTGGACGCCAGCGGCAATGGCGCGTGGGTGGCTGAGACGCTCGGTGGAACGATCCACGAGGTGATCACGACGCGCTGAGGCGCCAACGGTCTTTCCGTATTAGGAGATCCTGCGGTCTTAGGCGAAGGCGCCTCATCAATGAAGCGCCCGAGGCACGCCAGTACCTTCGTGTCCGCCATGGACAGCACCGCCCGCCTTGCCGAACGCATGCGTCCGCGCACATTAGTGATGCGCTCTTAACTACCGCTCGCCCGCCGGATGTTCGCGCTGGCCTCGGCGGCCAGTGCATCGGCCTGGCGCTGGGTGGCCTTGCTGCCCGCAGTGAGTTCCAGGTAGCGCAGGTGGTCCAGCATGCGTTGGGCCTCGATGGGATCCACCTTGCTGGAGAGCGTTACCACTACTTCGTTCTTCTTGTTGCGCTTGACGGTCGCGGTGGTGCTAAGGGAAGCGCGCTTGCAGGGGCGCGAGGTCCCTCCACCGCCAATACCTTCGTGCCCTAGAAAATGGACAACACCGCCCCCCTCGCCGAACGCATGCGTCCGCGCACCCTGGACGAGGTGGTGGGCCAGGCGCACCTGGTGGGCAAGGATGGCGTGCTGCGCAAGGCACTGGCCGGTGGCATGCTGCCGAGCATGATCCTGTGGGGTCCGCCGGGCGTGGGCAAGACCACACTTGCGCGGCTGATCGCGCAGGAATTGAAGCGGCCCTTCCATGCGCTGAGCGCCATCAACAGCGGTGTGAAGGACGTGCGTGAGGTGATCGAACAAGCGGGAGGCAGTGGCCTCTTCTCACGCAGTGCGGTGCTCTTCATCGACGAGATCCACCGCTTCAGCAAGGCGCAGCAGGATTCGCTGCTCGGCGCCGTGGAGAAGGGAACGATCACGCTCATCGGTGCCACCACGGAGAACCCCAGCTTCGAAGTGATCAGCGCCTTGCTCTCCCGCTGTCAGGTGTACATACTGGAGCCGCTCACCGAAGAGGACCTGCTGGTGCTGCTCGATCGCGCCATGCGCAACGATTCGGATCTGAAGCAGCGCACCATCGAGTTGAAGGAGACCGATGCGCTGATGCGCGCCAGTGGTGGCGATGCACGGCGGCTGCTGAACACCTTCGAGCTTTGCGTGAGCGCTAGCGGAGCAGGACCCGCGATCATCACCAATGAACTGGTGAAGGAGGTGGTGCAGACCAATGCGGGCCGATACGACAAGCAAGGTGAGCAGCATTACGACATCATCAGTGCCTTCATCAAGAGCATGCGCGGCAGCGACCCCAACGCGGCGGTGTATTGGCTGGCGCGCATGGTGGAAGGCGGCGAGGACCCGTTGTTCATCGCGCGCCGCATGGTGATCCTGGCGAGCGAGGACATCGGCAACGCCAATCCCAACGCGCTGCTGATGGCCACCACCACCATGCAGGCGGTGCAGATGATCGGCTGGCCCGAGGGGCGGATCATCCTGAGCCAATGCGCCATCTACCTCGCCTGCTCAGCGAAGAGCAATGCCAGCTACAAGGCCATCGGTGCCGCGCAGGCCGAAGTGAAGAAGAGCGGCGACCTGCCCGTGCCCATCGCCCTTCGCAACGCCCCCACCAAGTTGATGAAGGACATCGGCTACGGGAAGGAATACCAATACAGCCACGAGGGCGAGGACAACTTCATCGATCAGGAGTTCCTGCCGGAGAAGATCAGTGGCTCGGCGTTCTATCATCCGGGAGATAATCCGCGCGAGCAGGAGTATGCTGCGTTGTTGGAGAAGCTGTGGAAGGACCGCTACGCGGAGGGCTGACCGCTGCGCTTTGCTCGCGGTGGAGCCATGCACGGGGAATGCACCCGCAGATCACGCAGATGCACTCGTTACCGCTCGCGACGGAGCATTCCTGACTGCCGGGGGGGAGGGCCCCCGGGGCCCCCGGGGGGGGGGGGGGGGGGGGGGGGGGGGGGGTTCGTCTAGGCGCGCATGTCATCTGCGCTCATCTGCGCCATCGGCGGACGTATTGAGCTGATGTTCGTCTGAGGCGCCGCATTTCATTTGCGCTCAGGCGCCGTCTGCGCTCATCTGCGCCATCTGCGGACGTATTGAGCCGATGTTCGTCTGAGGCGCCGCATTTCATCTGCGCTCATCCGCGCCATCTGCGGACGTATTGAGCCGATGTTCGTCTGAGGCGCCGCATTTCATCTGCGCTCATCCGCGCCATCTGCGGACGTATTGAGCCGATGTTCGTCTGAGGCGCCGCATTTCATCTGCGCTCATCCGCGCCATCTGCGGACGTATTGAGCCGATGTTCGTCTGAGGCGCCGCATTTCATCTGCGCTCATCCGCGCCATCTGCGGATGAATCGCATTCCTGCCGATCCGAGCGCAGCGAACCTGCGGACTGTGTTCGATCAGCTGGCGCGCTCCTGCTCCAGGAAGCGCTGGTGCATGTCGTAGATCATTCCCAGGCTGACGACCAGGCCGCCCAACCCCTGTTCGAGCATCTGCCAGAGCACATCGACCACCACGTGCATCATGGCGTGCTTCGTGAAGCTCATGCCCAGGACGAAGATGACCAGGTACACGAAGAAACCGATCGCCGCAGAGAACAGTGTGACCATGACCGGGAAGGCCCGCTTGAGGCTGATGAACTCGTACTGAACGGCCTTATGCGCACCGATGGTGATGCCCAGGCCGAGCACGAGGTAGACCAGGGCCGCAAGCACGAAGTAGAGCGCTAGGGGGATGCCCAGCTCGCTGAGGTCGGAGAGCACCAGCCCATGCCATACGTACGATAGCCCGAACATGACCGCGCTGGAAAGCAGCCAGGGAAGCAGGATGAAGCGTCTGAGCTGGAACACGTCGCTATTCCTTGTTGCAATGTTACGGCACCCTCATGGGCACGGGGGGAACTTGGGCAGCCCGTACTTTGCCTCCGAATGAAGAACGCAGCGGTCCCCGGAGCGGTTGCCTTGTGCGCAGGGCTATGTTCTGCACTCTTCCTCAACAGCTGCCGCAAGGAGAGCGACAGAGCCACTTGGGACGTGGACCTGTTGGTGCCCCTGGTGCATACCAGCCTCACGATCGGGAACCTGGTGCCCGACAGCCTGCTGGTGTCCGACCCGGCGGGCAACGTGACGCTGCACTACCAGAGCGAGCTCTTCGCCGTGGACATCGATACCCTGTTGCTGGCGCCGGACACCAGCTTCATCTACCGCTATGCCCTGCCCTTCCCTGGTCCGCTCAATTTCCCGGCAGGCATCGAGCTCTTCGGCCAGAACGACGTGCAACGCTTCGACCTGGACCAGGTGGAACTGAGGACATTGATCCTGCGCGAAGGCCGGCTGGAACTGGAGATGACGAACATGGTGGCCAGTGCCATCATCGGGTCACTGGAACTTCCTGGTGCGGACTTCCCCGATGGATCCACGGTCATTACCACCACGGTGGGTGCGGGCACGCCTGCGAACCCGGCGCATTCTTCTGCCATGCGCGACCTCAGCGGGGTGGCCTTCGACCTGCGCGGGCCTGCGTACAACAACGTGAACACGCTGCAGACGATCCTGGGGGCACAGCTCGACCCCAACGGCTCGGGTGCCGACATCACGGACCAGGACAGCCTCATCATCGCCAGCAACTACGTGGGGCTGGTGCCGCAGTACGCGCGGGGCTTTTTCGGGCAGCGCATAGTGGAAGTTGAGCCCGACACCAACCGGCTCACCTTGTTCGATGCGCTCGTGGGCGGCACGCTCGACCTGGACTACGCCGCACTGCGACTGACCGTCGATAACGGCTTCGGCATGGACCTGCGCGTGCGCATGCATGAACTGCGTGCGATCAACACCCGCACCCATACCACGGTCGACCTGGCGCATAGCATCTTCCAAGGGCCCATCAACATCAACCGTGCGATCGACCAAGGCAACGGCTTCACCGCCAGCCACTACTCCAACCTCCTGGATGTACACAACAGCAACATCGATGAGTTCCTGGAGAACATGCCGGACCAAGTGTCCTATGCGCTGGACCTGGAGCTCAATCCGCTGGGCGACATCAGCAACGGCAACGACTTCCTCTACTATGAGAGCAGCCTATCTGCGGGCCTGGAGCTTGAAGTCCCGCTAAGGCTCATCACCAACGAGCTCACGCTGCAGAGCATCAGCACGCCTGATCTGCCCGGCAGTGCCGAAGGGCATGCCTTGCGCAGCGGCACCTTGAAGCTCTTCGCCACGAACGGATTCCCGATGTGGGCGCGCATCGAATTGGACTTGATCGACGCCGCAGGGAATGTGGTCGCCACCATCCCGGTGGAAGGACAGATCGCTCCCGGGATCATGGGCGGGAACGGCCTGGTGACGCAAAGCGTGGAGAGCGTGCTCACCGCGCCCATGAGCGAGCAACTGGTGGATGTGCTGTACACAGGCGCCCGTTTGCGCAGCCGCATAGCGCTTACCACCAGCGATCAGACGCAACATCTGCGCATCCTCGATCGCTACCGCATGGACTTGCAGATCACCCTTGCGGCCAACTATATGGTGAACGGGGATGAGTAGGACCCTGATCACGCTGGCCGGGCTTGCGATTGGATCGCTTGCCGCAGCGCAGGATACCCTGAGGC
The DNA here is from genome assembly GCA_016710965.1 of Flavobacteriales bacterium. Taxonomy (GTDB): domain Bacteria; phylum Bacteroidota; class Bacteroidia; order Flavobacteriales_F; family PHOS-HE28; genus PHOS-HE28. Next base: position 6,455 of record JADJTW010000003.1, read on the forward strand.
CAGTGGGCTTCCCGCTGCTGGTGAACGACCGCTGGACGAACGTGATCGCCATGGAGGCCTCGTTGGACTACAACGCGAACAGCCTGCGCAACGAACTGCCCATCGCCTTGTGGAAGGGCAGCTACCTCGATCGCGACCTGCGCGAACGATCGCTCGGCAACATGCGCGAGCGCAACAGTGTGGGCTACGCGATCAGCGCGCGTGCCACGTGGTGGGGCAGAACGGATGAGCGTGGGTGGCGAACCATGGCTTCCGTGGCGCACCATGAACAACTGGGCGTGCGCTTCACGCGCGATCTCTTCGCCCTCACTTTCTTCGGCAACGCGAACTACGAGGAACGGCGCGCGGACCTCGGACCATCAGCAGCCACGGCCATCCGGTACCAGACGGTGGGCATCGGTCAGCACCATGTGAAAAGCGGAAGCTGGTGGCGTTGGGATATCGTTGTCGGACAGAGCCTGGATGCGATCGACGTGCGGTGGGCGAGCTTGTACACTGGCGCCGACGGCCGCGTGCTGCGCGCCTCGGTACTGAGCGAGCACTACCGCAACGATACCACGGGCAGCCGCTTCGGCAGCGTGAACGGCATGGGCACAGCGGTCAGCGGGCGTTGGGAAACGCAATTGGGACGCGGTCGGCCGAACGTGCGCTTCAGCTTGGAAGCACGGGACCTAGGGCTCGTCAACTGGTTCGGGCAAGCCCTGCTGAAGGACACGATCATCGAGTACACGGGCATCGGCGTAGCCAACCTCCTCGAACTCGACAACGTGATCATTGGCGAGGAACAATTGCTCGACACTTTCGGCCTGCGCTATGACAACATCACCTTCACACGGCCCCTGCCCTTCTTCATTGAAGCACGCATGCGCGCACCGCTCGGCGATGGCTGGACGGGCAGCGTTGCGCTTGACCAGCGCTACCTGCCCGGCTACGTACCGCAACTGAGCTTCACCGGCGAACGAAGGATCATGAACAACATGCTCGGTAGTGCAACGCTCGGCTTCGGCGGCTTCGGCGGTCTGCGCTTGGGAGCGAATGCGCGTTACTTGATCACCGACCGCGTGCTCATCGAACTCTCCTCTCCTCACCTTCCCGGGTTCTTCAGCGGCGCGGCGCACAGTGCCGGCGTGCTCTTCGGTGCAAGTGTGGGCTTTTGAACGTGCACCATGACGCGCAGACAGATCCGCAAAGAGGCTGAACGTTTGGTGAAGGACGGCCTTGGACGGCAGCAGGTCTTCGACATCCTGAAGCACCAGGGTGCGGGCATGGACGATGAGAAGCTCGCGCGCATCGTGCGTTACGTTCCTTCACTAGCAGCAAGGCAACGCTACAAAGTGCCGCACGCGGTGCTGCTCGTCCTGCTCTGGATCACGGCAGTGGCCAAGAGCCTGTACGGCATCGGCATGGCCATGGAAAGCGGACGCTCCGTGATACTCGCGGCCTTCATGTTGCCGATCGTCACCGTCATCCTCGGCATCGGCATCGCCATGCACCGCACGCGGGCCTACCACACGGTCGCCTTCCTCTCTGTCATCGGGCTGGTGCGCTACATCTCCCGTACCGACTGGGCGAACTTCGATCCGTTCGACACCATCGACCTGGTCGTCGCCGCAACCATGATCGGTCTCGCGTGGTACCTCTTCAACAAGGTCGCATCGAACTACGAGGTGGTCCCGGGTGCGGATGGCACCAATGTGATCGTGTTCCCCCTGAACCTGCGCTGACTTCATGAACTGGCTGCTGCTCGTGATCGCCGGTCTGTTCGAAGTGGGCTTCGCCACCTGTCTGGGCAAGGCACGGGAAGCCACCGGTGCGGCGAGCGCATGGTGGATGACGGGCTTCTTCGCCTGTCTCGCGATCAGCATGTTCTTGTTGTACCGCGCGGTGCAAACGCTACCCATCGGTACGGCCTACGCGGTATGGACGGGCATCGGCGCGGTAGGCACCACCGTGGTCGGCATCCTTCTCTTCAAGGAACCCACCGAGTTCTGGCGGCTCTTCTTCCTCTTTACGCTCATCGCTTCCATCGTCGGGTTGAAAGTGGTGACGCACTGATCAGGTCCACCTCCTTGTCTGCTCTTCCTTTGCGCTCCAATTGAACTCATGAAGATCACCATCCTCGGTTGCGGCAACATGGGCACCGCCTATGCGCGCAGCTTCCGCAAGTACGGCCTCGTCAAGGCCGAGGACCTCCTGCTCATCGTACGTGGCGAAGGCCGACTCGCGCAGCTCGAAACGCTCGGGATGATTTCGGACAGCGTGGACGGACGGATCTCTGAGAGCGACCTGGTGACCGTAGCTGTGAAGCCACAGGATTTCGGGGCCATCGCTCCAAAGCTCGCTGCAGTGCTCAAGCCGGAACAAGTGGTGCTATCGATCATGGCGGGGATCACCCTGCAACGGCTCGATAGCAGCCTCGGCCATGAGATCCTCGTGCGGGCCATGCCCAATGCTCCCGCGCAGATCGGCATGGGCATCACTGCTTACGCAACGGGGACAGAGCTGAGCATGCGGCAGACGCTCATGGTGGAGCAACTGCTCAATTGCACGGGACGCGCCATGCACCTGGAGGACGAATCGCTGCTCGATCCCGTTACGGCGCTCAGCGGCAGCGGCCCCGCCTACTTCTTCGAGATCGTGCGCACCATGATCGCCACTGGCATCCGCCTCGGGCTGGAGCCGCATGTGGCCAACGCCTTGGTGAAACAGACCATGCTCGGCAGCTTTCACTTGATGGAGCATTCCGATCGCACGCCGGATGAGTTGATCAAGGCCGTGATGAGCAAGGGCGGCACCACCGAGGCGGCGTTCAAGGTCTTCGCCGATGGGTCGTTCGCGCGCACACTGGACATGGGGATCGAAGCGGCGAGCAAGCGAGCGCGGGAGCTGTCGCGGTCGTGAAGCAAGGCAACTCGGATTGTCTCCCAGCGAAATCGCTTACTTCGTAGGCAGAGGAAAACCGACCATGAAGCCCGTGCTGCTTTTGTTGTTATGCATTGGACTATCGCAAGGCATATGCGCTCAGGAGCTGGAGCACGCAACCCAGAGCTCCCTTTCCTCTCAGTATTCTGCGGTCGCACTGGGTACCAATGGGAACTGGTTCCTTGCCGGTAACCATCAGCAAGTCACGTCGTTCCTTCCGTCGATCATCCGCGAAATGGATTCGGCAGGACAGATCGTGGGTGAATGGTCTTATTCCATACCCGGGAATGATGTGACTGAGGTAAATGATCTGATGGCCCGGGCTGACGGTTCGATGATCCTTTCAGGATATGCAAAACCAAGTTGTGATGTCGGAATAGAAGTAGGCTTTGTGTCTTCGTTCTTCCAAGGGACCTTGCAATGGCAACAGTTCTATTCGGCGCCCGTGCGCCACATCGCGCAGAACGACTCCTTGATGGCCTTGGCCACTTCAGATAGATTGCTCTTCACAGACCTTTTCGGTGACAGCCTCTATTCGACCCTATTTCCGCTGTGGGATTTTCCACGAAGAGTATGCGCAACCGACCAAGGGTTCGTAGCCATGGGCAATTTCGGTGCGCGAGGCGTGCTTCCGGATGGGACCCCATCGGATTCGTTGTTGGACGCACAGGTGAGTGACATGATCCAGATGCCAGGAGGATCGCTGCTTGCGGTTACCGTGGACTCCCTGATCGAGCTCGCACCTGATCTGCAGCGCACTGGCAACGGTGTCCGTGTTGTTGGATATGAACCGCGCAGGGTCGCTTATTCCGGAGGTTTTGTTCGCGTACACACGCTTGATACGCTGTTCACCTTCACCAGCAACCTTGCAGAGATAAGCGCGATACCAACGGACAATCCTTGGGATTGGACCCTCTTCATCTTGAACGGTGTTGGGTATTTGCCCAAGGCGGCCGAATTCGGCAATTCCATCGTGATGACAGCGGGCGCATCTCAATCAGGTGCATACTGTGCGGCATGCAGGTCGTTGCCACTTGATTCAAGCCCCACCCAGCTCGAGTCGAATGCAGAGTTGAGGAATTTGACAGTAGATACGCTTTCGTATACGATCGAATCATGGTGGGTTTCCGGAACGGCATCAGCAAGGGTATGGCTCCACAATCTCGGCGATACGCCGTTGACCTCTGTAACGCTGAACATTCTTACACAGTCGTTCTGTGGTCTTGAGGGCCACTCGCAGTCATACGACACCCTTGCCCTTGCACCTGGCGATAGTATTCATCTCGATTTCGGGCCGTTCTCCTACCACGAGTTCATCGAGCCAATGGATTCGTTGGTCCTATGCGTTTGGGCAGCGCGACCCAACTACCGTATAGACCGAGAGCCGCTGGGGAACAAGGTCTGCACGAGTATTGCGCTCGACCCAGCTACCGGTTCGCTGGATCCAACCAGATCAGAATTTCCGATACTCTTCCCTAACCCAGCCATAGGTCAGATTGTGCTCCGTCCAAACCTCCCGCAGCATGGATCGTTCGACGTGACCTTCCTTGACCTTCAAGGACGCGCCGTTCTGAAGAGGTCAATGAACTACACCGGTACGCCGTTACGGATCGACATCGCAGGTCTCACGGCCGGCGTGTACATCGTCGAGATCGCACAAGCCGGCCATCGTTCATCGCATCGTTTGATCGTGGAATGAACGCGCATCTTCCGCGCGAGCGATCCTAGAGCACCGTCACCTCCGTCCTACGGTTCGAGGCCCTGCCCTCTTCTGTATCGTTGGTGGCCGTGGGCTTGGTTTCTCCGTAGCCCTTCGCCGTGATGCGCGTCGCGTCGATCCCAGCAGCGACCACGAAGTCGCGCACCGCCTTCGCGCGGTTGTCGCTCAGGGTCATGTTCGCGGCATCGGCGCCCACGTCGTCGGTGTGTCCGCCCAATTCGATGCGCAACGTGGGATTGGCTTTCAACAACTTCACCAGCTTCTCCAGTTCGGCATTGCTCGTCGGCAACAGTTCGTAGCTGGCTGTATTGAAGAAGATGTTGCGCAGGGCAATGGTGCTTCCGGAGGAGAGCGAGCTCAGCGGCACGTTCAGCGTGATGGGCTCAGTGGGTGTTCCGTGCGTCACGTCGTAGTTCTCGGAGAAGAAGAGGTAGCCTTCGGCCCCGGCGTTGAGCGCATAGCGGCCTTGCGGCAGTACCACCAGGAACTCTCCGGTGCGCGGATCGCTGTACGCTGCGGTGGCGAGCTTGCCGGTGGCCAGGTCGAAGAGTTCCACATCGGCCTCCACGGGCTGTCCGGTGGTCTTGTCCGTCACCTTGCCTCGGATGTAGCTCACTGGTTGCGGACGTGCTTCGGGATATAGATCGAAAGCGTAGAGATCGAGATCGCCCAAGCCGCCCTCGCGATCACTGGCGAAGTAGGCCAGCTTGCCATCGGCGCTCACGAGCAGGCTGTTCTCATCGGCGCTGGTGTTGATGGGATAGCCCAGGTTCAGGGCCTTGCCCCAGGTGCCGTCTTCTTGTTTGCGGCTCACGTAGATGTCCAGTCCGCCCAAGCTGGGGTGACCGTTGCTGCTGAAGTAGAGCGTGCGGCCATCGGGGTGGATCTGCACGCTCTCCTCCTGGTAGGGCGTGTTCACGTTATCGCCCAGCTTCACAGGCAGGCTCCAGTTGCCATCGTCCTGCAGGGTGGTAATGAAGATGTCCATGCTCTTGATGCCGTCCGCAGCCTGCATGCCGCGGATGAAATAGAGCGTGCGGCCATCGCTGCCCATGCTGGGCTGTGTTTCCCAATGGGCCGAGTTCACCGGACGGCCCATGTTCTCCGGCGGTGTCCACCGTTCGCCGATGCGGCGGCTGATGAAGAGGTCGCAACTGCCGAAGCCACGGAGGCCCTCGCCGTAGGAGCCATCGCCGCCCGCGCACATGGTGAAGATGATGAAGCGGCCGTCGGGCGTGAGCGTGCCAGCGCCTTCGTTGTGCATGCGCGTGTTCACTGTGGGCACGGGCTTGCATGGCTGCCACGCACCATCGGGTCCGCGATGGCTCACCATGAAATCTTCCTGCGCTTGTTGCCGCAGTTCGGGTTCCGGCAGGCGGCGTGTGTAAATGAGCGTGGCATCGTCGGCGGTGATGCAAGGGAAGTATTCGGGGTCTGCGCTGTTGATCGCCGGGCCCAGGTTCTTCGGTTCAAAAGGCACCGGATGCTGGATGGCTTCGGCAGCGAACGCGCAATTGGTAACGCCGAGCTTCGCGCGCGCTTTGCGCATGGGCTCCTGCTCCACGGCGAGGTAGCCACGGTAGTTCTTCTCTGCTTCGGGGTATTGGCCCGTACGGAATTCCAGATCAGCCAGGTGCAATTGAGCCGCTGGGAAGAAGCGCGGAGCGATGGCCATCACTTGCCGATAGCTGGCGATGGCATCGGTGTCGCGGCCCATTTGCTCATACAGCTCGCCCAGCATGATGTGCGGCTCAACGAAACGCTCGTCGGAATCCGCCGCCTTGCGGAATTCGCTCAAGGCACAATCGAATCGCTGCGCACGCATGCACTGCACTCCTGCTTCGTACTTCTTGATCGCACCCTTGTCCTGGGTGGAATAGCCGCCGGGTTGCGCGAAGCCAGTCGCCAGTAGGCAGCAGCAATAGGCAGTCACCAACCGCCGCAAGAGGCTGCCGCTGTAGTTCCTGCCGACTTGCGATCGCCGACTGCCGACTGCGAATTGATAATCGCTCATGGTATATCGAGGTACTTGTGCGTTTGCAAGGAGATCCTCCAGCGCGGGTGGGCCTTCACGTGTTCCACGATCAGGGGCATCATCGCTTCGCGTTTGCTCCATTCGGGTTGAAGGATAAGCGTGCAGCCGTCGCGCACCTTGCCTGCCTGTTCCTCGGCCCACAGCAGGTCGTGCTTGTTGAAGACGATCACCTTCAGTTCATCGGCACGGTCGAATGCTTCGGGCAAGGCGGGCTTGAATTTCTTGGGGCTGAGGCATACATGGTGCCATTCGCCGCTGAAGGGGTGCGCACCACTGGTCTCGATGTTCGTGCGGAAGCCCACTTTGCGCAGGGCAGTGGTCAAGGGCCCGAGGTCGTGCATCAACGGTTCGCCACCGGTGACCACGGCGATCCGGGCAGGGTGCTTCGCGGCGTCGACAACGATATCCTCAACGCTCGATTTCGGATGCGCATCGGCACCCCAGCTCTCCTGCACATCGCACCACGTGCATCCCACATCGCAGCCGCCCAAGCGAATGAAATAGGCAGCGTGCCCGGTGTAGACCCCTTCACCCTGAATGGTGTAGAAGGCTTCCATGACGGGCAAGGCGACGGACATGGCGGCAAAGGAAGAGCATGGGCCCATGTGTTCATGCGACCATGTGCCCCATTCGCTCCAACACCCATTGCGCACAAAAAAGCCCATACGTGCCACGTTCAAGGAACCCATGGTATCACATGGGCGGGATCGCGATGATGGCTTTCGTAATCCTCCTGGCACCGAAGTGCGTCCCTACCGAAGTAGGGCTGAGGCCCGCCGTAGACCACCGAGGGTGCGATTCCTGATGGAAATTGTTGGTTCCGATGAACAGATGGCCAGTATGGGCTTTGTGTTGGCGCTTGCGCTTACGGGCGCGAGCGAAGTTGGCTTGTTACTGGTGTGCGAAAGAACGACAGGACGAATGTATGCCTGGCGGATGGCGATTGCAACGAATGGTGGATAACTCGTGGGGCGCTGTTGCGCACATCAGCGGGTGGGCGGATGATCATCCGCCCCTACAACGGGGCATCGCCCCGTTGCCCCACGAAATGGTCCTCCTTGTCCTCGAACAGGACGTTGAAGGTCGTGAGGCTGCCATAGCAGCGTGTGATGTACTGCTGCAGTTCCACCTTGTCCTCCTCGCTCAACTTGGGATGCGCGTTGATCTTCTGCTCGAGCACGCGGAAGCGGTCGCGGATCATGACGATCTTGTGGAAGAAGTCCTCGATGGGCACCTCCTTGCTCTTGAGCGTGCCATCCTTCGGTTTTATCTCGAAGGTGCCGCCCTCATAGCGTCGCGCCATCTCGACCGGGCGCTCGGGCATTCGCATCTCTTCGAGAATCTCGCGCAGGCCATCCTTCACGTGCTCCATGTCCAGCGGCTCCTGGCCGACCTCCATGCCCGGCGCTATGGTGACCAGGCCCTCGAAGCTGCGGCTGATAGGCTGCTCGCCATGCTCCTTGAAGAAGACATGCACGGTGCGTGCGTCCATTTCGTACACGACGCCCACGCCCATGGTGGGGTGGTTCACACGTGCGCCGATGCTGATGTCGTAGAGTTCCATTCAGTTGTCAGTTATCAGTTGTCAGGCGATCAGGATGAGCTATGCAGGCAAGCGCGCGGGCATGTCCACTTTCATGAAATCACTGAGCTTATTGAGGTCGAGCCGTGTGGCGCCGTCCTTCACGCTGAACGCGCGAACGTAGCGAGCACCCCACACCAATTCGTCGTAGCGCACGGAATGGCGTGCGTGTATGGCGCCCATATAGCCTTCGTCCATCCCTTTGAGTATGACAAGGAATTCCGCACGGCGTTGCGTCAGGTCGGCCATCGAAAGGCCTGCGAGCGGGCTCTCGGCATTGATGGGATGCACCAGCGTCCAGCTCAATGGCATGAAGGTGACCTTGTCTATTTGCAAAGGAAGGTTGTAATAATTGAGCCTCTCGCCTTGGTCGTCCACATCGGCCATGACAAGGAGGATGCGAGCCTCTACTTCCACCATGAGCGTATTGCGCCGATTGGCCACGCGCACCTGGAAGCTCCATCCATCCTTGTAGGGCGCAATGAGCCCTTGCTCGCTGTACACGAGGTTGGCCTTGGGCCGGGCGAAGCGCGCGTAGAGCACCGCACTGATGAGGGAGAAGCCCAGGATCCCGAATACGCCTTCTACGCCCGCCACCAGCCACGCCGCTGGGCTGCTCGGGACGAGCGATCCATAGCCTACGGTGGTCAGTGTTTGCACGCTCATGCCGATGGCGCTCATCCATCGGCCTGTTAGCGTGCCGAGGTCGGCATTGCCGATGTTCTCCACGCCGATGATCATGTAGAGCGATCCGAACAGCAGGTTCATGGTGAGATAGCCGATCACGAACGTGAGCACCAAACGGCCCACGCTCATGGTCACCAGCGCCACGAACCCTTCGCGCAGCCCGCTGCTCTCGCCGATGCGTTCCACACGGAACGAGCCATCGCGTGACATCAAACGGTCCACTGGCTTCTCGAAGCTCGAACCGATCCCCGGATCCTCCGCGCGTTGTCCCTTGTTCATCGGGTGCGAAGATGGCGATCCGCCAACGCTATCGGCCTACCACGCGGAGCACAGGGTATCTGCGATACGATGCATCCGCGTACGGCGAGCGCTGGAATACGAAGGACAGCTGGGCCGAAGCGTCTTTGGCAAAGGCCTCATCGCTGGTGCGCTTCGCATCCAACTCGGCCTTCAACTTCGGGTCCCCTGCCAGCAGGCCAGCGGCGATGGGCTCGAAGAGGTATGGGTTGAACCACTCCTTCTGTTGCAGGATCGCATCGAAGAAGCCCCAGGCGAAGTAGCTGTCCTCTCCTTCCGGTTCCAAGGCCTCCATGATGAACCTATCCTGGACCTGTCCGGTTCTCACATAGCAGTCGCCTGCTTGCGCGATGTGGTTGCGGCGGATTGTTGTACACATCACGTCGCGATGCAGGTAGTGGCCTTCGCTCGGTTGCTGACCGGTCTTCAGCTCGGCGATCGTGCATTCTTCAACATTGTAGGCCGTGGCCGCTTCAAGTCGTGTGACCTGCACACCATGCGCCAGCAACTTGTCGACGATATCCGACCATGCCTGCGGGATCAAGTACCCCACGGGCTTCTGCTTGACGATGGCCGGGCGATAGGTATCCATCCAGGGGACCTTGGTGGATGCGGGCTTCTCTTGGTCGTAGCTGAGCACGGGCAGTCCGCTCACCGGGCTTGCCGCATGCACCGCCTCATAGCCTTTCCACGGCAGCTGCTGGACAATGGTGGTATCGAGACGCCAGTTCAAGCCCACTTCGTCCATGGAAGCGCTGAAGTCCTTTGCCTTCACCCGTTCCCGTGCCAGTTCATCCGCATGGCGATCCATCGCTGCGAGGGTGGCCAGCATCAGCTGGAAAGTGGCGTTCACGCGATCGGTGTAGGGCTTCAGCATGTGGCTCTCGGCCAGGATGCCGATGCGATCGAAGAGCGCGTTGTAGCCGGTGCTGTAGCGTGGGCTGTCATAGAAACCCACCAACCCTTGCTCCGGGATCTCCTTCACGGTCTCGAAGTAGGGGCACATGAGAAACTGCTTGCTGTCCATCCACTCGTACAGCTCGGGCATCATCCTGCTCGTCATGAACTTGCTTAACCCACCACTGAGCTTGTCCTTCTGGGTGGTGAGCAGTTCCATCACGTACTGGTGATCGGCGCCATCGCTCACGTGGGTTTCGAAGTAGACATCGGGGTCCCATTCGGCGAGCGCAGCCTCTAACGCGCGGGTGTTGCTCGCATCGGCCTTCATGAAATCGCGGTTGAGATCGAGGTTGCGCGCGTTGGCCCGCACACCATGCACCGCTGGCCCATTCTGATCCGGTCGGGAAAGGCGTTGCCGCTGCTTGGCGCCCCACACATTGTAGATGGGGACGATGCAAACAGCCGGATGCACCGTAAGGCCCATCAACTGATCGCTCTCCAACAACGCTTGTGCGAGGAGGATGCTGGCATCGATCCCGTCCGGTTCGCCGGGGTGGATCCCGTTGGTGATCCATAGGATGTTCTTGCCCGCCGCACGGATACTGTCCGGCGTGAAGCCGCTGCCGTCGCTGATCACGAAGAGGTGGATCGGTGATCCGTCATCGTCTTTACCGATCGTCATCAACCGGGCTCCGGCATGTGCGCGATCCAGATCCTGGTAACGGGCGATGGCTTGTTCCCACGTGACCGTGGTATCACCATGGAACTCCCATTGCGCGTTCAGTGGAAAACCGCAGGCGAGCAAGATCACGAGGAGGGAAGAACGCATGTGCTTCATCCCGCAATGCGGGGAGCCAAAGATGATCTGTGGACCGGCTCCGTTGGCCCCAAATGGCGACCCCGGCACCTGGGCAGGTGGCGCCGGGGTCTGGGATCGTTGGTCGTGCTGACCGCCGATTTTGGCGTTGGTCGAAGCGAACTATGCCACCAGGACGAGCGTGTCTTCGGGGATCCCCTCCGCTACCGGCGCGGGAGCGGTTACCGGCGTGGGCGGCTCGGGGAGCACGATCCGCTCGGCGAATAGTTGTTCTTCATCGGTAAGGCAGAGCAGCAGAGTAAGCGTTTGAACGGGCCACATCGTGGAAAAGGGGGTTAGCGTGGTTACCGTCAGCGAGAAGAGTTGCGCAAGGTTTCAGGTGGAGGGGTCAGATGTCAAGACGAATACAGGAATTTTCCCGACGAAAACCCTTGACAGGGGCGCCTTGGGGTTGAAGAACCGAAGCCGCAACTTCGCCCAATGAGCACGCCTTACCGCCTGAAGACCTGGGACGAGTATGTGGCCGCGCACAGGCGCAGCATAGATGACCCCGAGGCATTCTGGGACGATGTCGCTACGAACTATTCCTGGCGGAAGCCCTGGACGAGCGTGCTCGAATGGGACTTCGTCAAGCCCGAGGTGAAGTGGTTCGGCGGCGGGCAACTGAATATCACCGAGAACTGCCTGGACCGACACCTTGCCACGCGCGGCGACAAGACCGCCATCATCTGGGAGGCGAACGACATCGATCATCCATCGAAGCACATCACCTATCGCGAGTTGCATGCGCAGGTGTGCCGCATGGCCAACGTGCTGAAGAAGCATGGTGTGAAGAAGGGCGACCGTGTGTGCCTCTACATGCCCATGGTGCCATCGCTCGCCATCAGCGTGCTGGCGTGCGCGCGGATCGGTGCTATCCACTCGGTGGTCTTCGGTGGTTTCAGCGCGAATTCGCTCGTGGATCGGATCAACGACTCGCAGTGCTCGGTGGTGATCACCAGCGATGGCATCCGGCGCGGAGCGAAGAACATTCCGGCCAAGACCGTGGTGGATGAAGCCCTTCCCTCCTGCCCCACCATTGGTTGCGTGCTCGTGAGCAAATGCACGGACGATGCTGTTCCGATGCAGGCCGGTCGAGATCATTGGATCGAAGACGAGTTGAAAGCCGTTGATGCTATCTGCCCCGCCGAGCCGATGGACAGCGAAGACCCGCTCTTCATCCTCTACACCAGCGGTAGCACCGGCAAGCCGAAGGGCGTGGTGCATACCTGCGGCGGATACATGGTCTACGCTGGCTACTCCTTCGCCAACGTGTTCCAATGCGAGGAGAACGATGTGTTCTGGTGTACGGCCGACATCGGTTGGATCACAGGCCATAGCTACATCATCTACGGCCCCTTGCTGAACGGCGCCACTTCCTTGATGTTCGCAGGCATCCCCACCTATCCGGACGCCACGCGCTTCTGGCAGGTGATCGAGAAGCACAAGGTGAACCAGTTCTACACCGCACCCACGGCCATCCGCTCGCTGATGGCCGCAGGGCATGATCTGCCGTCGCGCTTCGCCATGCCTTCCTTGAAGTTGCTCGGCACAGTGGGTGAACCGATCAACGAGGAAGCCTGGCATTGGTACCACGAGCAAGTGGGCAAAAAGCGTTGCGCTGTCGTGGACACATGGTGGCAGACCGAGACCGGCGGCATCATGCTCAGTGGCTTGGGCGACATCACGCCGATGAAGCCAGCGCACGCAGGCTTACCCTTGCCCGGGATCCGCACGATCCTGGTGGACCAGCAAGGCAATGAGTTGCACGGCGAGGCCGAAGGCTACCTGTGCATCGACTTCCCATGGCCGAGCGTGATACGCACCACATGGGGCGATCATGAGCGCTGCCGGCTCAACTACTTCGCGCAATACCCTGGCCGTTACTTCACCGGCGATGGCGCCAAGCGCGATGCCGATGGCTTCTTCCGCATCATCGGCCGCGTGGACGATGTGATCAATGTGAGCGGCCACCGCATCGGCACCGCTGAGGTCGAGAACGCCATCGACGAGCACCCCGACGTCGTGGAGAGCGCCGTGGTGGGCTACCCGCACGACATCAAGGGACAGGGCATCTACGCCTTCGTGATCTGCGACCATGTGCGCACCGACAAGGATGCATTGCGGAAGGAAGTAATCGCCACCGTGGAACGCATCATCGGCAAGATCGCGCGGCCGGACAAGATCCAGTTCGTGAGCGGCCTGCCCAAAACGCGCAGCGGCAAGATCATGCGGCGCATCCTGCGGAAGGTGGCCGAGGGCGAGATGAATGCCTTGGGGGATACGAGCACACTATTGGACCCAGGCGTGGTCGAGGAGATCAAGGCAGGGAAAGGTATGATCGCGTAAGCCATCGCATCCAGGACCCTACCTTTGGGAGCATGAAAGCAGGCAGCCCCATCAAAGGCGTGAAGCTCATCACGGACGAGACAGAGAACAGGCGTTACGTGCAGATCGACCTCGTCACCTTGGCCAAGGAACCGGAAGCGGTCGAAGAATACCTCGATGGCTTGATCGCGCAATCGCGGCGCGGTGAAGCGACAGTGCCGCATGATCAGGTGATGCGTGCCGTGTACAAACGGGCAAAGCGCCGGTGAGCTACAAGGTCGAATGGCTGAAAAGCGCGATACGCGAATTGAACGCACTACCCGCACAGGTTGCGGTGCGCATCGGTGAATCCGTGGGCCGATTGGCGAATGATCCGAGACCCCATGGCTGCAAGAAGCTGATTGGGCACAAGAACCTATGGCGCATCCGGATCGGCCACTACAGGGTCATCTAATTCATTGGCGATGCGATCAAGCTTGTTCGTATCGAAAGGTCTCTGACAGGAAGGACGCCTACTGAGAACGCCCCCACCCGTGGCAATGTCTGACAAGATCCAGTTCGTGAGCGGCCTGCCCAAGACACGCAGCGGCAAGATCATGCGGCGCATCCTGCGCAAGGTGGCCGAAGGCGAGATGAATGCCTTGGGGGATACGAGCACACTATTGGACCCAGGCGTGGTCGAGGAGATCAAGGCCGGGAGGTGATGGAAGCCCGGTTCACGTTGATCGCACTTGTCGGTTTCTCGAATCGGATGCCGATCGAAGCCTGAAAGAACCGAACGTTGAGTTCGGACCAGATAGGACCACTGGACACATCTCTGTTCGGGACGACAACGCTGCACTCCTGATGGGGTCAACTATGTCTATTGGGATACAGCCGGTGGCATTGGAGTCTATTGCGAGGACACAACCCTTTACAGCATGGCCTTCGTGCGGTGCCTTCCGGAGCATGGGAGCTCCGGCCCTGCTCCGTATCGAGAACGCGTCCATCCTTGGCGAAGGATCGTCAATACGCATCGCTACCGCAGCTCACTGACATGACGCCTTATCATTTCACTGGAAACGAGGAAGACCGTAAGGCAGAATTGAACGTCAGGCGCTTGAATCTCACCTCCATCTCGGCAAGCTTCCGCCTGAAGAGCACGGATGGGGATCTTTGTCTTCAGCGGAATTTGGATCTGCTGGTGCGGTTTCATCCTGGGCGCTGAATCAGACGATGGCAAGGACGGTGCATACTTCGTCGATGAGTACTGGTCCCGCGATGGGTGCTACTCATTCCGAATAGGCATGGATGGCGATGGCTGAGTGCAAAGGTCACCCGGAACCTGTCTGAAAGAAGGCAATGGCTACGTCGGTCCGCAGTTGTTCCATGTCAATAGTACTCGGGACCATTGGCTTTATCTCATGGCCCAGCTCCACGACGCCTTCGAGGACGGCAAGCGCATCAGCCCGAAACTCCCCGAGGGGAAGAAGAACTTCCTCATCGACATCGACGGCACCATCTGCGAGGACATCCCGAACGAGGAACCTGAGCGCATGGCCGCGGCGACCATTTTCGAGGGCGCGCTGGAGATCTGCAACGGTTGGTTCGATGAGGGGCACATCATCACCTTCTTCACCAGCCGCACGGAGGACCACCGCGAAGTGACCACGGCTTGGCTCGATGAGCACGGCTTCAAGTACCACGCGATCCTCTTCGGCAAGCCGCGTGGCGGCAACTACCACTGGATCGACAACCACATCGTGCGCGCCACGCGCTATGACGGTAAGTTCACCAAGCTAGTGGAGCGGCAGGCGACGATCGAGGCGTTCGAGGAGTAGTGATCGCGGGGTTGGGACGGGGGCAACCGCCCTTGAAGGAAGCGTCTTCTTAGCAGATCCAGAACCATGAGGGAATACGTTACCCCGATCTTCCTGGCCAGCGCGCTGAACCTCTTCGCGCAATTCCCGCCGATCGACCTGGAATGGTCGGCGCTGAGGCCCTACCCGGCCATGTATGGTCCCAACATGCATGTGTCACGCGATCCTGTCTATGGCAACTACGTCTGGGCGGTACAGGGCACTGCTGTGCAGATGGACGAACTGGCCAACGTGTTCCTTCCCGACGGCACTGATGTGACCCCACTGTTCCCCTACGAGTTCAATGTCGGCAGCCTTGATGGATTGACCAACCTGAGCGTGCGTGACAGCGTGCTGCATTACACGATGTACCATATGAACATCGGCGGAAGCCCGCAGGACATCTACTGGCACATGGATGAGGGCATCATCCAGACCGACATGGATGGCTTCCTCAACGATCGCGGGTATGGCCTGATGGTGACGGACGATGCGGTGTACGGCTGCGGTGATACCGATACGAGCTTCTCTCCCCTTGTGACGGTCGCCCGTGCGGTGAAGCAGGACCTTCAGGGAACCTGCAGGGAACGTGACCTGGTCCGATCCCGCATCAAGCCATTCCAGTTTCTCAAGCATTGCCTTGATCGGCGACACTGTTTTCTGTGCCGCCTACCCCAGCATCGTCTTTCTCGATCGCAACACAGGCGCGTTCCTCGATGCGCTCGACTTCTATCCCCCAGGCAGTTCATTCGACATGCAGCTGGTGGCGCATGGCACGCGCATCTATTGGGGCGTGACCACCGGCACCGAACTGCGGTTCGGTTACCACGATCTGGCGACCGGTTCCGGCCTCAACGATCTCGTTCCCCTATCCGGACCGGCCGGAGCGGCGCACGTGGCGATGGACGCCCTGGATCGACTTTGGATCGGCATTACGACGGGCAATGTGGGCCGGTGGTTCCGGCTGGATGCGGAATTCACCCAACTCGCCAGCGGCACGCTCTACGAGAGCATCGACGACATGTGCTTCGTGAACGGGAAGATCTCGTTCACCGGGATCATGGACTCCAGCATCTCAACGGCGTATGTGATCACCGGCACTCCTCAACCCTGATCGCCATGAACAAGCACCTTGTCTCCACCTTGTTGTCGATCGGGCTTCCTGCGCTCCTAGGCGCCCAAACACCTCTGGTTCCCATTTGGTCGCAGCAATGGGCCTTCGGGCAGGATGAACAGCCCGTGCCGGTGCCCGTGAGCGCCGACAACCATGTAGCTGTGGATGTCAGCTCCGGCAATGTGTACATCACGATCGATGATCAACTGCAGCAATACAGTCCGCATTTCGACCTGTTGCACCAATTCGCCTCGGATGGCATCGACCTGACACAGCAGCCCATACCCATGCTCGGAAGTGCTATCCCTACGGTGAATGATCCCGCCAACCTGGAAAGCACCTATGATCTACGGGCTCGAAATGGCGCGATCTACCATGAACGAGAGCTCAATACCGGATTCCAATCCGGTACCACAGGCAGCTTGAACCGGTCGGATGAAGATGGCCTCTCGCGCTGGAAGCTCGGGCTTGGCAAAGGCGGATATGCCTGGGGCCAAGGCAAGGTGCTGGTCGATGAACAAGGAGCCGTCTCCATCCGCAGCCTCGATGGCACAACGGCAATGATCCAATGCACGGACCACGAAGGCTGGGTCCAATGGGCGAAGTCCTACAACACGTTCGGGCCGTTCTCGGATGCGGTGCTGGTGGGCAACACGATCATTGCTGCCCGGTACGGGACTTTCGTCGCGATCGATCGTTACACCGGCGCGCAGATCACCTCCAATGTCGTGTTCCTGCCCAGCCTCGCTCCCATGCTGGCCACGGATGGTACGCGCACCTACTTCGCCTACAGTGACTTTTCCGGCAATACCACTTGGGGCTGCGTCATACCAGGCTCCACGCCCATTTGGACACGCTCGGCCGCGCTCAACATCACGATCACTGAATTGGAAGTGGATGAATTCGGCAGACCATGGTTCACTGGCAACGCCACGGACGGCGTTTCCTCTCCGGTGCTTGTGGTCACCGCCTCCGATGGCAGCGCGCACGACCTCTTCACTTACGGCACCAGCATGAACGACCTGGCCATGGGCGATGGGCAGGCTTATATCACCGGTCGGCTGGACAATGCGACGAGCACGTATCTGATCGCCATTGGCACCGACATCACTACATCCGAGCGGAAACCGGCCTTGGATGCCTCGGTAAGGCTGTATCCGCAACCGGCGAGCACCAACTTGAGCATCGCCAATGCGACGGTTGTGCGTGGCACACGCGTGTTGGACATCACGGGCAAGGCGGTGGCCGCGCCGGTTCTCTCGGTCTCAATGGTCGATGTGAGCAAGCTCTCCGAAGGGGTCTACTTCGTGGAGCTGCACACGGCCGATGGACTGGTGGTCAGGCGTTTCTCCGTTGCGCGCTGATCAGTCGAAGGTGACCATGCCGAAGCGGTAGTCCTTCTTGCGCGTGCTGTAGATGAACATCCGGTCGTCGTCCAACTGGCGCGCCGATTTGGGCCGTAGGATGAGGTCGCGTTTCTCCGGATCGAAGAACGCCTCGCGTTTCACATGGCCGTCGATGCTTACCGTGGCCATGGTAACGATCGAGCTCTTCCCTTGGAAATCCGTCGGCTTGAACTTGTCGCCTGCGTTCAGGAAGAGGTTCTCGCCATTGTCATTGTAGATGAAATACAGCTTGTCGCCCTTCACCTCCATGGCGTAGCTGCTGAAATAGCCGCCATCATTGGTGGTGTGCTGGAACTTGGGGATCTGGCTGGCCCACGCGATGTTGCCGTCGGGATCGATGTTGATGACGATGATGGAGTTGTACAGGTAGTGGTACACCGTGTAGCAGGTGGTTCGCCCCTGTGATGTGTAGCAGTTCTGCGTGGTGTACATGTAGTACTGCTCGCCCACGAGCACCGCGCCACCATCGTCACGTCTTACGATATCGCTCAAGTCGTATTCGTACAGTTCAAGTTCCTCGTCCTTCTTCTCGGCCTTCTTGCGCGCCTTCTCCTCCTGCTTCGCGGTCATGTACTGCGTGATGAAATCGTCCGAGAATTCCTTGTAGCTCTGGTGCTTCACCGCCTTGGTCTTCGGATCGAGGCTGAGGAAGAAGCAGCCGCGCACCTTGTTGGTTCCTTTCTCACCGTAGAAACCTCCGCACAGGATGTCGCCCATGCTCGAAGAGTCGAGGCTCAGGGTGAGGTCCTGGAGGAACTTGTCGTTGATATTGATCGCATGGTCCTGCTCGCTGCCATCGGCTGAGTAGGTGATGAGGTGGTAGTCGTAGGCCGCCTTGCCCGCGCGCTTGTTGGCTTTGGCCTCCCGCTTCTCAAGGTATTTCACACCGATCATCACCACATCACCCTTGCAGTCCACGCGGAATTCCTCGAATGAGAAGAGCTTGTCATCGTAGGGCAGGGTGATCTCACGGTCCCACTCGGGAGCCATGTCGGCGCTGAATACGTGCAGCTGGAATTTCTCCGGCATCTCCTTCTCATACGGAAGCTGCACATGCACCAGCACATGCTTGCGGTTGGGCGACAGCTCAACGCCGAAGCCACCCTGCCGCTCTTTCTCGGAATCGAACTCGGCCACGCGCTGCCATCCGCCTTCGGGCATCATGTTGTCGGCTCCGAAGGTTCGCAGGTACATCGTGCGCTTATCGGCCTTCTTGTCGTAGAGGCTGGTGAACGCCAGGATGCGGTCCCCGATCACCATGAGGTCTTCCAGTTCGAGGTCCTTCTTCTCCATCTCGAGGTCGAGCACCTTACTGTACTGGGTGCGTAGCGACCCATCCACACGTTGGATCAGCACGTCCTTCTTCTTGCTCATGGTCATGAACACCGCTTCTGAGGACTGCCCGAATACCCGGCTGAATTCGCCCGTCTCCTTCTCGTTCAGTTCCGGACCGAAGTCCACGCTGGCCTTGTCGGTCTTGGGCTGCGCGAAGGCTGCTACGCTTGCGAACAGTGTCGCAACGAGGATGGTCTTGTGCATTTCGTGCAGTTGTGAGGGCGGCCAAAATAGACTGTTAAGCGATCGCTGCGCAGCTTCGGCGCGAATGCTCAGCCGCGCGCTGCCTTCAGCGTGTTCAGCAACAGGCTCGTGATGGTCATCGGACCCACGCCGCCTGGCACCGGCGTGATCGCCGAACAGACAGCGCTCACTTCCTCCACGCGCACATCGCCGACGAGGCGGAAGCCGTTCTTCTTCGATGCATCGGGGATGCGGTGGATGCCCACGTCGATCACTACCGCACCTGGTTTCACCATGTCTGCGGTGATGAACTCGGGCTTTCCGATGGCCACCACGAGGATGTCCGCTTGTCGCGTTATCGAAGGCAGGTCTCGGGTGCGGCTATGAGCGAGCGTTACCGTGCAATTGCCGGGATAGGCATTGCGGCTGAGCAGGATGCTCATGGGCGTGCCCACGATGTTGCTGCGGCCCACCACCACGCAATGCCTGCCCGCTGTTTCGACGCTGTAGTACTTGAGCAACTCGCAGATGCCGCTGGGCGTGGCGGGCAGAAAACTCGGCAGTCCAAGCACCATGTTTCCGATGTTCACCGGGTGGAACCCATCCACGTCCTTGCGCGGATCGATGGCCAGGGTCACGTGCTCGGGATCGATATGCGAGGGCAGGGGCAATTGCACGATGAAGCCATCGAGGTCTTGGTCATCATTGAGCGCTGCGACGCGGTGGAGCAATTCCTCCTCCGTGATGGTTTCTGGCAGGCGTATGAGCGAACTGCGGAAGCCAACGCTCTCGCAGGCCTTCACCTTGGCTTCCACGTAGGTCTTGCTCGCACCATCGTTGCCCACGAGCACAGCGGCCAAGTGCGGTGGCTGGCCACGTCGCTCCTTCACCTCGGCCGCTTCCTTGGCAATATCCGCCTTCAGCGAATCGCTGCAGCGCTTGCCATCGAGCAATTGGAAGGTTGTGGCTGCGGTCATCGGCGGGGAAGGTAAAGATCAGCCCCAGCCCATCCGTTCCTTCAGTGCCGTGATGTGCCGCAGGTGATGACGGCCGTGCCAGACGTAGAGTTCCAGCGCTTCGTCCAATGCGATCTCCCGTTGTTGCTCGGGGTGGACGAAGGCCCGCTCGAATTCCACGGCCGACATGCCGCGCATGAGCGTTGCCCAACGCGCATGGGTGCCGTCGATGATGCCAAGGCTTGCTGATACGGGCATCGTTCGTGCATCCACGTGCTCAGCCCAGAGCGCCTCTTTGTACGGCTTGATCACGGGATTGTCCTCGGTGAGCGCGAGCTTGAAACGATGCAAGGTCTGTCCGTGGCTATCTGCGATGTGATGCACAAGCTGGCGCACTGTCCAGCCTTCGGGTCGATAAGGTGTATCCAGTTGCGCCGCGCTCAGTCCTTGCAGCGCGGTACGCAGTTCCTGCGGAAAGCGATCGATGATGCCGATGCACTCAGTGCGGCGCTCGGGTGTCGTAGCCCGTGTGCCGCGAGCGAATTTGCCGACAGGGTACTTGAGCGCAGTGAGTTCCTCTTCGGTCATGGCTTCGCCTTGCGCAAGCTCCACACGTACATGTGCCCTTTCTCCAGCGCCACGATGGCCTGGCTGCTCACCTGCCACCCCTGCCGCTCCAATTCCTGCACTTCGTTGAAGAAGGTGATGATGTCCAGTTCGCTCTTGTCCATGTGGATGGGCTTCATGTCCACCACCTTGTTGGGGAAGCTGGTGGAGAACACGCCCATCTTCCGCAGTGCGGGCGAGAACTCTACGGAAACATACTCGTGAACGACCGGCTTCTCTTCGGTCGATGGAGCATCGGATTGCGCTGATGCGAACGATGCGATGCCCGCGAAGGCAAGGAGGATGAGGATCTTCTTCATGGCGGGGCGAAGTTCGGTGCTCCAAGCTGAAGCACGCACTGGACGCACCGAGCCTCCTCGGTTCAGCTCAACGCGCGACGGCGAACCGGCCCACGCTGATCGCTCGGCCTGCCACGTCGATGCAGCGCCATGCGTAAACACCTGGTGCGAGGGCATCTGTTCGCATGGTGATCGTATTGCCTGTCCGCGATGCCTGCAGGCCAACGCTCCTTCCCACCGCATCAGCCAGTTCCAACCCGACCAGCCCGATGGCGTGCCAGGAGGCGATGCCTTGCGCAGCATCGAAGGTGAAGGACGTGCTGCGGTCATGCGCCACTGCCTCCACGCCGACAACGAGTTCCGCGGGATCGATCCCAACCACTACCGGGTCGTGATCGCTGCTGCGATACGCGTTCGGCTGATAGAAATCGATGTTGGCATCGGGATAGTCCAGCACCGGAGGTTCATCCGCATTGATCGCCCAAGGTTCCGCGCCTACCACAGCGTTGGCCATGGCTTCCGTTCCGAAAGCATGATCGATGGCGCCGAAGCGGTCCTGGTACCGGAACGTGTAGTCATGGATCCCATCCATCACCAGGGCGGTGAAGCCGCTGACGCGCATGAGATCGATCGGGTCCTCTTGCAGGTAGGCGTTGAAGTCGCCCATGACCAATTGCGCATCGATGCCGGTGCTGGTGCGAAGGTCCGCCCAGTGGGATACCAGCTCCGAGACCTGATCGAGCCTTCGTGCATTGTAGCAACCTTGACCATCGCCGAGGTCGAGGTTGGCACCTGTGGCGTTGTCGCAGAGCTTGCTGCGCAGGTGCATGCCGCTGAGCAGGAAGCGTCCTCCAGTTGCTATCACTTCGAAACCCTGCGTGATATGCGCACGCTCGAAGGTGCTGGAGTAGTATGAATACAAGGGTGTCACCAGCGTAAGGACATCGGGCTTGTAGAAGATCACGCTCTTGGTGCCGAAGCCCGCGTTCTGTTCCACGCCCAGGTAGGCGGTTGATCCATACAAGGCGTTGAGCCCCGCGATCAGGTCCACCCAGGCGACATCATTGTTCTCCAGTTCGCAGAGCACGAAGGCATCAGCATCCATCATCTCCATCGCCACGGTGAGCTTGGTGCGCTGTCGGGCTAGCTCAGTAGCATTGGCCGCTCCGAATCCGCCGAGGGTGCTCCAGTAGTTGTGTACGTTCCACGAGACGATGCGCAAGGCGGCATCGGGCAGTCGTGGAGCAGGCCTCGGATAGTGAACCATGGGAATGGTGCTCACCGGCTGCAGCCGGAACCGGCTGTACATGTAGTGCAGCACGCCGGTCAGGTTGAACACGGTGCTTCCGCATCGCAGGGTGCCTTGGGCGCTGATCAGAGGCGGAGGATCCGGCCAGCTCGTTGTGCGTCCGTCATCGAGGATGATCGAACTCAATGCATTCGCCACCTCCGCAGCGTTCACGGCAGCCACATTGCCGAGCCCTCCCACCGTGGTCCCATCGGGATCGGCATCGTTAGGGTCCACAACGTGCGTAGCGTTCCACAAGCGATCGGGCGCCATGACGAGTTCACCATATTGGGCCCAGTCATCATTGCCCGTCACCGTCATGGTTCCGGGGAACCGGATGAGCATACCCTCGTAGCGCTCCCAGGCCGACGCCGAGGAGAGGGGCAGTGTGACATCGGTAGGCTGCACCGTGCCTGATCCGATCACCGATATGGAGGAAATGGCATAGAGCTCTGTGAGGGTTTGGAACTCCTGCACCGTGCCGCTCACGCTCACGCGGTCGCCTAACGCGATTCCGGTGGTGTTGGGGTTGTAAATGAAGAGGCCGTTGCTCGTGCTGGCATCGGCATCGCATGCCGGGTCCTCGATGAAGAACCCTTGCAGGGTACCCGTGCCGCTGAAGAGCGCGGTAACGACGCCCGTAGTCGTGACCGCCTGGCCATTGTACGCGCTGCTCGTTCCGCTGCCTTGGAGTATGCAGATCGGAATTTGAGCGCACGCACCCGTGAGCGTGGAGGCAAGGAGGACAGCTAGCACACATCGCAGCATCGTGCTGCAAAGAGAAGCGTTCATCGCGTGCGAGGGCACGCTCCCGGCGACCTATTTCTTCGCCTTGGCGGCCGGTGCTTTGGCAACCGCAGCGGCCTTTGCCTTGGGCTTTGCCGGGGTGGCTCGCGCTGCCTTCTTCGCCGCTGCCTCACCCACTGCGGCGAATGCGATCCTGGCGGCGGTGGCCGTCTTGCGCGCCGCGCGGGAGTTGTGCGTCTTGGCTACACGTGTGGTACTGGCGCTCTTCCCCTTCCGCAGGGCCGCTCTCTTCGTTGTCATCGTTAATGGGGATTTCGCACAAAGTAGGCGCGATGCGAGGGCAGCCGACGATCATCTCGGAACTTCGCCTTCGGCTGGCAACACGCGTGACCCGATACTTGTCCGTCATCATCCGAAGTGCGCGTTGCGCGTTTAACCTTTACCGTGACCAAGCGTTCAACGCGACGTCTTATTCAGAGATCACCCCAATGACCAAAGCACCCTACCTCAAGTGGCTCCACGAAGTTGAACTGAGCGACATCCCCACCGTGGGCGGCAAGAATGCCAGCCTGGGCGAGATGATCCAGCGCTTGAGCAACCTGGGCGTGAAGGTGCCGGGTGGCTTCGTCGTCACCGTTGCGAGCTACGAGGCGTTCATCGCGTTCAACGAGCTCGATGCCAGGATCCGCGAGCTCATCGACAAGATGGACCCAGAGGACGTGGAGAGCATCCGTCGCGCGGGCCTCGCCGTGCGCGCCTTGGTGAAGAACGGCAAGTTCCCGGAGGCGATCAGCAACGACATCGTGGCGCGCTACCTGGAGATGAGCAAGCAGTACGGCCAGGATGCTACCGACGTCGCCGTGCGTTCATCCGCTACTGCAGAAGACCTGCCGGATGCATCCTTCGCCGGACAGCAGGAGACCTACTTGAACGTGCGCGGTCCGGAGGAGCTCTTGACAGCGGTGCGGAACTGTTTCGCCTCGCTCTTCACCGACCGCGCCATCGTGTACCGCCACAACCTGGGCTACGACCACTTCAACATCGGCCTCAGCGTGGGAGTGCAGAAGATGGTACGTTCCGACCTGGCTTCTTCCGGGGTGGCTTTCTCGCTCGACACCGAGAGCGGCTTCAAGGACGTGGTGCTCATCAACGGCAGCTACGGCCTCGGCGAGATGGTGGTGCAGGGCAGCGTGAGCCCCGATGAGTTCCTGGTCTTCAAGCCCACGCTGAATGAAGGCTTCAGCAGCATCATCGAGAAGAAGCTGGGCAACAAGGACCGCAAGATGATCTACGGTGTGGAGCCGGGCGAATCTGTGCTCGTGGTTCCCGTGGAGCGCCCCATGCGCAACCGCTTCTGTATCACCGATGAGCAGGCGTTGGAGCTTGCCAAAAGCGTGGTCGCCATCGAGAAGTACTACAGTGACAAGAAAGGCACCTGGTGCCCCATGGACGTGGAGTGGGCCGTGGATGGGCTGAGCAAGCAGCTCTTCATCCTGCAAGCGCGGCCCGAGACCATCCATAGCCGCGGCGATGCCGACAAGGTGATCGACTACAAGTTGACACCCACCGGCAAGGAGAAGATCATCGCCAAGGGCATCGCGATCGGCGCGCGTGTGGGCACCGGCAAGGTGCGCATCATGTACAGCCTCGATGGTCGCGGTGGCGGCACCGATGGCAAGGACTTCCAAAAGGGCGATGTGCTCGTGACCGACATGACCGATCCCGATTGGGAGCCGATCATGAAGAAGGCTGCGGCGATCGTCACCAACAAGGGCGGCCGGACCTGCCACGCGGCGATCGTAGCGCGGGAGATGGGCGTACCGGCCATCGTGGGTTGCGGTGATGCCACGGAGAAAGTGGAGAACGGCGACGAGATCACCATCAGTTGCTGCGAAGGCGATACCGGCGTGATCTACGCCGGGCATGTGCCCTACATCACCGAGGAAACGCTCTTGAGCGCCATCCCGAAAGTGCGCACGCCCATCATGCTCAACGTGGCTTCGCCCGACATGGCCTTCAAGTTCGCCAGCCTGCCGAACGCCGGCGTGGGACTGCGCGCGAGGAGTTCATCATCAACAACTACATCTGCGCGCACCCGCTGGCGCTGCTGCAGCACAAGGAGCTCGGCGACGTGGCCCTCAGCGGCCGCATCAGCTACCTCATCAACGGCTACGAGGACGAGGAGACCTTCTTCGTGAAGAAGCTGAGCTACGGCATCGCCAAGATCGCCAGCGCCTTCTACCCCAACAAGGTCATCGTGCGCTTCTCGGATTTCAAGAGCAACGAGTACAAGAACCTGCTGGGCGGCGAACACTTCGAGCCCAACGAAGAGAACCCGATGATCGGCTGGCGCGGCGCGAGCCGCTACTACAGCGAGGCATACAAGGAGGCCTTCGGCATGGAGTGCAAGGCGATCAAGCGCGTGCGCGAGAAGATGGGCCTGAAGAACGTGGTGGTGATGGTGCCCTTCTGTCGCACCGTGACCGAATTGAAGAAAGTGGCGGTGGTGATGAAGCAATACGGACTGGAGCGCGGCAAGGAAGGCCTGGAGGTCTACCTCATGGCCGAGATCCCCAGCAACATCATCATGGCCGATGAGTTCGCGCAATACATCGATGGCTTCTCCATCGGCAGCAACGACCTCACGCAGCTCACCCTCGGCCTCGACCGCGACAGCGCGCTGGTGGCGCACCTCTACGACGAGCGCAACGAGGCCGTGAAGCGCATGCTCCGCATGCTCATCACCAGCGCCAAGAAGACCAAGACCAAGGTGGGCATCTGCGGCCAAGGGCCCAGCGACTTCCCGGACTTCGCGCAATTCCTGGTGGAACTCGGGATCGATTCCATCAGCGTTACGCCGGACTCCTTGCTACGGACCATCAAGGCCATTGCGGAGGTGGAGGCGAAGGTGCCGAGCGGGAATGGGGTGAAGACGGAGGCGTAGATCTTCTTACCAGCCGCATGGGTGCCCGTGTTCAAGGAATCCGCTTCGCATCCTGCGTTCCTGTCCGCTACTTTTCGTGCATGAAGGGCCTTCTCGCCATCGCCTGGGTGCTCGCATGCATGAGCCAGATACGCGCACAGCTCACCATCCATAGTGAAAGTGACGGGGACTGGTATGAGCCCAGCACGTGGGACTGCTCGTGCATTCCGCCCAACTCCGCTTTGGTATTCGTCGATCATAACGTAACGGTGACCGGAGGCATGGGCAAGAGCGGCGGCAGCCTTACCGTGACCTCCACGGGCTACATGGACTCCTTTGAGACGGTGCAGCTCGGCTGCGCCGTGGACAACCAGGGCGTGATGGTGCTGGGCGACCTGTGGATCGATGCAAGCGCACTGCTTTTCGAGAACAACGGATATCTGAGCTGCTACCGGGTGGCGAATTATCGTGATGGCCTGTACAACAGCGGCTATTGGGACATCAGCGATGAACTGTTCCTGTACGCCGACCTGGAGAACGGGACTACCGGGTACTTGAGCGCATCGACCGTGTCCGGAGGAGCAGTCCTCGAGAATTTCAACGTTGCGGGATTCTTCGGTGCCGATGGGCCTGCCATGCGGATCTTCAACCACGATTCGCTGGACATCCACGCTAGTGCGGGTTCCGTGGTACGGGCGATCTTCAACACCGGTAGGTTAGAGATGACCGGCTTAACGGTGGACACATTGACGAATTCGGGCAGTATCTCTTCTTCCAGCACGCATATCGGCAAGTACTACAGCGGCAACGGCGATTGGTTCGTGATCCCGGTCGGCCAGGACATCTTCGTGGATGCCGGAGCGACGATGACGATCATCGCGCCTGGCGTATTGAACGTGAGCAATGGCGACCTCACGGTGAACGGCGTCCTCGACGGGAATGGCTGCGTTCTGGTAGCCCAGACGACGGTGAACAATGGCCTGATCACCGGCACCATTGATATCTGCGACGGCACGCCTACCACCGCGATCGCCCCCATCATTGATGTGAACACCGGCACGGTGACCTCAGGAGTGCGCTACTGTTCCCCCGATGCCTGCACGGTTGGGATCGGCTCATCTGATGGATCCGCCGCGATCCGCCTATTCCCCAATCCTGCTTCCGATCGTGTACAACTGATGGGAATCGGGCACGGAACTTCGATCCAGCTCGTAGACCTCTACGGAAGGTCGCAGCCCATCCACACGCGCATTCAACATGATCGGGTGTCCTTGGACACGTCAGAAGTGGCCAATGGGATGTATGTCCTCATCCTTCAATATGGAAGGTGGACGGCCACCATGCCTCTGGCCATCATGCGCTAGGTGACCTTCGGCGATGGCCGCACGCCTGAGCTCTGAAGGAAATCGGCGGGCGAATACGGGCAAATCGGTTGCTGTCGATCAGCGCACGAACACCCTTCCGCTAGCCGCCTGGTCCTGTTGCCATGCGCGCACTACCACCATGCCGCCGATCTCGCTGGCCAGCGGAGTGCTCCAAAGCGCTCCATTGCGTGTTGCGGAACTGCGTTGAAGCAGCCGGCCGGTCGGGTCGAAGACCTCCATCAGGACAGGGCCTCCATCAGCGCTTAGCCCGCGCACGTTCACCGTACGATCCTGCTCATTGAGCCAAACTGCCTGCGCCGCGAAACCGCCCAGGTCTTGCGAGCCTGTAGAGAAATCCGTGCATCGGATGGCGCCTTCGGGAAGGAAGATGGCCGAGTCGTAAAGACCATCGCCCACGTCGCCGATGGCGATCTTGAGATGGTACAAGGAACCCGGCACCACGACAGCTCGCGCGCTGAGCACCACGGTGTATCCGTCCAACTGGGTGCCCAGGCCGAAGTCGTTGTTGATGTAATAGACGGTGTCCAATTGCCACAGCGGGTTCATGAAGCAGAGTCCTTCGCTTCCCGCTGAGCCTGCGATGCCACGGTTCAACGTGTTCACGGTCACGGGCAAGCCGCTGATGGGCAAGGTGGCCATGTTGATGGCGCCAAGGGAGAATGGACCAACAAGCCCAGGCCCGCTCAGGAACATCGCCATGCGATCGTCCTTACCGCTGCACGCGTACTCGTCGTATTCCTCCGAACCGAACACGTAGCGGACCTCCAGCGTGTCGCCTGCGGGTATAAGGTCCATTTGGATGATACCCGGATCACCAATGGGGTTCGCATAGAGCGGCGTCAGGGTGGCCAGGTCCAGGTCGGTCGTGAAGAAGCCACCGCCCAGGCTCATATTGGGAATGCTGTTGGGCCCCATGACCCCGTAGCAGATGCCTGTGCTCATCACCATGCCGCTATCCAGGCCGATGCTAGCCGTGCTGTCGCGGAAGTAACCGACCTGCTGCGGATCGATCGTCTGGCTCACCACGTTCATGATCGCCACGTTCGGACCGTTGAGGTGCGCCAGTGCCAACGAAGCCGGGTCACCGGCGAAGTACACCTGCAGTTGGGCGCTGGCGCCAAGGGCCAGCAGGCTAACGATAGCGAGTGGTGGGATCCGCTTCATGTCGTGAAGGCAGGCGTAGGACGCTCTCGAATGGAACGGCGTTGCATGCCTTGCGAAAAGCAATCGCGCGTGCCAGGCATCTCCCGCATGCGAACGCGGGAACTACCGTGGCGGCAAATGCGATCGTGCTACCACCACCTTCCCGGACTGCACAGCCATGCGCGCATCAAAGCCCTTATGCCCTTGCCTGAAGTCAGGGTAGCGCACCCCGTCCTGTTCATAAGCAGGGTCCCGTGCCATGCGTCCCGATGGCGTTCACCTATTTTTGTACGGTAAGGCCCGGTGGAGGGCAGCGCATCCCGCCGGACGGGATGGAACACATGAACGACGGACACCTACCCTTGCCCGACCGCGACGCTCAACGGGGCTGCGTGGAACGCTACGAGGCCATGATCAGCCGCAACGGCCAGCAGTTCTTCGATGTGGAGGAATTCGAGCTGATCATAGACCACTACCTGGAGGCCAACGACACGCGCCGCGCCAAGGAGGTGCTGGAGCTTGCCCAGATGCAGCATCCCGGTTCCTTGGACATCATGTTCAGCGAGGCCATCGTGCTCATGAACATGGGCCGGCTGAACAAAGCGCTGGAGGTGCTGGACGCCATCGGCAAGCTGGAACCCTTCAACGAAGAAGTGCATTTGCACAAGGCTGGCATCTACAGCCAGTTGCGCAACTATCGCCGCGCCATAGAACACTATAAGCGTGCGCTCGAACTTGCTGAAGAGGGACGTGACGAGATCCTGCTGGACCTCGCCTTCGAGCATGAGAACATCGAGGCGTTCGACCAGGCCATAGACCTGTTGAAGCGCGCGCTGGAGATCAACCCGGAGAACGAGGCCGTCCTTTATGAGCTGGCGTACTGCCACGAGTTGACCGATACGCACCAGGCCGCCGTGGCCTACTTCAAGCGTTTCACCAACGACCATCCGTACAGCTTCGTCGCCTGGTTCAATCTGGGCAACGCGCTCTCGCGTCTCGAACGGTACGATGAGAGCAATGAAGCGCTGGACTACTGCCTGGCCATCGATGACAAGTTCAGCTCCGCGTGGTTCAGCAAAGCGCGCAACCTGCTCATCGCCGGCGAATACCAGCAAGCCATCGCTTGCTACCAGGAAACACTGGCCAACGACGGACCGCAAGCCATCACCTTCAGCTACATCGGCGAGTGCTACGAGAAGATGGAACGCTTCGAGCAGGCGCTGATCCATTACGACCAGGCCCTTGCGCTGGACCCCAACTGGGTGGATGCCTGGATCGGACGCGGCGTGGTGAAGGACATGACAGGCCATCTGCCGGAATCGATAAAGGACCTGGAGGTGGCGGTGAAGCTGGCACCGGACCACGGCGATGCGTGGTACTATTACGCCAATGGCCTCGCGCGTGCCCAGCGCTTCGAGGAATCCATGGCGGCGTACACCAAGTTGAACCTGCTCGATCCTGCCAACCTCGATGCCTGGATGGACCACGCCGACCTGATGCTGAACTTGAAGGGCCCTGAGGTGGCCCTGCGGAAACTGAAAGAAGGCGAGCAGGTGCATCAACTGACAGCCCGCTACCGTTACCGCATGGTCAGCTATCTGCTGCGCGCCGGACAAGAGCAGCAAGCCCTGCTTGAACTGGAGGAGGTCCTGAGCACCGACCATTCCAGCCATGCGCAGTTACTGGAGCACTACCCCGAAGCCGCCGCGATGCCGCAGGTGATCCACTTGCTGGAACTGTACAAGCAACGATGAACTACAGCCTGTCGCACATCCCCGCCCGCTCCACCAAGCCGCGCGAGGAAGGTCTTACCATGGTGATGGACAAGGGCTTGAGCATGAGGCAGGCCGAGGACATGCTGGACAGTTCCGGCACGCTCATCGATCTGGTCAAGCTCGGCTTCGGCACGTCCTTCGTCACCTCGCGGCTGAAGGAGAAGATCGCCCTGTACCAGAAGGCGGATATGCGCGTGTACCTCGGCGGAACGCTCTTCGAAGCCTTCGTGGCCCGCGGGCAGTTCAAGGATTACCGCAAGTTGCTTGACCAATTGGGCCTGGACACCGTAGAGGTCAGCGATGGCTCCATCAACATGCCTGCGAAGGAGAAGTGCAAGTACATCGGCGAGCTCGCGAAGCACTTCACCGTCCTTAGCGAGGTGGGCAGCAAGGAGAGCGGCATCCTCATCAGCCCTGCGAAATGGGTGAGCATGATGCGCACCGAGCTCGATGCCGGCAGTTGGAAGGTGATCGCCGAAGCACGCGAGAGCGGCACCGTAGGCATCTATCGCCCCAGCGGCCACGCGCACACCGCCTTGGTGAACCGCATTCTGGCGAAGGTGGCCGGCAAGGACATCCTGTGGGAAACACCGCAGAAATCGCAGCAGGTGTGGTTCATCAAGCAGCTGGGCGCCAACGTGAACCTGGGCAACATCGGGCCCGAGGAAGTGATCCCGCTGGAGACCCTGCGCTTGGGACTGCGCGGGGACACCTTCTTCCAATACCTGCCCGAAAGCGTGGCCGAGAAGCTCCGGCAAGTGAAGGCAGAAAGTTGAAGACGGTGAAGAGAATTACGACAGGCATTCACGGAATGAAGGAGATCACCGCCACCGAACTGAAGCGCATGCGTGAGGCCGGGACGCCGCACCAGCTCATTGACGTGCGCGAGCCATACGAAGCCGAAGCATGCAGCATCGGCGGCCAGCTCATTCCCATGGGCGAGATCCTGGACCGCCTGGCCGAGATCCGCCGCGATGGGCCGGTGATCCTGCATTGCAAGAGCGGCAATCGCGCAGCTGCCGTGATCCAAGCGCTCGAATCGCGCTATGGTTTCTGCGATCTGATCAACCTCGCCGGAGGCATTGCCGCATACGCCGCCGAGGTGGAGCCTGCCCTCAACTGCGATTGACACCTCATACATGGAACCGATCCAGGAGTTCTGGTATTTCATCACGCACCTCAACATCACCTTGCCTGCGTTCATCGAAGCGCATGGCAACCTGGTGTACGCGCTGCTCTTCGCCATCATCTTCATCGAGACCGGCTTCGTCATCATGCCCTTCTTGCCCGGCGACTCCTTGCTCTTCGTGGCAGGTTCGCTGGCCGTGGGGCCGCACCATCGCTCGATCTGGCCACGCTCTTCGGCCTGCTGTTCCTGGCCGCCGTGCTGGGCGACAACATCAATTACTGGGTGGGCCGCTTCTTCGGGCCGCGCATCGTGAAGTGGCGCACCTTCGGGCGCGACCTCGTGCAGCAGAAGCACCTGGACAAGACGCACGCCTACTTCGAGAAGTACGGCGTCAAGACGATCATCATCGCGCGCTTCGTTCCCATCGTGCGCACCATTACTCCCTTCGTGGCCGGCATCGGGGCCATGGACTACCGGCGCAGGTTCCTGCCCTTCGATGTTGCGGGCGGCGCTTTGTGGATCGGACTATTGCTCCTGGCTGGCTACGCGTTCGGCAATCACCCCTTCGTGCGTGAGAACTACGAAACGGTGATCCTCGCCATCGTGTTCATCAGCGTGCTGCCGATGATCGTTGAGTTCGTGCGGCAGAGGCGCAATACACGCAAGGGATGAGCGTTGCTGAACGCGTGGTACGCTACGGGCTCATCGGCACCCCCCTCTCCCATTCGTTCAGCCAGCAGTACTTCACGCAGAAGTTCCTTCGGGAAGGGCTCAGCAACCACCGCTACGAGCTGTTCCCCATTGATGCGATCGATGCGCTGCCGCGATTGATCGAGGATTCACCAGGACTACGAGGTTTGAACGTGACAATACCCTACAAGCAAAGCATCATTCCATTCCTGAGTCGGGTGGATCCGCTCGCTGCCGCTGTGGGGGCCGTCAATTGCATACGCATCGGCGAAGACGGGCTCACGGGATACAATACGGATGTTGAGGGCTTCCGTCGGACCCTGTTGCCGTTGCTCAAGGGGAACAAGCCGCGCGCGCTGGTGCTCGGCAGCGGTGGTGCCAGCCGTGCCGTGGCTTTCGTCCTCAAGGAGCAAGGCATCCGATTCCGTGTTGTGAGCCGAAGCCGTGAGCGTGGCGATATGACCTGGAACCTTCTCGAGCCGATCATCGTGGACGTGTGCAAGCTCATCATCAATACCACTCCGCTCGGCATGCATCCTGACGTGGGGACCCTGCCACCGGTGCCGTATTCCTCCATCGGCCCGGGGCACACCCTCATCGATCTCGTGTACAACCCGGAAGAGACGCTCTTCCTGCGCGAAGGCCAGGCGCGCGGTGCCACCATCGTCAATGGCATGGCCATGCTCCATGCGCAAGCCGACGCGAGCTGGGCGTTGTGGAATACCTGATGGCGCTATGCGCTGGGTCCGTCGATCAGCAGCGTACGCAACACTTCCTTGAAGCGCTCGAACTTGTAGAGGTCATTGTGCCGCCCGGTTGGGAAAGTGAAGAGCTCGCGGTGCGTGCTGGCCGGGATGGCCGCGTACAGCTTCAGCGCGCTGGAGTACGGCACCACCTGGTCCCGGCGACCGTGGAAGATGTAGACGGGACAGCGCACCCCACGCACCCGCTCGTCGCTGCGGAACCGATAGCGGAGCAACCAGCCGTACGGGATGAAGGGGAAATACGAGCGCGCCACGTCCGCCAGGTTGGCGAACGGCGTTTCCAGCAAGAGCATCCGCGGCGATCGTGCTGCGGCTACGGGGATCGCCAACGCGGCGCCAAGGGAACGGCCATGCAGCACGATCGCCTCCTCGGGCCACTTCTCGCGCAGGCGGTCATACCAGGCCAGCGCATCGGCTATGAGCGCGTCCTCGCTCATCCGGCCACGGCTCTTGCCGTAGCCGCGCGGGTCGGGCATGAGCACTTCGTAGCCGTGCTGCGTGAATCGCGCGGCCAGTCGGCCCCAACGCTTGAGGCCGCCTGCATTGCCGTGGAAGTAGAGCACTGCGCCGCGCGCATCCACGGCGGGGAATCGCAGCGCATGCAGTCGCGCGCCGTCGCGCTCCAGCCATTCCTCGCTGTAAGGACCGCCGAAACGGTACCGGTGATGACCACTGGCGTGATAACGGATGAAGATGAACCGCTCCTGGAAGATGAAGCAGAACAGGCAGATGCATGCATACACCGCTGCGATCGTCAATAGCGCGCCAAGCACCCAGGACATGCGCCAAAGCTACCGGCACCGCACCGCTGCTTGCCGCAGCACCCTTCACGATCGATCGTGGAATACCAATGGTCGCCACCACGGCGTTTCCCCTGGTAACGCCCGCTACATTCAGCCCCGTGAAAAAGCTGCTCGACCGCATACCCGAACGACTGCGCAATCGGTACGGCTTGGCTGTGCTGGTACTGGTAGGCTGGATCGCCATATTCGACAGCAGCGACCTGTGGACGACGTGGAAGAACCACCGCGAGCTGAGCGAGATGCAGGATCAGGCAGTGTGGTACACCGCCGAGATCGCACGCACCAAGGAGCAACTCACCGAGATCGCCAGCGACAAGGACCTGTTGGAGAAATTCGCCCGTGAGCGCTACTTGATGAAGCGCGATAACGAGGACATCTTCGTGCTGGTGGCCGAGAAGCGTTGAAGCACCGCTCTTGAGGGAAACCTTGAACGAATTCCACTGCACCGGGTCG
This sequence comes from Flavobacteriales bacterium, assembly GCA_016710965.1. GTDB lineage: Bacteria > Bacteroidota > Bacteroidia > Flavobacteriales_F > PHOS-HE28 > PHOS-HE28. Next base: position 40,619 of record JADJTW010000003.1, read on the forward strand.
CGACCATGATCCGCACGGCCGTCTAGCTTTGGCGCCCGCCGATGAGGATCGTCTTCCTGCTCTCCATGCCACGCAGCGGATCCACGCTGCTTCGACTGCACCTCGACCGTTTCCCTGGTGCCATCTCCGTTCCGGAGACGCATTTCTTCGTCTTCCAACAGCAATACGCGAGGTACGACCCGGCCAGGGACGAGCACCGCAAGCTCATCGCCACGCGGTGGAGCAACTTGCACACGATCCAGAAGTTCCCCATCGACAGGGATGCGCTGCGCCAACGTATCATCGACCATGCCACGCGCTGGCAGGATGTGTTCACGTTCACTCTTGAGGCCTACCGCGCAGCGATGAAGCCGGGGATAACGGACCCGCTATGGATCGAGAAGTCTCCGCCTCACATCTTCTTCCAGCCCGCCATTCGCAGCATGTTCCCGCAGGCGCGATTCGTTTACCTGGTGCGCGACCCGCGTTCGGTCATCGGCAGCTTGAAGAGCATGCCGTGGAGCACCAGCAACGTCTTCGCGCTGTCGCGCAGCTGGAACAAAGCGCTGGCCCTCTCGCGTGATGCCGGCCATCATCATCTGGTGAGGTACGAGGACCTCGTGAGCGATCCCGAGGCGACCTTCAACACGCTGGCGTCATCGTTCGGGATCGAGGCGGACTATGCGGCTCTTGAACGTTTGGACGATCGCGTGGAAAAGGGCAATTGGAACAGCGCCAATGCGCTCAAGCCGATCAGTGCGGACATGATGGAGAAGTGGAAGCAGCAGCTTTCGGCCCAGGACAGCGACCTCGCCATCATCCAGCACGTATGCGCCGAAGGCATGCACCGCATGGGCTACGCATTCGAACCGGAGAAGAAGGACGCCAACTACAGGATCAACCTCTGGAGCGGCATGCTTCGCTTCGCGCTCTTGCGCGCGTTCGGCAGGCAGGTTTGAGAAGGGGCGGCGGCGCTGTGGCGAAGTCCGCTCTTGCCATTCGAGACGGGCCGTCAGTGGTGATGCCCGCCCGCGCCATGCACGTGGCCATGGCTCAACTCGTCAGGCGTGGCCTCGCGCACTTCGGTGATCTCAACGCTGAAGTGCAAGGTGACGCCCGCGAGCGGGTGGTTCCCATTCAGCACCACTTGCCCGTCCTTCACTTCCATCACGCTCCACACCCGATGGTCAGGCGTCTGGAACTGCATGCCCTCCTCCACGGTCTGATCCCCGAATTTGTCCGCAGGAACGCGCTGCACCAATTGCGGATCGATCTCGCCATAGCCCTTGGCCGCTTCCACTTCCACTTGCATGCTGTCGCCGGCCTTGCGGCCTTCCATCTTCTCCTCGAGGCCCGGGACGATCATGCCGCCACCGTGTATATAGGCGAAGGCGTCCTTGCCGGCACTGGTATCCAGCAATTTGCCATCGGCATCGTTCAGGGTGTAATGGAAGGAGACGACGGAATTCTTCTGGATGAGCATGGTTTTGCAGAAATGGGGCGTGAATGTACACGGCTCCGTCCAACCGGCGATCACTCCTTCACCACCTTCAGCCGCTGCACGGACCCGCCGATGTCCACGCTGAGCACGTACAGGCCAGGGGGAAGGACGGAGAGGTCGAGGATGTTGGTGTTGCGCCCAGCGAAAAGGACCCGCCCGGCGGCATCGGCGATGGAAATGGCCCCGATCGTCTGGCCTGCCGGAACCGAGATCCGCAATTCGCCATGGCAGGGATTGGGTGAGACATGGAATACGGGAACGGCGGCTTCATCCATGCCAATGGTGGCGCAGGGCAGAAGCGGCGTCAGGTATTGGCGCCGAACGTCGATGAAGGATTTCAGGCCGTAGATGGTTTGGGTTCCCCCGGGCCCGCCAGTAGTGGTGATGTTGCTCGTGAGGTTGGTGGTGAATTGTGCATTCGTGTATTGCTTGATGGGGTCGGCGAAGACATGCGGTTGGATCATGGCGGCGAGCTCGTCGATCCGCGGGTCCAAGAGCAGGTTCGTGAAGACCTCCCACGCCGCGCAATACTCCACCAGATAAGCCTGGTAGAAGGAAGGCGTGCTCATGATCTTGGTCATCAACGGCCGCGTGTTCGCCACATAGTTCGGAGCGAGGTTCACGAGGTTGCTCTGCCCGCCGCTGTACCGCCCAAAGGCTTCGTTCGCATCCCATTTGATCCAATTCCACTTCAATGTGGTGCTGTCGTGGTACACGTAGTAGTTGCGCGCGCTGTTGATATAGCTGTCCAGATTCGCGAACAGGTTGTCGATGGCGAGCGAACGCAGCACGGGTTGCCACTCCCAGAGTCCGGGTAGCGTGGCTTCCACTTGGTTGGTAGTGGAGTTGTTGATCACATCGATCAGGTCGATGAGGTCGCCCCAGTCGTCCTCCGCTTCGTTCGTCTTCAGCTCATAGCGCGCGGTGTATCCGGCTTGCGAAGACCCGTGCCAAGCGAGGTCCGCTGCCGTCGTTCCTCCGCTTCCACCGCCGAACTGGTCACCAGCCTTGAAGAGGTTGCCGCGCTGGTCATCGATCCACCGATCGAGGAACTCCTTGTCCACCTGTTCCACTACACCGTAGAACCCGAGCAAGGAACCATTGATGGTGATGTTACCGAAGATGGCGCGCGGAGCCAGCACGCCTTGGTCAAGACAGAAATCGAAGAAGATCTTCTCTCGCAGCAACGTTGGGTCGTTGAACCCGTTGTTCAGGTTCAGCTTCTTCATCCCGTGGTACTTCTGCCCGTTCACGTACTCGTTGAAGTCGATCTTCATGCTCTTCTTCACCGGTAGCCCGTAGCTGCTGTTGCCCTTGAAGCGGACACCCACACTGTCATATGCGTAGGTCCCCGTGGCATCGGAAAGCACTACGCTGGCCAGCAGTTGCCGTTCGAGGCCTTCATTGTAATAGGCGATGAGGCTGTCCCAATAGCTGGGCTGGGCGAAGGTTAGTTGGATGTCGATGACCTGGTCGGTATTGAACAGGCTGTCGCTGGGTGCCTGGGCGCTTGCAACGCCTGGCAGGAGGAAGTAAAGAGCGAGAGAGAAGTGCTTCGTGCGCATGGAGGAGGAGGTCGGCGAACTGATCGATTCGACCGTGCAAGGTCGTTGTGGTTTGATCAACGAAGGAAGCGCGATCTTCGCAACGATGGACAATACCCTGTTCGGAGCCTTTCCGCCCGCGAAGCGCGCGCAGTGGGAGGACGTGATCAAGAAAGAACTGAAGGACAAGGACCCGGCGACTCTGGATGTGCGGGTGGATGGCACGGCGCTCTCCCCGTTCCACGTTGCTGAGGACAGCATGCGCCTCGGCGATCGGCGTCGCGGCGTGAAGCGCTCGGGCAATGCGTGGCGCAGCACGGTAGGCTTCGAAGCGCAAGGCGCGAATGCGAACAAGCTCGCTCTTGAAGCGCTCATAGGTGGTGCCGATGGACTGGAGTTCTATGGCAAGCCTGACGATCTCGCTGCGCTGCTGAAGGATGTGTGGGTGGGCGCGATCGACGTTTCCGTTGATGGCGCCGCAAAAATGCTCGATGCCCTGCTCGCCCTCCACGCCCAACAGAGCACGCCCGCATCGGAAGTCAGCCTCTGCCTCGGCCTTCCGCATGATGCAGATGTGCGCGGCTTGAAGGATAAAGTCGCGATGCACCCTCGCCTGCGCTTGTTCAGCGTGAGCGATGGAGGAACGCGCGATTCGGCGGATGCATTGCAGCAAGGCCGCGCGCTCCTCTCCCGTCTCCTCTCCCAAGACTTCCCCATCGACGACGCCTGCGCGCGTATCCAGTTCCGCCTGCACATCGGCGACAACCTCTTCGTGGAAGCAGCGCGCCTCAGGGCTTTCCGTGAAGCATGGGCAGCCGTCGCGGATGAGTTCAAACCGCAGCACGACTGCTCGCACAACACATGGATCCAGGCCGTCGTCTCCTACCCTGCCGAAACGAAGTCGGCGCACGAGAACGTGATCCGGGCTACACTGCAAGCCATCAGCGCGATCACCGGTGGATGTGATGGGCTAACGGTCCCTGCCCCTGCCCTTCCAGAAGGCGATGCACAAGCAAGGCGGGTGGTCCGTAACATCCACAACCTGCTGCGCGATGAGAGCTTCCTCGCTCGCGTGGCCGATCCGCTCGGTGGCAGCTACACGGTGGAGCAACTCACCAACACACTCGCCAAGGCACTGACCAACCGGGAAAGCGCAGCCCAGCCCGAGGCCCGAGACCCGCAGCCCGTGGCCGATATTCCGAACAGAGAAGAGATCCCCCTCAAGTCCTACTACACCCGCGTAGACCTCGACGGGATGGAGCACCTGCACTACGCCGCCGGCATCCCGCCCTACCTGCGAGGCCCGTACGCCAGCATGTACGCCATCCGCCCGTGGACCATCCGGCAGTACGCGGGCTTCAGCACGGCCGAAGCGAGCAACGCCTTCTACCGTCGCAACCTCGCCGCCGGGCAGATGGGATTGAGCGTCGCGTTCGACCTCGCCACGCACCGCGGTTACGGCAGCGACCACCCGCGCGTGAAAGGCGATGTGGGCAAGGCCGGTGTGGCCATCAGCAGCGTGGAGGACATGAAGATCCTCTTCGACAGCATCCCGCTGGACAAGATGAGCGTGAGCATGACCATGAACGGCGCCGTGCTGCCCATCATGGCCTTCTTCATCGTGGCGGCGGAAGAGCAAGGCGTGAAGCCCGAAGACTTGCAGGGCACCATCCAGAACGACATCCTCAAGGAGTTCATGGTGCGCAACACCTACATCTATCCGCCAGGGCCGAGCATGCGCATTGTGGGCGACATCTTCAGTTACTGCACGAAGAAGATGCCCAAGTTCAACAGCATCAGCGTCAGCGGCTACCACATGCACGAGGCGGGTGCGCCTGCGGATCTGGAACTCGCCTACACGCTGGCCGATGGCATCGAGTACGTACGCACGGGCATCGCCGCAGGCATGAAGGTGGATGAGTTCGCGGGTCGTCTCAGCTTTTTCTGGGGCATCGGCATGGACCTCTTCATGGAGGTGGCCAAGATGCGAGCGGCACGGATGCTGTGGGCGAAAATGCTGCACGAGATCGGCGCCACCGACAAGAAGAGCCTCGCGCTGCGCACGCATTGCCAGACCAGCGGCTGGAGCCTCACCGCCCAAGATCCCTTCAACAACATCGCACGCACCTCGGTGGAAGCGCTCGCCGCTGTGCTCGGCGGAACGCAATCGCTTCACACCAACTCGTTGGACGAGGCCATTGCACTGCCCACCGACTTCAGCGCCAAGATCGCGCGCGACACGCAGCTATACCTGCAAAAGAACGCCGGCATCACCCAATGGATCGACCCGCTCGGCGGCAGCTACTACGTGGAGAGCCTCACGCATGAGCTGGTACACAAAGCGTGGGCGCGCATCAAAGAAGTGGAAGAGCTCGGCGGCATGAGCAAGGCCATCGAGACCGGTCTGCCGAAGATGCGCATCGAGGAAGCCGCCGCGAAACGCCAGGCCCGCATCGACACCGGCAAGGACAAGATCATCGGCGTGAACGCCTTCGTGACGGAGGACGAGACGAAGATGGAATTGCTCGAAGTGGACAACAGCGCCGTGCGCGAGTCGCAGATCGAACGTCTGCGGATGATGAAGGCCGCTCGCGACGAAGGGCACGTTGCCGCCTCGCTCGCCGCATTGACGCGCGCCACCAAGGGATCCGAGAACCTGCTGGAACTCGCTGTCACGGCAGCGCGCCATCGCGCTACGCTGGGAGAGATCTCCGACGCCCTGGAAAATGCCTTCGGTCGTTACAGCGCCACCATCCGCATCATCAGCGGTGTTTACTCAGCGGAAAGCATGCAAGACCCCGAGATGAAAGAGGCCATGCGCCTCGCCGATGAATTCGCGAAAGCCGAGGGCCGTCGCCCGCGCATCCTCGTGGCCAAGATGGGCCAGGACGGTCACGACCGCGGTGCCAAGGTGATCGCCACCAGCTTCGCCGACATCGGCTTCGACGTGGACATCGGTCCGCTGTTCCAAACGCCGCAGGAAGTGGCCAAGCAGGCCATCGAGAACGATGTGCACGTGCTGGGCATCAGCAGCCTCGCCGGTGGCCACAAGACCTTGGTGCCCGAGGTGATCAAGGAATTGCGCGAGACCTACAAGCGTCCCGACATCCTCGTGGTGGCCGGCGGCGTGATCCCGCCGAACGACTATGACTTCCTGAAACAGGCCGGATGTTTTGATGTGTATGGGCCGGGGACGCGGATACCGGTGGCGGCGAAAGGGATCATCAGGCGATTGATGGAACGCGGATCCTGATCGGCATATCCCGAACGATTGATCAACGCACCTGTACCGTCGACCCACTGGGTCGACCCTCCGGAACTTCCATGTCCATGGCCCCGCATTTCCACAAACACATTCGGCTGGCGGGACGCGATTACACGAAGGGTGCCTATTTCGTGACGATATGCGCATGGCATCGCACAAACGTTTTCGGGAATATCGTGCGTGCCGGCGCATTGGATGTGTCGACCCAGTGGGTCGACGCTACACGCGGACAAACCGATGATGCCTGCATGGAATTGAATGACGTGGGCCGTATCGTGGATGAATGCTGGCGCGCGATACCGGACCATTTTCCGCACGCACGGTTGGACCAAATGCAGATCATGCCGGATCATCTGCATGGGATCCTGGTGTTGGCACCTGTGGGGCCGGTGCAACAACCTGTTGGGTCGACCCAGTGGGTCGACGCTACGGGTGCATTGGACGATGACCGCGCGATTGGCGATGATCCGGCCAGACCACGAGGACCTGTTCCGGGTTCGTTGGGTGCGATCATCGCGGCATTCAAATCGGAAACGACCAAACGCATCAACCGGCTGAACGTGATCACCGGGCAACGCCTGTGGCAACCGGGGTATTACGAACGTACCATACGTCAACAGGGTGGCGAATACGGGCGTATCGCGCAATACATTGCGGCGAATCCGGCAAAATGGCGCTAACATGCAACGAAGATTGATGTACATTGAAAAAGGCACTGGTTACAACCATGATGGCCCAGCATGGATCGGCTACGTGGAATTCTCCCGGAGCGGGCGCAAGGCATATTTCAACGGACAAGCGTTCTCCAGCGGCAAAGGCTATGGTCGATGTGTGGAAACGGGTGATTCGTACTGGATCAGCGGGGTGAAGAAGCGTGGCAGCAATCGACACGTTTTCGGTCACGGCAAGATCCTCGTATCGCGCGACGCCTTAGCCGAGTTCCTTTCCTTGAAGGGCTGGGATAGATTGGACGAAACGCACTACGGACTATTCGATCCTCAACCGACAGACTTCGGCAAATTCAATGCGATGGAAAACACCAAGGCTGGATCAGTAGGCTTGACATTGAGCAGGCTCTAGCATTTCGCGTGGCGGAATGCAGCGGTAAGCCCGCAAGCGAGGAGCCCCGGTCCGGCAACATTTTCTTCAGAAAGAAGGAACACCGGCTACGACCCCTTCAGGGTCGAATGCCTGTTGGGCTGGAAGAGCTACAGGCTGTGACCCCTTCGGGGTCATGAACCCAAGGCGTGCGAAGTGGGTGCGCGTTCGACCCCGGAGGGGTCCTAGATATTAGGCCATCGTACCCCGCGCGATTTCGACCCTGAAGGGGTCGCAGCCGGGTTTTGCGTGAGCGGGTATAGCGGCGGCCCGGCGCAGGAGCGGCTATGCGGACGCGTGGAGCGAGGAGGCTGCGAGGAACGAGCAGACCCCGCAGCCCCGCGACCGCAAGCCACGACAAGTCCGGCCACAGCGGAACACGCGACCCGTGGGCGGCCTGTGGGAGGGAAAGGGGCACGACCACACTGCGACACGGCTCAGTGTGACACGATCATCCAGATGCTCGAACGCATCATTGTCTGCCATTTGTACACATTATGATGCTTACAGGCATCGTTGTTATGTAACGCGTTCTTGGGGAATGCGTATACTTGTGGCGTGAAAGCAGCGTTAATGAACTGAAACACCGTTTACGATGGCTGCAAGCAACATCAACTGGAAGGGACTGAACGATGTCGCCGTGATGGAGAAGCTGGGCGAGGAGCTGCGGCGCATGCGGCTGGAACGCAACCTGAGCCAGGCTGAGGTGGCCGAGCGCGCGGGCCTGGACCGCACCACCGTAGTGAAGCTGGAGGCCGGTCGCGCCGCTACATTCCAAACGGTAGTGCAGGTGCTGCGCGCCATGGACCGCCTGGAGCTGCTCGATGTATTCCACCAGGTGCCGCAGCCCACGCCCTACATGCTGGTGGAGGCGCAAGAGAAGTACCTGAGGAAGCAGCGCAAACGCGCGGGGCGCAAGAAGCCTGCTGTGAAGCCGCCCAAACCGAAGAGCACATGGTAACGCACGCGACCGTGAAGCTCTGGGGCAAGCCCGTGGGTCTGGTGGTGTGGAACGACCGCGAACACCGCGCGGAGTTCCAGTATGACCGCACGTTCTCACGAGGCCCGCTCGATGTGGCACCGCTGATGATGCCGCTGCGCGAGGCGAGCGGCGGCGAGCGCGTCTTCGCCTTCGGCAATTTGCGCGATGAGACCTTCCGCGGACTGCCGGGCCTTTTGGCCGACAGTCTGCCCGACCGCTTCGGCGACCAGTTGATGAACGCGTGGCTGACGAGCCAGGGCCGTCAACCGGGCACAGCGAACCCCGTGGAGCGGCTGTGCTATACTGGTATGCGCGGCATGGGCGCGCTGGAGTTCGAACCGGCACACCACGAGTTGGAGGCGCCCGGCGAATCGCTGGAGGTGGAGGAATTGGTTGATGTGGCGAGCCAGGTGCTCGACACGCGCAAGCAATTCGCGACGCGCAAGTCGAAGGGCAAGGAGGAAGCGCTGCGCGACATCATCCAGGTGGGCACCTCGGCGGGCGGCGCGCGGGCGAAGGCGATCGTGGCGTTCAATGCGAATACGGGCGAGGTGCGCAGCGGGCAGATAGAAGGGCTGGAAGGCTTTACCTACTGCTTGATCAAGTTCGATGGCGTGACCTCCGATGAGCTGCGTGATCCGAAAGGCTTCGGTCGAATCGAGTATGCCTACCACCTGATGGCGCGCGAATGCGGCGTGGAGATGATGCCCTGCCGACTGTTGGAGGAGCACGGCCGCGCTCACTTCCTCACGCAACGCTTCGACCGCGTGCTCGACGCCAACGGCACCGTCCACAAGTTGCACATGGCCACGCTCTGCGGCATCGCGCACCTGGATTACAACGATCCGCTGGCCCACAGCTACGAGGTGGCCTTCGGGGTGATGCGCCAACTGGGCCTGCCCTACCCTGCTGCCGCGCAGCTGTTCCGCCGCATGTGCTTCAACGCGATCGCCCGCAACCACGACGACCACACGAAGAACACCAGCTTCCTGATGGATCCGCAGGGCGAGTGGCACCTCAGCCCCGCCTACGACGTGACCTTCGCCTACAACCCCGGCAGCCAATGGCTGAAGCAGCACCAGATGAGCATCAATGGCAAGCGGCTGGAGATCACGCGCGCCGATCTGTTGGCGGTGGCGAAGGACATGAACATCAAGAAGCCCGAGACGATCATCGACGAAGTGCAAGCCGGCGTGAAGAAGTGGAAGACCTTCGCGAAGAAGGCGGAGGTGAAGGCGAAGCAGGTGGAGGCGATCGGGAGATCGCATCTCACCAAGCTCTAGCATGGGCAAGCTCAAGCTCGACCTCCACGACATCTTCAACAAGGGGAAGGACATCGATCGTGCATTGAACGACATCATGGAGGAGGCCGTGGACAGGCGGATCCCCATTGTGGAGATCATCCCCGGCAAAGGCAGCGGGCAGTTGAAGAAGAAGGTGATCCGGTTCCTTCAGCAGCCGCACATCAAGAAGATGTACCACCGCATCGACAAGGACCGCGACAACTTCGGGCGGCTCTTCGTGCACTTCAGGCATTAAGTGCTACGGCCGCGTAGCGAACCACAAGTGGTGCTTGGTTCCCTTGTCGCGATGCGCGAACACCTCTTCTTCATTGATGCGGAAGCCTGCCATGCCAAGTCGTTTGGTGAATGGCGCATCGGGGTCCGTTGACCACACGGCCAACACACCGTGCGGCCGCAACGCATTATAAGCGGAACGCAAACCACGGTGTGAGTACAGCCGGTCGTTGTCCGGCTGGGTCAGGCCAACGGGCCCGTTGTCGGTATCGAGCAGGATGGCGTCGTAGCCGCCTCGTTCCTTGCGGATCAGCTCGAGCACATCGGAAACGACGACCCTCGCCCGCGGATCCTGCATCGGATCACCGGCCTTGGCACCCATGGGCCCTTGGTTCCATTTGACCACTTCGGGCACCAACTCCGCCACGACCACCTCGCCCTTGGGTCCAACATGCCTGAGAGCAGCGGCCAGCGTGAAGCCCATGCCCAAACCGCCCACGAGCACACGCGCGTTCTGGGCATCTTTCACACGCTTCAAGGCCAACACCGCCAGCGCATCCTCTGAGCCATGGATCGCGGTGCTCATGAGTTCGCCACTGCTGCCGACCACTTCGATGGAGTACTCTTCGTTCCGTTGGTAGAACCGAAGCTCGCCACCATTTGGTATCGGGGCCGTATCCAACAGGGTATTGATCCGCATGCGCATGGGCGCAAGGTCCGAAGGATCGGGACCAGTTTCCGCAACTTCCTTCCTTTGTCCCATGTCCCTCTCATCCTCATTGCTGGAGAATGCTGTTGACCAACTGGCCACGCTTCCTGGCATCGGGCGGCGTACAGCCATGCGGCTGGCGCTGGAGCTTCTCCGGCGTGAGGTCCATGAGGTGGTGCGCTTTGCGGAAGCCATCCGGGCCTTGCGCGAGAACGTGCGCTACTGCGAGCGTTGCTGCAACATCAGCGACAAGCCGGTCTGCGAGATCTGCTCGAACCCTGCGCGCGATAGCGGCCTGATCTGCGTGGTGGAGGACATCCGCGACGTGATCGCCATCGAGAACACCCGTCAATTCAAGGGGCTCTACCACGTCCTTGGCGGTGTCATCAGCCCCATGGACGGCATCGGCCCCGACGACCTGCACACGCACGAGTTGATGGAGCGCATTGCCCAAGGGGGCGTACGCGAGGTGGTGCTCGCACTAGGCGGAACCCTGGAGGGTGATACCACCGGCTTCTACCTGAACCGGAAGCTGAACGAGCAGGCCGTATTGGTCACCACCATCGCGCGCGGCATCAGCGTGGGTGCGGAACTCGACCAAGCGGACGAGATCACGCTGGGGCGTAGCATTGCGGACCGAAAACCCTTCGAGCACAGCATCAAGCGATGAAGCTCAGCGTCATCATCGTCAATTACAATGTGCGCGCCTACCTGGAGCAGTGCCTGCGCACGGTGTTCACGGCGCTCGAAGGGATCGAGGGCGACGTGTTCGTGGTGGACAACCAGAGCACCGATGGCAGCGTGGAGATGGTGAGGGAGAAATTCCCCCAGGTGAAGCTGATCGCTAACGCGGACAACGTGGGCTTCAGCCGGGCGAACAACCAGGCCATCCGCGCGAGCAACGCGGACTACGTGGTGCTGCTGAACCCGGACACCGTGGTCGGTGAGGATGTCTTCCGCAAGGTGATCGCATTCCTGGACGGGCACCCCAAAGCGGGCGGCCTGGGCGTGAAGATGATCGATGGCACGGGCCACTTCCTGCCGGAGAGCAAGCGCGGATTACCTACGCCTGCCGTCGCGTTCTACAAGATCATCGGCCTTACGCGTCTCTTTCCGCACAGCCGGATCTTCGGCCGTTACCACCTGGGCCACATGCCCGAGAATGGAACAGCGCGCATCGAGATCCTCTCCGGGGCGTGCATGTTCCTGCGGAAGAAGACCCTCGATGAGGTCGGTCTGCTCGATGAGAGCTTCTTCATGTACGGTGAAGACATCGATCTGAGCTATCGCATCACACTGGGCGGTTATGAGAACTGGTACTTCCCGAGGCGCGCATCATCCACTACAAGGGCGAGAGCACCAAGAAGAGCAGCGTGAACTACGTGTTCGTCTTCTACAATGCCATGGCCATATTCGCCCAGAAGCACTTCACGCGCCGCGGCACCGATCTCCTGAGCCTGCTGATCAACGGCAGCATCTACCTGAGCGCTGCAGGCGCCATCGTCATGCGCTTCGTGCGACGCGCACTGCTGCCGATGCTCGATGCCCTGCTCGTTGTGCTCCTGATGTGCATTACCCAGTGGGCGATGGGCGCCGAAGGCATCGATGCCGGACGCTTGCGCGGGTTCGCGTTCTTCGCTCTCATCACAGTGCTGGCGGAAGGGCTGTGCGGGGGATACGATATTCCGGTAAAGCTGCTGAACGTGGTGAAGGCCACCGTGCTCCTCGCCGCATTCGCTTTCATCTACGCTGCGGTCTCTGATGGCTGGGAAGGCATGCTCTATTTCGCAGCGGCTTATGGCGTTGCCGTCATGCTGGTGGCGCATCTCGCCGGCCGACTTCTGTTGCACGGTACGCGCGTGAAACCCTACAGCTTGCGCAGCCTGGACCGCAAGCGCGTGCTCTCGGTGGGCAGCCCGGATGAGAACAAGCATGCGCTTGCACTGCTCTGGCAAACGCACTTCGGGCTGGGCAGGCAGAAGCAGATGAGCACTACGGACGCCGGGTCCGCTGACGCCGTGGATCTCATCCGCAAGAAGATCCGCAAGCACGACATCGACGAGGTGGTCTTCTGCGCCAAGGACATGGCCTGGGGCCGTGTCATCGAATTGATCGAAGGCCTGAAGCGCACCGGCGTGATGTTCAAGATCGCCCAGCCCGCGCGGGAGTTCATCATCGGCCCTAGCAGCATTGAGAGCTTGCAGGACCTGGACATCATGGAAATGCATGCGGTGAACAGCGCTGCCGGACGGCGCACCAAGCGATTGATGGACGTGATCACCTCGTCACTCTTCCTTCTGCTCCTCCCGATCTCCTTCTGGCTCGTACATGACGGGGTGCGCTTCATGCACAACACTTGGAACGTTCTCTCCGGCAGGAAAAGCTGGGTGGGTTACACATCAGCCCCAGAACGCAGCCTGAAACTGCCGCCGATCAAGCCCGGCATCATCGACCCGCTGTTCCTGGAGCCTGTAACTAGCGATGCCATGGCCATACGGGCCAACACCGCCTACGCCAAGGACTACAGCCCCTGGCAGGACCTCGCCCTGGTGCTGCGCGGCTTCCGCTCGCTGGGCCGGGCGTAAGGAAGGCCAAGCGGCGAGGTGGTTACATTTGACCGCTGCCGAACCAGGCCAGCCAACATGTCCCAGATCGAGATCCTGCTGCCCAAGATGGGCGAGAGCGTCGCCGAGGCCACCATAACCAAATGGCTGAAGAAACCCGGCGATGCCGTGGCAGCCGATGAGCCCATCGTAGAGATCGCCACCGACAAGGTGGACAGCGAGGTGCCCGCGCCAGAGGCTGGTGTGCTCAGCGAGCAATTGGTGAAGGAAGGCGACGTGGTGAAAGTGGGCCAGCCCATCGCACGCATCGGAAGCGCCGCCGCCACCACCCCTGCCCCGAAGGCCCCCGCCGTAGCTGCTCCCGCACCATCGACGGCAGCAGCCGTTGCCACCAACGGTCACGCGCCGGCCGCAACGGCACAGGCGCCTTCCGGGCGCACCGAGCCGGTCTCGCGCACCGGACCGAGCGGGAAGTTCTACAGCCCATTGGTGCGCAACATCGCGCAGAGCGAAGGGGTGAGCATGGCCGAACTGGAGAGCATCGCAGGAACGGGCGGAGGCGGCCGGGTAACGAAGCGGGATATCCTTGGGTATCTGCCCCAACGAGGTAGCTCCGCGTTGGCGGCACCGGCCACGAAGACGGCTCCTGCGGCCGCCCCAGCACCCGTGCCCGCTGCTGCTCCACTGGTACCTGCCATGGGCGACGAGCTCATCGAAATGGACCGCATGCGCCGCCTCATTGCCGATCACATGGTGATGAGCAAACGGACGAGCCCGCACGTCACCAGCTTCGTTGAAGCGGATGTGACCAATCTGGTCTTGTGGCGCGAGAAGGTGAAGAAGGCCTTCGAGCAGCGCGAAGGCGAGAAGCTCACATTCACGCCGGTCTTCATCATGGCCATCGTGCAGGCTATCAAGGAGATGCCCATGGTGAACGTGCAGGTCGATGGCTACACCATCATCAAGAAGAAGGATATCAATATCGGCATGGCCGCTGCGCTGCCCTCGGGCAACCTCATCGTCCCGGTGATCAAGAACGCCGACCAGTTGAACCTGGTGGGCCTTGCCAGGAAGGTGAACGACCTGGCCAATCGCGCCCGCGCAGGCAAACTGCAGCCCGACGAGGTTGCTGGCGGCACCTACACGGTCACCAACGTGGGCACCTTCGGCAACGTGCTTGGCACCCCGGTGATCAACCAACCGCAGGTGGCCATCATGGCCACGGGCGCCATACGCAAGAAACCGGCTGTGATCGAGACCCCGCAGGGCGATCTCATCGGCATCCGGCACCAGATGTTCCTGTCGCACAGCTATGACCACCGTGTGGTCGACGGCGCACTGGGCGGCCGCTTCGTACGCCGGGTGGCCGATATCCTGGAGGACTGGGACCTGAACACCCCGTTCTGACCCCCGCACGGAAAATTCTACATTTAGCCGCCATTCGCCTTCCACCAGAACCACTGAATCAGCCAGCGATGAAGTATGGGTACGCCGTTCTCTCTTTCCTTGGCCTCCTTGCTTGCACAACTCCTGCAATCGCACAGGGTGGCAGCACTTCCTTCAACTGGAAGTTCGAGGAAGGGAACAAGCTCATGGAGGAGAAGCTCTTCAATCAGGCCGCTGAGATCTGGATGGAGCTCCTTACGACCGACCCGGAGAACGCGAACCTCAACTATAAGCTAGGCCAATCCTACTTCAGTTCATACAACCAGAAAGCCAAGGCGTTGCCCTTCCTGGAAAAGGCATCGCAACTGCGCATCAGCAGTAGCTACGGCGGCTTCAACCAAGCCGGCTATGACCCCTTCGAGCCCAAGGAGCGCAACGCTCCGGTGGAAGTGGATTACTTCCTGGGCCGTGCCTACCACTTGAGCGGACAGTTCGACAAGGCCGACCAGTTCTACCAGAAGTTCGCCGATGAAGTGGATGCCAAGCATGCCTTGCGCAGCGCAGCTGTGAGTGGAAAAGAGCAAACCGCCAACGCGCGTGTCCTGCAAGCCAGTCCGGTGAATTACCAAGTGAGCAATGTGGGCCCGGTGGTCAACAACGACCATCCCGATTTCAGCCCGGTGCTCAGCGTGGATGGCAACGCGCTCTTCTACACCTCCCGCCGCATCAGGGCGGACAGTTCCAACAGCAACGTGCTCGACCCCATTGCGGGCCTGCCCTATGAGAACATCTACGTGAGCTACAAGGACCGCGCAGGCATCTGGCAAACCCCGGAATTGCTCAACATCAACCCCGTTGGCGCAGGGCACTTGGCCTCGGTGAACGTGGCGGCCGATGGCCAGACGCTCTTCATCTACCGCGATGATGGCGGCGACGGCAACATCTACGAGAGCAAGCTCGTGGGCGAGATCTGGAGCGACCCTGTGCTCATGGGGAGCGACATCAATACCAAGGCATGGGAGACACACGGGGCGTTGAGCGCCGATGGCAACACCTTCTACTTCGTCAGCGCCCGCGCCGGCGGGCAAGGCGGCAGGGATATCTACCGCGTTGTGCGGCTGCCCAATGGCGAGTGGAGCAAGGCCCAGAACCTTGGCAACGTGGTGAACACGCCGTATGACGAAGACGGGGTCTTCATACACCCGAATGGTCGCACCATGTATTTCAGCTCCATG
This sequence comes from Flavobacteriales bacterium, assembly GCA_016710965.1. Classification (GTDB taxonomy): domain Bacteria; phylum Bacteroidota; class Bacteroidia; order Flavobacteriales_F; family PHOS-HE28; genus PHOS-HE28. Next base: position 56,399 of record JADJTW010000003.1, read on the forward strand.
GGCCACAACAGCATGGGCGGCTTCGATATCATGATGACCGAGCAGCAGGACGACGGCAGTTGGACCCCGCCGAAGAACCTGGGTTATCCCTTGAACACCACCGACGACGACGTCTTCTTCATCACCACCGCCGATGGGCGCCGCGGATATTTCAGCAGCGACCAGATCGGCGGATACGGCGAGAAGGACATCTACTTCGTGGACCTGCCCAGCGAAATGGAGAGCGAAGGCCTCACCGTGCTCAAGGGCTACATCATCCCTGCTCCGGGCGAATCACTTCCACCCAGCACCATCCTGTACGTGACCGATAAGACCACCGGCGAAGTGAAGGCCTACAAGCCACGCCAGCGCGATGGCGTCTACGTAGCCATCCTTCCTCCCTGCCGGGAATACAATCTGGACTACCGTGTGAACGATATCACGGTACACACTGAAGACATCTTCGTTGAGTGCGAGAGCGCCTATCAGGAGATCAACAAGGAGATCTACCTCTCGCCGGTATCGCTCGCTGGTCCGGCCAGCATCGTAGACCTGCCAGCAGGATCGCCTCCGGGCAAAAAGGAGCTTGGCGAGTTGGTTCGTCCTGATGGTACCGTGGCTGGTGTTGGTCCAGGTCGGGAGCGGCCACCCACCGATGCCGAATTGCGTGACAAGGAAAAAGGCCACGTAGCGCCTGACGCCACCTACGCCGACGAATACGCCAAGTACTACGCGTACAACGTCAAGGACATCGACTTGAGCAAGGACCGCTGGAAGCAGTTCATCGATGTGGTGGCGAAACTGATCACTGAGAAAGGCGAAGCCAAGGTGGTGATCGAAGCCAGCGCATCGAAAGTGCCGACCAAGACCTTCGGCACCAACGAGAACCTCAGCCGCCAGCGCATGGAGGACGCCCGCAAGCGACTGATCGAGGCGATCAGCGCGCGCGGCCTGGACCCCAACAAGCTGCGCCTGGAAGCCGTGAACAACCTCGTGCAGGGCCCCCGTTACCAGGGCGATTTCCAGAACACCGAGAAATACGGCAAGTTCCAGTACGTGAAATTGAAGGTGCGCTGATCACGAGGATCGTGAAGAACTTGGGGAGCCCCGGCCGACGGCCGGGGTTTCTTGTTGGTGAACTTTGAAGCGCCCACCGAACAGGAACAGAACCATGCAACTCGCACTTCAGCGTCCCCTCGCCTTTTTCGATCTGGAGACCACCGGAACTCGCATCGGCCGCGATCGCATCGTCCAGATCGGCATCGTGCGACTGCTGCCCAACGGTGAACGCGAACGCTACCAGACCCTCGTGAATCCCGGTATGCCTATCCCAGCCGAAGCCACAGCCATCCATCACCTCACGGATGCTGATGTGGCCGATGCGCCGGCTTTGGAATCCGTTGCCTCCACCGTGCTGGAGCACCTGGATGGCTGCGATCTATCGGGTTTCAACTGCCTCCGATTCGATGTGCCATTCCTGGCAGAGGAGCTTTTCCGCGTTGGAGTGGAGTGGAACCACGCGAGCCTGCGCGTAGTGGACGTGCAGCGCATCTATCACCGCATGGAACCGCGCAACTTGAGCGCAGCGCTCAAGTTCTATTGCGGTCGTGAGCACGAAGGAGCGCATGACGCGCTGGCCGATGTGGAGGCCACTGCCGATGTGCTGCTGGCCCAGATCGAGCGCTACCCGGAGCATCTCAAGGGCGATGTGGATTTCCTTGGAGAACTCAGCGGTGATCGCCAGCGCAGTCCCGACGCGGCGGGCAAGCTGAAGTACGACGACCAGGGCACCATCTGCCTCACCTTCGGGAAGTACGCCGGCTGGCCCTTGGAGCGCATCGGCCGAAGCGACCCCGGCTACTTGCAATGGCTGATGACCAAGGCTGAACTGCCCGGCAGCACCTTGGCAGTGATGCGCGCTGCCTTGGCCGACATCCACGCATGAAGATCATCTGCATCGGTCGCAACTATGGTGAGCACGCGCGGGAGCTGGGGAACGCCATCCCCGAAGAGCCCGTCCTCTTCCTCAAGCCTCTTTCGGCCCTCATCCCCAATGGCGGCCCCATACGGTTGCCCTCCTTCAGCCAGGATATCCATCATGAGATCGAACTTGTCTACCGCTTGGAGCGCACGGACAATGGCGTTTCGGCCAATGCCGTGACCATCGGCCTCGACCTTACCGCACGCGATGTGCAACAGCGCTTGAAGGAGCAGGGCCTGCCCTGGGAGAAGGCAAAAGCCTTCGATGGTTCGGCTTACGTATCCGAACACTTCCTGTCGGATACGCAGTTGCTGGAACGCCAGCTAGTCTTCGCGCTGAAGCGCAATGGTGCCGTGGTGCAGGAGGGCTACAGCGGAGAAATGATCTTCGACTTGAAGACCATGATCGATTGCGCGGCTCGCTACTTCCGACTGGAAACCGGTGACCTGCTTTTCACCGGCACCCCGGCTGGCGTGGGCCGGATCGCAGCTGGCGATCGGCTTGAGGGCTTCTTGAACGATGAACTACGCTTCGATCTAGCGGTGGAAGGCCCAACTCCATAGAGGGGTACATTTGCGGCCTATGACCAGAACAGTCCAAGTCGGGAACATCAGTTGCGGCAGCGAGCAGCTTTTCCTCATCAGCGGCCCGTGCGTGATCGAGACGGAGGATGTGATGATGCGCACGGCCGAGAAGCTCAAGGAAGTGAGCGAGCGCATGAAGGTGCCCGTGATCTACAAGAGCAGCTTCACCAAGGACAACCGCAGCAGCGTCGATTTCTACCAAGGGCCCGGCTTGGACGAAGGCTTGAAGCTGCTCGCGCGGATCAAGAAGGATTTCGGGTTCCCCATCCTCACGGACATCCACTACCCCAGCCAGGCCAAGCCCGCCGCCGAGGTGTGCGACGTGCTGCAGATCCCCGCCTACCTGGTGATGCAGACCACTCTGGTGACCGAGGCCGCGAAGACCGGCGCCGTCATCAACCTGAAGCATGCGCAGTTCCTCGCGCCGGAGAATATGATCAACCCGGCGAAGAAGTGCGAGAGCGTGGGCAATAGCAAGATCATCCTCACCGAGCGCGGCTACACCTTCGGCTACAACGACCTGGTGGTGGATCCCCGCGCCTTCTACCATCTGCGCAAGACCGGCTACCCGCTGGTCTTCGACATTACGCACAGCATTCGCAAGTACGGCATACCCAGCGCCGATCCGCGCGGCGGCAACCGTGAGGTGATGCCCACCATTGCCCGCGCCGGCGTGGCCGCCGGGGTGGACGGCGTGTTCATTGAAACGCACCCCGACCCTTCCACTGCCAAGTGCGACGCCGCCAGCCAGCTCTGCGTGTACGACCTGGAGGAATTCCTGAAACCCCTGTTGGAACTGCACGCCGTGGAAGTGCAGTACCGTCATCAACCCGTAAACGCCTAACTCTCCGCATTCCTTCGCGTTCTTCGCGCCCTTTGCGGTCAATCATCCCCCATGGAACTCTACCTCGACAGCGCCGACATCAATGAGATCGACGAAGCCTTCAAGCTCGGCTTCCTCACCGGCCTCACCACCACGCCCACCTTCATGCACCGCGGCGGTGTCACGAACATCGACAAGATGATCCTCGACCTCGCCAAGAAGGTGCCCATCCTGCAGGTGGAAGCCCTGGGCGAGACGGCGGAGGAAGTGGTGAAAGAGGCGGAGCGCCAATTGAAGATGGGCTTGAAGAAGGATGTCACCGTCTTCAAGATTCCCGTGAGCCTCGAAGGTCTGCGCGCGTGCAAGATGCTCCGCAACAAAGGCATCATGGTGAATGTACACCTGGTGTACACCGTCCAGCAGGCCTACATGGCCATGCAGGCCGGCGCCACCTATGTATGCCCACTTGTAGGCCGCTTGCAGGATCAGGGTCATGACGCCCTCGCCCTTGTGGAGCAGTGCGTGCGCGCTGTGAACTACTACGGTTACGACACCAAGATCATGTTCAGCAGTGTGCGTACCGTGGAGCATGTGCGCAACGCCGTGGATTTGGGCGTTCACACGATCACCGTGCCTTGGAAGCTGATGAAGCAGCTCACCGACAACCACTTCACCAGCATCGGCACCAAGCAGTTCTATGTGGACACGCGCCTGATCACCATGAAGGTGAAGGACGTGCTCTCGCGCAAGAACCCCGTGGTGAAGGACAGCGCCACCGTGAGCGAAGCCCTCGTGGAAATGACCAAGAACGGCTTCGGGGCGGGGCGGGTGGGGGATGGCAGAGGCAAGAACCTGGGCGTCTTCACCGATGGCGGCTTGCGTCGCGGCATCGAGAAGGAGGGAAACAAGTTCCTCGCGAAAAAGCTGAGCGCATTGAAGTTCAACGCGCCCTTCACCATTTCGCCAGAAGCCTTGCTCGATGAAGCACAGAAGGCTTTCAAGGAGCACAAGGTGGATACGCTCAGCGTGAGCGAGAACGGGAAGCAGCTAGGCATGCTCGATATCCAGGATATGATGAAGGCCATTTCCGGCTAGGGCTGCGCGATGAACGAGCATCCCATCGCCCGTGATCCGTTCCAGGAAATCGGAACGGAGCTCTTGCTATCACCAGCGGAATTGAAGGAACGCTTGCGCGGCATCCGTGCGTTGCTCTTCGATTGGGACGGGGTCTTCAACGACGGCTGGAAGGACCTCGAAGGCGGCAGTCCGTTCAGCGAGGTGGGCAGCATGGGCGTGAACATGCTGCGCTTCGGTCTATGGCTCCAGAATGGCGAGCAGATCCCCTATTCGGCGATCATCACCGGTCAACACAATGCTCACGCCGAGCGCTTCGCGCAACGCGAGAAGATGCATGGCCTGTACATGGGCTTCATCGATAAGCGCGTGGCCTTCGAGGCATTCTTGGCGAAGCACGGGTTGAAGGTGGAAGAGGTGGTCTTCTTCTTCGATGACGCCATCGACCTGGCCGTGGCCGACCGTTGCGGTGTCCGCGTACTGATGCGTGGCCAGGCAGGAGAGTTCTTCGTGAAGCATGCCGTCGCGCGTGGCTGCGTGGATCTGATCACTGCGCTGAGCGGGGGCCAGAACGGCCTGCGTGAAGGGACCGATGCCCTGCTCACGCTGATGGGACGATTCGGAGAGGCAATCGATCACCGCGCAGCTTACAGCGATGCATATCAGCGTTATTTGGCCCAGCGCCAAGCGGTATCCACCGAGATCCAGCGCGCCGGGCGCTAGCCTCTCATCTTGATGCGAATGGTGGATCGCCCCTCACCCACCACGAATGACGCGTCCTTGAAAGCGGGAGGACCGAAGGTGCCCATGGCATCGTTGCTGAAGCCATAGGGCTCAGTGGGAATGCCCAGCCAGTTGGTGTCCAATTCTCCATTGTTGTTCACATCGTGGAAGATCTTGATGGCATAGACACCAGGAACCAGATCAGCGATGCGAAAGCGAACGGGGCCGCCTCCGGCCTTAACCGTGTGCAACGTGGATCCCTTGTCCGCATCGAACGCGCTCTCGTTCGGGCACAACGCCAGCCGCAGCGTCCCCTCCGCATCAGGATCGCTCAGGACCACTTCCACGTCAAGTACGCTCTGCGCGGAAGTCGCGTATGCGAACAGCACGAAGGCGAGTGCGATCTGGTAGCGCATGCTCTCAGAATCGGACAGGCAGATCGATCGCCGCGGCCAGGATCTTGAGGAACTGCGCCTTCGGGACCTCGAAGGCGCCGAGCTGTTGTGTAAAGGGATTGATGTACTGCGTGTCGAACAGCATGAAGCCTTGGCGTTGCAGGCGTGCGGCGAGTGCATAGAACGCCAGTTTGCCGGCATTGTTCACGCCGAACATGCTTTCACCGAAGAAGGCACCACCGATCGCAACGCCATAGATGCCTCCAACGAGCGTCCCCTGCTCACACACCTCGGCCGAATGGGCGTGTCCTAACCGATGCAGTTCCTGATAGCTCGCCTTGATCCGGGCGTCGATCCACGTCTCGTCACGATCGGCACAACGCCGAACCACCTCATCGAAGTCCGCGTCGGTGTGGATCACGAAACGCCCTGAGCGCATCAGGCGATCGGTGCGCTCATCAGGCCAAAGAGTGTTCAGATCGAAGATCGCGCGCGGGTCGGGATCGTGCCAGTGCAGTTCACCATCATCATGCGCCATGGGGAAGCGTCCGTGGCGGTAGGCCGCAAGGAGTTCTTCGGCCGGAATACGATCAACCAAGGTGGTCATGTTCACTGCCGAACGACACGCGCGGTCCAAGCCGCATCGCCCACGACCACATGCAACACGTATGCGCCCGGCGCCAATTCCGACAGCCCATAGACCGGTGAGCGCCCATTGGCCAGTCCGACCTGCTTGCTCCACACCCATCGGCCTTGTGGATCGTAAATCTCGACCCGCGCGATCTCCTCGACTGTTCCCTCAAAGCCGATCCACAGGTGATCGGTGAACACGGTCGGGAAAACGCGGAGTCCGCGGCCACCATCCTCTGAAGCGATACCGACTTGCGTGAGCGTGTTGTGCGCCACGAGGAAATTCGGGATGCCATATCCCATGCTATCGTTCGGCGCGAAATAGAGCGAAGCGCTCTCACGAACAGCCTGCATCACCTCGTGCCCCGTACGCTCCGGGTGCAACTGCCACAGGCAAGCCACAAGTCCGGCGAGTATGGGTGAACTGAAGGAAGTGCCATTGAGCGGCGCTATGCTATCGCCTTGCGGGCGCAAAGCGATGGCACCCCAGCCCATGGCGCACACATCGGGCTTCACGCGGCCATCGGCACTGGGCCCCCACGAACTGAAGGGGGCATGCTCGCCGAAGCTGCCAACCGCACCAACCGCCAGGATGTCGATGGCGTCGGCGGCAGGACCGATGAAGTGCCACGCGCTCTGCCCGGAATTGCCGGCGCTGTTCACCGGGATCATGCCCTTCTGCGAAGCCATGCTCGCGGCGATACTGATGCGTGCCGTGGTTCCATCGAGGTCGGCGTACGCGTGGTTCTGCAGCGAGTCGTCGAACTCGGTATAGCCGAGCGAGGTGTTGAGCACGTCGCAGCCGATGCTGTCCGCGAGTTCGGCGCCAGCCACCCAATTGTCCTCCTCTACGATGTACTCCGAGGCAACCTCTTCGGTCCGCAGCAGTACGTAATCGGCAGCGGGCGCAGTGCCTTGCAGGAAACCTGGAAGGATCCCTGTCATGCACGAGAGCACCGATCGCCCATGCCAATGATCGTCATAGACATCGCCATCGTGGTTCACCATGTCGCGCTCTAGCACTACTCCTTCGCGCGCGCGCAGGTCGTCGAAGGCCGGTAGCGAATCGGCGTCCTCGAAGCCGCTATCGAGCACACCGATGAGCATGCCTTGTCCCTTCGCGTCCATGGCGTGCAGGAGATGGCCGTTCATCTGGCTGATCTGCAACCAGCTCGCGCCATAGTCAGCGGGCTCACCGCCACGAGGACCGGCCATTGGCGCTGCCACTTCTAGCGTGAACTTCTCCGGAGCAGGCGTGGTGCCGATCAATGCGCGCGTTCCGCGCACATGCGAAACGAAGGGCAGTTGCCCGATAGCATCGATCGCGGTGGCATCGGTGCTTCGGATCGTGATGGCATTGAACCATTTGCTGCGGTTGATGAGCTGCACATCGCCGATGCCGAGCACGATGGTGACGTAAGCGGGGTCAACCGGCAGGTCGCTCACTTCGAGCGCGATGCCTTGCGACTGCCTGCGTTCGATGGAACGCTCAGAAAGGAATTGCTCGGGCTCGGCCAGCGAGTAGGGCGTATTGTCCTTGTCTGTGAATTGGACCCAATAGGTATCGGGTGCGGTTTGGGCGGCACCTAGTCCCGCGACAAGGAGGGAACCGAAACTGAGCGCGTGGCGAAGGTCCATGGTCAATCCTGGCCGTAGTCCACCGCAGTTGCCTTCAACTTCCAGCCCGTGTACCCGGTGGTCTGCACATTGGCGATCTCGCGGAACTTGTACACGAGCCCGATATTCCTTGCATAGCGCTCGTGCTGTTCATTGCGGTCGACGAAGTTGGCCGGAACCGTGTTCTTCACCATCACCGTTTGCTCGAAGCTCAACGCTCCTGCGCTCCATGGAACATCGACCTCCACGGGTGCCACGCTCAATTCATCGTCGTTGTTATAGATGTTCATGTCCCAGGCGCGCGAGGTCCTGATCGGGAAGGAGAGCTTCAACCGGCGCATGTTCTCCTCCGATACTTCTGCATAGAAGGCGTCCTTGGTACTGGTCCACACGTCACGGATGCGCCAATCGCCCGCCGGAGTCTTGACGAAGCGGTGGATCCGCCATGCGGCCCGCCCCGCAGGATCGGTATACGCCTCCACGATCTTTTCGCGCAGCACGTAGCTCGTGGTATCGTGGATCGAGAAGGCGTCGTCCCGGTAGATGGAATCGACCTGGTAGTCTATCCAGGAACCCACCGTGCGGGGGAAGTAATCATAGCCCAAGTCCACGGGCTCTGGATCGTCCTTCTTGCATCCTGCAACGAGCAGTGACGCCAGTGCCAAGGACAGGAGTGTGGTATGGTTCGGCATGGTCAGGGGTCCTTACGGTCGATGAAGCCTCCGCCGAGGACATCATCGCCATCATAGAAGACGGCGCTCTGCCCGGGTGCGATGCCTGTCACAGGGGCATGGAATTCCACCTGTACCCTGTCGCCATCCATGCGCAGGGTGCTGGGTGTGCCCTTGTCCTTGTAGCGGACCTTCGTAACGGCTTCCATTTCCTGCCCTTCCAACGCCGCCACCTTCTGGAAGTTCGGTCGCCGTACCCACATGCTTGTCCGCTCCAGGTCCAGCTTGCGTCCGAGGACCACGGTGTTCGTTTCGGGGCGGATATCCGTGACGTACAGCGGCTCGCCCGTGGCGATGCCCAAGCCCTTGCGCTGCCCGATGGTGAAGAACGGGTAGCCGTCGTGCTCGCCGAGCTCTTCTCCAGCCATGCTGAGCAATTTGCCATGGGCCAGCTTCGCCGTGGCTTCGGGTTCCTTGCGCTTGAGGAAACCGCGGTAATCGTTGTCGGGGATGAAGCAGATCTCGTAGCTCTCGCTCTTGCTGGCCAGTTCCGGGAAGCCGCTGTCCACGGCCATCCTGCGGATATCGCTCTTGTGGAAGCCGCCGATGGGGAAGCGCGTGCGTGCCAGGTTCTTCTGCTCCAGCCCCCACAGCACGTAGCTATGGTCCTTGGCGGGGTCCAGGCCCTTGCTCACCACCCAGCGCCCGTTCACGTGCTGGCGCACTTGTGCATAATGGCCTGTGGCGATGAGCTGGCAATCCATCATATCGGCACGCTTCAAGAGCGCCTCCCACTTGATGAACGTATTGCACAGCACGCATGGATTCGGTGTGCGGCCTGCGAGGTACTCGCTGGTGAAATTGCCGATGATGGCGCCACCGAACTCCTCCCGGATGTCGATGATCATATGGTGGAAGCCACGGCTCACGGCCATATTGCGCGCATCGTTGATGCTATCCAGGTCGCAGCATCCTGTAATGCGCTTGCCCCCGCTGGCATCGGCGTAGTCCCAGGTCTTCATGGTGACACCGATGACCTCGTAGCCCTGCTCATGCAGCATGAGAGCGGTTACAGAGCTATCCACTCCGCCGCTCATGGCCACCAGGATACGTCCGTGCTTGCTCATTGCTCGTGGTCGATTCTCATTTGTCAGTTCCTGATCCCAGTCCGAGGACTGGCAAGAGAGCACCGACAAAACCTTTTCTATTGCTCCTCTCCGCCTGCATATCTCGTCGTCTTCACCAACTTTCCCTGCTCGTCGTATTCCTTCACCTCGCCCTCCAGCATGGCGTTCACGTAGGTGCCTTCTCTCCTCTTCTTCTGTCCTTCCAGAACCCGCTCCACCTCCCCAGGGGTGCCCCGTTCCGGGTCAGGCTGCATGGGCTTCATCACCCAGCGGCCGTTGTCGTACCACTCCGTGAATGGTCCATCGCGTTTGCCCTTCTTGTAAGTCACTTCGCTCTTCACCTGTTCGTCGTCGTAGTATTCGGTGAACTTCCCGTTCTCGAATCGCTCCTTCACGAGTTCGCCTTTGGAATACAAGGCTTGCAATTGCAAGGTGCCGTCGGGGTTGAAGTAGTACCATGTCCCGTCACGGTCGCCATTCACCGCGTTGCCTTCGATCTCCTTCTTGCCGTCGGGGAACCAGAAGGTCATGCGCCCTTCGGGTTCACCGTGCAGGTAGGTCGCTTCGCTCTTGGGCTTCCCGTTCGGGAACCAGCTCTTGTAGGGCCCTTGCTGTTGCCCATTCACACGCATCTCGCTCTCGGCCACCTGGCCACTGGGGTAATAGGTCAGCTGCTCCCCGTTCAATGCGCCATTCGCGTAACGCTCCACCTTGCGCAATTTGCCGTCGGTCCCGTAGAAGTTCCACGTGCTGTCCTTCGCCTGGCCAACGTATTTGCCAGCGGCCATCAGCCCGCCATCGGCGTGGAAGTGCTCTGCCCGGCTCACTCGCCCATCGCCAGCATGGCGCTGCACCGTGGACAGCCTTCCCTCCTCATCGAAGTGCTTGAATTCCCCAACAGGCTTATCGTCCTTGAACTGCCCCTGGTAGCGCACCCCTCCGTTCGGCCAGGACTTCGCCCAAGGGCCTTGCTTGCGACCCTGGGCGTCGGTGACGTTGGGCGCAGCAGGTGGCTGAGCCGAGGTGATTGCGGCCAGGGACAACACCGTTAGCAGGAAGAGTGAACGCAAGCGCATGGTGATGGACAAAGGTAGCCGCGCCCGGCAAGCCTCATGCCCGGCGAGAGGCAGCCCCTACATTCGCCGCATGAAGTTCTTCATCGATACGGCCAGCTTGGCCCAGATCAAGGAAGCCCAGGACTTGGGCGTGCTCGATGGCGTAACCACGAATCCTTCGCTCATGGCCAAAGAGGGCATTAGCGGCGCGGAGGCGGTGCTGAAGCACTACGTGGACATCTGCAATATCGTTGATGGTCCCGTGAGCGCGGAAGTGATCAGCACCGATTTCGAAGGCATCGTGCGTGAGGGCGAGCACCTTGCGGGCTTGCACCCGAACATTGTCGTCAAGGTGCCCATGATCCGGGAGGGCGTCAAAGCCTTGAAGTATTTCAGCAACAAAGGCATCAAGACCAATTGCACGCTGGTGTTCTCGGCAGGCCAGGCGCTTCTGGCCGCGAAGGCCGGGGCGAGCTTCGTGTCCCCGTTCATCGGTCGGCTCGATGACGTGAGCACCGATGGGGTGCAACTGATCGAGCAGATCCGAACCATATATGATAACTACGGATATGGTACGGAAGTGCTTGCTGCGAGCATACGCCACCCCATGCACATCATCCAATGCGCCGAGGTCGGTGCTGATGTGGCCACCTGTCCGCTGAGCGCCATCGTCGCGCTGTTCGATCATCCGCTCACCACTATCGGGTTGCAGAAGTTCCTGGCCGATCACGCCAAGGCAGCGGGACGCGCCGTGAAGGCCTGAGGACGGTGCTCATCTCCATCCACCCGATCGATCCCGAGCCGCGCAAGCTGCAGCGGGTGGTGGATCTGCTGAATGAAGGAGGCGTGATCGTATGCCCCACCGACACCGTGTATGGCTTCGTATGCAGTTCATTGCAACCGCGTGCCATCGAGAAACTTGCCGAGCTCAAAGGCGTTCGACCGGCCAAAGCCGAACTGTCGTTGATCGTGAGCGACCTCGGTCAACTGAGCGCCTACGCACGTGCCTTGGACACGGCCGTGTTCCGCCTGCTCAAGCGCGCGTTGCCCGGGCCGTACACCTTCATCCTTCCCGCCAGTTCCGAGATCCCGAAGCTGTTCAAGAACAACCGTCGCACGGTGGGGATACGCTTGCCGGATCATCCAGTGCCGCAAGCCATCGTGCGTGCGCTCGGCCATGCATTGGTGGTCGCCAGCGTGCATGACACCGACGGGTTGTTGGATCATACTGCCGATCCCGAGCTCATCCATAAGCGTCTGGGCCATGGCGTAGCGGCCGTCATCGACAGCGGCATGTGCGGGCTGGAAGCCAGCACGGTGATCGATGCATCCCAAGGTCCGCCTAAAGTGCTCAGGCAGGGAAAGGGCGATGTCGAAGGACTTCTCTAGACGCCACGCAAGCGCTTCCAAGCCCCAGGCAAGGCTTCGATCAGGTCCGTCACGGTCATCCCGTCCATGCCTTTCGTTTCGGCGGCAAGGTCGCCGGCAAGACCATGTGCATACACACCCATCAGGCATGCCTCAAGCGAAGGATAGCCTTGGGCCAATAAGGCGGTGAGAACCCCAGTGAGCGCATCGCCACTACCGCCTTTGGCCATGCCGGGGTTTCCTGTAGGGTTGAAGAACACCTGCCCCGAGGGATCGCAGATGGCGGAATAGGCGCCCTTGAGCACCACATGGCAACGACTGCGCATGGCCAATTCACGGGCAGCAACAAGGCGGTCCTTGCTGCTTTCAGCCGGCTTGGCCAACAGCCGGTCCAATTCCTTCGGATGCGGTGTCAGGATCGTGCCGGCTGAAAGGAAGGCGAGCCAAGTCGGATTCTCAGAGAGCGTGTTCAAGCCATCGGCGTCGATCACACAAGGAGTTGATGTCGTCTGTATCAAGTTCTTGATGACCAAGCCAGTACGATCATCAGTTCCAACGCCTGGGCCGATGCCGATGGCGGAGTACGGTCCCACGTCCGGTAAGGCGGTGATCCGATCTTCTTGCGCATCAACAGAGCACATGGCTTCGGGTGCTGCCGATTGCAACAGCTCCAATCCGCATCCTGGGACATGGGCGGTAACCAGCCCCACTCCGCTACGAAGTGCTGCTCGCACGGCCATAGTAGCCGCCCCCATCCGCCCTTTGCTGCCCGCAACCAACAGTGCATGCCCGAAGCTGCCCTTGTGAGCAAATCGTTCTCGAGGGCGGAATAGGGCTTGGATATCGGCTTCCTCTATAAGGCGGTAGTCGGTCGGCATCGATGCCAGGAACTCAGGGTCTAAACCGATGGGCAGGATCTCCCATTCGCCCACACCTTGAGCCTTGTCTGCAAGGAAGAAGGCGAGTTTGGGCACTTGGAAGCTGAGTGTTAGGGTGGCATTCACCATCGAACCGCCCAGGTCATCTCCATCTGCATGCAGCCCAGAGGGAAGATCGATGGCGATGATCGGCCTTCCCGAGTTGTTCATGCGCTCTATCACTTCACTTACCCAGCCGTGCACAGGTTTGCTAAGTCCCGTGCCAAGGAGCGCGTCTATCACGACTTCATTCTGCAGTACCTCGAATCGATGTTCAGCCTCGCTCAGGTCCGCGACGGAGACCCCGGCCGTCAAAGCCTTCTGCTCGTTCGTTGTATTGTCCTCCGTGGCGCTCTCTCCATACCGCACAAGCAATACGCGCACCGATAGCCCGGCTTGTCGCAGCATTCGGGCGATCGCCAGGCCATCGCCTCCGTTGTTGCCTGGTCCTGCGACTACGAGAAACTGTACCCTATCAGAGGGGCCAAAACGACCCGCCTGATAGCGAGCACGGATGCGTTCTGCACATTGCCCTGCGGCGCGCTCCATCAAAGCCCATGATCGTATGGGCTCGTTCGCGATGGTCCGCGCGTCGGCCTCGCGTATGGCGGAGGGTCCGAGCACGGGGATCATGGACCGGAAGTATCGATTGATGGACTATTCCACGAAAACGGCCCACTTCAGATTGAAGATGTAGCGGTCCTCATCGGCGGTGCCGGCATCATCCACGAGTCCGGTGACACGGATGGCGGCATAGTGGCTGGTATTGGCCGGCAGGCTGCCAAGGCGGGTAAGGATGATATCGCCCACTTGGATATTGTCGATCTGTTGCAGCGGGATCCCTGTCGTATAGGCATTCTTCAAGGAGATGTCCGTGGCGTTGGCGTAGTCGAACCCATTGTACCGCAGCATTCGGCCATTCGCGGGGGATATCCAGGAACGGCTGAGCTCGGTAGTACTTCCATTCGCAGGATTGTCCTGCAGATCGCGCAAGGTGCTGTCGGCGGTGTATATCACTTGCACGCGGTCCTGGAGGTCGAATGCCGATTCAGGGTGAACCCCTGAGTTGCGTGAGTAGAAGATATGTCCGCTGGTCTCGGTCAGCAGTGTTTCGCCAAGCGTAACGTACAAGGTGCGTGACGTGGACATCGTCTCGCCCTCCGCATCGAAAAGGGTGAACATGTAGAACTCAGTGTAGTTGGCCGTGGCGTGAGCCACCACGAATTCCCAGTTCCAAAGGAAGCGATCACCTGCCAAGGTCGAATCCTTCACGGTTACGGTAAATCCATTATTGCGCTTGGAAGTTATCACCAGGCGAGTGAGGTTGGAGTTATCCGATCTTCCTTCGATCAAGAAGGAAGTCACCTGGCCGGATGTGACGTCGATGTCGCGGTCAGTCGGTTGCACGAGCAGAAGCGGGATCTTGTTCTCCTTCTTGCAGAAAATGAGCAGCCCGGCGATTATAAGAACGAGGAGGGTCGGACGGGTGAGGCGGTTCATGCTGTGTGGGTCGGCCCAAAGGTAGGCGCCCTCCGGAAAGCACAAGGGCCGCGATCTTTCGATCGCGGCCCTTGGCAGAAAGGTCAGTGCCTCTTATTTCGACTTGATGCGGAAGGCTTTCGCACGCACCGTGAGGGTGGTACGATTGCCCAGGAACATCTGGTCGCGAACGCTGCTGGTGCTGAGGGGCAGGACGAAGTCCGCATCCTCGCGTTGCATCAGCGCGTCATAGAGGGCATTGTTCACCATGCGGTTGTTGGGCACCAGCCCACCACCGCCGACGTTGGCCACATGGAAGCGGCGTCCACCGATCGGGAGCACCCCGAAGAGGAACGATTGGGAAGCCGTGCCGCTCACATCACCGATGTACTCGAGATCCTCCATCCGGAACTGCACCTGGGTCTCCACCGAAGTACCAGCGATGGTCTTGGTGTAAACGGTGCAGGAGGAGAACAACAGCACTACGGCCAGTGGCAGCAGGACGATCTTCTTGAAATTCTTCATTGCTGCTTGTGGTTACGTAGTTGGTTCTTAGTTGAAATAGAGGTTCAGCACCACGCGCACCTGATCGTTGGTGTTCATGGTCATGTACTTCTGCTTCACGCTACTGTAACGCTGACCACCGAAGGGGTCGTTGGAGACGGTGAAGTACTCGTAGGAGTCGCCATCGGCTTCCTCAACCTCAACCTTGGTGCGATCGCCGAGCTGCCAGAAAGCGCTCAGGCCGTACTCGATACCCACCGAGACGGGCAGGTCGAGCACGAACACATTCACACCGATCACGCCGCCCAGACCTACGATCGTGTAGGGGGTGGTCATGGTCGTGGAAGTGGTGCGGCCTTGACGGTCCGTGGTGCTGTTGATGCTCTTGTCGCGACCGAAGCCGAGATAGAGGTCACCAGCGAGGTACACATCGAAGATGTTGGCGCTGTTGAAGTGCTTCTCGATACCGGGTACGATCATGTACTCGCGGCTTGCATCGAGGTACTGGGCCTCGGCCAAGCTGTTAGGCACTTGTTCCGAGGAATCCAGTTCAGCCTTGATCGAGCGGCTGCTGCGCATCAAGCGGATGCCCGCACGGTAAGCCACATCATTGCTGATATACTTCTTACCGGTGATCAGGTTTCCACGGCTCAGGCGGTTCCATACGGGGATGGAACGGGTGGAGTCCGAAGAACCACCGAAAGCCGCGTTGTTGATGGTAAGACCGAAGGTGAGACCATAGTCACCGGCCACCGGACGGCCACCGAACTTGTACCGGGTATCCTGGTTCTCCCGGGTGGAGAGCTGGGCGCTCGCCATCGAGCACAGCCCAAGCAGCGCAAATGACAGTATCGTCTTTTTCATTGGGTTTGGTTTGGTTTAGACCTTTTCTCCGGGCCAAGGTAGGCCTAGAGGCGCGCAAACATAAATACCGACTTTGGCATTGTCAACGAATGATCGTTCATGATGCTCATACTTGTTGATGGGAAGGGCTGAAGTGCAAACGCACTACAGGGTACCGGTAGATATAGATGAAGCGCGCGCGTACATATAGTGCAGGTCAGACCCTAGGGCATGCGCATGCGGTGGGCCAACGGTTAAACTGCTTTGTCCTTGAGCATGGGAACGAATCTGAACGCTCCTTTATCCAAACGGATCAATGCGCCTTGCTGATCTCGGTGGACCAGTAGCATTCGCTGCACCTCGCCCTCCCCTACTGGAATTACCATTCGCCCTCCAGTGCGCAATTGCTCTACGAGCCTTTCCGGCACCTCGGGCGCACCGCAGGTAACGATGATCCGATCGAAGGGTGCTTCCTTGGGCAGGCCCGCATATCCATCGCCGTGGAACAGGGCCGCTCGAATGCCCAGCCGGGCAAGGCGGTCCTTCGTCTGCAAGTAGAGCGGTTTGTGCCGCTCAACGCTGAAGACCTTGCAGCCGAGGTGAGCGAGGACGGCCGTTTGATACCCACTGCCCGTGCCAACCTCAAGGACGCGATGGCCCGGCATCAGCCCGAGCAGTTCGGACTGGATCGCCACGGTATAGGGCTGTGAAATGGTCTGTCCGCAAGGGATAGGGAATGCAGTATCCTCATAGGCCATGCTCAAGAACGCCGTGTCGTCGATGAAGAGATGGCGCGGAACGCTGCCGATAGCCGCCAGCACGGCCTCATCTATAACGCCGCGCTTGCGAAGCACTTCCACCAATCGTCGTCGCAGGCCCTGATGCCGGTAATTGTCGCTTGGCGCGTTCATGGTCCGCCCCAAATGTAGCCGCAGCCCGCGCGGGGCTTCCCGCTATTTTTGCGCGCCTTTCAAGGGAAGGCCATCCTACCATGAACGCGCCTCTCCGCATCGGTGTCCTCGGTGCCGGCCATCTGGGCCGCATCCATATCCAGCAATGGCGCGAGGTGCCCGGTGCGGTCATCGTGGGCTTCTTCGACCCGCACCCCGAGAAGTGCGAAGGGATCTCGAAGGAGCTGGGTGTACCGGTGGCAAAGAGCAAGGAATCGTTGCTTGAACAGATCGACATACTGGACATTGTAACCCCAACTCTTACGCACCACGCACTGGCCAGCGAAGCTCTCGCTCGAGGCTTGCATGTCTTCATTGAAAAACCCGTGACGAACACCGTTGCGGAGGCGCATGAGCTGCTCAACCTTGCTGCCAAGTACAAGAACAAAGTGCAGGTAGGCCATGTCGAGCGATTCAATCCGGCATTCCAGGCAGCAACGCCCTTCCTGGCCAATCCGATGTTCATAGAGGCGCACCGGCTTGCGCAATTCAATCCGCGCGGTACCGATGTGAGCGTGGTGCTCGACCTCATGATCCACGACATCGACATCGTACTGCATACCGTGAAGTCCCCCGTGGTGCAGGTGAATGCCAGTGGCGTGGCCGTGGTGAGCGATACCCCCGACATCGCCAACGCCCGCATCGCTTTCGCTAATGGATGCGTGGCCAACTTGACCGCCAGCCGGATCAGCTTGAAGAACATGCGCAAAAGCCGCTTTTTCCAGCGAGACGCCTATATCGCCGTGGACATGCTGACCAAGGAGACCGAGGTGGTACGTATGCGCACGGTCCACGGCGAGGTGGATCCGTTCGCGGTGACGATCGACCTGGGCGAAGGCAAGGGATCACGTGAGATCAGCTTCGAGAAGCCCGAAGTTCCCAAGGTCAATGCGATACGAGAAGAACTTGCCGCGTTCGTGCGCTGCATCATGGAAGACACGCAGCCGGTGGTCTCCCTAGCCGATGGGACCGCTGCCCTGGAGACGGCCCATGCAGTGCTTGCGGGCATGGATGTACGCAAAGCGTGAACAGCGCATACTGATCCGCCCCGCCATGCGTTGCCCGCCTTGTACGATGACCCTTGTTACGCCCTTAGCCGGACTCCTTCTCCTCCCGCTCGTTGCCTGCACCAAGGGCGACGGGGTACCGGCCTATCTCGAGATACCGGCTGTGGAAGTTGTCACCACCACAGCCCAGGGCTCGGCCACCAGCAAGATCACGGATGCGTGGGTGAGCATAGACGAGAAGCTGCTGGGCGTGTGGGAATTACCTGCGCACATACCCGTGCTGGCCGCGGGGCTTCATACGATCAATGTGGCGCCCGCGATAAAGCGCAATGGCACCTATGACGACCGGCTGCGCTACCCTTTCTATACCATGTGGAACGGTGCGGTGGACCTGATACGCGAAGGAAGCACCGTGGTCACGCCGCAGACCAGCTACATCGCCCAGGCCGAGTTCTGGATCGAAGGATTCGAGGACGCCTTCACACAGTTCAACGTGACAAGCGACAGTGACACCACCCTGAATAGATACATACCTGGCGAGAACCCGGGCATGCCCTTCCTGGAGAACAGTCCATGCGGCGGTTTCGTGCTCGACCCGGCACATCCGCATATGCGCATCTACACCGATGAGAACTACGAGGCGAACGGCAATGCCGTCTTCCTGGAGCTGGACTACCGCAGCGACGTGACCATCGCCGTGGGCGTGCTGTACAGCGCCGGTGGCATCTCCTACACGAACGACTATATCTATCTGGCACCCACGGGTAGCAATGGCGTTGCGCCTTGGAACAAGATCTATATCGACCTGTCGCCGGTCTTCAATACGGCAATTGCCGAGAGGGACCTCTACCTCGTTGCGGAGCTGCCGACCGGAGCATCCGCCGCACAGGTGTACATCGACAACTTCAAGCTAGTGCGCATCGCATCATGAAGGACCGCAGGCTGCAGGTGGCGAAATACGTGCTGGCCGATATCCTCGGCTCGGCTGCCGCTTGGACCCTGTTCTACGCCTACCGCAAATTGCAGTTGGAGCCGCTCAAATTCGGGCACCCGGTACCGCTGGATTTCGATGCGAATTTCTTCAAAGGCCTTTTCCTTGTACCGCTCTTCTGGTTCGGCCTCTACACCGTGGTCGGCGGTTACAGCGACATCTACCGCCGGTTCCGCACCAAGGAATTGGGACAGACGCTCTTGGTATCGCTGGTTGGCGTGCTGGTGATCTTCTTCGTGCTGCTGCTCGATGATGAAGTGCCCAGTACCAAGTACCACTACCGCTCCTTCCTGGCGCTCTTCACGCTCCAATTCGGGATCACCTTCCCCCTGCGCTTCCTCATCACCAGCGGCACGGTGCGACGCGTCCACGACCGGCGTATCGGTTTCAATACGGTGCTGGTGGGCGGCAACGAGCGCGCCATGGCCATCCATCAGGAGATCGAGGCGATGAGGAAATCCCCCGGCAACCGGTTCATCGGATTCGTGAACGTGAACGGCGGCGACCAGCTCCTGACCAACGTAGGACTGCCGCGACTCGGCAAATGGCACGAACTACGCCAGGTGATCGACGCGCACGCCGTGGAGGAAGTGATCATTGCCGTGGACAGCGGCGAGCACGCCCACATGAGCCGCATCATGAACGAACTGGAAGGAACCAGCGTGCGCATCAAGGTCATTCCGGACATGTACGACATCCTCAGCGGGTCGGTGAAGATGACAAGCATCTTCGGCACGCCACTGATCGAGGTGAACCCGGAGATCATGCCCGCGTGGCAGTTCTCCTTGAAGCGCGCCACGGATGTGTTTGTCAGCTCTGTCGCCCTGATGGTGCTCAGTCCGGCATACTTGATACTGGCGCTTCTGGTGAAGTGGTCCTCCAAGGGCCCCATTTTCTTCCGGCAGGAGCGGGTGGGCATCCACGGCCGACCCTTCAACATCATCAAGTTCCGGAGCATGGTGAACGAGGCGGAGACCAATGGGCCCCAGTTGAGCAGCGCCACCGATCCTCGCATAACACCTATCGGCAGGTGGATGCGCCGTACACGCATGGACGAGCTGCCGCAATTCTGGAACGTGCTCAAGGGCGAAATGAGCCTCGTTGGACCGCGTCCGGAACGCCAGCATTTCATCGATGCGATCACCGAGATCGCACCGCACTACCGCCACTTGCATAAAGTGCGGCCGGGCATCACTAGCTGGGGACAGGTGAAATTCGGCTATGCTGAGAATGTGGAGCAGATGGTGCGCCGGCTCAAGTACGACATCCTTTACATCGAGAACATGAGCCTCGCCGTGGACCTGAAGATCCTCGCCTACACGGTGCTCATCATCCTCAAGGGCGACGGGAAGTGATCGTTCGCCCCGTGGGGCTACATTCGTGGCCCACACGATCGTCCTCATGAACATTTCCGTAATCGGTGCCGGCCAGATGGGCAACGGCATCGCCCATGTCTTCGCACAGAGCGGCCATCCGGTCACGCTCATCGATCTCGCCCAAGCGGGCCTGGACAAAGGACTGGCTACCATCGGCAAGAACCTGGACCGGCAGGTGGCCAAAGGCACGATCACCGAGGAGCAGAAGGTCGCAACGCTCGGAAACATCTCTACTTCCACCGATCTCGCGAGCGGTGTGAAGAGCGCAGGCCTTGTTGTTGAAGCAGCCACGGAGAACGTCGATCTGAAGCTGAAGATCTTCCGGGACCTGGATGCGAACGCGCCCGCCGGTTGCATCCTCGCCACCAACACCAGCAGTATCAGCATCACACGCATCGCCGCCGCCACCAAGCGACCCGCGCAGGTCATCGGCATGCACTTCATGAACCCCGTGCCGGTGATGAAACTAGTGGAGGTGATCCGCGGCTATGATACCAGTGATGCGGTGACCAAGACCGTGGTGGACCTGAGCACCGCCATCGGCAAGGTGCCTGTTGCCGTGAACGACTACGCCGGCTTCGTGGCGAACAGGATACTCATGCCCATGATCAATGAGGCCATCCAAACGCTCTTCCAAGGTGTCGGGGGGGTAGCCGAGATCGATACCATCATGAAACTGGGCATGGCCCACCCCATGGGCCCGCTTCAGCTGGCTGATTTCATCGGCCTCGATACCTGCCTTGCCATCATGCGCGTGCTGCACGAAGGTTTGGGGGAAGCGAAATACGCGCCCTGTCCCCTGCTCGTCCAAATGGTGACCGCTGGAAAACTCGGCGTGAAGAGCGGCGAAGGGTTCTACGTGTACACGGCGGGCAGCAAGGATCTGGTGGTGGCACCGGGATTGAAGCGGTGAGGATACAAGCGGCCGATCCCGCGGACATCCCCTTCATCCGCGCCATCGCCCTTGCCACCTGGCCCGTTGCCTATAAGGAGATCCTATCGCCTGCCCAACTGGCGTACATGCTTGAAATCATGTACAGCGAAGCGGCGCTCGCCGACCAGATGACGGTGAAAGGACATCGCTTCCTTCTTGCACACCATGATGACCGAGCGATGGGCTTCGCCGCTTTCGAGCACCATTGTCGTGGAGAGCGGAGCACCCGGCTGCACAAGCTTTATGTGCTACCGGAAGTGCATGGCTCCGGTGCCGGTCGCTCGCTGCACAACGCCGTGGAAGAAGCCGCGAGATCAGCGGGCGATACGCAGCTGGAACTGAACGTGAACCGCTTCAACCCATCGCGCAGTTGGTACGAGCGTATCGGCTATCGCATTGCGCGCGATGAGGTCATCGATCTCGGCAACGGGTACGTCATGGACGACCACGTGATGGTGAAGCCGCTCTGATCGGCTCAGTTGTTCGACGCAGCTGATGGGGCGATCCCGTACCGCTTGTACAGCCGGGCCTTCCGCTTCTCCAGCCGGGCCTGCGCCCTGGCGGTGCGGGCACCACGTTGTGCCACGGCCAGTTCGCCGCGCTCGATGCGTTGCACGACCAATTCCATCATGCGATCATTGCCCTGGGCATCGTAGGTGCTTCGCAGGTCATGGCCGAATAGCTTGGCGAAGCCCTGCCAGACGAAGGCGGTGAAATTGCCGCGCAGTTCCTTCACCAGATCGTACGACGTGCGACCGGTTTCCCGATCGATCAACTTGATCAATGCCCTTCCTTGACTCGAGGTCAGGTCCTTCACTTCCGCCTCGAATTCGGCGCGCAGCTCGGCTTCAGCAAGCTTGATGTATAAGTCCTGGTCGCCTTCGCGCTGGATCAACGAGAGGTCGCGCTCATACTCGCGCAGCAAGTCACCGGTGACGCGCGCATAGGGATACACCTTCACCACAATGCGCGTGAGCTTGTCGTAGCGCTCGGCTTCGCGGCGGTCCTTGGGGCTCCAACGACCTTCGATAACCGTTTCCGGGAGGTCCGCTGTGACCACTGTATCGCCGTCGATCACGATTGCCCGGAACACACGGCTCACGGGCGGCGGCTCCTGTGCGCAGGCGCGATGGTGCGCGGCGTGCGCGAAGAGGATCGAGAGCAGGAGAAGCAGGCGCTTCATTGGTGTTGCCGTGGCGAAGCTACAACGGTGCCGAAGCCGGCTTATTCCCTTCTACCCGCTCACCTTCGCTTTAGTTTCCAGGCACTTGTGCCATTGGCCGACGGCCTTTCGGCGTGCTCTGGGCTGCGATCCTGCAAGAGGTGCGCGGCCACAAGGGCGGCCACTAGTTGTTCCTCGGGATCTGCTCCTTCCAGCATTTCCGGTGCGAAATGATCGCGTACGAAATGCGTATCGTACGCACCGCTGCGGAAGCTCTGGTGGCCCATCACGAAGCGGCAGAAGGTCAAGGTCGTCTCCACCCCGCTGATGGCATAGTCGTCGATCGCGCGCTCCATCCGTGTGATGGCTTCTTCGCGTGTAGCCCCGTGCGTGATCAGCTTGGCGATCATCGGGTCGTAGTGGATCGGGATCGTCATGCCCTCCTCGAAGCCGTCATCCACTCGCACGCCGGGGCCTTGCGGTGGGCGGTAGGTGGTAAGCGTTCCGATGTCCGGCAGGAAGTTGTTCGCGGGGTCCTCGGCATAGACGCGTATCTCGATAGCGTGGCCGTTGATCTTCAATTCATCCTGCGTGAAAGGCAGCTTCTCCCCTTCCGCCACGCGGATCTGCAGCTTCACGAGGTCGAGCCCGGTGATCATCTCCGTGACCGGATGCTCCACCTGCAGGCGCGTGTTCATCTCCATGAAGTAGAAGTTCATCTTCTCATCCAAGAGGAACTCAACAGTGCCCGCGCCACGATAGTCCACGCTCTTCGCCACGGAGACGGCCGCCTCACCCATGCGTTTGCGCAGCTCCGGCGTGAGCACCGCACTAGGGGCCTCTTCCACCACTTTCTGGTGACGACGCTGGATGGAACACTCGCGCTCGAAGAGGTAGCATGTGTTGCCGTGCGTATCGGCCATGATCTGCACTTCGATGTGCCGTGGACCGGCCACGTACTTCTCGATGAACACACTGCCATCACCGAACGCGTTCTGTGCTTCGCTGATCGCTCGTTCCAATCCCTCCTTCAACTCGCTCTCCTTCTCCACGATGCGCATACCCTTGCCACCACCACCGGCTGCGGCTTTGATCAGGATAGGAAACGTGATGGTCTTGGCCACGCTCATCGCTACCTCCAACCCGTTCACCGCGCCTTCGGTGCCGGGCACCAAGGGCACACCGTGTCCTTTCACCGCCTCCTTCGCAGCGAGCTTATCGCCCATCACCTTCATGGCGTTCGGCGTAGGGCCGATGAAGATCACGCCCGCCTGCTCCAATGCGGTGCAGAACGCGCCGTTCTCGCTGAGGAAGCCGTAGCCTGGATGCACCGCATCGACCTTGAAGTCGGTGCAGACCTTCACGAGCTTTTCGATAACGAGGTAGCTCTCCTTGCTGGGTGCTGGCCCGATGCACACTGCTTCATCAGCGAAGCGGACAAAGGGCGCGATGCGGTCCGCTTCGGAAAACACCGCCACGGTCTTGATGCCCATCTCCCGGGCGGAGCGCATCACGCGCAAGGCGATCTCGCCACGGTTGGCAACGAGGAGCTTCTGGATCTTGCGGTTCTTCTTGGCCACGGGAAGGGAATGATGGGCGAAGATGCGAAGCGCTGGCCTGATCTTTGGCTCGCGACCAACATGCGACCCATCTTTCTACTTATCCTGACCGTCCTGAGCATTGCTGCCTGTGCCCAAGGGCGTGAGCGGACGTTCAAGACCGATACGGGTATCGTGGTCTTGCACTACTTCACCAACGGCAAGGTGAGCACCAAGGCATGGATGGACAAGGACGACCGCTGGGGCCGTAGCTGGGCCTATAAGCCGGATGGCGCTGTTCTCGTGGAGCATCAGACACGCCGGATCGCCGGTCATGCGGGCGTGCATTTCACCTATCACCCCAACGGAGCTGTCAGCAAGGCGGAATACAGCGAGGCTCCCGACGCTGGGATCCAGTGGTACCGCAGCACCACCACCTTCGACGATCAAGGGAACAAGACCGGCTTCACCGAACAAGGCCATGACAACCATGGCATCATACCAGGTCCCGGTGTGCGCGTAACACAGAAGCCGGAAGTGACCGAACCCTACAAACAGGAAGTCGTGCGCGAGCAGCGAATGTTCGTCACCGAAGTGTTCGTGGTGAACGCCAGCAAGTACACCTGTCGGATGGATGTCATACCGAAGCATCCTTCGCCCGCCATGCAGAACAGCAACCACACCATGGCGCCCGGCGATACTGTTCGAGTCGGGATGTACAGCACCGGAGAGATCTACGAGGAAGCTGCGAAGCACCTCACACTTTCCGCGAAGCGGTGGAGCAGGAAGTCGAAGAAACAAGTGGCGTACAAGATCCTGCGCGAGGAGATTGCCGCTGTGCAACCGGAAGCTCGGAAGTACTACCTGCTCATCGGTCGCTGATCCGCTTGCGACCAGAACCGTTCGATCAACGGGACAAGCGCTGTCAGGTCGATTTCCTCGAACGGATGCCGCGTTCCGGGAAGCACCACTACCTCTGCATTCCGTAGACCAGTTGCAAAAGCTTGCGTATCCGAAGGAACTGCCGTGGTGTCACCGTCGCCAACGCAGAGCAGGACAGGACATTCGATCCGTGCAACAACCTCAGCGGTAAGCATCGGCGCGGCGGCCAGGTCGCTCATGCTCTTCGCGATCGCTGTGACCACATCGCGCCAGCGATCTTCCCCATGCGCCACAGCCAACGCATTCGCGAAGGCCGGGACCTTGGCCAACATCATGTCCGGATCGAGCTTGCGCAATTCCTTCTGCAAACCCTCGTCGGTCCAAGCGAGCTTGGTGCCCACGGTGATCACCGAGCGCACACGGTCCGGATGATGGGCCGCATAGAGCAGCGCCGCGTAGCCACCCATGCTGTAGCCGAAGAGATGCGCACGCTTCCAGTTCTGTTCGTCGAACTCGCGATCGATGTCGGTTAGGAAGTGCTCGAAGCGGATGCCATCGGATGGGATCTCGCGACCACCGTGGCCGGATAGGTCGATGGTAACGCCGCCAACGCGCTCTTGTAGAGGCTTGAGTTGTCGGGCGCTGCCAAGGGCGCCGTGAAGCAAGAGAATGCTCATCGATAGATGTCACCAAGATGACCGATTCGCCGCACATCGATGATGCGAACTGTGTCATCAATGGAATAGATGACGCGGTACTCGCCAACACGGATACGCCACAACTCTTCCTTGCCTTGGAGCTTCTTACACCCCGAAGGCCGTGGCTCCTCTTTTAGCGCATCGATCGCAGCGGAAACCCGCGTACTCGTGGGCGGTGATAAGTCCCGCAACGCCTTCAAGGCAGTTCTAGAAAGGACCAGGCCGTAGCTCACAGTTTTCCCTCGGCCTTGAGCACCTTCTTCACTTCCTCCCAGTCGAACTTCTCATCGTCCTTCGCATCCTCGGCAAGGATGATGTCGACCAGATCCTCTAGCAGTTCATCCTGCGGATCAACGTTCTCCACATCGATCTGGATGATCCGCTTGTTGGTCGTTTCGTCAAGAAGAACACGAACGCCTTTCATGCCATGGCTGTTTGAAGTCCAAAGGTAGGGCCGTGGGAAGGCGGCACCATAAGGCCTTCAAAGCCACGCTGGTCTGTCCTGTCTGTTGCGCTGGGCCTGTTGGCCCGGGGGGCGGGGAACAAGGGCCGGCCGTCGCCGGTGCTGCATCAACCATTGCGGCGTGGGATGCGCAGGGGAACGCGTACAATGCCCCCAACGTCTTGGTGGCTTTCGTGCCGATCGCGATGATCACTTTGGGAGTGATCAACCCCAGCAATGGAGCGAGGAACCGTTCCCGGCTTTCCTTCAACCAGCGGTCCTTGAAGTTGGAGGACATCGTTCCATCCTTCAAGCCAAGCACGGAATGGGGTTCCTCTTCGCGAGCTCGACCCCAACACGGTCGTCCTGTCGCCGGGTCAAGCCTGGTCCTGCCTCCCATTGATGAGGTGGCCGGTGGAACTCCTGCCCCGACATCGGCTTCGATGTCCCCAAGCAAAGGGTAGTAGCGGGGTTGGTCAACTCCGGATCGACAGGTCGCCATGATCAACGATCCGCGACAAGTGAATCGTACCGAGCCTGCTTGTCCCCCATGGGCCGATCTACTTCAGCACCTCCTTCACCCGATCCGCCGCCTCTTGCAGCGCAACCGCGCTCAGCACTTTCAAACCGCTCTTGTCGATCAGTTCCTTTGCCTCGATGGCGTTGGTGCCTTGGAGTCGAACGATGATCGGAACCTTGATGTCGCCGATGTTCTTGTAGGCGTCCACAATGCCTTGGGCCACGCGATCGCAACGCACGATGCCACCGAAGATGTTCACAAGGATCGCCTTCACGCGTTCGTCCTTCAGGATGATGCGGAAGGCTTTCTCCACGCGTGCGGCGTCGGCCGTGCCACCCACGTCGAGGAAGTTCGCTGGCTCGCCACCGCTGAGCTTGATGATGTCCATCGTGGCCATGGCGAGGCCGGCGCCGTTCACCATGCAGCCCACGTTGCCGTCGAGGCGCACATAGTTGAGGCCCGCTTCACCGGCTTCCACTTCAATGGGATCCTCCTCGGTCTTGTCGCGCATCTCGGCATAGTCCGGGTGGCGGTAGAGCGCATTGCCATCCAGGCGCACCTTGGCGTCCACGGCGATGATCTTGTCGTCGCTGGTCTTAAGCACGGGGTTGATCTCGAACATGGCCGCATCGCAGCCTTCGTAGGCCTTGTATAGCGAGGCGATGAACTTGCCCATCTCCTTCTTGGCCGCACCGGTAACGCCCAAGGCCGTCGCGATCTTGTTGCACTGGAAGGGACGCAGCCCTACGCGCGGGTCGATCACCTCCTTGTGGATCTTGTCCGGATGATGCTCGGCGACTTCCTCGATGTCCATGCCACCTTCGGTGCTGTAGACGATCACGTTCTTGCCGCTCGCGCGATCGAGCAATACGCTCATGTAATATTCCTTGGTCTCGCTGGCGCCGGGGTAATACACGTCCTCTGCGATGAGCACCTTGTGGACCTTCTTCCCTTGTGGCGGCGTCTGCGGACTGATCAGCATCATGCCGATGATAGCATCCGCCTTCTCGCGCACCTCATCGATGTTCTTCGCCAACTTCACACCCCCACCCTTACCGCGACCGCCCGCATGGATCTGCGCCTTCACCACCCACCACTTGGTGCCGGTCTCCTGGCTCAGGCGCTTGGCCTGGTCCACGGCCTCGTCGGCATTGTAGGCCACCAATCCGCGCTGCACGCGGACGCCGTAGTTGCTCAAGATGCTCTTGCCCTGGTACTCGTGGAGGTTCATGGCGCGAATGTAGAGGGCGGTAACTGTTGTCCGTTCGCAGTTGTCAGTTGTCTGGCTGGACCCGACCTGGAACTGACAACTAACAACCGACAACTCCTTTCTTTACCCCATGATCGAAGCCACTGGCATCCGCAAGAAGTACGGCGACCTCGAGGTCCTCAAGGGCGTGGACCTGCATGTGGCCAAGGGCGAAGTGGTGAGCATCGTGGGCGCGAGCGGCGCTGGCAAGACCACCTTGCTACAGATCCTCGGCACCTTGGAGAAGGGCGATAACGGAACCCTGCGCATCGGCGGTGAGCAGGTGACGCGCATGGGATCGAACGCGCTCTCCGCTTTCCGCAACGCGCATATCGGCTTCGTCTTCCAGTTCCATCACCTGCTGCCGGAGTTCACCGCATTGGAGAACGTGATGATGCCGGGGTTGATCGCGGGCAAGAGCAAGGGCGATTGCATACCGCGCGCAGAAGAATTGCTCACCCGCCTGAACGTGATCGCGCGGAAAGAGCACAAGCCATCACAACTCAGCGGTGGTGAACAGCAGCGCGTAGCCGTGGCGCGTGCGCTCTTCAACAACCCCAGTGTGGTGCTGGCCGACGAGCCCAGCGGCAACCTCGACAGCGCGCACGCCAAGGAACTGCACCAGCTCTTCTTCGAACTGAGGAAGGAACTGGGGCAAACCTTCGTCATCGTAACGCACAATGAAGAACTGGCGGAGATGGCGGACAGGAAGCTGGTGATGAAGGATGGGGTGATGGGCTAGCGGCTTCTACGGGCAGCTGCTCCTGCACCATGCCGTCCATCTTGCATCGGATGCATAAACCTCGCATGACAAACTGCTCGCCTTGCGCATCGGCGAGCCCTCGCTCATCGCTCCAATCGCGCACGTGCAGGATGGCGCGCTAATTCCAGCCTTCAAACTCGGCACCGGAGCGAACAACTATATCTATCGCGCAGTATCTCTAAGTGACGGGAGGATTCTCGTTGCCCGTGCGTTCACCACCATGAACAGGGTTGTGCGCAACAATATCGCGCCGAACGACTGCGTGAGCACTGGTTTGGATCCTGGACTCGGCGCGAACAACGATCGCGACCCGATCCTGCTGAACATCGGTGGATCCACGCCCACTGCCATACGCAACGCGCAATTGCCTTGATCACGGGTTCTTCCAACTCCCCAAGGGCAGAGGGCATGGTCGTAGCGCGGTCGATGCCTATCATTGACCATGCGCAAGCGCCTAGTGCTGGTACTCCTGCTGGCCTCCGTGGGCATCAACATGTTCGTGGCCTGGCGATGGTGGACTGCCAGAGGGTCGCGTTCAGTACGCACGCACAAGCGCATGGGGCGTGTTGAAGCGTATGCAGAATTGCACGCCCTCTTGCCGATCGATACAGGTGATGTTGTGCTGCTTGGTGACAGCCACTTCGAATACCTGCCAGCCGACGAACTGTTCCCGGGAACGCGAGTGCGCAACAGAGGATTGAGCGGCCAGATCGCCAGCGAAGTGCTGGAGCGGGCAAGGAAGATAGCCAAAGCGCACCCACGCCGTGTACTGGTGCAGGTCGGAGCTAATGACATCATGCGCGGTCGCGATATAAGGGGATATCTGGCCGATATGGATGCGCTCCTCGACGTCTTCGCCCAGGAGAAGGTCCCCGTGGTGGTTGTGGCGTTGCTCCCCAATGCGCGGGCCGATGTGCAAGAGCGCAATGATGAATTGAACATGGCCTTGCTTGCCATCTGCAAAGAGCGCGCAGTGGCCTTCGCCGACATCGCCGATGCGTTCAAGGCCGGAAAAACGCTTGACCCTGACCTCACCTTCGATGGCCTGCACTTGAATGCGAGGGGTTCGTTGCTCCTGGCCAAGGAACTACGACCGTATATCGAATAGGGGCCTTGGTCCGGCACCGCGGATCGTAGGGGTACAACCAGCGCCCCTACTTTCGCCACAGGCCTTACGATGTCCGGTCTGGCGACCGCGCCGCACGATGATCTTCAACTCACTGCCCTTCGTCGCGTTCCTGGTGATCGTGTTCATGCTGCATTGGATGCCCCGGAACCCCGGCAGGCGTTATCAGAACAGCATCCTCCTGGTCGCCAGTTATGTCTTCTACGGCTGGTGGGACCCGCGATTCCTGTTGCTGCTGTTCCTCTCCTCCGCCATCGATTTCTGGATCGGGCTGCGCATGGGCGCTGTTGGCGATGGGCCCGCCCGAAAGAGGCTGCTGCTCATCAGCCTTGTCTTCAATCTGGGCATGCTCGGCTTCTTCAAGTACTTCAACTTCTTCATCGGATCGTTGCAGGACATGTTCGGCTGGGATACCGTCCCGCTCAGCATCCGCATCATCCTTCCGGTGGGCGTCAGCTTCTACACGTTCCAATCCTTGAGCTACACCATCGACGTCTACAGGAAGCAATTGCAGCCCACGCCCCATCTCGTGGACTTCCTCACGTTCGTGTCCTTCTTCCCTCAGCTCGTGGCGGGCCCCATCGAGCGGGCCTCGGCCATGCTGCCGCAATACGCCATGCCGCGGCGCTTCGATCACGACCAGGCCGTCATCGGCTGCCGGTACCTGCTTTATGGCGCGTTCAAGAAGATCGTCGTCGCCGACAGGCTGGCGCCATACGTGGACGGGATTTTCGCCCAACAGGACGTGTTCGGTGGCGGCATCAATGTGCTCGGGCTGGTGCTGTTCTCCATCCAGATCTATTGCGATTTCAGCGGTTATAGCGACATGGCGATCGGGCTTGGGAAATTGTTCGGGGTAGACCTCATGACCAATTTCAACAGACCTTATTTCAGCACCACCCTGCGTGAGCTATGGAGCCGCTGGCACATCTCGCTCTCCACCTGGTTCCGCGACTACGTGTACATCCCGTTGGGCGGCAGCCGGGGCACGCGCTGGTTCTGGGCGCGCAACCTCATGCTCACCTTCATCCTCAGCGGGCTGTGGCACGGAGCCAACTGGACCTTCATCATCTGGGGCACCGCGCATGGCGCATTCCTCGTACTGGAACGGATCACCGGATTCGATCGATGGCGCGCGCCCGCACTGGTCAAATGGACCTGCATCATGGTGCCCTTCCTTGCTGCCGTGGTCTTCTTCCGAGCCCCATCAGCCACCCATGCGGCGAATTACCTGGCCGCCATCCTCTCCCCCCCGGGTGATGGCGGAAGCATGGCCCAACTGCTCAGGGTAACCGACACATCGCCCGTGAGCTTGATCGTCACCTTCGGAATGGCCACGCTGCTGTTCGGCATCGACCGAATGAGCATGCTGCCCGCATACGTGGGGCGCTTCCAGCGCAGTGCTGTTCTGCGGCGCATCGGCTATGGCGTCCTCATCGTGCTCATCGGCTTCTTCGGCGTATTCACCGACGCCCGGGCCTTCATCTATTTCCAGTTCTGAGCCATGTCACGTTTCCTTCGCCAGATCGCCGTGCTCGTTGTGCTGCTCGCGATCAGTGCGTGCTGCCTCGATCTCCTCTTCACGACCGTCTTCCGAAGAGGCCGTACAGTGAAGGCCCAATGGCTCTACAACACCCACCAGCAGCATTATGACGTGGCCATCGTGGGCGGCTCGCGCTCGTGGTGGAACATCGATGGCTTGGGCATCGACACCGCGTGCGGCGTTCGCTCGATCAACCTTGCCAACAACCACTACACCAACCTGGAGACGCTGCTGAGCATGGAGATCTTCCTGGCCAACGGCAACACCGTAGGCCATGTGCTTTACCAGGTGGACTTCGATCGCCTGGGCGCCGACCAGGAGGAATTCTCCAGCACGGTGTACGACCACCTCCCCTTCCTGTACGACAGCCTCACCTACGCCTTCCTCAGTTCTCGGTCGAAGGAGTGGGTCGCCTATCGCTACGTCCCCTTCTACCGCTACGCGAAGTACAACTTCCGCTGGGGCATCGAGGAAGTGCTCATGAGCGGCCTCGGCCTGCGCAAATCGCTCTTCGATAGCACCGGCAGCCACTTCCTCGACCGGCCCTTCCACGGGCCTGCCGAATTCGACCCCGGTGATCGCGACTATCGCGTGAGCGACGACCTGCTGCATTTGCGCGACCTATGCGCCCGACACGACATCGAACTGGATCTCTTCATGGCGCCTTACCTCGATCTGCGTGCGTCTCCGGCCATTCGTTCGCACATCGACAGCCTACTGCGATCGAGCGGATTCGCTTTCCATGATATGAGCGACCGGCTGCGTGATACAGGCTGCTACATCGATCGCAAGCACCTCAACCGGGAAGGAGGGCGTCGGCTCACCCGGATCATGATCGACGAGTTGATCTGTCCGAAG
Organism: Flavobacteriales bacterium; assembly: GCA_016710965.1. Taxonomy (GTDB): domain Bacteria; phylum Bacteroidota; class Bacteroidia; order Flavobacteriales_F; family PHOS-HE28; genus PHOS-HE28. The sequence goes on from JADJTW010000003.1 coordinate 88,208, forward strand.
CAGCCCTGATGCACGGTCAGTCCCGTTACTTTCGACCCTCAATCCAAACCCGATGCGCGCCCTTCCAACACTCATCTTCTCGCTCGGCTTCATTGCCGGCACAGCCCAAGTGGACATCAACAAGATGATGCAGGAGCGCATGCAGCGGCGACAGGCAGAGGGCCAGGGAAGCGGCACCGCGCCCGGTGATGGCAGTGGCCATGGCGTGAAGATGGAGGACGACAACGACCCTTTCGTGCCCAACGAGTTCATCGGCAGCTTCCGCATGGAAATGCACCACTACGATGGCACCGTGGAGCAGAAGAACAGCCCGATGAACACGCGCTACTGGAGCAAGGAGGACATGACCTTGAACGCGACTGAAATGCCCGAGCGGAAGGGTCGGCAAATGAAGATGCTCACCGATCTGAAAGGCAAGTGGAGCTACATGCTCATGACCGATGAGAAGGGAAAGCGGACCGCGATGAAGAGCCGCAAGAGGAAGGTGGTGATGGAGGAGGCCAGCACTACGGCGAAGAAGGAGCCTGTGATAACCGTGACGAAGGAGACCCGGGTGATCGAAGGCCATACTTGCACCAAGGTGATCGTGGTTACAGAGGATGGCACCTGGACCGGTTGGGTGGCCAAGGATGTGAAAGCTCCGTTCACTGATATGATGCGGTCGGTACAGCAACGCGGCAACGACAACCACATGCACGCCGTGCAGGGTGTTGATGGCATGCCGCTGGAATTCGAGTGGCTGCCGGCCGATGGCAAGAGCCGCATGGTCTGCTACATCAAGGAGTTGGAGAGCGGTAAGGTGGACCCCGCCGTCTTCAGCCTCGATGGCTATGAGGTGGTGGAGATGCCCAGCGTCGGACGCTGATCCCGTCGAAGGCAGAACGCATCGCACTGGCACGATCATGGATACGGTGCGCACCGTACGCAACGTTCACACATCATGCGCAACCTCCTCCTCATTCTCGCGCTCGGCGTTGCGGTAGCGAGCAACGGGCAATCGCTCGAACTGACCGGCAGTCGCTCGGGATCGATCTCGGGCGGGGGGCGCACCTCCTTCAGCCTCTTCAACAGCGGCCACGGCGGTGAAGCCCTCACCGGCATCGGCGGGCAATTCCGCATTCGGCTGGCGGAACGCGTGAACACCGATTGGTTCTACGACTACTTCAGCGGATCGGTAGGTGGTCTCGCGCACCGCCAGGACCAGCACATCGGCTGGAGCGTGCTCTTCTACCTGCGCGAACCCGGTGAGGCCCGTCAGTTCGTGCAACCCTACATCCTGGCCGGCCATTGCTTCGACTACACGAAGCAGCAAGCCAACAACGACCCGGGCAACTTCGCCGAGCGTTGGAGCAGCGCCGTGCAGGCTGGTCTGGGAACCCACTTCAATCTTACCGACCGCATGGACGTATCGCTCGTTAGCCAGTACATGATCCATCTCGGCAACGAAGTGCATGCCGACGTGCATGACGGTGCGATCGAGTTCCATGAAGAGAAGGCATCGAGCCTGGAAGGGCATCTGCTCGTGCATGTGAGCTTCAACTACATCCTGTTCGACGCATGGTAGCTCGCTTCCTCGCTTTCTGCTTCGGCGCTGCCGCCATCGCTTGCGCGGCACAGGAGGTTGGCGCCCCCGGGCCTGGGCTGCTGCGTGGCTCAGCGGCCATCAGTCCGGGCTTCATGCTGCGCGAGAAGGCCCACAATTTCTACCTCACCGGCAAGCTCGAATACTTCGTGGACCCACGCATCAGTTTCCGTGGCGAGAGCTTCTGGTTCCGCGGCGATCAGAACGAGCCCGCCCTGCTGGCACAGAACAGCCAGGTTGCCTTCGGCGCCTTCTACCATTTCGCCAAGGGCCGTTCAGATCTCGCCATCGGTTTCGAGCCCGGTGTTTCCATCGTGCAGCCCGCGCGTCCCGTCATCCTCATCATCTCGGAACCACTGCGCGTTGTCCCCAACGTTTCGCTCTGTGCCGGATACACGTTCGCGGTGTGGGAGTACTTCCACTTCTTCCTCGATGCGCGCTACGTGCATGCCTCCTACCCTGGCGCCATCGGCGGGCCGCTTCCCCTGGACGAGGTGATCATCGGTGGCGGGCTGGGCTTCCAGTTCCGCACGCGCCGATCCAACTGAACTCCGTCGCGTGGCAGGCAAGCTCGACCGTCTTGAACAAGTGGAGGTGACCAGCCTCGCGCAATGGCGCGCCTGGCTGAAGATGCACCACCGGCGCACGGAGGGCGTCTGGCTCATCACCTACAAGAGATCTGTTCCGCACAAGTACGTGGATTATGCCAGCACCGTGGAGGAAGCGCTCTGCTTCGGATGGATCGACAGCCTTCCGCGCAAGCTCGATGAGCAACGCAGGATGCTCTACTTCTGCCCCCGGAGGCCCAAGAGCGTGTGGAGCAGGTTGAACAAGGAGAGGTTCATCACGCTCATCGCCAGCAAGCGCATGGCAGCCGCAGGCCTGAAGAAGATGGAAGCGGCGAAGCGCGATGGATCATGGACCGCCATTGATGCGGCAGAAGCCATGGAGATGCCCCCTGACCTCTTGCGCGCCTTGCGGAAGAACAGGAAGGCGAATTTGCACTATGAAGCCTTCCCGCCTGGCGCGCGCAAGCAGATCATCGGCTGGGTGCTTGGGGCGAAGACGGAGAGCACACGTGCGCGGCGCATCGCCACCTCCGTGGCATTGGCTGAACAGAACCTCCGCGCCAACGGGCAAACGGTGAGGATGAAGCCCTGAGCGCCTTGCTTTGCGGTGATGCCATCCCGGAAGAAGAGCACGACATACATCAAGGAACTTCTAGACGAAGCCTACCACCGCTTCGCGCGCCCTTCCTTCATCGCCGATGACCCGATCCAGCTCCCGCGCGCATTCAACAGACGGGAAGACGCCGAAGTGATCGGCTTCCTCACGGCCACGATTGCCTGGGGCCAGCGCAAGACCATCGTCGCTAATGCGTGGAAGCTCGCGCGCTTGATGGATGGAAGGCCGCATGACTTCATCATGAATGCCGATGCTGCCGACCTCAAGCACTTGAGCGGCTTCGTGCATCGGACATTCAACGGAGCCGACCTGAAGCACTTCATCATCGGCCTACGGCATCTCTATCGGGAGCATGGCGGGATCGAGGAGGCCTTCCTGGAGGAAGGGTCGCTGGGCGGCATGTGCCCGGCCATCGCCAGGTTCAAGCGTCGGTTCTTCGAGCCGCAGCATGAACCCCGCACCCGCAAGCACGTCGCCGACCCATCGAAGGGCAGCAACGCCAAGCGGATCAACATGTACCTGCGGTGGATGGTGCGCCCAAATGATCGCGGAGTGGACCTGGGCTTCTGGAAACGGATCCCCGCAGCCGACCTCATGGTTCCGCTGGACGTGCATACCGGTCGCGTTGCGCGAGAGCTCGGGTTGTTGCAGCGCAAGCAAGATGATTGGAAAGCAGTGGAAGAACTCACCTCCGCGTTGCGTGGATTCGACTCAGCGGATCCCGTCAAGTACGATATCGCATTGTTCGGAATGGGCGTGGCCGCTTCGCGCAGATCCTAGAATTTCATCTTCTGCCTCCTGATGCGAGAGCGGTAGGTCACGTTCCAGCCTTTGGGGTGCCTGATCTCGAAACTGAGCTTCACCGTTTGCGAGGCGCCCGGCTGAAGGTCCATCGGCCATGACACGATGCCTTCACGCGCATCCAGTTCGCCTTTGGAAAGCTCGAGGACCTCCACCTTGATCTGGTCGTTCATGCTCACAGGCACCTGATCGCGCAGTACCAGATGGATCGGTGCGGAAGTGGTGTTCTTCACCGTGATCTCATAGGACATCGTCTGTTTACGCTCGCTACCGATGATCCTCCGGCTGGTGCGGTCCTCCAGTTCCTTGCGCTCTACGCGTATGTCGTTGTCACGACCTAGCGAAAGGTCCAGTGTGTCGTTGATCCCTGCCGTGTTGATCCTTGACTCGCCGACGTAGCTGTCCTCATAGTAAACATTCGCAGGGCCGTCCACCAGGTCGAGCTGTTCCCAACCGGTGATGCGCGCCATCAGGAAGGCATCACGGTCCACCTTCGGAGCCGCGACATAGCTGTATGCGGCGGGGAGCGAATGTTCGGCCACCTCCACCATGTATGGCCTGGCATCGCTGGGGATGTCATAGGTGCGCTTGATCTTGAACTCGGCGCTCACCTCGGAGACAGTGATCATCTCATAATGCTGGCTCGGGTCGTTCCAGGCGTTGATGCTGGGATTCGTGTTCCCTCGGAACTGCTCGGATCCGCCCTGGTCCGCACCGGTGGAGGAGGAACCGCCCAATTGCCAGCGCACCAGCTCGGGCGAGCTCGCACCCAGTGAGGGATCGGCAGTGCTGAGCACGAGGTTCATCTTCTTCCAATCGATGCCGGTATTGTTGTACACCTGGGCCTTGTAGCGCAGTGTGATCGGTTCGATGTTGTTCAATGCCACCAGGTCGTAGGCCGGCGACCAGCCTGTGTTGGCCACCAGGTAGCGCAATTCGACCTTGGCGCGCATCGCGCGTTCTGCGTTCACTAGAACAGTCACCTTCTTCCGTTCGCGGCCACCGGCGTTCTCGAGCTTCTCCAGATCAGCGCGCACGTGACGTTGCACCTCCTCCAGTTCAGCCTTCTCTCGAACGGCCACGCTGATGTCGCGGTTGAGCTTCAATGTACGGTCGTGGAAGAAATCGGCGGTCTTGGCCAACGCTTCGGCCGTCGTTGTGGCATTGGCGCCGCCGATATCGTAGTTGCGCGTGAGCATGTCCTTCGCCGCTTGATCAGCCCCGATGCGGTCATTGAGCTCGATGATGCGCGTGTTCAGCATCACCAAGCTGTCCTGTAAGCGGCCGATGCGCGGCTCCGAGCGTTCCGGTGGGATCCTGTCCTCTGCGGGGTTCACGCTCAGGATCGCGAGATCCCCCTTTATGGCCACCTGCACGCTCTGCACGTACAGGTATTGCGAGAGTTCTTTCAATTCGATGGTGTTCAGCCCAGCAGCGAGGTCGACATCGGCACTGGTGCGCACCTCTCCGCCATTGAGGTACACCGTGACCCGCTCGATGCCTGGGTCGACGGTGATGAGCTTGCCGCTTTGCGCAAAGGCGATGAAGGTGACCGAAAGAGCGAGCAGGGTGAACGTTGAACGCATGGGAGTGTGCATGGTCAGGGATGTGCGATCGAATGTAGGTGTGAGCCAAGAACGAATGATGCGATGGATGGTTGGCTCGCATCCCCCACCATCCTCCACGCCCGCTTTCCTACCTTTCCGTCAGCGATGGCGAAGAAGGACATCCTCCTGATCAAGGACCTTGCTGCGTTCGAGAAGATCGTGAACCGCGACCCGCGCGCGTATGACATCGACCTGATGGTGATGCCGGGCACGCTGGAGGACAAGCACAAGAATGTCGACCCGGCCACCGGCATACCGGCCTTGCGGCGCGTGTTCAATCTCATCTACCTGCTGAAGAGCGGCGAACACGACGTGCAGCTCGGCGCCGAGGAACGCTGGCTGAAGCCGAATGATCTGGTCATCGTGCCGGAGAACACGGTCTATGCTTCGCGCTACATCCACCAGTGCGAAGGCTATTGCATCCACTTCGCCACGGAATTCATCCAGCCCCTGTTGCAAGGTCCGCTCGCCGCTGAGTTCCCCTACTTCGACTTGGAAGCCGAGCACATCATCAACGTCACTGAGGAGGAGAGCGAATTGCTGGCGCAGTCGTTCCGCGACATCATCGGCGAGCACGAGCGCTTCAGCCCCGAGAAGGACCACCTGCTGCGGAACCTCATACACATCCTGCTGCTGCGCGTGCGCGAGATCCACCGGCCGCATGCACGCACGATGAAGGAGACCGCTTCGCGCGCCATGGACCTGACCAACCGTTTCAAGCATCTGGTGGAGAAGAACTTCATCGAACAGCGACAGGTGAGCTGGTACGCGGGGATGCTCAGCATCACGCCCAAGCACCTCGGCGATGTGGTGAAGGAGACCATCGGACGCACACCGCGCCAGGTGATTGCAGACATCCTCTTGCTCGAAGCCAAGGTCCTGCTCCGTTCCACGGACAACACCATCTCCCAAGTGGCGCAGCGGCTGCACTTCGATGATCAAGCGCATTTCGCCCATTTCATCAAGCAGCGCTCGGGCCTCTCGCCGACGGAACTGAGGGCCAAGCTGTAGTCCGTACAAGCTCTTCCGTGTTTGGTCCAAGCACCAGGCCTCAGGCTGCGGGCAATTTTGTCCGCACAAAGCCCTGCGCCATGAAGAACACGGTCAACTCGCTCTCCTCCTCGGTGCAGGAGCGGCCCTCTCCCTCACCTACGCGTTCATGAACCCAAACACCAACACTGCCATGCTTGCTACCATGACCAAGAGCGAAGCCAGGAACTTCGAAAAACCCGATGAAGTGCGCACCTTCCCGAAAGGACGCCTCGAACTGATCACCATAGGCGGCGCTACCATCGGCCGCGGCATCTTCGAGCCCGGCTGGCGCTGGAGCACCAGCGTAATGCCCATCGCGAAGACCAAGAGCTGCGAAGCGCCGCATTTCCAATACCACGTGGCCGGCATCCTGCACGTGGTGATGGACGACGGCACCGAATACGACCTCAAGCCAGGTGATGTATCCCTGCTTCCCAGCGGCCATGATGCATGGACCGTGGGGGACGAAGCCGCCATCGTGATCGACTTCCAGGGCATGGTGGACTATGCCTCCGGAACGCACAAGCACTAGGCCACCACTACCCTTCCGCCGCTCCCTTGCCCGCCAGCCATCCCGTGCTCCATGCCGCTTGGAAGTTGAAGCCGCCGGTGATGCCGTCGATGTCGAGCACCTCACCAGCGAAGTGCAAGCCGGGCGCCACGCGACTGACCATCGTGTGCGGATCGATCTGGTGCAATGCGACGCCACCCGCCGTGACGAACTCTTCTTTGAAAGTGGTCTTGCCCCGCGCAGCGTAGCGGTCGTTGGTGAGAACATCCAGCAGGCGGTCCATGCCCCTCCTTCCCAATTCGCCCAAGGGCTTGGCAGGCGGAAGACCTGAGCGTGCGATGAGGTAAGCCCGGAGCCGCGCCGGAAGATCGAAAGCCTCCGCGTTGGACAATTGCCGGTGCGGATGCGCGGAGGCTTCAACGCTGAGAAGCTCCCGTGCCTGCACTTCTTCGAGATCGCCGAGCCAGTCCACGAGTACGGTGAACGTGTAGTGCATGTCGTGCAGCGTGCGCGCGCCAAAGGCGCTAAGGCGCAGGACAGCGGGACCGCTCAAGCCCCAATGCGTAATGAGCAGCGCGCCTGTGCTTTCCAATTTGGACCCGGCAATGCGGAGACGGACGTTTGGCGCCGCCACGCCCATGAGCTCCCGGATCGGATCATCGGGGAGGTTGAAGGTGAAAAGCGAAGGCACTGCTGGTACCACATCATGCCCTAGATCGGCCAGCCACGCCAGGCCATCGTCCTTGGGCGACCCGCCAGTGGCCACTACCACCCTATCCGCCTCGATGGTGCCTTCGGGCGTACTCAGCATCCAGCCATCACCATGGCGCTTCAAGTGCGTGACCGGACAATGGAGCTTCAGCATCACGTCGGCGTTGCGCGCCTCTCCATGCAGCGCATCGATCACCGTTCGGGAGTCATCCGTCACGGGGAACATGCGACCGTCCTTTTCCACTTTCAGCGGCACGCCACGAGCAGTGAACCAGGCCACGGCTTGCGGCTGGCCCCATGCGACGAAGACCTTGCGCAAGAAGGCTTCGCCACGCGGGTAGTTGCGCGCCAGCCTTCGCGGCTCGGTGCAATGATGCGTTACGTTGCATCGGCCGCCGCCACTGATGCGGACCTTGGCCAGCCACTTGTCGCTCTTCTCCAAGAGCAGCACCTGCGCATCGGGCCGGTGCGCCTTCGCGCTGATGGCGGCCATGAAGCCAGCCGCGCCTCCACCGATGACCGCGATGCGCAAGAGAGCGGGCGGCATCGACGACCGGCCGCTATTGACCAGAGCTCGCCTTCTTCAGCCCATCCTCGATCATGCCGTAGAACTGATCGAGCTTTGGCAGGATGACGATGCGGATGCGGCGATTGGTGGAGCGGTTCTCCGCTGTGTCGTTGGCCACAAGCGGCACATATTCGCTGCGACCACCCGCAGTGATACGGGCGGGATCCACAGCGTAGTCCTTCTGCAACACCCGGGCGATGGTGGTGGCGCGTGAGGCGCTCAGGTCCCAATTATCCTTGAAGCAATCGCGGCTGATGGGGACGTTGTCTGTATGGCCCTCCACCAGCACTTCCATGTCGGGCTTGTCGTTGAGCACAGTGGCCACCTTGGCGAGCACCTCCTTGGCGCGAGGCGATAGCTGCGTGCTGCCGCTGTTGAAGAGCATCTTGTCGCTGAGCGAGATGAAGACCACGCTCTTCTCCACGTTCACCACCACATCGGTGTCGTTGAGGTTGCCCAATGAGCTCTTGAGGCTCACGACGAGCGCAAGCGTCACGGAATCCTTCTTCGACAGCGCATCGTGCAGGGTGCGTATGCGCAGGTCCTGCTCGCGGATCTGCTCCAATGAGCGCTCCAGGTTGGCGGCCTCTTGCTTGGAAAGCGTGGCCATCTGGCCAACGTTGTTGAGCAGGGCGGCGTTGGTGTTGCTCAACTCCCCCACTTGGTCACGCAGATGCTGATTGCTGCTCTCCAAACCGGCCTTCTGGGCCTCGAGCACCGCCACCTGGCCGCGGCAGGCATCGAGGTCGCGATTGCACTCATCGAGCTTGCCGTGCAATGTTTCGTTCGACGCCTGAATGGCCACGTACTTCTTCTTCGAGACGCACGAGGTGACGAGCACGAAGGAGAGGCCGAGCGCGGCGAGGATAGCGGTGTTGCGTGTCATGGTTTTCGCTGTATTGTGCCGCGAAGGTATCCGTTGGGCCCATGATCAAGCCCAAGGCTTCTGGCCATACGGATCCAGCCGCATCATTCACTTTGCTTCACCACCACCTGCGCACTTCTTCTTCCATCATCAGTTTGCAACAGCAGAACATAGCTGCCGTTGGCCACGCCGTTCAGGTCGAGGGTAATGTGTTCGTTGGTGCATGACTGGAAGAGCACGGAGCGCCCGGTGGCATCGAGCAGTTGGAGCATCCCCGAACGGATCGGGCATTCGATGCGGACGTTCAGCATGGTCCTCGCAGGATTCGGGAACGCATGCAAGCCAGAGTGTCGCGCAGGCTCCGCAAGACCGACGGGTGTGGCGCTCTTGATGATGGTGAAACGATCGCCGATGGTGCCGTCCTCGCGCAGGTATCGGCCATCGAGCCGCTCGCCTTCGATGTCGATGAGGAACGATCCGCACACCCCTGGCCCTCCCTCGGCGTGGTGCATCACTGGGTGATCCAAGGGTGCATCTGATTCGCTGCTGCCGCCATTTCCGCAGACCACATACACGGTGCCGTCCGGGGTGGTGCTCAACAAGTCCTTGTGGTACGGAGTCCCCGCATCGTAGTCGCCGCCGCTGCCATCGCGCAGCATGGTGGCCGTGTCGAACGAATCGGGGTCCCCGTAGTGGCCATGGATGAGATGGCTGCGCTCATACACGTGGCTGTGCCCGCCCAGCACGAGGTCCACGTCGAACGACTCCAGAACGGGCACCACACGCTCGCGCATGGCGGCCATCACGAACTCGGTCCAATCGGCACTGTCGTGCGAGCCTTTGGAGTACGGGGGTTGATGGAAGTACACCACGGTGAAGCGCCGTTGGTTCTGCGCGAGATCCAATTCCAGCCAGTCCGTCATGCGGTCGATACCGTCCGAGAGGCCGAGCAGATCGTACACCTCGGAGTTGAGCGACACGAAGTGGGCATCGCCGAGATCGAAGGAGTAGAAGAGCTCCAGCCCTGAAGCGACACCACCGGCCTCGCCCTGTTGGGGCACTTCAACCAGATCATAGTAAGGGCCTTCATGGTCTTCCAAGGCGATGCTGCTGTACGGGATCCCGAACAGCGCGCTCTGTTGCCAGATGGCATTGTAGTCATGATTGCCGGGCGTGGGATAGAACGGCATCCACCGAAAGATGTCCGAGAAGCCTTGCCATTGGAATAGCTTGGCTTGGTACTCGGCATCGGTACCGTTGTCATAGACGTTGTCACCGAGCCATATCCACAGATCAGTGGCTGCCGCGGCCTGCGTTTCGAAGGACTGCTTCACCCCCACCTGGTGGTCGTTACCCTTGCCGAAATCGCCAAGTGCCCATGCACGCACATGCTGGGGGCTGCCCGGTAGCGGCAGCGTGCGGAAGCGGTGCAGATTGTCGGCACCGGCGAGCATGGTCCCATTGGCGCCCACCGCATAGTAGTACGTGGTGGCGGCTTGCAGTCCGATGATGCGTGCCCGATGGTCCGTCACAAGCGTGGCGCTGCTGCTCACCAGCACCAGTGAATCAGGATGCGGCCCGCACCACAAGCGCGTGTTGCTTGCCACGTTGGTGCGCCACAAGACGCTCATTCCATCACGCGTAGGCATCTGCAAGTAAGGTCCGCGAACAACATACTGCCCATGCGTTGCCATGCCGTTCAGAACAAGCACGACGATGGCAGCAACGGAACGCCAGGGTCCGATTCGGCGATCGGTCATGGGAGCACGATGCGCTTCACCAGCCTGCGCCCTTCCTCCTCCACGATGACCAGCACAAGACCGGGTGATCGTGCCTGGAGCCGGATCTCGCGATCCGCCGTGCGTGCGCTTGAGATGGCACGACCAAGAGCATCGCAGAGCGTGATCGAGCGCATGCCGCTGCGTGCGAAGCGGATGAGCACCGCGTTGCTCGATGGCTCGGTCGCAGCCATGAAGGAGACATCTTCGTCCATGGCGTCGATTCCTGCCTGCAGTTCATCCAGCCGGTAGCGGCTGAAGAAGCGCCAGATCTCGTTGCTCGCGTCCATGTCCTGGTTGGTAACGCCGATGGTGACATTCGCGCCAGGCCAGGTATGGCCGCCGCCCAGCACCTTGAAGAGTTCAACGGTGCTTCCCGCATCGCCCGATCCGTACACCCAATGCTCTGCGGTGCAGCCGTCGGTGAGCACGGTATTGGGCACTGGTGCGATCATGGGTGGTAGGATGCAATTGTTGAATTGGGCCCATGTGAGCACCAATTCCTCCACGGGAACGAGCCCGCTGCCGCCATAGTAGTTCACCGTGGGGTCCGCAGTACCGTGTATCTGCATCACGGGCGTTGGGTGTGTTGCCGCGCAACCCGTCATATGCGGGTAGATCATGGTGCCGGTAACGGAAGCGATGGCAGCGAATCGATCGCTTGCGTAACACGCCAGTTCATGGCTCATGAAGCCTCCGTTGCTCATGCCGGTGCTGTATATCCGATTGGGATCGACCGTGTAGTGCGTGCTTATCGTGTCGAGCAAGGCGACCAGGTAGCCGAGGTCGTCCACCGCGCTCGCACCGAACGTGTTCCAGAAGCGATTGCCGGTGCCATCGATGGTGCCGTTGGGATGCACGATGAGGAAATGCGCCGTGTCCGCAATGGGCCTGAAGTCGCCGTAGAACTCCTGCTGCACATTGTCGCTGCTGTAGCCGTGCAGATTGAAGACGAGCGGAACCGCTGTGCCGGGCACGTAGGCCGCCGGGATGTACAGCCGGTGGTCGCGCAGGATGCCGTTGTGCAGGAAGGAGCCGGTGATCGTCTGCTGTCCTGCCAATAGAACAGGAAGGAGAGCGGAGAATGTCGCGAGCGATGAACGCATGATGACGGGTTCGGTGAACGAGCACCAAGCTAGAGCATGCGGGCGCTCGGCCATTCACGATCGGTTGGTCGTAAGATCATCGGCTTCGACCAAGTACCAAGGACCTTCGGTGGGATGCGCGTTGGCCGCGACCATCACGATTCCTTCCGGCGCCATCAACACCTGTTGAAAACCAGGAGTTGGAAGCCCGGCTCCATGCGGTTAGCATTGGACTGCACAAGCAGGTGGCGCGCAGGCGGCCGGATCCGTGCTGTGGCCTTCGTTCCATCTTCCGCAAGCGGAAAAGCGCTCGTGCCCGTAGGCATGAAAGGAACACGGTTGGTGCTCATCCCTATCACGGTAGCCTGGCTCGCGGGCAGCCTCTGGTACATGCTGAGCCAGGGCGTTTGCAATTGCCTGCCGTCCTCCAGTCACGCGCCTGCCAACGCGGCCAGCCTCATCCACCTCGGGCCTGTCATCGAAACCACGCTATCGCCTGCCAACCCCGCGCAAACTGCTGCGATCGCTGGCGCAGTGGGAGATGGATTCGAGGCGTCCTTCCCCGATCTGACCTTGAGGTTCGTGAAGAACACGCAGGACCTGAACTTGAGCGAAGATGAAGTACGCTGGTGCGAGAACGCGCGCGCTCACCTTGCCCTGCACCCTCATGCTCGTATTGTGGTAACCGGCCACACCGATGGCGACGGCGATGCAGATCTGAACAAGCGATTGTCCCTCATTCGTGCCGAAGTGGTTCGTGATCTTCTCATTGGGACGGGACTGCCAGCGGACCGGATCCAAGCAGAAGGACTGGGAGCCACGCATCACATCGCGGACGATCTCACCAGCAAAGGCAAAGCGCTCAACCGCCGCGTGGAAATGCACGTGACTGACGGTGAGTAACGACCGATCAACTGTCCACCATGATCAACCCGACCGCCGAACTCTACACCGCCGGGATCGCCTGCCTGCTGCCTGTGCTGGTCATGCTCATGGGCTCGCTGCTGCTGGGCACGGCTATAGGACACTGGTTCGGCCCGGAGCCGAAGGATATCAGCGCTCCCTTGCATGCCGAGATCCAGGCATTGGGCGAGAAGCTGGATGAGGCAGAAGCGAAGCTGGCCGTTTCCACCTCCATCATGATGCAGCGTTCAGCCCTGCGTGATGAAGACGCAGCGGCAGCGCGCATGGTAGTGCAGGAGGAGATCGCGGCACTGAATGCCCAGAACAGTTCCCTGAAGATGGCCCTTGCTGCGGCACGAAGGCCTGCACCTCCTGACCCTCGACCCCAAGATCCGGTGATGGCCGATCCCAAGCTGTTGGCGCGCATCGCGGATCTCGAGAGCGCCGCCCGCCGGGTGCCCGCGCTGCTCAAGGAAGTGCATGATCTGCGCGGCCTGTTCACGTCTGAAACGGCGAGCGGAACGCCCGATTACGCCGCTGTCTCCCGAGCATTCGGCAAGCGCATCGTTCCTGACGACCTGAAGCTGGTGGAGGGGATCGGACCCAAGATCGCAGAGCACTTGGGCAAGCACGGATTGCGCTCTTGGAGCGAGGTGGCCAAGGCCAAGCCTGAGGAGATCAGGAAAGTTCTTGCCGAGGCCGGCGATCGATTCCTGCTCCATGATCCGAGCAGCTGGCCCAAGCAATGCCGCCTGATGGTGGAACAGCGGTGGGAGGAGCTGCGGAAGTACCAGCGACAGATGCAGCGCGCACGCTAGCGGGTCATTCGCGCGGCTTCCAGTGCATGAGCTCGAAGGCGCGGTACACGCTGCGGTGCAGGATCGTGGCGTGGGTCTCCTCCTTGAACGGCACGTACCACCATGTGAGGGGAGGTTGCGATCCTTCGGCGAACGCCTTCACGAAAGCGTCCATGTTGGCTTGCATGTCATCGCCCTCCATGCCGATGGAGATGTACACCTTCTTCTCGATGCCCGCATGCGTGGCCAGGAATCCGCTCGTGCGGGCGAGCAGCGATCCATTGTCCCACCAGAGGCTCGGGCTGACGATGACGTATTGATCGAAGAGGTCGGGTTGCTTGAAGAGGATCTCGGTGGCGAGCAGGCCGCCGAGCGACTGGCCGATGATCGTACGGAGCCGGTCGGTACGGTAGTGCTTGTCCACAAGCGGCTGAACCTCGTTGGCGATGAAGTTGATGAAGGCCTCAGAACCGCCGGAGTTGGGCACTTCTTCCAGATCGCTCTTCACGGTGCTGGGATGCGTGAAGTCATGCTTGCGAGCCACGTTGGCGATGCCCACCACGATGCTTTTGGGCATCAGGTCGTACATGTTCATGAATTGGACAAGGCCTGCGATATGCGGGAAGTCCTCGTTCGCCGAGCCGTCGAGCACGTAGATCACCGGGTAACGCGCTGCGGTGTCCGTGGCATACCCGTCGGGCAGGTAGATGTTGAGAATGCGTTCCTGCTGGAGCACGGTGGAATGCAGTCGGCGTGTTTCTCCGAAGATGAACGGCGATAGCGCGCTGTCCGCGCTCGTGGTTGTTGAACTGACTGCGGTCTCGTGCTCGGCTTGGCCGCATGCGGTGAGCGAGAGCAGCATGAGGATGTTGGCGAAGTGGCGCATGGAAATAGGGTTGTTCATTTGAGCGGTACGCAGCTTCATCGGTTATCTGGGGCGGCACACGGGCCAGGGGACCGAGCCCTCATCGGCGAAGGAATGGCATTGCTCGCTCCGGCGGTGAGCGTGCCGAATGTAGCAGGCCGCTTACTTTCAGCCCATGGATACCGCACACCTCCCGTTCCTCGTGCTCGCGAGCTGCACCATCGGGCTCGTATCGGCGCAAACGCCCACGGCTATTACTTACAGCGGCGTACAGGCATTGGATGAATTGAACATCCCTGCCAGCGCGGATGCCTATCCGTGGATCAGTGCCGATGGCCTCCGCCTCTACTTCACCCAAGAGACTGCGGATGACGACCGGTTGATGCTGGCTACGCGCACGAGCACGGGCGATCCATTCGGCTCGGCAACGCAAGTCTTGCCCAATGAGCCCATCGAGCAGGTGAGCGGTTCGCTCAGCAGCGATGAGCTCACCCTTTGGTTCACCAGCGGCACCAATGTGCGCAAGGCCGTGCGTGCCTCCACCGCCTCTCCCTTCGGCAGCTCGGTGCAGATCGCGCTCGTGGGCATCACCGGAGCTGTGAAGAGCCCGACGCTAACGCCTGACGAGCAGCAGATGGTCCTCTACAATTCGGGCAACGTCATGCTGCAGAAGACCGGTTCCTACGAGTACATGTTGGTCAACGCAGTGCTCACCGGTGCCGCCAACACAGGGCCCATGAAAATGAGCAATGACGGGCTTTCGGTCTGGTTCAGTGCCGAATACAATGGCGTGCGCATCCCGCACAGAATGTCGCGCGCCGCATTGTCCGACGACTTCTCCGGGCTGGAGTATTTCGCCGGTGCGGAGTTCGCTTCAGGATACAGCTGGATCCAACCGCACTTGACACCGGATGGCAATATTCTCGTAGGCACCCGTAGCAGCAGCGGCACCTGGCAGGGCAATGACCTGTTCCGTGCGCAAGGCGATGGCAATACGGCCATTGCGGAATCATGGCTGCCGTCGCCCTTGGTCTTCCCCAACCCTGCGCGTGATCGGCTGCATGTGCGCCTGCCGGAAGGCTGGTCGGCGGCCGATGCGCAGCTTATTGACGCCAGAGGCCGAGTATGCGCGCACCATCGCCTGGCTGCCGGTGCTTCTGGCGAGATCCTCATCCCGGCCTTGCCTGCTGGCGTGTATTCCATCCTGCTGCGCCACGGCACGGACCGGTTGAGCGAGCGTGTGGTGATTGAAGAGTAGCGGCCTGCGCCGAAGCACGTTATTCCCGTTGATGGGGCGTTCGGTTCGTTACCGAAGGAAATCTCAACCGGGATACATTGGCACCCCAACCCACCTTCACGTGAACCTCTCCCTTCGTTCGCTCGTCCTCGTTCCCCTCCCCTTCGCACTGTTCGCACAGGAAACAGCGCAACCGCCGCTGTGGCTCCGCGGTTCTGCCATCAGTCCCGATGGGCAGACCATTGCCTTCTGCTACAACGGCGATATCTGGCGGGTGCCTTCGATCGGCGGCGATGCGGTGCCGCTGACCTTCAATGAAGCCTTCGACTACGCGCCGGTATGGAGCCACGACGGCAAGCAGATCGCGTTCGCCAGCATCCGATACGGCAACGCCGATGTGTTCGTGATGCCAGCTAATGGCGGCACGCCCATCCGGCTCACGTATGACAGCAGCGGCGAGGTGCCTAGCGATTTCACGGCCGACAACAGCAGCGTCATCTTCTATGGCGGTCGTCAGGATGATGTGAAGCACCAGCAATTCCCTGTGGGCGGCCTTGGCGAACTGTACACCGTGCCGGCCAAGGGCGGACGGCCCATGCAGGTGAGCACAGTGGCCATGCAGAATGCACGGTACAACGCGGAAGGCACCCTCATCGCCTACCACGACCGCAAGGGCTACGAGGACAACTGGCGCAAGCACCACACCAGCAGCGTCACCCGCGACATATGGACGTTCAACCCGGCCACCAAAGAGTACAAGCAGCTCACGAGCTTCACAGGCGAGGATCGCAACCCGATCTTCACCAAGGACGGCAGGACCATCTACTACCTCACGGAAGAGAGCGGCTCCTTCAACATCCACAAGATGCCCGTAACGGGCGGTGCGAGCACGCCGGTGAGCCGCTTCACCGATCATCCTGTGCGCTACCTGAGCATGAGCGATGGCGGTGTGCTTTGCTTCAGTTACCGTGGCGAATTGTACACGATGACCGATGGCAGCGAACCGAAGAAGGTGGCCCTCCGCATCAACACCGATGGCCGGTACAACCCCGAGCGTACGATCAACGTGAGCACCGCCGACGAGTACGAAGTGAGCAGCAACGGCAAGGAGGTGGCGTTCATCCATCGCGGAGAGGTCTTCGTGACCTCTGTAGCCGAGGGCACTACGCGGCGCGTGACGAACACCCCCGAGCAGGAGCGCAACGTGAGCTTCAGCCCCGATGGACGCACGCTGCTGTACGCCAGCGAACGCGGACAGAGCTGGGACCTCTATGCCACCACCATCGTGCGCAAGGAGGAGAAGTACTTCTTCAACGCCACGGTGCTGAAGGAAGAACCGCTGCTGACCACGCCCGCAGAGGAATTCCAGTGCGCCTATTCGCCCGACGGCAAGGAAGTGGCCTACCTGGAGGAGCGCACCACCCTGAAAGTGCTCAACCTAGCCACGAAACAAACGCGCACCGTGATGCCCGGCGACAAGAACTACAGCTACGCCGACGGAGACCAGTGGTACCAGTGGAGCCCGGACAGCAAATGGTTCGTCGTTTCCTTCCTGCATGGCAAGCAGTGGATCCCGCAGGTGGGCATCGTCAGCGCCGAAGGCGGCAAGGAGATCAACGACCTCACACGGAGCGGCTACGGCGGGAACAATCCCACCTGGGCCATGGGCGGCAAGGCCATCGTGTACTTCAGCGATCGCGATGGGCAGAAGAACCACGCCAGCTGGGGAGGCGAAAGCGATGCCTACGCCATCTTCCTCACGCAGGAGGCTTATGACAAGTTCAAGATGACGAAAGAAGAAGCCGCCCTGGCCAAGGAAGAAGAAGAGAAGAAGGACGGCGACGAAGGTGAGAAGAGCGAGAAGGAGAAGAAGGACAAGGAGGCGAAAAAGGCGAAGGAAGAGAAGGACAAGAAAGTGGAGCCGGTCGTGATCGAACTCGCCGGGATCATGGACCGGAAGGTGCGACTGACGCCCAATTCCAGTGCGCTCAGCGGTGCGGTGCTCAGCAACGATGGCGAGAAGGTCTGGTACCTGGCCGCCTTCGAGAAGGGCTTCGACCTATGGCAGTACGAGATACGCACGCGCGAGACGAAGATCCTGAACAAGATGGGCGAAGGCTTTGCCGGTGGGCTCTCCCTGGCCAAGGACGGCAAGAACCTCTTCTACCTGAGCAACGGCGGTATCAGCCGTTACGATACCGAGAAGAACGAGAACAAGGGCGTTGGCATCGCAGGCGACATGCTGCTGAACGAGAGCGCTGAACGCGCCTACCTCTTCGAGCACGTGTGGCGGCAGGTGAAGAAGAAGTTCTACCGCGTGGACCTGCAGGGCGTTGATTGGGACAAGTACAAGGCTGAGTACCAGCGGTACCTGCCCTACATCAACAACAACTTCGACCTGGCGGAGATGTTCAGCGAGATGCTCGGCGAACTCAATGCCTCGCATACCGGCAGCGGATACCGCCCCTCACTTCCCAATGCCGACGAGACCGCGAGCCTGGGCTTGCTCTTCACCTACGATGCCGGACCAGGCCTGCGCATCGCCGAAGTGCTCGAGCGCAGCCCCGTGATCCAGAAGGGATCCAAGATCAAGGCCGGCCACGTGATAGAGAAGATCGACGGCCAGGCCATCGCTGCGGATATGGATCCCAGCCGCCTGCTGAACCGAAAAGCAGGCAAGCCCACGCTCCTGTCGCTGTTCGACCCCAAGACCAACGCCCGCTGGGAGGAAACAGTGAAGCCCGTTGATGGCGGAGGCGAATACGATATGCTTTACCATCGTTGGGTGGAACGTTGTAGGCATATCGTGGATAGTCTCAGCGGCGGCAAGCTCGGCTATGTGCATGTGCAAGGAATGGACGATGAGAGCTTCCGCACCGTGTACGAGGAGGCACTTGGCCGCTACCACGACAAGGAAGGCCTCGTCGTGGATACGCGCTTCAACGGCGGCGGATGGCTGCACGACGACCTGGCCACCTTCCTCGGCGGCAAGACCTACCTGCGCATGGAGCCGCGCGGACAAGACCTTGGCACCGAGCCGCAGTTCAAGTACCAGCGCAAGAGCTGCGTAGTCATGAGCGAGAGCAACTACAGCGATGCGCACATGTTCCCAGTGACGTATCGTGCCCTTGGAGTGGGCAAGCTCGTGGGCATGCCGGTGCCGGGCACCGCAACGGCGGTGTGGTGGGAAGGCTTGCAGAACGGCATGTACTTCGGCATTCCGCAGGTAGGCATGATCGACAACAAAGGCGAGTACCTGGAGAACCAGCAGTTGGAACCCGATGTGCGCCAACCGCTGGATCCCGGCGTGGTGAGCCAGGGCCGCGATCAACAGCTTGAAGCCGCCGTAAAGTTGTTGCTGGAGAAGTAGTCGTCGGCCATGGACAGCGCGTCAGCACGGGAACTGGTCCTGGGTCTTCCCGGCATCTCTGAGCACGACCACTTCGGCAAGGGAGCTTATCGCGCTACCACGGCGAAGGGCAAGCCCAGCAGGATCTTCATGACCCTCTGGGTAGAGGAGCATCGCGCGGTCTTCATGCTCACGGTGGAGAAGCAGGCTGAGTTGCATGCACGCCATCCGCAGGTGTTCTTTCCTGTGCCCAACAAGTGGGGCGAGGGGGGTGCCACCTTCGTGGAATTGAAGAAGGCTCCGGAGAAGCTGTTCCGTGAAGTGCTGCGCATGGCAATGGAGAACGCAGGCGCCCAGCTCTGAGCACGCGTGCATCGCGACTCTTCCGAATCTCCGTGCTAGGTTCGTCGCGGCGATCGTCAAACGGTGGCCCATGCATGACTGCACTGCTCCGTTGCCTCATTGCGCTGATGCTGCTGGTGAGCCTTGGACTGGCGAGCGCCATTGTCGCTCGGTGGAATGAAGGTGCTTCGAGCTGGGCGATCCTGATGCTGCTCTGTGCGTTGCCGCTGGCGTTCGCATCGCTCAGACAAGCGCGCTGGCTGGAGCTGGCTGCGACTGCGGCTGCGCTCCTTGGACTTGTCGTGCTGCTGATCTGGACGCGATCGAATGCGAACTGGCGAGTACACGTGACCATCGATCGGCCGGGTGATGAGGTCGTGCTACATAACGAACAAGGCTTTCTGGCACCGGCGACCGCTCCTGCGAGTGTTCCCGTACCTGCGATCAACGATGTATGGCGCATCCTGGAACCTGACAGTACGCCGTGCCGGGTGCGCTGGACCAACGGATCAGAACAACTGGAGGTCCGAGCGACGCTCGCCGCATTCTTCCGCATACGGCCCATGCACGGTTCGGGCGAGCGTCCAATGCTCATGCTGTCGCTCTGGGCGCTGTGCGGAGCATTGCTCTTGATATGGTTGCGGCGCTTTGTATTGCAATGGCCACCGCGTGGGGCGATCCTCCGATCGTCCTCTTCGATCGCCATGGTGTTCGTTGGCGGTGTGATTGTCGCCAGTGCCATATCGCCGCCATGGCAGTGGCTGAACAACGAGTTCCTCTCGCGCCCGGACGACTGGTTGTGCTATGAAGGCGGCTCGCGTGCCATGCTCAACGGCAACATCTTCCTCATGCCGCCACCCGGTGGAGTTGAATTATGGAGCCTCCTCTACACACCCGTCGTGGCGTTGCTGCATGTGCTCCTGGGCCCCTCAACGGGCCCGCTGTACATCGTTCAATTCGCCGCGTACCTGTTGCTTGTGCCGCTCTTCATGCGCCTTGCGCCCGACGACCGCAGGTGGCGAGCGCTGGCTGCCACCGCTGCGCTGCTTTTCGTGCTCATCGACATCAACCTTCACTACGCGTGGCGCCTCCTGAGCGATGTGTTGCCGCTCCTGGGCATGGTCGGTCTCTTCATCGGCCTACGCGAACGCTGGCAAGCGTGGTCCATCGGCCTGCTCTGCGGCGTGCTCTATCTCACCAGGTTGGAGCTCATCGCTCTGGGACCGCTCGTCTTTGCTTTCTTCATGCTGAAGGATCGGACACGGCGGGACCGGCAACGTTTCCTCACCGCCTACTTTGCCATTGCGCTCTTGTACTTCATTCGGTGGTGGCTCATCTACGGGAACATCCGCCCGTTCCCGATCGCCATGGAAGGCACCGGGCACCTGCATGCCGATGCAACTCTCTCTCTCGAACATATCACGCTCATGTTCCGCGCGCTTCTCGGAGACTACGCCTCCATCAATCCCGACTTGCGCATGCGCTGGCATTGGCTCCCGATCCATGCGCTGTTCATTACGAGCATTGTTCTCGCCCTGCTTAATCGCCGATTCGATCGTATGCTCCTCTTCGCACTCGCCCTGTTCGGGTACTTGTTCGCCACCCGGCTTCTATCGCCAAGTGTGGGCATCTACGGCCACCGCCATTCGCTAGCGCTCATCGCCCTGGAACTGGTCTTCATCGTCCTCGTCGTCGATCGCCATCGCCGAGGGCCTACATTCGCCGCGCAACCGAGCGACCGAGCCCATTCTCGCTATGCGCGGCTGTAATATGGGCAAGAAAGGCCAGATCAAGTTCATTCCGCGCGAACGAAGCGCCTTCCACGCCACCCTTCGCACCCGGGTAGACGAGTATTTCAAGGAGACCGGGTTGAGCCGCAATGCCAACGGGACGCTGGTGATCAAGGCAGTTGTCCTGATCGCGATGTACCTGCTCCCTTTCGTGGCCATGCTTCTGTGGCCGCCTGCACCAGTACTGGCATGGGCGCTTTGGTTCGTGATGGGCCTTGGGCTGGCGGGCATCGGCATGAGCGTGATGCACGACGCCAACCACGGGGCCTTCAGCCGGAGCGAGCGCGTGAACTGGTGGCTGGGGCATACACTGAACCTATGCGGCGGCAGTACGCACAACTGGAAATTGCAGCACAACATCCTGCACCACACCTACACGAACATCACCCACATCGACGAGGATATCGAGGACCGCTTGGTGCTGAAGTTCTCACCGCATACCGGGCGTCGGTGGTACCACCGGTTCCAGTGGATCTATGCAACGTTGTTCTACGGTCTGCTCACGCTTTACTGGGTCGTGGCCAAGGACTTCGTGCAATTCCTCCAGTTCACCAAGGATGGAGTGGATACCAGTTCGAGGAATGAACGTCGCTCGGCGCTGCTGCGCATCGGTCTGATGAAGCTTGCCTACTTCGCCGTGATCATAGGCCTTCCACTGGCGCTGGGCCTGCCCTGGCTGCAAGTGGCGATCGGTTTCCTGATCATGCACTTCACGGCCGGCATCATCCTCACGGTGGTGTTCCAGCTCGCGCATACCGTTGAGGGAACCACCCATCCGCTGCCCAACGCGGAAGGGGTGATAGACAACGACTGGGCCATCCATCAAGTGGAGACCACGGTCGATTTCTGCCCAGGGAACGGGTTCGTCAACTGGTACGTGGGTGGCTTGAACTACCAGATCGAGCATCATCTCTTCCCGCGCGTGGCGCACGTGCACTACCCCGCGCTCGCTCTCATCGTGCAGCGCACCGCCGAGGAATTCGGGATCACCTACCGTGTGAACCTCACCTTGTGGAGCGCATTGCGGTCCCACTACGCAACGCTGGCGAAGCTGGGCCTCCCCAACGCGAACGAAGCCATCGCGTAAGCGTGCGCTAAGGAGCGACGACCAGTTGCAGGTCCTTGTGCTGGAGCATGATCGCATGCTCGTTCCTGAATCCGTTCTCGGGGCCCGTACGTCCCATGCGGAATCCCATGTGCAGCGGCTGCGCGCGCATTTCGCCGAAGTGCGCATCGAATGCAGGACCGTGCTCGAGCAGGGCGCTGAGGTAATAGAAGCTCACATCGAATCCGAGCAACGCGTACTCGTC
This sequence comes from Flavobacteriales bacterium, assembly GCA_016710965.1. GTDB lineage: Bacteria > Bacteroidota > Bacteroidia > Flavobacteriales_F > PHOS-HE28 > PHOS-HE28. The sequence goes on from JADJTW010000003.1 coordinate 110,526, forward strand.
CACATCGGTGCGGAACCGTTCGCGGAAGCGGCGTGTGAAAGAGGCGATGCGCGGATCGGTGGGGTCGGCAAAGCTGCCCGAGGCGAAGAGGAATCCAAGTGCGCTGAGGTCGTCTGCAGCCAGCGGGTCCATGCTCAACCAGCTTTCCATGCCTACGAGGGCGATGCGGAACTTCTCCGCTTGCGGCTTCAGGCGCGTGACCAGTGCAGCAGTGAATTCAACGTCCTCGCTGGGCGCCACGATCACGTTCAGTCGTCCCTTGTCCAGTCTCGCGATCAGGTCGCCGATATCACGGCGCCCTGCCTTCACCACCATAACGCTATCACGGAATCGGCCGGCTCGACCTGCCAGCGCATCATTGATCGTGATGAGCATCTGGTCTTGGATCTCCTTATCGCCAGCGATATCGGGCCGAACGAGCAGGATGTTGTCCGCGGCATGTCGCATGGCCACATAGCGCGCGGTATGCTTCACGAGGTCGCTGCGCGAAGGCGACGTCTTGCTCACGTGCGGATGGCCGAGGATCACCTTGTTCGATTGGGGCACGGGGCACACGATATGGGCGTGGCTGTTGACGCGTGCGACTTGCTCCACGGCCGACCGGTGGAATGGGCCGATGAAGAGGTCGATGCCGGATACTGCGGGATCCTTCAGCACCGCTGCCCATCGGCGTTGGTCATCGCCCAAATCCAGAACTGATATGTCGGCGTTGAGGCCCAGGCCCTTCATCGAGTCGATGGCCATGAGGGCACCTGCGTAGAACTGCGCGGCAATGCGTGTGGCGCCATAGAACTGCGGTCCGTTCGGCGCTGTCCCGGTGGCAGCCAGCGTGCTGTCATTGCGATCAATGCTGAAGGGCAGGAGCAGTCCCACCTGATAGCGTTGATGCGGAACAAGAGGCACTTGCCGCTCGATCGGCTCGGATGCGTCTCCTCCTTGAGGAACTCGAATGGTCATTCCAGCTTTCAGGCCTTCGGGCAGGCCGCCGTTGAGCGCTGTGATCTCCGACGGTTCCACACCGTATCGCTGGCCCAATGAGAACAGCGTTTCGCCCAGCTGCACCACATGGTCGATGACCGGAGTACTGTCGGCAGGCCGCAACAGATCATTGTTCACCCCGGCGATCTTGCTTACCCGTATGATCACTTCCATGCCCTCCTTCAGCCCGCCGGTGAGCGAGGGATTCCGGGCGATGAGATCGTTGAGATCGACCTGATAGCGTTTGGCGATGCCGAAGAGCGTTTCCTTCTTCGCCACGCTGTGTAGAAGCTCACCATCGCGAAGCAAAGTCGGCGCTGATCGCGCCTCCTTCTTCACGATCGCGCTCATGGGCACGAGCAGGCGCTGGCCTACTCGCAGCCCTTCACGCGACTCGGGGTTCGCTGTCACCAGGGCATCCACCGGAACGGCATGCACGCGGGCAATGGCATAGAGCGTTTGCCCGGCTTCGACGATATGCACGAGGTGCTTCTCGCCGTTGACATGCACAACCTCCTGGGCCTTGAGCAATGCGGGCAGGACCAGGAGAAGCAGAAGCACACGACGCATCCGCTTTGCATGGCTTGTAATGACGCGCTCTACTCCCATTCGATGGTAGCGGGTGGCTTGGAGCTTATGTCGTAAACGACGCGGTTCACGCCTTTCACGCGGTTGATGATGCTGTTCGATATCCGTGCCAGGAACTCGTACGGCAGGTGGCACCAATCGGCCGTCATGCCATCGGTGCTGGTAACGGCACGCAGCGCCACCGCATTCTCGTATGTGCGCTCATCGCCCATGACGCCCACGCTGCGCACGGGCAGCAAAATGGCGCCGGCCTGCCACACCTGGTCGTACAAGCCTTCTTCGCGCAAGCCTTGGATGAAGAGGTGGTCGACCTCCTGGAGCAATGCCACCTTCTCCGGAGTCACTTCTCCCAGGATACGAATGGCCAAGCCCGGCCCTGGGAAAGGATGCCGACCGAGGATATTGGGGTCCAGGCCGAGTTCGCGACCAACGCGTCGCACTTCGTCCTTGAAGAGCAGTCGAAGCGGCTCCACCACCTTCAGTTTCATGCGATCGGGCAGCCCACCCACATTGTGGTGGCTCTTGATCGTAACGCTGGGCCCGTTCACGCTCACGCTTTCGATCACATCGGGGTAGATGGTGCCCTGGCCCAGCCACTTCACATCGGTGATGCGGTGCGCTTCGCGATCGAATACTTCGATGAAGGTGCGGCCGATGGCCTTCCGCTTCGCTTCAGGTTCTTCGTGCCCCTTCAAGGCAGCATAGAATTCCGTCCGTGCATCCACCCCGGTGATGTTGAGGCCGAGGTGGTGGTAGCTCTCCAGCACGCGGTTGTATTCGTCCTTGCGCAACAGGCCATTATCCACGAAAATGCAGTGGAGCTGATCGCCGATCGCGCGATCGAGGAGCAAGGCGGCCACAGAGCTGTCCACCCCGCCGCTCAAAGCAAGCACCACCTGGTCCTTGCCGAGCTCGGCCTGCAGCCGTGCAACAGTATGCTCCACGAAACCGTGAGGGGTCCAATCGCCGCTGCAACCGCAGATGCCGATGACGAAATTGTGCAGCAGTTGCGCGCCGTCGGTGGTGTGGTATACCTCCGGATGGAACTGGACGGCGTACGTGAGCTGGTCTCGCAACGCAAAGGCGGCCACAGGCACATCCTTGGTGCTGGCGATCACCTCCATAGCCTCGCTCGGCGCCGTGACACTGTCGCCGTGGCTCATCCACACTTGGGTGCCTGCCTCGATGCCATCGAAGAGGTGGTTGTCGCTTATGGTGCTGAGATGCGCGCGGCCGTATTCGCGGATGGTACTCCGTTCCACGCTGGCACCAGCACGCTTGGCGATCAGCTGTGCGCCATAGCAAACGGCAAGTATGGGCTTGAGGCCGAGGAAACCGCTGAGGTCGGTATCCGGCGCATTCGCTTCATGCACGCTGCTGGGGCTGCCGCTGAGGATGACGCCTTTGACATCGGGATCACCGGCGAACTGCAAAGCCCTGCTGAAGGGATGGATCTCGCAATAGACGTTGAGTTCCCGCACACGGCGGGCGATAAGCTGGGTGTACTGCGAGCCGTGGTCGAGTATGAGGATGCGATCAGGCAAAGGAGGAGACCGGGCCTGAATGGCGGCGGTGGGCGGCGAAGGTAGCGGCCCTTTGGCAGTGCCTTGCCCGATCAGTTCTCCACAAGGATGGTGAAGTGCCCTTCCAACGGATCGAGCTTCTCCAGCAGTTCATCCAACAGCGATGGACCGAGCGAGGCAAGCATGGGCAGGATATTCAGCGTGCGCTCTTGCAAGCCGCCAGCAGGGAAGAGCGTAGCAAGCAGATGCTGAGTCCGCTGCACTTGCACGGCTTCGCGCCTGCGAAGGGCCCGGTCCATCTTCGTCTGCAGGTTGATGAGCATCCGCTGCGCACGCACGCTGGCGGCCTCGGTGCTCGGCCCTAAGGTGCCATCGATGGCGGAGGCCCGAGCACGAAGTCGGGCGAAGAATCCATCCAACTCCTGTTGCTCCTCCACGAGGTCCGTGACGACGCCCGACGCCCGATGCGCCATGGTGTTGAGCACTTGGTGCGCTGGCTTGAAGAGGTCCGCATGCGACACGCCCGATCTCGCTCGTTGATGATCTTCTTTGGCGCTGAGAAATGCAGCCGATGTGCGCAGAAGCACCATTGGCATGGGCAACTGGAGCGACTGGAAAAGCCACCTCAACTGCATCCAGTAAGCGAGCTCGCCGCCACCACCGATGTACGCGATGTTCGGAAGTACGACCTCCTGGTACGCCGGCCGGAGCAGCACATTGGGCGAATAGTCCTGCGGACGCAGCTCCAGATCCATCAGCATTTCATCTGCGGTGAAGCGCGGGCCTCCACTGAGCACTCGGTAGTGTTCGCCATCGACTTCGATTCGTGAACGATGGCCTTCGCGCAGATGGAAGAGGTTGATGGCCCGAGCGTGGGCCTGTGCGGGATATCGCACGCGAAGCCGCTCGTCAGCATACGCCACGGTGCGTTGGACGATGCCGTTCAGCAGTTCCTCTCTCATCACGGGCGCGAAGAGCTTCTTCAGTTCGCGGTCGTCGCCATCGATGATGACCAGCCCGAATCGGCCGAAAAGCGCATGGACGAATCGGCGGGTGGCTTGGGCGAGGGTGAATTCCGGTCGATAACAGAGACGGAGTTCTTCCCGCAGGTGATCCGCTTCTGCGCCTGCGCCGAGCAAGGGGTGCAATTGGGCGAGGACGCTTTCGATCCCGTTCATCGCCATGCGGCCGACCGCGCCGGCCGCCGTCCCTGGCCATACCACCTTCTGCTCCCCCATCCATACGTGGTCGATCTCGTCGCGGTCATGATCCTCGCTGGCCATCCAGAAAACAGGAACGACCGGGCGCCGCAATTCCGCCGTGAGCGTGCGAGCCAACCGGATCGCATTCAGCAGTTTGAACGGTACATACAGCGGGCCGGTGAACAGGCATAGTTGATGGCCTGTTGTCACGGTCAGCGCATCGTCCTTCTCCAGCTGTGCTATGCTTCCGCTCACGGGTCCGCTGATATCGATGCCTTCGTACTGCCGCCGCAAGGTCCTCACGAGCATTGCACGATCCTCCGTTGGGAAGCGCCTATTCGCGGCAGCCGCACGAAGTCCGGCCAGGTCGGGCGTGAACTGCTGGAATTCCTTGAGGAAAGGATCGCCCGTTAGATAATCGAGGACCAGCGGCGTGAAGCGCCCGGTTTCCGCGTAGCTCAACGTGTGCGCTTCCATGCGGGCCGAAGGTAGAAGCCAGCGTATCGAAGCAGGAATCCTCGACCTGCGACCTGGCCCCGATTACATTCGACGCAACAACCCTACTCGCCATGCCCGCACGGATGACACCCGACAAGCCCACCAACACGGGATCGAGCAGCAACATTCCCAGCGGCGGTGGCAGGCGTGGCGGCGGCGGTGGAGGGATTGGCGGAGGCATCCTCGGCGCCTTGCTGCCGTTGCTCTTCAGGAACCCGAAGCTGCTCATCGTAGTCGTCATACTCGGTGCATTATGGTTCTTCTTCGGTGGCGGAAAGGGCTGCAACGCAGGCATGGATCCATCGGCCAATGGAGGACAAGGGCTGATGGACCTCTTCACCAAGGGAGCGACGCTGGACCCAGCGGAGTACGACAAGGCCGAGGTGTACGAGCCGCTGGCCGATAACGTGAAGAACCCACTGCCCGAGCGCGTCAGCCTTGATCGATTCGCACCGCCCCGGTTGAACCAGGGCAGCCAGGGAAGTTGCGTGGCATGGGCCAGCGCTTACGCGGCGCGCAGCATCATTCACAACCAGGCAACAGGCAATACTCCCGATCGCAACTCTGCGTTCAGCCCCAGCTTCATGTACAACCGCATCAAGATCGAGAACAGCGGTTGCCAGGGCAGCTACATCCTGCGCGCCATGGAGGATATGATGACACGTGGCGCCGTGCCCTTCTCGCAATTCGCCTATAACGACCACGATTGCAATGCACGCCCGGATGCGGATGATGAGCAACTGGCACCGCGCTATCGCATAAAGGGCCATCAGCGCCTGAGCAAGAGCGACGATCCGAACAGTCCGGTGGATCTGCTGGCCGTGAAGCAATACCTGGCGCAAGGCTCCCCCGTCGTGATTGGCATGATGGTGGGCGGCAGTTTCATGCAGGACATGCAAGGACAGGAGGTGTGGCGGGCAACGCGGCAGGACACCGAGATGCAGGGCTTCGGCGGCCACGCCATGTGCGTGATCGGCTATGACGACTTCAAGTTGGGTAACGACGGCGGAGCGTTCCAGATCATGAACAGCTGGGGGCGCGAGTGGGGAAAGAACGGGATCGCCTGGGTACCCTACGATGCGTTCGCCTATTTCACGCGAGAAGCCTACGCGGTGTACCCCATGGGTGCCAGCGCCGAGGAAAGGCCGGATCGATTCGACATCCGCTTCGGGCTGGCCATCGTTGACGAGCGCGGCCAACCGACCGGCGCGCATATCGCACTGGAGCATAAGCAAGGGCGCGTGTTCGGAACCGTGAGCCCGGTACCGAAACGCACACGGTTCAAGGTGGAAGTGACGAACAACCTGGAATGCTACACCTATGTCTTCGGCGAGGAGACGGACGGTAGCACGTACACCTTGTTCCCGTACACGCGCAAGCATAGCCCCTACTGCGGCACCACGGGCATGCGACAGTTCCCCAAGGACCACAGCATCGAACTGGACGACGTGGGCACCACGGATGTGATCGCCATCATGGTGGCGAACCAGCCGTTCGACTATCCGAATCTCGTGGAGCGCATGAATGGGGTGCGCGCGCCTGGGCTTGGCCAGAGGCTCTCAGCCGTGTTGCGCGAAGAACTCCTCGATGGCGATGCGGCAGACTATACCAGCGGAGACACCTTCGGGGCCAACGGCCCGGCTGCCGCCAACGCCATGGCCGTGGTGCTACGGATCGATAAGAGGTAGTGCTCGTGGCGGATGGGATTTGCAACACCGAAAACGCCGGTTACCTTCGGTTCCCCTAACCAAAACCCCAGATCATGAGAACGAAATTGATTTCGACCGCATTGTTCGCCGCCCCGTTCATGCTGCTCTATTCCTGCGGAGGCGGCGGCCATGATGATGGCAGGATGGCCGAGCACATGGCCATGATGAAGGCCGATAGTTCCAAGCATGCCATGGAGGCGGCCAACATGGAGTGCTTGCGCAAGGTGTTCGCCATGTTCGAGACCGGTGATGTCGCCGGCATGGAGGATTGCGTCGCGGAGAACATGATCGAGAACAGCCCGGTACCCGGCATCACCAGCACCGGCATACAAGCCCTAAGAGATGTGGCGACCATGCACCACGGCGCTTTCCCGGACACCAAGATCACCGTGATCTCCATGGTGGCCGACGGCGATATGGTCTACGCGCACTACAATATGAAGGGCACGAACACCGGTGCCATGGGCCCGGACATGCCTGCCACCGGCAAGACCATGGATGTGAACGGCGTGGATATCGTGCGCTTCGAGAACGGCAAAGGCGCCGAGCATTGGGGCTATTGGGAGGAGATGAAGATGATGGAGCAGATGGGCATGATGCCTGCGCCGGGTGATCAGAAGAAGAAATAGCGATCCACCAGGTGCTAAGGCAGAACGGCGAGGGATACCTCGCCGTTCTGCTTCCCTGCCATCCCCTCAGATCGGCAACGCCAGCAACTCGTGCTCGCGCGCTTCGGTGATGCGCACCTCAGCGAAATCGCCCACACGCATGTAGTTGTCCGTTGTGGGGATGAGCACCTCGTTATCCACCTCGGGTGAATCGAATTCCGTTCGTGCGATATAGTGCCCGCTCTCGGCTTTGTCCACCAACACCGTGAAGGCTTTGCCCACCTTGGCTTGGTTGAGTTCGAGGCTGATGCCCCCCTGCAATTCCATGATCTCCTGGGCGCGCTGTTCCTTCACTTCGGCCGGGACGTCGTCCTCGAAGGTGTGCGCGTGCGTGTCTTCCTCATGGCTGTATGTGAAAGCCCCTAGCCGATCGAAGCGCATGCGCTCGATCCAAGCGAGGTTGTCGTCGTGGTCGGCCTGTGTCTCGCCAGGGAAGCCCGCGATAAGCGTGGTGCGAATGGCGATGCCCGGTACTTTCTCGCGGATGGCGTTCACGAGCGCTTCGGTCTTCTCTTGCGTGATGCCGCGACGCATGCGGGTGAGCATGCGCGTGCTTCCATGTTGCAAAGGCATGTCCAGGTAGTTGCACACGTTGCTCCGCTCGCGCATCACATCGAGCACATCCATGGGGAAACCAGAAGGGAACGCATAGTGCAAGCGTATCCACTCGATGCCTTCCACATCGCTTAGCTGCGCCACCAGTTCGTGGACATTTCGCTTCTTGTAGATGTCGAGGCCGTAGTAGGTAAGGTCCTGCGCGATGAGGATCAGTTCCTTCACGCCCTTTGCGGCCAAGCCCCTCGCGTTGTTGACCAATTGGTCCATGGGCGTGCTCACATGCTTGCCGCGCATGAGCGGGATGGCGCAGAAGGAGCACTTGCGGTCGCAGCCTTCACTGATCTTGAAATAGGCGAAGTGGGCCGGCGTGGTGAGCAGCCGCTCTCCCACCAGTTCGTGCTTGTAGTCGGCCTTCAGTGTCTTGAGCAGGCGCGGGAGGTCACGAGTGCCGAACCAGGCATCCACTTGCGGAATACCGTCCTTCAGCTCCGGTGCATAGCGCTGGCTGAGGCAACCGGTCACGTAGACCTTCTCCACCAAGCCTGCATCCTTGGCCTTAGCGTAGCTCAGGATGGTATCGATGCTTTCCTGCTTGGCGTTCTCGATGAAGCCGCAGGTGTTGATCACCACCACATTGTGCTCGCCACTATCGCTCTCGTGGTCCACCGCGATCCCATTGGCCTTCAGCTGTGCCATCATCACTTCGCTGTCGAAGGTGTTCTTCGAGCAGCCGAGCGTGACCACGTTCACCTTGGTGCGCCTGAGGGTCCGTGCCTTCATCTGTTCGGTACCGCCCTTCCGGGGGTGGGGCTACAGGGCCGCAAAGGAAGGCGAACCGGGCCAGCGGAAACCCTTCGGAGCCGAATGCCGTTCCAACGGCCGCTACAATGGGATCCAACCACGTCGAATACAAAGGCCGGATGAGCACCGAGGTGCGCATACAACTGCTTGACCTTCTGAAGGTCATCAGCCTGGCCAACCTGGGCCACCGCACCGACCTGAAGAAGCTTTGCGGCATTGCCCTGGAGCTGCTGGACAACGCCCAGCGCTACAGCACCACCACGGAGGTGGGCTTCGAGTGGCGGATCGAGGGCCATCAGCTAGTGGTCGTCATACGCAATCAAGCATCGCGCGCCGATGCGGAGCGATTGGTGCGCACCGTTGAAGGCATCAACGCCATGACCAACGAACAGGTGGTGGAGGCCTTCAAGGCTCAACTGCTCAATGAAGGCTTCGGCGAGAAAGGCGGTGCAGGCCTCGGAATGCTCCAGATCGCAAAGAAGACCGGCAGTCGCCTTACCGCGCACATCTCCCCCACCGAGGGCGAGGATTTCCTCTGCATCAGCGAGGTCGCCGCTCCGCTCAACATCGTCCGTCCACAGCCATGACTTCCTTGATCATCCCAGCCACGCGGAATACGCCGCTGATCCATTTCGAACCCGTCACATGGCACTTCGAGGTAAGCGGCATCTGCGTGCCCGAGAACGCCGGCGAGTTCTTCGATCCGGTCTTCGGATGGCTTGCGCAGAACGCGAGATACCTCGCTCCTGGAAGCACCTTCCACTTTCATCTCACATACTTCAATAGCACCTCGCTGAAAGCGCTCTATCATGTGCTACGGTACATCAAGGAAGCGAATATCATGGGCGCTGGCCTGCTGGTTCGCTGGTATGTAGAGCGCGACGACGAGTTCATGATCGAGAGCGTCGCCCTCTTCGGTCAATTGCTCGAGCTCCCGATGGAGACCGTGGAACTGCCGGGAGAACAGGGCGCGAGCCTGGCGGGCTGAGCAGGATCCCGCGAGAATGCGAACGCCCCGTGGAGCGCTCCACGGGGCGTTCGCCATTGCATCCGATCAGTTGAAGGCGTTCTTGAACCACTCCTGGTACTTGGCACCGAGGATGGGCGCGGGCTTCATCTCGCCATTTGCGGCAGCGATAAGGCCCATGATCCACATGATGAAGTTGCACACGCCGATCACCATCATGGCGATCCAGCCCAGGATGGGGATGAAGATGAGGATGTAGGAGGCCAGGCCCGTGACGACGATGCCGAGCATCTGCCGCAAATGGAACGAACCGAGCGCGGTCTTCTTGGAACCGTGCATGACCAGCGCTATGATGAAGCCGACGAGCGTGATGTAGGCCAGGATGGCCACGGTCTTGTCTTCGCCCGTCTGGGCGTTCTGTGGGGTGTTCTGTTCCATGGTGGTTGGTTTGGGAGCGAACGAATATAGACGACCGGTGGATACGGCGCATTCGCGGTCAGCCTTCGAAGAGGGCATCCACGAAAGCCTGCTTATCGAACACCTGTAGGTGATCGATGCCTTCACCTACGCCCAGGTACTTGATGGGGATGCTGAACTGGTCGCTGATGCCGATGGCCACACCGCCTTTGGCCGTGCCGTCGATCTTGGTAAGAGCCAACGCCGTGACGTCCGTGGCCTTGGTGAATTGCCGGGCCTGCTCAATGGCGTTCTGGCCGGTACTGGCATCGAGCACAAGCAGCACCTCATGCGGTGCATCGGGCACCACCTTGCGCATCACGTTGCGCACCTTGGTCAGCTCGGTCATCAGGTTCACCTTGTTGTGCAAGCGACCAGCTGTGTCGATGATGACCACATCGGTGCCTTTCGCCTTGGCGCTTTCCACCGCATCGTATGCCACTGCGGCAGGATCGGCGTTCATGCCCTGATGGACCAAGGGCACGCCTACACGCTCGCTCCAGATGCGCAATTGGTCAACCGCCGCCGCACGGAAGGTATCGGCCGCGCCCAATAGCACGCTCTTGCCTTCCTTCTTGAACGCGTGGGCGAGCTTGCCGATGGTGGTGGTCTTGCCTACGCCGTTCACGCCGACCACCATGATCACGTACGGCTTGATCGCCGGATCGATCGGTGCAGGGTCCTTCATCAGCGCGGCGATCTCCTGCCGAAGTATGCCATTGAGCTCGCTGGTGCCTACGTACTTGTCTCGCTTAACACGCTGTTGGATCCGATCGATGATGAGCAAGGTCGTTTCCACTCCGACGTCGCTGCCCACGAGGACTTCTTCCAATTGGTCGAGGACCGCATCATCCACGACGCTCTTGCCGGCGACGGCCCGGGTCAACCGGCTTAGGAATCCCTCCCTTGAGCGTTCCAGCCCGCTGTCCAAGGCTAGCTTCTCCTCCGCCTGAAGAGCGGCCTCCTTGCGTTTCCCGAAGATCCCGAACAAGGCCATGGTCCGTCTTGATGCTCGAAAAGGCCTTCCCAGGGGGAAAGCCTTTTCGCGATGTGCAGTGGGAATTACTTGCCGGAGATGAGCTTGTCCGCCTCATCGGAGGGAACAACCTGCTCGACGAAGGAATAGCCGCCGGCGCCTTCCTTCTTCACCATGCGGATGACCTTCGTGAAGGTCTTGGCGTCCGCCTTCTTCAGGGTTGCAACGGTCTTCTTTGCCATGGCTTACTTGATCTCTTTGTGAACGGTCATCTTCCGCAGGATGGGATTGTACTTCTTGAGCTCGATGCGCTCCGAAGTGTTCTTGCGGTTCTTGGTGGTGATGTAGCGGCTGGTGCCCGGTTGCCCCGAGGTCTTATGCTCGGTGCATTCGAGGATCACCTGTACGCGGTTCCCTTTCTTGGCCATGGGTCCTGTGTGCTAAGGGTTCGTTGGATGGGTCAGGCGCTAAGGAAGCCTTTGGCGCGGGCGCGCTTGAGGGCTTCGGCGATGCCGAGCTTGGTGATCGTGCGCATGCCGGCGGCGCTCACCCTCAGGTCCACCCACTTGTTCTCCTCGGGGATGAAGTAGCGGCGGTCCTGGAGGTTCGGCGCAAACGTGCGCTTGGTCTTGATGTTCGAGTGCGACACCTTGTGGCCGGTAACGACCTTCTTACCGGTTATCTGGCAGACTTTGGACATGACTATCCGGGTTGCGGGCCGCAAATGTAGAGAAATACCGATCGGGTCGGCTTCGCCGTATTCGCGCCTGGAAGGAACGCCTTGCATAGAGGCCTTGGCAAGGGAATATCTTCGACGCCCCAGCCAAGGCCAGCCCCACCCCGCCCCCAATGCGCAACGCTGACTGCTGGAAACCCACTCGCTTGCTGCACGACCCTATCCAGGGTCGATTCCGCACCAATCGAAGAGAGGTGTACGGCGGTAGCCTCTACATCGCCGACCTTCAGCACGAGCATTATCTACCGCTTTTGCAGGAGCACATCGGCGGCCATGTGCTGGACATCGGTTGCGGACCGGTTCCTTACTATGAGGTTTACAAGTCGAAGGCTACGGCCATAACCTGCGTGGACTGGGCGGAGTCGGTACACGGAACGGAATACGTGGACTGCTTCGTGGACCTGAACGAACCAGGTCCTCTGCCCTTCGCGGCTGAGACCTTCGATTCCATTGTGGCGTCGGATATGGTACAGCACCTGAAACGCCCGGAGGCGTTCTTCAATGAAGTGGCAAGGGTGCTCAAGCCGGGGGGGAAGCTGTTCCTGAGCGCACCCTTCATCTATTGGATGAGCGAATACCCGCATGAATACCACCATCTCTCGGAATTCGCCCTGCGCGACATGGCCCGATCCGCTCAGTTGCAGGTGGTGCATCTTAGCTCGTACGGAGGGAATGCGGACGTGCTCATGGACTCTCTTAACAAGTTGATGCCCACAGGGCTTTCCAATCGGTTCTTCTTGCTCTTGAGCAAGTTGGTCGTCTGGAGCGGCTGGCCCAAGCGCAACCGGGCCCGAACCAGGGATCGGTATGCGTTGGGTTATTGCCTGGTTGCCACCCGATAGGGGTAATTGCGCCCGGCCATAGATTTGGCCGCCTGCCATGGTCGAATAGAACCGTTCGTCGTGGCAATGCGTTGGAACGCTGCGTCAAAGTGAGCACCCAGACCTAGCCATGCGATCTCCAGAGAAATGGTTGCCTACCCGAGTTGTTCGCGATGCGCGAAGCGGGCGGTTCAAGGTGAATAAGGCGAGGACTTTCGGCGGCTCCATCTATCTGGCGGAATTGCAGATCGAAGCGTACTTGCCGCTCTTCATGGAGCATCTGAGCGGCTCGCTCCTTGACATCGGCTGCGGCCCGGTTCCGTATTACGAGGTGTACAAACCGCTGGTCAGCGAGAACATCTGCCTGGACCATCCCGGCTCCCTTCATGGGTTGGAGCACCTGGATCAGTTGGTAGACCTGAACAAGACCGATCGCGTGCCTTTCGAGGACGACCGGTTCGATTCGATCCTCGCGACGGACATGATCATACATATGCAAATGCCATCGGCGTTCGTGAAAGAGCTGGCACGTGTGCTGAAACCGGGCGGGAAGGCGATCATCACCAGCACCTTCGTGAACTGGATGGGAGAATATCCCAACGAGTATTCGCACCTCTCAGGGCCTGGGCTGCGCAATCTGGCCGAACGCGCCGGGCTCGAAGTGATCCACCTGAAGACCTACGGCGGCCATGCGGATGTCCTATTGGACACGCTCAATAAATTCTTCAACAATGGCCTGCCGAACAGGGCTTTCCTGGCATTCGCGCACTTGATGAAGTGGACCGGCTGGCCGCAGCGCAACCGCAGGAGCACGGGAGACCGCTATGCGATCGGTAACAGCATGGTGGTCCGCAAGCCCGGTTGAGCCCTCAGCCTTCGGCCAGCAGGCGATGGCGCAGTTGGTCGAGCCCGGCGATGGCAGAACGCTTGATCACAAGGTCTCGTGTACCCGGGAAGAAGACCTTGCGCGATGTCACCCCCGGAGGGCCAGCCACTGCGATCCATACGGTCCCTACGGGCTTCTCCTGAGTACCGCCATCCGGACCGGCAACTCCGCTCAACGCGATGCTCCAGTCCGTTCGCAAGGCAGCGCGCACGCCTGCCGCCATGCGCTCCACAACGGGCTGGCTAACGGCTCCGTTCAGCTCGAGCATGTCGCTGGGAATGCCCAATTCCTCCATCTTCACAGCATTCGCGTAGCTGACCACGCCACCGATGTAATACGCCGAACTGCCCGGTACGGAAGTGATCAGGTGGCTGACATACCCTCCGGTGCAACTCTCTGCAAGCGAAAGTGTGTGCTTGCGCTCCTTGAGCAAGTATCCCACGACGGCCTCTATCCGGTCGTTCCCTTCGCCGAAGATGAGTTCCGGGATGAGCGCCTGCAGTTCGGCTGCTTTCCGGTCCACGCTTTCGCGCGCCGATGCGAAGTCGGCATTGGCATAGGTGCTTAAGCGAAGCTTCACCAAACCCGGGCTTGGCAGATAAGCGAGCTTGATGCCTTCTACGGCCAGGCTGTCCTCCCATGGGGCTATCCGCTGGGCCAGGTGGCTTTCTCCGAGCCCCGTGGTGAGCAGCGTGCGGTGTACGATGGAAGGCGGAGCGAACCGCTGCACGAGCTGGGGGATCACGTGGGACTGGACCATGGCTTTCATCTCGTAGGGCACACCGGGCATGCTCACGAAAACGCGACCATCCTTCTCGAACCACATGCCGCTGGCCGTGCCGCGCTCATTCGGCACAACAGTGCAGCTTTCCGGAAGATCGGCCTGCGCTCGATTCACCTCCAATGGATCGCGGCCGATGCTCTGGAAGAAAGCCGCGATCCGCGCTTCGATATCCGCATGGCGCACGAGCCGGGTGCCGAAGAACGAGCACAGGGCTTCCTTGGTGATATCGTCCTTGGTGGGCCCAAGCCCGCCGGTGATGAGCACGATAGGGCTGCCCACCGTTCCCAACGCATCGAGGATCTCCGCTTCATCATCCCCTATGGTGCGTACACGCCGAAGGCGGATGCCTGCCAATGCGAGCTGCTCACCGAGCCAGCCGGCATTGGTGTTCATCGTTTGGCCGATGAGCAGCTCGTCGCCGATGGAAACGACCTCTGCTGTAATCTCATTCGACATGCCTGCTTTGACCTATTCCTGTGGGTAGCCGAAGAGTTGCTGTTTGTCCAAGAGCCGCACGGGCCCAAGGCGCTTGAGCACCGCGAGGTCAACGGCGCCCTCCTTGCCCATGACGCAGTAGTGGTACGGACGCCCCTTGATCTCCTTGTCGAAGAATGCCTTCATATCCTCGATGCTGATGGCGGGTATCCGCTCGTAGGAGAGACGCCGCACATCGTAATCAAGCCCACGCCGCTGGGCAGCGTCCCACTGCCAATAGATGTTTTCCTTGGTGATGCGTGTGCTGGAGATCACCTTCAAGGCACTGGCCTTGGCGCCTTCGAACTGCTCACGCGCCATGGGCATCTCGTTCATCAGGACCAGCATCGCGTCCACCGCATCGTTCAGCTTGTCGGCTTGTGTGCCTATGAAAGCGCGTACGTAGTGGGCATGCTCCTTCTTCGACGGGCTGGTGTAGCTGGCACTTGCACCGTATGCAAGGGCTTTGGCTTCGCGGATCTCCTGGAAGACGATGCTGCTGAGCCCGGCGCCGAAATACTCGTTGAACAGCGAGGCGTAGGGCAGCTTCTCCGCATCGAAGGGACCGGCCTTGCTCACGAGCACCATCTCGGCCTGCACCATGTCGTGCTGCGCGAAGTAGACATTGTTCGCGGTGGTGGGCAATTCAGGATAGGTGCGAGGCTCGGGGTAATCTGCCAGGGTTCCGGGGATAAGATGCTTGCGCTCCAGAAGCGCGGCTGCATCGGCAGCGTCTTTGCGTCCGTAGTAGAAGACCTTGTGCCGGTAGCTTGTAAGCGAACGGATGCGTCGTACGAGATCATCAGCGTTCAAACCGGCCAGCTGTTCCGCCGACAGCACATCATTGAAAGCCGATCGCTCGCCGTACTTGGCGTAGTTCACCAGGCCGTTCATGATGCTTCCCTTGTTCTTGAGCTCGTCCTGGCGGCTCTTCCGGATATCGGCGATCAGGCTGCTCAGGGCTTCCTCGTTGGGCTGTGCGCCTGCGAGGAGCTGTTCGAGCAGGTCGATGCCCTGCGGCAGGTTCTTCTCCAGTCCACTGAGCGTAACGTAGCAACGGTCCTCGCTGGCGAAGACGTCGATGGAGAGGCCGAGCTTGAAGAGCTCCTGCTTGAAGGCGGCCGGTGCGAACTGCGATGTGCCCAGATAGGGCAGGTACTCCACCGCCACCTTCAGCAGCGCATCGTGGTTGGTGCCCATGTCCAGGATGTAGCGGAGGCTGAAGAGATCATTGGTCGGGTTCTTCACCACCGCCAGCGGGACCTGGTTTCCCAACGTGCGGTGGATGATCGCCTTGCCGAAGTCCACGAACTCGGGTGCCAAGGAGGCGCTGGGGACCTTCTCCCACTCGCTGCGCCAGGCGCTCATGCCATCGCGCTTGATGTCGATGGGCGTGATGGCTGGCTTGCTCACCTTGTGCGCATCCTTGTTCTCGCCTGTTCTCTTGAACACGCACACGTAGCCCTGGCCCAGGTGGCGCGCTGCGAAATCCATCACTTGCTGCTTCGTGGTCCGGCGCATGCGCTCGTGCTGGTCCACCACGTCCTTCCACTCCTTTCTCAGGATGAAGGCATCGGTCATGGCACCAGCGCGCTGGCCATTGTTCTCGTTCCAGGAACGGATGCGCTGTTGCTGCAGGTCGTTCACCACGGCATCGATCATCCAATCAGCGAACTCGCCTCGCTTGAGCTTTTCCAACTGGGCAAGCAGCAGGTCGCGCACGTCCTCCAGCTCCTGCCCTTCCTTGGCCTTGCCAGTGAGCCCGAACTCGGAGTAGTCGGCCTGTGTGCTCGAATAGGAGGAGGCATCGAGCACTTTCTGCGCCTGCACCAATTCGAGGTCGATGATGCCGGCCTTGCCGTTGTTGAGGATGCCATCGATCAACTGCAGCATGATGGGGTCGGATGTGCCGTAGCCGCCGAAGCGCCATGCCAATTGCACCCATTCGGCGTCGGGCCCGAAGACTTCCGCAGCCGCTGGCGACTTCAGGTCCGCATCGCGCTCATAGCTGAAGCTAGGCACTTCCTGCTTCACCCATTTCCCGAAATGCTTGTCGACCATGGCGATGGTGCGATCGTAGTCGATATCGCCCGCGAGGATCACAGCCATGTTGTTCGGCACGTACCATCGATCGAAGAACTCATGGATCTTCACCATGCTGGGGTTCTTCAGATGCTCCCCAGTGCCGATCGTCGTTTGTGTGCCGTAGGGGTGCCTTGGGTAGAGCAATTCGTTCTTCTTCATGTACGCCTGCCTGCCATCGTTGTCCTGCCCTCTGTTGAATTCCTCGTACACGGTCTCCAACTCGGTATGGAAGAGGCGCAGCACGCATTCCTGCATGCGCTCGCTCTCGATCATCATCCATCGCTCCAGTTCGTCCGCGGGCACATCGTTGATGTACACGGTCCGCTCGGTGCTGGTGTAGGCGTTGGTGCCGCGCGCGCCCAGCTTCTTTATCATCCTATCGTACTCGTTGGGTACTGCGTACGAAGCGGCAATGCTGCTCAGGCTGTCGATGCGATGGTAGATCCGTGAACGCTCCACCTCGTCCGTGGTGCTTCGGCGCTGCTCATAGGCGTCGCGTATCTGCTTCAACAAGGCGTCCTCTTTCTCCCAGTCGCCTGTACCGATGCGGCTGGTGCCCTTGAACAGCATGTGCTCCAGGTAGTGGGCCAGGCCGGTGGCATCGGCCGGGTCGTTCTTGCTCCCGGCTCGCACCGCGATGTTGGTCTGCACGCGCGGTGCATCGGTGTTCCGGCTCAGCCACACCTGCAAGCCATTGTCCAGTGTATAGATCCGGGTTTCCATCGGATCCCCTGGGACGCTCGTGTACGTGTACTTCTTCTGGGCGTGGGTCGCAGTACTTGCTATGGCGCCGAGAAGGAAAAGCAGGATGTAACGCATGGTTCGATCGTTGGGCGTGAAGTTGCTGAAAATGCCCCGGCTCTCCTCCCCCGCTAGCCGTGCATGGTGGGAGCCTTGCCGTACCGCGCCACCACCACGGCTTCATACGCCAGGAAATCCTTCCAGCGGTGGTCCACGTCCACCTCTCTGCCGTACATGCGGGCGAATCCGATGAAGGTGGTGTAGTGGCCCGCTTCGCTGATCATGAGGTCACGGTAGAAAGCGCGCAGTTCGGCATCGTCCACCTGTTCGCTCAGCATCTTGAAGCGCTCGCAACTACGGGCTTCGATCATGGCGCTGAAGAGCAGTCGATCCACCAGTCTCTCTTCGCGTGATCCATCCTTGCGCACGAACTGCATCAATTCGTTCACGTAATCGTCCTTGCGCTCAGGGCCGAGGACCCAGCCACGTGCGTGTATCCGCTCCACCACCTGCCCGAAGTGCGTGATCTCCTCCTGTGCGATGCGCGTGAGCTCCATGACCAGTTCTCCCAGTTCCGGGTAGCGTACGATCATGCTGATGGCGTTGCTGGCAGCCTTCTGCTCGCACCAGAAAAGGGCCGCGGCATCGGTGTGCCGCGGCCCTTCTTCAGATGGTAGCTCTAGCGCTGTATCACCAGGCGTTCGCTGTGCGAAAGCCCATCTGCGTAGATGTTCACCACGTACATCCCAGCGGCAAGCTCCTTGAGGTCCAGTACCGCGTTCACCGCGCCTGCACTCACCGCAATCGTTCGTGCGCTTACGCGCTTGCCGAAGAGGTCGAGTATATCGACGCTCACGGTATTCGCACCTTCCGGTGAATTCTCCATTCGGAGAGTGACCTGGTCACCACTGTTGGGGTTCGGGTAAAGCTTGATGACGGACGTGGTCGTCGCTGCATTCCCGTTCTCTTCCAGCAGGAACTCTTGCTCGCATCCTGCAGTGTACAGTTCGCACACTTTGCCCCAGCGCACAGCATCTTCTGCATAGGGGTCGTCCGGTACGCACCAGGTGGCACCTCCATCGAAGCTGGCCCGCACTTCCACCAGATAGGTCTTGCAGGGCTCCAGCACTGCACCACTGGGAACCGGACTTGCGACCACGTTGGCCATGTTCAGGTAGGTCCATGGATTTGCACCCACGCCGTTCTTCACGATCACGACGCCTTCAGCCGGCAGGCGGAAGCGGAATTGGTACTTGTTGGCGCTCTGACTTCCGCAGCTGGCCGTGAATCGTGTCTTGGGCTTGGCGAAGACAGCACTGGCGCCGCCATTGCCCAACGGTTTCGTCTGGCCGCAGGACAAGTGGCCATTGTCGATCTCATCCTGAAGGCTGGTGCGTGGGCATTGGCCTGAGGTATTGTCTATCATCATCCTGCTGGCTACTCCCCATTCGCGCCAAACACCGGGGCTGATACGCGTACGCACACGCACATTGTACAGTTCGCCTTCGACCAGGGAGGGCAGGCTTGCCATGTTCACCTGGTTCGGTCCCGGCGCATTCGCGGGGTACCGGAAGCTGAGGCCTCCATTGGGGTCATAGAACCAGAATTGGTAAACGTTGCCGCTGGTGCTGTTCGGTGTGTTGTCTGCCGTCAGCTTGTCCGAGCAGTTGCCGTTCACGCCCCTACGCAGGTCCAGCCGATCGGTGCATGCGCTGATCAACCGGTCGTTGCCCAAGGGCAGGCAGAAGCCGCCGTTGTTGGCGATCTGACTGTTCGGCCCGTCGAAGTTCTCCGTGTTATCGATGATGCGCACACCACCGCTGGTGACCAACTTATAGCCGAAGTCAGCGTCCCAACTGAAATCGTCATCCAGTACGCGGAGGTAGAAGCATCCGTCCGGCAGGCAAGTGGTCAACGAGTACTCGGAAGCCGCCGGGAACACCTGACTGCCGCTCTGCACAAGGATGTCGCTGCCCTGCTGGCGCAATTCCCAAGTGACCAGGCTTACGCCATCGGTGTTTTGGAACACGATATTCAGATCGGTCGTGCAGGGCGTGCCAGCGCATCCGCAAGTGGGGCTCGCACCATATACATCGAGCACGGTGAGAGCGTTGGCATCATCGCACGGAGCGTCCGGCTCGGCATCAGGTATCGCAGGGCATGGATCCGTGTTGTTCGCCACGAATCCGCCAGGCTGCTCGCAGGCCACTTGGGAGATGGCCGGGTCGCCTTCGCCATCACCATCCGTATCGTCGTACCAGGTCTGCGCGGGATCGAAATTCGCATCGCCAGTGGTGAAGACGATAGGCGATGTTCCAGCCGTCGGGTTCACGGTATTGCCACCGCCGGTCCACACACCCGTATTGCTTAAGCCGGGGCAGTTGAGGATCGCGCCGGTGGCCACATCGCGCTGTTCGATCCGACGCACACCGGTGGCAAGGGCGGTTGGGATGTAAGCGCCCCATCGTCCCGATTGACCATCCACGTTAGGCGTGTACCATGTCGTGTAGTTCGTTGTGATGCCATCGTCCTCGGCCCATGAGCCCCAGAGCGGCCGACCTGTCCCCGCCGTGTTGTTGTACAGCAAGACCATGTTCTCCGCTGTTGCGCTCGAACTGCCGCGCACCGCACGACCGGTGGTGGTGGGCGCGATCATGGTGATGGTGCTCGTGCTGCGCACCGCCGTGGTCACCGATGTGCCGCCGAAGCCATTGTTGAGATCGACGTAGAAATACACGTCGCTGCCATCGGCGAAGACCGCATTGCCGGTAGGCACTATGCAGAACCAACCAGTGTACTCCCCGTTCCCATCGGTGGTGAGTTCTCCGTAGCGGTTATTCGTGGTGAATTCATCACCGCTCATGAGCGATCCGCCCATGCTCTTGGCCGACGACTGTCCGGTGATGTATCCTGCTGCGTCCGGGCTGTTGTTGATCACGAAGAAGTTGCCAGCCGGTGTGGCCAGGCCGAGCGATGGATTGGTGCTCGCACCCGTGAAATAACGGTAGGTCGTGTTCGGGATCAGGTCGCCCAACGTGAGGCGGCACACGTAAGGCAACCGATTGGCGGTGGTATTGCCATTGATCGCGTACTGGGGCAGGATCACTTCGGTAAGCGTCGGCACGTTCGTGATCCAGATCGAAGGACCGTTGGTGCCGTTCAGGCCGGTTGCCGTGGCGGAAAGGATGTAGCTGCCCGGCGCACTGAAGCTGATGTCATTGAAGGTGGCCTCGCCATTCACCGCAGGCTGCATGAGCGTGCCGCTCAACGAACCCGGACCACTGAAGACGGCAATGGTGATCGTGCCGGTGTATTCTGTGGCCACATTCGCATCGGCACGCAAGGCCTGCACTTGGAACGCAGCAACGTTCACCCCGGTGAGCCCGCTCACGGGCACGTTCGCGAAGTTGAGGTCCTGCGCAGCGCCCAGCACATCGAATGGTGCGCTACTGCCCGTTGTGAGCAAATCGCCGCTCGTGCGCACAGCATCAAGCACGACGCCGGTCTCGGGCGTATCGTAGGTGGTGCCGGTGATCGTTACGCTATTGGTGCCTGCGAGGATCGTTCCGGTCAATGTGCCGCCAAGCGTCCCCGAACCGGTGTTCAACTGCAGTTGCACGTCCGTGTCGGAGCCCACGTTCTGCGGGATGTTGGCGCCATCCTGTGCCTCCACGGTCATGCTGAAGGCCGTGCTCTCGATCACATTGTTCCCGCCATTGATGCTGGTGACGACCAATTGAGTGGGCGGTGTAACCGCGATGCCTGTTCCGCTCACCGGCACCAGTTGCGTGGTGGCGGGACTGCTGGCATTGCTCACATCACCGCCCTGCGCGCCGGGTGCCGCTGGCGTGAAGCGTACATCGATGGTGCGTAGGCCGGTATTGCCGCTGCCAAGGTTGATCGCGGTGGTACCGAAGGCGGCGGGGCTCTCACGGATCTCGAAACCGCCAGCTGGTGGCGTAACTAGGAGATCGTTCGTGAGATCGGTGCCTTCGACCGTGTAAGCCGAGGAAGCGCTGCTGTTGCCGACGATCACGTTGCCGAAATCGCCGTCGAAGCCGGTCTGATCAACGATGATATTGGGGGTGGCCGAAACGCTCAGCGAGAAATTGTCCACGCCGGCGCAAGCGTCGCTTCCGGCCTCGTCGAAGTCCTTCCAGCGGATGTACAGGTATTCGCCATTCGCCCATCCGAGACCGCTTAGGGTTTGCGCGATGCTGGCTCCGCCGATCTGGAACAAGGGCGAGATGGCCGCCTGCGTCCCTGGCGATCCTGTACCGCTGCCTGGTGTAGTGAAGCCCGTGCCGCTCACCCATGCGCCAGCCGCGTCGTTGAAGGTGCCATCGCCGGTGCCGCTCACAGCGAGCACGTTGGTAGCGCTCACGCGGTAGCTCATCGGATAGTTGTTCACCGTGGAACTGGGGTTGCGGTTCATCACCGCATCATAGCTCACGTTCAAGCTATTGATGGTGTTGCCGGTATTGTTCTGCAGCACGATGCCGAAGGCGGTGGTTATGCTGCCGGATCCGAGAGCACCGAGTGCGCGATTGGGGGTGGGTTGCGCATCGTACATGCCGAAGAACGATCCGGTGGCGGATCCCCCGTTAGTGCGTCCCCAGCGCGGTGTGCCGCCGTTATGGTGGTAGATGTACCAACCGTTGGTACTGAGACCGCCAGCCTGCGTGCTGGCGTCCAGCATGGTGGTGGTGGCGATCGCGGCTGGCGTCAATGCCGTAGCCGTGATGCTCTGGAAATCCTGGGTATAGGTACCGCCAACGTAGTTCACGGCTTGGGCGTTCGCGCTCACGATCAATCCTAGGAAAGCGAGGGCAGTCAGGGCAGCTCGAAGCTGGCGCACGATGGAGGAAGTGGTCCGGGTCATTGGGTCGTCTGTTTGGATGTGCAAAGAAGGTCGTGGTAGGTTGCCCGAAGGTATCCCCGGATCTATTTCCTGCAAGGAATGTTGAAAAGGTTCCCGAAGGCCTATGGCTACTCGCGTACGAAGCGCACCGAGCGGGTGCCACCAGCATCCGTGGTAGTAAGCACGTAGCTGCCCGATGGAAGCGCCGAAAGGGAAAGAATGAGTCGCTCGCTTCCAGAAGCAGGACGGGACGTTAGCACCACCCGGCCGGCGGCATCCAGGATCCTCACCTCCTGCGCATCAGCGAGTCCGCTCGCGACAAGCATATCGGAAACAGGGTTCGGGTACACGTTCAGCTGGTCGCTCGCGACGAAGTGTACGGCCACCATTCCGCTCTCTTCGCTTCGGCCATTGGAATCGGTCTGCCGCAACTTGTAATAGGACGTTCCGGGCAGAGGCGTGCGGTCCACGCCGGTATAGGCCACCGGCACGTTGCTGATCCCTGCCCCGTCCACCGTCAGCACTTCTTCGAAATCGAACCCATCAGCGCTGCGCAGGACGGTGAAGAAGTCATTGTCGCGTTCGCTGGCGGTCAGCCAATCCAAACGCACTACTTCCCCTTCGGGCTTCGCATCGAAGGAGATCAATTCCACGGGCAGCGGTGAGAGCACCGGCGAAAGGGTGAATGGACCGAAGGCCGTGACGACCACATCGGTGAGCGCGGAGTAGGCGGCGGAGTTCCCTTCGATCTGCATCTCCCATTCCTGCGAGGCGGCGTTCCACCGCTGGGCCTTCATCGAGAATGGATCGTTCCAAGGCGCCAACGGCAGCTCGGTCGCCGCATAGGTGAAGGTCAGCCCCGCAGTGGGGTCAGCACCTGTCACATCCACTTGCCAGAAACGATCCACCGTGGCGTCCCGGTTATCGGGCGATAGTCCGATGCTACTTGCAAGGTTCGTTACCGCTGTTGGCGTAACCGGCCAAGGCAGGTTGTCTGCCGCCGTACCGTAGGTGGCCATGGTCACGCTGCCCGCATCGCCGCTCACCAGGTTGAAGGTGAATGGCGTATAAGCCGTAGAAGTGCCGAAGGGCACCAGGTGCGCGCCATTGGTGGTGCCGATATCCCAACGCACGCGGCTGAGATTGTCGGTGCGCTCGCTGCGGATGTGGCGTTGCGCGCTGAAACCGCCGGATGAGCTTATCGCCGTGGCCAACGGATTCAATACAGTCAGCTGGTACCCGTTCAAATCGAGTATCGCCGTATTCAGCTCCACGTTGTTGGCCACCTGAACATCACTGAACATGGTTACCAGTGGCTGTGCCACGGTCTTGCTGAAGCGCCAGGTGTAGAACTCCTCGCCGCCAGTGGTGGTAATGGTCTGCGGGGCAGCCGTTCCGGCAAAGGTCACGATGCCATTGCGTTCGTTGAAGCCGCTCTGGTTGTAGTTGGTCCAATTGCCCGAGACGTTGAGGCCGAAGTTCGATGCTGTGGCGTCGAGCACCGGGGTGCCGCTCAGGTTCTGGATCTCCAATTCGCCACGCACGCTGGTGAGGCCGCCAAGCGATTTCGTTCCGGTGCCGAGGATGCGCAGGTGCCCGTATCCGCCAGCAATGCCCCGCACGTCCTGATTGCCAGCACCGGAATAGATCACCCGGCTATTGGCATTGAGGGAGTAGATGTTGTTGGTGGTGGAATAGGCCGTCCAGGCTGTAGGCGTTCCGGTTATCTCCAAGGTCCCACCAGCATTGATCGTGAGCACGTGCTGACCAGCCGTGGATGCATTGGCATTCAACGAGGCGGTTCGCACATAGCCCCCGTTGTTGATGGTCATGCGGCATTGGTAAGTAGCCGCATTGTTGGTGGTCATGTACAATGTGCCCGGAATGAGCAGGGTGCCATTCACCGTATAGCTGCCAGCCTGGTTGCCGATCCCCGTCCCGTTCACGCCGTCCATGGCGATGTTGCCCGCGCCAGGCGTCCCTGTGACCATCAACGAGACCGTGGATCCCGCGCTGATGATCACATTGAAGGTGGTATTGCCCGTGAAGTTGTTGTAGATCATCGTGTTCGTGCCCCCGCTGAAGCGCAGGTTCACATCCATGGCGATGGTGAAATTGGTGAGCGTGAGCGCAGCGGACGTGATCGGATTGCTGTTCGCGTTCTTGCGTATGCGGGCCGCATTGAAGGTGCCTGCGCCACTGAGAACCACGGCGCTGCCCTCGATGTTGAAGCTGATACCATCCAGCGTGGCCCCGTTGCCGATCTCGCCATCGCAGGTGATCGTGGTTCCGTAGATGCCGATATAGCTGAGGTTGGTGGGCCCTGTGTTGTTGTTGAACAGCTTGCCACCGGCTTCCACGATGAGGTTGGCCGCACTGTATGTGGTACCGAACACCGCCGTGACGGTGGTACCGCCCCGTACGTACACGGTATGCGTGGCATTGGGCATGCTGCCTGCCAGTGGCGATGTGGCCAGGCTGACCCCGTTATAGATCTTCCAGGTGGTAGCAGTGCCCCAATTGCCGCTCGTATTGCTCACGTAATCACCATTTTGATACTGCGCCTGAACCGCCGTGGCGAGCACAAGGGCTAGGATGGTGAACGCGTTCCGGATGATCATGAATGGGCGCTTGCTCGGCCGACAAAGCGAGCGTACCTGGCTTATGCCAGCATCAAGGGTGCATGAAGTCTTTGCCTTGCCCATTCGTTCGGCGGCAAAAGTAGGCCATTGCCGCACCGGTCGGAAGGCGCTTCCGACTGATCCTCAACAGGGAATGAACGATCCAGCGCGCTCACTCATCCACCACCGCAGGCAATCCCGTGTTGAAGAAACCGACAGCTTGCGGTTTGTTCACCTCGATGGCCGTGACTTGCATGGTCATACTGCCCACGGGCCCGCCGCTTTGCACCAGGCTGCGTGGGAAGAGCACCCCACCGGCAGGCTGGTAGTCGCTGTAGTCGGTGATGATCTTGAGGTTGCGGCCGTACATGTACTTGAGGTCCACGCGGCGCAGCTTCAATCCGGTCTCAGCATCGTAGTAATCGTTGAGCGAGGTGCCGGCATTGGTCATCATCGTGATCTTGTAGGTCTTCCGATCGCCGATCATGGTGCTGCCGCTGAGGATGAGCCGCTCCACATTGTCCTTGATGAACACTTCAGGCACAGGGTAGGCGTTCTGCTTCAGGTCCAGCAGGTCGATATCGAAGAGCTCTTCATCCGGTTGAGCGGGCACTTTGCGCACGGCGCGCATTCCGTCGAGCACTTCCTCCTGAACGGAATTCCCTTTCACCTTCATGAGCGAGCGGTATTGGTTGTTCGGGCCATACCACTGGGTGAGGGTAGTGGCCTCTCCGCCCAGTTCGGTGGTGATCTCCGTGCGCATGTCGCGGATGGTGGCGATGGCGCTTCGGCCACCAATGGCTTCCAGGTAATGCTCGATGATCTGCTCGGCAGTGCGATCCTTCACGCGCTCCAACTCTTCCTCATAGGGCTTGCCGTTGTGGTCCAATTCGATCACGGCGGGGTCGCTGATCTGGCTCAAGGGTTCCAGCTTGGGAAGAATGCTCGCCCTGTCGCCGACGACGAAGATCACGGCATTATCCGGGTATAGGAATGTTTCCGCAGCCGCCTGCACATCGGCGATGGAGACCGCTTCGAGCCGTTTGAGATAGGTGGCATAGTGATCCTCAGGCAGTCCATTGAGGTAGGTGTTCAGTGCGAAGCGCGCCACGGTGCGCGGGTCCTCCAGGCTGCGCGCGAAACTGCCTGCCATGTAGCGCTTGGCCAGCTCCAGTTCCTCGGTGGTCACCGGTTCATCGCGCATGCGGAGGAGTTCGTTGAGCGTTTCCACCACGGCGCTATCGGTAACGGCCGTTCGCACATTGGCAGTGGTGTGGAAGCTCCCATTGAACCGATCGGCTTGCAGGTCGGAGCCCGTGCCATAGGTCCAGCCTTTGTCCTCGCGCAGGTTCTGCATGAGGCGAGCGTTGAATACACCTCCGCCGAGTATGGTGTTCATCACCTGTGCATTCAGCGCGCGCAGGTCCTTGGGCTGGAAATTGAGCGGGAATCCCACCCGCACGATGGACTGCGCAGCGCCCGGACGGTCCACGATGACCACGCGACGCGGACCGGCCGGTGTGGCCACATGCTTCCACGGCTGCACGATGCCGATGCCTTCGATGGTCTCCGTACCGTCGTCGTTCACCACATGGCTCACCTGCTTCGGCTTCCACTTGCCGAAATGCTCCTTGGCCAGCGCCTTCGCTTCCTTTTCCGTGATGTCCCCTACGAAGACGAGGTATCCTTTCTCCGGCCTGAAGAACTTGCGATGATAGCCGATGAGCACGGCACGATCCACGAGCCGGAGCGTCTTCTCGGTCGTCACCTCCCCGTAAGGATGGAAGTTCCCGAAGGTCACTGCCCGGCCCACCGCATCGGCAATGGCGCCCGGGTCCTCCTGGCGCTGCTGCACCTCGCTCATGGCGCGCTTGCGGGCTTTTTCCAGCTCCACCTCGGGGAAGGTGGGCTGGGTGATCACATCCGCGACGATGTCCATCAGCCCATCAAGATGCTTCTTAAGCGCATTGGCGTATAGCCCGTCATTGCTCGTGAACAACGAAGCGCCCATGCGGTCCACGCTCTCGTCGATCGTGGCCTTGTCGCGCGTGGGCGTACCTGCGGCGAGCAAGTCGCCCACCAGGTCGATGTAGCCAGCTCGGCCGCCCTGTATCATGGGCGGTATGTCGAATCGGACCTGCACGCCCACCATGGGCAGCTTGTGGTTCTCCACCACGATCACGCGCATGTTGTTGGGCAGGAGGAAGGTGGTGTGGGCACCCATGTTCACCACGGGCGCTGGGCCGGGCACGGGCACGCGGCTTCGGTCGAGCTGTGCAGTCATCAATGCAGGAAGGAGCAGGCCACCTGCGATCATCGTGGCGCGCGAACGGGCTGTGATCATGCGATGGCGGTTCATGGATTCTTCTGGCTCATGGGCAGGTAATGGAGCACCACACGTGCCTTGCGATTGTAAAAGGTGTTGGCGGCGCGCTTGAGGTCTTCGCTGCTCACGGCCAGATAACGGTCCAATTCGGTGTTCACCAGCTTGGTATCGCCGAGCAGCATGTAGGCTGTGGCCAGGTTGCCGGCGATCCCTGCTACGCGACTGCGGTCCTGCACGGCCTCGGTCTCCAACTGGGCTTTCAGCTTCTCCAGTTCCTCGGCAGGCACGCCTTGGTCGCGAATGCGGTCCACCTCGGCGTCCATGGCCGTCTCCAACGCTTTGATGTCCACGCCCGCATTGGCGATGGCGAACATGATCGTCAGGCCTGGGTCTTCGAAGGGCAGGCTGAAGGCTCCGGTGTACACCGCTTTCTGCTGCTCGTCCTTGAGCGATCTGTTCAGGCGCGATGAGTTGCCATTGCTGAGCAACCGGTTGAGCAGGTCCACGGCGTAGAAATCGGGGGTGCCGTTGGCCGGCATGCGGTAGGCGGTGACCACTGCTGGCAGTTGGATCCTATCGTAGACCACATCACGCACCTCCCCTTCCAGCGGCGGTTCCATGATGGAAGGCTGCACCACATTGGCGCCTTTGGGTATGGTGGCGAAGTACTTCGCCACCAGCGTTCGAGCAGCCGTCGGGTCGAAATCGCCGGTGATCACCAGTACCGCGTTGTTGGGCACGTAGTACTTCTTGTAGAAGGCTTGGTAGTCGGCCTCACTGGCGGCGTTCAGGTCTTCCATGAAGCCGATGGTGGGCCACTGGTACGGATGCTCCTTGTACGCGCGCTTGAGCACCTCGATGAGGATGCTTCCGTAGGGCTGGTTCTCGTAGCGCTGGCGGCGTTCCTCCTTCACAACTTCACGTTGCGTATCCACGCCCTTTTGATCGACTCGCGCGTGCAGCATGCGCTCGCTCTCGAGCCAAAGGCCCAATTCGAGCTGATTGCTGGGCAGCACTTCGTAGTAGTAGGTACGGTCGCCGGTGGTGTTGGCATTGAGCACTCCGCCTGCTCGCTCCACATGCTTGCTGAACTCGCCCCGCGCGATGTTCTCGCTGCCTTCGAACAGCAGGTGCTCGAAGAAGTGTGCGAATCCCCGGCGATCCTTCTCCTCGTTCTTGCTGCCCACGTGGTACATCACGCTCACGGCAACGATGGGCGTGCTGGCATCCTGGTGCAGGATCACATGCAGGCCGTTGTCGAGGTCGTACTCGGTGAACTGGATGGCGCTGGACTGCGCGGCGGCTGGTGCTGCAAGCATGCTGGCGATGATGATCGGTAGGGTCCTCATGCGGTGGTCGGTGGCGGGAAGTCCCGTTTCCGAAGGGCGCCGAAGTTAGGTGAAGGCGGCAGCAGCGCGGCGGGGCGGTGGAGCGTCTACTTTTAGCAATCGATGGGATCCACCGTGCTTCTCCCTGCCGCCGTGCGCCGCCGTGTGCGCTTCCGTGCCATGCGTTACCTCGTCACGTTCATAGCACCGGCATGGGGTATTGTGAGCTTGCTGGGCCACGGCCTCTGGACCTGGGCGCTGCCCATCCACGGCTTCTTAATTGTTCCGTTGTTGGAACTCCTGCTGCCCCATCCGCCCGACAACCTGAGCGAAGAAGAGGAAGAAGCTGCGCGACAGGATCCCATTTTCGACGTGCTGCTCTACCTGCTCGTGCCCATGCAATGGGCCATCCTGGTGCTCTTCTTCTTCCAGGTGGGCGAGGCTGGCCTCTCCTGGTGGGAGATCGCCGGACGTACCGCCAGCACGGGCATCCTCTGCGGCATCTATGGCATCAATGCCGCGCACGAACTGGGGCACCGTGCCACGCGCTGGGAGCGCGACCTCGCCCGCGCGCTGTTGCTCACCAGCTTGTACATGCACTTCATCATTGAGCATAACCGTGGGCACCACAAGCGCGTGGCCACCCCCGACGATCCTGCGAGCGCGCGGTATGGCGAGTGGCTCTACGCCTTCTGGGTGCGCAGCATCGTCTTCAGCTTCCTCTGCGCCTGGCGTATCGAGGTGGAGCGCATGCGCAAGGAAGGGCACGCGGCGTACGGCTGGCGGAATGAGATGATCCATGCATTGCTGTGGCAGGGCGCCTTGTTGAGCGCGGTATGGCTGGCATTCGGTCCGCTCGTGGCGAGTGCGTTCGCATGCGCTGCGCTCATCGGCATCCTGCTGTTGGAGACGGTCAACTACATCGAGCACTATGGCCTGCGCCGCAAGCGCGGAACCGGCGGCGGATGGCAGCGCGTGCAGCACGTGCATTCATGGAACAGCGATCATCAACTGGGCAGGCTGACGCTCTTCGAGCTCACTCGGCATAGCGATCACCACTGGAAGGCGAGCCGCCCCTATCAGGTGTTGCGCAGCATCGATCGCGCACCGCAGTTCCCAACGGGCTATCCGGGCATGCTCATCCTAAGCACTGTGCCACCGCTCTTCTTCAGCGTCATGCACCCGCGGCTGAACGAATTGGCCCGGCGGGAGAAGGACTTGGAACTGGCCATTGCGCCGTAGAGTAGCCCCTGAAGCCTGGACCTGCCCGGGCACTCAGGAACCGTATAACCGCATCGTCGCTCGCGCCGTAGAACGCGGCGCAATCCACAGCCGTGATGGAGATCGTAGCCGAACGAACGCTAGGGCCGAAGGTCCAGGACTTGCTGAACGACCTGATGCAACGCTTCGACAAGCGCCGTATCGAGGTGATCGAGCTTCGCGAGCAGCGCCGTGCCCAGTTGCGCAATGGCGGAGTGGACCACCGGCCGGAGACGCTGCATGTGCGCACCACCGAATGGCGCGTGGATCCCCTGCCTCCGGCCCTGCTCGATCGGCGCGTGGAACTGCTGGGCGGCGCCACACGCAGTGAGTTGATCAACGGATTGAACGCCGGTGCGCGCACCTATATCGCCGATCTATGGAACCTGACACCGGGCGATGCATGGAGCATGGTCCGCGCGCACCGAGCGTTGGAGCGCGCAGCCCGCCTGGAACTCGCCTACCTCGATCCTGCCAAGGGCCGCGTGCATGCCGACCCGAACAGCCCCACGTGCTTGATCGTGGTGCCTCGCCCCTTGCATGTACTGGAGAGCCATGTGCTCGATGGCGATGAGCCCGTGCCCGCCGCCTTCTTCGACCTGGCCATGCTGGCCGTGCATTGCGCACCGGCTTTGATCCAGCGCCAGGGCGGTCTTTTCCTCATGCTGCGCGATGTGCATGGCTTCCAGGAAGCACGTCTATGGGCGCACGCTTTCGAAATGATCGAAGAGCACCTCGGGCTGGCTCGAGGAAGCATACGCGCCACCGTCATGATCGACTCCATCGCCAGCGCGCTGGAGGCCGATGAGATCCTCTTCGAGCTCATGCACCACGCTGCAGGCCTCGCGATCGATCCGCAAGGCTATGCCGCCGACCACATCGCGCTCTTCAGCAGCCCCGATATGGCCGCCTTCCCCGACCGCGAAGTCATCGGCCTGAACGCCCCCTTCCTGCGTGCGCTCGCTTTGCACACCATCGGCCTTTGCCACCGTCGTGGTTGCCTGGCCATTGCACCGCCCTCCTTCACCCTTCCTTCGCTAGACCCCGGCAAAGTGAAGGCGCCCTACCTGGAGATGCTCGCCGACAAGGAGCGCGAGGCCACCGACGGCTACGATGGCACCATCGTCGTCCACGCTGGTACGGTGGATGCGGCAATGGCCGAGTTCGACAAGAGCATGCCGCAGCACAACCAGATGAACTACATGCGCAACGATGCCATCGCTCCCATCGATCTCGTGCGACGGCCCGAAGGCGCGATCACAGTGGAAAGCCTCGTGAGCACCATTCGAACAGTACTTCGCATGCTGGTGCTGCGGTGGCAGGGCAACGCGTGGGTGGTGCAGGGTTCGCGACTGCACGACCGTTCATCGCTGCGCCTGGCGCTACGCCTGTTGTGGCAGTGGAACCACGCACGGGATGGCAGCATCACCTCCACCAAGCTCGATATCCACGAGGACTTGTTGCGCTACCTTGTGAAGAAGGAAGCAGACAAGATGTTCGAAGGCACAAGCCAGCGCACCAAGGCCTACGCTGCGCAGGCCGTGGCCTTGCTCATGGAGTGCGCGTGCGCCGAGGAACTGCCGCTGGAGCCTCGCATCTGAGGCCATGCACCAGGCTATCTTGCCCGCGCTGCCATGAGCGCCTGGGTCCCTGTCGATGATCAACTGCCCGCTGATGGACAGCGCGTGCTATGCTATCTGCCGAGCAACACGGTGTACCTGCCGGGCAAGACCGGCGCAACAGAAGCACGCCACGTGGTGATCATGCGCTTCGCCCACGATTTCTTCGTGAAGAACGTGAGCAAGACGGGCTACAGCGGCGCTCCGCACTTCTGGCTGGGCGAGGGCACCAGCAACCGGTTCTTCCATGAGGTGACGCACTGGATGGCGTTGCCCGAGGAGCCAGGAGCATGAAGTGCGGCAGTGTGTGCCAATGCACACGCTGCCGCCCTTCGCGCAAGAGCTTCCCAGTCTACTTCTTCACGATCTCCAGCAGCTCCAGCTCGAATAGGAGCGTGCTGCTGGCAGGAATGGGACCGCCGGGGGTGCCTTGAGCGCCGTAGCCGAGCTCGCTGGGGATGGCGAGCTTCCACTTGCTGCCCACGTTCATCATCTGCAGCGCCTCAACAAATCCGGGGATCCACTGTTCCACGGGAAGCTTCGCAGGCTGGCCACGGTCCACCGAGCTGTCGACCTTGGTGCCATCGATCAGGGTGCCTGTGTAATGCACCAGCACTTCATCTGTGGCCACCGGCTTCGGCCCGGTACCGGTCTTGATCACCTCGTACTGCAATCCGCTCGCGGTGGTGATCACGCCCTTGCGCTTGCCGTTCTCGGCCAGGTACTTCTCACCGGCCAGGCGGTTCTCCTCGCCCTTCTTCGCCTCATCGGCGCGCTTGGCCTCCTGCATCTTCTGCATGTAGGCGTTGATCACCATCTGCACCGTCTCCTGGTCCATCTCCGCAGCGCTGTCCAGCCCATCGCGCAAGCCCATGCTCAAGGCGTCCACATTCGCATTGTCCAGCTTGCTCTTCTTGAAATTGCCGCCGATGTCCACTCCGATGGCGTAGCTCACCGAGTCGATCTCGGTCTGCAAGGGAATGCGCTCCTTCTGTCCTTGCGTGCAGGCGCAGATCATGGTGGTGGCGGCAATGGCGGTAGCGATGCGGATGCTCATGAGGCTGATTTTGGGGGGCCGAAGGTATACGGAAGCCGGTGCAGCCAAGGCCTGTCGATGCGTGAGGTCGCTGGCACGCGCTTTGGCAGGCGCGGCCGGGTAAATTCGCCCCCCTGCCATGAAGAACCTGCTTCTCCTTACCGCCTTGCTCCTGATTGCCACCGCCTCCTTCGCGCAGGATGATCCGAAAAGCAAGGCGATCGTGGACCGCTTGATGGCCCAAGCCAAGGGCTGGACGAGCTTCGAGGCCGACTTCATCAGCCGCCTGCAGAGCAGCCGCGACAAGCTGGACTTGAAACAGGAAGGCAACATGAAGGTGAAGGGGAGGAAATTCCGCTTGTTGCTGGACAAGAACACCATCATCAACGACGGCACCACCTTGTACACATACAGCAGCGAAACCAATGAGGTAACGCTCAGCGACCCTGCCGAGATGGACCAGGAGCTCGACCCCAGCAAGCTCTTCACGCAATACGAGAAAGGCTTCAAGAGCCAGTTCGTAGAGGAGAAGGCCGACGCGGCCGGCGTGATGACCCAGGTGGTGAAGCTCTTCCCCCTTGATGCCACCAAGAAGCCCTACCACACGGTGGTGCTCACGGTGGACAAGGCCAAGGGCGAACCACGCAGCGTGCAGGTACTTTACAAGGACGGCAATGTGGTCACCTACACCCTCAAGAAGTTCACGCCCAACGCGGTGCTCGCCGATGCGCTCTTCGTGTTCGACAAGACGAAGTATCCGGGGGTGGAGGTGAATGACATGCGATAAGACACTTGAAGTTGCTGCGACGCACGAAGGCCCCCGCCAAACGGAGGGGGCCTTCGCCACTAAGACGTATTGGTTCCCTATCGCCCAACTTTCACTGCTTTCTTCACCACCGGCTCGCTATCGAGCAGCAGCGTGAGGTAGTACATGCCGGGCTGTAGCGCATTCGTATCCCACACTAGCTGGGACTCGCCAGCCTCCTGCGTTGCATCACGCAAGACGACCAACTGCTTCCCATCGGCGCTATTGGCCATAAGCTGCATGCGACCCGCACGCTCCAGCGAATAGAATACCGTAGGGGGCTCGCTGAAGGGGTTGGGTTGGATGATGAGGTCGCGGTCCTTGCCAAGGATGAGACCACCATTCTGCAAGTGCATGCGCTCGTCGCTTGCTGGATGGGCGCAGCAGGCGGCGAGGAGTTCTTGCATTTGGGCGATGGCATCATTCTGTGCTGCTATCTGCTGCTGCATTTGCTCCATCGTAGCATTTTGATCCTGATGGCCTCCGATGAGGTATGGGATCAAGCCCTGCATGTTCACCGCTTTGAACGGCACGGCTTCGGCCGTGACGTTGCCCAGGCTGTCATACTCTGCTGGGTGCATCGCATCCATGACAAGATCCGGCAGCACTTGTTCCAGCTCCGGTGCAAGCAGACCCAGATGCTCACCCAAAGGGAGTACCATGGTCGGCGCAGCGGCATGATTGAACGTGTACGTGTGCAACGAGAGGGCATTCAAAGCGGAAGCAGCGTCCACTGGTGCTGCATCCTCGATGTCCGTCTTCAGGTTCTCATCGGAGATAGTCCATGGTTGGGTGATGAAGGCCGGGCCGTTGATGAACGCGGCCCACGCATTAGGTGTTCCCGGGGGCGCGATGACGGTGCCGTACAAACCGGCCATGAATGAGATCTGTTGCGAATTAGTTGCCTCGGCCTCCCCCTGAACACCCACAAGGTGCCCTGCAGCGGAACCTTGAACGGTATTGTCGAACAAGCCGTGACCACGCACACCGATGGTGACCTTACCGTTGTATGCGAAGCCATGCACCCCTTCGACGTGTCCGACATACTGGTCCATCGGATCCGGGCCGCTCTCGCCCAGGACACCTTGGAATATGCTGATCATGTCATCGGCCACCACGCGTGACCATGTTGCTGTCCTACCAAGCAGCGTGTAGTCGTTGTGGAACACATGAAGTTTGGCTCTGGGAAACTGCATGCCGATGCCCGCACCGTGCGTGCGGTCCCACGGGCAGTTGGATCCGTCATACACGCTGGAGACATGCGGATCGGGTGTCTGGACGATCCAGTCGCAATCGTTCACGCCGCCACCGAATATCGAAGGATCCACCCACTTCACCACGCCGCGTTCGGCGCTGGGGGCAGGCGTATCGTCCACCACCATCACCCGAAAGGGGCCATTGGCGGCAAGGTCGTTGGGCAATTGGCGGATGCGCAAGCGGCCGTCGAGCACATCTACTCTTTCGCGTGGCATGATGCCCGCAGTGAACCAATCCCCCACGCCGAAGAAGGTCTGGTTGCCCGTGGCAGACGGCACGAAACGGGCCGCCTCCAGGCCATCGAGCTGGCCAGCCGTGCCGTATGCTGCGGTGTTGTTGCTGGTGAAGATGAACCTGAGATTGTCCGGCCCGGGATCGTTTAGCGTGTTGTCGCTCCAAGCGATTACGCTGTGGTTCCTTCCGAGTCCTTCATCCTTGAGGCCGAAGTAGCCTTGGTCGCTGCCTTGCGTCAGGAGCATGCCGGTGCGCATCCATGGGCGGTAGGCGCTCTCCTGGATCCCGTTGTTGTCAATATGAAGGGCCGCGAAGGGCTGATCCACCAACGTGGAGCCGAAAGGCCCCAATCCAAGGAATCCACTAAGGTCCAAGCCCGTGTATCCATTGATCGCGCCGGTCGTGTTCGTGCCGATCAAGCGCATGCGGTTCACATTGTTCGTGCTCCATAGCATCGGCT
Organism: Flavobacteriales bacterium; assembly: GCA_016710965.1. GTDB lineage: Bacteria > Bacteroidota > Bacteroidia > Flavobacteriales_F > PHOS-HE28 > PHOS-HE28. Next base: position 145,784 of record JADJTW010000003.1, read on the forward strand.
GGTTCACCCGTGTCTCGAAGGAGAGCGGGATGGTGCTCAACAGATCGGCGCCGAACCATTCGTTGTTGGTGATCACATTGCCTCCGGGGAGGCTGTTCCAGAATTGCTGCTGGGCCTGCACAAAGGGCATGGCCATGCCTGCCAGTAAGGCAAGCAACATTCGTCTAGTGTTCATTGGTGCTAGTTGTTGCTACGAACGACCGGACTTCTAAAGCACCACGAACTTGGTGACGAACGACTTCCTCTTCCCGAACAACCGCAGCACATACTCAGCCTGCACCGTAGGCGAGTGGAGAACCACTGTTCCGCTGTGGTTGAGCGGATCGGCGATGACCACCCGACCGCTAGCATCCAATACCTCAGCACGGAACAGTTCCCCAGGCCAATCCACGCTGATCGTGCTTGCCTCAAAGCGCAAAACAGGTTCTTCCTCAAAAACATCATGCGCACCCACGTCATGGCAACTAGCCTCTACCGGCACCACCTCTACCTCGTCGATGAGATAGTAGGTAATCCCTGTCCAGGGGTTCGGATTGCCGATCGGAAAGGCCGAGGTTAGCGAGTCCGCGAAGAAATTTCCGAGTACCACATGCGTGTAGGCGCTATCGGCAGTGAAGGTCCCTTCCACTAGGGTCCAGGCAACCGTATCGGCCACCGGTAACGTGGTGCGCAAGTGCGCATAGTTCCGGAACGGGAATGCAGGGCCTGTCGTTGCGTACCATGCGTTGGAAAAGGTAGTGAACAGCATTCCCACATTGTCGCAGGCTGTACCACCGTTCGTTAACCAATAGCTGCCATCGCAGGCCGGGTTCGTCCAGAAGCGCAGCTGGTATTCGCAGCCGATAACCAAGGGCTCTACCAGTTCGGCTCCAACGTACTCGCGGAAGTCGCCACCACCATCAAAGGATCTGAATCCCACATATGCAACTCCCTCCCAGGGGTATTGGAAAGTCCATCCATTCCATGGCACACCGACCAGCGTATCAACTCCGTTCGTGGCTTGCGCGCATGCATGGAAATACTCCGGGCTGTTGTACCAACTGTACCAGTACAATGGTCGGTCGCCTTCTTGGAACCCGAAGGTATAGGGGCAGGTGTCCTGCAATTCGAAGCTGGGGTTGGGCACAAGGTTCTGCGCTTCGCAGCGCGGGGTAGCAATGAGCAACAAGCAGCACACCACCGCGTGCACGGCAGCGCGCCACTCGTTGTTCATCGCTTGGGGTAGCATTCGTTCGTTGTTCGTTGATGCGTATTGCATCGGTCCGGTCAATTGGCCTTCTTGAGATACGGGCATCGCGTGGCCGCAGCCAATTCCACCGTGCCCGCCCAAAGGAACGCATGGGTTACGGGAACGCTGCCCGGCGCTGCCGGAAGCAGGGTTCTACATTTGCCTAGTTCGTGTTCATCTTACGTTGCAGTTTGGTGGGACATGAGCAACCGGCCCCTGGCGTCTCAAGCGCTGGGGGCTATTTCGTAGTGGCCCGTGGGCCGCGTTAGCGTATAGAGAGAGAGAGAGAGAGAGAGAGCCCGCTTCGCAAAGCCTCGCGGTGACAGAGAGAGGGACGTGCCACACTCTTGGGCTCTCGCCGCTCGTCCTGGGATATGTTCTAATTCGCTCCATGGCCATGGGCCAAAACATCCGACTCCGTGAAGAGTGCCGACCGTGAACCTTGGAGCGAAAATGAGACTCGAACGGAAGGCGAATCGAATGTAATGCGCGAAATGTCGGATGCAAGCGCTTGTGGAAAACTCCCGCCCTACCTCCCCCCCTGCTGCCCCGTTAGGTACACGTAGTCCTTCAGCACCGTTCGCAGGAACTCGGTCGACTTCATGCCATCGCCATTGTTGCCGATGGCGCGGCGGACCTTGTCGGCCATTTCCTCCACTAGCTGCCAGCGGTTGCCCACCTGGATGTTCTGCAGCACTTCCTTGATCATGGCGGCCTGTGCATCGTTCAATCGCACGGCCTCCGGGAAGCGCACTTGATGCCCCGTGGACACTTCGGTCATGAGGGTGTCGCGCAATTGCATGCGCTGCTTCAGGCTGATGACGGTGGTGCCTGCTGCGAGATCGCCCAGTCGCTGCCCTCGACCGTTGATGAGCACCACCACCAGCCCGAGCCCATAGAAACCATCGACCGGGCGCAGCAGCCAGCGCAACAGGTACTGGCCCACGCGCGGCTGGCCGCCATCCACGCGAGCCACCTTGATCTTCATCACGCTCTTGCCGATGCTCTTGCCATCCATCGTGAGCTCGCAGATCAAATGGTAGAAGACATAAGGGATGCCGATGACCACCACACCCACCAGGATCGATACGTTCTCATCTGGCGATGCAAGCACGAGCAGGAAGAACCAGACGATGATCCAGGCGGCGAGGATGACGCCATCGAGCAGGTAGGCGGCGATGCGGCTGCCCACATTGGCCACCTCGTGCTTCACCACAACGTTTTGGGCCGTCTCGATATGGATCTCGCTCATGGCCGGAAAAGTATGCGGCCGCCCCGACCCGTAGCGCACCGTTCCCGCTCGCTATGTTTGAACGCAGATGCGCGAGGCGGCTTTCATCCAACGCAACCAGGCCAAATGGCAGCGCCTGGAGCAAGCCGTAACCGGGCTGGACAAGCTCAGCGGCGACGAGGCCAGCGACCTCTATATCCAGCTTACCGACGACCTGGGCTACGCGCAGACTTTCTACCCCAAGAGCAAGATCACCACTTACCTGAACGGCCTGGCGGTGCGGCTGCACCAGCACATTTACCGGAACCAGCGTGTTCCACGCAAGCGTTTCCTCACTTTCTGGTCGCACGAAGTGCCGCTGGCGATCGCCGCCGCCCGCACCAACCTGCTGTATTCCTCCATCGTCTTCGTGGTGGCCATGGCGATCGGGGCCATCAGCGCCAAGCACGACCCCACCTTCATCCGCTTGATCATGGGCGATGAGTACGTGGACATGACCCTGGAGAACATCCGCAACGGCGACCCTATGGGCGTTTACGATAGCATGGATGAAGGCGGCATGTTCGTGCTCATCACCCTCAACAACATCAAGGTGTCCTTCTTCGTCTTCATCGCGGGCATGTGTACCACGCTCCTGCCAGGCCTGTTGCTGTTGGTGAACGGGATCATGCTGGGCAGCTTCCAGTACTTCCTGTTCAAGGAGGGCGTGCTCACCGAAAGCCTGCTCACGATCTGGATCCATGGCACCATCGAGATCAGCAGCATCGTGGTCGCCGGGGCTGCGGGCTTCGCCTTGGGCAACGGCCTGCTCTTTCCCGGCACCTATTCGCGCGGTGCCAGTTTCCGCCACGGTGCGCGCATCGGGTTGAAGGTGGCCGTGGGACTCGTGCCCTTGTTCATCGTCGCCGGCTTCCTGGAGAGCTTCGTCACGCGCCACTCGCTCGAAGTGCGGCCGTGGGTTGCGGTGTCCGTCATCGGGCTTTCGCTCGTCTGGGTCATCTATTACTTCATCATCCTTCCCTACCATGCAGAACGCAGAGCCGGTGCAATTGCGCCAGGTCCGTGATTTCGGACAATTGATCGGAACCACCTTCACCTTCCTTCGGCAGAATCTCCGGCTGTTGTGGTCGGCCATCGGATTGGGCTGCATCCCTTTCGCTTTGGTCGGCGGAGTGCTGGCCGGCGGCGCCGTCGGCAGCCTGCAGAATTTCCGACCCGATCCATCGAACCCGGCAGGGGCCTTCGACAGCATGCTCGTGACCATGCTCGGCATCATTCCCGGCATGATCCTGTTCCTGCTGGGCTACGTGGTGCTCGTGGCCGTGGTGCATGAGTTCGTCCGCGCCTATCATCTGGGCGAGCACGCGTACCTGAAGCCCGGTCAGCTCATCATGCGCGGTTTCGCACAGTTGGGCCCCTATTTCGGCTGTAGTTTCCTGGTGGGCCTGCTCGGTTTCATCGGTCTCTTGCTATGCCTCATCCCCGGCATCTATGCGTGGACGGTGCTCTCGCTCGCGCTCACCTGCCACGCCATCGAACGCACAGGCGGCGCCGGGTCATTGGGCCGATCGAACCAACTGGTGCAGGGCGATTTCTGGGCGACGCTCGGGCTGGTGATCGTGATGGGCCTGATCAATTGGGTCATCAACATGATCGTGCAGGTGCCCTTCATGATCGTGGGCATGGTCATCGGCATCAACAGCGGCCTCGACGCGGCGCAAGCAGGCGGCGATGCTTTCTTGCCGCAGTGGTTCGGCATTTTCAACACGATCAGCACCATGGTTCAATGGAGCTTCCAAATGCTCACCTACCCCATCGTGGCCGTTTGCATGAGCCTGAAGTACTTCAGCCGCGTGGAGGAGAAGGAAGGCCACGGCCTGCGTGAGAAGATCGCCGGCTTCGAACAGGTGTGAGCGGACCGGATGCGGCGCTTTCTCCTCTTCCTGCTGGTGCTTTGCGCTCTTCCGCGAGGAGTGCGCGCACAGGATGTTCCGCCGGACAATGCTGTGGAAGTGCGCTCCTTCGACCAGCAGCGCATCGCTGAATTGAAGGCCGACCCGGCCTACGACTACGACAGCGACCTGCATCGCGAGCCCAATTGGTGGGAGCAGTTCAAGGAATGGCTGGCCGAGCGGTTGCGCTCGCTCACCGGTCCCGCGGTGGCAGCCTTCATCGGCTCCAATCTCTTCATCATCCTATGCGGCATCGTGGTGGTGGTCGCGCTCATTATCCTCAGTCGCGGTGGGCTTCGGCGAGTCTTCCACGGCACACCGCGCGGGCAGGGCGAAGTGACAGTGGCTGAAGAGGACATCCGCGGACTGGACCTCGAGGCGTTGATCGGCGACGCCGAAGCCGCAGGCGACCTGCGACGCGCGATCCGCCTTCATTATCTGTTGGTGCTCCGCAAGCTGGTCGATCAACAGGTCTTGAAATGGAGCCCCGAGTACACCGATCGGGATTATATGCGCCAGGTGAAGGACGACGCGCTTCGCTCGCGCTTCGCGCATATCGCGCTCGTGTTCCAATGGGTCTGGTATGGCCACGCGGAAGTGGATGCCGAGCGCTATGATGCCATCAAGCGGCCTTTCATCGAATTCGAGACCGCACCGGTGCCATGAGCGGGTTCGAGAAACGATTGGTCCTTTTCCTTGCGCTGCTGATAGTGGCGCTTGCGGCGTTCGAGGCCAATGCGCCCAAGCCTGTCGACTGGTCGCCTTCCTTTTCCAGGGGACATAACAAGCCCTACGGTGCGCAATTGGTGTATGACCGCCTGCGCGACCTGTTCCCAGCGGTGCGCACCGTGCGAGATCCACTCTACGTCACCGGTACAGAACGCATCGAGAACGTCTCCATCGTCGACGAGCCCGTGAACCATGTCTTCATCAACCGCCAGATCGGTCTTGATGACTATGCCACCGGTCAACTCCTTGCCATGGTGGAACTGGGCGACCGCGCATTCATCGCAGCAGAGCATTTCCAGGATGCGCTGGCGGATACGCTGAACCTGCTCACCGACCGGCTGCATTGGTTCGGTGAGGACACGTCGGACATCCGCTTCATCGGCGAGCACCGCATCGTTGAAGGTGTGTTCCGCTACGCCCGCAATTTCCCCGGCGCCTACTTCACGAGCTACGATACCAGCCGCACCCGTGTCTTGGCGGTCGATGGCGCATCGCACCCCGTGCTGTTGGAGATGGCCTGGGGCGATGGCCGCATCGTGCTGTGCAGTGCGCCGCGCGCATTCTCCAACTACAACCTCCTGAAGGACCGCAACGCCGCATTCATGGCCGCAGCGTTCAGCCTGTTGCCGCCCAACCCTGTGCTGTGGGACGAGTTCTACAAGCTCGGTCACGCCGAGAGCCAGACCTTCATGCGCTTCGTGCTGCGCGAAGACGCGCTGCGGTGGGCCTGGTTCCTGGCCCTCGCGCTCATCGTGCTGTACATGATCGTATTCGCCCGGCGCCAGCAACGCGCGATCCCCGTGCTGGTGGCGCCACGCAACGCATCGCGCGAGCTTGCGCACACCATCGGGCGCCTGTATTGGCACAAAGGCGACCACGCCGATATCGCGCGCAAGATGATCGCGCACTTCAAGGAAGAGATGCGCGCACGCACGTACATGCAACGATTCGGTTACGATGAGCCCACCATCGCGCACCTGGCCACGAAAGCAGGCCGCGACAAGCAGGAGATCGCCGGTCGACTGTACAAGATCCAACGCGCCGAGCAGCAGCCCTACCTTACCGAAGGCGACCTGCTTGAACTAAGCAACCAATTGCACGAATTCCGCCAACTGATCCGATGAACATGGACCATTTCCCGCCCCCACTCCCTGATCCCGATGCCGCGCCTGATCCGACCTTCCATACCGTAGTACCGCTCACCGAGCTGCAGCATTCCGTTGAACGGCTGCGCAATGAAGTGCGCAAGGTGATCGTGGGCCAGGACCACCTGGTGGACCTGCTGCTCGCGGCGCTGCTCTGTGACGGCCATGTGCTCATCGAAGGCGCACCGGGCCTGGCGAAGACGCTCACCGCGAAATTGCTGGCGCGGTGCATACGCACCGGCTTCTCCCGCATCCAGTTCACGCCGGACCTCATGCCCAGCGACCTCATCGGCACCAGCGTCTTCGACCCGCGCACCACCGCTTTCGAGTTCAGGCCCGGTCCCATCTTCAGCAACATCGTGCTGGTCGATGAGATCAACCGCGCGCCGGCCAAGACGCAAAGCGCGCTCTTCGAGGCGATGGAAGAACGGCAGGTCACAGTAGACGGCAAGACTTATCCGCTGGCACCGCCCTTTATGATCGTGGCCACGCAGAACCCGATCGAGCAGGAAGGCACTTATCGGCTGCCCGAGGCGCAGCTCGATCGCTTCTTCTTCAAACTGAACGTGGGCTACCCCACCCTGGAGGAGGAGATCGCGATCCTCGAACGTGCGTCATCGGGAACCGAAGCGCTCACCGTTGATGCCGTTCAGCCGGTGATCGGGCCGGAAGAGCTCTTCCGTGCGCGCCACTTGGTACGCCAGGTGCGCTGCGAGGAGAAGCTCGTGCGCTACGTGGCCACCATCGTCGATCGCACACGCCACGATGGAGCCCTGATGCTCGGGGCATCGCCGCGCGCATCGCTGGCCATCCTCATCGGCGCGCGGGCGATCGCGGCCATGCACGGCCGCGACTTCGTGACGCCCGAGGACGTGCAGCACATTGCGCCCCACGTGCTGCGCCACCGCGTGCAATTGACGCCAGAGCGCGAGATGGAGGGCCTCTCCCCCGACCAGGTCATCGCCCTCCTGGTGAAGCAGATCGAAGTGCCCCGGTAGATGTTCCGCGCCCTACGCACGGTCTTCCTTACGCGCCGCGCGTTCATCATCGCATGGGCGTTGGTGGCGCTCTTCGTGGCGGGTTGGGCATGGGCTCCGTTGTTCGTGGCCGCACGGCTCGCCTTCCTGCTCCTGGTAGTGGCAATCGCCATCGAGTTCTATCTGCTCTTCGGGCGCCGCAGCGGGATGCGTGCCTCACGGCGCACCATGGAACGCTGGAGCAACGGAGACAGGAACCCGGTGACCGTGCAGCTCGAAAGCGGCTACGCCACTGATATGCATGTGCGGGTGCTGGACGAGTTGCCCATGCAGTTCCAGAAGCGCGATCTCGTATTCAGCGGGCCCATCGCTGCATGGGGCCGACGCGACTTCGACTACGAAGTGCGGCCCGTGGCGCGCGGGGTGTACCACTATGGCGCCATCAATGTATTCGTGAGCAGCCCCATGCAATTGGTGGAGCGACGGTACACGTTGGACAATGCCAGTGAGGTGGCCGTGTACCCCAGCTACCTGCAACTGCGCCAGCTACGAATTGCTCGCGATCAGCAACCGGCTCACGCTCGCAGGGGTGAAGAAGATCCGGCGCATCGCGCAGCAGAACGAGTTCGAGCGGATCAAGGAGTACGTGCCCGGCGATGATCGACGCACGGTGAACTGGAAGGCCACCGCGCGCCGCGGCCGCATCATGGTGAATCAGTATCAGGACGAGCGCGCCCAGCAGGTCTTCGCAGTGATCGACACCGGCCGCGTGATGAAGATGCCCTTCGAGCAGCTGAGCCTGCTGGACTACGCGATCAACGCATCGTTGGTCATCAGCAGCATTGCCATGCGCAAGGAGGACCGCGCAGGCCTCATCACCTTCAGCAGCACGGTGCATGATGTGCTGCATGCCAGCCGCCAGCGTGGTCAGATGCAGAAGATCCTGCACGTGCTGTACAAGCAAGGCACCGCCCATAAGGAAACGGACATGGAGGCGCTCTACGTGGCGGTGCGCCGCGAAGTGCATCAGCGCAGCCTGCTCCTGCTCTTCACCAATTACGAGAGCGTGCAGGCCATGCAACGCCAGCTGCCGTACCTGCAACGCCTCGGTCGGCAGCACCTGGTGGTGCCCATCTTCTTCCTGAATACCGAGCTGGATGCCGACCTCCGATCACGGCCTGCCGATACGGAACAGGCGTATGTGCGCACGATCACCGAGCGCATGGTGCTGGAGAAGCGACTGATCGCTCGAGAACTGCAGCGCAACGGGCTCACGCCCATCCTCTGCCGACCGCAAGACCTTACGGTGAATGTGATCAACCGCTACCTGGAGATCAAGGCGCGTGGTCAGCTGTGACCCTCGAAGTTTGAAAGGACCTCCCGGCATTCTGCTCCTGGCCAGGGACGACCGGTGCGCCCAAGCACGGAAGGTGAAAGCAGGCTCGGCCCGGTCGGATACCTTAGTCGCCATGCACCGAAGGACGCTTACCATCCTTTTCCTGATCGCGCTGCAGACGGTGCGAGCGCAATTGGGCGATGATCGCAACACATTCTCCCACGCCGATTCGCTACGGGGGTCCATCGGCCCGTACCGCGCTTGGTGGAACGTTGTGGCCTATGATGTGAGCGTTCGTCCCGACTTCGACGCACGTTCGATCACCGGCGTTACGCAGATCGCCTTCGACGCCATGGCAAGTGGTCAGCGCATGCAGATCGATCTGCAACAGCCCTTGGTGGTGGACAGCATCGCTACGGATGTCGCCGACTTCAAGGATGGAGCTATCACGGTGAGCTACAAGGCCATCGCATTCGTCCATGAAGAGAATGTGGTTTGGGTGGAACTACCACAACCCATGAAGCCCGGCGAAGCCACAACGATCACGATCTATTACCACGGCGTGCCGCGTGCCGCGAAGAACCCACCGTGGGACGGTGGCTGGATCTGGAAGAAGGATGCACAGGGCAGCCCGTGGATGAGCGTGGCGTGCCAAGGCCTTGGTGCCAGCGTTTGGTATCCGTGCAAGGACCACCAGAGCGATGAGCCGGAAAATGGCGCCAACCTTCACATCACCGTTCCGGACAGCTTGCAAGCGATCGGCAATGGACGACTGCGCAGCACTGTGAAGAACACCGACGGCACCAGCACATGGAACTGGCAGGTGAAGAACCCGATCAACACCTACAATCTTGTTCCGTACATCGGGAAGTACGCGCACTTCAGTGAGGTCTTCCCCGGCGTATCGGGTCCACTCGACTGCGACTACTGGGTGCTCGCGGCGAACGAAGCGAAAGCGCGCGAACACTTCAAGCAAGTGCCGCTCATGCTGAAATGCTTCGAGCAATGGCTTGGCCCCTACCCCTTCTATGATGATGGATACAAGCTCGTGGAAGCGCCGCACCTGGGCATGGAGCACCAGAGTTCCGTGGCCTACGGCAACAATTTCCAGAACGGCTACTTGGGCATGGATCGCAGTGGAACGGGCCGCGGCTTGAAGTGGGACTACATCATCATCCACGAGAGCGGGCATGAGTGGTTCGGCAACAGCATCACCACGGCCGACATCGCCGATATGTGGATCCACGAGGGATTCACCGATTACACCGAGACGATCTACACCGAATGCCAGCAAGGCAAGGAAGCCGCCGAGGAATACGTCATTGGTCTGCGCAAGGGTATCGCGAACGACCGACCGCTGATCGGACCCTATGGCGTGAACCAGGAAGGCAGCGGCGACATGTACAACAAGGGCGCGAACTTCATCCATACCATCCAGGCACATCGTGGGCGACAGCACCTTCAAGGCGATGATATTGGAAATGAACCGGCGCTTCTATCACAAGATCACGTCGAGCGTGGAGATCGAGGAGTTCATGATCAACTTCAATGGACAAACAAAGTCATTGTTGAACAAGGGTCTATTCGACCAATACCTGAGGACGACGCAGATCCCCGTTTTAGAATGGGGTACCAAGAAGCGCATGCTCTGGCTGAGGTTGAACCAAACTATACCGGGCATGGGTATCCCAGTGTGCATTATTCTTGACGGGAATGAGAATGTCGTTGCGATCCACGACGAATGGAATACCGGTCAATATATGGCGCGACCCGTCACTCCGACCTCGCAGGTTGATCGGAACTGGTACATGGAGGTGAAAAGGGTCAACAAGAAGGAACTGCCCCGTGGCATTCCAAAGGGCAGATCGCGTGGCCGCAATTTGTGGGGTATGAACGATAGCTCTTCGGCACGCATTCAGCACCTCGCCCTCCTCACCTCCGGCGGTGATGCGCCCGGCATGAACGCGGCCATTCGCGCCGTGGTACGAACAGCCATCTACCACGGCATCACGGCCACAGGGATCATGGATGGCTACGAAGGCCTGGTGAAGAACGACTTCATCGAACTCGGCCCGCGCGATGTGCGGAACATCGTGCAACGCGGAGGGACGATGCTGCGCAGTGCGCGCAGCGAAGTTTTCCGAACGAAGGAGGGCCGGGCGACCGCCGCGAAGAACCTGCGCGATGCGGGCATCAATGCCTTGATCTGCATTGGCGGTGGCGGTACGCAGGCGGGCGCGCACCAACTCGCCAACGAACAAGGCGTCAAGCTCATCGGCGTTGCCAGCACCATCGACAACGACCTCGGCGGCAGCGATCGCACCATTGGTTTCGACACGGCATGCAACACGGCGCTGGAGGCAATGGACCGCTTGCGCGACACAGCCTCGAGCTACGGGCGCATCTTCTTTGTTGAAGTCATGGGACGCGATACCGGCTTCATCGCCATGCACACAGGCATTGCCGCTGGTGCCGAGTACGTGATGGTCCCTGAGCGCAGGGAGAACGTTGACGAGCTGGTGCGTGTACTGGAGAACCGCGCCAAGGAGAAGGGCAGCTGCATCGTGGTGGTGGCCGAGGGGGACCAGGAAGGCGGTGCCTTCAAGCTCGCGGATGCCGTCAAGGAGAGCTGCCCGCAATTCGACATCCGCGTTGGATCCTGGGCCACTTGCAGCGCGGTGGCAACCCCACCATGGCCGATCGGCTGCTAGCTGCGCGCCTGGGTGCGGCGGCCGTGGAAGGCCTGATCGCCGGCAAAGAGCATTGCGTGGTCGGGATCGTGAAGGGGGAGATCGCCTTCACTCCTCATGCCGAGGCGATCGCGCAGAAGAAGGCCATTGAACCCGATCTCTTCCGGCTGCTGCCCATGCTGGCGGTGTAAGTTCGTGCCATGCGCTGGCTCCTGCCTCCCTCCTCCCTTGTGTATCAGCCTCCGTTATCCGCTAGCATCCGCGGCCACCTTCACCATCACGCACTTCGGCACACCACCCGATGCACAAGTGGCGATCCAGCATGCTGCGGATATCTGGGGAAGCATCCTCGTGAGCGATGTGCCCATCAAAGTGAGCGTGAGTTGGACCGCACTTGGAAGTGCCGCCCTTGGCGTCACCTTCCCGAACGGTCGCAAGGATTTCATCAATGCACCAGTCGCCGCCACATGGTACGCCACCGCGCTTGCTAACAGCCTCACAGGCTTCGAATTCAACCCCGGCGAGGACGACATCAACATCTACCTCAACAGCGGCACCAACTGGTACACGGGCACGGATGGCAACACCCCTGCAGGGCAATACGACCTGGTAAGCGTGGCCTTGCACGAGCTGGGCCATGGCATCGGCTTCGTGGGGCTCGCGAAGAAGGTGGGCAGCGAGGGATCGTTCGGCCTGCTGCAAGCGAGCGATTTCGCACCGCTGATCACCACCTTCCCGTGGCCGGAACAGGACACGCTGCCAGGCATCTTCGATCGTTTCCCTGCGTGCGCCTACCCTGGAGATGCTGGTCGATTTGCCGAATCCGTCGGGCCCCTGGGCTCTTTCTTCACCTGCAACCAGCTTACATTGAACGGCGCGAACAGGACTGGCCGCGAATGGCGGTGGCTCATCCGCATCTACGCACCAAGCACGTTCGCGCTCGGCAGCAGTTGCGTTCACCTGAACGAGGCCACCTATCCCGCAGGAAACCCGAATGAGTTCATGACGCCCTTCAGTTCGGCGGGTCATTCCAACCATTGGCCGGGGCCCATCGGCCTCGGCATGCTGCGCGATATCGGCTGGAACCTGGCACCCAGGTGGGCATGGATGAACCGGCCCTGGAGCAGCAACTGGTGGTCTTCCCGAACCCGGTTTCCGACCCACTCACCTGTGCGCAGGGCTGCACGGGGCACAAGCCAGGCCATCACCGTCGCCGATCTCCAGCGGACGGGCCTGTCCTCTCCGCACGGAGGCCAAGGCGGTTGATGTAAGCGCGCTGGATGCGGGCACCTACCTGCTCATGAGCGCGGGAAGGCAAGCCCGTGCGCTTCGTCAAACACTAGGCACCGGTGGCCCCGAGGCGTTTCCCCTATTTTAGCAGGGCCATGCGCCTGCTGCCCCTCTTAGCATCTTCCCTACTGCTCCTGGTGGGTTGTTCCACCCACCAATATGTAGCCGCCAGCCATCCCAATGGCAAGCCCGAAGTGGTGGTTTACATGAAGGGCAAGGGGAGGATGCCGTGAAAGTGATGGAGAAGGTCTACTACCCCACCGGACAACTGGAATACGTAGGCCGCTTTGAGAACGGCGTGGAACACGGCGAGTGGGTCTACTACTATGAAACCGGCGTGAAGAAATACGTGGAGAGCTGGGAGAACGGAGTGGAGCACGGGATCCACTACGACTACAGTCCCGATGGACAGGTGTACCGCGAGTTGCATTACGACCACGGTCGCCTGGTGAAGGAGGTGGATCTGAGCAAGATGAAGTAGCGTCCATGCCCTTGCGCTGGAACCGCTTTCCCGGCCGCTTCTCGATCATCCTTGTTGTTGTTGCAGGGCTGCTTGCGCGGCTGGAGGTGATCAACGGCCGCTTCTGGCTGAACGACTTCCGCGTGTACTACGATGCCGCGAACGCATTGCTCCGGGTGATGCGCTCTATGGCGTGCCGCACGGGCCTCGATTCGGGCTACTTCAAGTACGCGCCCTTCATGGCGATGCTCTACGTCCCGTTGGCACTTCTGCCCTATTCCATCGCTGCGGGCATCCAGTACGCGCTCATCGTCTCCGCATTCATTGGTTCAGTGGTTCTCGCGGATCGGCTGGTTCGCACGCATGTGCTCGCTGGGAAAGCCCGCAGGCTATGCTCCGCTCTTCCTCACGTTGCTGGTCGTGGTAGTGCACCTGCATCGCGAACTGCACCTGGGGAACATCAACGTGCTGCTCGTGTGGCTGCTCCTGCTCGGACTGGACCGCCTGTTGAGCGGAAGGAGCAGGCAGTGCTGGTCTGCTGATCGGACTCGCGATGCTGGCCAAGCCGCACTTCGTCGTCCTGTTGCCACTGCTACTGATGCGTGGGCATGCGCGAGCGGTCTGGACGTCCCTCACCACCGCGCTTGCCGGGCTCCTGCTGCCGGTCCTCTTCATCGGCCACAGCGCATCCATGGCCTATCACCATGAATGGCTCGGCGAAATGGCCAAGCACAATGCATCGCTGATCTACACCGGCGGCGAAGCTTACAACAGCGTGGACACGGTGTATTCGTTCCTGCATCGCGCAATGCTGAAATACTTCGTGGCGGCACCCAACACCACGGAAGCGCTCGTGATCCTTGGAGGCATTGCAACCATCATCGGGGGGGTCGTTCTATGCAACCAGAAGCGTGAGCGCGACTTGGTGGCGCTCCCAAGCCACACGGTTTTCGAGTATTTCCTGTTGCTGGCCTTGGTGCCGAGCATTACCCTCACCGATACCAACCACTTCCTCTTCAGCATGCCGCTGGTGATGCTGTTGATGCACCACCTGGTGCCGCGCGCTGATCCGAAATGGCTCATCGTCGCGGCACTGCCCATCCTGCTCGCGTATGGCGGAAATTGGGCCGATGCCTTGGGCGACCTCTCCGACCGAATGGTGCATTACGGCGTGCTGGGCATCGCGAACCTGGGCTTGATCGCAGCGGGCACGTTCCTGCTTCTCCGCCGATCGAACCTTTCCTCTGCAAAGGCGTCTTCCTGACAACCCTCACCGCATGCGTTCGATCATTACGCTCCTTGCCGCAACAGCTTTCAGCAGCGCTATCGCCCAGAGCACCTACTTCCCGCCCTTGACCGGCAACGCTTGGACGACCGTGGACCCGGCCTCATTGGGCTGGTGTACCGATGAGATCCCACCATTGCTCACCTATCTCGGCGACAACAACACCAAAGCGTTCATCGTCCTCAAGGACGGCAAGATCGCGATCGAGCAGTACTACGGCACATTCACCCAGGATAGTCTTTGGTATTGGGCTTCCGCAGGGAAGTCGCTCACCTCCTTCCTGGTAGGCAAGGCACAGGAAGAAGGCTTCCTCGACATCGATGATCCCAGTAGCGACTACCTCGGCACAGGCTGGACCAGTTGCACGCCGACGCAGGAAGCTGCCATCACCGTGCGAGATCAGCTCACTATGACCACCGGCCTCGACGATGGCACCGGCGATACGGATTGCACCGATCCTGCTTGCTTACAATACCTGGCCGATCCTGGTACGCGATGGGCCTACCACAACGCTCCATACACGAAGCTCGATGGCGTGATCTCGGGTGCCACCGGGCAGACCATCAACTCCTATGTCTTCAACAAGCTCACCCTCACCACAGGCCTGCAAGGAGCGTATGCTGCCGGTGGGCTACAACAACGTGTTCTTCAGCAAGGCCAGGCATTTCGCCCGCTTCGGCCTGCTGGCCATGGAACAAGGGAACTGGAACGGCACGGCGGTGATGAGCGATGGGAGCTACTTCGATGGGATGACAACGTCTTCGCAATCGCTGAACGAAGCGTATGGATACCTCTGGTGGCTCAACGGCCAGAACAGCTACATGGTACCGGGGTTGCAACTCGTGCTTCCCGGCCTGCTCATCCCCAATGAACCGCCAGAAGCGTACAACGCTCTCGGAAAGAACGGCCAGATCCTATGCGTGGTGCCGTCGCAAGGCTTGGTAGTCGTGCGCATGGGCGATGCACCAGGCTCTTCAGTGCCGGTTGCCTACCTGCTCGCGGATGAGATATGGCAACGCCTCAACCTCGTCCTGTGCGCATCAACGTCAATGCCCGATGCGAAGGCCACCACAATGGGCCTCTTCCCGGTGCCCGCAAGCGATCAACTCATGATCACAGCTCCTGATCGGCGTTCGTTCAACGGCGCAGGCGATCACGATAGATGGCCGTACGACGGATGTGATGATCGGCAATGGCGTGCTCGACCTGAGCGGGCTCTCCAATGGCCTCTACTGGCTACGCTATACCGATGGGCGGCAACAGCACCACCAAGCGGTTCGAAGTAGCGCGCTAGTTCAAGCGAACTGTTGCACACTAATGGCGATGATGCGGCAGCGCTCCGACTGAACGGCAAAATGTCGTTCTTTAGAAACTGGAGTACCTGACCAGGAGCTTGCATTGATCACATGGCATCCACTGATCGATGACAAAACTCGCTCTTGTCTGCGCCGTGGTTCTATCGGTGACAACAGCGGCTGTTGCAGGGCAAACTCAACAGAGATCAAGATTTCGGTTCTCTTCCGACGAAGGTTTGAGATTCGATCTAAGAGGAAAGGCCATCACATTCTTCATCATTGAAGACACCTATTTTACAACGGCCAATCTCGGCGGCGAGTTGCTCTACAAGTCGCACAGCTTGGGTATCGATGGCTCCTATTTCAGATGGCGATTCGAACATGATGACGATGAGGATGTCGCCATGTACGAGACCTATGAAAGAAGAAAGTACATTCTTTCGATTACAAATTCGGGTTTCTGTGCTGGGATCTGAACCAGTTGTACTTCAATTCATACTACAAGACGGGCACCTACAAAATGTGGCATGCTCCACAGGACTATGACCTTACTACAGCAGATTCCATCTTGGTACAAAACAAGAGCATTGGCACTTTCAATGAGCTTGGGGTCGGGGTCGGCTACAAGAGGAATTTCCAGAGCTCCAGATTCGGAATTGATATCAGCGCAAACGTGGCGAAGAGAACCAGCACGACAGATATCCTCACCTACTCAACTTATACCGTAAGTCGATTTGAAGATGATGTCGAACAGGTCGAACACGTGTTCTATATGAGGCTCAATCTCATTTTCCACCTTGTTCAGGCCACATCCGGGCAAGAAAAGATGTAGGCTCACGCGAACTGCTGTACGCTCACGGCGATGATCCGGCAGGATTCCATCAGCTGTTCCTCCGAGATCACCAAAGGCGGCGCGAACCGGATGATGTCCCCATGAGTGGGCTTGGCCAGCAGGCCATTGTCGCGCAGCAGGAGGCAGAGTTCCTAAGCGGAAAGAGGCGACCCATCATGGGCTGTGCGCGGATCGATGACAATGGCGTTCACTAGTCCCTTGCCACGCACGAGCTTGATGAAATCGTACTGTCCCACCAGCTTACCCATCTCCTCGCGGAACATGCGGCCCAGCCGTTCGGCATTCGCCGTGAGCCCTTCATCCTTTACGATCGCCAGCGCTTCCATGGCCACGCGCGCCCATGGATTGCCGCCGTAGGTGCTGCCATGCGTTCCGGGGGTGAATACGCTCATCACTTCATCCCGTGCGAGGACCGCGCTCACCGGGTACATGCCTCCACTCAAGGCCTTGGCCAGGATCACGGCATCAGGCCGTTTGGCCGGATCGCGCTCATCATCGGGCACGCTGCACAGCAACCTTCCCGTTCGTGCGATCCCTGTCTGGATCTCATCGGCGATGAAGAGCACATTGCGCGCCTTGCATGCGGCGATGGCCCGGGGGATGTAATCGCTGGCTGGGGTGTAGACCCCGCGTTCACCTTGGATAGGCTCCACCAGGAAAGCGCACACGGCAGGATCCTTCATTGCATTCTCCAAGGCGGGCACATCATCGTACGGGATCACCGAGAAGCCCGGCGTGAAGGGCCCGAAGCCGCCCTGGCTCTCGGGATCGGTGCTCATGCTGATGATGCTGATGGTACGGCCGTGGAAGTTGCCTTCGCAGACGACCACCTTGGCCTGGCCGGCAGGGATGCCCCTTCTTCTCATAGCCCCATTTGCGCGCCATCTTGATCGCCGTTTCCACCGCTTCAGCACCGGTGTTCATCGGCAGCATCTTGTCGTAGCCGAAGAGTTCGCAAACCATCTTCTCGTATTCGCCCAGCACGCTATTGTAGAAGGCCCGCGAGGTGAGCGTCATCCGCGCGGCCTGGTCCTGCATGACGGCTACCAAGCGGGGATGGCAGTGCCCCTGGTTCACCGCGCTGTACGCGCTTAGGAAATCGTAGTAGCGCTTGCCGTCAACGTCCCACACGAAAACGCCTTTGCCGCCATCGAGCACCACTGGCAGCGGGTGGTAGTTGTGCGCGCCATAGCGTTCCTCCAATTCGATGGCGCGCTGTGCCTTGTTGCGGACTTGTGAAAGCTGTGGCATGGGACGAGACCTCTTGGAGGGGCCGCTAATGTAGAGGGCGCGCGAGGGTCGATCAGCGAGCTGTGGCCGGCGCTTCGTGCTCGCTTGCGAATACATGGCGCAACACCGCCTCGTCCACAGCGGTCAAAGGCACGTGCCGCCGCTCCATGACGCGACGCGCTGTTTCCAACGCCTTGTCCATGGCATGCACCGCCCCGCCCTCGGCGCCGCCCCAGCTGAAGGATGGGATATGCTTGGGCGGGAAGCCTGATCCGAACACGTTGGCAGCAACGCCCACCACCGCGCCTGTGTTGAACATGGTATTGATGCCGCTCTTGGAATGGTCGCCCATGATGAGGCCGCAGAACTGGAGTCCGGTAGGCTCTGCTTTTCCCGTGGCGTAGCTGAAGGCATGCACTTCGCCGTACGTGTTCTTCAAGTTGCTGTTGTTGGTATCGGCGCCCAGGTTGCACCATTCGCCCAGGACGCTGTTGCCCAGGAAGCCATCGTGCCCCTTATTGCTGAAGCCGAGCAGCACGCTGTTGTTCACTTCGCCTCCAACGCGGCATTCCGGCCCGAAGGAAGAAGGTCCATAGATCTTCGCGCCCATTTTCAATTGCGCATGGTCGCCTAGCGCGAACGGCCCGCGGATGAGACAACCTTCCATCACCTCCGCGCCCTTGCCGATATAGACGGGACCGCTTTTCGTGTTGATGGTACAGGCCTCGACCACTGCGCCCTCTTCCAGGAATATGAGCGTGGGGTCGCCCACCACCGTGTTCAAGGAACTCAGCGGCTGGGAGCGCCGACCCTCGGTGAGCAATTTGAAATCGTTGGCGATGGCCTTGCCGCAATGCTGGAAGAGATGCCAGGGCCGTTCGATCCGAGTGACTTCGCCGGAGAAACGAACGGGCTTGAGGAAGGACGGTGGATCGGTCCAATTCCCCGGACCTGGCGATTCGTTGCCAGCGATACCGAAGGCGAGGGCGCGGCCGCTTCCAACGAGCACTTCGCCAGGCCGAAGGTCCATGACGGCAGCGGCAAGGTCATCGGTCGGCAACAGTGCCCCGTCCACTTCAAAGCGCGATGCATCATCAACTGGCATCGGGAAGACTTGGGCGAGATAGTCTTCGGTGCGATATCCTACGGAAAGGCCGCTGCGCACGTACCAGCCTTCGGATATCCGCAGGATCCCCGGCCGCAACTGGGCCGCGGGCCGCGTGAAGGTGAGCGGCTTCAGGTGATCGTGCAGCCCCGCGTCGGAAAGGATGATCGACATGCAGCGAATGTAGGGTCGGTGGCCGCGCCAGTCGCCCGATGAGCAATGGCTATTGCAAACCGGAGAGCGTGCATACCCAATACACCAAAGCAGCGAGCAAAGCGCTCACTGGAATGGTGAGGATCCACGCCCAGAGCAGGCGGACGGTGACGCCCCAGCGAACCGCGCTCAAGCGCTTGGTGGCACCAACGCCTACGATCGCACCCGTGATGGTATGGGTGGTGCTCACAGGTATGCCCATCTGCTCCGTCAGGTAAAGCGTGGTGGCACCAGCTGTCTCGGCGCATACGCCTTCCAGGGGAGTCACCTTGGTGATGCGTGTTCCCATGGTCTTCACGATCTTCCAGCCACCGCTGAGCGTGCCTAGGCCGATGGCAGTGTAGCACGCCAACGGGACCCAGTTCGGCATCTGCTTGATGTCAGTGATCACCTGGCCATCGACTTCGGCCTTGCCAGCGATGAGCGCCGCCATGATGATGCCCATCACCTTCTGCGCATCATTGCCACCGTGGCCGATGCTGAAGGCTGCCGAACTGAGCAGCTGCAACCGCTTGAACATGTTGGACATGCTGTGCGCGTTCGGTGTCTTCACCTTCTCTACATAGAGGTAGGTGAGAATGAAGATGAGCGCGCCCACCATGAGGCCGATCCGTATGATGGAGTTGTCCGCTTTGTCCAGTGCTTTCGCCAGCTTCTCCTGGTCCGTATGGGCGTCAACGTTCGCAGAGATGCTGGCCGCTATCCCCTTGCCGCCTTGCGTATTGTAGTGGACCAGGTACGGCATGGCGGCATCCACCTTCTTCCGTGCGGCTTCGTAATCCGCCATCCTCGCGGGATCCTCGGCGGCTTCCTTCTTCAACACATCGGCCTTGTAGAACTTCTCCAGGTTCTCCTCGATCTTGCCTTGCTGCAAGTGCGTGAACAGGAACCAGGTGGCCACCGATGCGATGACGATGATGCCCACCCTCGTCCACACTTTGCGCACGATGGTGACGAATGTGATGAACATGCTGATGATCATTCCCACCAACGGCGCCAGGAAGATGAATAGCAGCGTCTTGGTGATCTTGTCGTTCTCCACCACGTCGCCCAGGCCGAAGCCGTCCGTGGTGGCGAACGCGTGGGCGATGGCCGCACCCGCAAAGCCGCCGATCAGCGTGTGCGAACTGCTGCTGGGGATCCCGTACCACCAGGTGAGCAGGTTCCAGATGATGGCCGCGATGAGGCCGCTGAGGATCACCGGCAGCGTGATGAACTCGGCATGGACCGTCTTGCTGATGGTGTTGGCCACCGCATGGTCCTTGAAGATGAAGAAGGCGACGAAGTTGAAGAAGCCCGCCCACAGCACGGCCTGGAATGGTGTCAGCACCTTGGTGCTCACCACGGTGGCGATGGAGTTCGCGGCGTCGTGGAAGCCGTTGATGTAATCGAACACCAAGGCCAGCACGATGATGACGACGATCAGCTCCATCCGATCACGCGTACTTCAGCATGATGGATTCCATGACGTTGCTCACGTCCTCGCACTTGTCGGTGGCAAGCTCCAGCACCGCGTAGGTGTCGCGCATGCGAATGAGTTGGATGGGGTCCTTCTCCGTGGCGAAAAGGCGCTGGATGGCCCTATCGAAGACCTCGTCGGCCTGGTTCTCCATGCTGTTGATCTGCACCACGAATTCGTTGTGCGCCCCGCTCTTGTGCATGTTCCGCAGGTTCTGCACGGCCATCTGCACCACGCGCGCGCCTTCGTTCACGAGCCGCGCCAGTTCGCGGCAGGTCTCATCGGGCTTGTCGATGCCGAAGAGCTCCAGGTTCTTGGCGGCAGCGAGGATGAAGTCAGCCACATCGTCCAGGCTGGTGGCCAAACTGTGTATGTCCTCGCGGTCGATCGGCGTGATGAAGTTGCGGGCGAGATCGGTGAAGATCGTGTGAGTAAGGTCGTCGTTGGCGCGCTCCTCTATCTCCAATCGCTCGAGCAGGGCGGTGCGTTGCGAACCTGGCTCGGTGTTCATGATCGCGATCAGGTCCTCGCTCATCTTCAGCACGTTCGCCGCTGACGCCTCGAAGTGGAAGAAGAACACGCGATCGCGCGGTTTGAAAATGCTCAGGAGTTGATCGAGCGCCATGGGCTTTGGTTTATCAGGGGCTAAAAGTACCGGAGCGCGGTATGGCAGCGCTGTTCGCGCTGTGCTCTTTGAAGGAACACATCATGAGAGGCAGAGCCAGTTCAACGAACTTGCTTCGGTACATCGCGGCGCGAAACAGGTCAAGGCATGTTAAGCCAATGTTCCCTCGTCATTAACGATCGCCGAATGCGCCATCAATGCTGTTCCAAGTGAAGCACATGGAGCATGCGGTGCATGACCGGGGCGAGGAAGACCGCCACCGCGCCCAGAAGCGTGATGCCGCTGTACAAAGCATAGAAGGATGCGAACCATTTGGCCGCATCGTTGCGCAACGGGTCCACCGGGCCCATGCCGCCCAGGATCATGCTGGCATTGAGGAAGGCATCAACAAGGGAGAGGCCTGCGAAGTACATATAGCCCCATACCCCAAGCGCCAACGAGAACAAAACCAGCAGCGATGCCCAGCCCAAATGCCTGAGCAGGCGTAGGGCAAAGCGCGCTTTGCTGAGGACTGGGCGAGCGCGGTGTTCGAACACGCGGGGAAGATATCCGATCGGCACGTAGACGTTGAACCCTAACCTGTTCATGGGCCATCCCGAAGGGATGACGGGGCGACTTCACCGTCATCGACCCATCTTGAAGCCACTTTGGACCATCTGCCGGTTCCTCCCCTCCAGTACATTCATCACCTTCGTTGGCATGGTCAACTGCGCTTGCAGGACAATGAGTGGATCAAGGGGCTGGGACTCTTCGCCATCAGCCTCGTCAGTCGGGGCATCGTCTTCTAGCACTAGGCGCTGCTGTTGCCTGCCATTCGCATTCACGGCATCGTGCGCCATGGGCCGCTCGCGTGCGAGAGCTAAGAGTGCATCAGGAGGTGTTCGCTCCGGTCGTTTCCACCGCGTTCACCCTGCTCTTCATGAAGGATGAAGCGCAGGAATTGAACCGTGTGGTTGCCGCTGCTTTCCTTGCAGCGGCTGTCTCGATCCAGCTCATGGAATAGATACTCATGCATCTGCCCCTCTTCGGTGAATTGCTCTTGATCCTGGCGCTGGCGGGTGGGATCCTCCTGCTCTTCCGCCGTTTCAAGTTGCCCAGCATCCTCGCCTTCATCGCCACCGGCATGATCGCCGGCCCGCACGGGCTGGGCTGGGTGAAGGAGGTGGAGGAAGTGGAAGCGCTCGCCGAAATCGGCGTGGTCTTCCTGCTCTTCGTCATCGGCATGGAATTCAGCCTGAAGAAGCTGATATCCGTAGGCCGTACGGTGCTATTAGGTGGCGCCTTGCAAACCGGCCTCACCATCGTGGCGATCGCCGGAGCACTCCACTTCGGTGGCATAAGCTGGCCCAGCGCAGTCTTCATCGGTTTCCTCGTATCGCTCAGCAGTACGGCCATCGTGCTACGCGTACTGCAGGAAAAAGGCAAAATGGACGGCGCGCACGGGCGCGTGAGCACGGCCATCCTCATCTTCCAGGACATCATCGTGGTGCCCATGATGCTGGTGACACCGCTGCTGGCCGGGAAAAGCAGCAACATCGCCGGCGACCTCCTCCTGTTACTGGGAAAGATGGCTCTGCTGTTGGTAACTGTATTCACTGCCGGTCGATATGTGGTGCCGCGCCTTTTACGCGCCGCCGTGAAAGGCCGCGGCAACGAGCTCTTCATCATCACCATCGTCGTCATCTGCTTCGCGGCTGCTTTCGCCACACAGGCCATGGGACTCTCTCTTGCATTGGGGGCGTTCTTCGCGGGGCTGGTCATCAGCGAGACCGACCAGGCCTACCATGCCACGGGCATCGTGCAGCCCTTCCATGAGCTTTTCCTCAGCTTCTTCTTCGTCAGCATCGGAATGCTGGTCGATGCCGGGCTCTTTCTCGCGCATCCGATCGCCATCCTCGGGTTGGCACTGGGCGCTTCGATGCTGAAGATCGGTGCGGCATTCGTTGCCGTATGGGTGTTGCGCTATCCGGTGAGCACAGCCTTGCACAGCGCGCTCGCTCTTTTCCAACTGGGCGAATTCGGTTTCGTCCTCGCCATGCCAGGCCTCGCCCTCGGACTGCTATCCCAGGATCATTACCAGCTGTTCCTTGCTGTGGCCATCCTGGGCATGGCCGCTACGCCTTTCGTCATGGGCCGGTCCGAGCGGATTTCGCGCTGGCTGCTCCTGCGCTTCCTGCCCTCGGGCGTGAGCGAACGACTGGACCGCTTGATGCGGGTGAAGCGCGAACAACGCAAGCAGCTGGGTGGGTCGCTTCATGACCACGTGGTGATCATAGGATTCGGCCTCAACGGGCAGAACGTGGCAACGGCCGCCATCGAATCCGGAATTGCGTGCGCTGTCATCGAAGAGGATCCCGAATTGGCGAAGAAGGCACAGCAGGTTGGGCTTCAGGTGCTGCATGGCGACGGCTCCAATGCCCATGTTCTGGAGCAAGCGCATGTGGAGCGCGCCCGGGTGGTAGTGGTAGCGATAAGCGATCCCGAAAGCACGCGGAAGATCGTCGCATGCGTACGCAGCATCAGCAGCACCGTTTATGTGATCGTGCGCACGCGCTATGTGCGGGAGATCCAAGCCAACCTCGATGCCGGAGCCAACGAAGTGATCCCGGAGGAATTCGAGACCAGCATTGAGATCTTCTACCGCGTACTACGCAAGTACCTGGTGCCCGAGCAACGCATACGCGACCTGGTGGGGCAGATCCGCAACGACCACTATAGCATGCTTCGCGGCGTTGCCAGCGGTCCAGCGAAGCAACCGGACACATTGCTGATCCCGGGGGTCGAGATCGCCACACTGCCCGTTACGATGGGCCGCAGCAAGGTGGTGGGGCGTACTGTGGCCGAGATACAGCTGCGCGAACGATATGGTATCACAGTGCTCGCGATCATGCGCAAGGGCCGGTACATCACCAACGTCAGCGGGAATGCACGGATCACGACCGATGACGTCCTCTACCTCCTGGGATCGCCTGAGAGCATCGTGAAGCTCGACCACGACTTGCGCTGACCTCCAAGTCGGGCAACTTTCCCGGACGCCTTCGCGTTCCAACGGCCCACATGCTCAATAGCCCGTTCAGCACCGTATCGCACATCCTGCTCGTGGACGATGAGGAGGATTGCAACTTCGTAACGAAGCTGGTCCTGAAACGGGCAGGATTCATGGGCCGCTTAACCTGCTACACCAGTGCTTCTGAAGCACTGAAGCACATGCGAAGCGGAGTAGACCGGCCTGATATCATGTTCGTGGACATCAATATGCCGGCCGTGAATGGATTCGAGTTCCTGAGCACCTGCGAGAATGAAGGGCTCCTGCCCAACGACCTTACCAGCGTGGTCATGTTCAGCAGCAGCAACCGTCCCAGCGACCTCGAGCGCGCCCTCTCCTTCCGCTCCGTCATCGGCTATGTCGAAAAGGCTCTTTCCGTGGATAGCTTCGAACGCGTGCTCAACGACCACCAACGCGCCCGCGCTTAACCGACCTGCACAGCCATCATGGCCATGAAGAAGATCCTGATCATCGAAGATGAGACCATCATCTCCTTCAGCTACCGGCTGCAGCTGGAGCGCATGGGCTTCGAAGTGATCGGAACCGCGCGAAGCAGCGAAGAAGCCGAAGCCATGCTCGCCACCGAGCACCCCGACCTGATCATCATGGACATCTATCTGAAGGGCCCCAAAACCGGATTGGAACTGGCGCAGGAGATCCACAAGAAGGAAGCGATGCCCATCCTCTTCCTTACAGCCAGCACCAAGCCTGAGATCGTGCAGGCCATTCGCGAGCTCCCCAATTGCCACTACCTGAGCAAGCCCATCAACAGCGACAGCCTGGACGACGTGCTGCGCCGTTTCGCGCACGGCGACCAATAGCCCTAGCGATGAAGGCCACACCCGAGCAGGCCGAAAGAGCGCACCGATTCGCCCACGACCTGCGCAACCGGCTCGCGGCCATTCACCAGATGCTCCAACAATTCCATGAGCCGGTGGATGCCGCCACCACGGCCCAACTCATCGACTTCGCGGAACAGCAGTACTTCAGAGCCATGCGTTCCACCGAGGAGTTCTTGGACGACCTTGGGGTGGAGCGCGGCGTGGGCCCCTTGAAACGCTCGGCGATCGACCTGAGCACCATGGTCTCGCGGGGCATACTTGCCATGCAACACCGCTTCGAACGCAAGCAGCAGGTGGTGACCACGAGCATCGACGAGCATCTCGTCATCGATGGTGATCCCCATTGGATCGAGCAGCTCATCCTTGCGCTGTTGAGCAATGCCAGCAAGTTCACTCCCGTCGAAGGTCGCGTGGATGTGCGGCTGTCCAAGGAGTCCGGTCGCACCGTGCTCCGGGTGATCGATAGCGGCGTTGGCCTTGATGCCGAGGACCTGGCCATGATCTTCACGCGCTATGCGTGGCTGAAGAGCCGAAGCACCGATGGCGAAGCCCAGGGGCGGTCCACATTGGGTCGCGCGCACCAATGGGCAAAGGCGCATGGTGGCAGCTTGAGCGCATCGAGCAAAGGCCCGGGCCAAGGGAGCGTGTTCGAGCTGCGGCTTCCAGCATAGCAGCGTGCCCGACCGCTGGTGGCTGCTGCGATCGCATGATCTTCGTGGAATGGAAATCTCCGAACGCAGCATTACGGCTATCCTCGATGGTGCGCCGTATGCCACACGCATCACGGCACGAGGCCTCGAAACCGTTGCCGATGAGCCCCTCGATCACGGCGGCACCGATATCGGATTACGACCGCATGAACTGCTGCTGGGGGCCCTGGCCTCTTGCACAGCCATCACGGTGCGCATGTATGCGCTACGCAAGCAATGGAACACCGGTGCCATCCGTGTAACAGCCAGCATGGTGCGTACGCAGGAAGGCAAGGTGATCGATACGCGCATGCAACTGGAATTGCGCACGACCGAGAGCATGAGCCCCGAGCAGCGCGACCGTCTGCTCCAGATCGCAACCGCCTGCCCAGTGCATCGCACGCTTCTCAATCCCATCTCCATCACCGCATCCCTCGCGTCATGAGCAAGGAACGCACCTACACGAACGGGGAGGTCACCATCATTTGGAAACCCGACCTCTGCATCCACAGCCGGAAATGCTGGATCGAGCTTGGTGCTGTGTTCCAGCCTGGTAAGCGCCCTTGGATAAGAGCAGATGGCGCAAGCACCGAGGCCATCGTATCGCAAGTGAAGCAATGTCCGAGCGGCGCCCTCTCCTACCGGATGGATGCACGGACCGAAGAACCCCTGGCAACAGGCGCTATCGCCTGCGTTGAAGTGCAGGCCGATGGCCCGCTGCTGGTGAGGGATGCTTGCAGTGTTCTCCACCGGGACGGGCGCACTGAGGAGCGCGCGCGTACCACGGCGTTCTGCCGGTGCGGAGCGTCGGCGAACAAGCCGTATTGCGACGGGAGCCACCGCAGGATCGGGTTCACAGACCGGGAACCGCAGATGCAATGAGCAGTGCCGTCTACGAAAGAGCGCGTGCGCCGCTCGTGCGGGCGGAATACCTTTGGCACCGAACAGGAAGCCCCGCCGTTGCGGGACTGCCGAGCGAACGATCATGAGCGTGCAGGACCCCAATCGCGTACCGTTGAGCCCCGCCCAGAAGGCCCGGCGGATCAACATGAATCCCGACCTCTATGGCACCTTCGCCGAGATCGGAGCGGGGCAGGAAACGGTGCGGCATTTCTTCCGGGCTGGTGGTGCTTCGCAGACCATTGCCAAGGCCATGAGCGCCTATGACAAGGACTTCAGCAACGCCATCTACGGCCCCGAACCGGGCAACCGCTTCGTGTGCGAAAGCCGCCTGAAGAACATGCTGCGCCACGAGTACGGGCTCATCATCGACCGCCTCGACCGCAAGGACCATCCCACCAAGCGCTTCTTCACTTACGCCAATACCGTTACGGCCAGCACCTTCGACAAGCACCACAGCGGCCATGGCTGGATCGGCGTTCGATTCCAAGTCGCGCCCGACCAGGCTACGAACGATGTCATCCTGCACGTGAGGCTGCATGATCCTGATATCAGCTTGCAGCAGGAGAGCATCGGGGTCATGGGCGTGAATCTCATCTACGCCTGCCTCGTGAGCAACCATGACCCGGAGGAGATCATGAGCAGCCTGTATGACAATGTGAGCCGGCATGTCGTGGAAGTGGACATGATCCAGATGAACGGCCCGGCCTTCACGCATGTGGATAACCGCCTCCTGAGCCTGCAACTGGTGAAGCGCGGGTTCACCGATGCCGTGCTCTTCGGGCCCGATGGCCAGAACCTGCAAGCCAGTGAGGCGCTCTACCGTAAGAACATCCTGGCCATTCGCGGCAGCTTCCGCCCGGTGACCAAGGTGAACATCGACATGATCATGAACGGCTACAACATGTTCATCAAGGAACAGCGTGTGGACCGTCAGAACCTGCAGGTGCTCTTCGAGATCACCCTCAGCAACCTGAAAAGCGATACCGGCGATGTGGACGAGAAGGATTTCATCGATCGGGCCGACATCCTGTGTTCCCTGGGCCAGACCGTGCTCATCAGCAACTACCAGGAGTACTATAAGCTGGTAGAGTACTTCAGCCGATACACCAAGGCCCGCATGGGCCTCATCATGGGCGTGAACAATCTGATCGAGGTGTTCGACGAACGCTACTACCGCGATCTGAACGGCGGTGTGCTGGAAGCATTCGGCATACTGTTCCACCGTGACCTGAAGATCTACGTCTACCCCAGCCGTGCATCGGCCACCGCCGATATCATGACAACCGGCAGCATGCCTGTGCATCCGCGCATGAAGCCGCTCTACGACTACCTGCTCTTCAACAAGCGCCTGGTCGATATCGATAGCTACGACCGGAATGTGCTCCACATCTTCAGCAAGGAAGTCCTGGATATGATCCGCGGCGGCAAGCCCGGATGGGAGAACATGGTGCCGCCCTACGTGGACAACATGATCAAGGATAACCGGCTGTTCGGATACAAGCCCGTGGCCGAAGGCGCCAAGGCCTGAACGTTACCCCGGCTGCCGTGGCGCATTCTTCCGGCATGCGTGCGTGCTGCCTGATCTTGGATGTGCTTTTCGTCCTTGGGGGGTTCTCCTTCTGCACCGCACCGGCGCATCCTCTGGAGGAACGCCCGCGCGTAGTAAGCGCACCAGCCCAAGGACCCGCCGACAGTACGTTACTCCTCCGCTTCCATCCCCCGCCTGGCTTCGGTCGAGCTCGTGCTGAGGATGGATCCTTCGCCAGCTTCTTGCGCCAGCTGCCTCTGAAACCTCCTTCGACGCCAGTCCGGCTTTACAACAGAAGCCTGAAGTCACGCCAGGATGCGCATGCAGCGGTCATCGATATGAGCGTCGGCGATAAGGACCTTCAGCAATGCGCCGATGCCATCATGCGCTTGCGTGCGGAGTACCTGTTCTCGGTGGGCAGGTCCGACGAGATCGCCTTCGATTTCACCAATGGCTTCCGCGCCGAATGGAATCGCTGGCGGAAGGGCGAACGCATCAAAGTGGCAGGCAACACTTGCCTGTGGGTCCAGGGCGGCACTGCGGATGATTCGCACGACCAGTTGATGCGATACATGGAAATGGTCTTCACGTATGCAGGCACGCTTTCGCTACAGCGCGAGCTGAGCCGTGGGACGGCATTCGAAGACTTGCAAGCCGGCGATGTGTTCATCCAAGGCGGTTCGCCCGGCCATGCCATCATTGTGCTGGACAAAGCCAAGGACCGGAATGGCCGCGTCGCCTTCCTGTTGGCCCAGGGCTTCATGCCCGCGCAGGATATGCATGTGGTGAAGAACCTCTGGCATCCTGAGCTCGGGGCCTGGTTCATCCTCGAACCGGCCGAAGCATTGCGCACGCCCGAATGGACCTTCGATTGGAGCGAACGCCGAAGTTGGCCCTGACCACCGTACAGCGCTGGTTAACTTGTCCGCCGTTGTCGGATGAGCGATACCGCGGACGAGCAAGGAGAAACCAAGGCACGCAAGCGCGACCGGCGCGTTCGTGCATATCCGTGGCCTGCGAAGGCATGGCTGGCCTTAAGCAGCGACCCCGACAATACGCTCATCGACGACTGGCATGAGTTGGACCGGGTGATCTGGAACGAACTGGGACTGCCGTTCGCTGACTCTCTCTTCCTGCGCTCCTTCAACCTCAACCTGCCCGAGCAGGTCGATCTTGCGCGCCACCCGCAGATCCTTGAGGCGCATCCGCACGACACCATCCACACTTGGGGCGACTACGTGTGGAGCGGCCCCAAGAGCTTCGAGCGTGTGGATGCCATCGAGGGCCGCGAAACGTTGGCCAGAGCGGGTTTCAAACCTCGCGTGTGGGTGGACCACAGCCTCTTCATGGGCAACATGTTGCACAATCATCGTTATGGAAGCATGCCGACCATGAGCGATGCCAGCGGACATGTGTATCCCAATCCGCTGTACACGTTGGACATAGCCCGGCATGTGGGCGTTCGTTACATGTGGGACGGAACCATCACGCCTGTCCTCGGCCAGGACCGGCCGCTGAGCTTCTGGGGCTTGCAGCGCGCACGGAATGCCAACCGGCGCTCGGCAGCTTTGGTAACAGCAAAGCATGCCGTAGGCAAGATGCTGGGCATAGGTGAAGCCTTCAGAAGCCAGTTCCGGGACAATGCGGCATACAGGCCACACCGGTTCCCGGATGGCAGTGTGCTGTACACCTTCCCCCGCCACGGCACTTGGGCCGATGCCGATATAGACGGGCTTGGCCGACTGCTCGCCCCTCTTCGCACCGATGCCCTGCTGCGGAATGGAGGCACCTGCATCCTCTATACGCACCTGGGCAAGCGCCCTGCGGATCGCATGCGTGAGCATACGCACATTCCCCCGCATACCCTTGGCGGCTTGCGCTATTTGCACGATCGCTGGAAGGAGGGCTCGATCATCCTTTCCTCAGCCTCACGATTACTCGATTATCTGGTATTGCGCGACCACCTGGTGGTTGATGAAGAGCAGGGGGTCATCCGCTTCCATGCCGATGGCATCGCCTTCACGCAGGTGGAGGCTTCCGATCTCGCCGGACATCGCTTCACGTTCGTTGGATCCGGGCTCGACCCAGCCAACCTGAAGGTGAGCGGAACCGCAGGAATGATCCCTCATGTGACAGAGGAACACGGAAATGACGGCATCACCATCACGTTCGTATCCTGATGGGCAAACGAATCGTCCTACTGGTGAACCCTGGCAACGAATGCCGGTCGCTGGCCCATTGCATGGTCCAGGCAGGGTGCGCACCATCGTTGATCGTACGCGAAGAGACCGTGGAGCGCTACCCCTACTCCTGGCCTTCGCGCATTGCGCGGCGACTGCTCGGCGACAAATTCGTTGATCGCGTAGGCCAGGCGCGACTTCCGGAAGATATCCGACGCCTCCTCGCTTGGGAAGGTGAGATGCGCGATGCGTCCCAGACCTGGCTCGATGAAGCCAGCGCGGCGCTTGTGCCGGGGACAGGCTGGCCGGAAGGCATCAGCACGTTGGATACCCGTGACGTGAACGCACCTGATATAGTGCATCGCGTGGCTGCCGAGCGTCCCGATCTTGTCGTGGTGTATGGCACAGGCTTGTTGCGCGCACCATTACTGGCGTTGCCCGTGAAGGGAACCCTTAACGCACACTCCTCCATGCTGCCCCACTACAGGGGAGCACGATCGGAATTCTGGCAATGCTACAATGACGACCCCAGCGCGGTGGGCATCACAGTGCATCTGGTGGACCCGAGCGTAGATACCGGATCCATCCTGTTCCAATGCTCTACGCGCAGCACATGGCCTTCGGATCCATACCGCCTGCGGGCAGTGAATGTGTTGGCCACTTTGGAGAACTACCCGCGCGTGATCAATGAATACCTCGGCGGCCTGCTGAGTCCTGCGATCCAAGGTCCTACCAGTACGCCTACCTACCGCAAGCGCGACACGACACTGGAAGCCCGGTTGGCGCTCAAGAAGCGGATCGCTGGTTGATCGAAGCCATGAAGGGAGAAGTCGCGCATAGGTGCCACACAGCCCCCATCTATGCAGTATGCCGGGCGCGCGACGAAGGGATCTTCACCGGAGGTGGTGATGGCCGCGTGCTGTTCTGGCAAGCTTCCCGTCCGCAGGAGGTGAAGGTCGTGGCTGAAGTGCCAGCCGCCATCCAGTCGATCCATCATTCCGAACACTACCTGTTCCTGGGGACATCCACCGGCGAGTTGTTCATCATCGATGATGCGCGGCGAACGGTTGCACACCGTTTCCCGACGCACGCAAAGGGCATCTTCTCGATCATCAGCATCGATGCGGCACGCATCGCCTGCGCAGGCGGCGATGGCGTACTGAGCATCTGGCTTGTGGCGGATGACGGTACCGTAAGCCTGCAACGCTCGCTGCCGTTATGCGATGGCAAGCTCCGAGGCCTGTCGCTCTCCTCGAACGGCGAATTCCTGGCTATCGCCTGCGGTGATGGTGCCCTGCGCGTGCTGGACACCACCCACTTCAACGAGGCGGCAACGTGTGCGGGCCATGAAGGCGGAGCCAGTGCCGTGCATTTCCATCCGCACAAGGCCGTACTGCTCAGTGGAGGCAAGGACGGTCACATGCGTGCATGGAGCATTTCAGAAGGTTTTCGCGAAGTCCTTGGCATGGCTGCGCATCGCTCCACGGTCTACGGCATTGCATTCGATGATCACGGGCGCTGGCTGGCGAGCGCCTCGCGTGATAAGACCGTGAAAGTGTGGGACGCCACCAGTTTGGAACCGCTCGTGCGACTCGACCTGCAGTCTGGTGGGCACACGCACAGCGTCAATGCGCTATGCTTCGCTGGAGATGATCTCTACAGTGCGGGCGACGACCGCAAGCTGATCCGTTGGTCCCTGGATCAAAAGGGATAGAAGACAGGCAGCAACAGTGTTGCCAGGATCCAGAAGAGGAGGTGCAGGGGGAAGCCCACGCGCATGAAATCGAAGTACTTGTACTGGCCGGCCGTGTAGACCATCGCGTTGGTCTGGTAGCCGATCGGGGTCATGAAGCATGCACTGGCCGCGAAGCAGACCGCCATGACGAAAGGCGTAGGACTGGTGCCCATCTGATTGGCCATGCTTACGGCGATGGGCGTGATCAGCGCCGCTGCGGCCGTGTTGCTCATCATCTCGGTCATAACGCTCGTGAAGAGATAGATGCCGCTGAGCACCGCTACCGGTCCCCACGGCCCCAGAACGTCCACGAGCTTGCCTGCCATGCGGATATCCAGGCCGCTGGCGTGCATGCCCGCACCCAAGCTGAAAGCACCAGCCATGAGGAAGATCACCTTCCATTCGATAGCCTCGTAGAGCTCCTTCATCGAAAGCCCCCCAGTAAGGACGATAAGCAACACTGCTACGAGCGAGGCTACCATCACCGGCAGGATGTTCAGGCTGCTGACCACCACCACGCCGAGGATGGCTGCGGTCACAAGCACGAAGCGTTTCTTGTCGAAGGCGGCCATGCCTTCCTGCTCGGTAAGGATGGCGAACGGAGCATCCGGTGTGCGCTCCAACTCCTTCAAGGTGGCCAGGTAGTGGCTCTTCACCTCTGCGAGTATCACGTCTCCACTGCGAAGCACTGCATCGTGCAGGCGCTCATGCACCACGTCGTCGCGATGCCGGACCGCAAGTGGCACCGCACGATAGCTGCGGATGAGGTCGGCCTCGCCCAATGTCTGACCATCGAGCGGGCTGTTGGCCGTGATGACCAGTTCCACGAGGGAGGTTCCACGTGTGCGCAAGTCATCACCGGCCATTTGCACCGTGGGCTTCACCGTGATATTCGCCCGGTCCTTCAACGCTCGGATCTTGTCCACGGCACAGCGCACCTTCAGCACATCGCCGGCCGCCAGCACCATGTCGCCCGGTGGGAGTGAGAACCGCTGACCATCGCGCACGATCTCGATGATATCCATATCCAGTTCCCGCACCAACGCGCTATCCATGATCCGCTTGCCAACGAAGCGGGCGCCCGGAAGCAGTTCCAATTCCGTGAGGTAGCCGCCCATGCCGAATTTCTCCTTCAGGTCCTTCTGGTCCTTCCCACTTGGCAGGAGGTGCCTGCCGATGAACACCATGTACAGGATGCCGACCACCAGGAAGACCAGGCCCATGGGGGCCATTTGGAACATGCCGATCTCGCCTGCGCCGAGCTTGGCGCTGAGACCGCTCACCACGATGTTGGTGCTGGTGCCGATGAGCGTGACCGTACCGCCGAAGATGGTACCGAAGCTGAGCGGGATGAGCAATTTGCCCGGATGGATGTTCGCAGCACGCGCCATTTGCACCGCTATGGGAATGAAGACCGCAACAATGGGCGTGTTATTGATAAAAGCACTGATCGATCCTACCAGGAGCATGAAGGCCATGAGGCCCCAGCGTTCATTGCTCCGGAATCGCTCACTGAGCCTGGGCCCTACCGTACTGAGCGCACCGGTCTTCATCAGCGCGGCGCTGAGGACGAACATGAACGCTACGGTAAGCGTAGCGGCATCGCTGAAGCCCGCGACGCCTTCGGCAGGCGTGATGACACCAGTGAGCACCAGTGCTGTGGCGATCATGAGCGCCACGAGATCGATACTGAGCTTCTCGCTGATGAAAAGCGCCAAAGCACCCAGCAACACCGACAATACGATCCACTCGTTGGGCGTCATTCTCCTCGAAGCCGACGAATGTAATCGCGGTGCCCCGACCGATCAACCCCAATTGGCGATATACCAAGGAACCGCCCTCTCGAGGCCGTCATGCAGGTCGGTACCGGGATCGTAGCCCAGTATTGCCCGTGCCTTGGAGATATCGGCCAACGAATCGCGAATGTCGCCTGCACGCTCGGGGGCATGTTCCAGCGGGACTGTTGCGATTCCCGGATCGATCCTGGCCAGCGTGCTCCGCAAGGCTTCCACCAATTCAAGCAGTGTGCTCCGATTCCCGTAGGCCACGTTGAACACCTCGCCGAAGGCGCGTGGATCCGTGGTGCTTACAGCAGCGAGCACGGCTTGTGCCGCGTTGCCCACATAGGTGAAATCGCGCGATTGCAGTCCATCGCCATATACCTGCGGCGGCTTGTGCGCCAGGAGGGAACGGATGAAGCGTGGGATCGCGGCGGCATAGGGTCCTTCGGGGTCCTGGCGTTCGCCGAAGACATTGAAGAAGCGAAGCCCGATGGTGCCCATGCCGTGCAATTGATGGAACAGCCGTGCGTAGACCTCATTGCCGTATTTCGTAACGGCATACGGTGAGAGCGGACGCCCGATATTCTCCTCCCGCTTGGGGAGCTCTTTGGAATCGCCGTAGACGCTGCTGCTGCTGGCGAAGACAAAGCGCGGAACGCCGGCTTTCTGCGCAGTCTGTAGCATGTTCAGGAACCCTCCCAGGTTCACCTCGTGGGATGTGATGGGGTCGGCGATGGAACGGGGTACCGAGCCCAAAGCGGCAAGATGCACCACGATCTGCATGCCTTGGACCGCACGCTCACAGTCTGCTTGCGAACGGATATCCCCCTCCACCAACTCGAAGCGGGGATCCGCCTCGAGGTGCGCGACATTCGCCCGCTTGCTCGTGGCGAAATTGTCCAGGCAGCGTACTCGATGTCCCGCAGCGATCAGTGCATCGCACACATGGCTGCCGATGAAACCCGAGCCGCCAGTGACGAGGATGCTGTGTGCGATCATACGGTGGGTGAAGATAGACGGGGCATGCTCGCAGGACTGGTTGCACTATGTTCCGCTCTTGGGCCTCTTTGTGTACAATTCGATCAGGGCCTTGCGATCGGTCTTGTGGCTTGTGTTCACGGGGAACGCTTCCACCATCATCAGGTCGGCTGGCACCATGTAGGACGGCAGCGTGCGCCTCAGGTGGCTTGCCACGGTCTCCCGCAACAGCGATCCGTCGCTGCCGGGAGCGGCACGTATGAAGCCGACGATCCGTTTCACGGTCTCGCCGCTCTTCAGCGGTACCGCTATGGCATCGGCCACGCCGGGCACTGCGAGCATCTGCGCGCCGATGTCGCCGAGTTCGATGCGGAAACCGTTCAACTTCACCTGTTCATCGCGGCGGCCATTGAAGAAGAGGATACCATCCTCGAACCAGCCGTAGTCGCCGGTACGGAAGCCGCGCTGCCCGTCCAATGCGAAGAACTTCTCGGTGTTGAGCGCATCGTTGTTCAGATAACCGATGCTCACGTGAGGCCCGATGATCTCGATCTCACCAGGCGCCTCTTTCACCGCCGGCCTCCCATCAGGAGTCACGCACCGGATCATGGCATCGCGTTTCACGCGACCAACAGGCATGTCGGGGTATTCCATGAGCACGTCCCGGGTCACATCGATGAGCGTAGTAGCCACAGTGGCCTCCGTAGGGCCGTAGGTGTTCAGCACACGAGCATTCGGGAAGCGGTCCAACAAGCGCTGTGCGGTCGCCTTCGGCAACGATTCGCCGCAGAACAGGAAGTGCCGTATGCTCGGAACAGCCTCGCCCGTGAATCCAGGTTCTGTGAGGTAGAGATAGGCGAAGGTGGGCGTGCTCACCCATACGCTGCCGTTATACTGCT
The DNA here is from genome assembly GCA_016710965.1 of Flavobacteriales bacterium. Taxonomy (GTDB): domain Bacteria; phylum Bacteroidota; class Bacteroidia; order Flavobacteriales_F; family PHOS-HE28; genus PHOS-HE28. The sequence continues at coordinate 181,468 of JADJTW010000003.1, forward strand.
TGATCCGATCAAGGAATCGATGCGAGTCTTTCGCCGTCTCCCCATCGTTCAACAGCAGGGTGCCTCCGATATGCAGGCTTGTGAACAGCTCGTACACGCTCAGATCGAAGCTGAACGGTGCCTGATTGATGTACACGTCGGCCGCGCCGAACCCGAAGTCGTTCACCATCCAATCGAGGAAGGCGCGGGCCGATTCGCGCGTGATGCGCACCCCTTTGGGTTCGCCGGTGCTGCCACTGGTGAAGATGATGTAGCGGATGGGATCCTCTGGACGATCAGGAGCGGGTTCCGCAGAAGAAGTGGCAGCGCTGCGCAGGAGTCCATTGCGTTTGAGCACGAATGCGACATCCGGGAAGGCGTCTTCGGTGTGGTCGATGATGAGCCGCGAGCCCGTAATGGCAAGGATCCGCCGCACGCGGTCTGAAGGCACCACCACATCCAGCGGTACGTACGGATGCCCGCATATCATGCAGGCTATCATCGCGCTCACCATACCAACCTCCTTGTGGCCGCGCACAAGCACCGGATGGCCTAGCGGCAGGTCCAATGATCGTAAGGTGACGGCCAGCTCCTCGGACTCCGCTTCGAGCTCGGACCACGAGACGGCACGATCGCTGCCGATCACCGCCAGTTTCTCCGAATCGAGGTCATGCTCCACGAACTTGGCAGAATCGATGTCGAAGCGCATGATCAGTGCAAGTATGGGAATCGGCCACTGAAGACGTACAACGCGAAACAGGTGAGCTGCACCATGATGAGGATCGAAACGGCACGCACGGCCCAGGACGGTGTGCTGCCCCAGAAGTTTCGCTTGTGCTTGCGGTTCTGGTACTGGTAACTGTTATAGGCCACGGAATAAAGGCCGAAGAGCGATCCGCTGACGATGTAGTGCGCTTCGAGGCCGTTCCAGCAGCCCATGAGAAGGAAGGTGCTGAAGAGCGCGATGTTCTGCTTCAGCAGCGGCCAGGTGCGCAAGCGCTGGATCCCGCTCAGGCTCTTGTATATCGGGCGGAAGAAATAATCACGCAGCCAATCGCCGAGGCTCACGTGCCAGCGCTTCCAGAAGTCCGGCGGCGTCTCAGTCAACCAAGGTCGATCGAAGTTGCGCGGCAGCTCCACCCCCATCATGCGCCCGAGTCCGATCGCGAGCAGCGAGTAACCGGCGAAATCGAGATAGAGATAGATGGCATAACCGTACATGATGCCGGCCATATCCGCTGCGGCGGTGCTTTCCTGCGCGAAGCGCCCAAGCCAGTAACGGTCGACCAACTCGGCGCCTACGAACTTGTGCAATAGGCCCAGCACGATCAGCTCCCACCCGGCGATCAGCGCCGATCGGTTCAACCGGCTCCAGCCCTGATCCAGATCGCCTTTGAACCGCTCGTAGCGATCGATGGGACCTGCGAGCAAACTGGGCGTAAAAAGCAGGAAGCCGATGAAGTCCGTGAAGCGGAAGCGCTCTCGGAGCTGTTCGCCATCCAGATAAACCTGCACGCAGCGGAAGGTGATGTAGCTGATACCCGCGAAGCCGAGCGTGTCCACTTCAACATCGAGCTTTACGAGGACCATGGGAAGGGCGAGGATCAAGCAGCCCAGAAGACCATGAAGCCTCCGCCACTTGAACAGCAAGAGCCAGGTGAAGAGGCATTGGTAAGCCGTGAAGGCCAGCAACTGGACCGGCTTCGGGTAGTACACCGCTACAAAGAACAAGCTGAGGAAGGCGATGGTCGCCGCCAGGCTGACACGACCCCGCAGAATAAGCTTTGCCAGGTGCAGCAGCGGCACCAACAGGAAGAAGAGCAGGTAGAAGTCGATATCCGCGAAGGGCAGCATCGGTCAGAACTGCTGGTACACGAACTTCACGGTGCTTGCGGCGGCGTCCATGCTCACGTCGAGCGGATGGTGCAGCCAGAGCATGCCCAAGGCGAGCGCCGCATAGATCAGCGTCCATTTCAGCAACCGCAGTGCTCTATTGCCCATGGTTATCGGAAATGTTCCACCATGGCGCTATCGACCTGGTACCAGCCTAACGGTCCAAGGTGCATCACATCGGTGAGAGTGCCCGGGTCGAATTCCGTTGGGTCGCTGCTCCACATGTCCAGGTAATCGAAGCCATGTGAGTTCAATGCCCCCCGGATGGCAACCATCGTCGGGTCCAGGTCGGACAGGTTGGTGTACACGAACGGGTTAAGGGGCTGAAGCACGAAGTATGGCGAAGCATTCCGGGCTGCGAGATAGTCGAGCAAACCGATGAAGTCCAGGTACTCACCGTTCTCCTCCACCGGCCATACTTCAAGTTCACGGAATTCCCCCTGGACGTGCTCTGCGTAGAATGCATCATCCACGAATACGGAATTGTTGGTGCAATGCGCCAGGTGCTCGGCTTTGCTCAGCGCCCGACGGCGCGCCCAGTCCTCGGGCCCAAGCTCCTTTGGTTCCGGCACGGTCCACGGTTTCCTTGCTGGTGTGCGTAGCATCTCCTCTTCGGTGGCCGCTATGATCCATGCATCCCACCGGTGCTTCAGGGGATTCAGCCACGGGCCCACGGCCGATGCGTCTCGCATGAGCCACTGGGTGATGGGCTGGGCCGAACTGAGGTCCTGTCCATGGGCATGGAGGTATTGCCCGATCAGCAGCGCATTGGTATCACCACCCTCGGCCATGCGGCGTATGCGGTAGAGCGAAGGCGAAGGCTGGTATTCGAGGAAGGCGGATAGTTCGGTGCCACGCTTGCCCGACTTTCCGGTGAACCAGCTTGGAGAGAGCAGGATCGCCAAGCGCGAATGCGAGAGGTCGGCGTTCGCAGCGATCAACTGAGCGTGCATGCTGAAGCACTGGTTGCCGTCGTGCCCGATGGCGAACAGCGGCTGGTTCAATTCCTTGTTGAAGAAGTTCATCGGCTTGGCCGGATGGTCGGCCGTTGTCAGTTCCGATGAGCCCATGAGCACGATGCTCGACCCATCGCCCAAGGTCTTCTCCAGTGCCGCAGCGAGGTAGGGGTGCTTCCCGTAATGGTCGAAGTAACCGTGCAAGGGATCGGGAAGTGGCAGCGCTGCCGGGTCCTCCGCGGAATCTCCCATAGCAGGATGCCACTGCATCTGACCCGCTACAAGAATGAAAGAACCCGCTATCAAGAGGGATAGGCCATGTACCCAGGCACCGCTATGCGCGGCGGGGCTCATGAGCGCTTGCGCAGGACGTATTCCAGGATAGCCCCGACGTCTTTGAAATGCTGGCCGTTGATGTCAACGAAAGGGACCTGGATGCCGAAGGCAGCCTCCAATGCCACAGCAAGATCCACCGCACCAACGCTGTCCAGGATGTTCTGCTCGATCAACTGGTCGTCATCCCGCACCTCCACGAAGGCCACATTGCTCACTTCCTGCCTGATGATCGCCTTGATCTCCTCGGGTGTCATGCGGAAACGAACTTACTGAACATGCCGCAGGTTGGTCCGGTGGTAAGCCATGGACGCGTCCATGCACGTGATCGCCGAGTTGGACATGCGATGGCTCGGAAGTGTCTGCCCCTTACTTCGCCACGGCGACCGACCGCTTCTCTCGAATGACGGTGATCTTCACCTGGCCCGGATAGGTCATCTCGTTCATGATGCGATCGGCGATGCTCATGCTCATCTCATCGCTTTGCTGATCGGTGATCCTCTCGCCTTCGACCATCACACGCAGCTCCCGACCGGCCTGTATAGCGAAGGCCTTGGTGACGCCTTGGTAGCTCATGGCAAGGCTCTCGAGGTCCTTCAGGCGCTGGATGTAGGCTTCGGTGGCCTCCCGTCGAGCGCCTGGTCGGGCGCCGCTGATGGCATCGCATGCCTGCACAATGGGCGATAGCAAGGTGGTCATCTCGATCTCGTCGTGGTGGGCACCGATGGCATTGCACACATCGGGCTTCTCGCCATATTTCTCGGCGAGCTTCATGCCCAGGAGGGCGTGCGGCAGTTCGGGTTCCTCATCGGGCACCTTGCCGATGTCATGCAACAGGCCTGCGCGCTTGGCGGCTTTCGGGTTCAGGCCGAGCTCGGCAGCCATGATGGCGCTGAGGTTGGCCACTTCGCGACTGTGCATGAGCAGGTTCTGCCCGTAGGAGCTGCGATACTTCATGCGGCCCACCATGCGGATGAGCTCGTTGTGCAGTCCATGGATACCCATGTCTATGCAGGTGCGCTTGCCCACTTCCATGATCTCCTCCTCCAGGTGCTTCTTCGTCTTGGCCACGATCTCCTCGATGCGCGCGGGGTGGATCCGTCCGTCCTTCACAAGCTGGTGAAGGGCCAATCGGGCTACTTCGCGGCGCACGGCATCGAAACAGCTGAGGATGATGGCGCCCGGCGTGTCATCCACGATGATCTCTACGCCGGTGAGTTCCTCCAAGGTGCGGATGTTGCGCCCTTCACGGCCGATCACGCGGCCTTTCACATCGTCGTTATCGATGTGGAATACGCTGACGCTGTTCTCGATGGCGTGCTCGGTGGCCACACGCTGGATGGTCTGGATGACGATGCGCTTCGCCTCCTTGTTCGCGGTAAGCTTGGCCTCTTCTTGCGCATCCTTGATGTGGGACATGGCTGCGGTGCGCGCCTCGTCCTTCAGGCTTTCCACCAGTTGCTTCTTGGCCTCTTCGGCGCTCAGGCCGCTGATGTTCTCCAAAAGGGCCACTTGCTTGGTGTGCATCTTCTCGGTCTCCTCCTTCCGGCGGCTGAGCCCTTCGACCTTCTGAGCCAACTCCTGCTTCAACTGGTCGACTTGCTTGTCCTTGTTGGCAAGGTCTTGTTGCTGGCGGCTCAGTTGCTGTTCGCGCTGCTTGGCTTTCTCCTGGGCCTGCGAAACGCTTCGTTCTCGCTCGCGCACCTCCTTCTCGTGCTGTTCCTTCAGTTGAAGGAACTTCTCCTTGGCTTGCAGGATCTTCTCTTTCTTCAAGGCTTCGGCCTCGGCCTCGGCTTCTTTGAGGATGCCGGTCTTGCGCTTCTTCATGGCGCTATTGAGGATGAGGCCTACGATGAGGCCGCCAAGGAGAAGACCGGCGATGGTACCGATAAGGATGCTGATGATGTCTATGGGCATGGTTCCGCTCGTGTTAAGCGGACCGCGCATGTCCTCCTTCCTGCGCCGGGGCCAGGGGGTCAGGTGGCAACCGACTCGAGCATCTTCTCGATCCCGGCTAGGATGGCCGTTGCTTCGGCTTCCTGCCTGGGGGCGTTGGCGTTCATGGCGCGCACGGAGACTTCCAATGCAGCCATGGCCAAGAGGTCCTGCTTGTCCGTGAGGGGGTAGCCCTCCTTCAAGCGGTCGATGCTCTCGTTGATCTCATCCACTGCGCGATGCACGTTCACCTCCTCCGCTGGCTGAATGGTCAGCGGATAGGCTCGTCCCGCGAGTTCGACCCGTATCGATCGTTCGTCCATGGTTCTTGCTCGTCGCTAGTTCTGGATCAGTGCCAGGCAGCGGTCGATCTCATTCACCAGTTCGTCGATGCGTTCCTTAGCTCCCGGAGCGCTCAGCTCGTTCTCCACGGGCCTTGTTTTCCGGAGGACCTCGTTCTCCCTTTCCAATTCGGCGACGCGAGCCGTGAGCACCTCGTTGGTGCGCTGGTGGTCGCGGCCGCTCGTTTCCAGTTCCGTGGCACGCTCGCGCAAGGTCTTGTGCTCGTTCACCAAACGGGCTACATGTTCCTGCACTTGCTGCAATCGTTCTGTCAACGTGCTCATGGTCGGGGAGTTCTTGCTCGGTCCGGGGCCGAAGATAACCGGCTGGCACTAGCCCCATTCGCCCATGTTTGAACGCTTCGATGTTGATGCCCGCCCGACCCATCACCTGAGCGGCACGAAGGCTGCATCTAGCTTGCCGCCATGCTTAATGGGAGAAATCCCTTGCTGGCTCCTATGGTACACCAAATAAAGACCTTACTGCTGGCCCTCAGTATAGTTATACCTGTCATGACAGTGGCTCAGGAGATGGCCGGAAAGCCGCGCTTCATAGCGCCGATGGACATCCCTCTGGAACTGGCGGGCAACTTCATGGAGCCCCGCTCCGGACACTTCCACTCCGGGCTGGATATGCGCACCGGGGGGCAGGAGGGCGTTCCCGTGAAGGCCGTCGCCGATGGATGGGTAAGCCGCATCAAGCTTAGCCCGTGGGGTTATGGCAAGGCCGTGTACATCGATCACCCTAGTGGCTACACTTCGGTCTATGGACATCTCCAGGCGCTCAAAGGACCCATGGCCGAGGCTGCGCTCGACCAGCAGTACAAACAGCAGGATTACAGCATTGATTGGTACGTGGACAAAGGAGCGCTGCCCGTGAAGCAGGGCGAGCTGATCGCATTGAGCGGGAACAGCGGGGGAAGCAGCGGGCCCCATCTCCACTTCGAGATCCGGCGCACGAGCGACCAAGTGGGCCTCAACCCCGAAAGCCTTGGTATCGGCATCCCCGACCACAAAGCGCCAGAAATCCTCGGGGTGCGCCTCTTCGGGCTCACCGACAGCAGCCGCACCATGCCATACCCCCCAAAGGCTGTCGGTTTTGCGGCACAGGGTGGCAATGGCAGCTATGCGCTGAAGGACGGCCTGACGCTGACCGCCTATGGCACGGTCGGCCTGGCCTTGCACACCATAGACCGCTACGATGCCAACGGCGCCAAGTGCGGTGCGCGCAGCATCGAACTGTTCGTTGACAGTACCCCGGCATTCAGCATCCATTTCGATCAGCTCGATTTCAACGTGAACCGCTTCTGCGACGCCCACATGGACTTCGAGCAGTTCAAGGGGAACAAGCTGGAGTACCACCGCTGCTTCCGTCTGCCCAACAACAAGCTGCGCATCTATGGCAAGGAGGAAGCACAGGGCCGTATCGAGCTCGCGCCGGGCCAGGAACGTCGTGTGCGATTCGTGGTTACGGACGCCCACGGGAATAAGAGCACGCTCGCTTTCAACCTGCGCGGGGCCACCGCAGCGGAGGCACGTGCGTGGCCGAAAGCCGAACCCAGCGGCAGCCTTTTCAGGTACGATACCGCCAACAGCATTTCTGAGGAAGGGATCCGGTTCAATCTGCCTGCCAACTCGCTCTACGACGATGCTTTCGTGGACTACACCGCAAAGCCCGCCATTGGCCGGTTGCTCAGCCCCATCCATAGCATTGGCGATGCGCTCATTCCAATGCACGTCGCCGGCGAGCTATCCATCGCCCTGAAGCATGCCAGGGCCGGCAAAGCCACCATTGTTCGCCTGGACCCGGATGGAACCGTGGCGACTGCCGTTGGCGGAACGTATTCCGATGGCTGGCTCACCGCGAGCGTGAAGGTCTTTGGCAGCTACTCGATAGCCATCGACACCGTGCCGCCGGTGATCACCAACATCGATCTGCGGGCCGACATGAAGGGGCGCAAGAGCTTCAGCCTGAAGATCGCCGACAACCTCAGCGGCATCGGCACTTGGAAAGGAACCCTCAACGGGAAGTGGATCGTTCTGGATCACGACCCCAAGAACAAGACGGTCACGCACCACTTCGACAAGCACAGCCAGGTGACGGGCAAGAAGGATTTCGTGCTGCACGTGACAGATGAGCGTGGGAACGCGTCCAGTTACAAGTTCAGCTTCGCGCACTAAGCCTTTACTATGCTCGCCTAATGCATCGTTCCATGCTCATGAAGCGCACCTCCCTCCTGCTCTCAACCTTCGCGGTAGCTGCCACGGTGGTCGCTATCGCATGGGCCCCAACATTCGGCGGGCCATCGAAGAAGTCCTCTCCGTCCGCCGGGCTGCGCGAAGGCGACATCCTCTTCCAGGACATCGGCGGAGGACAGAGCGACGCGATCGCCGTGGCCACGCAGTGCAAGTGGACCCATGTGGGTGTCGCATTCCAGGACGACGGGCAATGGATGGTGTATGAAGCGGTGGGTCCGGTGAAGAAGACACCGCTGACCGAGTGGGTCGCGCAAGGCGAAGGGCACTACGTGGTGAAGCGCTGGAAGGAAAGCGCCGAGAAGCTGGATGCCGCCACCACTGCCAGGCTCAAGGCTGCGGCCACGCCTTACATGGGCCGTTCGTACGACTGGCAGTTCCTCTGGAGCGATGAGAAGATCTACTGCTCCGAGCTGGTGTGGAAGATGTACGAGGAAGGCTTGGGTGTTCGCCTCTGCGAGCCCAAGGCCCTGAAGGATTGGCACTTGAACAGCGGCCTGGTGCAACGCACCATGAAGGAGAGGTATGGAAGCGCGCCACCGATGGACGAACCGATGGTGGCACCGGCCACGTTGTTCGAGTGTCCTTTGCTTGCAACGGTAGCTGAACGCTAGACCCTAGTTTCGGGCGCTATGCGGCGCCTGCTCCCTCTCCTGCTCATCGCCTGTGCCGCGCCAGAACCAGGCAGCGTGAAGATCATCGGGCACGGGGGTATGGGCGCTGGAAGCCCGACTCCGATGAACAGCGAGGCGTCCGTTCGTGAAGCGTTGGAGCTTGGGCTGGATGGTGTTGAGATGGACGTGCAGCTCACCGCAGACGGCGTCCTCGTCGCCTACCATGCTCAAGATCTCGATGATCTCTCCAGCTGCAAGGGCAAGGTGAACGCGATGAACTGGTCGGCCATCAGGCATTGCACCGTAGGCGGATACGACAACACACGGTACCCCATCGTCCGCGTGGACAGCCTGCTGCTGGAGGCCGCCACGCTGCGACCATTCGCGGATTTCACGCTCGATTGCAAGCTCTTCGCCGCCGGCGATTGGTGGGAATACCTGAACGCCTTCTCCGATGCGATCCTGGAGTTGGATGGATCGCCAGCCCTTCACGGCCGCATCCTGGTGGATTGCCAGACCGAGGATCTCCTGCGCCTGCTCGCTGAGAAGCGGCACGCCATTCCGACCTACCTCTATGTGACCAGCATGGAAGGCGCGGTGGAGAAGGCCAACTCCCTGCGCTGCGCTGGCATCACCATTGGGTATACGCTCGCTTCCGCGCGTGACGTGCGATCAGCGCAGGAGGCAGGGCTGAAGGTGACCTTCTTCGGAACCGATGGCAGCAATTCGCATCGCAGTGCGCTAAGGAAGAAGCCCGACCGCTTGCAGACCGACGCTCCGCGAGCATTCGCGAACTAGTGGAAGAACTGCATCACCTTGCTCCACAGTTTGCGCGTGACCAGCAGCGGTGGGGCTTGCAGTCCATTCAACTTCCATGACGCACGCACCTCGCGATTGGCTTGCAGGATCTGCCGCACGTTGCCGTTGCTCATCCCGCCAAGCCTGAATCGCACGAGCACTTCACGGACATGGAGCGTCTTGATCTGGTGCTTGTACATGAAGCGCAACAGGATCTCGTAGTCGGCACCGATACGCAGGTCGGTATTGAAGAGGCCGTGCTGTTCGTAGATGCTCTTCTTGATGAAGGTGCCCACGTGCGGCGGCATCCAGCCCCGGCGGAAGTTCTCGCGATGGTACGTGCCGCTGAGCCAGGTGCGGTGTACTTTGAGGATGTCGTGCTCATCCACCATGATGATGTCGCCATAGACAGCGTCCACGTGCGCGCGCTTGAAAGCGGAGACCACATCGGCGATCACGGTAGGCGTCATCAGCAGATCACCGGCGTTCACGAAGCCGATGACATCGCCGGTGGCGAGGCGCAGGCCCTTGTTCATGGCGTCGTAGATGCCTTTGTCCGGTTCGCTCACGAGTACATTGATGCCCCTGACCTCCGCAGGGTCTCCCGTAGAGGACCCTGCGGCCTTGGTATCCCGCAGGGTCCCCTCCTGCGTCGGGAGACCCTGCGGAGGTTTCGTGCCCCCTCTGAGCGGAGTCGAAGAGCGGGCGAACTCACGCAGGATCTCCACCGTGCCATCGGTGCTCGCACCATCGATCACGATGAGTTCGATGTCCGGGTGCGTCTGGGCAAGCACGCTATCGAGCGTCTCCGCGATCACGGGAGCCACGTTGCGGCAGACGGTGATGAGGGTGACTTTCATCCGATCACGCGTTCGCGAACTGGCTGCGCCGGATTCCCCTGATAGATCATGTACGCCTCCAGATCCTTCGTGGCCACGCTACCAACGGCGAGCACGCTATGGCTCTTGAGCGTAACACCGAGCGTAACGATGGCCCCCGCTCCCACCCAGCTGCCATCCTCCAGCACCACGGGTTTGCTGTACGTGGGGTAGTCCGTCTTCTTGTAGTCGTGGCTGCCTTGTATGATCATGGCGCCCTGGCTGATCACCACGTTGCTGCCGATGGTAAGCATGTCCAGATTGTCCAACCAAACACGTTGGCCGATCCAGCTATGATCACCGATCGACAGCTTCCAGGGGAACTTGATGTTGACGCCCGGATGGATCACCACGCCCTTCCCCACTTGCGCTCCGAACAAGCGGAGCAGCACAGGCTTGGGCGAACGGAACGGGAAGCACGGATTGAGGAAGAAGATCGCGTTGGTGAAGTACCAGAGCGTGCGCTTCACGAAGCCCGCACCGGGATCGAAGGTCTTCGAGTTGTCGAAGCGGCTGAGGTCTACGGTGGGGCGCGTCATCGGCTGAGGAGGGCGTAGTTGCGTTCCACAGTGTTCGAATCGCTCAAATATCGCGCGGCCAGTTGGGATGCACCGGTGCATATCCGGTCGTATTCAGCCTGCTCCATGGAAATGAGCTGGTCCATGGTCCGATCGAAGCGCTCTCGCTCTTCCAGCGGCAAGTCCCAGCCAGCGCCCTTCGCTTCCAGATCCTTCCACGGCGTGCGGTCGCTGATGAGCAAGGGCCGGCCCACGACCAGTGCTTCCAGCATGGTGTGACCGAAGTTCTCCCCCACGCTGGGCATGAAGACCACGTGCGCCTCGGCGATCGCACGTGCCACCTGGTCCTGCTCGATGTGGCCGTGCCATTTCACGGTGACGTTCGGCGGCAACGCGGCCACCGCTTCCAGGCAGCGCTTGTAGTAGGCTTGGTCGTAGACGGTGCCGTACAGGTCGAAGCGGACCTCACCTATTGCATCGCGCAATCGCTCGATGGCGAAGAGCGTATTCTTCTCCGGGGCGATGCGTCCGACGCTCACCAGTCGCAAACTGCCGGGCTTCTTCTCAATCGCGACTGGCGCAGCGCCGCTGGCTTTCCGTCCGAGGTTCGGCACCAGATGCACTTTCACATCGCGGCCTATCCAGCGCTTGATGTCCTCCACCTCTTCCGTGTTCGTAGCCTGGAACTCCACGCCTTTGAAACAGCCGGTGGTCTTCATGGCCAGCAGGAAGGCGCGCTTCTTGGCAGCGCTCTGCTTCATAGGGCCTTTGGCGAGCATGCCGCGCACGGCCACGACCCGTCGCTGCTTGGAGCGGCGCAGGATCCACAGCGGCGCTATGGTGCTCCACTTGGAATAGAGGCCGTTGATGTACACCACGTCCCATTCGCGTTCATGCAGCAGGGCCTTCCACTGCTTCAGCGTGCGTTGCTTCGGCGATGCATGCCATACGCGTTCGCCGGAATCCTTGGCGGTCCATGCATCGCGCACCAGGTCCTTGGGCGCCGCACCGGCCGTGTAGTCACGGTCGCCGGTAACGATATGGAAGTCTACACGATCACGCAGATGATCCACCAGGTTCACCATGCTGCGTACAGGGCCGCCTGCCTTGTAGAATGGCTTGTACCAATCAATGAAGGCGAGGACCTGCGGCCTACCGCTCTGGCGGGATGAAGACATGCTCATGGCCTGGCGTGCAGGAGTTCGTTCGCCGTGCGCGCCCACTCTGCGGGGCTCCACGCACGGCCCAGTTCAGCGCTTTGTCGTCCCATGGCGTGCAGTTCCGCATCGCTGCTGAGAATGAACATGCGCAACATGTTCTTCAAGGTTTGCTTGTCTCCTGCGATGAAGCGGTGTCCGTTCTCGCCCTCCACCAGGAAACGTTCCGCCGCGCCCACGGCACTGCTCAACAACAGCGGCAGCCCTGCGCACGCATGCTCATGCACGACCACGCCCCACGGTTCGTACGTGCTGGGCAGGACGAAGACACCGCTTTGCGCCACCACGTCGTTCATCTCCTTCACCTGTTTGAAGCCAAGGTGCTTGATGCGCGGATGCTGGCCGGAGGGGGACGCCATGACCTCTTGGTGAAGTTCTCCTGTGCCTGCCAGCCAAAGCTCCCAATCGCCCGCCTCGCCCGCATGGCAAAGCTCCGCGAACGCATCGCAGAGCAACTGATGCCCCTTGGTGGGGATGTAGCGCGCCACGCAGAGGAAGCGGCGCGGCCAAGTGTTCGCACGTTCTGCAAGTAGTCGCTCGCCTAGCGGGACGAAAAGCGACGTATCAGCGGAGTAGAATCCCGTATGCACCCGATCGGCAGCAAGTCCCAGCCGGTGGGCGTAGTTGGCTTGTGCTTCACCGGTGACCCATGCGTGCGAATAGGTGCGCGGCAACCAAGTGGGCGCAAGGAGCATGTTGGCCCATTGCTTCGCATCGCCACGCCAGGCGGTGTCGAAGCTCATCACGGTCACAGCCCCGCGTTTGCGCATGGCCCGGCACACCTTCAAGTAGCCCTTGTCCACCCACCCGCTGGCGATGACCATGTGCGGCATGATGCGCAGGGCGAGGTCGACGAGCTGCTCATCATCCATCGTGCTTCGCTCATGCACCGTGATGCGTGGATGGAAGACGAGATCGAACGGCGCTTCCTTGTGTACCGGCCAGCGCACCAGATGAAGTTCGATATCCGCTGCCTCCACGAAAGCGTTCAAGCAGGCCAGTACATAGGGCGCCAGTTCGGTGTAAAGCACGAGAACTGCAGGCCATGCACCACCTTCATCCTTCATGCTCATGCCCGTCGCCCGTTGCTGCGCGAACGACCGATGCGGATGTCGAAGAGATCGCGCGAGCGACGGCCGCTAGTGAATTTCTTCCTGTAGTAGGATACCCATAGGACGATCAACGGCGATCCGATGACCGTAGGCCAGAGCCATTGCAGCCACATGGGCTTGATCATATCGAGATTGACCGCGCTGAACGCCGAGACCGTGGCGATGTAGCCGCCGAGAAAGCCTGACATGTGCGCGTAGAGCCACTCGCGCTTGTCGTGGCTGGTCTTGTAGAAGCGCTGGAAATCGCGCCACACGAAGAGCAGCCCGATGGCGCCGAAGACGAGGAAGATGATGGGGCCGCTCTGCTTGTGGCCCAGTAACAAATGAATGAGCCCCCACATGAACAGCCCGCCATTCACCAGAATGGCAGCCCCCATGATGGTCTTGTCCCATACACCGGGCCGTTGGCCTTCATGCAGCTTCTTCAGGAAGAGCGCACGGTAGCCTGAGGCCACAAGCTGGAAGCTGAACACCCCAACCATGGCCATGAGCCAGTTGTTCTTGACAACGCCCAAGGCGATAGCCGTAGCAGCGACCACTGCCATGGCATAGAAGTAAACCTTGCCCCACCGCCGGTGCCAATCGCCGCCCTTGCGCGCCACCATCGCTAACGGCGCCACCACCAAGGCCAGAAAGCCTGCGAGGGCGTGGAGGATGAGGAGGGGGGACATGATGCGCTAGTCGATTGATGCGCCGGTGACGATGAGCCGCTGCGAACGGGAGATACCCTGTGCGTAGAAGATCTTCAGGACATATGCTCCTTCGTTGTCAATCTGAAGACGAAGATTCGCGCTGTTCGTTGCGATTGCTCCTCGCCCTCGCAGAATACCTACCGCGTCGTAGAGCTCGTAGCTCGTTGGCTGTTCCATTGCGCCCAAGAAACGAATTGATCCACCTGGAGGAAGAGGATTCGGGCTGAACAACGCTGCGGGAACTTCATCAGCATCGTGGATGGACACCGGATCAAAGGTCACCGAGACGACCTCCGAGCTTGTAAATCCATCTGGTCCGGCTTTGACCACGAACACAGCTCGCGGTCCAGGACCGAAGCTCTCTGTGCTACCTGCGAGTACGAATCCACCATCAGCAGTGACATCAACGCCCCAAGCCTCGTCATCGGCGGTCCCACCGTATGTGGTGCCGAATTGGAACTGGCCTGCAGCATCGACTACGATCAAGTACATGTCCCTTCCGCCCAATCCGAATGCTTCTGTGAAGCCTGCAACAGCAAAGCCCCCCCCTTGCCGCTCGCGAATCTCATGTGCTTCGGAATCTGCAAGTTGGCCCACAGCTGACATCCAATCGAAAGACCCGTCGTTGAACAGCCTTGCAGTCATTAGCTGAGTGTTCTCTCCGTATCCTCTTGTCGAACCACAGAGCAGAAAGGACCCATCACCGATCTCGACAATGCTCATGGCTGCATCGGCACTGTCCGTACCGAAGGGGCTTTTCCACTCCAAAGAACCGTTTGCATCGTATTTCACGGCGTAGGCGTCGCTTTTACCGTTGATGGCAGTCTTCGACCCTGCGGCGACACAGCCACCATCGGCCGTAGCAAAAACACTCCTACCAACGTCTAATCCGTTCCCGCCTATGGTCCGTTGCCACACGATTCCGCCTGTATCGTCAAGCCGAAGCAACCAGAGGTCCGCGTCGCCATTCGTTGCGGCATAGGTCTCTCCTACAGCGAAGAACCCACCAGGGATAGTTACGATGTCATAGAGGAACTCCCACTCCTCGGATCCGATGGAAATTTCCCAGAGAATGCTCCCTGTCTCATCAACTTCCACCGCGTAGCCATCATAGCCGGATGTAATCTGACTCGAAGTGGACCCCACGACGACAGCACCTCCTGTGCTGGTTGCTTCCAGGCTCCACAGGTCCTCTACTCCGGACCCGCCAACATGCACGGACCAGAGAAGCGCTCCTTCCGCATCCAACTTCAGCACGTATCCATCACCTCCAACACCGAAGCTTCCTGTGGAACCGGCAACGAGGTAGCCTCCATCAGAGGATGCCTTCACACAAGCCCCGCGATCGCTATCGAAACCGCCGTATGTCCTGCGCCACGTGAACTGCGCCTGCACATGGCACACATAGGCGAAAAGCAGGACGTTCGTGCAGGTCTTCAAGAGCGAGCGTCGAATGAACATCGCCCCCACCCCCGGTACCTTCGCCCCCATGTCCGCTGCTGCCATTCGCAATTTCATCATCTTCCTGGTGCTGCTGGTGCTTGTCGATCTGTACGCCTACAAAGGTGTGAATACGGCGCTGGCCAACCACTCCCTTACGCTGCGCCGGATGTTCCGCTTCCTCTATTGGGTCATCTCCATAGGGATCTGGGGCATGCTGGTGTGGGTGGCCATCAATTTCCGCGATCCCGAGGCGCGGCGCGACCACAGCTTCGCCTTCTCCATGGTGGCGCTCTTCCTCTTGTTCTTCCTGCCCAAGTTGGTCATGGTGCTCTTCCATGGCCTCGATGACCTGTTGCACCTGGTGCGCTGGGGCTGGTGGAAGCTGACGCCAGGCCCGATGGATGTTACCGGCGAAGGCATCGGTCGCGCACGTTTCCTGAGCCAACTGGGCTTGATCCTGTCCACGGTGCCGTTCACTGCGGTGCTCTATGGTGTCACCAAGGGGCGTCGCACCTTCAACGTGTCTCGGGTGCCGGTGAAGAGCAGCACCCTGCCCAACGGGTTCGACGGACTGCGCATCGTGCAGTTCAGCGACATGCACCTGGGCAGCTACGGTGGCGACCTGGCCATCGTGCGCAATGGCATCGACCTGATCAACGCCGAGGAGCCCGACCTGATCCTCTTCACCGGCGATCTGGTGAACGATTACGCCGAGGAAGCCGAGCCCTTCATCGGTGAGCTCTCGCGGCTTCAAGCGCGCATGGGCAAGTTCTCCATCCTGGGCAACCACGACTACAGCGATTACGCACGCTGGGACGATCCGGCGAACAAGGCCGCCAACCTCGAACGACTCAAAGCCATACACGCCGAATGCGGCTTCCGCTTGATGCTCGATGAGCATCTGCCGCTGGAGCGCAACGGCGATCGGATCGGCCTGCTCGGCGTTCAGAACTGGGGACATCGTTTCCAGCAGTACGGCGATCTGGCGAAGACGATGAAGGGAACGGAGCCCTTCACCTACCGCTTGTTGATGAGCCATGATCCAACGCATTGGGAGCATCAGGTGCTGGGCACGGGTATCGACCTCACTCTAAGCGGTCATACGCATGGCGCCCAGCTGGGCGTGAGGATCGCGGGCACCACGTACAGCCCGGCGCAGTGGGTGTATAAGCACTGGGCGGGCCTGTATGCCGAAGGACATCAGCAACTCTACGTGAACCGTGGCTTCGGTTTCATCGGCTTCCCCGGCCGCGTGGGCATGCCGCCGGAGATCACGGTTCTGGAACTCGTGAAGGGCTGAGATTCAGGACGGGAATAATGCTCCCGCTTTCGCAACGCTGCGTGCGAGCAGGTCCAGGTCAAGCCCCGTTCGTATGCCGCGCTCTTCGAGCGAGGCCACGAACAACTCCATCTGCAGGTTGCCCACCAGCTCGTCCTCGGCCATGGGGCAGCCGCCGTAGCCTTTGATCGCGCCATCGAAGCGACGGCAGCCTGCGGCCCATGCTGCTTCGGTCTTCGCCTGCCAATTGTCTGGCCTGCAATGCAGGTGAGCGCCGAATTCGACCTGTGGAAGCGCCGGGACCAAAGAAGCGAACATGCTGCTGATGTCCTCTGGCCTGGCAACGCCGACGGTATCGCTCAGCGCGATGATGCGTACGCCGAGTTCCCGCACGAGGCGATCCACCCATTGCAACGCAACCTCCGCATTCCACGGATCGCCGTAAGGATTGCCGAAGGCCATGCTGATGTACACGACCAGTTCCTTCCCCGCCGCACGTGCGAGATCCGAGATGCGCGCGATGCGTGCCCACGATCCCTGGATGCTGCTGTTGGTGTTGCGTTGCTGGAAGGTCTCGCTGATGCTGAAGGGAAAGCCGAGATAGGAGACGCTCTCCTGCTTCACTGCTTCTTCAGCCCCGCGCTCATTGGCCACGATCACGAGCAACTTGCTCTTCGATCCTGAGATGTCGATCCGTGCCAGTACCTCGGCCGTGTCGGCCAGTTGCGGGATGGCCTTCGCGCTCACGAAGCTGCCGATGTCGATCGAATCGAAGCCGACCTTCAGCAATGCGTTGAGGTAGTCCACCTTCACATCCGTGGGAATGAACGGAACGATGCCTTGCATGGCATCGCGCGGACACTCGATCAACTTCAGGTCGATCATATCACCGATCGATCATGGAGGTGGTAGAACCACGGATGGGCACGGATGCACACCGATGCGGATACAATGTCCATGTTCTCGCGAATGCCAAGGACTTGAATCATCAAAGCACTACACGCCGCCATTCCAGCTTCGCTCGTTTGAAGTTGAGGATGAGACCTACTCGCAGGCCGGTCAGTCGCAAATAGTTGAGCATCTGTCCCAGTTCATGGTTGCTTATGCGATCGATGGTCTTTGCCTCCACCACGATGCTCTCCCGCACGATCAGGTCAGGCACGTACAAACCAACAGGCGCATCCTTGTAGATCACATCGTATTGCGGTTGCTGCTCGAACGGGATACCGCGCTGCCTCAACTCCACGGCTATGGCATTCTCGTACGGCTTCTCGAGCAAGCCATGCCCAAGGATGTTCAGTACCTCCATGGCCACACCGATCACTTCCTCAGTCTCCGATTCAAGCATCAATACGCTCATGGCCTGCTTTGCTTAGGCGCTATCCAAAAGGAACGAAGATTCATCCGTGTGCATCCGTGTCCATCCGTGGTTCGAAATAACTCAAACAAGCATCGGATCGCACGAATGCCTCATTGATCCGCGAAATAAGCGCAGGGCCTTCATAGATCAAGCCCGTGTACACCTGAACAGGATCGGCACCGGCTTGGATCTTCTCCATGGCCGCCTCTGCGCTATCGATCCCGCCCACCCCGATGATCACCATCGGTCTCGGCAACCGCTCACGCAGGTAACGCACCACCTCGGTGCTTCTCGCGCGCACCGGTACGCCGCTGAGCCCGCCCATGCCCATCGCTGCCACCTCGTCCGGCGGTGTGCGCAAGCCCTCGCGCGAGATGGTCGTGTTCGTCGCGATCACGCCAGCAATGCCGCTCTCTTTCACCACCACGCACACATCGTCGAGTTGGGCATCGCTGAGGTCCGGGGCGATCTTCAGCAGGATCGGCCGGTGGGGCTGCGCGTTGCGCACCACCAACTCACGCAGAAGATCAAGCAACGGTCCCTTGTCCTGCAATTCGCGCAAGCCCGCCGTATTGGGGCTGCTCACGTTCACCGTGAAGTAGTCCACCACCGGATGCAGCGCTTCGAAGCACTTCACATAGTCATCAACCGCGCGTTCGTTCGGCGTGGCCTTGTTGCGGCCGATGTTGCCACCCACGAGGATGCCCGGCTTCCTCTTCTTCAAACGGCGCACGGCCGCCTCCACGCCACCGTTGTTGAAGCCCATCCGGTTGATGAGCGCAAGGTCCTTCGGCAAGCGGAACAAGCGGGGCCGTTCGTTGCCCGGCTGAGCGAGCGGTGTCACCGTTCCGATCTCGATATGACCGAAACCGAGGGCGCTGAGCGCATCCACATGTTTGGCGTCCTTGTCCATGCCAGCAGCTAGCCCTACAGGAGAGGGGAAGCACAGGCCCATGACTTCCACGGCAGCTTTCGCTGGCGGCTTCCTTCCACCCGCAAGGGCCAGCATGCCCGGCACCCTGGCTGCAACGTCCAGAAGCGCGAACGTGATCCGGTGGGCACGCTCGGGCGGCAACAGGAAGAGCAGCGGGCGGATGATCCGATACATCGGCGGGCGAATGTAGCCCGGTACTTTTGCGACCCCGTCGATCGGGATAAAACACATGCCCTTCGAACTCATCTCCGAATTCCAGCCCACGGGCGATCAACCCGATGCGATCCGTCAGCTGGTCGAGGGCCTCAACAACGGCATGCCCGCCCAAACACTGCTGGGCGTGACCGGCTCGGGCAAGACCTTCACTGTGGCCAACGTGATCGCGCAAGTGGACCGACCGACGCTGGTCCTGAGCCACAACAAAACGCTCGCTGCGCAGCTCTACGGCGAATTCAAGCATTTCTTCCCGAACGACCGCGTGGAGTATTTCGTGAGCTACTACGACTACTATCAGCCGGAGGCCTATCTGCCCACGACGAACACATACATCGAGAAAGACCTCAGCGTCAATGACGAGATCGAGAAGCTACGCCTCAGTGCATCGAGCGCCTTGCTCAGCGGTCGCCGAAACGTGATCGTGGTGGCGAGCGTGAGTTGCATCTACGGCATCGGCAATCCTGTGGAGTTCCGCCGCAGCATGGTGGAGATCGACCGGGGCCGGAAGGTCTCGCGCAACGCTTTGCTGCACGAGCTGGTGAGCGCACTGTACAGCCGCAAGGACGACGATCCGGTGCGGGGCAATTTCCGCGTGCGTGGCGATGTGGTGGAGGTGTACCTGGCGTATGCCGATGAAGGCTTGCGCATCCACTTCTGGGGCGACGCAGTGGAACGGCTGGAACGCTTCGATACGTTGACGGCGAAAACCCTGGAGAGCGTGGAACAGACCACCATCTACCCCGCCAACATCTTCGTCACCAGCAGGGAGACCATGAACGATGCCCTGCAAGCCATCCGTGAGGACATGGTGAAGCAGGTGGAGTTCTTCAAGCAGATCGGCAAGCACTTGGAGGCCAAGCGACTGGAGGAACGCGTGCTGCACGACCTGGAGATGATGCGCGAACTGGGCTACTGCTCAGGGATCGAGAACTACAGTCGGTACTTCGACCGGCGGGATACTGGCCAGCGCCCCTTCTGCCTCATCGACTATTTCCCGGAGGACTTCCTGATGGTGATCGACGAGAGCCACGTGACGGTGAGCCAGATCGGCGCCATGTACGGCGGCGATCGATCGCGTAAGCGCAACCTCGTAGAGTACGGCTTCCGGCTGCCCAGCGCCATGGACAATCGCCCGCTGAAGATGGAAGAGTTCGAGGACCTCATCGGGCAAACGCTGTTCGTGAGCGCCACGCCCGCCGACTACGAACTGCAACGCAGCGAAGGCATCGTGGTGGAACAAGTCGTGCGCCCCACCGGATTGCTGGACCCGCCGATCGAAGTGCGGCCGAGCAGGGACCAGATAGACGACCTGCTGGACGAGATCCGGAACCGGAGCCGGAAGAACGAGCGCGTCCTCGTCACCACGCTCACCAAGCGCATGGCCGAGGAGCTCAGCGATTTCATGTTGAAGAACGGCGTGAAATGCAAGTACATCCACAGCGATGTGGAAACGCTGGAGCGGATCGAGATCCTTCGACAGTTGAGGCTGGGCCTCTTCGATGTACTGATAGGCGTGAACCTGCTGCGCGAAGGGCTTGACCTGCCCGAGGTGAGCCTTGTCGCGGTGCTCGATGCCGACCAGGAAGGCTTCCTACGCAGCAGCCGGTCACTGACCCAGACCGCAGGCCGTGCCGCACGGAACGTGAACGGACTGGTGATCTTCTATGCCGACAAGGTGACCGAGAGCATGCGTCGCACCATCGAGGAGACCGGGCGCCGCCGCGTGAAGCAGATGGCCTACAACAAGGCCAACGGCATAACGCCCACCCAGATCAAACGCGACAGGACCGACGTGCTGAAGCAGACCGCAGTACTGGACCTGCATGATGCGAGCGGGAGAAGGGCATACGTGGAGCCGGAGGAATACAGCCTCGCTGCGGATCCGGTGATGAAGTACACGACCGCTGACCAACTGGCGCACAATGCCGAATTGCTCGAGACGCAGATGAAGAAGGCGGCGAAGGACCTGGACTTCATAGCAGCAGCGCAATTGCGCGATGAATTTTTCGCCATGCGCAAGTTGCTCGAGCAGCGCACGCAGCCCTCCTGATCCGCGTAATGCTCCGATCGCCGGTTCGAGCGCCGATATTTCCCGCCTCGTCGAGATCGCGCACGCGCACCCTGTACGCTGGGTAGATTGCGGCCGCGCAACCATGCGCTGTGCTGAATGAGGTTGAGAAGAAGGGTGCCGCTCTATGCAGTCGCTGTCTCCTGGGTGGTTGGTGTGGCCGGTACGGTTCTTTGGATGGGACCTGCGCGCAGCCATCCGCGCGTGGCGGTAAAAGAGCAGGTGCCCGCGCCCAAGGTCGATTGCGGCCATAGTGTGCAACGGCTGGCCGGCTTCGGCCATGTGCGCCCCATGCTCTCCGTCGAAGCCACCTGCGAAGCAGTACGCTTCGCTGATCTGAGGACCGAGCTGTCCGCTCATCTGCTGGCTGCACAGTCGACCAGCAGGGTCAAGCGCGCCAGCATCTATGTGCGCGACCTGGAAAGCGATGAATGGCTTGCCATCAATGGTCTTGAGCGCTTCGATCCCGGAAGCCTCATGAAAGTGCCCACCATGCTCACCATGCTCATGATGGCCGAGCAGGACCCTGCCCTCTTTGCGCACCGCTTCCGCATGGACCTGCTCATGGAGTTCCCCAACCAGCAATTCCCGCCCACGCAGGAATTGGAGGATGGAAAGGAGTACACGCTCGGCGAGCTGCTTCAAGCCTCCATCGGGCGTTCGAGCAATCGCGCGGAGGCGCTCATGCTGCGGCACGCTGGTGCCGAGAACTACCGCAAGCTGCTGCTCACCATCGGGCTCCCCGATTTCGTCGCCGCAGCGCGCACCTATCCCATCACCGCACCGGAATACGCCCAGTTCTTCAAGGCCCTGTACAATGCTTCGGTGCTGAGCCCGCGCAACGCCGACCTGGCCTTGGGCCTGCTGGTCCATTCCGATTTCGATAAAGGCCTGCGCAAAGGGATCCCCGCCGGGATCGAAGTAGCCAGCAAGTTCGGTGAGACCGGCAATGAAGGCGACCGCCAGCTGCACGAAGCCGCCATCGTGTACGCTCAGGGCCATCCGTACCTGATCGTTGTGATGACCAATGGGCGAACCGCAGAGCCCTTGGCCGAATTCCTCGGCACCACCGCCGGTATCGTCCACGCCTTCATGACCGGGAAGCGCCCCGCCTGAAGCTTGGGATCACCAGCTTGGCCGAGGTTGTGGATACTTCGTTGGCCTTCCGTTCGCCGTTGGCGGATCATTCAACGGTCCGTCGTTGTTTATTTGCCAAGAACCCCTCACGCAAGAACCATGAACCTTCGTTACGCCCCTATCGCATCAGCCTTGCTCCTGGCCCAGTTGGCAAGCGCCCAAGTCTCCTTCGGCGGCGAGCCGTATGGCCGCGCCAAATCGCATCTGCTCCCCGATGCCTCTCTGGCAGTGATGCCGCTTGTGGACGCTCAAGCCTTGATGGCCGAGGATGAAGCGCGCATTGCACAGGGGATCAAAGGTCCCTGGCGCTTCGGCTACAACCACATGGTCGACTTCACGCTGGAGAACAGCGGCACATGGCACACATTGCCCAACGGCGACGGTGTGTGGCGCCTCGCCATCGAGTGCCCCGGCGCATTCAGCATCAACTTCGAATTCAACGATTACGTGGTGCCGGAAGGCGCCCAGGTCTTCGTTTACAACGAGAACGAGACCATCGGTTCCTTCACCGCCGAAAGCAATCCAGGCCATACGGAACTGGGCGTGACACAGGTACCGGGCGATCGCATCACCATCGAGTACATCGAACCGGCCAACGTGCGCGGGCAAGGACGCTTGCGCATCGGACAGGTGACCCATGCGTACCGCGACCTATTCAAGCAGCAGAAGGGCTTCGGTGATAGCGGCTCGTGCAACAACAACGTCAACTGCCCCGAGGGCGATCCCTGGGACAATCAGATCCGCAGCGTTGCCATGATCACCGTTGGAGGACAAGGCATCTGCACCGGCCAGCTCATCAATAACTGCTTGAACAACGGCACGCCCTATTTCCTTACGGCCAACCACTGCCTCGGTGGCAACAATACCTGGGTCTTCCGTTTCAACTGGAACAGCCCCACCTGCACGCCCACCACCAACGGCCCTACGAACCAAACCGTGAGCGGCAGCACGCTGAAGACCAGCAGCCAGAACAGCGATATGGCCTTGCTACAGCTCAACAGCACACCTCCTGCCAGCTACAATGTGTTCTACACCGGCTGGGATAAGACCGACACCCCGCCTACCGCCAGCACCTGCATCCACCACCCCAGCGGCGATATCAAGAAGATCAGTTTCGATAACAACCCCGCCACCGCCACTACGGTGACTATCGGCTACACGGCTCAGGTATGGCGCATTGCCAACTGGGAAGACGGCACCACCGAAGGCGGCTCTTCGGGCAGTGGATTGTGGAACCAGAACGGCCTGCTCATCGGCCAGCTTTTCGGAGGCCAGGCCTCGTGCAGCAACAACATCAACGATTATTTCGGCCGCTTCGGTGTCAGCTACCCGCTGCTGACCACCTGGCTCGGCAGCTGCGGCAACACGCTCCAAGGCTATCCGCTGAACACGAGCGTTGGGACAGTGGCTGATCTGACCGAACTGACCATGGCACCGAACCCTACCACGGGGTCCATCACAGTAGCGCTGCCCAGTGCCATGCGCAACGGCGGCCGGGTGCTCCTGCATGATGCCCTGGGCCAATTGGTGTACAGCAGCACGCTTCGCTCGGGCACGGATCGCCTCGTGGTGGACCTCAGCGGCCGCACCGAAGGGATCTACCTGCTCGAGGCCATCGCTGATGGATACCACAAGGTCGAACGCGTGGTCCTCACGCGTTGATCGCGCTCAACCATGTTTGCAAAGACCGCTGGCAGCCCGCCAGCGGTCTTTTGCTACATGGCAGCCGTCTATCTTCACACGGTCAAAAAGCCACCCATGAGCGGATCGCTACGCCACCTCCTACTAGCCACCTTCCTTCCCGCATCCATCCTCGCATCGGCCCAGATCTCTTTCGGCGGAAGGCCGCTCGGGCTGATCCCTGGAGGACCGTATTTGCCGGAGCCTGCATCGATCTCCTTGCCCGAAGTGAATGCGGCCCAGTTGAAGGCAGAGGATGAAGAACGCGTCGCGCAAGGCATCAAGGCGCCGTGGCGCTTCGGGTACAACCATGAAGTGGATCTCGGCACGGGCAACAGCGGCACTTGGCATACACTCCGCAACGGCGATCGCGTCTGGCGGCTGAGCGTGGAATGCCCCGGTGCTTTCAGCATCAATTTCCGCTTTGACCAGTATGCGGTGCCAACAGGCGCCCGCGTCTTCGTGTACAATGATCTTGGCGATGTGCTCGGAGCGTACACGGCTCAGAGCGCTGCAGGTCGCAGCCGCATGGGCGTGCAGCATATCCGTGGGTCCCGCATGACCATCGAATACCATGAGCCCGCGAGCGTTTCCGGTCAGGGCGCTTTGCACATCGACCGCATCACGCACGGATACCGGGATGTGTTCAACATGCTCAAGGATTTCGGCGAAAGCGGCTCGTGCAATATCAACGTCATCTGCCCTGAAGGCGATGACTGGCGCGACCAGATCCGCAGCGTGGCCATGATCACCACCGGGGGCAGCGGCTTCTGCACCGGCACCATGCTCAACAATTGCGCATTGGACAGCACGCCTTACTTCCTCACCGCCAACCACTGCCTGGGACCCGACGTAGCCGACTGGGTCTTCCTGTGGAACTGGGACAGCCCTGTTTGCGATCCCACGGAGAATGCGCCCATGAACGAATCGGTGAGCGGCTGCACGCTGCTTACCAGCAACGTGGGCACCGACATGGCCTTCCTGGAATTGAGCTCGATTCCGCCTGACTCCTTCAACGTGTTCTGGAGCGGTTGGGACAAGAGCGGCAATTTCCCCGACAGCGTTTGCGGGATCCATCACCCGCGCGGCGACATCAAGAAGATCAGTCGGAGCTTCAGCACCATCCAACAGGACAATATCGATGTGGGCAATGGAGCTGCGGATTGCTGGCAGGTGACCGTATGGGATGAAGGCACTACGGAACCGGGTTCCTCGGGGAGCGGGCTCTGGAACGCTGGCCATCTGCTCATCGGCCAGCTTTATGGCGGCCAGGCTGCCTGCGGCAACAGCGTGAACGATTACTACGGGCGGTTCGATGTCAGCTTCCCCTTCCTGGAGCAGTGGTTGGGCACCTGCGGCGATTCGCTCGGAGGACTCGGCGATACCACCTTCATTGAAGAACCCATCCACTTCGACGCGGCGGTGACGAGCATCATCGGGGTGCCGGAACTCGTTTGCGGAGCGGGCGAGATCGCTCCGGGCATCACCTTGAAGAACAATGGCGATGTGGTGCTGACCGCCATCACCGTGACATACGGTCTTGCGGGCGGAACGACCTACGTGTACGATTGGACCGGCTCGTTGCAACCCGGCCAGACCGTGAACCTGAACCTTCCGCCGATCCCCGTAACCGCAGGCACCCACACCCTGGAGGTAAGCAGCAGCGCGCCCAACGGCAACATGGACCAAGTAGAGACCAACGACCTGTGGAGCTACACCTTCACGGTGAGCAATCCGCAGGGCAACATCGCACTCCTGCTCACCCTGGACAATTACGGCAGCGATGTCACCTGGACATTGGAGACTGACATAGGCACGTTGCTCTACGGAGGCGGACCCTACGAGGATTTCGAGCCGGGCTTGGTCGATACGATCACCTGGTGCCTCACCAACGGCTGCTACATCTTCACCATCTACGACGCCTTCGGCGATGGAATCTGCTGCGCCGAGGGAAATGGCGGCTATGAGATCATGAACATGGCCAATAGCACCATCATCACGTCGAGCAACGGCGTGTACCTGGATGAGAACGTGAGCGAGTTCTGCGTGACGGTGGTGGGCACTGAAGAGATCGCGGCGGGTGGCATGCAAGTGTACCCCAACCCCACCGAAGGCCTGCTGCACGTGCGCTTCAACGATCTCAGCCAGGTGGAAGCGATCGACCTGTTCGACGCCATGGGCCGTGCAGTGCTACGGACTGGAGGGCTCAACGGCCGAACCTCGCTGTCGCTGGACATGCATGGCCTCGCAGCCGGATCGTACACGCTCGTTGCACTGGTACAGGGGATGCGCGTAGCCCAGCGCGTTGTACTACAGCCGTAGACTCAATAAGTGATGGCGTAGTACACCAGCTTCATGTACTCGTTGTTCACCATGAGCATGCCGTCCTCGCTCTGCCACCAGCGCGCGGCGCTGTAGCGGTGCGAATACGCGGCGCGCACGCGTACCACGATCCCGACCGGCTCCAATGTTTCGCGGAAGACGTTTCCTACGCGCCTCGTATGGAACTCGGTGGTGACGACGACCACCGTATCGTATCCGCGAGCGAGCGCCTGATCACGAACTGCGAAGGCTTCCTCGCGCGTGCTGGTCCCGATCTCCAGCAGCTCGGCCCGGTCCGGCGGCAGGCCTGCAAGGACCGCTGCGTTGCGGCACACGGCAGCCTCGGTCCGATGGACGCCGTTGATACGCAACACCTCAGGCATCACTCCACCTGTGAAGATGACGACCGGTGCTGTACCCTCGCGGTACAAGGTCTCCGCCGCGATGGCACGTTCGAGCGCAGCGCCGCCCAGGACATACATGGCGTCGCCATGGCATGGAGCATCGGCACGGATGAGGAACCCACCGAAGGCGCGGAGGATGGGGGCTCGGCACCACCAGAGCACCACGGCGAGCACAAGGCCAGCGATGATCCAGGCAAGGCGTCGTCCGGAGAAGAGCGTCATGGTTGGGGGGCCCGCAAGGCGGTGGCACAAGGTAGAAGCCGTCAGTACGAACCATTGCGACGGCGCAGCACCCATTCCACAGCAAGCAGGCCCAATAGCACGAAGAAGATCCAACGCAGGGTGATGAGGTCGGTGAATTGCGCGTGCGCGTACGATCGTGCGACGATGGCACGCTCGGCACGTATGGCCGCACCGATGGCGGCGATGCTGTCAGCGGGCACCATTCTGCCGTTGGTGCGTGCCGCCATGTCAGCCAAGAGCGCATGGTCGGCAACCGTGCTCAGTCGTTCGATGAAGAGCTCGCGCACCACGAGGTCTCCCTTGGCGGTGGAACGCTCGCCTTTGGCTACGGCGGTAGCCTCCCAGGTGTAGCGCCCGGGCGGCAATTTCCCGGCATCGAGCCTGTATGCGGCGCTGGCCGCCCGGAACAGGTAGGGGAACTCGCGACCCTGCTCATCCTTCAGACGGATGTTCACTTCCGCGTCGGTGATGGGCTGGTAGGCCGCATCGTAAAGCTCCGCGTTGATAAGGACAGGTTCATTGCTTGTGAACACCGGCAGATGGTCCACGCGGAAGCGCTTCTTGTCGGCCTTGAGCGCGAGGAACTGCACGAGGCGATGCACCAGCCGGTCGAATCGCTCGGTGGACCCATTCAATCTGTGGTCGGCTATGCGCCATCGCCAGATGCCTTCGCCGCAGATGGCGGCCATGCGTCGCTCGTTCTGCTGGGTGAGGGCGATGAGCGGATAGTTGGTGCGCACCACACCAACGCGCTGCGTGGCAAGCGCCTCGGCGGAGCGGGCCAATTCATACTGCCCGAAGGGGACTTGCAATGGAGGGAATCGTTCCATTGCGCGGAACAGGTCCGCGTCGACTACGTATGCAGCGAACTGCATATTGGGCGATGCCTGCGCATCGGTGATGGCGCCCGAGGTGGTGCCGCTGGCACGCACGCCCACGCCGAGCTTGTTGAATGCAGCCGCATCCGTAGCCCCACCGATCACGGCCAGGAGCGGAATGCCCTTGGCTTCGGCGCGTTGCAGCAGCGCGGCGATCGGCAGGCGCACGGATGGCAATTGGTGGAGCACGATGAGGTCGTAGTCCTCAACGGCACCGGTGAAGTCCGCAGCGAAGGCCAGGTCGGTCTCGTAGCCTTCCAGCCCATCGAGCGCCAGCCTGAGCGAGCCCAGGTCGGGATGCGGTGCGGCGCCCAGCAGTAACACCTTCTGACTGTCATCAAGGACGTCGATGAAGATCTCCTGGGCGTTGTTGAGCACGGTGTGCTCGCCTTCCACCGGTACCACGCTGACGGTGTAGCGCTGTGTGCCGGCGGTTTCCGCCTTGATGGAGAAGGCGAACTCGTGCAGCCATGGATCCCCGGCAGCGCTCATCTCCTGCGAAGCGAGCTCGCGGCCACCATGCTTGACTACAATGCGCGACCGCACGCCTTTCAGGTGATGGGCCGCTACGCGCGCGAGCAGCGGGAATTCGTTCCCGAGGAAGCAGATGCGATTGTGCTCCACTCCTTTGAGCACCAGATCCGGTCGTACAGTGGTATCACCCAGAGCGATGGTGTACACGGGCACACCAAGCCGCGCCACATCGAGGCGTGGATCGCGGCCCCGGTTGATGATGCCGTCCCCATCGATGATCAAGGCGCCCAGGTCGGCACCAGTGAACCGGTCATACACTTCGCGCAAGGCCTGCCCCATATCGGTGAAGCCATCCTGCTGGTCGAACGAAAGCCCATCGCGAACGTGGTCCCCGTATGTGAAGGAGCGGACTTGATAGTCGTTGCTGAGCGAGGCAGCGAGCTCCTGCATGGCCGCAGCGTGGATCGATCGCAGCCTCGTACTGTCGCCAGTGGCAAGCAGGGAGGAGGAGCCGTCATGCAAGAGCACCACCACCGGCTTGCGCACCTCGCGCACCAGATGGCGAACCATGGGCTCCAAGAGGAAGAAGGCGATGAGCGCGATCGCGCATGCACGCATGATCGCGAGCAGGAGGGCGAGTCGTGGTGCGAATCCGTCCGCTCCTTTCTTGCGCCGGTACAAGAACCACGCGAGGAGCACGCCGAGCGCCAGGCACAAAGGTGCCAGCCAAAGAGAGTGCGCGGTGGTGAAGGTCATCGTTCCAGGTGCTGCAGGGCGGTAAAGGTCTCGTCTATGGGGTGTTGCTGGCGCTCGATTCCGAACCACACGATGCTGCAAGCGCAGTGGCTTCGATCCACCGAAACAACCCTCAGGTGAGCATCCCCCCGCAAACGCTCAAGGTCTGCCCGGTGATATAGGCGCTGAGGTCGCTCCCGAGGAAAACGCACGCGTTGGCCACATCATAGGGTGTTCCGCCTCGCTTCAAAGGGATGCCTTCGCGCCAACCCTCGACCACCTTCGGGTCAAGGGCGGCGGTCATCTCCGTCTCGATGAAGCCCGGCGCGATGGAGTTGCTGCGGATGTTGCGGCTGCCGAGCTCCTTGGCAATACTCTTGGTGAAGCCGAGGATGCCCGCCTTGCTCGCCGCATAGTTCGCCTGACCGGCATTGCCTTGCACACCAACCACGCTGCTCATGTTGATGATGCTGCCGCTGCGTTGCTTGAGCATGGTGCGCAGGACGGCCTTGGTCATGTTGAAGACGCTCTTGAGATTGGTGTTGATCACCGCATCCCAATCGGCCTCGCTCATGCGCATGAGCAACTGGTCCCTGGTGATGCCCGCGTTGTTCACCAGCACATCCACTCGGCCCCACGCTCCCACCACCTTGTCCACTGCGACCTGGGCCTGGTCAAGGCTGCCCGCATCGCTCTGTATGGCCAGCACCTTCCTGCCGGTGCGCAGGATAAGTTCGTTCGCCAGGGTGTTGGCCTTCTCCGGGCTGCTTACGTAAGTGAATGCCACATCGGCGCCCTCTTCCAGGAAACGTTCGACGATGCCCTTGCCGATACCGCGTGATCCACCGGTGATGATCGCGACCTTGTCTTGCAGGAGTGCCATGCGGCGAAAGTAACAGCGTGCGCGTTGCAGGGAGCAAGGGATCACCCCAGCACTTCCTTCACCTTCGCGCCGATCGACGCCGGGCTGTCCACCACGTGGATGCCGCATTCGCGCATCACCTTCTTCTTGGCTTCGGCGCTTTCATCGGCGCCGCTCACGATGGCACCGGCATGGCCCATGGTGCGGCCTTTGGGGGCGGTGACACCGGCGATGAACCCGATGACCGGTTTCTTGCAATTCGCCTTTATCCAACGTGCGGCCTGGATCTCCAAGTCTCCGCCGATCTCGCCGATCATCACGATGGCCTTGGTCTCGGGATCGTTCGCGAAGAGCTGAACGGCTTCGAGCGTTGTGGTGCCGATGATCGGATCGCCACCGATGCCGATGGCGGTAGTGATGCCGAGCCCGGCCTTCACCACTTGATCGGCCGCTTCGTACGTGAGCGTTCCGGATTTCGAGACGATGCCCACGCTTCCCTTCTTGAACACGAAGCCGGGCATGATCCCCACTTTGCATTCGTCCGCAGTGATCACGCCGGGGCAGTTGGGGCCGATGAGCACGCAGTCCTTGCCGCGCAGGTATTCGCGTGCCATGACCATGTCCTTCACCGGAATGCCCTCGGTGATGCAAACGATGACCTTGATCCCCGCTTCAGCGGCTTCCATGATCGCATCGGCCGCGAACGCTGGCGGAACGAAAATGATGCTGACATCAGCGCCCGATCCCTTCACCGCGTCGCTCACGGTCTCGAAGACAGGACGGTCCAAGTGCATTTGTCCGCCCTTGCCGGGAGTGACGCCACCCACCACGTTGGTGCCGTATTCGATCATCTGGGTGGCATGAAAGGTTCCTTCACTTCCCGTGAAACCCTGCACCAGCACGTTGCTCTGCTTGTTGACGAGTACGCTCATGTGAAGATCATTGTCCGTGTTGAGAGTTGTCCGTAGCCCGTCGCACACACCTGCAACGGGCGGCGAAACTAAGCCGGGCGGTCCGTGGTGCCAATGATGGGCTTGTAGCCGGTACGCAAGTAGTGATAGACCAACGCGAGCGTTCCGAGCATGATGGAACCACCGACCCAGAACGGGAGTCCCTTCGCGATGGGATATAACATGCTGGAAAGAACGGGCCCTACCACCCTGCCCAGCGATCCGAAGCCCATGTTCTGGCCCATCACCTCTCCTTGCTCGTGCGGGCCTGCCTGCCTGCTGAGTATGGAGACCAGGCTCGGGTTCAGGCACGCGTTCCCCACTGAGAGCATGATCATGGGCACCATGCTGAACAGGACGAAGAGCAGGTCCAGGTCCTAGTGCAGCGCCTGGCCATCGGCACCGATGGGCACCGTTGCCCGGAGGCCCAGCGGGACAAGGGGATGGCCGCGAGGCCGAGCCCCACGAGCATGGCGCCATTGATCATCATGCGCTTCTCACCCCATAGCCTTTTGGAAAACGCCGACCAATGCGCCCTGCGAAATAGCGGACATCACCCCGACGATGGCCATAAGCATGCCCACCTGGTCCACATCCAGGGCGTAGCGGTCCTTCCAGAAGAAGGAGATGCTCACGTTCATCATGCTGAAGGCGGTGATGTATACGAAGCCGATGATGAAGATGTCGCGGAACCGCAGGTCCTTCAGCGAAGCGAAGGTGCTGGCGACCGGTTTGAAATTGATGGTGCGCGCATGGTCCTTCACCTTGAGCGATTCCGGCAATACGAAGAGCACGCCCAACAGGTTGAGCAGGCACAGCGACGTTGCGAAGTAGCCCACGGACACGATACCGCCGTAGTGGTGGAAGATGTAGCCACCGATCAATGGAGCACTGGCAAAGGCGACGCCCCACGCCGCGCCTACCACCAGACCGATACGCTTGGCGCGATCCTTCGGCTCGGAGATATCGCTCACATAGGCCTGGGCGGCGGCGATGTTGCCGGAGCCCATGCCCGTGAGGATCCGCGAAATGAAGAGCCAGATCACACTGTCCGCATGCGCGAAGACCACGTAGCTCACGGCGCTGATCACCACCGAAGCGATGATGACCGGCCGACGACCGAAGCGGTCGCTGGCACTGCCCCAGATAGGCGAACAGAGAAAGACAAGAAGGCTGAAGACCGCCGAGGAGAGGATCACCATGAATTCGGTCGCCCCAACGTGCTCACCGAAGAAGGGCATCACCGGAATGAAGAGCGTAAAGCCCAGCAGATCGATGAAGATGGTGAACCAGAGGATGACGAGGCGACGGTCCATGCAGGGGCGGGCGAATGTAGGCGCCGCTGCCGGTTCACTCGTGCGCCACGAACGGAGTGGACACGGCTGTGCCTTTGCGCACGTATGGCCGGATGATGAGCCGGATGGTGTTCTTCCAGCTGAGGTACTTCCAGCCCCAATTCACCAGGACCATGATGCGGTTGCGGAAGCTTACCAGTTGGATCACATGCACGAACATCCACAGCAACCAGGCGAGGGTGCCTCCGAAGCTCCGCTTCCCGATGTCCGCAACGGCGCGTCGCCGACCGATCACCGCCATGGAACCCTTGTCCACGAACTTGAACGGCACCATCGGCTTGCCTTCAGCGCGGCTCAGCAGGTTGCGAACCAGATGCCTCCCCTGCTGTATGGCCACCGTGGCCACTTGCGGGTGTCCCTTCGGCCATGCCTCATCACTGTTCATCAGAGCGATGTCTCCCAGGACGTAGATCCCCGGGAAGCCCTTCAATTCATTCGAGCCATCCACTTCGTAGCGGCTGGCACGTTCGTTCATCGCGCCCTCCAGTCCAGGCACGGGTTGGCCCTTCACCCCGGCGGCCCAGATCACGGTATTGGTCTCCATCACCGAGCCGTCGCTCAGCGTAACGCTTCCTAGGCCGCAATCGGTCACGCGCAGGTCCAGCTTCACCTCAACGCCCAGTTCGCTCAGGTACCGCAGGGCGTTCGCACTGGCCTTCTCAGAGAAGTTCTTCAGCACCCGGTCGTTGCTGTCGATGAGCACGATCCGCATCAGATGAGCGTCCATCTCACGGTATTCGTGCTGGAGCACGTTGCGCCTGATCTCGGCCAGGGCACCAGACAATTCCACACCGGTTGGGCCCGCCCCCACGATGATGAAGTTGAGGTAGCGTCGTTGCTCTTCCTCGCTGCGCAAGTCCACGGCCGCCTCGAAATCCTGCAGAAGATCGCTGCGGATGTCCAATGCCTGACTGATGCTCTTGAGCTGCATCGCCTCTTGGGCAAGAGCTTCATTCCCGAAGAAGTTGGTGGTGCTGCCCGTTGCGATCACCAACAGGTCATAGGAATAGGATCCCAGGTTCGTCTCGACCCGCTTCTCGCTGTGAATGACGCGGCGCACCTCGGCCATGCGAAAGGCCACATTGTGCATGGGACCCACCGTGCGACGAAAGGGATGCGCAATGCTGTCGGCGCCCAGGCTGGCCGTGGCCACCTGGTACAGGAGAGGCTGGAAACAGTGGTGGTTCTGCTTATCGAGCAGCAAGACCTTGTATGGCTTTCCGGCCAGGCCGCGCACCACTTCCAGTCCTGCGAAGCCTCCACCCACCACGATCACGGTTGGGTAAGGCAGTTGATCGTACTCCAGTTTGGCTTTGCTCGGCATGGGTGCCAAAGATCCGGATCTTTGTCGCCCCTTGATGTACGCACCTGACACCATCGCTGCCATTTCCTCGCCTCCTGGCACAGGGGCCATCGCGCTGTTGCGGCTTACGGGTCCGAAGGCGATCTCCACCGCACGGGCCATCGCCTCATCGTTGCCCGTGGAACCGGAGGACCGGAAGTCCTATTTCTCCCCCTTGTCGGATGCGGATGGCCCGGTGGATGAGGGATTGGTGTCGGTCTTTCGGGGGCCGCGCTCCTTCACGGGCGAAGACGTGGTGGAGATCAGCGTGCATGGTTCTCGCTATGTGCAACAACGCCTGCTGGAAGCATTGATCAATGCCGGCGCGCGCACCGCCTTGCCAGGCGAATTCACGCAGCGCGCCTTCCTCAACGGCAAGCTCGACCTTGCACAGGCGGAGGCCGTGGCGGACCTCATCGCCAGCCAGAGCGCCGCCCAGCACAAGTTGGCGCTTCACCAATTGCGCGGTGGATATGGGCAACGCATCGATGAGCTCCGGCATCATCTCATCGACTTCAGCGCACTGATCGAACTGGAGCTCGACTTCAGCGAAGAGGATGTGGAGTTCGCGCGGCGCGATGAGCTGCTCGCACTGATCAACGGGCTGATCTCCGTTTGCAGCGAGCTGATCAACAGCTTCCGTTATGGCAACGTGGTGAAGCATGGCGTGCCCGTGGCGATCATCGGCGCGCCCAACAGCGGCAAGAGCACCCTGCTCAACGCCTTGTTGCAGGAGGACCGCGCCATCGTGAGCGAGATCCCCGGCACCACGCGCGATACGGTGGAAGAGACGATCACCCTGGGTGGGGTGCTGTTCCGGTTCATCGACACGGCGGGGATCCGCGCGACGGAAGACACGATCGAGAAGCTCGGCATCGAGCGCAGCTACAAGAAGGCGCAGGAAGCGAGCATCGTGGTGTTCCTCGGCGATGCCAGTGTGCTCAACGAAGAGGCCTTCCAGTCTCAAGCCCGCTTGTTGCGTGAGCACATCGGCAGCGGACCACAGCTCATATCGGTGCTGAACAAGGCCGACCTGCCCGGCGTGAAGGCCGGGATCAAGCTGATGGCGATCAGCGCCAAGCACGGTACCGGTCTCGCGGAGCTCAAGGACGCGTTCATAGAGCATGTGCAGGCGCTACAGCAAGGCGAGGGGGACATCGTGGTGACCAACGTGCGGCATGTGGAAGCGCTCGGGCATGCGCGCCAAGCGTTGCATGATGCACGCATCGCGCTCGTCAACGGCACCGGTGGCGAACTGCTGGCAGCCGACCTTCGCCGCGCACAACATCACCTCGGCGAGATCACCGGCAAGATCACACCGGACGACCTGCTGGGGAGCATCTTCGGGAAGTTCTGCATAGGAAAGTGAACGCACATCCACGTTCGATCGGGCATTGAACTCGCCTCTCCTCTCCTCCTTCTACTTCGGTAGTGTTGAGCACTACCGCTTGCTTGCGCACCATACGAAGGCGATCATCGACTTGGGCGAGCACTACCAGCGGCAGAGCTACCGCACGCGCACAGGCATCATCGGCCCGAACGGAAAGCAGGACCTCAGCGTGCAGGTGGTCCATGACCACGGGAGCAAGATGCATATGAGCGAAGTGCGCGTGAGCTATGCGGAGACCTGGCCAGCGCAGCACCTCCACGCCATCCGCAGCGCCTACGGGCAAAGTCCTTGGTTCATCCATTATGTCGACGATATCGAAGCAGTGCTGACGAAGAAGCACGACCGGCTCTTCGATCTGCAACTTGCCACGATCCATCTGGCCATGAAGTGGCTTGGGCTGAAGACCGAGGTCGGTGTTTCGGACAACTACATTGAGAAGCTCGATGGGCTGATCGACATCCGCTCCTCTTTCCATCCGAAGAAGCCGTTGCCTGCAGGGGTCGTCCCGGTCCCGCCCTACACGCAGGTATTCGCCGATCGGCACGGCTTCGTCCCGCGCATGAGCGTGATCGACCTCGTGTTCAATTGCGGTCCGGATGCACGCCGAATACTATCCGCATGAGCGCCGAACAACGATCCGCCGACCTTGCCGGGATCCGATCCTATCTGGACCATTTCCATGCATTGGAGACTACGGCATGGCACGACCTGACCGATGCCTTGCGCGAACGGCGCTTCGGAAAAGGTGAAGTGATCACCGGCGTG
The DNA here is from genome assembly GCA_016710965.1 of Flavobacteriales bacterium. Lineage (GTDB taxonomy): Bacteria > Bacteroidota > Bacteroidia > Flavobacteriales_F > PHOS-HE28 > PHOS-HE28. The sequence continues at coordinate 216,827 of JADJTW010000003.1, forward strand.
GGCGACATCCAACGCGATCTGCTTTTCATCCTCGAAGGCGTGCAGTACTCCTACTTCCTGAAGGATGACAAGCCCTATGTCATGGCCTTCACCTATCCTATCAGCATCAGCGGCATCCCTGAATCCTTCCTGTCGCAACAGCCGAGCACCTACACGTTGGAGACGATCAGTGCCACACGCGCACGTGCGCTGCCGCATGCCGACCTCATGCGCCTGTTCGATGCCCATCCCTCCATTGAGCGGCTCCTCCGGAAGATCACCGAAGTGATGCTCATCGCTGCCGCGCATGGCCGTTACCGACAGGTCTCCACCAGCGTGGAGGAACGCTTCCAGCAATTCGCACAGCAGAGCGCGCATTTATTCCAACTGGTGCCGCACAAGCTCATCGCCAGTTACCTCGGTATCCACCCCACCAATTTCAGCAAGTTGTACAACAGCATTCGCATCTGAGGTCTTGGTTTTCACCAAGAATCCACGTTCCAGGCCATAGGAGCTTTGACTCCATGATCACCCCACCTGAATGGCTCGACGAATGTGAATTCCCCTTCACGAGCCGGACTTTCGCCCACCCGGATGGTGAACTGCACTATGTGGACGAAGGAGAAGGCCCGATCCTGCTCTTCGTGCATGGTACGCCGGACTGGAGCTTCGGATTCCGCCATCCCATGATCGCCTTCCGCGCGAGCCATCGATGCATCGCCATCGACCATCTCGGCTTCGGCCTGAGCGACAAGCCCGCGCATGGCGACTACACCGTGAAAGCCCATGCTGTCCGCATGCAGGCATTCATCGAGCATCTTGCACTGAAGGACATCACCCTCGTCGTCACCGATTTCGGTGGCGGCATAGGGTTGCAGCATGCGCTCGAACATCCTGAGAACGTGAAGGGCATCATCCTCTACAACACGTGGATGTGGCCGCTGAATGACGACGAGCGCTTCGCAGCACCAGCGCGTATCGCACGGTCATGGTTCGGGCGGCTGCTCTACCTGCGCTTCGGCTTCAGCGTGAACGTGATGATGCCAGGTGCTTACGGAGACAGGCAGAAGCTGACCAAGGCGGTCCACGCGCATTTCAAGAAGGCTTTGCCTGATGCATCCTCGCGCATGGCCACGCATGCGTTGGCCAGAGAGATCCTGGATGCCGGTCCATTCTGGGGGGAGCAATGGAGGCGGATCGATCGCCTGAGGGACATCCCCACGTTGATCGGTTGGGGCATGAAGGACAAGCTCCTCCCCCATTATTGCCTCGACCGATGGAAGCAGGCCTTGCCGCATGCTACGGCCAGGATATTCCCGCAAGCAGGGCATTTCGTGCATGAAGAAGCGCATGAGGAACTCATTCTGGCAATGCGCGCGTTCCTTGCCTGAGGAGAGCGGGCTACATTGCGGGCCCCATGATCAAGCGCCTTCTTCTTCTGGTGCCTGCTCTGTCGATAGGAGCTGGAATTTGCGCGCAGTCATCTCCACAGAAAGGCCGTATCGAACTGCTCTGGGGCTGGAACCGGGATACCTACTCGACCTCTGATATCCGATTCAATGGAACCGGATATGATTTCATTCTCTACGATGTAAGGGCGGTGGATCGTCCGATGGACCCCGCGCTGGAGTACCTGAGCCCCACCAAGCTCACCTTGCCGCAAACCAACCTGCGCATCAACTGGTGTGTAGCCGAACACTACGCGATCGGTCTCGGTTTCGACCACATGAAGTACGTGATGGTGCAGGACCAGACGGTGCGCGTTAGCGGTACTCTGCCGCCGGAAGCCCCGCGGCCGATCGAGATGGATGGCGAGCAGCGGGCCACGCTCACCAAGGATATGCTCACGTACGAGCACACCGATGGCCTCAACTACGTGCATGCTCGAGGCGAGCGACGGGATCGGTTGATGCATATCACCATCTTACGGCTGGACATCATGTCGAACGTCGGCGCATCGGCAGGCGTGCTGGTGCCTCGCACCGCGTGCCGCCTGCCGGGCAAGCCGCTCAACGACGACTACCACCTTTCCGGGTTCGGGCTGGGAATGCATGCCGGACTGCGCTTCGTCTTCCTCGACCGCATCGTGCTTTCCGGCGAATTCGATGGCGGACGCATCATGCTTCCCGACGTGCGCACTTCCGCAGACCGCTCCGATCGCGCATCGCAATCGTTCTGGTTCTTCGAGGGAGCAGCCATGTTCGGCGCGTCGTTCAACCTGCCCTGCGGAAATCGCGGGAAGAGTGCGGTGGAGCGGTAGAACCCCGAACCTCCGCTAACCAGGCACTGCGCAGCTTCCGGGTTCGCCTCCCTGCGGGATGCCTTTTTCTGCCAACTGATTATCAACGCAACTGCTCGCGATAGAGCGTCCGTTTCTGTAGCGATTCGTACGGACGATACACATAGTAGGCGTGGCTGCCATGAACCTGCACGTCTTGGGGCCAGGGGTGCGTCAATGGTGTGGGCGTGCCCAAGGCTCCGGTTGAAGGGTCGATCGGCCGGAGCCACGTGCGCGCCCCCTTGGAGAACTTCGAGTACACAATGCCGGATCGACGGTCCTGCACCAGGTTGCGATCCCAGTCGGTATCGCGCTGGTAGGTGATGGGCACTTCGTCGATCGGCACCAATTCCCGATCGAAACGGCGGATGCGCTCCAGGTGGTGGTCGAACACGCAAAGGGTATCGCGCACAACGAAGAGCGGCGCGTACGGTGGCCGATAGCGGATATCCTGGTCCCAGCCGACCATGAAGCCGGCGATGATCTCGGGATCGGTACCATGCTCCAGCGCAAGGTCCATCGCGATCACTTTATTGCGACCGCTCATGTACTTGTAGCCACTGCGGAAGATGGCCATCCAATGTTCATCGGTTACCGTGCAGATGGTCCGTTGCTCCTTGGTTGCGGCGTCATACCCCACATGGTCGAAGGAAGGATAGGCGTAGGACCATGTGTTGCCGATCAGCAGCCCTGGCAAGCTGTCCGTCCAGGGGATCACCGCTTTCTGATAGGTACTGTCCGCGATCCAGCCGATGCCGATCGTTCCGGCCTGATGATCGATCAACCAGGCGCCGCGTTCGCCTTTCACCACGGGCCGAAGCGCGTGATCGCGCGTCAACGTGCATGCGCTTGACGGGAGCCTGGTGCTCACGCTTTCAACGAACTGCGTATCGAGCAGGTGCAGTCGAGCGTCCTGCCACACGGTCTGGCCGGCCAGGGCCTGCCTGTGCAGGAGCCGGCGCGTGCCATAGACCAGGACCCATAGGCCGTCGTCATTCACGAGATAGTCGCCCACGTGCAGGTCCTTGCGTTCGAATACCACTTCTGGCGCTGGCGCGCGTATCTCAGTCACCGGAAGCTCCACTGGCTTCACCTGCATGCGGATGATGGTGCGCTCCTCCGTGCCCGGTGATGCGGCCAGCGTTCGTGAGGTCTCGTGGAAGCCCACGTGCGTGATCTTGACAACGGCTCTTGCGGTTGCCACGATCATGTCGAATCGGCCCTGCTCGTCCGAGTAGACTATCGCATCGCCCTTCAGCAACCGGATATGCGCACCCACGAGGGGCAGATCGCCGCGCTCATCAAGCACCTGGCCGCGAATGACGTATTGCGCACATGCTGAATTCAGCATGCCCGTGGAGAGGACCAAGGCAAGGATCGCGGTGCGCATGCGTTCCACGAAGTAAGATACCTTGGGCGTGCGGATCGCATAAGGCATCAACGACCAACGGCAGCAACCCGTCGCGCAACGGCATGGAGCATCTTCTCCGCTACGACCATTACAAAGTGCTTGGCGTACCGCGCGACGCCTCCACGCAGAGGATCAAGCGAGCCTATCGGGAGCGGGTGAAGCAGTGCCACCCCGACCGCAACGGAGCGGCCAACGCGGCGAACATCTTCCAGGCCGTTCATGATGCGTACTCCACGCTGATCGATCCGCAGGAACGCGCACGCTATGATGAGGTGCTGCGATTCTACCGTGAGGCGGGAGCTGGACCATCCCTCTTCCAACAGCCCTACCGACCGGTGTTCAGGAAGCGGAAGGCCGAGGAGGAGCCCGATCGGCCGGTGCAGCGCTTCGCGTTCTTCGGACTGCACTTCACGGGCCTCGTCTTCGGCATCACGCTCGTGAGCGGCATCGTGCTGGGCGTGCTCCTGTGGGACTGGCCACCATACACCTTGTTCTTCTGCGCACCGGGGCTTGCCATCCTCCCGGACAGCATAGCCGGGCTGCGCGCGAAATAGGAAGGCTCCCGGCGAGGGAGCCTTCGATCGTTGGTTGCGCCAGGGATTCACACCACCGGAACCACCCAACCGTAGGGATCGGGTACCCGGCCGCGGCGGATATCATCGAGCTTCTTTCCCGCGATTCGCCAGCTCGCGCGTGCTCACATCGGGCAGGTCGTACACTGCACCATCGAACGCGATGCTCTGGATATGCGCGATGGTGGCCGCCGTGCCAGCACCGAATGCCGAACGCAAGCGGCCGTTGCGGGCCGCCGATTCGATCTCCTCCACGCTCACCTGCCGCTCCTCCACGCGAATGCCTTCGTCCTGGGCGATGCGGATGATGCTGTCGCGGGTGATGCCGCGCAGGATGGTGCCGTCCAGCGCGGGGGTGATCAGGGTGCCATCGATATTGAAGAACACGTTCATGGTGCCGCTCTCCTCGATGTACTTGTGCGAGAGGCCATCGGTCCAGAGCAATTGATGGAAGCCCTGGTCCTGGCCCAGCTTGGCCGGATAGAGGCCTCCGCCATAGTTGCCGCCGCACTTGGTCTCGCCCGTGCCGCCAGGGAATGCGCGGCTGTAAGTGGTCTCGATCTTCACGCGAACCGGCTCGCTGTAATAGTTGCGCACTGGGCAGGTGAAGATGATGAAGCGGTAGCCATCGCTGGGCCGCACGCCGATGTACTCGTCGGTAGCGAACATGAAAGGGCGTATGTGGAGCGAAGCCCCTTCGTCCTTCGGTATCCATTCCTGATCCAGCTTCACCAGCTCGATCAACCCGTCGAGGAAGGCATCCTCCGGGATCGTCGGCATGCACATCCGGCGCGTGCTGTGGTTCATCCGTGCGATGTTGGCCTGCGGGCGTATGAGGCTGACGCCACCATTGACGTTGCGATAGGCTTTCAGTCCTTCGAAGATGGTCTGACTGTAATGCAGCACAAGGGCGGCCGGGCTCATCTCCAGGTTCGCGAAAGGCACGATGCGGGGCTGCTGCCATTCGCCGTCGGCATAGTCCATCACGAACATGTGATCGCTGAACACGCGGCCGAACTTGATCTGATCGAGATCGGTCTCCGGCAGGCGCGACTTCGTGGTGCGCTGGGTGGCTATCTTTTGCCCGGTGGTGGTGATCATCGCGGGTGCGTTCATTGGGTCCGGAGCAAATGTAGCCGAACTCACTGCGGACCGACCGCGCCGATGGCCCCGCACGGACCGCGTTAGTTCTCAACAGATAATGGTGGAGCAACAGCCCCAACGCGAAGCGATTCATTCAGTGCTTGCGCAGCACTGGGGCTTCACGTCGTTCCGGCCGATGCAAGAGCGCGTTATCCTCGAAGCCCTTGAAGGCCGAGACACACTGGCGCTGCTTCCCACCGGAGGCGGCAAGAGCCTCTGTTTCCAAGTCCCTGCCATGGTCACCGGAAAGCTGTGCCTGGTGGTATCGCCGCTCATCGCCCTCATGAAGGACCAGGTGGAACGGCTGCGCAGCAAGGGCATCGCCGCACGTGCGATCACCTCAGGCATGCGGCCCGAAGAGATCGAGAACACGCTTGAAGCCGCAGCCTACGGCAAGATCTCCTTCCTCTATGTTTCGCCGGAACGACTGGGCACCGATCTGTTCCTCGCACGGCTCCCGCGGATGCCCTTGGGCCTACTGGCTGTTGATGAGGCCCACTGCATCTCGCAATGGGGATATGACTTCAGGCCATCCTATCTGCGCATCCGCGAACTGCGCGCGTTGATACCGAAGGTGCCTGTGCTCGCTCTCACCGCTTCGGCCACGGCCGAGGTCGCGGAGGATATCATGCGGCAACTGGACTTCAAGGTGCCCAACCTGCTACGTGGCGATTTCCGCAGGCCTGAATTGGTGTTGTGGGTGAGCGAAGGCGAGGACAAATACGGCCGCCTGCTGCGGATCATGCAGAACGTGCCGGGCACCTCCATCGTGTACATGCGCGAGCGCAAAGGCACCGTGCGCATCGCGCATTTCCTCAAGGGACATGGGATCGCGGCCGAGGCCTACCACGCCGGTCTCTCGGGCGCCGAACGCGACAGGATCCAACGCGCATGGAGCAATGGGACCCTGCGATGCGTGGTGGCCACCAACGCCTTCGGCATGGGCATCGACAAGGCGGATGTGCGGAGCGTGATCCACATGGAGGCACCGCCCGACTTGGAGAGCTACTATCAGGAGGCGGGCCGTGGCGGCAGGGACGGCAGGACCGCATACGCCTTCCTGCTCACCGGCCCTGGTGATGAGGCGCGCGCGCGCGAACGGTTGCGCAATGGGTTCCCGGCATTGGTCGATGTCCGCCGGGTATACCAGGCGTTCGCGGACATGAACGGGATCGCCATGGGAGCGGGGCTTCACGAGACGTACGCATTCGACCTGCGCGCCATTGCCGAACGAACGAAACTGCCAGTGCCTACGGTGGCCAATTCGTTGAAGGCATTGGAATTAGGCGGCTTCATAGCGCTCTCCGAGGGCGCACGATCGCCATCGCGCCTGCTGTTCACCACCAGCCAGCAAGACGTCTATTCCATCCGGGTGAAAGACCAGCGTCACGGGCCATTGATCGAGGCCTTGCTGCGGCTGCATGGCGGTCTCTTCGAAGAAGCGGCCGTGATCGATGAAGAGCGCATCGCACGCCTTCTCGGCCTGCCGACATTCGAGGTGGAGAAACGCCTGATGGAATTGATGACAGCTGATGTCCTGAGCTACCAGCAGCGAACCGACAAGCCCAGCGCCACGCTGCTCATGCAACGCGCCGATGCGGACAAACTGGCCCTCGACCCGGCAGCCCTGGCCGATCGACAGCGCCGTGCCGCGAAGCGGCTGGAGGCGATGATCGATTATGCCCGACCGAACGGGCGATGCCGCATGGTCACTCTCCTGGCCTACTTCAACGAACCGGATCCGGCTGATTGCGGGCAATGCGATGCGTGCAAGGCACGGAAGCCTTATCGGATGACCCACGATTCGCATCAGATGGAGGAACCCCTGGCGCATTACCATCGCGACATCGAGGAGGAACGCTGGCGGAAGGACGAGTATGGCGAAAGCGCATGAGCACAGCGGTTCCCGCCATCCTGCCCCGCTCCTTCTACCTGCGTGCCGACGTAACGGCTATTGCGAACGAACTGCTGGGCAAGGTGATCGCAACAGGAATCGATGGCGAACGATGCGCAGGGATCATCACGGAAACGGAAGCATACGCGGGCCCCTCGGATAGGGCCTCGCACGCTTACGGAGGCCGGCGCACGGCGCGCAACGAGCCGATGTACCGTATCGGTGGAACCGCCTACGTCTACTTGTGCTACGGCATCCACCACCTGTTCAATGTCGTCACCCATGTCGAAGGCATGCCGCATGCGGTGCTCGTGCGCGCGATCCTGCCCATGGAAGGGATTCCGACGATGCGCATTCGACGTGGCGCAGCCGTGTTCTCCACGAGCGGGCCGGGCACGCTTTCCACAGCCCTCGGCATACGCACGGCCCACACCGGCACCGATCTGCTCACGGGCCCCATCCGGATCGAGGATCGCGGTCTCCGCGTGCCGGATACCGACATCATCACCGGTCCTCGCATCGGAGTGGAGTACGCCGGCGATGATGCGCAGCTTCCCTACCGGTTCCGCATCGCACCTTCGCGCCTCGGCTCGCTGATCAACGCATGAGCAAGGGACGCATCCTCTTCATGGGCACACCGGAATTCGCGGTGGCGAGCCTCGATGCGCTGGTGAACGCCGGCTTCGAAGTGGCCGCTGTGGTTACCGCCCCGGACAGGCCGGCAGGCAGGAGCAGGCAGCTACGCACGTCCGCCGTGAAGGACCATGCATTGCGACTGGGGATCCCGGTGCTTCAGCCCGAACGCCTTCGCGATCCGGCATTCCATGCCGAACTCGACCGCCTAGCAGCTTCGCTGTACGTGGTGGTGGCCTTCCGCATGCTGCCCGAATCGGTTTGGGCGCGACCACCGCTCGGCACCATCAACCTCCACGCTTCGCTCCTGCCCGACTATCGCGGCGCCGCTCCGATCAATTGGGCGCTGATCAATGGCGAAGAGCGAACCGGGATCACCACCTTCAAGCTCGGCCACGCCATCGATACCGGCGATATCCTCCTTGCTGAAGAGTTGCCCATCGGCCCGGAGGACGATGCCGGCGCCTTGCATGATAGGCTCATGGCACGAGGAGCATTGCTTCTGGTGCGCACCGTGGAAGGACTCTTCGCGGGAACGGTCATCGCCAGGCCCCAAGGCGGGGGCGGTCATCATGAGGCACCGAAGCTCACCCCCCTGAACTGTCGCATCCAGTGGAACAGCCCATCGAGGCAGGTTCACAACCTCGTGCGAGGACTATCACCCTATCCGGGCGCATGGACGCACTGGCTTGCGGATGACAAGCCCCCCGAGCACTTCAAAGTGATCCACGCACGAATTACTAATGAAGACGCACCGAGCGTGCCTGGAGCAGTACGAATTGAACAGGGCCGCCTGCTTGTGCGTGCGCAGGATGGATGGCTCGACATCCTTGAGCTGCAGCCGGAAGGCCGCAAACGGATGGATGCAGCCTCCTTCGTGCGTGGCCTTCGCTCCCGGGACAACATCCGTTTCGAATGAAGGTGCCCAAGCCAGTGAGCACCCTCGCCTTCCTACTCGCGCCAGCGCTCGCCATCTCGCAGCATGTCTTCGACCCGATGACCTTGCCTTGCAACGGGGACAGCGCGCACGTGCAGGTGACGCCGCTCTTCAGCGACAGCCTTAGTTCCTCTTTCCACATCTGCATCCCGCGCGAAGTGAAGCCGCATCTTCATCGGTACCACACCGAGCACGTCCTCGTGCTCGAAGGCGAGGGCAGCATGCTCTTGGGCGATTCCACCTTCAGCATCGGTGCCGGGCACGTGATCATCATTCCCATGGGAACGCGTCATGCGGTGCGCACCACGTCCGACGTTCCATTGCGCGTGATCAGCGTGCAAGCACCTTTCTTCGATGGCAGCGATCGCGTCATGATCGAGCCTTGAAAGGCGTTGGTCCAACCCTTCCGGTTTCTCGAAATCCCGTTTTCCGCAAACCCTTGCTGGGGGCGGGATACAGAGGCACTTATGAACAAAACCCCTGATTTTTCAACATTCTCCGCGCCGACCCTCGGAAACCCTTGACAGACGCGGCTCTGCGGATACATTTGTCCGCGAGTTCACTAAACCAACAAACTCAAAAACCAAAGCAAAATGGGTCTGAACAAAGCCGAACTGATCGAGTCGATCGCCAATGACGCGAAGATCTCCAAGGCCGATGCGAAGCGCGCCCTCGACGCATTCGTTACCGGTACCACCAAGGCGCTGAAGAAAGGCGAGCGCGTTGCGCTCGTAGGCTTCGGCACCTTCAGCATCTCCAAGCGCGCTGCCCGCAAAGGCCGCAACCCGCAAACGGGCAAGGAGATCAAGATCGCTGCCAAGAAGGTGGTGAAGTTCAAGGCCGGTGCCGACCTCTCCAACAAGGTGAAGTAAGCCCTCCCTTCGATCTCGGAAAGTCCCTCGCCACGGCGGGGGACTTTTCATTTGCAGTCGCGCCATCATGACGGACAAGGAACTATACGAACGGCTTTGCGGTTTCATCACCGACAACAAGCGAGAGCTCTTCGAGCGCATAGCGCCCATGCGCACGCGCCACATCACGGCCGTGCTCGAAGACATCTACCAGCCGCACAATGCCAGCGCCGTGGTGCGCACCTGCGATCTTCTTGGCGTGCAGGACATGCACATCATCGAGAACCGCAACAAGTTCACCGTGAACCCGGACGTTACCCTGGGGTCATCGAAATGGATCGACATGCATCGCTGGCGCGAGAAGGGGGATAACACGCAACGATGCGTGCAACACCTGAAGCAACAAGGCTATGCCATCGTAGTCACCTCGCCGCACGCGCCGGATATCACGCCCGCAACTGTCCCCCTCGACCGGCCTCTCGCATTCTGCTTCGGCACCGAGCTCACTGGTGCCAGCGATGCGCTCATGGACCAGTCGGACATCCGTTTGCGCATTCCCATGCACGGCTTCACGGAGAGCTACAACATCTCCGTCTCTGCGGCGATCGTGCTGTACACCGTGATGGAGCGATTGCGTGCTTCACCGGTCCCATGGCAATTGGACGATGAAGCGCTCATCGCCCTGAAGCTCGATTGGGCGCGCAAAGTGGTGCATAGCGCGCAGCACCTCGAGCAGCGTTTCCGCGAAGCGGAATAGGACCGACGGCCTGTACACAGGCTCGCGTTGACAATTGAGACCTGGCGGAAAGAGCGCGCAGGCATGCGCGGGTACATTTGGCACACCATCAACTCAACTGAACATGGGAAAAGGCGATAAGAAGACCAAGAAGGGCAAGCGCCGGAAAGGGAGCAGTGGCAAGAGCCGCCCCAGCACGCGCAACGCCCGCCGAGCGGCCGCACGCAAAGTGGTGAAGAAGGCAGCTCCCAAGAAGGCCGCCGCCAAGAAAGCCCCGGCGAAGAAAGCCGCTGCGAAGAAGGCCGCGCCCAAGAAGAAGTAAGCGACCAACGATACACGCGAAGAGCCCCGCAGTCCGGGGCTCTTCGGCTTTCATAGGCATTCGATCAAGGCTGCAGCCGCACGCGCAACCAGGTGCCATCGGAGAGTTGCTCGAAGGCGATGCGATCGTGCAAGCGGTTCGGTCGGCCCTGCCAGAATTCGATGCGTACCGGGCGGACACGATGCCCGCCCCAGTGGAGCGGACGCGGTATTTCGCCATCCTTGAAGCGATCGTTCCAGCGAGCGAATCGCTCTTCCAGGGCTCTCCGATCCTCGACCGGGCGGCTTTGGTCACTGCTCCACGACCCTATCCTGCTCTCACGCGGCCGGGTGGCGAAATACGCATCGGATTCCTGGGCGCTCACCGGTTCTGCCCTGCCCTCGATGCGCACCTGGCGCTCGAGCTGGGGCCAGAAGAAGTTGAGCGCTGCTCGCGGGTCGCGCTCCAGGTCCATGGCCTTGCGACTGTTGTTGTTGGTATAGAAGACGAAGCCGCGCGCATCGAAGGAGCGCAGCAGCACGACGCGGCAGCTGATCGTAAGCGAGCCGAGCGTCGCGAGGGTCATGGCATGCGGTTCGGGCAGACCAGCATCCTCGGCCCGCTTGAACCAGCGGCCGAACAGCGCGATGGGATCGGTGCCGGCATCATCCTCGAGGAAGGCCTCGCGTGCATAATCGGTGCGATGGTCCACAGTGCGTTCGCTGCTCATGATAGGGGCGTTGCGGGCGAAGTTATCCGCAGCAGTAGTAGCTCGCGCCGTTCCCCCAACGCCATGCACCCGGATCCGCGCAGCCACTAACTTGCTTCCCTCATGGGCAAGGACATCCTCGACCTCGACCCGCTGAACAAGCACAAGCCCGGCAAGGGCCGGCTGCTGGTGAGCGAGCCTTATCTGCCCGACCCCTACTTCCGGCGGACCGTAGTGCTGCTGTGCGACCACAACGACGAAGGGTCGTTCGGTTTCGTGCTGAACCGGCAGATGGACATGGCCATCAACGACCTGATGGAGAACCTTCCGCCGATCTCCTCACGCGTGAGCATCGGTGGTCCTGTTCAAAGCGGCGAGCTTTACTACTTGCACACACTGGGCAAGCACGTGCTGGGCAGTGTGGAGGTGGTTGACGGCGTTCACATGGGCGGCGACTATGAGCAGTTGCGTTCCATACTCGCCACCGACCCCAAGCTATCCAAGCACGTGCGCTTCTTCGTCGGCTATAGCGGCTGGGGCAAGGACCAGTTGCAGAAGGAACTCAGTGAGAAATCCTGGCTGGTGGCGCCTGCTGACAAGCGGCGCATCATGAGCACACGCGACGATGACCTCTGGCGCGACACGCTCAAATCCATGGGCAAGGAGTATGCGCCGCTCGCCAATTTCCCCGACGACCCGTCGCTCAATTGAGCGTGCTGGCCACCAGCAATTCCATCAAGGTGCCGGAGAGCTTGTGCGCATAGCGCTTGGTGCGATAAGCGCCCACCCAGCGCACCCCGCTTATGGCGTTGGTGAAGAACACCTCGTCCGCTGCCAGCAGGTTCTGGGGGTTCAGTGAACACTCGTACACCTTGATGCCGTTGGCCAGGGCCAGGTTGATGACCTGTGCGCGCATGACGCCGCCCAGGCAGCCATCGGCGAGAGATGGCGTGTACAGGACGCCATTGCTCACGATGAAGAGGTTGCCCGCGCTGCTCTCGATGATGTTCCCCCTCTCGTTCTGCAGCAGGCAATCGTCCAGTCCTCGCTCCCGGCTCCACAAGGCGGCCATGATGTAATACTGGCAGTTGAGCGTCTTGTGGCGGGAAAGCTCATTGATGGGCTTGCGCATCTCAGGCCAGATATCCACCATGAGGCCATTCTGGTTGAGGGTGTGATGCGGCTCATCCAGTGCTTGCAATTCGATGGTGAAGTTGCCGCCATCCTGCTGCGGCCTGTAATACCCACCGCCGCTACGGAACAAGGTGAAACGGCAACGACCGCTCGCGATAGCGGTTGCGCTGATGAGTTCAAGGATCGATCGCTCGAAACCCTCCCGGTCCAGAGCCGCGGGCATCTCGATGCGGAGGACCGACGCGCCGGTGGTGAGCCTGGCCCAATGCGCGTCGATGAAACAGGGCCTTCCGTTCACCACGCGTATGCTCTCGAAGAGGCCATCGCCGAAATGGTAGGCGCGGTTGTCCAGAGGAAGAGCCGGCTGGTCGCCCGGTTGCAGTTCGCCATTGATATTGACCAAGGACCTCATGCGTTCAGGACCTGGTTCATCACCACGGGCAGCAAAGGTGCATTGGCTTCCACAAGTATCCCTCTGATGCCGACGGCCGCTGCGGCATCGATATCGCGCTGCCGGTCGCCGATCATCACCGATCGGAGGGGGTCGATACCGTGCCTGGCCATGGCCCGTTCGAAGAGCAAGCTGCCCGGCTTACGGCACAGGCAGCGCCCCCCGCTGGGATGGTGCGGGCAGTACAGGATGTCGTGCAATCGGAGGCCGTGGCCCAGCAGCATGTGGTGAAGGTAACGGTGCGCCTCATCCACCTCGCGATGGCCGTAAAGCCCCAAGCCGATGCCGCTTTGATTCGTGATGACCACCAACGCGAAACCCGCGTTGCTCAGTTCCGACAAGCCCTCGATGACGCCGGGAAGCACCTCGAAATCCTCCATGCGCCAGGTATGCTCCCCGCGCTCGCGGTTGATGACCCCGTCGCGATCGAGGAAGGCTGCCGGAACCAAGCTCATTGAAGCAGTTCTTGTTGGAACGAACCGATGTGCAGCAGAAGCGATGGTTCGAGCACGGTCATGAACGCAACGCCGTAAACCGCACCGAAGAAGTGGGCATCATGCGCCACATTGTCCCCACCACGCTTATCCATGTACCATGAGTACCAGAGGTAGATGGCGCCGAAGATCCAGGCAGGCATGGCGAAGGGAAAGAACATGAAGCGGACGGGCATGGTCGGCAGCATGAGGATCTGAGCGAAGAGCACGGCGCTCACCGCACCGCTTGCTCCCACAGCGCGGTAGTTGGGGTCATGGATATGGCGCTTGTAGGATGGCAGCGTGGAGAAGAGCACTCCCCCGATGTAAAGGGCCAGGTACGGGAAGGTAGCGTCCGTCCCGGTGATGCGATCGAGCAGCGGCTCCACGTTGCGGCCGAACATGTACAGGACGAACATGTTCACCAGGAGGTGCGGCCAGTTGGCATGGATGAAGGCATGCGTTAGGAAGCGGTACCACTGCCCGCGCGCCTTGATCACGAAGGGTTCGAAGAGCAGCTCACTGAAAAGCCGTGCGTTGTTGAAGGCGGCGATGGACACCAGCGCCGTGATGGCGATGATGGCCCAGGTGATGATGGATTGCTGGTCGGGCACGTGATCTCCCGGTCTTCAGTACGAATGGTCACGAACGATGCGCCATCCTTCAGCCTGCCGCTGCCAGAGGAGAGAGAAGCCGCCATTCAGCGTGTCAGCTGCACGGCGCAATTCCCACAGCCCCGCCACCCAGGCATGGTCATTTCCCACCGGGGCCACTTCGTGGATGGTGAAAGCCAGATTTCCCATGGCTTCCTGGCTGGGGTAGGACTTCAGGTAATTGTCCGTTACCTGTTGCTTGCCGCAGGTTTGGCCCTGCTTGCTGAAGAAACAGATCTCCTCAGCATATCCGGCCATGAAGCCGGGTATGTCGCCACGGTCCCACGCCGATTCCTGCTCTGCCAGGACCCGTCGGATGGCGCGCTCGTCGGCTTCGGAGTAGCCGGTGCATGAAACCAGCGCGAAGAGGGTGAGCGGGAGAAGGATCTTCATGCCGCCAAGGAACGGAAAAGGCCACCGATGTCGATGGCCTCCGTAGCGCGGGGGAGACTTGAACTCCCGACCTCAGGATTATGAATCATGCGCTCTAACCAGCTGAGCTACCGCGCCATTCGCCGAGGCTTTCGGCCAAGGGGCGGCAAATATAGAGATCGACCCAAGCCGGGGACTTCATCAGAAGGCCGTCCCCATCGATCATGCGGGCTGTGTTGAGAATGTTCTCAGGGAGGGGTGCCAAAGCGCGGCATTGGGCGCCTCTATATTTGCCCGCTCCCATCTAACAACCCCACGAACATCATGAGCGATCACCACGTCGAAGGCCATTTTCCGGAGGAAGCCGAACAGAACGAGATCGGCGGGCCTGTGCTCTTTGCGCTGGTATGCCTCGGTGCCAGCATCCTCATTATATGGGCGATGACCTGAGCACTCCATAGGGAACGAAGAAGCCGCTCCATTCCGGGCGGCTTTCCCATTTCTGGAAGATCGGTCAGTTAGGCCGGGTATCACCTGCGCGGTCCAGGTACTCGTCGCGGCGCACGAGCATGAACCAATTCTCACCGAGCTCGAGGAATCCCTGCTCGAAGCAGAAGATGTAGTTGTTGCCCGCTTTGGTGCGGTGGGTGTTGGTGTGGTACATGAAGCTGTAGCCACGTTCGATAAGCTTGTCACGATGGACCTTGGTCTTGCCCTCGGGTCCGGTGTTCAATTCCGATAGTATGCGTCGATTGCGCTTCAGCGCGTTCACCACGTTGCGCACATAATTGATGGGCGCGTTATTGGTGTGGTAGTGGTACAGATTGCGGCATGCATCCGAGCAGAAGCGCTTATCGGTGCGCCCCACGACCTTCTCGCCGCACTCCAGGCATACCTTTTCCACGGCTGGCATCGCCCGAAAGTAACCGCTCCCATGATCGCAGCAAGTGCCAGAGGCCCGTTCACCGTTCGATTTCCATGGCTGGAGCGGTGCTCCTGGTCCCGCTGGGGGCCGAAATGATGGGCTCCACCGCATAGCCACGATCACGCAAGAGGGCGATGAGGCCGGTCTCGCGCGGCAGATGCGCCGCACCGACGGCGAAGAAGGCACTGGTTCCGGTGCTCAACAGACTGTCAATGCGGTGCGCCATGCGAGCGTTGCGCTCTACGATCAACGAGGCGTCCATCTCGACCGGCAAGGCGCCACTGGCATCCATCACCTCCATGAGCGCATCCAGGTCCTGTGCGGCGTAGGCCCCGAGCAATCGATCCAGTTCCGCCTGCTCGTCACCGGAATCAATACGCTCAAGGAGCAACTGGGCCTGTCGTTCTAACGACAGCACATCCATGGCCCCCATCTGTTCGCGCAAGGTCTCCAGTCCCACGATCTCCTGCCCATTTGCCCGCGCCAGGTACTGGATCTCCTCATCGAGCACTCGCTCGTGCTGTCCTTGTATATCCACTCCGCTGAGCATGAGCAGCACGAAATAGGGTCGCAACCGAAGTGCCATTCCATGGTAGGTTCCCAAACGATGCTTCAAGCCCGCCTCGACACGGCGCCACTCCCGTTTCCGATAGTAATCCTTCAGGGTTCGTCCCTCGGGCAGCAGCGCCAAGCTCATCAACCCGAGCATGCGCCCTTGCTCGCGCTCGATGTCCAATTCACCGGCGACCACCTGCACGCGACGCAGGGCTGGCAGCACCGAATCGCCCCATTGGTACGCGCGATCATCGCGGCTATGCACGGTTCCGAAGAGGTAGCTGGAACCAGCGACCTGTGGCGCGCTTACACGCCACAGGGTGGTCTTTGGAGTCCCTTGGCCTAAAGCACCAAGGACATGAAGCAGAAGGCAATAGAAAGCCGGCGCACGCACACCGCCAAATCTAGGCGGAGGGGACGGATCAGGAGGCGATCGCGAGAGCGAAGGACATGAGGCTCAGCACGGCGAAGAGCAGCATGCTGGTGCGGATGAGGTTGGTTCGGTCGGCGGGACGGGAGCGGTCCATGGTCTTTGCTTGATGAGCACTCCAATGACGGATCGCGATGGAATGGTTGCTTCGCATGATCCTACTGTTTCGTTACCGGCCGCATAAACGCCTGTCCGCCAGCATTGGTTACGACCAGGAAGTAGGTTCCGGCCGAGAGTCCGTCCAAGGCTATTTGGATCCGATCCGCATCGATACGGGCCTCCAGGACCACGCGGCCTGCAAGGTCCCGAAAGCTGAGCCTTTCGGCCCCCATCAGGCTCACCACGAGCAAATCGCTCACAGGATTCGGGTACACCAGGAGTTCGGTTGGTGCGGATCCGCGGCTGGTTCCCGTGCTGAATTCCGCAGTGAGCACGCTCGGCTCTGTGATCACCGGGTCATTGAAGTCGAAGTAGATGTTCGCCGCGTTCGCGATCACCGTTCCCGCAAGCAAAGGCAGCCGTGGCCGTATTCGGAAACCGACCATGCCGTGGCTCGCTGCTTCATCCGTTGTGCTGTCCGGCAGGTTGATGTTCGCGAAGCGCCATTCCACTACCCTGCCCGGCTTGAAGCTCACGTCGAACACATGCGACGCAGCGCCCTGTTCAAAGGTGGCCATATCCAATTCAGCTGGAATAGTATCGGTAACGACCACATCGATCGCGGAAGCGGTACCGGTGTTCTGGAAACGGATCGTGTAATCGATCCATTCATCCTGATCGATGTAATACAGATCCTGGCTCAGGTCGCTGCTGGTGGCCGCGACCTTGTCATTCGGATCATAACTGCCGATGACCGTGGCCTGCACGATAGCGGCATTGTTGGCGAGTGTGGTCTCCGCAAGGGTATTGCTCGCACTCACGCTGTTCGTGAGCACGGTGCCCAAGGGTGTGGGGGCAGGAACACCGAACGATGCGCTGAACCCGACCAAGGCGAAGGAGCTGAGAGAACCGAAGGTCCACGTGATGGTAGTACCGAGCACACTAGTGGGTGTGGGCGATGCGCTGATGAAGTTCAAGGTCGGATCGAAATCCGCCGTTACGGTCACCGGACCGCTCACCTGTGGTGATTGGTTGCGTACTATTCCGCCGAATGAATAGTTGAACCCAGGTCTCGCAACGCCTTGCACGGTATAGAGCGCCAAGTCCAGAGGAACCGTGCTGCCGTTGGCGAAATCGACTGCCGGATCCGATGTGTTCACCACAAAAGGCACCGGCTGCGTGGCCGGGCAGTAATGGATCAGTGTGGGATCCAACTGGGTCATGGTGTAGGATCCGTTCACAATGTTGAAGCCATAAGCGCCGTTGCCGTTGGTAAGCGCGTATTGCCCACCGGGCTGGATGTAGAGCACACTGTACGGTATGCCAACCTCCCCCACATCACGCACGCAATCGGCATCGAGGTCGTACCAACTGGTGCCATGCACGTTGCCGCAATTGGGGCTCAGATCGGGCACGGTGAAGCCGCCGATGATGGATGTACATCCATTGATCATGGACCATGTCCATGTCTGCTGGATGTTGTAGTCGCCGGGGAGCAGGCCGGTGATGAGCTCATTGGTCACCTGATCGTACTGATAGACCTGCTGGCCCCCGGCATCGGTGATGATGATGTTCGCCGGCCAGTCGCCATTATTGTCGAGGACAACGCTCCCATTCGCTCCATTGCAAGCTGCCACGATGTTGGTAACAGCGATCGGAATGCCGAAAGGGCCGTACATCACATCATCGTGCGAGCCCGAGCACCCCCCGGCATCGCTCGCACTCACCGAGAACTGATCGCCTTCTGCCAGTCCGTAGTAGATCGGGTCACCATCTCCGTTCGTTCCACTCGGTGAAGCCGGTGAGCCGTTGATGTACACCGATAAGTTGTACGGCGGTGTGCCGTTGAACATGCTCTGCACGACGACAAAACTTCCGTTGCTCTCACCGGGGCACGCGAATCCTCCGGCGAATGTCGTCTGCACGAACAGCGTTCCACCCGCGACCGTGCCATTCCAGGAGCCGGTGCCTCCGACATTATCCATGACAACCACGGAATAGTCTCCAGCCGCGAGGCCCGATCTGTCCTCGGTCGTAGGTCCGTCTGCCCATGCGTAGGTATAGGGGGGGGTTCCCCCTAGCGGCGTGATGTCGATGGAGCCTGTGTTGTTGCCGCAGGTGGTGGCCGTCGGTATCCCTGAAACGGAGAAGGCCGATGCCGATAACGGGGCAAGGAATAGAGCTGACAGAATGAGTTTCATGGGCTTAGTGTTTAATAAAACGCGTGCGCCTTTCCTCTCCCGATCCACCGGTGACCACCACAATGTATGTGCCCGGCGCGAGTATGGTTGCATCGATCCCGATGGAGGAACCACCAGTCACGCTTCCCTGCATAACTCGCCTTCCATCCGCCGAAAGGAGTTGCACGGTCCTGATACTACTAGCCAGTGATCGCACAGTGAAGGATCCGTTCGCCGGGTTCGGAAATACCTCCACGCCGCTTTCAGATGAGGTTGCTGCCACCCCCGTACTGAACTCCGCCACCAGCACGCTCGGCTCGGTGATCACGGGTTCGTTGTAGTCGAAGAAGATATTGGCTGTATTGCTGATCTCGCTTCCCGCTGGCAGGGGTTGCACCGGCTTGAGGCGGAACTGCACCAGTCCATGACTTCCGCTTTCATTTGTCGTGCTGTCCGGGAGCAGGATCTCATCAAAGCGCCATTCCACTACCCTGCCCGCCTTGAAGCGCACATCGAACGGATGCGAAACCACACCCTGCTCGAAGGTCATCATGTCCAAAGTCCCGCTCAGGGTATCGGTGATGATCACCGTGAAGGCCGTATCGGTCCCCGTGTTCTGGAAACGGATCGTGTAATCGATGAACTCGTCCTGATCGAGGAAGTACTGTGTGTCGCTTTGGCCACCGCTTGTGCGCGCAATCTTGTCGTTCGGGTCCAGAGAGGCGGTCACGAGCGCGTTCCAACTGACGGTGTTGTTGGCGTAAGTGCTTTCGGGCAGTGTGTTCGACACGCTCACCGTATGGAGCAACTCGGTTCCGATAGCGGTGCCCACCGGTACGGCTGTTTCCACCTGAACGCTTGCATCCCCGAACAGGCCGAATGCGGCAAAGTTCCAGCTAAGGACATTGCCCACCACGGCGCTCGGCGCAGGCACGGCGTTCACGTAGGTTATATCACTGTCGATCTCAACGGTGAGCGTGACCGGCCCGCTGAACTGCGGGGCCATGTTGCGCGCGGTTGCATGCACCATGTGAGCGAAGCCCGGCCGTGCAGGACCACCGGACGCATACACCGATAGGTCCAACTGCTCGTTGCTCCCGTTGGCCAGGTCGATCGTGGTCTCATCATCGTTCACGGTGAAGGGAACCGGTTGGTTCGCCGGACAGATGGGGATGAGCGATGCATCCCCCAGTGCGAGCGTGTAGGAACCATCCACCAACTCGAACTGGTAAGTCCCATCCGCCCCGGTGAACGCCACATGCCCGCCTGGTTCGATGAGCAAGGGCGAATAAGGCACACCCGCATCCTCGGGATCGAATACGCAATCACCGTCCACATCATACCAGCTCATCCCAGCCACGGAGCCACAGGTAACGCCGAGATCGGGAATGGTGAACATCACCGAATCGGCACAGCTCTCGATGAAACTCGGCAATACGCCGAACAGGCAATACTCATCCACATCCAACACCACCCAGTAGTCGCCAGGTGCGAGTGCGCTATAGGGGATCGTGGAACCGCTCCAGCCTCCAGCTTGTTCTCCCCAGCAGGGCGTCTCCGTCATCACATCACCGTTGGCGCTCTTCATGGTCATGTGCAGATCGTTCTCGCCCGGCACCGCCGGAATCGAGACCGTCGCGCTCCCGGTACTTCCATCGCTGCACGAGCCCACGATCCCAGAAACGGTGATCGTGGGCAACACCACCGGACCGTAGCTGTTCCATTCGAACGACCCGGGACAGCCCAGCGCGTCGGTATAGCTGATGTCCATCGCGCCGGGCTGGGCGTCGATCTCGATCACATACCATTGGCCATCCTGCGAAAGGGATTGCCCCAACACCCCGAAGCCCGAGAATGTGGCCGGTGCAATGGGATAAAGCCCCCCCGCATCCATCACTGGATAGATCGCATAGCCATTGCCCAACTCGCAATAGCTCATTGTGACCACGGGAAAGGCCTGCGGATAGGCGCTCACGTATGTCACATCAGCCGTGGCTTGTTCCACGGTACCGACACCATCGGTAACAGTTACGGTATAGGTGCCTGCCTGAAGGTCGGTGATCGTGCTCGTCGTCGCCCCGTTGCTCCACTGGATGGCGTAGGGTGCAACACCACCGCTTGCATTGACGTGCATGGCCCCCCGCGCCTGCCCACATGGAGCGAGGCCTTGATAAACACTGATCGAAACGGACAGCACGCACCAGGCTGACGCGCTCAGCGCAAGCGAAGCGAGAAGACAAACGGATCGGAGGAACATGGCAGAGAGGTGGGTTTTGGGGATGACCAGTGCAAAGGGTGAACGACGATCACACCGCGTTCACTGGGCGGAGCATTTGGCGAACGGAATAGTGCGGCGACCGTGTGCAGTGAAGAGTTGGATCAGGTAGGGGCCCTCGCTGAGCGACCCGATTTCGACAACACCTGGTTCGCTGGTGAGCTTTCCGGATGCCAGCCTGCGGCCATCGATGCCGGTGATGACCCAATCGGCGTTGCCCATGCCGCGTATCGCGATGGAGTTCCGTGCAGGGTTCGGATAGAGCAGCACATCCTTGCCGCGCTCAATAACGCCCGTGCTGAATTCTGCCACCAGCACGCTCGGCTCGGTGATCACCGGCGGGTTGTAATCGAAGAAGATGTTGGCGGTGTTCTCGATCACGGTGCCCGCAAGTAGCGGCAGGTGCGGTTGTATGCGGAAAGAGACGAAGCAATGCGAAGCACCCTCGTTCACGTTGCTATCCGGCAACAAGATGTTCGGGAATACCCAACGGAGCGTGCCTTGCCCGGTCAAGGACCACGAGAACCCATCCGATGCGGCGCCCATCCGAATGGTGGCAGGATCCAGCTGTTCCGGAAGCGTGTCGGTGATCACGACAAGGAAAGCGGTGTCGGTTCCCGTGTTCTGGAATCGGATGGTGTAGTCGACCCATTCATCTTGATCGATCAAGTAGACCGTACTGCTGTTCCCATGGTTCGTGTTGGCCAGCTTGTCGTTGGGGTCGAAGCTGCCGGTCACCGTCACCACCCACGTCGCGATGTTGTTCGCGGGTACTGCATCCGTCAAGGTCGGTGTGACGGTAGCTGTTGCGGACAGCACGGTGCCGACCAAGCCCACATCAGAAGGAACCTGAAAGCGCACCAGCAAGTCGCGCGTCCCGAAGTTGTTCATCTGGCCCACATTGTTCCAGGTAAGGGTGCTGGCCGTGCTGAAACTCGGCGTGACCGAGGCGCCAAGGAAGGTGAGCGTTGGATCGAAGGTCATCACCACCTGGTTGTTACCTGTAGCGCCGGGCGTCTGGTTCGCCATGTCGATGGCATAGGCCAATTCGAAGCCGGGCCGCGCCGCGCCGCTGGCCATGGTCAGTTGCACATCGAGCGCCACGAGCGCGGTATCCGCGAAGTCCAGAACGGCCAGCCCATTGGCGTTCACGGTGATCGGCTCGGGCAGGCAATGCTGTTGTGCATCGCTGGTGATCTCCGTGACATCGTACGTACCGGTGGGCACGTTCAGCGAATAAACACCATTCGCTCCGGTGCTTGCGAAGTAGGGTCCCGGATCGAATTGCAGTATTGAGTTGGTCCGCAAGGGTTCGACACCGGTCTTCACGCAATCCTCATCGTAGTCCATGAAGACCTTGCCGGTGATGTTCGCGCAGCCGGGTCCCTGATCGGGAATGGTCACCAATACCGAATCACCGCAACCACCGCCCGGTTGCCATTCGGTGAATGGTGCGAAGTTGGTCACCTGTGTCAGCCAATACTCACCAGCGGCCAGACCGGTCCACGAATTGACGATGTCCTTGGTCGATATCAAAGTGTGCCCGTATGTGCCTTGACCAGACCCGATGATCGATCCATTCGGCGCGAAGACCGACCCAGCGCCATCGGTCAGTTGATGCCACGTGCGTGCATAAGTTGGACTGTGCTGCAATAGCGCTTGAATGGACCCATTGGCCCCGCCGGCGCATGCTCCCTGTACATCCAGTATCACCGGCGTGGTCCATGTCGGTTGGCCCAAACGATAGCTAACGCTCAATTCTCCCCCACAGCCGTTGGCATCGGTGAATTGCACCGTGATCGGGCTGTTGGATCCATAAGGACCTGTGTAGTAGGCGGCGTATTGGGGTTGGCCCATGTAAAGGCCGACGGAGTACGGCGTACTGAAGGTGACCGGACCGTTGGCCGGTAGTTCGTCCATGATCATGTACCCCCCGTATGGTTCCCCCGGGCACATGCTCCCGCCGGTGATCGAAGTGATCTGGTATCCCACCGATTGAACGGTATTGTTCCCGATGGCTTCGTCGCTCTGGCTGTCGGTCACGGTCACGGAGATCGGTCCTGCGCTCAAACCCGAGACAGAAGCCGTTGTGGCCCCCGTGCTCCACAAGTAGGTGTAGGGCGGCACTCCCCCGCTCACGTTCGCTTGGGCTGTTCCATTGGCATACGAACAGATCTCGTGTGCGGTGATCTGGATGGTTACGGTGATCGCCGACGATGTGAACGAAGCGATCGCGAGAGCGGACGAGAGGATCAGTTGCCTCATGATCGACTTTAGTGGTGAACGACAGTGAACGGCATGCGATACATGGATCCATCGGCATTGTTCGTCACCAAAATGTAGGTGCCGGACATAAGCGCGGAAACATCGAGCAAAGCTGTGGTCGAGCGCAGGCGCTGCTGAGCGATAGACCGGCCATCCATGGCCAGGATCATGATCACGTCGATCATCCTCTCCGAAGTGATCCCGAGGATATCGCTCGCCGGGTTCGGCTGCAACCGCACCTGCGCTTCTGCTCGCTGGGGCACCCCCGTACTGAACTCCGCCACCAGCACGCTCGGCTCGGTGATCACCGGTGGGTTGTAGTCGAAGAAGATGTTGGCGGTGTTCTCCAGGATCGTTCCGGGCGCTAGGGGGGCGTTCGGTCTAATGCGGAACTGAACCAAACCGTGGCTGGCGGCCTCGTTGGTGTTGCTATCAGGCAGGAGGATGCTGGAAAAGGTCCATTCCACCACACGCCCAACGCGGAACGCGACTTCCACCGGATGCGATGCAGCGCCCTGCTCGAAGGTGAGCATGTCCAGGTCGGCGTCCAGCGTATCGGTGATCACCACTGTGAATGCCGTATCGGTGCCGGTGTTCTGGAAGCGGATGGTGTAGTCGATCCACTCGTCTTGATCGATGTAATAGAGCTCGTTGCTCCAGCCGCTGCTCGTGCGCGCGGTCTTGTCGTTGGGATCGTAGCTGCCGGTGACGATCGCTGTAGCGGTGGTGGCATTGTTGGTGAGCGTGGCTTCTGGCAGCGTGTTGGACGCAGTGAAGCTGTGAGAGAGCAATGTGCCCAGGGGCACTGTGATCGGAACGCTCGCCACAACATGGAAGCCGGCTTGACCGAATACGCTCAGGTCATCGAGAACCCAGGTCACCGTATTGCCGGTCACGTCAATGGGAGCAGGCGTCGCGCTCTCGAAGCCCACGTTCGGGTCAAGCACGCAAATCACCGTTACCGGTCCGGTGGTTTGCACCGTGAGGTTGCGCACGTGGCCGCTGATTGACTGGTCGAAGCCGGGGCGCGCAGGACCGTTCGCAGCATACAGCGCGATGTCCATGGGCTGTGTGCTCATGCTCGCGAGGTCCACGGTGGTGGTACCACTGTTAATCGTGAACGGAACGGGTTGCGCGGCCGGGCAGACCGGGTCTACATAGACCCCGACCTGGCCCACGGAATAGTTCCCTGCTGGAAGTTGAATGGAGTAGTGTCCGGTGGTGCCCACATAGGCGTTCACGTTACCGGGCGAAATGTCCAGGATCTGCCCCGACCAACCCGGATCGGTGCCGTCGAATATGCAATCCGCATCGAGGTCGTACCAGACATCACCTTCCAAGGTGCCGCAGTCGGGGCCCATATCGTAGATGGTGAAGGAGAACGGCGTGCCTCCGCACTGATAAGGCCAGAGCGTACCACCCCAGTCCGGTTCGAACCCCCAGAACGTACCCGTGTAATCACCGGGGGGCAGGCTGTCGAAGAGGGTGCCGGATTGCGTGCCGAAGTAGTTGCCATCCAAATAGAGCTCAACGGAATTGGAAGGGACCGACCACCAGTCCAAGATCAATTCCGCCGTGCCGCCAACACCGTTCTGGCAATGGTCCGTGGTGTTCACCGAGGTCACTTCAAAGGGTACAGTGAACGGCGGTTCACCCGTGATCATGCCGTTGCCCGTGCAACCGTTGACGTCCGTGTACGTGTAGTTGGTGGTCACACCACTACAGAACCCACTGTACACGGGGAAGCCGAAGTATGGCTCGTTCCCTTCAAAGGTGATGGACGCATCGAACGTATAGGTGAACGGCCCTGTTGGGACTGTCGCCGGATTTGGCCCCGGCATGCCGTAGGCGCCATTGCACTGCCCTGTGCAAGGCACCCCTACAAAACCTGTGACCGGTCCTGTGAGCAAGGCAGAACCTCCTGTGTACAAGGGGAGTTCGGAATAGCCGATCACTTCAGCAGTATCACTGTACGTCGTACCCATGCCGTCCACTACATCCACCCAGATGATGCCTGCGGAGAGGCCGCTCAATGTTTGCGTAGTGGCGCCGGTGCTCCAGAGAATGGAGAGCGGGCCCGGAGCGTTCGACCCCATGGCCGCGCTCCCGGTTGCATTGCCGCAGTAGTCGTGGGTAGGGATGCTGATGTTCACGAAGAACGCTTCGGCTGCAGAGCTTGTGATCGCTGCAATTGCAAAGGCTAGAGCTCGCAACTCGTTGAAGGACCACATCGTCTATTGTTTGATGAAGGTTGTGCTCATCACCTCGCCGTTGACGCCGATCACACGCAGCGCATAGGCGCCAGGCGCCAGTCTCGACACATCAAGCACTGCTTTGGCCCGCTCGTTCAGCACGACGCGGCCATCGCTTGCAACAACAAGCATGGTGCTGCCTGGATCCATGTGCCCGATGATGTTGAGCATGCCTCTCGTTGGGTTGGGCATTAAGAGCATCTGCTCCTGCTCATGCGCGTGCATTCCTGTACTGAACTCCGCCACCAGCACGCTGGGCTCCGTGATCACCGGCTCATTGAAATCGAAGAAGATGTTGGCGGTGTTCTCGATCACGGTGCCAGGAAACAGTGGAGGTCGCGGACGAATCCGGAAGGACACGAAGCCATGGCTCGCCGCTTCGTTCACGTTGCTGTCCGGAAGGAGTATGTCGAAGAACCGGAACTTCAAGGTGCCTTGATCCCTGAGTTGCCATGTAAATGCGTGCGACGCAGCACCGATCTCGAGCGTGGCCGGGTCCAGCGTTGCAGGCAGCGTGTCGGTGACGATCACATGGAAGGCCGTATCCGTTCCCGTGTTCTGGAAGCGGATGGTGTAGTCGATCCACTCGTCCTGGTTGATGAAGTAGAGCGCATCGCTCGCCCTCGTGCTGGTGACCGCGAGCTTGTCATTCGGGTCGAAGCTGCCGGTGACGGTTTGTTGGATCGTCGCCGTGTTGTTCGTGGGATCCGCATCAGCATTGACCGTGGTGACGCTTGCCGTGGTGATCAGGTCGGTGCCGATCAAGCCGACATCAGGCGGGACTTGGAACAGCACCTGGACGGACCGCTGTTGGAACGGCGTGAACTCCGGCTGATCCCACGTGAGCGTGTTCCCGGAAACGGTGTTTGGTGGTGGTTCGGCACTGATTAAGCCCAACACTGGGTCGAAGTCCATGGTGATGGTGACCGCACCGCTGGCTGCCGGTGTCAAGTTGCGGGCACTGAGACCAAGATGGTACTCGAAGCCGGGTCGCGCAGGACCGCTGGCGAGTGCGATGCGCGCATCCAACGGCACCAACGAAATGGAAGCCATATCCACCGTGGTCGTGTTCCCTGCAATGGTGAAGGGGATCGGCGCATTGATGCAATGTTCCTCGACCACAGCACTCAGGAGTTCCGCGGTGTAATTGCCGTTGAATAGTCCCGCATCATACTGTCCGCTATTGTTCGTATTCGTGTAGACCGGGCCGGGCTGCACTTCGATCACCACATCCGGCACACCGGCTTCAGTACTTTGCCAGGAGCAATCCAGGTTGTCATCCATGAACACCCGACCCTGCACAGTGCCGCAGGTGGGGCCAAGGTTGGGGATGGTGAATGAGACCGAACCATAACAACCATACGGAAAGCCTTGGTCACCGGGCGACGCGAAAAGGAGGTTGCCGGACACGAAGAACGAATCCACACCAGGGTACAAATTCTCCAGTGTGACGATCGTCGTTCCATCAAGGATCTGAACCAGTGGACTTTCAGCAGGCCAGTAGGCGCCACCAAGCCACGGCCGCAACCACCCTTGCCCTACCCCGTTGTTGAGCGCTATGGTCACACTACCAGTTGGCGCGTTGGAACAAGAGCCCTGCACATCCAGTACGGTCATGTCCGGGACCACTACGGGCGGCGGTACGCTGTATGGCTCCTGAACAACGCATTGCCCACCGGGGAAGGTGTAGGTGATCGTGACCACACCGGAAGGAGCAGTGGGTCGGAACCACCAAATACCGATCCCTTGGAACTGAGCTTCCGGCTCCGCGAACAGATCCGCTCCTGTCACTTCCACCAGCACGTTGCTTCCAGGTCCCAGTTGCCCCCCGCCCCCGACGTACACCTTCAAATAGGGAAGTTCACCGGCCACGTATGGGAACACCCACAAATAGTCCGGTCCCCACATCGCGTCAACATTGAGGTATACGGTCTGTTCAGCCATCGCTGCCAAGGCATCGGTCACCACCACCTTGTAGTCGAAGCCGCCTGGCAACTCCTGGATGTTCACACCGCAATCCAGGCAATAGGCCTCGGGTGTACCACCCACGATGCGATACCAATCGTATTGGTACGGCTCCGTTCCGCCCGAAGCGCTGGCCTCCAGCATGCCAACGGATTGCCCGCAGATGTCCGTTTGGATCACTTGAAGGTTCGCAGTGAGTGCGGGCGATGCTTCAGTACCCAACAACAGTAAGCCGGCCAAGGCGGGGCGCATGGAAAGCATGTTCATCATGGCAGGTTATTGTTTCACAAGGCGAGAGACCTTCCGTAGGCCCGATCCTTCTATGTATTCGAGCACGTAGGGGCCGGAGGAGAGCTCCGTGACATCCAGCACGATGTTCGGGCCGACCACCCTTTTCTGCAACACTGCACGGCCATCCATCGTCATGATCCGCAACTGACCTCCAGCGGATCCATGGCCTCCCATCATCACCGTAAGTAAATCACTGGCGGGATTAGGTCGTAGCACCAAGGGATCTTCCATCAACTCCGACACGTCCGTGCTGAACTCCGCCGTCAACACGCTCGGCTCGGTGATCACCGGCGGGTTGAAGTCGAAGTAGATGTTGGCGGTGTTCTCGATCGTGGTGCCGGGAACGAGCGGCTGCGACGGCCGGATGCGCAAGCTCACGAAGCCGTGGCTGCGTGGCTCGTTCACGTTGCTGTCCGGCAACTGGACGTTGTTGAACGCATACCGCAGCACGTTCCCATCGCGGATCGAAAGCATGTTGAAAGCCGTGTCCGTGCCCGTGTTCTGGAAGCGGATGGTATAGTCGATCCACTGGTCCACATCGATGTAGTAGAGCGCATCACTGTAGCCGGAACTCGTGTGCGCCAGCTTGTCGTTGGGGTCGTACGCACCGGTCACGAGCACGGGCAGCAGCACAGTGTTGTTGGTGGTATTCGCGTCAGCATTCGCGGTGGTGACGGTGGCCGAGTTGTTCAAGGTGGTCCCCAGCAACCCGATGTCGGGCGGCACTTGCAGGTACACATGCACCGTGCGCTCTTGGAATGCGTTCAGCGAGGTCTGATTCCATGTCACGGTATTCCCGGCGACGCTTCCGTTGGGGCTTGAACTCACGTAGGAGAGCAACGGGTCGAAGGTGAACACCGTGGAGGTGGTGCCCGTTGCAACAGGCGTGAGGTTGGCGATCTCCAACGCCACGTGGAACTGGAAGCCTGGCCGCGCGGGACTGTTCGCTCCAGTGATCATGGCATCCAAGGGTACGAGGCTTGTGTCCGGGTGATCGATCCCCGTGACGTTCCCCGTGAGGTCGAAGGGGATCGGTACACCTGCGCAATGCTCATCGAGGATCGCGCCTGGTGTTCCACGGTGTAGTTGCCCAGCGGCAGGTCGATCGAATACACGCCGTTGGCATTGGTCAGTGTATAGTACGGACCGGGAAGGATCTCCAGCAACGCTCCTGGTACGAAGGGTTCATTGCCTGGCGTGCAATTCTCATTGTCGTCCACGAACACGCTGCCGCTCATGTTCGCGCAGCCGTTGCCCGGATCAGGAACGGTGAACAATACCGAATCGGCGCATCCGAATCCCGGTGACCAGATGTTCTGATCCGTATAGTGCCCGATCCAACGATCACCTGCTGCAAGGCCCGTGGCAGTGAAGGTGCCTACGTAAAAGCCCACGTAGTTCGTAGCGGACGGTTGGCTCCGGTCACGTACACCTGGGTCATCTGCGAGTGCCCTTCCAAACCGGTCTGGTAGGTCACCGTTCCGTTGTTGCTGCCGGAGCAGGCGCCTTGCACATCCAGTATGGTCACTTCGGGCCACTCCAACGGCCAGCCACTCCAACCGTTGATGGTACCGGTGCAACCATTCCCATCCTCGAAGCTGAACGTGTACGCCTGCCCATAACCGTTGGTGGGAAAGAACTGCGTCGTGTACAATAACATCCAGTTGGTCTCCGGGCTGGGCATCAGTTCCATCATCGGTGCACCGTCCATGTAGTAGGGAGGTGGGCCGGGGATCATGGTCGGTGTCGTCGATGGGTTGATGGTGACCGTGGACCAACCCCTGGCACAAGCCCGGCTCGTTGGGATACCCCGTTGTGACCACGTAGGGCTGGCTCGTGATGGTGACCTGATCGGTGGCCTGGTCGCTGTTCGCATCGGTCACCGTTACCGAGTAGGTGCCGGGCGCCAGGTTGGCGATCAGCGACGTGGTCTCGCCACCCGGGCTCCAGAGGTAGGTGTATGGCCCGACACCGCCGCTAGCGCTGGCGTAAATGCTGCCATTCGCATACGCGCAAGTCGGCTGGTTATCCACGCCAATGCTCACGGTCAGCCGCGTTGGCAGCGGAGCTGCAGGCGAAGAGGACAAGGGTCAGAATTGCTTCATGGGTTCTGTTTGACCAGCACTGTCCGATCCGTTGTTCCATCCGATCGGTGAACGAGCAGCACGTAACTGCCCGCAGCAACATCATCAAGTTCGATGCGCGCGCGTACCTGTCAGTGTGCGGTTCCAGGATCTCCCGGCCGTCGAGGGCCATGACCGACACGCGGTGAATGGCCGCTCCCTCACCAGCACGTCAATGCCATCGGTGGTGGGGTTCGGGTAAGCCGAGAGCTGTCGCTTTGATTCAACCGAAGGCTGCCCAATGGAAGTGGAGAACTCCGCCACCAGCACGCTCGGCTCGGTGATCACCGGCGGGTTGTAGTCGAAGTAGATGTTGGCGATGTTCTCGATCACGGTGCCGGGCAGCAATGGCAATTGTGGCCAGATGCGGAAGGAGACGAAGCCATGGCTCGCCACTTCGTCTGTCGTGCTATCAGGAAGGGCGATGCCGGTGAAGCGCCATTCCACTACCCTCCCGGGCTTGAACCGGATGCTGAACCCATGCGATGCCGCACCCTGCTCGAACGTGGCCATGTCCAGCCATGCTGAAAGCGTATCGGTGATCACAACTGTGAAGGCCGTATCCGTTCCCGTATTCTGGAAACGGATCGTGTAGTCGATCCATTCGTCCTGAGCGATGAAGTACTGCGAAGCGCTTTGGCCGCTGCTCGTGCGAGCCAACTTGTCGTTGGGGTCGTAGCTGCCCGTGATCACATCGTTCCAAGTTGCCATGTTGTTGGCTGCATCGGCTTCTGTGAACGATTGCGCCGCTTCGAGAACATGCGTGATGGCGGTTCCGAGCAGTCCGGGTTCGGGTGGAACCTGCAGTGCGACGGAGAAGTCGAGCATGTCAAAGCCGACCATCGGCGCCAGGTCGCTCCACGTGATCAGGTTTCCCGCCACGCTTGTTGGTGTCGGCACGGCGCCGATGAACGACAGCGATGGATCGAAGGTGAACGTGACATCCAAGGTTGAAGAAAGCTGCCCGCTCATGTTGCGCACCTGCCCCTGCACTTGATGAACGAATCCCGGCCTGGCCGGACCAGCTGAAATGAACGTCTCCAGATCCAAGGGGCTCAGGCTGCTGTCCGCCAGGTCTAGCACCGCCAGCGGAACAGGAACGGTCAAGTCGAATGGGACTGGCGAAGAGGATGGGCAAAGCGGATAGAGATCGGATCCGCTCGGCGCCAGGGTGTATGAACCGAGCGGAAGATTCCGGGAGTACTCCCCGTGCGTACTGGTGATGGCCAGTTCCGACCCGGGCTCGATGTTCAGAACCCTGAAGGGCACTCCGGGATCGTTCGCACCCTGTGCGCAATCCTGGTCATGATCAATGAACAAGGTGCCTGAAACATTGCCGCATGCCGAACCGAGGTCCTCGATCAAGAAAGGAATGATCTCCGCGCACAATGATGGCAATCCTGGTGTGCCAGCGATCCGCCGGTATTCATAGGTACCAGGTGCCAATTCAGAATAGCGGAGCATGTTGCCACCGAGGAATTGATAGCCCACTTGCAAGGTGATGTCCACACCGTTCTGCCACAGCGACAGCCAATTCCCGCCACCATCGAACCACGCCGGGTTGATCCAGACCTCGATCGCTCCATTCGCCCCACCGCCGCACGCTCCTTCAATCGAGGTTATCTCCGATGGATAGGCCGGGTTGATCAAGGTGTCAATGAAGCTGCCGCTCCCAGGGCAACCGAAGGCGTCCGTCACGGTGTAGTCATACACGGTACCGTAACAGAAATCCGTGAAAACAGGCATGCCTAAGAAGTTGGCGTAGAAGGTGACGGATGGGTCCGACCACGTCACGGTGTATGGAGCCGTTCCGTCGAAGAAGTGCATATAGCGGGCTCCGTTGCACGCTCCCGGGCAGGCCACGCCGGTGTGGCCGAACAGATCATCAACGCCATAACTCACTTGCCCACCGCCGATGCTCGTCAGCCCAGGCTGATTGATCACGGTCACTTGGGCGGTCGCCCATTCACCAAAGAAGTCAGTGACGGTGAGGCTGTAGGTGCCAGCGCTCACATTAAGGAGTTCCGGACCATCTGACCCGTCGGACCAAGCATACGTGAGTGGTTCCATCGCCGGACCATCGATGTACACGGTCACATATCCATTGCCGTTACCGCATGTCTCGGGATAGGGTGTCAACTGGATGTTGAATGCGGATGCACCGGTAGCCAAGGTGCATGATGCGAGAAGGCAGAAAGCACGCATGGTTCAGAGTTTAAGAAAGCGCTCGCGTACGGCGTTTCCGTTCGTCATTGTAGCGATGAGCAGGTACGCGCCTGCTTTCAGCGTAGAGACGTCGATGGCGGCTGTGGATGAACGGACCGTTCGCTGGGTCACATCGCGGCCATCCGCCGCGACGATCCGTACCGAGCGTATCTCGATGGGCGAGACGACATTCAGCTGATCGATGACAGGCACCGGAGAAAGCAGCAAGCTCGTTGTGCCCTCCTCTCCCACCCCCGTACTGAACTCCGCCACCAGCACGCTCGGCTCGGTGATCACCGGCGGGTTGAAGTCGAAGTAGATGTTGGCGATGTTCTCGATCGTGGTACCGGGAACGAGCGGCTGCGACGGCCGGATGCGGAAGCCCACGAAGCCATGGCTGTGAGGCTCGTTCACGTTACTGTCGGGCAGCAGGATATTAGGGAAGTAGAACTTCAGGGTGCCAGCATCGCGCAACTCCCACGTGAAGTTGTGCGAGGCTGCGCCGATGATCAGGGTGGCCGGATCGAGGTACGCTGGCAGCGTGTCCGTGATCACTACATGGAATGCGGTATCCGTTCCGGTGTTCTGGAAACGGATGGTGTAGTCGATCCACTCGTCCTGGTTGATCTGCCATAATTCGGTGCTGCCACTACTGGTGTATGCCAGCTTGTCGTTGGGGTCGTAGGCACCGGTTATGGTGCGCAGGTTGGTGGCGCTGTTGTTGGCCAAGTTGCCATCGGTGTTGGCGGTGCTTACGCTGACGGTGGCCACCAGTTCATAGCCCAGCAGTCCCACATCGGGCGGCACTTGGAAGCGGATGGTGTAACTGCGCGACTGCCATGCCGTGAGTTGGGCTTGGTTCCACGTGATGGTGTTGCCGCTTACACTGCTGGGGGTGGGCGTGGCGGAGAGGTAAGTAAGCGTGGGGTCGTAGGTGAAGGAGACCGAGGTGGCCCCGCTGGCCGGTGGTGTCAGGTTGCGCACGTTGATGGCGTACTGGAACTCGAAGCCGGGACGTGCGATGCCGCTGCTGAGCGTGGCCTGCACATCAAGCCCCACCAGCGATGTGTCGGGCAGGTTCCGGGTAACGGTGTTCGGCGATGCGGCGATGGTGAAGGCGATGGGCCCACCGGCACAATGTTCGGCCAGTTGGGTGCTTTGCTGGGTCATGGTGTAGTTGCCGAAGGGGAGTATCAGTGAATACGCTCCCGACCCGGCCGTGGTCGCGTAATAGGGCCCCGGCAACACTTCAATGATCTGCCCCGGCGCGAACGGTTCGTTCGACTGCCTGGTGCAGTTCTCGTTGTAATCCACGAAGGCCTGTCCCTGCACTCTGCCGCAAGTGGGACCCAGGTCGGGAATGGTGAACAAAAGCTCATCGTAACACTCGGGGCTTTCCCACAGTCCGATGATGCGCTGCCTCAAGCGATAATCGCCGGAAGGAAGCTCTGTAACCTGGAATGTACCGGGGTTGGGTCCTAACCACTCCCCATAGCCAGGCGCCACCACCATCTCCTGGGTGATCACATCCTCCACAGTGTAACTGATATCCGTGGCGTTCGTGCCTCCGTAGGCGATCGTGATGCTGCCTGTGTTGAAGTTGTCGCAGGAGCCCTGGATATTGAGGATCCCCAGCACCGGCCATTGGACCGGACCAACAGGAGTAAGAGGCCACTGGCCCGTGCATCCATTGCCATCCTGGAAGGTAACGTTGTAGGTTACCCCGGGAGTTCCCGGCACGGTGCCCAGGTAACCGATCGGTCCGAACGGGTTGATCACGTCCATGAACTCGCCGTTCAGGAAGTAGGGTGGTGGCCCCCAATGAACAACGCTCAGTTCGGGTACGATGATGAGGAACGAGGCATCCGGATACACGCCGGGACAGTACGGCCTGGTGGCCCAGCCCGAATAGTTGGGGGCCGAGTAGTCGATGGAGGTCAACTCGATCTCATCTGTCGCTTGGTCGTTGTTGCCATCCGTCACCGTTACACTGTAAGTCCCGACCACCAGACCTGTGATCGTTGCGTCGGTGGATCCGTTGGACCACAGGTATGTGTAAGGGCCCACCCCGCCGCTGGCGTTCGCGCTCAACTCACCATTGGCGCCGGTACACAGCGGCTGCCAATTCACCGAAATACTCACGCTAACGGCTGCCGCGGTTAGATGGGCGAACAGAAGGATTGCGCTAAGTAGGGTCTTGTTCATCATGGGCGTGGAGCAGGTAATGCATCACGGTCATCAGTGTCGCACGAAGGGCCTGACCACCCGTGTACCGCCGACGCTGGTCCATTCCAGCATGTAAGCTCCAGTGCTGAGACCGGAAAGGTCCAACAGGGTCCGGAGGCCCGTGGTACGCTGCTCAAGTACAGCACGCCCGTCCATGGCAAGGATGCGGATGGTACCGTCGTCATGTCCTTGCTCAGGCAACTGAACAAGCAGCTCACCATTCGTAGGGTTGGGCATCAACAGTAGCTCCTGTGTGCCGCGATCCATCACCCCCGTAGTGAACTCCGCCACCAGCACGCTCGGCTCGGTGATCACCGGCGGGTTGAAGTCGAAATAGATGTTGGCGATGTTCTCGATGATCGTTCCTGGCAACAGCGGAAGGCGCGGGCGGATGCGGAAGCCCACGAAGCCATGGCTCAACAGCTCACTGTTATTGCTGTCGGGCAGCAGGATGTTGGGGAAGTTGAACCGCACGATACCATGGCCAGTGAGGTTCCAATTGAACGCGTGCGAAGCGGCGCCGACCAGAATCGTTGAAGGATCGAGCGTAGCTGACAGTGTGTCCGTGATCACCACACCGAATGCGGTGTCCGTGCCCGTGTTCTGGAAGCGGATCACATAGTCGATCCATTCGTCCTGATCGATGTAGTACACCTCGCTTCCGCCGGTGCTGGTGCGCGCCTGTTTGTCGTTGGGGTCGTAGCTGGCCGTTACGATCTGCTGCGATGCCCACACGTTGTTGGCGGGAACGGCATCGGTGTTCGTGGTGGATACCGTAGCCATGGCGGAAAGGCTGGTGCCGATCAATCCGATGTCAGGTGGCACCTGCAATTGCACGAAGCGGTTGGTGCTCGCATAAGCACCAATGCCCGACAGGTTCCACGTGATGGTGTTACCGACCACCGACGACGGCGCGGGTGATGCCGAAACGAAGCTGAGCACTGGATCGAAGACGAAGGTGAGCGTGCTCGCACCAGCGTTCGCTGCAGTGTTGTTGCGCAGATTCAGCCCATAGGTGAGTTGGAAGCCGGGACGTGCCGGGCCGTTGCAAGCCGTCACCTGTGCGTCAAGTGGGAAGAGCGACGAACAGCCGATTGACCGCGTCACACTGCTCTGCGACCCGTCCAAGGTGAATGGACCGGGGCATTCCTGCTGCGCTCCAGGGTGGATGACGGTGTGGTCGTACGTACCGAGCGGGAGGTTCGTGCTGTAACCACTGATGGCGTTCGTCGTGGCATAGTATGGCCCAGGCGTGAACTCCACGATCGCTTGCGGAATACGGTTCTCACCGATATTCCATGCGCAGTTGGAATTGCCGTCGATGAAGACCGGACCGTTCACATTGGCGCATCCGCTGCCCAGGTCCTCGATCACAGCTATAGTCTGGTCCCAGCACAACTCATCACCAAAAGGTCCGTTGGTCTCGGCCACGACCTTCAGTACATAGATCCCCGGCGAAAGCTGGCCATGCGCACCGGCCGTGCCTGGACCGATCGGAACCGACGAGAGTAAGTTGCCGCTCGGCCGGTAGATGCGCAGGGTCATGAGTTGGGAGGATAGCGGGCTCACCGAAAAGGCGAATGACCCGTTGTTGCCACCCGCGCAAGATCCCTGCACGTCATAGACCATGACGTTGGGCCACACCGCCTCCGTGCTCATGATCACCGTGCTCTCGCCCGGGCATCCATTCGCATCCTGCCAGGTGATCGTTTGGAACGACCCCGAGGGCACGTCCATCTCCACACGGATCAACGAATCCATGCCTGTGCAGTTCGTGCATTGCACCACGGAAACACCTTGCACCTGCGCAGGACCCGTGATAGTGAACGGGGGCGGGCCCCAGATGTATGATCCGTACTGGGCTTGATTGAATAGCGTGAGTTCCACCATGGGAAATCCTCCCGGACAATGAGCGAGGTTGGCATAGGTCTGCCCGCCTTGCTGCATGTTGGACACGCCCACATCGACTTGCCCAGAGGCCTGCGTACCCAGATTGTCCGTCACCGTTACGCTGTATGTACCGGGCAGCAGACCAGTGATGATCTCCGTGGTGGCCCCTGTGTTCCACGCGATCGTGTATGGAGGAACGCCACCACTGATCAAGGCCTCCACAATGCCGGTCGGATAGCCGCACGCGGACTGGACGGGATTGATCACCTCCACTTGAAGTGCTACGATACGCAGCGACCCGAGGAACGCGAGCGCGAAGACGAGGGTCCTGTTCATTCTCATGGATCGATCTTGATGAAGCGTTCGTGGCGGGTCTCGTTCTTGGTGCGTATGCGCAGGAAGTACGCGCCCTCTTCCAAGTGCCCGATGACGATGCCCGATGCGGGGATAGGCCCGCTGCCTTGTTCCAAGGTCGCACCCGAAGAGGAGATGACTTCCCATCGTTGCACCTTGGCAGCGACCGACGCATCGCTCAAGCGGACCCAATCCGTCGCTGGGTTCGGGATCAGCAAGGCTCCACCAGGCCGTGCATCATCCACCTCCGTGCTGAACTCCGCCGTCAGCACGCTCGGCTCGGTGATCACCGGCGGGTTGAAGTCGAAGTAGATGTTGGCGATGTTATCTAGCGACGTGCCCGGTAGCAAAGGAAGGTGAGGACGTATGCGGAACTGGACGAAGCCATGCGAGGCCGCCTCGTTCACATTGCTGTCGGGCAGGAGGATGTTGCCGAAAATGAACTTCAGGTACCCCGGACCGCTGAGCTCACGCGTGCAGGTGTGCGAACTGGGGCCCCATTGCAGCGTTGCGGGATCCAGCGTCGGCGGAAGCGTGTCGGTGATGATGACATTGAAGGCTGTATCCGTCCCTGTGTTCTGGAAACGGATGGTGTAATCGATCCATTCGTCGGCATCGATCAGGTATAGCCCCTCTCCTCCCTGGGTGCTTGTTGTTGCGGTCTTGTCATTGGGGTCGAAGCTCGCCGTGACCACTTGAGCGGACAGGACCGAGTTGTTGCTCAGGTCCACATCGGTGTTCGTCGTCGCGATGGTCGCCACCGTATTCAGTGTGGTGCCGATAAGCCCGATGTCAGGTGGTATCTGGAGGCGCACGCTCACCTCCTTGTGCTGGAATGCGTTGGTCATTGTGAACGACGGCGCGGTCCACGTGAGCGTATTGCCTACCGTTGAGGTGGGCAAAGGCGAAGCACTGATGAACCCGAGTGCCGGGTCGAACTGCAAGGTCAGGGTAACATCGCCAGTTGCCGATGGTGTGAGGTTGTCGATGTCCATGCGGTATTGCAATTCGAAACCGGGCCGCGCCGGGCCGTTTGCCATCATCAGTTGCACATCCAATGGTGCACCGGCCAGGCAGCCGATGTTGGTATTCGGCAGTTGAGCACTGCCCAACGTGAACTGCGCCGGGCACCCTTGATCAAGCACCGGATGCTGCTCCGTGAGCGTGTATGTTCCGAATGGCAGGTCGATGTTGTACTGTCCATTGGAGTTGGTGGTCACGTACAACGGACCCGGTGTCACCTCGATCACCGTGCCCGGTACCAGGTTCTCCCCACCGTTGAACGCGCAGTTCGCATTGCCATCCACATAGAGGCGGCCGCTCACATGGCCGCAGGTGGTCCCGAGGTCGGGTATCACGATCTCCAACGAATCAGTGCAGAAAGTGCCGTTGTTGAATTGGTTGAACAGGTCGAAGTCCTGAACTGCCCAGTACGTACCAGGCGAGAGGTTATTAACCATCAACAGGCCGTTCCCCGCGCTCACCCAAGCATAGCTGCAGTCGTTCGGCACATAATTGCCAGCGGCGTTCCTCAGATGCAGGCCGTACTGCTGTGTTGATGGCGCGATGGAAATGGTGGCCGATCCTATCGCGCCATTGGTGCATGAACCAGTGACATCCACCAGTTGCATCGTTGGGAAAACGATCGGCGGGGGAACCGTGAAATCGAAGGTGCCCGGGCAGCCGGCCCCATCAGTGAAGTTCACGGTCACATCAGTGCCTACCGGAACGTTGACGCTGATGACATAGTACGAGAACCACGTGCAGGCGTCCGGTAGTTCCTGCCAGTTCTCGGTGAATCCAACGGCATCGAAGGTGTATGGCCCCGGAGTGTGGCAGGTGCCGGTGGATGGATCGGGCGGCAGCCCGTTCTCGGTGCCCGCATAGAAGGAGACATAGGGCAGTTCCGGGAGGCAATACCCGCCATCCGTGTTGATGCTCACGCAGGTTTGCGAAGTCAGCGCCAGGATCTCCGCCTGATCCGTTGCTTCATCGAGCAAGGCATCGATGACCGTTACGGTGTAGATGCCAGGACCGATGCCCAGGTTGTACTCATCCGTGTCCCCATTGCTCCATGAGATGGAATAGGGCGGCGTTCCGCCGGAAATGAACGCTTGCAGTGACCCATTGTCCTGCCCGCAAGACGAGTGGTTCATGACCGTGATGGATACCGACACGGCTTGCGCATGCAAGGCGGTCAACAGGAGCGGAAGCATCAGTAGCAGGCGCATGTTCAGAGTTTGATGAAGCACTCGTGCTGAGTGCCTCCATTGGACGAAGTGGCAAGGAGAAAGTACGCTCCAGGCCGCAGACCGGAAACATCGATGGTCGTATTCGTTGCGCGCGGCGAACGGCGCATCACCGCGCGACCATCTGCAGCGATGATGGTGATCGCATCAATGCATCCATCCGAAAAGACCCGCAGCTGGTCGCTCACCGGGTTCGGTTGCAGTCGCAGTTGCCCTATATCCAAGACACCTACCCCTGTACTCAACTCCGCCACCAGCACGCTCGGCTCGGTGATCACCGGCGGGTTGAAGTCGAAGTAGATGTTGGCGATGTTCTGGATCACGGTTGCTGGCAGCAGTGGCAGACGCGGCCGTATCCGGAAGCTGATCAAGCCATGCGAGGCCGGCTCGTTCACGTTGCTGTCCGGCAGCAGGATGTTCGGGAAGATGAACTTCAGGACACCCTGCCCCTGCATCATCCAGGTGTGCGCATGCGAGGCGCCCACCAATGAGACCGTTGCGGGATCAAGCGTGCTGGGCAAGGTGTCCGTGACCACGATGGTGAAGGCAGTGTCCGTGCCCGTATTGTGGAATCGGATCACATAGTCGATCCACTCATCCTCGTTGATGAAGTACAGCGACTCGCTCGCGCGCGTGCTGGTGGCGGCCACTTTGTCGTTGGGATCCACACTGCCGGTGATGGTGATCGCTGTATTGGCACTGTTGTTCGAGAGATCACCATCGGTGTTCGCCGTGCTCACTGATGCGCTGGCGTTCAGCACCGTGCCGATCAAGCCCACATCCGGTGGCACTTGCAACCGCACATGAAGGTCCCGCTCCTGGAAGAAGCCCAATGCGCTCTGGTTCCAGGTGAGCGTGCCACCGCCCTGGCTCGTTGGCGCTGGGGTCGAGGAAACGAAGGTGAGCGTAGGGTCGAACGTAAAGGTGGTTGAAGTTGTGCCGCTTGATGAAGGCGACTGGTTCTCCACATGCACCAAGTAGCCCACCTGGAAGCCAGGACGTGCGGGTCCGGAGGCGACGCTGATGGCGACATCCAAAGGCACGGTGGGTTGATGACCGATGTTCGCGCTGACCGTGTTCCCGTTCACCGTGGCGGAAGCTGGGCAGCTCTGCACGATGGATGGCCCGCTGGTAGTGAGCGTGTAACTGCCATTCGGCACCACGATCGAGTACCCCCCCGCGCCCGAGGCATAGACGGGACCTGGCTGGATCTCAACCACCACGTTCACGGCATCCACCTCGTTATCGATGCAATCGCTGTTGAGGTCCATGTAGGTGCTGCCCGTGATCGTGCCACAGGTCGGTCCCAGGTTCGGGATGGTCACTTGAATGCTATCCGATCTGCAGCCTCCGCCTTGGACGATGGAGTACGTGAGCCCAAGCCGATTCATGAGCCAGAAGTTCCCGGGCGCAAGACTGGAATAGGTGTAAAGCCCTGGATCCTGCCATGACGGCCCACTGGGCACCCATTCATACTCACCGCTGCCTTCCGGTTTCAGCACCCAATAGGTATCGAACGTTGGCTCAGGTTCAGCGCTGAAGCTGACCGCTCCGTTCGGCGAATTGGCGCAGGAGCCCACAACATTCACCACGGTGAAGTCGGGCCAGCCAGGGATAGGCCCGCCGAAAACACCGGTCTGTGTTCCGGAGCAGCCATTGGAATCGTAATAGGTGAGGCTGTATCCGCTGCCCGGTGCCGCTTGGCCGAAGTCCAGGTAGTACTGCGTATTTCCACCTGGTGTTTGGAACTCGATCACCGGTACCTGATCGGTGTACCATGGTCCCGGATCGGGGATGCCGATCACCTGCGGGGGAAAGAAGAAATCGTGGTAGTCCTGGCCTGGGCAAATCGAATGAGTGATGCCTTGCTGGGCCGGATAGCTCTCCGAGAGCACGGTGCCATCGCCTGAGGCTTGCGTGCCCACGAAGTCGGTCACGGTCACCGAATAAGTTCCCGCGCCAAGGCCGCTAATACCAACAGTGGTCTCACTGCCGCCCCAGAGAAATGTGTACGGTGGCACGCCACCAGATACCGACGCGTAGACCGAGCCGTTCGCGTAAGTACAGGTCTCGTTCTGCACGACCACGGTTACTGACAGAGCCGAAGCCCATGAGCTAACGGACAACGACGCGCACAGGAGCAGTTCTTTTCTCATGCTGATCAGTTCTTGATGAATCGGCTGCGCAACACGCGACCGCTGGTGAGTCGTGCTTCCAGGAAATAGGCGCCTGCGCGCAATGCGTGGACATCAAGGTCAGCGCTACTGCCGTTCGATGCCTGGGCCAGTACCATCCGGCCATCGGCACTGGTGATGATCAACGCATTCATCCTTCCCTCTATGGAGGTGACGCTGATGCGCTCGTTCGCTGGGTTCGGGAACACGAGCAACTCACCCGCGCGTTCCTCCCCCACCC
The DNA here is from genome assembly GCA_016710965.1 of Flavobacteriales bacterium. Lineage (GTDB taxonomy): Bacteria > Bacteroidota > Bacteroidia > Flavobacteriales_F > PHOS-HE28 > PHOS-HE28. The sequence continues at coordinate 258,053 of JADJTW010000003.1, forward strand.
CCGTACTGAACTCCTATGGGCAACTGCGGCTGTACCCGGAACGCCACGAAGCCATTGCTTCCGACCCAGTTGGTGGTGCTGTCCGGCAGGTCGATGTCCTCGAAACGCCATTCGATCACGCGGCCGGGTTTGAACGAAACACTGAACGCGTGAGAGGCAACACCCTGCTCGAACGTGGACATGTCCAACTCCTCGCTGAGCGTATCGGTCACCACCACGGTGAATGCCGTGTCGTTGCCGGTGTTCTGGAACCGGATGACATATTCGACCCATTCGTCAACCCCGATGTAGTAGAGTTCATCACTCCAACCCGAACTGGTTCGTGCATGCTTGTCATTGGGGTCGTAGCTTCCTGTGATCCCGCTTGTCAGAGCGATGCTGTTGTTGGCCAGGTCCGATTCAGCGATCGGTTGCGATGCGCTCAACGCAGCGGTGACGAAGGTGCCGATGAGCAAAGGGTCCGGTGGCACCTGCACGGTGATGTGCAGGTAGCGCTGGTCGAACGCGCCCAACGCAGGCAAGCTGGTCCATGTCAGCACATTTCCAACCACCGATGCGGGCGCTGGCGTTGCGCTCACGTAGGTCAACGGGGCCGGGATCGTGAAGGTGGCGTCCACCAGTCCACTGAGCTGGCCGCTCGTGTTCGCTACGTAGCCACTGTACCCAGCCTCAAAGCCCGGCCGGATCGCCGTGGCATGAAGGAAAGTGAGCACATCCAACTGCACCAGGCTGCTGTCCGCGAAGTCCACAACGACATCGGAACTTACGCCATTGATGGTGAAGGGCTGCTGTTGTGCGGGTGGGCAGATCTGTTGAAAGCCCAGGTCATCCAGATGGTCGATGGTGAAGTTGCCATAGCCCAGGCCCAGGTCGTAGTGGCCCGTTCCATTGGTGATGGTATACTGCGGACCGGGCAGCAGTTCAAGCACGCGGTACGGGATGGGCTCGTCGTTCGCATCCTGCACGCAATCCTGATCATGGTCCAGGAACACATCGCCGCTCACCGTGCCGCATGGGTTCCCGGCGCTGGGCACCACGATATTCAACAAATAGTCGATGCACGGCTCAGTGGTACCGAGCAAGGTGCGTGAAATGTTGTAGGTGCCGGGGGCTAGTCCCTCGAACGTGTGGATCTGTCCTTGCCCGCTCGTACTTACCGTTCCGCCGACGAAGTTGAAAAGGTCATCGAGCAATTGCAGGTTGCCGAAGAACCAGTTGGGGCCGGGGTTCATCGTGATGCTACCTGTCGGTCCGCAAGACGCTTCAACGCCGAGCAGGGTCATGTCACCCGGTTGCTCCTCTTGCAAGTTCATGACCGGGAAAGACCCCGTGCAACCCGTCGCATCGGTGATCTGCAGAACGGGGACATCCGTGGGGCAGTAGTATACGAACACAGGGTTCGCCCCTCCCCCGAAGCCCGGATCCGGCGGAGGGAATAGCTCACCGGTTGTATCGCATTCGGCGTCAAGCTCAGCTCGCTCCATGCGAAACCTGCGTTGCACACGCCGGGGCACGCGTGCAGGCCAGCCGCAGAGACGTACACCTGGCCCAAGCCCATACCTCCCCCGCTCCAGTTCTGGTCCGGCACCTGGATCTCCGGCACATCGATCAAGGTGACCTGGGCATTGGCTTGGGCTCCCAGATTGTCCGTGACGGTCACCGAATAGGTGCCTGCGTCAAGGCCCGTGATCACCGCAGTCGTTGCGCCGTTGCTCCAGAGATAGGCGTACGGGAATTGCCCACCGCTAGCGTTGGCTTCGATGCGACCGTTGTTGTTGCCGCATTGCTCGTTCCACGAGTTGAGCGTGACGTTCACCGCGATGGATGAAGCGGCGAGACCGCTTAGCAGCATTAGGAACAGCGCTTTCTTCATTTGATCAGTGCTTCATGAGTCGTGTCCTCGAGGTTGCTCCGTTGGCGTGATCCACCTGCAAGAGGTACAACCCGCTTGGCAGCCGCTCTGTGCTCAAGGTCGCCATGGATGCGTTCGGCATCGCGTTCATCATCATCCTGCCATCCAGAGTAAAGAGCGTGACCTGCGCTATTGCACCGGAAGTCGACGTGATCCGCACTTCACCGGAAGTCGGATTGGGAGCTACGATCAACGCGTTCGCTCGCTCCCCGTCCACCCCCGTACTGAACTCCGCCACCAGCACGCTTGGATCGGTGATCACCGGTGGGTTGAAATCGAAGAAGATGTTGGCCGTGTTCTCGATCACGGTACCGGGTAAGAGCGGCAAGCTTGGACGGATACGGAAACTCACGAAGCCATGACTGCGCAATTCGTTCACATTGCTGTCCGGTAATTGGATGTTGTAGAACGCGAAGCGCAGGGTGTTTCCGTTGCGGATATCCACGGTGTATCCATGCGACGCCGCGCCAGCGACGAACGAACCCAGGTCCAATTCCGGCGCGATGGTGTCCGTGATCACCACGTGGAAGGCGGTGTCCGTTCCGGTGTTCTGGAAGCGGATGGTGTAGTCGATCCATTCGTCGCCATCGATGTAGTAGAGCGATGTACTGTAGCCGGAGCTCGTCGTAGCGATCTTGTCATTCGGGTCGTACGCACCGGTGATGATCACCGGCAGGATCACGCTGTTGTTCGTCGTGTTCGCATCGGCGTTCACCGTAGTGAGCGCAGCCGAGTTGTTCAGAACGGTACCCAGCAAACCGATGTCCGGTGGTACCTGCAGGTACACCTGTACAGTGCGTTGTTGGAAGGCCGTGAGCTGGCTCTGGTTCCAGGTCACCGTATTGCCAACGACGGTACCCGCAGGGCTCGCGCTAACGAAGCTCACCAGCGGATCGAAGGTGAAGGTGAGCGTGGTACTTCCGGAGCCCGCCGGTGTCAGGTTCGTCGATCCCAACGCCACTTGGAACTGGAAGCCCGGGCGCGCGGGTCCGCTCGCTGATGTAAGCATCGCATCCAAAGGCACAAGGCTCGTGTCGGGCATGTTCACCGTGGAAAGGCCAGCGCCAGCGGTAAGGGCGAAGGGCACCGGAGAACCCGCACAATGTTCGGTCACCGTCAGGCTCTGCTGCTCGGCAGTGTAGTTCCCAAAAGGCAGGTTGGTGGTGTACAGGCCGCTGCCATTGGTCATGGCGTAGTATGGACCGGGCAGGATCTCTACCACGCTTCCCGGTACGTAAGGCTCATTGCTCTGCCGCGTGCAATTCAGGTCGTAGTCCATGAAGGCCGTGCCTTTCACGTTGCCGCATGTGTTCCCCAGGTCCGGTACGGTAACCATCACCGAATCGCCACAACCCGTGCTGGGCAGGAAGGCGCTCATCGACATGAACTGCACCAACCAGTAGTCCCCTGGCGCCAAATTCCCTGCAACCGATGTGTAAGCTTGGCTACCTGCGGGGAAATAGCCTCCGGGAACGGTCTGGTGTTGGGCATTGCGCAGTACCACCTGCGTGATCTGGTTGTGCCCTTCAAGACCGGTGTGGAAAGTGATGCTCCCGTTGTTGCCTCCCGAGCAGGAACCTTGAACGTCCAGCACGCTGAGCGATGGCCATTGCACCGGCCAACCCACAGAGGTCTCGATCGTGCCCGTGCATCCTGCGCCATCAGCAAATGGGAACTGGTACCACTGCCCATAACCCATGCTCGGGATGAAAGGCGCTACGAAGTAGCTCTCCCAACTGGTGATGAAGTCGGGCGGGAACTCCATCATCGGAGAGCCGTTCACAAAGAAGGGCAGTGTCGGCGTGAATTGGCCTTGCGCGATGATCTCATTGCTCACCACCATGGCCGCAGAAGCGGCGCAAAGGCCGTACTGCCCAGGGCTTTGGATAGAATAGTTGGTGGAAGTGAGATCGACGTTCGCGACCGCCTGATCGAGGTTGAAGTCGGTCACTGTAACCGAATACGGCCCAGCCGTCAAGTTGATGATGGTGGCGGTAGTGGCACCGTTCGACCATAGGTAGCTGTAGGGCCCCACTCCCCCACTCGCCACGGCGGTCAACTGCCCGATCGCATAATTGCACACGGGCTGCCGGTTCACGTTGATGTACACGGTCACCGCGGCGACCTGCAATGGCGCGGAGAACAGCAGGAAAAGGACAAGACGTATCGAACGTTCCATGGTGTCACTTTTTGAAGATGAGTTTCCGTTCCGATCGTCCGTCGGTCATGAACGCTTCGAGAACGAACGAACCTGCAGCGTTGCCCGAAAGGTCGAGATCCGCCGTCATGCCGCCTATCGGGCGATCGATCACCACCCTGCCGTCGGATAGCAGCACCCTTACGCGTTGGAGCATGCCCTCCTTCACGCGCACGTGTACCACATCGTCCACCGGGTTCGGGAACACGAGCAACTCACCCGCGCGTTCCTCCCCCACCCCCGTGCTGAACTCCGCCACCAGCACGCTGGGCTCTGTGATCACCGGCGGATTGAAGTCGAAGTAGATGTTGGCGATGTTCTCGATCACGGTGCCGGGCAACACGGGCAGGTGTGGGCGTATGCGGAACGATACGAAGCCGTGGCTGCGCGGCTCGTTCACGTTGCTTTCGGGAAGCAGGATATTGATGAAGTAGCATTTCAGCGTCCCGTTCCCCTGCAAGCTCCAAGTGAACGGATGCGAACCAGCACCCACGAAGACTGGAGGCATCGAGAGTTGTGGGCAGCGTATCCGTGATCACCACCGTGAATGCCGTATCGGTGCCTGTGTTCTGGAACCGGATGGTGTAATCGATCCATTGGTCCACATCGATGTAGTAGAGATCACGGCTCCACGCGCTGCTCGTGGTGGCGGTCTTGTCGTTCGGATCATAGCTGCCCGTAACCGTGGTGATCACCGTTGCCGAATTGTTCGCGGCGTTCACGTCCGCAGCGTTCGGCGTTACCGTGGCGGTTGTCTGCAGGTCCGTGCCGATCAAGCCCACATCGGGCGGCACCTGCAAGCGCACGCTGATGTCACGATGCTGAAAATAATACAAGCCGCCAGCGTTGTTCCATGTGATCGTATTGCCGCTCACATTGCTGGGAGCGGGTGTTGCACCGATGTAGCTCACCGCGGGATCGAAGGTCATCACCACCATGTTCGTGCTGCTGGTGGCACTCGTGAGGTTGTCCAGGTCGATCGCATAGTGCAGCTCGAAACCGGGACGTGCCGGTCCGTTTGCCATGCTCAGTTGGATATCGAGCGCCTGTGTGGCCGTATCAAGCAGGTTGAAGGTCATATTGCCCGCGACGCTCAGCGGACTGGGGTTGCCCAAGCAGTGCTCATCGACAAGCACTGACTGCTGTTCGACCGAGTAGTTCCCCAACGGCAGATTGATGCTGTATTCGCCATATGCATTCGTGGTAGCGTAGTACGGACCGGGCGTGAACTCCAGGATCATCTCCGGGATCGCGGTATCGGAAAAGTCCAGCACACAATCTTCATCCGCATCGATTGCGACAACACCGCTCACGTTCCCGCACGTGGGACCAAGATCCGGAATGGTGAAGTAGGTGGTGTCCCCACAGCCCCCGAATGCGAAGTCGAAGTCCGTGTCGTGCAGCAGCCGCCGGACGATGGCGTAAGTGCCTGCGGCAAGGTCCGGCACATCGTAGGTCCAGCCACCGGTCCAGTTCGTTGCCAGATTGTTGAACTGCTGAGCTGGTTGCCACTGATCATTCAAGAGGCGCGGAAAAACGCCGTAGATATAGTCCGCCTCGGGCGGAATGCTGAAGAGCACCCTGCCGTTGGCTCCGCCCGAACATGACCCTTCGATATCCAGCACGCTCACCGGATTGAACTGTGGCGGTTGCGGCACGACCGCTTCCATGTATCCCGGACAGCCATTCGCGTCGGTGTAGTTCACTGCGTAGGTCTGCCCCGGTGATCCCCAATAGCAGAGCGTGCTGATCATGGACCACCACTGGAGGTCCGCTGGTAAATTCTGCGGCTGCACTTCCATGACGCAACCGGCATCGTTCTGGTGGGGAGCTGGACCTAACGGATAGGACGGTAGATCGCCGCCGAAAAGGATCAGCCCACCCGGATCGCCATTGCACGATGGGATGGCCTGCGCCAAACCCTGGCCAGGGTCCCACTCCCAGCTTGCCATATTCTGCACCACGGCGGTGTTCACCTGCTGCGCCCCAACATTGTCCGTTACGGTGAGCATGTAGCTGCCTGCCACCAGGTTGTTGAGGTAGTTCGTTGTTGCACCGGTGCTCCACGAGTACGAATAGGGAGGCACGCCGCCGGTCACGAACGCCTGCACGTTGCCCAGCCCATCGGAGCAATGCTCGTGCGTGATGGTGAAGGTGATGTTCGCATGCAGCGCTGGTGCGGAGAACAGAACGGAAGGAAGCAGGGAAAGCGCACGTAGGATTCGCGTCATAGAGTCTTGGTTCGGAGGTGGCGGGGCGGGCCCCCTGCCACATGGCAGACGACCCCTTCGGATTTGGATGCCTGAAGGTCGGGTTTCCTTGTGAACGAGGCCGCATGGGCGCGGAAGTTCTTCCGGAGCTTATGCACGATCCCGGCTCGGTACCTTCGCCGCCCTTATGCGCCTCGCACGCACCGTCGCCTTCCACACCCTGGGCTGCAAGCTCAACTTCAGCGAAACCAGCACGCTGGCCCGTTCGCTGGAGGAGGGCGGTTATGCGCGGGTGAAGGCGGAAGAGCGCCCGGACGTGTTCGTGCTGAACACCTGTAGCGTAACAGAGAACGCAGACAAGGAATGCCGCCAGTGGGTACGTCGTTTCCAGCGGATAAATCCTGAGGGCTTCATCGCCGTCGTGGGCTGTTACGCGCAACTGAAGCCCCAGGAGATCGCCGCCATCCCCGGCGTCAACCTCGTGCTCGGCGCCAACGAGAAGTTCGATCTCGCCGCGCACATCGACCGGCGGTTGTCGTCAGACGAAGCCGGTCATCGCGCGCCTGGCGTGCCGACAGGCAGGCAAGGCGAAGCGATCTTCTCCCCCATCAAGGACCTCAAGCACTTCGTTCCCTCCTACAACTCCAACGACCGCACCCGCACTTTCCTGAAAGTGCAGGACGGCTGCGACTACTTCTGCTCGTTCTGCACCATTCCGCTGGCACGAGGTCGCAGCCGCAGCGGCACAATAGCGGAAACCGTCGCCATAGCCCGTGGCATTGCGGAGAGCAGCGTGAAGGAGATCGTCCTCACCGGCGTGAACACCGGCGACTTCGGGCGCGAGCACGGCGAAGACTTCCTCGGTTTGATACAGGCGTTGGACCACGTGGAGGGCATCGAGCGCTTTCGCATCAGCAGCATCGAGCCCAACCTCTGCTCGAACGAGGTCATCGACTTCGTGGCTGAGAGCCATCGCTTCGCCCCCCACTTCCACATGCCTTTGCAAAGCGGCAGCGATGCCATCCTGCAACGCATGCGCCGCCGCTACGACACCGCGCTTTATGCCGAGCGTGTCCAGCGGATCAAGCATCGCATGCCGCACGCGTGCATCGGCGTGGACGTGATCACCGGCACTCCCGGCGAAAACGATGCTGAATTCCTGCGCACGCACGAGTTCCTGCGCAGCATCCCGGTGGACTACCTGCACGTGTTCACCTACAGCGAGCGCGCCAACACCACCGCCGTGCGCATGGAGGACAGCGTGCCCATGGAGGCGCGACGCGAACGCACCAAGCAATTGCGCATCCTCAGCAGCAAGTTGCAACGCGCATTCCACGAACGCCATCTGGGCTCCATGCGCAATGTCATCTTCGAGTCGGAAGACGTCGAAGGCCGCATGTGCGGCTACACGGACAACTACCTGCGCGTGACGATGGCCTACGATGCGGCTCTTGTCAACCGCGTGGTGCCCGTTCGCTTGGTTCGCATCAACGGCGATGGGCACATCGCAGGGGCCGTGGAAGGAACGTCAGCAAGGACGACTGCCGGCAGGCAACTGGCAAGCGCCAACTGATCCCCATGTACCCCACACTCTACCACGCCCTCCTCGACCTTACTGGCATCGACCTGCCCTATCTCACCTTCCTTAACAGCTTCGGATTCTTCGTGGCGGTGGCCTTCTTCTTCGCCAGTTGGACGCTTGGCAAGGAACTCCACCGCATGGAGGGGCTGGGCCTGTTGAGGAACACCATGCGCACCGAGACCATCGGCCTGCCCGCTTCGCCGATTGAACTCGTGTGGCAGGGAATCCTGGGTTTCATCATCGGCTGGAAGGGAATTTTCATCTTCACCAACAGAAACGAAGCGCTCGCCGACACCAAGGCTTTTCTCTTGAGCATGCAGGGGTCATGGATCGGTGGCCTCTTCGTGGCCGCGCTTTTCGTTTGGCTGCGCTGGCGCACGAAGCAGAAAGCCAGATTGCCCGAGCCGAAGACGCAGGAAGTGGTCGTGAAGCCCAGCGATCATGCCACCAACATCACGCTCACTGCCGCGCTATGGGGCCTCATTGGCGCCAAGCTCTTCCACTGGATCGAACACCCTCGGGAGTTCGTCCACTTCGTGCAGGCGCCCAGCGGTGATGGCCTTATGAGCGGCCTCACGATGTACGGCGGGCTCATTCTCGCGGGTACCATGGTCGTGCGGTACTTCGTCAAGAACGGGATTGCTCCCTGGCATGGTGCCGATGCCGCTGCACCCGGTGTCATGCTGGCTTATGCGGTGGGCCGCATCGGCTGCCAGGTGAGCGGCGACGGCGATTGGGGCGTGGTGAACAACACTGCGGCACCAGCGTGGATCCCATCATGGCTGTGGAGCTACGACTACCCCAACAACGTCAACGGTGTTGGTGTGCGCCTGTTGGACGGCAGGCCCTGCTGGGACGGATACTGCACCGTGCTACCGGAGCCGGTATTCCCCACGCCCCTGTACGAGACGCTCGCGTGCCTCATCCTCTTCGGCGTGCTGTGGAAGCTTCGCACGCAACTGAAGCCCGCGGGCAGCATCTTCTTCCTCTTCCTCTTCCTCAACGGGTTCGAGCGCTTCTTCATCGAGAAGATCCGCGTGAACGTGGAAGTGCTCGGCCACTGGACACAGGCGGAGATCATTGCGACGGTGCTCATGGTCGTGGGCCTCGCGGGCCTCATCCGGCTGCGACGATCGGCTTCGATCCAGTCCACCGGGAACTCGGAAACGCAGGATTGAAAACGGACAATTCCACCATGGACCTCAAGAAGCTCACCGACCAGGTCGCCGCCATCAGTGTTGATGTGGCAGCCTTCATCCGCAGCGAAGCGGGCCGCCTCACCGAATCGCGCGTGAGCAGCAAGAGCCTCAACAACCTGGTGACGCACGTGGACCATGTGGCGGAGGACCGTTTAGTGGAGGGGCTCGAACTGCTCGTGCCCGATGCAGGCTTCATCGCCGAAGAAGGCAGCGGCGAACAGCGCGAACGGTTCAACTGGGTGATCGATCCGCTCGATGGCACCACCAACTTCGTGCATGGCGTGCCCTGCTATTGCATCAGCATCGCGCTCGTCGATGGCACCGAGCCGCTCCTGGGCGTGGTTCATGAGGTCACGCGCGACGAGCGCTTCACGGCATGGCGCGGCGGCGGCGCTTACCTCAACGGGCTACCCATCCGCGTGAGCGATCGCACGCAACTGCAGGACAGCCTGCTGGCCACCGGCTTCCCCTATGACGATTTCGGGTACGAAGCCGAGTACATGGACCTGTTGCGCGAGCTCATGCATCGCTCTCGCGGCATCCGTCGGCTCGGAAGCGCTGCCGCCGACCTCGCTTATGTGGCCTGTGGTCGCTTCGAGGCTTTCTACGAATACGGCCTGAATAGCTGGGATGTGGCCGCAGGCGTGCTGCTGGTTCGCGAGGCCGGTGGACAAGTGAGCGGTTTCCGCCCCAGCAAGGATCCGGTCTTCGATGAGGAGATCGTGGCCACCAACAGTTCCATCCACAACGAACTGCTGGAAGTGATCGAGCGCAACTGGCAGCGCCAGGATTCTTGATCCTTTCTATTTCGCTGAAGCGGGCCGAACGAATCCCGCCAGCCGCTTCACGGAATTCCCCGTCACATACAGGTCTTCCACGAAAGTGCCGTCCGGCAAATAGACGCGCATGGTGAGGAAGAGGTCCTTGTGCTTGGCCTTGAAGGCGCTGAAGGCGCCGGTGACGTGGGCCGTTAGCGCAGCTGCATCCTTGTACACCTCATAGAAGCTCACTACCGTCGGCGAGGGCGTCGGCTGATTGAAGCCTTTCATGTCCGGGACATGCACGAGGTAGAACAATGTGCCCGGCTCGTTCTTCTTCACAACGGCAGCGAGCTTTTTCAGCGCCTTCAAGGCTTCCGCCTCTTTGCCGGGCTTCATGTTCCATTGTCCGATGATGGTGATCATTCGAGTTCGGGTTTCAGAACGAATCTAGATCGGATCGAGCCATGGGGCCGCCTAGGATTGATGCGACCAAACCGGTATTCTTGTCACCATCCCTACCAACCCAACCTCCTTACCATGGCCAAGCCGCCCATTTTCCCTCCTGTCGATCCGGTTTTCAAGATGCCGTTCTTCTACTCTTCGCTCTCGCTCATCTGGACCTACTACTGGGTGGATGAGAAGCTGGTGCTGCCGCTGCTGAAGGACACGCGCTTGAAGCCCGCGCGCTTCACCGATCCGGAGGCGAAAGGCAAAGCCCTCGTGAGCCTCAACTTCCAGAACTACGCGGCCCTGCTGGGCATGGTGATCAGCGGCACCAACGAGATCGAGTTCAACGTGCATTGCTATCCGGCGAAGGATGAAGCGGCCGTACCCGTGTTATCGTTGCAGGACTACCTCTATGGCCAGGACGCTACGAAGCTCATTGGCGAGATGCGCCTGCATGTGCCCGCGGACAACGCGGTGGCGGTGCAAGCCGGTGTGAAGTGCTTCGGCGAACGCAAGTTCCTCACCTCCTTCGATTACATGGTGCCAACACCCGATGCACCCACGATCGAGACCTGGAGCTACACCGTGTACGATCCCACCTACGAAGGCGACAAGACGCGCGCGATCTACACCCTCACCGCCGACCTCACCACCATGAAACGGCAGGTGGCCAATGGATCGCCGCTCACCTTGTACAGCATGCTGCCCGGTGGCCCGGATCGCCCGCCAGGTGGAAAAGACATGGACCTGATCGGCTCGCGCTGGAACATGTTCGGCGTCTATGACATGTACCTCGGCATCGCACCCGCTCAGCAGAAGAACTTCACGCTGAAAGTCGGGCCGACACAGCACCCGATGGCCATCGACATGCGCAATGTGCTCGGTAAGAGCGCGAAGGTGTGCGCCGTGCGCGTGTTCGTATCGCCGCCCGCCGCCGCTGAGAACCGCGCGTTCTATGTGGACCTGGGCACGAAGAAGAAGTAAGTCGGTCAGCGGCGAATGGTGAATGGCGGATAGCTCTTCGCCATTCACTGCTCACCATTCACCTCTCAACTTTTCCCATGGACTACCCCATCGACACCTCCGGTCAATTCCTCGCGATCTCTTCCGTGCTCACGGGCTTCAGCGCCATCGAGTTGCAAGGCACGGGCTCTGCGGATGCGATCTGGGCCACCGCCACCACCATCGTGGGCGCGCCCATCCTCGGCGACCTTCTCACCGATTGCGGCGAGCTCTTCGAGAAGAGCAAGGACATCGATGCGCTGGAAGCGGCATTCGCCAAGCGCGTGATCGCCGATCCGCGCTATGGACCCGTGGCGAAGAACTTCATAGGGGCATGGTACACCGGCGTGTGGGCGGCCCTGCCCAGCGCGTGGTGCGATGCCTACGGCGCCAGCGGCAGCGATGGCACCTTCGTGATATCGCCCACGGTGTACAAGAGCGGCCTGCAATGGAAAGCCTTCGGCGGAACACCGCGCGGTGGCGTGCCCACCGGCCACGGCGCATGGAACCGTCCGCCGCTCACGCCCATCAACACCAACGCACCCAAGCCATGAGCGATCCGATCGTCCTGAAGGAAGAGTACGATGTGGTGATCGTGGGCGCCGGAGCATCCGGGTCCATCGTAGCGCATCAACTGGCGAAGGCCGGGCGCAAGGTGCTGGTGCTCGAAGCCGGACGCAGCACGCGCGATGATGAAGAAGGCTGGGCCAGCAACGTGGACACCTTCCACCGTGCCGTGGCCAAGGTCCCCAATTCGGCCTTCCCGGCCACGCAGATGGCACCGCAGCTCGATGTGCTGCAATTCCACAACATCACACCCGGCGTGCCCGATAGCTCCGGCTATGCCGTGCAGCATGGCCCCCTGCCATTCGGCAGCGACAACAACCGATCGAAAGGCGGCACCACCCTGCACTGGACCGGCATCGCGCTGCGCATGCTGCCCAACGACTTCCGCATGCAGACCCAGTACGGTGTGGGCGTCGATTGGCCCATCAGCTACGACGACATGAAGCCGTACTACGAACTCGCCGAGCAGGAGCTTGGCGTTTCGGGCTGCGTGGAAGAGTACCTCATTCCGGTGAAGGACAAGAAGAAGTACTGGGGCGATTACCAGTACCCGATGAAGAAGATGCCGCAGAGCTACGTGGACCTGAGGCTGAAGGACCGCGTGGATGGCCTGAAGCTGGAACTTGGCGGCGATGACTACGAAGTGCGCGTGGTGCCCACACCGCAGGCGCGCAATAGCGACCCCAACCCCGACTACAAAGACCCGGTTACAGGCAAGCGCGGCTTCACCCCAATCGGCACGCAAGGCGATCCGCTGCGCGGCGAACGCTGCCAGGGCAACAGCTGCTGCCCGGCGATCTGTCCCTCGCAAGCGAAATACAGCGGGTTGCGATCGCTGAATCGCGCGATCGCCGCCGGTGCGAAGCACGGCAAGCCCGTTACGGTGCGCTGCCAGAGCGTGGTGAGCAAGGTGATCACCGATCCGGTTTCCGGTCGCGTCACGGAGATCGAGTACATCACCTACGAGCAGGTGAGCTACCCGCCGCCACAGACCTTCCGCGTCAAGGCGAACGTGTTCGTGATCTCGGCGCATAGCATCGAGACCGCCAAGCTGCTGCTCATGAGCGGCATCGGCAACAGCAGCGATCAGGTGGGCCGCAACCTCATGGACCACCCCACCATGCTCACCTGGGGCCTGATGCCCGAGCCGGTGTACCCCTTCCGCGGCCCAGCGCAGACCAGCGCCATCACCGCTTTCCGCGATGGGGCTTTCCGCAAGGACATGTGCGCCTTCGTGCTGCCCATCGACAATTGGGGTTGGATATGGAGCTCCTTCTCGCCCGAAGCCTATGTGGGAGGTGCCGTCGGCGGCGGTTCGTTCGGGCGGAAGCTGCGCCAGAGCGTAGCGCACGACGTATCGCGCCAGATCGCGCTCCAATGGGAGTTCGAACAACTGCCCGACCCCGGAAACCGAGTCACCATCGATCAGAAGTTCCTCGATCCATTGGGCCTGCCTCGTCCCCAAATCCATTACCGCGTTCAGGACTACACCATGCGCTCCATGGAACAGGCGATGCGCCTGAGCGCGGCCATCTTCAAGAAAGCCGGCATCACCGACTTCACCCGCTATCAGCCCAGCGATGTGGTGTACACCGAGTACAAGGGCAACCCTTACACCTACCGTGGCTGCGGCCACATCGTGGGCACGCACCGCATGGGCAAGACCCGTGTCGATTCGGTGACCGATAGCTGGCTGCGCTCGTGGGACCACCAGAACCTCTTCCTCGTGGGCTGCGGCGCCATGCCCACCTGGGGCACCAGCAACCCGTCGCTCACCATGAGCGCGCTCGCATTCCGTGCTGCTGAAGCCATCAACAAGGACCTGGACAAGCAAACACCCAAGCCGCGATGAGCCTCACCCACAAATTCGCGGAACTGGTTCGCGCGATAGAGCCGCAGGACGGTGCTGCGCAGACCATGCCGCTCGTCCCGCTGCGGAAGCCGCGCCAGATCCCCGACGCGGATTCGCTGCGCGATCACCTGCAGATCGCCTTGGAACTGGAGCTCTCCACCTTGCCGCCCTACCTCACCGCGATGGCTTCCATCGTGGACGGCACCAACCTCGACGTCTCGGGCCTGATCCGCAGTGTGATGATGGAGGAGATGCTGCACATGGTGCTCGCCGCCAACGTGCTCAACGCCATCGGCGGCAACCCCGTGCTAGCGAAGAAGGGCGTGGCACCGGAGTATCCCACCGCATTGCCCGACAGCGACGGTTCGTTCCTGGTGAGCGTTGAGCCGCTCAGCCTCGGCGCCATCCAGACCTTCATGCGGATCGAACAGCCCACGCCGAAGCATACGCCCGCCAAGGCTGATGGATATGCCACGATCGGCCAGTTCTATGCGGCGATCATGGAGGCCATCGTGCGCCTGTCCAAGAAAGGCGAGATCCGTTTCGACCACAACCCCGGCCGACAGGTGTCGCCAAGTGATTACTACAATGGCCACGGCAATGTGATCCGCGTGCATGACTCCTACTCGGCGATCGAAGCCTTGAAGGAGATCACCCACCAAGGCGAGGGGAACGATGATACCATTTTCGAAAGCGGCCATGTGGTGGATGGCGTGGGCTACGAGCTCGCCCACTACTACCGTTTCATGGAGATCAACCTGGGCCGCCGGTTCAACGAAGGCGATACGCCAGAGAGCGGTCCGACCGGCGCGCTGCTGCCCGTGGATTGGAGCAGCGTGAAGAACATGATCAGCAACCCGAAGCGCGGCTGGTTCACTGCGGACGACCCGCGCGGCAAGCTCATGGATGAGTGCAACCACAGCTGGGCGATGCTGCTGCGCGAATTGCAAGCGGGGTTCCGCGGTGATAAGCAGGGCATCCACCGCGCCATCCCCTGGATGATGAAGCTGAAGTACCAGGCGCAGGCCCTGATGAACGTGCCCAGCGGCATCGCCGGCATGATGCTGGGGCCGAGCTTCGAGTGGCCGGAGGAAGTTTGACCCACCATCACATCCCGCTTCAATGAAAGAACTGCAGACGACAGCCGACACACTGCTCGGCAAGTCGGTATCCGACGGCGATGTTCCCGGTGTTGCGGCGATGGCTGCGGGCCCGGAAGGGATCATCTATGAAGGTGCCTTCGGTGCACGTACGCTGAACGGGCCGCCCATGACCACCGATACGGTGTGCTGGATCGCCTCCATGTCGAAGGCCGTGACGGGCGTGTGCGCGGCGCAGCTCATCGAGCAAGGGAAATTCGACTTGGATGCACCAGCCAGCCGCATTGTACCGGCGATCGGCGAAGCACAGGTGCTTACCGGCTTCGCTGCTCATGGCCAGCCCATCACGCGCGCGCCCAAACGAGATGTGACGCTGCGTCACCTCCTCACGCACACCGCCGGCTTCAGCTACGAGATCTGGAACACCGACATACAGAAGGTGCAAGCCGCGTGGGGCCTGCCGGGCATCATCGAAGGGAAGAACGCAGGATTGCGCACTCCGCTCCTGTTCGATCCCGGTGAGGGCTGGGAATACGGCCTTGGCATCGACTGGGTGGGCAAGATGATCGAGGCCGTCAGCGGCATGGATCTCGGTGCCTACATGCAGCAGCGCGTTTTCGAGCCGCTCGGCATGGACAGTACGGACTTCCGCATATCGCCGACGATGCGTGAACGGCTTGCAAGCGTTCACCAACGCGGTGAGGACGGAAAGCTCGTGGCTACGCCGTTCGAGATACCGCAAGATCCCGAATACGTCTCCGGCGGACATGGCCTCCATTCCACCGCAGCGGACTACATGAAGCTCCTGCGCATGATCCTGAACGGGGGCGAATTCAATGGCATCCGTGTCCTTCAGCCCGAGACCGTGCGCATGATGGCGATGGACCACGCCAATGGGAATCGCGTGAAACCGATGCCGAGCGCCATACCGCCACTGACCAACCCTTCAGAGTTCTTCCCAGGGTCGCCGAAGACCTTCGGGCTGACATTCCAGATCAACCTGCAGGATGAAGCAACCGGGCGGAAAGCCGGGACCTTGATGTGGGGCGGCTTATCGAATTGCTACTTCTGGATCGACCCTCATAGCAACCTCTGCGGTGTGTTCATCACGCAGATCCTGCCGTATTGCGACGTGAAGGCGTTGCCGCTGTTCTATGAATTCGAGAGGGCGGTGTATTCGAGCGCGCGTTGATGGCTCTGCCGCCATGCGACTGGTCCTGTTCTGATCGGCGGCTGATGTGATCCGGTGAATGCCGGTCAGTCCTGCTTCGCGAGCAGAGCGGTCGCTTCCCGAAGATCGGGTGTGCCATGCCCTTCGTTCATGGAGGTCAGCACGTTCCGGAGGTCCGCATAGGCGCCGTTGCTCGCACCCGAATCCCTCTCCACACGCGCCAGGCTCATCGCCGCGCGCAGCTCCAGCGACTTCGCACCCTGCCGTTTCGCGATGGATAGCGCATCCTTGAAGCGGATCACCGCCTGGTCGGTCTCGGTGCCCATGGCCAGTTCGGCCTCTCCGCTCATGCGTTGGCGTTCCGCCTCCCAGTACCGCTCATCGCGCTCGTGCATGAAGGTGCGCGCGCGCGTGAGCACTTCCATGGCGCGCATGGGCTGTCCGGCGCGCAGGTACACATCGGCGAGAAGGCTGAAGAAGTAGCCGCGGCCGAGTTCGCTCCCCTTCTCCTTCCAATAGCGCAGGCCCTCATTGATCTTCTCGATCTCCTCCGCTGCATCGGCACCCTGGGCGGCATCGCTCCATCCGAGGAGCACCTGGTTCCAGCCGATCCAGAAGGGGAAGCCGTGCGCTTCGCAGTGAACGATCGCGCGCTGGGCCAGTTCGGACACACGCGTCATGTTGCCCAGGAACTGCTCCAGCCAAGTGGCGAAGCTCAGCGCGAGGGCGATGGAGAACGGATGATCGAGCTTCTCGGCCAACGCGATGGCGCGCAGGCTCTCCTGCTTCGCCTGATCCGGGAAGCCCTGCATCCAGAGGATCCACGAACGATAGCTGCGACAGGTCACGCGCGGGTCCACCACATCGTAGATGTCGCGGATAAGGGTGGCGCTCTCGCCCTCTTCGCCTGTCATGGAGATCACGCTTTCCACATGATCGCGTGCGCGCTGGAACTCCCGCGATAGAAGAGGGTGGCGCCCAAAGCGCGATGCGCTGCGATGAGGAAGGCCTCGCTTTCCTGCCGCGAGGCGAGGTCGAGGAGCTGTTCGCCCTGCTTGGTGGCGATGTGGTACTCGGCGCGCAGCATGTGCAGGCGCCACAGGCCATAGCTGGCTTGGAACAACTGGCCCGGCGTGCCGAACTGCTCGCAGAGGTCGCGCGCATGCGAATAGGTCTGCTCCACCTCCTTGGCGCCGTAGCCGCGCGTAGCGGTGTACGATGCCCCCAGTCCGATGAGCAACCGGATCTCGAGCTGCCAGCGTTGCGTGGTATCGCTCAACACCTTCACCTGTTCCAGGCCGCGTTCGAAGTGGACGATGGCTTCCGTATGCGCCGATCGCGCCACGGCCTTCTCGCCAGCCTTCTGCAAATAGGGAATGGCCTGCCAGCCGAGGTTCGCCTTGGCGTAATGGTATGCGAGCATTTCCGGTTCCACTTCCACCAGTTCCGGGAAGTGCTCTTCCAATGCGTGCGCGATAAGCCGGTGATGGTGCTGGCGGCGGCTCTTGATCAAGGAGCGGTATGCGGCTTCCTGCACCAATGCGTGCTTGAAGGTGTAGTGCGAGTTGGGCGCGTGTCCGCTCTGGTCGATGATCTCCGCTTCCACCAGTTGATTGAGGCTGTGCTTCAGGATGGCGTCCTCCAACGGATACACGTAGTGGATCAGCTCGTAGCTGAATGCGCGGCCGATCACCGCCGCCACCTGCGCGATCTCTTTCACGGCAGCGAGCTTGTCCAGCCGTGCCATGAGCGAATCCTGCAGGGTGTTCGGTATCGCTATCTCGTCCAGCGGACCGGTGAGGGCATAGCTGTCACCGGCTTCCGCTAGGATGCCGGACCCGATGATCATCTTGGTGAGCTCCTCGATGAAGAGCGGCACGCCATCGGCGCGCTCGATGATCTTCTCCACGACTTCCTCCGGCAACTGCTTGCTCTTCGCCACACGCTGGCAAAGCGTTCTTGTCTGTTGCGGATCGAGCTTGGGCAATTGCACCGTGAGCATATCGGCATCGCCCGCCCACGGTGAATGGAACTCCGGCCGCGCGGTGAACAGCAGCAGCATCTTGTGCCGCTTCACGATGCGCACCAATTCCTTCAAGGTCTCCAGGGTCGTCGGGTCCACCCAATGCAGGTCCTCCACGATGAAGAGCAGCGGCTGCTTGCGCGAGCGATCATCGAGGATGCGCAGCATGGCGTCCATGTACTTGCGGCGCTGTTGCGCGGGATCCATCGCACTGGGCACGTAGCCCGCATCCGCCGAAAGCGAATGGAAGGGACCGAAGTAGGGCATCGCCTCGTGCGGGTCGAAGCCGTACTGCACCAGCATGCCCTCCAGCTTCTTCAATCGT
Source organism: Flavobacteriales bacterium (assembly GCA_016710965.1). Classification (GTDB taxonomy): domain Bacteria; phylum Bacteroidota; class Bacteroidia; order Flavobacteriales_F; family PHOS-HE28; genus PHOS-HE28. The sequence goes on from JADJTW010000003.1 coordinate 276,401, forward strand.
TCCCGCGGCGGTTCGTGCCGCTCGAACTTCAGCACCACGCGCTCGATCAGGTCGATGTAAGGGTACATCGCCGTGCTTTGGTGATAAGGCGAGCATTGGCAGGGTGTGAGCCATGCATTCGGCATGCTGGCCACATGCTCCTTCAGCATGTGCACCAGCCGGGACTTGCCGAGACCACCCTCTGCGGAGATCAACACCGCGCGACCAGCACCGGTGCATGCCTTCTGCCATTCGCTCAGCAAGAGTTCCACCTGGTCCTCACGACCGGTGAGAGGAGTAAGGGTGGCGCGGCCCGCTGCTTCCAACCTGCCCCGTGCCGTGCTCTCGTGCGTCACCGAGAAGAGCTCCATCGGCTGCGCAACTCCTTTCAGCGTATGCGTGCCCAGGCTCTTGCAGGTGAAGAAGCCTTCGATCATCCGCTGCGTCACGGCGCTCACGGCCACGGTGTTCACCTGTGCCACGCCCTGCACGCGCGCTGCGATGTTCAGCGTCTCTCCCAGGGCCATCTGCTGCCAGTTGCCCGCGCGGTCATCGCCCACGATCATCGGACCTGTATGGATGCCCACGCGGATGCTGAGCGTCACTTTCATCTCGCGTTCGAGGCGTTCGTTCAACGCAGAAACGCCTTCGATCACGGCCAGTCCCGTCCGCACGGCGCGATGCGCATCGTCCTCGTGCGCCTTCGGATAACCGAAGTGCATGAGCACGCCATCGCCGAGGTAGTTGGCCACCTGCCCTTCGTAGCGCTCGCACACGGAGCGGCACACGGCGTAGTACTCATGCACCACGGTGTTGAGGTCCTCCGGATCGAGCATTTGCGAAAGCTGCGTGAAGGAGACCAGATCGCTGAAGATCACCGAGAGCTGGCGTTGCTCGGCATGCCCGCTCTCGGAACCTGGCGGGGCCGGTGCCGGCTCGGGTGCGCGCGCCGCAGGAGCAGCCGTCAGCGGCGTGCCGCATTCGTGGCAGAAGCGCGCATTGGCCAGCACGAGCACATCGCATTGCGGACAATGCGGCGTTGATGCCGTTCCGCAGTGGGCACAGAACCTGGCGCCCGGCAGGTTCTCGTTATGGCAGTTCGCACAGGTCATGACTGGCCACCGGTAAGCGTGGTCAGCAGTGGCTCACAGCGCGACGATCACTGCTTTCGATTCAGTGTACAGCTCCAGCGCCTCACCGCTCATCTCGCGCCCCCAACCGCTCTGCTTGTATCCGCCGAATGGCAATGCGCTGTCGAAGACGTTGTAGCAGTTCACCCACACGGTGCCTGCACGGTAGGCCTTAGCGATGCGGTGCGCGCGGCTCACATCATTTGTCCACACCGCTGCGGCCAGGCCGTATGTGCTGTCGTTGGCGCGGGCGATCAGGTCGTCCTCATCGGCGAAGGGTTCGGCCACGAGCACTGGACCGAAGATCTCCTCCTGCACCACGCTCATGTGCGGCTTGGTGTTGGTCATGATCGTGGGTTCCACGAAGTAGCCTCTGTCGCCGTGGCGAACGCCCCCGGTGACGAATTCGGCGCCATCGCGACGGCCCGCATCGAGATAGCCCGTGACGCGCGCGAGCTGTTCCTCGGAGACGAGCGGTCCCATCTGCGTGTCCTGGTCGAGCCCGAAGCCGAGCTTGATCTTCTTGGCACGCTCGGCGATGCCATCGACCACCTGATCGAAGATGCTCTTCTCCGCGAAGAGGCGCGTGCCTGCCACGCAGCATTGGCCGTGGTTGAAGAACACCGCGCCAGCCGCGCCATTGATCGCATTCTCCAGGTTCGGTGAATCCTTGAAGATCACGTTCGGGCTCTTGCCGCCGAGCTCCAGGCTTACCTTCTTGAGGTTGCCCGATGCCGCGTTAACGATCAATTTGCCCACCTCGGTGCTGCCGGTGAAGGCCACCTTGTCCACATCATCGTGCGCGGCAAGCGAAGCACCGGCGGTCTCGCCGTAGCCCGTGACGATGTTCACCACGCCCGCAGGGACACCCGCTTCGATCATCAGTTCGCCGAGGCGAAGCGCGGTGAGCGGCGTTTGCTCGGCTGGCTTCAGCACCACGGTGCAACCTGCGGCCAGCGCTGGGCCGAACTTCCACGCGGCCATGAGCAGCGGGAAGTTCCACGGGATGATCTGGCCGACCACGCCCACCGGCTCGCGCAGGCTCATGGCGTGGAACTTCGAGCCGGGCATGTAGGGCACGGAGATCGGGAAGGTCTGCCCGCAGATCTTGGTGGCCCAGCCAGCCATGTAGTGGAAGGCATCCCAGCTCAAGGGCAGGTCCACGTGGCGGGCTACGCCGCGCGTCTTGCCATTGTCCAGCGCCTCCAATTCAGCGAGGTCATCGGCATGCTGCATCATCAGGTCGCCGATCTTCCAGACGATGCGGCCGCGTTCGCTGGCGGTCATGGTCTTCCACGGCCCTTTCTCGAAGGCGGCACGCGCAGCAGCCACCGCGCGGTTGATGTCCTCCTTGTCGCCCTCGGCGCAGCGCGTGATCACATCACCGGTAGCGGGGTTGTACGTGGGGAAGGTCTTCCCGCTGGCGGAAGCGACCCACTCGCCGTTGATGAGCAGCTTGTTCGCGCGTTTGATGAAGGTGGCGTTGGCAGCGCTGATCGGCAGGCTGTCGATAGCGGCGCTCGGAGCGGTCAAGGTTGGCATTGCGGGATGGGATCTGTGCTTCGGACTTCGTTTACAATGATACGCATCGTCCGTCTGGGAATGAAACACAACGACAAGAAGCTGGACCTACAGGCCCAACGTGCCGAACGCCCCACCGGAGATGGGGCTTCTACCGAAAAATGGTGTCCTCACAAAGCATCCACAGCCGATACGAACTCGGGCAGTGTAGTGGGGGTGAACGTGATCGGCACCGTGAGTCCGGGCGCTACGGTGACGTTCGTGAAGCTGCTGAAGTAGTTGCCGTCCGCATCCACGTGCAAGCCCACGATCACCCCTTGATAGCCTATGGGCGAAGCGTAGGTCTCGAAAAGCAGGCTGCCGTTGTACCATGCGCCACCCAATCCGTTCATGGATGGCAGAGCAAGCCAAACCATGGTGTTAGTGCCGTCGAAGCCATCTGGCGCATCCGCCAGGACCGTGGCCAGGCTACCCGACGGGAAGTAATCGCAATTGATCCAATTGAGCGAATTCGGATAGAGTGCGTAGTAGAACCAACTGGTGCTCGTGCCCGTGGTATCCCACGCTACGCTATCCTGGATCGCGATCGTGTCGGTACTGAGGTTCCACACGACATCGCCATCGCTATCCTCTGTGCCATAGAACACATCCATTTCCGGGTCGATGGAGCCCCCACCGGGAATGCTCACGACCGCACCGTTCGGAATGATGAAGACCTCGTTCCCCCCTTGCGTGGCCTCGATCTTCACCTCGCCGCCGCTCCGTAGCAAGCGCAATTGGCCACCATATATCCCCACCGTCTGCTTGTTCAGAAGGATCATGTCGGCGATGTCCAGCACTTCGATCAACTTCACCTGCACCATTCCGGAAACAGGTGAACCGCTCGCGGTGAGGAAGGCCCCGGGCATGAAATCGACATGCGATCCCTTGTTGCCTGTGATGCCGCCACCGGTGGTCGCATTCACGGTGAAGGACTGGCGGGCAGCATTGAGATTGGCAGCCAGGTAGGACCTGATGGGGTTGATCGCTGCGGGCGTGCCCGGCGTTGGTGCCGGTGTGGCGTTCTCCTCATCCTTCTTGCAAGCGTTCACGAATAGCGAAGCGGCCAGCACGGACAGGACTAAGTAGTTGGCCTTCATGGTCCAAGGTTATCAGGCCGGTGAGTTCCGGCGCCAATACCCTACACGGACGAACGAGGCCTGCGGTTGGGTGGCTGCACCTAATGGCTTGCGGTGGTTCGCCTCAGCAGGCCCAGCCCCATCATGGTGATCCCGGCCACCACCAACAGCACCTCGAAACCCATCTGGTAGCCGAAGAGGATCTCTTTCGAGAACATCCGCAGGAAATAAGTGAGCACGGGTGCGGCAATGCAGACCAGCGGCACCCAACGTTCCACCGGCTTCGTCCGGAACAACAGGCCGAAGGCGAAGAGCCCCAGGAGCGGTCCGTAGGTGAAGCCTGCGATATCGAAGAGCGTCTTGATCACCGTTGGCGTGGCCAGCCAGTGGAAGTAGAGAATGCACAAGAGGAACAGCACCGCTATGCCGAGATGGACGCGCTGGCGAACCCGCTTCTGCCGCTCTTCGTCCCAACCGCGATCGCGGATGCCGATCAGGTCGATGCAGGTGCTGGCCGTCAAGGCTGTGAGCGCACCATCGGCACTGGGGAAGAGCGCGCTGATGAGGCCCACGATGAAGAGCAGGCCCAGCCAAGGGGGGAAGTAATTCAGAGCCAGCGTCGGGAAGGTGTCGTCAGGACGCATGGGAAGGATCTCGCCGAAACGGCCCGAGTAGATGAAGAGGTAGAGCAGCGCGCCCAGCAGGAGGAAGAGCATGTTCACGCCCAGGAGCACCACGCTGAAGGCTCGCATGTTCTTCTGCGCCCCGCCCACGGTGGCCACGCTGAGGTTCTTCTGCATCATCTCCTGGTCGAGTCCTGTCATGGCGATGGTGATGAAGATGCCAGCGAGGATCTGCTTGAGGAAGAAGCTGTCGCTGCGCCAGTCGGTGTCGACCACCCGCGACATGCCGAAGTCCTGCATGGCAGAAGGCCAGTCGTATGCTGACAAGGAGCGTGTGATGAAGATGATGGTGCCCACGAGCGCACCCAGCATGAAGAGCGTCTGCAGGGTATCGGTCCACACGATGGTCTTCACACCGCCCTTCAGCGTGTAGAGCACGATCATGAGCATCACCACGAAGGCCGTGAGCTCGAAGGGCACGCCCATGGCATCGAGCACGAAGAGCTGGATCACGTTCAGCACGACGTAGATGCGGATGGTCGCGCCGGCCAGCCTGCTGAGGATGAAGAAGGCCGCGCCCGTGCGATAGCTCGTCATGCCGAATCGCCCGCGCAGGTAGCCGTAGATGCTCGTGAGCTTCATGCGGTAATAGAGCGGCAGCAGTATCCCCGCCACGATCCAATAGCCGATCGCGAAACCCAGGACGAGTTGGAGGTAGGTCCAGCCCTTCATCTGCACCATGCCCGGCACGCTGATGAAGGTGACGCCGCTGAGCGAGGTGCCTATCATGCCGAAGGCCACCACATACCACAGGCTCTTGCGCTCGCCGCTGTAGAAAGCATGCTCACCCGCCCCGCGGCTGGTGTACCATGCGATGCCCAGCAACAGCAGGAAATAGCCGAAGACCAACGAAAGCAGGAGCACCGGAGGCATGCGACGAAGAAAGGAGTTGGAGCCTAGCCCAACTGTGGTCATCAACCGGAGTTGTCCGTTGCCCCTTGTCAGTTCCTTCTGCGTGTTCGTTGATTTGCATGGATGGAGGCAACGCGCAAGGACCAAGGCGTCTTCTGACCAGCCCATGATGACGATCGCCAGGAAGCTTCTCTTCGGGATCTCGGCCATCTGCTGCCTTACAGCCTGGGCCATCAACCCGCCGACCCTGCAAAGTCCTTGCGGTGCCGGTCCCCAATACGACCCTGCGCTCCCGATCCAGCTCGCTTGGTCTTCCGCCTTAGGCGCCACAAACTATCAGGTGCAAGTGAGCATGGACCCGCTCTTCACGTTCACCGCATTGGACCAGACTACGCCCTCGACCTTCAGCACTGCGATCGGCCTCTACTACGATGCGCACTACTACTGGCGGGTGCGGGCCAGCGATGGCGCAGTCTGGAGCGCCTGGAGCAGCAACTGCGACTTCTACACCATGCAATTGCCAGCCCCACCGGCGCCATTGCTGCAAGCGCCACCCAACAACAGCGTGAACCTGGCCACAACGGTGGGCTTGCAGTGGAGCTGGATCCCCGCCACGGCAATCGAGATCCACATTGCCACCTCTCCCACCTTCTCATCGGCCACCATCGTGAACACAGGTGGCCAGAACCACACGCTCAACGGGCTGTCGACGGGCCTTACCTACTACTGGCGCGTGCGTGGCAGCAACATCGGCGGCACCGGACCCTGGAGCGAGACCTGGTCGTTCTCCACCGCCACCGCTGTTACGCAGCTCAACGCGCGCCTCTTCCTGCAAGGCCCCTTCAACACCGGAACGTTCCTGATGGATGATGGCTTGCGCAACGGTGGGCTGATCCCCAGCGCCGAGCCTTACACTGCGCTCGGTTTCTCCGGGATCGCGAACGCGGGCGCGACCGTCACCCCTGCCCTGCTCACCGTCACAGGGAACAACGCTGTGGTGGACTGGGTACTGATGGAAGTGCGCCACGCCACCGCCCCGACGGTGTTGGCCCGGTGGGCGCTGCTGGTGCAACGGGACGGCGATGCGATGATGCCCAACGGAAGTGCTCCAAGCATGAGCTTTCCCATGGGCCAGGTGCGTATCGCCCTGCGGCACCGCACGCATCTAGGCGTCCTGTGCTCCACGGTGCTCGCACCCAATGGCACGCCCGTCGCGGTCGACTTCACGGCCCCGACCACACCTACATACGGCACATCAGCGCAAGCCCCGGTAGCCGGCTACATGGCCTTGTGGTGCGGCGATGTGGACCGCGACGGGGTCGTGCGGTATGTGGGTGCCGCGAACGACCGCGACCCCATCCTCACCCTCATCGGCGGCTCGGTGCCAACGAACACTGCTGCGGGAGCCTATCACGAGGACGTGAACATGGATGGCGTGGTGCGTTACGTCGGTTCCAGCAACGACCGCGATCCCGTGCTGGTCACCGTTGGAGGCTCGTTGCCCACCGCGACACGCACTGCGCAACTGCCTTGAGCGGCCCGTCGCCGGTCGCACCTGAACAAGGTTGAACAGGCGATATGGCGACATGGCCTACCTTCGCAGTCACAAACATCTTTCTCATCGCCAGGCGATCCCCACCTGCCTTCCTTTCGAAGGGATCTCTTGATCACGCTGAGCGGACAAACCTGTTTGGCAAGATCCATGGCAACATTCGAGAAACGCGAGAAGGAGAAGAAGCGCCTGCAGAAGCAGGAAGAAAAGAAACGCAAGAAGGAAGAGCGCAAGGCCAACTCCCCCGGCGGCGGGCTGGAGAACATGATGGCCTATGTGGATGAGAACGGTCAACTGACCAGCACGCCGCCCGATCCCACCAAGGTCCGCAAGCCTATCGACATCTCCGAGATCGAGATCGGCGTGCCCAAGCGCGTGGACGTGCCGCAGGCCGCCGAACGCGTGGGCCGTGTGGATTTCTTCGACAGTTCCAAAGGCTTCGGCTTCATCAAGGAGGACGGCACGCAAGAGCGGTTCTTCGTACACGTGAGCGGGTTGATCGACGAAGTGACCGAAGGCAACAAGGTGCAATTCGAAGTGGAGCGCGGCCAGAAGGGGATGAACGCCGTGCGGGTGAAGAAGATCTGACCTCCTATTGCAACTTCAGCAGCACGCCCTTGCTGCTGATCACGCCACTATCGCCCGGCCTTACCGCCTCGATCTCATCCACCAGATCGATGCGCTTGCCGCTCTCGTAGGCTTTGAGCGCGCAGCCGAGTTGTCCACACCAGAAATCGCACTGATAGGTGACGATGGTGCCTGGCTTGCCATCGCCATCCAAGTCATAGCGCGCGACCCGCACCTCGCACGCCTCGTCGGCCGCTTCCTGGGCTTCCTTGTACGCCGTCTGTCCGCCACCGATCTTGATCTTCTTCAATCCGCTCTTCCAGTCGTCCGGAGCATCCGCCCATGCCTTCCATTCGAACGTGCCGGTGCTTTCCGGTGCCGGTGCTTGTGGGCCGGTATCCCCCATCGCCAGTTCGTTGGTCCCGATCCACTCCTTCACCTCCGCAGGTAGCTCTTCCATCCCACCCTCCTTTTCGCGGAACAACTCCACCTTGTACTTGATGCGCAGCAGCGCGATCACTTCATCCGACGTACGGTCCACGTGGAATGCACTGCCGTACTCATCGCAGAAATGCGAGACGCAGCCACTAGCGAAGAGCGTGTTCGCCTTCGGATCCAAAGGTCCCTCGGCATCCCAGTTCTCCACGAACGCGGCGTACCGGTTCTTCAACAAAGCCGCCAATCGATTCTGTAGCGGCTGGCTGTCCAACACACCTTCACGCTTCGGGTATTTGCCCTTCTCCTTCCATAGATAGGCGAGTTCGCTTTCCGGTTGCTTGTTGCAGCCGTTGCAACCGGCGAGGACGATCACCATCAGGCACAACGCTGATGGCAGCGTAAGGGAATGGAGCATAGAATGCATTCGACCAATGTAGCGAGCAACAACATGCATGGTCCTCCGCCGCTACTTTCGTTGCAAGGTCAGAAGCAAGACCTGGCCGACTACGAACACGATCAGATCATGGCTCAGAGAAAAGCGAATACGAAGACGGCTCCTCCTCCTGACGGTAGGAAACGCCCCTCGGCTAGTGCGGCCAGGAAAGCCGCCCCGGCCAAGACCACGAAGCTGAAGAAGGCCATGCACGGCAAGGCCAGCCCCGCGAAGGCCGCCGAAGGCGACAAGCCCGTATTCGACTACATCGCCAGTTTGCCACAACCGCAGCGCGGCATCGCCGAGAAGATCGATGCCCTGGCGGCGAAGACATTGCCGGGCCTCCAACGCTCGGTGAAATGGGGCATGGCGTACTACGGTGTCGATGGCGGCTGGTGCTTCGCGTCCGGCGCCTTCGTGGGCCATGTGAAACTGATGTTCATACGCGGCACGGACCTCAAGCCGGAACCGCCGGTGACGCCTGTTGCGATGGGCAAGGCCACACGGGGTGTGGAGCTGGCAGCCGTGAAGGATCTTGACGAACGCCAGGTGGCGGCGTGGATGAAGCAAGCGGCGACGATGCCGTTCGTGAGTGCGGCGAAGAAGAAGTGACGGATCATCCGCAGAGGACGAGAAGAGAATGTCCACAGATGTCGCAGATGACACAGATGAACTCAAATGCGACGCGGCCGGGTATTTATCTGTGACATCTGTGCCATCTGCGGAAAAGAACCGGCGAGCCAGCGAGCCCCTGTCTGCGGAAAGGACTTACCGCAGAGTGAACACCATCCGCTTCACCTCCAGCCGCGCGCTGCCAAAGTTGAGCAGCAGACCGCGCTCGTGACCAGTCGCTTTCAGGTAGTTCAATAGCTGCGACTCTTCCACGCCAGTGAGCGTCTTCAGCTCTTTCAGTTCAACAACCACCTCGCCGTAGCAAATGAAATCCGCACGGAAATACGTGGTGAGGCGTTCTCCCTTGTACTGGATCGGCAATTCCACTTCCGCCGCGAATACGATGCCCCGCAATATGAATTCCCTAGGCAGCGCTTCCTGATACACGCTCTCCAAAAAGCCGGCACCGAGCTCCGTATGCACCTCCATCGCCGCACCGATGATCGCATGGGTCTGCGGGTCCCGGTCGTCCATAGAGCAAGTATATCCACAGAAGGGATATCCGCAGATGTCGCAGATGTCACAGATAAACCCGAACGCCTCCCCCGCATTCATCTGTGCCATCTGCGCCATCTGCGGAAGAAACCGTGGCGAGCCTGCCTGCGGTAGGCAGGCCTGCGAGCCGCTCTCCGGAAAAACCCCTGCGGACTACTTTCGGCCCATGGCCGAGAAGATCGACATCGAAGCATCCAAGAACGAGGACAAGAACAAGCTCTCCGTCAGTGAGCTGCACGCCCGCCTGAAGAAGATCCACCTCGGCGGCGGCGAGAAGCGCATCGCCAAGCAGCACGAGCAAGGCAAGATGACCGCCCGCGAGCGCATCGACGCCCTGCTCGACCCCAAGAGCCCGCGCATCGAGATCGGTGCCTTCGCGGCCGATGGCATGTACAAAGAACACGGCGGTGCGCCCTGCGCCGGTGTGGTGGTGATGATCGGCTACGTGAGCAAGCGCCAGTGCATCGTGGTGGCCAACGACGCCACCGTGAAGGCCGGGGCCTGGTTCCCCATGACGGGCAAGAAGAACCTGCGCGCCCAGGAGATCGCCATCGAGAACCGCCTGCCCATCATCTACCTCGTGGACAGCGCGGGCGTGTACCTGCCCATGCAGGACGAGATCTTCCCCGACAAGGAGCACTTCGGAAGGATCTTCCGCAACAACGCGGTGATGAGCTCCATGGGCATCACGCAGATCGCCGCCATCATGGGCAGCTGCGTGGCGGGCGGCGCCTACCTGCCCATCATGAGCGACGAGGCCCTGATCGTGGAGAAGACCGGCAGCATCTTCCTGGCCGGCAGCTACCTGGTCAAAGCCGCCATCGGTGAGGACATCGACAACGAGACGCTCGGCGGCGCCACCACGCACAGCGAGATCAGCGGCGTTACCGACTACAAGTGCAAGGACGATGCGGACTGCCTGAAGAAGATCCGCGCCATCATGGACAAGCTCGGCAAGCCGAAGGACGCGGGCTTCAGCCGCGAAAAGGCCGCCAAGCCCAAGGCCGACCCGAAGGAGATCTACGGCATCCTGCCCAGCGAGCGCGCCAAGCCCTACGACATGCGCGAGGTGATCGCGCGGCTGGTGGACGACAGCGACTACACCGAATACAAGGAAGGCTACGGCCAGAGCATCATCACCGCCTACGCCCGCATCGACGGCTGGGCCGTGGGCATCGTGGCCAACCAGCGCAAGGTGGTGAAGAGCAAGAAGGGCGAGATGCAGTTCGGCGGCGTCATCTACAGCGACAGCGCCGACAAGGCCACGCGCTTCATCGCCAACTGCAACCAGAAGAACATCCCGCTGGTCTTTTTGCAGGACGTCACCGGCTTCATGGTGGGCAGCCGCAGCGAGCACGGCGGCATCATCAAGGACGGCGCGAAACTGGTGAACGCCGTGAGCAACAGCGTGGTGCCCAAGTTCACCATCATCATCGGCAACAGCTACGGCGCCGGCAACTACGCCATGTGCGGCAAGGCCTACGACCCGCGCCTCATCGTGGGCTGGCCCAGCGCGCAAGTGGCCGTGATGGGCGGCGAGCAGGCCAGCAAGGTGATGCTCCAGATCGAAGTGGCCGCGCTGAAAGGCAAGGGCGAGACGATCACAGCCGAGAAGGAAAAGGAACTGCTCGACAGGATCCGCAGCAAGTACGAGGAGACCATCAGCCCGTATTACGCGGCAAGCCGGTTGTGGCTGGATGCGGTGATCGATCCGTTGGAGACGAGGACTTGGGTGAGCTTGGGGATAGAAGCGGCATCACAAAGTCCAGCCACTCGTGAGTTCAACATGGGCATACTACAGACATGATGAAGCATTTGACCACCTTGACTTTGCGGCGTGCGTGAACATCGCATGCGCACAAACCACAGGCTGTCAAGTGGAACTACAACTGAGTAAAGGAATGGACAGCGCCAGCACTTATGCCATTGCACAAGTTCATTTCCAAGGCATTGGGAGCACTAAGAGGAAGGCTACCAGGGATTTGGAGGTTTGCGTCATTCATTCCAAGACAAATAAACCTGTGGTAATCGATGAGGGTTTCATCGATGGTCTGTGCGCTTGTCCAGCCGATGGACTTCGTCTGTCCATCGTGCGCGTAGAATGGGTGCGCCGCGATGATCCAATGGACCTCGTCAGGCTTCAACCTGATCCATGGAGAAGGACAACTGATAGGTTGGATCTCCTTAGGCATCGAAGCGGCGAGCCAGGCACCGGCTACGCGGGAGTTCAACATGGGGGGTTGCAGATTTAGGCTGTCAGCCTGAGTTTGTTGAAGGCTTGAGGCGTTCCGGCGCTCAAGTGCAGCGCCGTCGGGCCATTCGTTGCAAGTCCTCGTCCGCCTTATGGCGGCCTCCGGGCTTTACCCTGGTCCCTAACGCGAAATGCGGCCCTTTCCAATTGGCGAGTTGGATGCGGGTCGATGCGGCAACGACCCGTACGTCGTTGGGGCGATCATCATCAGCCCGCCCCGCCACCGAAACGGTCGCGTTGCCAATTCATCGGGTTTTCGCGGATGTATTTCGCAATGCGTTCGCATTCACCGTCATCGCGGATCACGCGGTCCCAATAATTGCGTTGCCAAACGGGCGTGCCGTGGGGCAACAACCCATTGCGGTACGCCAGACGCGTAACCGCGGATTTGTACGACGCCACGATCTGCCCCAACGCACCACGCGGGATGCCCGGCGGTTTCCGCGGATCCCGTAGGGGCGCGTCATGACGCGCCCGCGTGTGTTGGGCATGTGCGTCGGATATGTCGGGATCACCGCCGGGCATTCCGGTTCCGGGATCATCGGTTGTTGCATTGTCGGCATTACCAGGCGCCTCCCCCGCACCAATGCCGGGCGCGTTCGTTGTCATATCGGGCGCGTCCAACGCGTTCGTATCGGGCGCCCCCTACAAGCCGGGCGCCATGACCCCACCCCACGCACATCCGACGCACCACCCACTAACCGTTCCCGGATCACCACGATCCCATGCACATGGTTCGGCATCACCACGAATTCACCGACATCCACATGCGGCATATGTTCCGGTATCGCATCCCAACACCGTTGCGCCAATTCACCGATGGGCGATGGATGCATCACACCATCCGTGATCCGACCGAACAGATGCAACCGGTCCTGCGTGCAAATGGTCAGGTAATACGCGCCAACGTTGGCGTAATCATATCCCTGCCACCGGATGGTGGCGCGTTTCGGCAATCGCGGGGCATGAACGAATATCGGGGTCACCGGTTGAACCCGGTTCCCATGGGCCGCGGTTCTCTTTCAATTGATGACATATGCGGAACTGCAGCGGGGTCCAATGCCACGGTCCGGCGCGCGAATGCGCTCTTTGCCGCCTGGGCCCCATTCGCCCAGAACCCAATGCCCCGGCCCACATTCGAGCAAGCAATCGCCCGTTCAGGCCTTCTTCGGTTTGGCGTTGGGAAGCAGCGTCTCGCCACGCGCAAGCATCGCCACGAATTCGCGAATGCGTCGCTGGCGCGTTTCCGGCCGCTTCGCGCATTGCCCACGCGGAACGCCAGTGCGAAGATGTTGCTCCTGTTCAGCGTGCCGAAGGTGGCCAGTGCTTTCTTGTTCTTCCTGATCGCAGCCTCAAGGTCGGGCGGTACTCCAATACTGCGTTGCGGCGCGTAGGCACGGTCCCATCGTCCGTCCGCCTTCGCCGCATCCACGTGCACCTGGCCGGAAGGTTGCATGCGCTCTTCGGCGGTGAGGCGCTCGACATGTCGCGTATTGATGTGCGACCAGATGCTCTTTGCCCTGCGCGGGGTGAGGCGCTGCAGGAATGACTTGTCGTCGAAGCTCTTGCGGAGTCCATCGATCCATCCCCAGCAGAGTGCGGCCTCCACCGCCTCGGTCCAGTTGATGCTGGCGAGACCCGTTCCTTTCTTGTGCATCTTGATCCAGACCTCGGTGGCGGTGCTGTGATTCTTGGCGAGCCATTGCTCGAACTGCTTCTGCGATCGGAACGCGCGGATGGCTTTGGGATCGGGAACGACGGGAGGCATGTGATCGGGGTCGTTGTCAAAGATGCGTGCGCGTAGCAGCGAAGCAGTGATCCGTGCTGTTCATATTTGCACCACGGTCAACGCCCATGCCCAACGCAAAGACCCCGCAACTGAAGGATGGCGCCCCATGCCTGGTGATGGCTGGCACACACAAGGGCAAGAGCGGCACCGCCCGCGACCTGAAGATCAGCAAGACAGGCCACTTGACCATCACCGTTGTGCAAGCGAACGGCGTGCGTTTCAAAACGCTGGGCAGGAACGTGGTCGTGCAAGCCCCATAGGTGCAGGCGCGAGGCGCCTTTCTGAATCCCGTGCTCTACTTCCTCTTCAGGGTCCGTCGGCGATCCGATAGATGCCTCACAGCTTCTGCCACGGCCTGTACACTGGCACCCCATAGCTCGCCAGCCCTTGGGCCAACTCCGGGCTGGGCTCGCCGAGTACCTCGCCGGTGGTGGTGCTGATGGCCATCACCTGGCCCATGAGGTCACCGAGGTTCTGCAAATGCTCCTGAAGGGCTGCACTGTCGCGGTATCGCTCATAGACGATGCACTCGGTCTCGTCAGCGTTCAAGTAGAAGTCGTATTGCAGGGTGCCAGTATCCTTCTCACGGGCAACGCGCATGCATTCCGCAGCGAGTCGCTTGAACTCGCGCAACTTGCCGGGGTGGATCTTCTGCCGGGCGATACCTTGGATCTCGCTCATGGTCGACTCTCGTTCTGCTCGGTGATCGGTGCTCCTACTTCACGCGCGTCTTCGCCATCGCCTTCACGCCCTTCACGATCAGCTCTTCCAGCACCTTCATATCCACGTCGCCCAAGCGCTTGATGTACAGGCAGCTCTTGCCGGTCGTGTGCTTGCCCAGCTTCTTCATCTGGGCGGCTTCCTTCTCGAAGCCCATCATGATGTAGAGGGTCAGGTTCGTTTTGCGCGGGCTGAACCCGGTGACCATCCACTCGCCTGAACGGCCGCTCGCACCCTCATACGCATAGCGCCCGAAGCCCACGATGCTGGCACCCCACATCTTAGGCTCTTCGCCTGTGGCCTTCTTCATCAGCTTCATGATCGCGCGGCAGTCACCTGCAACGGCTTCGGGTTGCTTATCGATGAAGGCGTCGACGCTGGCCTCGTTCACTTTGGTCTTGAGTTCTGCTTTCGCCATGTTTTACCCGCCGTAGCCTTGGCGGAGGTGGGGTCTTGGGTTGTACAGCAAAGATGGTCGGTGGTACGCCTCAATGTGCCAGCCGCCCGAAATGGAGCGAGTCGTGGAAGGACCCGTTCCAGAAGATGTTCTCCTTGAAATGCGCTTCGCGTACGAAGCCGTTCTTCTCCAAAGCACGGATGGAGGCCGCGTTCTCCGGTCGAGTGATGGCCTCTATCCGGTGTAAGCCGAGCGTATTGAAGCCGAAGGGGATCAAGGCACCGATCGCCTCGCTGATGTAGCCCTTGCCCCAATGCTCGTGCGCGAGCATGTAGCCCAGCTCCGCGAGGTGGTGTTCCTTTTCCATACGCCAGAAGCCGATGAGGCCGATGAAAACATCATCGCCTTTCACCGTGATGGCCCATTGCACGGCATCGTTCGCCGCCACCATGGAAGTGATCAGGTCGACCAGGGCCAAGGCGACCCTCAGTGGTCGCTGCCAAGGGCCGAGGCACATGCTGCATCACCAGTGGATCGGACCGGAGCGAGAACACCTGTTCCGCATCCGAACGCCGCCGCTCGCGCAGAACCATGCGCTCCGTGGTGAGAACGGGGAAGATGGGAAGGTGGATGGAGAGCATCGGTTCGGGGCAACAAAGTCGGACAGTCGACATCACGGACCGGAACCGGCCCACCTGCGGCCCCAGCGATCATCGGGTCAAGAGGGTACGCGCTGCTTCACCCGGGAGGTCCTCATTACGGTAGCTGCTCCACCGCAGTCCATTCGGCGTGGTGCCGCCCACGTTCACCAGGACGGATCGCGATCGTTGCCGCTGCCCGCATATTTCACCTGGCCGTTCATGTTCACATCCCGGGTGGAATAGGCGGTCACGGTGTTGTTCGGAGTAGTACTCCCCACGGTGGTGAGGATCGGGTCCCGGTCATTTCCGCTGCCGGTGTACTTCACCTCCTTGTTGAGGGTGACGTCACCCGCCCAAAGCGCCATTGTCGGGAAGGTGCCGTTGATGGTCTTGCGCGCATCGCTGCCGAATGTGCCCGTGGCTACGGAAGTGAAGTCTACCAGTGCGGGTATCGTATTCAGCGCGACGCTCGCATCAGACATCACCCCCAAGTGGTTCCGGTGCCGCACGGCCACGAAAAAGCTGGCTGCGGAAAAGGGGAACCCCACCCCGGAAACGCCGTCCTCGGCCACCACGTCACCATCGCGCTGGAGCAGCGCGCCGCGTGCGTGGCCAGCACCGTGGCCGGGTCTCCGACATCGCGCAGTTCAACCACCACCCAGTCCACGATGGCATTGTTGCCCGTTACCGCGAGTATCTGGACGGTGGTGGTCTCCCCCCCACCGCCAACATGCGTGTAGCCCAGGCCGGTGTACGGTTCCACGGTCGGCAACATCCCCGCGACACGCAGGGCGTCACCCATAAGGCCGGTGCCGCTGCTATAGGGCCCTTCGAGCACCAACCGGGGTGCTACCGCGACAAAGGGAGTCGTGACCGCGATGTCCACCAGGCCCATGGAGGCCCAAGCACCACCGGATCCGGTGCTGCCCTGATCGTCGGTAGTGATGGTGAAGCCGGCCGGACCTCCGTAGTCCGCATCGGGCAGGAAGGTGAGCGTGCCGATCGCCGCGTTCACACTGCTGATGGTTCCGGTGAATGTCATGGTCGCATCCTCGGTGCCATCGCCCACCGTGAAGCTGAGGCCCGTGGTGCCCGCAATGGTGAGCGTTCCGTTCGTCGCGGTCATTATCACTTCCATGTCGTTGGTTCCCGCGTCCACGTCCCCGATGGAGAGCGCGTTGCTGTTGCCTGCAGAAAAGACCAGGGGCGTGTTCATCGGAGTGCTTTGCTGGAAGGGCACGATGTTCACCGGTGGATCGTTCACGGCCGCCACGTTGATCGTCACGACATCCACATCGCTCTGCGGCCCACCACCGCCGGAATTGCCCAGGTCATTGGTGGTCACGGTCAAGGAGGTCGGACCGTTGTAGTCCATCGCCGGGACGTAGAGCAGCCCATCGAGCCCGGCATTGATGTAGGCGACCGGACCCGTGATGCTGATCGAAGGACTACCATCGGCACCGCCGGTGACCGTGATCCCGAAGGTGCTGCCCAAGAGCAGAATGCCGGATCCGTTCACTACCGCGAGCGACACTTCCACGTTGCTTGGCCCAGCGTCGGGATCGCTGATGGTGATCATGGTGCCATCGATGCTGGAGAGCATGAGGGGCGTGTCCTCGTCCGTAGACTGCGGTACGGGCACGCCGTTCACCGGGCCCACGTTGGGAATGAAGTCCAGGGAGGCCACATCCTTGGCGGCGGAGAAAGCCGTGCTTCCGCCGTTCACCGAGGCGTTCGCCGTACCGCCGTTCGTGCCGAAGGTCATGTCCCATGCGCGGAAAGTGATGGCCGAAGGAAGAGCGGTGCTGAAGCTCGGCGACGGTTGGAAATACAAACGGGTGTTCTCGTCAGCCGCGAGCAGACGGCTGACCGTGTTTGCTCGGGATCCCCATCGGTTCCGGTTTCGCCGTTGTTGAGGTATAATACCAGCTGCCGTTCGCGACATAGGCGGCGGTGATGGCGATGCCATAGTCCGATGAATTGGGGTCATGCAGATTGTCCAACCCGCCCACCGTATTGGCCGGGTCTATGAGCGCGGAAACCAGGGTGCCCACCGACCCCACGGGCGGGGGCGCGTTCGCGGCCACGTTGTTCAGCACAGGGCTGCGGCTGTTGTCCAGCATCGGGGCGCTGTTGCGGAGCAGCCAGGCCACAGTGGCCGCAGCACCAGCGTCCGCCGTGAACGTACTACCGGCCACGGCCGTGTATGGGCCAGCGGTGCCGCTCGCCGTGCGGAAGACATGGTTCACCTCCATGGACACGCCTGCGACGCTGGCACCATTGGAACTGCGGTCAATGTCCTCGAACATGCCCACTGGCGGCGTCCAGGTCATGGAATTCGCGAATTCATGGAAGCTCGTCACCAGTGCGGCGAAAACGGAGGGGAGGATCGCCGGTGCCGTGTGGGAGAAGGCTGCGGGCGTAGGTTGTGAAGCGAAGACTTGGACGGGACCGGGCGCGCTGGATATGATGCCCGGAAGCGCCATGCTGCAGGCCACATAAGCCGCGCTGCCCCCCAGCGTAGCCGTATAAATGGGTTCGGAACTGGTAACGACACGCCAACCCACGTAGAGGCGGCTTGAAGTGGCGGTGTTCTGTACCTGGTCCACCAAGGTGGTGAAGTGGGAGGTGTTGAGGGGTTGCGCGGCACTGGTGGCGACTATCAACAGCATCACGTCGCCGACCTGTTTCAGCGAAAGGGCGGGGACGCTGACGAACGTGGTGCCGGGCGAACTGGTGCTGTTGACCTGTCGAACACCGAAAACGTAGCAAGTGGCATTGTCCGTGGAGATCGAAAAGGACGTGGTGCCCCCATTGACCGTCGTATTCGCGGTGCTTCCGTTCGTGCCGGAGGAACGGTCCCACGCGCGGAACTGGATGGTGAAGTCCCCGGCACCCGTGTTCGCATTGAAGTAGATGCGGGTGTTCGCGTCAGCGGCCAGGAGCAGGGATGCGGAGGAGGAAACGGCAGGCATCGCGGCCCACGTCGCGCAGTTGTTCGTTGTGTAGTACCAGGTGCCCCCGGTGCTCACACTGGTGAGGGCAATACCGAGTTGGGCCCATGCGGGTTCATTCTCGGACGCATCGGTGTCATACACATTGTCCAACCCGTCCGCAGGAGAGGCTGCATCCACGAGGAGGGCGATCGGCGAACCCACCAGGCTGCCATTCGCCGGTGCGCCCAACCCGGCGTACATCTCCACGAGGACCGGGCTCTTGCTCACGTCCAGTACCGGGGCCTCGTTCTGCCCGGGCGTGGGCGGCGCAACGGGCATGCCCGGTGCAAGGGAGGATGCACCGAGAAGCCACAGGCCCCAGAGGGCAAGGACGCGAAAGCAGGACGACGAGCAGCGCATCTGAGCGGTGGAAGGCGCGGGCAGGAATTTAGGAAGGTTCACGCACATACGCGTCGATCCTGTTGTCAACGATCATGGTCGCGCGGACCGAGGACAGGTCTCCCGACCCGCCAAACCCGCCTTCATCGGGGCGCATGCACGCGGACCGGCGTACCGGAAGCCCACGCACAGGTCCTTTTTTATTTCCGGAAGTGCCCGCACAAGCCCACAACGCGTAGGTTCATGCTCACCAACCGCACCGAACATGAACACGTACGCCGTACTCGCAAGACTGGAGGCGAAACCGGGGAAGGAAGGAGAGCTCGAAGCCTTCCTCAAGAGCGCATTGCCCATGGCCGAAGCAGAACCGGGCACGACCACTTGGTTCGCCTGGCGCATCGGCCCTTCCACCTTCGGCATCTTCGACACGTTCCCGGATGAAGCTAGCCGCCGAGCGCACTTGAACGGCCGGATGCGATCGCTTTGTTGGCCAGGGCAAGTGAACTGCTCGCCGTTGCACCCATCTTGGAGAAGCTGGACATCCTGGCCGAGAAGGTCTGATCCTCCTCAGGCCTTTCGAACGAACTCCGACTTCAGGGCCATGGCTCCGAGCATATCGATCCTGCAATCAATATTCAGGTCGCCGTCGACCAAGCGGATGCTGCGCACTTTGGTGCCGGCCTTGAGCGCTTTGGGCGCACCTTTCACGGCGAGGTCTGGTCGTCACCACATCATCGCCGTCCCTTCAGCACATTGCCATTGGCGTCCTTCACCACCGCTGGTCCGCCTGCCTGTTCGGCAGACAGGTTCTCCGCATCCAGCTCGTCCTGGTTCCACTCATGCCCGCACTCGGGGCACATCCAGGAGCTGCCGGTGGGATAAGCGAAAGTGGACTTGCATTTCGGACAGGTGGGGGTATCGCTCATGTGCTGTAGAGAATGGACCCTGCCAAATGCAGGGGGGCGCGAAGCTACCTGTTCACCCGAACGCGTTCCGACGGCCCCTCGCTTCCTCCGATAGCAGCACCAACACGGTAACTGCCCCCTGGAGGCAGGTCCACTTGATATCGGGACCATGATGCGGCAATGCGCGCATACATTCGATGTGAAGTCCAGGCACATGCGAACACATCTGCTCACACTTGCGACCGCGCTCTCGTTCAACGCGGCGATCACCAAGGCGCAGGAGATCCCCGGCGAAGTGCCTGGCGACACGGGCTGGATCCTGTACGGAACGGACACGCTCATCCTGGTGCGCGCAGCGGAAGGCAACGTCTGGCTGCAACAGAACCTGGGATCCACAGCCGTGGCCTCGGTGGCGAACGTGAGCACTTCTTACGGCTACCTGTACCAATGGGGCCGCTGGGATGACGGGCACCAACTGCGCACCAGCGCAACGACGCAGGTCACCGTGCTCCCGATGAACGACCCGTCCGGCTTGGGCACGGGCAGTCCCCTCTTCTTCACCGGCACCGATGCGTTGCACTGGTGGAGCGGCGGCGCTGGCACGGATAGCTGGCAGGGCACTGTGGCGAACGCCGCGAACGGGATCGATCCTTGCTCCGTCTTGGGGCCTGACTGGCAGCTGCCCACGCGAACCGAGTGGGTGGACGTCCTCGCTGCGGAGGGCATCACGGGTCTATCGTCGGGCTTGGCAAGCAACCTGCGCTTACCGCCCGCCGGCTCACGCCTTGCGCTCACGGGCACGCTCATCAATGAGGGCCTGTACGGCAACTATTGGAGCAGCACGCCCAGCGGCATCTATGCGAAGGACCTCACTATCGGCGACGGCTTCGCGAACCCGGACGATGATGCGTACCGCGGTTATGGCATGAGCTGCCGCTGCCTGAACAAGAACCTGCACACAGGCCTTCGCGAACCAAGCAGCACGGACCTGTCCCTCTATCCGAACCCGTCCACCGGAACCTTCAGGTTGCACTGCGCCGAAAAGGTGTTGCGTATATGCGTTCTGGATGCGACCGGTCGCGCCGTGGCCATGATACCCGTGAACGCGATGACGGCAACGGTGGCACTCCCTGACCTCGCTGCGGGCCTTCATATCGTGCGCGTGGAAACGGAAGGCAGTGTCCGCCATGTCGCATTGGTCATCGCGGATTAGGGAGCCGGGTACTCTGCCTTTTATCTTGTCACCGGAACCGATCCGCCATGAGCGTCGCCACTTCTACCCGCATCACCGTATCCGCCATCATCGCCCGGCCGGTGGCCCATGTATGGAAATGCTGGACCGGCGCGGAGCACATCGTGTACTGGAACAACGCATCGGATGACTGGCATTGCCCCGCCGCGACGAACGACACGCGCGCAGGTGGAAAATTCAACTATACCATGGCCGCGCGCGATGGGAGCATGAGTTTCGACTTCATCGGCACGTGCACAGAGGTGGTATCCGGCTCACGCATCGCCTACACCATCGCCGATGGTCGCAAGGTGGAATTGGATTTCGCCACGGACCGCAACGGCACGCGCGTTACGGAGATCTTCGACCCGGAGACCGAGAACACCTCGAACTGCAGCGTGAAGGCTGGCAGGCGATACTGGACAACTTCAAGACCTACGCTGAGGCACAGGACTGAACCCAGCGGGAAGGAGGTCGGGAAGGCACGCGCACACCAGAACCGATCCTGCCAACGACCATGGACGGGCGGAGCGCCATGCACGTCTCCATCGTCGCGATCTTCGCCCGATGGACCGCACCCACCTCGTCGATCGACTCGCCGGCCATGGCGAAGTGTTCCGTGCCTTGTTCACCGGCCTAACGCGAGAGGAGATCCGTTGGAAACCCGCACTGGAGAAATGGTGCGCTGGAGATCATCTGCCACCTGCATGACGAGGAGCGCGAGGACTTCCGCTCCCGACTGGCGCATGTGCTCTCAACACCTGGGCAACTGATGCCGAACGATCCGCAGGCATGCATCGCCGACCGCAAGTTACGGAACAGGACTTCGCCACGATGCTGGAGAAGTTCCTCCACGAGCGCGACCGTTCTGTGAAATGGCTGCGCGGCCTCATCGATGCGCCATGGTCGAATGCATACTTGCATCCAACGGTCGGGCCGGTGAGCTGTGAACTGCTATTGACGAACTGGGTCGCGCACGACCTGCACCACATCCGTCAAGTGAACAACCTCCGGTATGAATACCTGCGATCGCACACGGACGTACCGTTGGACTACGCGGGAAAGTGGTAGACCGTCCTGCGAAGCATGTCCAGAAGATGAGCTCTGATCCGCGGCAAGTGAACGAGCGCCCATGGTGTTTGGCTTCACGGACGTGTACTGCATGACGGCCGGCATCAGCGGCGGGCAGGATGCGCGGCTGAAGACGGAACCGCAGCGGATGCCACCCGTCTGGCTGACCAGGCGATCTTCGCTCCATGGAAACGCGCGCGCTCGGCAACACAGGGCTCTCCGTACCGGTCATCGGCATGGGCACTTGGAGCACATTCAATGTGAGCGGTGCGGCCGCCGAAGCCAACGTGGAGGCCGTGGTTACCAGCGCACTGCGCTCGGGCACGCGCTTCTTCGACAGTTCACCGATGTACGGCAAGGCCGAGCGCTTGCTGGGCCACTGCCTGAAAGCTGAGCCCGGCGACGCGATGATCGCCACCAAAGTGTGGGCGGGCAATGATGCGGAAGGCCGACAGCAGATCGACAACGCGTTGCGGTGGTACGGTGGTCATGTGGACCTCTACCAGATCCACAACCTGCTGCAATGGCGCAGTCACTTGGATACGCTCACCGCGCTAAAGGCGGAATGCCGCATCACCGCGATCGGCGCAACGCACTATCAGCCCCCGGCCTTCAGCGAACTGATGACGGTGATGCGCACCGGGCGGATCACCGCCATCCAGATCCCATACAACCCGATCGAGCGGGACGTGGAGCGCGAGGTACTGCCGCTTGCTGCGGAACTCGGTCTCGGTGTGGTCGTGATGCGCCCCTTCGGTGAGGGCGAGCTCCTGAGGAAACTTCCGTCGGTGGCGGACCTGAATCCGCTCGGATCGTTCGGTGTCCGTACGTGGCCGCAAGCGTTGTTGAAATGGATCCTCAGCGACCCACGATGCCATGTGGCGATCCCCGCGACCAGTCGGCCTGAACGTGCAGCGGAGAACGCCGCAGCCGGAAATGGGCCATGGTTCGGTCCTGAGGAGCGGGCCTACGTGGCGAAGTTGGCCACCAAGTGATCCACGAAGTGTGAGGCCCGGTCGTTCAGAGCCGCAGCATGGTCCGGTTGGACACCGTTCCGCCACCGCGCAGCCTGACGACGTAGGATCCGATGGGAAGATCATCCACGGGAACATCCATGCGCAACGCCCCAGGATGCTTCACTGACCGGACAACGCGACCGGTCACATCCATGATCTCCAACTCGACAGGAGCAGAGCCTTCCAAGGTGATCGTGATCACATCCGTCGCCGGGTTGGGCTGGAGACCAAAGGACATCTCCTCCGATGCGGGTATACCCATCACGATGCCATTGGTCCGTAGCGGCCGGATGTGTGTGCAGCCAGCCGTGCCGCATCATCGAAGAAACAGAGGTCGTAGATCCGCCGTGAATGATTGAAGCCGCTCGTGCTGGAATTGCTCATGCCAGGTCTCGCCGGCGTCGTCACCTTTGATGAGGATGAGACCCTCAGTTCCATCCTGCCGGTAGGCGCTGGCGAAGCCCATGCCATCAGGCCGGAAGGTGACGCTTGTGAGCACATAGTTGCCCGAGATGCTCACTGAAGCGGGTATCCATGTATCACCGCCGTCGGAGGTGCGCAGCATGGCTCCATCACTTCGGGTGGCGACACCGATGTCCTCGTTCAAGAAGGCCACATCCGAGAAGCCGGCGAGGTTGCTGGAATGGACCAATTGCCAATCGGCACCGCCATTGTTGGTCCGATAGATGGCACCGCTATCGGCCAATTGCACGCCGTTGTTGAGGAGCCTTCGATAGCCACCACACGCGGCGAACCCGACCTGGTCGTTCACGAAATGCAGGCGTGACACGGGTTGGCCCGGAAGCACCGCGACGTTCGTCCATGTGTAGCCTGTATCCGTGCTCATGTCGATGATGCCGTTGCCCAGGTTGAGTCACCGCCCGCAGCGAAGGCGACGATATCGCTTCGCATGCGAATGGCCCGGTAGTAGCGGCCGCTACCGGTATGCACGCTGTCGAACTGCAAAGGGTTCCCACCCGCCAAGTAAGGATGCACCGCCACGCTGTAGTTGTATTGTTGGTGCCCAGCGGCCAGATAAATGGGCTTGCCGTCGTCACCCATTCTGACATCAATGTCCTCCAGGTTGAGCGGGGATCCGTACCAGATGTACGCGCCCGAACCCACCATGCCCGACCAGGTGATGATGATGCCCTCGCCCTGGCCGGGGTTGTCGGTGCCGTAGACGAAGAGCCCCGTGTCCAGCTGGTGGAATGCGCAGGCTTGAAAGTGGTTCGTTGAACTGAAGGATCCGCCTTGCACCCATTGGGCGCGCAGCGGAG
Source organism: Flavobacteriales bacterium (assembly GCA_016710965.1). Classification (GTDB taxonomy): domain Bacteria; phylum Bacteroidota; class Bacteroidia; order Flavobacteriales_F; family PHOS-HE28; genus PHOS-HE28. The sequence goes on from JADJTW010000003.1 coordinate 300,477, forward strand.
AGACGTGAAGTGTGAGAATGGCAGCGAAGGTCAAGATCCGGTTCATGGGGCGAAGTTGGTGACAGCGGTACAAGCAGACGGACATCGGGTTCAATGCGCTGCCCGACCTTCGCGTGGATGGGCAAGTCGATATCCGGACGCATCGAGCGCGCCACGCTCACCTTCCTTTCCGATCTGGAGAAGCACAACGAGCGCGACTGGTTCAACGCCCAGAAGGGGCGCTATCTCGAAGCCCATACGAACATGGTCGCCTTCGCCGATGTGCTTCTCGTGCGGATGAGCAAGCACGACCGCATCAGCACGGAGAGCGGGAAGGCCAGCCTGATGCGCATCCACAACGACCAGCGCTTCCACAAGGACCGGCCACCCTATGCGCCTCGGTTCGGTGGCCGTTTGGTACGCGTGAAACCCGAGCTGCGCGGTGGCTACTTCTTCCGCATCCAACCCGGCGACCGGTCTCACATGACCTGCGGCTTCATGGGGCCGGGCCGGCGGACATGAAACACATCCGCCAGGACATCGCCTACGATCACGGACCGTGGGAGCGCTTGCTCCGAAGCGAAGGCGCTCCGGAGGAACTTCGGCGGGCTTCGGGGATTACGGACGAGAACGGTAACCCCTTGCGCCGGGGGCGTCGATAGCCTGATGGGGCGATCGCTTGCGCACTTGCCGATCCTGTGCATCTTCGTGGCGTCCGGGGCACCAGCGCTCCGAACGTCCTGAGCGACATGAAGACCTCGATCCGCCCTGCAGACAGCAACACGGAAGGCACCCCTTACACACCCGCAGTAGAAGCCGGTGGCTTCGTGTTCGTGAGCGGACAGATCGCCAGCGTGGCAGGCACGCGGCAGCTGCGCACGGACAACATCACCATGGAAACGCAGGCGGTGATGGACAACATCGCCAGCATCCTGGACGCGGCGGGCCTGACGCTTGACCATATCGTGAAGTGCTCGATCTACATCAGCAACCTGCAGTTCTACGCCGAGGTGAGCCGGGTGTACCTGGCCTGTTTCAAAGGCGATCCCCCTGCGCGCGAAACGCTTTGCGTGAAGGAGATCCCCCGCGGCGTGAACGTGATGATCAGCGCCATCGCCGTCAAGGGCTGAGCGCGCTCACTTCTTCCCCATCCATTCGAAGGCGCGGTACACCGCACGGTGCAGGATGGTGGCGTGCGTTTCTTCAGGGAACGCCACATACGTCCAGCGCAACGGAGGCCGTGCATGGGCCTCCAAGGCACCTATGAACCTGTCAACATCATGTTGCATCATGTCATCATCGCCCGCCATGGCGATTAAACGCTCTTCGGCAAAGGCGAGCGAGGCCCAGAATGGCGGCCGCGCTGTCCGCCAACATGCCATTATCCCACCACAAGCTCGGGCTCACCAGGATATAATGATCGAAGAGCTCTTGGCGCATCAAGAGTATCTCCGTCGCCAAGAGCCCGCCCAACGACTGACCGATGATCGTTCGCGTTCCATTGGTCTTGTAGGTCTTTTCCACAAAGGGTTGGAGTTCGTCACCAATGAACTTTATGAAGTTCTCTGAACCACCACTGTTCGGCACCCAGACCTTATCGCTATCGTTCCTCGTGGGATGGGTGAAGTCATGCTTGCGGTCCATGTTCGCGATGCCCACCACGATGCTCTTGGGCAGGAGGTCGTACATGTTCATGTATTGGGCAAGCCCGGCGATGTGCGGGAAGTCCTCGTTCGCTGAACCATCGAGCACGTAGATGACCGGATAGGTTGTCGCGCTGTCCGGTGAATAGCCGTCGGGCAGGTACACGTTCAGCGTGCGGTCTTGATGCAGGACGGCGGATCGCGACGTGCGCACTTCCCCGAAGACGAACGGCTCGGGTGCCGTTGGGTCCGCTGGTCGTGTTCCGTCCTGAACGGTCTTCACCACCGGAGGGCCATCACCGGAGTTGCAAGCCAGGAGCGCTGACAGGCCCAAAGGGGCGAAGAAGGCGATGCGTACCATGAGTGTTTCGGAAAGCACGAAAGCTATGCGCACTACGTTGCCCGCGATCACGTTCAACACCGCATGCGATGGCTGGCCCGTTCTCTGGTGGTGCTCTACATGCTGTCGTTGGTCGTCGGCCTGGGCTACTGGTGGTACATCTGGCAAATGCACGATGGCATGCCCCCGCAGGACGAGGCCCTGGGCAGGTGGGCCAGCGTGAACCCGTGGGCGTTCGACTTCAGCTTCAACCTTGTAGCCGTACAGGTCACGTATCCCGTCTTCTTGGTGGTTTACGCGAGGAATGACGTGGACCGGTGCATGGCGAGCGCTGCGAACGACCCACGTCATTGTCGTCGGGTCGGGCATCGCCTTGTTCCTCATCCTGCTTCTGGCCACACCGGACGTGAGCGACTTCAAGAGTTGAGGAGGCACTTGTTCCAGTTCGATCGCTGAACCGTCCCGCACTGCTCACCTTCGCGCTCCGCTCGCGCCACAAGGCTCCGGCGAACGATGCATGGAATTCGGCATTTACACCTTCGTGGACCACACACCTGACCCTGTGAGCGGGGAGCGCATCAGCGCAGTGCAACGGCACAGCAACCTGTTGGAGGAAGCGGAATTGGCGGACAAGCTCGGACTGGACATGTTCGGCGTGGGCGAGCATCATCGGAAGATTTCATCGCTTCGGCCCCGCCGTGGTGCTGGCGGCGATCGCTGCGCGGACCAAGCGCATCCGGCTGACGAGCGCGGTCACCGTGCTGAGCTCGGACGACCCGGTGCGCGTCTTCCAACAGTACGCGACGCTCGACCTCTTGAGCAACGGCCGCGCGGAAGTGATGGCGGGCCGCGGCTCCTTCACCGAATCGTTCCCGTTCTTCGGTTTCGACCTGAAGGACTACAACACGCTCTACGCCGAGAACCTGGACCTGCTGCTGAAGTTGCGCGCGCAGAACCACATCACCTGGAAAGGCCGCCACCGAGCGCCGCTGACCGGTCAAGGCGTATTCCCGCGACCTGTGCAAGAACCGTTGCCTGTTTGGATCGCTGTGGGCGGCACACCGGAGAGCGTGGTGCGCGCCGGTACGCTCGGCCTGCCGATGGTGCTGGCCATCATCGGTGGTGAACCCGCGCGGTTCAAACCGTTCACGGACCTGTACAAGCAAGTATGGCGGGAAGCCGGACATGATCAACAAAAGTTCCAACTGGGCATCGGCTCGCACGGGTTCATAGCCGATACCACGGAGGAGGCGGCCGAACTCATCTACCCGCGCTACGCGATGCAGATGGGCCGCATCGGCAGGGAACGCGGCTGGGGGCCGGTAGGGCGCGGCCAATTCGACTTCGAGATCTCCCCGAACGGGGCGATGCTGTTGGGCGATCCAGAAACCGTGGCGAAGAAGATCATCCGCGAGCACGAACTGTTCGGGTTCACGCGCTTCTCGCTCCAATTCAGCGTGGGCAGCGTGCCGCATGAAAAGATGCTGCGTTGCATCGAACTCTACGCGACGAAAGTGGTGCCGATGGTGAAGGCGGCGATCGCATCTTCGTAGCGTGGACAGCAGCACAGCCCGCGAAACCGTCCTGCGCGCCTTCCCCGCCGAGGAGTATGACCACTTCGGCAAGGTGGCCTTCCGCATCCGGCCGAAGAAAGTGGGCGGCAAACCCGGTCGCACGTTCATGACGTTGTGGGTCGAAGACGGCTTAGCGGTGCTGATGCTCGATGAGGACCTTCAGGCTTGCATGCTGGACCGCGCATCGGGCGCGTTCGAGAAGCACCCCAGCAAATGGGGCGACAAGGGCGCGACGATCATGCGGTTGCTGAAGGTGAACGCGAAGGTGTTCGCGGAAGCCGTGGGCATCGCGTTCGCCCATGCCGGAAGGTGATGCTGCGCTGCGTAGCTTCACGCGCATGGACCGCAGCGGTATGACCGCCCTTGTGCATGGCTTATTGGCCTTTTCGCTACCGATAGGTGGTGCGATGGCGCAGTTCAACTCGCCGAGCATTCCGATCTGCGACCCTTGCGGATCCCCATTGGTGGCCGACGTGGACCTGAACGGCAGCCCGGATCTGATCTTCACCAGCCCGGAGCTGGAGAGCATCACCTGGCGCGCCAACGATGGTGCGGGCAACTTCGGGGCGGACCAGTTCCTGGCGATCAACCAGCATCATCTTACGATCGGGTTGGCCAAGGATGTGGACGGGGACAATGATATCGACCTCGATCGGCGTGACCCTCCCCCCATACACGGACAGCCTGGTGGCGATCCTGCGGAACCAGGATGGTTTCTACGTGCTGGACACGATCGACCACCCGATGAGCGGGCCCGGGACGCTGGAGCAACTGGAGGACCTCGACGCGGACGGTGATCGGGACCTGCTGAGCTTGAACAACGGTGAAGAGGACATCTGGTACCGCAATGCCGGCGATGGCTCCTATCAACGTGAACGTATTTCCCACTGGTGCGCTGCGGTCGGTGGTCCGTACGTGGTGCTCGACGCGGAGAATGATGGGGACATGCACCTGGCCAGGTACGATGCGGGCCTCAGCCGTTTCCTCACCATCTGAACCTGGGTGGTGGGCACTTCGGCCCGTGGAGCTTTGCCACCCCGCCCTTGCAGAGCCTGGCCTACGAGCCCGGTGCCGGGAAGCTGGATGTGGACGGGGACGGCCTGACGGACCTGGTGTTCGGTGGACGTGTGCTCTATTCCAACGGCAACGGCACCTTCGTTCCCACCGGATCCATCCAGCCGATGGGGTTCCAGTCGATCGCCAATGTGAACTGCGACGATGCGCCTGAGGCCGTGCTGAGCAGCCCGGTACCCGAGCATCTATACGCGTTTCCTGGATGAAGTGGGCCAGCTCATTCCGGCGAATCCGGGCCCTGATCGCCGTCGCGAACAGCCTTGCAATGATCTGAACATGGACGGACGGCTGGACCTGCTCATCGGACCTGCTATAGGGCAAGGCCCTGTTTCATGGCGGGACAACAACGCCATACCGGTGGAAGTCGATCTGAGCTTCCGGTAGACACCATCACAGCGGACACGGTGCTGCAATTGAGCGGCGGAACACCACTGGATGGCGGCTACTACACAGGCCCCGGAGTGTATGACGATGTGTTCTACTCCTCGCTCGCCGGGGTCGGAGCGATCGTGATCACGTACCACTATCTGAGCTTCATGACGCAGACCCTGTGCGGTGGTACGGCCACCGACACCTTGTTCGTGTTCGACTTCACAGGTGTGGAGGAAAGCGGAGCAATGGGCCTGGTCCTCTACCCCGACCCGGCGGATGAGCGCTGCTGGCTTGGTGGTCTCCCGTGGGAACCAGCCTCCGTGGAGGTCATCGACGCTTTGGGCCAACGTGTGCAAGCCATCATCGAACACGCCAGCGGGGGGGGCGCGCGTTGCGTTCGTACCGCGCACCTGGCCGAAGGGTCGCACGTTCTGGATGTGCGCGGACCGGGCGGGCCAGCGCCCTGCGCTACGATTCCTCGTGCTGCACAAGGGCTTCCGCCGATCCGGTGCGGGCGCGCGCTGAATGGCTATTTAAGAGCGGCAGGATGCCTACCTTGGTATCCCTTTCTTGAAGCCCATGAATTCGTCATACACCCGCATTGTCCGCTTGTTCCTCATTGTCACCGCACTCAGCGGTGCAGCGGCCATGGCTCAACCGATCAGCCCTTGCAACACCTCGGCAAACCCGTCCGGAGGCGTCACCTTTACCTGGACGGCGGGTTCATCGTTGAGTTGGGAACTGCAGGTGGACACCCTGTCCACGCTGTTTTTCGGCGAGGGCATCGTGGTGGGACCGGTCAACTCAGCTACGACCCTGGTGACGGGACTTCTACCTGGCAAGACGTACTTCTGGCACGTACGCGGGAACAGCGGCACGAGCGGGGGTGGCGCATGGGGTGGCTATGGGGCCTCCTGCTCCTTCACCACATCAACCGTGAGCGCGCCATCACCGCCCACCCAATCGGCCCCGGCGAACGGTACGGCGGGCTATGTGCCCGCATTGGTCAACTTCAGCTGGGTGCCCTCCGCCGGTGCCACGGGCTACGACCTGCAGGTGGCCACCAACATCGGCTTCAGCCCAACGGTGGTGAACCAGACGAACATCGCTTGGAACTCGGGCGGCCAGAACGTGACCACGCTTTTGGCGGGACAGACCTACTACTGGCGCGTGCGGGCAAAGAACAGTGGAGGGGACAGCCCATGGTCGAGCACATGGACCTTCTACACCCAATCACCGGCCACCACGCTCAACCTGAAAGTCTTTCTCCAAGGCCCTCTGGTAAGCAGCACGCTGCTGATGAACGACGGGCTGCGGGCGGCGGGGCTGATCCCCGCGCAGGAACCGTACACAGGACTGGGATTCGCCGGGATCTGGAACACGGGGGCGACCATCACCGCCGGCGTACTGACCACAGCGGGGAACAACGCGATCGTCGATTGGGTCTATGTGGAGGCGCGCCACGGGATCACGAACGTACCCTTGTACAAGTACAGTATGCTCGTGCAACGGGATGGCGACGTGGTGATGCCGAACGGTACGGTACCCTCGCTGCTCTTCCCCATGGCCAGCGTGAAGATCTCCGTGCGGCACCGGAACCACCTGGGGCCTGCACGGCCAGCAACGTCACGGCGAACGGCAGCCCGCTCTCGGTGGACCTCACCCTGACGGGGACGGCGCTCTTCGGCACGAACCCGACGGCCACGGTGAACGGCCGCCGCGCCTTGTGGGCAGGGGACGTGAGCCGCGACGGTACGGTGAAATACACCGGCACCGGCAACGACCGGGACCTGATACTTACGGCCGTGGGCAGTACTACGCCGACCAACACGGTGAACGGCTATCTGTTGACCGATGTGACCTTGGACGGGGTGACGAAATACACGGGCACAGGCAACGATCGGGACCCCGTCCTGCTGACCATCGGCGGCACCACGCCGAACAACACGCGCACGCAACAGCTGCCCTGACGGGCTACGGTGATCGGTCCGAGACCGGTCACGGTTCGAATACCTGTACCACCAGGCGCATCGAGCCGGTCGGCACGGAGCACATCTCTCCCGCGCGGATGGAAACACGGACGAAAAAGGGTCCCGCGAGCAGCATCGGACCGCTCGGTCTATCGCAAGCGTCGGTCAGTGGCAACACCAATGAAGGCCCCCACGCCTGATCCCCTCCTTGCTCGCGCAGGTGAACGACAGTGGCCCATTCGCCGGTACCGGGATCCTGTCGGCCATAGATGAGCGTGTCGTGCGCGGCGCACCCGGAAGATGTGCCGCGGAAGAAAGGCAGCCCGGTGCCCAGCGGTGCCGAAGAACCGGCGAAGTCCCAGGTTTCCTGATCCAGATGCACCGCGCGCAGCCCACAAGCCGGGCAAGCTCCAGCGGCCGTATCCGGCACTGTCCAAGGGCTCAGCGCGGACCCGTCAGGTCCGCTGTAGCGGCGTGTATGATCGAGCATCAGTCCTCCATCCACGAAGGCCATTCCCCATCGACCGAGTTCCATGCGTTCGAAGGCGCACGCAGTGGAACCGTCCACGCTTATGTCCGCCCAGCTCGTATCGGCCGTCCACCCCGCTGGGGACAGAGGATCACGCCGGAAGAGATGGATGGATCCGACATTCTGCTGATCGATGGTAGCCTCGAAGCCGGAGAAGGGCGCAGCGATGGCCAACCGATCTCCGCTGCTGGCGAGGGCTGCACCGAACCAACGGGTGAACGGCACGTTGTCGTTCGGCGGCGAAAGAGTGAACGGCGGTGTTGCGGAATACCCGCCGGGCGCTGGAATGAAAAGCGACACAAGGCCGCTGGAACGGGAGGAAGCGAGGCTCACGGCACTTACCGCCAATGTGTCTCCCAACCAGTGCACGGCGTATCCGAAACGACCATTGCTGACCCGATCCGGGTGATCGATCACCGGAGGTCGAGTACATCCTCACCCGGGATATCGCTCAGGGCATACAGCCGGACCTCCCCGGTGAACGGCCCTCCCGCCTGCGCGGCGGGCGACCCGATAGCCAGCAGTCCTTGCCGAAGCGCCACCGCGTTGCCGAACCAGGGCACCGTGCTCTGCTCGCTGCCGATGATCCCCCATTGCTCGAACCCTCCCTGATGGCGCTGTCGTACTTCGACGGTGCCACCTGCAGCATGGGATACGGCGAGCACGAGCTGGTCCCCTTCCATCGCCATCCGCACCTTGGACCCTGCCGGAAAAAGCCCGGTCTGGAAGGAAGTGAGCTGCACCCAGTCCTGGGCGGATACCGGTGTGGCAGGACCAATTGCGACGAACAGCCAAGCGGCCACGAGGATCCGTCGCACCGTAAGCGTGCGCTGATCGCTCATGGCAGAATGATGAAGCGGGCCGAACACATGGGTACACGCTGATCGGTCGACCTGAAGGTGATCGTGTAAGCACCGGTCGACAGGCCATGGATCGGCAACAGGTCGTTCGACAGTTGAAGTTGCCGGACGATCCGCCCATCCTGCGCAACGATGGCCGTCTCACCGGGAAAATGGAGTCCGCTGGCGACCACGCGGAGCGCATCCGCACCGGACGGAACCGGGTTGGGCTGCACCAGGAACGCTTGCTCACCGTGCCGCTCGACGATCCCTGCGGTCGGGTCAGAGAAGAGATAGACTTTGCCGACATCATCCGCACCGGAGCCGGGTGCGCCTACGGCCACCATGCCCGATGCGACGGACACGCTTTCTCCGAACAGGTCACCGGTGGCCGGATCGGAAGGCACCAGCCGGGCACGATGGCTCCAGTGGGCCAAGGTCAGTTCATCGCGTTCGTAAACGTCCGCATGGCCCAGCGGAGTGAACATGGGATGTCCGTAAGCGGCCACTGCGACCAGGTCACCGTCAATGTCCAGTGCCTTTCCCCAACCGCCAGCCTCCCACCAGTCGAGGTAGTTCGCGGTATCCGGTCGCATGACCCCTTCCTGATCGGCCCTGCACCATTTTCCGGCAGGAACGAGACGCATCCGCGGAGAGATATTGTGGACAGTTCGCAAACAGACCAACAGTAGATCGTCGGTCGCAGCGATGCCAGTGAACTGCAAGGGATCGGGAGGAATGCCGAAATCATCCGAGAGCAGCAGCGGGGAAGAGGCGATCGGCCCGGCCTCCTCATCAAGGAAAACACCTGTACCGACGTAGAACATGCCGTTCCTTCCGGCGAAGAAGACCGCTCCGTCAGAGATCCCCACGCTTTTGCCCGTGCATGGTCGAACAGGGCACGGTGTGACGATGGAATCCGCCCGAACGAACCGGCGTTCGATGAACAGTCCGTCCTCGCCAGCGACAAAGGCCAAGGCTGCACCAACGCCATCGAACTGCTGATCACCCATCTGCTCATCAAAGCGCGGACTGAGGACGATCAAGAGATCATCGCTGATGGTGAACGACGCACCGAATTCCATACCCGCCTGCACGGTATCCGGTACGATCCGCTGCCGATGGCCCCAATTCCCGTTCCCACCCTCATCGCGCTCGAACACATGCACGGCCCCGACAGGCAGTGTGGACCAGGGTTCACCGGGGGCGGAAATAAAGGCCCGGTCGCCTACCACTGAAACCGCGCTCCCGAACGCCGCGCCGCGTATCCCGAAGGAGGTACGAGCTTCTTCACCAAACCCCAAGCGTTCTCCCCGCCTTCATAACGGTTGTACAGATAGGCAGCCCCCGAACCGGCCCCTTCATCGTCCGTTCCCGGTGCGCCAACCAGCAACCAGTCGCCGCTGAGGTCAAGGGCCGCACCGAAGCTCCCATTGGCCGATACTTCACCCGGAGCGGGCAGGCGATCTCGGCCCAAACTTGGGCTACGGACGCACATGGCCAAATCGAACCTGCCAGGAGCAGAGCCCGGAAGACCTTGACCATATCGAGTAGGTCCGGAGGGTACGAGGCCATGGGTGAAAAGTAGTTCAACAACGAGCTGTCCAGATCGGCCAGGATGGGAAGCGAAAGGTTTGTCGAAGGAAGAAATGTACTACCTTCAACTTCCGACAAACGAGCGGGCTGCCTTGGGATGACATCGAGGAATGAGGGTATGACCCTTCCTATAAACAACCTAACCATTGGAATCATGAAAACCAGGTTTTATTCTTCCTTCCGGAGCGCCACTGGACTCCTGTCGTTCATTTTGGCCAGCGGGCCAGTGATGGGCACCGTGGCGGTAAGTCCTTGTGGCACCGTTGACGTGAATCCATCTGGTGGGGTGTTGCTGACTTGATGCCACAGGTCGGTGTACTGGGCTACCGACTGACATTGATGTTAATCAGTCTTTTTCGGGTCTGTTTCGAACATCCATAGTCGAGTCGATCTTCCCACCGAACGTATCTACCACTGTGTATGGATTACAATTCGGCACACTCTACTATTGGCATGTGGTCCGCAGGACTCGTTACCGGGAATGAACAGTTATGGAAACGCCCGCACCTTCAGACAGTGATGCCCTCGTTGCCAGCGCCATGGCTGAATTTCCCGGGGAACGAATATTCCGACATGTCGACCTCGGTCGGACCAACTCGGGCAATTCGGGCCAATAACATCAGCGACGCTCCAACGTTCGACACCTCACACCCCCTTCGTTTCGGCGGCTAGGCCCCAGCTTAGCGCTATCCAACGGAGGTACATACTCTGCGTGCCCGTAGCCAAACCGTGGGGTCCGGGGGGAGGCCATACGCCTTCTAACGAGGGACCTCCCACGCCATTGAACCTGAAAGTGTTTCGCCCCATTACTTCCGGCGAAATGCACGATGACCTCCGCTCACAGGGGTTGCTGCCTTCAACGAACGGAGCATTCCACCGAGCGTTATGTCCGCTGGCGGGTCCAATGCCATCGTTGAGACTTCCGAACGGCAACTCACTCCCCGACCAGCCGGCACACCGTCCCGGACCCGATCCCACGACCGCAGGACCCGCCCCCCTTCCCAGAGCTGTACCATCAACCCCCACCTGCCCACGGGAACCTGCGTATGGTTACAAGTAATGTGACCCCTTTTTCACCCCGATCCACACGAGTCCTTTTTCCGCCGAACGTATCCACCACGGTCAGGCCTGTCGATGGGCACCAGTACTACTGGCATGTGGCCACAGGCGTGGCAATTGACAGCTTATGGCGCGGCTTGGTCAGCACAACGCCGCCGCGCGGATGCATGTCCACCGGCTCGTCCGTCAATCACGCATGGGCGACCACTTTCAGCGGCGCACCATGGCCACGCACGCCGGGCATGGGGATGTGAGTGCCGAACGAAAGGGCGGTTGGGCCCGAGGGGCACCACCGTGAAATTTGGCCACAATTGATCCAATGACCCAAGGCCGTTGAACACGACGACCTTGCTGATGAGCGACCATTTGAGGAACGGGCTATTACCCAATCCACCCCCAAACTAACACGTCAGTCGATTGTTGACGCTCGGATCCGAACGGGAACACGAATGCCCCGGGTACCGCCGTGAAGACGTGAACATGGACGGCGTTGTGAAGTATACCGGCAGCGGTAATGACCGGGACATCATACTGACGACGGTGGGCAGCACGACACCGAACAGCACACGCGCGCAGCAGCTGCCCTGAGCGGCCGTGCGGTCTTGAGGACTTTCCACGATCGATGGGGATGGTCATCCCGAACCAGGATGGTCATCCGCTACGGTCTTGTTCGCGGTTGTCACCATCCGACTGAAGGCATTGACATGGGACGGCGCGGTCGCCGCATCCGTACTCGGACTGACCGTGGTGTTCCTATCGGGTCCGGAATGGTTGGCCCCGCTATTCGCTTTCTTCGGAAGCAGCGTATTGCTGGGGAAGGCATTCCGAAGGCGGAGCGAGCGCGCCAGTGATACCAAGCAGGGCAAGCCGCGCGATGCTGCACAAGTGCTGTGCAATGGCCTGCCTTACGCCGCGCTGGTGATCTGGTCGGCCTTCACCCATCGCGACGTTGGCATGTACCTGTTGATCACGATGGCGGTGGCCACATCGGATACCTGGAGCAGCGAGGTGGGCACGGCCTTGCGCGGCCGTACGCTCAACATCATCGGTTTCAAACCGGTTGCACCGGGAAGATCCGGTGGGGTGAGCGTGGCCGGATCCGCTACAGGGATCGCTGGAGCTTTGTGCATCGCAATGTTGGTTCTGGTGCTGCCAGGAGCCACCGCAACACCATTGAAGGACATCGCGATGATCGCGGTGTTCGGCTTCTCCGGAATGCTGGTTGACAGTGTACTGGGCAGCCTGTTCCAAGCCCGCTACTCCATGGCCGATAGCGCCATCGGCGACCGGGGTGAACAGTTCGTGGGTGGCCTTCGCTGGATGACCAACGACCTGGTGAACCTGCTGAGCAACGGGATCACCACGGCAGGAGCGGTATGGCTGCTCGTCTGAGCCGGGCAAGAGTAGATCGCGTGCGTTCGATCCACGATCAGTGGACAACGAAACAGGATCACCGGCGGAACAGCTGCCCCAACTTGCGCAAGGGCTTGGCCAGAACAATGAGCGGGCTTACTTGCTCGCCGTTCAGCTTCCATGCCTTGTACACCTCCAGGTTCGCACGCCAGATGTGGGCGAGGGAGCGGTTGCTCACTCCTCCGAGGCGGAAACGCACCATCACCTTCGGCACATGGCGCACGCGGATGCGGTGCTTGTACATGAAGCGGAACATGAGCTCGTAGTCAGCGCTCACCTTCAGGTCATCGCGGAAGTGGCCGAAACGGTCGTACACCTCTTTGCGGATGTAAGTACCCAGGTGGGGCGGCATCCATCCCGAACGGAATTTCTCGCGGTCGTAGGCACCTCCCTTCCAGAACCGCTTCACCTTCTTGACGTCGTGCGGGTCCACCATGTAAGCATCCCCGTAGATGGCATCGGCATCTCCCTTATCGAACTCCGCGGCCATTTCCGAAACGCAGCTCCTGTGCGCGATCATATCACCGGCGTTCACGAAGGCGACCACCTCACCGGTGGCTTTCCGGAGGCCCTTGTTCATGGCGTCGCACACGCACTTGTCCTTCTCGCTGGAAAAGTGCGCGATCACCTCGTTGTAGCGCTCGATCCGTTGTTGTGTTCCATCGGCACTCCCGCCATCGATGACGATGTGCTCAATGTCCCTGTGGTCCTGCATCACCACGCTGCGGATCGTCTCATCGATGTGCTCGGCGGCGTTGTAGCAGATGGTGATGATGGAGATCTTCACGACAACGAACGGTTGCCCGGTTGCTTGTTGCGGGTTGCGGGTTGCTGGCTGCCCAACCCGCAACCCGCAACCCGTAACCCGCAGTAAAGGACGGGATGCCACCGCCTCATGTGCCGATGATCCGTTCGCGCACGGGCACTGCGGGATTGCCTTGGTAGATCATGTACGGCTCCAGGTCCTTGGTCGCCACACTGCCTGCTGAAAGCACGCTGTGGCTCTTCAGTGTAACACCCAACATCACCATGGCTCCCGCCCCCACCCAGCTACCGTCCTCGAGCACCACGGGGCCGCTCATCGTTGGGTAGTCCACCTTCTTGTAGTTGTGGCTGCCTTGGATGATCATGCCGCCTTGGGAGATCACCACGTTGTTGCCCAGCGTGAGCTGATCGATGTTATCGAGCCACGCGCGCTGGCCGATCCAGCAATGGTCGCCGATGGTCAGCTTCCAGGGGAACTTGATGTTGACCCCAGGGTGGATCACGACGCCCTTTCCCACGCGCGCACCGAACAACCGGAGCAATCCGGGCTTCACGCTGCGGAAAGGGAAGCACGGGTTCAGGAAGAAGGCCGCATTGGTGAAATACCAGAGGGTCATCTTTACCGCACCGGCCCCTTTGGGGAAGTCGGCGTTGTTGAAGCGGGAGAGATCGACCCGCGGGCGTTCTGCGCTCATCGGGTGAACAGTGCGAAGCTTCGTTCCACGGTCGCTGGATCGCTCAAATATCGTTTGCCCATGGCGAATGCCCCGTTGCTCCATCGGTCGTACTGCAACTGGTCGGCATGCACCAGCCGCTCAATGGTCCGCGCGAACAGACCCTCCTGGTCCAATGGCAGATCCCAGCCGGCATCCTGCTTTTCCAGCCCTTTCCACGGCGTTCGATCGCTGATCAGCAACGGCAGCCCGGCGGCGAGCGCCTCGGCCATCGTATGCCCGAAGTTCTCCCTTGGCTGGGCATGAACAGGGGCGTGATAGTCCGAGAAAAGCGCTGGCACCCTCTCCGGATCGATCACGCCCTTGTAGTTCACTTTCACATTGGAGGGAAGAGCGGCGATGGCTTGCTCGCAACGCTGCCAATAGACCTGATCGTAGATCGGCCCGTACAGGTCGAAGGTGATAGCCCCCACCAGGTCTTTCAGCCGCTCGATCGCGAACAGCGTGTTCTTCTCCACGGCGATGCGGGCCACGCTGACCATTCCCAGTTCACCGGATTCCTTCTCACGGCGGGGTGGTACCGATGCGCCCAGCTTGCGTCCGAGATGCGGTACTTCCACGACATCGGCGCTCGACGATATCCACCGCTTCACGTCTTCGACCTCCTCGGCCTTGGTGGCTTGGAAGCGCACACCGTTGTAGCAGCCCAGCGTCCGCATTACGGCGAGGAACACGCGCTTCTTCAAGGCCCCATGCTTCATCATGCCGCTGGCGAGCATGCCCCGCACCGCCACGATGCGCTTCTGGTCCGACCCGCGCAAGGACCACAGCGGAAGGATGCTGAACGCCCACGCGTAGATGCCATTGATGTAGACCGCGTCCCAAGCCCGCTCCGTCAACAGTTGTTTCCAGACCTGCGCATTGGCTGCGCTCCGTGATGCGTACCACACGCGCTCACCGCCCGGCAACGTGGTCCATGTGTCCGGGGTGATGCCTTCGTAGGGCTTTGCTTCCGTGTAATCCGTATCTGAAGTGATGATGTGGAAGTCAATGCGATCACGCAGGTGATCCACCAGGTTCACCAAGCTCCGCACAGGGCCACCGGCTTTGAACCCGGGCGAGTACCAGCCGATGAAGACCAGGACCTGAGGCTTGCTCATGCCTTGCCCGCCGAAGCCTGGCGAAGGTGGGGCAAGAAGCTAATGGCGGTACGGGCCCATTCGGAAGGGTTCCAACGGACGCCGAGTCCAGCACTGCGCTCACCCATCATCAGCAGCTCCTGATCGGTCCGGCCGATCATGGCAAGTATTGCCTTCTTCAATGACGCCTTGTCACCGGCGGTGAAGCCATGTCCGTTCTTCCCTTCGACCAGAAAGCGCTCCGCCGCGCCGACCGCATGGCTCAACAGCAGCGGAAACCCCGCGCAAGCGTGCTCCTGCACCACCACACCCCACGGCTCATAGGTGCTGGGCAGCACGAAGACGCCGCTTTGCGCCAATATCTCCGGCATCCCCTCGGGCTGAACAAAGCCGAGATGCTTGATGCGTTCATGGCGACCGCTGGGCGAGTTCCGCACTTCATCGTGCAGTTCTCCGGTGCCCGCGATCCAGAGCTCCCAGTCGGCCGCCTCCCCGGTCGCACAGAGATCAGCGAACGCATCGCACAAATACTGGTGCCCTTGGTGGGGATGTAACGCGCCACACAAAGCAAACGATGCGGATAGCGTTCGGCCTTCAGCGCGGCGAACCGTGCGGCCAGCGGTGCGAAGCGGTCGACATCAGCGGAATAGAAGCCGGTGCGAACAGCCTCTTCCGCGAAACCCAGCTTGCCCGCATAGTTGGCCTGCGCTTCCCCGGTGACCCACGCATGAGAGAACGTGCCCTTGATCCAGAACCGCGCGGCGATGGCGGCGGCGACCTGTCGCACATCCCCACGCCAGGCGGTATCGCTGCACATCACGGTCGGCTTGCCCTGCTTGCGCAGCTCGCGGCAGGCGGCGAGATAGCCCTTGTCCACCCATCCACTCGCGAAGGCGATGTCCGGCTTCAGCGCCTGTACCAATCGTACCAGGCTTTCATCATCCACGGCACCACGCTCGTAGACCTTGAACCGGACGGGGAAGTCGAGTTCGAACGGGGCCTCCGCATTCACAGGCCACCGCACCAGATGTACCTCCACGTCGTGCTTCTCGACCAGCGCCTTCAGGCAGGCGAGGACGTAGGGAGCGAGTTCGGTGTAGAGGAAGAGGAACCGTTTCAAGCTGCAAGGTTCAAGACACAAGCTCCCGGGATTCAAGATGCCGTATGCAACAGCTCCGCGAAAGTCGTGAACTTGAAGTCGCGGAAGAGGGCGTGCAGCTTGGGCTCGGTGGTACGCATGCCGGTGTAGGTCATGAAGCGGCGCTTGGCGCTCATCGGCAGGCGCGGTTGCCCGGGATCGATCTCGCGCGGATGCAGGTAGAACACCGCAGGCCGGTCCTCCGCGAGCACCTCCTTCACTTTGCGTTTGATCAGCGCGTACGGGAAGAAGCGCAGGTAACCACCTCCGAAGAAGTACATCTGTCGGCCGGCGGTGCGGGCCATGGAGATCGGGAACTCGACGAGGTCGCCGTGCTTGGTGGTGATGATGTGCGGCGTGGGCCGTGCGTTCGGCAAACCCCCATGTCCACGGCTTCCGGGAAAAACGCTGCTGTCATAACGATAGCCGGCCTCGCGCACGCGATCGAAGAACCACGGCGTTTCCGTGGTCACGCTGAAACCCGGACAACGGTAACCCTTCACTTCCACCCCGCCAGCCCGTTCGATGATGTGCTTCGCCTTCCGAATGTCATCGTAGAAACGCTGCTCGCTGATGGTGTAGACCAGCTCATGCGCATAGCCATGGCTGGCGATCTCATGCCCATCGGCCGCCGCCTCCTTCACCAGCTCCGGCCAGCGCTCGGCCACCCATGCCAGGAAGAAGAGCGTACACTTCCACCTCGTGCTGACGGAAGATGGCCAGCATGCGGCGCGTGTTCTCTCCACGTCGCTCTGGAGCGCGGGCCACTCTTCCAGCCTGGGGTATTGGGCAGACCGAGGATGTGGAACCAGTCCTCTACATCGAGGGTGAAAACGCAGGATCCCATGGGAGCAGCGATTGGCGAGTGGTGAGTGGCGAGTGGTGAGCGCTGCACGTCGGAGCCAGCACTCACCACTCGCCACTCCTCACTTTTCCTCATCGTAGCCGAAGAGCTCCTTCTTGCTGAGCTTCCGCACGGGCCCGAGCTTCTCCAGCGCCTGCATGTCCATGGCGCTCTCTTTGCCGATCACGCAGTAGGTGTACGGCTTTCCCTTTATCTCCTTGTCGAAGAAGGTCTTCAGGTCCGGCAATGTGATCTTCGGTATGCGCTCATAGTTGTACTTGCGCACGTCTTGATCGAGACCCCGCCGTTGGGCCGCGTCCCACTGCCAGTAGATGTTCTCCTTGGTGATGCGTGTACTGGCGATCACCTTCAATGCGCTCGTCTTAGCGCCTTCGAACTGGGCATCGGCAATAGGCATGTCGTTCATGAGCTTCAGCATCGCGTCGATGGCATCGGGCAGCTTGTCGGCCTGGGTGCCGATGAACGCGCGGACATAGTGGGCGTCCTGCTTCTTCGCAGGGCTGGTGTAGCTGGCGCTCGCACCGTAGGCCAGTGCCTTCGCTTCGCGGATCTCCTGGAAGACGATGCTGCTGAGGCCGCTGCCGAAGTACTCGTTGAACAGGGAGGCGTAAGGCAGCTTCTCCACGTCGAACGGGCCGGCCTTGCTGCTGAGCACCATCTCGGTCTGCACCATGTCGTATTCGGCGAAGAGCACGCTGTTGGCGGTGGTGGGCAGCTCCGGATACTTGCGTTCAGCGGGGTAGTCCTTCAATACGGCTGGGGTCTTGTGGAGCCTGGCCATCAGCGCGGCGACCTCATCCGCACCCTTGCGGCCGTAGTAGAAGACCTTGTGCTTGTAGCCGGTGAGTGCGTGGATGCGGTCCACGAGTTCCTGTGGCTTCAGCGCGGCGAGCTGTTCGTTGCTGAGGATATCGTTGCTGGGCGAAACGGGTCCGTATTTGGCGAAGCTCACGAGGCCACCGTTCAGCAGTGCGCCCTTGTTCTTCAGCTGGTCCTGGCGGCTCTTGCGGATGTCGGCCACGAGCCCGGGCAGCGCGGTCTCGTCGGGCTGGGCGTTAGCGAGCACATGCTCCAGCAGCTCGACCCCTTTCTCCAGGTTCTTTTCCAGGCCGCTGAGGGTGACGTACGAGCGATCATCGCTGGCGAACACATCGATGTTCAGTCCGAGCTTGAACAGCTCCTTCTTCAGGTCCACCGGGCTGTACTTGTCCGTTCCGAGGTAGTTGAGATACTCGATGGCCACCTTCAGTTCGCGGTCGTGGTTGGTGCCCATGTCCGGGGATGTAGCGCAGGCTGAACAGGTCGTTGGTGGGGTTCTTCACGCAGGCGAGTTCCACGCCGCTGGTCAGTGCCTTGCGGGCTATGGCGCTCTTGAAGTCAACGAACTCCGGGGTCATCACAGCGCTTGGCGTCTTCTCCCATTCGGCGCGCCAGGAACTCTTGCCGTCGCGCTTGATGTCGATGGCGGTGATCTTGGGCTTGGTCACCTTGTGGGCATCCTTGTTCTCTCCCGTGCGCTTGAAGACGCAGACGTAATTGTTGCCGAGCCATTTGCTCGCGAAGGCCTTCACCTGTTCCTTGGTGATCTTGCCCATGCGATCGTACTGGTCCACCATGTTCTTCCAGTCCTTGCGCAGGATGAAGGCCTCGGTCATGGCCGACGCGCGCAGACTGTTGTTCTCGTTCCAGAAGCGGATCTGCTGCTGCTTGTTGTCGTT
>JADJTW010000004.1 GCA_016710965.1 Flavobacteriales bacterium
TCATGGTGGGCGCGCTCATCTTCATTCTCACCTACCTCTATGTAGAGAAGGTGATGACACCGAACGCGCACAGCATGTCCAACATGTTCAAGCGGTTGCAGCTGCTCAGTTCGGCAGCCTTCAGCATCGCCACGGTGGCAATGAGGTGCAGAAGGTGATGGGCATCATCATGGCGGCGCTCATCGCTGGCAAGGCCGGAAGTCGAGGGTCAAAGTGATCACCGACATCAAGCAGATGCCGAACTGGGTCCCGTTGGCGTGCTACACTGCCATCGGCCGGCACGCTCAGCGGTGGCTGGAAGATCGTGAAGACCATGGGAACACGCATCACCAAGGTGACTCCTGGAAGGCGTATGCCGAGACGGCCGGTGCCACCACGCTTTACCTGACGGAGCAGATGGGCATGCCTCCTGTGAGCACCACCCATACCATCACAGGTGCGATCGTAGGCGTTGGTGCCACCAAGCGCTTGAGCGCGGTTCGCCGGGGCGTCACCGTCCGCCTGCTCTGGGCGTGATCCCTCACCATTCCAGTGAGCGCTTTGCTCGCTGCTTTGGTGTAATGGGTATGCACGCCTCCGGTTTGCAGAAGCCATTGTTCATCGGGCGACTGGCGCGGCCACCGACCCTACATTCGCTGCATGTCGATCATCCTTTCCGACGCGGGGCTGCACGATCACCCGCCGCTCACCTTCACGCGGCCCGCGGCCCAGTTACGGGCCAGGATCCTGCGGATATCCGAAGGTAGTACGCGCAGCGGCCTTTCCGTAGGATATCGCACCGAAGACTATCTCGCCCAAGTCTTCCCGATGCCGGTTGATGATGCATCGCGCTTTGAAGTGGACGGGGGCACTGTTGCCGACCGATGACCTTGCCGCTGCCGTCATGGACCTTCGGCCTGGCGAAGTGCCGTTGGAAGCGGCCGCGCCTCGCCTTCGGTATCGCTGGCAACGAATCGCCAGGTCCGGGGAATTGACCGATCCACCGTCCTTCCTCTCGCCCGTTCGTTTCTCCGGCGAAGTCACTCGGATCGAACGGCCCTGGCATCTCTTCCAGCATTGCGGCAAGGCCATCGCCAACGATTTCAAATTGCTCACCGAGGGTCGGCGCTCCCAGCCGCTGAGTTCCTTGAACACGGTGGTGGGCGACCCCACGCTCATATTCCCGGAAGAGGGCGCAGTGGTCGAGGCCTGTACCATCAACACGAAAAGCGGTCCCGTCTATATCGGCAAGGGCGCGGAGGTGATGGAAGGTTGTCTCATCCGCGGGCCTTTCGCCTAGGCGACCATGCGCAATTGAAAATGGGCGCGAAGATCATGGGCCTTCTTCCTTCCGGGCCGGAATGCCGCGTTGGCGGCGAGGTGAACAACAGCGTGCTGCTCGGCTTCAGCAATAAGGGGCACGATGGCTTCCTGGGCAACAGCGTCCTGGGCGAATGGTGCAACCTGGGCGCCGATACCAACAACAGCAACTTGAAGAACACGTACGGCGAAGTGCATGCCTTCAGCTACGCCACGGGGAAAGAGGAGCCTACGGGACTCCAGTTCTGCGGCCTCATCATGGGCGACCATTCCAAGAGCGGCATCAATACCATGTTCAACACAGGCGCGGTGGTGGGCGTTGCTGCCAACGTGTTCGGATCAGGCTTCCCGCCCAAGCATATCCCATCCTTCAGCTGGGGCGGCGCCGAGGGCGGGGCGGTGCATGCCATGGACAAGGCGTTGGAAACAGGCGCGTCGCGTCATGGAGCGGCGGCACGTGCCTTTGACCGCTGTGGACGAGGCGGTGTTGCGCCATGTATTCGCAAGCGAGCACGAAGCGCCGGCCACAGCTCACTGATCGACCTCGCGCGCCCTCTACATTAGCGGCCCCTCCAAGAGGTCTCGTCCCATGCCACAGCTTTCACAAGTCCGCAACAAGGCACAGCGCGCCATCGAATTGGAGGAACGCTATGGCGCGCACAACTACCACCCGCTGCCAGTGGTGCTCGATAGCGGCAAAGGCGTATTCGTGTGGGACGTTGACGGCAAGCGCTACTACGATTTCCTAAGCGCGTACAGCGCGGTGAACCAGGGGCACTGCCATCCCCGCTTGGTAGCCGTCATGCAGGACCAGGCCGCGCGGATGACGCTCACCTCGCGGGCCTTCTACAATAGCGTGCTGGGCGAATACGAGAAGATGGTTTGCGAACTCTTCGGCTACGACAAGATGCTGCCGATGAACACCGGTGCTGAAGCGGTGGAAACGGCGATCAAGATGGCGCGCAAGTGGGGCTATGTGAAAAAGGGCATCCCGGCGGACCAGGCCAAGGTGGTCGTCTGCGAAGGCAACTTCCACGGCCGTACCATCAGCATCATCAGCATGAGCACCGATCCCGGAGAGCCAGGGCGGCTCCGGGCCATTCACGCCGGGCTTCACGGTCATCCCGTACGATGATGTGCCCGCCTTGGAGAATGCAATGAAGGATCCTGCCGTGTGCGCTTTCCTGGTGGAGCCTATCCAAGGTGAACGCGGGGTCTACACCCCAGCCAGCGATTACATCCCCCGGGCCATCGCCGCATGCAAGGCGCGCAATGTGCTCTTCATCGCCGATGAGATCCAGACAGGGATCGCACGAACGGGAAGGTTGCTGTGCAGCGTGCCCGATGATGAGCGCGATCCGGCCAAACGGCCTGATGCCGTGATCCTGGCCAAGGCCTTGAGTGGAGGCATGTACCCGGTGAGCGCGGTCCTCGCACGGGATGAAGTGATGAGCGTATTCACGCCCGGCACGCACGGCAGCACCTACGGCGGCAATCCCATGGGCGCGCGCGTGGCCATGGAAGCGCTGGCGATCGTAAAGGATGAAGGGCTCACGGCGAATGCCGAACGGCTGGGCAGCATGTTCCGCGAGGAGATGGGTAAGCTGGTGGGACAGTACGGTTTCATCAAGCTCGTGCGTGGCAAGGGACTATTGAACGCCATTGTCATCGATCCGCGCACAGCCCATGATGGGTCGCCTCTTTCCGCTTGGGAACTCTGCCTCCTGCTGCGCGACAATGGCCTGCTGGCCAAGCCCACTCATGGGGACATCATCCGGTTCGCGCCGCCTTTGGTGATCTCGGAGGAACAGCTGATGGAATCCTGCCGGATCATCGCCGTGAGCGTACAGCAGTTTGCGTGAGCCTACATCTTTTCTTGCCCGGGATCCTTGGCCTGAACAAGGTGGAAAATGAGATTGAGCCTCATATAGAACACGTGTTCGACCTGTTCGACATCATCTTCAAATCGACTTACGGTATAAGTTGAGTAGGTGAGGATATCTGTCGTGCTGGTTCTCTTCGCCACGTTTGCGCTGATATCAATTCCGAATCTGAGCTCTGGAAATTCCTCTTGTAGACCCCGACCCCAAGCTCATTGAAAGTGCCAATGCTCTTGTTTTGTACCAAGATGGAATCTGCTGTAGTAAGGTCATAGTCCTGTGGAGCATGCCACATTTTGTAGGTGCCCGTCTTGTAGTATGAATTGAAGTACAACTGGTTCGTCCCCAACACAGAAACCCGAATTTGTAATCGAAAAGAATGTACTTTCTTCTTTCATAGGTCTCGTACATGGCGACATCCTCATCGTCATCATGTTCGAATCGCCATCTGAAATAGGAGCCATCGATACCCAAGCTGTGCGACTTGTAGAGCAACTCGCCGCCGAGATTGGCCGTTGTAAAATAGGTGTCTTCAATGATGAAGAATGTGATGGCCTTTCCTCTTAGATCGAATCTCAAACCTTCGTCGGAAGAGAACCGAAATCTTGATCCCTGTTGAGTTTGCCCTGCAACAGCCGCTGTTGTCACCGATAGAACCACGGCGCAGACAAGAGCGAGTTTTGTCATCGATCAGTGGATGCCAATGTGATCAATGCAAGCTCCCTGGTCAGGTACTCCAGTTTCTAAAGAACGACATTTTGCCGTTCAGTCGGAGCGCTGCCGCATCATCGCCATTTGTGTGCAACAGTTCGCCTAGCGCGCCACTTCGAACCGCTGGGTGAAGCTGTTGCCGCCCATGTCGGAATAGCGCAACCAGTAGAGGCCATTGGAGAGCTCGCTCAGGTCGAGCATGCCATTGCCGATCGTCACGTCCGTGGTACGGCCATCGAGGGTGATCACCTGTGCCGTTGAACGAACGCCGATCGAGCTGTGGATCATGAGTTGATCGCTTGCTGGCACCGGGAAGAGGCCCGTTGCGGTGGCCTTCGCATCGGCCGTTGACGTTGATGCACAGAGGACGAGGTTGAGGCGTTGCCATATCTCGTCCGCCAGCAAGTAGGGAACCGGCACTGAGGAGCCTGGTGGATCGCCCATGCGCACCACGACCAAGCCTTGTGAAGGCACCACGCACAGGATCTGTCCGTTCTTCCCGAGGGCGTTGTATGCTTCCGGCGGCTCGTTGGGGATGAGCATGCCGGGCAGGACCAATTGAAGCCCCGGCACCATGTAACTGCTCTGGCCGTTCAGCCACCAGAGATAACCGTACGCTTCGTTCAGCGCTTGGGACGGCGTTGTCATCCCAGCGAAGTAGCTGGCATCGCTCATCACCGCCGTGCCGTTCCAGTTCCCTTGTTCCATAGCCAACAGGCCGAAGCGTGCGAAATGCCGGGCCTTGCTGAAGAACACGTTGTTGTAGCCAACGGGCACGTATGCTCCTTGCAGCCCCGTGGTGAGCGTGAGCTTGTTGAAGAGGTAGGTGTTGATGGTCTGACCGGTTGCGGCCGAGATTACGCCATCGAGCTTGGTGTATGCTGCGTTGTGGTAGGCCCATCGTGTACCCGGATCAGCGAGGTAATGCAGGCAGGCGGGATCGGTGCAATCCACATCACCGGTACCATCATCCAGTCCCGTGGTCATGGTGAGTTGGTGGCGTACGGTGATGGCGGCTTCCTGTTCGGGGGTACAACTGGTCCAACCGGTACCCAGATAATCACTACTGGGGTCATCGATATCGAGGAAGCCTTCTTCCTGTGCCTTTCCCACCAGGAATGCGGTAAGCGACTTACCTGCAGAAGCCCAGTACCACAGGCTATCCTGGGTGAAGGTGCCGTAGTACTGCTCGATCGCGATCTTGCCGTCCTTGAGGACGATGAAGGCTTTACTGTTGTTATCACCGAGATAGGTGAGCAGGGGTGGGATCTCGTCGGTACACCAGCCCAACGAGGCCGGGTCCACCGTCGTCCAGGCGTTACCGGTCAAGGGCGGGAAGTAGGTGCTCTGGGCGCAGGTGCTGGAGAGGGCTGTTGCGGCAAGGAGCGTAACGATCGGACGCATGCGGTATGGGTTCTCAGGAAGACGCCTTTGTGGTGGAAAGGTTCGATCGGCGGAGAAGCAGGATCGTGCCCAACGCGATCAGGCCCAGGTTCGCGATACCCAGCACACCGTAGTGTACCATTCGATCGGAGAGATCGCCCAAGGCATCAGACCAGTTGCCGCCGTATGCCAGCAGGAACGGAAGAGCTGCGGCAACGAGCCATTTCGCATCCGCGCGAGGTGCCAAATGGTGCATCAACAACATAACGAGCGGCATACTGAAGAGGAAGTGGTTCGTATCTGTGAGGGTGATGCTCGGCACCAATGCCAGCAACAGGAAGTACTCGAACACCGTGTGGCGCGGTGCGCCCCCAAGTCCGCGCTCACGCTTCAGGTTCCAAATCACGATCGCCCCGATGGTGGTTGCGATGCACCCGAGGGTCGCTAGCGCCTCGATCGTGCTCGGTACCGCCACGAAGTATTTCAAAATGGCACGATGCACGAAGGAATACACCGTGTCCACGCTGTTGTATGCGTCGCCGCCGGTGTAGATCAACGATGCATTGTGCTTGGCCATTTCATCGAACCATTCGAGGTACAAGGCCATGGATGCGCTGTGGCCGAGGAACAGGACAGGCAGCAGCAGTCCCGCAATGGCGGTGCCGAACGCCCATGCGATCGCTCGCGCATGCCCACGCACGAGCAGCAGTGGCAGCAGTACCACGAAGTGCGGCTTGGCGAGCATTGCCAGTCCGATGAACAGACCAGCACTTCCTGCTCTTCCGCTCAGCAGGCGATCGAGTCCGGCCAGGAGCAACCACAGCAGCAGCACATTGATGTTGCCCAGGTGCAGTTCGCGATGCAGGTGGACGACTACCACCAGCGAGGTGACGAAGAGCGGAGTGTACCCCGAGGTCTTTCCACCGAGCACATGCGTGCGAACCAGGCGATCCGCGATCAATATCGAACCGATGAATGCGCATGCAATGAGCGCGTACTGGACGCCAGCTGCGATGGTATAGGGAAGAAGTGCCAACGGGACGTAGAGCATGGCCATGAACGGCGCGTACTTGAAGTATCCCGATGAAAGCCCATGCGGCACCCCGTAGAGCGGTTCGCCGTTGAGCAAAGCGTTCGCGGCATCGTAGTACACCCTGAAGTCGTTGAGCCAGAAACGGCCGTTGATCAGCTCAGCCGCTGCGAGCAGCGCAGCGATCGCGAGAAAGATGATCTGGAATCGGCCTGGAAAGCGTTGCCAGCGCAAAGGCATCCCTACTGGGGCTTGCTGCGGTCTACTTCCTTCACCAGACGGCCGTGCTCGTAGTGCAGTTCGCGGTACACCTGTCCATCGGGGCTGTAGTCATAGTGGATCCCATGCTCAACGCCCTTCTCCCAGGTCTCCAGGTATTTCTTCACGCCGTTCTCATAGTAGTACACCCATTCGCCGTGCTCCACGCCGTTCTCGAAACGACCTATGTACTCCAGTTGTCCGCTTGGGTAGTAGACCTTCTCCATCACTTTCACGGCTTCCTCCCCTTTGCCTTTCATGTAAACCACCACCTCGGGCTTGCCATTGGGGTGGCTGGCTGCTACATAGCGATGGGTGGAACAACCGGTGAGGAGCAGGAGTGCTAAGAAGGGCAGCAGGCGCATGGCCGGGCTAAAATAGGGGAAACGCCTTGGGACCACCGGTGCCTAGTGCTTGACGAAGCGCACAGCCTTGCCTTCCGCACCCATGAGCAGGTAGGTGCCCGCTGCAAGAGCGCTTACATCAACCGTAGGCGTACCGTTCGCAAGGAGCATGGTCCGTCCGCTTAAGTCGACGATCCGAAAGGGATAGCTCGTGCCCATTCCAGCCCTGGAAAAGGTGAGCAGATCATTCACCGGATTCGGGAATACCACCAGTTGCTGCTCCATCGCCGGTTCATCCATGCCCACCCCGGGTGCAAGGTTCCAGCCGATATCGCGCAGCATGCCGATGCAGATGGGACCCGGCCAATGGTTGGAATGGCCCGCCGAACTGAAGGGCGTCATGAGCTCATGCGGATTGCCAGCAGGGTAGGTGGCCTCGTTCAGGTGAACGCAACTGCTGCCGAGCGCGAACGTGCTAGGTGCGTAGATGCGGATGTCGCCACCGCCGCTCGCAGCAAGTCCGTTCGGACCGTTCCATGTAAGCTGGTTGCAGGTGAAGAAAGAACCCAGGGGCACCGACGGATTCGGCACATCCACCAGCATCTCCAGCGTAGGCGCACGCAGGAAACGATCGAAGATGCCTGGCAGCGTGTCCTGTTGCGGCCACGGGAACGTGGTGATCAACGGTGCGAAATCGCTCGCTTGCAGCAGGCCGAAAGACCCCTCACTGCCCACCTTCTTCGCCAGCCCCACGAAGCCGATGCCATGGCCCAGCTCGTGCAAGGCCACGCTTACCAGGTCGTACTGGCCTGCAGGGGTGTTCCCATCGGTGCCCGTGTACCAGTTGGTACCGCTATTGAGGTAGATGTTGATGTCGTCCTCGCCGGGATTCAATTCGAAGCCTGTGAGGCTGTTAGCGAGCGAGGTGGCGTACCATGTGGCGGCGACTGGTGCATTGATGAAATCCTTGCGACCGTTCGGGAAGGTGACACCGAGCGCGGCGCTGCCCAGTGCAGTCCAGCTCACGGCGACCTTGATCGGCACATCGCTCACAAGGATGCTTCCCCAGATATCAGCCGCGTGCTCGATGGCCACATTGAGCCTGGGGTGGCGTGCCGAAGTGCGTGATGGTGAAGGTGGCCGCGCACGTACGGATAACGGGGCTGTACACAAGGAGGAGGGGCAGGAGCCAGCGCATGGCACGAACTTACACCGCCAGCATGTGCAACAGCCGGAAGAGATCGGGTTCAATGGCCTTCTTCTGTGCGATCGCTTCGGCATGAGGAGTGAAGGCGATCTCCCCTTTCACGATCCCGACCACGCAATGCTCTTTGCCGGCGATCAAGCCTTCCACGGCAGCCGCACCCATGCGCGCAGCTAGCAGCCGATCGGCCATGGTGGGGTTGCCACCGCGCTGCAGGTGGCCCAGGATCGAAACGCGGATGTCGAATTGCGGGCAGCGCGCCTTCACGGCCTCCGCGAGCTTGAAGGCGCCGCCTTCCTGGTCCCCCTCGGCCACCACCACGATGCTGCTGCCCTTCTCCTTGGCGCGGTTCTCCAGTACACGCACCAGCTCGTCAACGTTCTCCCTGCGCTCAGGGACCATCACGTACTCGGCACCAGCGGCTATGCTTGTGTGCATGGCAATGAAGCCGGTATCGCGTCCCATGACCTCAACAAAGAAGATGCGCCCGTAGCTCGAGGCTGTGTCGCGCAAGCGGTCCATTGCCTCCAGCGCCGTATTGCATGCCGTGTCGAAACCAATGGTGCGGTCGCTTCCGCCCAGGTCGTTGTCGATGGTGCTGGCCACGCCGATGAGCTTGACGCCTTGTTCGTTCGCGAGTTGGTGCGCGCCCGACTGCGTACCGCCACCGCCAATGCAGATCAGTGCATTGATGCCCGCATCGCGCAGGTTCTTCGCAGCGGTCGCCCGGCCTTCCTTCGTTCGGAAAACTTCGCTGCGCGCACTGCGCAGCATCGTCCCTCCGCGTTGCACGATGTTCCGCACATCGCGCGGGCCGAGTTCGATGAAGTCGTTCTTCACCAGGCCTTCGTAGCCATCCATGATCCCTGTGACCGTGATGCCATGGTAGAAGGCTGTTCGTACCACGGCGCGAATGGCCGCGTTCATGCCAGGCGCATCACCGCCGGAGGTGAGGAGGGCGAGGTGTTGGAGGGGCATTCGGGTTGAGGGTCAGGGCAATTCTCCAACAAGCTGTTGGAGAATTCGAACGGGTCATTTCTTCCGTTTCTGTTCCGGTGCTACCAAGCGCAAGGCGCCTTCCAATTCATCGGCGGTGGGGAGCTTTCCTTGCAATGCTCTGGGGAGTTTGCGCGTGAAGGCGTATTCCGCCACCCCGATGGGGTTCGACTTCGACTTCAATGAGTACTCGACTTCCAATCCGTTCTTCTCGGCGCACAAGATGATGCCAATGGAAGGATTGTCCGACGGCGCGCGTTCCTTGTCGTTGAGCAGGTTCAGGTAGAAGTCCATCTTGCCTGCATGCTCCGGCTCGAAGGTGCCCACCTTCAATTCGATGGCGACGAGGGCGTGCAGGAAGCGATGGTAGAACAGCAGGTCGATGAAGTACTCCTTGCGTCCCAGTGTCAGCCGGTGCTGTCTGCCCACGAAGCAGAAGCCATAGCCCAGTTCCAGGATGAATTGTTGCACCCTGTCGATGAGCTTGTCCTCAAGGACGCGTTCATTGTGCGCTGTGGTGATACTGAGGAAGCCAAGGTCATAGGCGCTCTTGAGCACTTCTTCGGCGCTCCGTGCCATTTTGCGCGGCAGGGAGCGACGGAAGTTGTGGCTCTTGCCTTCCTTCAAGGAGCGCTGGTAGGCCTTCGCCTTGATCTGGTTCAACAGGATGCTCCTGCTCCATCCGAGTTGTGCCGTGGAACGCAGGTAGAACGCGCGTGCTTCGGGCTGTTTCACCTTCTGCATGAGGAGCACATTATGGCCCCATGGCAATTCTCCAACAAGCTGTTGGAGTTTTGGCAGCGCTCTGTATTCGACCACGAACTGCCGCATGAGCCAGAGGTTCTGCGGACTGAAACCCTGCGCACCGGGAAAGCTGTTCATGAGGTCCTTTTAAAGGGTTTCGATGACATTGCGTCCCCAGCCGAGTGCTTCCTGCTTCTCCAGAATACGGGCTCCGATATCGTGGTACAGACCAACGAGCTCCTTGTTCACCGAACGCGCCGTGTCGAGTCGCGCCTGCTCGATCCTGATCTTCAGGTCGCGCAGGAATTCCCTGTACGCCTTCGTTGAAATGATCGCTTTGGTCATGCTCCCGAATCAATTCTCCAACAAGCTGTTGGAGAATTGCGAACCTACGCCACAACCTGCATTGGCGGTCATTTCGAAGGCGGCAGCGCAACGCTGGACAGACACCTTTCCAAGCGGATCGGATCAATTCTCCAACAGCTGTTGGAGAATTAGGCACATGGCCGGACCTTGGCAATGGCCGCCTTCCTGCCGGGCGCATCACCGCCGGAGGTGAGGAGGGCGATGTGTTGGATGGACATGGATCAGAATGTTACGCCGCAGTTCGTGTGTTTTGGAACAGATCGCTTGATGGTCCGTTTTGCGAGGTGGGAGGTCCCCACATACCAGTTCCGGTCAACCTGAAGTTCCACGTCCTTCGGATATCCTCCGAAGCATTTCCAACCCGTACCTACTACTGAAAGCCCATGGCTACCCAGCATTAATAGCTCCACGGGCATCTGGAACTCCGGTTCGCAATTCGCCCAGTGCGCGAAGACTTTTCCTTTCAGCCAGCCCCACTCCAGCACCGGCACGTTGGTCGTTCTCAAGTACTGGTCGAAGATGCTCTTGTTCAGCAGCGCTTTCGTTATTCCATTGAAGTTGATCATGAACTCCTCGATCTCCACGCTCGACGTGATCTTGTGATAGAAGCGCCGGTTCATTTCCAATATCATCGCCTTGAAGGTGCTGTCGCCCACGATGTTCCTGATCATATGGATGAAGTTCGCACCCTTGTTGTACATGTCGCCGCTGCCTTCCTGGTTCACGCCATAGGGTCCGATCAGCGGTCGGTCGTTCGCGATACCCTTGCGCAGACCAATGACGTATTCCTCGCTCGTGGATGATGATGTAGTCCCACTTCAAGCCGCGGCCCGTTCCACTGCGATCCATGCCCAAGTAGCCGTTCTGGAAATTGTTGCCGTAGGCCACGGAACTCTGGTGCTCCATGCCCAGGTGCGGCGCTTCCACGAGCTTGTATCCATCATCATAGAAGGGGTAGGGGCCAAGCCATTGCTCGAAGCATTTCAGCATGAGCGGCACTTGCTTGAAGTGTTCGCGCGCTTTCGCTTCGTTCGCCGCGAGCACCCAGTAGTCCAGATCGAGTGGACCCGATACGCCGGGGAAGACCTCACTGAAGTGCGCGTACTTCCCGATGTACGGAACAAGATTGTAGGTGTTGATCGGGTTCTTCACCTGCCAGTTCCATGTGCTGGTGCCGTCGGTGTTCTTCACAGTGCTGCGCAGACGTCCATTACCGATCGCTTGCAAGCTGTCCGGAACGGTGATGTGAAGGTTGGCGCCATTTTCCGGCTCATCGCTCTGGTGGTCCTTGCACGGATACCAAACGCTGGCACCAAGGCCTTGGCACGCCACGCTCATCCACGGGCTGCCCTGTGCATCCTTCTTCCAGATCCAACCACCGTCCCACGGTGGGTTCTTCGCGGCACGCGGCACGCCGTGGTAATAGATCGTGATCGTTGTGGCTTCGCCGGGCTTCATGGGTTGTGGTAGTTCCACCCAAACCACATTCTCTTCATGGACGAATGCGATGGCCTTGTAGCTCACCGTGATAGCTCCATCCTTGAAGTCGGCGACATCCGTAGCGATGCTGTCCACCACCAAGGGCTGTTGCAGGTCGATCTGCGCATGCGCTGACCACTTGCCATGGCGTCGAAGGCGATGCGTAACGCCGGTGATGAACGTGCGTCGAAGTCGGGACGAACGCTCACATCATAAGCCACAACGTTCCGCAAGCGCGGTACGGGCCGATGGACCCCGTAGCGAATCGGCGTGGGAGAATGTGTTGCGATACGTCGCCCAATTGCGCTCGCACCGTCTGCGGCGCGATCGGGGAAAGGATGGTAAGCGTCCTTCGGTGCATGGCGACTAGGGTATCCGACCGGGCCGAGCCTGCTTTCACCTTCCGTGCTTGGGCGCACCGGTCGTCCCTGGCCAGGAGCAGAATGCCGGGAGGTCCTTTCCAAACTTCGAGGTCACAGCTGACCACGCGCCTTGATCTCCAGGTAGCGGTTGATCGCATTCACCGTAAGGTCTTGCGGTCGGCAGAGGATGGGCGTGAGCCCGTTGCGCTGCGGTTCTCGAGCGATCGATCGCTTCTCCAGCACCATGCGCTCGGTGTTCGTGCGCACGTACACCTGTTCCGTATCGGCAGGCCGTGATCGGGAGGTCGGCATCCAGCTCGGTATTCAGGAAGAAGATGGGCACCACCAGGTGCTGCCGACCGAGGCGTTGCAGGTACGGCAGCTGGCGTTGCATAGCCTGCGCTCTCGTAATTGGTGAAGAGCAGGAGCAGGCTGCGCTGATGCACTTCGCGGCGCACCGCCACGTAGAGCGCCTCCATGTCCGTTTTCCTTATGGGCGGTGCCTTGCTTGTACAGCACGTGCAGGATACTTCTGCATCTGACCACGCTGGCGGCTGGCATGCGGCACATCATGCACCGTGCTGCTGAAGGTGATGAGGCCTGCGCGGTCCTCCTTGCGCATGGCAATGCTGCTGATGACCAACGATGCGTTGATCGCGTAGTCCAGCAGGCTCAGCTGCTCGAAGGGCATCTTCATCACGCGGCCGGTGTCGATGGCGCTGCGAAGACCTGCTGGGCGCGCTCGTCCTGATACTGATTCACCATGATGCGGCCGCGGCGCTGGTGGCCTTCCAGTTCACCGTGCGTCGATCGTCGCCAGGCACGTACTCCATGATCCGCTCGGAACTCGTTCTGCTGCGCGATGCGCCGGATCTTCTTCACCCCCTGCGAGCGTGAGCCGGTT
>JADJTW010000005.1 GCA_016710965.1 Flavobacteriales bacterium
AACCACTTTAACGTATCGCTGGCACCAAGCAACCCAAGAATGGTGAAGAAGGCGCCTGCAATGGACAAAGAGGCCTACGACAAGGAATTGAACTTCACGCTTTCCAAGATTTTCGGTAAGGGTCAGTGTGCTTGGATCAAGGACCACAATCGGTTCACTCGGAACATTCTCATTATTGGCGCCAAGGCATCAGAGGATGCCATGCCCAGCGCATTGCTGCCGGGTAAGGAGACCATCCAGGAGGTCGAGCGTGCGATATTCCTGTATGACCTGCTCACGGATAACCTGGAGCAGGTCGAGAAGTACTTTGAACAGGCGGCTGGGGTCTGGTCGTATGATGGGTGCGCCCAGTTCCACCCATGAACCGTGACCACAAGAGGTCGGCGTTGATGGAAGCGATCAGCCAACTCGGCTTCGAGGACCGCTTCCAAGCTCCTGGAACTGTTCTCACACGGAATAAGATCGATGCGGTGCTTGATCATTCGTCGGCCATCGGCGCTATCCGGCCCTCTTCTACGAGATCGTTGCGCACCTCTTCAAGCACAGGTTCATCGACATCATCGTGAACTTGAACTTCGACGAACTGCTCGATAATGCACTGGAGGATGAGCTCGGGGAAGGCACGTACCGCACGATACATCCGTCGTCGCTGCCTCAGGATATCGCGCAGATCATCGCATCCGACCGATTGCGGATACCGATCTATGTCAAGCCCCACGGTACTGCGAGCATCAGGAATTCCATGATGTACACTCGAAGAGGGTATGCACAGTGGCCTCAACAGATGCGCAACGTCTTTCGTGACCTGATGGAGGGCCGTATAGATAGCTCGCCGGCACAGGGCCGTTCAAAACGGCCATTGGACATCGCCGATTTCAACCTGATGTCCGTAGGCTACTTCATCTCGGGCATGGACATCCGTGAGGAATTGTTCAACCAACTGGAGAGCCGGAAGCCACATCCGCTATTTCATATTCAGCTCTGACCGGAAGAAAGGGCAAGGCGCTTCTGGAACTCTACTGCTCTCCGAAGGAGAATGGGCCCAGATGGAAGAAACGATCGGAACACCTGAAGGTTCAACTGGATCCGGTAGGCTACAAAATTGAAGTGTTGCAGATTACGGTAGAGTGTTCGAGAAGCTGTACGAGGCTTGCCGTGGTCTATATGTGGAAGCGTTCGGCCAAATGGTGTGAACCGACACTCCTTGATCACCAGATTGTTCGACAAGGACCATCTGAAGGGCGTCCATCGCGCAAGCATTGAATGGCGCCAGTCCAAGGTCGACCGGTCTCCAAAACCATCAACTCCTGAGCAGGACGAACTACGGTCGGATTTCATCGCATACTACAAGAACATGGCGATGGTGCGCAACCTTTCCGACTTCTTCAAGTTCCACGGTCGGATACCGATCAGCACCTTAACGAACGAACGTGCGGCCAAGTACCACAGGCTTTACAATGATGTATGCGAACCGGGCGACCGGTGCAGCATGAAACAACTGGCTACTGCCGCTATACCGCCGGCTGGTTTGCATGGAAGTTGGTTCGGCTTTGATTTCGAGCGGGAAGCGATGATGGAAGCCAAGCTTCTTGAAGAAGTGGATAGGGTCATAGGACACCTCGGTAGTCTACATCGATCCTGGGCTACCAAACCTGTCGTGGATCTGTTGAGATCAACGTTCCAACGGCAGATCAAGCAGGTACCCCTGCGCGAGATCAACACGAGGGAATATCGTGCCTCAAGCAAACATCCATTTTACAGGCCATACACGAATGATGAACTCCTGTTCACGAATTTGAGCTTGACCTACAATTTCTACAGGATGTTCGCGGATGAGGCACAACGGAAGAGATGGACCACGCTCTGTTTCGTTGGCGACGCTAAGACCGATATGGAACCTGCATGCAATGGCCAGCGGTCGAGGACCATACGTTTGGATAAAATGGGAAGAAGGAAAGCAGCTCAGGCCGTGTTCTCCATAGATCGCGTGGCGCGCAGGCAAAGTGCTGAGGGGGGGGGGCGGGCCGGTTGGGAGCCGCGGCTTTTTTCTTGGCCCTCCGTTTCCCACCCCCCACCTTTTTGCTTGCTTTTGGGGGGGGGGGGGGGGGGGGGCTTGGGGGGGCTTGGGGGGGGGGGTTTTTCACTGGCTGTGGGGCTGTCCGCGAATTCCGGGGGGGGGGGGTGGGGGCCGGTTTGGGGGGCTTTTTTCTTGGCCTCCGCCAACCCCTCACCTTTTCCTGCTTTTGGGGCCTGGGGGGGGGGGGGGGAGCTTGTGGGGGGGCTTGGGGGTTTTTCATTCTTTCTTTTTTTTGGTCAATCCAGCATGCAAACCCAGAAATACTCCATCCAGCAACCCCTGATCGAAAGCCTGCTCTCGTGGGTGAAGGAGGGCGAGATCGCCATACCCGAGATCCAGCGCCCCTTCGTGTGGGACAAGAGCAAGGTGCGCGACCTGATGGACAGCATCTACCGGGGCTATCCGGTCGGCTACATCATCACGTGGAAGAACCCGACGATCCGGTTGAAGAACGGGAACCTCGGTGAGGGCAAGAAGATCCTGATCGATGGGCAGCAGCGCATCACCGCCCTGCGCGCCGCGCTGATGGACGAGTACGTGGTGGACCAGGACTACGCCCGCATCAAGATCAAGATCGCCTTCCACCCGCTGGAGGAGCGTTTCGAGGTGCAAACGCCCATCATCCAGAAGGACAAGCTCTGGCTGCCGGACATCAGCGTGTTCTTCGGCAGCGGCTTTTCGCTGATCAAGCTGAACAAGGAGTACACCGCCGCCAATCCCGGCGCGGACCCCGAGGTGGTGGAACGCAGTTTGGGCCAGCTGGCCAACCTGGCCAAGCGGCAGATCGGCGTGATCGAGCTGAACGCCGACCTGGACATCGAGACGGTGACGGAGATCTTCATCCGCATCAACAGCAAGGGCGTGGTGCTGAGCCAGGCGGATTTCGCCATGAGCAAGATCGCCAGCAACGAAACGCACGGTGGCCCGCTGCTGCGCAAGGCCATCGACTACTTCTGCCACCTGTGCAAGGAGCCGCAGTACTACGACCACATCAAGGAGCACGACGCGGAGTTCGCCGCCACGGACCACTTCAAGGCCATGAAGTGGCTGCGCCACGAGACCGAGGACCTCTACGACCCGGACTACACGGACATGCTGCGCGTGGCCAGCGGCGTGGAGTTCGGTCGGGGCAAGATGAGCGACCTGGTGAGCCTGCTGAGCGGCCGCGATTTCGAGAAGCGCACCTTCGAGGAGAGCGTGGTGGAGGATTCGTTCCAGCGCCTCAACGCGGGCGTCACCCGCTTCATCAACGAGAGCGACTTCAAGTTCTTCACGCTCATCCTGCGCTCGGCGGGCTTCATCCATGAGAAGCTGATGCGCAGCCAGAACGCGGTGAACTTCGCCTACCTGCTCTACCTGCACCTGCGCCGCCAGGGCATGGACCGCGGCGATGAGCTGCAAAGCCTGGTGCGCCGCTGGTATGTGATGAGCATCCTCACCGAGCGCGCCACGGGCAGCTTCGAGAGCCGCTTCGACCGGGACATCAAGCGCTTGAACGAGAAGAACGCAAGCGATTACCTGAGCGAGATCGAAGCCGGAGACCTGAGCGATGCCTTCTGGAACAGCGTGTTGCCCGGTCACATGGAAAGTCCGCAAGTGAGCAGTCCGTTCTACGGCGTGTACCTGGCCGCCCAAGTGAACCACAAGGACCACGGCCTGTTCAGCCGCCACCTCACCGTACACGACATGCTGCTCACGCGCGGCGACATCCACCACATCTTCCCGCGCAGTTTGCTGAAGAAGCACGGCATGGGCCGCAGCCAGTACAACCGCCTGAGCAACCTGACCTTCATGGACCAGCCGGGCAACATCAAGATCGGCGACCG
The DNA here is from genome assembly GCA_016710965.1 of Flavobacteriales bacterium. Classification (GTDB taxonomy): domain Bacteria; phylum Bacteroidota; class Bacteroidia; order Flavobacteriales_F; family PHOS-HE28; genus PHOS-HE28. Next base: position 3,904 of record JADJTW010000005.1, read on the forward strand.
CACACCCGCCGCCTACTTCACCGCCGTGGCGGAGAAGGTCGACAAGGGCAAGGACGGCGTGAGCGGCCTGCGCAACGCCGCCGACCTGAAGAAGAGCCTGCGCGAGAATTGCATCCCCGATGGCATCTTCGGCTACGACGTGAAGGACTACGACGACTTCCTGGAGGAGCGGAAGGTGCTGATGGCGAAGAAGATCAGGGGGTATTATGAGGGGTTGTGAGGTTATCAGATGATGGCACGCTCGTGCGCAGCCGCCTATCTTTGAGCAACAGGACCACACCATGAAGACCACACGGGAACTGACGGCCATTATCGAGCGGGAGGGCAATGGGTATGTGAGCCTGTGCCCCGAGTTGGATGTGGCCAGCCAGGGCGATACCATCGAAGAGGCGCGCGCCAACTTGGTGGAGGCGCTGGAACTGTTCTTCGAAGCGGCATCGTCCAGCGAAGTGCGTGAGCGGCTGCACGAAGAAGTGTTGGTTACGCGGGTGCGTATCGCCGTGTGATGCGCACGCTCAGCGGTAAGGAGGTGTGCGCGATCCTGAAGAAGCACGGCTTCGAACAGGTGCGGCAGCGCGGCAGCCACAGCATCATGCAAAGGCAACTGGAGGGCACCACCATCACCGTGCCCGTTCCGGATCACAAGGAACTGCGCATCGGCACCTTGCTATCGATCATCCGGCAAAGCCGCTTGGATCGTTCGTTGTTCGCTTAAGGGTCCGGCTGGCATCAAGTTGCCGAACGAGATATGCCCAAACGTACCGAACACCGACGCGATCCGAGCGACGTGGAGATCACGCGCTTCGAGCTGATGCGGATCTTCGATGGCGATGAGGAGTGGTTGCACACCCTGGAGCACAACTTCTTTTGCGGAGATTGTCATGTGCCCAACCGCCGTCTGATCAACTACCGGGTGATGGTGACGCCCTTGAACGACATCGCCCTGCAGGGAACGTGCAGTGGATGCAACACCATTGCTGCACGCTATGTGGAAACCGGGGAAGACCCGGAGAAGGTGAAGCGGATACAGGCGGTGCTGCGGGAGCGGAAGAAGGGCTGAATGACGGTCGGCACTATACTGGACATGCAGCAAATGCCGGATTCGCACATTTATGGCACACGCAGTATAGTGCGGTGCCCTACTTCCCCTCCAGCGGCAGTTCCGGCGCAAAGGCCTTCACATCCATTAGAGGAAGCAATGCACCATGTAGCGGTGTTCCCTTGAACACGCCGAACATGATGCCGCGCGTAGTGGAGATGGCGATGCCGTTGAGGGTGGCCAGCAGATCGGGCGGGATCACGGCGATGCCTTGGTCGTTCTTGTAGACCAAGGTGTTGAAGTCAGCCAGCGAGAAGGACACCGTTGCCGAGAGCTTGCCCACGGACACGGCGCTTTTCTGCGTAACGATGTTCACGGTCACGTTGCAGAGCACCCAGCCGTTCTGCTCATGCACCGCGTTCTCCAGGTTCACGCTGAAGTTGAGCCCCGATGCCGCTTCATCCTGTTGAGGCACCGGATGGATGTGCGACTCATTCAGCTGAATGAGGTTCAAGCTGTACTTGTATGGAGGCTTCGTGTCGCTCATTAGACAAGGCAGGGTTGCTTGTGGCCGTAGTGGTATACCGGTTCGCTCACCATGGGCGCGGCCCCGGCTGCGTTGGAGGAACGGCTCACGAAGGCCATTTCGCCCATGATCACGGTGCGGCGCTCTTGTGAAAGGGCCGGCGCCTGCACAATGACGGTAGTGGAGAACACCACCCGTTCTTCTTCAGCGCGCAGCAGGTCGGCCACGCTCATACCCAACGCATGACCGATGTCCACCAGCGTATCCAGCGTGAAGTTGTGCCCACCACTGAGCCACTTGGTGACCATGGAGGAGCCTTTGAGCCCGCAGGCTTCGGCCAGTTCCTTCTTCTGCATGCGCAGCTCTTCCAGGCGATCGGCTATGCGCACGGCAGCACGCATCTTGATCGATACTTTCTCCTGCTGCTGGGGCGTGATCCGCGCGAGCAGTTCATCCAGGATGGCACTGCGGTAGGGTTCAGGTGTCTTGCTCATCATCTATCTCAATAGTGAGATCACCGGTCCATTCCATTTCGTCCGAGGTCCAAGTGATCTCACGGTTCTGCACTTTCTCTTTCATGACCTTGGAGATGGCGATCATCTCTTCGGCCGCTTGTTTCAATTTCGGGTCTTCCTGCCATGCACGAACGAACTTCGGACCACCTGCCCCCAGCAGGAGTATCGTGTTACCGTATCGTATGCCATAGGCGCGTAAGGTGGCGGTCACATCATCGGAAACGGCAACGACCAAGTCCCCGGGCAAGCCTTCGTCCAACCGGAACAGGTCCATGCGCAAACCGGACTGTTGTCCCATGGCCCGCAGCTTGGCCACCAGGTTCTCGGTCTCTTCGGGGTATTGAGCAGCGCATTCATTGAGCAGGGTGTCGAAGAGGCTGGCGGTGCCATCGGACCTCACGAGTGTGTATACCGTTGCCCGCCGACCCGAGAGTTGAACGTACTTGACGATCCGATAGTTCATCTAAAGCCCAATTTTGGCCCCAGAAGTGGATCGCTCTGCACGACGATTTCACCTTTAGGTGTGATTCGAGGGTTCAAACGTACAGCATTTGCCTCTGTCGAAAGAACCTCAGGGTCCGTCGATTTTCCCGTCAAAGCCATTATGCCTAAGATAGCCGGATGACCTCCACCGCCATCGTCAACAAAGTCTGGAACTTCTGCCACACCCTGCGCGATGATGGCGTGGGCTACGGCGACTACCTGGAGCAGCTCACCTATTTGCTGTTCCTGAAGATGGCCGATGAGTACAGCAAGCCGCCCTACAAGCGCGACACCAAGGTGCCCAAAGGCTTCAACTGGCAGAGCCTGCGCGGCAAGAGCGGCGCCGAGCTGGAGAGCCACTACGTGAAGCTGCTGGACGAGCTGGGCAAGAAGACCGGCATGCTGGGCGACATCTTCGTGAAGGCCCAGAACAAGATCAGCGACCCGGCCAAGCTCCACAAGCTCATCAACCTCATCGACAGCGAGGATTGGGTGGTGCTGGACGCCGACGTGAAGGGCGACATCTACGAGGGCCTCTTGCAGAAGAACGCCGAAGACACCAAGAGCGGCGCGGGCCAATACTTCACACCGCGTCCGCTCATTCAAGCGATGGTGGAGTGCGTGCGTCCGCTACCGCAGAAGACCATCGCCGACCCGGCCTGCGGCACCGGCGGTTTCTTCCTCGCGGCCTACGACTACCTCAACAAGGAGCACAAGCTGAACAAGGACCAGCTGAAGCACCTGAAGTACGAGACCTTCCACGGCTGGGAGATCGTGACCAGCACCGCGCGCCTGTGCCTGATGAACCTCTTCCTGCACAACGTGGGCGACATGGACCACGAGGCGGACATCACCCGCGACGACAGCTTGCGCACGACACCGAGCCAGAAGTTCGACTACGTGCTCACCAACCCGCCCTTCGGCAAGAAGAGCAGCACCACGGTGACCAACGAAGCGGGCGAGGAGAAGCGCGAAGCCCTCACCTACAACCGCCAGGACTTCTGGGCCACCACGAGCAACAAGCAGCTCAACTTCGTGCAGCACATCTGCAGCATCCTGAAACCCGGCGGCACCGCCGCCGTGGTGCTGCCGGACAATGTGCTCTTCGAAGGTGGTGCGGGCGAGACCGTGCGTAAGGAACTGTTGAAGACCACGGAGCTGCACACCATCCTGCGCCTGCCCACGGGCCTCTTCTATGCGCAAGGCGTAAAGGCGAACGTGCTCTTCTTCGAGAACAAGCCCGCCGCCAAGAACCCCTGGACCAAGGACGTGTGGATCTACGACTACCGCACCAACATCAAGCACACGCTGAAGACCGACCCGCTCCAGTTCGAGGACCTGGCGGACTTCATCAAATGCTACAACCCAGCAGACCGCCACAAGCGCAAGGAGACGTGGTCTGACAAGTCACCAGAGGGCCGCTGGCGCAAGTACAGCTACGACGAGATCATGGCCCGCGACAAGGCGAGCCTGGACATCTTCTGGCTGAAGGATGATAGCTTGGAGGACAGCGCGAACCTGCCGGAGCCGGGGGTGCTGGCGGCAGCGATAGTCGAAGACTTGGGGGTGGCGTTGGAGCAGTTCAAGTTGATAGCGAGGGATCTGAATAGCTAGGCGCCTCTCCACCGGATCCTCCGCATCCGTCTTCATCCGCTCGGCAGCGCGGTCCAATTCGCTTCGCCCCCTACAGTCCCACCCTGTACACATCCATGCCGTTGCGCGCGATGCCGGGCACATGGAAGCCGCCGTCCTCGGGGATCTCTTCCACCAGATCGAAGAGCGAGCACGCGCGCGGCAGCGCGGCGAACAGCAGGGTGAAGGCGACGAGCTTGCCGGGTGGCAGCGCCAGCCAGGTGGGTGCGTAGGGGATGCCTTCGGCATGAACGAGCGGGCTGCGGTGGCCGGTGTTTCGGCAGAGCAGATAGGTGCTCGGCCAGATGCGGATGCCGTCCATGAAGTCGGCGGTGAAGGAGAGGTGTACCGTCACCTGTCCGCGTTCGTCCACATCCGAGCAGAGCTCCGTGCGCAGCAACGGATCCACGCGTTCCAGTGGAAGTGGTGGTGCGATCACGAGTTCTTCGGAACCGAAGGTGCTCTTCGACATGGCACGGAAGATAGGGAAGGGATCCTCTGATGCGGCTCTGGAACGGTAACCGACCTCGTCTCGAATCGATCCCGCGAGCGGCGATGGAAGTGGGCCATGGTTGGAGACGTTGGTGCTGTGCTTCCATGCACAGACGCGCAGGAGACAGAGAAGTCCAAAGACGCGATGCGCACGCCCCTGCGTGATTCACCTTCGTAGCCCGGTTGCCACACGCATGCGCTATCTGCGTTCATCTGCGCCATCTGCGGATGATAAGCGGCCGCCGTGCGGTTTGCACTCCTTGAGTACTGCGCTCGGGCATAGCCTGCGCGCGGCGTGCGGGCCGATCACCCATGCAACTACCTTCACCTTCCTTGCCAACCGACCACCACAGATCATGAAGCATTTCGCCCGCTTGCTTTCTCTGCTCCTCGTATTCACCTCTGGTGTTGCCAGCGCCCAAGTGGAATGGAGCTGGGCGCGCAGCGGCGTCGGACAAGGCTACGACCAGGCCCTCGGCACAGCCACCGATCCATCGGGGAACGTCATCGTCGTGGGCCACTTCACCAGTGTCACGATCACCTTCGGCATCTTCACGCTCACGAACAACGCGGCGGGGGACGATGACCTCTTCGTGGTGAAGTACGACCCCGCAGGCAATGTGATTTGGGTGCGCGGCGCGGGTGCGGGCCTCGACGATAAGGCCAATGCAGTGACCACTGATACTGTCGGCAACATCTACGTCACCGGTTATTTCTACAGCCCCGCCATCACCTTCGGCACCTACACGCTCACCAATGCGGGCAATGTGGGCGACGTCTTCGTGGTGAAGTACGATCCCGATGGCAACGTGCTCTGGGCCACGCGCGAAGGGGGCCCTGCGCTGGAGATCCCCTACGCCATCGCCGTCGATGACCAGAGCAACATCATCATTGCGGGGCGCTGGTCCAGCAACTCCATGACCATTGGCACCACCACCTTGCTGCTGGCCGGCAGCATGGACGTCTTCGTGGTGAAGTACGATGCCGCCGGCAACGTGCTATGGGCCAAGGGCGCCGGCGGCGGCAGCAACGACGAGGGTTACGCCCTCGCCGTTGATTCCAACAACGACATCATCGTAGCGGGCTACTACACGCAGGTGGCCACCTTCGGCACCTTCACGCTGCCCAACCCCGGGCAGGCCAACATATTCCTGGCCAAGTGCGATGGCACCACCGGCGATTTCCTCTGGGCGGCATCCACCGCCAGCAATGGCGATGAACGGGTGCTGGCCATCGACCTCGATGCGCAGGACAACATCTATGCGGCGGGTTACTTCCAGAGCGACAGCCTCGTCTTCGGCAGCACCGTCCTGTATGCCACCGACTTCGACAACGGTTTCGTGGCGCGCTATTCCAACGCTGGTGTCCCGGTGTGGGCACAGGGTCTGGATGGCGACAGCCGTGCGCGCGGCATCGTGGTGGCGAACAATGCGGTGTATGCGTGCGGCGACATCCACTCGGACACCTTGCACTATGGCGCCAGCGAGCTGGTGGTGCAGGGCGGTGCCGACCTCTTCGTGCTCAAGAGCACCCTGGCAGGCAACGCCCAATGGGCCGCGAAGCAGACCGCTGGCGGCGACAGTGGCGAACTGGCCAACGCCATGACGGCCGATGCCAACGGCAATCTGGTGGTCGCAGGCGGCTTCGATAGCGATGATGTCACCTTCGGCATCGCGCAGCTCACCGTCAGCAACGGCTGGGATGCGTTCGTGCTGCGCATGGGCGATGCGGGTGTGGGCATCGCCGACGCATCTGTCGCATCACCGGGCGTTCTCTATCCGAATCCCGGCTCGGATCATTTCATCCTCGATGGCCTCGCAGGAATCCGTACGGTGGACGTGATCAACGCGCTGGGATCGGTCGTGTACTCGGCGCCGGTACGAGCATCACAGGAACGCATCGAACTGCATCTTCACGATCTGCCTCCGGGCCACTACCAGTTGCGCGCTTTTGGCGATGGCATGCCTGTGGTGAAGAAGATGGTGGTGAGGTAGGCGCGTGGGCGCCACAAGTTGCCGCTCATCGTTGCCATGGAGTATCCGCAGTCTGGCGCAACGGGTGTTTCTCGCGCCATCGCTCCATCGCTCGCAAGCGGCACATCTTCTCCCAGGCTACCTTCACGCACCATGCGCCATACCATCGTTCCCTGCTTCCTCTTCTTTGCTCTTGCCTGCACCGGCCAGCAATACCTTGGCGTGCAAACCTGGGGCGGCACCGACTCGGATCAGCTGAACGCGCTGGCGCTGGATGCACAGGACCGGATCTTCGCCCTGGGCGGCTTCCGTGGTACAGCCGACATGGATCCCGGACCAGGCAGCACGCAGCTCACCGCCATCGCTGGTCAGGACATCTTCCTCAGCCGCTTCACCGCCGACGCCCAGTTCGAGTGGAGCATGCAACTGGGCGGCACCGGACATGATCACGCCCAGGCGCTGGCTGTGCAAACCGATGCCGTGATGGTAGGCGGTGAATTCGCCGGTACATTGAATGCCCAGGGCGTGGAGCTGATTAGCAACGGAAGCTCCGATGCCTTGCTCGCCCGCTTCGCCACGAATGGTGCCTTGGTCTGGGCCATCAGCGCGGGCAGCACCGGCAGCGACTATATCAACGATGTGGCCGTGGATGCCGCCGGGAACATCATCGCCATCGGATACTTCCAGGGCACCGTGGATTTCGATCCCGGCCCCAACACCTTCCCCGTCAGCGCCGGTGGCAGCGATGCCATGTTCCTATGGAAGCTCTCGCCCGCCGGTGAACTGGTATGGGTACGCACGTGGAACGGTACCTCCAGCGAGAACGGGATGGCTGTGGCGGTGGGAGCAGCGGACGACATCTGGATCGGTGGCGGATACTTCGGCACCCTCGACCTTGATCCCGGCGTGGGCAGCACAACGGTAAGCGCACCGGGCTTTGAGCAGCAAGCCTTCATTGCGCATCTCGATGCCGATGGCGCCTTCCTCTTCGGCGGCCACATGGGCGGTAACGGATCCGATGGCGTGCATGACATCAAGCTGGATGCGACCGGTGCGGTCATCGCGGTGGGCGCCTTCGGTTCCACCGGCGACTTCGATCCCGGTGCGGGCGATGTACAGCTTCCGCACCTCGGCGGTCCCGACAGTTTCGTGTTGAAGCTATCGGCCACGGGCCAGTTGGTGCACGCCGGTGCGGTGGCGAGCGCGGGATACGACCAACCGCGCGCGGTGGAGGTCGGGCCTACCGGTGGTATCATGATTACCGGCGGTTTCGATGGCGTCGTCGATCTGAACCCCGGCGCGCCCGTTGTCACATTCGCCAGCAACGGCATCTCGGATGTGTACGTTGTGCTACTGGATAGCGCGCTCAACTACCGCGAAGGCGCGGCCTTCGGCGGCAGCGGCCAGGAGGATGGCACCTCCATCGCGTGGAGCGCTAGCGGACGCCGTTTCGTGGGCGGCCTCTTCGAGTACGTCGTGGATTTCGATCCCAGTGCGGGCATCGACTATGCATCCTCCATCTTGAATACGCGCGATGCTTTCCTCACACGCCTGTGCTCGGCGCAGACCATCGAGCAGATCAGCACGATCGCCGAAGGCGACAGCCTCTTCGTGGCGGGAGCCTGGCAATTCGAGAGCGGCACTTATGCGGATGCCTACACCGCAGCGAGCGGTTGCGACAGCGTGATCGTGACACAACTGACCGTGGAAGTGAATACTGGCTTGACCGATGAATTGCGATCATCGGCATTGCACCTGTATCCGGTGCCCGCGCAGGATCGGCTGACCATCGCCACGGATCGATCGGCGCAAGGGCAACTGTTCGAAGTGATCGATGCGACAGGACGCATCGTGTTGCAACAGGTGCTAACGGCTCCCAGGGTGAACACGATCTCCCTGCACGAGCTCGCACCAGGTATCCACGTCGCGCGGTTGTCCGGCGCGCACGGCACCGAAGCGGTCTTTATCAAGGAACGCTAGCGAACGCCACGCGCTTCGGCTTCTTGCGTGCGCTTGGCTCGTACAGTGATCGCGAATGCCTTCGCGGACCACACCCGGTGGATCTTTCGGGCAAGGTGCGCCACCTACTGCTTCACCACCGCCATGTTGGTTCGCTCGTTCCCGCCCGAGCATTGCACGCGATAGATGCCGGGAGCCAGTGCGCCGAGGTCCAAGGGCACCAGCACTTCGTTACCGCTCACGTTGAAGTGACGCAGTAGGCTTCCGTCAACAGCCCATACGCGTATGGAGCGCAGGCCGGGCACCCGGTCCTCGAAACGGAGCATGGTGCGACCGTCGGTGGGGTTGGGATAGGCCCGCAGTGAGGATCCTTGCGCGTAGGCGATGCTGGTGATGGTCTCTACGGTCACCTCCGTGGTGTTGGTGCGCACCGGAGGGTTGAAGTCGAAGAAGATGTCAGCGAAGTTGCTGAGCAAGGTGCCCGGCATGGCCGTGGTGTTGGGGCGTATGCGGTAGGCCAGGAAGCCGTGGCTAAGCGCTTCGTTCACGTTGCTGTCGGGCAGCAGGATATTGGGGAAGGTGAAGCGCAGCACGCGGTCGGCGGTGAACTCCGGGATGAAGAAGTGCGAGGCGAAGCGCAGTTCCAGGGTGGCGATGTCGAGGTCGGCATCCAGCGTGTCCACCAGCACCACGGTGAAGGCGGTGTCCGTGCCGGTGTTCTGGAAGCGGATGGTATAGTCGAGCCACTCATCGGCTTCGAGCAGGAACTGGCTGTTGTTCTGCCCGCTGCTGGTGCGCACGGCTTTGTCGTTCGGGTCGAAGGAGCCGGTGATGAAGTCGTCGTCGGATGTGGTGTTGTTCGCGGGCACGGCATCGCCCAGCGTGTTGCTGCAAGTGATCGTATTGGTGAACGGAGTGCCGATCAAGCCCACATCAGGCGGCAGGCTCAAGTAGGCCCACACGCCCACCTGCTCGAAGCTGTTCAACGCAGGCAGGTCCCAGGTGATGACGTTGCCCACCACCGAGGTGGCTGTCGGGTAGGTGTTCACCATCGTGAAGACAGGATCGAAGGTGACGGTGACCGTGACTGCGCCGCTTTGCTGGCCGGAGAGGTTGCGCACCCAACCATGCGCGGGATTGGTGAAGCCCGGACGTGCGGGCAGGTGGTAGGCGATGACCTCGAGATCGAGATCGATGGTGCTGCTGTCGGCGATGTCCACCACCACGCTCCCACCGCCTGGTATGGCAAAGGGAACAGGCGATGCCACCGGGCACAGTTGCAGAAGGTCGGTGCCCGTGGCGGCGATGTCGTAGTTGCCGCTGAACAAGTTGCGCGTGTAGTGTCCGGTGGCATCGGTTATGGCGTTCACCGGGCCGGGGTTGATGGTGAGCACGCGGTAGGGTATGCCGGGGTCGTTCGCATCCTGCGTGCAATCCTGGTCGTGATCGATGAAGAGCGTGCCGCTCACATTGCCGCAAACAAGGCCGAGATCGGGCACGGTGAAGGGATGGTCCTCGGTGCATGCGGGGTCGACCGGGCCCCAGTGAACGCGTGCCGCGTAGTTGCCCGGTGCGAGCCCTGTGACAGTGGCGGTGTCGTAGAGATCGAAGTTGGTCAGGAATTCGATGACCTGCTGCGCATCGTTCAGGACCTCCACGTATTGCACCCAAACGATCTCGTTCTGGTCCGCGATGAGATCGACGCTGCCGTTCGCCTGTCCGGCGCAGGCTCCGTTCACCTGCACGACCGAAATGGAGTTCCCAATGGGCCCTGTGATCTGCTCCTGCGAAGTCCCTATGCAACCGAACGCATCGCTCACGGTCAATGTGACCATGTCGCCGTTGCAGAAACCGCCGAACACCGGATTGCCGATGTCGTCATTGAACAGGAAGCCGCCAAGGTCGAAGGATGCGAACAAAGGTGCTGCCCCATTGATGTATTCGCGATGCACCACCAGACCGCCGTTGCACTGCCCTGGGCACGGGTGCATCGGCATCTGTTGGCTCAAGCCATAGTTGTTCACGATGTAGCTCGTGACCCCAGCGATCTCCAGGTAGGGCAGATCGACGACCTGCGCACTGTCCATCTGTACCTGCAGCAGGGCATCGGTCACGGTGACCACATACCATTGGCCCGTTCCGCCGATCAAGCCGCCGATGCTGTCGATCTGGGCGCCGGTGCTCCAGGAGAACGTGTAGGGCGCGACACCACCGTTCGGTATGGCCTTGAGGAAACCCGTTGGGTTGCCGCAACTGCTGTTGGCCTGGATGAAGATGATGCCGGCTTGCGCATCCAGCGCGCATAAGAGGAGAAGGACCGGGAAGAGGCTGCAGATCGGTGATCGCATCAGGGTGGGTTTGAGGGCAAGACGAACGTAAGTCCAATTCGTTGTTCAGGGACGCCTCGATGGGTTTTCGTGACCCCACGCCTCCTTCGCTATTGCTTTGCGTCGGCCATGCCCATCGTCTATACCGTCTATGTCATAGAACTCGCCCGCAAGGTATTCACCGAGGACCGTAGGTTCCGCGAAGCCAATCCGCAGTTCAACGGCGTGCTGGAATGCCTGTACGTGGGCATGACGAGCAAGACGCCGCAGGAACGGTTCGCACAGCACAAGAGCGGCTACCGCAATGCCAAAGGGCAAAAGCTCTCCAGCAACATCGTGCAGAAGTACGGCCGATACCTGCGGCCGAGCCTCTACCAGCACATCGGTCCGCTCAGCCGTGCGGAGGCTTTGGAGGTTGAGAAAGGCCTCGCGCTTGAGCTGCGGCGCAAGGGCTACGCGGTATGGACGAATTGAGGCGCGGTTGTTGGGCCGGTGAGTCTGTTGACTGATGTCGGGAGCCGCCCGTCGGCACCGTACCTTGCTCGGACTTCGAAAAACCTCCTCCCATGAATGCTCGCACCTTCACTGTCCTCGTCCTGCTCGCACTGTGCAGCAGCTATGCCATGGCACAGCAGAACGGGCATGAGCCTTCTGATGCCGTGCTGCAAAGCTGCTTGCTGGGCACATCGCCCGCAACGTGGAGCGGCCTGAAGCTCACAGGCGACCAGACCGAACGAGTGAAGCGGGTGCAGGAGGCGTGCAAGGAGGAGTGCGAAGCTACCGGAGCGAAGAAGCCCGCCGATTCCATCTCCAACGCTACGGGCAGCACGGTCCTGGCGGAATTGAAGAGCATCCTCGATGAGGACCAGTACAGTGCATGGCTGGCCTATTGCGCCCAAGGCGGCAAGGCCGGACCGAAGTGAGCGACCGACAAGGCCGCTACCTTCCGCACCGATGAGCGCCCGCATCGTCAGCATCCTGCACACCGAGTACGTCACCCCCGATGTGAAGCGCTTCACACTGGAGCGTCCGCCCGGCTACACCTTCGTACCCGGGCAGGCCACCGATGTGTCCATCAACAAGCCGGGCTGGGAACAGCAGCTGCGCCCCTTCACCTTCACGGGCTTGCCTGAGGCGAAGCGACTGGAGCTGATCATAAAGATCTATGAGAAGCACGATGGCGTAACCAAGCAGCTTGCACTGCTGCGCACGGGCGACGAGCTGATCCTGCATGAGGTCTTTGGCGCCATCACCTACAAAGGTCCCGGCTACTTCATCGCCGGTGGGGCAGGGGTCACGCCCTTCATCGCCATCCTGCGCGACCTGCACGAACGGAAGAAGTTGCGTGGCAACACCTTGCTCCTTTCCAACCGCACCTCCGATGATGTGATCCTCGATGAGGAACTGACCAAGTTGCTGGGCAAGCATTTCCTCAAGGTCTTCACGCGGCAGAATGTCATCGGCTTCCACGAACGCCGCATCGACCGTGACCTGCTCGTGACCCTCGTTCAGGACTTCGACCAGCACTTCTACGTCTGCGGGCCTGACGATTTCGTCTCCGGCATCAACGGATTGCTGCTGGGGCTGGGCGCCAGGTCGGAATCGTTGGTCTTTGAGCAGTAGGGCTAGGCAGGACCACCCGGCCGAACCCTAGGGCTGGGTGCCCCAAGCGCGCGACTTGCTAGCTTGCCGCCACAACCCATGAACATGTTCCGTCACGTTCTCTTCCTGCTCGCAAGCGCGTTTTCCGCGCTCTCATTCGCGCAACTCGCCCCATTCACATACCAGGACATGGTCCAGCTCGACCGCCTCAGCGGCTTGAGCGTATCCTCCGATGGTCAATGTGCCATCGTCATGATGCGCGGTACGGACATGCAGCGCAACCGGGGCGTGCGCTCCCTATGGTTGAAGGACCTGCGCATGCTCGAAGCCCCGGAGGTGCAATTGGCCGTGGTCGATGCCGATGCGAGCAACGCGCAGTTCGCACCTGATGGCCAGACCATCTACTACCTCAGCCCGCGCGAAGGGCGGAGCATGCAGCTGTGGAAGACCGATCGCAGCGGCCAGTCGGCGGCGCAGGTCACACGGCTGCCGCTCGATATCGGCGCCTACCGCATAACGCCCGACGGCAAAGGCGCGGTGGTGGCGCTCTCGGTGCATCCGGTGGACGGAAAGGATGAGATCGAATTCACCGTAGGCATGTCCTCGGGCTCCAGAGGTGGTAGCGGCACGGTGTACGAGAAGGTCTTCGTGCGTCACTGGGACACCTGGGCTGATGGCACGCGCAACCACCTCTTCCATGTCGACTTCGCCACCGGGGCCATCAAGGCGCTCACGCCCGGCTTCGATGGCGATGTGCCCTCGAAGCCCTTCGGGGATGAGGCCGACTTCACCATCGCACCCGATGGGAAGACCGTGTACTTCAGCGCGCGTGAAGCCGGTACCACCGAGCCATGGAGCACCAACTTCGACATCTACAGCGTGCCCATGGGTGGTGGCGTGCCTACCAACCTCACCGCTGCCAACAAGGCGTGGGACGCTCACCCGCGCCTTTCGCCCGACGGGAAGACGCTCGCCTATAAGGCCATGAAGGTGCCTGGCTACGAGGCTGATCGATTCGGGATCGAATTGCGCGATGTGGCCAGCGGAAACACGCGCGCGTTGGCCGCCACTTGGGACCGTAGCGTGGAGGACATGCAGTGGAGCCCCGACGGCAGCAGCATCGACGTGACCGCCGATGATCTCGGCTGCCACCGCCTCTTCCGGGTCGATGTGAAGACCGGCGCCGTGACCACCCTTTCGAGGGACGGGCATATCGATGCCTTCACGCGCACGGCGAACGGCTACGTGTTCATGAAGAGCAGCATGAAGAGCCCATCGCAACTTTATGCGTCCACGGCGGGCAGCAAGCTCGTCGATGAAGGTGCGCCGATCATCACGCGGCTGAAGTCCGTGCTGCAGGAGAGGGAGATGGGCGCCTATGAGCAGTTCAGTTTCGCGGGCTGGAACAACGAGAAGGTGTACGGCTACGTGGTGAAGCCGGCGGGATACGTCGAGGGGCGCAAGTATCCGGTCGTATTCCTCATCCATGGCGGTCCGCAGGGCAGCTTCGGCGATGGCTGGAGCTTCCGCTGGAATCCGCAGACCTACGCAGGCGCCGGCTACGCCGTGGTGATGATCGACTTCCACGGAAGCACAGGCTACGGCCAGGCCTTCTGCGACGCTATTGGACTGCATTGGGGAGATCGTCCGCTGGAGGACCTGCAGAAGGGCTGGGCGCATGCACTGAAGACCTACCCCTTCCTGGATGGCGACCGAGCCGCTGCGCTGGGCGCCTCTTACGGCGGCTTCATGGTCAACTGGATCGCCAGCCAGTGGAAGGCCCCCTGGAAGTGCCTCGTCTCGCACGACGGCGTCTTCGATCAGCGCAGCATGGGCTACACCACCGAGGAGCAATGGTTCACCGATCGCGAGAACGGTGCCAGCGCTTTCGACGATCCGGCTGTTTACGACAACTTCAACCCGGCCCTCTTCAATACGGATTGGACGGTGCCCATGCTCATCATCCACAGCGACCTCGATCACCGCATTCCTGTGGAACAAGGCATCGCGGCATTCACCGCGTTGCAGAAACGGGGCGTGCCTTCGCAGTTCCTGCGCTTCCCCGATGAGAACCACTGGGTGCTGAAGCCGAAGAACAGCTTGCAGTGGCACGAGACCGTCTTCGGCTGGCTCGCCCGGTGGGTCGGAAGGGAGGGGGGGCGGTGACCGTGGATCGTTCGCATCCTGTCGGCATGCCATGAGCACGGCCTCCGAAGTCCTCTTCTTCGGCGCGGTTGCATGGTGCCTGTTCTGGGTGCTGGCTGCCACGCAAAGCCGGTGGTTCGCGCTCGGCGTTGCGCTGCTCGCAACGGTGCATTGGATCCTTGCCGCTGGCGAGGTTTACACCAGCACTACTGCATTCCCACCGCCTCAGCTCGCGCTGCTGGCACCCGTGCTGATCGCACTGCTAATCACGGTAGCATTGCCAAAGGGCCGCGCATGGTTACGCGGTCTGCCGCTGTTCGCGCTCATCGCCATGCATGTGCTCCGCATTCCGGTGGAACTGGTCTTGCACGATGCCTACGAGGCAGGGCTCGTTCCGCAGGACATGACCTACAGCGGTTTCAACTTCGATATCCTGAGCGGCATCACAGCGGTGCTCATGATGGTGTGGATGCGCAGCAAGCGCCCGCCGGGTCGTGCGGTGCTCATCGCATGGAACCTGTGCTGCCTCGTGCTGCTCTTCATCATCGTCGTAACTGCGGTGCTCAGTCTGCCCTCATCGCTGCAGCGCATCAATTTCGATATGCCCAACGTGCTGGTGACCACCACGCCGTGGGTGCTATTGCCCGCCTTGCTAGTACCTGCCGTGCTGTGGGCGCACGTCGCGGCGCTGGTCCAGCTGTTCGCAGGAAGGCGCTAGCGACCCCGTTGCGCCTACGCCTACTTGCCAGTGTTGGCCGCACGTCGCCGCATCCGCCACGCATAGGCGTAGAGGATGGCGATCACCAGCATCGGCGTGCCGATCACCGCCACCCATTGCCAGTGATCGCGCGACCACCAGCCATAGAGCAGGCACATCAACAGGAAGAGCAGTGCGCCGATCCACTCGCGTGACCAGGCCATTCCGACGATCAACAGGCAGCAGCCCACGGGCAGCAGGTGCATCATGAAATCCAGCGGCAGCGCCGTCTGCTGGGTGTCCCCGGCTTCGAATGCGAAGAGGGCG
Organism: Flavobacteriales bacterium; assembly: GCA_016710965.1. Classification (GTDB taxonomy): domain Bacteria; phylum Bacteroidota; class Bacteroidia; order Flavobacteriales_F; family PHOS-HE28; genus PHOS-HE28. The sequence continues at coordinate 19,621 of JADJTW010000005.1, forward strand.
ATGAAGGCCGTGAAGACCAGCGCTGCGATGCGTGCAGGCCAGGGCGAGGAGAAGAAGGTGGTGGCCATGGTTTCGCGAAGCTAGTCGCCCTCTTGCATCCCGCGCCGGATCATCGCCCACCCGTGCCTCACCTGTGCGCGCTGGCGGCCTAGTGCATGAAAGCCTTCACGGCAGAGCCCTGTGCGAGGTACACGGTGTTGGTGAAGCCGTCCACCTCGTATAGCGGGGTCTTGGTGTTGCCCAAAGGCACAGAGCCGGCGAGACCGCCATCGGCCTTGTTCACAGCCTGCAGCTGATACACGCCCTTCTCGCCGGTGAGCATGAACTGCAGGGCGTTGGTGTTGGCGGTGGCTTTGAAGCGGGCGTTGGCTTCCTGCATGAATCGCTTGGTGGCGCTCAGCCCCATCCGAGAGGCCTCGCCGTACACATCGCTCACGGCACGTGTAATGTCCTTTGCCGCCGCACTGCCTGCGTCCTGCACTTGGATCTGCTGGCTCACGGCACCGAACGCCGCGCTGGTGTATCCGAATGCTGCCGTGTAGTAGGCGGCGCGCACCGCACTGGCGTACTTGAGCGCACGCACCAGTCCGCTCTCGCGCGGAGCAGGGAAGTACTTCTGGTACTTCACGGTTCCCTCGCGTGTGATCAGGGCGATGTTCTGATCGCTGCGCACCACGATGCCTTCGGGCAGCACTTCCAACGCCGTGGCTTTCTCCTTGCCTTCGAATGCTAGCGGCACGGTGTTGAGGATCGCTGCGCTGTTCGCGCCAGCGGCCAGTCTCGCCAATTGCCCGGTCTTGGTGTTGAACAGGTACGCATCGCCGTCGTCTCGTGCCACCAATGAAGCGCCGCCTTTGTAGGTCCCGCCCAATAGCGATACACCGGTTGCCATGTCTGCCACCTCCGCCTCCTCGGCGCTGGCCAAGATCACAGCGTTGCCCAAGAGCATCACGCTCGCCGCTGCGCCGTCGAGTTTGATCGGCTTCTTCCACAGGTCGGTGCCCGCAGCATCAACGAGCATGGCCGCCATGTCGCTGCCGCCACTGGTGAGCAAGGTGCGTTCACCCACTTCAACGGCGCCGCTCAATGGTCCCTTCACGGTGATGCCACGCCCGTTCTTGCCCCACACGCCCGCGCCGCTCTTGTAGCTCAAAAGGTCGACCTGGTTGTTGTCGCCGTTGCCGATGAGCAACCCGCGCGAGAGTGGCACGATGGTTCCGAGCTTCTGCGCCACCTGCACGGGTTTCTCCCACGCGTAGCTGCCATCGCTGAGGTTGAAAGCGTTGTAGAAGCTGCTGTACGAGATGGTCGTCGTGGTCTTGCCCGCAGCATCGGTCTTCTCGCTCCGCTTGGTCTGCTGCAGGCCCATGATGCAAAGCTCGGGGGCATGCGGGGTGGTCAGGAAGACGCCTACGGGCTGCATGCTCGCATCGAGGTTGGCGCCGCCCTTGTCCAGCATGCCCATGAGGCCGCTCATCGAGGCGAACTTGGGATCGGGGCTCTGCTTCCACAGTTCGGCACCGGTGTTCGCATCGAGCTTGTATGCGAAGAAGAGCGTGGCCAGGACGATGGCATCCGGTCCGGCGCTGGTGCATGCAGTGAGCTTGCTGAAGGCATCGTCCTTCGTCCACCGCACCTGACCCGTACCCATGTCCACACAGGCCATCACGGCGCTCTTGTCCGCACGTTGGCCGACCAGCACGATGGCATTGTTGGCATAGAGGAAGTAGCGGCTGGCGATGCGCTGGATGCCAGCGCTGCGGCTGTTGAAGACCACCTGGCCACCGAAAGGCTCCACGATGAAGAGGTCGTCTGGTGCTCCGGCTGGCACCACGGCGATGAAGGGCGTGTTGGCGATCTCCTCATACCCGCTCTCAGGCGCGTTGGCAAGCTCCTTCACGGTCCAGGCGATGCTGCCGTTGGCGGGGTCGATGCCGGTGAGGCCTTGGGGTGTGCACGCTACGAGTGCACCGGCTGATGTGGTGCGCAGCCATTGGACAGCCCCATCGACCTGCGAGGTCCAAGCTTCTTTTTGGGCGAGAGAGATGACTGGTGCGAGGATCACGCTGAGGACCAGCGAACGGAAGGAGAGGGGTAAGGCGTGCGTCATGTGCTTGGGTTGAGGGCGTCGCGGCGGGACAACGTTCGTGCCAGCGGCGATGTGAAGGAACAACATGTGCGTAGTTCCCTGCCGATCCCCGACATTCGCGGCCGCTTTCGCGCTTACCCACGGAAGCCAGCACCATGAAGGAGATCCTCGAAAGCCGCAATTTGCTCGGCGCCTCGCCCGATATCAGCCTGAAGGAGTTGTCGGCGCTGTACAAAGGGCTGATGAAGCAGCACCATCCCGACCGCTTCCAGGATGAGGGCGAACGGGCGGAAGCGGAAGCCATGAGCCAGCGCATCATCGCTGCTTACAAGTTGCTCGAGGGACTGCACCCCGAGACGCAGGCCCTGCGCGCCGAGGATTTCGAACGCACACTGGCCAGCGGCATCGGCAACTGGCGGTATAAGGGCCAGGTGCTGCACCTCACCTTCGGCGATGGCAGCGAGCACGCCTTCTACGGCGTGGCCACCAAGACCTACAACAAGTTCGTGAATACCGATGCCACGCCGCGCTTCGTGCGCAGGCACCTCATCGGCGCGCATCCGCAGCGCAAGGTGAGCAGCGCAGTGGCGGTGTGATCCTCCGTGACCGGGAACTGAGAACGGCGGCCAGCGGCCGCCGTTCTCAGTTTGATCCCGTCGCGCTCACTTCGCTGCGGAATCCTTCTGGCCCGCTTGTACCACTTCAACCCAGCGGCCCATGCTGCGGGCATTGACCGTGTGGTCGTACATGGCTTCGCAGAAGGCGCCGGGCAGGTAATAGCGGCCAGTGTAGCTGGCGTTGAGCAGCACACGATAAGTATGGCTCTGGCCGCGCCACAGGTCCATGTAGGTGCTTACGCGGTCGTCGCGGATGTCCTGATAGGTGTAGGGGCCTTGCGCCGCACCGGCCAACGTGCCCTCGAGGCGTGTGTTGCGGATCTCCCAGCCGCTTGGGAAGATCTGCGTGAGCGCCAGCTGCTGATAGCCATTCACGATGCCCGGGTGCGTCATGGTGACCACCGCCATGAAGTCGGTGCCCTGCTCGATGCGCGCCGGGTCGATCACCGTTCCGTCCATCAGCGTATAGTTCACTGTCATGCCCAGGCCGCTGCTGCTGGGCCGCTCGTTGCCGGCCATGGGGGTGCCATTGCGCACCAGCCGTACGTAGAGCATGTTCTTACCGGTGTTGTTGATGCTCACTTTCCCGCGGCCATCGGGTACGGGCAGTTCGGTACGCGAAATGGCTTTCTGCGTGATTTTCTCCGTGCTTGTTCCACCGGCCACCAGCGTGAAGCTCATGCCCTCGCCGAGCTTGCTCTTCTCGGCCAGTCGCGCCACCGCGAGCAAGCCGAAGGAGGTGCTCTGCGTACTGTACCAGTCCTCGCTGCTCAGCCCCTTGGCAATGCGTTGCACCACGGGAAGTGCCTTCGCTGTTTCGCCCATGGCCAATAACGCCTCGGCGATCAGCGCCTCATCGCGCAGGCCGCTGCCGTATGTCCAGTATTGTTCGGTGTACGCAGGCACCACGGTGCTCTGGTCCTTCACCAGTTGCTGCGCCACGTCGTTGCGACCGATGTAGGCGTACGCAGCGGCGAGCATCCATCTGGTCTGCTGGTTGATGTCCGTTTGTTCGCGAAGGCGGTTCATGGCGGGCAGTTCCTGCGCTTTCGCAAGGGCGAGCACATAGAGGCGATACGCTTGTGTGAGCTGCATGCCTTGCCGGCTCCAACCGGTGGGCACCACGCCGTTCCATTCGCGCGCCTGCTTGCGCTGGAAGCTGAGCCAGTTGGCCTTCATGTTCCCCGGCGCATGGAATCCATTGCGCTCGGCCTCCACGATGAAGTGGCCTGCATAGATGCTCGTCCAGTTATCATAGTAGTCGCCGCCGGGCCAGTAGTTGAAGCCGCCATCGGTGCGTTGGAAGCGCGTGAACTTGCGCAAGGCGGCGTCCACGTTGCTGCGCATCTGCTGATCGTAGCGTGCGGGCAGGTCCATCACCTTGCTCAGGAAGAGCTGCGGGAAAGCCTTGCTGGTGGTCTGCTCCAGGCAGCCGTGGGGATAGTCGATGAGGTATTGCAGTCGGCGGCCCATGTCCACAGGAGGTACGGTGCTGATCTCGAGGTACGCGCTGTTGGTGCCAGCGATACCGACCGGGACCGGCGTATTGCTCCAGCTCTTGCCGGCTTCGAGCACGACATCGACCACCTCGGTGGCGGGCAGGTTGGGCTGGCGCACTTGCAATTCGATGCGCTCGCTCGCGCTCTCACCGGCTCCGCTCACGCTCACTTTCATCTTCGCCACACCGATGGCTTCCTTCACTTTCACCCGGAAGGTGACGACCTGATCGCCCATGGCATCGAAGCGGATGGTCTTCTGCGCAGGGCCATCGGGGATGAGGAATTCGTTCGGCTCCAGCTTCACCACCACGTCCTTCACCTTGGGGTCCATGGCGAAGACGGTCACAGGCAGGTCGGCGGTTTCGCCGGGTGCCAGCACGCGCGGCAAGGTGGCAAGCACCATCAATGGTTTTCTCACTGGCACCGCCTTGTCGGCGTTGCCATAGGCCTTCTCGCCATCGGTGGCCACCACCATCACGCGCACGCTGCCCACGTAGTTGCCGATGGTGAAGTCATGCTTCGCCTTCTTGCCGCGTTCGAGCTTGAAGGGACCCACGAAGCGCACCACGGGCTTGAATCGATTGGCGCGCGCAGCATCGCCCTTGCCCGCATCATCACTGCCACCAAGCGCCAGTACACGCTGGATCTGCTGGCCGAAGGCGCCCATCACCTGGTCGTAGAGGTCCCATGTGCGCACACCGAGCGCTTCGCGGGCGTAGAAGTGCGCCCATGGATCCGGTGTCTTGAAGCGCGTGAGGTCGAGCAGGCCTTCATCGACGATGGCAAGCGTGTAGGTCATTCCGCGACCGGTCTTCTCGCTCACCTCGATGCTGAAGGGCACATCGGTCTTGATCTCCTTGGGTGCGGTGATCAAGGGTTCGAGGTGGGTGCTTGCATCCTCCACCATGATGGGTATGGCGCCGTAGAGGCGGATGGGCATGTCATTGCCACCATTCTCCTTCGACGCGGTGAGCGCATGCGGCTGCACGAGTGTTACGTGCGCGTACACGTTGGGCGCCATGTCTGCCGTGATGGGGAAGGTGTAGCGCGTTTCTTTCTGCTTGAGATCCACCCACACGGCGTCGAGCACGCGGCTGCCGGTCTCCAGGCTCACCAGCGCACGGCCTGTACCACCGCTGGGGATGATGAGCGTGGCATTGTCGCCCACAGCGTACTTCTCCTTGTCTGCGTTGAAGCTGAGCATGGCGGCTTGGTCGGGATCCTGGCGTCGCGAGCGGCCTTCCCATCCGGGCCAGTCGAGGTAGATCTGCACGGCGCTGGCGTGGCCGCTGGCGGGATCGGTGATGCGCACGGCGAAGCGGCCCCAATCCGGGCGATCGATGCGCATCTTGAAGGTCGCCCGGCCTTGTGCATCGGTAATGAGGTCGGCTTCCTGCTTCAACTCCACGCTGGGCGAACTGATGTAGCTGGCGCTGCCGGTGATGCTGCCATCCCACCACCAGTTCCAGTTCATCTTGTATACCTGCGCTTTCAGCGTGTGGCCGGCCAGCGGCTTGCCCTTGGCATCGATGCTGGCCAGGGTGAACGTGTAGGTGGTGTCGGTGACGTAGGTGCCCCACGCCGAAGGCAGCTCAGGCGCCTTGATCCCGGCATAGCTCGTGTAGGGGTAGTAGGGGATGCTCACCCGATCCATGCTTGCATCGCCACCGGCTTCGAACACACGTGTGACGATGTTCGTGTTGACCACCGAAGGCGCACTGCGGCCCATGTGCAGTTCCAACGGGAACTGCGCTTCACCATCGGCGCTCAACGTGCCATCGAAGGCTACCTGCTCTTCCTCGGGCACCCAGGTGCGCAAGTCGTTGAACTGGAACTTCTCGAAGCCCTTGAAGTCGGCCCAACCACTGTTCATCGTGACCGTTACGCGGGCCTTGAGGTTGCGTGCTGGAGCGCCGTGCAACCAATGGCTGCGCAGCTTCACCATGTTGTCGTCGCCAGCGGTGATGCGCGCGCCTTCCTTGTCGGCCGGGCCGCTCGGGAGCTCGATCAGCACCTTCAATCGGTTCGGTTTCACCGTCTCGATCCGGATGCTCTTGTGGAAGACGGTGCCACCCACGCGCACCATGGCGTTCCAGTAACCGGTGGGCGCATCGGGGCTCGTTACGCAGCGGAAGGCGTACACCCCATTCACGCTGGTGTTGCGCATGATCTTCTGGTCGAGCCTTCCGCGCGGGTCGGTGAGCTCGAGCACCACCGGATGGTCCTTCGGCAGCTTGTTCTGCGGGTCTTGCAGCATGAAGCTGAGGTAGAGCGAATCGCCGGGACGCCACACGCCGCGCTCGCCGTAGAGGAAGCCCTTGATCCCTTTCTCGATCGCTTCGCCGCCGACGTCCAGGTCGCTGACGCTGAGCGATGATCCATCATCGAGCTTGAGGTAGCCGCGCTGCGCTCCCTTGCTGGCGATCAGCAGGAAGGGCTTGTGCTTCGTCGCAGGCACCGTCGCTAGTCCTTCGCCATCAGTCACGGTTTGGGTCATGCTCTTGCGTTGCATGTCCATCACGTCCAGTTTCACGCCGCTCATGGGCTGTGCGGTGCGCAGGTCGCTCACCGCGATCATCATGCTGCCGTCGTTGCCCACCTTGGCAATGAGGCCGATGTCCGAGGCGAGGATGTTGCGCGAGGCGCTGGTATTGCGGTAGTAGTACGAGGCCGAGCAGGGATCCTCTCGCTCCTGGTAGTTGTAGTCCTCGTAGTCGTAGTACTCGTAATCGTCGTAGTAGTAGTAGTCCTGTACTTGATCGTACTGCGCCTGCTCATCCTCCCAGCTGCGCTCGCGCGGTTGTTCCACCGGATCACCGCCTTCGCAGGGGTACACGCTCTGGTGGCGACCGAAGCTGATCTCCACGCGGTAGATCGCACCAGGTTCGGTCTTCACATGGTCGGCGATGTCGAGGTAGTAGGTGTTCCAACGCCCGAGGTCGGGTGCATCGGCCGTCTTCAAGGAGATCGTCTTGCGCGACATCAAGCGGCCCACGCGCGCCAGTTCGCGGTTGCCGGCCAGGTCGTTCACTTGCAGGAACTGGGAGATGTTGCTCTCGTGGATCTTGATCACGCGCACGTCCACCTCCTTCAGGTTCACCGCCTGGAAGGGCATGAGAAGGCCATCGGTGCTGGGCAGGATGGTGCCTTTGCCGGTGAAGCGCACGGCGGGCTTCAGGTCCTCGAACACCAGTTCCACGCTCAAGTCCTTGCCCAGCTTCTTCCCGTTCACATTGCGCAGGCCCGCGCTCACGTAGCCGTTCTGCTTGCCGCTGAGGCGTTGTGTGGGGTAGAGGAAGACCTTGCTTCCTTCCAAGGTGATGCGCATCTCATCGGCACCGGCGATACCGATCAGGCCTCGAAGATCCTGGCCTTCATCCAGCGGGTCGCTGAATTGGAGCGTGGCATACTGCTCATCGTCGCTGAAGGTTTGCACGCCGATGAGCACCAGGTCGCCGATGGCCGGGACATCGAAGGCGAGGCTGGCGGCATCCTTGCTGTCGATGCCTTTGCCGTTCCAAGCGATGTCGACACGTGAGGCTTCATCGCCGCGACGCACGCTGTCGGCCGTGAAGCGATGGTAGCGGCCGTTGGGCTCATGCTCCCAGGTGAGGGGCAGCTTGCGGCCCGCCTGTGTCGCGCTGAAGCAGCCGTCGAGGTCCTGGCCGGTGGCATCGTCGCTGGTGTACACGCTCACCACCAGCCGCTGCCAGGCGAGGTCGGTGCTGCTGAGCGATTGCATGTCGCTCACCTTCACGTCGAGGCTTTGCCTGAAAGTGCTCACCTGGAAGCGGAAGGTCTCCAGTCCCTTGGGCACTTCGATGAGCTTGCCCAGCTTGAACTCCACGGTATAGGTGCGGTCTTGCTCCAAACGCTCGGCCGGCACGAAGGCGAGGGTGCGCTCATCGCGCCACTCGACATTCCCGCGTACCCCTGGATCCATCTCGAAGAGCCCTTGGATCGAGGCCTGCGTGGTATCGCGCCAGCGCTGGTCGGCGGCGATATGCACCAGGATCGGCGATCGCGCGCTGATATGCCCTGTGGTGAACGCGGGGATATAGGGGGTGAAGGCCGCGTCCGGCTCCAATTTGGTATCGGTGCTGCGGCATGCGGAGAAGACCAGCGCACACGATACGGCGAAGCCGAGCGCGCGCGAAATGCGGGGCAGAGGGGGCATGGTGGCGGGAAAAATGGTGCTGGAAGGTAGCGGGTCCGAACACGTGGGGTTGGCCGCTCTTGATGCGAGCAACGGAGGCTGAGAATGGACTATTGTATCCGACGAGAAGAAGTTTCCTCGCAAGCCTACTTCAACAACCCATCCGCATCCTCCGCCGGGATGATGTGCCCCATGACGGAGCCAACGATGAAAGCATCGGGGAAGCCCTTGGTGGCCAGCTCTGCCTTGGCGGCTTCTGCGCTGGCGCGGTCGGCGAAGGTGCCATGGAAGTAGCGTACGCCTTCAGTGTCGGTGATGGGCTCCACTTCGCCCAAGCCAAGGAGCTTCTCCATCTCTTCCACCGGTACATTGCCCGCGAAGGAGCCCACTTGGATCCGGTAGCGCACGCGATCCCTGCTGATGGTATTCACCGGCAGGGTGCGCAGGTCCTCGGGGCCTGTGAGCTTCGCGCCGGCTTCTTTCATGCTCACTCGTTTGCCACTGCGGAAGGCCACGAGGAAGGCGCCATCAAAGCCCTTGGTAAGCATGTTCACCTTGTGCGATGCCGCTTTGTTCACGTCGGTGTATGAGCCGGTGTAGTAACGCGTGAGCCCGTCATCGCCCTTGATGGTGACGAGGTCGGTGATGCCTGAGAAGATGTTCTTCGAGAGCTTCTCGCGGAAGGCGCCCAACTGCACGCGGATGGTGATGTCGCGGTTGTCGTTGCCCGCGCCCATGTCACCGAGCCTGGCGCGCTCGGCCGCAGTCTCTGCGCTCACATCGATGAGGTTGCCGTTCTCTTCGGCCATCACGGTGCTCTCTATGCCCAGGCCTTTCAGTTCAAGCTCACGGCGCAGCGCCTCGGGGATGGCATCGTAGCTGCCCACCACATAGAAGGTGGTGTCGCCTTTCTCGATCGTGCGCACATCGGGGATGCTCAGGATCTTCTGGATCAGGTCTTCGCTGATGCCCTCGGTGTGCGTGCCCACCTTCACCACGTATACGCGCTTGGCCACGGGCGCTGGTTTGCGCGTACCGCCCACCGATTCCACACGGTCGTGGACGATGTTCACGTTGGCGCTGTCCTTCCAGTCGAGCCAGGCCCGCAGCAGGTCATCGTCGGTCAGGGTGACACCGTGCTCATTGACGATAGCACCCGCCGCGCTGTTGGGCTCATTGTCCAGGCCATCGGGCACGCCGTCCATGTCTCCATCGAGCGGGCAGCCCTTCGCGTCCACCTGCGCACCGGCCGGTGTGTGCGGGCACTCGTCGATGAAATCGCGCACGCCATCAGCGTCTTCGTCATCGCGCAGCACCAGCAGGTCCAATTCGTCGGTGTCCAGCGGTGTCATCTCCGACTTCACCTTCTTGCGCTTCATCGGGATGGTGTACCCGATGCTCGCGCTCGTGTACAGGAAGCGGTCGTTGCTGGCGGTGCCGGCTCGGTCGCCCACGCTGTTCACCGTTATTCCATCGATGTGATCACTGAGCGTGAAGTGCATGGTGGTGCCCACGCGCAGATCCATGCCGCTGCCCAAGTCCATTCGCGCACCGATGCCGATCGGAATGGCCCAGGTGCGCTCAGGGTATTTGCCGAAGCCATCGACGTTGAGCTCGCGCACATCGCTTTCGTACACGTGATCGCGCTCGATGATGGTGGCGTATGCGGCGTCCAGGGCGTTCTCCGGTATATCGCGGATGGTGCCATCGCTCCAGTAGTTGTACGCACGGCCTGCGGCATCGTAGAGATCGGTCTTCGTAAGGAACTCCACGCTCTCGAAGCCCACGTTGATGTAAGGCTCCACTTCGCGCTTGGGGTTGAGCAACTGCAGGAAGTTGTAGCGGAACTGGAATCCGCCGATGGTGATGCGCGATTCGAAGTTGAGATTGCGAGTGAGGCTTCGCTCGTTCACGCCCATGCGGCCGTGCAGCGCGTACAGATCGGCCTCGAGCCAGGAAGTGATGGGGGTGGAGGCGCGCAGTTCATAGCCGAGGCGCGTGACCAACGGGTTGTAGCTGTCGTGCTTATCGCCCACATCGCCGAAGAACGCGAACATGCCGCCGCCCAGCCCGAACGTAGGCTTGAAGCGCGGGGCCTGCGCCTGTGCCGTATCGGATTGCGCATGCGCCGTTGCCAGGAGCAGAACGCTGAGGGCGAGAGCGGCGAATGGTCGTGGAAGCAGGGGCATCGCTGGCCGAATGTACCTATCGGCTCCAGACGTCGAACAGCGATCTGACGAAGCTGCCCAGGATGACCGGACGCCGCTATTTCCGCAGCGAGTCAGCGACCTCGGCGGAGATGATCCGGCCATTGACAGTGCCTACGACGAAGGCATCGCCAAAGCCTTTGAGCACGATGGCCTGACGGGCGTCATCAGCGCTCTTGCGGTCTGCGAAGCTGCCGTAGAAGTAGCGCACGCCCTGCGCGTCGGCAAGGGGTTCCACATCGCCCAAGCCGAGGATCTTGTCCATCATTTCCAGGGGAACATTGCCCGCGAAGGACCCGACCTGCACCCGGTAGCGCACCTTCTCCTTGTTGATGCTGCTGCTGGGCAGGGTGCGCAGGTCCTCGGGGCCGGTAAGCTGCGCGCCAGCCTGCTTCATGCTCACGCGCTGGCCTTGCTGGAAGGCCACTAGGAAGGCGCCCTCGAAGCCTTTGGTCAGCATGTTCACTCGATGCCTTGCAGCTTCGTTCACGTCAATGAAGGATCCGGTGTAGTAGCGGGTGAGGCCGTCGTCGCCTTTGATCACCACCAGGTCGTCGATATCCTTGAAGATGTTGCGCGAGAGCTTGTTGCGGAAGGCGCCCAGCTGTACGCGCACGGTCACATCACGGCTGTCGTTTCCTGCGCCCATGCCTGCCATGCGCGCGCGATCGGCGGCTGTCTCCTTGCGAATGTCCACCAGGTTGCCGTCTTCCTCGGCCATCACGGTGCTTTCGATGCCCATGCCTTTCAATTCCAATTCGCGTCGCAAGGCTTCTGGAATCGCATCGTAGCTGCCGACGACATAGAAGGTGGTGTCGCCTTGTTCGATGGTGCGCACGTCGGGGATGCTGAGGATCTTCTGGATCAGTTCCTCGCTGATGCCCTCGGTATGGGTGCCCACCTTCACCACGTAAACGCGCTTGGCCGCTGGTGGTGCTGCCCTGCGCGCACCGCCGACGGATTCCACTCGGTCGCGGATGATGTTCACGTTGGCGCTGTCCTTCCAATCGAGCCAGGCGTGCAAGTGCTCATCGTCGGTGATCGTAACGCCACGCGTGTTCACCGATGCCCCCAGCGCACTGTCGGGCTCATCGTCCAATCCATCGGGCACACCGTCCTTGTCGCCGTCCAGCGGGCAGCCCTTCGCATCCACTTGGGCACCGGCCGGCGTTCGGGGGCACAGGTCCGCGAAGTCCTTCACGCCATCACCGTCCTCGTCGTCGTTCAGCACGATCAGGTCCAGTTGATCGTTGTTCAGCGGGGTGCTCACCGGTTTGCGCACTTTGCGCTTCATGGGTATGGTGTAGCCAACGCTGAAACTGGTGTAGAGGAAGCGGTCATTGCCGACCTTGCCAGCGCGCTCGCCCACGCTCTTCTCGCTCACACCATCTACCAGGTCGGTCAGGGTGAAGTGCATGGTGGTGCCGATGCGCAGATCGAAGTTGTTGCCGAGGTCCATGCGGGCACCCACACCAACGGGGATGGCCCACGTTCGCTCTGGGTACTTGCCGAAACCATCGGCATTCAACTCGCGCACATCGGTCTCGTACACGTAATCGCGCTGGATCACCGCCGATGTCGCAGCGTTGGGGTCGTCCTCCGGCAATTCATGGATGCTGCCATCGGTCCAGTAGAAGTACTCACGACCGGCTGCGTCGTAGAGGTCAGTCTTGGTGAGGAACTCCACGCTCTCGAAGCCCACGTTGATGTAGGGTTCGACCTGCCTTTGCGGGTTCAGCAGTTGCAGGAAGTTGTAGCGCAGTTGGAAGCCGCCGACGGTGATGCGTGAATCGAAGTTGAGGTTGCGGGTGAGGCCGCGCTCGTTCACGCCGAGCCTGCCATGCAGGGCGTATAGATCGGCTTCGAGCCACTTGGTGATGGGGGTGGACGCGCGCAGTTCGTAACCGAGGCGCGAAACGAGCGGGCTGGCTGCAACATGGTCGCCACCGACATCGCCGTAGAAGGCGAACATGCCCGCGCCAAGACCGATGGTGGGCTTGAACAAGGAGGGCTTGGCGGTTATGGTCTCCGTGGCGGCAACGCCCGTTGGCACGAACGCGCTGTCAGATTGAGCTGCACCCGTAGCTGCGAACGTTAAAAAGAGGACTGCGAGCGCGCTGCTGCGGATCGTTGTCAGGTGGAGTGCACCGGCGCGCATGCGAAGCGAAGGATCACTGCACCCACTGTTGCTTGCTGATCACCAGCGCCTCTTGCACGGTGATCCGGCGCCCGTCGTTGTATGCTGTGACGAAGGGGCCCGGGAAATTGTGGCCGCTCTGGACGTAGCCTACGCGTTGGTCGCGGGCGCTCTTGTAATCGGCATAGCCGCCTGTCACGTACTTGATCCAGCCCTCGTGGCGCTCGATCTGGAAATCGCCGCCGTAATTATGCCGGGCGCGGAAGTAGGACTTGCCCACTTCGCGATGCGCGGCAGTGATCTGAACCTTGTAGGTGACACCGCGCTCGGGCGCTGGGATACGGTTGGCCGTGGTGTTCTGCGCGTTGCGCTGTGCCCTTGCCTCGGCCTCCTCACGCGCACGCTTTTGGGCAGCAACCTCCTCGGCGGCCTTGCGCTCGGCTTCCTGACGCTGGCGCAGGGCGAGCTCAGGATCGGAGCCGCTCATGTTCCCCATGCCGCTGGGATCATTGGCGATCGCTTCCAAGGCACGCGCACCAACGAAGAACTTGCTGCTGCCGAGCACCGCCTTCTGGGTCTCATCGTTCAACAGGTAGCCGAATTCGCCGTCGATGGTGTACTCGCCATCCGGTCGTTCGTTCGCGCGAAGCTTGTAGACCACGCGGATCTCATTGGTCGCCGGCAGGTTCAACCACACGAATTTCACGATGCGGTCCTGGACAGTGAAGATGGCTTCGCTGCTCGATTTCTCCAGTGCCGTGAAGCCCTGCGGAATCACCTCCTGCAATTTCCCGAAGCCGCGGATGTCGCCTTTGCGCACCAGCACCTCCACCAGCATTTCCTTTTCGGAGACGGGCGTGATGATGCGCGAGCCGCCGACGCCCCCTGCTCCTTGCATGGGGGCGGTGCCCGGCGCGTCATCGATCACCGCGATGGCTATGGCACCGGCAGGCGCACCGCCGGCCGCGCTCACCAGATCATTGTTCACCTCCTCTTCCGGTACGGCGGCTTCTGATTGTGCGACCGGGACAGCGCCAGGAGCGCCGAAATCGACAACGCTGGTGCTCATGTCGTGCGTCTTGCGCTCGTTGTCCTCGATGTAGGAGAGACGGCCGTTGATGTGCTGCACGCCGCTGATGCTCGCATCGGCGGTGAGGGTATAGCTCACCTTGAAGCTCGGCGACGATGGCAGCGCCATCCAGATGAACTTGGCCTTGCCATCGGCGAAGGTGAAGGAGGCGCCCTTCGTTTCAATGGCCGTGGCGCTCAGGCCTGGCGGCAGATCGATCTGCAGCTTGGCGAAACCGGTGAGGGTTCCCTTCTCCACTTCCACCACCACGCGCGTTTCGCTGCCGGGCGCGAGCGTGGTCGGTATGTTCTGGGTGATGTTGAGGTTGGCGACGAGGAAGGCGTCCACGAAGAGGACGCCGATGACGTTGAGGAAGAGTGCGATCTGGTGCAACATGGGCGGGCCGTTGGTTCGCGTGCTTAGCGCAGGCTCGCCACCAAAAGTACCGGGGTGCTCCGAGGGGCCTTACCGCGCGTTGATGGGAGTACCAACATAGTCGTGTTGGTTCTCTCCGGCATCCTTCCGTTGCGGGTCGGTGGGCACAGTTCGCCCGTCGCCACAGATGCGTCGGCCAACGCATTCGTTCCGACGATCGATCGCCTGGTCAGAAGTTCGGCTTCAGCATGTAGCGGCTGTAGAAATTGTTGATGGCCGCCACGGCTTCATCGGGCTTGTCCACAACACTGAAGAGCTCGAGGTCCTCCGGGTTGATGTTGCGGTGCTTCTCGCCCATGGTCTGTTTCATCCAATCGTACAGGCCTTGCCAGTATTTACGGCCTACCAGGATGATGGGGAAGCGCCCGATCTTCTGCGTTTGTATGAGCGTGAGCGCCTCGAATAGTTCATCGAGCGTGCCGAAACCGCCGGGCAGTACGATGAAGCCCTGGGAGTATTTGATGAACATCACTTTGCGCACGAAGAAGTAGTCGAAGTGCAGGCTCTTCTCTTTATCGATGAACGGGTTCGGTTGCTGCTCGAAGGGCAGTTCGATGTTCAGGCCGACGCTGGTGCCGCCGCCACGCTGCGCGCCTTTGTTCGCAGCTTCCATGATCCCCGGCCCGCCGCCGGTGATGACCCCGTAGCCATTGCCGGTGAGCAGGAAAGCTATTTCCTCGGCCAGCGTGTATTCCGCGCTCTCCGGTTTGGTGCGCGCGCTGCCGAAGACGCTTACGCACGGGCGGATCCGTTGCATGGCCTCGAAGCCCTCGACGAACTCGCTCATGATCTTGAAGATGGCCCAGCTGTCGTTGGCCTTCACCTCGCTCCAGCCTTTGCGCTTGAAGGCACGCTTGATCCGGCGTTCGCTTTCTTCCTTGAGCTTGGGGTCGTTCTTCATGAGGGGATCGATAGTTCGTTCTTCAGGAATGGGAAGGTGTGCCCGCGCCCCATGAGCACCACCTGCTCGGGCGTGCCGCGTGCCACAATGGTGCCCCCGCCTGCGCCGCCTTCAGGCCCCATGTCTATGACGTGGTCGGCCACCTTGATGATGTCCATGTTGTGCTCGATGACAAGGACGGTGTTGCCTTGGTCCACCAGGCGCTGTAAAACGCCGATGAGCTGCTTCACGTCATCGAAGTGAAGTCCGGTGGTGGGCTCGTCCAGGATATAGAAGGTGCTGCCTGTGCCTTTCTTGCTCAGTTCGGTGGCGAGCTTGATGCGTTGCGCCTCACCACCACTGAGCGTGGTGCTGCTCTGGCCGAGGGTGACATAGCCGAGGCCGACATCGAGCAGTGTCCGCAACTTCTGGTTCAGTTGAGGGATGTCCGCGAAGGTGGCGGCCGCCTCTTCCACGGGCATGTCCAGCACATCGCTGATGCTCTTGCCCTTGAAGCGCACCTCGAGCGTCTCGCGGTCGTAGCGTTTGCCGCGGCAGGTCTCGCACGGCACGGCCACATCGGGCAGGAAGTTCATAGCAATGGTGCGGACTCCTGCGCCTTTGCATGTCTCGCAACGGCCGCCAGTGGTGTTGAAGCTGAACCGACCCGCTTTGTAGCCACGGATCTTGGCCGAAGGAAGTTGCGTGAAGAGCTCTCGGATGTGGTCGAACAGACCGGTGTAGGTGGCGGGGTTGCTCCGGGGTGTGCGCCCGATGGGGCTCTGGTCCACTTCGATCACCTTGTCGATATGCTCCAGGCCTTTTATACTGTGATAAGCGAGCGGGTGAGCGTCGCTTCTGTAGAAGTGCTTGCTGAGGATGGGATAAAGCGTGTCGCCGATCAAGGTGCTCTTTCCGCTGCCGCTCACGCCCGTTACGCAGATGAAGGTGCCCAGGGGAAGGTCGAGGTCGACCTCTTTGAGGTTGTTGCCTTTTGCTCCGCGCAGCAGGATGCGCTTGCCGTTCCCGCTTCGCCGTTCACTGGGGACCTCGATCCGCAGTTCGTTCCGCAGGTATCTCGCGGTGACACTATCTCCATGCGCAAGTTCGCGCGGATCGCCCTGCGCCACGATACGGCCGCCGTGCGCACCCGCGCCGGGCCCTATGTCGATCAGGTGGTCGGCGCTCATCATCATCTCCTTGTCATGCTCCACCACGATCACGCTGTTGCCGCCATCGCGCAGGCTGCGGAGGCTGGCGATGAGGCGCTGGTCGTCGCGCTGGTGCAGGCCGATGCTGGGCTCATCGAGGATGTAGAGCACGCCGGTGAGCTGACTGCCGATCTGCGTGGCCAGCCTGATCCGTTGCGCCTCGCCGCCGCTGAGCGAGCGTGCGCTGCGATCGAGGGTGAGGTATTCCAGGCCCACATCGAGCAGGAATCGGCTGCGCGCGGCGATCTCCTTCACTACTTCGCGTGCGATCAAGGCCTTTCGTCCGTCGAGCCGGTCCACCAGGCCTTCCATGAAGGCGTGCATTTCGCTGATGGCCAATGTGGCGAGTTGATCGATGCTGCGCCCATCGATGCGGAAGTGCAGCGCGGTCTTCTTCAATCGCGCGCCTTTGCATTCGGGGCATGCGACCATGTGCGTGAATCCTGATGCCCACTTCTGCGCGGCCTTCGGGCCTTCTTCGGCTTGTTCGAGGATGAAGGGGATGATCCCTTCGAATTGCACAGTGCGATCGCTGAGGCCTACGCTGCTGCTCACGCGCAACGGTTCATCCAGCCCGTTCAGCAGCGCCGCTATCACGTCGTCGTCCATCTCCTCCACCGGCGTGTCCAGGTCGTGCCCGAAGCCTTGCAGCAAGGCTTCGACCTGCTTGAACACCCATGTCCCCTTATGGCTGCCCAACGCAACGATGGCCCCTTTACGGATGCTCTTCTTGCGGTCGGGAACGATCTTGTCGAAGGCCACCTCGGTCACCTGTCCGAGGCCGCTGCACCGCGGGCACGCGCCGTAGGGGCTGTTGAAGCTGAATAGGTTGGGCTCCGGTTCCTCGTATGCGATGCCGCTGGTGGGGCACATGAGGTGGCGGCTCAGATAGCGCGGGTCGCCGCCTTTGACGCCCACCACCATCAGGCTGCCTTTGCCGTACTTCATGGCCGTGGCGATGGTGTCCGTGAGGCGCTTGCGGCTGCTCTCGCTCACCTTGATGCGGTCGATCACCAGTTCGATGTCATGCACCTTGTACCGATCGAGGCGCGGTCGCGAGGTAAGCTCGATCACTTCGCCATCGGCGCGGGCGCGCAGGAAGCCTTGCCGCAACAACTGCTCGAAGAGCTCGCGATAGTGGCCTTTGCGGCCGCGCACCAGCGGCGCCAGCACCAGCACCTCCTTGCCATCGAAGTCCTCCATCACCAGGTCCACGATGCGCTGATCGCTGTACCGCACCATGGCTTCGCCGGTGACGTACGAGTACGCATCGGCGATGCGCGCATAGAGCAGTCGTAACAGGTCGTAGATCTCCGTCACGGTGCCCACGGTGCTGCGCGGGTTGCGACTGATGGTCTTCTGCTCGATGGCTATCACGGGGCTCAGGCCCGTGATCAAGTCCACATCCGGGCGCTCGATGCCGCCGAGGAACTGGCGGGCATAGGCGTTGAAGGTCTCGATGTACCGGCGCTGCCCTTCGGCGTGGATCGTATCGAAAGCGAGCGAGCTCTTTCCGCTGCCGCTCAGGCCGGTGATCACCACCAGCTGGTCGCGCGGTATGCGCACGTCGATATTCTTGAGGTTATGGACGCGCGCACCGAGCACTTCGATGTGATCGTCATCGGCGGCAGTGCCGTGCGCATCCAGCGCCGGATCAAGTACGGTCTTCAAGGGAAGGCGTGAAGGAATGGGCCGCGAAGCTACTCGCTAACGGCGTCGTGGAAGCCCTCGCCAGGCAACAGCAGCGAGTAGCTGCGGCCCTCGCGGTTGGTGAGCTTCGTATCGCGCAACCAAGGGTTGAGCAGCTTCAAGGTCTTGTAGTCGGTGCCGTTGGCGATGGCGAATGCGGCCAGGTCGGGAATGGGGGTGCTCACGTACAGCGTGCGGGTGGCATAGGGCGGATACAGGTCCTTGCGCCGGAGGTGGAATCCGTATCGCTCGGGATCACGGATGATCTCCTTCATGGCGAGCACGCGGTACACGTAGCGTGCGGTCTCCTCAGGCAAGAGCAGGTCGAAATAGCTTTCTTGCTTCTGGCGGCCGAGCTGTTTGTCCACACCACCTTGGCCCAGGTTGTAGCTGGCGGCGGCCAGTGCCCAGCTTCCGTACTTGTAATGGCCGTTCTTCAGATAGCGGCATGCCGCCACCGTGCTCTTTTCCACGTGGTATCGCTCGTCCACTTCGCCGTTCACTTCCAGTCCATGATGAAGAGCGGTCTCCTTCATGAATTGCCAGTAGCCGGTGGCGCCCGCGGGCGAAGTCACATTGGTAAGATTGCTCTCGATCAAGGCGATGAACTTCATGTCCTCCGGAACGCCCTCGCGGCGAAGGACTTCCTCGATCAACGGGAACCAACGGTTGGCGCGCTTGTGGGCAAGGAGGGTGTTGCTCTGCCAGTAGGTGTTCACCAGCAGTTCGCGATCCAGGCGTTCGCGCACATCGATGCGGTCGAGGGGCACAGGCTCACCGCAGAAGCTCAGCTCGTTTGGCAGAGTGAGGGAGAAGACCTTGTAACCGTCGTTGAAGTCGCGCAAGTGGTCCACATCGCTGTTCGCCTCGCTGGTGGAGAAGGCGAAGAGGTGCAGCAGAAAGGATCCGCAAAGGAGCAGCACGGTCCAGGCGAGGGTGCGCAGGGCGGTCTTCATTCGGTATCGATAACAGGCGGCTTGGATCGGCGGGTGATGATGAAGAGAGCGAGGAACACGAGCAAGGCGTATGAAACGAAAATAATGGTGTGGAGGTTGCTCCAATGCACGATGAAGCGGAAGATCACGAAGATCATGAACAGGTTCAACAGGGAGAGGCCGATATACGTGAGCGCCACCTGTCCGTCGCTGAGGCCGAGATAGCTGAGGTGGTGCGTGGTGTGATCACGACCGCCTACGAACGGGCTGTGGCCCCGGGCCATGCGGTTGATGGAGACCACCGTCGTATCAACGATGGGAAGCAGGAAGACCAGGACGGCGAGCACGAATTGCCGCGCGGGCTCCCATTCACCAGCGGCCGAGGGAGCGTTCCAGAAGAACCGGATGCCCACGAAGGCCAGGAAGACGCCCAGGAACTGGCTTCCGGTATCGCCCATGTACATGCGGCTGGGGTGCCAATTGAAGAAGAGGAAGCCGCAGAGCGAGGCTGCGCAGCCGATCAGGAGCACCATGTACACGGGATCCATGCGGTCGGTGGCCAGCATGGCGGTGATCGCGGCGGCCAGGATGGCTATGCTCACCGTGGTGGTGATGCCGTCCATGTTGTCGAGCATATTGATGGAGTTCATCATGCCCACGGTCCAGAAAAGGGTGATGGCGATGTTGAGCCATTGCTTCTCGAACACGTTGATGCAGGTGCCTGACGAGATCAGCAGCACGCCGCAGAGCACCTGCACGATGAATTTGAGCAACGGGCGCGTGTTGTAGGCGTCATCGGCCAGGCCCATGAGGAAGGCGAGGGAAGTGGCCGCCAGCAAACCCAGCAGCTCGGGACGCAGCGCGGCGCTGCCCTCACCGGGGAAGATCACCCCGTGAAGGGTCCAGCTCACCAGGAAGAGGATGAAGAAGCCGATGCCGCCGAATGCGGGCTTGGAGGTGCTGCTCCAACGCACGAGCATTTGGTCCTTCTCGCGCATGCCGAGAGTGCGCGCGAATCGCATGAAGAGCGAATTGGCCAGCAGGCTGAACACGAGCGCGGCGAAGAAGAGGCCCGAATAGATGAGGAAGAGCTGCGTGCCGCTGTACATGGCGCTATGGCTTGGCGGCCGCCCAAGCACCGGCGAAGGCGTGCTCCTTGCGGTCTTTTTCACTTACGATGGGATCCTCTATTCCCCAGTCGATGCCGAGGTCCTTGTCGTTCCATAGGATGGTGCGTTCTGCGGCAGGGTTGTAGGGCGGTGCATTTGTAGGCGAACATGGTACCCTCCTCAAGCGCCACGAATCCGTGCGCGAAGCCGGGCGGGATCCAGAGCATGGTGCGGTCGGCGGCATTCAGCACCACCTTCACGTGCTTGCCGTAAGCGGCGCTGGCGGGCCGGATATCGACACAGACATCGAGCACGCTGCCATTCACGGTGCGCACGAGCTTGCCTTGGGCGTGGGGTTCCAACTGGAAGTGCAGGCCACGCAGCACGCCCTTGCGTGAAACGCTCTCATTGTCCTGCGTGAAGTGATGGTCGCCCACCTGCTCTCGGAAGGCCTGCTCGTTCCAGGTCTCCAGGAAAGCGCCGCGCTCATCGCTGAACACACGCGGGTGCAGGAGCAGGAGCCCGTCTATGGCCAGCCGTTCGATGCGCATCATCCCTTTCCGAAGAGGAAACCGAGCAGGCCACGCTTACGCGCGCTGGTGCGCTCCTCGTAGTATCCGCCGCCATATCCCTGGCCGTAGCCATAACCGTAGCCGTATCCGTAGCCGTAGTTGTAACCGTACTTGTTGCGGTCGATGTCCACACCGTTCAGGATGCAGGTGAGCCGCTTGATGCTGTTCTCGTTGATCAGGCGGTCCACGTTCTGCACGAACTGCTTCTTGCTGTAATCAGAACGGAAGATGTAGATCGGGTAGTCGGCCAGTTGTATCATGGGCAGGCCGTCGGTCACGAGGCCCACCGGCGGGTTGTCCAGCAGCACAAGGTCGTAGCGGGTCTTGAGGTGCTCGAGCACCTCGGTCATGCGTGGGCTTATGATGAGCTCCGATGGGTTGGGCGGTATGGGTCCTGCGGTGATGAAGTCCAGGTTCTCCAAGCTGCTCTTGCGAACGCAGGCTTCCACGGTGTCCTTGCCGATGAGCACCGTGCTCATTCCCCGCACGTTGTCCACGTCGAAGCCCAGGTGGATCTTGGGCTTGCGCATGTCCAGATCGAGGATGATCACGCGCTTGCCGCTGTACGAGATGATACCGGCCAGGTTCATCGCTACGAAGGTCTTCCCCTCGCCGCTGATGGTGCTGGTGATGGCGATGACCTTGGGCCCTGGCGTGTTGTCCACGAATTGCATGTTCGTGCGCACCGTTCGGAACGCTTCGGCAATGAGGCTCTTCGGGTTCTTGTCGATCAGCAGCTGCGAGATGGGGATCTCCTTCTTGTACTTGGGTATCATGCCCAGGATTCCGATGCTCGCGTTGCTCTGCTTGGCTATGTCGTGCAGCGAGGTGATGTTGTCGTGCATGATATAGCGCGTGAGCACGATGAGGAAGCAGAGGATGATGCCGGTGACCAGATAGGACACGAGCACCATGTTCCTGTTGGGGGAGATGGGCATCGAGGGTACGCTGGCGTCTTGCAGCACGCGGTTCTCCGGCACGAAGCCGGCCTTGCTGATGTGGTACTCGATGTCCTTCTCCAACAGGAGCGTGTAGTACTTCTCGTTGATCTTGAAGATGCGCTCGATGCGGGCGTAGTCGAGCTCCTTCATGGGGAGGTTCCGGAAGCTGCGGTCGAACTCCATCAGCTGCGATGCGAGATCGGCGTACTGCGCCTCGGCGGTCTCGCGCATGCGGCGGATCGTCTGGAGCAGCACCGTCTTCTGCACCGACACGCGCCGTTCCATGTCTCGCGCAAGCGGGTGTTCAGGCGTGGCCTCGGAGTTCACCTGGTCCCGTTCGAGCATGAGGTCGCGCAAGTCCTTCAGTGGGCCCGCCAGCGTGGCCTCGTACTTGGTGCCCAGTAGCAGGGGCAGCAGCTCGTGGGCTTCGATCTCGCCCAAGGGCTTGTCCGAAGCATGTTCCAGCGCTTTCAGGAGCTCGATCTCCAACGTGAGCCGCACCAGGTCGTCTTCATACTTGGAAGAGCGTTCCAGATAGATGGGCGTGAGCTGCTCCAGATCGGCCACACGATTGTCCATGCGGAACTGCTGAAGGCTGTACTCCGAATCCTTCAACTGGCTGAAGACGGTATCCTTTTGCGATCGTATGAACTGGATCACGCTCTGCGCGCTCTCGCCCTGCCGCGCCACATCATAGGCGATGAAGGTCTCGGCGAGGGCTTGCGCCAGATCGCGTGCGATGTATCCGTTCTGGTCTCGGCAGGTGATATCCACGGTCTTGGCCGCAGGGTCGAGGATCTTCACGGTGATCTGCTGCATGTACTGGTCCAGCAGTCGTCCTCGTGAATTGAACCTCAGATAGAGATTCACCTTGGCATCGGGGTCGTTCAGGATCGCATGATTGCCCAGTACCATCCGGGCGTTGAAATGCGGAGTGCGAATGGACCCTGAGGTAGGGAAGGAGAAGGTGAAGGACTTGCCCTCTACGGAATAGCTCAGTCCCACTTCATCGGGCAGGCTCAGGTCCACGAAGATCGGCAGGTCCATGATGGAACTGTCGGTAACCACCAGGTCTTGAAGGGGGAAGAAGGACTTGGTATAGTATTCCTCCGTAAGGATCTGGCCGCGGTTGAAGTAGCTCACCTCCAGGGGCAACCGGTCCAGGGCCATGCCCACGAAGAGGCGCGAGCGCATCAATTCCACGTCCACCGGCAGGTTCTCATCCTCGGAGAAGGTGGTCATGCTCAACACCTGCTTGGCGGTATTGCTCTCGCGCAATTGCATGATCGCGCGTGATTCGTAGATGGGCGCGGTGTAGCGCAAGTACAGCAAGGCTGTGGCCATCGCTGTCAGCAGCACCAGCACCAACCAGACGATGCTGCGGCGCAGGATGTAGAGGAAGAGCCCCAGCTCGAACTCATTGCTGAAGTTCGTGATGCGCTGCTTGTAGCTCTCGAAACTGACGTTGCGATTGCTGATGTCCTCGCTGATCATGCGCGGCCCGGCTTAGTTGAAGCCACGCACCACGCCGATAACGAGCACGATGCTGGTGAGGAGGGTGATGACGGGCTGCAGGTCGGACAGCGCCTCGCGGGCGAGTTCAGCGTTCGGTTGCACGTACAGTACGTCGTCACCCTGCATCACGATGTCGGCATCCTTCAGTCCGCTGATGTCGCTCATGTCGAACTGGTGAACCGTCCTTGTGCCGTCCGGATGGTGCCGGAAGAGCTTCACCTTGCGCGCATCGCCGCGCTTGTTCACGCCACCAGCCTGTGCGAGCACCTCCAACAGGGTGGTGTTGTTGTTCTCTAGTGTGATCACGCGCGCATCGCCGCCCCCGCCTGGGAACACCACTACGCGGCGGTTCACCACCTGCACCTGCACATAGGGCCGCTGGTAGTATCGCGCGTACATCTCCTCCAGCTTCATTTCGGCTGCGCGGATCGACAGGCCCGACAGAGCGACATGATCAAGAAGAGGAAGCTTCACCTCGCCGACCGCATCGATGTAGTAGATGAACAAGGTGCGATTGATGAGGTTCGCATTGTTCGAATTATCGCTCACCAGATCGATCATCTTGAAACCGTCATTGGCGAACAGCCTGAACTGCAGGGCATCGTTGGGCTGCAGGATCAGGTTCTTGGAGGCAGTGTCCTGGAATGCGCTGAATTCGTAGTCCGTGGGGGTCTTGAACATGATGTCGCGGTTGATGGTGCAACCCGAGAACATCAGTGCCGCCACGACGACGGCTGCCCACCAGGGGCGTATGGAGCTTTCCATGCGCGGGTAAAAGTAAGGTTCCATGCGTGCGCCCGGTCGGGGGCTCGCCCTCACGAGAGAAGGGACCGGTACAATTGGGCCGTATCCTCCACCAGCCGACTGTAGTGATAGCGGTCGCGCACGTGCGCCCACCCACCATCGCCCATCACGCGGCGCTGGGCATCGTTCTCTACCAGAGAGGTCAACTGCGCTGCCAGGCCATCAGCATCGCCGCTCTCGCTCAAGAGGGCGGTCCGGCCGGGTAGGACCACGTTCTCGATACCGCCCACGCGGGTGCTTACGATGGGCTTGTTGCTGGCCTGCGCCTCGATCAGGCTCACGGGCGTGCCCTCGTTCAAGCTGGTGAGCATGATGATGTCCACGCCCGCGTTCACGATATCCACCTCCTTGATCCAACTGGTGAAGGTGATCGTGGCTGACGTCACCGCAGGCTTTCCGTTCACACCGTGGCCGAAACCGTGGCCGTTGAAGTAGGGGCCGCTCACTTGGCTGAGCCCAAGTTCGTTCACTCGCTCCTGCAGGCGCTCGCGTTCCTCACCATCGCCGACGACGAAAGCGCGTATACGGCGGCCCGTAGAGCGGCTCACGCGGGAGATCACGTCCAGGAAGAGGTCGTGGTTCTTGATGGGGACCAGGCGGCCGACGATGCCGATAGCGACCTCATCATCGGCGATGCCGTACACCTTGCGGAAAAGCGCGCGCTTGCGGGCTTGGTCGTCCTGGAACCGGGAGAGGTCGAAGCCCAAGGGGATCACGCTCACTTTCTGCTCATCGCAGATGCGGTGCTCGTCCACCAGTTCTTCCTTCTGCTTGTCGCTGATGGCGATGATGCGGGTTGATCGCTTGGCGAGGTAGCGCTCGATGTTCTTGTACAGCGCTGTGCGCAAGGGCCCGAAATAGCTGTGGAAGACGTGGCCGTGGAATGTGTGTACGATGGCCTTTACGCCCAGGTCAGCAGCGGCCATGCGGCCCACGGCACCCGCCTTGGCAGCATGCGTATGCACGATGTCGGGCTTGAAATCCTTGATCAGCTTCTTGATCCGGCGGTAGGCCCCGCGATCGCGCCATGGGGCCACTTCGCGCTGCAGTTCCGGCAGTATCACGGGCTCCACACCGAGCGATTCCAGGATGTGGTGGCTGCCTTCCTCGCTGGCTTCCTGGCTACCGCCTACGAGCAGTGTCTCGAAATCCCCTGGCAGGTATCTGGTGAGGTATGCTGCGTTGTGCGTAGGTCCTCCGAGGTTGAATCGGTTGATGATGCGGAGGATGCGAGGCATGGTCGGAAGCGCTGGGCGAAGGTAGGCTTGTCGGGTCAGGATGGGGATCAGGCCATGTGCCTCTTCCACCACGCCATATAGACGATCAAGGCATGCACAGTTGCCTGCGAACTGCCGGGATCGGCGCTGCGGAAGCGGATGAGCAGCCGATCCACTTCAGATGAGCGGAGACCCGCTGCGACAAGCAGATCGGTTTCGATAAGCCTATCGACCATTTCGGAGAGCGGACCCTTGAGCAAGGGGGTGAGAGGAACCTCGAAGCCACGTTTGGCACGCGCAAGCGTAACCTGGGGAAGCAAGTCCTTGAAAGCATGGCGCAGGATGCTCTTGCCCGAGCCGCGTTGGAATTTCTTCGATGCTGGCAACGAGAAGGCATGCTCCACCACGCGCATGTCCAGGAAAGGTGTGCGCACTTCCAGGGCGTGCGCCATGCTCGTGAGGTCCACCTTGCGCAGCATGTCATCCACGAGTACGGTATGCAGGTCGGCCCAAAGAAGACCATTCAAGTCCTTATGGTTACGGATCGGGGCCGTCATCATGCCGCGTCGTTGGGCGAATTCTGCCTCGCTTCCGCTGGCGGCGATGAGCGATGCGGCATCCAGTTCATCGTCCCACGAGGCAAGCAACAGGTAGCGCTGCTCTGCGGATAGATGTGCCGAGCGTGCGAAGCGATCGAGTTGGCGCACCCGATCGGTGAGCGGGTTATTGCGCGACTTGGGAAGCATGCGCCACAGCGGCGCGCCGATCGATGCGAGCAGTTCCACCAGCCCAGGGTCCGTCATGCGCAGTTCTGCCTGATGCTTCCGGTAGCCGCCGAAGATCTCATCGGCACCATCGCCGCTCAAGGCCACGGTGACGTGCTCGCGCGTCCGTTTGTTGAGGATGTAGCTCGGCAGCGCGCTTTGGTCCGCGAAGGGCTCATCCATGGAACGGAGCAGCGCATCGTAGTTCGCTGCCAGTTCCTCGTTCCCTAGCGTGAAGGTGGTGTGCTGCGTGCCCACGTGTTTCGCAACGGCTTCGGCGTATGGCGTTTCGTCATAGTACGCGTCGTTGTAGCCGATGCTGAATGTGCGCAGGTCGGTCTTGTGGCGTTTCGCCAACGCGGATACGATGCTGCTGTCCAGTCCACCGCTGAGGAAGGTGCCGATGGGCACATCGCTGATCAAGCGGATGCGCACGGCATCGTCCATGAGTTCGCGCAGGCGTTCCGTCGGGTCGCTCGCGTGATGGGTATTCGCTGCAGCTTCTTCCGCATGGTACCATCGGTCGGCCTTCGCGCCGCGCAGGCCCACCGTGATCGCATGACCGGGCTTCAGCTTGTACACGCCTTGCAGCATGCTGAACGGCGCCGGTATGTAATAGTGCGTGAAATACATCCGCAGCGAAACGGGATCGACCTCCCTGGGTGCGCCCAGTGCGAGGAGCGCGTGCATCTCGCTGGCGAACAGGAAGCGTCCGTCATGTTCGCACCAGAGCAAGGGCTTCACACCGAAGCGATCGCGCGCCAGGAAGAGCTCGTCCTGCTCCTTGTCGTGGATGGCCAGTGCAAAGAAGCCGTTGAGGTCGTGGAGGAAGGAGGGACCCTTCAACGTGAATAGGCGTAGGGCAACTTCCGTATCGCTGTGGCTGCGAAACCGATGCCCTTGCGCTTCGAGCTTCGCCCGCAGTTCCTGGAAATTGAAGACCTCGCCGTTGAATGCGATGGTGTAGCGCCCCCCATCATCCGTGAAGGGCTGGTGACCGGCACTGCTCGTGTCGATGATGCTCAAGCGACGATGGCCGAGCACCGCGCGACCTGCCTTGTACACACCTTCATCATCCGGACCGCGATGCGCGATGCAACGCAAGGCCGCAGCGATCCGATCGCCGGTCGCAGGCTTGCTGGTGTCGATCTGGTATGATCCGGCTATGCCGCACATTCTATTCTGCTGAACGTAAATGTCGGCGCGCGGTGGCCGGTACTACTCTGGGTCCACCTTTCGGGTCGGACATGTCGACCCCCTACAGGTGGATCACCTCGCCGTACGCCGCAGCCGCCGCCTCCATGATGGCTTCGCTCATGGTCGGGTGCGGGTGCACGGTCTTGATGATCTCGTGGCCGGTGGTCTCCAGCTTGCGGATGCTCACGCACTCGGCGATCATCTCCGTCACGTTCATGCCGATCATGTGCGCGCCCAGCAGCTCGCCGTACTTGGCATCGAAGATCAGTTTCACGAAGCCGTCCTTGGCACCGGCCGCGCTGGCTTTGCCGCTGGCGCTGAAGGGGAATTTGCCCACTTTGATCTCCAGGCCTTTTTCCTTGCACTGTTTCTCGGTCATGCCCACGCTGGCCACTTCGGGGCTGCAATAGGTGCAACCGGGTATGTTGCCGTAGTCCAGCGTGTGCGGATTGTGCCCAGCGATCTTCTCGACGCAGATGATGCCTTCCGCAGAGGCGACGTGCGCAAGCGCTTGACCTGGAGTAGCATCGCCGATGGCGTAGTATCCCGGGATATTGGTGGCGTAGTAGCCGTCCACTTTGATCTTGCCTTTGTCAGTGACGATGCCGACCTCTTCCAGGCCGATGCCTTCGATGTTCGCGGCGATGCCCACAGCGCTCAGCACGATGTCGCATTCCACTTTCTTTTCACCGGCGGCGTTCTTGATCGTTACCACGCAGCCTTTGCCCTTGGTGTCCACATTGGTCACCTCGGAGGAGACCATCACCTCGATGCCTTGTTTCTTGAAGCTCTTCTCGAGCTGCTTGCTCACGTCCTCGTCCTCTACGGGCACTATGTTCGGGAGGAACTCCACAAGCGTCACCTTGGTGCCGATGGCGTTGTAGAAGTAGGCGAACTCGCTGCCGATGGCGCCGCTGCCCACCACCACCATGCTCTTGGGCTGTTCCGCCAGCACCATGGCTTCGCGGTAGCCGATGATCTTCTTGCCGTCCTGCTTCAAGGCGGGCAGCTCGCGGCTGCGAGCGCCGGTGGCCACGATGATGTGCTTGCCTTCCAACACCTGCTTCTTACCGTCGGTGCCGGTCACTTCGATCTTCTTGCCCGGCTGCAACTTGCCCGTGCCCATGATCACGTCGATCTTGTTCTTCTTCATCAGGAACTGCACCCCATTGCTCATGCCCTTGGCCACATCGCGGCTGCGTTGCACGATGGCCTTCATATCCGGTGAACCAGCGCCTACGGCGATGCCGTAATCCTTCGCATGGTTGATGTACTCGAAGACCTGTGCGCTCTTCAGAAGCGCCTTGGTGGGTATGCAGCCCCAGTTGAGGCAGATGCCGCCAAGCGCCTCACGTTCAACGATGGCTGTCTTCAAACCCAATTGGCTGGCGCGAATGGCGGCCACGTACCCGCCGGGGCCGCTGCCGAGGACGATCAGATCGTAGCTCATGATGGTTGGTGCCCGTTCTGTTGCGGGGCGGCGAAAGTAACGATCATGGAAAGGGTGTGCGTAAGTGGCCGATGGACGCGGCTTGCGCATGTCGAATGGCCGTCTATCTTGGCCGCAAACCAAACCCTCTCATTGCAATGAGCGAAACCAACACCGGCGCTCCCCAGCGCCCAACCTTCCTGACCGTGCTATGCATCCTCAGCTTCATCGGCTGCGGTCTTGGCATCTTCGGTGGCATCACCGGATACTTCACCAACAAGGCGCTTGTCGGTTCCGGCGATGCCTTGTCGAGCGAGATCAGCAATTCCATGGATGAGGCCATCGCGAGCGGCGAGATGAGCGATGCAGAGCGTGAGATGGCGAATGCCTTGGGCGATGCGTTGGGCGGCTCGATGGACTTCGGTGCTATGGCGACCAGTTCATTGGTGCAGGGCCTCATGGCCATCGTCTGCCTCATCGGCGTGTTCATGATGTGGAAGCTGAAGAAGACCGGCTTCTATGTGTACACCCTGGCGCAGGTGGTAACTGTGGCAGCTCCTTTTATGCTCGTTGGCGGGCTCGCTGGCGGCCTCATGGCCACCTTGGGTGCCATCTTCCCCATCATCTTCATCATCCTCTATGCGCTCAACCTGAAGCACATGAGCTAAGGAGGATTTCTCCTGAAGAGAGAACCCCGCCTCGCAAGAGGCGGGGTTCTTTGTTAACCTCTAGTGGCGATCCCGCTGATCTCCACGTTCACCCCGCGTGGCAGTCCTTTCACGGCAACGGCTTCTCTGGCTGGCGGTGTATCCTTGAAATAGGTCCCATACACCTCGTTCACCGAAGCATAGTGGGCCATGTCGCTGAGGAAGATGGTCACCTTCACCAAATGGGAGTGATCGAGCCCAGCGGCGTTCAGAAGGATGCCGATATTGTCCATCACGCGGCGCGTTTCAGCGGCGATGTCGCCGGTATGGAGGTCGCCGTGCTCGTCCAGCGCGATCTGGCCACTGAGAAAGACAAGATCGCCGGCGGCGATAGCGGGTGTGTACGGTGCGAGCGGCTTGGCGGCGTTGGGTGGGAAGATGGCGGTCTTCATGTGCGCGAAGATCGATCCTTTTGTCCCGGCTAGCTTTGCCTGCCATGGATGACCGTCCCTTGATCCTCGTCACCAACGACGACGGCATATTCGCTCCTGGCATTCGCACACTGGTGGAGGAGGCGCGCGCATTCGGCCGCGTTCTGGTGGTGGCCCCGGACAAACCGCAGAGCGCCATGGGGCATGCGATCACCATACACAGCTTCCTGCGTTTGCAGCGTACCGAGCTCATGGAGGGCGTGGAAGCATGGAGCTGCAGCGGAACACCGGTGGACTGCGTGAAGCTGGCGATCTACAAGCTGCTCGGGGGCAAACGGCCGGACCTATTGGTGAGCGGGATCAACCACGGAAGCAACATCAGCATCAATGTGCTCTACAGCGGTACCATGAGCGCGGCGGTGGAGGGAGCAATGGAGGGCATCCCCAGCATCGGCTTCAGCCTGATGGACCATGGCATCGAGGCGGACTTCGCGCATGTGCGTCCGGTGGTGCGTTCGGTGGTAGCGAATTCGATCAAGCATGGCATGGCCGCCGGCACCTGCCTGAACGTGAATGTGCCCAGGAACCGTGGAGAGGCGCTGAAGGGCATCCGTATCTGCCGCCAGGCCAAGGCCAATTGGGAGGACGAGTTCGAGACGAGGCTCGATCCCGGCCACAAGGAATATTACTGGCTCAAGGGCGAATTCAAGAGCGAGGACCAGGGCGAGGATACCGATGTATGGGCCGTGAAGCACGGCTATGTGAGCGTGGTGCCCGTGCAATACGACATGACCGCGCACCATGCCATGGCGCAGTTGAACAACTGGGACCATGCGATCGGATAGCCAGGCGCTGGGCTTCATCACCGGCGTGCTCGCGCCTGTGATGGGTTTCTTCCTCTACGGGGTGATCTATGTCACCGACATACGACCGTACCTGGAATTGAAGGAGTTCGTTCAGGATATCTTCCTCGGTACGCGCCTGTACCAATCCCCGATCCTTTCGCTGGCGCTCATTGCCAACCTGCCGCTCTTCTTCTTCTATGATCACCGCGATATGCACAAGGCCATGCGCGGTGTCATCATGGCCAGCTTCCTCTACGGCATCGTCATCGTCGTGCTCTGGTTCCTATGAGCAAGCGGATCTACATCATCGCAGGCGAGGCCAGCGGCGATCTGCACGGCGGCAACTTGGTGCGGGAGCTCTTCGCACAAGCTGACGGTGAAAAGCCCGTGATCCGTGCGTGGGGCGGTGATCGCATGGCGGCTGCCGGGGCCGACGTCGTGAAGCACTATCGCGAGCTTGCTTTCATGGGCTTCACGCAGGTGGTCCTGAACCTGCGCACCATCCTGCGCAACATCGAAGCGTGCAAGAGCGACATCGAATCGTTCAAGCCCGATGCGTTGGTGCTTATCGACTATCCCGGATTCAACCTGCGCATAGCGGAATGGGCCCATGCGAAGGGGATCCTCATCCACTATTACATCAGTCCGCAAGTGTGGGCGTGGAAGAAAGGACGCGTGCATACGATCAAGCGCGTGGTGGACCGCATGCATGTCATCCTGCCCTTCGAGCAGGAATGGTACGGTCGCTATGGCATGCAGGTCGATTTCGTCGGTCATCCGCTGCTTGATGCCATAGAGCAGAGGGGAAGGAACGCTTTGGCACCACTGCCAGGTTATGATGGCCGCCCGGTGGTGGCATTGTTGCCAGGCAGCCGCCGACAGGAGATCGCGCGTGTCTTGCCACTGATGGTTCAAGTGGCCGCCCGTTTTCCGCAGCAACGCTTCGTGCTCGCCGCTGCGCCTTCGGTTCCCGATGAGGCGTATGCCGACCATCTGGCTGGATCTTCGATCGCCGTGGTGAAAGAGCGCACCTACGATGTGCTTCGTCATGCACGTGCGGCATTGGTCACCAGCGGCACGGCCACCTTGGAGACTGCGCTCTTCGGCGTGCCCGAAGTGGTGTGCTACAGCGGCAGTGCGATCAACGTGTGGATCGCCAAGCGGCTCGTCGATATCGAATTCATCAGCTTGGTGAACCTGATCATGGGCCGTGAGGTGGTGCGCGAACTGATACAGGACGAACTGACCGTGGATGCCTTGAGCGCCGAGCTGGAGAAGCTCCTGGCCAAAGGGACCTATCGAGAGGCCATGCTCGTCGCCTTGGCCGATCTAAGGAACAAGCTCGGTGGGCCCGGCGCCAGCGCCAAGGTGGCTGCGAGCGTGTGGAAAAGTCTACGGGCATCCTCCTGAGCCCCCTGCCCATCCGGGTACCTTTGCCGCGCCAGAGCCTTACCCTGCTGTGCGTTCCCTCACCTTCATCATTGCTTCGCTCGCTACCGTGCTTACCTGTGCGCAGCGCAATGCGTTGGAGCGCGAGTTGCGCGTAGGCCTCTTCAATGAGGGCTCGCCGGCGCAGCTGCTGGTGATGGGAGCGGGAGGCAATTGCATGGTGCTGGCCGATGGCGTGCGCAAGGGCGAGCTCACGACCGCCGATGGCTTGCGCATACGGGTCGCCGACGGGAGGCTCAGCGCCAAGTCGCTCGCGCTGGCTTTCACCGCGAAGCGGATAGAGATCCGCCCCTTGGGCGAGGGCTTTCGCATGCGCGATCCCGCGAAGCAGCATGCCGAGCGGGCATATCCAGGCGTGCTGGAAGTGAGCGTGGTGAACGGTCGTTTGCAGCTCATCGATCGCGTGCCCCTCGAAGCGTATACCGCCGGCGTGGTGAGCGCCGAAGCAGGGAAGGAGCACCACCAGGAATATTACAAGCTGCAAAGCGTGAGCTGCCGCACCTATGCCCTCACCAACCAGACCAAGCACAAGCTCGATGGCTTCGACCTCTGCGATGGAGTCCACTGCCAGGTCTTCCAGGGCCGCAACCGCAACGACAGCATCAGCATGGCGGTACGTGCCACGCGGGGCCTCGTGATCGTCGATCCCGACATCAAGCTCATCCATGCCACCTTCCACAGCAACTGCGGCGGCGAGACCATGAACGCCGAAGACCTCTGGAGCAAGAGCGAACCGTACTTGCGGGCAACGGTCGATACGTTCTGCACGAGCGCGCCCCATGCACGCTGGGAGAAGACCATGGCCCGCAGCGAGTGGCTCGACTACCTCGAGCGCCGCTACGGGTTGAAAGCGTTGAATACGAGCGCGACCGATGCCGTCCTGCACTATGAGCCGCACTGCCGCGATCTGTACTTGGGCAACACCTGGCCGTTGATCCCTTGAAGCATGTACGCGAAGACCTGCGATTGAAGAGCACCTTCTTCTCCGTGGACACCAGTGGCGACAACGTTGTGCTCAAGGGCCGTGGCTTCGGGCATGCGGTGGGCCTTTGCCAGGAAGGCGCCATGGCTATGGCCCGGGCTGGATACAGTTACACCGACATTCTCCACCATTATTACAGCAGCGTTCATCTGGTGGATCTTGCCACGCTCGATTTCTTCCGCGATGATTCGGCTGTGCCCGTAGGCCTGGGAGGTGGCCCCAAGCAGCGGTGAGCACGAGGATACTTTCGCCGCCCATGCCCCAAGCCCGCATATACATCATCGATACGCATGACCGCGTGCGCAATGGCCATCCGTGGGTCTTCGGCACGCAAGTGAGCAAGGAGGAAGGCAACTACCAGCCCGGCGACATCGTGCAGGTCTATGATGCGAAGCACCGTCCGCTCGGCCAGGGCTACATCAATCCGAAGAGCATGATCCGTGTGCGGCTGCTCACACCGCATGTGCAGGAGCGGGTGAACAGCGCGTTCATCGAAGCGCGCATCGAGCGGGCCTGGCAGCACCGGCTGCGCATGGGCTACACCGGCAGTTGCCGCGTGGTCTTCGGCGAAAGCGATGATCTGCCCGGCCTTGTCGTGGACAAGTTCAATGAGGTCCTCAGCGTGCAATTCCTCACTCTCGGCATGGAGAGGTGGAAGGATGTTGTGATCGCGGCGCTGGAGCGCTTCGTGAAGCCGACCGGCATCTACCTGCGCAACGATGTGCCCATCAGGGAGAAGGAGGGCCTGCCATTGGAGAAAGGCTTTGCGGGCAAACCCTTCAGCACCGACTTGGTGATCGAGGACGGCGATGGGGTGCGCATGCACGTCGATGTCGCAGGAGGCCAGAAGACCGGGCACTTCCTCGACCAGGCGCTCAACCACACGGCCATCCAACGGATCGCACGCGACCGGCAGGTGCTCGATTGCTTCACGCACACCGGTGGCTTCGCCCTGCACGCGGCGAAGGGAGGCGCCAGGGAGGTGCTGGGGTTGGATATCAGCGAAGAGGCCGTGCGAATGGCCACGAGCAATGCCGAACTGAACGGCTTTGAGCAATGCACCTTCAAACCCACTAACGTCTTCGACTTCCTTACCGATGCCGACCGCACCGGCAAACGATGGGAGGTGATCATACTGGATCCACCCGCCTTCGCCAAGAGCAAGGGCGCCCTGGAGAACGCGTATCGCGGCTACAAGGAGATCAATCTGCGCGCGCTGAAGTGCATCCCCGCTGGCGGCTACCTGGTCACCTGCAGTTGCTCGCAGCACATGTCGCCTGAGCTTTTCCGCAAGATGGTGGCCGAGGCTGCCCGCGATGCAGGCCGACGATTGCGCGAAGTGTACTACGGCACGCAACCGCCCGACCACCCCATCCTTTGGGGCGTGCCAGAAACGCACTATCTCAAGTGCTTGATGCTCGAAGTGCGTTGATGGCCTTCAGCCGATCTGCAAGGACTGCAGCTCGGGCGTGAAGAGCATCTCTGGCGCATGCTTCCTCCGAGGCAGCAGGCCTGCGAGCAAGCCCACCGGCCCCAGTGCGAGGCCCGCCAAGTACCACGGCATAACATCGTATCCCCTATTGCCGGCAAGGAAGGCGGTGAGCGGCGCGAAGATGAAGGCGCAGGACAGGATGATGGCGAGCAGCATGGCGGTGGCTTTCGTAGGGTGAACCTAATGTCATGAAACTGGTTCCTGGCCGATAAATAGACCATTTGAAGGCTGCTGTCGATGAAGATGGGATCGACCGGGACGGGCAGAACGGGTACGTAGCCGGTGCGCCCGTTGTCATCGCGCACGCCTTTCCTTTGCCGCCCATGGACCTCTTCCGCAACTTCAAGTCCGTTACCAAGACCTGCTATGGCCGTGGCAGCTTCGGCAAGCTCGGCGAGATCCTGGAGCCGCATCGCTCAGCGAACAAGGGCTTCATGGTCTTCCTCGTCGATCACTATTTCGAGGGCAAGGCGGATTTCATCGCGTGCATTCCCAAGCAGGCAGCTGACGAGATCATCTTCTGCAGCACCGCGAAAGAGCCGTCCACCAAGCAGATCGACGGGTTGCGTGACGATATCCTGGCGCGCCGTGGCCTGCCCGCTGGCATGGTCGGCATCGGCGGCGGCAATGTGATGGACGTGGCGAAGGCACTTTCGTTGATGTTCACGAATGAGGGCAGCAGTGTGCAGTACCAGGGCTTGAACCTGATCAAGAAGCCCGGCATCTACCACTGCGGCGTGCCCACCATCAGCGGCACGGGCGCCGAAGTAAGCATGACCGCCGTGCTCACGGGACCGGTGAAGAAGCTCGGCCTCAAATGCGATTGGACGGTCTTCGATCAGATCGTGCTCGACCCGGACCTCATCGCCTCTGTACCGCGAGACCAGTGGTTCTACACCGGCATGGATACCTACATCCATAGCGTGGAGGCCATCACCGGCACCAAGAAGAACACCTTCGCAGAAGCCTATAGTGAGAAGGCCTTGGGAATGTGCCGAGAGGTCTTCCTCAAGCGCGAGCGCAGCGATCCCAAGAGCGACGAGTTCCTCATGGTGGCCAGCTACATGGGCGGCCTCAGCCTCACCTACAGCGAAGTGGGCGTGTGCCACGCGCTCAGCTACGGCTTGGGCAAAGTGCTGGAACTCCATCATTGCATCGCGAACTGCATCGCATTCGACAAGCTGGAGGATGTCTATGGCGACTACGTGCAGGAATTCAAGGGCATGGTGAAGCACTTGCAGGTGAACATCCCGCAGGGCTTGGCGAAGGATTGGAGCGAAAGCACCATCGATGCCATGGCGGAAGTGGCTTACAACCTGCCTCACATGTGGGACCATGCCTTCGGACCCGATTGGCAGAAGGTGCTCGACCGCGAGCGGATCAAAGGCTGGTACCGAAGGATGTGAGCGTAGCGCAGGACCCGACCGTTCGGAACATCTTCACCGATCGCGCACTGGTTGCGCTATAGCATTCGCGTAGCTTTCGTCCTGCCGATCATCTTGTGCGTCACAGGATGCCTTGCTCACTTACCTAGGCGCTCTGATGCAACGCACCATGAAACCAAGAAGGCGAAGGCGAATCATCTGGCTTATCAGTTCGCTCCTATTGCTGGTGGTGGCGGTCCTGGTGGCCGTTCCCTGGCTGGAGCACGCTGTGCTCGAGCGCACGGAAAGGATCCTCAGAAGGGCCTGCGGCTACAGCAGCAGCGTCAGCTTCGCAAGCGTGGAGATCCACCCGTTGCGCGGCGATGTCAAATGGACCGACCTGCGCATTGCACAGCCCGAGGCGGACCCGGATACAGCGCTGGGCGACCGCGCCATGCGCGTGAGCGGTGCCGTGGAGGAGATCGCCATACAGGGCCTCTCCATCTGGCGCTTGCTCTTCGCGGAGAGTATGTCCATGCGCACCATCACCATCATCCACCCGGATATCGAGGTGATCCTCATGAACGATTCCACCGCCAAAGAGCAGGGCGGGACAGTGGAGCTTTCTTCGTTGGATGCGGATCGCGTGGTCATCGAGGGCGCTGTGTTCCGCATGCACCGCACAGGCGATAGTCTGGAATTGCGTGTGGATACCCTCGGCTTGCACCTTTCAGGATTGCGCGCCAGATGGGGTGAGGAAGCGCCTTTCAATGTGCTATTCGATTCCGTTGCTGCCGCTGTGCGTGGACTGCGTGCCACGCTTCCGCCTTTGTACGACCTCCGCATAGCCGCCCTCGATCTCGACGAAGGTGGAACCGCATTCCGAGCCACCGATGCAACGATACGTCCGCGGAGAGGGCCCCAGCAGTACGACCGCACGATCCACTTCGAAACGGACCTGTTCGATGCTCACCTCGATACCGCAGCGGTGACCGGTCTCGATCTGCTTGCATTGATCAATGAGCGGACGGTGAGCATGTCCGGCATGCGCATCGCTGGCGTGGACCTCGATGTCTATCGCGATAAGACCATGCCCGACCCGCCTTTCAAGGAGAAGGCGCTGCCTGCCCGACTGCTTCGCGAATTACCGATGCCGGTGCGTGTCGACAGCCTCGTGCTGGACCGATGGACCGTCCACTACAGCGAGAAGAATACGCTGACGCCCGATTTCGGCGAAGTCCGTTTCAACGAGATCCATGCAATGGTCACCGGGATCAATACCCTGCACCCTGAGGCGGGCGACACTATGGCGGTCATGGCCACCGGGCGCGGATATGATCGAGCGGCAGTCACGCTGCAGTTGCGGACAGTGATCTCCGACCCCAGCGATCGTTTCACCGCTGCTGCGACGATCAAGGGCATTCGCTTCGATGTGTTCGATCGCATGACCGCCGATCTCCTCCTTGTGCGCTCCACCTCAGGCACCATCGGCGGTGTGGACATGTCCATGAGCGCGAACAACGACCGGGCAAGAGGTCGTGTTGATATGGAGTACGATAACCTCAAGATCGAACTGCTCAAGCGCGACCTTTCCGGTGAACGAAGGCGCTTCCTCTCCGGCTTGGTCCACATGGTCGTGCACAAGCGGAATCTCAGGTCCGACCCGGAATTCCGCCACGGCGATTTCACGGTCGAACGTCGCAAGGACCGCTCGATCTTCAACTACTTGTGGTCAGGCCTTCGCGAGGGAATGGTGGCCACCGTGCTGCCCGAAGTGGTGGCAGACATTCGCAAGAGCGGCAAGTAAGCGCCACCGGTGCTCAAGGGGGTGGTCCGGCGGGAGGGGCCAGTTTCTTCCGGAACCAGCCGATGCGACGGTCGGCCGCAGGCAGGCGTTGATCGAACCGCCTCACCAGATTGAGGCGGATATTCCCCACTGCCCAGCGCACGTTGTTCTGGCTTGCTTGCAAATAGCCGATGTTCTCCTGGTTGATGGACAAGACCACCTGGGTCCTGCGACTGTTGTAACCGGCACCTGCGCGGTACTGGCCATGCCAACCGGGGCCGGTCGCTGTGAAGCGCTGTTCGCCCGAGTCCGTATTGGAGAAGATGCGCTGAAGGCTTGCACCCGCGCCCACCGCAACGGATACCGTGGCGAACCAATGGTCCTTGTACACGAAAGTGTGCGCATAGCCGCCCATCGGCCCCAGGTCCATGAACCGAGCTTTGTGCATGAGCAAGGCCGGATCGAATTGCGCGCTCAACCGGCTGGGGACGAGCGACGAATCCGCGCGCAGTTCATAGTAGGTGAGGTAGCCGCCGAACAGGAAGGTCCCCTGGCTGCGATGCTGCCACGCGTCCTTGCTGAAGGTGGCGCGGTAGCTGAATCGCCGATGGTTCAGGATGCGCATGCTGCTTCCCCCGAGGTTGAACTCCACGAGGTCCGCGCGGTACGGCCGTTCGGTTTCCTGCTGCCAGCCTGTTTCCAAGAGGCTGTGCGACGGGATATAGTAACCGCCGAAGACCTGCAGGAACAGGTTCGTTGCCCAACGTTGCGTGTGGATGTTCGCCTGCGCATCGAAGTACCTCGTCCGCCCTCGCACAGCATCGTCATTGTTCACGAACGGAATGCCGAAGCCGATGTTGAGCGTGAGGGCGCGATAGCTCGCACCCAGGCCCATGTTGATCTTGTTGTTCGGCCGGTACACCAGGTCCGTGGATGAAGCGCTGGCGATCGTTACGGCGTTGTACTTGGTGCTCAAGTAGAAGCGGGTGGTCAATCGGTGCGTGTAATCATGCACATAGGATGTATCGTATGCCGTGGGAACGCGCCTTCCCTGAGCGCTGGCCACCAGGCAGAGCAACAAGGCCGGTACTAGTGCGAGACTGGAGAGCTTGGGGAGTTCCACGTATCAGGAAAAGTAGCCGAAGAGGCGGAGGAGGTTCCGCATTGACCATGCCATGCCGAGGGCGCGATCGATCCCGATCGCGATGCAAGCACCAATGCCATCAGCCTTCACCGAGGAATCCACCGTCCACCACAAGCAGCTTTGCCGAACGAACGGTGCGTGAACGATGAGAGCTGAGCCCGTCGCTCACGTGGTACGACATCGCGGCCTGCAGCACGTTCGTTGTTCCATCCTCGTGCTCATTGATCAGCTCCCCGTCGAGCACGAAGACCAAGTGGCCCAGCGAGCACCAGTGGTCGGCGAGATAGTTGGCCGAGTATTCGATCATGCGTATGCGGAGGCTGCCATGCTGCACCGTTCGCATCGCGGCGGTGCCCGTGGCGCCGTTCACTACAGTGGCGGTTAGATGCGACCAGTCGATGGTCTCGAACGGGATGGAGAGCTTCATGGTCGCATGGGCTTTAGGCCGAACATACAGAGTGTTAACGTGCGTGATGCACGCGATCGGCTCTCTTCCGATCAGCGGGCTGCAGGGTCGAAATCGGCCAGCCTCAGCGCCGTCCGCTTGGCAGCGCGTTCCAGCAACTGCGCGCGAGGAGCGCCGCGTGCGATCTCCTGCTTGTGTACGCGCACGATCTCGGCCATGTGTACGCGCCCGCTTTCCGCATCGATCAATTGCACCTGCACCTCAATCTCCTTGCGCAGCACATCATCGTAACGCAGGATCTTGCCGGTGAGCACGAAACGCGCGCCCATGAGCTTGCCCGCCTCGGCCACGTAGCGGTCGTCGTACACACCGCTCATCTGGCGCTGCTGCTCAGCCAGCAACTGGTCGGTATTGTCGCGATCCACCAGCATGATCAAGGGGTCACGCAATTCCAGGAGTTCCGCCTTCACGTTGGCGGCGAACTGCGCATCCAGCTGCCCGCTGATGGTCTGTTTATCCAGATTGACGAGCATGAGCGAACGGTTCACTAGGGGCACGTAGGCCACGGAGTAGGCCGCCTTTTCCTTGCAGGCGTTCAGCCGGATCATGCAGTCCTTGTGCGCGGGATCCTGCTTCGATACCTGATCGAACTTCCTGAAGGCCTCGCGCCAGAGGCCCAGCTCCTGCGCTCGCACCGCTTCGCGGTACACGGGTTCCAGGCGCGCAAGCTTCGCCAGATGCTCGGCATCACGCCTGTTCGGGGCGAGCCGTATGCATTGCATGGCTCGCTCCTCGGCTTCTGAGAAGCGGTCTTCGCGGAAGGCGGATTCCGCAGATGCGAACAAGCGGTCCGCTTCGTAGCTCACGGCCTCGGCACGCTTGCCGTCGAGCGACGGGTCCCATTGCAGCTCAAATCCCTTGCGTGCCATTGCGTCCTTGTGGTCCATGGCACGCCGACGCTCCTGATCACCGGTCGCCAGGTCGTGCAGCAGATAGGCGGCCGACACCCGATCGATCATCCGGTCCAGCAGCGCTTGCGCCGTCCGCTGCATGCCCGCATGCGCTTCCACCGATTTGTGTTTGCGGGTGTATGTGTCGGCGTAGATCGCATAGGCTTCCTGGTGCATCGCTTCGCGCTCGTAGGTGGCGGCGCGTTCGATCTGCTTGCGTGTCGAAACGCACGCGGTGAGCGCGGTAAGCAGGACAGGGAAGAGCAGGAGTCGCATGGCGGGGATGGGCGGCGCAAATTACCAGTCAAGCCCTGTGCCGCTCGCGTATGTTTGCCCGATGCGATCCCGCTCGGCGTGGCCCTTCGCGTTGCTGGCGGTGCTGGTGCTGCTTCTCTTCGCATTGCAGCTCTTCGTCGGGTCCATCCCGATACCTGCTTCGACCATCGTTCGCTCGCTCTTCCAGCTATCGACCGTCGACCCCGGTGATTCTTCGATCGTCTTGGGGATCCGCCTTCCGCAAGCGATCACTGCGCTGCTGGCGGGCTCGGGCCTGGCTGCCTGCGGGCTCTTGATGCAGACCCTATTCCGCAACCCGCTCGCGGGGCCCAGCGTGCTGGGGATCAGTTCGGGCGCAAGCCTTGGCGTTGCCGTGGTGCTCCTGGCGCAGCCGCTTTGGGCCGTGCTGCCGCTTCCTTCTGATGCCGTGCTGGTACTGGCCGCGCTGGCAGGCGCCATGGGCGTGCTAGTGCTCATCATCCTGGCCGACCGACGCGTCGGCGATGGCATCACCTTGCTGATCGTGGGACTGCTCGTCGGTTATCTGTGCTCCGCCGTCATCGACATCCTGCAA
The DNA here is from genome assembly GCA_016710965.1 of Flavobacteriales bacterium. Lineage (GTDB taxonomy): Bacteria > Bacteroidota > Bacteroidia > Flavobacteriales_F > PHOS-HE28 > PHOS-HE28. The sequence goes on from JADJTW010000005.1 coordinate 60,439, forward strand.
GCCCGCACCAGCGCGACTGCCCTCAAGGGCTACGTCCTCTGGGGCATGGGCTCGTTCGGTGGTGTGGCCAATGAGCGGCTCCTGTGGCTTGCAATGCCGGTGCTCATCGGTCTTGTCCTTGCCATTCTCTCCATAAAACCGCTCAATGCCTTGCTGCTCGGCGACGATCTCGCCACCTCGTTGGGCACGCCTGTCCGCTCAGCCCGGCGCCGCCTCATGTGGACCACCGGCATCATGGCGGGGACGATCACCGCATTCTGCGGACCTATCGCCTTCATCGGTTTGGTTACACCGCACGTGGCGCGCGCCCTGCTGCGCACCAGTGACCATGCGCGGCTGTTGCCAGCAACCATCCTCTGCGGGGCAGCCATGGCCCTGGGCTGCGACCTGCTCGCTCGTGCATTCGGTGGCACCAGCGTGCCATTGAACGCGGTCACTTCATTGCTGGGCGCGCCCGTGGTGGCCTGGGTGCTCTTCAGCGGCAAGCGATGGGCACGATCGGCATGAGCGCACTTCTCCATACCAGTGATCTCTCCATCGGGTACGATGCGAAGACCTTGTTGCGCAGCGTTTCGTTGAACCTTCAAGCGGGCGAGGTCGCGGCGCTCATCGGCGTAAATGGATCGGGCAAGTCCACGCTGCTGCGGACCATCGCCGGATTGCAAACACCTCTCGCAGGAAGCGTGCGGGTAGGGGACCGTGACCTGCATGCCATGAGCAGCAGTGAGCGTGCGCGTGCCATCAGCGTGGTGCTTACTGGGAAGCCGCAAGCCGGATTGCTCGATGTGCGCACGCTGGTTTCCCTAGGCCGACAACCATGGACAGGGCGCTTGGGGCTGCTCACTGAGAAGGACCACGAGCGCGTTGATGATGCCCTGCGGCGCACCGGCACCATGGATTTCGCGTACCGCAGTTTGCATGAGCTAAGCGATGGCGAAGCGCAGAAGGTGATGATCGCCCGTGCGCTGGCGCAGGACGCGCCGGTGATGCTGCTCGATGAACCGACGGCTTTCCTCGATCTGGTGAACCGCGTTGCGGTGATGCGGCTGCTTCGCGATATCGCGCGGTCCTTGCACAGGGCCGTGCTGGTGAGCACCCACGACCTGGCAGGTGCATTGCAACTCTGCGATCGGATCCACTTGGTGCATGATGGGATCCTCTGGTCCGGAGCGCCCGCGGAATCGATCGCAACAGGCGTGTTCGATCGCGCCTTTGCGGCTCAGGGCCTTCGTTTCGATCCGGTCACCGCCACGTTGGTGGAGGTGCAGGAATGACGAAGCCCCTCCGGAACCGGAAGGGCTTCGCCTCGGAACGTTCGATCGCTATTTGCGCAGCGCGTCGCGGATCTCTACGAGGAGTTTTTCTTCATTGCTGGGGCCCGGTGGAGGTGGAGCCGGCTCGGCCTTCTTCATCTTGTTGATGGCCTTGATGACCATGAACATCACGAAGGCCACCACGATGAACTCGATGGCCACGGTGAGGAAGGTGCCCCACTTCACGGCCACTTCGGCCACTGCCGGCGTAACCACGGTGCCGGCCGCATCCTTCACTTCGCCAGACGCAGCGGTCAGCACCCACTTCTTGTTGTTGAAGTCGACCCCGCCGGTGACTTGTCCGATCAGCGGCATCACCATGCCATCGATGAACGCGCTCGTCACTTTGCCGAAGGCGGCGCCCATGACGAAGGCGATGGCCATGTCGATGAGGTTGCCCTTCATCGCGAACTCCTTGAACTCCTTGATCATGCCCATGGTATTGTGGTGTTGGTGGTTGCGTTGGAAAGGTAGTCGACAGGTTCTTTTCAGCGCCTGATGAAGCGGAAATGCTCGCTGCGATCGACGCCCCGTTCACTGCCGGTGACCGAAACATCCCAGCCGCTCGATGTTCGCGCATACGTGATGCACTGCGGGAAATCATGGCCGGGGTTCTCGAACATCAGCGTATCCGGTCCGGTGGGCACCGCTTTGAAGGGCACCCATGAGCCATTGTTCTGGCTCCCGACGCGTGCGCTGTACACGACGTTCCCGTTGGTGAGGCTCAACCGAAGGTCTTCGATGAATACCGTATCGCCTCCAGCCAGCACATGACCGAAGCCGCTGATCGTGCTGTCATCTTCCATCGTCCATCGCTCGAAGCAGGTGTGCTCCGCAATGCTGGTGCTGTCGATCCATTCACCGACCAGTTGGCGGAAGTGCGCTAGGGCATCCGTGCCTGTTGGCTCGGCACCGGTGGTCTCCGAAGCGGACGGGTCAGCGCAAGAGGTGAGCAGCACGAGGAGGAGGGCGGAGTGGCGCATGGTTCAATGGGTCTGTATTCGTTCGATGGCCTTACGGATGTCCTCGGGCACGGGCACCTTGGTGTTGGCCTGGTAGTCGTACATCACCTGCACACTGCTGCCGCGTGCCACCGCTTCGCCGGAAGCGTCGGTGATCACGTACTCCAGGGTGAAGCTGGTGTTGCCCACCCGCGTGCATCCGGTGTGCGCGTGCAGGGTGGCGGGCCAATGCACCGGGCGCAGGTAATCGCAGGTGGTGCTGGCGAGCAGCACCCCCACGCCATCATCGGCCAGTGAGCGCAATACGCCGATGCGTTCCAGGTAGTGCATGCGCACGCTTTCCATGTAGCGGAACATGAACACGTTGTTCAGGTGGCCGAAGGCGTCCTGCTCCCCCCAGGCGATGGGGATGTCGAGGTGCTGCACCAGGTGAGCGGGTACGGCGCTCACCGCAGTTCCTTGATCAGTTCGCGGTGCTGGCCCTTGAGGCGCTCCACGTCGCGAGCGATCTTCTCGATCTTCTTCTCCATGTCCTTCTTCATCTCCTCGCCGCTGGCGCTCTTGAAGCTGAACATGCCCATGTTCTGCTCCATCTGGCGCTTCTCGGTCTCGAGCTCTTCGATCTTCCGCTTGATGAAGCGGCTCTCGCGCTCCAGGTTGAATTTGCCGTCGGGGCCGGTCTTCAGATCGTCCACGTGGTTCTGGAAGCGCATCTTCTGGCGCTCGTCCAGCTCCATCTTCATCTTGCCGTACTGCTTGTCCAGTGCCGCGCGATAGCGCTCGTTCAGTGCATCGAACTGCTTGGGCGATACGCGACCGCTGTTCATCCACCGCAGCGAGAAGGCTTTCAACGCTTCGACGTCCTTGGTGCGCTCGCCGCTCAGTTCGAACGCATCGATCTCGGCTATGAGCGCCTCCTTCTGCTGGGCGTTCACCACTTGCTCCGCATCCTGCTTCTCGAAGGTGGCCTTGCGCGCCTGGAAGAAGCCATCGCACGCCTCGCGGAACTTGTTCCACAATTTGTTCTCGTCGCGCGGGCCGGCGCTTCCGGCTTCCTTCCAGCGTTGCTGCAGCACCTTCAGCTTGTCGGCCGTTTGCCGCCACTCGATGCTGTCCTTCAGCTCCAGCGCTTCGTTCAGCAGCGCCTGCTTCTTCTCGCGCGCTTCCTTGAACTGGTCCTTCAGCTTGTCGAACCAGGCTTTCTTGGCATCGAAGAACACGTTGCAGGCGTTGCGGAATTCCTTCCACACACGCTCGTTCTCCTTCTTGGTGGCGAAGCCGATGCTCTTCCACGCGTTCTGCAGTTCCAGGACTTGGTCGGTGAACTCCTTCCAGTCCCGTGCGTTGCTCGGCGCCATGCTGCCGGTGATGGCGGTCACCTTCTCCACCAGCGCTTGCTTGGCGGCCAGGTTGGTCTCGTGCTCGGCCCGGCGCGCTTTGTAGTATTCGTTGATCTTGTCGTACACCACGCGGGTGGCCGCCCAGAAGCCGTCGCGTATGGCTTCCCACTCTTCCTTGACGACGGGTCCGATCTGGTGCCACTTCTCCTGGTAGTCGCGCACCAGGTGCTCCAGTTCCTTTACGCTGTCCTTCTGGCCGGCGGCCGCCATGTCGCTGATGAGGGCCTGCTTCAGCGCGGTGTTCTTGCGCAGGTCGTGGTCGCGCAGTTCCTTGTAGATGCGGATGTGGTAGAAGAACTCATCGCGCAGGTGCGAGTAATCGCTCTGTAGCTCGCGGTAGGTGTGCTGCGGCACAGGGCCAATGCCCTTCCACTTCTCGTGCAGGTCGCTGAAGCGCTGGAAGGCTGTGCCGATGTTCTCCTCGCTGCTGATCAGGGCCTTGAGCTCCTCCATCACCCCCTTCTTGGCGGCCAGGTTGTCCTCTTCTTCCTTCGCCTTCCGCCTGCGGATGTCGTTGACGCGCTGGTTGAAGGCATCGAGCAATTGCTTGAAGCGCTTGTCCTCGTCATCGCTCAGCCGGGCCGATTCCATGGCCAGCGGCTCTGCGGCCACGGCCGCCGCCATGCCGTTGGCTTCCGCCGCTACCAGTGCGGGTTCGGGCTGTTCCTGTTGTAGTGCTGCGGCCACCAAAGCCTCGTAGGCTTCCTTGGTCCCCTCCACTGCTTCCGCCGCAGTCTCGACATCCTCCTGCGATGTCAACTCCTCGAGCCGGGCGATCAGCTCTGTTTTCGTAGCCATGCGTCACGTGCGGGACGGCTCTTCGTCCCTACCGTACCAAAGATAGACGGGCGTTCCGATACGGCCGACGCTACACCGCTATGCCCAGCAGGCACACATCGTCCACCTGCTCTTCGCTGCCCTTCCATTCCAGGAAGGCGCGTTCGAGCAGTTCGGCCTGCCGTTCCAACGGTTCGGCCTTGTTGGCTTCGATCAGTTGCTGCAACCGGTCGGCCATGAAGCGCTTGCGTTCCGGACCGCCGAACTGGTCCACGTAACCGTCGCTGAAGAGATAGATGCGGTCGCCCGGCGCGTAGCTGAGCCTGTGGCCAGTGTAGCTGCGCTGCATCTCCTGGTGCGCGCCGCCTATGGGCTTGCGATCGCCGTTGATGACGGTGAGCTGGCCGTTGTGCAGCCAGTACAGCGGACGCGATGCCCCCGCGAAGAGGATCTCGCGCTGGTGCCGGTCTATGCGCAGCAGCGCCAGGTCCATGCCATCGCCGGCGCCGCGCTTGCGGCCGCGCTGGTGCAGGGTGGCTATGAGGCGCTCGTTCATCAGGGCCAGCAGCTCTGCGGGCTCGCGATCGTTGTTGTTGGGCACGATCTCGTTCAGCAACGAGCAGCCGATGGCGGCCATCATGGCGCCGGGCAGTCCGTGGCCCGTGGCATCGCCGGCGGCCACGAAGCATTCGTCGTTGCCTATGCGGTGGCACCAGTGGAAGTCGCCGCTCACCACGGCCGTGGGGCGGTCTGTGATGAAGGCGCCGGTTAAGAGGGCTTTGTAGGCTGAGGCCGGCGGCACCAGTGCGCGCTGGATCTTGCCAGCGTCAGCGATGCTGCCGGTGATGTCCATGTTGCGCCAGGCCAGTGCAATCCGGTCGGCCTCGCTCTCCTGCACCCAGCGGCCCACGTAGCGGAAGAGCACCACGCCCGCGAGCACGAAGAGGAGCAGGGCGATGCTGATGTTGCGGTAGAGGGCGGCATAGGCGGCGGCATCGGCATGGGCTATGGGCAGCGCGGCCATGATCACCCCGCGACTGTGGCCGTGCTCATCCTTCAAGGAACTGAAGGCGATCAGCTGGCCTTCGCTGCTGAACCAGCCGCCTTCGTTGTAAGCAGCCAGCACCGTGCCCACCGGACCTGCGAAGGGCGTGCGGAACGCGGGCTGCTCCTCGGAGGTGGCAATCACCTCCAACTCCTGCTTCAAGCTGTCGTAGGCCAGCACCTGCAAGGGCATGCCCAGCTCGTTGCGCTCGGCGGCCTTGCGCAAGTGCTCGTGCATCACATAGTAGCGCGCGTCCTGCGTGCTCTTGATCAGCATGCCCCGGCTGTCGTACTTCTCCAGCAGGCTTTGCACGTGGCGCGCCGGGATTTGGTCGGCCAGGCCGCTGGTGATCGTCCCCAAGCGCAGCAGCACCTCCTGCCGCTGGCCCCGCACTTCGTACAAGTGCGCCACCCCGATAAGCGCGGCCACCAGCACGAACAAAGTGCCATAGAGGATCAAGAGGACCCTGCGCGAGGAGCGGTTGGCTGGTGCCTGCAAAGCCGGTGCGCCGGGGCGGCTATGCCCAAGCGGGCGTTGCTACGGATTCAGGATGAGAAGGTTGGCTAGCGGTGCACGCGGGATTGGATCGCGCTACCCCAAGAACGGATACCTGTGGTCCGTCGGCGGCACGAAGGTCTCCTTGATGGTGCGTGGGCTCACCCAGCGGATCAGGTTGAGGTAGCTGCCGGCCTTGTCGTTGGTGCCGCTGCCGCGCGCGCCGCCGAAGGGCTGCTGGCCCACCACCGCGCCCGTGGGCTTGTCGTTGATGTAGAAGTTGCCCGCCGCGTGGCGCAGCACATCCTGCGCCTCCATGATGCTCTCGCGATCGTTGCTGATCACAGCTCCGGTGAGGGCGTACTCGCCGGTGCTGTCCACAAGCTTCAGCGTCTCGTTCCACTTCGCTTCGGGGTACACGTATAGGGTGAGCACCGGCCCGAAGATCTCCTCGCACATGGTCACGCTCTTCGGGTCCTTGGTCACGGCCACGGTGGGCTCTACGAAGTAGCCCACTTTCTTATCCGCCTTGCCGCCCGCGATGATCTGGATGTTCTTCTTGTCCTGCTTCAGTGCAGCGATGTACCCGCTGATCTTGTCGAAGCTCTTCTCATCGATGACCGCCCCGATGAAGTTCGAGAACTCGCGCGGGTCGCCCATCTTCATGTCGACGAGGTCGGCCAGGAGTTCCTTCTTCACATCGGGCCACAGGTTGGCGGGGATGTAGGCGCGACTTGCCGCGCTGCATTTCTGCCCCTGGAACTCGAAGGCACCGCGTGAAAGCGCGGTGGCCACCACCTTGGGATCGGCGCTGGGGTGCGCGATGACGAAATCCTTGCCGCCGGTTTCGCCAACGATGTGCGGGTAGGTGCGGTACTTGGGCAGGTTGTTGCCGATGGTCTGCCAGATGTGGCGGAAGACCTTGGTGCTGCCGGTGAAGTGGATGCCCGCGAAGTCCTTGTGCGAGAAGATCACATCCCCTGCGGTGGGCCCATCCACATGGATGAGGTTGATGACGCCCGAGGGAAGCCCGGCGGCCATGAAGATTTCCATGAGCACCTGCGCGCTGTAGCACTGCGTATCCGCGCACTTCCACACCACGGTGTTGCCCATGAGGGCGCAACTTGCGGGCAGGTTGCCGGCGATGGCCGTGAAGTTGAAGGGCGTGAGCGCGAAGACGAAGCCCTCCAGCGCGCGGTACTCCAAGCGGTTCCATACGCCCGGTGAACTGATGGGCTGGTCCCGGTAGATCTGCTCCGCGTAGGCCACGTTGAAGCGCAGGAAGTCGATGAGCTCGCAGGCTGCATCGATCTCCGCCTGGTAGCAGTTCTTGCCCTGCCCGAGCATGGTGGCCGCGTTGATGCTGGCGCGGTAGGGCCCGGCAATGAGGTCGGCGGCCTTCAGGAAGATGGCGGCGCGCTCGGCGAAGGGCATCGTCTCCCAGTTCCGCTTCGCCTTCAGCGCAGCGTCTATGGCGGCACGCACGTGCTTGGCCTCGCCGAAGTGGGCCACGCCCAAGTTGTGCGCATGCTTGTGCGGCGGGCTCATCTTGCGCAGGTCCTTGGTCTCAATGGCGTGCCCGGCGATCCACATGGGGGCATCGATGCGCGCACGCAGGCGGCGGTCCAACTCGGCCTGCAGCGCGGTGCGTTCGGGTGTGCCGGGCGCGTAGGAGAGGACTGGCTCGTTCTTGGGCTGTGGGACGTGGAACTGGCTCATGGGCTTTACGGTCAGTAGTTCATGCGCCCCCGAGCGAATGCTCGCGACCGCATGGTGCTGTTGCTTGCGCGGCGAAGATACCGGCGCTGGCGGTGCGGCACTGTCCGGTTATCCCCCCGCAGCGCCTGTTTCCTCCTCGTACCGGTCGCGCGTCACCCCAAGGTCCTTGATGATGCCGTCCTTGAGGCTGTATACCCAGCCATGCACGTGGATCTTGCGTCCCTTGCTCCAGGCATCGCGCACCACGGCGGTGCGGCTTAGGTCGTAGGCCTGTTCCATCACGTTCAATTCCACCAGGCGGTCGAAGCGCTTCTCCTCATCGGCAATGGCCGCCAGCTCGGCGTGGTGCATGCGCGCGATGTCGCGGATCTCGCGGATCCAGTAGGACGCGGCGCCATTGAACTCGGGGCCCATGGCCGCCTTCACCCCGCCGCAGCCGTAGTGACCGCACACGATCAGGTGATCTATGCCCAGCACGTTCACGCCGTAGTCCACCACGCTCAGCATGTTCATGTCGGTGTGGATGACCATGTTGGCGATGTTGCGGTGGATGAACATATCGCCCGGCATGGTGCCGGTGATCTGGTTGGGCGGCACGCGGCTGTCGGCGCACCCTATCCAGAGGAAGAACGGGTTCTGGTGCTTGGCCAGTTCGGTGAAGAGCTCAGGGTTCTCGGCGTGCATGCGCTCGCTCCATTCCTTGTTGCGGGCCAGGAGGATCCTGTGCAGATCGGTGTCGTGCGCCAGCTTGTGCATGTCTACGGTGATGTGTTTCATGGCGAATGTAGTTGCGAGTTCAGTGGGTGATGGTCTTCTGCGTGAGCCCTGCCGCGCGCAGCACCGTGCTGCGCAACGAGCGGGAGTGCGGGGCAGGCGCTTTCTGCGGCTCGATGAATTCGATGAGTATTCCGTCTTCCTGTGCGCGCACCACGCTTTCGGCGATGATCTCGCGCACGTCGGGGTCCAGGTCCATGGTGCGGCTGGCGTCCACGATCACCCTGGCTCCGGCGGGCAGGGCGGCCAGCGTGCGCTTGATGCCGGCCTTGTTCAGGAAGGTGACATCCTCGCTCAGTTCAATGCGGATGGGTTCGCCGCTGCGGTGCTTGTTGGGGTCGAAGTGGAAGGGCACGCGGAAATTCTTCCACAGGATGTGCAGGAAGGCCACCACAAGGCCGAGCGCAACCCCGCGCAGCAGGTCATTGGTAACGGCCATGAAGCCCACCGTGATGATGAACGGCGCGAATTGCGGAAGCCCGGCATTCCACATGCTCACGAACAGCGATGGCTTCGCAAGCTTGTAGCCCACGAGCAGTAGGATGGCGGCCAGGCTGGCCAGCGGGATCATGGCCAGCAGTGCGCCCACGGTGAGCACCGAGACGAGCAGCAACAAGCCGTGCAGCATGGCCGACAGGCGCGTGGCCCCGCCGCTCTGGATATTGGCCGAGCTGCGCACCACCACCTGCGTGAGCGGCAGCCCGCCCAGCAAGCCGCTGAGGATGTTGCCTACGCCCTGCGCCTTCAGTTCGCGATCGGCCGGGGTGATCCGCTTGCGCGGGTCCATCTTGTCGGTGGCCTCTACGCACAGCAACGTTTCCAGGCTGGCCACGATGGCGATGGTGATGGCGGTCTTCCAAAAGACGGGCGAGAGGAACAGATGGAAGTCCGGCCGGGGCAGTGCGCCCAGGTCGATGCGCGCGGGGAGCGAAACGAAATGGTCCACGGTGATCGGCAGCGCTTCCGAGAAATTGAACCATGCGGCCAGTGCGGTGCCCGCGACCACCGCGAGCAGCGGGCCGGGAATGGAGCGCAGGAAGGCGTGCCTGACGAATGCCGGGCGCTCCCACAGCAGCATCAGCCCAAGGCACACCACGGTGACGATCACTGCACCTACGGAGATCTCATCCACCATGTACGCCAACTCGGAGAAGGTGGTGTGGTGGTCGGGCTGATCGAAGCTCTCATCGCCCATGGGGTCCTTGTCGTAGCCGAACGCATGAGGGATCTGCTTGAGGATGATGATGACACCGATGCCCGCCAGCATGCCTTTGATCACGCTGCTGGGGAAGTAATGCGCTATGATGCCCGCGCGCAGGAAGCCCATGATCACCTGCACCACGCCGGCCGCCACCGTTGCCGCCAGCAAGGCTTCGAAGGAGCCCAGTTCCGCAGTGCCCACAAGCACCAGTGCGGTGAGGCCTGCGGCCGGACCGCTGACACCGAGCGGCGATCCGCTCAAGGCACCGACGACCAGGCCGCCTATGATGCCGGCGATGATGCCTGAAAGGGGAGGCGCGCCCGATGCCACAGCGATCCCGAGGCATAGGGGCAGCGCCACAAGGAAGACGACGAGCGATGCAGGAAGGTCCTGCCGCCAATGAGCGAGTAGAGGACGGGTCTTCATCTGAGGGAATTGAATGGAATGGAACGAGGAGGTCGACGGACAGCCCGGGCCATCAGGCCGCGTTCACCATTCCTTGCGAGCGGAAGGTGGACATCAGGGGATCAAGCCCGTTCCGGAGGGGGCACGGCCACTTCGCCGTGGTGGGCGATCAGCGCTGCTTCGGCATAGGGCACCGGTAGCAACTGATGGTTGGGAACGCCGATGTTCAATGCCAACGCCGGCCATTCGTGAGCGCAGGTCTTGTGCTCTTCTTCCTGCACCGGTTGCTGCTGCGTATGCAGTTCTTCCGCCAGGACAACGCGCGTGTTGGCAGCGGACATGACCGGCAGCATGAACACCAGCCAGGCGCAGAGGAGCGCGCACAGCCGGTTGGTCGTGCTATGGAGATCAGTGGTCAACGTGCGCATCGTCGCGGCCAAAATAGGATGGCTTGCTCGCTCATCGAGAGCATTAAACACGTTTAACGAACAGCTTGTTCAGTTGGCGGCACCGGGATGCGCCAGGTGCATCGTGGGGATCTCCACCCGGAACTCCGCGCCATCGCGTACGCGGCGCATGAGGTAGGTTCCGTCCATGCGCCCGAAGCCGCTGCGCAGGTCGCAGGCACTGCTGTAGCTGAAGTCCTCCCCGGGCTTCAGCACTGGCGTCTCGCCCACCACGCCGGGGCCTTCCACCTCGCGCACGGCCGCCAGGCTGTCGCGGATGATCCAGTGCCTGCGCATGAGCTGCACGGTCTCCTCGCCCCGGTTGGCTATGGTGATCCGGTAGCTGAAGATGAAGCGCGCGACGTTCGGGTCGCTATGCGCGGGCTCGAAGCGCACACGCGCCGTGATCCGTATGCCGTGCGATACCGCGATGCCCATGCGTCTTCGTCCCGCAACAGCGGGAGTGCAAGATTAACGTGGGATCCATCCCAGCCGTACATCGGAGGCGTGGATCGATCCGTCGTCGCGCGCCTCCTCCACATCGCACCTGTGTACAAGTCCGTCGGATCAATGGATCATTCATGCTTCGTTCCCCCTAGTGTTGCAGCGCTTTAACCCCGCCATGCGCATCCTCGTCCTCCTTGCCGCCTGTTCCGCGCTCACCATGCGCGCACAATACCAAGGCCCCGAAAGCGTCGAATACGATCCGGTGGGCGATCGCTACTTCGTGAGCACCACCACCGGCGCGTCCATCAAAGTGCGCGACCAGGCCGGTGCGGTCACCAACTTCGTGAACGTGAGCCCGGCCCCCTACGGCCTGGAGATCATGGGCGATACGCTCTTCGCATGCAGCGGCGGAAGCGTGAAGGGCTACCTCCTGAGCAACGCATCGCTGGTATTCAACCACAACTGCGGCGGCACCTTCCTCAACGGCATCACCACCGACGGGCATTACATCTACACCACGGATTACAGCACCGGCAAGATCTTCAAGGTGGATGCGGCCAACAACAGCCACACCACATTGGTGGCCAGCACCGGCGGTTCGCCCAACGGCATCGTATGGGACGAAGTTGGCCAGCGGCTCGTGGTGGTCTTCTGGGGAAGCAACGCGCCCATCAAGGCGTACGACCGCAACACCGGAGCAGTGACTCCGCTCACCACCACCACGCTCACCAATATCGATGGCATCACCATCGATTGCGCCGGCAACTTCCTCGTCGCAAGCTGGAGCCCCGATGCGATCACGCGCTTCGAGCCGACCTTCACTTCGGCAGGTGTCGATGCGGGCATCACCGGCTTGAACAACCCGGCCGACATCGACTTCGACTTCGTCAACGAGCGCATCTGCATCCCCAACAGCGGAAGCAATTCGGTCATCGTGCCCGAAGCGCAGTGCCAGCTCGGCATCTACAGTGCAGAAGAGATCAAGGCGCTTCGCGCCATTCCGAACCCGACGGATGGGCTCATCCGCTTCGAGCCGGCGTTCACGCGGGCCGAACCCTACCTGCTGCTGGACAGCCGCGGGCTGCTCGTTGGCGGTGGCACACTTAACGCGCGCGCGCAATTGGACGTGCGCACCCTGGCGCGCGGCAGCTATCTCCTCGACTTCACCCGCGCCAGGCGCCAGGTGCGCTTCGTGAAGGAGTAGCTAGCGCACCAGGCTCACGTGCCCCATGCTCTCGTGCTGCTTGCCCAGGGTATCGCGTATCCACAGCTTCCACACGTACACGCCGATGGGCGTGCCCCCACCATCCCATGCCTGCGAGGGCGATGCACTGGTGAAGAGCACTTGTCCCCAGCGATCGTAGATGAGGAGCTGGAAGTCCTTCGGGTCGCGCACACTGGTCACAGGGAAGAAGCTGTCGTTGAACCCGTCGTCGTTCGGTGTGAAGGCGTTCGGTACATACAGTGCGTACGGGTCCTCGATGCACACTTCCCCGCTGATGGTGCTCGCGCATCCTTCAACACTGGCCACGCGCAGCGACACCGTATAGCACGCAACGGAATCGTAGGTGAACGAAGGAGCGCGTTCGGTGCTGGCGCTGTCGAGGACACCGAAGGACCATTGCAACGAATCAGCGCCGCTGCTTTCGTCCACGAAATGGATCGTTGGTTGTTCCATGGTGCTCACGGGCGGCACCGCGATGAACGCTGCGATGGGCGATTGGATCACATCCACTGCTTCGGCGTATGTCCATGATCCGCTGCACCCCGAAGCGCTGGTGGCCGTGAGCGTCACATCGTACACGCCGCCCGCAGCATAGCAGTGCCGCACTTCACCGAGGTCGGCAGCGGTGGTGCCGTCGCCGAAGTCCCAAACGAGCTGGTCGCTCGCATTGTCCGCCGCGAACGATGCGCAGTGCGGCGAGCAGCCGAGCGTATCGCCCACGATGAAGGTGGGCGTGGCCACGCTGCCGATGGTGACGGTGACATCCTCGATGGCGCTGGTGCAACCGTTATCGTCCGTTGCCGCGACGGAGAAAGTCGAGGTGCTTTGCGGTTGTACATCGGGTCCCGCAGGGCTCCATGCGTAGATGATGGTGCCCGTTCCGCCGACGGTGGTTGCCGTCAACGTCGTAGCATCGCCGAGGCAGAGCGCGATATCATCCTGCGCTGTGAGGACGATCGCCATTGGCTCCGTTACCATCACGCTCACCACCGTTGCGCAATTCGAACCGTCGGTGATCGTACACGTGTAGTTGCCAGCGGCGAGGTTGTTCGCCGTGGCATTGTTACCGCCGCTTGGCGACCATGCATACGTGTAGCCGGGCGTGCCGCCGTTCGCTACCACCGTTGCGCTGCCATCAGCGAAGCCGTTGCAGCTCACCGGAGTGGATGAGGCGCTCGCACTTGGCGAAGAAGGCGGCGGCGAGAGCGTGACCATGGCACCTGTCGGGCATGTTCCGCCATCGTTCGCGAGGAGCACGTAGCTGCCTGCGCCCAGTCCGTTCACCATGCTGGTGGTGTAGCCGCCAGGGTTCCACTGATAAGTAAGCGGCCCGGATGCACCGGTGATGATCGCTTCCACCGATCCATCATTGCCCGCACAGGTGGGATCGGTGGTGAGCACCTGCAAGCCGAGGATGTTCACCGCGATGGGTACGATCTGCGGCGAACGACACGAGTAGGAGAGCGTGAGCGTGACATTGTAAACACCAGGCGCCGAGAAGACGTGCTGCGGCGTTTGCGCTGTGCTCGTGTTCGCCGCGCCCGAGGCGGGATCACCGAAATTCCAATCCCACGCATCCGCGCAAGTCTGCAGGCCGGTGATGGCGATGGTATCCGCGAAGCAGGTCCACTGCACGGGGTTGGGTTCCGGCGGTGCGGCGCCGATGTTGATGTCATCCACTGCCACGCCATCGTAGGCGTTGCACGTGGTGCCTGCGCCGAAGACGAAACGGAACTTCACGCTGGGCTCGCCGCCGAGGAAGGCGAGGCAATGCGAAGCCGTCACCCACGCGCCGCTGCCCTGCCCGCCCTGGCACGAGCCGACCGTTGGTCCTACACGACCCGACCACCCCGCATTGGGCGATGCCTGGTTGAGGTTGAGGATGCCCGATGCGTTGAACCAATTCTGCGTGTAGCAGTCGGGCGGTTCATTCACGGTGCCCACATTGCTCCATGTCGCGCCCTGGTCCAGCGAGTATTGGAATCCGGCGCCGTCGTATGTGCGTTCGCACTCCCAGAAGAACTTGAACGAAACGATGGGGAAGGGCAGTGCGCTGAAGTCGAAGCACGGGCCCATGAGCCAGCTTTGCTCGCCGGGGCTGTAGCTGCTGGTGGTAAGGCCGCCCACGATCCAGCACTTGCTGCCACCGCCTGCGCTGTTGATCACGGGCTTCGCGGGTGTTCCCCACGCCCAATCGTTCCCGCTTCCGCCGCTCGTCCATGCCGCCGTTGCTTCGAATCCCTCTTGGTAGGGGAATGTGCTGATGGTGGTGGGGCATTGTGCGCATGCTGCCGCCGCCATCAAAAAGATAGCCGAGCCTAGGGTGTGGCGCAACGCGAGCATTCCGGTGTAAAGGACGGTGTTCGCAGGCGCGGAGTGGTCCGGGAGCATGTTACGCCGTCGCCCTCTCCAACACCTCTTTGATCATCTTGTCGATCGCCGCGTGGTGGTCCTTGCTGTATTCCTTGCGCAGGCGATTGGCCACAACCGTGCATACGGTGCATACGCGGTGCCCCAGCATGCCGCCGAGGCCGTAGAGCGCACTGGTCTCCATCTCGAAGTTCACGGCGCGCATGCCCTCGTGCTCAAAGCTGCTGAAGCGTTCGTTCAATCCATCCACGGAAGGGAGCAGGCGCAACTGTCGTCCTTGCGGACCATAGAAGCCGCTTGCGGTGATGGTGATGCCTACCGTGTTGTTGAAACCGAGCGCCTCGATCAGGTCCTTGTCGCCTGCCGCCACACAGGGCAACGGAAGATTGTCGGGCCATTCGGTATGGGCGAGGAGCTCGTTCAGCACGCGCAGTTCGGCATCGGTGCTTTCGTAGGCGTAATAGTGCAGCACGTTATCCAGCCCAACGCCGTAGGCGCTCACGATCCGGCTGTCAACGGGGATGTCCTCCTGCAAACTTCCGCAGGTGCCAAGACGGATGATGCGCAGCGCTTTGTGATGGCGCTTGGGCGTGCGAGCGGCGAGGTCGATATTCACCAGCGCGTCCAGTTCGTTCAGCACGATGTCGATGTTGTCCGAACCGATGCCGGTGCTGAGTGCGGTGATGTGCGTACCGTTGCATACGCCGGTGTGTGCCACGAACTCGCGGTTGCGCACCTCATGCTCCACCTTGTCGAAGTGCTTGCTGATGCGCGTCACGCGGTCCTGGTCGCCAACGACCAGTACGAGGTCCCCGAGCTGCTCAGGCCGCAGCGCCAGGTGGTAGACGCTGCCGTCGGGGTTCAGGACGAGCTCGCTCGGTTCAAGGACGGTGCCTGCTTCGGTGTGGGTGATGGCGTGCATGCGCGGTTGATGGATCGCAAAGATGAATGGCGCCTACTGGTTGCCGAGCGAGCCAAGCGATTTCTTCCAATCCGCGGGTATCTCCACCGATGCCCCTTGCGCATAATCGAAGCACACCAGCACGCTGCGCCCTTCGGTGCATACCTCCGGTCGGTCGCCGCTCACACGCCGTACGGCATAGCTTAGCTCGAAGCTCTTGGTGCCGATGGAACTGCACCAGCACTCGCATTCCACGCGATCATGCAGGTGTACGGGCAGGCGGTAGTCCACTTCGTTGCGGGCGAGGATCAGGCCCTGCTTCTTCCAATCGTGGCCCTTCGGGATGAAGCTGCGCAGCAGTTCCATCCGCGCCAGCTCGAACCAATGCAAGTACACGGCGTTGTGCGCGTGGTGCGCCATGTCCAGGTCGGCGAAGCGGATCTGGATGGGGATGGTGATGGGTGGCATGCGTTCGGTGCCGATCCGATGGGCCTTGTATCATGGCGATCGCTCGGGAGGGCGAAGGTCGGTATGCAGTGCTCGTTTGGCTTCGAGCGGATGAAGCCTCCTTTACAGGGGTCCGCACGTCCTTACTTTGGTACTGCCCCATGCGCCGAAACCTCCTTTTCACGCTACTTGCTCTTCGGGGGCTATTCGCTGCCGGCCAATGGACCATCTGGGGCGAGGAATTCGAGAACGGTTGCGTGCAGGGCTGCTACGCTTCAGCCTATGTGGGCCCTAACGGCGGATGGGCAGTGACCAACGTAGGCACCAACGGAGTTTGCGCCAACCGCTGGTTCATCAGCTGCCAGGAGAACGGCGGCGTGGCCGGCAGCTGCGGAGTGGGTTGCGGCAACAACGAAACGCTGCACGTGGGCAACGACATCGCGTGCGTATCGCCCAACGGGTGCTTCTTCTGCCCCACGGGCGATTGCGGTGCGGCCTACGATGCCAGTTGTCCTCCCGCGCTCTGCGGGTTCTGTTGCTCATGCAATTCTGCGCAGACCGACCAGCGGGCCGAGTCGCCGGTGATCAACCTCACGGGCTTCACCGGCATGACGCTCTCCTTCCTTTACATGGAAGGCGGCCAGGCCGCGAGCGACAATGCACAGGTGTGGTACTACGATGGTGCCGCATGGGCGCTGCTCGGCGATATGCCCAAGACGGTGGTATGCGCAGGACAGGGCACATGGACCAACTACAGCGTAGCGCTGCCGGCCAGTGCGAACAACAACCCCAGCGTGCGCGTCGGATTCCGGTGGGTGAACAACAACGATGGCAGCGGTGCCGATCCCAGCATCGCGGTGGACAATGTGCAGATCACCATCCCCTTCGCACCGCCGGGCACGGGCCTCATAGTGAACGAACTGAGCAATGGCCCCAGCTTGGAGAAGGAATACGTGGAGCTGATCGTCGTGGGACCCGCCTGCACCAACGTCGACATCCGCAACATCAAGGTCGATGACAACAACGGGGTCATCTTCAATGGCTTCAGCAACGCACTGGTGAATGGCGGCGTGAGCACCGGCCACATGCGCTTCGCTAACCTGGCGGTATGGAGCGCCGTGCCCACGGGCAGCATCATCCTCATCTACAACAATGCCGACCTGAACGCACTGCTTCCGCCGGACGACCCGGATGACACCGCGCCCAACGACAAGCGCTACATCCTGCCGGCGAACCACGCCTCGTTGCAGGGTTGCAGCACTTCGCCCAATGCGGGTTCCAGCTCCGCCTCGGGCTATTGGGCCTGTGCGTTCGGTGCGGGCAACTGGACGCAGATCGCCTTCCGAAACCAGGGCGACGCCGCGCAAACGCGCGACCCGCAAGGCCGCTACTTCCACGGCATCAGCTTCGGCAGCAATGGTAACAACATGAACAACGGCGGGCTGGACAACCTGCGCATCAGCACGCTCGACCACACCGGGCGTGTGCTCTTCTTCAACAACGGCAACTACCGCCTCGCCGCCAACTTCACCAGTGCGGTGGTGGCGGCGAACGAAACGCCCGGCGCACCGAACAACGCAGCGAACGCAGCCTTCATCGCCACCTTCGATTGCTCGTTGCCGATCGAACTGCTACGCTTCGATGCGAATGCGATGGACGACCGCGTACGCGTGGAGTGGAGCACCGCCAGCGAACGCGACAATGCCCTCTTCGTGGTGGAGCGAAGCACCGATGCCGAGCATTATGAAAGCATTGGCACCATTCCCGGCGCGGGCAATTCATTGCTCATGCGCGCTTACATCTTCGACGATCCGCGCCCGCTGCATGGCCTGGCCTACTACCGCCTGCGCCAGGTGGACCTGGATGGCACGACCACGTTGAGCGATGCAGTCGCTGTGCTGTGGGCGCAGGCGCCGCCGTTCACAGCAACGCTCTCGGTCGACGGCCTGCTCACCATCGTCGGTGCGCAAGGTCCGGGCGGCTGGGTCCTGTGCGATCCATTGGGGCGCATGATCGCAGAGGGTGCGCTGGGCGAATCATTCGAGCAGCGCGCATGGATCGGCGCAGCGCCCGATGGACTGCTCGTGCTGAGCGTGCGCACCAGGAACCGCAGCGCAGCAATGAAGCTGCACCGAGGGCTGCGGACGAACGCGGAGTGAGCACCAACCGTTCGTCAAAATACCTGGAAACGGGTATTGTGGGGGTAATGCGCGCCGCCCACCTTCGCTGCATCAACACCTGCCAGCATGAAGAGCGACGAACCCATAGACGGGCTTGATGCGAAAGTGCATCGGAGCCAGTACGGCACGGCAAAGCGGATATATTCCATCGAAGAGAAGGTCTCTGGAAAGGACAGGCTCGCCGTAGCGAAAGCCTTCCTGAAGAAATACGCATCGGACTTGGGCTTGGAACACGCGCTGAAGGGGCTGCGGTACGAGAAGGAGCGCAAGAGCTTGATGGGTTACCATTTGATGTTCCAGCAGTACGTGAACGGGAACCCGGTGAGCGGAGCATGGATGCGTGTTGACATGGACAAGAAGGGCCGCGTGCTAGGCGTGCAGAACGGCACGATCCCGCAAGACCGCGTGAGGAAGACCGTGCGCAAGGCGAAGGCGGGTGATATCAGCAGGACCAAAGCGGAACGACTGGCCTTGAAGGCGGTAGCCCCGACCGGGAAGGTGGAGAAGATCGAACGGGTCATGTGGCCGGTCAACGGAATACCCGTGGATGCATGGAAGGTGATGGTGCGACCGGAGCGGGCGGCTGCCCTCTGGCGCCTGTACGTCGCAGTGGAGGATGGCCGCGTTCTTTTCAAGCGGAACATGGTGAAACGTGCGTGGGCGCAAGTCTTCGATCCAACGCCTGTGGCGGCTTTGAACAACACGCATCTCGATATCGATGCGGATGTGCCAGCGCGCGCATATCGCAAGGTGCGCCTTCAAGGCTTGAAGAAGAAAGGCGTGCTGGATGGCCAGTTCGTGACCACGCGCCCAACGAAGGATCGCGTGCGGAGTGCCGATGGCCACTTCCTCTTCAGGCGCACTCAACGTGCCTTCCGCGAAGTGATGGCCTATTATCATTTGGATACTGCCATCAGGTACCTGGAAGGACTCGGCTTCACTGGTTTGTTCAAGCGTCCGTTGAAGGTGAAAGTGCATGGCACGCGTGTGGACAATTCCTGGTTCGACACGGGCACCAGGACGATCACCTTCGGCACCGGCGGAGTGGACGACCCTGAGGACGCCGAGGTGATCCTGCACGAGCTCGGCCACGCCGTGCAGGAAGCACAGCTGCCAGGCTTCGGCGAGAGCAATGAAGGCTGGGCGATGGGGGAGGGCTTCGGCGATTTCCTTGCAGCGAGCTATTTCCACGACAAGAAGCCCGCACGCCTGCGCGACACCGTCTTCAATTGGAACGCGATGCCCACCAGCGAGGCCGATCCGCCGCATGAACGTCGCCTGGACGCGAAGCTGAAGTACCCGGACGACATGGCGGAGGATGAGCATGACAATGGACCCATCTGGAGCGCATGCTTGTGGGAGTTGCGCGCGTTGCTCGGTCGGCGCCGGTGCGAACGCGTCGTGATCGCATCGCATCACCTCTGCGAACGGGATGCGCTCTTCGCCGATGGCGCTCACGCTATCCTCACCGCCAATGAGCGTTTGTACAATGACCGTGGTCGCACAGCCATCCGAACGCTCTTCGAACGGCGAGGGATCATCAAGCCGAAGTAGAACTACCGTCCCGGCGCCACCGGTGCAGCCACCACGCGTGCGGCCACCGCATCATGCACCACTTCCTGCACCTGCGTGCGGATGCCCATCTCAGCGAGCTTGTTGGTGCTGGCGTTGGGATACACGCGGTTGCTGAGGAAGATGTACACCACCTTCTGGTCTGGATCGGCCCAGGCCATGGTGCCCGTGAAACCCGTATGCCCGAAGCTGGCGTAGCTCACGCACTCGCAGGTGGGGCCGCCCTTGCCGTTCTGCACGGGCTTGTCCCAGCCCAGGCCGCGGCGATTTCCTGCGCCGTTGGGTGCGCAGAACTGGCACTTGGTGAATTCCTTCACCGTGCTTTCGCTCAGGTAGCGTGTGCCGCCGTAGGTGCCGTTGTTCAAGAGCATCTGCATGAGGATGGCGAGGTCGTTGGCGTTGCCGAAGAGACCGGCATGGCCAGCCACGCCGCCTTTCAATGCGGCACCGGGATCATGCACATCGCCCCAGATCTGGCGCCCGCGGAAGGCCACGTCGTACTCCGTGGGTGCAATGCGCTCCTTCGTGAAGCGCTCGTACGGTTTGTAGCCGAGCGTGTTGGCGCCCAACGGCTGGTAGAAGGTTTCGCGCACATAGGTGTCTAGGGGCTTGCCAGTGATGCGCTCGATCACCTCTTGCAAGAGGTAGTAGCCCATGTCGCTGTAGACGTAGTTGCCCTTCGCGTCCAGCGGTGTGTCCAGCACCCACTGGAAGAGGCTGTCGCGGTACGCGTTCTTGAGGTAGAGTCCCTCGGCCACGCGCACGCCGTGCGTCTCACTGGCGGTATCGCTTACAACGCCGGGCTTCCACTTGCCGTCCTTCTGCAAGCGCAGGTAGAAGGGCACGAAAGGCTTCAGGCCGGCCTGGTGCGTAAGGATGTCGCGCAGGTCCATGCGCGCGTGCGTGGTATGGTGGTCCTCGATCTCGGGCAGGTAGTGGCCCAGCGGCTTCGAGAGGTCGAGCTTGCCCTCATCCACCAATTTCATCAGCGCGAGGGTGGTGCTGGCCACCTTGGTGATGGAGGCCAGGTCGTAGAGGTCATCGGTATGCACCGCGCGTTGCTTCTCGTACGTGCTGTGCCCGTAAGTCTTGTTGAAGATCACCTGCCCGTCCACGGCGACAAGCACCTCGCAACCAGGATAGGCCCTGGCCTTGATGCCCGCTTCCACGATGGCATCGATGCCGCTGAGGTCGTTGCTGCGGATGCCGACGCTCTCGGGCAGGGTATAGCCGAAGCGCCCGGTGGGGCGCAGGTCAATGCCATCGCCTGCCATGAAGAAAGAGGACGCGGTAATGGGCAATTTGCCGCTGGCTCCCAAGCCACCGAAGATCACCTGGCTCACGAGGTCCTGCGTCTCGGGCGTCTCCTCGTAGGCAGTGATGACGCTGGCGAGATAGTGCGCGCCGTACGCACGAGTAAGCCGGTAGGGGTTGGCGAAGAGCGCGAAGACGGTTGGCTTGCGCGCAGCGATCTCGCGCACGATGTCCATCGCCGTCTCGGGTATGCCGAAGTCCTTGTTCACCCGCCAGCTGGTATTGTGAACGCTCACGATGACGCGGTCGAAGGATTCCAGCTTGCGCAGCAGTGCGGTGAGGCTGTCGCGCTTGATCGACTTGTCGCAGCGGAATGTCTTCACCTCGGCATAGCGCTTCAGACCTCGCTGGAAGGCGTTGTCGAGCGTGTCGCCGATGACGAGCGAGGCGATGCGCAATTTGCCCAAGTCGCGGAAGGGGAGGATCTGCTTGTGGTCGTTGAGCACGGTGATGGCGCCCGCATACAGTTTGCGACGCAGTGCTTCGCCCTGCGCCGTGTTCAGGTCTGCGTACAGGCCTTCGGTGCGCACCGGCGCCAGATGCGCGAGGCCTGACCATTCCTTGGCGCGCAGCACCTTCAGGCATTTGTGGTCGATGGCGGCCACGTCGATCTCGTTGCTGTCCACGGCCTGCCTGATGCGCGTGATGGCCTTCACGGGATCCTGCGGGAAGAGCAGCACATCGTTGCCGGCGAGCAGCGCGCGCAGTTCGATCTCGCCGGGCTTGTCGGCGTTGGCCACGCCTTTCATGTTCAGCGCATCGGTGAAGACCAGTCCCTGGAATCCGAGCTCGCCTTCGAGCAGGTCGCGAACGATGGGACGGCTGAGCGTGCTGGGCTGTCCCTTTGTGCTGTCCAGCGCGGGCACTTCCAAGTGCGCCACCATCATCGCCGTCAGTCCTTCCTCCACCAAGCGCTGGAACGGATAGAGCTCGAGCGAATCGAGGCGCATGCGACTGTGCGCGATCAAGGGCAGGGTTTGGTGGCTGTCGCTGTCCACATCGCCGTGGCCGGGGAAGTGCTTGGCGGTGGCGATCACGCCGCCGTTCTGCAGGCCGCGCATGTACGCGATGCCCTTGCGCGCCACGTTCTCGCGGTCCTCGCCGAAGCTGCGGTCGTTGATGACGGGGTTCGCAGGGTTGTTGTTCACGTCCACCACCGGACTGAAGCTCACCTGCACGCCCAACCGTTTCATCTGGCGCGCGATCTCCGCGCCCATGGCCTGCACGGGCGCGTCGTCCTGCAAGGCGCCAAGCGTCATCTGGTGCGGGAAGCGCAATGTGCTGTCCAACCGCATGGCCAGTCCCCATTCGAGGTCCATGCCCAGCAGCAAGGGGGTCTTGGCCGCTGCTTGATAGCGGTTGGTCAACTTGGCCTGCCGCACGGGACCGCCTTGGAAGAAGATGAGGCCGCCGATGTTGCGCTCCTTCACCAGTCGTTCCACCTCCGCTTCGTGGCGCGCGTCCTTGTTGCTGTAGGCCGCTACCATCATCAGTTGCGCAATGCGCTCATCGAGGCTGAGCGTGCCGAAGACGCTATCGGCCCAGGGCGTGGGCGCGGCCAGGAAGGCAGGCGGCCTGCCTGCGGGACGGCTCGTGGGCGGCGTGCCACTGATGGCGAGCAGGCCCGTGGCGAGGAGGAGGAGCGGAAGGAGGGAGCGCGACATGTTACGCGGCGAAACTACCGGGGTGCGTAGGGGACCTTGGGCACAAGGCGGGCCAGTTTTGAACAGCGTGCATTATGTTGCCTTCGGCTACGACTCTGAGGAAGGAACTCCACGGCGGCCTAGCTTTGTATGCGCGTTCACAACTTCTATGCAGGCCCCCAAGCTTCCGGTGATGTTCAGCCTCTTCCGCCAACGGGCGTCACGAGGCTTCGAGTATGCGCCGCGCTATTACGATGCAGAGAAGGAGGCGCGCGATGAACGTCGTAAGCGCATGCGCGTTACGAGCGACCCGACGGCCTTGCGCGATGAGCGGGGCGAACTGTTGCGCGACCGCATGCGCCATAGCTGGCAGCGGCAGGGCAGCAACCGCAACAGCGTGGTGCGCCTGATGCTGGTAATGGGCATGGTGTGCGTCATCCTGTATTTCATCATCAAGGGCTTCGGGGTGGTGGTGTTCTAAGCGGGCCTGATCCGTTGGAGACAGGCTTCCAAGGAGCATCGCCCGCATTCCACAGCGCACGATCTTCGCGTCGTGTCCGACATCATCCGCCTGCTGCCCGACCATGTGGCCAACCAGATCGCCGCAGGCGAAGTGGTGCAACGGCCTGCCAGCGTGGTGAAGGAGCTGCTGGAGAACGCCGTGGACGCCGGTGCCGCCCGTATTACGCTGGTGGTGAAGGATGCGGGGCGCGCGCTGATACAGGTAACGGATGATGGCTGGGGCATGAGCCCCGCCGATGCGCGGCTGAGCTTCGAGCGCCACGCCACCAGCAAGATCCGCCAGGCCGACGACCTCAGCGCCATCACCAGCAAGGGCTTCAGGGGCGAGGCGCTGGCGAGCTCGGTGGCTTATAGTACATGGTGGTTCCCTTGCTGATGCGCAGGCCCGCTGCCACTCCTTCGATGACACCCTCGAATTGGACGCTGCCGAAACACAGTGTGCCGCTCAGTCTGAGCCCATTGGGCGGGTTGCCAATGGAAACCGTTTTTCCATAGTCCTGCCACAAATGGCCTTTGACGCTCGATTTCCAGCCGTACTTCAACTTCATGTTGGCATAGGATAGCACAATGTCTTGTGCGAACACGAGCTTCTTGAACCGAGCGAGCCGGCTCTGTACCGCTTTTGCATGTTTGCCGTCGGGGAAATCGGACAGGAAGAACCTGTATTGCTCGTGGAAGTCATCCGCTATGACCAGCTCATACGTTTCCTGCTCCAGCGTATCGTACAGCGCCTCAACATTGGTGAAGTAGCGTGAGCCCGGTTGCTCTTGCAAGAATGTCCTGTAGAGCACGGCTGAGCCCATGCCCCGGACGAGTTCGAACCGCATGCTGTCCACGAACCCGTGAACGCGTCGTGCGAGGTCAGCATGAATGCTGCTTACGGTCGCGGGGTCGCTAACGAAGGTGCCCGTTCCGCGATGGTACGCCGTAGTGTTGGTCGGGATGCTATCCTCGGAATAAACGTCGTAGCACTGCTCGAAACGATCGAGGTGTACCCGGGCTTTTGTCGAGACGTACTCGCCGTATGGTGTTCCTCCACGTGCCAGTTCCGTTTGCAGCCAATCCGTTGGATGGAGTTCCTTATGCACTTCGTTCGCTGTTGCTGCGGACATGCGAGCAAAGAGGGGCTCGGCATGGAACCCCACCGGGTATCGGCTCAGGAATGTTCGAATGCCTGGGCAGGCGGTCATCAGCGACTCCGGGGCGATGCTCTCCACGGCTTCGACCGGGAACAGGGTCAACTCAGTGAAGTACTCTTCTTCTGCTTGTCGATGCTGCAAGGAATTGTCCTGCCCTTCAACTGTTGAGCTGCACAAGATCGTGATGAGCACCAACGTATGGACCTTCATGATGGGCGGCATACAATACCGCAATTTCTCGAAGACGCTACCATATACATGCGCTATGTGCTTGAATACTGCCATGTCCTCCTTTTTCCAGAGATCATCAATTGACCGATCAATGCCCCAATCGCGCAAGATCCGCTGCGCCATGAGCCCGTTCATGCAGCAAGCTCAGCGACTCCCGCTTCTTTCGCCCGCCAATGGACGAGAAGGTGATGCCCGCCACGAGCAACGCACCACCGCCTGCGAGGAGGGCTGGTGATACATCGGCATCAGAGTCGGCGAGCTTGGCGCCCAGGTACCAGCCCACCATGCCTGCGCCCACCGTGGCGAGGATGTTCCCGGTGACCGACTCGAACTTGCCATCGTCTTGAGCGTGCGTGAGGTTCAAGGGCGGCATGGGCGCAACTCCATCAGCATTTGGTCTCCCGAGCGCCGTGCGTGTGAACAAGGGTGCGTTCATGCTCGCCGATGCGGGTTCGAACGCGTATGGTTGTGCATGCACATGGCCGACCACGACGAAAAGGACCGCGCTGAGAACGGAACCCACCGGCTTGTTGCACGCCACGCGCTCCAGCAGCAGACCCATGTTCAGTATTCCTTGAGGTAGCACTCTGCGAACTTGCGGAACTTCTCCCTGTTCTCGTTGCCCATGTTGTCCACCGTGAGCGATCGGGTCCGCTGCTCGGTGATCCCTTCCTTCGGGTCGGGAAGCACGGTGTACTGCATCACCAAACTGTCCATGGGTGCCGAAGCCAGTACGGTGGCGGCTTCCTTCGAAAGGGAGTAGAAGGACATGGTGAAACGGTACTTCTTCGGCCCATGGCACGGGTAGTCCGTGGTGGGATGCAGCACCACAGGTGCCTGGTTGGGGACA
Source organism: Flavobacteriales bacterium (assembly GCA_016710965.1). Classification (GTDB taxonomy): domain Bacteria; phylum Bacteroidota; class Bacteroidia; order Flavobacteriales_F; family PHOS-HE28; genus PHOS-HE28. The sequence goes on from JADJTW010000005.1 coordinate 85,817, forward strand.
TGTATGGTGACGTGATCGGTGGTGGCCATCTTAAAGAGCGGGATCTCCTTAACGGCCAGGTACAAGTACAGCATATGTTCCCCCTTGCTCTTGGTGAAGCTGTACACCGACAGGTAGTCGTTGCGCCGGTTGAACAACGACTTTACCGCCGTGGCATACTCGAAGGTCCTTGGTCCCGGCGTTTCCACCGTTGCCCCATTGGGACCCTTGAACAACCACTTGTCCGGGTTGGGCTCCAGGGCGCATTGCGCCGACGCGGTGGGTAGCGATGTGCCGCCCAGGAGGATCGCGATCAGGGCGATCGTGATGCAGTGTTTCGTCATGTGATCAAATATATCGGTTACCATGTTCCATGGCGACGGACACCTGCCGCCGCGCCGGGGCGGTGTCGTTCGTGCCACAAGACCGATCTTCGCGCCGTGTCCGACATCATCCGCCTGCTGCCCGACCACGTGGCCAACCAGATCGCCGCGGGCGAAGTGGTGCAACGGCCCGCCAGCGTGGTGAAGGAGCTGCTGGAGAACAGCGTGGACGCCGGTGCCGCCCGTATTACGCTGGTGGTGAAGGATGCGGGGCGCGCGCTGATACAGGTAACGGATGATGGCAGGGGCATGAGCCCCGCCGATGCGCGGCTGAGCTTCGAGCGCCACGCCACCAGCAAGATCCGCCAGGCCGATGACCTGAGCGCCATTGTGACCAAAGGCTTCCGCGGCGAGGCACTGGCGAGCATCGCCGCCATAGCGCAGGTGGAATTGCGCACGCGCGAACACGACCAGGAACTGGGTACGCGGGTGCTGATCGAAGGCAGCCGCGTGAAGGTGCAGGAGCCGGTGGCCGGTCCGGCGGGCAGCACCATCGCCGTGCGCAGCCTCTTCTTCAACACCCCCGCGCGCCGCCAGTTCCTCAAGAGCGATGCGGTGGAGCTGAAGCACGTGCTGGACGAGTTCCACCGCGTGGCGCTGGCGCACCCCGAGATCGCCTTCAGGCTGGTGAGCAACGACCAGGAGGAATTCAACCTGTTGCCGGGGAATGAACGCCAGCGCATCGTGGGCCTATTCGGCTGCAAGTACGACGAGCGGTTGGTGCCGGTGGAAGAGAGCACGGAGATCATCGCGGTGAGCGGCTTCGTGGGCAAGCCGGAATTCGCCAAGCGCTCGCGCGGCGAGCAGTACTTCTTCGTCAACCGCCGCTTCATCCGCAGCAGCTACCTGGAGCACGCCATCCGCAAGGCGTACAACGAGCTGGTGGCGCGCGAGAATTTCCCCAGCTGGTTCCTCTTCATCGATCTCGATCCCGCGCAGATCGACATCAACATACATCCCACCAAGACCGAGATCAAGTTCCGCGACGACCGTGTGGTGTATGCCATCGTGCATGCAGCCGTGCGCCGCGCATTGGGCCGGTTCAACATCGTGCCCAGCCTCGATTTCGAGCCGGAACCGGTGATGATCGCAGCGTTGAGCGGTGGCGATCGTGCCGTGCCGCAATGGCGGCCGAGCGATCTGGGCGCTTTCACCGCACCGCCGCGCCCGAGCCCCGAGGGTTGGCAGAAGCTCTTCGATATGGGCATGGCCACTCCCGTGGATGAGGAACTGCCGACGGTGCAACCCACGGTGATGCCCTCGCGCAACCTGGAGGAGCACGAAGGCGAGCGCCCGCTCTTCCAGATGCATCGCACGTACATCGTATCGCAGTTGCGCAGCGGCGTGCTGGTGATCGATCAGCAACGGGCGCACGAGCGCATCCTGTACGAGCGCAACTTGAAGCTGCTGGAGCAGGGCGCAGGCCCGAGCCAGGCGGAGCTCTTCCCGCGCCATGTGGAATTGAACGCGACCGACCATGCGCTCATCGCCGGCATGCTGGGCGAACTGCGTTGCATGGGGCTGGACCTTGAACTCTTCGGCGGCCGCACGGTGCAGGTGAACGGCATGCCGGCCGAGGTGGCCGATGAGGATCCCGCGAGGTTGATCGAGCAGTTGCTGGAGCAGGTGAAGAGCGACGGCAGCGCCTTGCGCAACCAGCGGCATCAAGCGCTGGCACGCGGCATGGCGCACAGTACGGCCATACGCCCCGGGCGCACCTTGGGCGATGCCGAGATGCGCGACCTCGTGGACCGTCTGTTCGCCTGCGAGATGCCCATGCGAACCCCCGGTGGGAAGCCGGTGCTCATCACCTACACCCTGGACGAACTGAACGAACGATTCGAACGCTGATGCGATCCTTTGCGATAGGCGGCGGGCTTCCGCCGGTGGTGAAGAACCTGTTGATCATCAACGGTCTCTTCTATCTGCTCAAGCTCTCCTTCGGCAACGATGGCATGGGCCGCAACGAGCTCGATGGCATCATGGGCATGCACTACCTGGGCTCGCCGCTCTTCAAGCCCTGGCAGCTGCTTACCCACATGTTCATGCACGGCGATGTGGGCCACCTGTTCGTGAACATGTTCGCGCTCTTCATGTTCGGCGGTCCCATGGAGCAGCGCTGGGGCAGCAAGCGATTCCTCACCTATTATCTCCTGACCGGTTTCGGCGCAGTGGCGCTGCACACGGGCATCAACGCCTTCGAGGTGATGCGCGATGAAGAGGCGCTGGCTGCATACGGGGTGGAAGCCAGCGCGGTGAAGGTGGCGGCGGTGCAGAGCGCCACGGACATCGGCGCGGCGGAGTTCACCTTGCAGGATGTGGCGCAGGGCAGCGGTGCGCCCATGGGCACCGTGCTGCAGCTGTTCTACGACTACGTGGGCACCATGATCGGTGCGTCGGGCGCGGTGTTCGGCGTGCTGCTGGCCTTCGGCATGTACTTCCCCAACACGCAGCTCTTCCTGCTCTTCCCGCCCATTCCGATCAAGGCCAAGTACTTCGTCATCGGCTACGGCCTGCTCGAGCTCTTCGCGGGCATCACCCAGAGCCCCGGCGACAACGTGGCCCACTTCGCCCACCTCGGCGGCATGCTCTTCGGCATCATCATCATCCGCATCTGGCGGCGCAAGGATCCATTCGCGTAGTGCTGCGGATCAACCAACGGTAGCGCGCCATGACGCGATGCGCACGAACTTTGCGTTGTAACGGAAGGGAACGACCGCGCACGACTACCACCGAACGATGGGCTTGATAGACGACCTGAAGCTGCAATGGCGCAATGGCGGCATGGTGGTGCGGCTGTTGCTCATCAACGCTGCGGTCTTCGTTGCCTTGCACCTGATCGATCTTCCCTTCTGGGCCATGCGCCGCGAAGGACCCGGCCTGCTCGGCTATCTGGTGAGCACCAGCAACCTGCACGCGCTGCCGTGGCGCCCTTGGACGGTGGTCACCTACATGTTCACCCACTGGGAGTTCATGCACCTCTTCTTCAACATGCTCATGCTGTGGTTCATGGGCCGCATCTTCGAGGACCTGCTCGGCGGCAAGCGCTTGCTGGGCAACTACATCCTCGGTGGGCTCGCTGGCTTCGCGTTCTACCTCATCAGCTACAACCTGCTCCCGGTATTCGACGGCTACGCCGATGGTTCGACCATATTGGGCGCATCGGCGGCTGTCATGGGCGTGCTGCTGGGCATAGCCACCTATCGTCCGGACTATGAAGTGCGACTGCTGCTCTTCGGCACGGTGAAACTGAAATGGATCGCGGTGGTGCTGCTGGTGATCGATCTTGTCAGCGTGCGCAGCAGCGGCAACAGCGGCGGCCACCTGGCCCACTTGGGCGGCGCAGCCTACGGCATCCTCGCCAGCATGCAGTTGCGCCAGGGCCGCGATTGGTCATTGGCCTTCGTGAACCTGCTCGACCGCATGCGATCGCCCTTCATGCGCAAAGGACCGCGGCTGCGCGTGGAGAAGCGCCCCGGCCGAGCTGCGAGCGAACGCGATGCGGCGTTCAACGCGGCCAAGCGCGACAAGCAGGCGCGGGTGGACGCCATCCTGGACAAGATCAGCCGCAGCGGCTACGACAGTTTGAGCAAGGAGGAGAAGGACACGCTCTTCAAAGCGGGCAACGGCTGACAGGCCAGGAACACGAACAACGCGATCTGGAGCATATGCCACTGAGCGACGGAATGCCCGAGGAGAGCAAGGCGCCCAATCAGAAGGGCACGGCTTCGCGCACGCGCCTATCGCGCTGGCATCGGCCGCTGTGGTGGCTGAACGTTGCGGCCGTGGCAGTGCTCCTGCTCACCTACCTGGCACCGCATGTGAGCCCCGGCACGGCGTGGCCGCTCATGCTGCTGGCCTTCAGCTATCCGTACCAGCTGTTGCTGCACGGCTTCTTGCTCCTCTGGTGGCTGGTGTTCCGCCGCAAGCGCATGCTGCTCACGGGCCTGGCCTTGCTGCTGGGCTGGGGGCATGTGGGCGACCACATCGGTTTCTTCGGAAGAAGCAGCATGCCCGACGATGTCACCGGCGCACCGGTGAAGCTGATGAGCTGGAACGTACGCCTCTTCGACTTGTACAACTGGGATGGCAACGAGCGCACGCGCGATGCCATCTTCAGGGTGCTGCACAAGCAGAGCCCGGGCATCCTTTGCCTGCAGGAGTATTTCCAGAGCAGCGACAAGCGCTACTTCCGCACGCGCGAAGCCCTGGCGCGGGAATTCGGGTTCGTGGGCATGCATGAGCATTTCACCTTCGCAGCGCGCAACGACCAGCACTTCGGCATTAGCACCTGGAGCAGGCACCCGATCGTGGGCAAAGGCAACGTCGATTTCGGGCGACGCACCAACAATGTCTGCATCTGGAGCGATATCGCCATCGGGGATGATACCATCCGCGTATACAACGCCCACCTGTCGAGCTACCACTTCGGCGATGAGGACTACCGCTTCATCGCGGAGCTCGATGCCGATACACAGGCCGATTCGCTCAAGAGCGGCAGCTGGCGCATCCTCATGCGACTGAAGGAGGGGGCCATACACCGGGCCGATGAAGCACGGCTGATCGCCGCGCACATGGCCCACTGCCCGTACCCGGCGGTCTTCTGCGGCGACATCAATGATGTGCCCATGAGCTACGCCTACCATCTGTTGCGCAACGACATGGATGATGCGTTCCACGAAAGCGGGCGCGGCATGGGCGGCACCTATGTGGGCGATCTGCCACGCCTGCGCATCGACCACATCCTGCACGACGAGGCCATCGCAAGCTGGAGCTTCCGCACCCTGCCCGATGAGTTGAGCGACCACCTGCCCATAACGGCAGAGATCGCGGTGCGGTAGCCATCGAACTGGATCGAACCACGTACGCGATGCCGTGTACTGCGCAGTGATCGCCGCGCGTTGTCGCGCTGATCCACCAAACCACCACCCACCATGCGACATGCGTTCCTGCTCCTGATCGGGGCCTTCATTGTCCTCTTCGTATTCAGTTGTGGCCAGGCCTCCGAGCGTTCAGCGGATAATCTCGCTGCCGAAAGCGCCCCGGCGATGGATGATCCCACTTCAGGCGGTGGTGAGCATGCGTGGGCCAATTCATCCAACGGTGAAGCGCTCGCAGACAACGTGGCGCCCGCAACGATGAGCTCCAGTGCAGCACGCGCGACAAGCGATACCAACCGACGGTTCATCCGCACTGCTGATCTGCGCTTCCGCGTGAAGGACGTGGTGAAGAGCACCTACGCCATCGAGGACCTGATCGCGGGCTTCGGGGGCCATGTGGAGCATACCGAGCTCACCTCGCGTGTGGACCATCGCTACACCACGCCGATCAGCCAGGACAGCTTGCTGGAGACCACCAAGTTCACCGTGATCAACCGTGCCACCTTGCGGGTGCCTGCGGCGAACCTGGATACCGCGCTGAAGTCCTTGGCCCGCTTCGTGGATTTCCTGGACAGCCGCACCGTGAAGGCCGAGGATGTGCGCTTGATGCTGATGAGCAACCGAATGACGCAGCAACGTATCGCACGTCACCAGCAGCGAATGGAAACGGCCATTGACGAACAGGGGAGGAGGTTGCGCGAAACCGCCGGTGCCGAGGACCGTCTGCTCGACCGGCAGGAGCAAGCCGATCAGGCGCGTCTAAGCAGTTTGGGCCTCGAGGACCGCATCGCGTACAGTACCATCGTCATCGATATCTACCAGCGCCAGAGCACGCGCCACGATCTGCTGCCCAATGAGCAGAACATCGACCGCTACGAGCCTGGCTTCTTCAGCGAGCTGGCCGCCTCGCTCGCCTTCGGTTGGAAGCTTCTCGTGCGCATCGTGCTCTTCATCGCCCGCTCCTGGAGCGTGCTGCTCATCATGGCGGTGATCTTCGCTGTGCTGCGCCGGGTATTCCGCAGCAAGCCTCAGAAGTAATCCGTCGGATCCAGGTAGAACATCTTCTTCCAGCCCTGCGGATCGCCATCGATGCGCCATGGGTAGGGAAGGAGCGTGGCGATGCTATAGTGGAGGTGCGGAGGCTTGCCCTGCGCATTGCCCGTATCGCCCACCGTGCCTATCCGATCGCCTGTGGACACCCAGCACCCGCTCCTCGTTTCAATGCGTTGCAGGTGCGCGTAGTAATGCACCCTCCATCGCGGACCGAGGACGAGCACCACGTTTCCGCCGCGCGAGAGTACGCCCGTGTAGATCACGCATCCTCCGGTGGCCGCGTTCACCGCCGTGCCCTTGCGCGCGAAGATGTCCACGCCCTTGTGCGTGCCGGACCTGCCCCACGGGTGGTGCCAGAAGGACTCCGGATGGTAACTGCCGGTGGTTGCGCCTTCCACGGGCATGCGCAAGTGCTGAGGAAGCAGGAAGCCGATGAGGAGCACCGTCATCAGGGCTATCAGGATCCTACGCTTCATGCCGATGGAACGCAAGGACAGCTGGGCAGCGTACATCGGCGCTGTGATGTCCGTGCAAGCGCGCTCCTTAGCTTCGGGCACTTCCCACGGACCATGACCCTTCGAATCGCGATCCTGCCCTGCCTGATCACCTGCACCATCGCCGCATCGGCGCAGCCGATCAAGAACGGATGCCACTATTTCCGCAACAAAGGGGCTGCGCATCGCGAGCTGACCGCTGCCGAGCGCACCGTGATCTTGGAGACCATCGCGCGCAGCGACACCTTCGATATCGTCCACTACGACATCTCACTTGACGTGACGAGCTACAGCACGCAACTGGTGAAGGCGGCCACCACCATCACCTTCCGCGCGCTCATGCCCGGCCAGGCCTTCATCCGCTTCGACCTGTGGGACCTCACTATCGATTCGGTCATCGGCCCCGTTGGTCCGATGACCTATGGTTACGATGGTCTTTACCTGCGCGCGGACTTCGAAACGTCGCCTGCCGTTGGTGTCGATGAGCAGATCACCGTGCATTACCACGGAACGCCCAACCGGGATCCCAGTTGGGGCGGCTTCTACTTCGAGAGCAACTACATCTACAACCTCGGCATCGGGCTCACCACCATACCGCCCAATTTCGGCAAGGTGTGGTACCCGTGCTTCGACAGTTTCGTGGAACGCGCCAGCTACACCTACCATGTCAAGAGCGCGGGCACTTTCCGGTTGCACGGCCAGGGCACCTTCCTTGGAGAAGTGCAATTGGCTGGCGATACGGTGATCCGCTCTTACGACCTGCAGCAGGAGATCCCCACGCACCTGAGCGCCATTGCGGTAGCCGACTACCGCGATAGCAGCTGGGTGCATGCCGGTGCCAACGGCGACATCCCCGTCACGCTTACGGGCAAGCCCGCTACGCTCAACGCCATGGTCTCGCGTTTCGGCGACCTGGGCGGTGCGATAGACGCGTGCGAATTCTGGTACGGCCCCTATGCATACGAGCGCGTAGGATATGTGCTCACCACCGATGGCGCATTGGAGATCCCCACCAACGTGGCCTACCCCGACTTCATGCCCAGCCAGAACAGCAATGCCAACCGCGCGCTGTACACCCACGAGCTCGGTCATCACTGGTGGGGCGATGTGGTGACGCCGTACGTGCATAACGATATGTGGCTGAAGGAGGGCCCGGCTGAATACGCATCGCACCTGGTGGTGGAATGGGTGAACGGGCGCGATGCCTTCGTGAGCACGGTGAAGAACAACCTGCTCGATATCATGACCACCGCGCACCTCGACGATGGCGGCTTCCAGGCGCTCTCGCCGATGCCCGACCCGTACATCTACGGCACGCACACCTACAACAAGGGCGCGGCCGTGGTGCATAATCTGCGCGGCTACCTCGGCGATACGCTCTTCCGCAGCGCCATGCACCAGATGATGGTGCAGTACGGCAATAGCGCCATCACAGCCGAAGGATTCAAGGAGGCACTGGAAGGCATCACAGGCCTGGACATGGACCCCTTCTTCGATGCGTGGGTCTTCGCGCCGGGCTATTCCGTCTTCGAGGTGCGTTCATTCACCGTTCAACCCAGCGGCGGCCAATGGCAGGTGGACTTGCACATCGGCCAGAAGCTCTACGGCACCACCGGATACCACGGCGATACACCACTGGACCTAACGCTCCTTGCCGCTGATGGCACCGTGTTCGAGACGATCATCACCGCCAACGGCCAGTTCTGCAACGCGCAGGTCGATTGTCCCTTCGAGCCCGTGATGGCCGTGCTCAACCGCTACCAGCGCCTCAACCAGGCGCGCATGGATACCGAGATCACGCTCGTTCCCGGCAGCACGTTCAGCAATGTGCTTCCGTACACGGAATTCAGGCTCTACGCCGACACGCTCGTGGACAGCACGCTCGTGCGCGTGGACCACATCTGGAGCGGCGCCGATGATGACGCCTTCGGCTGGGGCATCCAGGAGATCAGCGGCACGCATTACTGGAACGTGGATGGGTTGTGGCCCGAAGGGGACTGCACTGCGCGGGAGGCTGCTCTACTTCGGCGGTGTAGCAGGTCAGTTCGATCACGCGCTCGTCGGCGGCAATGAAGCCGGCATGGTGGCTGTGCATCGCGCCACCGCCGATGAGCCCTGGCAGGTCTACGCCGACCAGACCGTGAACGCCGGGTCGCTCACCAATGGCACCGGCTCCATCGATCTGCAGCCGCTGCGCAAAGGGCAGTACGCCTTCGCGAAGATCAGCGGCGCCATCGGCCTTCCGGAGAAGGAGGGAGGCGCGTTCATCCTCTTCCCGGTGCCGACAGATGATCGTCTTACGGCTCGCTTCGACGCGCCATTATCCCAGCTCGCCTTGCTCGATGTGATCGCCGCCGATGGCAGGTTGATGATGCGCAGCACCCTCGGTGCGGGAAACTCCACCGCTGCGTTGGATGTGAGTTCGGTGCCTTCCGGCTCCTACGTCCTGCGCGCTTCCACTGTGCAGGGCGATGTGCTCGGCGCCCGGGCCTTCAGCATAGCGCGCTGAGATGTCCTTCAACGCCATCGGCCTTCGCAAGCCGCTTTATTCGGTGAGCGCCGGGCTGAACGACTATCTGCGGAAGCACGGTAGACTGGCGGCGTCGCCGGTGAGCTATGATGACCTGAAGCGCTATGATGGCTTGATGCCTCAGCTTGGCGCCGATGGGCGTGAGACGCTTTGGAACACGGTGCTTTTCAGGCCGCAAGAGCTGCACGAGTTGCACGAGCGGCTGGTGGAAGCCTACCAACTGCTGATCGCCGACGGCCGCCACATCGACCACCTGCAAGTGGCAGGCGTGGACCTTTGCCCTTACGGCAATTCGCAACCCTTCCGGGTGAAGATCCACAATAAGCTCAACGACAACCACGACTACTACTACATCAAGCGGACCGACGCCAGCCGGGTATACGGTTTGGAATTGGAGCATCTCCTCTCGCCCAACCGGATCAACTATGTGATGGATGGCGTCACCTTGCTCGAAGAGCACATCATCGGCGTGCCGGGCGATACGTTCATCAAGGACCCCTCGCGCTATGGTGGTGGCATGAACGCCGTGCGACTTTGCAAGGAGTTCATCAAGTTCAACGAGCGCTGCTTCGTGCGCTTGCTGGGCGATATGCGTGCGTACAACTTCGTCGTGGACGTCATCCACGATCTCGACCAGGTGCAGTACCGGATCCGCACCATCGACCTTGACCAGCAGTGCCACGAGGGCCGCCTGCGCATCTATCTGCCGCAGTTCTACAAGGAGAACCTGCCATACGTGGAACTGGCTGCGAAGGTGATCGGTGCCGAAAGCGTCGACCAATACCGCAACGAGGAACGTTCGCTGTTGCGCCGACGACTGAAGCTGGCCAAGGACACCCTTGCCGAATTGCTCGCGGCCATGCACCACGATGAACTGGCCCCGGAGGCGAACGTGAGGCAACTGGCGGCCGAGCTCGCCGATCATCATTCGGATGAGGCCTTCCTTGCCTGCCGCAGCATGGGCGCCCTCCTGGCTCTGCACTTGCGCGCCTGTCTCGGCGGGGACGATGTGCGGCTACCTGTTTCAGCGACTTAGGCATTCGTCGGCGGATGGCAGGCCTTCGCCGGTCCTGTAACCTCCTTCGTGGGCAAGCGTTACAGGCCCCGAACGAATGGATCCCTACCCGATGAACACAAGGAAATGGCCCCTGATGGTCGCCCTTCTGATGGCCGTGATGACCTTCGGTCAGCAATCGCAGAGCATCATGTACAAATGGCTGAACGTGCCATGCTCCGAAATGCTCAACTGTGACCAAGGCTGCAGCGCCTGCAACCTCTCCAGCGGCGGCAACGGCGTGCTCATCGGCACCAACATGGCGTGGATCGGTGTAAGCACCTGCCCGGTGCCCGTCGCCTCCGGCGACAACGCCGTGCTCACTTACGGCTGGCCTTCCATCGCCGACGATCAGCACTACGTGATCTTCAGCGGCATTGCAGCCGTACCCATGCGCATCGACAGCCTCATCATCAACCATACCAGCGCCACCAACGGGCCCGAACGGTTGAAGGTGGCCTTCACCAATGACGTGGCCGCGCCCATGGCGGAGATCTCCGATGCACTGGTGCCACCTTCCTTCGACAATATCGTCTTCACCGAGCTCGGAGAGATAGCAGTGCCCCCCGGCTCTCCATACGGCTCCTTCCAAGTGAAGCTCACACCCTATCAGGGCTGGGGCGAGCCTTGGGGCCTGAACGAGGTGCGCGTCGTATGCACCCCTGTTGAACAGAGCGGGGTCGGCATCAATGAAGTATGGAACAACCGCACGCTCGTCACCGTGGGCCCTTGGTTCGATGTGATGGGCCGACGCACCGGCGAAGAGCCCGCACCCGGCGTCTATGTAGGCCCCGCCAAGCGCGTTCGCGTGTTCTGAAGCGCTTTCACGGCACCTCCCGAATAACAACGTTCCGCTCGTGACGGCAGGCGCAAGCGTCGGCTGAGCCCGCCTGCACGGATACCTTCGCTGCGTCGAGCGCATGAAGCTTTCCGCATCGTTCCGTTGCCTGGGTGTTCTGGCGTTCGCCTTCGCCCAGGCCAGCCCTGCACAGGTCCCCGTTGAACTTGAACTCGTGCTATGGTCGCAGAACCTGGGCGGTGCTGTTGATGTGACCCACTGCGGCGACGATCGCTTGTTCGTGCTGCGTCAGTGGGGTGCCATCACCATCGTGGTGGATAGCATGGTGAACCTCTCGCCGGCCTTCCTCGACATCACACCGCAGGTGCTGTACAACGGCGAGCGAGGGATGCTCGGCCTGGCCTTCGACCCCGATTACGCGAACAATGGCTTCTTCTACGTGAGCTATGTGGCCAGCGTGGGTACCTATGGCACATCACGCCTGTCGCGTTTCAGCAGGCACGCCTCCAACCCGAACCTGGCCGATCCCTTGAGCGAGGTTGTGCTGCTTAGCTTTCCGCAGCCCGATCCCATACACCAAGGGGGCGGCCTTGTTTTCGGCAACGACGGCTACCTGTACGCTGCTTTCGGCGACGGTGGCGGACCGGCCGATCCGAACAACACCGGACAGGATCCCATGGACTTCTTTGGTTGCATCATCCGCATCAAGCCCGAGCCGGACAGCACCTATTCCATTCCTCCTGACAATCCCTTCGTGGGATCGCCCAACGGCGAGCGCAAGGAGATCTGGGCCTACGGCCTGCGCAATCCGTTCCGCATCGGCATCGATGCGCTCACAGGCGATCTGTGGATCGGTGATGTGGGCCAGCAACTGTGGGAGGAGATCGATCGAATGGACGCAGGCGACAACAGCGGGCGTAATTTCGGCTGGAGCTGCTACGAAGGCTTCATCGCCTTCGACACGTTGCATTGCATCGATGGTGCAGTGACGACCGATCCCATCGTGGTGCAGCCGCACAGCATCAATGGCGGAAACTTCTGCGCGATCATCGCGGGCGAGGTGTATCGCGGCAGCCAATGGCCGCGGATGCAGGGCCGCTTCTTCTACACCGACTATTGCACCGGTGGCTTGCGTTCGCTCGTAAGCGATGGCCAGGGCGGTTGGATCGATCATCCCGGAGCCGACGTGCCCTTCCCGGGCATGAGCTCCATCGGCACGAATAACGTGGGGGAACTGTTCGCTACCAATGTCTCGTTCGGTCGCGTGTACAAGATCAAGGACAAGTGCCCCATGGATCCGCCCGCCGTGCTACCCGATGGAAACAACCTCACGAGCTCGGTAATCGGTGCTTCGTACATCTGGTTCCTCGAAGGCGACACTTTGCAGGGCGAAACGCAGGAAGCGACCTACGCCTTCGTGTCAGGCAACTACAGTGTGGAAGTCACCTTCAGCAACGGCTGCAAGAAGACATCGACGCCTTACTTCCACTTGAGCACATCTATTGCGGACGCATCGAACGGCGTGGTCAAGGTGTACCCGCAGCCAGCGTCGGCGAGCATCACCGTGGAGACGATCCCCACGGTCGGCCGCATCATCATGCTCGATATCACCGGACGCGTCGTGCTTCGCGATCGCACGAGGGCGTTGCAGCGTGCCACGCTCGATGTGAGCGCATTGCGCGAGGGGCCTTACATCCTCGAGCTGCGCAACGCAAGCGGCGACGTGCTCGGGCGTCGCGCATGCATCATTGCCCGGTGATCACGCTCTCGCTTTGTGCGTTGCACGTGGGTGGAAGCGCATGATGTTGCTGCGCAAGTACTCGCGGTCGAGGTGGGTGTAGATCTCGGTGGTGGTGATGCTGGCATGGCCAAGCATCTCCTGCACGGCGCGCAGGTCCGCGCCGCCCTCCACCAGGTGCGTGGCGAATGAATGGCGGAAGGTGTGCGGGCTGATGGTCTTGCGCACCCGCGCCTTCAGCGCCAGCTTCTTCACCAGCATGAGCACGGCCACGCGCGAAAGCCCTCCGCCGCGCGCGTTGAGGAAGACGATGTCCTCCGCCTTGCGCACGACCGTGAGCGTGCTGCGTTCATGGCGCTTGTATTCCTCGATCCAATGCAAGGCTTCCGCGCCGATAGGCACCAGCCGTTCCTTATCGCCCTTGCCCACCACCCGGATGAACCCATCGGCCGCATGCACCTGCGAAAGCCGCAAGCCGCAGAGCTCGCTCACCCGCAGGCCGCAACCGTAGAGCGTCTCAATGATCGCGCGGTCGCGATGCGCCATGCGCTTGCTCATGTCGATGGCGTCGGCGATGGCATCCACCTCGGCCACGCTCAGGAAGACGGGCAGCTTGCGCCCGATCCGTGGGCTCTCCAACAGCTCGGTGGGGTCGGCGGCGATCGCTTTGTCCACCATCAGGCTCCGGTAGAACATGCGCACCGCGCTCAGCAGTCGTGCCTGGCTGCTGGCGGCGAGGCCACTCTTGGCAGCGGTTGTGGTGAAGGCTTGCAGGTCCTCCAGGCGCACAGCGCAAGGCAGCAGCTTGGGCACCTGTGCATCGGCGAAAGCACGCAACCGGTCTGCGTCGTGCAGGTAGGCTTCCACCGTGCGGTCGCTCAACGATCGCTCCAGCTTCAGGTACATGCGAAAGCCGCGCAGTGCGAGGTCCCAATCCATCGGATGCGAAGTTGGCCGCTCACAGAACGAAGCAGCTCCCTCGCATCGCATGCACTTTGAACGATGTCGTGTGTACGATCTTCGCCCTCCCGACAGGATCGGCACGTAACGCATGCGCATACTCCTGCTCAATGGCCCCAATCTCGACCTGCTCGGCACGCGCGAGCCGCACATCTATGGGGCACGCTCGTTCGAGGACTACCTATCGGAGCTTCGAATGGAATTCCCGGATGTGGCGTTCAGTAATGCGCAGAGCAACGTCGAAGGCGAGTTGATCGATCTGCTGCGGAAAAGCACCGGTACCTATGATGCCGTGGTGATGAACCCGGCGGGCTACTCGCACAGCAGCGTGGCCATCCGCGATACCATCATCGTCATCGGCATCCCGGTGGTCGAAGTGCATATCAGCAACATCCATGCGCGCGAGGAGTTCCGCCACAATAGCATCACTGGCGGTGCATGCGCAGGTGTGATCACCGGCTTCGGCCTCGAGGGCTATCGCCTGGCCGTCACTTACCTGCTTCAGCGCGCCACGAAGGCCTCCTGATCGAGCTGCTCGAACTTCTTCCACTTCAGGATGAAGCGGTCGAAGGCGATACTGCGGTGGTACATGCCCGTGAGGTCCGGCGTTCGTTCCGAGGCCAGCAACGATCTGCGCTGCTTCAGCACGCGCGGCAGCCGCAGGAAGTAATGCCAGTGCGCGCGGGCCACCTGTAGCGTGTGCGCACCGTGGCCTTCCAGCAGGAATTTCAGCGCGGCGAACCAGTCGAGCACCAGGCGGCGCATCAGCCAGCCCCAAGACCATCCATGCTGAAGGTTCTTGGTGAGCACGATGAGGCTGTTGCGGAAGTTGAGGTAGGTCTTGCGTGGACTGCCATAGCCGAGCGCTCCACCGCCAACGTGGTACACGGTGGCGCTGCTGGTGTACCCGATGCTCCATCCGGTACGGCGCAATCGCCAGCAGAGGTCGATCTCTTCCATGTGCGCGAACAACTGCTCATCGAATCCGCCCGCTGCATGGAAGGCATCGCTGCGGATCAGCAGGCACGCGCCGGTGGCCCAGAACACCTCGCGTTCATCGTCGTACTGGCCGTGGTCCTCTTCGGTGATCTCGAAGATGCGGCCCCGGCAGAAGGGATATCCGTTGCGGTCGATGAAGCCACCGGCAGCGCCTGCGTGCTCGAAGTGCGTCCGGTTCCCGTTGCTGAGCACCTTGGGCTGGCAGGCGGCCATGCCGGGGTGCGTGTCCATGTACTGGTTCAGCGCATCCAGCCAGCCGGGGGTCACCTCCACATCGCTGTTGAGCAGCAGGAAGCGTTCGGCCTTCACCTGGCCCAACGCCCTGTTGTATCCGCCGGCGAACCCATGGTTCGAGCCCAGCGCTATGCAACGGACCGATGGATGATGGACGGCAAGCCATTCCAACGAATCATCGCTGCTGCCATTGTCGGCGACGATGATCTCGGCGTTGGGAGTATGCCGCACCGCAGCGGGCAGGAACTGCTCCAGCCACTTCCTGCCGTTCCAGTTGAGAATGACGACCGCCGTGCTGCTCATCGTTGCGGGCGGCTAAGGTCGTTCAACCGGTCCTTCGTCGCGTTGATCGGCGGTTAGCGCGGGTCGTTGAAGAACTCGTTGGCACGTTCGCCGCTGCTGGTGCCCACCTGCGTGGGGTCCACGTTGGGCATGGGCGTATTGCGACTGTGCAGGATCTGGTTCCAGCGCGGGTTCTGTATCTCGCCCGGCACCTCGCTGTGCAGCATCTGCAAGCAGGAACTCACCAAGTCGGGTTGGTAGAAGACGAAGCGCCTGTTGGTGTATTTGCCCGCACGGTAGTAATGCCAGATCGTGTAAGGGTAGGAGTCCATTTCGTTGAAGCGGTCCATCATGGTATTGGGCGGACCGTACTTCAGGTACACATAACCACGGTCCGTCTCATAGCCCTTCTGCACCCGGCAGCCGAAGAGCTTGTTCACCTTGATCACCTCATGCCGGTACGCGGCCCACGCGGCTTCGGGGTCGGGGTTGCGGTTCGCCCAGAAACTGTAGAAGAAGCGCCGCATCATCTCCATATCGCGGTCCTTCCAGCGGTCGTCTATGATCTTTCGCTCCAACGGGTCGGCTATCGGACGCAGGCTGTTGATGTGCTCGGCCAACGAATCGGCGTCCGTGAAGGCTCCCGCGAAGGTGTTCGTCAGCTCTATGCCGCTCATGGCCTGCAGGTCGTAGTTGTAGGCCACGCGGTTGTTGCGTTGGAAGAACTGCTCGCGCCGCGAGACCAGTTCGCCGCGCTTGTTGCGCACCTCCACCACAGCCAGGTAATTCCCCGATGGCAGCTGCGCAATGTCGAAATGCGCCATCACCGGTTCCGCAGGGCGCGCTTTCATCCGCTGGATCCGCTTGTAGCTGCTGAAGACACCGGCTTTCTCCGCGCTCTCGATCTGCGTGGTCAGCAGGTACAGGCTGTCCGTGCCGAAGTGCCTGTCGCCGCCGTACACCTCGGCGTAGAACTCCAGCACGCCAATGCTCGATGGGAAGTAATCGCTCAGCAGCGGCACTACCTGGTAGCCGAACTTGCCGGGCCGGCCCTCCTCTGCCGGGATGATGCGCTCGGCGAAGAGCAGTTCGCTGATCGAGAGCCCTTCCGGCAGCGCACCCACCGCCAGCGGCGCCTGGTAGAAGGTGCGCGTCGTGTCCCCGTTCAGATCGCGGAGTTCAATGGTCAGTTCATAGCTCCCCGGCGCCACATCGAAGAACTCCTGGTGCAGCAGGTCCACCTGCACCGAATCGAGGCGCTCAGGTCCGAGTACCTCGGTCTTCGCGAAGGCCTTGATCGCGCCGTTCTGTTCCAGCAGGGTCAGCGCTTCCACCCGGGCTTGCATGAAACCGGCCGAATTCGGCAGCGCAATGGCGCTTCCGGCAATGATGGCCATGTTCACCTCCACGCGTGGGCCGCGGCCCTGGGCATGGAAGGTCTTCGTCTCCACCACCACCTGCACAGCGGCGTGGGCAGCAACAAGCAGCAAAGCAGCGATCGCGGTGGTGGCGTGGCGCATCATGGTGCTCAAAGCTACGGCCGGGCAAGGCCGGAGGATCACCGTTCCTCGCTCCGGAGCGCACCGATCATCCCGGAAGGCACTCTGCGACCGACACCCCCAAGATTAGCTGGCCGAACTTGGGGGAAGCTTACACTGGGAATTCATTCCTTGATGAATCTGTGATGGAAAGTATCGCCTTCCATCGAACGAACCTGGAGTACGTACATGCCTGCGGCAAGATCCATCAGACCAATGGTCATTGTGTTACGGTTGCCAGCAGCAAGATAGGCATGTTCGCGGCCCAATTCATCGAGCACTGCCACCGATGCGATTTGGAAAGGAGCCTGAACGACCACCTGCTCACGCGCCGGATTTGGCATTACGCGAACGTCCCCGATTGCCGGCCCGGGCCCGATGCCCGCCGACGGCATCTCTGTACTATCGATCGGGATGTTGGAGAATTCCATCGCCCCATCAAGGATCGAATCGGACTGTAGAGGTATGTTGGCATCGGAAAATGGTCGCACCAGTCCGGTAAAGACAAGCTCGCTGCCCCCGCAACCAAAGAGTATTAACACATACGCATAATCGTTGTCGAGTTGGATTTGTCCTCCTTGGTTGTTCCATGTCCCTGCGTTGACGGCGCCATCCCAGTAAATGCTGGAATGTGGGATCTGATTATCGGGAGAACGGGAAACAAAGGGGCAACAACCGGTGTTCCCCTCAGCCATGTACCACACTGGATTCGCCCAACCCGCAGCGGCATTGATGATCGTTAGCACATACGCAAGCGCGCCGTATGCGCAATAAGGATGGTCCACATCCAGTATGTGCCAATAGTCCATGAACCCATCTCTGTCCGGCTCGAACCAATTCGCAAGGCCGATGTGCCCAGCGTTGAACTCGTAGGTATCGATCGTGAACCCTGACCAGCTATCGCAGCAAGCATCACAATCGTTAAGGCAGGTTTCTTCGCCCGGTATCGCTACGAACCCAGGCCCAGCGGTGAACCCCACTTCACATTAACACCCGCCTGAATAGTGTCCAGTTAATGGGGAGTACCTCAGGCCGCGTAGCTACAGGCTTTGTTGCACAACTCACTCACTGAAAAACGCTGCACCCACTCGTTGCACAAGAAAGCCGTCTTTCGGCGGAGAGGGAGGGATTGCACGAAGCGCGCGTTCCCGTTAGGGGAGGCCTCAAGTTCAAGCCCTCGTCGCTGCGCTCTGCAGGCTTTGCTGTTCACGGCTTTCGCTCAAGCTTCGCTTGGCTCGGTCGCTGAACAGCAAAGCCCGGCCACTACGAGGCGGGCTTTTACTTGGCGGAGAGGGAGGGATTGCGCGAGGCGCGCTTTCCCGAAGGGGGGTGGGCCTCGATCTGGGAAGGCCGCATCGCTTTGCGATGCGCTTTCTTGTTCGGTTCGCTCACCGAAGCGGTGCTTCGTTCGCTCCCCAACAAGAAAGCCGCCCTTCGGCGGCCTTCTTCGATCGGCGGAGAGGGAGGGATTCGAACCCCCGTTGCCCTTGCGAGCAAAGCGGTTTTCAAGACCGCCGCATTCGACCGCTCTGCCACCTCTCCGTGGGCAGCGAAAGTAGGCCGCGCAACAGCACGCATCTTTGCCCGTATGTCCACCTTGCGCATCCGATTCCTCGGCACCGGCACCAGCCAGGGCGTGCCGGTGGTGGCGTGCAATTGCGCGGTGTGTGCTAGCAACGATCCCTGCGACAAGCGCCTGCGCACATCCGCCTTGGTCTCGGTGGGTGATTGCAACTTGCTGATCGATGCCGGTCCGGATATGCGCCAGCAACTGCTGCGCGCCAAGGTCATCCAGCTCGATGCCGTGCTGCTCACCCACGAGCACATGGACCATATCGCCGGCATCGACGACCTGCGCGCCTTCAACTTCGTGCAGGAGAAGGCCATGGACGTATACGCCAATGCCGACACCTGCGCGGCGGTCGAGCGCGTGTACCACTACGCCTTCGCCAAGGACCGATACCCGGGCGTGCCGGAGCTTCGCCTGCACCGGATCACGGCTCCTTCCTTCGAAGTGGCTGGCGTCAACGTCGGCACGGTGGAGGTCATGCACATGAACATGGCCGTCCTGGGCTTCTGCTTTCGCACCTCGGCGCACGGAGGTCTCGCCTACATCACCGATGCCAAGACCATTTCCGATGATGCCATCGCATCCTTGCAAGGTGTACATACGCTCGTGCTCAACGCACTGCGCCGCAAGGAGCATCCCTCACACTTCAACCTGGCCGAAGCATTGGCCATGGTGGAGCGC
The DNA here is from genome assembly GCA_016710965.1 of Flavobacteriales bacterium. GTDB lineage: Bacteria > Bacteroidota > Bacteroidia > Flavobacteriales_F > PHOS-HE28 > PHOS-HE28. The sequence goes on from JADJTW010000005.1 coordinate 104,991, forward strand.
ATCCGGCCGCAGCAGGCTTACTTCACCCACATCAGCCACCTGCTCGGCAAGCATACCATGGTTAGCCGTGAACTGCCCGCCAACGTCCATCTCGCCTACGACGGACTGGTGCTGGAACTCCCCGCCTAGCAGGGCATGAGGAATGCCGCCGTTTGGAACGGAGCCGACGATCCACCACCTTCGGATCCTCCAACCCCCCGCACATGCTCATCCGTACACTGGCCGCTCTTGCCTGCTGCTCCTCTGTCATAGCGATCTCTTCCGCTCAGGAGCGACGTGATCCGCATCAAGTCGACTACATCAAGGACATCCGCAGTCTTCCCGATCCCGTCTGGCAGGCCGAATTGCGCGAGCGCGCCCCCTGGCGCACCTTCCTCGCCGCGCACCCGCTGTGGACGGTGGAATTCAACGAAGGCACGGCCAAGCCGCGTCGGGCCTTCGGTCCTCCCATCGAAGTGGCTGGCAGTACTGCCGAGGAGAAGGCCACGAACTTCATCGCCACTGAGCTTGCTCGCTTCGGTGTGTCAGCGGACGAGTTGGTGCATCAGGTCACAGCGCCTGCGAAAACCTCACCTACGTGCATTTCGATCAATCCCATGCCAACATTCCGGTGTTGTTCGGCCGCGCCATGGTCAAGCTGGATGCTCAAGGACGCGTCATCGCTTTCGGCTCCGATGTGCATGGTGCCTTCCCCGCCGACCTGGAGCCTCTATTGAGCGCGGAACAAGCCGCCGCGATCGCCAGCGAGGGATTGGCCAACGTGAATACCATCGAACAGAAGGGAAGGAGGATCCTGCCGATCCCCCTTGGCCGTGAAATGGACTACCGTGCAGTGCATGAAGTGCTCGTGTTGAACACTCAATATGGTCGCCCCGGCCGTTACCAATGCTTCGTGGATGCGCGCTCAGGCGAGCTCCTCTACCGCCGCGACCTGGTGATGACCGAGCATCATCCCGGCGGCGATGGCAACGATGACGACGCCGCTGATGTGCAAGTGAACGGCAACGTGCATCTCGATGGCGCAACGGTCCCCACGGAAGTCGTGGGCCTCCCCGACCTGCGCGTGACCATCAACGGCAACTTCCTCTTCACCGACGATTCAGGCTTCCTGCCCAGCGGCATCACGGGACCGGTGAGCGCACAGTTCCAGTTGCGCGGTCGCTGGAGCAATACCATGACCGGCGGCACCACGCCATCGTTCACGACCACCATCAACGAAGGCTCGAACACGGTGAGCTTCGATGCAGCCGCGAACGTCAAGCAGCGCACGGCCTACCACAGTGTCAGCAACATCCACAACCATTGCAACGCCGTACTGCCGGGATTCACCGGAATGGACCAGGTGCTGCCCACCTATGTGGATGTGACCGGCGACACCTGCAATGCATACTACGACGGCGCCTCCATCAACTTCTACGCGCAGAGCACCACTTGCCGCGCGCTCTCGCTCTATGCCGACGTGGTGTACCACGAGTACGGGCACGGGATCAACAGCACTTATTACCAGAGCCTCGGCGGCAACTTCAGCAACGGTGCCATGAACGAGGCCTACGCCGATGTGTGGGCCATCACCCTCACCGAGAACCCGGTGATGACGCTCGGCTACCAGTTCGGTTTCCCCAATTCCTTCATCCGTCGGTACGACATCAACCCGCATGTGTACCCGGTGGACATCACCGGCGAAGTGCATCGCGATGGCGAGATCATCGCAGGTGCCTGGTGGGATACGTATCGTCTACTCAACTGGAACATGCCGCTCACCCTTGATCTCTTCGCTGCGGCCTTCCCCGGCATGCAGGCCGAAACGCCCAGCGGCCAGGAGGGACAGGCTTACCGAGACGTTCTCCTTGATGTTCTGCAAGCCGATGACACCGACGGGAACCTCACCAACGGAACGCCCAACGGGCTTGCCATCGCCGAAGCATTCGCCATCCACGGCATCACCCTGCTGAGCAACGCGCAGTTCAACCACACGCCCGTGCTCAGCGCGCTCGAGGGCAACACCATTCCCATCAACAGCACGCTCACTCTCACGTTCCCGTTCAATACGTACGTGGAAAGCGCCGAACTGCATTACAAGGTGTCCAATTCGCAGCCTTGGGTCACCGTCCCGCTCAATATCAATGGCTCGAATTACACGGCGCAGATCCCCGGTCAACCCGGCGGTGCCATCGTCTCGTATTATCTCACGCTGAACGACATCTTCGGCACCACAAGTTCCGTGACACCCAGCGGTGCGCAGTTCTATGATCAAGGCTATCTGCCCAACTACATCCTCGTTGGGTTCAGCCTGATGGCCACAGAGGACGGCGACGACAACAGCCAACTGGGCAATTGGACTACCATGCCGCAGGGCAACGCCACCACCGGGCAATGGGAGTACGGCGTGCTCATCGGCTCGTATAGCACACCTGGGGATCCCAGCACCATCGTGCAACCCGCGCAGCAGCACACGCCGGGCGGAGCGTTATGCTGGTACACTGGCAACGCGCCGGGCACCACCTCCGGCATCGGCACCAACGATGTGGATGGCGGCAGCACCATCTTGCAAAGCGATCCCATCAACCTCACCGGCTACACCAACCCGGCATTCACCTATTGGCGTTGGTACAGCAACAACACCGGCGCGAACCCCAGCGCCGACTGGTGGCAGGTGCAGATCAGCAACAACAATGGAAGCACGTGGGTGAAGGTGGAGGACACGAAGAGCAGCGATCGCAGCTGGAGGCGCAAGGCTTTCCGTGTGCAGGAGTACGTGGCCCCAACAGCCAATGTGCGACTGCGCTTCATCGCCAGCGACAGCATCCGGCCGAACGTGCAGAGCAATGGCGGTAGCCTTGTCGAAGGCGCCCTTGACGACATCCAATTGTGGAACGGCGCGTTCAATACGCTCAGCGTCGAGGAGCGGATCGATCCGATCGCCATGCTCTATCCCAGTCCGGCCGACCACGAAGTGTATGTGCTGCTGGCGCCGATAGAATTGCGTGGCCTGCGCTTCGAGGTGACCGACATGGCAGGTCGCACGGTGGTGCGTCCGGCGTCCAATGCTGCGGCCGGCCAGTTGCGCACCATCGACGTTACCGACCTGGCCGATGGGCACTACATGTTGCGCATGCTCTGGGAGGGTGGCCGCACAGAGCGTCGCTTCAGCGTGATGCATTGATCCGACGATGACTTGCGCGAAGGCCCGACCGTTGAGGCCGGGCCTTCGCTTTTCAAGGCACCGCCAGACGCACGGTTTTCCGCTCGTCCCGTCCCTGGAGGCAGACCAGGTACAAGCCTGCGGAAAGTTGCGGCAGCTCCAGGGTGGAATTGGCCCGGCTCCGGTCGATGATGTTCCGGCCCATGTTGTCTGTGATGGTCATGCGTTCGAACTTCGATGCCAGGGTCGCCAGTGATGCGGGCTCGCAAGCCATATCGCTTTCGCTGATGCCGGTGGTGAAGGTCTCGAAGAGGATGTCGAGGATCTCCGCATCAGCGAGCGCCGCATTGTAGATCCGTACATCGTCGATCCAGCCGCTGAATGGCTCGGTGCCGCTGCTGGTGGCGCCCAGCGATGCCGGCGCCTGCGGATGGTAGCCGATGCTGCCGCTCTTGGCACCGCTGGCCATCAGCGAGCCGTTTGTGTATAAGCGCATCTCGGCTCCATCGTATACCGCCACCATGTGGTACCATGTTCCGCCGAACAGGGAGGATGGCGGCGTGCTCACTTCGGAAGTGGTGCCTGCTGCCTTCAGCCTGAAGCGAAGAGCTGTGCCATTGATGAGCGCGATGGACCACACATGGTCCTGCATGGTCGGTCCCACGGTCTTGGCGATGAGCGTGCGTTCCATGCCGGTGACGAAGTCGGGTTTGATCCACAGTGAGATGCTGATGGCACCACCGCCGTTCGTGAGATCGCATGTGCCCAGCACGATCCGGTCGTCCACGCCATCGAAACGCGCGGCGCCTTGGTGATGGCCACCAGTGGGGTCCCATTGCGTGCCGCCGACGAGCGTTCCGTTGGAGCCGCTCTCCGATTCCACCGCTATGGTGCCGCTGGTACCATCGAGCTTCCAGTAGAAGACGGGTGATGGCTGTGCGTAAGCGTAGGAGGTGCTTGCGAGCAAGCCGAAGCAGAGTAGGAGGCGTGCCATGGTTGCCGGGTTTGAGCACAGCAACGGCCGCGACGGGCGCGGGTTCCAGCCATTCGACGGAGGTGGATGCCGCAGCCCACGATCGGGCCTTGGCCTTCGGTGGAGCTAGAGGAAAGCCTGGTCTAGCGCGTGGCACTCGGCCAGCGCAGCATAGGCTGTGCGCAGCTTCTCGGTACTTGGCCTGGCGCCTATGCGTGCCATGATCCGGGAGGCTAGGCAACCGTGCTCCAGGATATGGTCGAGCCAGGTGCGTGCCGCCGGTCCGAGTTCACTGTACAGATCAACGAACAAGTGCTGCCACAGCTTCAGCGCAGGCATGCTGTCCTGTTGAAGAAGGCCGAACATCAGAAGATAGTCGCGGTTGCTGATGATGGCCCGGTCGCCGTGCCTGATCGTGTCCAGCAGGATCGCATCGAGGTCCTCGGCGCTCCACGCGCGCTGCAGATAGGTGCTCGCCCACCGTCCACCGACAAGCGCCTTCAGCACTGCGATGATGAGTTCCACGATGGCCATGTTGGCCGATGGGCATTCCTGTGCATCGATGACGTGCAACGTGAGCGTGCCGCGGTCGAAGTTGACCGTGACCCCGCGCGCGTTCATCTCCTGGGGATCGAGGATCCCGTTCGGGTCATGCGGGCCAAGGGCTTGCGCAATGGGACCGAGAATCGCGCGATCGTACTCCTCAGGCTCGAAGATGGCTTCGGGAACAAGGCTACCGCCCATCAGTTCGGGGAGGCGATCGCTGGCATGCTTTCGCGCATCGAGCCTTGATGAATGGTAGCCCGTGCTTCGGCCCTCGTGGATGGGCGATGAAGCTGCGAGCGCCGGGATCAACGGCATGAGCAACCGCAAGGCCGCGTGCGCCTTGTTGAACTCGGCCGCCTTGTCGAAATGCACGTCGAGCCGCAAGGCCAGGTCGTTGCTCCAGGCGTGCCCACGTTTGTCGAAGAGCGATGCACGGATAGCATGCGCTTCGATCGGAATACTGGCGACATGAGCACCGGCGCGTGAGGGCACGTAGAACGGATGCGCGCCGCCCGGAAGCAGTATCGCCCGATGCGGATCGAGAACCTGTTGCACCGACTCGGAAAGGATCGAGAATTTGCGGGCCCACTTCGAGGCTTGCGCATCACCTTGTTCCCGCGGAAGGTGATGGTATGCGCAGCCATGCCTGCCGTGGCCTCGACGTCGTGGCGTTCGCCCTCGCTCGTTGGCAGGGCCTGCAGAGCGGACAAAACTGCCTCACCGAGAGGCAGGATCTCCAGGTCTTCACTGCGTGCGATGGCGTGCTCCACCGAGAGGCCGAAGGCAGAGAACAGGGGATATCGGCGTTTGCGTGGGGGCATAGGTCGAGGCCAAAGGTCGTTCACGGCCCCGGGATCGCCCCACCTCCCTAATTTGGCCGGGTCCATTCCCGCGACCATGCGCTCCATCCTTTACGCTGCCTGCACCTTCCTGCCTATGATCTCCTTCGCGCAGGCCGGTCCTGGCCGCGTGGCGGATCGGATCCAGGACCGGAGGGCCGCAGGCAGCAGCTTCCTCCCGGTGCAACTGTTCCAGTCCGTAACGGCATCGCCTGTTACCGATGCGCTTTGGAATGCCGCCTGCACCCAGGCCAGTGTGTTGCGCTACAACACGGTTGCGGGCAATGCCCTGCTCCGCGATCGCACGCCCTTCATCGCGGTGGAAGTGTCGGATGCGCAAGGCGCTCAGGTGCTCGACCTCGAGCGCGTCGACATCACGTCGCAAGGATTCGGTGTACGGCTCGCAAGCACCAATGCTTTGACCGAAGTGCCTGGCGGTGTCCACTATCGTGGCGTGGTGCGTGGAATGCCCGGCTCGGTGGTAGCGCTCAGCGTCTTCGAGAAGGAGGTGATGGCCTTGATCGCCGATGCCGATGACGAACGGGTGATCGGGCGATTCGAAGGCGACATCGAAGGCTTGCATGCGTACTACCGTGAAAGCGACTTGCGCGCGACCATCAGCACCGCATGCGCCACCGTCGATGAAGGCGGCACCAACCTCGATCGCTTTCCGCGCCAGGGCGGGTCCACCAAGACGATCCGCTGCGTACACGTCTATTGGGAAGCAGCGAATGATATCTACCTGAACAAAGGCAGTATCGCCAATGTCACCAGCTACCTCACCGGGCTCTTCAACCAAATGGCCACGCTGTACGCCAACGATGGCGTGCAAGTCTTGCTGAACGAGATCTATGTATGGGATGTCGCCAGCCCGTACAACGGCACCAGCAGCTCATCGCGCCTCAGCCAGTTCGGCACCACGCGCACCAGTTTCAATGGCGAACTGGCCCACTTGCTGGACTATGGTGGATACGGCGGCGTGGCCTGGTTGAACACCCTTTGCGGCGGCACCAGCAGCCGCATGGCATACAGTGGCATCAGCAGCAGCTTCAACAACGTGCCCACCTACAGCTGGAGCGTGATGGTAGTAGCCCATGAGACCGGGCACAACATGGGCAGCTCGCATACCCATGCCTGCGCGTGGAATGGCAACAACACTGCAATTGATGGTTGCGGCCCCACCGCTGGCTACAGCGAAGGCGCTTGCCCGAATGCCGGGCTTCCTGCCGGAGGCGGCACCATCATGAGCTATTGCCATCTGATCGGCGGCACGGGCATCAACCTTTCGTTCGGCTTCGGTCCGCAACCCGCATTGCGCATTCGCGAACGGGTGAATGCCGGCTCGTGCCTTCTGCAATGCGGCAGCAGCTGCGATGCGCCCACACCGCTCACGGTAACCAACCTGAACGCGACCAGCGCCACGCTCAATTGGAGCAACTACGGCGTGTTGAGCTACACCCTGCGCTGGAAGCTGGTGAGCAGTGGCACCTGGAACACCATCACCGGCCTGACCGCCACCAGTTATGCGCTCACGGGCCTCACGCTATCCGAGAACTACGAGTACCAGGTGCTCAGCGTTTGCGCTGCGGGCAGCAGTACCTACAGTGCCAGCAAGACCTTCACCACACCGGTGCCCTGCCCCGATAGCAGCGAGCCCAACAACACCACGGGCACGGCGGCGCTCCTCACCCTGCCCACTTCGGTGAACGCGCTCATCGCCAGCAGCAGCGACGTAGACTATTACCGTTTCGTGCTCAGCGCCACGAGCAACGTGAACCTCTCCCTCAGCAACCTCCCAGCGGACTACGACCTGCGCCTCTTGAACAGCGGTGGCACCCAGATCGCCATCAGTTCGAACGGCGGCAGCTCATCCGAATCGATCAGTTACGCGAATGCGACGGCCGGCACTTACTTCATACACGTCTACGGCTATCAGAACGTATTCAGCACGGTGCAGTGCTACCTGCTCAACGCGAGCGCGTACGTCACTGCGTGCAACATACCGCAGGGGCTGTCGAGCAACACCATCACCTACAACAGCGCCAACATCACTTGGTCAGCGCCTGGCGGAGGAACAGGTTCCACCTTCGACCTGCGTTGGAAACCCACCAGCAGCGGCACGTGGACCAATGTGAACGGACTAGCCGCATCGCCATACGCGCTTGGCGGTCTAACGCAGCTCACCAGCTACGATGTGCAAGTGCGCGCTGTTTGCGGCGGAGTGCAGGGTACCGTGAGCGAGTACAGCACCACGCACAGCTTCACCACGTTGCAGGCACCCTGCGATGTGATCCCGCGCAGCGTGGTTGCCGCTCGTGTCTTCCTCGACGGCGCATATCGCACAGCTACCGGCCTCATGAGTGATTCGCTACGCGTGCTGGGCTTGGTGCCGCTCACCGAGCCATATTCCGCCATGGGCCGCACCATTGCCGGACCCACGACGACCACAGCGCTCGTGCTCGCCACCACGGGCAACAACGCGGTGGTGGATTGGGTGATGGTGGAACTGCGCTCCACCGCCAACCCCGCCACCATCCTCGAAACACGCGTGGGTCTCGTGCAGCGCGATGGCGATGTGGTGGCGCCCGACGGCAGCTCGCCGCTGGGTTTCTGTCCCGATGCCGGCAATTATCGTGTTGCCGTGCGCCACCGCAACCACCTCGGGTGCATGACCGGCGCCAATATCGCCTTGAACGGTACTGCCACCGCCGTGGACTTCACCCTGACGGCATTGCTCACCTACGGCAGCGGTGCCCGCAAGAGCAACAGCGGCATCATGGCGCTTTGGAGCGGCAACGTGGATCCCAACAACGAGCTCAAGTACACCGGCCAGTTCAACGACCGCGACCCGATCCTCACCGCCATCGGCGGCAGCGTGCCCACCCTCACCGCTAGCGGCTATCTGCTTAGTGACGTGACCATGGACGGCATTGTGCGATATGTGGGTGCCAACAACGACCGGGATCCCATCCTCAGCAACATCGGCGGCAGTGTGCCTACGGTGGTGATGGGGGAGCAGTTGCCGTAGGGGGGGGGGGGGGCGGGGGCCTTTTCGCCCCCCGGCGCCCCCCCGCGGGGGGGGCCCCCCGGGGGGGGGGGGGGGGCGGGGGGGGGCGGGGGGCGCGGCGGGGGGCGGGACCTTTACAGGGGCAGGGGGGCCCCCCGCCCGGGGGGGGGGGCGGGGCGGCGGGGGGGGGGGGGCCGGGGGCGGGGGCGGGGGGGCCGCCGCCGCCGGCCGGCGGCCGCGCCAGGGGGCGGTTCCCCCCCCCCCCGGGGGGGATCCCGGGGGGGGGGGGGGCAGGAGCGGGGGGACGAGGGGGGGGACGGGCGACGGCAACGGGGGTTGCCCGGGGGGGGGCGGGGGCGGGCGCGGGGCCGGGGGGAGGGGGAACAACCGCAAACAGCCGGGGCTTGGCCCGGTTTTTACCCCCCCATTTGAAATTATCGTTTTTTTTGGGGGGCGGTCCGGGGGGGGGCCGGACGAAGAGCTTCCGGGGCGGCGGGCCCGGGGGCGAAAGGGGGCGGGGGGGCGGGCGAGGGGGGAACGTGCGGACCCTGTTCAAAACCCCGATCGATCGTTCATAACGGGAGTTTTCCACGATCCAAGGCCGGATCGGTGCCGGGCTAACTTCGGCCCATCGGCTGGAACCCTTGCCAATACTGAGGTTCCGCACGGAACGACATGAGCGCGGCGAACTATTCTGAAGAGCATATCCGGTCGCTGGACTGGAAGGAGCACATCCGGCTGCGGCCGGGCATGTATATCGGCAAGCTGGGCGATGGCAGCAGCTTCGACGACGGCATCTACATCCTCATGAAGGAGGTGCTGGACAATTGCGTGGACGAATTCGTCATGGGCCACGGCAAGAAGATCGACGTGACCATCGACGGCACGCGCGTCACCATACGCGACTACGGCCGCGGCGTACCGCTGGGCAAGGTGATCGATGTGGTGAGCAAGATCAACACCGGTGCCAAGTACGACAGCAAGGCCTTCAAGAAGAGCGTGGGTTTGAATGGCGTAGGCACCAAGGCGGTGAACGCGCTCAGCAGCTACTTCCGCATCGAGAGCGTGCGCGAAGGGCAGCTGATGAAGGCCGAGTTCGACCGTGGGGTGCTGCGCAAGAACAACAAATTGGTGAAGAGCGACGAGCCTAACGGCACCTGCGTGGTCTTCGAGCCCGACGAGCAGATGTTCCGGCACTTCCAGTTCCGCGACCAGCACATCGAACGCCTGCTGTGGAACTACTGCTACCTCAATACGGGCCTCAGCATCCACTACAACGGCCAGAAGTTCCAGAGCAAGAACGGCCTGCTGGACCTGCTCACCACCAAGATGGACGGAGAGCCATTGTACCCGATCATCCACCTGGTAGGCGACGATATCGAAGTGGCCATGACCCACGCCAACCACTACGGCGAGGAGTACTACAGCTTCGTGAACGGGCAGCACACCACCCAGGGCGGCACGCACCAGAGCGCCTTCCGCGAAGCGGTGGCCAAGACGATCAAGGACTACTTCAAGAAGGACTGGGAAGCGGGCGATGTGCGCACAGGCATCGTGGCGGCCGTGAGCGTGAAGGTCATCGAGCCTGTCTTCGAGAGCCAGACCAAGACCAAATTGGGCTCATTGGAGATAGAGCCCGGCGGCCAAAGCATGCGCTCGTTCGTGGGCGATTTCCTCGCCACCAAGCTCGACAACCACCTGCACAAGAACCCCGAGGTGACGCAGGCGCTGCAAGGCAAGATCCTAGAGAGCGAGCGCGAACGCAAGGAGCTCACCGGCATACGCAAGCTCGCCCGCGAACGTGCCAAGAAGGCCAGTTTGCACAACCGCAAATTGCGCGACTGCCGTGTACACCTCGATGACTCCAAGAAGGACGATCGCAAGGAGGGCACCACGCTCTTCATCACCGAAGGCGATAGCGCCAGCGGCAGTATCACCAAGAGCCGCGATGTGAACACCCAGGCGGTCTTCAGCCTCAAGGGCAAACCGCTCAACTGCTACGGCCTTACGAAGAAGGTGGTTTACGAGAACGAGGAGTTCAATCTCATCCAGGCCGCGCTCAACATCGAGGACGGCATGGACAGCCTGCGCTACAACCGCATCGTCATCGCCACCGATGCCGATGTGGACGGCATGCACATCCGCCTGCTGCTCATGACCTTCTTCCTGCAGTTCTTCCCCGACCTGGTGAAGAACGATCACCTCTACATCCTGCAAACGCCGCTCTTCCGCGTGCGCAACAAGAAGGAGACGATCTATTGCTACAGCGACGAGGAGCGCCAGCGCGCCCTGCATAAGCTGGGCAAGGCCGCGGAGATCACGCGCTTCAAGGGCCTGGGCGAGATCAGCCCCGACGAGTTCAAGCACTTCATCGGCGAGGACATGCGCCTGGAGCCTGTGATGATCACCAAGGATGCCAGCGTGCATGGGCTGCTCGAATTCTACATGGGCAAGAACACCCCCGAGCGCCAGGAGTTCATCATAGAGAACCTGAAGGTGGAGAAGGACCTGGTGGAGGAGGAACCCGCCGATCCTGTGAAAGCGATTGCCAAAAAGTTGGAAGCCGTGGAGGAGGAAGTATGATGATCGCTCGACTCTCACTCGGAGCTTCCCTGCTGCTGATGGGCGCAAGAGGCTTGGCCCAGACCACCGGCACGCTACGCGTCTTCTGCGAGCCTTCCGGTTCCTGCCAGTACATCCTCGACGGCAAGCACCGCCTGAACGATCGCGAGATCACGCTGCTCGAAGGTCCGCATCGTTTCGTGTTCTGGGCACCGGAACGCCGCATGCTCGACACGATGTTCATGGTAACGGGCGGCCAGTTGCACGAAGCGCGCGTGCAGTTGCACTACTCCCAGGAGTTCATCGAATTCAGCCGACAGGCCGACAGCCATCGCCGTCGTGACCGCTGGCTGCGCTACGGCACGCCGGTGCTCACCGTCGGCGCAGGGGCATGGGCAGGGGTCAGCATCGCGCAGGCGCTGAAGGCGCGCAAGGACCTGGATGCCCTCGCGGACGACTACGCCACGCTCTCCGATCCAGGCGCGATCACGGCACTGAAGGACCAACGGATCCCGGACGCGAACAGCGCGCTGCGCCGCACGCGCACCATGGCCTATGTGAGCAGTGGCGTATTCGTGCTGAGCGCAGGGGCCTACTGGTATGCGCAGAAGGTGCGTCGCGCCAACAAGGCACCGCTCTTCGAGGACAAGGAGAAGGTGCGCTTCGATGGGCTGGTATGGGTGCCGGGCGCGACAGGCGGAACATGGGCGATGGCTGCAACGATCCCGATCCGATGAAGAAGCTTGGGTTCCTTTCCATTATGATCGCACTCTTCACCGCATGCGATAAAGGCGAGTTGGATACCGCCCCGCTCACGACCAACCCCTTCGATCCGGATTACAACGGTGCGAACCTCTTCGAGTACGACACCACCTTCACCGAGCTGATCACCTTCCCCAATGGTGCTTTCCTCTATCAAGTGATCGAGTTCAAGGTGCGAGAGGAGCTCTTCCTCTCGCCTTCGAACTACACCGTGCGTGTTCATGACGAGGAGAACGGCACCACGACCGAGCTCGGTGATAGTCCGGCCAATTCAGCGCACTTCATCTACCGCAGGCCCGAGCCCGTCATCGGTGCGCCTGTCTGCCTGGGGCTGAGCCTTACCAACAACAACAACAACGCACGCGCAGAACGGATCTGCGCCACACTCCAATGAACGACGGAACGAACGAAAACGGGACCGGCGGCACCACCGACCCGCACCACGTGCCCGGCGGCGGCCACACCAGTGGCTTCAGCGTGAGCGGCATGTACAAGGACTGGTTCCTGGACTATGCCAGCTATGTGATCCTGGAGCGCGCGGTGCCTGCGCTCTATGATGGGCTCAAGCCCGTTCAGCGCCGCATCCTGCACTCCATGAGCGACCTGGACGATGGTCGGTACAACAAGGTGGCCAACATCATCGGGCACACCATGCAGTACCACCCGCATGGCGATGCCAGCATCGGCGATGCGCTGGTGCAATTGGGGCAGAAGGACCTGCTGATCGATTGCCAGGGGAACTGGGGCAACACGCTCACTGGCGACAGCGCTGCCGCACCCCGTTACATCGAAGCGCGCCTGAGCAAGTTCGCCAACGACGTCGTCTTCAATCCCAAGACCACCGAATGGCAACTGAGCTACGATGGTCGCAACAAGGAGCCGGTGTACCTGCCGGTGAAGTTCCCCTTGCTGCTGGCACAAGGCGGCGAAGGCATCGCCGTTGGCCTCAGCTGCAAGGTGCTGCCGCACAACTTCAACGAGCTTATCGATGCCAGCATTGCCGTGCTGCGCAAACGGTCCTTCGAGCTCCTGCCCGATTTCCCCACGGCGGGCCTGGCCGACGCCACCAACTACAACGAGGGCGAGCGCGGCGGCCGCATCCGCTGCCGCGCGCGCATCCGCAAGGAGGACAACAGAACGCTGGTCATCCACGAGATCCCCTTCGGCACCACCACCACCTCGCTCATCGAGAGCATCATCAAGGCCAACGAGAAAGGCAAGATCAAGGTGCGTCACATCGAGGACAACACCGCCGAGAATGCAGAGGTGATCGTTCACCTCGCCTCAGGGGTGAGCCCCGACACGACGATCGACGCGCTCTATGCATTCACCGATTGCGAGGTGAGCATCGCGCCGAATGCCGTGGTGATCGAGAATGACAAGCCACGCTTCGTGGGGGTGAAGGAACTGCTGCGCAACAGTACGGAGAACACCCTGAAGCTGCTGGAGCAGGAGCTGAAGATCAAGAAAGGGGAGCTGGAGGAGCAATGGCACTTCGCTTCGCTCGAGCGCATCTTCATCGAGAAGAAGGTCTATCGCAAGATCGAGGAGGCCGAGACCTGGGAGGAAGTGCTCTCGTTCATCGACAAGGGCTTGAAGCCCCACGTGCAGGAACTCAAGCGCCCGGTGACCCAGGAGGACATCATCCGGCTCACCGAGATCAGGATCAAGCGCATCTCGCGGTTCGACGCGTTCAAGGCCGACGAGCACATCAAGCAGCTGGCCGCGCAGATCAAGGAGGTGAAGGACAGATTGGCCCACCTCGTGGATCACGCTGTGGACTACTTCAAGGAGCTGAAGAAGAAGTACGGCACCGGCCGCGAGCGCAAAGACCGAGCTGCGCACCTTCGACACCATCGTGGCCGCCAAGGTGGCCGTGGCCAACAAGAAGCTCTATGTTGACCGCAAGGAGGGCTTCATGGGCTGGAGCCTGAAGGAGGCCGAGTTCGTGACGGAGTGCTCCGAGATGGACGACATCAGCGTGTTCCGCATCAACGGCGGCATGACGGTGACGAAAATGGCCGACAAGAAATTCGTGGGGAAGGGCATCCTGCACATCGGCGTCTTCAAGAAGAACGATGAGCGCACCATCTACCATATGATCTACCAGGATGGGCCGCGTGGCGCATACTACATGAAGCGCTTCGTGGTCACCGGCGTCACCCGCGACAAAGAGTACGACCTCACCGGCGGCGCGGCAGGCAGCAGCGTGGAATACTTCACCGCGAACCCCGATGGTGCCAGCGAAGTGGTGAGCGTGCTGCTGCGCCCACGTCCCAACTTGCGCAAGAGCAAGTTCGATATCGACTTCGCGCCCATGGCGGTGAAAGGTCGGGGCAGCAAGGGCAACCTGCTCACGCGCTACACCGTGCAGAAGATCAGCCAGAAGGAGCGCGGGGTAAGCACACTGGGGGCCATTCCCATCTGGTACGACGAGACCGTGCGCCGCTTGAACGACACCGGGCATGGCCGCTACCTGGGGCGCTTCGCCGGCGAGGACAAGATCCTCTGCATCGCCAAGAGCGGCACCTATCAGTTGTTCCCCTTCGTGCTGAGCACGCACTTCCCCGATGACGCCCTGACGGTGGTGAAGTGGAATCCGAAGGATGTGGTCACTGCAGTGTATTGGGAAGGGGAGAAGGAGCAGTACAATGTGAAGCGCTTCCTCGTGGAGCCCTCACGCGAGCCGGTCTCCTTCATCACCGAGGATGAGAAGAGCAAGCTTGCGCTGCATAGCCTGATGCCTGAGCCGGAGTTGCACATCGCCTACGACAAGCGCAGCACCAACCGCGCCGATGAGGATGTGGACCTCGCCGCATTCATCGGCGTGAAGGGCGTGAAGGCCTTGGGCAACCGGCTTACGCCGCACAAGGTGAAGGAGCTCACGCTCAATGGGCCGGCTTTCACGCCCATGACCCCGGAGCTGGAAGAAGTACAGGGCATGCTGATCTCCGACGACGAGATCGGCAACCTGGAAGCGCCCGAGGAGGAAGGCCTGGAAGAGAGCCCCGTGAAGCAGTTGAAGCGCAAACAAGCGGCCGAAGAGTCGGAACGCTCACCGGAGAATCCCCTGATCAGCCGGACCGAACCGGGCAAGCAGATCAAGATGGGGCTTGACTAGCCGCCGTTTCCCGCCCGGAAAGCACGGCAGAATCTGACAGCCGTCGCCTAGAGTCCCAATTTCCCGCTCAGGTGCTTATGCACCTTGGCTACGCGTTCCACCTGCCCTTTGGCTGCGAAGCGCTCGTAGAAGCCGTCGTCGCGGAAGTCGCGGGCCACATCGCTCCAGGCGTTGCTCAACCGCTGCGACCAACGCTGCGCACGGGTGTCTTCATCGCCGCGGTCGCGTGCGTTCAGGTCGGCGCATACGCGGATGAGTGCCTTGATGGTGACAGCTTTGGTCACATGGTACTTGGGGTCGCCCCAGGTGGGACCGAAGGCCGCCTTGGCTGCCTTGAAGAACTCCTGGAGGATGCGGTACCGCTTCGTTACGGCCGCCTCATTCACTTTTTCGCTCTTGTCGAATGAACGTAGGATCCAGCGGTGTACTTCGTTGAAGAGCTCGGCCTGCATGATCCACTTGTCCTGCTTGCTTCTGTTGCCCAAGCGATTGATGCGGTATTGCAGCGGGCTGTCATCGCTGCTGTACAGGCGCTCGATCACCTTGGCCGCGAGCCGCTTGTCGGGCTTCTCCCAGCTTACGCGCTCGTACAGGTCGATCAGGTGGCTCTTATTGATGCGCGTTGGCGTGCTGTTGATGATCACGAACATCTCGGCAGCGAAGTCCTCGCTCTCCCCATCGAAGATGATGCACGGCACATAGATGCTCTTCGCCTCGCCGGGATGAGAACGCATGTAGAATTCGAGCGCTGCAAGGCGGTGCTGCCCGTCGATGATCAGGTACTTCTCCTTGGGCTCCTTCAGGTCGCCTACGTTCTTGTAGTTGCCGATCGGGGCGAAGTCGAGGATGTCACTGCTGAAGAGCAGCACGGTGCCGGGGATCGGTGGTTGGGCCACAGCGGTCTCGTAGAAATTGCGGATCGCCTTGATCTTGCCGTGCGACATGGTGCGTTGGAACGCGGCATCGCTGCGCTCGATCCGTTGGATGAACCCGGCGACTTCGTCGTTCTTCTTCGCCTCCTCAGGCGCAATGGATTTCTCGCCTTCGCCATAGAAGCGACTGATGAAGCGTACCCGCCGCAGGATGTCCTCGGCTGGGTAGGAGACGAAGTAGAAGCTGGCGTCCTTTTGGCGGATCTGGGTGGCGATCATGTCTGGTTGGTCTTCAGAAGTAGCCGAAAGTAAGTGGCCGACAAATGCCACGGTAGAAACTGGCTCACTTTCGCAAGCATGACCTTAACGCGCTGCGTTAGAATACGGATTATCAGTCGCTTATGAGCAACTTGTGAAAGCTGCCATTCAATGATCAGAGCTTCACGGCTCGGACCATCTGCTGGCTACCATCGGCTCCGGACACTCCGATCATGTAGATACCGGAAGGTTCTCGGCCCAAATCCAAGACAACGCGTTCGGTACCAGTGGGTCGCAGAGACAGGACCACGCGACCGGCGGCATCGCGGACCTCGATACGTTCAGCAGGCACGCCGCCGAGTTCGACCGCTATGACATCGGTGAACGGGTTGGGCGCCAGGGAGAAGGCTGCCAGATGATCTTCTTGGATGCTGGTGCATACCTCGATCAAAATGTCCAATGTGGTGCTGGCGGCGCATTCACCCGGGTTGGCTGCAGTAAGCATCACCGGCCAGGTACCTGCTCCAAGGGCAGAGGGCTCGATAACAGTGGAAGTCCCGAAACCAGAACCCGCACCGCTCCATGCACCTGATGGGGATCCCGTGATCAGGATCATGGAGGTATTGTCGCAAAGGACACCAACCGGGTCTATGGTAACGATGGTTGAGGCCCATCGTTCGATCACGTTGCTCGAGTTCTGGAGCAGACAGCCATTCTGACCGGCCCAGGTATAGACGAGCGGGTATTGGCCCACGGAAAGCAACGCGGGATCCAGCCCACCGTTCTCGTTCAGAGGTGCTGACCACGTGCCACCGGAAGGCTGCGCGACGAAGCTCACAGGCTCATCGTCTTCGCAGAACACGAGATCATCGACCAGCCAGGATACTACGACCGTATCGACCAATTGAACTGGCAGGGCCGCAGAGGCAGCACAACCGCCTGGATCGAAGTAGGTATATGTGAGGATGTAGTTGCCCGCTCCCAACAGTTCAGGGTGGAGCGATGTGCCTTGGACACCAGGTCCGCTCCACACACCGCCTGGTGGGCTGCTGAGGCCGCTGAGCGCGATCGGGATCCCTTCCGCGCATTGCGCCTCTATCGGCTGTGTCTCCACGGTCGGGATGAAATCGCTCACGACGATCACAAGGGTATCGGTACCGGGGCATTGGAAAGGCATGGTAGGGGCAGCTTCCAACACCACACGGTAGGTACCTGCGCCCATGCCAGGATCGAAGGTGGCTCCGGACGAATTCCAGCTGACGATATCACCGCTCCACTCCACGCCCCAAGGCGGTTGGGCAGTGGCAATGATCAACTGAGGTCCTGCGGTTACGCAGAAAGGACCGGCAGCTTGGATCGAGGCGGGCAAAGCATCCCAGACCTCGATGGGGTCGGTTTCCGTGGCGCAAGCCTCGCCGGTGGCATCGGTGAAGATCGCCACCACCACGCCGCTAGTGAAGGTCGCGGGATCCAATATCCCATCCGATGCAACACCTATCCACTGCGTTGCTAATGGAACTGAAACCAGTTGGATGGGGGTGCCATCCGAGCAAAGCGGGCTGCTGAGCGACGGGCTGATGACCGGTTGTTCCGTGATGTAGATGCTGGTAGTCTCACCTACGGGGCAGCCAGCAGGCTCGTAAACTGCGTGGGCCAGAGCGTAACTGTCGGTGCCGTTCACGTTGCTCCGATAGAAGATATCCTGATCGACATTGAACCCGCTCCATCTCCCACCTGAAGGGATGGCGGAAGGAAGCGGATAGGGCGGCGCGAACATGCAAAGGGTGTCGAGCAAAGGCAATTGAAGGTCGGTCGTGGCGGGCTGTACGATATTCCGATACCACGAGGTGCCGCTTGGTTCGTTCAACACCAGATCGTCCTGATTGTCACCCGTGAAGTCAGCGAGGACCATCCCATTGCCCCGAGGCACGCCAGTGAGTTCAGTGCGGTAGGCGAAGTCGGCCAAGGTGTTCTCCCATGCGGCCCAATGCACCGGAAGCACCGGGAAGGACGGCACGAAGACCACCGCCATCGCCGCGTTGCATCCAAGGTGCCCGAAAACACCGATGCCAGCGCTCGTCCATGGCTCCATCACATGGTCGGTGAAGGTGCTCCAGGCGCCGCCCTCGCCAATGCGGTTCTCCGCCCAGTGCAGGGCGATGGCTCCCGATTCAGCCAGGTCCAGATCACCGTCATTGTCAACGTCGATCAAGGTCGAAGCGCTTTCGTATGCATAGCCCGGTGCGGCAATCAGCGTATCAACCAACCATGTGCTGCCATCTCCGGACAGGTTACGCAAGGCGAAAACCGTCTGGTTCCAATCGCTGACGAGCAGGTCGATCCCTCCGGTGAGATCGATATCGCCACCGAGCAGAATGGATGCACCCGGACCGGCCAGGTCGTGCTCGATCCAAACAAGCGTGCCGAAGCCCGCTGCGGTATTGGGCAGCCACGCGATATCATCCCCTGGCTCCTGTTCGATCACGAATACCACGTCGGGCATTCCTTCGCCACTGAGATCGGCCAACAGCATGCGGATGGGCATGGCAGGTAGTGCCGCGATGAAGACCGGTGTGGCGAATTGTGCACCACCCAGGTTCTCGTACCACCAGAGGCTTGTTTCCGGCCCGTCCAGGAAGACGATGTCGTCAAGGGCATCGCCGTTCATGTCAGCAGTGGCCCACCTGCCTATCGGCTCAGTGGCCGTTATTACGTCCAGGGATGTGGAGAAGTCGCCATTGCCATCGGTATTGGCATACCAGCGGAAGTAGACGCCGTCGTAAAGCCCGAACAGGTCGAGGTCCGTATCACCATCCACATCCACAGCCCTTAATTGTGGGCCTCCGACCGCAGTGGACAGGATGCTCCCCGGTGCGAACTGGGCCGTGGCCTGCAAGCCGATCATTACTGAGAGGGAGAGCAGGATCGGTCTCACGGTACTCATCTTGATCTGCGCCTTGGCCCAAGGCGAGCGGGGGAACGGCGAGCGAAGATAGGGGGAAGCGACCGCCCTGAGCGTCAGGCGCACAGCACGGGGATATGAGCCTCGTTGGCCAGGATGCGCTCCTTCTCGGCATCTGCTATGTACCGATACTCTTCGCTCGCGTGCGCCATGATCGCAATGGCGCCCGCGCCGATCACCTTGGCATAGGCAATAGTGGGTCCCGAGAAGCCTACGCTGAAGCCGCTCTGGGGCACATTGGCTTCCACACATCGGATGCCTTCTTGATCGAGCCGCTCCAGCATGGTCAGTTTGTTCCTCAGTAGTTCGTCGGATGGCTGTTCGCCCGGCCGCATCAGTTGGTACACGTGTACTTCGGATGCGTACCCGCGTGCCAATTCGCAAACCGCATCCAACAACCTGCCGATGGTCGCGTGGCTGGCCACTGGAAGCACTATGCGAGCCAGGCCCACATCGACTTGGCTGGCCTCCTGTACCACGAATGAAGGCGTGTTCGCACGGCGTACGAGCTTGAGGATATCGGCGCCGAAGAGCGACTGGCGCAGGCCGTGAGGCCCATGCGTGCCTACGACCATCAACCCGTGGCCGCTGGCACTTTCGGTGGCGATGTCTTCCATGAAGTCGCCTTCCGTGAGGAGAATGCGCACGCGGTCGTTGCCTCCGGCCTTCTCGATCTGCTGCGCCATGGTCTCGCGCACCATCCCACGTCGTTCGTCATCGCGTTCGGCCTTGGCCAGCACATGCAGCAGGGTCACCCGGGCACCCAGCCGATCACCGAGGGCCAATGCATGCACCAAAGCAGTCTCGGAGGCAGGCGTGAGGTCCGTGGTGCAAAGCAGGTCTTTCATCGGCTGGGAATTGCTTGATCCAGAGCGCGCCAAGATACCGTTGTCGAAGCCCTACGCACCATCATCGAAGCGGATGGCCTCGGAAGCAATCCAAACCTTGCGCACAGCCTTCGAGAATGGGCGGTCGGACACTCCTGCTATCGGCTACTTTCGGCCGCCTTTCAACATGAACATGCGACGCTCCCTCCCCCTCGTTCTCGCTTTCTCGGCCTTTGCCGCCAACGCACAGATCAACATCACGCAAGTAGGGCATCTGGACTACCAGGCCTTGCGCAACAGCAACCTCAGCAATCTGTGGGGCTACACCGATGAGACCGGGATCGAGTACGCGCTGGTGGGCGTGAATGGTGGTGGTGGCAGTGGCACCGGCGGTATTTCAGTAGTGAGCCTGGAGGATCCTGCGAACCCGCAGGAGGTGTTCTTCTTCGCTGGCCCGAACTCCATCTGGCGCGAGGTGAAGACGTGGAACGACCATGTGTACGTGACGACCGAAGCCGGCAGCGGAGGCATCACCATCGTTGACCTGAGCCCGTTGCCGCAGAGCACAGCACTTAACGCCATCGTGTGGGATGCGCCCGACTGGAACACGGCGCATTCGCTCTTCATCGATGAGAACGGCCGACTGTACGTGCATGGCACCGACCGCGATAACGGCGGCGTCATCATGTACGACCTCACGCAGGACCCCATGGCCCCGGTGGAAGTGGGCGCCTTCGATCAGTGGTATTGCCACGACAGCTTCGCGCGGGGCGATACGCTCTACGCTGCGCACATCTACGACGGCTTCTTCTCCATCGTGGATGTGAGCGCGCCGGCCAGTCCTGTTCTCTTGGGCACGCGCAGTACCCCGGACAACTTCACGCACAACACCTGGTTGGATGCCAGCGGGCAGTACCTCTTCACCACGGACGAACGTCCGGGCTCCTACATCGCCGCTTACGATGTGAGCGATCCCACGGACATCGTAGAAGTGGACCGCCTGCGCAGCGATGAGGTGAACGACGCCATCATCCATAACACCTATTGGAAGGACAATAAGCTCTACCACAGCTACTACACGCGCGGGATCGCCATCTACGATGCGACCAACCCGCAGAACATGGTCGAAGTCGGCGCATTCGACACATCGCCATTCTCGGGCAGCGGCTTCAACGGAGCATGGGGCGTGTATCCGTTCTTCGACTCGGGCCTCATCATCGTCAGCGACATCGAACAGGGGCTCTTCATCCTGCAGCCCCAGCTACAGCTGCCATGTTGGCTCGAGGGCGCCATCACCAACGCGCAAACAAGCGGCCCCGTGAACAATGCCACGCTCGCGATCGTGGGCACCACCGCTCAAGACGTAACAGGGCTCGATGGTCTCTATGCCACAGGTTACTATGCAGGCGGCACGTACACGGTGCAAGTGGGCGCGCCCGGCTACGCGAGCACCACGGTGAACAATGTCGTGCTCGCGAATGGCCAGGTCACCCAGTTGAATGTGCAGTTGCAGCCATTGGTGGCCTTCAATTTCCAGGGCATGGTGGTGACGCAGCTTTCCGGAGCCCCCGTGGCGAATGCAGTGGTTGAACTGCATAGCCCCACATACGACCACAGCGTGACCACGAACGCCAGTGGGAATTTCCAGGTCACGGGCATGTTCGCGGACGACTATGAGATCACCGCCGGCCGTTGGGGTTGGCGAACCGTATGCATGCCGGCGCTCGGTCTTGCTCCAGGCGGCAGCCCGCTCACCATTGAATTGCCGCAGGGCTACTACGACGACTTCGCGTTGAACCTGGGCTGGACTACGCAGGACAATGCTGACAGCGGTGAGTGGGAGCGAGGTGTGCCCCAAGGGACGACCAATGGCAATACGCCCAGCAACCCCGGCGCCGATGTTACGGGCGACTGCGGTACCCAAGCCTACGTTACCGGCAACGGTGGAGGTGCGGCAGGCACGGATGATATCGATAATGGCGACGTAACGCTCCTCTCGCCGGTGTTCGACGCCAGCGGCCTGCTCGACCCTCGTGTACGATACAAGCGTTGGTTCTACAACGGCGGCGGCACGGGCACGCCCAATGACACTTATGTGATCGAGCTCAGCAATGGTATCACCACCGTCACCGTGGAGAACATCAATTTCAGCACGCCTGGCAGCAGCAGCTGGCAGCAAGCTGACATCGATATCGCATCGTTCCTGACGCCAACAGCGAGCATGCGGCTGATCCTAACCGCCACCGACAATGCTCCCGGGCATCTGGTGGAAGCGGGCCTTGACGAATTCGAGCTGGTCTTCACCGACAACAGCGCGGTGGAAGAGAACGCGCTGTCCTCGTTGGTGATCTGGCCCAACCCCAGCAACGGGTCCTTCAACGTGGATCTGGGCACGGTGCGCAGCGCTCGCGTGGAAGTGCTCGATGCCACGGGCCGCATCATCGCATCAGGCTTCCACCAAGGCGGTGGACTGATGCGCTTCGATGTACAGGCTGAGACCGGGTCCTATCTCTTGCGCATCACCGATGGTGAAGGGCGCTCGTCGACGAGCCGCTTGATGATGGTGCGTTAGCGCTGCGGCAGTCCCGCGCAGTTGTCCCGGATCAGCTCGTCCACCCCGGGCACATCACCAAGCGCTTTGGAAAGCCCCAGGTCCTCGCATGCTTTCACGCGGTCGCCGCGGCGTAAGCGCAGCATGGCGCGTGTCCGCAATGCATAAGGGTTGCTGGGGAAATTGCGGATGCTGCGCTCGACATCGGCCCAGGCCTCATCGTTCTTGTTGCGCATCATGTTCACGTACGCACGATTGCTCAAGGCCACGGGCTCGTCCTTGTCGTACTCCAAGGCACGTTCGATCATGGGCATTGCTTCGTCGTACCGCTCCAGCATCAAGAGCTCGAAGCCTCTATTGGTCCAATGCCCTATGTCGTTCGGCTCCAACTCGCACAGGCGCTCCAATATGGCCAGCGCGTCAGCATGTCGGTCCTGCGCATCGTAAAGACGGGCTTGCATGCGCATAGGGATGGGATCCTCCACGCCCAGTTGCCTTCCGGCCTCGAAATCGGCGAGCGCGGGTCCGGGATTGCCATCGTCTGCAAGTGCCTCGCCACGGATCAGGTGGGCCTTGGCCTTGAGGCGGTCAGTGGTGGCGAAATGGATCGCCCGGCCGGCATGGAAGACCGTGCGATCGCTGTCGTTGGCCCGTAACGAATAGAGGGCACGCTGGTAGTGCGCTTCAGCTGAAGTGCTGTCGATCTGGAGCGCCTTGTCAACGTCCAATGCGAAACGGTCCATGCGCTCCAGGGTATACCACGCGCGAGCCCGGCCCAGGTAGGTCTTCACCGAAGGTTCCTTCTTGATGGCTTGTTCGAAGACATCCAGTGCGCGCTGCGGTTTGCCTGCGTCCATGAGCGAGTCGGCTCGCACGAGCAGCAGTTGCGCACTCTGGGCGTTCGCATCCGATACCAGGCTGAGGCCGATCAGCAGTGATGCAGAGAGGAAGAGCTTCTGAAAGCGGAGGGAGGGCATAAGGAGCGGCCAAAGGTAACCGGTTGACCGCGTGGCGAACAGCGTGCCGTTCACCAACGCGCCACCGGCATGGTATCCAGTGGCGCATGCTGCCCGGCGAGATGCATGAAATGCCCAGCCATCGCGATCATGGCTGCATTGTCCGTGCAATAGGCCAGAGGCGGCACGAAGAGTTCCCAGCCTTCGCGCTGCGCCAGCGCTGCGGCCTGCGTGCGCAGCGCATTATTGGCGCTTACACCGCCGCTGATGCCGATGCGTGGTATGCCATGCGCGCGACCGGCCTTCTGCACCTTGCGAAGCAGCACGTCGACGATGTGCTGCTGCAAGGAGGCGCAGAGGTGAGCTTGTTCGCGCGCTACGAAATCGGCTTCGGCAGCCACGCCCTTGCGGACGATATGCGCGAAGGCCGTTTTGATCCCGCTGAAGCTCATGTCCAATCCTTGCACAGCGGGTACCGGCAAGACGAAGCGTTCGGGATCGCCGCCGGTCGCCACACGATCCACCTCGGGGCCACCGGGGTAGGGCAACCCCAGCACCTTCGCGCCCTTGTCGAAGGCTTCGCCGGCAGCATCGTCGAGGGTGGTACCGATGATCTCCATGCGCAAAGCACCGCGCACCAGGATCAACTGGGTATGGCCGCCGCTTACCGTGAGGTTGATAAAAGGGAATGCAGGAACGGCACGCGGAACGATGTCCTGAATGAAGTGCGCGAGCACGTGCGCCTTGAGGTGGTCCACAGCGATGAGCGGCTTGCCCAACGCCTGCGCCATGGAGCGCGCGAAGCACGTGCCCACGAGGAGGGCGCCGACGAGACCCGGTCCTTGGGTGAAAGCGATGGCGTCGAGCTGCTCTTTGCGCACGCCCGCTTGCCGAAGTGCATCGTCCACGACGGGCACGATATGCTCTTGGTGGGCGCGGCTGGCCAGTTCGGGAACCACCCCGCCCCAAGCCCGATGCACTTCCTGACCGGCGATGCGGTTGCTGCGCACCACGCCGTCCACCATGACAGCGGCGGCAGTCTCATCGCAGGAGCTCTCGATGCCGAGCAGGGTGATGGAAGGACCGGATGGCATGGAAGGGCCGGGCTACTTTTGGCCGTTCGGCCCGGAGATCGCTGGGAGCGGCAAAACTACACGAGCGCAGGTGGCATCACCCCTTTCAAGATGGCTCAAGCGCATTGCGCGCTGGACAGGCATCACGGTGTTCACCGTGCTGCTTCTGGCCATCCTGATCGCCGGCCTGCTCGCCATCCCTTCCGTGCAAACCCGCGTGGCGTCATACGTTGCCGATTGGGCATCGGAACGCACGGGCGCCGATATCCGCATAGGGGCCGTGAGCATCGCCCTCGATGGCTCGGTACGCCTGGGAGGTGTTTTCGTGGGCGACCTCCGCGGCGACACGCTATTCGCGATACCCGAACTCGATGTGAAGGGTGTTCGCTTCTCCACTGAGCGGCGGCTCTTGCAACTCTCGGCCTTGGAACTGCATGGCGTGCGCTTCAACCTGCGCACGGCCAAGGACGACGCCCACAGCAACCTCACCAACCTGCTGGCGAAGCTCACCACCGGCGATACCAGCGCGACTGGCGACGACTGGACCGTTCGCTGCACGCGCTTCCTCATCGATGGCTTCCACTTCTCCTTCCATGACGAGCGTGCGGAGCAACGGCCCTTCGGTGTGGATTTCAAGCACATCGACATCCCGGATGCGCACCTCCACGGCACCATGCTGAGCGTGGTCGGCGATTCGATCCATGCCGCCATCCAGCGGATCTCGTTGAGCGAGCGAAGCGGCCTGCGCGTTGATCGACTGAAGGGCCTGACCACCGTCAGCGGTCACGGCGTTATGGTGGGAGGGATGTACCTGCGCACGCCACGCTCTCGCGTGACCGGCGACCTCGTCATGGCCAGCGACGATTGGGACGCCTTCAACGAATTCACGCAACAGGTGCGCTTGAAGCTCGACCTGGACAGTTCGTTGATGGACATGGCCGATATCTCATGGTTCGCTCCGGAACTGCAAGGGATCGAGCTGCCCTTGCGGATCAGCGGCAAGGTGCATGGCACCATCGCCGAATTGAAGGGAAAGGGGCTCGCCATCGGTTTCGGCGAACGGTCGTTGTTCAGAGGGAGCGCCGAACTCAGCGGCCTGCCGTACATCAACGAGACCTTCATGCTCCTCGATATCGTCGAGCTGCGCACCACCAATGACGACTTGCACCATCTGCCCATACCCCCGTTCACTAGCGGTGAAATGCTGCAATTGCCCGAGGAGATGGAACTGCTCGGCAGCATGAGCTACGCCGGCCGATTCACTGGCTTCCTCCGCGCATTCACGGCACAAGGCCGTGCCAGTTGCGCGCTCGGTGATATGCGCACCAACATCAGCTACACGCGCGATACCATCACCGATCATATCATGCTCAGCGGCCGTGCGGCCACGGAATCCTTCCAACTGGGCCGGTTGCTCGGGACGCGAACCATCGGTGCCATGGCCGCCGATGTGCGGCTCAACGCCAATGGCCGCACGTTGAGGACCATGAAGATCGATCTCGATGGGGTCTTTCCTCTCTTCACCCTTAACAACGAGGCGCTCACGGGCATCACCGCGACCGGGCACATCGAACGCAATCTCTTCAACGGCGAGCTGCATGCGCGCAACGACAAGCTCTGGCTGGATTTCAAAGGCCTCGCCGATATGCGCAAGCGATGGCCCGAGGTGGATTTCTTCGCGAAGGTCCAGCATGCCGACTTGCGCGAACTGGGCTTCACGCGCAAGCCCGGATACAATACTGTGAGCTTGGATGTTGCGGCCCGCGGAAGGCTCTCGCCGGACAGCCTACGGGGTAGCTTGCAGGTCAGCGACATCTCCTACTGCGACGAAGATGGCGAGCACGACCTGGGTGACATTCTCCTTGAGAGCGACAGACTGAACGGGGAGAACGTGCTGCGCCTCGATGCCTCGTTCGCTCAGGCCGAGGTGGTGGGCACCTTCCTGCCCACACGCCTGCCCGAAGCATTGGCGCATGTAGTGTACAGCGTGTTCCCCTCGCTCACGGACGAGGTCGTCTACACGCATGAAGAGCAGCGCTTCAGCTTCCAGGTGGTGGCGAAGGAGACGGAGGAGATCCTCAGCCTCTTCATACCCGGGCTCGTGATCGATAGTGGTGCTTCGGTCAGCGGCAGCTTCAGCACGCGCACCTTCGACTTCGACCTCACCGGCGATCTGCCGCATGCGCACTACGGTGCGTGGGCCATCGACAGTGTCAAGCTCATCGCCGACAAGACGCTGGACCTGCTCGCCTTCAGCGCGCGGAGCACCCGGCAGCATGTGAGCGACAGCCTATGGTTCGGCGGCACGGCCATCACCGGCAAAGCGTACCAGGACGAACTGGAGCTTGAACTCGGCTGGGACGAGAGCAACAGCGGAACCAACGGTGACCTGGAACTCACCGGTGAGGTGCGTGGGATGCGGAGCCTGACGCTCGATCTCCTTCCTTCCCAGCTCTATTTCGGCCGTGGCGCGTGGAGCAATTCGCGGGTTGCCCGTTTTACCATCGATAGCTCCACGGTAGTCGTCGATTCATTGGTGTTGACCAACGGTGCCCAACGCATCGTGCTGGATGGCGCGGTCTCCCGTGACCCGCTCCAGGGGCTGTCCTTCGAGCTTGCCGATGTGGATCTGTTGAATCTGGCACCGCTCCTCGATGGGCCGGTGCTCACCGGGACCATTGGAGGAGACGGTCGTTTGTACGACGTGTATGGCGCACCCTATATCGTCAGCTTCCTCTGTGCCGATACCGTGAAGGTGTCGGACAAGCCCGTGGGTGATATCCGATTCGCCGCCACCTGGCTCGAAGGGCAGAGCGCGCTCGATCTGAACGGAACGCTCACGCGCGGGCCCATCAAAGCGCTCGATTTCACCGGACGATTGGGCGTGGCCAAAGGCAGTGCGTTGGACATGATGCTGCTCCTGGACCGTTTCGACATGGCTTTGGTGAATCCGTACCTCCCCGACGGGATCAGTGACATCAGAGGCTTCGTTACCGGGAAGATCAAGCTCTACGGCACACTGACAGAGCCCGAAATCAAGGGCAAAGTAGACCTCACCGATGGCGGGTTGAGGATCGATTACCTGAACACGCGATACAGCTTCTCCACCCAGGTGAACATCGAGCCCGACATGTTCACCTTCGATCGTGCTGTCGTGAAGGATGAGGAGGGCCATACGGCCACGGTGGGTGCCACGGTGATACATGAACGGCTGCGCAACTGGAACTATGACATATGGGGCAGCATGACGAACATGCTGGTGCTGAACACGACGGTTGCCATGAACCCGCGCTACTATGGCAAGGGCTACGGCACTGGCGAGTTCGGCGTGAGCGGCTCACGAGGCGTGCTG
This sequence comes from Flavobacteriales bacterium, assembly GCA_016710965.1. GTDB lineage: Bacteria > Bacteroidota > Bacteroidia > Flavobacteriales_F > PHOS-HE28 > PHOS-HE28. Next base: position 132,794 of record JADJTW010000005.1, read on the forward strand.
GAGATCAATGTGGATGCCACCACCGCACCGGGCACCGATATCCGTTTCCCCGTGGGCGGCAGCACCGAAGTGTCGCCCATCGGCTTCATCGATTTCACCGCTGCTGATACTTCGTTGATAGAAGAGGAAGTGGACCTCAGCGGCGTGCGGCTGGACATGGACATACAGGTGACGCCTGACGCCCGCTTCGAATTGATCTTCGATCCGCTCGTAGGCGATATCATGAGCGGGCGTGGGACAGGCAACATGGAGATGACCGTTACGCCCAGCGGAGCGTTCAGCATGACGGGGCAGGTGCAGGTCACCGACGGCGATTACCTCTTCACCCTGCGCAACGTGGTGAACAAGCGCTTCCAGGTGCAGCCCGGCGGGCGCATCGTGTGGTACGGCGACCCCTTCGATGCACAATTGGACCTGAATGCGATCTACAAGGTGCGCGCATCGCTGTACGACATCGTACCGCCCAGCGAACGCACCGAAGCCTACAAGAAGCGCGTGCCCGTGGATGTGGTCATGCACCTCACGGATAAGCTCATGAACCCGGAGATCACCTTCCAGGTCCGACTGCCCAGTGTGGATGAAAGCGTGAAGGCCCAGGTGGCCAGCGTGCTCAGCACCGAGCAGGAGATGAACCGGCAGGTATTCGCTCTCATCGTGCTCAATAAATTCCTGCAGCCGCCGGTGTACGTGGGCGCAGGCGAGCCCACGGGCACCGGGAATGTCGCGGGCACCACCACCAGCGAATTGCTCAGCAACCAGGTGAGCAACTGGCTCAGCGGTCTCAGCAACGATTTCGATCTCGGCCTCAACTACCGTCCCGGCGACAACATCACGCAGGACGAATTGGAGGTGGCGCTCAGCACTCAGCTCTTCAATGAGCGCCTCCTGTTGAGCACAAACGTCGGCGTGCAGTACGGCGCGCGAGCCAGTGCCAACGCAGGCAACACCCTCGTTGGCGATTTCCAATTGGATTACCTGCTCACCGATGATGGCCGCTTGCGCTTGAAGGCTTACAGCGTGACCAACGACCGCAACCTCAACCAGGCCGATCAGGCTCCAACGACACAAGCCACCGGCGTCGCCTTCCGTGAAGACTTCGATAGCCTCGGCGAACTGGGGCAGAAGCTGCTCAACCTCTTCAGGCGCTCGGAGAAGGACAGGGTCTTCGAGTGAGTGTTGGCGTGCGATGGATGGGCGATCCCACCGAGCATCCAGCCACCGTTCGCGTCATTGTCCTGTGGATCATCTTTGCCCGCACGCATGCGCCCCCTCTTCCGCTTCTTCCTCTGCACCGTCTTCGGCTGGAAGGTGCGGGATGAAAGGCCCAAGGACCTCGATCGTTTCATCGTGGTGGTGGCGCCCCACACCAGCAACTGGGATTTCCTCGTGGGCCTGGCAGTGCGAAGCGTGGCCCGGCTCAACGATGTGAAGGACCTGGGCAAGGATGCCCTCTTCAAACCCCCTTACGGCTGGTTCTTCCGCGCCGTGGGCGGCTATCCGGTGGACCGCAGCAAGCATAACAACCTGGTGGATGCTGTTGTAGCCATGTTCAAGCGTGGCGAGATTAAGAAGATCGCCATCACCCCAGAGGGCACTCGCCGGTACCAGCCGAACTGGAAGACCGGCTTCCACCGCATAGCCACCGGCGCGGGCGTGCCCATCATCCTATGCACGTTCGACTACGCAGCGAAAGAAGCCATACTAACGGCGCCCTTCCCCCTCACTGCGGATCCCGAAGCCGATATCGAACGCATGAAGGACTGGTTCAGGCCGCATAAGGGCAAGAACCCCGAGGACGGTGTGCGTTAGGGCACGATGGTTGAAAGCGAGGCACCACCGATGAGACGATACTTCCTTGTTCCGCTCTTGATAGCCCAAGTCGGATTCGCGCAGCAGTTCTTTCCGCCCATGTCCGGTGAGACCGCTGAGGGCAGGGAACTCACACTGCCCGTAAAGAACGCGAAGGCCTTCACCATCATCGGATTGGCATATAGCCAGAAGGCACAGCCTGACTTGGAAGAGTGGTTCGAGCCGGCCTACTTGCGATTCGTGGCGAAGCACGGCCTTTTCGCCGGAGCATACGATTGCGAGGTGTACTTCGTGCCGCTCTTTACCGGGCTGAACAAGGCTGCCTATGAACCGAGCATGAGGAAGTTCCGGAAGAGCGCTGCGCCCGATATCATCCAGCACGTCATCTTCAGCAAGGCGGATATCGAACCGCTCAAGGAGGCCCTCGACCTGCGCGAAAGAGATGTTCCCTACTTCTTCATCCTGGACGGCGAGGGCCGCATCATCCATCGCGCTCAGGGAAACTACACCGACGAGAAGCTCGAGGCCATGGAGGAGGTGCTTCTCCGTTGAGGCCGGTCTCTTCTACATTCGCAACCTCAAAACCGAGTTATGACCATGCTCCTACCGATCACGCTTACCGCCCTCATGGGCATTGCCGTTACGGCTTGCACGCCAGCCGCAGAAAGCAACGGCTCCATAGTGGCTGCTACTGAAAACCAACCCAACGCCAACACCGTGGACAACACCGAAGGCCTCTTTGCCAGGATCCAGACGAACAAAGGTCTCATCATCATCAAGCTGGAATACGAGAAGGCGCCCATGACCGTGGCCAACTTCGTGGCCCTGGCCGAAGGCAAGATGAAGAACACTGCGAAGCCCGAAGGCACTCCCTTCTTCGATGGGCTGATCTTCCATCGCGTGATCCCCGGATTCATGATCCAAGGCGGCGATCCTACGGGCACAGGCATGGGCAATCCCGGCTATGCCTTCGCTGATGAGATCCACCCCGATCTGAAGCATAACCGCGCTGGCACGCTGAGCATGGCCAACTCGGGCCCTGCCACCAACGGCAGCCAGTTCTTCATTACCAACGGTCCTACCCCGCACCTCGATGGCCGCCATACCGTGTTCGGCTATGTGAGCCAGGGGCAGGATGTTGTAGATGCCATTGCCGCTGCGCCACGCGACCAGCGCGACCGTCCCAACGAGGATGTTCGTATGGAGAAGGTGACGATAGAGCGGGAGGGCAAGGCTGCCAAGGCCTGGGATGCCATGGCCGTGCTCACCGCCAACAAGGATAAGTTCCGCTCGCGCTAGATCAGCGACGACCACCAGCGCCCTGACCACGGCCACCGCTTCGGCGGTGGCCGTTCGCTTTACCGGCAACGCGGGCCTTGGGGTCGTACACCGGGCCGCGTATCCCATCGGGCAGCGGCATCTTCTTCACCTCGTAGCCGATCAGCGATTCGATACGGCCGAATTCCCGCATCTCCTTCTCGTTCACGAAGGTGATGGCCGTGCCCTTCTTGGCGGCGCGCGCCGTGCGGCCCACTCGGTGCACATAGTCCTCCGGGTCGCGCGGCACATCGTAGTTGATCACCAAGTCGATGTCGTCGATATCGATGCCCCGGCTCACCACATCCGTGGCCACGAGCATGCGCAGCTTGCGATTGCGGAAGGCCAGCATCACCTCCTCGCGCTCGCTCTGCTCCAAGTCACTGTGCATTCCGCGGGCATTGAAGCCCTTCTTCTGCAGATGGCGGTTGAGGTTCTTCACCTCGATCTTGCGGCCTGCGAATATGACGATGCTGGTAGCGTCGTTCGTGTTCAGGATGTGCTCCAGGCAGGCGGCCTTCTGCATGTCGTACACCACGTATGCCTGCTGGTCCACGCCCTCGGCAGGCTTGCTCAGCGCGATGGAGATCTCCATGGGGTCATGGAGGATGCGTTTGGCCAGGTCGCGAATGGCGGGCGGCATGGTAGCGCTGAACATGAGCGTCTGCCGCTCCTTGGGCAGAAAGGTGATGATGCGGTTGATGTCGTCGATGAAGCCCATGTCCATCATCCGATCGGCCTCGTCGAGCACGAGGAACTCGATGCCCTTCACGGGCACATAGCCCAGGTTGAGGTGGCTGAGCAGCTTACCGGGTGTCGCGATCACCACTTCGACACCACCGGTGAGCGCCTGCTTCTGCTGGTCGAAGGTGCTGCCATCGCTGCCGCCGTAGAGCGGTATGGAGGTGATAGGGGTGAAGTAGGCGATGGCCTGCAATTGCTGGTCGATCTGCAAAGCCAGTTCGCGCGTGGGCACCACGATGAGCGCGCGGATGGAGCCTTCCTCCTTCGGGCGGTATCCGGTGATCACATCGATGAGCGGAAGCAGGAAGGCGGCCGTCTTCCCAGTGCCGGTCTGAGCGCAGGCGATGAGGTCGCGGTGGTCCAGCACAGCCGGGATGGCTTGCTGCTGAATGGGCGTGGGTACCCTGATGTTCATGTGCTCGAGGCCGTTCAGCAGATCGCTGCTGAGGCCGAGCGAATGGAAATCCATGGTAGGAGGTGGGAGCGTGTGCTCCATGTTGAAGGGTGCGAAGATAGGCGGGTGCGTCGGGCGCGCTCAGGAAGCCTTGCGCTGCTCCATGCCTTCGGGGAAGAAGGTGAGGCAGAACGTGGTGCCGGCGCCTTTCAGCATGCGCATCCGGCCGTTTAGCTGCTGGGCCAACGCATCGATCAACTGCAAGCCGAAGGACCCTTCGCGCAGGTATGCTCCTTGTTCACCGCTGCCACCGCCATCGTCGCTGAAGAGCAGTTCGTAGCCATTGCCGCTGGGCCGCAGGACGATCCGCACCGACCCGAAACCGCGCTCAGCGAAGGCGTACTTGATCGCGTTGGTGAGCAGTTCATTCACCACCAGGCTGAGCGGCATGAGGTCCTGAGCGGAGAGGTTCACGTGCGCTACATCCACGAGCACGCTGATGGAATCGTGGCGGCCATGGGCGGCAAGCACGTTGCGGGCCAGGTCTTCGAGGTGGCCTTTCACAGGGATGCGTTCCTCTCCACCGCTGCGATAGATGCTGCCGTGGACCATGGACATGGCACGTATGCGGCCCTGCGCCTCCTTGAGCAGCTTGGCCGTAGCGGGGTCCTGTAAGCCCCCGCATTGCATATTCAGCAGGCTGTCCACCACTTGCAGGTTGTTCTTCACGCGGTGGTGGATCTCCTTGATCACGATGTCCTTCTGCTCTTCGCTCATGAGCGATTCCGCCAAGCGCATGTTCTGCCGCTGCAGTTCCAGGTTCTTGGCGTGTATCTCGTCCTTCTGCCGTTCGATCACCGCATTCTTCAGTCGCGAGCGTCGTGCGGTGCGCACGCTGTTGCGGCTGGTGAAGAAGAGCGCCATGGCCAGAAGCAGGAAGAGCGCAGCGGCGCCCATCAGGTAGAGGTTCGATACGCGCTGCTCTGCGATAGTGGCTTCGTTGCGGGCGTTCTGGTCGCGCAGTTCCCAATTGTCCTTGTCCTTGCGCTCCAGGTCGTACATCACTTGCATGCCCGCAAGGGTGAGATCGAGCCCGGTGGCTTGCACAGAGTCGATCATGGCATGGTAGGCGCGTAAGTGAACGAGCGCGTTCTCCCATTCCTTGCCTGTGGCGGCCGTACGGTATTGCAGGTGCAGGAGCGCCGCACGATTATCCGGGCTGTCCACTTGCGGCAGCAGTGCTGCGGCTGCATGCACATCCGTGCGGGCCTCCTGCGCGCGGCCCATGCCCAAGGCGGCGTTGGCCTGGTCCAGGAGCAGCTCGAAGCGCTCAGTCGGGGTGCCGTCCGTGCCTAGCACACGCGAGGCCATCGTGAGGTAAGGCAGCGCGTTGTTGAAATCGCCCTGGGCCATGGACGAACGTGCCATCAGCAGCCGCACGCGCGCCTTCTCGACACTATCAGCAGGGGCGTTGCAATGCGTCAATGCGCGCTCGGCCACCTTCATCACTTCATCGAAGCGCCCGGCCTGGAGCAATGCGTTCATCAGGAATCGTTCGGCCTGCTGTATGGCGGCCTTGTCCTTGGTGCTCAGGATGACCGCGAGCGCGTTGCGCGCTTCTTCCACGGACTTATCCATCCGGCTGTTGGTGCGGTATGCCGTACTGAGCGCTTGCAAGTCGGAACCGATGCGGCTGGCATCGGCAAGGACCTGCGCGATCTCCAAGGCCCGCATGGTCGTGCGCAAGTGCTCCGGGTACAATCCCAGTCGCAGTTGTACTTCGCCCTGCATGGCCAGCGCATCGTGCTCGATGCGCTGATCGCCGCTCTGCTCGGCAAAGCGCAGTGCGTTCATGGCATGTGCAAGTGCGGCGGTCGGGTCGTGCTGCAGGCTGCGGCGTGCGATCTTCACCAAGGCCAGCGATCGCTCGGTCAGGGTGGCATCGGCGTCCAGCACGTAGCGCAAGCTGTCGCCGACATTCGAGGCACGCGTGACACAGAGGGCCGTGGTGCTCAACAACAGGGCAAGGGCGAGGTGCGGTCGGGACATCGGGGCCTTGGTACGGCAGCAATCGAACCGGGTTGCATGCTCGTGCGGTTATGTTCGCACCATGCCGGTACTGGTTGAAGTGTGCGTGACCTCGATGGAGGAAGCGGTGGCCGCCGAAGCCTGCGGCGCCGATGGCGTGGAACTCTGCTCCTGGCTGGCCTGCGGCGGCATAACGCCCAGTTCCGGTCTGGTGGATGCGGTGCGGGGCGCCGTGCGGATCCCCGTGCGCGTGCTGGTGCGGCCGACGCCAGGTGGGTTCGTGTACAACGATGCCGAGGTCCATGCCTTGCTGACCGATGCCGAGATCCTAGGCGGAGGCGCGATCGGCCTGGTGAGCGGCGGGCTGCTGGCTGATGGAAGCGCCAGCATGGAACTGATGCACGCCGTGAAGCAAGTGGCCCCCGAGAGCGAGATCACCTTCCACCGCGCCATCGATCATGCCTTGGATCCGATGGCGGTGCTTGCGGAATGCATGGGCGCGGGTATCGATCGCATCCTTACTTCAGGGGGAAGCACGCTGGCGATGGACGGTGCAGGGCTGATCTCACAACTCGTCAAGCGCGCCGGTGATCGGTTCATCGTTGCCGCCGCCGGTGGGATCAACGCTGGAAATGTGGTGGAACTGATCGAGCGCACCGGTGTGCCCGAAATCCACTTCGCTGCGCAACGACCGAAGAGCGTGCCTGTGCATGCTGTGGCCATGAGCTCTGCCAACCAAGGGATGAGGTTCGACGTGGAACCGGACCGTGACAAGATCGAAGGGGTGATGAACGCGCTGGCTAAAGCTGGCTTGCGATGAGGTTTCAGTTCTCAGTTATCTGTTGTCAGTTGCCTGTCGCTCTGGTGTGCGCGCAGGAAGTGCATATCCCTTTGAACGATGACTGGCAATTCCAGCAAGTGGGGAAGGAGCAGTGGTACAGCGCCGAAGTGCCGGGCGTGGTGCAATCGGACCTCATGCGCCATGGGCTCATCCCGGACATCTACAAGGGAAGCAACATCGATAGCGTGCAGTGGATCGAGAACGAGGATTGGATCTACAAGCGCACGATCGTCGCCACCGACACACTCCTGAAGCACGAACACCTCGACCTGGTCTTCAAAGGGCTGGACACCTTCGCGGAGGTCTACCTGAACGACTCACTTCTGGGCAAGGCGGACAACATGTTCCGCACGTGGGAATGGCCGATCAAGTCGCTGCTACGTCTTGGCTCGAATGAACTGAAAGTCATCTTCCGCAGCCCGATCAAGGAAGGAGCGAAGCTGCGTGATGCATATGGTATCCAACTCCCGCACGACAACGACCCCAGTGGCGTGAGCCCTTACATCCGCAAGGCGGCCTACCAGTTCGGCTGGGATTTCTGCCCGAGGTTGGTGACGAGCGGGATATGGCAGAGGGTGGAGTTGGGGGGTGGAGCAAGGCGCGGATCGATGCGTTTGAGTTGTACTCGAAGCCCAAGGCTGGAACTCTATCTCGCCATCACACCTATCGCCGATTGGACGGGAGTGGAACGCGTCCACTTCATGTTGGACGGAAAGACTTTCCATCGCATGCGGCTGGTGCCCAGTGGGCGCTGGGGAATGGCGGCATTCTCGGGCGAAGTCAAGCTTCCGGATCTTTGGTGGCCACTTGGCGAGGGCGATCGACCTCTGCACACGTTCACTGTCGAACTCATCAGTCCGAAGGGAGAGGTGGTCCATCGCATCGAAAAGCGGACGGGCTTTCGGAGCATGGAGTTGGTCAGGAGCAAGGATGAACTAGGAGCTTCCTTCACGTTCCGGATCAACGGTCGCGACATCTTCATGCGAGGTTGCAATGTGGTCCCTCCAAGCATGGTCCCTTGCGCGGGCGATAGCGCTTGGGTGACATTGGTCAGCACTATGCAACGAGCGCAGATGAACATGGCGCGCATCTGGGCCGGAGGAGTGTATCCGCCGGAGGCTTTCTTCGATGCGTGCGATACCGCTGGAATCCTCGTCTGGCAGGACTTCGCCGTAGCGAATCTGCTTCCTGCCGAGGTCGAGTTCCTCAATGGCCTTTGGATGGAGGAGGCCAGCGCATCGAATCGCATCATGCACCATCCAAGCCTTGCAGTTGTCTGCACTGACAATGAACTCGAAGTTGCATGGAGAAATTGGGGTTGGCAGGAGCGCTATGGGTTGCACGGCCAGGACTCTGTTCGTGTCGCTCGCGGGTATGAAGAGACGCAGCGCCTGCTTGCCAGACCAGTGGAAGGAAGGAACATTCCTTACACCCGCACCTCCCCCCTCAGCAACTGGGGCTCCGCTGCCGGTCTCCGCTCCGGCGACCTCCACTACTGGGGCGTCTGGCACGGCGACAGCACCTTCTCCTCGTTCAAGAACAACGTGGGTCGCTTCGTGAGCGAGTACGGTTTCCAGAGCTATCCGGACAGCGCCTTGCTGGCCAAGTACATCGACCCGAAGGAACTCTACCTCGGTTCGCCTGCGATGAAACGCCTTCAGCGCAGCTACAAGACGGATCGCCCGATCTGGGAGGCGATGGAACGCGAGCTAGGGGAGAAGCCCACCACCTTGGGCGGTTTCATAGAAGGAAGCCAGCGTGCCCAAGCCCTTGCTTACCAAATGGCCATTGAAGCGCACATGAGCGCGCAGCCCCATTGCATGGGCACCCTGCTCTGGCAACTGAATGACTGCTGGCCGGGACCGAGCTGGAGTATCATCGACTTCGAAGGCAAGCCCAAACCGGCATACCATATTGTTAAGCGCCTGTACACGGGCCGGGACTAAGCGGCCTTGCTTCCCAACCGCCTGCACCGTTCTGGCCCGACACCGCTTCCACGGCCTTAAGCTGGCTTGGATGGAATGCTACCTTCGTCCGCACACAATCCGACGCCCACAAACACGAAACCATGAACCGATCCGTACGCTTTCTCGGTGCCCTTCTCGGGCTGCTCTTCATGGCGGCCACGCCTGCCACCGCCCAGGACTGCCTCAACCTGTCGCAGTATCCCGGCAACTCGATCATCCCCGACCCCTTCGGTGCGGTAACCACCATAAGCACATGCAGCTTCGAGGCCGAGTACTCGGTGGTCACCAATATCGTGGCGTCGGGCACCTATGAGTTCACCCTCAGCAGCGGCGGCTACATCACTGTAAGGCAGGGTACTTATGACGGGCCGGTGCTCGCTCAAGGACTTTCGCCTGTGCAGGCCACTGCGGTGGACGGCACCGACTTGTTCCCGCACTGGAACGTGAATGCAGCATGCTCCACGCTCACCAACTGCGTTACCACCACGGTGGAGTTCCTCCTCAACTGCGAGCCGCCGCAAGCCACGGCCACCTTCACAGAGGACTGCGACCAGCAGATCTTCTACGTGGATGTGGATGTGACCAGCACCGGTGACAGTTCCATGGTGAACATCATGTACGATGTGTTCGGCAACGTGCAATACCTCAGCGGGGTGGGAGTAGGCACCTACCAACTGGGTCCTTTCTTCTTCGGTGAGGAAGTGGCCATCGTGGTGGAGCACGAGACCGACCCCTTATGCAACTGGCCCTTGGGCACCTTTGCTGCCAGCGGCGAATGCCCGGTGCAGGTCCTCTGCGGTACTGGCCCCCTGGCCAGCACCTACTGCTATACCAACAACGAGGCGCGCGTGTGGAACTGGTTGTCGCTCGGTGGCTCCGGCTCCCTGGTGCTCTCGTTCTTTTCGGGCACCATCGAAACGAGCTTCAACGACCAACTGATCATCTACGACGGTCCCGACGGCCTCAGCCCCATCCTCTTCCAGCACACTTTCACGGGCAATTCGTTCGACCTCACAGGCCTTACGGCCGTGAGCACCAGCGGCACGTTGCACATGGAGCTGTTCACCAACGGCTTCAATAGTTGCTCGGATGGCGTTACCACCGAGTGGAACTGGCAAGTGGAATGCCTCAACTGCCAGTTGCCGCAAGCCACCGCCACCAACGTCGATGATTGCGTGAACAACCAGTTCAGCATACCGGTGGATGTGACGAGCCTGGGCGATGGCTCCTCGGTAACGATCACCTACTCGGTGAATGGCAACACCCCGGTGGATATACCCGGCGTGGGCCTCGGCCAGACCGTGATCGGCCCCTTCACCATCAACGATGTCGTCTCGGTCTTCGTAGGCCACGAGTTCGATCCCGCGTGCAACCTCTTTTTGGGCTCCATCACCGATGGTGGCGATTGCCCCAACCTGATCGTATGCGGTGCCCAACCCTTGGTGGAGAATTACTGTTACGTGGCCAACGATTCGCAGAACTGGTCCTATCTGGCCCAGGGCTCGGGCACCTTGCGACTGACCTTCAATATCGGAACCATCGAAAGCAATACCTGGGACCACCTGCGCATCTACGACGGCACCGATGCCACAGGCACCCTGCTCTTCGACCACACCACTTTCACCACCTACAACCTGGGACCAGCGGGCAGCGCCATCAATGGCATCGCCTATCCCTACTACGGCCTGCAGTACTACTCTATCAGCGGCAGCTTCTACATGGAGATGTCGTCCGATGGCTCGGTGCAATGCGGAGATCCGTTCCCCACCACCACTTTCGATAGCTGGGAGTGGGAAGTGGTCTGCCTCGATTGCAGCATACCCGTGGCCGGCGTGACCATCGTGGACGACTGCGCCAACAGCACCTACACCCTTGACGTGGATATCACCGACACCGGCAGCGGCACCACCGCATCGCTGGAGTACGATCTCGACGGCACGCCCCAAACGCCCCTTACCGGCCTGGCCACGGGCGTTACCACCCTGGGCCCCTTCAACTTCGGCGAGGTCGTAGCACTTACCCTGGCGCATGAGAGCAACAGCTTGTGCAACATCAACCTGGGCAACTGGACTGATACCGGCACCTGCCCGCTTCTGATCGACTGCGACGGCACCACGGTGAACGATAGCGCGTGCTACGCCAACAGCCAGGACCTGCGCTGGTACTACCAGGGCACCGGTACCTACCCGCTGGGCATCTACTTCGTCAGTGGCGATTACGAGTTCCAGGATTCGATCATCGTCTATGATGGCGGCGACATCACCGCGCCCATCCTGTTCGCCGGTGGCGGCTTCGGCTTGGACATGACCGGCCAGTTCTTCTACACCACTAACGTGGATCACCGCCTGTGCGTGCGCATCTTCAGCAATACCTTCACTTCCTGCGCCGAAGGTTTCGTTGGGGCGCAGACCGAATGGCAGATCGCCTGCCTGGATTGCGTGCCGCCAGCAGCCACCTTCGCCATCGTGCAGGACTGCGATAACTTCCAGTACTACGTGGATGTGGCTATCACCGACGCGGGCACCGACCCCGACCCCGTGATCACCAATTCGGCCGGCCTGCCGCCCACCACCGTCACGGGTGCAGGTACCTACCAGATCGGGCCCTTCGTCTCGGGCACGCAGGTGCAACTGACCGTGGAGAACGATGCCAACAGCCTGTGCAACGTGTACAGTGGCACCCTTGTGAACCCGCTCTGCCCCATTATCCTCTGCGGCGCCACTCCCTTGGAGCAGACCTATTGCTACACCAACCTGGAGAACACGGCATGGGCCTACGCCACGCCAGATGGCAACGGAACCATCCACCTGTACTTCGACATCGGAACCATCGAGAGCAACACGTGGGATGACCTCATCATCTACGACGGTCCCGATGCATCGGGCACCATCCTCTTCAACCACGGCACCGCCACCAATAACCTCGGTCCGGTGGGCAGCGCGGTGAACGGCGCAGCCTGGACTTACGAGACCGTGGATGTGACCACCACCAGCGGCAGCATCTACATGACGCTGACCACCGACGGCAGTGTGGCGTGCAACACCAACGGACAGCCCAACACCAGTTACGACCCCTGGGTCTTCAAAGTGCAGTGCCTGGGCTGCAGCGCTCCTGGCATCAGCTACAATCTGGTGGCCGACTGCCTGCACCGCGAGTACAAGACCGAGGTGATCGTGACCGCTGCGCCCAGCCCAGACGGACTTACGGTGACCAACACCGAGACCGGCGAGATCCAGACCGCATCGGGCGTCGGCATCCTCTACTTCGGTCCGTACAGCGTGGATACCCTCTCGCTCTACACCATCGTGGATGAGAGCAGCCCTAGCTGCGTTTGGCTCAGCGATTCGCTCACCTTCGATAGCGACAGCTGCCACATCGTGTCCTGCGGCTTCGACAACTACAGCTACTGCTACGAGAACGACGAGGACCGCTGGTACACCTACCAGAGCGCGCAGCCCGTGCCCACCACCATCGCCTTCGCCCAGGGCCAGATGCTCAGTGGCGACCGCATCTGGATCTACAACGGCCCCGATGAAGGCAGCAGCGTGATCTACCAGGGCACCAACGGCGGCAACCTCAGCGGCTTCGCCGTGAACTCGCAGAACCCGCAGAACATCATCACCCTGCGCATCCAGAGCGATGCCACGGGATCCTGCGAGGACGGACAGGCCACGGCCGAGCTGCAGTGGTACGTGGGCTGCGGCGCCGTAGGCATCGAGGAGATCGCGGCACACGGCTTCTCGGCTTACCCGAACCCCACCGACGGTGTGCTCTACATCAGCGTGGGCAACGAAGTGAGTGGCCAGGTGAAGGTGCGCGTGCTGGACATGAGCGGCCGCACCGTGATCGAGCAACCCCTCTCGGTAACCGCCGGCAGCACCAACGCCATAGACATGGCCAGCCTGCAAAGCGGCCAGTACATGGTGCAACTGACCACCGCCACCTGGACCAAGACCCAGCGCGTGCAAGTGGCCCGCTGAGCAACACGATACTGAATGCGAAAGCCCCCCGGAAACGGGGGGCTTTCGCGTTAGGGGAGGGCCAGCAGAGCAACCGCAACTTTGGTTATCCCGGCGACAGGACGACGCTTGAATGGTGAGCGGATCGATCAGGTACAGGGAGCGCTGGACTTTTCTGAGTAGATCGCGCGCATGCTGCGGCATGCTGGAACCGCACGTATGACCCTGCTGAAGGCGAACGGAGAACGGCGCGAAGTGGAGGAGGATTTCACGGTATCCGGGATCAGTATTCGCTTGGCCATTGATCGTGCCAATCCTGGTATTCCGGACCAGCTAACTTAACAGCATGGACACCAAGGTGCTCACCCCCGCCAAGCGCACAGATATGAACGCGCATACGCGAATGCACCTGCGACGCCGTGTACTGGATCTGTTGTTCTGCCACGAGGGTTGCATACATGCGCCTACCGGAACTGAGGTGCATGCAGTACGGCTGGCGGCGCGACACCTGCAACCGTTGCTGCAACTGCTGAAGGTCTTGGTACCGGGTGATCGCATGATTGCCCGTGCCACCGAACAGGTGCGCGGCGTACTGCACCACACTAGTGCCGCACGCGAAACACACGTGTACCGGAAGGCCGTGGGCATGCTGCCGGTGCCAGCGGCGTTGAGGAACGCACTGGGGCGGGCGGCGTTGCGCAAGGAACTGTCGGCAGCGGAAGCGATGCGCAAGCGACTGGGGAGGCTGGACCGAGAAGGCTTGGTGAGGCTGGCTGCGCGGACATGGCCGCGCACAACGCCCGCCGCGTACCGCCGGGCGTTGAAACGCGCGGTGGCACAAGGGTGGGAGCGATTGCAACGGCGTATCGCAGAGCTGCGGGCCGGTGAAGCGAAAGCGTTGCACAAGGCGCGCGTCGCGCTCAAGCGTTTCCGCTATCTCGTGGACGCCTTCGCACCCTACCTGCCGGATATGCACCCTGGCCGGCGCACTGCACTGAAGCGATATCAGGCACGACTCGGGCGCTGGCATGATGAACAGATCCTGGCCGACCGTCTGCGTGTCGCAGCCCGCCGCGTACCGCCGCGCCACCGTCAACGGTGCTTGCAATTGGCCAAGGCCAAAGCAATATGGTGCGCCAAGGAACAAGAACGCTTGTGTGCTTTGCTCTGTCATGCATTGCCCAAGGCAAGCGCGTGAATCACAATCGTACAGGATCAGGGTCCCATTTTCTGCCGCGATGGTTCTTGGAGCCACTGTGATTCAGCGCTTGTGATGGATGAATGGTCGCCGCAAGAAATGTCGCAGAGCCGATGCGGGAGAGTGGATCTACGGCACCAAGTGAAGATCCAGGCCGGGGATGCTGCGGAGCATGCGCCTGAACTCATCCACCTCGCCCGGCGCAAAGGACCGCTTGGGCGCGATGACGGCGGACATCGTATTCTGGTAGATCATGAACCAATCGCGCAGTTCCACCACCTTGAAGGTCTTGGCCCAGATGACTTCCATGTAGAAGAAATCCCCGGTCATGCGGATCCGCTCCTGGTCGAATTCCATAAGCAAGGGCTCCAGCAGGTGGTTGCTGGAGATATAGGTCCTGCGGATGGTGAGGAAGATCATCAGTGGCTGCACCACTACGATGAGCGCCATGGTGATGCACTGGAAGATCTGCGGCTCCGGCAGGAACTCAAGTCCCAGCGCGTAGCCCACGACCCACCCCAGCACCGCCACGCCGGCGCAGAGGATCACGATCATCATGGGCTTCCTGTATATCAGCGGGAACAGGAGCTTGGTGTATTCCTTCAAAGTGATCTTCGTTCGAATGGTCATGGCGATGCTGGCAGTATTGTGCTCATGCGGTGCGCCGTACCTCTGGGCGCATTCGGTCATCGACCACGGTGCCGGTAACAAAGGTGCAACGGAGCAGTCGATCACAGGTGCCCGGCTCCTGTCCTGCTTACGACATCGAAGCGACCTTGATCCGCAGCAGTTCGGCCAGCAGCCTCGAGGTGATCTCCGCAACGGCGAATTCCAGCAGGGTACCTTCAGCGTACTTCTTCGCGGATCGCAGCTTCTCCTTCACTGCAGTCCAGGCTTCGGCCTTTGCCAGCAATGCAATTCCCTCGTCGTTGAACACGACCTTCAACAGGAAGTCGTCGTGCCGGGGAAAGAGGTAGAAGAGACGATGCCTGCCCTTGTCGTATGTCACGTGCCACCCAGAGATCTTGCTAAACTTGTATGTGTGCGTGATCGACTTGTGATCACTGCGTAGCTGTTCCATCGCCGCAGCGACGATCCGGAAGTCCTTGCCGATAACTGCTGCCAATTCCTCATCGGTCGGTGGCTTATCGGGATCGGGGAAGGGCGAGGTAGGCATAAGCGGGTGCTAATGTCGGTGTGCAGGTGCATCGAGAACGCGCGGCGGTTCCTTCTTCCGGGTACATTCACACCATGGCCGTGGACCATTACAAGGTACTGGGGGTGGAACGCACCGCTACTGCGGATGCCATCAAGGCTGCTTATCGCAAGCTGGCGCGGAAGTACCACCCTGACCTGAACCCGAACGACGCCGGCGCGAAGAAGAAGTTCCAGGAGATCAACGAAGCCAATGAAGTGCTGAGCGACCCGGAGAGCCGCGCGAAATACGATAAGTACGGCGAACACTGGAAGCACGGCGAGCAATACGAGCAGGCCCGGCGGCAGCATGGCCAGCCACCCGGCGCCGGCTTTGGTGGTGGTACACCATACGAAGGGTTCCAAGGCGGTACCGGCAACGAGGACTACGCCGACCTCTTCGGTTCCATGTTCGGAAGTCGTGGGGGCCGGCAGGCGAAATTCCGTGGACAGGACTACCATAGCGAATTGCAACTGGACCTGGTAAGCGCTTCGACTACGCACAAGCAGGCGCTCACCGTTAACGGGAAGCCGATACGCATAACGGTACCAGCCGGCGTAGAGAACGGGCAGACCATCCGTATCGCCGATCACGGCGGCCCCGGTGTGAACGGCGGCCCCAACGGCGACCTCTACCTTACGTTCATCGTGAAGGACCATCCGCGTTTCAAGCGCACCGGCGCGGACCTGCACACCACTTTGGACGTGGACCTGTACACCGCCGTGCTCGGTGGCGATGCAGTGCTCGAAACGCTTGATGGAACAGTGAAGCTCAAGGTGTCACCGTCAACGCAGAACGGAGAGCGTGTCAAGTTGAAGGGCAAGGGGTTCCCGGTGTACAAGAAGGAGGGGGCTTTCGGCGACCTGTACGTGACATACAATGTGAAACTGCCCACGCAGCTCACCGATGAGCAGCGTTCGCTCTTCGAACAATTGAAAGCCACGAGACACTGACCGCCATGGACACGCAACAACTGGTCTCCATCGCCACCTTCTGCAAGCACGAGGAAGTGGAGCTCGCCTTCGTGCATTCGCTGCACGAACGTGGTCTTATCGAAGTGGTTGTCCAGGACGAGGTGCCATACATAGCACCCGACCACCTGCCCCGCTTGGAGCAACTAGCGCGCTTGCACTACCAACTGGACATCAACCTGGAAGGCATCGAAGCACTGAGCCATCTGCTTGAACGTGTGGAGCGCATGCAAGAGGACGTGCGCATCCTGCGCGAACGCCTGCGCCTGTACGAGGATCAGTAGCCATCCGCCCGCACCTTCTCTGATGCAAAAGGGCCGCTCCGGATGGAGCGGCCCTTTTGCATCGCGTTCTGCTTGCTAGCGTCCGATCATCAGCTTCTGCACGCTGCTGCCGGTGTTGTTGCTGGCGCGCACCATGTAGAGGCCCTCGGCCAGCCCGATGCCGCGGCCATCGATCTCGATGGGGGCGCCGCCGTTGGGCTGGAACTTGTCCTGGTACACCACCGCGCCGCGCAGGTCGGTGATGGTCACCTCGGTGCTGGAGCTTTCCATGCCGATCACCTGCAAGGTGAAGGCGCCGGTGGTGGGGTTGGGGTAAAGGGTGATGAAGCCTTCATTGATCAGGTCCTGCATGCCCACGGGCACGCCGATCCAGATGTCGTCGATGAAGAAGTGCCCCGAGTACGCCGAGCTGATGAAGCGGAAGCGGAAGCGCACGTCATTGGCCAACAACGAGCCGGGCAGGGTGTAGGTCTTAAGCTTCCACTCGGCAGGCGGCAGGCTGTTGTTGTTTCCGTTGGTCAAGAGTGCGGTGCCCGTGATGGTACCGCGGGTCTGCCAGGTCCTGCCGCAATCGAAGCTCGATTCCACTTCGAGCCGCTCGGTCACGTTGGCGATATCAGCGGTGTTGGTGCTGTATGCGTAGCGGAAGCTGAAGGTGCCACTGCTGGCGCCGGTGAGGTTCAGGAGCGGCGTCACGAAGTCGTCGTAATCACCGGCGTTGTCAGGGTCAATGAAGTCCAATTGGTTGCGGTCGCCGCTGTTGAGCATCACGCAGGCATTGCCCGTTGCGCCGCCGCCGGTGAACCGGAAGAAGGCGGTATGGTTGTTCTCGTAGTTGAAGCCCACGTAGGGGTAAAGGTTGGTGCCCTGCATGTCCTCGAAGCTCTCGAAGTAGGGCGTGGCGGCCACATCAGGGGTGCCGATGTAAACGGCGTAGGGATCGGTCTTGCTGCTGCTGCCTTGAGCGTTGCTCACGGTGAGGCTCACGGTCTTCCAGCCGCCGCCGGTGAACTGCACCGTGGGGTTGCGCACGCTGCTGGTGGCAGGGTTGCCGTCCTGGAAGGTCCAGGACCAGCTCTCCACATCGGCGCGGGCGCTGTTGTCATAGAAGCGCACAGTGGTGTTGTCGCACGACATCGGGGGGAAGGGGATGGCGGGCTGGGCAGGGCTGGTGCCCACTTGCGCGTAGAAATCGGCTTCGGGGGGGCAGAGCTGCTGGAAGCCTTCTGCGGTTCCGGTGCTCTCCAAATTGTACGAGGTCCAAAGAAGATTACGCTGGTAGGTGGGGGAATTCAGGGCGGAACGGGCGCGTT
Organism: Flavobacteriales bacterium; assembly: GCA_016710965.1. Taxonomy (GTDB): domain Bacteria; phylum Bacteroidota; class Bacteroidia; order Flavobacteriales_F; family PHOS-HE28; genus PHOS-HE28. The sequence goes on from JADJTW010000005.1 coordinate 150,814, forward strand.
CGCGCTGGCCATCGGTGAACATGCGCGAGCAGTAGGAGTATTCCATGTAGTTCTGGAAGTTCTCCAGGATCGTGGAATCGCAGTCATTCGCGTCGTTCGCTGTTGGGGCGATCGAGCCGCATGTCGACCCAGGGCAGCAGTTCCACCCGCGAGTAAGGGGAGTATCGTCCACTCCATCATCTCCGCAAACTTCCTGCATGTGGCCGGGAGGCGCATTCTCAGGAACGCCGTTGTTCGTTCCCCATACGTGAGCCAGGCTCAGGTAGTGGCCCACCTCGTGCGTAAGGGCGCGTGATACGAAAGTGCCGCTGGTTCCGATCGATCCTACATAATCCTGCAGGATCATGATGCCATCCAGCACGCTCCATGAACCGTAGGTGAAATAGCCCGCTGCGCCGCTGCCGATCTGCTTGGTAACCCAGATATTCAGGTACCGGTTGCGCGGCCAAGGGGTGAGCTTGCTGGTCTCGCCTCCACGGAAGGTTTCCACCGACTGGTGGCGCACGATGCCATTGGTGCAATGCCCGATGGGGTCGATGGTGGCCAGACGGAACTCGATGTCCATGTCCGTGAAGAGGTCTTGGAAGGCAGGCACGATGAGGCTGCTGTCCGGATTGGCCGCGTTGTAGTCGCGGTTGAGGATGCTTACCGCATCATAGATCTGCTCGTTGGTGATGTTCTCCTGACCACGCAGATGCAGCACATGGAAGACCACCGGGATGCGGTATACCTGGTCGTCGTCGCGTTGCGCACGGCTGGCCATGATCAGCTCCCGCAACTCCTGCTGGAAGGCGGCTTCGCGCTCCAGGTAGGTGGGGTCCTGGGCGATCAAGCGGGCGCGCTCCTGGTCGGTGCCGCAGAGCGTGGGCTGCTGGGCTGATACGAGGCTGGTGAGCGCGAGAACGGAGAGGGAGGCGAGTATCGAACGTTTCATCGTTGTCCGAGGGATTGCTGTGGGGTTGTTTCTCAACAAGGCGGCCGCAAGATAGGCGCGGGAGCTATTGGCAGAAACACCCGGGCCCAAGGCTTGTTCTCCCGTGTTCGCGCGGCGGCTCCCAAGCGAGTGCCCGAAAGCCGCTGGCCCTAGGGCGAAGCGGCGCGCCGCCGTTCCGATACCACCTGTTTCGGGGTCGTATAGAATGCGCGCAGGATCGCTATCGGTTCTCTTCCAACACGGCCAGGATCGCAGCGCAGGCCTGCCGCACTTCAGCTTCGCCGATGGTCAGCGGCGGGGCTATGCGGAAGGCGGTGGGGCAGGAGAGGAACCAGAAGCCGAGCACGCCCCTGGCCAGGCAGCCCTCCACCATGCGTTGCACGCGCTTGGCATCGCACAGGTCCACGGCCAGCATCAGCCCTTCGCCCCGCACTTCCCCGATGGCACCATGCACGAGATTTTGCTTGAAGAACTCACCCATGATCACGGCATTTTCCACGAGCCTTTCTTCCACCAGCACTTCCAGCGCAGCCAGCCCGGCCACGCACGGCAGGGGGTGCCCGCCGAAGGTGGTGATGTGGCCCAGCACGGGGTCATGCGTTAGCAGGTGCATGCGTTCGTGCGAGCTGATGAAGGCGCCCATGGGCAGGCCTCCGCCAAGCGCCTTGCCCAGCACCAGGATGTCGGGCACCACGCCGAAGCGATCGAAGGCGAAGAGCTTTCCAGTGCGTCCGAATCCGGTCTGCACTTCATCGAAGATCAGCAGCGCACCGGTCTCATCGCACCGCTTGCGCAGGGCGGCCATCCATGCGCCGTCCGGCAGGCGCACGCCCGCATCGCCCTGGATGGGTTCCACCACCACGGCAGCAGTGCGCCCGGTGATCAGGTGCAGGTCTTCGATGCTGTTGAAGCGCATGTGGCTCACGTCCGGCAGAAGCGGCCGGTTGCGGTACTTCTTCGTTTCGTTGTCCGTAAGGCTCAGCGAGCCGTGCGTGCTGCCGTGGTAGCTCTTGCGGCAGCCCACCAGGTGCGTGCGGCCGGTGGCGCGCTTGGCCAGTTTCAGCGCGCCTTCGATGGCTTCTGTTCCGCTGTTGACGAAATAGACCGAACCGAGCGAAGCCGGAAGCAGCGACGCGATCTTCTCGGCGAAGCGCACCTGGGGTTCCTGCCGGAACTCGCCGAAGGGGATCACGTGCAGATAGCGATCGCATTGCGCCTTGATGGCCGCCACCACCTTCGGGTGCCGGTGCCCGGTGTTGTTCACCGCCAGGCCGGCCACCAGGTCGAGGTAGCGTTGCCCGTTGCGGTCCGTAAGCCAGCAGCCTTCGGCATCCACGATGTCCAGGCCCAGCGGGTGCGGACCGGTATGCGCGAGGTGCTCGCCGAGCGGATAGGTATGAGGCATGAGGCCCTTCCACGGTGGAAGGGCCTCAAAGGTCGGTGGCTTCCGGCTATCGCCTGCCGCCGGGCGGTGGACCGGGCCTGCCATCGCGCCGCTCTTCCATGCGTTCGCGGAAGCGCCGAAGCACCTCGCGGTTGAAGTCGCGCTCGGCCTTCACCAGTTGCAGCGTCTTCACCGCACCGATGCTCTTGATGAAGCGATCATTGTATGTGCGCTCCAATTCCAGTTCGCGTGCGCGGATGTCCAATCCTTTGTTGAGCGTTTCCTTCGCTTTGGCGTCATCGAGCTCGCCATCGCGTGCGCCCTTGTGCAGTTCGCGCATCTCCCTGCGCTGCTTCTCGCGCGCTTCGTCGTACTCGTTGTACACGGGCCAGAAGCGCTGGGCCTCATCGCTGGTGAGCCCGAGCTTGGTGGTGATGTAAGCGGATTTCTGCGCCTTGATCTCCTGCATGCGTTCGGGCGCAAGGCCGGGCATGTCGTCTTCCTGTGCATTCGCGATGCACGCGAAGAAGGCAAGGAACAAGAAGGTGGCGATGCGGGTGAGCGTTCTCATAGTTGTTCGATCAGGAGGTCCAAGGGCAGTTCTTCGTGCTCCAGATAAGCGGCGAGTTCTTCATGGCTGAGGCCATCAACGGCTTGCGAAAAGGGCTCGGGCGCTTCGTCGAGCAGCACGTACAAGTCGCTCTCGTCCATCGCATCCAGGTCGATCTCGGTGGGTGCGATCGCGAGCTCTGCCACTACGGTGCTCTCGCTCGTCGGACCCTGGCGAAGGGTGAAGTAGAAGGCCGTGACGATCACCGCTACCACTGCAGCGATGCCTGCGAAGCGCGCGGCCACCGTGCTGCGGGCCATCCATTCGCGCAGCACCACCATCGCGCTAGGGCGCATAGCGATGCGAGCCTGCACGGTGCTGGGGAAGCGATCGAAGAAGCCATCGGGCGCCACGAAGGGGTCCACCTTCGGGAGGGAGCGAAGGAAGGGGGCATCCTTCAGTTCGTCGTGCGTATCGCGGGCTTCCATGGCGTTCGGGACTATGATGGGCCGGTGGCTACTTGGTTTGATCGGTGGTCACCCAGCTTTCGATCTTCTTAACAGCGATGTGGTAGCTGCTCTTGAGCGCGCCCACGCTGGTGCCGGTGATGGCGCTGATCTCCTCGTACTTCAGCTCCTCGAAGTACTTCATGGTGAACACCGCGCGCTGCTTGTCGGGCAATTTCATCATGGCCCGTTGCAGCTTCTTCTGGATGAGGTCGCCACTGAAGTGCTCGCTGCTGTCCAATGTGGTGGTCAAGCGCTCCACCACGGCCTGGTCGCTGGTGAAAAGGCTGCGCTTCAGGCTGCGCAGGTGATTGAGGCATTCGTTGTGCGCGATCCGGTGAAGCCAGCTGTAGAGCTTGCTGTCCTCGCGGAACCTGTCCAGTCCGTTCCACGCTTTGATGAAGGTGTTCTGGAGCACGTCCTGCGCCTCGTCATGGTCGGTGATCATGCGGCGGATGAAGCTGTACAACCTGCGCTGGTACTGGCGCACAAGGAGGTTGAAGGCATAGTGGCGGCTCTCTTCCTTGCGGAAGAGCGCGAGGAGCTCGTGGTCGGACAACTCGCTCATGCGAAGACCGACAGGGTGTTGGCTATTTGCGCTGGATGGCGCGGTGCGCGGCAGCCACGATATCCGGCACGTCCAGTCCGTACTTCTTCAGCAACTGGTCCGGCGTGCCGCTCTCGCCGAAGCTGTCGTTCACGGCCACGTATTCCTGCGGGGTCGGTAGGCGCGTGGCCAGCAACTGCGCGATGGTATCGCCCAAGCCGCCGTACCGGTTGTGCTCCTCGCAGGATACCACGCATTCCGTCTTGCTGACGGAGGCTAGGACGGCATCGGCATCCAGTGGTTTGATCGTGTGGACGTTGATGACCTCGGCGTTCACGCCTTCCTTCTGCAATTCCTTTGCGGCTATCAAGGCACGCCATACCAGGTGCCCGCAGGCGAAGATGCTTACGTCGCTGCCTTCGATCAGGCGCTGCGCTTTGCCGATCTGGAACTTCATTTCGTTCGGGATGAACACGGGCCACTTCGGTCGTCCGAAGCGCAGGTACACGGGACCTTCATGCGCGGCGATGGCGATGGTGGCCTGCCGCGTCTGGTTGTAGTCGCAGGGCACGATCACCGTCATGCCGGGCAGCATGCGCATGAGGCCGATGTCCTCCAGGATCTGGTGCGTGGCGCCGTCCTCGCCGAGGGTGAGGCCCGCGTGGCTGGCGCAGATCTTCACGTTCTTGCCCGCGTAGGCGATGCTCTGGCGGATCTGGTCGTACACGCGGCCCGTGCTGAAATTGGCGAAGGTGCCCGTGAAGGGGATCTTGCCGCCGATAGTGAGGCCCGCCGCGATGCCCATCATGTTCGCCTCGGCGATGCCCACCTGGAAGAAGCGTTCGGGGAACTCCTTCTGGAAGGCGTCCATCTTCAACGATCCAGTGAGGTCGGCGCAGAGGCCCACGACGTTCGGGTTGTTGCGGCCGAGTTCCAGCAGTCCGGCGCCGAAGCCGCTGCGGGTGTCCTTCTGGTCGAGGATGGGATAGGCGCTCATGTATGTTCAGAAGTTGAGGGTGACGGCGCGGCCGCTTTCCACGGCCACGTCCTTGGTGATGCCGTACTCGATCTCGCGCGCGTACTGGCTGCGATAGATCACTTGATAGCTGCCGGGCTGCAGGCGGTATTGGCCGCGCGCGGCGCCGGGGTCCAGATCGGCCACCCACACCAGTTCATCGCCCTGTTTCAAGAAGATCGCGCCGGGCCCCGGTACCGAAGGCAGCACGTTGAGCACGCCCGGGCGCGGCACTACGATGTCGGTGTTCCTGCCCTGCTCCACGCGCACGTTGGGGATGAGCGTGCGCGGCAGCGTGAGCACTTCCAAGTCATAGGTGCCTACGCGATAGCGCTGCGTGGTGCCCATGTCCTGTGCAAGCAGGGTGTTCATTTCGCCGCTGCGCCGCACGATGCATGATACGGTGCCCGCATCGGGCGGTCCGGTGCCCATCTTCACGCTCAAGCTGCCCATGCCGGCATCCACGGCGATGTTGGTATGCACGCCGGGCTTCACCGCCACGTTCTCGCGCACGCTGGGCGGAACGGTGTGCGCCACCACACGATAGGTGAAGATGGGATCGAGGCTCAACGTGTCCGGCGTGCCGTGCTGGTTCATTGTGTGCTCCAGGTGGTAACGCACTTGGCCGGTCTTCTGGTCGTATAGCGTAACGGCCACGTCGGTCTCGGTGGGCTTGGCGTCGGTGGTCATCAGGCTGATCTGCGCCGTGGTGCTGTTGAGCGCCTGCGTCACCACCACTTTCAGCACATGCTCGAAGAGCTCGGGCGTGCTCGCATCGAAGTAGTTGCCCACGCACTGCAAGGAGTAGCGGTCGTTCTCGGTGAGGCCCACGCCGATGACGAAGGGCTTCAGCACGATGCCTTTCGCTTGCAAGGCGCGGCTCACCGCGCACGGGTCCTCATCGCACGCTTCGATGCCGTCGGTGATGAGGATGATGACGTTGCGCACCTTGCGGGTATCGTTGAAGGTGGTCGGCGGGAAATCGCCGGCCGCCTTCTCCAACGACCGTGCGATGGGCGTGGTGCCCAGGCAGCGTGTGGCCAGCAGCTTCTGCCGCATGGGTTCAATGCTGCTTCCGCTGAAGGGCACTTCGAGCTTGGTATCGTCGCAATCCTGCTTGCCTGGGTGTATCGCGGTCTGGTGGCCGTAGAGGCGCAGGGCGAGTTCCAAGTCCGGCTGTCCTTCCAGCTGCTTCAACGATTTCAGCAGCAGCTCGCGCGCGGTGTTGATCTTGGGCTGGTTGCCCCAGAACGCGTTCATGCTGTTGCTGGCGTCGAAGACGAAGAGCATGCGCGTGAGCGGGGGCTTCTGCGCGGCTTCCTGCGCGCTCGCTGCAAGGGGGCGCATTACCAGCACACCGCTCAAGGCCAATGCAGCGAAGAGGAACGATTGCGCGAGCGAGGGGATCCGGGGTCGCATGGGTTCCATCCTGATCAATGGACCGTTGCGATGGGTAAGAAGCGTGCCACGCTGTGGGCGCCGTAAGCTCATCGCTCAGTAATCGCCCAACGTCTCTTCCAACTGCGATAGTGCCTTGGCCAGTTGCTCATCGTTCGGCGCGATGCCATGCCAGGCGTGGCTGTTCATCATGAAATCGACACCTTGTCCCATCTCGGTGCGCATGAGGATCATCACGGGCTTGCCTCTTCCTGTGCGGTGTTTCGCCTCGGCCAGCGCGCCCAGCAGGGCTGCCATGTCATTGCCGTTGGTCTCCAGCACATCCCAGCCGAAGGCCAGCCACTTCGCCTTCAGGTCCCAGAGCGGCAGCACATCATCCACGTCGCCATCGATCTGGCGGCCGTTGTAGTCCACCGTGCTGATCAGGTTGTCCACCTTGTTCGCCGCAGCATACATGGCGGCTTCCCAGATCTGGCCTTCTTGCATTTCGCCGTCGCCGTGCAGGCTGAAGACCAGCTTGTCATCGGCGTTGAGCTTCTTGGCCAATGCCGCACCGATGGCTACGCTCAGGCCTTGCCCAAGCGAACCGCTGGCCATGCGCACGCCCGGCAGTCCATCGTGCGTGGTGGGGTGGCCCTGCAAGCGGCTGTTGAGCTTGCGGAACGTGGCGAGCTCCTTCACCGGGAAATAGCCGCTGCGCGCAAGCACGCTGTACCATACCGGACTGATGTGGCCATTGCTCAGGAAGAAGAGGTCCTGTCCGCGGCCGTCCATGTCCCAGTTCTTGGGATCATGGCGCAGCACATTGAAGTAGAGCGCGGTGAAGAAGTCGGCACAGCCGAGCGATCCACCGGGGTGGCCGCTCTGGCAGCCATGCACCTGCCGCACGATGTCGCGGCGCACCTGGCTGGCGATGCGTTGGAGCTCGGCGATGGAAGTCTCGGAGGCAGTGGCCACGGTGGAGGTGAGGGGCATGGCGCTTGGGCTGGCCAAAAGTAGCCGGGGCCTTCGGGGCGCTTGGTGCGTGTGAAGAACTTTTGAAAAGTGCCAGAGCCCTTGCGGTTCAAGGCGCTCCTGGCGATCGGGGCCGTATCGTTGGCGGCAGAGGCAACGCTTGGCGCATTCAGCGTTGTCATAAGCGCATCCGGTGCATTCTGGTTTTGGACCGGTTCGTCATGGAGCGGGAGCCTTCGGGTTCCCGCTCTTGTTTCCGCCGCCGAGCGTTCCCCACTTGCCTTCTCGCAGCAGCTACATTCGCGGCCCTTACCAGCAAGGGGCATCCATGGGATTGAAGTGCGGAATCGTCGGGCTGCCCAATGTGGGCAAGAGCACCTTGTTCAACTGCCTGAGCAACGCCAAGGCGCAGGCGGCCAATTTCCCGTTCTGCACCATCGAGCCCAACGTGGGCACCATCACCGTTCCGGACGAACGCCTGAACAAGCTGGCCGAATTGGTGAAGCCGCAACGGATCGTGCCCACCACGGTGGAGATCGTTGATATCGCCGGCCTGGTGAAAGGCGCCAGCAAGGGCGAAGGCCTGGGCAACCAGTTCCTGGGCAACATCCGCGAGTGCGATGCCATCCTGCACGTGCTGCGCTGCTTCGATGACCCCAATGTGGTGCATGTGGACGGCACTGTGGATCCGGTGCGCGACAAGGAGGTGATCGACATCGAACTGCAACTGAAGGACCTCGAAACCGTTGAGGCGCGACTGAAGAAGGTGGAGAAGCAGGCGCAGATCGGAGAGAAGGAAGCGAAGAGGCGCTACGACCTGCTCACACGCATCCGCGAGCATCTGCTGAAGGGAATGAGCGCCCGCGCGGCCATCAACGCGAACGACGATCCGGCGCTGATCGCCGAATTCCAACTGCTTACCACGAAGCCCGTGATGTACGTGTGCAACGTGGACGAGAAGAGCGCCATCACCGGCAATGCCTATGTGGAGAAGGTGAAGGCCGCGGTGGCGAACGAGAACGCGGAGGTCATCTTCGTTACCGCCGCCATCGAAGCGGAGATCACTGGACTGGATACAGCCGAGGAGCGCGAGATGTTCCTCAAGGACATCGGCCTCGAAGAGCCCGGTGTGAACAAGCTGATCCACGCCGCCTACCACTTGCTGAAACTGCAGACCTACTTCACCGCTGGTGTGCAGGAGGTGCGCGCATGGACGATCCACCAAGGCGATACCGGCCCTCAAGCCGCGGGTGTCATTCACAGCGATTTCGAGAAAGGCTACATCCGCGCGGAGGTAATGGCGTACAACGACTTCGTAACGCTCGGCAGCGAAGCCGCATGCCGCACCGCAGGCAAATTGCGTACGGAAGGGAAGGAGTACGTGGTGAAGGACGGGGATGTGATGCACTTCCTGTTCAATGTGTAACGCCGGCTCCTAGCTTCGGCGGCCCGATGGGATCGGACACATGCCCGCCACCGCCCTCCTCGCCACCTCCCTTGGCCGCGACGATGAGCAACCGAACATTGCGCTGGCCGAGACCATCGTGAAGAAGGGTGACGGGAAAGCCGTGGCGCAATTGGTCGAAGTTCTCGGCGGCAGGGACAGGGCCCTGCGCAGCGATGCCATCAAGGCGCTCTACGAGGTAGGGTATCGCAGGCCGCAAATGATCGCTGCGCATCTCGCTGTCTTCGTGGACCTATTGTCGAGCAGGAACAACCGTATGGTCTGGGGTGCCATCCCGCTGGGGCGGGACAAGTCGTGTGCCGTGGACGCCATCGCGGGCGTGAAGCCGAAGGAAGTCGTTGCGGCCTTGCCGAAGATCATGGCGGCCGTGGACAAGGGAACGGTGATCACCCGCGATCATGCCGTGAAGGCGCTGGTGAAGCTGGCAGCGGACAAGAGGTACACGGCCAAGGTGATGCCCTTGCTGCACGAGCAATTGCGCACCTGCCCGATCAACCAGTTGCCCATGTACGCCGAACTCAACGCTACCATCGGAGCATGCCCGCATGCGAAGGTCACGAGGGTCTCATCCTGGAGAAGCGTCTTGTTGATGTCCCACAACCACCCAAGCGCAAACGCATCGAGAAGGTGCTGCGCCGATTGAACGCATAGCCCATGCGAGCCTACCATCTCCTTCCCCTTGCATTGTTCGCGTGCAACAACGCGGATCGATCGCCCGATAATCGAACGACCACCACGTACGAGCACCGTGATGATGTCCATCATCTGTATGATTCCGCTGCGGTCACCGGTTCCTTCATCCTGCATGATGTGGGCACGGACCACTGGACCTTCATCGACAGCGCACAGGCCGATGTGCCCAGCCTTCCGGCCAGCACCTTCAAGCTCTTCAGCAGTTTGTATGCGTTGGAGAGCGGAGTGGCAACGGATGCCGATGCCTTCTTCATGTGGGACGGCACGGACTACGGCCGACCGCAGGTGAACAAGGGGATGACCCTGCGCGAATCGGTGGAGCAGAGCGCCTACTGGGTGCATCGCGACATAGCGCGAAAGGCCGGGCCCGCGACACTGAAGCATTGGCTCGATGCCGTGGGATACGGCAACGCCGACACCTCGGGCGGCTTCGATCAGTGCTGGGTCAGGGGGAATCTGCGCATCACACCGCGACAGCAAGTCGTTTTCCTTGAACGGCTGCACCGCAATGAGCTTCCCTTCTCAACGCGCAGCATGGATATCGTGCGGTCGATCGCCTTGCAGCAGGACACCCTGGGCTACCGACTACATGGCAAGACGGGCTGGGCCATGGGCTCCTCGGGCAGCATCGGCTGGTTCGTGGGGTGGGTGGACAAGGCCGATGGCAGCGGACCCTTCGTGTTCGCCAACAGGATCCAAACTGCCGATACCCTGTCGGAGACATTCCCCGCAGCACGCAGGGGGATCGCCATCGAGGTGCTCAGGCGCCTGGGCGTATTGCCTGAGTGAGACCGCGAAGCCGTTACTTCGATGGGCCAAGCCCACGGTCATGACCCGATTCCTCGCGCCTGCTCTTCTCCTTCTTTCGCTCAACCTCGCCGCTCAGGTGGTCATGCCAGCCACGAGCGTCGCCGATATGCATGCATTGAGCGAACTGGCTGGTCGCACGAATGACGCACGAAAGCTTGTAGCAGCTGCACAGGGCGATTTCCCTGTTGCGCTGATCAACGGTCGCTGCATGGTCGGATTCCTCGGGAAAGTGGCGAACGCGTTCGATGCAGGAGCCGTCGGTCCGGCGGTGCGCATCGGTGCGCGCGTGGGCGATGTGCTGTCCTTCCGTGTGGATGCATACGATCTGGAAGCGGTGCATGGCATATCGGGCCTGCTGTACGCCGAGATGGCGGGCCTTGCCAGGCCCGATCTCGATCGCGTGGTGCGGGCCACACGTGTCGATAGCGTGGTGCACGGCATCAACCTTCCGCAATCCTACACGGGCCGCGATGTGCTCATCGGGATCATGGACTGGGGATTCGACTATACGCATCCGATGTTCTACGACACCGCACTGACCACCTCGCGCGTGCGCGCTGCATGGGACATGTGGCGCCAGGCGGGTCCGGCTCCCGCGGCCTACGGCTACGGAACGGAATTGACGACGCCCGCAGCACTGATGACCGCCGAAGCCGACACGGCCAATGTGTACAGCTACGCGACGCATGGCTCGCATGTGGCAGGTATAGCCGGTGGCAGCGGTGCAGGCACCAATTACCGAGGCATGGCCTTCGACGCGCAATTCCTCTTCTGCACCATGCTGGTTGATGCAGCGGCGGTGATCGACGGCTATGCATGGATGAAGAGCGTGGCCGACCTGGACCAGAAGCGATTGGTGGTGAACAACAGCTGGGGCCTCTATTACATGGGCACGCTCGATGGCAACTCGCTCATCAGCCAGGCCATCGATCAGCTCAGCGCCGAGGGCGTGGTCTTCTGCAACTCCGGTGGCAACAACGGCGACGTCAACTTCCATCTGCGGCGCGACTTCAACGGCGACACGCTGCGATCACGCGTGGAATTCTACCCCTACAGTGCGCACCCGAAGATGTGGGGGCAGAGCCTCACGATGTGGGGGGAAGAGGCACAGAGCTTCAAGGCGGGCTTCCGCGTGGTGGACAACCTGAACGTTGTGGCCGCCGAGACGCCTTGGTACGGCACGGCGACCCAAGCCGCCTACCTCGATTCGATGCTCATCATAGGCACCGACACCGTCTTCTTCAACCTGACGACCGATGCCGCGCACCCTTTGAACGGCCGCCCGCACATGCGCCTGCGGGTGAAGAACACCAGCGTGTTCTGGCGCATCGTGCTGCAAGTGACCGCAGCCGATGGCCGTGTGCATTGCTGGAACGTGACTGAACTGAGCAACGATGTGGGCAACTGGGGCATGGCCTTCCAGGGCGGAAGCGGTGGACTGGTGAACGGCGACCACAACTACGGCATCAGCGAACCGGCTTGCACGGAGAGCCTGATCACTGTGGCGGCATACAGCGCTGAGTTCTTCCTATCGAATGGGGCGGAGGTGGGAGGGGCGATCGCTGGTTTCAGCTCTTTCGGCCCTACGATGGACGAACGCATGAAGCCCGATATCACAGCACCAGGGCTCGGTGTGGTCAGCAGTATCAGCTCGTTCACGGACAATAATTACACACCTGTGCTGATCGTGCCCTTCCAAGGGCGCGACTATCCGTTCGCGAGCTTCTCCGGCACCAGCATGTCATCGCCTGCGCTCACGGGGATTGTCGCACTGATCCTCGAGGCGGACCCGACGCTTACCGCGGCCGAGGTGAAGGACCTGATCAAGGCCACGGCACGCACCGATGCGCAAACCGGCGTGATACCCACAGCAGGAAGCACCCGGTGGGGCAAGGGCAAGGTGAACGCTTACCGCGCGGTGTGCGAAGCGCTCGGCGTGGTGGCCGTGCCGGAAGCATCGGACGATGGCTTGCTCGTGTGGCCCGTACCGACGACGGACCAGGTACACGTGATGCTCCCGAGTTCCGGGATGGCGCAGATCACCGTGCTGGATGTGGCCGGGCGGTGCGTGGTACAAGAGATGGTGAGCAATGGCAACGCTGTCTTGAGCACCGGCTCGTGGGCGCCCGGCGTGTATGGCTTGCGCGTGGCGCAGGGAGGAAGCAGTTCGTTTGCGCGCGTCGTGAAGCAATAGTCCGTTCATTCCTTCAGAGCACGCCCATGGGCACTCGCGTGCCGCGCTGCCCATTGCACTTGCGTACGCTGCCACTGGAGGAAGCGCACGCCGCCAGGGTGACCATAATCGCCAGTACAAGCATGAAGCGTTTCATGCAACAAGAACGCATCAAGGTCCTTGCGGCGTATCCGGGAACCGCAAGAAGGAGCAGGCTTCACTTCGCCAGCACGCCCTTGAGCACACGCACGAATTCCTTCGGGCGTTCCACGTTGGCCACGTGCCCTGTCCGTGGTATCACGGTCCAGTGGTCTTCGGGGATCTTGTTCCGTTGCATCACCGCCAGGCCCGTGGCATTGGGGATCAGTTCATCGCGTTCGCCCCAGATCAAGTACACGGGCATCTTCCAGTCGTAGGATTTGTAGGCGAAAGTCTCTTCATGCGCCATCAGGTCCTTGATGAGCGTGATCTGCGCGGCGCGATACGGTTCGGCGAATTCGCGGTAGATCTGCTTGAGGATGAAACCGGGCATGGGCGGGTCCTTGTACAGCGAGAGCCGGATGCCGAAGCGGAGATCGGCAGGCGTCGGAGTCCGCATCACGGCCAGCATGCCCGGTGCGCCGTTGGCTTGCGCGATGCTATCGGCCATGGCCTGCGTATAATCGCTCACGAGTCCGTCGTAGATCACCAACCTGCTGATCCGAGCGGGATGCAACTCCGCAAGGCGCGCGGCCACCCCACCGCCGTAGCTGTTGCCCACCACGGGTATCGGCTCCTTCACGCCGAGACTGTCGAGCAGCAGCACCACATGCGCCACTTGGTCATCGATGCTGCGTGCGGCATGGGAGGTATCCCATTTCGCGCTTCGGCCGTGACTGAGCAGGTCGGGCATGATGCAGTCGTAGTCCTTGCGCAGCAGCTTGGCGGTCCTGCTCCATTGCAGTGCGCCGGTGCCGGTGTAACCGTGGAGAAGAAGAAGCTTGGGTTTGCCGGTGTCGCGTTGCCACGTGAAGTGCGGACCGTCCGGAGCTGCGATCGTGCGCGTGGTGTAGTCGTTCCGCAGGAGGCGTTTGTCGCAGGCGCGGCCGTGCTGTCGCGCCAGGTTGCAGGAGGAACCCGATAGCACGAGGAACGCAAGGATCGGCAAAAGACGCATCAGGGTCGCTTCTTGCGGAGGAGGCTCGCCGCATCCACGAAGTACAGCACTTTCAGCGAGAGGCTGTTGATCCCCGGCGATGCCCATGTGCTGTTCAGGTTCTCGAGGTAGTTCTGGCGCACCACGTTCTCGCGTGCGAAGATGTTATCCTTCCAGCCGAGGGTGAGTTCGCTGCCCGGGGCGAAGTTCCACCGAAGCCAAAGATCGAGCGTGAACGCATCGAAGTCCACATCGTGCTTGGATGATCCATCGTCGTTGAGGCCGGTGTAGTCGGTCAACGCGAGCTTCCCGTTCTCCAAGAGCTCGTGGTAGTCTACGTAGTGCGCGCGGCTCCAGTAGTGGCGGATATCGGCGTTCAGCGAAATGCGGTTGGTGAAGGTGTAGCTGCCTTCGAGACCCAGCTCGGTGGTCCATTGGTCGCGCCGACCGAGGATGATGTCGTCGTTGCGGAAGGCCACCCAGCCCACATCCTCATCCTTGAACTCGTGCTCGCTGCTGAGGATGAAGAAGAGCCGGTCGTTCGGACGGAAGCGCTGCTCCAGGTTGGCCCAGAGGTTCTTGCGGTCGCGTTCGTAGAATCGTCGATATCCGCAACGCAGGTCCACCGCGTACGGTTTGTTGTAGTTGGTGCTGATCCACGCTACGTACTGGATGTTCGTCGGGAACTCGTACAGGCGGCCAGGCACGCGCGCTTCGAAGGGGTCGTAGGTGAGCACCGGCTCGGCGCGCACGCTGCCCCCGAAGGCGTTGAATCCCTTGAGCACCCTGAAGGTGTTCAGCTCCAATGCGAAGTTGAAGAAGTGGTCGGGTTGCAGGGCGCGCAGGTACTCTCCAGCGAAGGTCATGCCCCAGCGTTGCCAGGGCGATCGGGGCTTGTACTCGGTGTAGTTCAGTCCCCATTCAACGCCGTGGAAGTTGGTGTACTGCCAGAAGCCGAGGTCGTTCGGGTCGAAGTCGGGCGATACCGCGTTGTATTCCGCGCCATAGGTGAGCGATCCTCCGGTCTTTTCGATCCCCGCCGTGCAGGAATAGCCTGGATCGTGGTGAAAGCCAGGGCCGTACTGTTGCGATATGCGCAGGTCACCGCCGCCTTGGATCGTGCGGGCCTTGTTGTTCAACAGGAAATCCAGCGCAGAGCAGTTCGCGTCGTAGGTGCCGCCATCGCGGGTGACATTGGTGTTGATGAGGCTCACGTAGCCGTTGTTCGGCAGTTGCTGGTCGGCCACGATCACGTTGTAGTTCGTCAGCGGGTCGGTGAGCACTTCGCGCGTGTTGCCCAAGCTGTCGGTGATGGTGCCATAGGTGGCGCGTGTCACCGCATTGAGCAGACCGATGCCGAGACCCTTCCGTCCACGACCACTGATCTTGGTGGCATTGAGGAGCTTGCTTACGCCAGGGTCCTCGGTCACTGATTCGCCGGGCTGTAGATCGGCGTAGAGTTGATCGCGCAGCAGCGGCACACCACCGATCCGGCGACTATAGAAGATATCACCGCGCTGGAAGAGCTCAGTGCCTTCGGTGAAGAACTGGCGGTTCTCGTTGTACTGCACCTCGAAGGGCGAGAGGTTCAGCACCACGTTGTCGCTCACCACCTGCCCGAAGTCGGGGATCAAGGTCATGTCCAGCGTGTAGGCATCGCTTAAGCCCAGCTTCACGTCCATGCCGCCGTTGAAGGTGCTGTTCCAGTCGTTCACCGCTGGATCTTTCTGCGGGAAATGCTGCGCGTAGGCCGAAGCGTACGGATAGAGCATCAAGCGGAGTGGTGCCTTCACGCCGTGTACGCCGGTGAGCACGCCGCACTGTCGTAGCCAGCCTTCCTTCAGCGGGTCGATCGGGTTCCAGAAGCTCTTCTCCCGTGTTCTGCCTACCAAGCGAAGGAACTGCACGCTCCAAACATGCTCCTCGGCCTTCGGGAAACGGAAGGCGGAGTAGGGGATGCGCATCTCAACAGCCCACCCTTCAGGTACAATGCGCGCAGCGCTCTGCCACACCGCGTTCCAGTTCTCGTCCTCCTCTTCGTTCGCCACGATCGCATCCAACTGCACGCCCGCCGCAGTGGTGATGAACTCGAAGCCGTTCCTGCCGCTTTCGTACGGATCAAGGGTGATCCCGAACCAGTCCGTGATCCCGATCCGGTCCCGGCCGCTCAGGCGCATCATCACACTGTCGGGAAATGGATCGAAGAGCACGGCACCCACGTAGAGTGCGCCATCATCGTACACCACTTTCACCTTGGAATCGAAGTGGGCGGGTTCGTTCGGGCGCGGCTCGTTCTGCACGAACTCATTGCCGATCGGTGCCGTGGACCAAATGGCTTCATCAAGAACACCGTCCACAGCGATGCGCTCCATTGTACGCAGGGCCGTGAGGTTCTTGCACAACAGCGTGGTGTCCTGGGAGAGAACGAGCGCGGGTGCGAAGAGGAAAGAGAGCAAGGCGGCGCGCATCGGGCGCGAAGGTCGGGGGCGGAGCGCCTAAGGAGGAGCGGTATACCACCCAACACTGGTGGGGTGAGTGGTTTAGAGAATAGGGAAGTTGCTATGAAAGAGAAGTGGGTGCTCGGTCATTTCGATAATCAGCTTTCCATCCTTTGAAATGGCGAAAAGCTCCATGTAGCCGCTAGCAGCCCAGAGGTCGTGCCAGTGTTTGCAGAAATCGCTGCCAGCCAGTTCGATCAACGGATTGTTCATTGAACAGAACACGATCATCCGGGGTGAAGTGATAATACGTGAGGCGTTCAAAGCCTCATTTATCGGCTGCTCGCTTCCCACAAAGTCGAATTCGAACGTATGATGCTCAATGCGTTCCCAATCAACAATGGATTCTCGGCCCTGCGGTACGCCGTGCTTGGACATCAGAGCAAAAAGTTCCGCATCGACCTTTCCAGGGATCACTCCGATTCGGTCGGCGAAAGGACTGAGGAACCAATTGTTCCGCTTGTCCATGAAGCGGTCTTTCAATTACCAAACGTACGCGCCCCACGGTTTCCCGCAGGGCGCGCCCGTCGGACGATTAACGTCACGCCGCCACTTCCTCCTCCTTGTGGCTGCTCACCAGCTTGTGCTGCAATTCACTGGGCACTTGCTGGTACGCGTGGAACTTCTCGCTGTAGGTGCCGCGTCCTTGCGTGAGGCTGCGGAGCGTTGTGCTGTAGCGGTCCAGTTCAGAGAGCGGGGTCAGGGTCTTGATGATCTGGTATCGCCCGCTGCTGTCCACGCCCATCACGATGCTGCGGCGTCCTTGCAGGTCGGTCATCACATCGCCCATGAGATCGGCAGGCACGCGCACTTCCAGTTCCTGGATGGGTTCCATCAGTTGCGGATCGGCGTTGTTGAACGCTTCGCGGAAGGCTTGCAGCCCGGCGATCTTGAAGCTGATGTCGTTGCTGTCCACCGGGTGCATCTTGCCATCGTACACCACCACACGGATGTCGCGCGCCGGTGATCCGGTGAGCGGGCCACGGTCCATCTTCTCCATCACGCCTTTCAGGATGCTCGGCATGAACTTGTTGTCGATGACGCCGCCGACGATGCAGTTGTAGAAGACCAATTTGCCGCCGGTTGGCAGGTCGTGCTCCTCTTTGCCACGCACGCTGTGCCCGTGCGGCTCGGGCATGCCCTCGTACCAGGGATCGATCTTCAGGTGTACCTCGCCGAACTGGCCGCTGCCTCCTGTCTGTTTCTTATGCCTGTAACTGGCCGCAGCGCTCTTGCGGATCGTCTCGCGGTATGGTATGCGCGGGCTGCTGAAGGCGCAGTCGACCTTGTAGTGATGGTTGAGCTTCCACTTCAGGATGCTCAGGTGCAGTTCGCCCTGCGCGCCTACAAGCTGTTGTGCGGTCTCACGGCTGTACGTGAGCACGATGGTCGGGTCCTCTTTCTGGATCTCCAGGAGCGCCGCATGCAGCTTCTCTTCCAATTTGTTGTCGGTTGCCTTGATCACCTGGCGCAGGCGCGGCTCGGGGAAGGCGATGGGCTGCAATTTGATCCTCTTGCCCGGAGCGTGCAGGGTGTGCGCGGTCGCAGTGTCCTTCAGTTTGATGGTGGCGCCGATATCGCCGGCCACGAGCTTTTCCACCGGTTTGCGGTCCTTACCATCGATGATGAAGAGTTGGCCGATGCGTTCCGTCGTCCCGGTGTTATCGTTCAACAGGTCCGTGCCTTCCTTCACTTCGCCGCTCATGACCTTGAAGAGCGTGATGTGCCCTGCGCGGGGTTCGATCACGGTCTTGAAGGTGAAGAGCACGGCCGGTCCGTCAGCAGCGCATTCGAGCTTGCCACCGCCGACCAGTTCCTCGGCAGGCATTTCCAATGCCGCAGGTGCCACATTATCGATGAAGCCCATCAGCCGGCCGCTGCCCATGTTGCGCAGGGCGCTCAGGCAGAATACCGGGAAGCAGGTGCGCTTCATCATGCCCTGCTTCAGGCCGATGCGCATCTCGTCCTCGTCCAGCTCGCTCTTCTCGAAGTAGTGTTCCATGAGGGTCTCGTCGTTCTCGGCGGCCTTCTCCACCAGTTCCTTGTGCAGCACTTCGGCACGTTCCTTCTCGGTATGAGGGATCGGCTGCTTCTCCGGCTTTCCGCCGCCATCCTTGAACACGTACATCGTCATCTTCAGCAGGTCGATGATGCGATGGAAGCCGTCGCCCTGTTCCACCGGGTATTGCATCACCGTCACGGCGCTGCCGAAATGCTCTTTCGCCTGTGCGATGGTCAGGTCGAAGTCGGCGTTCGGGTGATCCAATTGGTTCACACCGATGATCACCGGGCGCTCGTAGCGTTGCATGTGCTCCCATACGAGGTCGGTGCCCACTTCCACGCCGTGGTGCGCGTTCAGCATGAGCACACAGGTGTCGGCTACGCGAAGCGCAGGGATGGTCTCGCCCACGAGGTCATCGAGGCCCGGGGTGTCTATGATGTTGATCTTGTAATTGCGCCACTCGGTGTGCAGTACCGTGCTGTATACGCTGCTGCCGCGCTCGTGCTCCAGGTCGGAGTGGTCGCTCACAGTGTTCTTATCCTCGACTCGGCCGCGGCGTTGGATCAGACCCGCTTCGAAGAGCATGGTTTCGGCCAGCGTGGTCTTGCCGCATCCGTGGGAGCCCAGGAGTACGATGTTCTTGATGTGCTTGGCATCGAAGACTTTCATGACGGGGAAGGTGTTTGGTTGATGGTTCGGTCCTTCCCTCGTGGAGGCCGACCACCGGGCAGCGGGCGGCGCGCGAGGAGCGCCCTGAAATTAGATTCTGCTTCCCGCATTTCCAAGCGTTCGTCAGAAATGCGAAGACCCCGCTTGTGGGCGGGGTCTCCAGTGGCTTGGTCGTGGTTCAGTTGAGCACCTCCATGGCCCGATTGCCTTGCAGCCGCTTGAAGCGCGCAGTTACTTCCTCATAGCTGCCGGGCAGGTTCAGTTCCTTGGTGGGGTCGAAGCCGATCTCGCCTTTGGCGTAAGCGGCGTAGTTCCGCTCGCCCTGCTCTCCCTGCTCTGTCGGCGAGGCCTCTTCCGAAGAGGAGGCGCCAGTCTTGTTGTTCTCCATCCGCTGTTGGTTCACGCCCTCGCAAAGGCATGATCCCCTGGCGAAGCGGGCCGAATGTAGAGTGATCGGCATCGTTTGTAAACATCGGCTCCCGCCTGTTGATGGGATCATTGGGATCCAGGCCATGCGTTCGGTCCCTGTTCCCATCTTTGGTCCGCACCGGAAAACCCAGCACCATGAACAAGTACATCGGTTTGCTCATCGGCCTCTTCGCCATCACCAGCACGGCCGCATTCGCCCAGTACAACGAAAAGGGCAGGATCCATCTCTCCATCGGCGGTGCCGCTGGTGTCCACGCCACCGAACTGGAAGCGAAGATCACCCTGTTGGGGGTGACCTTCACCGAGACGAGCACCGACGGGGCGGGGACTACCTCCCTGCCGATCCAGATCGGCGCAGCGCTCGCGAACCGATTCACCTTGGGATTCCTGCTTGAGCCGGGCCGCTACCTGCCCGATTCGGCAGATGCGGATACCCAGACCAACGGCTTCTTCCATTTCGCCATCGAGCCCAAATTCTACCTCATCAACGGTGAACGCGTGGCATGGACGGCATCGTTGCAGGTGGGCGGCATTGGTTTGCATATACAGGACGATACGCCCGGGAAAGTAGTGGACGCGAGATTGTCGGGTACCGCCTTTGGCATCGGTACCGGTTTCGTATACGCGTTGGGCGACCATGTGGGCTTGGGTTTCGACCTGCGCTACATGACCACGAACATGGAGATCCGAGCGATCGAGGTGAATGATGCGAGCATCACTGATTTCTACGGAGGTACGTTGCGCACGGCCGGTGTGGTCGCGCAACTCTCGCTCGCCTTCCGCTTCGGAGGGGACTAGCTCCTACATTCGGCCCCGCGTAGTGGTTCCCGACCTCGGTCGGGATGAAAAGGGAATCCCGTGTGAACCGGGAGCTGTTCCCGCAGCTGTGAACCGCTGACGCCTGTTGCAATGCCACTCGAAAGGGGAAGGCGCGACGGGCAAGGGCGGTGAGCCAGAAGACCTGCCAGCACGCACTGTAGATCCGGCCACGGGCAATGGCGCGGGCGCTTGCGGTAGGCGTCCATTCCGTTCCTGGGGTTTCACATCATGAACGCCGCGCGGTGAACGCGGCAAGCAAAACCCAGCAACATGTACCGTTCGATACTTTCTCTTCCCGCTCTGGCAGCGGCCATCGGCCTCCTGGCCCAGACCGAAGTGCATCAGGTGGTCGTCCTCAGTGAGGGGCGCTACGATTACGCCAATGGCGTACAGGTGGTACCCGTCACACTGGGCAGTTTCGATCCATCCTCGGGATCCTATACCGAGATGGTCGCCGTCCCTTACGCGCGTTTCGGCAACGATGTGAAGGTGGAGAACGAGCTCATCTATGTGAGCGCCGA
The DNA here is from genome assembly GCA_016710965.1 of Flavobacteriales bacterium. Classification (GTDB taxonomy): domain Bacteria; phylum Bacteroidota; class Bacteroidia; order Flavobacteriales_F; family PHOS-HE28; genus PHOS-HE28. Next base: position 171,316 of record JADJTW010000005.1, read on the forward strand.
TAGTTTCCTGTTGAAATACGATGCCAACACCTTCGCCCTGCTGGACCAGGAAGTCGTGCATGGCATCCGCCGGCTCGCCCTGTGGAACGATCAGGTCCTCATCACTCGAGGAGAAGCCGGCGGGCTTTCCCACTATTTCGAGGTGCGCGACAAGAACACCTTCGACCTGCTCTACGCGATCGAGCCGAGCGATGGCATGCCTTACACCTGCGAAGCGGTCGAGGTGCTCGGAGACAAGGCCTACGTGAGCATGAACGATGGCTTCAACTGGCCCAATTACACCAATCTCGTAGGCATAGTCGATCTACAGTCGCAGGAGTTCGAATCATCAGTGGACCTCGGCCCTGATGGTTACAATCCCGAGCACCTCATGGTATGGGACGGCAGCGTGTACGCATTCAACAACAAGGATTACACAGGCAGCAGCATCAGCCGTATCGATCCTGCATCCGCATCGCTGGTAGGCACCACCAATGTGGCGTTCACATCGGGTTGCGGCACTTCCACGGCAGCCGATGGCAAGGTGTACTACATGGAATACGCTGTGAACGCCCTGGCGCGGTACGATCTTCAAAGTGGACAGGTGCTGGATACCCTGAACAATGGCCTTAGCGCATACGGCGTGCTGGGCGATCCCATCAACAGCGTGATGTACGTGAGCACCACCGACTTCACGAGCACGGGAACGCTGTGTACCACAACCTATGACGGTGTTATCCTGGCCAGCACGGCCATCGGTGTCTCCTGCGGCAAGATGGCCTTGGATGTGCGCTTGAGCGCGGGTGTTGGGAGCAACGAACAGCAAAGCCTCGAGATCTACCCCAATCCGGTCAGCGATGCGGTGGTCTTGCGAGTGAATGGCGCAGGGGAGCGCGGGGTGCTCGCGATTGCCGATGCCACCGGCCGCTTGATCCTGGCCCAGCGATGCACCTTGGGAATTGCGCAGCGGATCGATGTTTCGCACCTGGCCAGCGGACTTTATTCGGTGCGCATCGATGGCGCGCCGTTCGGCCGCTTCGTGAAGCAGTGATCGGATAGGTTGCTTCCGATACATTTGCCGCCCGCTGTTGTCGCCTTGGGCCATCCGAAGGCACAGCAGCGGAAAGGCCTCCTTAGCTCAGCGGTAGAGCAGCTCATTCGTAATGAGCAGGTCGTCAGTTCAAATCTGACAGGAGGCTCTGGAAGGGATCGCGAAAGCGGTCCTTTCTCATTTCCTCAGCGCAGCAAGGTCACATGCCCGATGCGTTTGCCGCTTTCGGCGCTGCCCACCACGAAGACTTCAAGCTGCCACACGTACACATCCTGCTTGGCCGGTGCGCCAGCCAGTTGTCCATCCCAGCCCATTGCCGGGTCGGTGCTGTTGAATTGCATCAGGCCCCAGCGGTCGTAGATGCGCAGCTCATAGCGCAAGGGCGCTGGGCCGCGAAGGATCGGCAGGAACACATCGTTGATGTCATCCGCATTCGGGGTGAAGCTGTTGGGAACGTACAGGGTCACCACATCGTGTATGGTGATCATGCGCAAGGTCGTATCCATGCACAGGTTCGTATCGGCCACCACGAGCATGACGGGATAGGTGCCTGGCACCTCTTCTGGGAAGATGAACGAGGGATTCTGCACGGAATCGGTGCCCAACTGTCCATCCTCGCCGAACCACCACCACCATTGCACGGCATCCGCCGAACTGGCATCGAAGAAATCGTAGTGCGGCCAGAAGATGTCGCCGCCATCGGTCGTGTAAGTGAAATCGGCATCGGGCTTCGGCCATACGGTGATGTGATCAGCGAACAGCGAGTCGGCTTCGCAGCCCAAGGGCGACACCACGTGCAGGCTCACGTCGTAGATCCCGCTGTTCAGGTAAAGGTGGCTCGGATCGTTATCGCTCGAAAGGGTGCCATCGCCGAAGTCCCAGGAGAGCATAGCGGTCTGTCCTGCGGGCGTCGCGTTCGTGAAGTCAACGAGCAAGGGCGGGCAGCCGATGCGCGGGCTGGCCAGTAGATCAGGATCAGGCAGGTCCCACACGGTGATATAGTCGATCAGCAGCGTATCGCTTACGCAGCCCGAGGGCGCAGTGATGGTCAGCCCCACGCTGTAGGTGCCATGCTGGTTGAAGATGTACACGGGGTCGCAGTCCGAGCTGTTTCCGCCGTCGCTGAAGATCCACGCGCAACTGGCCACGTCAGCAGGGTCGGTCAGGTTGAAGAACTGGATCGCCAGCGGCTCGCAGCCCTGCGTGGTATCGGAACCGATCAGCGGCACAGGCTCGGCAACGGCATCGAGGAAGGCCAGCATGAGCGTGTCGTCCGTGCATCCTTCAGCAGAGGTCACGGTGAGCGACACATCGTAAACGCCCGCGCTTGCGTACGTGTGAACGGGATCGCATGCGGTGCTCGTGGTGCCATCGCCCAGGTCCCATGCGCAGCTTACGCCACCGGTGGAGGTATTGGTTAAGCTGAACGCGAAGTAGCGGCATTGGCTGGGGTCATCCACGGTGAAGGAGGCCACGGGCAGTTCATGCACGGTGATGTAAGGGTCGAAGAGCATGTCGGCAACGCAGCCTTCGGGGGATGTGATGGTGAGGCCCACCGCATACTCACCCGATTGCGTGTAGGTGTACACCGGGTTGCAATTCGCAGAAGATCCGCCATCGCCGAAATCCCAGAGGCAGCTCGCGCTCTGGCCGGGAGGCGTTGTATTCGTGAACGTGACCGTGAAAGGGGGGCAGCCTGCCTGATCGTCGGCCGCGATATTGGGCTGGGGCAGCGCGTACACAGTGATCCAATCCGTGAGCACCGTGTCCGAAGTGCAGCCGTTGATCGACGTGGCACTGAGCAAGACGGTGTAGCTGCCGGCATTGGCATAGGTTGTTCCCGTGTAGCAATCGGTGCTGGTGGCGCCGTTGCCGAAATCCCAGAAGCAGTCCTGTACGAATCCGCTGGCGATGTCCTGGTCGAAGGCGACCGTGTGCGGTCGGCAGCCGGCGTCATCATCAACCGTGGGCACGAGCACCGGGCTCGGCCACACATCGATCAAGGCGTTCATCACCGTGTCGTTGCCGCAGACGCCGCCGGTGCTGATGTTCAGCTCCACCGAGTACACGCCCACTGCCGAATACGTGTAAGTGGGATCGCAAACCGCAGCGGTGCTCCCATCGCCGAAGTCCCATGCGCAATCGGTCCAGCCGCCGGAGGACGTATTGGTGAACGCGACCGTGAGCGGTTGGCAGCCCTGGATGACATCGGGCGCGAACGCGGCCATCGGCGGGGCCACGACTTGCACTGCGGCCACAACCGTTGCGGTGCCTATGCACCCTTCATCGCTGGTCACCGTCAAGGACACATCGTAGATGCCGGGCGTGTTGTAGGTGACGGTGGATGCGCAATTGGTCCCCGTTGTCCCATCGCCATAGTCCCAGGTGCATGAGGCGATGGTTACGCCAGCGGTTGTATTCGTGAAGGTGGTGGTGTGCGGCGCGCAACCGATCGGGTCCGAAACGGTGAAGGTGGGCACCGGTGTGGGCGGTATCGTCACGTCGAACGGCACGGTCACGCAGATCGAATCGTTGATCTGGTAGCGGAACTGGTAAGTGGCAGGCGGTAAACCATTGGCAGATACCGGCAGCGTCAGGTTCGTCTGGCCCAAAAGCGCAACGCCTTCCTGGTACCATTGGTAGTCGCCGGTGAGAGAATCGGGCACCGCCTGCAACACCAGATCATTGGTACACCAACCGCCCAGGGCATTGATCGTGGCGTCGTAGGGGATGTCCTCCGCCAACAGCAGGTTGTCAATCAAGATGTACGGAATGTACACGCCCTGTTGGACGTAATCAGGTGGAAGCACGCATGGTGAGCCCAACATGATGGTGGCCACATCGAAGGAGGGGGTGAACGTGATGTTCAACAGGCCCCAAGAACCGGAGGGGACGTACGTTGCGGTACCCAAAGCCACCCATCCCAGGCTCTCCGGGCAGTCGTACGTACTGATCGGAAAGGAGACGCAGGCCGCACTTCCGAAGATCGTCATCTCGATCGGTCCGAAGAAGATGGGGCTTGTACTGCTCATTTGGCCATCGGTGGTCATTGCGGCAATCGAGAAGTTGATGCTGTACTGCTCCCCGGCCAGCATGGGCGAAAGCAGGCAGGCTCCAACATATTCCTGCCAGCCGGGTTCAACGATCATGCCCACGAAACCATCGCCATCGGGCAATGGTGTGGGTATGGTGGCAGGCAGGTAGCTGAGCGCGTTGAAATAGTCGCTGGTGGCGTTGGTGGCCTGGAACCAGCCGCTTGCGCAACTCAGTTGGCTCCAGGTCGTGGGCAGACAATCGGTTTCTTCGAAGGATGGGTTGGGGATCAACGATTCGGTATCACCGGCCGCCAAATTGCTGCATGCACAGCCGGTCGTATCGTTCAGGTCGATCAGCCCGTTGTCATCATCATCAATAGCATTGTTGCAGATCTCCTGCGCAAAGGCTCCCCGAACACCCATGCAGAGAATGACGATCACAAGAGCGAGCCGCATGAGACGGTTTGTTAGGGTTCTGCCTTCCCGAGCGAAACTAGCCGTTCAAGTTCGATCAGCACGCGCACAGTAGACTCTTCTCAGAAGCTGTAGTTGCCCGTACGCGAAGGTTGAGCGGCTCATTGGTAAGGAGCAGGTCGTCAGTTCAGATTTGGCAAGAGGCTCAGGAGGGGGGTGCGTAAGCGGTGCTTTCTTCGTTTCAACCCATCATATCCACTGCCCGGCGCGCCACTCGTATGCCGATGGCCACGCCCATGCCGCCAAGCCGCACGGCCACGCCGATGCGGTCGCTTGCGCGCTCAACGATCGGCGACTTGCTTTCGGAACCGAAGGCCATGATCCCGCTCCAACGCTGTGCAATGGTGAACGACCTGCCCGGAAGGATGATCTCGTGCAGCAGGTCTTCCAATGCGTGCTGGATCCCGTCCGTCACACCTTCGGCAGTCGTGGTTTCTCCTGCAATGTCCAGGTTGCGACCACCGCCGAGCAGAACGCCACCCTTGCAATCACGGAAATAGTAGAAGCCTTCATCCAAGTGGAAGGTGCCTCGAAGGGCGAGTCCGGGGATAGGCGCAGTCAACAGCACCTGGCCGCGAGCGGGCACCACATCAAGCTGCGGAAGCAAGGAGCCCGTGTATCCATTGGTGCATACCAGCACGCGATCGGCTTCTATCGCAGTTCCGTCCAGCATCGCGAGCCTCACTCCATCCGCTGCGTCCTCCACGGCCACAACGGCACTTCGGGGGCGTACCGCCACTCCGCTTTCAACAGCCTTCCGCAGCAAGGCGATCATCATCCTGCCTGTATCGATCGGGCCTTCCAGTTGGGTACGTATCATATGCTCCACACCTCCGAGGCCGAATCGTGCGATCGCACCATCGTCCCAGTGGAATGCGTCCATGCCGAAGATCGACCTCAGGTCCGCGTTCAGGCGGTCGAACCCTTCAGCCACACGCGGGTACAGCGCATCGTCCTTCCGATAGATCTCATGGCCGCCCGAAGCTTCGAATCCGATATGCTCATCGCCCAGTTCAGCGCGCAATTCCTGCAGTCCGCGCCATCGTTCCTCCACGCGGGCGAGCGCGGCCTCCAACCCCTCATGGGCCATGTCTGACAGCAACTCGCTGGGGCTGCCGAAACAGGCGAAACCGGCGTTCTTCACGCTGGCCCCGCTGGGGTGCGGTCCCCTTTCCAGCACCTGCACATGATGCCCAGGATGCCTGCGTTTGTAGAAGAGGGCGGAGAACAAGCCCACGATGCCACCACCCACCACCGCCAACTGCGGCCGCCGATGGAACGAAGCGCTCTCCCAGATGCTGTGCATGGCCAATCGTCGAAGGGGCACCAAAGTTGTCCTAAATTGCGGCGTTCGGGAAACAACCTGCAATCAGTTCCGCCCTTGAACATCAGCCTCTTGCAGCATTTCTTCTGCCGCCTCGTCGCAATCGCCGCATTGGTCCTGTCCAGCGCGGCAACGATGGCACAGGTGGATGTGGTCGTGGTCTTCGGAACGGTCAAGGACTTCAGCACCGCCAAGAAGCTTGAGGGCGTCACCATCACGGTGTTCAAGAACGGGGGCAAACTTCTGGAAGTGCCTACCAACGCGAGCGGCAAGTACGAGGTGAACCTCGACTATGGCGCCGACTACAAGATCATGTGCTCGCGTACGAACTATGTGGGCAAGAACATCTCCATCGACACGCGAAACATCCCCGAGGAGGACCGCGCTGGCGGGCACGGGATGAACATCGACTTCACGATGATGCAGGATTTGCCCGGCGTGGACTTCTCCGTGCTGCAGGAACCATTCGGCAAGGCCAAGTACAGCCCCACAGCGGGCAACATCGAGTTCGATGTGGATTACACCAATAAGATGCGCGATGCCCAGGCGCGCCTGCTGAAGGAGTACGAGGACAAGAAGAAGCGCGAAGCCAATGCTGAAGCTGACTTCGCCAAGAAGATGGCCGAGGGCAACGCTGCGCTATCCGCGAACGATTTCAAGAAGGCCGTGGACAGCTTCACCGAGGCGCTCGCGCTGAAGCCCAACGACGCACTCGCGACCGCCAAGCTCAGCGATGCGCGCATGCGCTTGGAAGCCGCGGAAGCCAACAAGAAGCAGGGCGAGGAATACGCCACGCTCATCAAGGAAGGCGATCAGCTCTTCGGCAAGAAGGACTACAACGGTGCGCGCGCCAAATTCCAGGCGGCCAGCGATGTGCGGGAGCAGGAACCCTACCCCAAGCAGAAGCTGCGCGAGATAGAGGCACTGCTGGCCGAGGCGGAGAAGAAGGCAGAGGAGGAGCGCAAAGCCAAGGAGCTCCAGGAGAAATACATGGCCGTCATCGCGCTGGCCGATGCCGCCTTCAAGGCTGAGAACTGGGACCAAGCCACGGCCAAATACACCGAAGCGGCCGGAATCAAGCCAGAGGAACGGTACCCCAAGGACCAACTCGCCCTGGTCGCCACCAAGAAGGCCGAAGCAGCGAAGAAGGCCGAGGACGAACGCAAGGCCAAGGAACTCCAGCAGAAGTACGACGCGGCCATCGCCGCAGGCGACCAAGCCTTCAAAGCCAGTAGCTGGGACATTGCCACCACCAAGTACACCGAGGCGAGCGGCTACAAGCCGGACGAGCAATACCCCAAGGACCAATTGACCGCCATCGCCGCCAAGAAGGACGAGGCCGCGAAGAAGGCCGAGGAAGAACGCCTTGCCAGGGAACTCCAGCAGAAATACCAAGCTGCTATTGCTGCGGCCGATCTCGCTTTCGGCGGCGCACGGTATGATGATGCCGAGGCCAAATACAACGAAGCTCTCGGATACAAGCCCGAGGAGAAGTACCCCAAGGACCAATTGGCAGCGATCGTCAAGAAGCGCGAAGAGCTGGCGAAGAAGGCTGAAGAGGAGCGGCTCGCTAAGGACATCGATGAACAGTATAAGGCGCGCCTGGCCGAGGCCATGCAAGCCTTCAGCGGGGACAAGTGGGATGAGGCCATCGCCAAGTACACGGAAGCAAGCACCCTGAAGCCGAAGGAGCAATACCCGAAAGACCAGATCGCGCTTTGCAACAAGAAGAAGGAGGAACAGGCGAAACGGGAAGAGGAAGCGCGCAAGCAACGCGAGTTGGACGAACGCTATCAAGCGGCCATCACCGCTGCCGATGCCTCCTTCGGCAAAGAAGAATGGGAGACGGCCTCGGCCAAGTACACCGAGGCGAGCGGCGTGAAGCCCGCCGAACGCTATCCGAAGGACCAACTGGCTCTCATCGTGCAGCGTAAAGCCGAAGCGGAGGCGCGCAAGCGCGAGGAGGAACTGACGGCGCAGTACAAGCGCGTACTGGAGGAAGCCGATGGCGCCTTCGGTCGTGAGGAGTTCACTGCTGCAAAGAGCAAGTATCAGGAAGCGAGCAACCTGAAGCCCCAGGAGCGCTACCCCAAGGACCGCATCGCCGAAGTGGAGCGCTTGATGGCGGAGAAAGCCAAGCGCGCTGAGGAAGAGCGGCTGGCACGCGAACGCGACGCCAAGTACAACGAACTGATCACTCGCGCCGACAAAGCGTTCGATGCACAGAAGCTTTCAGCGGCCCTGGTCGATTACCAGGATGCTTCTGCCTTGAAGCCCGACGAAGCCCACCCGCGTGCGCGCATCGCCGCCATCGAGGACCAATTGGACGCTGCGGCCAAGGCCAAGGCGGAAGAGGAGCGTGCGGCGCGCGAGAAGGCCGAGAAGGACAAGCGCTACGCCGAGCTCATCGCGCAGGCCGATCGCGATTTCACAGCGAAGCGATACGAACCGGCGCGCACCGGTTACAGCGACGCGCTCGGTGTGAAGCCCGATGAGCAGCATCCGAAGGACCGGTTGAGCCAGATCGAAGGCATACTGGCCGAGTTGTCGAAGAAGGAACAAGCCGATCGCCTGGCACGTGAACAAGCCGATGCCGAGCGCTTGCGCAAGGAAGAGGCGGACCGACTGGCGGCGGAATTAGCGGCGGCGGAGAAGGCCCGGCTCGAGGAAGAAGAGCGACGCAAACGCGAGGAGGTGGCAACGATCGAAACGCGCTACCGCGATCTCGTCGCTGCGGGCGACCGTGCTTTCGGACAGGACGATTTCGCACTGGCGCGCAACAAGTTCACCGAGGCGCTGGGCGTGAAGCCTGCAGAGCGCTATCCGAAGGACCGCATCGCCGCCATCGATGCCGAATTGGCGCGTCGAGACAAGGACCGCAGCGAGGCCGAACGACTTGCCGAGCAGCGTAGGCTGCAGGAGGAAGAGCGCCTCCGCCGCGAAGCCGAGGACGCCGAGCGCCGCCGACTGGCCTCGGATGAGGAGCGGGCGCGCTTGGAGGCGGAACGCCTGGCGAAGGAACAGGCCGATGCCGAAGCGCGCCGAGCCGCCGATGAGCGGGAGCGCATGTCTCGTGAGAGCGCCAAAGAACATGAGGCACGCTATCGACAGGCGCTCGTGGCAGCCGACGAAGCGTTGGCTGCGAAGCAGTACCAGGAGGCCCGAAGCATGTACGCACAGGCCAGCGACCTCAAGCCCGAAGACACCTACCCGCTGGCCAAGATGGACCAGATCGATCGCATCCTCGCCGAGCAGGCACGGCTTGCACAAGAGGCTGCCGATGCCGCCGAGCGGGCACGGCTGGCCGATAATGAGCAGCGCCGCTCCAACACCACGATCGATCCGCGCAAGGAGCAGGAAGCCGAGCAGTTCATGCGTGAGGCCCGCGAACGGGAGGAGCGCGAGAAATGGGAACGCATACGCAAGCTGCGCGATGACCTCAGCGCCGAGGAAGCCTCCAACGCGGATGAAGCGGCATCGCGTCGCGGGCAGGCCGTGGACGATAAGGAGCGGATCGAGAATGGTGCGGCTGGCCTTTACCGCGGCGATGAGACGCGACGGCAACTGAGCGCCCAGCAGGTGCAGGCGCAGAAGGATGCGTTGGCACGCGCCGAAGCCGATCGACGCGAGCGATCGGCGCAGCACAGTGCCCAGCAGGTGGAAGTGAAGCAGGTGATCGAGGAGCGCGTGGCAGCGCGCGAGGAGGTGATGCAGGAACGCCAGGTGACCGCTTCGGCGGCAGTAGTCACCGAGGCCGAACGCCTGCGCACGGCGGAATCGCAGCGCGTGCGACAGGCCGAGCAGCGCACCAGCGCCGAGCGCGATGCCGTTGTGGCTCGCATCGATGAGCAGGCCCAGCGCCAGCAACGCGCCGATGAGGCCAATGCCCAGCGCGCGCAAGCGGTGGAGGAGGAGAAGCGCGCCATGGCCGCTCGTGATGCCGCCTTCGCCCAAAGCAGCGAACTGGTGCGCGAGCGCAACAAGCAGCAGCTCGATGCCACGCCCCGCGGACAGCAGCGCACCTTCGCTGAATACAATCGCAGCAAGCTGGCCGAAGAGTACCCGCCCGGCGTAACCGAGGAGAGCTACACCGAGGGCAACAAGGTCATCATCCGCCGCGTGGTGGTCAACGGCAACAAGGCCGATGAGTACAGCAAGGTGATCGCGAAGTGGGGCACCTACTACTTCAAGAACGGCCAGAGCATCACCGAGGCCATCTGGGCCAAGGAGACGGAGGGGTGAGAGGCACGGCTATCTGCGAACCTGACGCCTCAGCGCATCGCGTTTGGTCCAGTTCGAGAATCGCATTCCATCGAAGCGGTACACGCCGTTGGCGGTGCCCACCCACAGTTGTCCGCTGGCATCTTCCAGGATGCTGTGGACGCTCGAGTTATCAAGTCCCTCGGGTCGTTGGTAGCACGTGAACCGCGTGCCATTGTAGCTGCACGCACCGGCATAGGTCGTCGAGATCCAGATGATGCCCGCCCGATCCTCGTAGAGCGTCCAGATCAAGTCGCCCGTGAGGCCATCCTTCTTCGTGAACGTTGTGAAAGCCTTGGGGCCTGCGGATGTCCCTGGGTCATACTCGCTCAACCCACCGAAGCGCGTGCCGAACCACAGGTTCCCATGCCGGTCCTCCAGTATCGATTGAACGAAATTGTTGCAGAGCCCGTCCTTCTCCGAAAGGTTGGTCAACGCCTTCCCATCATAGCGATAAGCACCATTGCCGTTGGTGCCGAACCAGATGTTCCCGGCCCTGTCCTGGATCATTGCATTGATCAGCTTCGGGTTCGGATACGTGCTCGGATGATACCGCGGATGCGCAGCAGGAACGGGGATCGCGAACGGGGTGAAGCTCCGACCATCGAAACGCGAAACGCCGCCATCCGTGCCGAACCATAAGCCACCGCTCCGGTCGACGAGTACGCACCATACCTGATCATCGGCCAGGCCGTCCTGTGCGGACCACCGGGTGAATCTTCTTCCATCGAAGCGCGCGACACCGCCGCGCGTCGCGAACCACATGTTCCCCTGCGCATCCTGCGCCATGCCTCGCACCGATGTGCCGCTGAATCCTTCAATGGGAGTGAAGTACTCGAGCTTTCGTCCATCGTAACGCACCACGCCGTCCTGTTCCGTACCGAACCAGATGCTGCCGTCCCTGTCCTGGAACATGCGACGGATGTACTGGCTGATCTGTTCGGTAGTGTCGGGCGGGTTCGCAACGCTGGCGCTGTCCGGTTGCGCAGGTGCAGTCCTTGTCGCCGTACTTCCCCCTACCGGCCAAGGGGTCTTTTCGGCTTCATTGCACGATGCAATGACCATGGCGACCATCAGCACTTCGCAGTTCCACTTCACGGGATGTAAAGTAGGCCACTGTGCGCAGGGCCCCGCCAAATACGCGAGCAACAGCGCGCCTTCGCCGAGTAGGACCGCAGTAAGCTTGCCGAGGAGTACCCGCCCGGCGTAACCGAGGAGAGCTGCACCGAGGGCAACAAGGTCATCATCCGCCGGGTGTTGGTGAACGGCAACAAGGGCGATGAGTACAGCAAGGTGATCGCGAAGTGGGGTTCAAGAACGGCCAGAGCATCACCGAGGCGATCTGGGCCAAGGAGACGGAGGGCAACCGGTCTTTCCCTTGTTGGGCATACTGGCTTGCTGGCCAATATGGCGAAGGACCGATACCTTGGTTGGCGGGCTGCGCCGGACAACTCGATTCGTCTTGAAATGGCAAGTATCCAACCAGGACAGTGCGTCACATTGACTGAAGCCTTGTACGGAGGTCTGGTTCATCCTCCACCACGAAGCGCTGAGCTATTCATAGGCGTACATAATGCGGCATTGAGGGCACCCAGGGACAAAGCCACTGTTGTTGCCGGTTTCTTGAACAACCAGTTCTGCTGGCTGGGTGGTGTGGGCGAGGATCATCTGCTACTCGTGCCCGGTGAACGGCTCAATGCGCGTGCTTCGATCTTTCCGCATCTCATGGCGGGTTCATCCCTATGGTCATTGATACAGCCGGGTGAATTGATCAAGGCAGGCACCCCACCACTTGGAGCCGTTTACCGGGGCAGTCGTCCCTGGCTGGTCCTGGGAGATCTTCAAGATCAAGTCCTTGCGGCACCGTTGAACGATGCATCGGGGAATCCGAAGTGGTACACACCGATCATCGAGCGAAAACATGTCCGCTTCCATGGTTCCACCAAGGACTCGCAGGTTGAGCTGCCGCACCTCTGGTCGTTGCCGAAGACATTCGTGCCGATCGGCGATATTGCTGAGAGCGTGCGGGATGGGATCGAGTCTGAGGTGCGGCGGTATTTCCGCTGATCGCGACCGAACGCGCGATTCCTGCGCGAGCGGGCAAAGCCTTACTGCGCCGCCTTCTTCGCCTTCCGTTCCTTCAGCTTCGTCACCAGATCGGCGATCTGCTCGGCGGTCAGCGACTTGCCGATGAACTTGCGGTCGCCATCGACCACGAAGAGCTTGGGGGTGCTGAAGACATCGTAGGTATCGGAATAGTTGAGGCTCTCGATGGTGGTGTACTTTGGAATGAACTGGCGCGGGTCCTTGCGCGCTTCCTCGAACACGTGCTGGGTAAGGGCCACGTTCACCCAATCGAGTCCCTTCTCGCGGATGAACTTCTTCCAGTCGCGCATGAGGTCGGCTTCCACGGCCTTCGCCACCGCGTACACTTCGATGCCCATGGGCCGCAAGGTCTTGGCGTACTCCTCATGGATCTTGGGCAGCTCCTCCTTGCAATGGCCGCAGTGCGGGTCCCAGAAGATGATGACCACGTATTCCTGCGGCAGGTCGTAGAAATTGATCCACTTCTCCTCTGTGGTATCGGGCAGCGCGATATAAGGAGCCTTCTTGCCCAGCGTGAGGGGCGCCATCTTGCGTGCGCGGGTGCATAGCGTATCGATCTTGCCCGCGCTCATCCAATCCACGCGCTGCGGCAGGCCTGGCTTGGGGCAGTAGTAGGTGAGGGCCATGTGTACGAACATGGCGTCCATGCCCATGATGTCGCTGCTCTCGTACTTGTGCGTGAGGGTATGCACCATGTACTTGAACACCTCGGCCGAGCTGCCTGTGCGCGCGATGAGCGCATCGGCCAGCACTGCAATGCTGTCTGGCATTTGCGGCACCACCTTGCTGAAGTATTCCTCGAATTTGTTGGCGAATACGGGCACGCGCACGATGCGGTCGTCGGTGAGGTCGAAGTTGTCCCAGAAGTGCGCGCGGTACTGGTAGTATGCACCGGCGCTATCGAGGCTGCCATCGGGCTTGCGCGGCTCGGGCAATTCAACAGCCACGCTCATGCGCACCAGCGATGCGGCCAGTGCCCCTTTGTTGTTGGCGACCAGGTCGCGTTGGTACTGTTTCACTTCGCCATCCAGGCTTTCCATCTCGGCTTTCACCGCGCCGCGTGCGATGGGGTCCTTCGCGCCGTCGAGCCGCGCGCGCAAGGCATCGCCCTGCAACTTGCGCTCGTTCAGGTAGCGGATGTAGCCGATGAAGAGCTCGTTCTCCTTGCTCTGTTTCACCTGCAAGGCGCCCAGCAGGTCCTCCTTGTTCGTGGCCAGCTTTATGACAGCCTCGTTCACCACCAGCTCGAAGTACTTCGGCCCCGGCACCACCACGGCATATACGCCCGCCTTGTACCCGCGCTTGCTCTTGAAGATCGCGTTGCCCTTCCCGTCGGTGTAGGCGGTGTCGGCGTAGTAGAGCTTGTTGCCGTAGTAGTTGGCCAGGTAGATCGTATCGCCCTTGGCCGTGCTGCCGATATTCACCTCGATGGTGCGCAGGTCCTTCGGGTCCACCGGCGCTGGTGGCTTGGCCTGCGCGAAGGAGGGGATGGTGAGACAGGAGAGGGCGAGCGTAGCGATGCTGCGGATCATGGGCGCGAAAATAGTCCCGGCTCTTTGGCCGGGATGATGGGGCGTGGCCGGGCTTTCAACTTCCGTTCCACTTGGACGCGGCGTGGCGTGGGACGGGTGCATCGGTGATCGTTAAGGGTTGCTAATGGGGGAATGGTCAATTGTTGGTTCTCAGTTGTCAGGCCTCCGACGGGACTGACAACTGATAACTGACAACTCTTCCCCCTATCGATACTCCGTCGTCACCTGCGTCTTGAACTCGCTGGTGGTGTGGAAGGTGATCGCGGGGTTGTTGCGCTTCTCCAGGTCGAGCATGTAGGCGCTCGGGGCGATGAACACCGGGTTCGCGTCCTTGTCCTGCACGATCTGTTGCGCTTTGATACGGATGAATTGATCGAGCGCGGCCTCGTCAGTGGTCGTCATCCAACAGGCCTTGTAAGCAGCGATCTGCTGGAAGGCGCACTTGGCACCGTACTCGTGCTCCAGGCGGTATGCGATCACCTCGAACTGCAGATCGCCCACGCAGCCCACGATCTTCTTGTTGCCCGGCTGCTGCGTGAAGAGCTGTGCGACGCCTTCATCGGTGAGCTGGCGGATGCCTTTCTCCAGCTGCTTGCTCTTCATGGGGTCCTGGTTCACCAGCTCACGGAAGAGCTCGGGGCTGAATGCGGGAATACCGCGGAAGGTGAACTTGCCGCCGTCGGTGAGGGTGTCGCCGATCTTGAAGTTGCCGGTATCGAAGAGGCCGATGACATCGCCGGGCCAGGCCTCGTCCACGATGGTCTTCTGCGCGGCCAGGAAGTTGGTGGGCGTCGCGAAGCGTACTTGCTTCTCGAGCCGCACGTGCGTGTAGTACGTGTTGCGCTGGAAGCGGCCGCTGCACACGCGCAGGAAGGCGATGCGGTCGCGATGGTTGGGATCGAGGTTCGCGTGGATCTTGAAGACGAAGCCGCTGAAGCGCGGATCAGAGGGCTCCACTTCGCCCTGGTCGGTGGGGCGCGGGCCGGGCGGAGGGGCGATGCCCACGAAGGCGTCCAGCACTTCCTTCACCCCGAAGTTGTTGAAGGCGCTGCCGAAGAAGACCGGCGCGATACGGCCGGCGCGGTATGCATCGATGCTCAACGGTTCATATACGCCTTCGATCAAGTCGATGTCCTCGCGAAGCTGCTGCGCGGCGTCCTCGCCCAACTGCTCGTCCAGGATGGGGTCATGCACGTTGTCTATGCGCAAGCTGCTCTGTTCCACCTTGGTCTTGCCGGGATCGAAGAGGCGTAGTCCCTTGCTGTACAGATCGAACACGCCCTGGAAGGTGGCGCCAATGCCGATGGGCCAGCTCATGGGCCGCACCTTGATGGAGAGCTTGTCCTCCAGTTCATCCAGCAGGTCGAAGGGATCGCGGCCTTCGAGGTCGAGCTTGTTGATGAAGACGATGACCGGCGTGTTGCGCATGCGGCACACCTCCATCAAGCGTTCGGTCTGTGCTTCCACGCCCTTCACGCAATCGATCACCAGCACGACACTATCAACGGCGGTGAGGGTGCGGTAGGTGTCCTCGGCGAAGTCGCGGTGACCGGGGGTATCGAGCAGGTTGATGAGCTTGCCGCCGTACCCGAAGGTCATTACGGAGGTGCTAACGCTGATACCGCGCTGCCGTTCGATCTCCATGAAGTCGCTGGTGGCGCCACGGCGGATCTTGTTGCTCTTGACAGCGCCGGCCGTTTGGATGGCACCGCCGTAGAGCAGGAATTTCTCCGTGAGCGTCGTCTTGCCCGCATCAGGGTGGCTGATGATGGCGAAGGTGCGCCGGTGCTCGATCTCTTCCTTCAAGGCCATGATGGGCTGCGTGCTTCCAAAGGGGCGGCAAATCTAGCCCTCTGACGTTGCCGTGACGGTTGCTGGTCCTTACAACCTAGTTTTGGCCAAACCTCTTCGGAACCATGCATCGTTCGTTCTCCATGGCGCTGGCCGCCGTGCTCGCCCTGCCTGCGCTGGCGCAGACCAGTTCGCCCGTCGCCTTGCAATTGCAGCAAGTGGCCACCGGGCTCAACCGCATCACCGACATCAGCCATTGCGGCGATGACCGGCTCTTCCTCACGCTGCAACCGGGCACCATCCGCATCCTGAACGGCGCCGGCGCCTTGGTTGCCGCACCGTTCCTGGACATCACCGGTCCGGTGAACAACAGTGGCAACGAGCAGGGCTTGCTCGGTCTTGCTTTCCCTCCGGACTATGCCACCACCGGTTTCTTCTATGTGCATTACACAGGTGGTACCGGCAATGGCTACAGCGTGATCGCGCGGTACAGCGTAACGGCCGATCCCAACGTGGCCGATCCCGCAAGCGAAGAGATCCTCTATACGTGGCCGCAGCCTTACAGCAACCACAACGGAGGCGATCTCGCTTTCGGTGCCGATGGCTATCTGTACATCGGCTTGGGCGATGGCGGCAGCGGCGGCGATCCGCAGAATCATGCGCAGAACCCCACCGACCCCTTGGGCAACATGCTGCGTATTGACGTGAGCGATCCCGACACCACATACACCATACCGCCCACCAACCCCTTCGCGAACGTGGATGCCGTGGTGGATACGCTTCCCGAGATCTGGGCCAGCGGCCTGCGCAATCCGTTCCGCTTCGGCTTCGATCGCCTCACCGGCGATCTGTGGATCGGCGATGTCGGGCAAAACGCTGTGGAAGAAGTGGACTTCTGGCCGGCAGGCGACAACAGCCACCCCAACTTCGGCTGGCGCTGTTACGAGGCCAATCAGGCATACAACACCGCTGGTTGCAATCCTCAGAACACCTACGATGCTCCTGTGAGCTTTCATCCGCAGGCCTCCCAGGGCTGGTGCTCGGTCATTGGCGGCCGTGTCTATCGTGGTCCTTCGTACTGGCGGATCGAAGGCCGCTACATCTACACTGATTATTGCGGCGGGCATTTCTATTCCCTCTATCCCAATGGTTCGGGAGGGTGGACGCGCACGCAACTGCTTGCTTCAGGCCAATATGGCTTCTCGTGCATCGGAGAGAACGCGGCCGGTGAGCTGTACGCCGGGAATAACGAGACGGATATCCTCTTTAAGATCAAGGAAACCTGCGTTGACACGATCCCCGCGATCAGCCTCAACGGAAGCGTACTGACCAGCACACCGGCCACCAGCTACCAGTGGTACTTGAACGGCAGTTCCACCTGGATCGCCACCGGACAGACGCACACGGCAGTGGTAGCTGGCTACTACGCGGTGCTGGCCACTTTCACGGGCGGTTGCCAACTGGCGTCGGATACGCTTTGGGTAAGTCCGGTGGGCATGGGCGAACTCACCGATGCGCAGGTGCTGGTGAGCCCCGTTCCTGCGAACGATGTACTGCGCGTGACAGTGGATGATGCGCGGGCGAATGATTTCGCCTTGTTCGACGCGACGGGTCGAATGGCGCTTCTTGAGGCCCGCCCGTCCACGGGAACGGCGAGCCTTGCTGTGGCCAGCCTGCCCAACGGCGTATACAATCTGGTGGTCCGCGATGGCCACGGCGCTGCCATCTTCACCAAGCCGGTGGTCGTGCAGCACTGATCCCTTCGATCTCCGACCCACGGATCCCGGCCATCAGCCGGGATCCGTGCGTTCAGGAGCTTGCGCAACGTGCGCGATCCAATACCTTGGCCGAAAGCACAAGCCCACATGCGCCTCCTTACAATCTGCTCATTCACCCTGCTCTCCCTGGCCATCAGCGCCCAGACCGTCCTCTTCAACGAGGATTTCGAAAGCGCTCCGGCCTTCACCTTGAACACCACCGATGCGGCTTCCACTATCAGCGCGTGGAACACGTGGGTGATCAATAGCAGCTATACCGGTGGCGATGGTGATGTGGTCTGTCTCGGCTTCCCCTTCGGCTATACGATCGTGAACACACCGGCACAACCCGGCGGTATCTCGACACCCAACGGCAACTACCTGCATACGGCAAGCGTGGAAGGCATCGCCGACGGTATCACCTGTTGCTCGTTCGGTGCGGCGGATGGATTCTGCATCACCGCCGACAACACCTTCAGCCGCATGAGCACCGATGTGAGCACCTTGGGCAGTGCCGATGTGCAGTTGAAGTTCTGGTGGCTGTGTCAGGGCGGCAGCAGTTTCTATGGCCAGGTGTACTACAGCACCGACGGCGGTGGCACGTGGACCAACGTGGGCGCGCAATACAACCTCCAAGGCTCGTGGACCGAGCAGACCGTGACGCTTCCGGCCTTCGGCAACCAGGCCACCTTGCGCTTCGGCTTCCGCTTCGTTAATAGCGTTGGCTTGGGCGCGCTCGATCCCGGCTTCGGCATCGACGACGTGCGCATCATCGCGTCGGCCGCTGTGCCCAACAGCATCGCCACGAATGCGCTCTCGGGCACGGCGTTCTGCCAGGGCGCGCAGATCTCCGTGCCATACACCGCCGTGGGCACCTACATCGCAGGCAACATTTTCAGCGCGCAACTGAGCGATGCGGCAGGCAGCTTTGCTTCGCCCACCATCATCGGCAGCTTGAGCAGCACTGTTTCGGGGAGCATCACCTGCACCATCCCGGTGCTTACGCCGGTGGGTGCTGGTTATCGCATCCGCGTGGTCAGCGACCAGCCGGTGACGGTGGGCTCGGACAATGGCCTGGACATTTCCATCACTTCGGCGCCGTATGCCGGTGCCGATGATGCGGTAGTCATCTGCAAGAACACCGGACTGTATGCACTGGCGGACTTCATTCCCGGTGCATCGGCATGCGGTACCTGGACCGCACCCGGCGGCGGCGCCTTCAGCGGCACCTTCAACAGCAGCACGGACAATGCCGGGGCTTATACCTACACCACCAACTGCCCAGGTGGTTGCCCGCAGGACAATTCCACTATCACGATCACCTTGCAGGATCCCGCGAATGCAGGCAATGATGCGAACGCAGCGCTTTGCTCCACTAATCCGCCAGCATCGCTCATCCCATACGTCGATGGTGGTGATCTCACCGGCATCTTCTGGTACAATGGTGCCACTAATCCGCCTCCGTTCGGCACCGCTGGCAGCTATGCCATGCAGTATGTGGTATACGGTACCGCGCCCTGCGTGAACGATACGGCGGACTTCGTGTTCACCGTGAATGCCGCAGCCGATGCCGGTGCGAACAACAGCATCTCGGTTTGCGCCGATGCTCCACCCGTGGCGCTCATCACCTACCTCGGTGGCAACGCGCAAGCGGGCGGCGTGTGGACCGGGCCCAGCGGTGGTGCGGTCAGCGGTGTGCTCAATCCGGCTACCGATGCCTCGGGCCTTTACACCTACACGGTGAACGGCACAGCGCCTTGTGCCGACGACCAGGCTTTCGTGGCCGTGGTGATAGACCCGTGCTCGGGTGTCGAAGAACGGGCGAGCGGCGGGGGTGCCCGTTGGCTCGGTGAGCGCATGGGCATGCATCAATTCGAACTGGCGCAATCTGCGATCTCGATGGATGTGGTGGACGCGACCGGCCGTGTTGCCTTCAGCGTTCCCGGTCCGTTCGCACCGGGCTTGAACAGTATCGACTTGCAGACCCTCGCTGCTGGTGCCCACATCGTGCGTTTCATAGGCGATGCACCAGTGTCGGTGCGTATCGTGAATGGCGCGCGATGAAACTGTGTACAAGTTGTGCATAAGGCGAAGCCAGCAGAATTGGAGATGGGGGAGGCAGGCCACTACGTTCGCCTCACCAATGTTCATTGAAGCTCGGCCCACCGCAAGGCGGACCAGCAGGATAGGAGAGCGGGTTGAAGCTGATGATGCCTTCGGGCATCGTCGTACCTGGTAAGAGGTCATGCGCAACGGCCCGCGCAATGCATGCCAGCCATGCACTGCACCTCCGAGACCTAAGGCTGAAGGGATATTGGGCATGCGATAGGCCACGGCCGCGTCGCATGGGAGCGGGGGGCGCCGATGAGGCGTTCCCCGCTCTGCTTTTCCACCACCTTCTCATTCATGCATCGACACACGCGATCGTGGATAAGTGCGATCGGCATCACCTGCGCTTCCTTGGGTGCCCCGATACTTTTGGATCACACCGTTCATTGAGAGAATGAAGAAGAAAGACCGGAAGATCTTCGTATTGGATACCTCCGTGATCCTCTACGACCATTCGGCCATCACCAGCTTCGAGGAGCATGATGTGGCCATACCGATTCAAGTACTTGAAGAACTCGATACGTTCAAGAAGGGGAACGACACAATCAACTACGAGGCCCGCGAGTTCATCCGCCGCCTCGACGACATAGCCAACCGCGACGTCCTCACGGACTGGATCCCCCTCAACGGCGCCTCGCATGGCAAGTTGAAGGTGGTGGCCAAGCACGACCTCAACGGCGTGGATGCCACCAAGGTGTTCCAGGATGGCAAGAACGACCACCAGATCCTCAACGCCACGCTCACCATCCAGCGGCAGCACAAGGACCGCAAGGTGATCCTGGTGACGAAGGATATCGCCCTGAGGCTGAAGGCGAAGAGCCTCAACATCGTCAGTGAGGATTACCTCACCGGCAAGGTGCGCAACGTGAACGACCAGCTCTACACGGGACGCACGGTTCTTGACGATTTCCGCGAAGAACCCATCGATATGCTCTTCGAGCGAGGCAGCATGCCCGTGGCGGAACTGGGTATCGACATGCCCAAGGGCAACCACTTCTACATCCTCAAGCACAAGAAGAAGAGCATCCTCGCCAAGTACGATCCGCGCACCGGCACCGTGGACCGCGTGGAGAAGAAGAACATCTTCGGCATAGGCCCCAAGAACGCCGAGCAGGCCCTGGCCATGAGCGCACTGCTCGATCCGGAGATCAAGCTCGTAACGCTGCAAGGCACGGCCGGTACGGGCAAGACGCTGCTTGCGCTCGCCTGCGCCCTGGAGCAGCGCCGCGAGTACCGCCAGATCTACGTCACGCGCCCGGTGGTGCCCTTGAGCAACAAGGATATTGGCTACCTGCCCGGCGATATCCAAAGCAAGCTCGACCCCTACATGCAGCCGCTGTGGGACAACCTGAAGCTCATCAAGGGCACCTTCGAGAAGCACGATAGCACACCGAAGCGGATCGATGAGATGCTGGAGAACGACAAGATCTCCATCGCTCCGCTGGCCTACATCCGCGGTCGCAGTCTCAGCAACATCTTCTTCATCGTGGACGAGGCGCAGAACCTCACGCCCTTGGAAGTGAAGACCGTGATCAGCCGCGCAGGCGAAGGAACCAAGATCGTCTTCACTGGCGACATCCACCAGATCGACTCCCCTTTCCTGGACAGCGAAAGCAACGGCCTCAGCTACCTCATCGACAAGGCCAAGGGCGATCCGCTCTTCGCGCACATCACCTTGGAAAAAGGGGAGAGGAGCCCGCTGGCGAATTTGGCGAACGACCTGTTGTGAGCCTGCATAGCAACGCACGAACGGCCCCGAATGGGGCCGTTCGCATTTCCGAGGGTGGCAAAGATCACCGCACTATTGGAGATGGTGGCAGCCCCCTCAGAACAACTCCTCCACTTCCACGAAGTTGAAGTCGAGCTTGAAGAGGCTCTGGTAGTCCTTGCCGGTCTCGGCCATTTCCTCGTCGCCGGTCTCGTAGTGCCAGTTCACCTTCACCTGCTGGCCGCGCTCGTTCACCGCATCCAGCTTGTGGAAGATGTTGTACAGGTGCTTGGATGAGCTCGTGTCCAGGTAATCGAGCCGCATGTTCACCGTCGTGCGATCACGGGGCTCTTCCAGGTACTCCTCCAACCAGCGGTACACGCGCGAGTAGAACTGCTCGGAATTGTGCGGCAGCGAGCGGCCGATGAACTCCAGAAGACCGTTGTCCAGGTCCATGTCGATCTGGGGCGAGGTTTCCGTGCGGTCGATGTGGAGGCGCTTGCTGGACATGTGCTTTCGGTGTGCCCAAAGGTGGAACGGTGCGTACCGCGCCCACGAGGATCCTGAGCGCTCACATCAACGATCGCTGGTTGAAAAGAGAAAAGGCCGGGATCACCGGCCTTCTCGTGGAGTTGGGCTCGTTCAACGACCGCGGTACTCGGTGATGATCTCGCGGTCGGTGGGCAGTATGATCTCGGTGTCATTGGCGCGGCGCACCCAGTAGAGGTACTTGCCGCTGCCTTCGCAGGCGAAGGCGCTCACGCTCTCATCGGGGCCCAGGGCCTTGATGGGGAAGGTGCGCCAGGTGCCGTTCTTCTCCTGCACGGCCACTTTCACCTCGATGAGGTCCTTGCACACGTTCTTCAGTTCGATCTGGTAGGTGCCGCTGAAGTCGCGCTTGAAGCCTTCGGTGTAGCTCTCGCACTTGTCGCACGGTGCGCCCCATTTGCTGCTGGTCTTCACCAGGCAGTCACTGTAGCTCTGGTCCTGCGCAATGGCGGTTCCGGAGAGGAGCAGAGCACCCAGCGTGAGGAGCGTAACGGTCGTTCTCATTTGCAGCGGTTGTTGGTCAGGATGATCTTGGCTTCGGCGTTGCCCATGCGCTGGCTGGTCTTCCAATCCTTGCATGCGCCTGCGGTGTCGCCGGTGGCCTTGCGGCTCCAGCCGCGGTTATTGTAGGCTTCTTCGTTCTTGGGGTCGATGGCCAGCACGCGGTCGAAATCGGCCATGGCCTGCTGGTGCTTTTCCAGCTTGGCATAGGCGCTGCCCCGGCTGGTGTAGGCCCAGGCGTGATCGGGCTTGCGGTCCACCACGGCAGTGAAATCGGCCACGGCTTTCTCGTACTGTTTCGTCAAGGTGTGGCAGAAGCCGCGTTGCAGGTATGCGTTGATATGGTCGGCGTCGTGGTCGATCACCTGGGTGAACAGGTTGATCGCTGTAGCGTAGTCGCCGCTGCGGTAGCTTTTCTCACCAGCATGGTAGAGGTCCCCGATGGGGTCGGCCTTGGTGTTTTCCGCCAGGTATTGCGCGCTGCTTGCAGAAACGGCGAGGATCGCGATCGAGAAGAGCGTGGTGCGCATGGGCTTTCCGTTGGAACGGCCGTTCATACGCTACCGCCGTGGCCGGGTTTCGCCCCCGGTGGCTGCAAGCTGCAAACCGGCAGCACCGAACAATCGCCTCAGGGCCGCCGCCGTCACCGTGCCGTTGCTGTCCTGGGGTGGGCGCGGCAGGTTGCTGCGGCCCGTGAGCCGCACGGTGTTCAGCTTGAATATCTCCTTGCTGATGCACTGTGGCTTGTCGGCACGGCAGCCCAGGATGATCGCGTCCTCTTCCAAGGAGAAGTGGATGGAGGCGGTATCGATATCGGAAGGAAGCACGATATCCTGCCGGAAGCGCCCGCTGGCGTCGTACAGGTCGAAGACGAGTTGCTGCCTTCGGTCCAGCTTCACCTGCACGCTGCCGCCGAACACGGCATTCACGTCAGCCAGGGCCTCGGTCATCGATTGTGCGCCGCATGCGAGAGCGGCAATGGCGAAAGAGAAGGAGGTGATGGTGCGTTGCATGGAGAACAATCGGGGGCCTTGCTACGTACACGCCCGCCACAGGTTCACTTGAACATGCGCTCAACGCCAGCATCGGCACTTCGTACCAGTCTATTGTCCGCGGGACTGCTGTTGGCGGCCTTCGGTTTCGCCCAAGGCAAGTTCACCGTCAATGGCCGCTTGAAGGTGGAGGGCGGCGATCTCAATGGCGCGCGAGCCGTGGTGTACAAGGATGGTGTGAAGGAGCGTACCATCACCACCAACCTTTCGAAGTTCTCACTCGATCTCGCGCTCAATACAAGCTATGTCATCTCCTTCGAGCGCGATGGCTACGTGGCCAAGAAGATCGCCTTCAATACGCACGTGCCCGGCGAGGCCGTTGCCAACGGATTCACGCCATTCGACTTCGCGGTATCGCTCTTCAAGCAGTACGACGACATCAACATTGTCGTCTTCAATCAGCCCGTAGGCATGATCCGTTACGAGTCGAGCGTGGGCGATTTCGACTACGACACGGATTACACCAAGTCGATCCAATCGCAGCTGCAGGACGTGGTTGCGCAGGTGGAAAAGAGGCAGAAGCAGGAGCAGGAGCAAACCGCATCACAGGCGAAACAACAACAGGAGGCGGCAAGGCAGCAGCAGCGCGCCGAGGAGGAGGCCCGCAAACAGGCCGCCGCGCAGCAGGCTGCGGAGGCCAAGGCGAAAGCCGAAGCCGAAAGGCTGGCTGCGGAACAGCGCGCTGCGCAGGCCAAGGCCGATGCCGAGGCCCAACGGAAGGCGCAAGCCGACGCGCGCGCCGAAGAACAACGACAGCTAGCTGTGCGAAAGGAAGAAGAGCGGCGCAAGGCGGCCGAAGCCGCTGCTGCTGCAGCGAAGAAGCCGGAGCCGCCTGCACCGCTGCCGGTGAAGGAGCGTGTGCCTCCTCCACCTCCGGTACCGGCACCGGTACGCAGCTCACTAGCCTCGAAGCCCAACGGCGGAGAGGATGTGCGGCGCTCAGCAGCACCGATCATGAAGGAAGAGGTTTCGCCAGTGGCCAAGGCGATCCGGTGCAGGACTCCGAGCCTCGTCCCGAACCGATCGTGGAGGAGCCGATCGTGAACCGCAGCGAGGACCTCGTTGTCGATGGGGGCAAGGTGACCACGATCGTGCGTCTGGAGAGCGAAGGCAAGACCACCGAGTATCGCCGGGTGTACCACAAATGGGGCGGCGTGTTCTACTTCAAGGACGGCGCCACCTGCACGCAACAGGTGTACGAGAAGGAGGCCCTCGCTCCGCAGCTTGCCGGTGCCAGCCCGCGCGGCAAGATGGACTGATCCGGCGTGTACTTTTCGCGCATGGCGGCGGGCAACTACCTGCGCGATGGTCGCGCGCCGATTCCGAGGGATGAACGCACGAGCGCGCTCATGAGCCGTATTCGTGCAAAGGACACCGCCCCCGAGCTGATCGTTCGCACAGTGCTGCGAGCAGCTGGGCTGATCGGCTACCGACTGCACTATGCCAATGCCCCCGGCAAGCCCGACATCGCTTTCGTCGGCCGCAAGCTGGCCGTCTTCGTGCATGGCTGCTTCTGGCATGGCTGCCCGCATTGCCAACCGCCCCGACCAAAAAGGAACACGTGGTATTGGGGACCGAAGCTCGATGCGAACATGACGCGTGATGCGCGGAAGGCCAGGGCGCTTCGTCGGGCAGGGTGGAGCGTGGTCACGCTGTGGGAATGCCGCATCAAACGATCGCCCGACGTGCAGGCGGCGCGGGTGCTCAGGGCTTACGACCGCCGAACAGCCTCCGGAAGAACCGCCGCTCGAATTCCCAGAAGAAGCGGAATTGCCCGAAGACCGCACCGTAGAGCAGCAGGATGAGATTGTAGAAGGGAGGATGAGGAGGTAAAAGAGCGCAGTGAAGAGCACGGGTTGTTCCCCATCGCTACCGCTAGCCCACGAAACCAGCGGTCGCTTCATGAACATCACCGTGAAGCCGGTGCAAGCGAAGACCAGCAGGATCACCAGCACCCGCGATGGCGAAACGCCCCAGCGTTTGCCGAGCCGCTCCGTCCAAGTGGCTTTTTTCGCGGTTGCCCGATCCTCCATCGTCGGGGCGAAGATCGCCGCCTCATCGAACCACGGCGCACGTATGCCTCAGAATACCACGATCAGGGTATGATGCTCAATCGACCCATTCGGCGAGGAACAGGTTGGTATCGCGCGTGCCGCCGTTGTTGCGGTTGCTGCTGAACACCAGATAGCGGCCATCGGGGCTGAAGACCGGGAAGGCATCGAAGCTGTCACCGAAGCTCACCTGCTCCAGGCCGGTGCCGTCGGTGTTGATCATGAACAGCGTGAACGGGAATCCCCGCTTGCTGGTGTGGTTGCTGGCGAAGATGACCTTGTTGCCGCTGGGATGCCAGAACGGCGCCCAATTCGCGTTGCCCAGTTTGGTGATCTGCCGTGCGTCGCTGCCGTCGGCATTGGCGATGTACAATTCCATGTTCGTGGGCATCACCAGGCCTTCCTTGAGCAACTCTCTGTATTCGGCTTCTTCTTCCGGGGTCTTCAAGCGCGACGCTCGCCATAGCAGCTTTGTTCCATCGGGGCTGAAGAAGGCCCCGCCATCGTATCCGAGGGTATTCGTCACACGCACCACGTCCTTGCCTTGGGGGGTCATGGTATAGAGGTCGAGATCGCCGTCGCGCATGCTGGTGAACACGATGCGGTCGCCGCGTGGCGATAGGGTCGCTTCGGCATCATAGCCTTCCGTGGCCGTGAGCTGCGCGCGCATCTCACCCCGGCGATCGCTAACGACAATGTCGAAGGTGGGGTAGATGGGCCATACATACTTGCCATCGGCCCTGTGTTCGGGCACAGCGGGACATTCGGGACCGGCAGCTTGCGTAGTAGCGAACAGCACGAGGCTATCGCCTGGCAGGAAGTAGCTGCACGTGGTGCGCCCGCCCTTCACGCTGATGCGTTCTGGAACGTTGCCCTGCAGGTCCTCGGCGAAGGGATCCATGACGTGGATCTGGTCGCATTTCTCGCCCCATTTGGGATTGGTGCTCTGGAAGATGAGCCTAGTGCCATCGAAGCTCCAGTAAGCTTCGGCATTATCGCCACCGAAGGTGAGTTGGCGCAGATGGGCGAAGTGCAGCTCTTGCGGTTGAATGAACTGATCGGCGTTCCAGTAATCGGGTACCTCTCCGAAGAGACTGACCTGGGCTGGAAGGCTGCTGGTTGCCAGAGCAAAGACGGTCGCTGTAAGCGTGCTACGGTTCATGGGCTTGGAAAGAGGGATGCGAAACTACCGACTACGGGAAGAAGTGATCGTCATGGGGGCGACATTCCGGCCCTACCTTCTGCCCATGGTGCACGACGAAAAGCCCGTCAAGGGCAGAGGTGCCGCGTCGCAAGTGCGCAACCGTTTCCTGAAGCAGCACTATGCGCTGGAACATTGGGAGGCGATCGATGAGCCTATGGAGGAGGCAAGGCCAACGCGCTATCTGATCGAACACCCGAAGTCCATCGTGAACAAGGTGGACAGCCTAGACCTGCCCTTCGTCCACAGCTTGAATCCGTACCAGGGCTGCGAGCACGGATGCGCCTACTGTTACGCCCGGCCGACCCATGAGTACTGGGGATACAGCGCGGGGCTCGATTTCGAACAAGTGATCATCGTGAAGCGCAACGCGCCCGAGTTGCTCGAAAAGACGCTTCGCCACCCGAAGTGGAAAGCCGAGCCCATCAGCATCAGCGGCGCCACCGACCCGTACCAACCCATAGAGCGGAAGGAGGAGCTTACGCGCAGACTGCTGCGGGTCGCTTCGGACTTCAATCAACCGGTGAGCCTGATCACAAAGAACTCCATGGTACTGCGTGACCTGGATATCCTCCAAGAGCTGGCGTCGCGCAAGCTGGTGGCAGTCGCCATCAGCCTCACCACGCTGAATGAGGACTTGCGCCGCGTAATGGAGCCACGTACCAGTACGGGCCAGAACCGATTGCGCACCATTGCTGCCTTGCACGATTCAGGAGTGCCGGTGATGGCGATGATCGCGCCGATCATACCTGCGCTGAACGAGACCGAGGTGCCCGCGTTGCTGAAAGCGGCTGCAGACGCTGGAGCGCTCACGGCCAGTTATACGCTGCTGAGAACGAACGGCCCCGTTCAAGCGGTCTTCGAGCAATGGTTGCGGCATCATTTCCCCGATCGCGCAGGCCGGATCATGGCGCAAACCAAGGCCTCGCATGGCGGCAGCATGAACGACTCCATGATCGGTCGTCGCATGCGGGGTGAAGGTGCTTTCGCCGAGAATATCAAGCGGGTTTTCACCCTCATGCGCAAGCGGTATTTCAAGGAGGCTGCCATGCCGACACTGGAACGCGGCCTGTTCAAGCTGCCTCCTACAGGCCAGTTGGACCTATTCGGCTGAAACGGGCGCTGCTTTGCCAGCTTATACCGGGCTGAAGCATCTTATACCGGGAAATCAACAACCCTTGCCCGGCTCAGGTTCGATGTCGACGTTTGTGCCCCTTTCCATGCGTGGTCATCTTGAATCCTTCCTCATCGCCTGCGGCGTTGCCGGGCTCGGTTGCGTGGCTCCGTATTTCGCCGCGACGGCGCAAACCCTGCCGATGAATTTCAACGACGCCCTGGTCATGGGTGGATGGAGCAGCCCTGTGGGTTGTACCTGGGATGCCAACGGCCGCATGTACGTGTGGGAGAAGCGCGGTCGCGTGTGGATCGTGGAGAACGGGATCAAGCTTGCAACACCCTTGTTGAACATAGAGCAAGAGGTTGGCAATTGGGGCGACCACGGCATGCTGGGCTTCGCGCTTGATCCCAATTATCTGGTCAACGGCCATATCTATGTGATGTACGTGGTGGACCGGCACTATCTGCTCTACTACGGAACAGGCAGCTATGATCCGTTCGCCACCGAGGGCAATGCGGCTGCCATCGTGCGCATCACGCGATATACCGCCACGGGTCCCAGCTTCAATGTAGCCGACGTCAACAGTCGGCTGGTACTCTTCGGCGAGACCATGCAGACCGGCGCTCCCATCACCTTCAATACGCACGGCGCGGGCACGCTCGTCTTCGGCCGCGATGGGACCCTGCTGGCCAGCATGGGCGAAGGCGCCAGTGCAGTAGGCGCGGATCCTGGCAGCAGCAGCGACAGCTATTACGTGCAAGCGCTGGCCGACGGCATCATACGGCCCGAGGAGAACGTAGGCGCATTCCGCGCGCAGATGGTGAACTCGCACAGCGGCAAGGTGCTGCGGCTCGATCCCGCTACCGGCAACGGAGTGCCCAGCAATCCGTGGTTTGATGCCAGCGTGCCGCGTGCGCCGAAGTCGCGTGTTTGGGCGCTGGGATTGCGCAACCCGTACCGCATGAGGCTTGTGCCCAATACGGGCAGCACCGATCCGTCGCAAGCGCAACCGGGCACTTTGCTCATCGGCGATGTAGGCTGGAGCACATGGGAGGAACTGAACGTATGCGATGCCCCCGGCCTCAACTTCGGCTGGCCGATCTACGAGGGCATGGAGGCCTCGGCGTACGCAGCGCTGACCATAGAGAACAAGGACGTGCCCAACCCGATCTATGATGGGATCAATTGCAATCTGGCCTTCCTGCGGTTCCAGGACCTGTTGGTGCAGGACAGGCCCAGTCATCTGGGCGGGCATCCGAATCCGTGCAACACAAACCTGCAGTTGCCCGGCAACATCCCCAAGTTCTTCCACGAGCGCCCGGCCATCGATTGGAAGCATGGGAACCAGAGCCGTTGCGGTGCCTTCAACGGGAATACCGCCATCACCTATGACCTGGATGATCCGCTCTCTCCCGTGCCCGGCCCCCGCTTCGGTGGCTACGCGGCCATGGCAGGTCCGAGCAGTTCGGAACTGGCGCTGCCGTCGATCTACGCGAACAGTTCCTTCCACGGGGATTACGCGGGTGGCTGGATACGTCGGCTCAAGCTCAATGCCCTGAACAAGCCCGATAGCGTATTCGACTTCGCCAGTGGCTTGGGCGCCGTGAACTTCATCGGTGCCGATCCCAACGGCTGCATCGTTTACATCAAGTACAACGCGACGGAAGTGCGTAGGATCTGCTACGCGCTGACGGTGAACCTGCCTCCGGTGGTGGTGGCAACCCAAAGTGCGCTGTTCGGCCCGAGCCCATTAAGCGTGTCGTTCAACGCGAGCGGAAGCAGCGACCCGGAGAATGGCGCGCTCACCTACGAGTGGAACTTCGGCGATGGAACGCCAACGAGCAATGCGGCCAACCCCGTGCATGTCTTCAATGCCCCACCGGGTGTGCCCACGCTGTACACCGTGTCGCTCACGGTCACAGATAACATCGGACAGAGCGTTGTGAGGGCACTGGTCGTTTCGGTGAACAATACCCCGCCGCAGGTGAACATCACCAGCTTTGCCCAAGGCGCCTTTTATCCAGTGGGGGTCGATACCACCTTTCAGCTCGCAGCAAGCGTGACCGATGCGGAGCACGGACCGGCGCAATTGAGCTATGCCTGGGTCACCTCGTTGCATCACAACACGCACGTGCATCCTGGATCTGCGGATGGCAATGTCTTCAGCAGCACCGTCATCAGCGGAGAGGGCTGCACAGAGGACACCTACTTCTTCGATGTGACGCTCACCGTTACCGATGCGGCCGGCTTGAGCACAACGGTGACGAAGTTCCTGTATCCGCGATGCCATGCCATTGCGCCGACCGCGGTGATCGGATCCAGCACGAATGCAGGTGCGGCACCGCTCTCGGTCTCCTTCGATGGAACCGCATCCTATGACCCGGGTTCCATCGTGAGCTACGTATGGGATTTCAGCGATGGCACCTTCAGCTCGAGCGCAACGCCCACGAAGGTCTTCACGGAAACCGGCGACCATTTGGTGACGCTTACTGTTACGGACAATGACGGCCTTACCGGTACGGCCACCAAGGTGATCAGCGTGATCACGTTCGACCCGCCCCAATGCGTAGGGCCCGCAGGCACAGTGCTGCGCGAATACTTCCTGGGCATCGGCGGCACCACGGTGCTCGACCTGCTCAACTATCCCCTCTACCCGAACAGCCCGAACGGAAGTACCAACCTGTCCCAGTTCCAAGGGCCAGGCAACTTCGCCAACAACTTCGGCACGCGCGTGCGCGGCTACATCGTTCCACCGCAAACGGGGAACTACATCTTCACGCTAACCAGTGATGATGCGTCCGTGGCGTATTTGAGCTTGAATGCCGACCCGCGCTACAAGCAGGTGATCTGCAGTGTGCCGGGCAATACGTTGGAGACCGAATACACGAAGTACACCACGCAGACCAGCGCTACCATCACCTTGCAGGCCGGGGTGTACTACTACGTCGAGCTCATCCACAAGGACGGCAGCGGAACGGACCACTTCGCCTTGCGCTGGCAGACACCCAGCAACAGTACACGCACCATCATACCGGGCAGCGCGCTCGTCCGTTGGCAGAATTGCGCTCCGAGCGTTCGGCTTCGCGCCGATCTCGAAGGTCCATGGAACGCATCGCTGAACCTGATGAACGACAATCTTCGAAGCGCCGGTCTGATAACAGCAGTTGAACCGTTCACGGCGTTGGGTTTCACGCAAGCCGGTGGAGGAGGTGGTGAAACAGTCAGCCCGGCACGTTTGGCGGTGACCGGCAAGAACGCAGTAGTCGATTGGGTGCTGGTGGAACTGCGCAACGCCAGCACGCCAACGCAGATCGTGGCCACGCGAAGCGCCTTGCTGGAGCGCGACGGCGACATCATCGGCACCAATGGCTACCCGCGATTGATCTTCAGTGTGGCGCCCGGCAACTACTACATCTCGGTGCGCCACCGCAATCATTTCGGAGCCATGACGCTGAGCCCGGTGGCTTTGAGCGCCAACGAGGTCGGGGTGGACCTTACGCTTAGCACCACTGCCACCTACGGAACGAACGCGCAATACACCCTGCCCAACGGTCGACGTGCGCTCTGGAGCGGCAACGTGCTGCTCGATGCCACCCTGCGCTACGTTGGCTCTGGCAACGACCGTGATCCTATCCTCACCGCCATCGGCGGAAGCGTGCCCACGAACACGGTCAGCGGGTACAGGCAGGAGGATGTGAATCTCGATGGAGCCGTTCGGTACGTTGGGGCCAACAATGACCGGGACCCGATCCTTCAGAATATCGGCGGCTCGGTACCCACGGCGGTCAGGAGCCAGCAATTGCCGTAGGAATCAGGGAGAGCGGTACTGACGGCTACGTAACATGGGCCGTTGACAAGGCCCTGTCCTTCCCGCTAGTTTCGTCGGCCGAATAACTAGTTCGGTGGGCTGAAAATGGGTCATTCATCTACCAAGTGGTGGGAGCGCGGATTTATTCCAACCTGCGTTGCCTTTATGGTGCTCAGGCTCATGGCAGTGCCCGATGCGCATGCCCAAACCCTGGCAACCGGTTTCAATGAGGCGCTGGTGATGGGTGGCTGGACCGAACCCGTTGGTGTCACGTGGGACGCCGATGGGCGAGCCTACGTCTGGGAAAAACGCGGCATGGTCTGGATCATCCAGAACGGAGTCCGTCTTCCATCGCCGCTGATCGACATCAGCGCCGAGGTGGGCAACTGGCGCGATCATGGCTACCTCGGCTTCACGCTCGATCCCAACTTCCTCACCAACGGTCGCATCTACATGATGTACGCTGTCGACCGCCATCACCTGATGAACTTCGGAACGGGGTCCTACAACGCTGGCACCAATGAGTACTACGCGGCCACCATCATGCGCATCACGCGGTACACAGCCATAGGGCCGAACTTCAACACGGTCGATTACAACAGCCGATACGTGCTCCTGGGCGAAACACGGCAGACGGGCATACCGCTGCTGCATGAATCGCATAGCACGGGATCGCTCATGTTCGGTACCGATGGGACCCTGCTGGCCACTACCGGCGATGGTGCTAGCTACAGCAGCACCGACGTGGGCAGTGCAGGCGAGACCTATTGGTCGCAAGGGCTCGCCGACGGCATCATCCGTCCTCAGGAGAACGTGGGCGCCATGCGCTCGCAGATGGTGAATTCGCACAACGGCAAAGTGCTGCGCATGGACCCCAACACCGGCGACGGTGTGCCCAGCAATCCCTGGTACGATGCCACGGCGCCACGTTCGCCCCGCTCGCGCGCCTTCGCCGTGGGCTTGCGCAATCCGTTCCGCTCCACCTTCAAGCCCGGCTCGGGCAGTGCCGATCCCTCCGCAGGCCACCCAGGCACCATCTACATCGGCGATGTGCAGTGGAACACACGGGAGGACTTGCATGTGTGCTACGAGGCGGGCATGAATTTCGGCTGGCCGATCTTCGAGGGGATGGATTCCAATGCGAGCTATGCCGCATCGCAGGTGCAGAACCAGGACACGCCGAACCCGCTCTATGACGGCATAACCTGCACGCAGCAGTACTTCCGCTTCACCGACCTTTTGAAGCAAGAGACGCTGACGCCGCTGAACGGCCACCCGAATCCGTGCAACACGGCACAGCAGATCCCCAATACCGTCCCCAAGTTCTTTCATGCACGACCGGCCATCGACTGGCTGCACGGCAACCAGAGCCGCTGCGGTGCTTTCAACGGCAACACACCGGTCACCTTCGATCTCGATGACCCCAGCTCGCCAGTACCGGGCCCACGCTTCGGCGGCAATGCCGCTGTGGCAGGGCCATGGACCGCAGGCTTGAACATGCCATTGGGCTATCAGGACTGCTCCTTCCACGGCGATTATGTGGGCGGCTGGATCCGTCGTTTCAAGTTCGATGCGAACGAGCGGCCGGTGAGCGTGCATGATTTCGCTTCGGGTCTGGGCAACATCACATGGATCGGCCTGGGCCCCGATGGATGCATCTGGTACATGCGCTACAATACTTCGGAGATACGACGCATCTGCGTCGCTGGAACCGTGAACCTGCCGCCCGCAGTGGTGGCTGGCCAGAGCGTGCAATTCGGTCCTGGACCGCTGAACGTCAGCTTCAACAGCACAGGCACCAGCGATCCCGAGAACGGTGCGCTCACCTACCTATGGAGTTTCGGTGACGGTACGCCAACGAGCAATTCCCCGAATCCATCCCATATGTTCACTGCGCCAGCAGGCGTGCCAACGACCTACAATGTAACCCTCACCGTCACCGATCCTGGAGGCCAGCAGGGCGTGGCCAATCTATTCGTGAGCGTGAACAACACACCTCCGCAGGTGAGCATCACGAGCATACCAGGTGATGGATTCTACCCTGTCGGGATCGATACCACTTACCTGCTGCAAGCCAGTGTGAGCGATCTGGAGCACAGCGCCGCGCAGTTGACCTACGCCTGGCGGACGGTCTTCCACCACAACACGCACAACCACCCCGAAGCGATAAACACGAACGTGAATACGAGCACGGTGATCAGCGGCGTTGGCTGCGATGGGAACGATTACTGGTACATCATCCACCTCACCGTTACTGATGCGGGCGGCCTGAGCACGCACGTGCAGCGCCGTTTGGACCCGCGCTGTTACGCGATCGCCCCAACCGCTGTGATCAACTCCGACGTTAGTGCCGGAGCAGCACCGCTGAACGTGACCTTCGATGGTGCGCAGTCGTATGATCCGGGTGGGATCGCGAGCTACTACTGGGACTTCGGCGACGGCACGAGCAGCACCAACGCATCACCGAACAAGACCTTCATGGAAACAGGGGACCACCAGGTAACCTTGACTGTCACCGACAGCGATGGACTGACAGCGCAGGCCACGAAGACCATAAGCGTCATCACCCTGGCTCCGCCGCAATGCGTGGGCTCAGGAGGGAGCCTTTTGCGCGAATACTGGAACAACATCTCGGGCAGCGCCGTGACCGACTTGACGAACAGCGTGGCCTACCCGAACAGCCCAAGCGGCAGTTCCTTCCTCACCACGTTCCAGGGCCCCACCAGTTTCGGCAACAACTACGGTACCCGTGTGCGCGGCTACATCGTGGCGCCTCAAACAGGCAACTATGTCTTCACCCTCACTTCCGACGATGCATCGGTCGTGTACCTGAGCCTCAATGCAGATCCACTTTACAAGCAGATCATCTGCAGTGTGCCGGGATGGACCAACGAGACCGAGTACACCAAGTACGCCTCGCAGACCAGCAGCACCATCGCGCTTCAAGCTGGCGTGTACTACTACGTGGAACTGTTGCAGAAGGAGGGCAGCGGCGGCGACCATTTCGCCCTGCGCTGGCAAACGCCGAGCAATAGCACGATCACCATCATTCCTGGAAGCGCGCTGGCACGATGGCAGAATTGCTCGCCCAGCGTGCGCGTACGCACGTACTTGCAAGGCGCTTGGGACGCGAACCAGGGCTTGATGCGCGATGATCTCCGTGCCAGCGGCCTGGTTCCCACAACGGAGCCGTTCACGGCGCTGGGCTTCACGCAGGCAGGTGGTGGCGGTGGCGAGACCGTGAGCGCTGCACGCTTGGCCCAGACCGGCAGCAACGCGGTGGTGGAATGGGTACTGGTGGAACTGC
Organism: Flavobacteriales bacterium; assembly: GCA_016710965.1. Taxonomy (GTDB): domain Bacteria; phylum Bacteroidota; class Bacteroidia; order Flavobacteriales_F; family PHOS-HE28; genus PHOS-HE28. Next base: position 206,028 of record JADJTW010000005.1, read on the forward strand.
GCAGCGCCGGCAACCCCGCGAACATCGTAGCCACTCGCAGCGCCTTGCTGGAACGTGATGGTGACATCGTAGGCACCGACGGGTACGCGCGCTTGCTCTTCAATGTGGCTGCAGGCAATTACTATGTTACAGTGAGGCATCGCAACCATCTGGCTGCCATGAGCGCTGCTGCCATAGCGCTCAGCGCGAATGAGGCGGCGTATGACTTCACATCGAGCACGATGAACGCGTGGGGAACCGACGCGCGTGCGGCTCTGCCCAACGGGCGACGTGCTTTGTGGGCTGGGAATTCCCTGCTTGATGGATGGCTCCGCTATACAGGAAGTGGCAACGATCGCGATCCGATCCTGCTGCAGGTCGGTGGCAGCGTACCCACCAGCATCGCCACGGGCTACCTGCCTACTGACGTGAACCTCGATGGGGTGGTCCGCTACGTGGGCCTCAACAACGATCGCGATCCGATCCTGGTGAACATCGGTGGCAGCGTGCCCACGAACACGCGACAGCAGCAGTTGCCCTAGGTGCTGCGAAAGGCCCGCAGGTAGGCGCTCAGCGCTTTGCCGCGCGGAAGCCTGGCCACGTTCTCCAGGACGGCTCGCGTTCGCGCATCAAGCACGCGCTGGTCGGTGTGGTCCTTGGTGCGTTCTGTGAAGCGCTTGCCTATGGTCATGGTGCTGGCGTTGGTGACCCAAAGCACGCCTGTCACCACGCTGTCCGCAATACCGCGATCGTGGTATTCGCAAGGGCATCAATGAACGATCGCTGGTGAATGGATCAGTTCCCGTTCGGATCGCGTCGCACCAACAGCACCTGTCGCGCAGAGGCATCGAAGGTCCAACCCGTGGAGATGAAGCCATCGGGCAATGCCAGCATCGCCAGTAGACGCTCCTCCTTGCCCAGGTCCCATGCTCGTTCCCACACCGTCGTGCCAGTGTTGGTGGTCCGATAGGCCAGCGCATCGCTTTCACCGGTCACTCCGCTGCGCTCGCCGCAGATGAGCGCATCGCCGTTGGGGGCGATGTCCAATCCGAAGGCACGGCGGTCATAGAGCGTATCGCCAACGGCCTTTGTCCAGAGGGTGTCGCCATTCAGGTCGATGGCGATGAGATAGACGGATTCCTTGGTCCGTTGCTCGGTCTGGTCGAACATCCCAAGGGAGAGTGTGCTGCCCGCCATGAGGAAGGTGCCCGGTCCGATGGGCTTGATGGCACGGCCGATCTCGTCATCGGCGCCACCCCACGAAGTGGTCATGAGCGCATTGCCCGCGAGATCGAGACGTGCGAACCACGCATCCGTGGTGCCGCCGAAATTCACCTGCCGACCCGTGAGCATGATGTCGTTGCCCTGCACGCTCACCCCGTATGCCTCCTCATCCAATGTGCTTCCCAATGAGGTGCTCCAAAGCACGTTTCCATTCGCTGTAAAACGCGTGACCCATACGTCATGCCCGGCGCCAGCTGCGCGAACGCCGGCGGCTATGGCACCACCGTCCGGGACGGACTCCACGCAGAAATATTGCTCATCGCCTGCCAGCTCGGGTTGTGCGATCCACGCCACAGCACCGCTTGCTTCCAGCTTCACCAACAGGCCATCGTGCGTGCTGGCGTCCGCTGGAATGATGCTGCCAGCGATGAACGCCGTGGACGCAATCCCCGCGCACATGGCTTGCACGAAGGCGTTGTTGCCGACGCCGGGCATGGGCTCCCATGCAGGGAGTGCACCCGCTGGATCGAGGCTCAGCAGGTGGGCCTGGTAAACAGGACCGATGGATCCCAGGTATCGCGTAGCCACGCGGAATCCGTTCGCGGAAGGCACGATGCCGGTGGCATCCTGCGCCAGCCATCCTCCATAGGTGTTGATGAAGCCCTGGCCCATGGCTGTATGGCAAAGCATGACAAAAGCGGGAGCGGAAAGGAGTGCCCGAAGCATGCCACGAACTTACCATCACGCGACTTGCACCGCTAGCTTCGCCGCATGACCGATACACGATCGATCGTGCGCAGCTTCGTCATCGGCTGGCTCATTATGGCGGCCATCGCGCTTGTGTTCGTTGTGCTCACGGAACAGTTCGAGCTGCATGCTTCGATCAATCGTCATCATGCTCCTTGGGCTGATGTGTTCTTCCGCTTCTACACGCATGCTGGCGATGGTCTCGTTCCAACAGTGCTTGCCTTGCTGTTGCTCTTGGTGAAGGATGTCCGCTCCTTCATGATGATGGGCTTGAGCTGCGGGCTCAGCGCCATTGCGGTACAGGTGCTCAAGCGAACGGTCTTCGCCGATCATCATCGGCCGGGCATGTTCCGCGATGTGCTGGTCGATATGGATTGGGTCCCGGGCATCGAGCAGATGAACCACTTCAGTTTCCCTAGCGGGCATGCCACCTGCGCGTTCAGCATGTGCCTTGCCGCAGCTGTGGTCATCGGAAAGCGCCACTGGGCGTTGCCCATGCTGGTGATCGCCGTTATGCTTGCCTTTTCTCGCGTCTATCTCTCACAGCATTTCACCGAGGACGTGCTGGCAGGTTCCGCATTGGGCACGCTCACCGCCGTGGGTGTGCATCACTGGCTGTACCGCAGTTCCTTCGCGGCGAAACCGTGGCTTGCCAAAAGGGCGTTCCGCTAGAACCAGTAGCGTGCTCCTAGCGCAGCATCCAGGTCGAAGGACGTGGAGGGCGTCAAGTCCAAGGACGGCACTAGTTCCATGAAGATGTCCACGGGAGCGCCCTCGAACATGTAGTCGAGCCCAACGGGGAAACGCGCGCCGATTCCGATGCGTGACCCATCGTAATCCTCCCAACGACCACGGTACCAGTACCGGCCGCCCGACCACGAACGGACCCGGATACCAGGGCCGTAGTACAAGGCCATTTGCCCCTTGCTCACGGTGATGAGCGAGGTGTTGTGGAAGAGATAGTCGGAATGCAGATGCACGTATCGGCCGTACACGCCCCAGGCCAGGCCGAAATCAAGGGCTCGTTCACCATCGGAGAGCCACAGCTTCGCGCTCAGGCCAGTGGGGTCGCCCAGCATGAAGCCCAATCCGAAGCCGCTGCTCTGTGCGCTGCCTGTCGCTGCCATGCCGACGAAGGCGAGCGAATAGATCATCTTTTTCATGCGCCGAAGTTCTGATTGCTTCAAGGGACTCCTCCAACACGCAGGCCCATTACTATCAACAGGCCGATCTGCATGGGCTCAATCGCCCACGTAACTGATCCGATAGATCATGTCGGCCGAGTCGTCGCTCACCAGCAGCGATCCGTCCGGTGCCACAAGCACATCCGCCGGGCGCCCAGAGGCTTTGCTGCCGTTCAGCCACCCTTCGGCGAACACTTCGGTCGTGGCGCTGCCATCGGGCTGCGGGAATGCCACCATGACGCGGTAGCCGATGGGCGTGCTGCGGTTCCAACTGCCGTGCTGTGCAATGAAGATGGCGTTGCGGTATTTCCCCGGGAACTGCGTACCGGTGTAGAAACGCATCCCCAAGGGCGCCACATGCGGCCCCATCGGCGCAGCAGGTGGGACGAAGTCGCTGCAAGGACGTTGATCCCCGAACTCGGGGTCCTTCACGGTGCCTGCATGGCAGAATGGGTAGCCGAAATGCTGCCCTTCAGTGTGAAGCACGTTCAACTCGCAATCCGGGGTGTTATCACCGAGCATATCCCGACCGTTATCCGTGAACCACAGTTCGCCCGTCACAGGATGCCAGTCGAAGCCCACCGAGTTGCGCACGCCATGGGCGATGATCTCCCGGCCGCTGCCGTCCGCGTTGATGCGCGTGATGCTCGCATACACGGGATCATCGCTCAGGCAATTGTTGCAGGGCGCACCAACGGGCACGTACAGTTTCCCATCGGGTCCGAAGGCGATGAACTTCCAGCCGTGGTGCGTTTCGGTGGGGTAGCTGCTGGTGACCACCACCGGCACGGGTGGGGTGGCCAGCCGATCCTCGATGGAATCCAGCCGCAGGATCCGGCTCACATCGCTCACGTACAGCGCGCCGTCCTTGAAGGTGACGCCAACGGGCATGTTCAATCCCTTTGCAACGATGTGCCGTTCATCGGCCTTGCCATCGTTATTGGTGTCCTTCAGCGCGTACACCACGCCTGCATCACGGCTGCCCACGAAGAGGGTGCCCTTGTCGCCCCAGCACATTGCACGCGCGTTGCGCACATCCTTGGCGAATACATCGATCCGGAAGCCCGCTGGTACGTGGATATCCACCAGATCGGGAGAGCCGCCCATGATCGTGGGCACGCACACCGCGTTCGTGAGCGCGCAGCCCAGCAGCAGCCAGGTGAGCTTGTGTACAGGCGTTGATCGCATGGGGTGGAGCAAACTTAACCGCTACCGAACGGTGACCGTCGGGCCTTCCGCCTTGGCCACCATGCTCCCGATCACGCTAGCTGGATCGCCTGCGGATGCGATCAACTCCTTCACGTGCTCCACAGCATCCGGTGCCACCGAAATGAGCAAGCCTCCGCTCGTCTGCGGATCGCTCAAGAGCATCATGCGTTCGAGTTCGCTGGCACCGCTCACCTTGCCGTGGTATGACTTCCAATTCCGCAGCGCGCCATCGGCGTAGCATCCTTGCTGCACGTGCATCCGTGCATCGGGGATGATCGGAACACTGGCGTAGTCCAGTGCGGCGTTCGCGCCGCTGGCTTCGCACACTTCCAACAGGTGGCCGAGCAAGCCGAAGCCTGTGACATCGGTCAGCGCGTGTACGCCGGGCACTTCGCCCAAGGCAGCGCCCACCTTATTGCTGCGGCACATCCATTCCGTTGCGATGCCCGCGTGCTCTGCTGCCAGGATCCCGCGCTTCATCGCTGTTGCAAGCACGCCAACACCGAGCGGCTTCGTGAGCAACAGCGCATCGCCTTCGCGTGCCGTGTCGTTCCGCTTGATGTTCGTCACGGCCACTTCACCGGTCACTGCGAGACCGAAGAACGGTTCTGGTGCATCGATGCTGTGCCCACCGGCGAGCGCGATACCCGCTTCGTGACAGGCCGTGCGCCCCCCATCAAGCACGCGCGCGGCCAGCTCTGCGGGGAGCTTGTCCACCGGCCAACCCAGGATGGCCACTGCGAGCAAGGGCTTGCCACCCATCGCATACACATCGCTGAGCGCGTTCGTTGCGGCTATGCGACCGAAGTCGAATGCATCATCGACGATGGGGGAGAAGAAGTCCGTGGTGCTGATCAACGCGCGACCGTTGCCGATGTCGTACACGGCGGCGTCGTCCTTCGAGCCATAGCCCACGAGCAAGCGGGGATCGGGGAAGGATCCCAGCTCGCTCTTCAGGATCGTGTCCAGCACCGCTGGCGCGATCTTGCAACCACAGCCGGCGCCGTGACTGTATTGGGTGAGGCGGATCTCAACGGGCGATGACATGGGCGTGTTCCATCAAGCGTTGTGCGAGGCCCCGAAGATCAGCTGCCGCAGCATCCTCTCGCACGATCTGCTTCGCATCGCGTGTTTCCGCCCCATGCAAGTACGCCTTGTCGTAGTAAGTAAGCATGATCATCGCCACCGTCTTCAGATCACCTGCTTCCAACGCGATCAGCGCCGCCTTGCAATGCTGCGGTCCCAGCCGCCTTTCAATCCGCTTGGTCGCTTCAGCCAGTTGCTCTTTCGGGAACTTGCCGTAGTCCACCACGAGGCGTTCAGCCCGCTGCTCCTGTGGCATGTCGGCGAAGTAGAGCACCGCGCTGCGCATGCGATCGAAGAGGACTTGCGGGATCTTGCACCGGCCGATCATGATGCTCTCATCCTCCAGCCAAAGCGCGCGCGACCGATCCACCTGGCGTAGTTCGTTCCACAAGAGATTCTCGAAGTGCTCGGTCGTAGGTTGTGGCTCTTCGCCCAGCGCCCCGAACGATGAACCCTTGTGGTGCGCCAGCGCTTCGAGGTCGATGACTTGTTCGCCCAAAGTGCGCAAGTGCCCGAGCAATTCGGTCTTGCCGGTACCAGTGTAACCGCCGAGCACAAGCAGGTCGATAGGAGCAGAGAAGGAATCGAGCACATGCTGCCGGAACGCCTTGTATCCCCTGCGCAGCGTCACCACCTCCGCGAAGCCCGCCTTGTCCAGCAGCCAGGCCACGCTGCCGCTGCGTTCGCCACCGCGCCAGCAATGCACGCGGATCCGCCCGTCGGGTGCCAGCGCACGCGCTTCCTCCACGATGGCCGCGAGCTTCGGACCAACGATGCGCAGGCCTTCGAGCACGGCGGCGTCACGTCCCTGTTGTTTGTACAGCGTACCTACGATCACGCGCTCCTCATTACTGAAGAGCGGCAGCGAATGCGCGCCGGGGATGTGCCCGTGCGCGAACTCGCCGGGCGAGCGCACGTCGATGATGGGTGTGGCCCCTTCGAGGAAATCAGCGATGTCGAGCGGACGCACCATGTTCGCGGTGCTTCGCGATCAGGTGATCGAGTTCAGCATCACGCTGAAGACCGTGATGCTGTTGGGATCGCGGTCGTAGAAGAGCTTGTCCAGCGCTTCCAACACGTTCTTCGCGCGGAAGTAGGAGGTCTGCAATCCGCTGTCGCCGCGTGTGCTCCACTGGATGGTGTAGCTGCTCGTGCGCTCCTTGTAGGTCTTCACATAGTCCAGCATCTCGCGCAGCGCGTCCACCTTGTCGCTACCGGTGGTGGCATGGAAGAGAAAGCTCTGGTTGTGCTTCGGGTTCAGGGTGATCAGGTGGAGCTGCGTGCGCTTGCCCTTCGTATCGAAGTTGAACACCAGGCTGTCCTTGCCCAGTCCGATGTAGTTGCCGATCTCCTTCTGGAGACGGGCCAGTTCGAGGTTGCGGTCCTTGGTCATGGCGAGGGTCGAAGGTATCCGAAGGTCTCTAGTGCTGCGCCGGCTTGTACTCCGGCACCATGCGTTGCATCGCTTCCACCACCACGTCGTTCTCCTTGGTGAGCAGTTCTTCCACCTGCTTGCCCACGACCGCAGCGTCAACGGGAGCAACCTTGCCGATCAGGATCCGCGGATGGTGCGTGGGCAGCGTGTTCTCGCTCGTGGCCAGCAGTTCCTCGTAGAGCTTCTCGCCCGGGCGCAAGCCCGTGTACACGATGGCGATCTCCGCGCCGGGCTCCTTCCCGCTCAGGCGGATCATCTTGTCCGCGAGGTCGGCAATGCGCACCGGCTCACCCATGTCGAACACGTAGATCTCGCCGCCGCTGCCCATGGCTGCTGCTTCCAACACCAGGCGGCACGCCTCGGGTATCGTCATGAAGAAGCGGTTCACCTCCGGGTGCGTCACCGTCACCGGTCCGCCCGCCGCGATCTGCTTGCGGAAAAGCGGGATCACCGATCCACTGCTGCCCAGCACGTTGCCGAAGCGCGTGGTCACGAATCGTGTGGTGCAGCCTTGCGCGATCGCGCCGACGACCATTTCCGCCACGCGCTTGCTGGCGCCCATCACGCTCGTGGGATTCACGGCCTTGTCGGTGCTGATGAGCACGAAGCGCTCCACCTGATGCGCCGCAGCCAGTTCTGCGCAGATGCGCGTGCCGCCCACATTCGTGCGCACGGCCTCCGTGGGCTGCGCCTCCATCAGCGGCACATGCTTGTACGCTGCGGCGTGGAACACCACCTGTGGCCGATGAGCGGTGAAGACCTCCTCCATGCGCGCACGGTCGCGCACGTCCGCTACCAGCACCCGCAAGTTCGCGGCTCGTCCCTTGCTCATCAGATCCATCTCCACATCGTACAGCCCGCTTTCCGCGATATCCACCAGGACCAATGAAGCCGCACCCATCTGCGCCAGCTGCCGCACCAGTTCGCTGCCTATGCTTCCCGCAGCGCCCGTCACCATCACGCGCTTGCCCGCGATCAGTTCGCGAACGGCCTGTTGATCGAATTCGATCACTGCGCGTCCGAGCAAGTCCTCGATCCGAACCTCCTGTATCTGTCCTGCGCTCAGCTGGCCGTGGATCCAGTCGTTCACCGGCGGTATCGTCAGCACGCGCACTTTCGCCGCAAAGCAGGCATCCACCACGCGACGCCGGTGCTCCGGGTCGGGCTTGCCGATGGCGATGATCACCTGGTCTACCGCTTCATCGGCCAGCAGGGCTTCAAGCCGTTCGGCGGCATGGATCATCACACCTTCCAATCGCTTGCCTGCCTTCTGCGGTGCATCGTCCACGAAGGCGACCACCTCGTACTTCGCCGATCCTTCGCGCTCCAATGTGCGCTTGGTGATCAGCCCCGCCTCGCCAGCACCGTGGATCACCACGCGCACGCGCTCCTTGCCCGCACCGCGGCTTCGCAGGTGTACCAGCTTGAAGGCGATCCGCGAGGTGATCAGCAGCATGGCCGTGGCCATGAAGGCGGTGATGATGATGGCCCGTGGCAGGAAGTAGAAGCCGTCGAAGAAGAAGAAGCGCAGCACGCTCACCAGCCCGAAGGCCAGTGAACCCGCAAGGACCGTCAGGAAGATCCTGCGCGCATCGTCCGTGCCGGTATGGCGCACCATCTGGCGCGGAATGCCGGCGATCAGGAACGAAGCGCCGCGAATGAGCAGGAAGAGCGGCACCACTGGCAACAGCAGGTCCACCTCGTGCGGCGGCACCATGAAGTTGAATCGCAGCAGATAAGCGGCCGCAAGTGCCACCAGGCACAGCACCAGATCGATGAGCAGAATGCCCCAGCGAGGGAAGAGGCGCGGCAAGGCCATGGCGAACGCCGCCGAAGATAGACGGCCATGAATAGGCAGCTTCCCGGATAACATCCGTCTATTCGCATATTCGCCCACCACACCGAAACATGCCAGTATCACTCGTCACCGGCGGCGCCGGCTTCATGGGCGCGCACCTTGTCAAGGAACTCCTGTCCATGGGACACACTGTTGTCGCCCTCGACGACCTCAGCGGTGGCTTCGCCGATCAGGTGGATCCCCGCGCCACCTTCGTGCAAGGCTCCATCAACGACCACGAACTGGTGGAGAAGCTCTTCGCCGAGCATCACTTCACCTACGTCTATCACCTGGCGGCATACGCTGCGGAAGGGCTCAGCCATTTCATCCGCCGGTTCAACTACACCAACAACCTCATCGGCAGCATCAACCTCATCAACGCCAGCGTCAAGCACGGTGTCAAGTGCTTCGTCTTCACCAGCAGCATTGCCGTGTACGGTGCCTTGCAACCGCCCATGCGCGAGGACATGCGACCCGTGCCCGAGGATCCCTATGGCGTGGCCAAGCTCGCCGTGGAGATGGACCTCGCCGCAGCGCGCCACATGTTCGGTCTGGACTACGTCGTCTTCCGTCCGCACAACGTCTACGGCGAATACCAGAACATCGGCGACCGCTACCGCAACGTCATCGGCATCTTCATGAACCAGCTCATGCAAGGCCAACCCATGAGCATCTTCGGCGATGGCGAACAGCAGCGTGCCTTCACTTACATCGGCGACATCGCACCCATCATGGCCGCCGCTGCGGAAACACCCTCGGCCTTCGGCGAGGTCTTCAACGTGGGTGCCGATACGCCCTACACCGTCAACCAGCTCGCCACGCTCGTGCAGGAAGCCATGGGCATCGGTGGTGACGTGAAGCACCTGCAAGCGCGCAACGAGGTCGTCTTCGCCTTCAGCGATCACAGCAAGGTGGAGCGCATCTTCGGCAAGCGCCGCGAAACCACACTCGCCGAAGGCCTGGCCCGCATGGCGCCATGGGCGAAAGCCACCGGTGCGCGCAAGAGCGGCCACTTCGGCAACATCGAGATCGAACAAGGATTGCCGCCGAGTTGGAGGGAGGGGTAGGTGGGATAGGATCCCCTTTCTTCCGGACAGCAGCACGTTGGCCCGGATTGCTCCGCTCGCCCGATCACTCCACCACGAACTTCACGCTCCGCGTATTGTTCGGTGCGATGAGCGACAACGAGTACACCCCCGCTGGAAGTGTCGCCGTTTCGACCGTCATCCGGCTGCCGGCACGTGCTGCTCCTACGGCTATGATCCGCCCAATGGCATCCCGCACTTCAAGGCCCCAAGCCACCTCGGTAGCCAGCCCTTCCAAGGTCAGTTGCTCGTGTGCTGGTACAGGCCACACGCGCAGCTCCTGCACGACCGCCGCTTCCGGCACGCTCACCGAGCACACATCGCCCATGCAGAACGTCACCGTCGACGCCACCTGTCCTGTGTTGTTATCCAGGAAGGGCGGCGTGGAAGTGGTGGGCGAGGTGTCGCACACATCCACCTCGCCTTCTATGCTGCCATAATTCACCGTTACCCCGCTCACGCAGATATGGCCTTCGCCGTTGATCGTGCCGCCCATCTCCATGTTCACCGCCGTCAGCAGCGTGCCCGGTCCGCCCATCGCCAGCAGGCCATGGCTGAAGAAGTCCCCGTTCACATGCACCACGCCGTTGTTGAAGAGCTCGCCATCCACGTCCACGTACCCGGCCAGCAGCATCAAGCCATCGTTCACGATCCCTTCAAGCATGATCACCAGGTGGGGGCCGTCCATCGTCAGCACTGCACCGGCATTCACATGCAGCAGTTGCATCGTCAACTTCATGTTCGTGGTGAACTGCACCGTGTGCAGTATCTCCACGGTGTCCAGTTCCGGCACGCAATTGCAATCCCAGGTGGTGGGGTCGATCCAATCGCCGTCCTGCACCGAAGTGACGGTTTGAGCCACGGCCGTTGAAGCCCACAACGCCATGGCAAGGATGAACGGAGAACGCATGCACGAATCTAGGAAGGCCCGCCTGTACGTTCCGCCGCTCCACCATTCATCCCGGCTATATTCGGCCGCCAATGCCCTCGATCCTTTTCGTAGCCAGCCATCGCTCGGGGCGCAGTCCCAATCAGCGCTTCCGGTTCGAGCAGTACATGGCTTTCCTGGAGTCGAACGGATTCCGTTGCGAGCTCAGCCACCTCGTTGAGGCCAGTGACGACAGTTTCTTGTATAAGCCCGGCCACTTCCTGGACAAGCTCCGCTTCGTGCGCCGCTGCGTCGCCAAGCGTCGCCGCGATGCGGCCCGCATGAAGGACTTCGACATCGTCTTCATCTGCCGCGAAGCGCTCATGACACGGAGCACCCACTTCGAGCGGGCCTTCCGCAAGGGCGGTGCGCGCATCATCTACGACTTCGACGACAGCATCTGGCTCAGCAACGTCAGCGATGCCAACCGCAAATGGAGCTGGGTGAAGGACCCCAGCAAGACCAGCAAGCTCATCGCCCTTGCCGATCGCGTCTTCGCCGGCAACGACTACCTCGCCGACTACGCCCGCGGCTTCAACAAGAACGTCGTGGTCGTGCCTACTACCATCGATACCGACGAGTACCAGCCGCGCGCCACGCGAGCGGAAGGGCCCATCGTCATCGGTTGGAGCGGGAGCATCACCACCATCCAGCACTTCCGCTATGCCATCCCTGCGCTCAAGGCCATCCGCGAACGTTACGGCGAGAAGGTCGCTTTCCGAATCGTTGGTGACGCGAGCTACCGCGTGCCCGAGCTGGGCATCGCGGGCCTGCCTTGGCGCAAGGACACCGAGCTGGACGACCTGCGCGCCATGGACATCGGCATCATGCCCCTGCCTGATGATGAATGGGCGCGCGGCAAGTGCGGGCTCAAGGGCTTGCAGTACATGGCCTTGGGCATTCCCACGCTCATGAGCCCCGTCGGCGTCAACAGCGCCATTATCCAGGACGGCTCCAACGGCTTCCTGGCGCACGACACCGAAGAATGGGTGGCCAAGCTGTGCCGCCTCATCGACGATGCCGACCTTCGCGGCCGAATGGGTGCCGAGGCGCGCCGCTCCGTGGAAGAACACTGGAGCAAACGCGCCTGGCAAGACCGATACCTGCAACACTTCAACGACCTCATCCATGGAAGCCACGACCACCGAACTGAAGAAGACCGCGCTCACGCACGTGCATGAAGCCCTCGGGGCCAAGATGGTGCCCTTTGCCGGCTACCTCATGCCCGTGCAATACACCGGCGTGATCGATGAGCATGTGAACGTGCGCACCAATGTGGGCATGTTCGACGTGAGCCACATGGGCGAGTTCCTCGTACGCGGTCCGGGCGCGCTGGACCTCATCCAGAAGGTCACCAGCAACGATGCCAGTAAGCTCGCCGTGGGCAAAGTTCAGTATAGCTGCCTGCCGAACAAAGAGGGCGGCATCGTGGACGACCTGCTCGTGTACCGCATGCAGCACAAGGACGATCATCACTACGTGCTGGTGGTGAACGCCAGCAACATCGAGAAGGATTGGAACTGGATCAACTCCCTGAACACCTTCGACGCGCAACTGGAGAACATCAGCGACCGCATGAGCCTGCTTGCTGTGCAAGGGCCCAAAGCCGTGGATACGTTGAAGGGCTTCTTCGCCGAGGACATCGTCAGCATGCCCTACTACACCGCCATGTACGCCGAGATGAAAGGGGTGGGGCTCGTCCTCATCAGCACCACAGGCTACACCGGCGCAGGCGGCTACGAAGTGTACATGCCGAATCCGCTAGCGGAGAAAGCCTGGAACGCCATCATGGAAGCTGGCAAACCGCATGGCATCAAAGCCACGGGCCTCGCTGCACGCGACACGCTGCGGCTGGAGATGGGCTTCTGCCTCTATGGCAACGACATCGACGATACCACCTCGCCCATCGAGGCCGGGCTCGGTTGGATCACCAAGTTCACCAAGGACTTCACCAACAGTGCGGCCTTGAAAGCGCAGAAGGACAATGGCGTTGCGCGCAAGCTGGTCGGCTTCGAACTGCTCGACCGCGGCATCCCGCGCCACGACTACTCGGTCGTTGATGCAACGGGCAAGGTCATCGGCAAGGTCTCCAGCGGCACCATGAGCCCATCGCTTAACAAGCCCATCGGCCTAGCCTACGTGCCCGCCGCCAACGCCGCCCCTGGCAGCGAGATCCTCATAGACGTGCGCGGCAGGGCACTGAAAGGCGTTGTAGTGAAGATGCCCTTCCTCCAACAAGGCTGACTATATTCACCACGAAACCCGTTCGGGGCGCTTGTTTACGTCTGTGCCTCGGTGCCTCTGTGGTGAATGAGTTCCATGCAGGACGAGATCCGCAATAGCGACTACAAGTACCGGGTGGAGACCTGCTTCGTCCCCGGCCAATACCCGCTGTACGCTGCGGACATGGGCATCGTGGTGGTCATCGATATCCTGCGTGCCACCAGTGCCATGGTAGCCGCCTTCGAGCACGGTGTCGATCGCATCATACCCGTGAGCACCATCGAGGAAGCCAGGCAGTACATCGGGCGTCCGGGCTACATCGCTGCAGCCGAGCGCAACGGCGAAGTGGTCGAGGGCTTCGCCTATGGCAATTCGCCATTGGCTTATGTGGACCAGGACCTGCGGGGCAAGACCATCGTGATGACCACCACCAACGGCACAAAGGCGATCAACCTGGCCAAGAACGCGAAGCGCTTGGTGATCGGCTCCTTCCTCAATCTCACCGCGCTCAGCGATTGGCTATTGTCCCAGAACGAGAACGTCCTGCTGCTCTGTTCCGGATGGAAGGACAAATTCAACCTGGAGGACAGCGTGTTCGCAGGCGCCGTTATGGAACGGCTACTGGCCAGCGGCAAGTTCGGTGTTGAGGAGGACAGCAGCATCGCTGCCAAGTACATGTACATGAGCGCGCGGGACAACTTCATGAGCATCCTCAAGGCAGCGCCCCGTCGTCGCCGCATCGAGCAATTGCATCTGCTGCCCGATGCCAAGTACTGCCTCACGCCCGATTCCAGCACCGTCATCCCCATCCTTCGCGAAGGGGAGCTGGTGCGCTTGTAAGCCATGCTGCGGCGCACGCTCCTTTTCCTGGCCGCCTTCACAGCGCTCACGATCCTCTTCGCACCCGCCATCGTTGAGCCCGCACGTGCCTGGGGTTTCTACGGCCACAAGCGCATCAACCGGATGGCTTGCTTCACCCTGCCGCCCGAGATGTTCGGCTTCTACAAGCGCCACATCGATTTCATCAGCGACCATGCCGTGGATCCCGATCGGCGTCGCTATGCGGTGCCCGATGAAGCACCGCGTCATTACATCGACATCGACCACTACGCCCACGGCGGTGTGGATCCCTTCACCGTGGTGCCACGCCATTGGAAGGAGGCCGCCGCGAAGTTCACGGAGGATACCTTGAAGGCGTATGGCATCGTGCCCTGGCACATCCAGGTCGTCTACGCGCGCCTCATTGAAGCGTTCCAGCGCGGCGATGTCGATCGCATCCTTCGCTACAGTGCCGATCTGGGCCATTACGTTGCCGACGCCCACGTACCACTGCACACCACCGAGAACTACAACGGCCAGCTTTCCAACCAGCACGGCATACATGCCTTCTGGGAGAGCCGGATCCCCGAGCTGAGCGCAGAGAGCTACGATCATCTTGTGGGCCGTGCATCGTACATCGACAAGCCGTTGGATGCAGCATGGGACGCCGTGCATGCCAGCCACCTCTGTGTCGATAGCGTGCTCTCCATCGAGAAGCGACTTAGCGAGGCCTTCCCCGATGACCAGAAATACATCTACGAGACGCGTGGCCGCAGCGCTATCCGTCTCTACAGTCGCGAGTACACCAAGGCCTACGAGGATGCCATGATGGGCATGGTGGAGCGCAGGATGAACGCCAGCATCATCACCCTCGGTGGCTTCTGGTACAGTGCATGGATCAACGCGGGCCAACCCGACCTCGATCGCTTCGAGCAGGCCGAGGTGAGCGACAGCCTCAAGGCCGTGCTCAAGGCCGAGCAGGAGCTATGGCAGGAGAACCAGAAGGGTTTCGGCAGGGAGCACGAGTAGTTCAGGCAGAACACATTCATGAGTAATTCGACCGAATTCCATCACATCCGATGAGATCGAACGCTATCATCCTTCTCTTTCTCCTTGCGAGCGCAACCAATGGTCAGGCAGGCGCATGGAAGCGCACCCTATCCGAGAATTCGAAAGCGTCCTATGAAGCTTTCGTATCGAAATATCCAACCAGCGAGTTCGCGGCTGAGGCGAAGAATAGGATCATGGAGATCGAAAGTGAGTTGTTATGGAATGAAGCGGTTTCAAACGATTCACTCGCAGCTTACGACCTGTATGCTGCACTCTATCCCGATGGTCCGCACTTCGCATCGGCGATGGCCAAGGTGGACTCTTTGGAATGGGAAGCCACGACGACTAGTCGGTCGTTGCACAATTACCGGTACTACATCGAGGATCATCCTGATAGCAGATTCGTCACGAATGCACGGCAATGGATCGAGAACCTGGAGGCAAGGGCAAGAAGCAGCGAGGCGAGGACGAATTCTCAGGTGAACGAGCTGGTCGATGAGATCGTCGCGCGCATCAACCCGTTCAAACTGGAGGAGGTCACCGCCATGCTTAATGAGCCTCATACCATCGTTTCGCGAGAGCAAATGAGATCCAGCGACGCAAGTCCACCTCAGAAGGTGAAGGTTCGCGCAATGACCCGGGCCGGGATCATCGATGTGTGGGTGGCCGGCAAATTTTGTCTTCGCCTGAGACGGCCCTCATTAACGCCCGAAGCGCGCCTGCTTTTCGAGGGCGCGCTCCTGCCGGGCTACAACGGCCAGGAGGAAGCACATTTCATCATGATCGAGGGCCGGACGTATGACCATGACCTTGTGATACCTGAGTAATACGGAATTGACGCGATTTGAGTGCTGCGTTCAGGTCACAGCGTACTTGCGGCGGCAGTGAGTTCCTGGATAGCCTACTTCTTCGCCCTTGGATCCACCGGCATGGTGCCGAAGACGTGGTCCCAGAGCGGTGAGCTTACGCCGAAGCCGCCGGTATCTCCCACGAAGTGGTGCAGGTTGTGGTGCTTCCAGATCACGCGCAGCGCGTTCTTCGGCGGGTTGTACACGTGTATGGCGTAATGCGCGAGCAAGTACGTGGCGTAGCCGGTGAGGAACCCGCCACCGAAGGCGAAGCCATAAGTGCCCAAGGCCAGGCGAAAGAGTCCGATGAAGGCCGATGCGACGATGATGCTCATGAGCGGTGGAAGCGCCAGGCGCTTCTTGTCCCGTGGATGATCGTGGTGGACGCCATGGAACACGTACTGCATCCGCGCCTTCCGGGGGCTATCCGTGCGCATGTGATAGAAGTAGCGGTGAACGGTGTACTCCACCAGCGTGAAGAAGAAGAGGCCCAATAGGAAGGTGGCCACGCTTGTCGCTGCATCCAGCCCCAGGGCTCCGATGCCGTAGGCCACCGTGCCCGCGCCCGCGCCGTAGAACAGCACCAATGGGATGGAGATATGGGTCTTGGTCAGCGCTTCAAGTACCGGGCTCTTGAAGATGCGCCCGCTATCGCTTACGTTCCTGCCTGCCATGTTCGTGCTCACGCGGCAAAAATAGCTCCGTCCGGCGCATGAAGGCCGGTCCAAACTGTGTGGCTACATTCGCCGCCCCAAAGGGCATTTAGCTCAGCTGGTTCAGAGCACCGCGTCGACAACGCGGGGGTCACTGGTTCGAATCCGGTAATGCCCACCAAGTCCCGGTACCACCACCGGGACTTGTCCTTCCACATGCGTCGTTTGCCGCTGCTCATCGCCCTTGCCTCGCTCGCCGGAGTGCTTTTCCTGCTCTATCGCACATCCGTTCCCGCCAGTCACGTGGGGCACCCCGCAGCCATCGGCGCCCATGCGGAGGAGGAACATGAAGAGATAGAAGTGGCTGTGAGCATGGGCCGTCTCCAGCGCTTCCACCAGAAATGGTGGCTCGCGGGCAAAGCGGGCAATGCCGAGCTCGCGCGTTTCTACCTGCACGAGATGGAGGAAGCCATGGAGATGATCGCCGATGGCCATGTGATGGACGAAGGCGTGAACGTGAGCGAGAAGATGGAGACCTATGGTGTTGCCACCGTGAACAACCTGGCCGCGCTCCTGGACAGCGCAGGCGTGGGCGCCATGCACGCCGAGGCAAGTACGCTCGTGAAAGCCTGCAATAGCTGCCACATGGCCACCAAGCACGCCTACATCCGCATCAAGGTCCCCGATACGGCCGCATTCCCCGATCAGGACTTCGCGCCCAACACTCAATAGAGCTGCTCTTCATGGCGCGCCGTGCGCCTAAATGCCACAGCACCAACTAGACTGATCCGAATCCCGCCCATGCGACCCCTTTCCGCCCTTCTTGCGTGCTTCCTGCTTGCAGGTGCATCGCACGCCCAGAACGACATCGACCAGAAGGCCCGCGACGCTGCTGCGGCTGCTGCCCAAGCCAAGCACGTGAGCGATTCGCTCGATGGCAAGTGGCAGCGCAGCGGCGTTGTTTCGTTGAACATGACACAGGTGAGCCTCACCAACTGGGCGGCCGGTGGCTACAGCACCATCAGCGGCATTGCCATGTTCAATGGCGCCGCCAATTGGAAGAAGGGGCGCCGCGCATGGGACAACAACCTGGCGCTCGCCTTCGGCGGGCAGCAGATCGAGGACGCCGATCCGGTGAAGACCGACGACCGCATCGAGCTCAACAGCAAGTACGGTTATTCGCTCTCGGATAAGTGGTACCTCGCTGGCGTCTTCCAGTTCAAGACCCAGTTCACCGAGGGCTTCGATGCCAATTTCGATCGCATCTCGAATTTCCTCGCCCCAGGCTATGCGCTGCTGGGCATCGGCATGGACTACAAGCCCAACGACAACTTCACGGCCTTCCTCTCGCCCGCTACGGCGCGTGTGGTCATGGTTACCGATGAGAAGCTCTTCGGCGGCAGCACCGATCCCGACTTGCGCGTGTACGGTGTATTGAATGGCAACACCACCGAACTCGAGGCGGGCGGCTACGTTCGTCTCATGTTCAAGACCGAGCTAGCGAAGAACATCACGTTCATGACACGCGGCGACATCTTCAGCAACTACCTGCGCAACCCGCAGAACATGGATGTGAACTGGGAAACGGTATGGACCTTCAAGGTGAACGACTGGTTCGGTGCGACATTCAATACACTCTTGATCTACGATCACGACACGGACCTGCCCAAGACCAATGCGGAGGGCATCCCATACACCGGCCCCGACACGCAATTCAAGCAGACCCTAGGCATCGGCCTCACGCTTAAGCTATAAGCGAACCGCACTGATCCGATGGAGGCCGCCATGTGCGGCCTCTTCTATTTCGCTGGGAATCGGCCCAGCCATGGAACGGGCTCCAGGGTGGCATGGCGCACCGGATCGCCCTGGCGCACCATCACCGTCATGCGCCGCACATGCAGCGCACCCTTCGATGGCGAATAGATGTAGGCCAGCAGCGTGAGCGGACCATCGTGTTGCACATCCGATGGGCTCACGGTCACAACCATGGCTGCGGAACGACGGTGGCGGTGGCCGGCGTCGAGCCTGCCTCCGCGATAGAACACCGTACTGTCACCGGACCGTACATCAGCTACCACACTGGCTTCAGTGCCTTCTTCGTAGCCATCCACCTCGGCGATCACTTCCACTTGATCGGAAGGGTCGAGCACGACGGAATCGAGACGCAGGCGGATCTCGATACCGAACTCCCGCCCCGTGTAATCCCAGCCGGTGGCGGTGCCCGAACTGTCCGTCAGCGTGGGCAGGTCGCCAGCAAGGTTCCATGGCCCGCTCATCCCTTCCGGACCAAGGCTGAAGACCGTGTCGCGATCGAACCATTGAAGAGGAACTGGTGTCGCGCTGAACCGGAACACCTGCCCATCGGTGAAGTCCTGCCTCTCGACAAGGAGGGGAAATCGGTGCTGGATCAGCGCCGGATGCTCCGGACGCGATCCACTGTTCTGACCATAGATGACAGTGCGTCCGGCATTGGCGATCAGCAGGCTGTCCAAGCGGCCCTGATCGAAACCGTCACGGATGTTCACATAGCCGATGTCCTCGTAGCGGATATCCCAAAGGCGCAGGTAGAATTGAAGCACGTTGCCGGGTGCGTCGTAGAGCACGAGCGTGCGGTCCTTGCCCAGCTCCTTCACGGCGGCAATCCCTTCGCGCAGCATGCCTTCGTACTTCGATCGATAGAACAGCGTGTAGTGCTTCCTCTCATGCACCAGGCTGTGGACCGCAACGCAGGCGAAGGCCCCGCATCCGATGAGGATCCACTTGCGGGGCGCATGCACAAGGCCTTGGGCGAGGAACAGCACGAGGTAGGGGAAGCTGAAGAGCAGCATGGAGTATTGCAGCACCGGTGCGCGCCACACCGAATACGCGTACCCGATGATCAGAGGCAGCAATCCCCAGAGGAGAAGGAACCAGCGGTGCGGCGATGGGGAGCGCGCGTTCTTCAAGGTGAGCACAACGGAGGCGACCACCGCAGCCCCGAGCAGCGCAGCCAGGAAGTTGCTATTGTGGACGATGAACCATGCGTATCGGCCAAGCCATCCATGATCCGGCGGCTGCAGCCATTCAGTAAGTCCGCCCTGCCCCAGTTGGGCCAGGAAGATGGGGATGTTGGGCAGGTACAGCAGGATGGCGATGCCGCACATGATCAGGTAGGAGCGGCGTTGCGTGCGTTCGATGAGGAACAAACCCGTGGCCACCATGAGCGCGGCGAGCATCAGCGAGAAGTGGTGCGTGTAGGCGCTGAGGACCGTTGCGATGCCGACGCCCACCAGCGTTCGCCGCTTGCTGAATGCGACGTATCGCGTTAGCTGATCGGCCAGCAAGGCGGTTGTGAAGAGCCCGGCCGCATACGGTCGTGCGATCTGCCCATAGAGCACGCTGTATTGCAGCGCCGCCATGAGCGTTGCGAGGAATAGTGCTGGTCCCGCACCGGTCCATGCGAGCGCGAAGCGGTACACGAGCAGGATGGAGAGCAAGCTCATCAGGATGAAAGGCAGCTTCACATCGGCTTCCTCCAAGCTGAAGATGCGCGTCCACAGCCATTCGAAGACCTGCACGCCGGGCGGATGCGTATCCAGCTCGACCACGCCCTTCTGGATGGTTTCCCCAAGAGTGGGATACATGCGGATGAGCGCGCTCAGTTCGTCGTGGGTGTAGGGGAGGTGCGGCAGGTCCCAGAAGCGGAGGACGGCGGCAAGGAGCAACAGCACGAGAAGGCTCCACCGCATCCAGCCCTCGCCGGGGAGCAGAGCAATGCCGTAGCGCCTGATGTGCTCCCGCCAATTCATCGGTCGTCCCGGTCCATGTCGCGTTGAACATCCTTCGCCTTCAGGCTCTCCCGCTTGTCGAACATCTTCTTGCCCTTGGCCAGGGCGATCTCCAGCTTGGCGAAGCCGTTGGAAGCGATGAAGAGGCGCGTGGGCACGATGGTCATGCCCGTATCGCGCAGCTTCTTCCTCAGCTTGTCCAGTTCCTTCTGGTGCAGCAGCAGCTTGCGGTCGCGCTTGGGCTCATGCACGAAGTGCGGATTGGAGCCGTAGGGGTTGATCTGCATGCCGCGCACCATCAGATCGTTTCCCACGAAAGCGCAGAAGGCTTCGCCGATGGTGGCGCCATTGTTCCGGATGCTCTTGATCTCGCTGCCCATGAGCACCAAGCCGCACTCGTAGGTATCGAGCAGGTGGTACTCGAAGCCCGCGCGCTTGTTCTTGACCTCGATCTTGTTCGACATTTGGAAGCGGCGAAGCTAGAGCGGCATGGCCGAAGGCGGAACAGCTACCGCACGATCAGCACGGGCACCTTCACCCGGTGTCGCACGGCGTCCACCGTAGCCCCAAGCAGGATGTCCTTGATGCCCCTGTGGCCGTGGCCGCCCATCACCAGCAGATCGCATTCGATGCCGTTCACGATGCTGGCGATCACGCGCACGGAATGGCCCTGGCCAATGCGTGCGGTGGCCTTGTATCCGAGCAGGGTCAGTTGGTCCACGTAGCCTTGCAGGTTCTTCGCATCGCCCACGGTCTCGTGGTCCAGGCTGTCCTCGCCGGCGTAGCGCGCTGCGGCAGATTCGGTGACGTGGATGAGCACGTACTCTGCTTCCTTTCCGCCTTGGGCGATGGCCGCTTCCACGCTGCGTTGGTCCACCTTGCTGAAATCCACCGCCACGCAGATGCGCGCGAACTTCTTCTCTGATGGCTTGATCAGCGTGGGCACTGCCTCGTGCAAATGCCCCTTGGTCTTTCCTTCTTCAGGCTTGAAGAAGGGCTTGATCGCCACGTAGAGCAGCAGGATGAACGCGCCCGCCACGATGGGCACCACGACGAAGGTGACCCAGGTGGGCGTACCGTTGTGCGCCCCGAGGTTCTCAACGAGGAACTGGAAAACGAGCCGGGCATTGAGCCCGATGATGATGATGGCGGAAGCCCAGGCGAGGATGCGTACCCAGAGCTTTATCGCATGCTCGCCCATGTGCTTGCGATCGCTACAGAAGTGGATGAGCGGCACCACGGCGAATCCCAATTGAAGGCTCAGGACCACCTGGCTCAGCACCAGAAGGTTCCCGAGCGCCCCTTCGCCGAACCACACGATGCACACCACGGCGGGCACGATGGCGATCAAGCGCGTGATGAGGCGGCGCAGCCAGGGGCGTATGCGCAGGTCGAGGTAGCCCTCCATCACGATCTGCCCCGCGAGGGTGCCGGTGATGGTGCTGCTCTGCCCGCTGCCGATGAGGGCGATGGCGAAGAGAGCAGGGGCCAGGCCGCCGAACAACTCGCGGAGTAGGCTGTGCGCCTGATCGATCTCGGCCACCTCGGTGTGCCCTGTTGTATGGAATGCGGCTGCCGCCAGCACCAGGATCGCGGCATTCACGAGGAACGCGATGTTCAGCGCGACCGTAGTATCGATGAAGTTGAAGCGCAACGCCTCGCGGATCCCCTTGCGGTCGCGCCCGTGCTTGCGTGTTTGCACAAGCGAAGAGTGCAGGTAGAGGTTGTGGGGCATCACCGTGGCGCCGATGATGCCGATGGCGATGTACAATGCATTGCCTTCAGGCCCGATGGGATGAAGCCCTTGATCAGTTCGCCCATGTGCGGTTGCACGATGAACATCTCCACCAGGAAGGAGAGGCCGATCATGCTCACGAGGCTGATGATGAATACCTCCAGCACACGCATGCCCCGGTGCATGAGGAAGAGAATGATCAGCGCATCGGCAGCGGTGATGAGGACGCCGGGCAAAAGCGGGATGCCGAAGAGCAGGTTCAGGCCGATGGCCATGCCGATCACTTCCGCGAGATCGCATGCGGCAATGGCGATCTCCGCCAGCACATAGAGCGGCAGGTTCACCCACGACGGATAAGTATGCCGCGAAGCCTGTGCCAGATCGAGCCCACGCACAATGCCCAGTCGCGCGCTGAGGCTTTGCAGCAGCAAGGCCATGAGGTTGCTCATCAGCAGCACCCACAGCAGCTTGTAGCCGAAAGCGCTTCCACCAGCGATGTCTGTGGCCCAATTGCCGGGATCCATGTAGCCCACGCTCACCAGGTAGGCCGGGCCGATGAACGCAAGCAGGCGACGCCATCCCTTGGCCACGGGAACGGCAACACTCCCATGCACTTCGCTCAGGGATCGTTGGTCGTTGCCGGGCTTGCTCATGGGTTCTCCACTTGCAGATGATGGCTCACGTCCTTGCTTAGGCTGAAGGCTGATCCGCTCTTGGGCTTCACATCCATGCTGCCGTCGAAGGCATGCACTTCCTGCACGGCGAGCGTGGTGCCGATGCGCAAGCCCTTGGAATCGAGCAGGCGCAACAGGCCATCGGTGGTCTCGCTTACGGCTGCTATGCGCACGGTCTCGCCCGGTTTGCAGCTATCGAGCCGTTTGGTCTTGCGCTGGCGGAGCTTGCCGTTCCTGTCCGGGATCGGATCGCCATGCGGATCGAAATGCGGGCGCCCGAGGTAGGCGTCCAGCTTGTCGATGAGCTTGTCACTGGCGACATGCTCCATCTGCTCCGCTACGTCATGCACTTCATCCCAGCCGAAGCCCAGTCGTTCCACGAGGAAGGTCTCCCACAAGCGGTGCTTGCGGACGAGCTGCAACGCCAGTGATCGTCCTTTCGCCGTAAGCTTGGCTCCGTAGTACGGCTCGTGCTTCAAGTAGCCCTTCTCGGCCAGCCTCTTCAGCATGTCCGTTACGCTGCTGGCCTTGGTGCGCAAGCATTCGGCGATGTCTTTCGTGAAGGCGCTTTCTCCCTCCTGCAACAGGGCATAGACGGCCTTTATATGGTCCTCTTCGCTTCGGGTGAGCATCGGATGATGCGGCGAATGTAGAAAATAGATTAGACCAGGCTAAACTATTGTAGTTTCGGCCCGTGATCCGGAACATGCTCTTCCTCTCGGCCTGGTCGCTCACCGTGGCGGCATCAGGGCAATGCAGCATCAACGGCATCGTGCGTGGACCCGACGGTCCGGTGCCATATGCGAACGTTGTTGTCGCAGGCACCGTGCTGGGCGTTTCGACCGATGCCGATGGGCGCTTCGAACTTCGTGAGCTGCCTTGCGAACGCACGCGCATCGCAGCCAGTGCGGTCGGCTACCAACGGACCGAGCGACTATTCGATCTGCAAGGCGGCAAACCACTGGATGCGGTGGTCATTTCCATTCCGAGCAGTTCCACCGAATTGGAAGAGGTGGTGATAACGGGCACCATGCGCGAGGTGCTGCGCTCGGAGAGCCCCATCCCGGTGGAGGTGATCACGCCCGCGTTCCTGCGCCGCAATCCGAGCCCAGCGCTATTCGATGCGGTGGGACAGGTGAACGGTGTGCGTCCCCAGATCAACTGCAGCGTTTGCAACACCGGCGACATCCACATCAACGGCATGGAAGGCCCGTACACCATGGTGCTTATCGATGGCATGCCCATCGTGAGCGGATTGAGCACGGTGTACGGCTTGAGCGGGATACCCACCAGCCTGGTGGAGCGCATGGAGGTGGTGAAGGGGCCGGGTTCGGCACTGTATGGCAGCGAGGCCATGGGCGGCATCATCAATGTGATCACGAAGGGCCCGGTGCTGGCGCCCTTGGTCAGTGCCGACGCCATGTCGACCTCCTGGGGCGAGCACAATGTCGACCTCGGCCTGCGCTTGGGCGAAGGCAGGCTGAAGGGACTTCTTGGAGTGAATGGATACCGGTATGGCGATCCGCGCGACGACAACGGCGACGGATTCACCGATGTGACGTTGCAGGAACGGGTCTCCATCTTCAACAAGCTGAGCATCCAACGGCCTGATCGAAAGCAAGCGAGCCTGGCGGCGCGTTACGTCCATGAGGACCGTTGGGGCGGCGACATGGATTGGACCCCGGCTTTCGCTGGAGGAGATAGCGTCTACGGTGAATCGATCGCCACGCGGCGTTGGGAGATCATCGGGCAATACCACCTGCCGGTGAACGAACGTGTGCTCGCACAGGTATCCTTCAACAACCATGACCAGCGGAGCTGGTATGGGATCGTCCCCTTCAATGCAGCCCAGCGGGTCCTGTTCGGCCAGGTGCATTGGAGCCGGAAATTCGGTGCGGGACATGAAGCGCTGACGGGTATTGCGCTCAGGCACACTTTCTACAATGACAACACGGTTGGAACATCCACGGTGCTGGAGGGCATTCGCAAGGACGCTCCACAGCGCAAACCACTACCGGGCTTTTTCGTGCAGGATGAATGGCGGGTGAAGGACCAGCACGCCCTACTGCTCGGGTACCGACTGGACCACGACCGGGACCATGGGCTGGTGCATTCCCCACGCATGGCGTGGAAGTACGTGCCCAGCGGGCGGTTGACGGTGCGTGCCAGCTTCGGCACCGGCTATCGCGTGGTGAATCTCTTCACCGAGGACCACGCGGCGCTCACGGGGTCGCGTACCGTGGTGATCGCCGAGGACCTGCGGCCCGAGCGCTCGTGGAACGGGACACTGAACCTCGTTCGGAAGTGGCCATCGGAGAAGCGCTTCTTCGCCATCGACGCCTCGATCTTCCACACGCGCTTCAGCAATCGCATACTGCCCGACTATGCAACGAGCGCCGATGCGATCTTCTACCGGAACCTGCACGGATTCGGTGTTGCGCAAGGCGTCAACCTCAACTTCGAGGGCCGGATCGGCACCAACATGAAGGCCGTGGCCGGAGGGACCTTCATGGATGTGCATACCGAACAGTCCGGTCGCCGTGAAGAGCAGTTGTTCGCGCCCACGTGGTCGGGCACGTTCATGCTGGGCTACGAACACCGATCACGTACCGGTCTTGATCTCACCGGCCAGTGGTACGGCCCCATGCGGCTTCCCTTGCAACCGAACGATTTCAGGGCGGAATGGTCCCCTTGGTACGCCATCGTCAACGTACAGGTGAAGCACCGCTTCAGCGAACGGATCGAAGCGTACGGCGGAGTGAAGAACCTGCTCGATTTCGTGCCGATAGACCCTCTCATGCGCCCCTTCGATCCGTTCGACCGCCATGCTGCGGACACGGTCTCCAATCCGAACGGTTACACCTTCGATACAGCATACATGTACGCGCCGATGCAGGGGGTTCGAGCCTTCGCCGGTGTCCGGTACACGCTTCAAGGCGGGGAGTGATCCCGGGAACATCGGTGTACCGGCCGCTGTTACATTCACGCCATGTTCCTCAAGCGCATCCTGCATTACCTGGATCCCCGCACGCTCTTCGGCAGGAGCGATCCCAACTCGAGCCTGCGCTTCATGCACGGCGTCAACCGCATCAGCTTCTTCCTCTTCCTGTTCTGCGTGGTGGTCATGGTCGTGCGGGCGTGCAGCAAACCGTAGCATGACCGAGCTGGCGTTCATCAAGCTGCATCGCTCCGAGCGGCTCGCATGGGTGCGATCGCACGGCGAGTACCTGGGCTCGCGCGGCCACGGAGGCCATCGCGTGCATCTCTACCGCCTGGATGGCTTCTTCGCCGAAGTGTGGATGAGGATCGGCCTTGAACAGGTCGAATGGATCGAAGTGGCCCGCAACGCCGAAGTGCTCAGTGAATACGTCCGGATCGACGTCCGGCTCTGACGCCATGCTCAGGCCGCCTCCAGCTCAGGCACGGGGCGTTCTGCTGGAATGGGGCGATCGGCCTTCGGCGTCTTCTTCACGGGCTCCTCGCGCCAGTTCGGGAACACCTTGGCCACGTCGCGCACTTTCTTCCCCTTCAGCATGGTGCCCCGGCACTTGGGTGAGCCGCAACGGCAGGCCCAGGTGCGCAGGAGCTTCGGGGTGTACGGCACGTCGAAAGCAAGGCTGTAGTCATAGATGATCTCCTCGCCAGGCTTTATGGAACGCAACGCTTCGATGATCACGCGGTCCTTCTTCGGGTCGGGCTTCTTCTTGTTCTCGCTATGGATGAAGGCAACCGCGTTGGGCTCGCAGCCGGTATTTATCCAGCGGGCGATGTTGCCCTGGATATTGGCATCCACGACCCAGTGCTTGTTCAGGATGAAGAGGAAGGTGTGGCCGGTGTTGAACTCTCCTTCATAGGCGGCGTCCACATCATCGTGGGTGCGCAATTTGCCTTTGTATTCCACGATCTGCTCTCCCTTGCGGATGGTGGCGGTGGCGAACACGCCGTTGCCATGGATCTTCGAGCGACGACGTGCGATCTTCAACTTCTTCTTCATGCAGGGGTTCGTTCAACGGGGCGCAAAGAAAGGATATGCGATCGAAGCGCCGACGATGCAGGATCGACCATCGCACCACTTCGATCAGAAATAGAGCTTGCAAACGATCACAGCCGTGATCACGCACACCAGATCGGCGGTGAGCATGATGCCCAGCGTGTAACGGCTGTCCTTCACGTTCACGCTGCCGAAGTAGAGCGCTACGACATAGAACGTGGTTTCTGCAGCCCCTTGGAAAAGGCAGGAGAGCAGTCCGGTGAGGCTGTCAGGCCCGTAGGTCTTCATGGCATCGAGCATGAATCCACGGGATCCTCCGGCACTGAAGGGACGCATGAGCGCCACAGGCACCGCATCGATCACTTCCTTGCTCACGCCAACGCTGGCCATCATCCAGGAAAGGCCGTCCATCACGATGCCCATGAGGCCGCTGTTGCGGAAGATGCTGAGCGCCGCAAGCATCGCCAGCATGTACGGCAGTACACGCAAACCGGTGGTGAAGCCATCCTTGGCGCCATGCACGAAGCTCTCGAACATATTGGTGCCTTTCTCCCTGAAGTAGCGCTCAACCAGGAAGGCGTAGCCCACGATGAGGCCGATGATGGCCAGCAGCATGCCATTGCTGAGGTTGTCGGTGAAATGGAACTTGGCCGTGCCTGCCAAAGAGCCGATGTAGGCCATGAGGCCGCCTATGATGCCACTGATCGCCAGCACGCCCAGCATCACCGGAATGTTGAAGAGGTTGATCCGCTGTTTGGCGGCAACGAGGAAGAGGGCCGCGAGCGTTCCAACGAACGAGGTGATGATGCACGGGATCATGATGTCCGCAGGATTCGCTGCGCCCTGCGCTGCGCGGTAGCCGATGATGCTCGTGGGAAGCAGCGTGAGGCCTGCAGCGTGCAGGCAGAGGAACATGATCTGGCTGTTCGTCGCGCGGTCCTTCATGGGGTTGTCCTCCTGCATGCTCTCCATCGCTTTCAAGCCGAATGGAGTGGCTGCACTATCGAGCCCAAGGAAATTGGCGGCGAAATTGAGCGTCATGAAACCGTATGCCGGGTGGTCCTTGCGCAGATCGGGGAACACGCGGTGGAAGACCGGCGAGAGGAAGCGCGCCACCTTCTCCATGGCGCGCGAATCGATGAGCAGGTTGAGCAGGCCGCAGAAGAAAGTGAGGTAGCCGATGAGGGGCAACCAGAGGTCCATGATGGTGTTGCGACAGGTGGCGAAGAGACCATCGGCAGGCTGCTTGCCCCGCGTGATCCTCACACTGCCAGTCCCGTTCAGTGTATAATGGTCCCTATGCACTTCGAGGCCGCCATCGCCAGCCGCACGGATCGCTTGCAGCAACGCCGTGCCTTGGAACGCAGTGGTGTCCACCTCGTTCACCACCAATGCTTCGCCCTGTTTGCCATTGATGAGCGTGCCCAGCGAATACTGCCGGCCCATGCCGAGCATCAACAGTACATACGCGATGCTCAGGATGAGGATGAAGGTCCAGAAGCGGCTGAGGGCCATGCTGCGAAGTAGGCGAGGGCCGACCAGCAGCGGAGGCCTAGGTCCTGCGGACGGTGAACAGCGAAGTGTGGAAGACGATCAAACTGGCAGCAACGCACTCAACCCATAGACCATCGGCAGCACGCCTTCCATGCCTTTGATGCGGTACAACCCATCCTCGCCCTTCACAGTATTCGCGAAGCAGTCGTGCGGCGATCCGTCGAGTTCAGTGAAGCGCTCGACGCGGAAGCCTTCATGGAGCAATGCGGTGAGCACTTCGCCCAGATCGTGGTTCCAGGAGTGGGAGGCCAGCTTGATGTCGGCGGAGCGGTCAGCATACGTGCCTTGTTCTTCCTCCACGATGGTCTGGCGGTTGAAGTAGGAATAGGCGACGTGCGTGAAGTCGTTGTCGAACATCCATACCACGGGATGGAACTCCACGAACACCAGCCGACCACCGGGCTTCAGATACCGGCGGATGTTCGCTGCCCAGGGCTTCAGGTCGGGCAGCCAGCCTATGGTGCCGTAACTGGTGAAGACGATATCAAAGCGCCCGTCGAGCTCGGAAACCGGATCGATCACGTTGCTGAGGACCCAAGAGGCTGCTGATCCACAGCGCACGGCGAGCTTTCGCGCCTCCGCGATCGCCGCGTCTGAAATGTCCAGACCGGTCACCTCAGCACCCATGCGCGCCAGCGAGATCGTGTCCTGCCCGAAGTGGCACTGCAGGTGGAGGATCCGCTTGCCGGTTACCTCGCCAAGCAGTTCGAGTTCCAGCGCGGTGAGCGAATTCCTGCCTGCAACGAAGCTCTCGACATCGTACATCCGCGATCCGAGATGGTGCGGCACGCGCGCGTTCCACATGACGCGATTGATCTCGAAGGCATCCCTCTCTTCCATGCGCCGAATCTAGGGCAACTGCATCTCGCGCATATCACCCTTGTCGGTGATCCAGATGTACTTCACCAGTTGCTTCACGTCCTTCTTCTGGAATCCTTCGGGCAACTGGCATGAAAGCGTGAGGTTGTAGGTGTATTGCACCGGAGGCTCGGTGAACTCCGGATGCAGCACGATATCGAACCGGCTGTACGGCACCTTGTTGTAGAAGAGGGTGCTGGGCTTGCGCACGTCGTTCACCGTCTGGCCTTTGCGCTTGCTGTTGAGGCTCATGGTGCTGTGGGCCTGGTAGGCGGTGTAGCGCTCCAGCGGGAAGTGCGCATTGCTCTGCTCCCCGGCCGTGCGGTGGCTGTCTTCGACCTTCAAGCCGAGCTTCGTGAACGCCGCGAGCTTCTTCTCCATCGCGCGCAGTGCCACGGTCCGCAACGTGTCGTAGCACGCGCCTTGATCCTGCACGATGTAGTCCACCTTCACCAGATCATAGATCTCCTCCTTCGCCGCTGCGGTGACGATCTTGTCCAACACTTTGGCATTGCTGAAGCGCACGTGGATGTTCTTCTGGATCTCGAAGCCCGCCGGTATCTCCTGGTAGTACTTGCTCCAACCCTTGCGGATGGTCTCATACTCGAACACCGGCACGAAGCTGAGCATGTCCACGAAGACGTCGTCCACCTCCAGCTTCTCCTTCTTCATGCGTGCCGTCAGTCCATCGATCCGCGCATTGATCAGGCTGTCCACTTCCTCCGCCGTCTGGCCCACCTGGCTGATGTGGAAGATGGCGAGGTAGCTGTCGGCCTGCGCGTTCATCATGGCGTTCACCTCCAACAGGAGCACGTTGCCTTGCACGGTGGCGCGCACGGGTTGCTCGGCCTGTTGGAAGAAGATGCGCGTGTTGGCATCGTAAAGGAGATTACCGCTCACTTGCGGTTGTGCCGTAAGGCTGATGGCGATGCCGCTGCTGATGGCAAAGGCGCGAAGACGTTGGTGCATGATGCGTGGTGCGTTGGTTTGCACCAGCGGTACACCGTGGACCGTTGGGCGTTCAGTCGAGGATCTCCTCGATGTTGCCCTTGATCATCGTGCTCAGCCGGTCCATGGGCAGGTCATTGGCATCGGTGCCGAAGGGATCCTCTATGCTCTCGGCGATCAGCTCCAGACTGGCGAGCACGTAGAAGATGAACATGACGACGGGCGTGGCGAGGTAGCCGAGCGTGAATGCGAAGCCGAACGGCAGCGTGATCACGTAGATGAGGATGAACTTCTTGATGAAGCTGCTGTATGAGTAGGGGATGGGCGTGTTCTTGATGCGCTCGCACGCGCCGGCTATCTCAAGGAACTGGACCAGTTCCTTGTCCAAGGTCAGCAATTGCTCACCGGTTATGGCCCCATCGCGCAGCAGCCGGTGCGTGCGCTCGGTCATCAATTGCATCACCTGGTTGGGCATGTGCTTGCTGCGGTCGAAGCCGGGGATCTCGGGGTGCGGTTGGGCATCAAGCTCCAGACGGGTCTTCTCCAATTGAAGGTGCAATCGCAGCTCATGGGCGAAGAGGGGGATCAGCTTGGCGTAGAAAGCGCGCGTGTTGCCATCCTCGGGCAGGTACGCGTCGATCTTCACGGCCAGGTTGCGGCTGGTGTTCACCAATTGGCCCCACAGCTTACGGCCCTCCCACCAGCGGTCGTAGGCCGTGTTGGTCCTGAAGACGAGCAGCATGCTGATGGCGAAGCCCAGCAAACTGTGCATCACAGGCAAATTGCTCACGTAGCTCTCTTTGCCCAGGTGCAGGTACCGTACTTCCACCCATCCTACCACGGCGGTGAACAGGCCCATCAGCAGCAGCCACGGCAGCGATCGGCGGAAGGTGTCCGAGCGGTGCAGCGCCAGCGCGCTGAACCAGTTGGAGGGATCGTAGGCTTGCACGGCTATTCGTAGTGCTTGCCTACCATGCGCTGGAACATGCGGCCCGGCAGGAGCTTCTTGGCCAGCACACTGAGGCGTTGCACGCCCTGCGCGACGAGATAATGCGTTCGCGGTCGCGGTGATGCGATCACCTGCGCCACAACGCGCGCTAGTTCCACCGGGTCGCGGCTGTAGCCGAGGCTGCCGTCCAGGATGCTCATGGCCTTTTCGTAACCGGGCTTGTGATCAGGGGTGATGGCCTGCGGGCGCAACCGGTTGGCGGCGATGTTGGTCTTGAACTCGCCCGGCTGCACGTTCACCACGTGGATACCGAACCGTCCCACCTCGATCGCCAGTGCTTCGCCGTAGCGCTCCAACGCGGCCTTGCTCGCGCTGTAGAAGGCGCGGTAGGGCAGGCCGAAGCTCGCTGCCACGCTGGTGATGTTGATGATCAGGCCGCTCTTGCGCGCGCGCATGCCGGGCAGTACGGCGCGGCACACCCGATGGGCGCCGACCACGTTCGTGTCCAGCACTCTCATCGCGAGTTCCGGCGTGATGTCCTCAGCTGCACCCTGTATGCCTACGCCGGCGTTGTTCACCACTGCGTCGATATGCCCTTCGCGACGGACGATCTCCGCAACGGCGTGTGCAATAGACACCTCGTCCGTGATGTCCATGGGCAGAAGGGCGAAGCCGTGCTCATGCGCACCGGTCTGTACCGATCGACCCGTACCGTACACCGTATGGCCGATCCGTGTCAGGTAGGTGCAAATGGCCTGTCCAAGACCGCTGCTGCCACCTGTCACGAGCACCACTTTCTTCACTGTCTCCGACATGCGGCCAAGGTAGCGGGGGCGTATCGCCCTTCGGCAAGGGGTAAAAAAGAGGGGCAAGCGACCTGTATCACACCGCTACGACCGCCTACCCTTGCTGCCTTCCGGCCCTGGGGGATTCGACGGGAGCTGATTGTACAGGACTTGCCCCGGCGGCGAATGTAGATCGCTGCCACCGATGCCGTTACGATCCGGCGATCATTCGTCCTCCAGTCAAGGGTCCGTTCGGCTGTTCTTCCACACGAAGCCCACCACTAGCAGCACTATCAGGCCGATGAAGATCCCAGCGACCCATTCCGCTAGTGGGTTCTTCTTTGGCTCAGGCGATCGGGGTGGCGTTGCGGCCAATTGCTGGGCCGGGGGTTCTGCCGATGCGACGACCTCTGCCACCGCGATCCGTGCGACCGGCCTGAAGGTGTAGCCGTATGCTGCTGCCAGTTCGTATGCCCGCTTCGCCTGGTTGCGATAGCCGTTCAGGTGGAGGAGGTCCGCGTAAGCGAAGACCAGCGCGCCGAAGAGCGGGTCGTGATCGGGCGTGAAGTACATCCTGTCGTTCACCTGATAGTGTACTTGCTTCACCAGCGACTTCAGGTCAACGCCGTCGGGTTCCACCAGTGTACTGTCGGGCCGAAGCTCAACGCCGATCAAGGCCCATGGCGAAACGCCCGAGTCGCCCTTGAGCCGTTGTCGAAGAAGGTTCAAATGGATCCACTCCGATCCCTTGTGCGATCCCGGGTTCAGTGCGATGGCTTTTTCCATGTAGGGAATGGCGTCAGCGACTTGGCCGTTCAGTTCCAACGCGGCGGCGTGGGTGATCACCACGTTGTAGTCCTGCGGGTATTTCGCAACCAAGCGGGTCGAAAGGGCCAGGGCGCTGCTGAATTGCTTCGCGAAGAGGTAGGCGATGACCATGTCGTTGCACGCGCGCGAGGCCTGCCCATCGCAAGCCGCTTTCTTCTCCACGATGTACGAGAGCAGGCTGTCCTGGTCCACTACCACATGGCCGATGGCGTAGAACTCCACGGCTTCCTGTGAGACACCCGGAACCCGTTCCACCATGTTGATGCACGAGAAGGCTGGCAGGCTCGCCAGGATCAGAAGGAGGTGAAGGAGGTAGTGCATGCCGTAGTCGGAAGAATGCAAAGGTGCGGCGCGCGTAACGCGCTGTGCGTCTTCCTGGAAATGCGAAGGGCTCACGCGCGCGCCAGTTTCGCACCAAGCCAGGCCATGGGCAGGTAGGCGGCAACGAGGTCGAGCGCATCGAACCACATCGGCGCGTTCGGGATCATGCGTACAGCCATGATGCCACCGAACAGGTTGAGACCTCCGATCACAAGGGCAAGAAGCATCTTGCGCGACGCGGCGAGCTTGGCCACGACGAAACCACCCGCCAAGGCGCCTAGCGCGTGCGCTAGAAAGGGGACGAACAACTGTATGAACGAATACTCATGGATGTGCGCGTTGATGCTTGCCACATCGTTCACATCCACGCCCGCAGGAGGGGGCAGGAGCGCCGCGCCCAAAAGGATGAGGCCCATGTTCGCGAGGCCGCCAGCGATGAGACCGGCAAGGAAGGCGAGGATGTTGCGCAGGGTGGGGCTCATGTGCTATTCGGGTTGGTGGCGGAAAGGTAGATGCGGCTCTTACCACGAGCCCGCATAGTCCAACGGGACAGATGCGTTCGCCTTCAGGTAGTAGTAGCGCAGGTTGTTAATCTGGCGGAAATGATGCAGATCATGCGCTACCCAGTTCGTGAGCAACAGCTCGCAGCTCACAGGCCCGACGGTGGGATGGATGTACGCATTTGCCCACGGTGCATCCTTCAAGCCACGCAACCAGTCCATCGAACGACCACGTTCTGCCAAGAATTCCATCAGCACATGGGCGAAGTCCTGCTCCATGTACTTGCGCTCGGCGACCCATGCGGGTGGATCGATCTTGGGCCAGGGCAGTCCGGGTGTCTCTAACGTGGATCGGAGCCGTGCATGGAAATCCTCGCGCTCTTCATCGTGAAGGTGGCAGATGATCTCCAGCGCGCACCATTTCTCCGGTGCGGGCTTCCATCGGATCTCTTCTGCTGAAAGACCTGTGAACAGGGTGCGGAATACCTCCGCATGTCGCGCGAGTTGGTCGATGAGATGGGAGCGGTCCATGGATCGAAGATCGCTCTTGTTCCCACGTCTGCGGATTGCTGGAAGAGAGAGGGATACCTTGCGGCCTCAAGCCCAAGTGCCATGAGCGATACCCCAAGCTGCCCGAACTGCAAGTCCACCTTCGCCTATCCGACAGGAACATCATGGATGTGCCCCGAGTGCGGCCACGAGTGGAACCAGGACGAGGTGGATGCAGCGAACGCTCCCGCAGTGGTGAAGGATGCCAACGGCAACGTGCTGAAGGATGGCGATGACGTGGTGATGGTGAAGGACCTCGCCGTGAAGGGTGCGCCCAAAGCATTGAAGGCGGGCACCAAGGTGCGCGGCATCAAGCTTGTCGATGGTGACCACAACATCGACTGCAGGATCGAGGGCTTTGGTGCCATGGCCCTGAAGAGCATCTATGTGAAGAAGGCTTGAGCCGGCGCAGGACCGGTCCTTGCTGGCCGTGAAGGATCAACCACGCTCCACGAAGTACATCTCCATTTCTCCCTTGCCTTTCGCCTGCACTTTCCCACGCGAAATGAACGTGAGTCCCGGTTCGCCCTTCACCAGTGCGTAGGTCGCCTCGCTGATGTTGACCCGGCCCACCTCGCCGGATGATTCCATGCGGCTCGCCGTGTTCACGGTATCGCCCCAGATGTCGTACTGGAACTTCTTCACGCCCACGATACCGGCCACAACGGACCCGGTGTGAACGCCGATGCGGATCTCGAAGTAGGGGAGGCCTAGCGCCGCTTTCCGCGCCTTCCCTTCGGCGATGAAGTCGCGGATCTCCAGCGCGGCTCGCAGCACATCCAATGCGTGCGTTCTGTTGGGCGTAGGCAATCCACCCGCCGCCATGTACGCATCGCCGATGGTCTTGATCTTCTCGATGCCGTGCTTCTCCATGATGCGATCGAAGGCGCTAAAGCACTCGTGGAGATCAGCGGACGAGCTGCTTCGGTGTGAGCTTTTCGCTCATGGCGGTGAAGCCCTTGAAATCGGTGAACAGCACCGTGACCTGATCGATCTGTTTGGCATCCGCCTCGCCCTTGGCCTTCAGTTCTTCCGCGACTTCTTCGGGCAGGATGTTCAACAGCAATTCCTCGCTGCGCTTCTTCTCCTTGCTGATCCGGTTGCGTTGGAACAGGAACACGCCAGCGAACAGCGCGACGAACGCAAAGCCGCCCATGAAACCGTTGCGCACCAGCTTCTGCTTCTGGATCTCCTTGGCTTGTACTTCCTTGTCCTTGCCGAGCAGGACGATCTGCTGTTCCTTCCTCTCGGTTTGGAAACGCACTTGCATTAGTGCGAAGACCTTGGCCTTGTCGGCATCAAGGATGCTGTCCTTGATCAGCGTGTATTGAACGTGGAACCGGAGTGCGCTGGCGGAGTCGCCCTGCTGCACGGCCAGTTCGCTCAGCCCCAGCAGGGCCTCGGACTGTTCATCCAGCAAGGCGAGATCGCGTCCGATGCGTAGTGCGTGCCGCAATACTTCGCCGGCGCGCTTCTGGCCAGCAGTGCGATCCATCCCGGTCGCTCGCAAGGCCTCAGCAGGTGCGGTAAGCAATGCCCGGCCGTACTTGCCGGCCTCCCGCGCTTCGATCTGGCCGAACCAAGCGATGGTCGTGTGTTTGGCCAGCGCCTCTTCCCACCACTCGAACACCGGCCCGTAGTCACCCTTCTGGACATAGGCTTCCGCCATCAGTCCATGGATCTCGGCCGTGCAACCCTCTACTTTGTTCTCGTCGGCCATGCCTTCCGCTTCGCGCAGGTAAAGAAGCGCGCTGTCGGGCAGGTGCTGCTTCAGGAATGTTTCTGCCAGCCCGGTGCGAAGGTTCAACCGGAAGAACAACATGCCGGCGGGATAGGACATGCCATTGCGAAAGTGCGCCGTCGCCTCTTCATACATGCCCAAGTCCATGAGCGTATACCCATAGTTGCACTCAAGGCCAGCAAGTGCGATGAGATCCCCGAGCGCTTCGGCCAAGGGGGAGCGCCTCGATCATGTGGGCCAGGGCCTGCACATGGTTCGCCCTGTTCGAGAAGAGGTAATTGAGGCTCATATGAGCATTCAACGCGGCCGCAACGTCCCCGACGGAATCCGCGATGTGCAGGATCGCTTCCTCATTGTGGATCTGGAACGCGGTATCGGACGCGTAGGGCTCGAAGTTGTCCAAACTGGCCATGCAGGCGAGTTGGATGGCGGTTTCCCCGTTCCGCTTCGCCATGGCCATCGCCTTCAGGAGCGTGTCGGCGTTCGCATTGAATATCCAGCTCTGCCCCCAGCCGTACAAGGACCAGGCAAGGTCGGCGCTGTCACCCAATTGATAGAAGATCTCGATCGCCTCGGGTATCTCCCTGCGCGCCTGTTCGATCAAGGCGGTATCGTCCGCGCTGCCGTCGCAATGTCCCCATTGGATCGCGAGGGCGTATGCCCGTGGCGTCCGCGCGGGATCCGCCACGCTTCGTGCGAGACGGTCAACGGAGTCTGAAGCGGCGAACTCGCAAAGTTTGTACAGGGTGAGGCATTCGCTCATCCAGGCCTCCGCACGTCCCTTGTCGTCGTCCAATTCATCGGCGATGCGCCAGGCTGCGTGCGCGCATTCGATGCTCTTGGAATAGCTGGTGGAGGCGTAGGAGTCCGCGAGCCGGATGAGCGTGTTCATCCGGTCGGCGTTCGCCTCCGGCAGTGTCTTCAGCACGCGCAGCAAGCTGTCGAGCCGTGCCTTCTGGGCAAAGGCGCCCGGACCCAGGACGAACCCGAGCAGAAGGAGGATCACGACCTTATTCATGTGGAGGCAACAAAGTACATCTCCATCTCCCCCTTCCCCTTCGCCTGCACTTTCCCGCGCGGGGTGAACATGAACCCCGGCTCATCCTTCACCAGTGCATAGGTCGCCTCACTGATGTTCACGTGTCCTACCTCGCCGCTGCTTTCCATGCGGCTGGCGATGTTCACGGTATCCCCCCAGATGTCGTACTGGAACTTCTTCACGCCCACGATACCGGCCACGACAGGCCCGGTGTGTACGCCGATGCGGATCTCGAAGTAGGGGAGGCCTTGCGCCGCTTTCCGCGCCTTCCCTTCGGCGATGAAGTAGCGCATCTCCCATGCAGCCTTGATCACGTCCGTAGCGTGCGTGGTGTTCGGTGTTGGCAGTCCGCCTGCAGCCATGTACGCATCGCCGATGGTCTTGATCTTCTCGATGCGATGTTTCTCGCAGATGCGGTCGAATGCACTGAAGCATTCGTTGAGGTCGCGCACCAGGTCCTTCGCGCTGAGCTGCTCGCTCATGGCGGTGAAGCCCTTGAAATCAGTGAACAGCACCGTGACCTGATCGATCTGCTTCGCATCGGCCTCGCCTTTCGCCTTCAGCTCCTCCGCGACTTCGGCGGGCAGGATGTTGAGGAGCAGGGCCTCGCTGCGCGCATGTTCCTGCTTGATGCGCCTTCTCCGGCGCGTGTCTATGACGGCGAACACGATGCCCACGGCCCCGAAACCCAGGAGGGCGTTGCGCTGGAGCTCCTTGCGCTGGATCTCCTTTGCGGCCAACGCATCTTTCTTCTCCTGCTCGGCCCGGGCCTCCGCCTCCTTCTTGTCGAAGTCGTACTGCATCTGCACCTGCACCGATTTGCGCACGTTCTCTTCGTTGGCGATGCTGTCCTGGTAGGCGTTGTAAAGCCGGTAATGGTACAAGGCGCGTTCGTGATCGCCTTGCAGGGTGTGCAGATCGGTCAGCCCGCTGTGGGCGTTCGCGATCCACTGCCGCGCCCCTATCTCCTGAGAGAGGGACAGGCCCACCTCCAGGTGCTCCCGGGCTTCCTTGTACCGCTTCAACTTGGTAAGGAGCTCGCCGATATTGATGTGCGATGCGGCCAGGTTGAAGGGGTTGTCCATCTGCTCGAACAAGGGCACGGTCTGCAGGGTGTAGCGCAGCGCCTCCTCGTAGTTGCCCATGCGGTGGTAGTGGTTGGCAATGGAGCCCGTACAGATGGCAATGCCCATGGGGTTGCCCATCTTCTTCGCGATGTCCAGCGCGCGCGTCAGGCTGGCCAGGCCCTCCGCGTACTTGCCTTGCGTGTCGTACACCATGCCCAGGTTATTGCTGGCGCGCGCGATGCCCAGGCTGTCTCCCAATTCCTCGTAGATGCGGATGGCGGCGAGCTGTCGTGCTGCGGCTTCATCGTGCTGGCCCATCATTTCATACACGTTGCCGATCGTTGACGTGAGTTCGGCGAAGGCGGAGCGGTCGCCGGACTTCTCCACGTAGCGCAATTCGGCCAGATCATGCTTGAGCGCCTCGGGAAAGTCGCTCTGCTGCTCTGCCACTTGGCCAAGGAGGTCATGCAGGCGCGATCGTTGCTCGTCGTTCCCCATCGCCTCCCATAGGTCCAGCGCTCGTTCGAGATAGGAGCGCGCAAGGGCGTACTCGTCCTTGCGCATGTGGCCGATTCCGATGTTGGTGAGCGCCTCCGCAAGGCCCGGCCGTTGGCCCGAGCGCTCTCCCAGTTCCTTGGCCTTTGTTCCGAAGGCTATAGTGCTGTCGGGTTCGGTCTCCGAATAGGCCGAGGCCAGTTCGTTGAGCAAGCCCACCTTGCTCGAATCGGTTTGGGCGATGGCCAATGCTCGCAGCAAGCTGTCGGGGTCGGCCTGTACAGCGCAACGCGCGGTGAGCGGGAGCAGGAGGAGCGCGAGAATGAACCAGTTGGAGCGCATCGGCGGGATTCTGAACCACTAAGGAATGAAGTTCCGGTGTGCCGACGCATGTGTTCGTCCGCCACTTCCTGCTCGAATTCCAACGTATGCGGTGAATGAACCCCCTGTAGGTCGTCATGGCCGTGAAGCAGCGAACTTCGCCGCTCCTAGCTGATGCTCTCCATCCATCTTCCCGAATTCCCGGTTCTGCTGACTGAGCGCTTGGTGCTGCGCGAACTGCGTCCTTCGGATGCGGAGCAGGTCTTCGCGATGCGTTCCGATCCACTGGTGATGCAACACGTGAACCGGCCGCTGGCAAAGACGATCGAGGATGCCTCGGCCTTGATCACCTTGATCACCACCACGGTAGCCGCGAACGATGCCGTGCAATGGGCGATCACCGTGAAAGGCGATGACACCTTCATCGGGCTCATCGGCTTCTGGCGCATGGAGAAGGAGCACTACCTGGCTGAACTGGGTTACATGCTTGCACGCGATCACTGGGGCAAGGGCCTCATCAGCGAAGCGATCGGCGCCGTGGTGCCCTTTGGTTTCAACACGCTCGGCTTTCATCGCATAGAGGCGATCACGCGACCGGAGAACGTAGCCTCCGCGCGTGCGCTGGAGAAGAACGGTTTTGTGCCTGAAGCGCATTTCAGGGAGAGCATCTTCTGGAACGGGGCCTTCCATGATTCGCTGCACTTCGCAAGGCTGGCGCGGTAATGCTGTCCCAACGGCATGGGTTGCCGCGCGGGTCGGTCATGCGAGGTGTTTGCATGACGGATCGGACCGAGGGACGTTCATGATGCGAGACGATGCAGGATCAGGGGGAAACGCGCCGGATCTCGTCGAACGTCCGGTCACGCGCTGCGCACCGCTCGTGCGATCTCGAAGATCACGACAAAGCAACCGGCACCAATGACGGATGGCAGGTAGTGGGTCCAGCCAGCGTAACCGAAGCTGAAGGTTTGCTTCAGCCACGGTACGAAAAGCGTTGCGACGAAGATGAGCAGAGCGAAGCTGAGGATCGCGCGCGTGCCCCAACTCATCCGCCACAGCATTTGGACCAGACTTCGCGAGCGTGAGAGGTCGGTGATAATGAGGCCGAGGTTAACCAATAGCAACGCCGCGAAGGCGATGGAGCGCACTTCCTCCACGGTGTGCCCTTCGCGGATGGACATGAAATAGATGGTCACCACGGTGAGCAGCGCAAAGAGGCCCTTCAACAAGCTGGAGAAGATTGCGCGACGACCGAAGAAGGTGGCTTTCACAGGGCGCGGCGGTCGCTGCATTAGACCGCGTTCGTCGGGCTGTGACTCGAATACGAGCGAGCACACCGGGTCGATGATGAGTTCAAGGAACACGATGTGCATGGGCAGCAATAGCAAGGGCAACGTGGGGATGAAAGCGGGCAGCAGTGTGAGCCCCACGATGGGCACATGCACCGCCAGTATGAAGTCCATCGACTTCTGCAGGTTGTCATACACACGCCGCCCTAAACGGATGGCGGAAACGATGGAGGAGAAGTTGTCATCGAGAAGCACCAATGATGCGGCCTCGCGCGCCACATCGGTGCCCTTTTGGCCCATGGCCACACCGATATCGGCGGCACGCAATGCGGGCGCATCGTTCACGCCATCGCCGGTCATGGCCACCACCTCGTTGTTCGCCCGCAAGGCATCCACGATGCGCAGCTTCTGCTCGGGGACCATCCGGGCGAAAATGCTCGTGTGCATGATGGCTTTCCGCAACGCGTCATCGCCCATTCGCTCCAGCTCCGGACCTTCGATCACCTGCGGATCCTCGCCTAGCCCGATCTTCCTGCCTATGGCCACAGCCGTGGAAGGATGGTCGCCCGTCATCATGATCACGCGCACGCCCGCGCTGCGGCACTGGCGCATCGCCTCGGGCACCTCGGGGCGTATGGGATCCTCTAATCCCAGCAGCCCTTGGAACGTGAAGGTGAAGCCGGTCTGCTGCTCGGGCAGTTCGATGTCCTTGATCTCCGCGCTGGCCACAGCGATCACACGCAGGCCCCGATCGGCCAATGCGCTCACCATAGTGCGTATGCGCTCTTCCTCCGCTACGCTCAACACGCACGCGCGGATGATCGCCTCCGGTGCGCCTTTGGCCGAGGCCATCATCGTCCTGTCCCCGGTTCGTTGATGTACGCGTGTGGTCATCATGGCCCCACGGCTGAACGGATAGTCGCGCATCGGGCTCACGTTCTTCCATCCACCGGCTTCGGCAACAGGAGCGTGCGCTTCGCGGATGGCGATCTCCATGGGGTCGAATGGAGAGACCGGACTGGCCAGGTAGGCATGGCCCAGGGCCTCATCGATGATGGCGCGCGCGGCGAGGTCGGCCACCGGTACTTCCTGGCCAGCGGCGCCCATGGCCACCACCAGTTGCATGCGGTTCTGCGTGATGGTGCCTGTCTTGTCCGCGCACAGCACCGTGGCTGAGCCGAGGGTCTCAATGGCGGATGGCCGTCGTGTGAGCACCTGGATGCGCGAAAGCCGCCACGCGCCCAAGGCGAGAAAGACCGTGAGCACCATGGGGAACTCTTCCGGCAGGATGGCGATGGCGCTGGACAGACCGGCGAGCAAGGCATTGAGGAACACACCACGCGTGAGGTAGAACACCACCACCACCAGCACGCAAATGCCGATGCCGATGATGCCCAGGGTGCGGATCAGCTGCTTCATCTCCACTTGCAGGCGCGTGTCCTTGTCCTGTATGGCCTCCATGGCCTTGCCGATGGAGCCGATGCGGGTGCCGCTTCCCGTGGTCGTGATGCGAGCGAGCCCTTGCCCTTGGGTCACCAAGGTGCTACTATGCACCAGATGCTCCTCGGCGGTCGTCTCACCCGCCTCCACTGGCGCAGCGGTCTTATGAACGGGCACCGATTCGCCCGTGAGCATGGAGACGTCCACGAGCATGCCTTCGGTGGAAAGGAGCACACCGTCCGCCGGAACACGGTCACCTTCGGCGAGCACCACCAGGTCGCCGGGCACCACCTCGCGCCCCGCGATGCGGACCCGGACTCCATCCCGTACAACCAATGCGCGCGGACTGCTGAGGTCGCGCAAGGCCTCGAGCGCTCGCTCACTGCGCTTGTGCTGGTAGTAGGTGATGCCGATGATGAGGAAGATGGCCACCAGCAGCGACATCCCCTCGCGATAGTCGCCCAGCAGCGCGTAGATGATGCCACAGGCCAGCAACAGCATGAACATCGGTTCGCGCATCACCTCCAGCGCGATGCGCAGTGCGGACTTCCGCCGGGAGGTGGGCAATTCGTTCGCGCCACCCTGGGCCAGACGCTCTTGCGCCTCCTTGGCGGTCAAGCCGGTCAATTCAGGTTTGTCGGTCATCAGCGCGCGTGCGCCTCAAAGGTCGCACACCCCCTGGTGGAACGGTCATGGACATGCGTGGAGTGAACAGTTTCAGTCCTTCTCCTCTTCCTCAGGACCCACCACAGGCTCGCTTCGATCAGGTTGTGCCAATTGAGCCGATAGGAAGATGCCGAAGACTGTGAGCGGGATGCACCTTATCATGACCAGTGAAACGTGTTCGCCGTGAATGTTGATGATAAACGACCTGATGGGTGTCATGCGCGGTCCGGAAGTTCCTCGGCACCTTCACGATTCAAAGCCATACTCCGATGCGCGTTCCATTCCGCTCTTCCCTGCTGCTGCTCCCCTTGGCCATGGCCTGTTCCACGCCCGAGCAGCCCGCGTTGCCGCCCGGAGCACCCGTTGATGCGGTATCCATGCGGGCCGCTGAAGCATTGCGGCAAGAGGCACTCACGTTCTTCCATCCGCTGCCTGAAGTAGTAGAGCATCCGGCGGGTCCGGATACACCGGAAAAGGTCGTCTTGGGCAACAAGCTCTTCCTGGATCCGCAACTGTCGGAGGATGGCACCATCAGTTGCAACTCCTGTCATCGGCTCGATGGCTATGGCGTGGACAACACGCCCACCTCAACGGGTGTGCGAGGCCAGCACGGCGGGCGCAACTCACCATCGGTATACAACGCCGCACTGCACAACATGCAATTCTGGGACGGGCGAGCGACCGACGTGGAGCAACAGGCCGGCATGCCGGTGCTCAATCCGGTGGAAATGGCCATCCCATCGGAGGCATTCCTGATCAGGCGATTGAAGGCCGCACCAGATTATCCGGCCCTGTTCAAAGCGGCCTTCCCAGCGGACAAGGATCCACTGACCTATGCCAATATCCGCGAAGCCATCGGGGCTTTCGAGCGTACGTTGTTGACCCCCTCGCGCTTCGATGATTTCCTGAAAGGGAATACCAGTGCCCTGACACCCGCAGAGACCGCTGGCCTCAGCACTTTCCTCGAAGTGGGTTGCACGAATTGCCACAACGGCACCGCGGTCGGGGGTACCATGCTCCAGAAATTCGGTGTCCATCAGGATTTCCGCCCGTTGACCGGCAGTTCCGCAGAGGATCAAGGCCGCAAGCAGGTCACCGGCACAGAAGCGGATCGCGATGTGTTCAAGGTGCCCGCCCTGAGGAACGTAACGAAGACAGCACCCTATTTCCACGACGGCCGGGTCGCTCAGCTCGATTCCGCCATCCGGATCATGGCCAAAGTGCAGCTTGCCAAAGAACTCACCGATCAACAGTTGAGCGAGTTGAAGACATTCCTCGAAGCACTGACCGGTACGCTGCCGAAAACCGTGACCACGACCCCTGCCCAGCCCTAGATCATGATGCGGAGCCCAGCCCTCAGGCGCGAGCTTGGCGGCGATAGATGAGGTGATACACCAACGCCACCAGCACGCTGCCTCCCACCAGATTGCCCAGGATCACCGGCATCAGGT
The DNA here is from genome assembly GCA_016710965.1 of Flavobacteriales bacterium. Classification (GTDB taxonomy): domain Bacteria; phylum Bacteroidota; class Bacteroidia; order Flavobacteriales_F; family PHOS-HE28; genus PHOS-HE28. Next base: position 249,303 of record JADJTW010000005.1, read on the forward strand.
TGTGGATCAAGCCCGTCCAGGAGATGGCTTCGGAACCCGCCAACGCACTCCCCTTCAGCATAAGGCCCATGGGAATGAAATACATGTTGGCCACGCTGTGCTCGAAGCCCGCTGCCACGAAGGCCGAGATCGGGAACACGATGGCCACCGCCTTGTCAACAACACTCCGGCCGGCGAAGGCCATCCACACGGCAAGGCATACGAGGATGTTGCACATGACCCCACTGAAGAACGCCGGTACGAAGGATATGGAGCATTTCGCAGAAGCTATCCTGATGTACTGAGCTGCTATCTCTCCATGGTTCATATCCGTATGGCCGGAACAATAGACGAGCAAAGCCAAACCGGACGCACCGATCAAATTGGCAACGCACACGATGGACCAGTTGCGCAGGACTTCGCCTGTTGTGATCCGTCCATCGGCCCATGCCATGGCCAGCAGGTTATTGCCGGTGAAGAGCTCGGCCCCGGCGACAGCCACCAGGAACAATCCAAGGGAGAAGACCAGGCCGCCCAAAAGTCGGTTTCCCGCGAAACCGAGAGAGGGATCCGACGCGACCAAGGTGGAGCACATGGCCCCGAGGCCGATGAACGCGCCGGCCAGGATTCCGAGCATCATCAACGGGATCAACGGAAGGCGTGCCTTGGCCACACCGATCTTTTCGACCCGTTCTGCTATTTCCGCAGGGGTGAATGCGTCCGATCCAAGAACATCTGGCATGCTGGGTTCGCAGGTAAAGAGGCCTCGCTATGGCGAACAAGATATCCTGCGGAACCGATGCAAGTGCGATCTTGCTCGGCGCCGTCGCTGTGATCGGAAACCACGCTAGTGCGCCACCGGATGCCATCAGCCACCCAACGCCTTCGAGACCAATTGTTGATCGCATTGGCAGTGATCGCATTCCTATACATGGGGCGCGCGGTCCTTGTGCCGCTGGCATACGGTCTCCTCACCGCCATGGTGCTCTATCCCTTTGTAGCAGGCCTGGAAAGGAGAGGGGTGAACCGCGTTATTGCCATCGTGGTCGGGTTGGTGGCCGTTACCGCAGTGTTCGCGGGAATCGGCTTCCTGCTCCTGTGGGAGCTGCACACCTTCATCAACGACCTGCCCACGCTCTACTCCAAGGCGAATGTGGACCTGGTGGCCCTTCGCGCGTGGCTTATGCGCACATTCAGCCTGTCGCCCGCCGAGCAGACTACCTGGGCCGCAGACCTCTTTGGTCGCCTGCCGGGCAGTCTCGGTCCCTTGTTCATCAAGACCGCCGATGTGATCTTCGGAATGGTGTTCAACGTCTTCATCATTCCGGTCTTCGCAGCGCTGTTGCTCTACGACCGCCGTGTGCTGGTGAGCGCGGTCGTGGCGATCGCTGGTCCGGAACTGAAAGCACGCATGCCCTCCATCCTTCATGGCAGCATCCATCGGTTCTCCAGCTTCATCCTGGGGATGGTGAAGGTGTATGCCATCGTGGGCGTGCTCAACAGTATCGGGCTGCTTCTGCTCGGTGTTCCCAACGCCATCCTGTTCGGCATGCTCACGGCATTGCTCACCATCATCCCCTATGTGGGCATCCTGCTCAGCTCATTGCTGCCCATCTCCGTGGCCTGGATCACCACGGGCAGCATCTGGTCGCCCATCGGTGTGGTCGCTGTGTTCACCCTCGTGCAATACCTCGAAGCCAACATCATCTTCCCCAAGGTGGTGGGCGCACAACTGGGGCTTAACACGCTTGCTTCCATCGTTATCGTGCTCGTAGGCGCATTTGCTCTGGGGCGTATCCGGGATGATCCTCTTGATGCCGTTCGTCTCCATCGCGCTGATCATCGCTGAAGATGTTCCGGGGTGGCGGCCCTTGCGCCTGTTGGTCGGACGACCAGGACCGGAGGAACCTGCATCCCGCTCCTGAAGGCGTATGGTGCTGGCGAGGAACGGATCCGTGCCCGCAGCACCTTTCCAGTGAGTCGTTGTCCGGAACAGCGAATTCCACTACCCGCTGCCTTCCGGACAGGCAGGGTGATCGCTCGGCCGACCATCTTTGCTGAACAGATCGCCCGCCATGGCCAAAGCAGAGCTCAAGACCAAGGTGAACACCGCCAGCGTGGACGCCTTCATTGCCAGACAACCCGAGACCGTTGCTTCTGATTGCCGCACCATCATCAAGCTGATGAAGAGGGCCACGGGCGAGGAGCCGGAGATGTGGGGCACCAGCATCGTGGGCTTCGGGCGTTACGCCTACGAGGGTGCGAGCGGGCGTTCTGGCGAATGGATGATCACCGGTTTCAGTCCACGCAAGACGAACCTGACCATCTACATCATGATGGGCTTCGAGAAGGAAGCGGCCTTGATGAAGAAGCTGGGCAAGCACAGCACGGGCAAGAGCTGCCTGTACATCAAGAGGCTGAGCGATGTGGATATGGAATTGCTGGAAGAGCTTGTCGTGAAGGGCGTGAAGGCGCTGGCCAAGTCACGCGTCAAGTAGTGGGGGATGCGACTTTGCCGATCATAACGCACACCATGAGCGAGATCACGGGTATAGCAAGGCAGAAGATCCATCCCGGAAAATTGGACGAGTTCAAGCGCCTCGCTGCTGAATGCATGCGCTCTGCGCGCGAAAAGGACACCGGCACATTGCAATACGACTTCTACTTCAATGCCGACGAGACGGAGTGCATCGTGTACGAGCGCTATCGCGATTCAGCCGCTCTGCTGGAACATACGCAGAACCTCGGTGATCTTATGGGCAGGATCATGGCGATCTGCACCACAACGGGTGAGGTGCTCGGCGAGCCCAACACCGAACTGGCCAAAGGGCTCGCGAGTTATGGGGTGCCGGTGTACAGGCCGTACCTGAAGCTCTGATCGGCTTTGGACCATCGCGATGCGGTAGACCTGATAAGCAACGCGCCGCTGGCGCACGGTGCGCCGCAGCGCTGGGCCGAGCTCGGTTGCGGCACGGGCACCTTCACGCGGGCGCTCGCCGATCTGCTGCCACCGGGAAGCAGCATCACCGCCGTGGATCGCGACGCCTCGGCATTGGACCAGATGCCGGAACAACACGGAAGAACGCGCATCACGAAGCACCTTGGCGATTTCACGACCGGGCCTTTACCGGTGAGGGACCTGGACGGTATCCTCCTCGCGAACGCCTTGCACTTTGTGCGCGACCAGTCGGACTTCATCCGGCGTGTGAGCGAATCCCTCAAGAGCACAGGAACTTTCCTGCTGGTGGAGTACGACACGGACACTCCGAACCCTTGGGTGCCGCATCCCTTGTCCTTCGTTGCGCTCTCGGAACTGTTCAAGGCATCCGGCTTTCGAACCGTGAAGCGTCTCTTCGATTGGCCTTCCGCGTTCGGACGTGCACGGTTGTATTCCGCGTGGGCGGAAAGGGACGGGGTGGGATAGGCGCCCCTACTTGGCGACCACCACGTTCCTGCCCAGCGTTTTGAAGCGCTCGCCGTTCGCTTGCACAACCGTGATGGTCAAGTGGCCCGTCTTGCTCACGTTCAGGTCGCGCGCGATGCCGCTTTTGCCCTTGTGCGTGCCGGCCACCACCATGCAGTGGTCACCGTCCTTCAGTTGCGGGGTCATTGCGGTGGGCATGGGGTGAGGTTCGCGATGCAAAATAGGACGGCACGCGTGAATTCATGCCTGGGCAAAAACGACGGGGTTATTCCGCATGGCCCGCCCGCTTCGCATGAAGGATCGCGAGCAGTTCATCATAGTCGACGGCCACGGCGCCACCGAAGCGGTAGGTCTCGCGCACTTCGCTGAACCGGCGGAACCATTCGGCATCATGCAGGGCGCACAGGAACACCTGCCCCAGCAGCTCCCGATCCATCCAATAGATGGACGGCGGCAGGGCATCCCAGCGCGCTTGTATCCGCGCCACCTGGTCCGGTGTGGGCTTCGGGAGATCGGCAATGAGATCCTTCATGGCATTGATGGCGTATTGCGCGGTGTCCTCATGCACCCGTAGCACATAGTACGTCCGCCAGCAAGGCCGCGTGGCCAGATGCATGTCCGGTCCGGTCGGCAGGGAACGCAATTCGTCCACCACGAGCATGCCACCGGACACGGTGATGTGGCAATCGTGCAGCGCGCTTTGTGTGCGCAGCGGCCTAAGGGTGAACGTGCCGCAGGAACGGATGGTGAACTCGCCGTAGACGAAGGGCGTGACCGAGCGATCGATCTTTCCACAAAGGGCGGCATCGAAACGGGGAACGATGTGGAATACCGTGTCCGGCTCTTGAACCACTTCCGCGCCGAGATCCGAGCACACGCATGCGCGCACCGCTTGGGCCATCGCGCGTGGGGCCGTGCCGATGAACGATGCAACGGCGATCAGTCCGCTTTGCAGCAGTGCTACCGCTGAATTTCGGAAGTTGCGTGGCATCATCGTGAAAAGGTAGTGGGTTTCCGGGGCGATCATGATCGGCTCCAACGCAACAAACCCACCTATTGGAATGGGAACCGGTTCAACCGATAGCCGATCCCATCCACCCTGGACCACGCATGCGCATGGTCGCTGCCAGCCGCGCGAACGACCGCTACTTGTAGGCTACCGCTGCGCTCGTCGGTCCCGCAAGTGGGATCAACGCCGTGCGGCCGAAGCCTGCGGCCTTGGCCCAACGCTCGAAGTCGGCGAAGGTGTAGTCGAAGCCATCGCTGGTCTCGATCAGCATGTTCAGGCTCATCATCAGGCCGAACACGTTCTCGCGTCGCTCGTTGTCGATCACGTTCTCGATGGCCACGAAGGCGCCTCCCGCAGGCAAGGCATCGTAGGCCTTGCGCATCAAGGTGATCTTCTTCTCCTCATCCCAATCGTGCAGGATGTTGCCCATGGTGATCACGTCCGCCTTCGGGAAGGCATCCGCGAAGAAGTCGCCAGCGGCGGCCTTCACACGGTCGGTGAGCTGGAAGTGGGCGATGTTGCCTTGCGTGATCGGCAGCACCGGAGGCAGGTCGAAGCTGGTGCAGTGCATGTGCGGCTGGTGCTTGGCCACCATCAAGGAAAGGTGACCACCTGAGCCACCGATGTCCACCAAGGTCTTGCTCTTCGAGAAATCGAACTGCTGCGCGAAGGACATGAAGGCGCCCATCTGCACACCGGCCATGGCGTTGATGAAGCCCTGCAATTTCGCGGGGTCGCTATAAAGCTTGCCGAAGAAATCGTCGCCGGTCTTCGCCTCGTTCTGTTGTTGCCCGGTGCGCAAGGCCGTGCTCAGGTCGCCCCAGAAATCATACAGCCGATCATCGGCCATCTCCAGGATGCCACCGAGGTAGCTGGGCTTCTTCTTGTCCAGGAAGAAGGCCGTATCCGCGCCGTTGCTATAAACGGCATCGGCCATCAGCCCTTTGCGCTCCAAGAAGCCGAAGTGGGTGAGGGTATCGAGGAAATCCAGTGCGTGACGGTCCGTGCAAGCCCAACCCAAGGTCTGCTTGATCTGCACAGCGGACCTGCTGCCTTGCATAGCGAGGTGCGTGAAGAGCTCGCTGCGCACGGCGGTGAGCAGGATCTTGGAAGCCCAGAAGCCCATGCCGATCTTCATGATCATTTCGGGCGTGGGGTGGGCGGCGTTACCCGTGTTGGTCTTTGCGGCGGGAGCGGTGGCGGTTTCCATGGTGTGTTCGTTTCTGGGGGTAAAACAAGCCCATCCCTGCACCACTCGCCTTAACCGTGGTTAAGGATCGCGTTTGGTGTGGAGAACTCGCCTGCGCATCCGGCTCAAGGAGGGAGGTGCGATGTCGAGGTAACTGGCGATGTCCTGCAGGGCCACGCGCTGGAAGATGTCCGGCCGATGTTGCACCAAGGCGACCAGGCGTTCCTCCGCCGAGCAGGACTTCACTTCGATGAGGCGGTCGATCATCGCGCAGGCCATCTTCGTTTGCTTCTCGCGGTGCCATTCGCCGATGGAAGGGAAGCGCCGACCCAGCTCCTCGAATTCCTGGTGCGTGATGCAAAGCAGTTCCAGATCCTCGGCGGCCTCGATGAACTGTTTGCCTGGCCGTTGCGTCACGAAACTCTCATAGTCCCCCAGCCACCAATCCTCGAAGCCGAAGAAGAGCACGTGCTCCTTGCCCTTGGGGTCGATGGTGTAGCTGCGCGAGCAGCCCTTGTTCACGTAGGCGGTGTGTACGCATACCTCACCGGCACGCAGATGGAAGCCATGCCGTGGGATGCGCTTCACATGGAACTTCTCCTGCACCTGCGCGAATTCCCCATCGTGAAGACCGATCTCTGTGGTGAACAGGTTGACGAACGCGGGGCGGATGTCAACGCCGATGAGGGACATGCGAGCAAGGTACGGACGTCGATCTGCGCCGCAGCTGCGGGAACGCGTTGTCACCCTGAGCAATGGCGTAGCGATGCTCCGCAAGGTGCGCAGCACATGAGGAGCCCAAGGGTGGCAACGCAATTATTGGGACCGCGTGATCCCTGCCTTCGGCAGGCAGGCGCGATGACGGGGAACACGAACGCATTGCGAAATACATCCGGGACAACCCCGCCAATTAGAAAGGGGACCGGTTCAACCGGTGATTGTGATGGCCCACGGATCGCAGATCCGCGGCAGCACGGGCCATGACAATAGCGATCAACGCGCGCGATAGCCCAACCTGATATTCAACGAACCATCGGGCATGAAGTTCAAGGGCCCGACAGTTTCGATCTCCACGGTTTCCAAGCAGGAAGCGTTAGGGGAGTTCTGGCACAGCGATAGGAGAAAGGCCCGATCGCATTTCACGAACTGACCGGTCGCCAGGTCCATCTTCTTCATCAGTCGGCGCACTTCGCGTTTGCTGATGCCCGTGGCGTGCAAGAAGCCAAGCCGGTATGTAGCGCTGGTGTCCGCGATCCTCTCGAAGCCCGGGTGGTGCGCAAGAGCGGTGTCCGATACCACCACCACCTTCGCATCGCAAGGGCAGGGTGAGCGTGCATCCAGCGGTTCCCCGGTTTGGGTGAGCAACAACAACGCGGCGATGGGGAGTAGGACGACCGAATGCATGGGGCGGTGAGCGAAGTTGGTTCTCTTCTCCATTGTCCACAACCGTGCCGTATGGCAACGCAATTCTGGGGACCACGTGATCCGCGATGGCGGGGAACACGAATCCGCCGTACGGCGGACGAAATACATCAGGGACAACCCCGCCAATTGGAAAGGGGACCGGTTCAACAGGTAGTGATGATGGCCCACGGATCGCAGATCCGCGGCAGCAGGGGGACAACCCTGACAATTGGAAAGGGACCGGTTCAACAGGTAGTGATGATGGCCCACGGATCGCAGATCCGCGGCAGCAGGGGGTCCCAAAGCCGCGCGGCGCCAAATACCAACGGCAGGCGAAAAATGCGAGCGTCAGCATCGTGTGGACACGAAGCGTGCGCGGGTGGGCTTCAGAACAGGCGCACCAGACCGTAGAGCAGTGCCGCGGCGAGCACGATGCCCACGCCGACCCATCACATACGCTCCCTTCACCATGTTGGCGATCAAAACCTCGATCTCCTTGCGCATCATTGAGGTTGGGAAAGGGCGTGTTGGGCACGGGCACACCGAGGAAGGCACACAGCGGAGCCCAGCCTCGATCGGCCGAGAAATGAGCAATCGATCCGGAGGGATCGCAGCGGTCACTTCCGCAATGTGGTCGTGGTAGCGTTGTATGGCCGCCGCCTTGTTGCGCATGGTGCCCCGGTGCATTCGCTGCCAGATCAGCTTATGGTTCATGCGTTTCAGCTTGCGCATGAAGGGCACTACGGCCGCGAGCACTTTCGCCTGCCAGTAGATCTCGGTGAAATAGATGGTATCCATGGTGCTATCGTACCACGCTTCCGCGCCGCGCGGATGCACCGTGAGCAGCACTTTCGCATCGGGATACGCTGCGTGCAGTTCGCGCCACACGCAGCTCGCGGGGTTGTCCACCGCTGCGGTGTAGTTCGCAAAAACGGCGTTCCAGTCGTGCTGCTGCCCGGCGGGGGCCTCTGCCACCCGGCTCCAGAAGTCGAGGTGCGTCGTGTTCGCCTTGTTCTGCAACACCTCGAACATATGGTAGCACGGCAGGCCGAGCTGGTTCAGGGCGGTGTAGGTGGAGAGCGTACCGGTGCGGCCGTATCCGGCGCCGATGACCTTGAGCGTTCTGGTGGGTTCCATGTTGGGAGTGATCGCCGTGAATATAGGCGGGCGTGGGGATGCGGCTCACCCTCGCTACCGCGGATCTGCGAACCGTGGTCTTGTCCGATCATGGAAGAACCTACCACGGATCTCAGATCCGCGGGAGCAGGGGAAACAGGTATGGATGAACGCCGGTGTCCGTTCTCTTGAAGAGGGTCCCCGGGTTCGGGATCCGCCGCTGATCGTCAGTTGCGCAACGCATCGTAGCGCTGTTGCACCTCGGGCTGTATCTCCGGTGGCCAGGGCGGCTTCTGGCCTGCCGCCAGTTGCCAGCGCCGGATCCACGAAAAGCCGTAGCGCGTGGTGGCCTCGGATCGCGTATAGCATTCATCCTTCAAGGCCTCTTCCAGGCTGATGAACCGATAGCCCTGCTGCTCGAACCAAGTGAGCAACGCATCGAGCTTAGCGGCGTTGAGCGCGTTGGCGTGGATGAGCAGGATGTGCGGGATCTCCCGCCCGAAGAACCCACGCGCCTGCTCCTCGTGGAAGAGCGCTGCCTCGGCCATGTACGTCAGGTAGTCCGCCGCGAGGTGGCGCATGAGGCTGTCGTCCTTGGCGCGGCGCGCATGCTCGTAACAGTAGGCATGGATGTACTCGTCGTTGTCGAAGGTGACGGGTGCAATGGTGTAGCCGAGTTGCGCGAGCAGGGCATTGAGCGAATCGCGGCGCTGTGGTGTGGCGCCCGCCTGCAGGAAGGGATGCCTGAAATAGCGCAGTGCCCGCCCGTGGCGTTCCATCAGTGGGCGCAGGTGCTCTTCACCCTGCACCACATCCTGCCGGAATTCGGCAACGGTTGTGCGCGTGGCGCCCAGGTGCGCATAGGTGTGGTTGCCCAGGTCCATACCTGCCTGCAGCCAGCGCTCCAGCATGCGGTAGCGCGCGCTGTCCAGCACGCCATCGCGGTAGAGCTTGTTCTCGTTCACGAAGCCGGTGGCCGGCACGCGATGCGCGGTGAGGGTGCGCAACAGGTCATCGGTCATCTGGTCCCAGGTGCCTTCAGCGCAATTGGCGCAGGGCAGATCATCGATGGTGATCACCACGCGCTTCCCCGGCGGGCGGTCCATCGGTTCCTGTGCGGCCAGGGGAAAAACCACCAGCAGCAGAAGACCGGTCATTATGCGCATGGTACAAATTAAGACCCTGCTTTGGCATTCAGTCCTCCACGTAGTACCGGGCATTGCGGCAGATCAAGCCGCAAGGGATATCATGCACCACCAGCACACCGCGCCGGCCATCTGCGGTAACAAAGGTGCCTCCCATGAACAGGTCCAGCGACTCGTACGCACGCGCCTGCCACAAACTACTATCCCCTCGGCTCACCGACCATAGGCCACCATGTTGATCTTCCCGCCACACCATGCGGTACTGCACGTTCGTGGTGTCCTTGGTGCCGGTGGGTTGCACCGTCCGCAGCCCTTTGCGGAAATGCAAGAAGTCGGCGCTGTCCTGGGGGTCTCGGAACGAGGCTGGTCCGAAGTACGCGTGGTCGACCATGAAATTCGGCAGCGTGTCCTGGGCATGGCCGATGAACGGCACGAGCAAAGAAGAAAGCCGCAGGTAGCAAGGTGCGCATGATGCGGTGTGGTACACCACGGCAGGGGGAAGGTTCAGAGGAAGGATCCAACGGATATGGAGAACGGCATCCCTCGCACGAGGCAACGGGGTGTGGGGCTCCGAGGCCGCAGGGTCCGCCTAACCGCGCACAGGCCACGCACGGCGAAACCAGCTGCGGAGGCTTGGGGCAAGGGCCACAATTACCGGACACCCAGCCACGGTCTAATCACCAGACACCCTGTCACGGGCTAAGAAATGCGAGGCTAACTTCAGATGGTTCGGGAGCCGATCACTCCACGGTACACGAGAACTTGATACCCAGTTCCTCGAGCATCTCGAAGTCTGTGATACAGCGAACGTTCATCGCTTCGCACACATTCGGGATCTTGATCCTATCGCTGTTCGCGGCGGTAAGCTTCTCTTCCTTCGTGACTACTACCGCGCTCTCGGTCATGGCATGCGCGATAACCCAAGGATCGGCAAGTGAGCGGCCTTTTGTGTTGTCCACTAGGAACTGATGCTTGGGGTCCTTGGCAAGGATCGCTGACCAGTTCTGAGTGACAGGTCCGGTAATGGGCCGAACAACGATGTTGCTCGACTCCAGCCATGCGGCGAGTTGGTCCTGACCCTTTTTGATCTCCTTCGACACTTCAGCAGGAATGAACAATCGACCTTGCGCACCAAGCTTGTTCAGCACTTCCCAATAGCTCGGACAGAGCTTAGGCGAATAGTACTTCTGCCATGCTTGAATAAGCACGTTGGCATCAATACAGTACCGTGCCTGGTCGAAGCTCATCGGTACATGTACTTCTCGAACTTGGAGAATCCGTTGACCGGCGCATTCAACAGGCCGCTGGCGACAGTCGGTTGAATGATCCCGCTCCGGAACGCATCCAATACGACCTGCGTGAACAACCTGCCGTTCCGGTTCAATTGAAGCAGGTAGTAACTCGGCCCAGACTTGGACTTCGGTTTTAAGGCCGCTTTGGCAGCGAGTTCGCGTACGTGCTCTCTGAACTCCCTGTCCATGATCGCACGCATGGAATGGAATGCCGCATCGCTGACCAAGCGACGACCGTGCGCCCGAATGAGGAAGGCCAATGAGCTGACGCCATATCGCTCAGCAATCTGTGCGATAGACCTGGAGTTGGTGAATTGCGATGCGGTCAATTGCTCCATCACTCGGTCGGGCATCAGCGCATGGGCCGCTACCGCATTGCAGAATCGCTCGACCGGGTGATCACTGGCGCTGACTGTAGGCTCAGGAGCGATATCGCTGGATATCCCAGTGGCAGCGATCCAGAGGTGTGCCAGTTCATGGACCAAGGTGAAGAGCTGTGCGGCATCCCAATCCTCCGTATTGATGAATACGAAGGGCGCATGCGGATCAGCGATGGCGAAGCCCTGGAATTCGTCGCTGTCCAACTTCAAGTGCGAATGGATGAAGCTCGTACGCGAAATGAAAATGCCTGCTTCCTCAGCCTTTGCCATCCATTCACGGAAAGGTGCCTCGGTATAAGCTGCCGGATCAATGTTCAAGGTGCGCAGGATGTCCTGCGCTACTGCCTGAGGCGCATCGCTCAGGCTGAAACGGCCGACAAAGGGAAGGGGAGGCTCTCCATTCTCCCGGTGGAGATCGCTCATCCATGCCTGCTTCTGTTGAAGCTCGCGTTGAATGAAGACCGCCGCTGTCGTCAGCTCCTTGGAACCAGAGCGACGGAAATCTTGCAGTGGCGTGAAGTCAAAAGGCACTTCCGGCAGGAAGAGCATGGCGAAGGGCCGCTTGTAAGCATGGGCCAATTTCTCAGCTTGTCGAATGGTTGGCCTGTCCGTGCTATCTGGGTTCTCCCAAGCCTCCAATCGTTCCGCTGTCACATTCACCTTGGCGGCGGCCGTCTCCAAAGACATCTTGGCCGTGGTGCGCGCCCACTTCAGGACCTTGGGTGTTATGTAGGCAATGTCGGCCACAGCAGCTGGGTCAAAGGTTGGCAGATGATCCTTGGATCGACAGTTTCGCTGGCAAGGTTATCGACAGCAAGGTATGATCCGGATCTATGACCGACGATGCTTATCCTACGACTATGTCTGTTGAGCCAGATCAAGGCTGTTGCCCCTGCTCAGAAGCCATATGCTGCTCTGGTGGCGGTGCATTGGTAGCAGCGGGTACGCCTTCGGCAGTCTCATCACTGTTGGTTGGTTCAGATATTTCAACGGCAAGCGTTGCGTCTGGGAAATGCTCTTGGGCCAGGTCAAGCAAGTACGCCACTCTATCCAAGGGAATTATGGTCTTTCTATCCACATACAACGTCATCACTCTGCCCCAAAGCCCAAGTGAGCCACCCGCGGCAATGAAATCGTCCATCAATGATCGCCGTTCGGTCTTGCCTCCCAACAGTCCCTTCAACGGAATAAGCCCGATGCCAACTCGCCCGTTGCTGGACGGGCCTCGTCGTGTAAGGCTTCGGACTTCTTGAACCAGTGCGCCAAGGACAGAGGAAGTTGACAGTCTTGTTTCAGCCTCTTCCAAAGTAGCGATACGCCCAACTGCTTCCATCGGCTTATAGTAGTTCCCCTCCTTCGCCTCCGCAATAAAGGTTGCCAGTCTATCTCGATTCGTCGGCACATCAGTGTAAGAGCCCCCATATCAGGCGCGGTCTTTTGTAAAGTTAATTGAGTCGTTGGTGGTGTGGTTGTCCTGTTGGAAGGTGGGCAGGTCAGCAGCGTGGATCTGTGCGTTGGGGAGCTGTCCACGTTTCAACAGGAACGCGCGCGGGGGGATGTTGCCCAACGACTCATGGGGTCGCTCGTTGTTGTACTCCCAGATCCAGCGGTTGGTCTCTGTGCGCACCTGGCGGAGTGTCTCGAAGAGGTTGGCGTCGAGCACTTCCTCGCGATAGGTGCGATTGAAGCGCTCGATCAGTCCGTTCTCCGTGGGCTTGCCTTTGCGGATGAAGTGCAACTCGATGCCGCGCTCTTTGCACCATAGCTCCAAGGTGTGCGCGATGAACTCCGGTCCGTTGTCCACACGGATGCGCTCGGGCTTGCCACGCCACTCCACCAGTTGTTCGAGATGGCGCACCACGCGGTGGCTGCTGATGGAGGTGTCCACGGTGATGCCCAGGGCTTCGCGGTGATCATCGATGATGTTGAAGGTTCGGTACTTGCGCCCATTGGCCAGGGTGTCGTGCATGAAGTCCATGCTCCAGGTGATGTTCGGCGCGATCGGCAGCACCATCGGCTCCTTCACGCGCGCGGGCAGGCGGCGCTTCATCTTGCGGCGCAGATGCAACCCTAGGAGGCGATAGAGCCGCCGGGTGCGTTTGCGGTTGATCAGCAGCCCTTCCATGCGCAGCTTGGCGTGCATCTTCCGCATGCCCCAGCGCGGGTGCGCTATGGCCAAGGCTCGCAAGCGGTCCATGGTGTCATGGTCCACTTGGCGCCGGTGCAGGTAACGCAGCACCGATCCACTGAGCTTTACCAGCTTGCAGGCCCGCCGCACACTCATCTGGCGCTGTTCTACCAGTTTGTGCACGCACTCGCGCTTGGCGGCAGGGCCTAGAGCTTTCCCGATAGCAGGTCCTTGAGTGCTTCCCGGTCCATGCAGGCCTCGGCGTAGAGCCGCTTGAGCCGCGCGTGCTCAGCCTTCAGGTCCTTGAGTTCCTTGAGCTGGTTGGGCTCAAGCCCGCCGTACCTGCTCTTCCATTGGTAGAAGGTGGGTTGGCTAACCCCGTGCTCTCGGCAAAGGTCTGTGGCCTTCTTGCCCGCCTCATGCTCGCGCAGCATCGAAACGATCTGCGTCTCGGTGAACTTGCTCTTTCTCATCTGTCCCAAGTTTAGGTGGTTGTCTCTGGTTACAACCGTACCTGTTCTTGGGGGCTCTTACACAAGCATCTCGCGGTTCTCCATGATGACGCGTTGATTTGCAATATCGAAAGGAAGTCGCTGTCCCTTCCAGGCCATGATAACATGTGGGAGGTTGAAGGCGTGGCGAATCCCCAATTCGTACATCACGTTGGGGTTAGGGTCACTTTCCGGCTTGTAGCCCCCCAAGTCGACCACGACCATAGGATCCAGCGCCAGATGAGCCCTGATCTCATCGTTGATCGCATTCGGTTGATCCTGGACTGAAGAGAGAACGGGGTCGTAACCTGCAGCAATGACCGCAGGCTTGATTGCCACTTCATACCATCCCCGGAACCAACGCACTTCTTCAGGTGTTCGTCCATGGGGCATTACCACGAAGCAGTCGTTAGACGCATAGGTTTCAAGCGCGAGGGCCTTTGTCTTGGAGGCGAGACCAATACCTCGTGCGCGATCATACTTGTGCTTCTTGAAATTGCTGGATGGCTCGACAACAAAGTCGATGTAGTCACCCTGCTTGATTTCGATTGTCGGATCGATGAGATCCGAAGCATTGAAATAGAGTGGCTGAATCCCATCGTCGGGTTTGATAAAGCCAAAGCGTTCTACCGCGTTGAATGACGTTACTGTCCCTCGCATGGACGGCAATTTAGATCGAACATTGCGGAGGGCATAGTTGCGTGAGCGATTGAAGCGGAAAGCCCATAGCCGGTAATCCGGCGGGGCCTTCGCGGAAAGCGCGACAACCCAAGGCTGAAACAAGAACGCCGCAAGGCCTTCGTTCCTGAAGCCCCTGCGGCGTTCATCGTTCGTCCTACACCCTCACCACACGAAGCGCTTCACCTGCCGCGCATCGCCGTTGGTCACCTGCACGGTGTAGGCGCCGTGCGCGAAGTCCAGCATCGGCAGGTCCGTGCGGTCGGCGGTGATGCGGCCAGTGGCCAAGGTGCGGCCGGTTGCATCGAGCAGCGTATAGTTGTGGCCGATGAGGGAAGCAGAGGTGAGAAGTTGCACGCCATCGGTGGTGGGCAATAGGCGCAGGTCGGCGATGGTGGCGGCCAGCACGCCGGTGCTCGTTTCGATGGATACGGTATAGTCCTCTGTCTCGCCCCAGCCCATGGTCGCGCAAGCATCGCTGACCACGCCGAAGGAGCAGCGCACGCGCATGCGCTTGTTGCCAGGAAGAGTGCCGTTGGGAACGGTGAAGGGCAACTCGCCGACGGTGTATGGATCCGCAATGCCGATCCAGCCCAGGAGCTCGTCCGCATCATCGAAGTCGTTGTCGCCGTTGTAGTCGATCCATGCGCTGTAGGAGTCTCCGGGATAAGCACCACCGGTGATGCGCAGGGTATCGGGCACACCCGCTATCACGCTGATCGCCGGCGATAGGTAGGCGCTGTATGCCGGACCGTAGGCGCCACCGGTGCCCAGATTCTGTGCGCCGCCCAATTGTACGCCATCGATGAAGTCGCCATCGGTGGTCCACGCAGGGGAGTACGGAATGCACGGCCCGTTCGGGTCTTCCACCACCAGCAGCACATCGATCATGTTCCCGAAGCCGGTCTCCTGGCAGGGATCGGCCAGCATCGCGGTGCCAGGGTGGCAGCGCACGCGCAGCCAATGCTGGCCGGGCGGGCAAATGGCCGGTATGCTCAGGTTGAACGTGATCAACTCATCGGGCTCGCTATTCGTCAGGAAGCCGACGAGCTCTTGGGGATCGGAGAAGTCACCGTCGTTGTTCATGTCCAGCAGCAGCGTGTAACCGTTGAACGTGGCTGCCCGCGATCGGAGCTGGATCACCTCGTTCTCGCCGGCATCGTAGCGGTGTTCGTTCTCCACATGCGCAGCGGCATACGGGAACTCGAGCAAGCCGTAATAGGTGTGTGATCCCAGCACCAGCGAGTCGATCCCATCGCCCGCGGAAGTGCCGGCTGTGTACAACGGATAACAGGGCATCCCCGCATGGCCCACCACGATGGCGAAGTCCGTGGTGGTTCCATAGCCACCCAGGCCGGCGCAGCCATCGTTGTCCATGATGGCGCTGCTGCAGATCACGCGCAGCACCGCATAGCCAACGAAGTCATCCGGGATGTTCACCGGGAAGGTGGCCGTAGCGAATGGGCCGTTCACCTCCTGCTCACCGATCGGTCACCACTGAAGCCGTCGCCATCCAGATCGAGCCACGCGGTAAGAAGGTCGCTCGCATAGGAGCCGCTGGTAACGGTGAGCGTACCGGAGTAGCCGGCACTGAGGTGCGCGCCATGCACAGGTGGCAGGTAGCCTTGGGGCTCTTCTCCCGGTGCCAGCGACCAGTTGAGGTCGGCCAGTTGCACGGCGCTCACGTAGTCGCCATCGCTGCCCTGGTAGGCGAAGACGGGGATGCACGGCGCACCATCGTCGATCACCAGGGTGTAGTCCTCGGCCTCGCCGGAGAAGAACGTGGAACATGGTTCGGGGGGATCTATGCCGGCCGCGCACATCACGCGCAACCCTGTGTAGCCCCTGCGTGCATCGGCGGGGATGAAGAAGCTCACCTCGACCGTTTCGTTCGGAGACCCGGTTGGGAAGACGACCAGCCGTTCATTCTCTTCATAGAGGAAGTCGTGGTCCAGGGTCCACCCATACCGCGAAGTAGTTCTGTTGTTCGCTGGTCCCGGAGGTGAAGGTCGCCGAATAGAGTCCTCCGGGCGTTACGGAAGTGATCCATCAGCTCCTCCGTTGGTGTAGTTCACGTAGCCGGGAGCAGCGGTGGGACCGGACCCCACATTGTTGATGGTGCCGAACACGAAGCCGTCGATATAGTCACCGAAGTCCCCAACGATGAACGTGGGCTGGCAATAGGTCTGGGCGAGCGATGCGAGTGGCTGCAACAAGCAGCCAAGGAGGAGAAGGCGGAGAGACGTTTTCATGGGCAGAGGATGTGGTTGTGTTCCGACGGTACAAACGAACTCCGCGCGGAGGCGGGCATCAATCCTTGCGTCCAATGAACCGGCCGGTCTGTGGCATCATTGGGTCCAATGATTCCCGCCGTGGGGAATGGGTGGTTCGCAGTACCTCGAACGGATGGCGCGCGTAGCTGTCGTTCGCTCAGACGAGGCGCCGTGAAGCAAGGATACTGGAACGAAGTATCCGGCTGAGCGGCAACGAAGTATGGGCGAACGACAGCAAGTGCCGTGTTGGGCCGGTGCGCGGGTATCGCCGCCGAAGCGAGGTACTTCGAGCCACCCACAATGCCTAAGTTTCCCGAAGCGATGCGAGCGTTCCCCCTGCTGAACGGGATCTTGGCCCTGATCACGGGCCTAGGCGCGGTGCCGTCCACGGCGCAGGAAGCTGCGCGCACCACGGCGCTCCCAGTGGAATGGATCACGGTGGACGATGGCCTGCCGCAGGGCATGGTGCGCGCCATCGTGCAGGACCGCACCGGTTACCTCTGGTTCGCCACCAAGGACGGTCTGGCGCGCAGCGATGGATATGGCTACACGGTCTTCCGCCACGATGCACGCGACAGCACGAGCATCTGTGCCAACCACATCAGTGCCTTGTACGAGGACCGCGCGGGCGATCTGTGGATCGGTACGGACGCCGGCGCCGTGGACCGTTACGAGCCGCGCACCAGCGCCTTCGTGCATGTGGGGCGATCGGATCCGACCACACAGGGCATCTCGCGAGCGGTGCGGCAATTCGCCGAGGATCGCGCAGGCAACTTGTTTGTGCTCGCTGCGGATGGCATCGCGACGCGCATGGTGAAGGGAGGAGTTGCGAAGCGCGTGGCGGAACACATCATGGCCATGGCTGTTGCACCGAACGGCGCGTTGTGGACGCTCACGTCGGATGCGTTGGAGATCACGTCGCGCGATGATGGGTCGAACGCACAGGTGAAGCGCATCGCCTTGCCCGCTTGGTCGGGTGTTGGCGCGCTGATCGCTGATACGGTGGGCAAGCGCATGATCATGGTGCGTGATCGGAGCGTGGTGTTCTTCGATCCCGTCACGCATGTCACAACGGATCCCATCGCGGTCCACGCCGTTGGCGGCGAACTGGCCACGTATTTCCTGGATGGGGATAAGCTCTGGCTCGGCTTCGTCGGTGACGCACAGGCCACACGCCTTTCCCTCACCGACGGTAGCGAAGAGCGGTTCACTTTCACGGAGGTGAACGGTGGTTCATTGCCGGGCGAATCGCTCGTGAACGCTTTCGCGAAGGACCGCAGCGGCAACCTGTGGGTGGGCACCAGGGGCTATGGTGTGTTGTTGCATCGCGCGTTGGCCGGTCGGTTCAACCGGCTCCTGCAAGGCTCCAGTCCCTGGTTGGCGAAGGCCGACAGCGAGGGCCGTTGGATCGTGGCCTCATCGGACATGCTGTGGGGTGAACGCACCGGACAGGGAGACGCATTGGGCCCATTGCGTTCAAGGAAGCGTTGCGTCCGACCGGTCGCG
>JADJTW010000006.1 GCA_016710965.1 Flavobacteriales bacterium
GCAGCCCCTGCTCGAGAGAGCGGGGGTTGTTGTTTGTAGGATGTGTGCAAAGTGGGTGCCCGGGTCCCCTACGCTACCGCGGATTTACGATCCGTGGCCAGTGTAGCCAAATGACGAGGAGTGATGCGGCTCACAGATCTTAACCAGCTAGAAAATTCGCGTAGGCAGGAAGCTTCATCAGCATGGTCATTGCTTGATGAAGCGGCTCCTTAGTTCCTGTCCGCGCCATTCAGCGGACAAGAAGTAAAGTCCTGGAGATAGGTCGGAGACATCGATATCCATGACCGTCCCGTAGATGCTCATGGTCCTGATGAGGTCGCCTACTGCATTCGTCAGCCGCAAGAAAGTTCCCAGCACTCCTTCGTTCCATCGAAGCTGCAACACATCTGTGGCCGGGTTCGGGTACAACACGTAACGGTCCTGAGCCGACTCTTCGATCCCCACCATCACCGACAACACAACCACGTTGCTTGTGTTGTGGCACGAACTGCCCGGGGCCGTGACCTACGCAGCGGTACTGGTAGTTGCTCCACCAGTTCTGGCAGTTGGATACGGTAAGTGTGTCCGTAGTCACCCCGCTATATGGGCCGGCATCGAAGAGGTCCTGCCAGCCTAATCCGGCGTTCTGCTGCCATTGTTTTGTGGATCCAGGTTCGGTGTCGATGAAGAACTGCGCGCTGCCGTTCTCGTAGGCCATGGCATTCTGCGGTTGCGGATCGATGATGCAGGATGGCGGAGCGACATAAAAGGGGTTCCTGATGATCAATGTGTGCGCCATGCGGTTGTTGCACGCGTGGTTCGGGTCGGAATTGCGCCGCGTTACGGTTTGCCATTTGCCCGCAGCGCCACCATAGTATGGAAAAGTGAACGTGGAGGTTTGCCCAATAAGGGCGATGGGATTTCCAAAGCCAGAGATCAATATCGTGTCGGCTCCAGGAGGCCCCAGCGGTTTGAACGTGCCGACAGCACCCCCAGGCTGATAATCGATGGAGTATTCGAAATCGGCCGAGCAGGTGTCGTAGCTGATCGCCGGGTCGTAGTTGTAGGGTAGCGACCGGTAATAGGCCCGGCGGAACACGCTGCCCTGGATCGAATCATTCGATGTGTAGCGCATCCTGGACATGGTCAACGAGGATCCCCAATTGCTCAAGTTGTACCAGTTGCCTGGCGAGGAGTTCTGGGAGCCCACGGCATCGATGTGCCTCCACATGCCCGCACAACCAATGGAGGCATCGTTCACCTCCACGTAATCGGTGCCATTATAACTGAAAATGGAGTCCGTTGTGTATGGCTCACAAACCGTGTCGAACGGACGCGAGATCGAAAGCCACTCTTGATGGTAGCCGTGGCACAAGCTCACGGTGTCCCGCACATGCAGGGTTACCTGGAAGGTGCCCGCTTCAATAAAGACATGGACCGGGTCGGTCCCGTAGGCGGTAGAGCCGTCACCGAAGTTCCAGTAGTAGTGGGCGTTCGCTACTGAGGAGAGATCAGTGAATGTCACAGTATCCCAATTCGCCACATGGCTGAAGTTGGCTGTGCACTGCGCATACCCATCGGTCAGGTAAACGATGGTGCTAGCTAGGAGAACTGCACGATTGGACATTGGCAAGTGTTCTAGAAAGTGTAGGAAAGGTATTGTGTTTCTCGCCCTACGCGCTCCGTTACTGTAAGAACGTTACCTGGCTCCACAGCTTGCGCGTACAAAGCAGCGGTTGCGCTCTCCATCTCAGTAGGGTCTCGTTCGTTCCCGAGCCCCGCAGCGGTCTCCCGTCTCGGGGACCATCAGCATCATCTATGATCATCTGGATCACTCCAGCATCACCACCTGTTCCTTGGGCACCTTCACACTGTAGCCGAAGCGCCATTGCCTTGGTGCGCGGCTCCACCTTCACCTTCCAGGTGAGGAGGTGTCGGGTACACACCAAGGCCCATGATCCGACGTTCCTACGGTACGGTGGGCCAGCCCCGCGAATGACCCCGGCCTTCGCTGGGGCAAGCCTGCAAACATGATCGGCTCAGCCCGAGGAACGATGCGCCGGCTGGCGGCGTGTTGGTGTCGACAGCCCCTGCTCGAGAGAGCGGGGGTTGTTGTTCTTGGGGTGTTGGTTCTCGCTGACCGTCCCGGGTCAAGCCCGGGATGACGGGTCAGCGCATCTGCGCACATCTGCGGATGCCTCTTGTATTTGTACTTGCATTCATCTGCTGTTCCATCTGCGCCATCTGCGGATGCAGTTGCATTCATAATTGCATTCCTCTGCGGATCAGCCCTCCAAGCCTGCACCGCTCCAAGGCCCGGCCATAGCCTCGCCTACGGTACATTCACCACCCCTAACTCCTCACGATGAAGAAAGCACTTACCCTATTTGCTCTTGCACCTGCCTTTGCCTTCGGCCAATCTCTGGTCAGCACCGACCCGCAGAACCGCACGGCGCTGTTGGAGGATTTTACCGGCATCCACTGCGGCTACTGCCCGGAGGGCCACGTGATCATGGCCGATCTGGCCGCTGTGCATGGCGATCAGCTCGTGAATGTGGGCATCCACGCCAATGTGTACGCCGTGCCCAGCGGCAGCGAACCCGATTTCCGCACGCCAGATGGTGATGCCCTCGACACCTTCTTCCCCATAACCGGCTACCCCAACGGCGTCATCAATCGCCGCAACTACAACAACCTGCTGGCCATGGGCCGCGGGGCTTGGGAAGGCGCGGTGAACGCCGCGCTGGCCTTGCCCAGCCCGGTGAACGTAGGCGTCGAAAGCAGCATCAATGGCAATGAGCTCACCGTGCATGTGGTGGGCTACTACACCGCCAACAGCGGCGCTGGGAGCGACTACATCAGCGTGCTGGTCATGGAGGACCATCTCAATGGCCCGCAGACCGATTATGCCAACGGCAACCACGCCAACTACGACCACCTGCACGTGCTGCGCGATTACATCTCCGACACCTGGGGCGAGGACGTGGGCGACCATACCGCCGGCGAAACGGTGGAGCGCACATACACCTACACCCTGCCGGGTACATGGAACGTGGCTAACCTGAAGGTCGTGGCCTTCATCAGCGAGTACCAGAGCGAAGTGTACCAGGCGCGCGAGGTGGCGGCCGATGGCGGCACCACCTTGGTGATCGGTGCATTGCAAAGCGATGCCCTGGCCTACCGTGCGGGAACCGAGGCCGCCTCCACCACCTTCGATGGCTCCTTCGCCAATGCGCTCAACGCCGATGAAGACTACGTGATCACTCTGACCAGCTACGGATCGCCGGTGACATGGGCCAACAGCTTCACTGTGGATGGCGTTGCGCAATCGAACCCGGCCACGATCACCGTCGCCAGCGGCGGAACTGTCGACCTGGATGTGATCGTTACCCCCGACGCCGCACCGGGCATTGGCAAATACACGCTCTCGGTTGCCAGCAGCACCAATGGCGGTGCTCCGGTGCTAACAGCCGAGTACCACGTGATCAGCAACGTGCATGACCTGGTCGTGAACAACCCGCAGGCCGAGGCGCACGAGCCGCTCTACACCAACGGCATGTGGAACGAGAACTACAAGGCCGTCACCACGCGGGCCGACTTCGTCGCCTTCGGCGAAGCCGATGCCTTGACGGATGTGCTCAACCTCTACCTCAACATCAGCTGGACCTTCCCCAGCTACACCGATGCGGTGGCCAACGTCCTCAGCGCCTTCCTCGATAACGGTGGCAACCTCATGATCGCCGGGCAGGACATCGGCTGGGACCAGAGCGGTGTCACCGGCGCCTATGGCACGCCCGTTACACAAGCCTTCTACGCCGACTACCTGCATGCCACCTATGTGGCCGATGGCAGCAACGCCGATACGCAAGTGCTCTGGGAGGACGCCGATGCGGTGTTCGGCCTGCTGGGCAACAGCACCATTATCGATGCCTTCGGTGGCAATACCTATCCCGAGCAGATCACGCCGATCGCGCCTGCCGTGCCCATCATGCGTTACAGCCCCACCAAGATCGGCGCCCTGCGCTGCGAAACGGGCGGCTACAAGGTGGTCTACTTCGGCATCGGCCCCGAGCAGGTGGCGAGCCAGGCCATTGCGCAACTGATGGTGCAGGCCAGCCACGACTGGTTCTATGGACTGGTAAGCGTGGAGGAGTTCGATGCCATGATGAACAACCTGGGCCAGGCCTATCCTTCGCCTGCCGCTTCGCAGGTGAGCATCCCTGTGGGCGAGTTCACCGGCGCGGCATCGTTGGAGGTGTTCGATGCCACCGGCCGCATGGTGATGACCGAACGTGTGAGCGCAAAGAGCACCATGGTCACATTGTACGTGGAGCACCTGAACAATGGATTTTACACTGCGCGTTTGCGCACCAGCGAAGGCAGTGGTGTGGCCCGCAATTTCCAAGTGATCCACTAGGAACAGCACACTTCGAAAGCCCTTCCGCACAAGCGGAGGGGCTTTCGCTTTTCGGCTGCCCAACCGTTCGCCACCATCGTGGCCATGTATATCCGGCGCGCATGTTCGTGCGGCGCCATGGGTGCAGAGGGTGTAGGTTGGTGCGCAAACGAGCATCCATGCGACGACCACAACGCGTACCCTTCGCTCTCCTGTTGTCGTGCGCTGCCACGGGCGCCTTCGCACAAGCGCAGTTCGAGGTGCTGGTGAACAGCCGCGGCACCAACGCGGTACACCGCTACAGCCTCGATGGGACATTCCTCGGCGAGTTCATCGAACAGGGCGCGGGCGGATTGTTCGGCCCGGAAGACATCCTCTTCCATCCGGACGGCTCCGTGCTGGTCACCGGTTTCGGCAATACGGCCATCAAGCGCTATGATGGCGCCAACGGGGCCTTCATCGACGATTTCTCCTCGGGCTACTCGCTCGCCACGCCGTCCAAGATGTCCATCGGCCCGGACAGCCTCATCTACGTCACACAATGGGGCGCCACGCAGAACAAGGTGGTACGCTTCGGCCTCGACGGCGCATTCGTTGATGAGTTCACCAGCATAGGAACGCCCAATGGACTCGGCCATTTCTGGGACGAACTCGGCCGCTTCTACATCTCGGTGTACGGCAATGGCGGCAACGGCTACATACGCCACTTCGACGCTGACGGCAACGACCTCGGGGTCTTCATCGATAGTTCCATCCTGCAAGGCCCCACCGACCTGTTGCGATTGGCCAACGACGATGTATTGGTGCAGGACTGGACCACGGGCCTGGTGCAACGCTTCGATGCCAGCGGGCAATACCTCGGTGTCTTCGCCAGCGGCCTCACCAATCCCGAAGGTCACGCCTTCCTGCCCGACGGCACCCTGCTCATGGGCGATTGGGGCGTCGACGCGGTACACATCATTGACGCGTGGGGCAGCAACCTCGGCTACTTCACCAGCGGCAATGGCCTGACAGACCCGAACTGCGTGCGTGTGCGCGAAGTAGCCATGAGCGGACTGTCAGAACGGACGATCACGGACAGTTCATTGAGCGTTGTGCCGAACATCGGTCCGGGTCCATTCGTGCTGCGCACCGATCGGGTACTCGATGCATCAGCGGTCGTGAGCGTCATCGATGCGATGGGGCGAGTAGTTGAAGAGTTCCCCTGGCCAACAGGCGCCAAAGCCGTTCCCTTCACCATGCCCGACAAGCCCAAGAAGCGATGCGGCCGGTACATCATCCTGGTGCGCAGCAGCGAGCTGGTGCTGCGTGTGATGGTGGTGCTCACGGAATAGTACTTCCCTCGCTTGCCCCCACACGCCAGTCACGGATCAGCATTGGGGCTAGGGTGCCCCAACGTGATCGTGGACCCGCCTGCGAGCCTTTGCGTCAAACGGATCCGGCAACCGGAGCAAAGCCGCGCCCACTGGCCGTATCCACGGTGGGGCGTGGTAAAGAGGCTTGAGCGACGCCGCCAGCGGCCCGTACCTTGCGCAGCGGTGTACTTACCACCCTGTATGAGGACCATCCTATCGCTCCCATTCCTTGCACTGGCGTTCGGTGCTCAGGCCCAATCCGCTTCTGAACTGAGCACGGTGCGCGTGATGGCGGTGGTTTCGCAAGTCCCGCCCCGGATCACCTTGCAATGGCAGGCCGTGTCAGGCGCCACAGGCTTCACCATTTACCGGCGAGCCGCCAACGAGAACGGTTGGACGTCGCCGCTGGCCACCTTGCCAGGAAGCGCCCAAACCTATGCGGATGCCACGGTACAAGTCGGCACGGCTTACGAATACAAGGTGGTGCGCAACGCGGCCCAATCCGGTTACGGCTACATCCGCTCGGGGATCAGCGTGCCCGAGGTTGATCAGCGCGGTAAGTTGGTATTGCTTGTCGAGTCGGTATTGGCCGCTGGTCTTGCACCGGAGTTGGACCAGTTGCAAACGGACCTGGAGGGCGATGGATGGATCGTGCTGCGGCATGACGTGTCAGCTGGCGCCAGCCCTGTGAGCGTGCGTGCGGTAATTATTGCCGATCACGCGGCCGATCCCGGCAGGGTGAAGGCTGTGTATATCGTCGGCCATGTTCCTGTGCCGTATAGCGGCGATGTGAACCCCGATGGGCACATCGAACATCTCGGGGCGTGGCCGTGCGATGGCTACTACGGCGACATGGATGGTGCCTGGACCGATACCCAGGTGAACAACACTTCTGCCAGCTACACGCGCAACCACAACGTGCCGGGCGATGGGAAATTCGATCAGAGCGACATGCCTTCACCGGTGGAACTGCAGGTAGGTCGTGTTGACCTGAGCCGCATGGATGCCTTTCCGCTCAGCGAAGTGCAGCTTACAAGGCAATACCTCGCGAAGGCCCATGCGTGGAAGACGGGCGAGATGACCGTACCAGCGCGAGCCTCGGTGTGGGACAACCTCACGTGGGTGGGCACGCCTCTCGCCTTCTCCGGATTCGCTGGTGCGGCGCCGTGCGTAGGTGTTGACTCCGTGCTCGATCTGAACGTGCAACAGCAAATGTTCTTCTGGCAGCACTATCAAGCCACCGACGAGCTCTTCACCTTCCAGTGCAGCACGGGATTGCTGGGCGCCGGCGTCAGCGGCACCACCTTCACTGGCACCAGTAATGGTCTGAGCACCGCCGACCTGATCGCGAACGAGCACGGTGGCGTATTCAACATGTCGGTGGGCAGTTACTTCGGCGATTGGGACAACCCGGACAACTTCCTGCGGGCATCGTTGGCCAGTGGGAACAGCTTGGTGCATGCCTGGAGCGGTATGCCCATCTGGTACGTGCATCCCCTCGCCATGGGCGAGCCCATCGGTTATTGCGCATTGCGCACGATGAACAATACCCCCACGGACTTCGCGCCGCAGAACGGCGGCTGGCAGGCCTCTCCGATGAGCCGTACGCACCTGGGGTTGATGGGCGACCCCTCCCTGCGCCTGCGATACATCGCGCCTCCCTCCGATCTGGTGGCGACGAACGATCAATGGTTCGCCTCCTTCAACTGGTCGGCTTCCCCGGAACCGGTTGATGGCTATCACATCTACCGCATCGATGAGGCCACGGAGTCCATCGTGCGAATCACGTCTGCAGCCGTTCAAGGCACCTCGTATACCTCCAGCGCTCCTTTCGATCCCGGCGCGCGCTATATGGTGCGGGCCATCAAGTTGATGACAACACCGTCAGGATCATATCATGATCTGTCTTTGGGGGCAATGGCCATTGCGCAAGGTCAGCAGGTGCCCGATTGCCTGGGCGTGCTTGGAGGTGCTGCCATACCGGGAACCGCCTGCGATGATGGCAACGCCTCGACGGTCGGTGAGGTCTACGATGCGACGTGTACCTGCCTGAGTTCCTCGATCGGTATCCCGGAGCAGGGGAGGGGATCGCTGCGCGCATGGCCTTCGCCCGCCGATGGATCGCTCTATGTCGCAGCGCCTTTCGTCACCGGCGAGCTTGTATTGCGGTCATCAACGGGAGGCATCATGCGTCGCCAACGCATGGAAGGTGATCGCGCACGCGTGGATGTCGGGGCTTTCCCCTCCGGCGTGTACCTGCTGGAGTACACAGCCGACTCGCGCACGCTGCCGATGAAGTTGCGGTTCGTGGTGCAGCGCTGAGCGTTCAATCACCATCCTCCATAAGCGCTGCACGCTGCGTCAGCTCGTGGTAGCAGAGCACATCCTCGGCGAAGCAATGGATCACCATGCTCTTGCGGCTGGCGTTCGGCATGGTCATCTTCTTTCCGCCATGCAGCAGGTTGGCGTGCCAGATGAGCACATCACCGGGCTGTGCCAGGAACTCCTGCGCCGGGAACCCGCCATTGCGGATCTCCTTATCAATGGCCTCCTCGTAGCGCGCGTACGCGTCATCGCCAATGACGAAGCGGTTGCCGCCGTGGTCGTAGCTGTTGTTGAGCAGGTAGGGGAGCTTGTGGCTGCCGGTGTGGTAGATCAAGGGGCCGTTGTCCGGCGTCATCGGCTCCAATGCGATCCAGGCGGCGATCATGTACCCAAGCGGGTGCGTGGTCATGTGGATGCTGTCGCTGTGCGCGTGCTGCTCGCTGCCGGTGAGGAAGTTGATGCTCTGGAACACCCGCACCTTCTTGCCCAGCAGGAAGTCCATCACATCCAGGATGCGCCGGTCATGCACGTGCTTGCGCAGCACTTCGCTGTGGTGGAAGGCGAACATGATCTTGCGGCCGGTGAAGTTGAAGTCGACCACCTTGTCGCTGATTAGGCGGTCCACTTCGGCATTCATGGCAGCTACTTCATCCGCGCTGAAGAGGCCTCGCAGGATGACGTACCCGTCCGACGGCCAGCGCATGATCGCCTCGCGTGTTGCGGGATCAAAGCGCCGGAGCTCCACCGATGCGCTGAGCTTGGCATGCGCCTCCGGTCCATCGAGCCACGGTTGTTCGCTGGTGCCCTTCGGCAGGTGGCTGCTATTGATGGGCAATAGCACGCTGCGCCGCACGCCGTACTTGCGGTACATGCGGCGTGCGTGCGCCAGCTTCTTCATGTTGAAGAAGTTGAGCAGGACGTAGTTCACCTTCACCTTCCGCAGGCGCCCGTAGTAGCGGTCGAGCCATTTGCGCATCGGGGCTAAGGTAGAAGGAGGCAGAACGATCCGCAGATGATGGTCATCAACGCCAAGCGATCCACGGATAGAGTTCGTCTGGCATCCGTGGTATGTTCTAATCCGGTTCGGCTTCAGTGAGCAATTTGCCGATGTCCCCGATCAGCTTGTCCACTTCTTCGGTCTTGGTGCCGTCGTAGAATCCGCGTATGCGGCCCAGGGGATCCACGAGCACGAAGTTCTCGGTATGCACGAAGTCCTGCGGCCCGCCGTCTCCTTTATCGAGGCAGGCGAAGTAGGAGCGGCGAGCGAGCGCATAGATCTGCTTGCGGTCGCCGGTGAGGAAGTGCCAGCGCTTGGGGTCGGCGTTGTGCAGCGCGGCGTAGTCGGCGAGCACAGGCACACTATCCTGCTCCGGTGTTACGGAATGGGAGAGGATCACCACCCGATCATCGTGCATGCTCGCCTCCTGCACGCGTTCCATCTGCGCGGTCATCTTCGGGCAGATGGTGGCGCAGGTGGTGAAGAAGAAGTCGGCGATGATGATGCGGCCTTTCACATCGGCCAGCGTGATGGTGCGCCCCAGTTGATCCACCAATGCGAAGTCCATGATGCGGTGCTCCCCTTCGGCATTGCGCACGGCGGGATCGACCAGCCGGGGATCGAGGTCGCTCGGGTGGAAGACCTTAAGATCCTCGGACGGTTTGATGAGGTAATAGCCGACGATGATGGCGGCGCCAACGATCACGGCGAAGCCGCCCACCCTGGACCATAGTGCTTGTGCCCGTTCATCCGCCATCGCTCAACGTCCGCGCAGGTTCAGCGAATAGGTGACCGACCAGATCCAGCGTCGCGTGGGCCAGGCGGTGTCGCGCTCGCGATCGTGAAGCAGGCTGAGGCCGAGGCTGTGCGCCTTGCTGAAGGCGTACTCGGTGCCCAGGGACCAGCGTGTGCCGAAATGGGAGAGGCCTTTGTTGCCCGCCCAGGTGAAGAACTCAACGCTCAGTTGCGGATCGAGCTTCCAGTTCTTGAAGTTGTAGCCCAGTTGGAAGCGGTTGCGGAAGACCTCGCGCTGGTCGCCCCATTCGATGAAGCTGTGCTGGTAGATGAAGCGGTAACCGGTTTCCACCCGTGTGAAGGTCTTCTCGATCTGCGCTTGCACGATGCTGCGGTGCTGGATGCCGGCCACGCTGGCCCGCGAGGCGAAGCGGTGCTCGTAGGCCACGCTCACCAGGTCGCTGATCTTGTAGCGCAGGTTCACGTCCAGGTACGTCTGCTTGCCCGCGAAGAAGACGTCGGCACTGCGGTAGCCTAATTCGTTGCGCAGCCGCACGCGCTTGTAGCTATCGCCCATCAGGTCCTTCAAGAAGACCGGCAGTCGCCCTTGCACGGCGGCAGCGGCCCACAGCTCCTGTCGCACTGTTGGACGCAACGCTTCCTGTGCTTGTGCAACAGCGCAAGCCAGTACGATCAACAACAGGAGCGGTCCGCGAAAGCGCATCAGTAGTTTCGAACGAGGAGCGTATCGGCCTGCACCACGTCCTTGCGGTCGTTGATGGACACGCTGGCGTAGACGCCCTCGGTGCAGTTCTGATAGTCGTTGCATTCGCTGATCACATAGAGGCGGTAGTCGCCTTTGCGAAGCCACGGGAATCGGTACTCTCCGGTGGGGCCGGTACGGGTATCGTCGTCCGCATAATCACCATTGCCGTAGATGATGGCCACGCGGTAGTCGGCCAGCGGATAGGCGCTGCCGATCGGAAGGCCAGTGGAACTGTTGTACCGTTGCTCGTACACCACGCCCCGGATCTCGGCGCGGCCGCCTTCGCCGGGCTCCTTGTTGCAACTGGTGATCAGGATCGGAAGCGCCAATAGCGCGGCCAGCATTGCCTTCATGGTGAAGTCAGTATTAAGGAGGCGTAAATGTAGAGGGCTATCCTTCGCCATAGATCCCTTCCACCAGCGCATCGTATTTCGCCATGATGGGCTTGCGCTTCAGCTTGAGCGAAGGTGTGAGATCACCGGCATCGATGGTGAGCTCGGCGGGCAGCAAGGCGATCTTCTTCACCTGTTCCCAATGGCCGATCTCGGCGTTGGCCTCCTGCACTTCCTCGAAGATGCGGTCGATGATGCGCTTGTCCTTGATGATGCTTTCCCGGCTCTCGAAGGGGATGCCCTTCAGCGTGCAATAGTCCTTCAGGAAGTTGAAATCGGGCACGATCAGCGCTGCTGGGAACTTGCGGTTCTCGCCGATGACCATGGCCTGCTCGATGAAGCGCGAAGCCTTCAGCCTGTTCTCCAGGACTTGCGGCGCCACGTACTTGCCACCGCTGGTCTTGAAGATCTCCTTCTTGCGATCGGTGATGCGCAGGAAGCCCTCGCTGGTGATCTCGCCGATATCGCCGGTGTGCAACCAGCCCTCGGCGTCGATGGCCTCCTTCGTCAGTTCAGGTTCCAGGTAGTAGCCCTGCATGATGTTGGGTCCTTTCGCGAGGATCTCTCCGTCAGCAGCGATGCGCACCTCCACGCCCGGGATGGGGCGGCCCACCGTGCCGAAGCGCAAGCCGTCATTGCGCAGATCGTTCACGCTGATCACGGGGCTGCTCTCGGTGAGGCCGTAGCCCTCCATGACCGGCACGCCCGCTGCGTTGAACACGCGCGCCAGGCGCACCTGCAATGCGGCGCTCCCACTTGCCACTACGCGCACCCTTCCGCCGAGCGCGGCGATCCACTTGCTGAAGATGAGCCTGCGGGCCAGGGCCAGTTGCGCGTTGTACCACCAACTGCGACCATGCACATCGTAATCCAGGCCCAGGTCCAAGGCCCAGAAGAAGAGCGCACGTTTGATGCCCGAGAGCGCCTCGCCCTTGGCGATGATCTTGTCGTAGATCTTCTCCAACAGGCGCGGCACGGCAGTGAACACATCGGGTTGCACCTCGCGGATGCGGTCGCCAAGGTCCTCCAGCGATTCCTGGAAGTAGATGCTGACGCCCGTGCGCATGTACATGTACATGAGCATGCGCTCGTAGATGTGCGAGAGCGGAAGGAAACTGATGGCCCTGGCCTGGCTGTCGACCGGGAACCGTGTGATGCTCGATTCCAGGTTGCTGATGATGTTGCGGTGCGAGAGCATGACGCCTTTGGGCTTGCCGGTGGTGCCGCTGGTGTAGATGATGGTGGCCAGGTCGCTGCTCTTCACCTGCTGCTCATAGGCCTTCAACTGGGGCAGCGCATCAGCCGAGCCCAGGTCCAGTGCTTCGCTCCAGTGGCGGGCGCCCTCCACGCGTTCGAAGGTGAAGAGGTGCGCTGGCCCACCCGGTTGTGCTGCCTTGGCGTGGATCTCGGCATTGCTGGTGAAGCATACGTTCACGCCGGCGTGCTTCAGGATATAGGCGTAGTCCTCCTTGCTGCTGGTGGGGTAGATGGGTATGGTGACTGCCCCGATGCGAAGGATGGCTTGATCGACCAGCGCCCATTCGCTGCGGTTGCCGCTGCAGATGGCCACTTTGTCCTGCGGCTTCACGTCCAGCGCCATAAGCCCCAATGCGAGCTTGCCGCTCACATCGATGATTTCTTGGGTGCTGTACGCGCGCCATGCCCCGCCTTCCTTGGTGGCAATGGCGTCGGTCTTCGGGTAGTGCGCTAGCTGGTAGGGGGGGATGTCGAACAGACGCTCGATGGGCATGTGCCCAAGATAGAGCGGACGTCTGTTCGGTCCTTGTGCAACACCTGGCCTATTCCAATATCCCGGTGAATTCCACCGTGATCACGCGCACATCGATGCCGCGCTTGACGGTGAACTTCTCCTTGATGGTGGTCTTGCGCTCATCCTCACCGTAGAAGACCTTTTGGATCGTGCGGCGGTCGCCCTTGCCATCGACCTTCAAGCGCAGCTCGAAGGTGGCGTACACGGCGCTCTCCTTGACGCTGCTGCGGTTGCTGTTGTGCGTGCGCACCCGCACCTGCGTCTTCACCCATACGCCATTCTGGTCCATGAGCACCAGCCGGTCGTCGCCTTCCGACCCAACGATCTCGGCTACAGCATCGTTGCCCTTGATCGCGTTGCCCTTCTCGGTAACGGTCACATCGGTTACCCTGAAGCGGGTTTGGGCCTGGGTGATGGTGGCTGCGAAAAGGAGGAGCGTGGCGGCGATCGTGCGTGTCATGGCTTTGGTCTTTTCTTTGCGTTCGGTCCATAAAAGTAACGGACCGGCTCACAACCCGCACTAAACACCGTACCATCATGAAACTGGATACCCGCTCCCTGCTCTTCGGCGCCGCCTTCGCAGTGGCCCTCTTCACAGGCTACAGCTTCCGCCCGACGCCTGTTGCACCTGCCTACACCTACCGCCAATTCAGCACCATCGAGAGCGTGGTGCCCGGTGGCCTCGGCCGCTCAAGGGTCATCATCAGCGACCAAGGCGACCAAGAGGTAGGCAAGGACCTGTTGAACTTCTACAGCATGGTCGGCATCAACTTCAAGAACATCGCCAATAACGACCGCCTCATCGTGGAGACGATCAACGAGTACACCAACGATGGTTGGGAACTGCACGTGGTGACTACCGGTGTCAATAGCGCTGCCGAAGGCAAGGGCGGCACCGGCATCTTCATCACCCGCTACCTCTTCCGCAAGCCGGTGTAAGGCTGCTGCTTCCGCGCATCGAACGCCTCGGCCTGAGCCCCGGGGCGTTCTTCTATGCGGTGCCGCCCCCGGCGATAGCGTCATCGTGGGCGGGCTTCTTCGCCAGGTAACCGTTCAGCTTACTTCTTCAGTTCCAGCTTCTCCTTCTTCTCCTGCTGCTCTTCGTCCAGGTCGCCGGTTCCCTTCTGGCGCATGTCGATCCACTTGGCGTACTGATCGCTGTTCAGTATCGCTTCCATGTCACGGTCGCGCTCGGTCATCAGCTTGGAAACATTTGCGCCCATCTGCGCCTCGGTAGGCTTGGGCACACTGGCCTCCATCGCTTGGTGCTTCCGCATGTATCGCTCATCTATCGATTTCACCTCTGCTTGTTGTACATCGTTCAGGCCGAGCTGCACGTTCAGTTTGGCCACGTTCATGGCTACCCATGCACGATCGATGGGGTGATGCTCTTCCTTCTCCTGCGCTGTGGCGTTGAGCCCGCCGAACAGGACCAGCCCGCTCACGAGGAGCGCGGCCTTCATGTGATTTGTGTTCTTCATGCCTGCAGGACTGCCAATGCCGCACCACACGCCATAAGGCCGTGCCTGCCGTTGTGCGCCGCCTCTGGGGATGAGCGGGAGAAAGGCCTGCGGGCGGTCGCATGGCTCCTGTCGGCCCAAGCTCAGACAGCCGGTGGTCGTGCATGCCGGGTCAGGGATTGCCGAAGAGGGGAAGCGAATGCCCGCCTATGCCCCATTGATGCGCATGCGGGGCGAGGATGGCCGCAGCATAGTGCTCGCGCATGGCACTTGCATGAGGAACTAGGCTAGGGGGCTGAACCATCCCCAGCAATACTGCAGATGACACGTTCCCTTTTTCTCCGCGTGGCAGGCGTCTTCCATCTGTTGTTAGGCATCCTCTTCTTCCTCTTCACCAAGGAAGCCACGGCGCTGATGATCGCAACGCCCGGAGCGCACATGCACCTGCTGGTGAAGGGGCTCAGCGGCATCGTGGCGGCCTTCGGTGGCATGAGCCTGATGGCGCAGAACGCCACCCCTGGCCGCGCCCTCAACGCCATCCTGTTCGGTACCTTGTTCTATCTCCTATTCACCGTGGTGTGCGATGCGGTATGGACGATCATGGGCCTGTTGCGGCCGATCGCCTGGGTCTCCATTGCCATCCGCGTCGCGCTGGCAGCGGGCTATGGTCACTTCGCGTGGAAGGGCTTGCAGCGGCGCAGGGAACGCAACGGGCAGGCGCCGCGCGAGGAGGCGGCGTGAGCCAGCGTCAGTTCTTATTGCCACGCAGCAGCAGCACAGCACCTGCGGCGGCAAAGATGCCGCCCGCGATATAGAATGGTGAGAAGGCGCTGTCCTTCTGGCCTAGTTGGATCTCGGTGCTGCCCAGCTCGATGGTGGTCTGTCGGTCGTCCTGCTCCATTAGACCGTAGCCGATGATGGCGAGCCCTGCTATGAGCAGGAGGATGGGAACTGCTTTGCGCATGGGAAGTTGAAGTTACCGTGTGATAAGGAAGGGTTGAGGCATCGCTAGGCATGCGCGGCCCGGAGGATCCGCTCCTCCGGGCCGGGCATCGGTGCAAGGGCGTTCATGCTTTCGTCTCAACGGTGGGGCTGAGGCGTGCAATGATGGTATCCACTTCTTCCTTGCTCTTGCCCAAGGTTTGCTGCAAGCGGCCGAGCAGTTCGTCCTCCTTGCCCTCCATGTACAGCAAATCACTGTCGGTGAGCTTGGCATACTCCTGCTTCAGCTTCCCTTTCAGTTCGTTCCAGTTGCCTTTGATGATCTCTTTGGTCGCGTTCATGACGTGTTGGGTTTTGCGCTGATGCCCCCAAGGCTGTGCCGAGCTCGGAAATTCGCAGCCCTACTGCTTCATCCATGGTCCGGCCCACGCCCGCATCGGGGAGAATGGGCAACGATGGGGCGTGATATGCCCACGCTCAAGCGGCCGGTGCTGGGCTCAGTGCCAGTTCACTTTTGGCGAGCGGCTTGGGTCGTGCAGCATGGAGTAGCGCCCTCCACAGAGCTCGGCCCATGCGCGCAGTTGGTCGGCGGAGAGCACGGCGCGCAAGTCCTCTTGCAACCGGGAGGGCGATGCCGCGACCGCAGCTGTAACCTTCGTGCCGTTCGCCAGGGCACCCTGCCCCGAGTTGGCGTGCGCGGGAACCGCGTTCGTGCCGCGGTCGGACCCACTCTGGGTTTTCACCGGAACGACGTTCTCGCTCTCCACATCCCACTGGCCTCCAACCACCGCCGGGTATTTCAGCTTCAATTCGTTCAGCAGCTTGATCTGCCGCTGCTTCAAATGCAATTGCTTGAATGTCGCACGGTCGGCGTTCCATAGGCACATCCGCGAGATCACCGGCTCGCCGGGGTCGGCAACGGTGCCCTGGGCACGAACATGGGAGCAGTTGGACAATGAACAGATGGCGAGAAACGCAAGAATGCGGAAGACGTGGATCATACCTCCTACCACGCACAAGCGATGCCACGAACGCGAGCCGATCAGCGCGGTGCGGCGCTCGCGTTCGTCAGGGCACTGAGGTACCTCTCAACGGAGGCCTCGATCATTTTCGTCTTGTATTGCATGATAGCGCGCATGTTCGGTACATTAACGAAGCGGACCGGCGAGGAACCAGGTCCGCATCTGTCCCTTTCCCTTCACTTCCACGAGCCCGCGTTCCTCGAATGCGAAGTAATCGCAACAGGCTCGTTGGAACGATTCGGTGATCTGGATCCTGCCGGGTACGCCCAATGATTCCATGCGCGAAGCCACGTTCACGGTGTCGCCCCAAAGGTCATAGGCGAACTTGCGCGTTCCGATGACCCCGGCCGCAACCGGGCCGCAATGGATGCCGATGCGCAACTGCATCGCATGGCCCAGGTGGGTGTTGCGCTCATCAAGCACGGCCAGCATCTCCAGTGCGAACCGGCCGATGTTGCGCGCGTGGTCGCCGTCGGGCTTCGGCACGCCCGCTGCCACCATATAGGCATCGCCGATGGTCTTTATCTTCTCCATGCCAAAGCGGTCGGCCAGTGCGTCGAACGCGGAGAAGTACTCATTGAGGATGCGCACCAGTTCATCGGGGGCGACGTTCTCAGCGAACCGAGTAAAGCCCACCAGATCGGCGAAAAGGATGGATGCATCGGGCAGGCGGTCGGAGATTATGGGCTCGCGCGCCTTCAACCGTTCGGCGATGGAGCGCGGAAGGATGTTCAGCAGCAACTGTTCCGATTTGTCGAACTCGGCATCGAGCTGTTCCTCCGTCTTCCGCATGCCAAAGCTGAAGTAGATGCCCCAGATGCCCAGGCAGACGAATCCGAAGACGATGTTGGAGATGTTCAGGGCACCGAGCAGGCCCGGTTCGAGCACCACTTGCGGTGTACGCACCTTGAGCACCAGTTCGATGAAGAGGTAACCAGCCAGGCTGCCCGCGAAGAGCACAGCCTTGATCCACGGCCGCCAGGAGGGCATGATGAAGGGATAGAGCGAGACCACGAGAATGTACAATTGGTACCCGGAACCCGTGCCCAGCAGATAGCAGGCAACGACCTGGTGCGTCACCACCTCCGCCATGCCCACCACCGTGGGCAGCATGTGGTGGCCGCGCCGGTTCAACAGGATGCAGCCGATGAAGATACCCACGCTGAACAGGTTGAACACGAAAAGCTGCGGTACGCCGAGAATGGCGAAGAGCACCGCCCAGAGGCTATGGACTGTCAACGCGAAGTTGTACGCCACGTGGCCCACCAAATAGAAGCGGTAGTTCCGGAATGAGATGAGGTCCGGAATGGCCGTGAAGTAGTAGGACAGCAGCTGCGAGATCCGTTGCATGACTTGGGATTCGTCCCAACAATGTAGCCGATTCCACAGGACCTGTTACCCCACGGCCAGGGCATCGACGTATTTCCTGACGTAGACCGCTAGCTGCTTCGCCTTGTATTGCATGATATAGCGCGGGTGCTCCAGCGCGATGATGCTGTCGAACACCTGCAAACGCTCGTTCAACTTCGTGAAGTAGGCTGCGTTCTTGCCCGTGCCGATGCAGTAAACCACATCGGTGCGCATGCCGCAGGCCACAAGCATGCGCAGCCAATTCTCCACGAAGGGCGTCACTGCCTCCTCCAGCGCCTTGTCGTCGTAGTAGTTCAGGTTGATGTGCTTGCCCTGCGGGCCATCCTTCACGAAGCCCAACGGGCAGATGGCATGGACGTAGACCTCGCGGTAGAAGGCTTCGGCGCCGCCCGCAGCACGGATCATCCGGTAGAAGAAATCACTACTGGGCTCGTGCGTGCGGAGGCCGTGTACCGGTATGCCAAGGTCGCTTTCGCATCGCTTGGTATCGGTGAAGGAGAGGCCCGTGCTGCCCGCGCCAAGCCTCCCCGGATTGATGCCGAGCATGAGCACGCGCGGCTTTTCATCACTGTAATACTTGCTGTGGAAGAGCGTGACGATGCGGCGCACCTCATCGGCGTTCGGGCCATTGAAGGGGTCGAGCACGCCTACGCCCTTCGGCAGCTGCACGTCCTTCAAGGAGAAGGAGAGCACGTGCTGAAGGAGGCGATCAGCGAGCATAGGGCAAACCTAGGCGCTTGCCTCCCGCTTGGGCGAACTCGCGACCTTCGTTGCCATGCGTGTGCTCTCCCGAACGGTCATCGTTCTCTCGCTCATCAGCCTGTTCACGGACATGGCCAGCGAGATGCTGTACCCGGTGATGCCGATCTACCTCCAGAGCATCGGCTTCTCCGTGGTGCTGATCGGCGTTCTGGAAGGCGTGGCCGAGGCGACGGCCGGTTTGAGCAAGGGATACTTCGGTATGCAGAGCGACCGGCTGGGCCGGCGCGCGCTCTTCGTGCAATGGGGCTATGCGCTCAGCGCCATCAGCAAACCCATGATGGCGGTGTTCATCGCGCCGCTGTGGATCTTCTTTGCGCGCACCATAGACCGCGTAGGCAAGGGCATACGCACCGGCGCGCGCGATGCGTTGCTGAACGACGAAGCAACACCGGCTACCAAGGGTCGCGTGTTCGGCTTCCACCGCGGCATGGACACGCTGGGCGCGGTGCTCGGTCCGGCATTGGCGTTGCTCTTTCTCTACTTCCACCCCGAGGACTACGTGCCGCTCTTCTTCATCGCCTTTGCGCCGGGCGTGCTGGCCGTGGTGCTCTCGCTGCTGCTGAAGGAAAGCCGACACACGGTCGCATCGTCAACGAAGCCCTTCTCCTTCTTCGCTTTCCTGCGGTACTGGAAGGAGAGCCCGGCGGCCTACCGCAAGCTCACCACCGGCCTGCTGCTCTTCGCGCTCTTCAACAGCAGCGATGTCTTCCTCTTGCTGCAAGCGAAGAACGCGGGCCTCAGTGATACCGGCACCATCGGCGTGTACATCTTCTACAACCTCGTGTACGCGTTGGCATCGTACCCGCTGGGCGCACTGGCCGACCGCATCGGTCTGAAGCGCGTGTTCCTCTTCGGCCTGCTGCTCTTCGCAGCGGTATACTTCGGCATGGCCGCAGCGCACGGCATCGTGGTGATTGCTGCGCTCTTCTTCGTCTACGGACTTTACGCGGCGGCCACCGAGGGCATCGCCAAGGCGTGGATCGGCAGCATCGTGCCACGCACCGAAACGGCCACCGCCATCGGCACCTACGCGGGCTTCCAGAGCATTGCCGCGCTCTTCGCCAGCGCCTTCGCGGGGTGGCTTTGGTTCGCGTTCGGGCCGGAGGTAACGTTCACGGTAACCGGTGTAGTGGCGGTGATAGTGATGGTGTATATCATCGTGCATGCGCACGCACCGGGACCCAAGTAGTTGCCATCGGCGACTTTCGCCACGCTTTCTGTGGAACTCAACGGGTGGTGCGGCGCGGGCCGTATTCAGGAAAGGAAGAACGCACATGCTTGGCATGCTGAACGATTCAACAGGCTGTACGCAGACGCGAACACCAGGACCTGAGTGACCAGGAGCTGGCCGGGCAATAGCCCTACCGTTCCGTGAGGGTGTTGTTCACCAGCCCTTCGTAATGGCGTTGGATCAGCGCTTTCAGTTCTTGCTCCAGCGCTTCGGCCGTGGCGGTTTCCGTTGTGGCAAGGTCATGTGCGAACAGCGTGTCGATGCGGTAGTCGTAGAGCCCCTTGATCCGTTGCCCATCGAACAACAACATGCGGTCGTCCTGGATCAATTGGTAGAGCCCGCCGAGGTGGATGGCGGCCCGGTTCGGACGATCGCGGCGCAAGAGGCTTTGCCCGAAGGTGCTGATGCGGCCGTCATAGCCGACGAAGTCGAGCACGCTGGGCAGGATATCGAGCTGTTGCGCAACACGCGGGTCCGTGCCATTCAAGCTGCCATCCGGGGTGAAGAAGAGGATGGGGACAGCGAACTGGCCGGCCGGATTGTGGTACCACTGCGGATGCTGGTTGTACTTGAAGGTGTGATCGGCCGTGATCACGAAGAGCGTGTTGGCATACCAAGCCTCGCGCGATGCCCGCTCGAAGAACCGACGGATGGACATATCGGCATAGCCGAGCGCCTCGTGGATCGCCTGCGTGCCTTTCGGGAAGCGACCCTTGTAGCGTGCGGGTATGGGGAAGGGGTCGTGCGTGGTGAGGGTGAAGAAGGCCGTACAGAACGGTTGCGGCATCTCGCTCATGCGCTCCGCAGCGAATTGCAGGAACTCCTCGTCGTACACGCCCCAGTGCCCATCGTAGAAGTCATCGTTGCCGAACTCGTCCTTGCCGTAATAGCGATCGAAGCCGCAGGCCTTGCTGAACGAATCGAACTTGAACTCTCCGTTGAGGCCGCCGTGGAAGTAGGCAGTGGAATAGCCCAGTTCCTTCAGTCGCGTACCAAGGCCTTCCACCTTGTTGTCGGCATAGGCGGTGTTCATGAAGGCATCGTCGGTGAAGGAAGGGATGCCCGCCAGGATCGCGCAATTGCCCTTGTTGCTGCCCTCTGCATTGGCAAAGGCGTTGGTGAACACCAGCGAACGGGCGCAAAGCGAATCGAGGAAGGGCATGTACGGCGTTTCGCTGCTGATGGCCGAGAGGTATTCGCGGCCGAGGCTTTCCACGATGAGGATCACCACGTTGCGCCGGCGGTCCGCACTGTCGCGTTGCAAGGAATAGCCCAGCGGAGCCAGCCGGTCCATTTCTTCAGTGCTCATGTACCGGCGCGGCACGAGCGAAGGACCGCTCAATGAGTAACCGAACGTGAAGGCTGAATTGGTGACCAGCGGCGCGAAGGCCACATCCACGTGGTCCGCCGCATGGGCAGGCGAAAGGCCCTGGTACTGCCAGCCGCCTCTTCCGCACAGGAACAGCAGGCCGAGGACCGGCAGGCTCACGGCCGATTCACGCCACCAAGGCACGAGGGAGCCCGGCGCAGGTTGGATGATGCGTCTCCAAGCCACGACCAAGAACGTCATGGAAACCGCGAAGCAGGCCGTGGCCCACCAATAACGCAGCATGGTATCAGGCAGCTCGCGCAGGCCTGCCGCTGCCTGCCCCAGCACATCGCGCGTGATCCGCTTGCCCGTGAAACCGTAGAGGGGCAGGTCCATGCAGCACAGGAAGAGAAGGGATCCGTTCACGACGATGAATAGGGCGAACAAGAGGGTCCTGTACCACCGCGAAACGCGCCAGGGAATGGGCAGCACCGAGAGCAGGATGAAGGGCGCGTTGGCCACCACGATGGTCATCGCATCGAACCTGAGGCCCTGAACGAACACCTGCACGGCATCGGCCAGCGACACGTGCGGGAATGCGCCGGAATGGACGGCGAGGAACACCCAACGGATCGCGGTGAACAGCGCCAGCACCGTACCGAGACGCCAGAGCAACGAGCGCACGTGACCGGTGTACCTTCCCATTCCGGGCCAAGTTATCCGTCGGAGCCCGTCAAGGATCGGAATGCACGTGCTTGTGAACGAGCGCCCGGGAACAGCATTCTTCGATCACCATACGTCCCTTGCATCCCTTCACTTCGCTCGCATGCGGTTGTTCTTCGCGTCGTGCGTCACCTCCGCCAGGCCCAATGCTTCCAACAGCGGCGGCAGGTACACACCGAACCGACCGCGCAAGCCCTTCTTCAATCCGTACCAGCCTTTCACCGGGTTCGTCTCGCTGCGGCCCCAGGCTTCCACCGTGCCTTCCTTCGCTGGTTTCTGTTCATCGGCGCCGCCCAGGTCCATCCAATCACCGTGCTTCTTCAGCATCGCGTGCAGGTCGTTGATCGCGGATATGTCATAGAGCAGCACGGTCTTGCCCACAGTGCATACGAGCACTTCCCGGCCGTCCTTTTCATCCACATGCATGGTGTACTCCGCCGTGCCGGGCGGAGTCTTCAGCTTCCAGGGGGTGTCCTTCGTGCGCTTTTCCATGGGTTGAAAATAATCCCGCGCGCTATGCGCTCGTTCGGGCGACCGTCTCCTCCCCGAAATACCTGCGCCTCGCCCAGAACGACACGTTCACCAACGCGATCAGCACCGGCACTTCAATGAGCGGACCCACCACTGCGGCGAAGGCCTGGCCGCTGCCGAGCCCGAAGACAGCGATGGCCACGGCGATGCCCAACTCGAAGTTGTTGCTGCCCGCCGTGAAGGCGAGCGTGGTGGTCTCCTTGTAGGTGCCACCCAGCCGCTTCACGAGGAAGAAGGTGCCGAAGAACATGAGGAGGAAGAAGAGCGTGAGCGGCATGGCGACGCGCAGCACATCGAAGGGAATGTCTACGATCATGCGTCCCTTGAGGCTGAACATCACCACGATGGTGAGGAGCAGCGCGATGAGCGTGATAGGTGCGATGGCGGGGATGAAGCGCTGCATGTACCAGTCCTCGCTCTTCAAGCGTGTCAGGAAGAAGCGCAACAGGAAGCCCGTGAGGAAGGGGATGCCGAGGTAGATGAGCACGGTGCGCGTGATCTCGCCAATGCTTACGTCCACCGTGTAGCCCTCCACCCCGAAGAGCGGTGGCAGCACCGTGACATAGAGCCATGCGTAGCTGCTGTAGAAGAGGATCTGGAGGATGCTGTTCAAGGCCACCAGTCCTGCGGCCAGCTCGCGGTCGCCCTGTGCCAGGTCGTTCCACACCAGCACCATGGCGATGCACGGTGCGAGGGCGATGAGCATGACGCCGGAGAAGTATTCGGGCAACGTGCTCAGGAAGATCAGTGCGAGCAGGAACATCAGCGCGGGTCCGATGATCCAGCTCATGAAGAGGCCGGTGCCCAGAACACGCCGGTGCTTGAATACGCTGGGGAGTTTGGCATAGTCCACCTTGGCCAGCGGTGGTATCATCATAAGGATGAGGCCGACGGCGAGCGGGATGTTGGTGGTGCCGCTGGACGCTGCGTTGATCGAGTCCGACACTGCGGGCATGAAATGTCCGAGCGCCACACCCACTGCCAT
Organism: Flavobacteriales bacterium; assembly: GCA_016710965.1. Classification (GTDB taxonomy): domain Bacteria; phylum Bacteroidota; class Bacteroidia; order Flavobacteriales_F; family PHOS-HE28; genus PHOS-HE28. Next base: position 23,053 of record JADJTW010000006.1, read on the forward strand.
GGCCGTGAAGATCCAGAACGTGAGGTAGCGGTCGAGGAAGGAGAGGCGCTTCTTCACAGGGCCAGCACGTGTTGCTCCACGAAGCCGATGCAGTAGTGCTTGATCCGGTCGCGCACGCTGCGGAACGCGGCCATGATCTCCTCTTCCGTGCCCGTTGCCTTGGCGGGGTCGGGGAAGTCCTGGTGGTGCTTCACCGCATTCGTGGGGAACCACGGGCACCGTTCGCGCGCACTATCGCACACAGTGATCACATGGTCGAAGGGGATGTCCGCGTACTCGGTGATGTTGTTGGAGGTGTGGTGCGCGATATCGATGCCATCCTCGCGCATCACCGCGATGGCGCGTGGGTGTAAGCCGTGCGTTTCAACGCCCGCGCTGTAGATCTCCGCCTGCCGTCCGGCGAAGTGCTGTAGATAGCCATGTGCCATCTGGCTGCGACAGCTGTTGCCGGTGCAGAGTGCGAGGATCTTCATGGGTTCTTGCGGAAAGCGCAGAAGAGGAAGTTCTGCACGGTGTTGTAGGGTGTTACATGGTCTACGGTGAAGCACTTGATGCGCGAGCAGATGCGCTGCAGGCGCGCCACCATCTCGGGTTCGCTGTAGCGCTTCACGCTGATGCCGCTGCATTTCTCCGGACCGTTCTCGCTGAAGGTGCCAAGGATGAGGAGCCCGCCGGGTCGCAGGTATTCCGCCACGCGGAGGAGGTAGCGCTCCACGGCAGTGTCCGTGGTGAGGAAGTGGAAGACCGCGCGATCGTGCCACACATCCACGGGAGCGTCCACGACGAAGGAGGTGGCGTCGCCCTCGATCCACTGCACGCTCTCGGCACGCCCGCCGAGGCGCTCCTGGGCTTTGCGCAACGCGGCGCCACTGATGTCCAGCACGGTGAGGTCGGTGTAGCCACGGTCCAGCAAGTGGTCCACCAGCAGGCTGTCGCCGCCGCCCACGTCGATGATGCGCGCCTGCTTCGGCACTTGGTACTCCTCCAGCAACGAGAGCGACACCTCGGGCACCGCTTGGTACCAGCTCACTTCCTGCGGCCCCTTGCGTTCATAAATGCCCTCCCAATGCTGCTTGGCATCGAAGGGTGTTGGTGTGGTCGTCATGGTTGGTCATTCCGGGCTTGACCCGGAATCTCCTTGGTTGTTGTTGAGGTGCGTAATGGTCAGCAGCAGGTGCTATCGATACCACAACCGCAGGTCTCTCCAGTTGCCAGCTTCACCTTCTCGGTGCCTTCCGCGTTCGGCGCGCAGCATGCTGCAGGGTCATGCGGGGCTGTCATCCCGGACTCTAGCCGGGACGACATCTGCGTTCCGCTGGGTGCGCCGCTCTTGTACGCCGACACCGTGATACTGAATGTCCCCGCACCGCTGTCCTTGTACGCCGCTATCTCTTCCACGCTGATGTACTTGGCCAGGATGTCGTCCGGAACAATGATGGCCTTGCGCTTCTGCACGGTCACGTTCTCGAAGCCGAGGTCGTGGATGATGCCGAGGTAGGCGCTTTCCTGCATCGCGCCCGCCACACAGCCCGCGTACATCTCAGCGCTCTCTTTCAGCTTCGCGGGGATCTCGCCACGCAGCACCACATCGCTGATGCTGAAGTGGCCACCGGACTTCAGCACGCGCAGCACTTCGGCGAAGGCCTTGCGTTTGTCCGGCACCAGGTTCAGCACGCAATTGCTCACCACCACGTCCACGATGTTGCTCGTGAGCGGCAACGCTTCGATGTCGCCCTGGCGGAACTCCACGTTCTGGTAGCCGAGCTTCTTCGCGTTCTCCTTCGCCTTGGCGATCATCTCCGGCGTGAAGTCCACGCCGATCACGCGGCCATCCTCACCGGTCTCATGGCGTGCAACGAAGCAGTCGTTGCCCGCGCCGCTGCCCAGGTCCAGCACCGTATCGCCGGGCTTGATGCCGGCGAATTGTGTGGGCAGTCCGCAGCCGAGGCCGAGATCCGCGTCGGGGTTGTAGCCCTTCAGCTCGCTGTAGTCATCGGTCATGATGTTGTACACCTCGGTGCTGCAGCCGCCCGCGCCGCAGCAACTGCTGGCGTTGGTGTCTTTGTCCTGTTGTGCGATCTCGGCGTATTTCCGGCGCACCATGTCTTTGGTTCCTTGTGCAGTTTTCATTTGCGGGGTTGTTGTTGGGTCCGATCATGATCGGCCCGTACTGTTGTGGCGCGTCATGACACGCCCGTACGATCCTAGCAGCAGTTTTCGCTCACGTTCGTGAGCAGTTTGTTCATGTCCTTGGTCAGGGCCTTCCATCCCTTGGGGTCTATGCAGTAGCAGATGCTCGTGCCTTCGATGGTGCCTTGGATCAATCCGGCGTTCTTCAGTTCCCACAGGTGCTGGCTGATGGTGGCCTGGGCGAGGCCCAGTTCCTCCACGAGCGAGCCGTTGACGCAGGTGCCCTTCTTGATGAGCGTTTGCAGGATGGCGATGCGCGCCGGATGGCCCAGGACCTTGGCCATGGCGGCCACTCGGTTCTGCTCGGCGGTGAAGAGGTGGTCCTTGACGAGTCCCATGATGGATCAATAGATCGCAATGTTACGATGAAGATGGAACATCGCAATAAGCCGATGGAATGATCGTGACGGAACGTTCGCGCGCCTACTTCCAGAAAGAGCCCCAATACAGGTCGCGAGTCTGGTCTTGCCAATGGATGATGGCCTTGCGGTACTGGTCCTGCTGGAACATGTTCAGCTTGATGCCGCCCGCCACCAGGAGGACGAGGGCCATGCCCAGGGACCAATGCCACTGGAACACGCGTTTGCTCAAATACGCCAGTGGCAAGGCAAGCAGCGCCAACGCGGAAACGAGCGGACGGCAACCGAAACTGCCGCCGTACCACCATTGCATCCAGGAGAAGACCACGTAGCACATCACCGGTAGGAAGACGACGACCGGCCACGCGTGCGGGCGCGCCTCACGGTCGAAGAGCATGAGCGCCAGGCCCGCCAGGCCGAAAGCGACCAATGGGCTGTACAGCAGCCATCCCTTCTTGTAGCTGAAAAGACCGTCGATGATGTGCGGGTGCAGGAAGTCGAATCCTTCGTCGTGGTACGAGTAGTGGATGAGATCGCCCGTTACATGCTTCCAGTAGAGCATCTGCGGCAGGCAGGCGATGATGATGGCAACTGCTGCGAGTATCGCATGGCCCGGGCGCTGGCGAAGCAAGGCGAAGGAGCTGCGCCAATGTCCGTTGGGCTTGTGATGCCAGAGCAGAGGCACCAGCACCACGAGGCCATCGACCGGACGGGTGATGAGCGTCCAGCCGATAGCAAGCCCGAGGAGTGCGGCGGTGCGTGCGTTAGGGCGGCGATGCCATCGGTCGGTGAGGTAAAGCACGGCGGCGAATAGGAAGAAGAGATAGCCGTGGCTCATGCCTGCCGCCAGCGTGCTGTAGTAGAAGAGGTTCGTGCCGAAGGCGATGGCCACGAGCGCAAGGGTCGTATCGCGTTCCGAAGCATGCTTCCGCAGGAAGGCGCGCAAGAGCCAGAGGCCGAGCGAAACGAAGAGCACGGTGCTGGCGCAAACCGCCACTTGATAGGGGAGGGTGTAGCCGTTGGCCTCGTAGTGCGCATGCCGCAGCGCATAGGCATGCGCCACCAGGAACAAGGGCAGCTCGAAGAATGCCGTGCCGCAGGGGAACTTGTTCAGGTCGTGGCCTGTTGCCGGTGCGGTGTGTATGCCGAATCGCACATGCGGGTCATCGGTGTGAATGGCGCTGTCCAGCGCGGCCACATAGCCCAGGTCGCGCAAGTCGCGATGGATGATCGCAGCGGGCAGATAGTGGTAGTAGCCTTCGATGTCCCAGGTGAAGACGCGTCCATTGCGCCAGGCCCCGTGCTTGTCGATCTCCTGCCACGCCGCGTAGGTGAAGAAGAGCACCACGAGGGCACTGGGCCACGGCGTGCTGAAGACCCGCGTGAGCAGTTCCCGTGAACGATGCAGGAGGTCGTGCATGCGTTCCTACTTGGGCGCGTTGCGGTAGATGAGGATGCCCACGACGGCGAAGAGCACGTTGGGCGCCCACACAGCGATGAACGGATCGAGGCCGGCATTGGTGGCGGCCACGGTAGTGAGCTTCATGGCGAAGATGTAGAGCAGTGCCAGTGCCACGCCCGCAGCAAGATGAAGCCCGGTGCCGCCGCGCACCTTGCGGCTGGCGATGCCCACGCCGATGAGCGTGAAGACGTACACCGCGAAGGGATAGCTGGTGCGCTGGTGCCGCTCGATGAGGTAGCTGGCCACCTTTCCATCGCCCTGAGCGCGCTTGGCCACGATGTAGTCATCGAGCTCGCTGGTGCTCATGGCCATGGCTGTTTCCCAGCGCTGGCCCATGTCCGAGGGCTTCAAGGCGATCACCGTGTCCTTCTTGACGCCCCGGCTCAGGTGGTCGCCATCGGCGCCCAGCACGCGCATGCTCCAGTCGCTCAGGTGCCACGACCCGTTCAAGCTGTCGTACACCGCGCGATCGGCGTGCAGGGTGCGCACCAGCTCGTTGTCCTTCCACTGCTCCAGCCCGAAATCGTACAAGGTCTTCTCCTTGGCGCCGTAATGCTCGCAGTAGGCGATGGAACCCGGTGCTATCTCGCGGTGCAGGTTGGTGTCCTCCACGAAGAAGGTGGCGCGGATGTACTTCTCCTCGAAGGCCAGCCGCACCTTGTTGGCCGCAGGCAGCACCTTGTGGTTGATCACCAGGGAGAGTGCGGCCAGGAAGGTGGCGGCCACGAAGTAGGGCCATAGCAGCCGCGGGAAGCTGACGCCGCTGCTGAGCATGGCCACCACCTCGCTGCGGTGCGCCAGACGGCTGGTGAAGAGCAGCACCGCGATGAAGATGAAGAGCCCGCTGAAGAGGTTGCCGTAGTAGACGATGAAGTTGAGGTAGTAGTCCTTCACGATCTCCTCGGTGGTCGCCGTCATCTCGGCGAAGTCGCCCGTCTTCTCGCTGATATCGAAGACCACGGCCACCATCATGATCAGCACGATCATGAAGAAGAAGGTGCCGAGGAACTTGCGGATGATATAGCGGTCGAGGGTGCGTAGCACAGGTCGTGGTTCTACGTTTTCGGTGGTCAGGGTCGGCCATCGAACCCCTGACGACCGTCAACTAAAGTCTCGTTTTCAATTTCGGTAGCAACGCGTTCTTCCAGTCCGTGAAAGTACCCGCCATGATCTGCGCACGAGCCTCCTTCACCAAGGCGAGGTAGAAGCCCAGGTTATGCAAGCTGGCGATCTGCTGCCCCAGCATCTCGCCGCTCTGGAAAAGGTGACGCACGAAGGCGCGCGAATAGGCTGTGTCCACCCAGCAGTGCGCGCCGGGGTCCAGCGGCGTATGGTCATCGGCCCACTGCCTGTTCTTGATGTTGAGGATCCCTTCGCGGGTGAAGAGCATGCCGTTGCGGCCGTTGCGCGTGGGCATCACGCAGTCGAACATATCGATACCGCGCGCCATGTTCTCCAGCAGGTTCCACGGCGTGCCCACGCCCATGAGGTAGCGTGGCTTGTCGGCCGGAAGGATGGAACAGCAGAGCGCGGCCATGGCGTACATCTCCTCCTCGGGTTCCCCAACGCTGAGCCCACCGATGGCATTGCCCACCGCGCCCTTGGCTGCGATGTATTCACTGCTTCGTTTGCGCAGTTCGGGAAAGGTGCTGCCCTGAACGATGGGGAAGAGGGCCTGCTCGTGGCCGTACTTCGGATCGGTCCCTTCGAAGCGCGCGATGCAGCGATCGAGCCAGCGATGGGTCATGTGCATGCTCTTCTCCGCGTAGGCGAGCTCGCATGGCCACGGCGTGCATTCATCGAAGGCCATGCAGATATCCGCCCCGATGCTGCGTTGGATGTCCATCACCTTCTCCGGGGTGAAGAGGTGCGCGCTGCCATCGATGTGGCTCTGGAACCTCACGCCTTCCTCGGTGATCCTGCGGATGTCGCTCAACGAGTGGACCTGGAACCCGCCGCTATCGGTGAGGATCGGTCGATCCCACCCGTTGAACATGTGCAGGCCCCCGGCATGCTCCAAAACCTCTGTGCCCGGCCGCAGGTACAGGTGGTAGGTGTTGCTCAGCATGATCGGCGCATCGAGGTCCTTCTTCAGTTCGCGCGGATGCACGGCCTTCACAGCGCCCAATGTGCCCACGGGCATGAAGACCGGTGTCGGGATGGGGCCGTGGGCAGTGTGCAGCACTCCAGCGCGGGCCTTGCTTTTCAGGTCGCTAAGAAGGAAGGTGAATTCCATCAAGTAACGAAGATGCCTACTATTGATATCACCTACTTGGGTTCACGAAGGGGTCTCTACAGATTGGGCATTCTGGCGATACATGCCACTTTTCCGGTATTGAGGTCCAGAGAGTAGCGATAGCGGACCTTGGCCGCTTGTGCTCCACCGATGGCTCCGCCCATCGCACCGAACATTGGCCCTGGACCAATGTCTTGATTCATGGGAATCCCGGCGTCGAAGACGAGGGAGTCGCCTGACAGGTACGCTGTCGCGTACCACTTCTGTAGTTCAAGCACAAAACAATTCAGGAAGAGCGTGTCGCCCGTTGAGATCGCATAGATCTCGCGAACGAAGAATTTCTTCTTGAGTGTGTCATTCGTCGCCTCCACCTTGTAGTCATTTCCACCATTCATCACGATGTCGCCTTTCGTCCGGCGCAATATGTTGAACTGGAAGGGTACCGATGGAGTCCTCGCTCGCAATTCATCAATGGTCAGGTACGCTCCTCGCGGAAAAGGATGGGACGTCGTTTGAGAGAGGCACATGAACGGCCCGAATAGTGATATGACAACTTGAATGCGGAGGGTTCTCATTCGACTGACAGTTTGCGAGCAAATGTCGGTGTTGGCGTCTCGTTCATTTCTGCTTAGCGGCTATACCCCAGTTGAGGGCATTCGAGGTTTGGGACCTTCTCCGCCCTAGATGTTCATAACTGCCTGCGGCCAACGCTACTCTGCCAAGGGGCCCCGGTAGTTTCGCCCACGGTGCGGCGCATGGCCGTGCGCTGCTATTCGCCCATGTGGTCCCTCGAATTCCAAGTGATGCTCGGCGCGCTCGTCGTGCTGGTGGTCTATCATGCGCTCATGTTCGCCCGCCTAGCCTTCCGCAAGCATGCCGTGGAGCCCGATCGCGAGTTGCCCATCAGCGTGGTGATCTGCGCCCGCAACGAGGCGCGAACGCTGGAGGAGCTCATCCCGGTGCTCATGGAGCAGGACCACAGGCAATTCGAGGTGGTGGTGGTGAACGACCGCAGCGAGGATGATACCTGGGAGATCCTGCAGTGGATGAAGCCGCAGTATCCGCGCCTGAAACCGGTGAACATACAAGCCGATGAACGTTTCAACTACGGTAAGAAGATGGCATTGGGCATTGGTGTTCGCTCCGCCACGCACCAGCATGTGCTGCTCACCGATGCCGATTGCCTGCCACCGGGGCGCGATTGGATCGCATGCATGGCGGCGGGCTTCCGCAACGGCCGCACCATCGTCATTGGCCATAGTCCCTATGGCAGGTCGCCGGGCGTGGGCAGCTTGCTCGAGCGCTACGATGGCGCCGTGAAGGCCATGCAGTACATGGGCTTCGCGCAATCGGGCTTCCCCTACATGGGCGTGGGCCGCAACCTCGGGTACGCCACGTCGATCTTCTTCGGCGCCAGCGGCCCCCGGCGGCACAACCACCTGATGAGCGGCGACGACGACCTGCTGATCAACGAGGTGTCGCGCCGCACCAACACCGCAGTGGTGGCCGACCCCCGCACCTTCATGACCACCCGCGCCACCCCCGACCTTGCCACATGGATCCGTCGCAAACGGCGCCACTACACCACGGCGGTGCATTACCGCTTCGGCCATCAGGTCCTGCTCACGCTGCTGCCCCTGGCGCGCATCGCCTTCTGGACGGCGCTCGTGCTGCTCACCATCAGAGGGGCCTGGCGCGAAGCGGCGATCGGTGCCGGCGTGGAATTGCTGTTATTGCTGCCAGTGACCATGGCGGCGCTGAAACGATTGCAGGCAGGGGCCATGATGTGGTTCGCACTGCCGCTGGAATGGCTGTTCCTACTTTTGGATCCGTTGCTCTATGCGAGCACGATCCTCGTAAAGCCCAAGCGATGGAAGTGAACGAGAACCTCAGCGAGAAGGCCCGGTACGATTACATCCTCGTGCGCAAGGCCGTGGACAAGGGCGATCAGAAGGCCTATGCCGAACTGATGAGCCGCTACCGCGACAGCATCTACTTCATGCTGTTGAAGATGATCAACAACAAGGACGATGCGGAAGACTTGACCATCGAAGCCTTCGGCAAGGCTTTCAACCGCCTGAAGCAGTACACGCCCAACTACGCCTTCAGCACCTGGCTCTTCAAGATCGCGTCGAACAACTGCATCGACTGGATCCGCAAGCAGAAGAAGAAGACCTTCTCCATCGACAGCCCCATCGGCACCGACGACGGTGACGAGATGCACATCGAGCTGAAGGGCCACGGCCTCGATCCGGCCGAAGTCACCATTCGCGAGCAGAAGAACGAGATCATGCGCGAGGTGGTGGACAAGCTGAAGCCGCGCTACAAGCAGCTGGTGGAGCTGCGCTACTACAAGGAGTACAGCTATGAGGAGATCGCCGAGGAGCTAGACCTGCCGTTGGGCACCGTGAAAGCACAGCTTTTCCGCGCCCGCGAGTTCCTGGAGGGACTCCTCAATGCACGCAAGGACACGATCTGAAGGCATGTGCGAGTGTGGGCGTCACGCCGGAAGACCAGCGAGGCGGAACGCTCATGAGGGCTATCCGACGACCCATGAATGTCCGAAGCATGCAAGGCGTTGATCTGCTTCTGAAGTATTTCCCCGAGCTGACCGCGACCCAACGCGATCAGTTCACGCGCCTCGGCCCGCTCTACGCCGATTGGAACGCGCGCGTGAACCTGATCTCGCGCAAGGACTTCGAGCATCTCTACGAGCGGCATGTCCTGCATTCGCTCGGCATCGCCAGGGTCGTGCAGTTCAAGAAGGGAACTCGCATCGTGGATGTGGGAACAGGCGGCGGCTTCCCCTTGGTGCCGCTCGCGATCCTGTTCCCTGCCAGTTACTTCCAGGGCATCGATGGTATCGGCAAGAAGATCATGGCCGTGAACGGCGTCATCGAAGGATTGGGCCTCACGAATTGCACCGCCGAGCAAGTGCGCAGCGAGGACCACAAGGGCCGCTACGATGTCATCGTCAGCCGGGCCGTTACCACCTTGCCGGAGTTCCTGCGCATGACGAAGCACTTGGTCACCAAGGGTGCCGGAGAACTCTACTACCTCAAGGGTGGCGAACTCGCCGATGAACTGCTCCCCGTGAAGCAGCGCTATCGCGTCTTCGATCTATCGAAGGAGTTCGAGGGGGAGTTCTTCGCGACGAAGAAGGTCGTGCGGGTGGGCCTGTAGCAGTCCACTACTCGATGACGAGCTTGGTGGCATCGATCATTTCACCCCTCGGCGAGGTGCGGACCACCAGGTATATCCCTGCGGCGAGCTCGGGCCACGGCCATGCGAATGTTCCTGCAACCGGGCTATAGAACTCCATGCCCGCTGGTCGGCCGGCCGGATCGCGCAGCGCGAGTCGCGAGGGTTGGTCCACGAATACTGAGAGCGGCTCACCCCTTCGTGCAGGATTCGGGACCAAGTGGAAGCGCTGTGCCGAGATGGTCCCAGGCACGCTGACTTGCGCTACGCAACCAGGAATGGTGGCGACGATGGGTGCAGATACGAAGGACTGTGACGTAGTGCTTACGAGCGTAGGCTCGATGGCGGTTGGCAGGACTTCTGTTTGCACGTTCACGAGGCTGTCCGGGATGGAGAGGTGTTGTGCGCTATGTGGCAGGAAGTAGCAGGACGCGCCCGAGTTCTGGTCCGGAATTGCGAGACCGGTGAAGTGCCCCAGGTTCCCGAGCACAGGATGGGAGATGCGTTGAACATATGGGATGCACAGGCCGTCGCTGCTGAAGCCCGTTCCCTTCGGCACGAAGTGGAGCTGTTGACCGTTTTCGAAAGGCAGCGTAGGAGCTTTATAAGCGGACACCAGTTCGCCCGTCTCGTCCGTTTCGAGCCATGACCAGGTTTGGTCAGCGCTGTTGAGCGACTTCATCTGGAGCATCGCATGTCCATCGGCATGATGGAGGATGCGATCGATCTCATGCACGCCCATGTCGTAATAGATGTCCTTATCGATGAGGTCCAAGTCCTCGCTGAACCGATAGAGTGCGATGCTGCCGTTCGCGCCCGATCCGGTTCGGATACTGACAAGAACATCACCGGCAGGTCCAACTGCAAGCACGGGATCCGCGAGAGAAGGACCAGCGCCCAGGTATTCATAGCTCGTGCAAGCGATCGGGTCTCCGTTGGCATCGATGCGCATGATGGCCCAGTCCCGGCTCTGGATCCTTGAGCAATCCAAGGCGATGGCACCTCCGTCGTCGGAAGGTCCGAGTTGCACTTCGACCCGTGAAGCAGCGCCGTTCTCCGCCCACGGGAAGTAATTCCCAGCGTTGTGGCCATAGCGCTTGCACCAAAGAAGGTTGCCCTGGTCGTCGTGCTTCATGACATGGAGCACCGACGGTCCCATCGATGCCGCATATGACAGCAAGGAGATGATGGTGCCATCGTCAGAAGCTTGAACGCCTGATAGCTGCGTGTGCGTGATGGTGAATTCGTACGGCTGGACGAATGAGGTTGCCACCGTCTTCGACCAGATCTGAGTCCCGGAGGCATCGACCCGTGCGAGCCGTACACGTACTACCACGGTGTCGTCCTGCCAGGGTGGATTGGGGAGGATGACGGGCGCATAGGCATCAACCCTGGTGATCGTGGAATTGGAAGTTTCGAGGAGCAGGACGTCGATAGCTGGATCAGTGACCTCCCGCGCCCACTGCGGCTGTCCCTGGGCATCTGTCTTCAAGACCACGTCCGTATCCTCGATTCGCATGGCGAACAGGCTTGATCCATCGGCTTGCACCAGCGCGTTCTTCACTGGATCAGCCGGGGTATACAGGTCCAGACGGAACTGACCGTGCGCAAGAGACACCTGGTTTGCAGCCACGAGAAGGAAGCATGCTGGCAGTGCGATTGTCCGTTTCATGGAGGAGCGTGTTGAGAGGGACAAGAGAAGCATACAAGTCTACGTCGGAGGCCGCAGAATCCCATCCCGCGGATCGGGCCGAGATCGAATCCCTGTGCCTGTTGGCTTTCAAGCTGCTCCGAGCGCGTCGCGTGAACTACGCCGTAGCTGTAGCGGACTGCAATTGGCTGAGGCTGTAGTACAGCCCGTTCGCGTCAGCGATAAGCTCATCGTGCGTGCCGCTCTCCACCACGGTGCCCTTGTCCAGCACCAGGATCTTGTCGGCATCACGGATCGTGCTCAGTCGGTGCGCGATCACCAAGCTGGTGCGGCCCAGCATCAGCTTCTCCAGTGCTTCCTGCACCAGTCGCTCACTCTCACTGTCCAGCGCGCTGGTGGCTTCATCCAGGATCAGAATCGCGGGGTCCTTCAATACGGCGCGTGCAATGGCGATGCGTTGGCGTTGGCCACCGCTGAGCTGGATCCCCCGTTCACCCACAACGGTCTTGTACCCTTCCGGGAAGGAGGCGATGAAATCGTGCGCATTGGCCTTGCGCGCCGCCGCTTCCACTTCGGTGTCGCTCGCTCCCGGCTTGCCGTACGCGATGTTCTCGCGGATGCTTCCTCCGAAGAGCAAGACCTCCTGCGGCACGATGGCCATGCGGTCGCGCAGCGGTGTGAGCGGATAAGCGCTGGCCTCCTTGCCATCGATGAGGAGCTTGCCTGAAACAGGATCGTAGAAGCGGAGCACGAGTGAGGCGATCGTGCTCTTGCCTGCACCGCTCGGTCCCACGAGCGCGATGCGCTGGCCCGGTTCTGCGGAGAAGCTCACGTCGTTCAGCACGGGCACATCGGCACGCGATGCGTAGTGGAAGGCGACGTGCTGGAATTCAATGCGTCCTTGGATGCTCAGCACGTGTCCCGGCTCGCTCACGGTGATGGCTTCGCCTTTCTCATCGTGCAGGTCCATGAGGCGCTCGGTGGCGCCAACGGCCTTCAGCACGGTGGTGATGTACTCGGGTATGCTGCCGATGCTGGCACCGATGAAGACCGAGTACATGATGAAGGTGACGAGCTGGCCCATGGTCATCAGGCCGTCCTTCTGCATGTTCACGCCACGCCAGATCACCAGTACGATGGCGCCGAACATGCACAGGATGATGAAGGAGACGAAGGCGCCACGCCAGCGCGCACCCTTCAGCGCAAGCCCGCGCGCCGCCAGCACGCTGCGCGTGTAGCGCGCCGATTCCCAGGCTTCATTGGCGAAGGCCTTCACGCTTTGGATCCCTTGCAGCGTTTCATCCACGACCACGTTGGTGTCCGCGATGCGGTCCTGCACCTCCTTGCTCAACTTGCGTATGAAGCGGCCGAAGATGACGGCCACGATGGCCACCACCGGGATGCTTGCGAGCATGGTAAGGGTGAGGTGCCAGGAGAGCGTGGCCAGCAATGCGATGCCCGCGGTGATGATGATGAGCTGCCTGACCAGTTCGGCCAGCGTGGTGGTGAAGGTGTCCTGCAACAAGGCGACGTCGGCGCTGATGCGGCTGTTGAGCTCGCCCACGCGGCGCTGCGCGAAGAAGCCCATGGGCAGCGTAAGGAGATGGTCGTAGGTGTCGCGCCGCAGCTGCGCGAGCATGTGCTCAGTGACATACGAGAACAGATAGATGCGGAAGAAGCCCAGCAGGGCTTGCAGCGCGAACGTGCAAAGCAGGAGCAGGAAAAGGCTGTCGGTGTTCGTGAGGTCGAAGAGGTCCGCGCTGAACGGCGTCTCGCCCTTCACGGCATCCACCAATTTGCCCATGAGTCCGGGGAAGAGCAGACTGAGGCCGCTGGTGGCCACGAGCAGCAGCATGCCTAGCAGGAATGTCCAACGGTACGCACGCAGGTAGCGGAACAGCCGGAAGAACTTCCGCAGCGTGGCCTTGGTCAGCTTGGCGGGCTTGGCATCGCCGTACTTGTCGTTGCCCCTTCTACCAGCCATGGGACATGTTCCGGGTTGTCATGGGCGCTTGGTCACCCATGTATCGCTTTCATCCTGTCCGCGATATGATCGAACAGGTTGGTCAGCGGCTTCTCCACCATCATCTTGATGAACGGATTCAGGTCCGCGTTGAATTCCTGCCAGATGGTGGTCGTTCCATTGGCCTCGTTCATGTGAACGTCGAGCGTGAACGGGAAGGGGCTGCGCTCGGTGGCCTTCAATTTCAGCAGGCTGGGCGGCGTTCCTCCATCGAGCATGAGGCCGATGGTCGCAGCGCCTTGGACCTTGAAGGAGCACGACCTCCCATCGCTCTGCCAATCACTGATGCGGCCTTCGGGCAGCAGCTGTTGGAAGTTGTTCATGTCCTCCACGAAAGCGTACAGCTCCTTCGCTGGTTTTCCGATCTCGACCTTCTTGCTTTCGATGTGCGTCATCCTCCGGTGTGGTTGGGTGGGTCGACCCAGTGGGTCGACGATACGTGTGCTTCGATCCAATTCCGCGCAATGCTCACGCCTTCACCACGCCCCAGTTCGCGGGGTCCTTGCGCCACTCGTTCAAGGGTAGCAGGTCCTTCTCGGTGATGTACTCGTCGCTCAAGGCCTGGTCAACGAGCACGTTGTAGTTGGTGAGCGAGTGCAGGCTCACCTTCGCCTTTGCGAACGCCTTGGTGGCCTCATCGAAGCCATAGGTGAAGATGCTCACCATGCCTTTCACGTCGCAGCCTTCGGCGCGCAAGGCTTCCACGGCGTTCAGACTGCTCTGGCCGGTGCTCACGAGATCTTCCACCACCACCACGCTGCGTCCGACCGTGAGGTCGCCTTCCACCTGGTTCTTCATGCCGTGGTCCTTCGCGCCGCTGCGCACGTAAATGAACGGAAGGCCCAGATCGTGCGCTACCAACGCACCATGCGCGATCCCGCCCGTGGCCACGCCCGCGATCATATCGGGCCGGCCGAACTCGTGGTTGATCACATGCACGAACTGCTGGCGGATGTATGTGCGGACAGCAGGGTAGGAGAGCGTCTTGCGATTGTCGCAGTAGATGGGGCTCTTCCAACCGCTGGCCCAGGTGAAGGGCTTCTTCGGACTAAGTTTGACGGCCTTGATCTGGAGGAGGAACTCGGCGACCTTGAGCGCCGGATCTAACGGGGATGCCATGCGGCGAAAGTACACGGTTTGGATGGAGGGCATCGCCCGCGAGATCGAGGAAGGCGATGCGTGGGAAGCCTTCCGCGCGGATTACAAGTTCGTGGTTGCCGCAGGTGGCGCCGTTACCGACGAGCACGGTCGGTTGCTGGTGATCAAGCGCTTGGGCAAATGGGACCTTCCCAAGGGCAAGGTGGACAAGGGCGAAGCGATAGAGGACGCTGCCATGCGGGAGGTGCGCGAGGAATGCGGGCTGCGACGCTTGCGCATCGAAGCGCCGATGATCTCGACCTGGCACACGTACGAACGCAAGGGGAAGCAGCATCTCAAGCGCACGGATTGGTTCCTTATGCGCGGCTCTTCCAAAGACGTGTTGGTGCCACAGTTCGATGAAGACATCGTGGATGTGAAGTGGGTGGACCGTGAAGTTCTTGACGACATCAAGGCCGAGACCTACCCGTCGCTAGTGCCTGTGCTGGAATCTTGGGAGCGCTTGGCCACATGAGCACATGGGCACATGTCTCAATCATCCCACACTTTCACGCGGCTGCCCTTCTCGGCTTCGGCTTTCGCCTGCTGGAACAGCGCACCGAGGCCTTGTGATGGTAGCGGTGCCGGTGAACGGGCCAGCACGCCATCGTTCAGGAGGTAGAACGCGGGTATGCTTCGTACGCGCCAATCGTCGCGTAGGCGCTGTTCGCCCACGGCATGCAGCCAGATGAGATCCATCCCGGGATGCGCCTTCATGTATTTGCGCATGGTGGCGAGGTCTTCATCGAGGCTGATGGCGATGATGGGAACGACACTCCCGAATTCCTTGTGCAGTTGCTCCAGGCCTTGCATCTCCAGGTCACAATAGCTGCACCAACTGGCAGTGACGGCTATGCACACCGGCCCGGACAGCAAACTGTCGAGGTGCATGTCATGCCCACGGTCATCCTCCAACCTCACGGGCGGCAGTCGGCTGCCAACGCGCATGGTGATCAGGTCCCACAGGATGTTGGTGGCGATGGTGCGGTGCTCGGCGTAGGATGATCCTGCGGCCACTTGGGCAAGGATGCGTTCGGCACCATCGCGCACCACCAGCTTGCCGTTGTATTGCTGGTACAACAGGTCGACCATCACCAGTTCGCATAGCCGCTCGTTGTTCTTTAGGAATTCATTCTCCGCAAGGATCGCTTTCAGACTATCCGCGCTGCCCGCCGCGAATGCCCGCTGCAACCGGGTCTCATGCGTCTGCTTGGCCAGGTACAGATGCTCGCTGTAGAAGCTGCGCACGAAGCGCACATATTCCGGATCATCGTAGCGGACGGGCTTGTCCTTCAGGTAGCGTTCGAAGAGCTCCTGCTCGTTCACGCGCGGACCATGTCGCAGGCCGGCGAAGCTGTAATCGAGGTAGTTCGCGAACCAGGGATCCTTCACATCGCGGTAGAAGTTGCGCACCTTCAGCTCGAAGGTGTCCACGCGCAACTTGCTCCACGTGGGCATGACGAAGAGCGTAGGCGGCCGCTTTGTGCTGTCAGTCGGCGCGGCGTCGGCCCTGCGCTGCACCTCCAGCGCCTGCATGCCCGCCACCTCGTCCGTCGCGAGGTCTTCCATGATGAACCCATCGATGCGTTCGTTGAGGTCGCTGGTGAGCGCATTCACGTCCAGCGGGTCGAGGTTGCTGAAGGCGAGGTCCACGCGCATGGTGCCGTTGATGCTGCGTGGTGTCCGGGGATCGGGTGCAGGGAAGCGGACGCTGTACGCCAAGTCCGGCCGGGCGTAGAGATCGCCATTGGCATCCCCGATGCGCAACCGAAGCTTGGCTGTGCCTTCAACGATCGCCGTCAGCTCCGCATGACCATCCTCGCCAACGATATCCTGGTCCAATTGCACAGGCCGCAGGGTGAAGAGGTCATCGTAGCGATAGAGCAGCGCCACTTTGCCCACGTGGTCGGGCGCATGCACGTGAAACGCTGTCTGCTGTGCTCCCGCATTGCACACGCAGGCCAGTGCGGCTATGGCCGACAGGGTTCGCATCACAGGGTCCGGCTGATGTCCATGGGTACCAACGCGGCCACGTCCGCTTTGTTGGCGATGAGCTCGCGCACGATGGTGCTGCTGATGTGCGCATGGTGGGCTTCTGCGGGAAGGAAGACCGTTTCGATGCCCGCGAGCTGGCGATTCATCAAAGCGATGGTGCGCTCGTAGTCGTGATCGGTGCCGTTGCGCAGTCCGCGCAGGATGAATTGCGCGTTCAAGCGCTTGCACAGGTCCACGGTAAGGCCTTCGAAGGAGACCACCTCGATGCGCGGTTCGTTGGCGAACACGCCCTTGATCCAAGCCAGGCGCTGTTCCGGGGCGAACATGCTCTTCTTGGTGGTGTTCACGCCCATGCCCACGACCACCTTGCTGAAGAGCGGGAGCGCGCGTTGCACGATGCTCACATGCCCGATGGTGAGCGGGTCGAAGCTGCCGGGGAAAACGGCGATGGAATGGCTCATGGGGCGGCGATGGGTTGGAAGAAGCTGAACTGTATGAGTCCGTAGGAACGCTGGCGTTGGAAACCGGGCAGTGTGTCGAGCTTGGCCGTGGCGGGATGTTCCATGATCAGCATGCCTTCTTCGCCGAGCAGTCCGGCTTCCATCACCAAGGTAGGTATCCGTTCGATGCCCTCCATGCCGAAGGGCGGATCGGCGAAGACGATGTCGTAGGTGCCACGGTGGCTTCGCAGGAAGGTGAAGACATCGGTCTTCACCATGCGCCAGCGCGATTCGCCCAGGTCGCGCGCCATGCGCTGCATGAAGTCGAAGAGCTTGCGGTCGTTGTCCACACTGATCACTTCATCGGCCCCGCGCGAAAGGAACTCGAGCGAAATGTTGCCGGTGCCGGCGAAGAGGTCGAGCACCCGGATGCCTTCGAGCGGCACGTTGTGGTGCAGGATATTGAAGAGGCCCTCCTTCGCGAAGTCGGTGGTGGGCCGTGCGTCGAAGCCCTGCGGTGGATCGATGCGGCGGTTGCGGTATTTGCCGCCTATGACACGCATGCGAACTGTTCCAGCACGGCCAGCCAACGCCCAGGGTCCGCGACGGTGGAGGAGTCCAGTTCGGGCCACGCTACCATAGCCGTGATGTCCTTTGCGAAGTAGCGATGCAGCAGGTCGCGCTCGTGATCCGTCAGATGCGTGCCGCCATGGTGGACGGAGGTATCGCCGGGTCGCAGGCCGCAGCCTTCAACGGCCAGCAGCGCGTAGTAGAGCATATCCTGCGATGCGCGGGCCGGGTACGTATTGCTCAGGAGCACGCGGCCCCGGTCGGCCACAACGGCATCGAGGCGATCGTGCCCACGATGCAGCAACAGCACAGGACCTTCGTTCGCGCGAGCCAACGCCCCGCGCACCATGAGGCCTTGCATGGGCACGGGCCGTGCATGCGGGAATCGGTCGAGCACGGTGCGTTCGGCCTCGTCATCATGCACGTAGATGCAAGTGGCGCCCAAGCTGGCAACAGGCTCATCGCGCAAGGCCCCCGTGGGCAATTTGCCATGCACCAGGCTTAGGTGCTGGGCTTCGGTGCCGGGCATCAGTGCTCCTTCGGGCACCAGGGTGCTCCATTCCGGTAGGGTGACGAACGAGACGGTAGGCGGCTGTGCTGGCACCTCGGGCGCATCCAGCGCATTGCCCGCAACATCCCAACCCAGTGCGACGACTTCGCCGTTGACCGCATCGGTTGCCGCCCACGCTTGCAGGTCGTTCGCAATAAGGATGCTCAGGTGCCAGGCACGTTCCCGTGCCGCGTCGTACCGCGCCGCCCGCCAGCTTCCGCGGTCCATGGGATCAGTCGCCCTTCCAGTTGCCGGCGGTGGAAGCCTTCTCCATGCTGCCTACCATCAAGGTATCGCCAGCCACCAGGGGCGCTGGGTCCTTGCAGATGAAGACCGGCACATTGCGGCCACTGCTGTTGATCACACCGGCCGTCATCAGGAAGGGTTTCCTGGACACCGGCGAGTTGACGAAGCCATCGGGATCGAAGGGATACACGCGCTTGGCCTGGTTGGATGGCGAACGGAACACCGAATCGAGCACCGGCACCCGGATGGTGTCGCGCACGATCAACTTCAACTCCAGCGCTTGCTGCTCGGTGAGCGTATCGGGCACTTGTCCTATGGCCCGCACCAAGGGGTAGGTGCCGTTCTTCACGAAGTCCTTCAGCACTTCGAGGTTTCCTGTGTACGCGTTGTTGGCCTCCTTGTATTTGACCTGCGCCTCGCGGATGTCCTTCAGCGCCTGCACCACCTTGATATCATAGGCCAGCTTCCGCTCGTTGAACTCGAGGACCTCGGCTACCGAACGATAGTTGCGGTATGCAAGGAACACGGCTACCAAGGCGCAGGCGATCCCGGCAATGAGGCCCACTTTGCGGCCCAGTACCTCCATCTGGAGCAGCAGGGCGATGGCACCGGTGAGCAGGGTAAGGAAAGCGCCCAGGATGACCCATCCGTTCTGCCCGTCCATGAGGCCCAAGACCAGGACAATACCTCCAACGAGGATGAGCGCGATCGGGAACACGTAGCTCGAAAGGGACTTCATGCGTGCAGCAAGGTTCGGTTCAGAAGCGCCCAAAAGTAGAATAATTTCAACCCCGGCTTTTGCGCGCCAATTGGGCCGGAAGCACCGTTCCCCGATCACCGAATGCACCCGACGAACACGGCTGCCCAAGGCCTTGCCGAACGGCTCGCCATGGCCTTGGCACACACCCCGACAGCGGGACAGCAGCGGGCATTCGACGCGTTCGAGCGGCTGGTCGCCACCGACCGTGAGCGCGCCACCTTGATCCTGCGCGGATACGCAGGCACGGGCAAGACCACCCTCGTTGGCGCTTTGGTGAAGGCCCTTCGCAGGCGCATGCCGCTGGTGCTGCTCGCGCCAACCGGCCGCGCCGCCAAGGTGCTGGCAGCGCATGCGCAACTGAGCGCAAGCACCATCCACCGCCGCATCTACAGGCTGAGCGGTGAGGACGAGGGGTGGAGCGGGGTGGACGTGGCGCCCAATCGCGATAGCGGCGCGCTCTTCATCGTCGATGAGGCCAGCATGATCGGCACCGGCAGCGAAGGGTTCGAGCACGACCTCTTGCAGGATCTGCTGCATCACGTCTTCATGGCCGATGGTAACAAGCTCCTGATCGTGGGCGATCCCGCGCAGTTGCCTCCCGTGGGCAGTCCGCACAGCCCTGCATTGGATGTGAAGGACCTGCGCGCCTTCGGGCTCGCCGCAGGCATGATCGAGCTCACCGAGGTGGTGCGCCAGGCCGAGGCATCGGGTATTCTGAAGAACGCCACCGACCTGCGCTCCCTGCTCACGCCTGGGTCGCCGGTCCAAGCTCCTTCTCCTTCAACATCCATCAGGCTTCCGCGCTTCACGCCCAGCACGGATGTCTCTCGCGTCGATGGCCTGGACCTGCAAGACGTTCTTGAAACAGCGTATGCGCGGCAGGGCGATGATGAGGTGTGCGTGATCTGCCGCAGCAACAAGCGGGCTTACCAGTACAACCAGCAAGTGCGTGTGCGGATCCATGGGTATGAAGAAGAGCTGAGCCCTGGCGATCGCCTGATGGTGGTGAAGAACAACTACCTATGGGCGGGCCGCAACGGAGAACCCGAACTGATCGCCAATGGCGAACCCATGTTCGTGAAGCGCGTGCATGGGATCGAGGAACGCTTTGGTCTTCGCTTCGCGGACATCACGACCGGGTGGTGGAACGGCACCGAAGAGCGTGAGCTGGAGGTGAAGGTGATCTTGGATACGCTCGCTTCCGAAGGACCCGCGCTACCAGGACCGCGCATGAAATTGCTGGTGCAGCAAGTGATGGCCTCCATCATCGCACCCACCAAGGGTGCGCGCTTCAAGTTGCTGCGCGAAGACCCGTACGCGAACGCCTTGCAGATCAAGTACGCGTACGCCGTTACGTGCCACAAGGCACAAGGCGGCCAATGGCACACCGTCTTCGTGGACCAGGGCTACGTTACGGAGGAGATGATCGACCGGGAGTACGTGCGCTGGCTATACACGGCCGTGACGCGCGCTACGGACCAGCTCTACCTGCTGAATTTCCATCCCCGCTTCTGGGGGGAGGAGCAGTGATCAATCAACGGCATGTCGCAGGACGATCGTCTCGGGTGGCTTGGGCAGTGCAAGACTCATGAGATGGTCCTTTCCTGAATGCCAGGTGCGCACATGGTATTCATCAACGGCCATTTTCACGAAGGCTTCATGTTCGATGCTCATCACGTTGTGCGAAGCATCCACGCGCAGCACACGCAGGTCGTCCATGATCCCCACGCCGCTGGCTTTGAGCACGGCCTCTTTGCGCGTCCAGAACTCGAGGAAGCGCCGTTTCGCATCGCCCCCGGCTGCCTGTATCGCCGTGATCTCCGGTTCCGTGAAATAGTGCTCGCTGACGGCAACGAAGTCCACTTCGCGCGCCATCGTCTCCAGGTCCACCCCGATCTCCATGCCCGTAGCGAAGCCGATGAGGATGGCATCCTTGGTGTCACTGAAATTGAAGCGCAACTTCTTCCGTTCCAGGTAGGGCTTGCCGAAGGGCCCTCGTGCGAAGCGGATGAGCGAACCGTCCCGCTTCAGGTACCTGCCTAAAAGTTCGCGCAGCACGCCATGGCCGAGGATGAACCGCTCACGGTCCTGCTTGAAACGGAACCTCGCCGCACGCTCGGTCTCCACTGGATCGAGCAGGTCGCGGTACCGGGGCAACTGTGGAAGCAATTGCTCCAGGGTGGCGAACCAGAGATGCACTTCGCCATCGGCGGGTGATGCATCGGGCCGGGCCGTGCTCCATGCTGCCGCCTGCACGGCATTCGCATGCACGGTCAAGGTTCGTCCTATCACGTCCGCTAAGGAACGGCATTGGTCCATGCCGCCTCCACGAATTCGAGCCGGTGCCGAAGCTCCTCGGCCAGCACTCCTACGTGTGGTTCATTGACGATGGTATTGTGGTCTCCCGGGAGCGCTTGCAGGTCCAGGCCGCCTCGCGCATGCGCATGCCACCCCAGATCCACAGGGCCCCAAGAGCCTTCGGCCTTGAATACCGTGAGCTTGCCAGGATAGGGCAGCACCGTGTACTTGGCGACCGCGTTCAGATAGGTCTCGATGATGTGGAAGTGACGCAATCGCCCGGAGACCGTTGAGCCTTTCGCCCATCGCCGCTCCATTAGTGTTCGCATCACGGCGGCCTTCACCGGCTCATAGAATCGGAAGCTATGCCGCACTGCTTCTGCATGCAGGCTCGGGGCATAGGTATCGAAGAGAGCGAGCAGAGGTACTTCTTCGCCTATCGCAAGAAGCTGCTGGGCCATCTCGTAGGCGATGACTCCGCCGAAGGAATAGCCGCACATCAGGTATGGTCCTCTCGGTCGAACCGCTCGCATCTCCAGGATGGAGTGCTCAGCAATGGTCTCTACACGATCGAGTAGGATCCGCCTGCCATCACCGCCCTGATGCCGGAATGCGTAGAAGGGCCGGGTGGGTCCTAGGTGGCGCGGGATGTTCCGGTTCGCCTGGTCGCCTTGGACGCAGAAAAGCGGAAGTCCCTCACCTTCAGGCTGGATCAGCACCAGGTTCGATGAACCATTGGATTCGCTCATGCTCCTTGCCGAGCGCCAAAACTATCGGGCTCGCGAAGGGCGTTCGCCTCGTCTTCGACGAGTGTACGATGAAGCGGTATGGTCGCCTTTCTAGGATCGACGCATGCGCGGGGACCGGAAAGTCATCACGATACGGCTTCGGCGCGGTGCGCTTCCCAGGCGATGGTCTTCTCGACCAACTTCTCCGTGAGCGCTGCCACATTGGGTTCCTTGATGATGCTGTAGTGGTCGCCGGGAACCACCTGCACATCCAGCCCGCCATGGGCCAGTGCGCTCCAGCCCATCTCGTTCGGCCCCCACGAGGTAGCCGCCTTGAAGACGGTAAGCTGTCCTTTATAGGGCTTCGGCTTGTAGGCCATCACCGCTTGGTCGTATGTATCTATGATGTGGAAGTTGCGGAAGCGCGTCGGAACAACACCATCGTTCTTCAGGGCGCGTTTCACGATCCCGCGTAATACGGCCTTCTTGATCGGTTCGTAGAACTTGGCGTCGCTCTCGATGGCCTGCAGGTGCAATCCGGGCGCGTACGTGTCAAGCAAGGCGAGCAGCGGGACTTCTTCCCCTGCTGCCATCAGTTGCTGCGCCATCTCGTAGGCCACTACACCGCCAAAGGAATAGCCGGTGAGCAGGTACGGCCCCTGCGGTATCGCCTGCTTCATTTCCTTGATGAAGTGCGAAGCGATCGTTTCCACGCTCGTGTACTTGATCGCTTTGCCGTCCTCACCTTGGTGGAAGAACGCATAGAAGGGACGCGTTGGTCCCATGTGCTTCGGAATGAAGTGGCTGGCTTCATCGCCATGCACGCAGAAGAGCGGTACGCCCACGCCATCCGGCTGGATGAGCGCGAGGTTCTCCCAGTGGGCGGTGGCTCCTTCCGTCCGCAGCAGGTCCGCGAATTGCGCGATCGTGGGTGCTTCGAACAAGGACTTCAACGAAAGCGTGCGACTGAATTGCTGCTCCACTTGTGCGAGCAACTGGATGCCGATGAGCGAGTGCCCGCCGAGATCGAAGAAATCGTCGTGTACGCCGATCTGTTCGTTGTTCAGCACCTTGCCCCAAATGCCAGCGAGCGTGCGCTCGATGTTATCGCGTGGGCCAACGTGCTGTGCTTTGAGCACTGAGCTTTCCATCACCGGTGCTGGTAGCGCTTTGCGGTCCACCTTGCCGTTGGGTGTCAATGGGAAGGAAGCCAATACCATGTACGCCGTGGGCACCATGTAGCCGGGCAGGCGTTCGCGCAGTTGATCGCGTACCGCATTCAACAGGGCTTCACGCGCTTCGGTATCCTCATGATCCTTTGGATCCTTGGGAACCACGTAACAGGCCAGTTGTTTTTCGCCGGTTCCGTCCTGCCGCACAGTCACCACGCGGTCCTTCAATACAGCGATATCGTCCAACGCGTTCTCGATCTCGCCCAGTTCAACTCGGAATCCACGGATCTTCACCTGTCCGTCCGCACGACCTATGAACTCCACGGTGCCATCAGCCGTCCAACGCGCGATGTCACCGGTGCGGTAGAGTTTGCCACCACTGTTGAACGGATCATCGATGAACTTCTCGGCCGTTAGATCGTCGCGCTTCCAATAGCCCAGTGCAACGCCAGCACCACCGGTGTACAGTTCACCCTTGCGGCCAATGGGCACCGGCTCACGGTCTTCATCGAGGATATGGACGGTGGTGTTGTGCAATGGAAGGCCGATCGGCACGCTGCCCTTGATCGAAGCCTCGTCATTGATGGGGAAGCAACAGGTGAACGTCGTGTTCTCCGTTGGTCCGTAACCGTTGATGAGCACGTTCGGGCCGAGCACTTTCAAGGCCTTTTTCACATGCGGTACGCTCATTCCATCACCACCGGTGAAGATGTGTTTCAAACCACGCAGGCGATCAACGTGTTCATCCACCAATAGGTTGAAGAGCCCAACGGTGAACCACACGCTCGTGACCCTGTGCTGTTGGATCGTTTCGGTGATCTCGATCAGCGTTGGCTTCTGTTGGGCTTGAAGCACGAGACGTCCGCCGTTCAGCAACGCGCCCCAGATCTCCAAGGTGCTCGCATCGAAGGAGATGTTCGAGAGTTGCAGGAAAGCCAGATCCGGACCGAAGGGCAGGAAGTTCTGCTCGCGGACCAAGCGCACGATCGCGCGATGCGGCACGACCACGCCTTTCGGGGTGCCCGTGCTTCCGCTGGTGTACATGATGTACGCGGGCGCGTCCATTCCAACGGGAGGCATGGGCCGTTCACTGGCGTTCTTCACTTCATCCAAGAAGACGATACGCGCGTTGTGTTTGGGCAATCCATCCACCAGATGGCGTTGCGTCAGCATCACTTTCACATCGGTGTCGCTGAACATGAAGCTGAGACGATCGGCAGGATAGGCTGGGTCGAAGGGAACGAAGCAGCCGCCTGCACGCAAGGTCGCCAGCATGGCAACGATCATGTCGAAACTCCGGTCCATGCAGAGGCCGACGGGCTCGCCTGGCTTCACGCCGAGATCGATCAAACTGCTGCTGAGCGCATTCACGCGCTGTTGCAGTTCGCGATAGCTCAACTTCCCATCGAGCAATTCAACGGCGGTATTGTCCGCATACTTCGATGCCACTTCATCGAACAAGTTGCCGATGTCCTTCTTCGGGAAGTCGGTCACCTTGCCGATCCATTTTGTAGGTGGCATCTCCTGATCACCGGCAAGTGCGCCTTCGCTCAAGAGGTCCGCGATGGTCGCGCTCGGTGCCGTTGCAATGCGTTGCGCCAAAGTGGTGAGCATGTCCATCCAGCCGCGAATGGTGGTCTCGTCGAAGAGGTCGGTGTTGTAGCTCCATTCCAGCACCAAGTGCTTGTCGTTGCCCGTAGCGTTAAGGAACAATTCGAAGTTCTCGAACGCGCGAGCGTTGCTGATGAAGCGATGACGCAGGCCCTCGAAGGCCACGCCATCGTCCATGTTCATGTCGATGTTGAACACCACAGGGCACAGCGGGATGCGACCTGGTTCGCGGGGAACATTCAGCTTGCGCAGTAAGGTTCCGAATGTGTACTTCTGGTTGTCGAAGGCATCGAGCACCGCCGTGCGGCGTTCCTTCAAGTGCTCGATGAACGGACGGTCCTCGTCGATGCGACTGCGCAGGGCAAGCAGATTGACGCAGTGGCCAACGAGGTGCTTCATGCCCATGTCGCTCTGGCCAGCGGCGGGCAAGCCGACGACCATGTCGCTATCGCCGGTGAGCTTGTGTAACACGAGCTCGAACGTGGTAAGCAAGGTGGTAACGAAGCTGGCGCCACTGCGTGTGGCGGTCTCTTTCAACCCGCGCACCAGTTCGGGCGGCATCTGCAGGTCGAGACGGTTGCCCTTGTAGGTCTTCGTGCGCGGTCGTGGCCGGTCGCTCGGCAGGTCGATGCGTGGCACGGCCCCTTTGAAGAGGTCGAGCCAGTACTGCTCGACCTTGGTGTGCTCATCGCTCTTGGCGAAGTCGATCGTGGCAAGGCTGTACTCACTGAATGGAACGGCGTCCGGGATCTTGGGCTGCGAATTCGTCATTGCGCCGTTGTATAAGGCGCTGATCTCAGCCATCATGATCCCCAGGCTCCAGCCATCGCAGACGGCATGATGACCACTGAGGCGCAACAGGTGAACACCCGCATCTACACGGATCAGCCGTGCGCGGAACAGCGGACCGTTGCGCAGATCGAAGGGCGTGGTCATGTCCTGCTTCGCAATCGTGCGCAATTGCTCTTCGCGCTCCGAAACGGTCGCACTGCTCAGGTCGGTATGGGCCAGTTCGAACCGAACCTCGTCGGTGACGATCATGCGCGTGCCGCTCGCGCTCAAGGTGCTGCGCAGCGATTCGTGGCGCTTCACGAGCTGCTGCATGGCAGCGTCGAGCGCTGCGCGATCCAGATCGCCGCTCAGTTCCAGCGATACGCTCTCGTTATATGCGCAGGACGCGTCCACGCCCATTTCGCTGGCGGTGAGCACTTCGCGCTGCGCTTCCGTAGTGGGGATGATGCGCTCGATCGCCGATCCTGCGAACGGATCGAAGTCAACGGGAACGAATCGTGTTTCGGTGATGAACTTCTCCATTGTCGTTCGCTCAGTTCTCGTCGGTTTCGATCATCATGTACTTGCCTTGCCGCGCAGGATCCGGTATGAACCACGCGGGCTCGCCTTTCGGTGTGCGGCCGATGCGGGCTCCAGCCACCGGTGGTTCCATGGCGCTGATCACCCGCTCGCTCAGCTTGCGGACATGTCCGTTCAGCACACTGTTCACGATCTGGATCGGGTAGGTGCGCTCCGGCATGAAGCCGCTTTCGCGTAGTTCCACGCACACCTTCTCCACCGTGTTGATGATGAACTCGATGTCGTCCTCGGTATGCGCCGTGGTGATGAAGTGCGGGAAATCCAGCACATGCACACCGTGGTAGCGCATCAGCATGAAGAAGAGCTCCGTGTAGTTGACGCTCTCGTCGTACTTCGTCTTGAACGCGCTACCGAAGTTCACCCAACGATAGGGGAGCTGGTACTTGTCGAACAGACCGTTGACGCGCGCGACCATGTCCTCGGTCATGGTGTTGAGCCGCTCCTGCAACGCGGGCCCTTGCTCTTTCATGAAGACCAGTGAGGCCTTCATCGCTGCCATCGTGAGCGGATGGCGCACGAAGGTGCCGGCGAAGTAGGTCACGCCTGCCGGGGGTACACTGTCATCACCGAACTGCCAGTGGCCGCCGTCCAGCGCGTCCATCCATTCGCTCTTGCCGATCATGGCGCCAACGGGCATACCGCCGCCGATCACCTTGCCGTAAGTGCCGATGTCCGCTGTGATGCCGAACAGCCCTTGCGTACCGTTCTGGTGCGTACGGAAGCCGGTGATCACCTCATCGAAGATCAACGCGGCGCCGTTCTCTTGCGTGATGCGGCGCACTTCGCGCAGGAAATCCACGGGGCGGAATTCCATGCGACGGCTTTGTACCGGCTCGACCAGCACTGCGGCCGCTTCGTGGCAACGCTGCTTGATGATCTCCAGGCTTTCCGGAGTGCCGTAGTCGAGCACGAGCATGTTCTCCACCGCTTGCGGCATGATGCCCGGTGCACCAGGATAGCTCTTCTTGCTCTTGCTGCCGCGGATGATCACTTCGTCGTTGATGCCGTGGTAGCTTCCACTGAAGGAGATGATCAAGCTGCGGCCCGTCACGGTGCGGGCCATGCGCATCGCGCCGAGCACCGCTTCGGATCCGGTGTTGCAAACGGCAGCGCGTTCAGCACCGGTCAGTTCGCACAACAGGTTCGAGACTTCGGCGGCGAGCGGGTGCATGGGGCCGATCTCGATCCCTTGTTCCAATTGCTCGTGACAGGCCTTCTTGATGAAGTCGGGCATGTAGCCGAACATCGAGGAGCCGAAACCACTGAGGATGTCGACGTACTCGTTGCCATCGATGTCCCAGAGATGACAACCGGTGCTCTTGTCCACCACCACTTGATAGATGAGTTCCTTCGTTTGTGGCTTGAAGCCGGTGACCACACGCGGGTCGGCCATCGGCTTACGGTTCCTTTGCGTGAAGGCTTTGCTCTTCGCGGTCTTCGCTACATAACGTTTCACGAAGGCGTCGAACCATGCGCGCTGTTGCGGCGACATGTCGTCCACCTTCTCCTTGCTGATGCGCGCCTGCGCACCGAAGACCTTCTTCAGTTCGGGTGCATCCTCCAACGCGTTGACAGCGGGTTGAGCGCTGTTCGCTGCTGGTTGTCCTGCACTCGGGGGCGTGGCACTACCACCAACTGAGTATCCTTTCGCCAATAGGTAGTCCGCGAGCTTGTCCAGGTTCGGGACTTCCTCGTTCAGTTGGCGGAAGGAGATCTTCACGCCGAATTTCTTCGAGAGCGACGTTGCTACTTGCGTGAGGAAGAGCGAATCGAGACCCATTTCCAAGAAGGTCTCCTCAGGACTCGCTTCGGCGAGTTCAAGGCCGGAGCTTTCCTCCAGCAGGTTCTTGATCTGCTGGATCAGCGCCTCCTTCGGTGTGACCGGCCCGGGGGTTCGCATCACCGCTGTTCGGAACGGGTGCTTCGATCGTTGTGCTTGCGATCGCATGACCACCGGCCACGACCATGGATACGGGATCCACCCAGTGGCGAACACGCTCGAAGGCATAGGTCGGGAGTGAGATGCGATGACGTTGCTCGCGCTCGTAGAATTTGCTCCAGTCGATGAGCACGCCGCTTTGCCACAAGCCACCTACGGCCTTGAGGAGTTGAGTGAGTTCGTTGCCGTTGCCTGCGGAATCAGAAAGTGAGGAAACGGCGGCCTGCTTCTTCGGATCGCTGCTTTGCTGACGCGCGAGCGTTGTTGCGGTCGTGCGCGGGCCGACTTCCAGCATCACACGGTCGGCATCGCCCCATGCGAATTTCACGGCTTGGGCGAAGCGCACCGTTGCGCGCAGGTGATCGCTCCAGTATTTCGAAG
Organism: Flavobacteriales bacterium; assembly: GCA_016710965.1. Lineage (GTDB taxonomy): Bacteria > Bacteroidota > Bacteroidia > Flavobacteriales_F > PHOS-HE28 > PHOS-HE28. Next base: position 51,373 of record JADJTW010000006.1, read on the forward strand.
AGATGGCTTCTTCGTCCTTCAGCCATTCGGCTGTGACCGTACTGATGATCGGGATGCGTGGCGCGTTCAACTTCACGCCCTCCACCACCTTCTTGTAAGGCGCGATGATGGCATCCATCATCGGGCTATGGAAGGCGTGGCTGGTCACCAGCAACTTGCAGGTGATGCCGTCCTTCTCCAATTCGGCTTGCAGCTGTGCGATGGCCTCGTGCGGGCCGCTGGCCACGCACAATTGCGGACCGTTGTTCGCGGCAATGCTGCAACCAGCAGGCAGGCGCTTGGCGACATCTTCTTCCGCTGCGCGAACGCTGAGCATGCTGCCACCGGGCAGTTCCTGCATCATGCGGCCCCGGTTGGCGACGAGCTTGATCGCATCTTCCAAGGAGAACACACCAGCGAGACAAGCAGCAGCGAACTCGCCGATGCTGTGTCCCATCATCGCATCCGGCGTAATACCCCAGTGCATCCACAGCTTCGCAAGGCTGTAGTGCATGGTGAACAAGGAAGCCTGCGTGTAAACAGTCTGCTTCAGTTGCTCCGCAGCCTTCTCTTCTTCACCGGCCTTCGGGAAGATGATGGCTTTGAGGTCAACGCCGAGCTCCTTGCTGAAGAGCGCGCAACACTGATCGAAGTGCTGTGCGAAGACGGGCTCACTGGCGTGCAGGTCGCGGCCCATGTTCACATACTGCGACCCCTGACCAGGGAACATGAAGACCACGCCTGGCGCAGCTTCGTGCAACTCGCGTGTGCCGATCAGGTTGGTGTCCATGTTCGTGATCGCCTCGACCACTTCGCCATGACTACCACCAACGATCAGGCGACGATGCTTGAAGTGACGACGACCCACCTGCAGGGTGAAGGCCGCATCAGCGAGCGACGCGTTCGGGTGTGCTTCGAGCCATGCGCGGAGATTCTCCGTCATCGCGTCGAGCGAGGTCCTGCTCTTCGCGCTGAGTAGGAGCAGTTGCTTGTTGCGTGATGCACTGGACGTCGTCATCACGGGTGGCTCACCGAGGATCACGTGGGCATTCGTCCCACCGACGCCGAAGGAGGATACACCCGCGATGCGTGGTGCACCTGCAACGCGCGGCCATGTGATATGGTCCGCCGCGACGTAGAAGGGCGAGTTCTCCAGGTCGATGGCGGGGTTGAGCGTTTCAAACCCCCAGTTGGCCGGGATGATCTCTTGGTGGAGGGCCCAAGCGGTCTTGATCACGCCTGCGGCACCGGCTGCAGGAGTGAGGTGACCGATGTTCGATTTGATGGAGCCGATCGCGCAATGATGACCGTTGGTCTTGCCGCCAAAGGCGAGTGTGAGCGCCTCCACCTCGATGGGATCGCCGATCGGTGTGGCGGTGCCGTGCGTTTCCACATAGCTGATCTCGGCCGGGGTCACGCCAGCATCGGCATGTGCCATGGCGATCACGTCGGCCTGTCCACGCACACTGGGCGCGGTGAAGCTGGCCTTTTCGCTGCCGTCGTTGTTCAGCGCAGCGCCTTTGATCGTGGCGTAGATGTGGTCGTTGTCGCGGATCGCATCGTCAAGGCGCTTCAGGGCGATCATGCCGGTTCCATCGCTGAAGCTGGTGCCCTTGCCCTCGGCGTCGAATGTGCGCGTGTGGCCGTCGGGGCTGTACATGCCGCCTTCGTTGTACACGATGCCGCTGTTCATCGGTGCGGTGATCGCGATGCCACCGGCCAGGGCCATGTCGCATTCACCATCGCGCAGCGCTTTGAACGCTTGGGCGATCGCGACGAGCGAAGTGCTGCACCCGGTATGGATGCTGAGCGCGGGTCCACGCAGATCGAACTCGAATGCGAGACGTGTGGCGATGTAGTCCTTCTCGTTGGCGGTCATCACCGCGAAGTCGCCGACCTGCTCGATCAGCTCGGGATGGCCGATGACGTTGCGCGTGAAGTAGGTGTTGTTGCCCATGCCGGCATACACGCCGATGAGGCCGGTGAACTGTGCGGGATCGTAGGCGGCGTCTTCCAATGCGCCCCAGGCCGTCTCCAGGAACACGCGTTGCTGCGGATCCATCAAGGCGGCCACGCGCGGGTTCACGCCGAAGAAAGCCGCATCGAACTTGTCGGCATCGGTGATCACACCACGCGCCTTCACATAGTCGCTGTCGTTGCGGACTTCAACAGGAACGCTCGGGTCGATCTCGTCAGCGGTCCAGGTGCTGATGCTGTTCTTCTTGTCGAGCAGGTTCTTCCAGAGCTCTTCCACGTTGGCAGCGCCAGGGAAGCGGCCGCTCATGCCGATGATGGCGATGTCGCCCTTCTTGGAGCCACCAGCAACGGCCTTGCGCGCCTTGGCCATTTCAGACGGAGCGATTGCACTGGCATCACCTTCCAGGAATGCCGCGCATGCCTTGATCGTCGGGTGCTGGTAGAGCTTCACGATGGGCAGCTTCAGTCCGTGGCCTTCGAGCTGCGCCACAGCTTGGATGCTTAACAGCGAGTTGCCGCCGAGGTCGAAGAAGTTGTCGTCGACGCCTACGCGGTCGATGCCGAGCAGATCGGCCCACACGTTCGCGAGCGTTTTCTGCACACCGGTTTGCGGCGCTGCAAAGGCAACATCCAGTTCAGGGCGCTTCACATCCGGCGCGGGCAATGCCTTGCGATCGATCTTGCCGCTGGGTGTACGTGGCAATTCCTTCACCGCCACGAATGCGGAAGGCACCATGTAATCGGGGAGGAGGGAAGCGAGGTGCTTGCGCAGGTCGTTCACGCTCACTTCATGCTTCGCAACGTAATAGCCGATCAGTCGCTTCAGGCCGGGACGGTCCTCGCGCACGTTGGCAACGGCTTGTTCAATGGAAGCGTGCTTCTCCAGCGCCACTTCCACTTCGCCGAGTTCGATGCGATATCCGCGCACTTTCACCTGACCATCGATACGGCCTTTGTAGTCGATCTCGCCGTTCGGCAATTCCGCTGCGCGGTCGCCGGTCTTGTAGAGTCTTCCACCCGGAGTGAAAGGATCCGCGAGGAAACGCTCGGCTGTCAGGTCTTCGCGACCGATATAGCCGGTGGCTACGCAAGCTCCACCGAGGTAGAGTTCGCCTTCCTCGCCCTTCTTCACAGGCTTCATCTGCTCATCGAGCACGAGCAACTTCACGTTGTCGATCGCCTTGCCGATGTTCGGCAGCGCGGGCCAGCTGGAAGGGTCTCCTTTCAGCTCGAGCTCGCTCACCACATGACCTTCGGTAGGCCCGTATTGGTTGCAGAAGCGGCAGCCGGGCAACTGCTTGAAGAAGTTCGCGACCGCAGGAGTGATCTTCAATTGCTCGCCGCTGGTGAAGACCTCTTTCAATGAGGATGGCACCTCACCGGTGCGTTCCACGGCTTCGGCCAAGTACTGAAGCGCCACGAATGGCACGATGATCCGGGTGATCTTCTGCGCGACGATCTTGCGCAGAAGTTGAGTACTGTTCAGTCGATCCTCATCGGTGATCAACACCAAAGTCCCGCCTTGTGCGAACGTGGTGAAGAGTTCCTGGAAGCTGACGTCGAAGCTGATCGGCGCGAACTGCAACGTGCGATCGCCTTCCTTCAACACGGAGGTGCGCAGCTGCCACTGGATCAAGTTCAGCAGTGGCGCATGGTGCATGGCCACGCCCTTCGGCCGGCCGGTGCTTCCACTGGTGAAGAGGACGTAGGCCAAGTTCTCCGGTTTGGCAGGGCATACCCCCTCGAAGCGTGGGCCGTTCTCCAGATCGATCTCATCGATCAAGAGCACTTTCGCTTTGGTGCCTTTGAAAAGGTGCTGGTGCGCGCGGTCGGTGATCACCACCGGGGGTTGGGCATCCTCCAACATCAGGGCAATGCGATCGGCGGGGTAGGCGGGGTCGATGGGGACGTAAGCGGCACCAGCCTTCACTATGCCGAGCACGCTGATGATCAGTTCAGGAGAGCGTTCGAGGCATAGGCCGACGGTTGTTCCGGGAATCACATCGTTCGGTCCAAGTCGTGCGGCTAGTGCCGACGATCGTTGGGACAGTTCGGCGTAGGTGAGTTCACCAGCGTCGGAGATGAGCGCCACCTCTTTTGCATGGTTCGTGAAAGAGCGTCGGAGAAGGTCGAAGAGGTTCACTGGCGAAGAGGGCGTACCGGGCATGGTGTGGTTCATTGGCATGAAAGACCGGCCCGCAACAGCAACAAACCCTCCTTCGCCGGTGTGCGGATCGGAAGAGCGAGCGGTACGGGCATGGAATCGACGGTGCCTTGCAACGGGTGGTGCGGGGCTTAGGTTCCCAAGCTTCGTTGCAGCGGGCCGAAGGTAGCCACGGCCCTTTGCTACCCTTCCTCTAAAGCAGCTTTCGTCGAGAGCGGGATCGCATAGGTCGGGCACTTGCTGATGTAGGTCGAAGTAACGTCGTCGATGGCGAATTCTACGGAAACTGCACTGGTCTATATTTGGCGACCTTTTTCGAGCCATGCGATCGATGCTCCACACGCTCCTCCTGCCTTTGGCGCTGGGGGTGGTGGTTCCGGTGGTCGCTCAGACCTACGGCCAAAATCGATCGGTGCGCTTGTGGGCGGCAGTCCAGAGCACCCCCCCGCAGATCACGCTCAATTGGTTGACGCACACCAACGTCACCGGCTACACTGTATATCGCAAGTTGAAGGGCGCGACCTCTTGGGGAGCAGCGATCAGTACACCAGGTGCCACGGCAACGCAGTACGTGGACAACACCGTGGCCTTGAACACGTCGTACGAATACAAGGTCGTTCGCACCACCAGCAACCTGGGGCAGGGCTACGGATATGTGAATGCTGGCATCGAAGTGGCCATGGTGGAGAACAGGGGCCGTCTCGTGCTCCTGGTCGACAACACTTTCACCGCAACGCTCTCGGCGGCATTGACGCTGCTGGAGCAGGACCTCGAAGGAGATGGCTGGAAGGTGATCCGGCATGACGTGAGCCCGACCGCCTCGGTCACCTCCATCAAGTCACTGGTGACGGCTGACTACAACGCTGCCCCAGCGGAAACCAAAGCTGTGCTCATCATCGGTCATGTGCCGGTGCCCATGAGCGGCAATCTCGCCCCCGACGGCCACGGCGAGCACTATGGAGCGTGGAGCGCCGACGTGTACTACGGTGAGATGAACGGGTCCTGGACGGACAACTCCGTGAACAGCACCAGCGCGAGCTGGGCGCGCAACCACAACGTGCCCGGCGACGGCAAGTTCGACCAGACGGTGATACCTACTGCGGTGGAGCTGGCCGTGGGCCGCGTGGATTTCAACGACCTGCCGGCATTCTCGCAGAACGCAACGACGCTGTTGGGCAACTACCTCACGAAGCTGCACCAGTGGAAGGTGAAGCAATTCACCGCGCAGGACCGGGCCGTGGTGGACGACAATTTCACCGGATACAGCGACGCCTTCTCGCAGAACGCGTGGAGAGGATTCGGGCCGCTGGTGCATCCGAACAATACCATCGCGGGAGACTATTTCACCAACCTGGGCGCCCAGACCCACCTGTGGAGCTATGGGTGCGGTGGTGGCTGGTGGAACAGTGCGAACGGCGTTGGCAATACCGCGCAGTTCGCCAGCAGCAATCCGCAGGGCGTTTTCACCATCCTCTTCGGCAGCTATTTCGGCGACTGGGACTATAGCGACAACTTCCTCCGCGCCGCGCTCGCATCAGGCCGCACCCTCACCAATTTCTGGGCGGGCTATCCCAACTGGTATTTCCACCACATGGGCTTGGGCGAGACCATCGGTTACGCCACCACGCTGACGCAGAACAACGGCAATGGCCACTACGAACCGGCCAATCCGAGCCCGGGCCGCGTGCATATCGCCCTCATGGGCGATCCCTCGTTGCGCATGCACGTGGTTGCCCCGCCCTCTAACGTTCAAGCTTCATCGGCGAACGGAGCTGCCACCACGGTCACGTGGTCGCCATCGCCGGAGACCGGCCTCGCGGGATACCATGTCTATCGCTTCAACAATGGCACGCAGGCCTGGGAGCGTCGCACCACCTCGGTGGTGGCAGGCACCAGCTTCACGGACAACACCACAGGCCTCAGCGGAGTAGTGCGCTACATGGTGCGTGCCTTGAAGCTGCAGGTATCCTTCAGCGGCAGCTATTACAATCTCAGCCTTGGTTCCTTCGGACAACTGACGCTCAATACGGTGATCACGGATTGCCTGGGCGTGATCGGCGGCACTGCTGTTCCGGGTACGGCATGCAATGATGGCAATGCCTGCACGACCGGCGATACGTGGAACGCCACGTGCCAATGCACAGGCACGTTGAGCCCCGATAGCGATGGCGATGGGGTTTGCAACGCGCAGGACGGCTGTCCGAACGATGCGAACAAGACCGCGCCCGGCCAATGCGGTTGCGGCAATCCCGAACCTGGTACACCATGCAACGATGGCAATAGCGGAACCATCAATGACGTGATCGGTCCCAATTGCGCGTGCTCGGGCCAGGCGGTCGATTGCCTCGGTGTGGCCGGTGGAAGCGCATTGCCCGGAACAACCTGCAATGATGGCAACGCAACTACCGGCAACGACACCTGGTCAGCGAACTGCCAGTGCGTGGGACAGATCATCGACTGCCTTGGTGCGGCTGGCGGAAATGCGCTCCCCGGCAATCCGTGCAACGATGGGAATGCGTTAACCGTGAACGATGCATGGACGCCCACCTGCATATGCGCGGGAACCCCTGTGGATTGCCAGGGCATTCCCAACGGAAGCGCGTTGCCGGGAACACCCTGCGACGACGGCAACCCATCAACAGGCAACGACACTTGGAATACCATCTGCCAGTGCGCAGGGCTTCCCATCGACTGCAACGGCGTGCCGGGCGGAGGCGCGGTCATCGACCAATGCGGAGTATGCGGCGGCAATAATGCGTGCGTCGATGTTACTACTTGCTTCCTCCTTCAGGGCCCAACGAACCCTGACGGCGAACAAGCCGAGAACGGCAACATCTACAACAACACCGGCGCGTTGGATCCAGTGTTCGATAGCGAGAGCAATCCATGGCGCGGCAACCAGATAGCGGCACTGCACTATCTGGACGTCGATATCCCACCTGGATCCACTATCGTTAGCGCGTATGTGCAATTCACATCGCGCGGCACCACCAGCATCAATCCCTGCTCGTTGCAAGTGACCATGCAGGCTGCGGACGATGCGCCAACGCTGGGTTGGAATCCATTCAACTACAGCGCTCGCCCGAGGACGGCGGCCATCGCTTGGTCGCCTGCGCTGTGGAGCACAGCCAACGTGGCAACCGCTGCCCAACGCACGCCCAACCTCGCCTCTATCTTGCAGCAAGTGATCGATCGTCCGGGTTGGTCCGAAGGGAACAGCGTGGCGGTCTTCGTCGAAGGCGTGGGCAGGCGTACATCTTGGAGCTGGGACCAGAACCCATCGCGTGCTGCGCAGCTTTGCGTTTCCTATGCCCTGCCACCACTCGATTGCCAGGGAGTGAGCGGAGGTCCGGCCATGCCCGGTGCATCTTGCGATGACGGCAACGCAACCACTGGCAATGACACGTGGGGGATCGATTGCATCTGCGCCGGGTTTCCGCTGGATTGCGCGGGCGTTCCAGGGGCTCTGCCATTCCAGGCGCTGTTTGCGACGACGGTGATCCGCAAACCGGAGCTGATACATGGGGAGTCGATTGCATCTGCACGGGACTTCCCTTGGACTGCCTGCACGTTCCCGGTGGAACGGCACTTCCGGGGACACCATGCGATGACGGAATGGCCGGAACGGTGAACGATGCATGGTCTGCTTCCTGCGACTGCGATGGAGTGCAAGTGGACTGCCTGGGCGTTGTTGGAGGAGCGGCCCTGCCCGGTACAGCGTGCGATGATGGCGATCCGCTCACCGGTAACGATGCGTGGACTGCACAATGCACTTGCCTGGGACAGTCGATCGATTGCGCTGGAACGCCGGGTGGAACCGCTTTGCCGGGCACGCCTTGCAACGATGGCGATCCTGGCACTGGCAACGATCTCTGGGACAGCAATTGCAGCTGCGCTGGTCAATTGATCGATTGCATCGGTGTGCCCGGCGGAAGCGTGTTGCCGGGCAGTGCATGCGATGATGGGCTTGCGCTCACGGTCAATGATGTTCTCGATGTTGATTGCCAGTGTTCAGGAACCCCATCAGGTCTCGATTGCGAGGGCACGCTGGGCGGCACGGCGCTTCCTGGGACGCCGTGCGACGATGGCGACGCGACCACCGGCAATGATGCATGGACGATCGCTTGCGCGTGTGCCGGCCTGCCCATCGACTGCGCGGGTGTCCCCGGAGGAACCTCGGTTCCCGGATCGCCTTGCGATGATGGAGATGACGCGACAGGCAATGATGCTTACGGCAGCGACTGCGTTTGTGCCGGTGCATTGATCGATTGCGAAGGCACCATCGGCGGGAGCGCTCTGCCGGGCACTGCATGCGATGATGGTGATGCCACCACTGGAGCAGATACTTGGGCGATCGATTGCGCATGCACAGGCCTGCCGTTGGACTGCATGGGCATTCCAGGAGGCAGCGCTGCCGTTGGTACGCCTTGCGATGATGGCGATCCCGGCACAGGCAACGATGCATGGACGACCAGTTGCACATGCTTGGGCCTGGCCATCGATTGCGAAGGCGTGATCGGCGGACCTGCGTTGCCCGGGACGGCCTGCGATGATGGCGATCCATTGACTGGATCCGATAGCTGGACAAGCGAATGCACCTGCGAAGGGCAGTTGATCGATTGCATGGGCGTACCGGGCGGCCCTGCCCTGCCAGGAGCACCTTGCGATGACGGTGAAGCGCTCACTGGCGACGATCGCTGGAGCATTGCATGCGAATGCGTCGGACTCCTCATCGATTGCGAAGGGGTAGCTGGGGGCAACTCGCTCACGGGATCGGGTTGCGATGACGGCGATCCGCTAACGGGCAGCGATGCATGGACGGTTGACTGCACTTGCCAGGGCCTGCTGCTCGATTGCCTCGGCATTCCCGGTGGAAGCGCCTTGGTGGGAACGCCATGCGATGATAATGACCCATTCACTGGCAACGACGTGTGGACCAGCGCCTGCAACTGCGCGGGCCTGTTCATCGACTGCGCTGGCGTGCCCGGGGGCGGTGCATTGGAGGGAACACCATGCGACGACGGCGATCCACTCACCGTGCAGGATACCTGGTCCGCTGGCTGCGACTGCGTGGGGCTGGTGCCCGATTGCAACGGTGTGCCCGGCGGCGGTTCGCTGCCCGGAGTGGTATGCGACGATGGCGACCCGCTGACCGGAAGCGATACTTGGAACACGAACTGCGAATGCGCGGGTCTCTTGATCGACTGCTTGGGGGTGCCCGGCGGAGCGGCGCTCACAGGATCGCCCTGCGATGATGACAACCCCGATACCGGCAACGACGAATGGAGCATCGGATGCCAGTGCGTGGGCGAGGCGTACGATTGCGCTGGAGTCGCGGGCGGCAACGCCCTGCCCGGCACCCTGTGCGACGATGGCAACGCGGGCACTGTGCAGGATGCGTGGAACGCTGCCTGCCAATGCATCGGACAACCGCTTGACTGCGCTGGCGTGATCAATGGCAGTGCATTCTTCGATGGATGCGGCAATTGCGCGGGCGGCACCACCGGTGTGCAACCCAACCCCGACCAGGACGGCGACCTTATCCTCGACTGCGACGACAACTGCATCGATCTGGCCAATCCCAACCAGCTCGATTTCGACGATGATGGCGTCGGCAACCTCTGCGACAATTGCACGTGGGTTCCCAACCCCGACCAGGCCGATGATGATGGCGATGGTGTTGGCAACGCCTGCGAAGGCATCGGTATCGAAGAAGTCGGAGGCCCGGTGAACGTGATCGTGCATCCCAACCCGACGCTCGGCTTGTTGCGGTTCGGCACCGACATGCCGACAGCGCGAGAGGTGCTGCTCTTCAATGCCGTTGGAACGCTCGTGCATCGCACTGGCTTCAAGCCCACCATCGATCTGCATATGCTGGCCCAGGGCAGCTACACGCTTGTGGTGATCGATGCCGCGCAGCGTGGGCTCGGACGTGCGCGCGTGGTCCGTTACTGATCGCTTCGACTGCATGTCGTAGTGGGCCGGGCACTCGTCGCCCTTTCAACTGTCCTCGTACCGGTGACCAGGAATTCGACCGATTGCGCATGTAACCCGCAGGCGTTCGCGTGCGCTACAAGGCCCGGCCGATCCAACCGGGTGCCCGATGATGCTCGACTGCCTCGCACTTCATCAGCCCTGAGCAAGGGGATCCGATAGGGGCGGCCGCCAACATGACGATCCCATGCAAAGGCTCCTTACCGCGTCCATCGCATTCCTGATCGCCTTCACAGGCGTTGCTCAAACCAGCTCCCAAAGGGCTTCGGTGCAATTGAGCGCAACGGTGCAATCATCGCCACCGGCCATCACCCTGGCATGGACCACGCTGGCGAGCACCACCAGCATCACCATCTACCGCAAACTGCGATCAGCAACCAGCTGGGGCGCCGTGCTGGCCACGCCTGCTGCTGCGGCGCTCAGCTATACCGACAACACGGTTGTCGTAGGGACCGCTTATGAGTACAAAGTGGTGCGGGTGGCCAACGGGACCACGGGTACCGGCTACATCGCATCCGGGATCGATGTCCCGATACCGGACTATCGCGGGAAACTGGTACTTCTTGTGGACAATACGATAGCAGGATCGCTCACCGCAGAGCTGAACCAATTGCAGTATGACCTGCGTGCTGATGGATGGTCGGTGGTACGCAGTGATGTGAGCCCGGCGGCATCGGTGACCAGCATTCGAAATACGGTCATCGGCCACTACAACGCCGACCCAACGAACGTGAAGGCGGTGTACATCGTGGGCCATGTGCCGGTCCCTTACTCGGGCAACATCAATCCCGATGGTCACAGCGAACACCTTGGGGCATGGCCTACCGATGGCTACTACGGCGAGCTTAACGGTACCTGGACGGACAATAGCGTGAACAACAATGGATCGGCACGTCCTGCGAACCGCAACACCCCCGGCGACGGCAAGTTCGACCAGAGCAACTTCCCCAACGACGTTGAATTGCAAGTTGGTCGCGTCGATCTCAGCGACCTTCCAGCCTTTGCGACGAATGCTACGGAACTCACCCGGGCGTACTTGAACAGGGCACACGACTACAAGATCAAAGGCTGGAGTCCCCAGGTCCGCGGGCTTATGTTCGACAACCTCCAATGGGTGAGCAATCCGCTCGCCGCCAGTGGTTGGCGCGCCATGGCTCCACTGGTGGGACCGTCCAACATCACCAACGCGAACCAGAACGGTACGGACTACTACCTCCTTGTGAACAGCCAGAGCTACTTGTGGACGTACAGCAGCGGTGGCGGCTTGCAGGCCACGGATGCAGGTATCCTCACCTACAACGGTGCCGATGGCGTGGGCACGACCCAGAGCTTCGCCACCACCACGCCCGGCGCTGTCTTCAACATGTCATTCGGCAGCTACTTCGGCGATTGGGACAACCGCAACAACTACCTGCGGGCGCCTCTTGCAGTCGGCCAAACGCTCACGAATTGCTGGGCCGCGATCCCCGCGTGGTATTTCCACCACATGGGCCTAGGGGACAACATCGGCTATAGCACGCTCGTGAGCATGAACAACTCCTCCTTGTACACGCCGCTCACTGATGGCTGGCAGGGTTCCATCGGCCGAACCCATCTCGGCCTCATGGGCGACCCTGCGCTTCGGATGAAGATGATCGCGCCGCCGACCAACCTGAGCATCACCAGCAATTCAGGCATCGCTTCGTTCGCGTGGACGGCCTCCACAGAGAGCGGCCTCGCGGGCTACCACTTGTACATATTCGATGCGGCGACAGGCGCCATTACGCGCTTGACCAATTCTCCGGTGTCGGGAACGACCTACCTCAATGCAGCAATCCCTTTCGTTGCCGGCCGTGACTACATGGTGCGTGCGGTGAAGCTCGAGACGAACACCAGCGGCAGCTACCTCAATCTTTCGTTAGGGGCCATCGGCACATCCGCCGGGGCTGTTACGAACGATTGCCTTGGTGTTCCTGGCGGAAGCGCATTGCCAGGTACGGCCTGCAATGACAACAATGCCTGCCCCACGGGTGATGTGTGGAACGCCAGTTGCCAGTGCGCAGGCACGCCCAGCGGCGACACCGATGGCGACGGCATCTGCAATGCGCAGGACAACTGCCCCAACATCGCGGGCCAGATCGGCAGCGCGTGCAACGACGGCAACGCTTGCACAACGAATGATGTGATCAACGCCAGCTGCCAATGCGTGGGCACGCCCAGCGGCGACACTGATGGCGACGGTATCCGCAACTGCGCAGGACAACTGCCCCAACATCGCGGGCCAGATCGGCAGCGCGTGCAACGACGGCAACGCTTGCACAACGAATGATGTGATCAACGCCAGTTGCCAGTGCGCAGGCACGCCCAGCGGCGACACCGATGGCGACGGCATCTGCAATGCGCAGGACAACTGCCCCAACCTCGCGGGCCAGATCGGCAGCGCGTGCAATGACGGCAATGTTTGCACCACCAACGATGTGATCAACGCCAGTTGCCAGTGCGCAGGCACGCCCAGCGGCGACACCGATGGCGACGGGATCTGCAACTGCGCTTGACAATTGCCCCAACCTGCGGCCCGAACGGATCCGAACAAGCGCACCATGGAAGCCCTCGACTGCGTGGGCACACCGGGTGGAACGGCACTGCCCGGCACGGCATGCAATGATGGCAATGCAGCAACAGGCAACGACACATGGAATGCTAACTGCCAGTGCGCAGGTCAGCCCCTCGACTGCTTGGGCACACCGGGTGGAGCAGCACTGCCCGGCACCGCGTGCAACGACAACAACGCGAACACCATCAACGATGTATGGAACGCCAACTGCCAGTGCGCAGGCACGGCGGTGGTCTTCGATTGCCTGGGAGTTGCGAACGGCACTGCACTGCCCGGCGGGGCGTGCAATGACAACAATGCGAACACCACCAACGATGTGTGGAGCGCGAACTGTGCTTGCGCGGGAACACCCGTCATCTTCGATTGCCTGGGTGTAGCGAACGGCACGGCTCTTCCGGGAACCGCGTGCAACGATGGCAATGCTTCCACCGGCAACGATACGTGGAATGCGAACTGTCAGTGCGTGGGCCAAGCCCTGGACTGCCTGGGCACACCGGGTGGAACGGCACGCCGCCGCAACGACAACAACGCGAACACCAGGCAACGAATGAGGGAGCGCCAACGCCAGGCGCGGGCACGCCGCTCGATTGCTTGGGTCGCCGAGTGGCACTGCGCTGCCCGGTACCGCCTGCAACGACAACAACGCGAACACCATCAACGATGTGGAACGCCAACTGCCAGTGCGCAGGCACGGCGGTGGTCTTCGATTGCCTTGGGAGTTGCGAACGGTACGGCACTGCCCGGCACGGCATGCAACGATGGCAATGCATCAACGGGCAACGACACATGGAATGCAAACTGCCAGTGCGTAGGTCAGCCCCTCGACTGCTTGGGCACGCCGGGTGGAACGGCACTGCCGGGCACCGCGTGCAACGACAACAACGCGAATACGATCAACGATGTATGGAACGCCAACTGCCAGTGCGCAGGCACGGCGGTGGTCTTCGATTGCCTTGGTGTTGCGAACGGGACAGCACTGCCCGGCACAGCATGCAATGATGGCAATGCATCAACAGGCAACGACACATGGAATGCTAACTGCCAGTGCGTAGGTCAGACCCTCGACTGCTTGGGCACAGCGGGTGGAACGGCACTGCCCGGCACCGCGTGCAACGACAACAACGCGAACACCATCAACGATATGTGGAACGCCAACTGCCAGTGCGCGGGCACGGCGGTGGTCTTCGATTGCCTTGGAGTTGCGAACGGCACTGCGCTGCCGGGCACGGCCTGCGACGACAACAACGCGAACACCATCAACGATATGTGGAACGCCAGCTGCCAGTGCGCAGGCACGGCGGTGGTCTTCGATTGCCTGGGTGTTGCGAACGGTACGGCACTGCCCGGCACGGCGTGCAACGATGGCAATGCATCAACAGGCAACGACACATGGAATGCTAACTGCCAGTGCGTAGGTCAGACCCTCGACTGCTTGGGCACACCGGGTGGAACGGCACTGCCCGGCACCGCGTGCAACGACAACAACGCGAACACGATCAACGATGTGTGGAGCGCCAACTGCCAGTGCGCAGGCACCGCGGTGGTATTCGACTGCCTTGGTGTTGCGAACGGCACTGCATTGCCCGGCACGGCGTGCAATGATGGCAATGCATCAACAGGCAACGACACATGGAATGCAAACTGCCAGTGCGTAGGTCAGCCCCTCGACTGCTTGGGCACGCCGGGTGGAGCGGCACTGCCGGGTACCGCCTGCAACGACAACAACGCGAATACGATCAACGATGTGTGGAACGCCAACTGCCAGTGCGCGGGCACAGCAGTGGTCTTCGATTGCCTTGGTGTTGCGAACGGCACTGCATTGCCCGGCACGGCATGCAACGATGGCAATGCATCAACAGGCAACGACACATGGAATGCAAACTGCCAGTGCGTAGGCCAAGCCCTCGACTGCCTGGGCACACCGGGTGGAACGGCATTGCCCGGCACCGCGTGCAACGACAACAACGCGAACACCATCAACGATATGTGGAGCGCCAACTGCCAGTGCGCGGGCACGGCGGTGGTCTTCGATTGCCTTGGTGTTGCGAACGGCACTGCATTGCCCGGCACGGCATGCAATGATGGCAATGCATCAACAGGCAACGACACATGGAATGCAAACTGCCAGTGCGTAGGTCAGACCCTCGACTGCTTGGGCACGCCGGGTGGAGCGGCACTGCCGGGTACCGCCTGCAACGACAACAACGCGAACACCATCAACGATATGTGGAACGCCAACTGCCAGTGCGCGGGCACGGCGGTGGTCTTCGATTGCCTTGGTGTTGCGAATGGTACTGCATTGCCCGGCACGGCATGCAATGATGGCAATCCGTTCACCAACAACGACACATGGACCGAGCAGTGCCAATGCGTAGGCGCGCTTGATCTTGCCGACTGCGCAGGCGTCCCTGGAGGCAGTGCAACGCTCGATGCATGCGGCATCTGTTCCGGAGGCAATACGGGCATCGAGCCGAACGCCGACGCGGATAGCGATGGATGGCTCGCGTGCGAGGACAACTGCAGCACGGTCTTCAATCCGAGCCAGGCCGATTTCGATGGTGATGGTGTGGGCGACTATTGCGACAACTGCGTTTGGATAGCGAATCCCGACCAGACCGATGCCGATGGGAATGGCGTAGGTGATGTGTGCGACATCTCCTCGGGGCTGCAGGACATGATCGATCAGACCGTCATAGCCCTCATGCCCAATCCTGCGAGCGAGATGGTGAATGTGGTCTGCACGGATCCGAATGTGCGCATGATCATCATGCACAGCATCGCGGGCGAGGTGGTCCTGCGAACGAATGCCCGGGACCGTATCGCCATCGATCATCTGGCAACGGGCGTGTACACTGTATTTGCGCTGGATGCGGAAGGCAGACCGCTGGCGCAAGCAAGGCTCGTCAAGGAATGACGGGCCCATGTTGGCCGGAGAGGGTCGCCCTTGTGGCGGCCCTTTTCATTTCCACAGGGTCACCGTGCCGATCAGGTCGGCTTTCTCCGGCGTGAACTGGTCTTTGGCTTTCAGGGTCCACACGTACACGCCATCGGGCAGCACTTCGCCTGCATTGCCGAATCCGCCGTTCCATGCTTCATACGGGTCGGTGGTGCTGAATACGAGCAGCCCCCATCGATCGAAGATCATGAAGCGGTACCAATCCTTCTCCACACCGATGACCGAGGGACGGAAGCTGTCGTTATCATCATCGCCGTTGGGCGTGAAGGCGTTGGGGACATAGATGGTGAGGTCATCATCCACGAGGACTTCGGTGCAATAGGTGTTCTCGCAGCCGAGGGCGTCGGTTGCGGTGAGGCAGATCGGATGATAGCCCACCACGGCAGGGGAGAAAGTCCAGGAGAAGTTGCCGCTGGTATCGATCACGGAACTGTCCAAGGTCCAGTTGTAGCTGATGCCATCAACAGCGAGATGCGTGACCTGCGTAACAGGGTTGTTCACGCTCACACGCTGCGGCAGCGCATAGAACAAAGCGTCCGGTCCATCGGACACCGTTACTGCACCGGCCATGGTGACCGCCCCCGTACAGCCGTTAGCGTTGGTCACCTGAAGCGTTACGTCGTAGTTGCCGCCTGCGGTGTAGCTATGCTGCACGCCAGTGATGCCGTTGCTCGCCGCGCCATCGCCGAAGCTCCACTGTGCAGTGGCTGTGCCTGCTGGATCATTATTGGTGAATACCACCATGTGCGGCACGCATCCAGCAGCGCTGTCGAGGCTGAAGGATGGCACGGGCACCGGGAGCACGCTCACATCCACAGTAGCGTCATCCGTTTCGCTTGTGCATGCACCGTTCCCGCTCACCGTGTATGTGTATGTGCCGGGCGTATGCACACCGGGCTGGAAAACACTGCTCGCTGCGCCCGATGGGCCGCTCCAGCTTCCACCGGGCTGCGCACCTGCGAGGAGCACGAAGAGGTTCTGTGCTCCGGCATCGGCGCAGAGGTCCACGTTGCTGTCTGTCCCAGCGTTGGGCAGCGGGTCGATCGTTACATCCATCGCAGCCTGCGCGTCGGGGCATGGGGCTGTGCCCACCACCGTGTACAAGTAGACACCCGATGAGGCCGCTGTGGGATCGATGCTCGTGATCGTTGCACCGCCTGGTGCCGTCCACGTGCCGCCAGCGTTAGGCGATCCCGCAAGCCACAAGAAGGGGTCCACCGCCGCATCGTTCTCGCAGAGCGAAACGCTTCCACCCGTGCCCGCATTGGCGGCTTGAACGACGCCCATGACCACGGTGCTCGATACCGAAACGCAGGGTGGCGGCGCGCTTACCGTGTACGTGTATGCGCCGGGTGCATCGGTCCCGGCAGCGAAGGTGGGTGCATGCGGGCTTCCGTTCGGCGCGGTCCAGGCGCCGTTGGCTGCTGGTGTGCCACCAAGACCGTTGATGAGCGAATAGGCCGCAGGAGCGGTGCTACAGAGTTGTGCTGCGCCATTGGTGCCTGCACTGGGTTGGGCTGTAATCGCAACTGCGACAGACGTGCTCGCAGCGGGACAAGGCCCGTTGGCAGCAATGGTGTAGGTATAAGGCCCTGAAGCCGCGGTCGCCGGATTGATGGTTCCATTGGATGCGCCGCCTGTAGGTGTGGTCCATGTGCCGCCCGCACCCGGTGTACCACCGAGCGAGGCGCTCAGGTTGGCGACCGGTCCGCTGCTGCAAAGGTCCAAGGGAAGCCCGATTCCGGGATCGGCCGCAGAGGTCGTGCTAACGTCAACGGTTGCGCTGGCATCGGGACAAGGAGCCACGCCGGTGATCGTGTAGGTATAGGTGCCATCCAGTGAAGTTCCCGGTGCGAAGCTTCCGTTGGACAACGCGCCGTTCGGATCGCTCCATGTGCCGCCAGGTTGGGCCAGCGGACCGAGTTGCGTAAAGAGCGATGCGGCAGGGCCGGTGCTGCAGACTGTTAGCAAGGCATTCGTCCCGGCCGATGGCTGCGCGCTCACGTTCACGTCGACCGTGGCCGTCGCATTCAGGCACGGCGCCACAGCGTCAACGGTATAGGTGAAGGTACCCGATCCGGAGACCGCCGGGTTGAAGAGGGAAGAAACCGGCGCGCCAATCGCATCGGTCCATGCGCCGCCCCCATCGGGCGTGCCGCCCAGTGCTGCGAAGAGATCGACAGGTGCCGATGCTGTGCAGAGATTCAGAACCGAGCTGGTACCTGCATCGGGCTGCAATGTGATCACGAGATCCAGGATGGCCTGCGCATCAACGCATGGCGCTGTTCCGCTAACGGTATATGTGTATGGTCCTGTGGAACCGGAACTGGGATCGAAGAAGTTCGACGCGACCGCGCCACTGGGATCCGTCCAGATGCCGCCTGGTTGAGGGCTGCCATTGAGCAAGGTTGTAAGCGTTGTCGTTCCGCTCGAACTGCAGAGGATCGCGGCTGCATCATTGCCTGCGTTGGGTGCAGTGTTCTGGGCAACAGTGACCGTTGCGCTGCTATTGGGGCAGGGGGCGGTACCGATGACCGTGTAGGTGTAGGCGCCAGGTGCGCTTGTTCCGGGTACATAGATGCCAGCGAATGCAGCATTGTTAGGGTCGGTCCAAGTACCGTTCACACTAGGGGCGCCACCGAGCGAATTCGCCAGCATCACGGGTGGCATATTCGAGCATACGGTGAGGACGCCATTACTGCCCGCGTTCGGCGATGCATTCACGTTCACCATGACGGTCGCACTTGCATTCACGCATGGTGCCGTACCTGCCACCGTATACACGTACGCCCCTGGCACGGCGAGCGATGGATCGAAGATGCCGGATGATAATCCTCCGGGTCCGTTCCATGTGCCGCCAGCGTCAGGGGTCCCGCCCAGTGATGTGAAGAGAACGTTGGGGGCGGACGACGCGCAAAGCGTCAAGCTCCCATCCACGCCCGCGTCGGGTGGCGTGGATATGCTCACGGCGACCACAGAGGAGGACGAGCATGGGGGCACCAGAGTGCCTACGGTGTAGGTGTAGTTGCCCGGTGGGTCCAGTGCGGGATCGAGCGATCCGGTATGCGGAGCACCGCTCGGATCGGTCCAGGCGCCACCGATATCGGGGTTGCTGCCCAGCATGCCGAACAGTGCCACGGGTGGCGAAGTGCTGCACAAAGCCAATGGACCTCCCACGCCCGCGTTCGCGGCGCAGGATTGTATGACAGCTGGTTGCGAGAGCGCGATCGCATCACCGGTACAGCCCGAACTGCCCCAGGAGCCGGTCTCGCTATCTCCGAAGGTGTTCACTGAGACGCCCAGGCCAAGCCCATTCACGCATGCGGGTCCGCTCAGCACGCTGATCGTCCAGCAAAAGGTCCAAGGTCCGGTGCAGAAGTCGCCGAAGTTGTTCCCAGCGTTGCCGTCGTTGTTGAGGTCGTAGAAGAATCCGGGGCCCTGCGGTCCGAGTGCGGTGCCCGCTGTGCCTTGCACACTGGCGTACCACCCCCATGTTCCTCCGCCCGTGCCGCAAGGAGCTGGCGGGGCACCGGGAGTGAGCGTCGCCATATCCCAACCGGGGCCGAAGTTGGCCACCACGCCATGGAACCAATTGGCGTTGGTGGTGTTCCACGAGGAGATCGTCAGGCAGAAGGTCACCGTTTGCCCGCAGGGGTAAGTGCCGTTCACCGGTGGTGTGCTTGCCGTGAGCGTGTATCCCACCAAGCATGGCTGCGCGAAGGCGCCCGTTGCAACAAGGATCGCCGATGAGAGGAAAGCAGTCTTCAACAGGGACATGGACGGGCAGGAGCGATCACAATATAGCCGACCCGGAATTGCCTGAAGAGGTTGCCCGGAAAACTTATGAGGAAGTCCCGTTCGCTATTGCGCGATGACAGTCCCCAACGGGAACCGCGTGCTCTTCGATCGATCGATGAGGAACACTCTGTACGCACCTGAAGGAAGCACGCCACGCTCGAAACGCACCGGCGCCGCTGGCAAGTCCCTGCGGTGCTCCACTTCGCGGCCGGAAGCATCCAAGAGCAGCAGATCCCTGCCGGCACCTTGTTCGCTAAGGTCGACGGTGAAGGCTTCGCTGAACAGTGTCGGGTAGGGCATCGGTAGCACACGCGATCCAGTTGCCTCACCCACCTCTGTGGTGGTGCCAGGTGTTCCGTAAAGGTTGCTCAACGCACCCAGGTACAAGGTGGTGCCGCTCGCATGGAAACAGTATTGGGTGATCACATCCGCGCCAAGCAAGCCGGTCTCATATTGCGAGTAGGTGGCACCATTGTCCGTGGAACGCGTGACTTCGCCTGTGCCCGATATCGCCCAGTATTTCCCATCGTAAAGGATCAGTTGGCCGCCAGTGGGGTTGGATGGATCGCCTGTGGCATCCACCCAGCTGCCCATGGTCGGCTGCATGACGCGATAGCGGTAGCCGAAGGTGGTGATGGCCACGATCCTAGAGGCCGTACCCTGGATGGAGTACGCGGAGAAAGCTGAGCTCGAGAAAGCGGTCCAGGTGACGGCCAGGTTGGAGGAGGTAAGGATACCGGTGCTGGTGGTTGTATAGAGGATGCCGTTGATGGCCGTTACCTGATGCACGTTCATATTGCTGCTGAGCCCGCCGTTGCCGCTATACCACTGCGCGCCGTTATCCGTGCTGCGCCAGACGCCTCCGGTGCCGCTGCCGATCTGCCCGCTGAAGATGGCGAAGATGCTCCCATTATAGTGGTAGAACTTCTTCACGCAGTTTGATGCTGAACTGGCCGGTAGCCCCGTGCTGGCAAGGGTCCATGTTGCTGCTGCATCCACGCTCTTGTAAACGCCGCTATGGGTGCCGCAGAAGAGCTCCGTTCCGTCGTAGTAGACCGATTCGATGGTGGTGAGCCCGGGGAGGCCATTGTTCGAAGGTGCCCATGTGCTGCCGCCGTTCACGCTCTTGACGACGCCGCTTCCATAGCTCACCATGTAGATGGCGCCTGGACCGGTGGTAACACTGAAGACCGAACCATAGCCCTGCGTGTCATAGGGGTTCCACTGGGCTTGCAATGGAGCGCAAACCAAGGAGGCGGCGACTACGGCGGAGAGGAGCAGGGAGCTCGGTGCGAAAAGCTTCATGATGATGTTCATAGGCGGCGAAAGTAAGGGGCGGTGATGTATCCAAGCGGCGGGCTGGGGGAGGCTATCTTTGGGCCATGCTTGGTGGGAAGACGCATGGATGGTGGGCTGCGCTGTTCGCGGTCATCTTCTGTGCGTCGATCGCGGAACGCGGACTCCCGCACCATTGTTCATCGGAGGACCAGACGGACCACCGGCATGGTGACGGCGCGCCTGAGGTAGTGTCGGTGTGCCCTCTGTGCCACGTGCTTGCTCCGGTCTTCGATCGCATACCCAGGCTCGCGCCGGTCGGGCTTTCGGAGGTCATCTGCCTGATCGAATCGAATTCCTTGGCCACTCCGGCTAAGGGCTACCGGATCTCCCTTCCGCTTCGCGGTCCTCCGTTCGCATAGGCTATGGCCCTGCGGGGCGTCGTTGCCTGCTGGCTCCCTGCCAGCTTCCATGCATCCTTCCATGTCATTCGCATGCCTGTTCGCTTCTTACGGTTGCTGTTTCCCATTCTCTGTTGTTGTGCTGCTGCATGGGCGCATGCCCAGCCCGTCTGCGACTTGGTCCTCAGCGGTCGTGTGATCGACAACCACGACCGGCAACCGTTGTCGTATGCTGAAGTGTACGTACCTGCGCTTGGTAAAGGAGCGGTTGCGGATCAGGAGGGTCGCTTCGTGCTCGCAGAGCTATGCCCTGGGCCATTGATCGTGCGCGTGAGCCATCTCGGTTGCGCCCCGGTGATGCGGACAATCCAGCTCCTGGACGACGTGGTGATGGAAATCAAGCTGGAGCACCATGCCGAAGAATTGAAGGAATTCGAGGTCCTCCAGCAGCGACCGGACGAGCATGTGGGCCAGGCCAACAAGGAGTTGGACAAGGCGAGCATGGAGAAGGACGCGGGTCGCTCCATGGGCGAAATGCTGGCGCGTATCCCCGGTGTGAGCTCATTGCAGAGCGGACCCACCATCAGCAAGACGGTTATCCACGGATTGAGCGGCAATCGGATCCTCACGCTCAACCAAGGCATACGGCAAGAAGACCAGCAATGGGGAACCGAGCATGCGCCGAACCTCGATCCGTTGAGCAGTGACCGCATCACCGTGGTGAAAGGCGCCGCGAGCGTGCAATACGGCAGCGATGCTCTGGGCGGGGTGATCATAACAGAGCCGGTGGAACTCCCGCGTGAGCGAGGTGTCTCCGGCGAAGTGCGCGGCATGGGCATGCTCAATAGCAGGGGAGTTGGTGGCAATGCGCTCCTTCAAGGGGGTGTTGGAGGAATTCCAGGGCTCGGCTGGCGCGTACAAGGAAGCGGCCGTTATCTGGGCGATAGCGAAGCGCCTGGGTACGTGCTGAGCAATACCGGAGTGCGCGAGGGTGGGGCAAGTGCGTCGGTGGGTTACCGCGATCACCGGTGGAACGCGAGCGCGTACTACAGCTACTTCACGCGTGATCTCGGTATCCTGCGCGCCTCGCACATCGGCAACCTCACAGACCTGAACAACGCGATAGAGAGCGGCACGCCTTGGTATGTCGGCGACTTCACCTACGCCATCGCCTCTCCGCGCCAGCAGGTGCAGCACCACTTGATCAAGGCCGACGGGGGTTATGCCATCAGCGAACGGGATCGTATCGTTCTCACCTACGGCTACCAGGCGGACGACCGGCAAGAGTATGACATCCGTCGTGGTGGCCGTAGTGACATACCTGCGCTTGATCTCTTTCTCACCACCCACACGGCCGATGCCGTGCTGAACCACTGGGCAGGCAAACACATCCACGGCAAGGTGGGTGTGAGCGGCGTGTACCAGGAGAACGTGAACGTACCGGGTACGGGTGTCCGTCCGCTGTTGCCCAATTACCGCAAACAGAGTGGTGGCGTGTTCCTGTTGGAGCACCTGCCTCTTTCCCCGAACGTGGAGTTGGAAGCCGGCGCGCGGATCGAAGCCACACAACTCGATGTGGCCAAGTACACATTCGACAATGTTCTCATCACTCCGCAACATCGCTTCACCAACAGCGCTTTCACCATTGGCGCGAACTGGAGCGTGAAGGACAGTGTACGGTTGCGTTTCAACGTGGGCTCGGCATATCGCCCGCCGCATGTGAGCGAGTTGTACAGCGAAGGATTGCACCATGGTGCTGCGGCCATCGAGCGCGGGGATGCCGCGCTCAGCAGCGAACGATCGTTGAAAGGGACGGCCGACCTGGAGGCCCTTTGGTTCGGTGGTCGCTTGCGCACCGATCTCACTCTCTACGCCGATCGCATCGACCACTATATCTACCTGCGGCCGGACGGGGTGGAGCTTACCGTGCGTGGCGCTTTCCCTGTGTTCCAGTACGTAGCCACCGATGTGTTCCTGTACGGCGTGGATGCCACAGTTCAATTGAAGCTCGCGCAACACTTCAGCCTGCGCAACCGCACCAGCCTTGTGCGCGGCCGGGACCTCGCGCAGGACGAATGGCTCTTCCAAATGCCGAGCGATCGCATGGAGAACGCATTGCTTTTCGAGCTGTCACAAGTGGGGAAGTGGAGCGCGATCGAATGCGCTGCGACGAGCCAGGTGGTCTTCGCGCAATCGCGCATACCCGTCGGCCTCGACTTCACTCTACCACCGGACTCCTATAACCTCATCGGCCTTTCCGCATCGGCAACGCGCACGCTTGGGAAGAACGAAATGCGCATCGGGCTACAAGCGAACAACCTCTTCAATACCACTTACCGCGACTACATGGACCGCTTCCGTTACTACGCCGACGCGCGTGGCACGGACCTCACGCTTTGGATCCGTTACAGCTTCGGAAAGCGATGAGGGAGAAGATCACAACGACCGATGATCGTCGGCCTAATCCAAAACATACGGATCGATCGTGATCGATCCCGATCAATTCCCCCAACTATGAACACGAACTTGAAATACATGAGCCTTGCGATCTTCATCGCTGCGGCGATCGTTGGCTGCAAGAAGGACAAGAACGAGGATGTGCTGAACCCACAGCCACCCAGCAACGAGGAGGAAGTGATCACCACGATGATCCTCTCCTTCAATGGTCTGACTGGCGCTGGTGACAAGGAACTGCGCTTCACCGATGCCGACGGCGATGGCGGTGGAGCGCCCATCTTCGACCTGGACACACTGCAAGCCACTGCGAACTACAACGTGAGTATCATCCTGCTCAACGAAACAGCGAGCCCTGCGGACACCATCAGCAACGAAGTGCTCGACGAAGGAGTGGATCACCAGTTCTTCTTTCAGCCCACGGGTACCAACATCACCTTCACTTATGCGGATGCGGATGGCAATGGTCGACCGATCGGGCTGCAGACCACTGCCGTCACCGGTGCCGCCAGCGTGGGCACGTTGAAGGTGACCTTGCGCCACCAACCCGACAAGAGCGGCACGGGTGTAAGTGGAGGTGACATCACGAACGCAGGAGGAGAGACGGACATCGAGGTCATCTTTCCGATGGTGATCGAGTAGCGTTACGAAAGGATCGGGGGTGCATTCGCGTTGGAACACCAACGCGCATGCGCTCCCATCCGATCGTTCTCTTCCTTTCCGCTTTTCCGCTCTGGGCCAGTTGCCAGGGCCGTGCTTCGGCCGATCCACTTCCCGGGGTCGCTCCGGTCGATAGCCATCCACCACTAGGTGCTATCAGGCCGTTGGCGGTGCTCATCGATTCCCTCCATCTCGACGCGAAGACGATCCGCTTCCATGTGGACAAGAGCGAGCGGCGCTTCGAGGTGTTCGTGAACGATTCACTACTGAAGACCTATCCATGCGTACTCGGAGAGAAACCCGTGGGTGACAAGTTCTTCCAAGGCGATCGCAAGACACCCGAAGGCACTTTCACCTTCCGCAGCAAGCGCCGCCCGCACCAGTGGCATGTGTTCATCTGGGTCGATTACCCGAACGCCGAGAGCTACCGGCGCTACAAGGAGCGCAAACGGGCTGGCGTCATCCCGGTGGACAAGGATATTGGCGGCGAGATCGGCATCCACGGTGTGCCCGAGGGCATGGACCATTGGATCGACGCAGGCCAGGATTGGACATTCGGTTGCATTGCTCTTCGCAACCAGGATGTGGATGAGATCTATCCGTACATCATCCCGGGCAGGACGACGATGGAGATCGTCCCGTGAGGGCTACTTCACCTCCGGTTCGAGCTCATCGTAGCCGCTCTGCTCGTCCCTGGTCCGCAGCATCCGCAATCCGTTGATCTCCTGCACGGTCAGTTCCAGGGTCGTCCGTACCAGGCAGCCATCGAGCATGTGGCCGCCGAGCATGTTGCCATCGCGGTCGCCTACGCTCAAGTGCAGGTGCATGCCGTGCTGGCTGATGGTGCCGCTGAGCGAAAGCACTTCGAGGTCTGCGGTGGTCATGATCCCATCCGCCCGGTTAGCGTAGCGCAAGTGGGCATGCGTGAGGCTGCCGACCGCGCTGGTGATCGAAGCGGCGTCGATGCTGTTCGTCTCGGCCCACTCGCGCAGCGTCCGTCGCACGTCATCGCCCGGTTGAAGCCGGATCACATGGCAGCGCCCTGCGGAGCCGGAAGCATGCTTCACTTGTCGAAGCTGTTCGGGAACTGCTGCTTCAAGGCGCTGATCCCTTCGCCCACCTTGTCACCGAGGCTCTTCTTGTATGCATCGAGCTTGTTGGCCAAAGCGCCATCGCTGGTGCCCAGGATCTGTGCTGCCAGGATGCCCGCGTTCTGCGCTCCGTTCACCGCCACGGTCGCCACCGGCACGCCTCCGGGCATCTGCACGATGCTCAGCAGGCTGTCCCAGCCATCGATGCTGTTGCGGCTCTTGATCGGAACGCCGATCACCGGCAGGGAGGTCATGCTGGCGACCATGCCCGGCAGGTGAGCCGCACCACCGGCACCGGCGATGATGCACTGCAAGCCGCGCTCGCGTGCGGTGGTGGCGTATCGCACCATCCGTTCCGGCGTGCGATGCGCGCTTACGATGGTCAGCTCGAAGGCCACGCCCAATTCCTTGAGCACGTCCGCTGCCTCGCGCATGACCTCCAGGTCGCTTCGGCTTCCCATGATGATACCTACCATGATCGTTGAGGGTTGTTCGTTGTTGGAATCATGATGCCGCCGATCATCCGGTTGCTCGTTCCCCTACGGTCGGTACCACCTTGCACTGCGCTTTGGTAAGGGCGATGGCCCGATCCAGCTCATCATCGTTCGATGCGATCACGGTCACGTGCCCCATCTTCCTTCCAGTCCGGGTCTCCTTCTTGCCGTAAAGATGAAGGAAGGTGCCGGGAATGCGCAGCGCATCATCAAGGCCCCTCACGCTCACCGGTCCCGAACCGCCTTCACCTACCAGGTTGATCATGGCAGCCTTGTCGCGCAACCGGGTATCGCCCAACGGCCAGCCCATGTACACACGCAGCAACTGATCGAACTGGCTGCTCGTGCATGCCTCAATGGTATGATGACCGCTGTTGTGCGCACGAGGTGCGGTCTCGTTCACCAGCAGCTTGCCGCTTGTGGCGAGGAACATTTCCACTGCGTACAGGCCAGGTACCCCGAACGCATCGGCAACGCTGGTAGCAAGCGCTCTGGCT
This sequence comes from Flavobacteriales bacterium, assembly GCA_016710965.1. Classification (GTDB taxonomy): domain Bacteria; phylum Bacteroidota; class Bacteroidia; order Flavobacteriales_F; family PHOS-HE28; genus PHOS-HE28. Next base: position 77,706 of record JADJTW010000006.1, read on the forward strand.
TCCTCCCTTGTGGCCTCGTCGATACGCGCGGGTGCTCGCAAATGGTCCACGAGGTTGAAGCGCGGATCGAAGACCATTTCCACCGGATCGTACACAGCATGACCGCCTTTCGTGTTCCTCACCACGATCACGGCCAGTTCGAGCGCGATCTCCGTCTTCTTCTCCAGCACGCATGGGCCGTTAACGGTTCCGGTGATATCATGCACGCCGTTCACCGGCATCACGCCCTTGCCATCATAGCCGCCTGTCCGCGACTTCAAGAAGCCAGGCAGGAGCGTAGGATGATCGCCGATCCTCGAAGGGTCCTCTATCAATGCGAAATGCTCGGTGGGTATCCTGTGGTCTTGGTAGAATTGCTTCTGCAGGCCTTTGTCCTGGATGGTGCGCAGCACAGCCGGATCGGGGATCACGGTCTTGCCCTGTTGCTTCAGTTCTTCGAGGGCCTCCACGGAGACGTGCTCTATCTCTATGCCTATGACATCGGCATCCTTCGCGAACCGGAGCACGGTATCACGGTCGTCGAATCTGCCTTGCAAGAATCGGGTGGCGATCTTGGCGCAAGGACACTCGGCATCGGGGTCGAGGACCTGCACTTCCACATTGTAGCGCAACGCGTTCTCCAGGAACATGCGGCCGAGCTGGCCTCCGCCGAGAAGCGCGATAATGGGCTGTTTCGCCATCGGCGGCGAAGATACCCGGCCCGAGGCGAGCGTTCAGCCGCGCTTGCGCGCGAAGTGTACCGGCTTCAAGCGCCCGATCCGGTAGCCGAGCGTGAGCTGGTACGATCGGTTGCGTGGGAAGTAGACTTCGTCAGAAGCCAGCACTGGTCGCAAGCCATTGTAATAGCGAAGGCCGAGGTCTAGTCCGGTGATCGGTCGGCGCCCACGCCCAATACGAAGCCATAATCCCAGTTGTTGTAGCTGTCGGTCACCTTCTCCGTGCCATTGGGTGTTTCCTGCTGTGCAAGCATCAATCGACCCATGAGGATGCCGCCTTGTGCGTTGAAAGTGTTCCCGACGTATGCTTTCGCGCATACGGGCATCTGTATGTACAGCGTGCGCACCGTTGCGCGTTCACCGTCGGGCAGGGTATATCCCGAACCAAGTGAAGTCAGGAGGAGTTCAGGTTGCACCTCCAAGCGGTCGCCAGCGCGCAGTGCGAAGTAGGCCCCTGCCGTGGCACCCGGAATGGTGTTGCTGGTGAGCTTCGCTGAGCGTGTATCGCTGAGCAGAAGACCACCTTTGATTCCAATGCCAGAGTGCTGCGCGAAGGCACTGTGGAACCTGCCGGGGAGGGCAAGGAGACAGTAGAGGATAAGCAGGCGACGGTGCATTCGTATCGTTTGGTCGCTGCTTACGCATCAACACCTGCCTCCGTTCCTTACAGAAAGAGCCTATTCGTCGGGATCAAGGCGGCTATCGACGAACTTTGAATGAAGGGCGTTGGATCGAGGAGATTCCTACCCCCTGGCCAGGCCAGCAATGGCAGCTATGGGGTCAGCAGCGCCGAAGACGCTATTGCCAGCGACAAGCACATCGGCCCCGGCCTCAAGTAGTTTCCGGGCATTCTCCGCACCCACTCCACCGTCGATCTCGATCAGTGCCTTGGACCCGGTCTTCTCGCGAAGCGCTTTCAATGCAGCGACCTTGGTGTAGGTGCGTTCGATGAACTTTTGGCCACCAAAGCCAGGGTTCACACTCATCATGCAGACCACATCGATATCGGCCAGCACGTCCTCGAGCATGCTCACGGGCGTATGCGGATTGAGGGCGACACCGGCCTTCATGCCTGCGGCCTTGATGGCTTGCAGGCTGCGGTGCAGGTGAGAGCATGCCTCGAAATGCACGGTAAGGATGTCAGCACCCGCATCGCGGAAAGCCGTGATGAACTGATCGGGCCGAACGATCATCAGATGCACATCGAAAGGTTTCTGCGCGCGCTTGCGTATGCTCTTGATTACAGGCAGGCCGAAGCTGATGTTGGGCACGAAGACCCCGTCCATCACGTCGATGTGGTGCCAGCCGGCATCCGATCGCTCGATCAGATCTACGGCGGTGCCCAATTCTGCGAAGTCGGCAGAGAGCAGCGAAGGGGCTACGATGTGCGCCATTGCGGGCGAAAGTAGCCGTTGGTCCGGGCAGGTTGGGCTCTCACTTCACCACGATCAAGCGTTGAGCAGAGGATTCCACATCGCCTTCGCAACGGACGAGATACAGACCTTCTTCTATGCCAGTGAGGTCGACACGCGTACGCTGGCCGCGTGCAGGCGTGCGTAGGACCACCTGGCCCAGCGCATTGCGCAGGACCCACTCACTGTTCGCAACGGTTGAGCGGTCAAGGAGAAGGTCCACCGCTTCGCTGGCGGGGTTGGGCACCACCGAGTAGGTTGCCGTGGGGGTGGGCGTCGAGACCACTGTGCTGATAGGGTCGCTGCGCCAGAACGAAAGCCCGCCGCGGTAATTGCCGACCACCAGGTCCAGCCCGCCGTCGCCGGTGAAATCGTACAGGCAAGGTGCTGTGCGCGACCCGTCGCGCAGGTCCATGAAGGTGCTATCCAGCAGGGTCCACGTTCCGCCTACGTTGCCTTCGATGTTGCCATAGTGGTAGAGCCAGCCGCTCTCCGAGCCCAAGAGCAACTCACGCTCGTTCTGCGCGTTCCGGAAGAGGCAGGGGGTGGAGTGGCCGGTGACGTTCCACCACTCAACGGTGCTCACACCGCCGAGCGCTTCGCTCGTGAGCATCCAACTGGCGACTGTCGGCGAGCCCACATTGCGGTAATGGTTCAGATTGCCATTACGCTCGCCTATGATCAGGTCCAGCAAGCCATCGCCGTCGAGGTCGGAGAATTGCGGCGCTGCGAACTGGCCCACATCGATCATCGCGCCGTCCATATCGGGCACGTTCACTTGCTGCAGGATGAATTGCGCAATGGGTCCGGTGCTGATGTTGCGGAAGAAGTGCAGTCGACCCTGCTCATCGCCGATGTACATGTCATTGTCGCCGTCGCCATCGATATCGCCGAAGGCGGGGTACATGCTGCGCCCGATGCCGCTGGTGCTGAGTCCGGCATAGTCGTAGGTGATCACTTCGAATGCCGGAGCGGTGGCGGTACCGGTATTCCGGAGAAGCGCGATCTTCCCCGTATAGGTGCCGCTGGTCTCGTAATATCCATGGTTGCTCACCACCAGGTCCATGAGGCCGTCTCCATTCTCATCGAAGAGAACGGGATACGCTCCTTCGCCTAGTTCGATCATGCGGTCTTGGAAGAGGTCGCGCTGCTGCAGGTCGAAGATGGGCGCTTCATCAGGGCCGTTATTGTGGTAGTACCACATGCTCTCATAGTTCTGCACGAGCGAGAGTCCATTGGGGCTTACCACCAGGTCGCGGTTGCCGTCCTTGTCCACATCCACATGCGAAGGGGCTGGGAAGATGGGCAGATCAACGAATTCGTCGTAGCTCGGGAAGAGTGTGTCTTGGTCTACCATGATGGCGCTTGTTATCGTGCCGCCGTTGGTGAGTGCCACTAAGTTGTTGAAGGAGATGTCGCCAACGAGCAGGTCCTTGTCGGCATCACCATCGAGGTTGATAGGCGTTACTGTGCTGCCCGCGTGCGCCCGGTCATTATCCGGATCGGTCTGGCCGTTCGTTTCCATCTCAGGCGCAGGCACGTTGAAGCCGCAAGGCAGGTTGAGCGTAACGCTATTGTCGCCGAAGTTCTCCGCGAAGTAGCCCCAGCACTTGTTGCGCAGCTCATACTTCAGGCTGTCGCACGTGCCGTACAGTTCCATGCTCAAGTTCTTGTGGTACTCCAGGTACGAGCCCAGCAAGCTGAAGGTGAGCACGTCAAGGTCCCCGTCCCCATCGATATCAGCGATGCCTGGCAGGTCCACCTGGCTGACGAACAGGTTGGCTACCGACCCAGTGCCACTTGGCGAAACGTAGGTGGAATTGACGCGGTAGGTTGAATTCTGGAAGGATAGATCGCCGCCGGTGGTCGTGTTCTTGAACACGGAGAACCCGGCCTGCGAATACGTGAAGATGTCCTCCTTGCCATCGCAGTTGTAGTCGCGCATCAGCGCCCAGTCGTGCAAGCCATCCAGGGGATATACGTGATCATAGTCGCGCGTCACGCGATAGCCGAGGTTGTTCGTGCCGCCCGTATTGATCAAGGTGATGACCTTATTGCCCTGGCTGCCGATGCGGTCGAACAGGAAGAGGTCCTTCAATCCATCGCCGTTCAAGTCCACCTGGCCCATTTGCACAGTGTTCAATCCGCCGGCCCATGCCAGGTCCAGCGGGATTCCCTGTCGTTGGACGGGAACGGTCCCATCGAAGTAGAGGTCCCATTGAGCCATGCCTGGGAGGGCTGCCAATAGCACGAGAGGGGCGAGGAACGAACGGGAATTCATGGGCAGGTGAAACTTGGCGCGGCGTTGACGAGCGGAAGACGCCCCGAAGGTCGTGATTGTTGCCGCGGGCACCCGAAGTGATCCCGGCCCTTCTCCATACCATGCTGTTCATGCGTGGAAGCGCCTTTCCATCAAGCGTTTCGGGCATCCTTGGGCCATCGGAGCACAACCCTATATTTGCCGCCCCTTATCGAACCCCCCCTTCCATCATGCAGAATAGAGGCGCGCTCTGGATCTTCACCATCCTGCTTGCGCTCGCGTGCGCGTACCAATTGTCCTTCTCCTTCTTCACCTCGCGGGTGGAGGACAAAGCCCGGGAAGAAGCAGCCATTCGCGCCGATTCGGTCCTGAGCGTTCCAGGCAACGAGGATCAGGATCGCACCCAGCTCGTCCTGGATTTCGAGAACCAGTACCTGCGCGAGCACGGCAACGACCAAGCCTATCCCGTCCTGGGCTTCAGCTACCGCGAGTGCAAGGAACTGGAGATCAACCTGGGCCTCGACTTGCGCGGCGGTATGGCAGTAACGCTGGAGGTGAGCATCCCCGAGCTCGTCGAGAACCTCAGTGGCAAGAGCAAGCATCCGGCCTTCACCACGGCGATGGCCAAAGCCCGCGAACGGCAACGGACCAGCTCTTCCGATTTCATCACGCTCTTCGCCGAGGAGTATGCCAAGGTGCCCGACCATCCCGGTCTCTCGGCCATCTTCTTCAGCAACGACGGCAAGAACATCTTCGACCGCGAGGGCAGTGACGAGGATTACATCGCCGTGCTGCGTCGCGAAGCACAGGATGCCTTGGAGAACACCGAGCGGATCCTGCGCACGCGTATCGACAAATTCGGCGTTACGCAGCCCAGCATCCAGAAGCAGCAGTTCAGCGGCCGCATCAGTGTGGAACTGCCGGGCGTGAAAGACAAGGACCGCGTGCGCAAAGTGCTGCAGAGCACGGCGAACCTGGGCTTCTGGGAGTGCTTCGAGAATACCGAGATCGGGCCGATCCTCGATGCCGCGAACAAGCCGCTGAGCGCAGCGCTCTACCCCGAGCTGGCCGCTGCCGATAGTCTGGCTGCCGATAGCCTCGCTGCCGATAGCGCCACCACCACCGCAGCTGCGACTGCTGCTGCCGACACGCTCGACTTCCTGGACAGCCTGGACCTTGCGGCTGATACACTGGTCGGCGAGGTGGATAGCCTCGCGAAGCGTGCCGAAGCGATGAAGCGTGCCCCGCTGGCCGCCAAGCTCATGAACATGTTCGACCCGCGCAGCGGCTGGATGCCTGGCCCGGTGGTCGGCCGTGCGAAGGCCGAGGACATGGAGGCTGTGGAGAAGATGCTCGCTTCGGATGCCGTGCGTTCGGCACTACCACCAGATGTGAAGCTGGTTTGGGGCGCCAAGTCGCAGGAGTTGGAGCTCACGGCAGGCGGCACCGCCGATTTCGTCGATCTATATGCGTTGCGCGTGCCGCGCGACAAGAACGGCGGTCCGGACCTCGACGGCAAAGCCATCAGCCAGGCCCGGCAGGACTACGACATGAAGGGCGATGTGGAGGTGCGGATGAGCATGACCAGCGAAGGCGCTGCTACGTGGCGAACCATGACCGCGAACAATGTTGGCAAGTACATCGCCATCGTGCTTGACGATCTGGTACAGAGCGCACCCGTGGTGCAAGGCGAGATCCCCACAGGCCAGAGCAGCATCAGCATGGGCGGCGGCGATGTGAACGAGCAGTTGCGTGATGCCATCGACCTGGCGAACGTTCTCGAGGCGGGTGCATTGCCCGCTCCAGCGCGCATCATCGACGAAACGGTGGTAGGCCCTTCGCTCGGCAAGGAGAACGTGGATACGGGGTTCTTCTCCTTCATCATCGCGCTTGCAGTGGTGATGCTCTACATGGCATTGTACTACGCGCGGGCCGGCTGGATCGCCGACATCGCCTTGCTCGTGAACCTCTTCCTGCTCATTGGAGCGCTGGCCTCGTTGCAGGCCGCGCTCACCCTGCCAGGCATTGCGGGTATCGTGCTCACCATGGGCATGGCCGTCGACGCCAACGTGCTCATCTATGAGCGCGTGCGCGAGGAATTGCGCCATGGCAAGATGCTTAAGAGCGCCTTCGATCTGGGATACAAGGGCGCCCTCAGTGCCATCATCGACGGAAACGTCACCACCATGATCATTGCGGTGATCCTGTTGCTCTTTGGCAGCGGTCCCGTGCAAGGCTTCGCGGTGACGCTCGGCCTGGGCATCCTCACCTCGCTCTTCACTGCGCTATTCCTGGGGCGCCTGCTCACCGGCGCACGGTTGGACAAGGGCAAGCCCTTGAACCTCTGGTCGGGATGGAGCAGGAACATATTCGTGAATGCCAAGTACGATTTCATGGGCAAGCGCAAGCTGTTCTATGCCGTCAGCGGTCTTCTGATCGCGGCCGGCATCGGCAGCATGGTTACGCAGGGCTTCAACTGGGGCGTCGATTTCAGCGGTGGCCGCACCTACATCGTAGAGTTCAAAGGCGATGTGGAAGTGGAGGCCGTACGCAGTGCGCTCAGCGGCAAGTTCAGCGCCGAGGATGGCGTGGATCGCACCCTGAACGTGAAGACATTCGGCAGCGACCGCAAGTTGAAGGTGACCACCAATTACCTCATCAACGAGACCGACACCACCGCTGATAAGCGCGTGGAACAACGCCTCAATGAAGGGCTCGATCAATTGGGGGTCCCGTACGTGAACGGCGGCTCACGCAAAGTGGATCCCACCATCAGCGACGATATCCAGACCAAGGCGATCACCTCATTGGTCATCTCCCTGCTGCTGATCTTCGTGTACATCGCGTTGCGTTTCCGCAATTGGCAGTTCGGTGTGGGTGGATTGGTCTCCCTGCTGCACGATGCGATGATCGTTCTTGGCCTGTACTCGCTATTGTATAAGGTGATGCCTTTCTCATTGGAGATCGATGAGGCCTTCATCGCCGCCATCCTCACCGTGATCGGCTACTCCATCAACGATACCGTGGTGGTGTACGACCGTATCCGAGAGTACTTGCGCGACCACAAGCGCGAACCCTACGTTGTGGTCATCAACAAGGCCATCAACGCAACGCTCGGTCGTACGATGAACACGTCACTTACGACTCTGGTGGTGCTCTTGGTCATCTTCCTCCTCGGCGGCGAGAGCATCAAGGGCTTCGTGTTCGCCCTGCTCGTCGGTATTGCCGTCGGCACCTACTCCTCTGTTTTCGTTGCCAGCTCCATCGTGGCCGATCTCTTGAAGAAGAAGGATCAGGGTCCGGCAGCATAGACCGCTGTATTCACAACCTGAGGAAGCCCCGCCACGTGCGGGGCTTCCTACTTTCGGCGCATGCTGATCCTGGTGGTGGAGGATGAACCGAAGGTGGCCGCCTTCCTGAAACAAGGGCTGGAGGAGAGCGGCTACACGGTGCTGAGCGCGTACGATGGCCCGATGGGCCAGCGGCTGGCACTGGCGGAGCCCGTCGACCTTGTGTTGCTGGACGTGGTGATGCCCGGAAAAAGCGGCATCGATGTGTGCAAGGCCATCCGACAAGGAGGCGGCACGATGCCGATCTTGATGCTTACCGCCCTGGGTACCACCGACGACAAGGTGGGAGGCCTCGATGCTGGAGCGGATGACTACCTGGTGAAGCCTTTCGAGTTCAAGGAACTCCTTGCCCGTATTCGATCCCTTACGCGGCGAAGCAGTTCTGTCCATGAAGAAGAGGACAAGCTCATCTACCACGACCTGGAGCTCGATCTGGCGAAGAAGGAGGCCATCCGCGCCGGCAAGCGCATCACCCTTACGGCGAAGGAGTTCGCTTTGCTCGAGTATCTCATGCGCAACCCCGACCGCGTGCTCTCCCGTTCGCAGATCAGCGAGCGCGTGTGGGACATCGACTTCGATACGGGCACCAATGTGGTCGACGCTTACATCAAGCTCGTAAGGAAGAAGATCGATAGGGACCACGAGCCCAAGCTCATCCATACGCGGGTGGGAATGGGCTACATGCTCACCGCCCAGCCATGACCATTCGAACGCGGCTGGCGTTGCAGTTCATGCTCCTGGCTTCGCTCATCCTGGGCGGTGCGTTCGCCGTGGTGTACATCCTCTCTGCGGACTATCGCGGCGAGGAGTTCATCGGTCGATTGAAGGATCGCGGCATGAACACGGCCCAATTGCTCATCCAGGTCGATGAAGTGGACGAGCGCCTCCTGAAGAAGATCGAGATCACCAACCCGGTTCGGCTTCCTGATGAAGTCATCCACATCTACGACCATCACAATGAGGAGCTCTTCCGCTTGGGAAATGCGGATGATGGCGCCATCGGGCCGGAGTTGCTCGATGACGTGCGCCTGCATGGCGAGAAGGTGATGGATGTCGGTCAGCGCGAGCAGGTGGCCTTTCCTTTCACCGACCGCTATGAGCGCTTCGTGGTGGTGGCATCGGGCAATGACCTCTACGGCCGTAGCAAGCTGCGCAATCAGGGGAGGGTGATGATCGCAACCTTCCTCATCGGCCAGGTGCTCATCTTCCTCGTCGGCCGTTTCTACTCGGCGCGGGCGCTATCGCCATTGCAGCGCTTGAGCAATCAGATCCGCGACATCACCGCAGCCGATCTCTCCCGCCAAGTCGAGGTGGGCAGGGAACAGGATGAACTGGCCCAATTGGCGCGTTCCTTCAACGAACTGCTGGACCGGCTCCAGAAGGCATTCAACACCCAGCGGAACTTCATCGCCAACGCCTCGCACGAGATGCGCACCCCGCTTACTGCCATCTCGGGGCAATTGGAAGTCTTGCTGTTGAAAGCCCGTTCACCAGCGGAGTATGGTGCGTCGCTGCGGTCGGTGCTGGACGATATGCATGCGCTCAACCGGTTGGCCGATAGGCTGCTGTTGATGGCGCAGGCGGAGAGCAAAGCCCCTCGTCGCGGCTTCACGCCTGTTCGTATCGACGAGGTGCTGTGGCTATCCCGGTCCGAAGTGCTCCGGGCCGACCCGCAGAACAGCGTGGAATTCGCCATGAACGATGTGGAAGGAGAAGAGGACCTGCTGGTGCTGGGGAACGAGAACCTTCTGCGCTCGCTCATGACCAATTTGATCGAGAACGCATGCAAGTACGCCGAGGACAAGCGCGCAAGCGTAGTGCTTTCCACCACGGGCAGCGAGTTGCGGATCTCTGTAGAGGACAAGGGACCAGGGATCGACGAAGTCGATCACGAACGGGTGTTCGAGCCGTTCTACAGAGCCACGAGCACCGGCGGCGCGAAAGGGCATGGCATCGGGTTGTCGCTTGCCAAGCGCATCGCCGAACTCCATGGCGGGCGCATCCAACTGGTGTCTGCTCCTGACCACGGTGCGTGCTTCGCCGTCTTCCTGCCCAAAGCGGCCTGATCGCTTTTCACGGCATTTTCATGCGGCTTTCCATCGGCCTTCATGCCCGTGGTGGTGCTTTGTACCGCACAAACAACGAAGCGCCATGAAGAGCGAAATAGTCGGGTCTGCCAGCAGGGTGCGTTCCTTAAGCAGGGCCATAGTGGCGATGGGCGTCCTGGCGCTCTTGAGCTTCGGGGCAACGTTCTACCAGGAGGGCGCTAAGCATGAAGCGGTGCTGGCGATGAACCAGAGCAAGCTCGACGCAGAGCGGTTGCTCGGCGAAAAGCTCCAGTTGGAGAAGAGCACAGCTGAACTTGACCAGCGGGTCGGCAGCGGTTCCCAGGCGCTGTCCGCTTCTGAGAGAACCGTGGAGGAGCTGCGCCAGCGCGTTGAGGCAGCGGTGAAGCACGCGCACGGACTTGAAGGCGCAGCGAGGAGGAACAACAAGTCCATCCGGGAGCTGGCCGACCTCAAGGCACAGTACCAGCAACTGGAGGCGCAACTGAATGCGGCCAAGAGCAATGAGCGCATCGCACAGGAACAGCTTGATCGCATCACGAAGGAACGGGACAGGCTCTCTGCGCAATTGGATGAGCAGGGCCAGGCTGCGCAGATGGTGAACAACGCCGAGGTGGAGGCGCTCCGTGGACGAAAGCAGCGGCTTACGGTGATGGCCCGGCATACCAAGGAGATACGCATGGCGTTCGACCTGCCCGAAGGACTGGCAAAAGGAGCGAGCTTCAAGATCATCACCCCGGCTGGGCGGAACTATTCCGGTGCGGACCCGGAGATAAGCCTGTCCATGGGGAACGCTGGTGAGGAGCCCGTGGCCTCACTGATGGCGGTATCGCTCTCTGCGCCCAAGGAGCGGGCGGCACGGGTGCAATTGCGTTTCAAACCGGAATCCAAGCTCGAGGCGGGTACCTATAGGATCGATGTGATGTCGGGTGGTGCGTACCTGAATACGGTCCTATTGAATTTGAGGTGAAAGCTCAGGTATCCGTTGGGTGAGGAGGGGGCCGCACAGGGATGTGCGGTCCCCATTCATTCAACGAAGCTCGAAGAACCACATGATGGACACCTATCTGATGATCGCGCTGGTTGCAGGCTTTTCTGCGCTCCTCTTCGCAAGCGTTCCTCTTTTCATCGGGTCGCGCAGGATCGGGTCGAACATCCTTGGCTCGAAGGATAGGCTTGACGGAAGACCCGCGCAAACAGCACGCAAGGGAAGCAGCGGCGAGCATTCAGCCGGTGCCGCGCAAGCGATAGAACTGGAAGAGGAGCACGCCTCAGCCCTGCTGGAGCATCTGACGAAGGAAGCAACCGGCGCAGCGCTATGAAGGAAGCCTCATTGGTGGTCTGGACTGCGGTGGTGGCCTTCATCGGCGGCGGCTTCGGCACTTTCGTGTACCTGGTGCTCTCGAGTCGTTCCAAAAGAGCACGACATGAGCAGGAGAGCGGTGCCAGCGAACCATTGAATCCATGAAGCCCCTCCTCCTGTTCTCGTACGCATTGCTTCTCTCCGGCTTTCGCCCGCCGCCTTCTTGCGCCCAGGACCGAACGACCTATTTGGTCACCAACAGGTACGGCCAAACACGAACGTGGATGTTGCCCGCTGATTGGCGACCATCCATCGAGGATGGCAGCGTGCATTTCATCAATGGATCAAGCATCCATGTGGGCGATCTGCTCGCCATACGGCCCAAGCGTGATGCGGATACGCTCGGATACCACCGCGTGGATGCCATCCTCTTGTTCGCCAATGGCAGGAGCACAGAGCAGACCTTCTGGGTCCCGGACATGCATCTTCGGCTCGAGGAATTCCCGCGCATCGGCGATTTCAGGGTGCTGGATGATCGGACGTGGATCCGAGCGGACGCGTACCATTTGGATTGACTGGCGTACAGTCTGCTGATCCGGAAGGTTCGGGTTCGGTCTGCCCGGAACAGGCTTCGATCCGCTGGTCCTTGGGAGACCGCTTGCCGGTTCCGCAACCCAGAGAGCGCATTCCCTGACGGCGTGCCTTCAAGCTCGTCGGTCAGGCCAGTGTGTTCACGTGCCAGCTAGGTTCCGCAGTCGGCTGAAGGGGTACTTTCGCAACCCATGCGCATCGCGCTTCTCTTCGACGTTAGTGGTGGTGAGTTCCTCATCATCCTCCTTTTCATCCTGCTGTTCTTCGGTGCGAAGGGCATCCCGGACATCGCTCGCGGCATGGGTCGCTTCATGCGCCAGGTGCGTGATGCCAGCAATGAGGTGCAGCGCGAGATCAATCGAGGCGCCAGTGATGTGCGCCGCAGCGCGGAGGAGCACCAACGCCAATTCCGGAACGCGTTGGAAGAAGCACCGGCTCCTCATAAGCAAACGACCCTGCCTTCGGCTACGCCCAGCACCGAAGAGAAGGCCGAATAGGAAGGTCCGGCTCCATTCGTCATCGACGGTATACGTACTCAACTCCCCGAAGGGAGGGGCGGCATGGAGCGTCGTTCGTTTCCCTTGGGCGGCTTCCCTTGGTCTCAGGACCTATTTGTAGCAAGAATTCTCCGCACCCCCTGTTTTCGACAGGTGTTGGCAAAGAATTCGGCTCGATTGGGGACGTACCCCCCATTGTTCGGGTACATTCGCCGCCGAAAACCACATTTTACAATGCCTACCCCCCATATCCGAGCAAAGGCCCTTTCAACTGTCCTGGACCGTCGGCCCCGGCACACCGAGGCTCCGAGCACGCGCATCAGCGAATTCTTCGGCAGCAGCGTTTTCAATGAAGAGGCCATGCGCATGTTCCTTACGGAGGACGCCTACTTCGCGGTTCGCCAAGCCATCCACCAAGGAGGCCGTATCGATCGGAAACTGGCGGACCAGGTGGCTAGTGGGATGAAGGAATGGGCGGCAAGCAAGGGCGCAACGCATTACACCCATTGGTTCCAGCCGCTTACGGGCACGAGCGCCGAAAAGCACGACGCATTCTTTGAACCGATCAGCGGTGGTCGGAGCATCGAACGTTTCGATGGCGGGATGCTCGTGCAGCAGGAACCCGATGCGAGCAGCTTCCCCAGCGGCGGCATCCGCAACACCTTCGAAGCACGTGGCTACAGCGCGTGGGACCCGAGCAGCCCGGCCTTCATCATCGGACGCACGCTCTGCATCCCACCATCTTCATCAGCTACACCGGCGAAGCCCTCGACTACAAAATGCCGCTGCTGCGGGCGATCAAGGCTGTCGATGAAGCCGCCACCGCTGTATGCCAGTACTTCGATAAGGAGGTGACCAAGGTGACCTGCACCTTGGGCTGGGAGCAGGAGTACTTCCTCATCGATGAGGCCCTTTACTATGCGCGGCCCGATATCATGATGGCCGGTCGCGCCCTTTTCGGCCACACCCCGGCCAAAGGGCAGCAGTTGGAAGACCATTACTTCGGAAGCATCCCCGAGCGCGCCCAGGCGTTCATGCGCGATTTCGAGACCGAGAGCCTCAAGCTCGGGATCCCCGTGAAAACACGGCACAACGAAGTGGCCCCCAACCAGTTCGAGTGCGCCCCGGTCTTCGAGGAGCTCAACCTTGCGGTGGACCACAACATGCTGCTGATGGATGTGATGGAGAAGACCGCCCGCAAGCATGACTTCCGGGTACTGCTTCACGAGAAACCATACGCGGGCGTAAACGGAAGCGGAAAGCACAACAACTGGAGCCTTGCCACCAGCACGGGCAAGAACCTGCTACGCCCCGCCAAGACGCCCAAGGAGAACATGCTCTTCCTCGCCTTCTTCGTGAATACGATCAAGGCCATCCATAGTCACGCTGACGTGCTGCGCGCGAGCATTGCAAGCGCGAACAACGACCATCGCCTGGGTGCCAATGAAGCACCTCCTGCCATCATAAGCGTCTTCATCGGCGAGTACCTCACCAATCTGCTCGACGGCCTGGAGAAGAACATCAAGGGCGCCATGAGCCCCGCCAGCAAGACCGAACTGAAACTGGACATCGGACGCATCCCGCCCGTGATGCTCGACAACACCGACCGCAACCGCACCAGCCCTTTCGCCTTCACCGGCAACAAATTCGAGTTCAGGGCGGTGGGGAGCAGCGCCAACTGCGCTGCGAGCATGACGGTCCTCAACACCATCGTGGCCAACCAACTGCGCGAATTCAAGAAGACCGTGGACGCCCTGATCAAGAAGGGCACCAAGAAGGACGAGGCCATCCTGCGCGTGATCCGCGACCTGATCGTCGAGAGCAAGGCCATCCGCTTCGAGGGCAACGGCTACGGTGACGAATGGCGGAAGGAGGCTGCCAGGCGTGGCCTGAGCAACATCACCGATACGCCGCGGGCGCTGGAGGTGTGGAGCCGCAAGGAGACCAAGAAGCTATTCGCCGATATGGGCGTCCTGAGCGAGGTGGAGCTGGACGCGAGGCACGAGATCGAACTGCACAGCTACGTGCTGAAGATCCAGATCGAGAGCCGTGTGTGCGGAGATCTGGCCGTCAACCACATCATACCTGCTGCGATCAACTACCAGAACCGATTGATCGAGAACGTTCGCGGGTTGCGCGATGTGCTCGGCGCTGACAAGGCAAAGAAGGCGTCGGCCACCCAGGTCATCTTGATCGAGGAGATCAGCGAGCACATCGGCAAGGTCAGCACCCTTACCAACGCCATGATCGAGGCGCGCAAGAAGGCCAACACCATAGAGGACCATCGCGACAAGGCCATGGCATACTGCGACAAGGTGAAGCCGTACCTGGAGCAGATCCGCTACCACGCTGATAAGCTGGAACTGCTCGTCGATGACGAATTGTGGCCGCTGCCCAAGATGCGCGAACTGCTCTTCACCCGCTGAGCGCCCGCGACTTCCGAACATCGTGAACGGTCCGTTCCATCCCTTGGACCGGACCGTTCCCCCGTATGGGGATCTGTATATCTTCGCCGCGACCCGTTCAGGTCCAACCACCATCCGATGATCACAAGGAAGATCCTGGCCTCCCTCACCCTGTGCCTCCTTTTCAGCAGTGCGGCCTTGGGACAGACAGGCCGACTGGCCGAAGAGGCGGACGATGCGTTCAAGAAGGGCTACTACTTCAACGCCATCGAGCTGTACAAGAAAGCCTACACCGTGGAGAAGAAGGCGGCCACGAAAGCCGAACTCATCTTCAAGGTGGCCGAGAGCTATCGCGCCCTCGGCGATGTGCAGCAGGCCCAGGTGTGGTACGAGAAGGCGATCAAGGCCCAGTTGAACGATCCTGTCGCATACTTCTGGGTGGGCGAAATGCAGAAACAGCAAGGTCTCTATGCTGATGCTATAGCCAGCTACAACAAGTACAAGGAGAAGAAGAGCAACGACCCCCGTGCCGACGCCGGTATCGCCACCTGCCAGATGGCGCAGAAGTGGAAGGACGACCCAACGCGCTACAGCGTGGACCCCGAGGTGCTGCTGAACACCCCGCAATACGATTTCACGCCGGCCTTCGCCGACAAGAAGAACGAGACCATCGTCTTCACCAGTTCACGCCCCGCTGCCACAGGCAGCGATTCCGATCCCATCATGGGCGAAGCCTTCACCGACCTCTTCACGAGTTCGCGCGATCGCCTGGGCAAGTGGAGCGAGCCCGTGAAGCTGCCGCTGGAGATCAACACCGAAGGCAACGAGGGCGCGCCCATCTTCAACAGCA
The DNA here is from genome assembly GCA_016710965.1 of Flavobacteriales bacterium. Classification (GTDB taxonomy): domain Bacteria; phylum Bacteroidota; class Bacteroidia; order Flavobacteriales_F; family PHOS-HE28; genus PHOS-HE28. The sequence goes on from JADJTW010000006.1 coordinate 93,156, forward strand.
AGCGCACCGTGATGTACTTCACCCGGTGCCCTTACGAGAAGAAGAAAGTGCATGGCTGCGACATCTGGATGAGCAAGAAGGTGGGCAACAATTTCAGCGCGCCAACGATGCTCGCCCTGAAGCCCCAAGGCGGAAAGGACGACACTCTGGTGGTGGGCCACCCTGCGCTCTCTGACGATGAGACGATGCTCGTCTTCGCCAGCGACGCATCCTTCGCTGGCCGACTCGGCGGAAAGGACCTGTACATGGTGCGGCTCGATCGCGATGGCAAGCCCACCGGCACGCCGCAGAACCTGGGCGCCGAGGTGAATACCCCCAAGGACGAGATGTTCCCCTTCCTGCGATTCAACGGCAACCTGTACTTCAGCAGCACCGGCCACAACGGCATGGGCGGCATGGACATGTACATGGCCGAGAAGACCGGCGATGGCACCTGGGGCCACACGGAGAACATGAAGTCGCCGTTGAACAGCGCTGCCGATGACTTCTCCATCGCCTTCGACGGCGAGTTCGACCGCGGCTTCTTCACCAGCAACCGCGCAGGCGGCAAAGGCCAGGATGATATCTGGCGCTTCTACATGCCCGATCTCGTCTTCGCGCTCCAAGGCAACGTGTACGACAAGGTCACCGGCCAGCCCATCGAGGGCGCCAAAGTGAGCGTGGTCGGAACGAATGGAAGCAACTTCAGTGCGCTCACCGATGACAATGGCGGTTTCGCGTTCGTGGAGAACGGCAAGGACCGCTACATCAAGGAGGAGACCAGCTACAGCATCATCGCCGAGAAGGAGGGATACCTTGTTGTGAAGGACCAGATCACCACCGTGGGCCTCACCGAGAGCACCACCTTCGTGAAGGAGTACTTCCTACAGCCGATCATCAAGGAGATCAAACTTCCTCAGATCCTGTACGATGTGGACGAGTTCTTCCTGCGCCCCGAAGCGAAGGACAGCTTGGAAGTACTGTACACCACGCTGGTCGACAACCCGAACATCGTGATCGAACTGCGCTCGCATACCGATGCCCGCCCGACCCGTCGCTACAAGGGTGGCAACATGGAGCTCTCGCAAAAGCGCGCCCAAAGCTGCGTGAACTACATGATCGAGAAAGGCATCGATCCTGCCCGCATGGTGCCGGTAGGACGGGGTCCTGAGGAACCCATCATCACCATGGACCAGATCAAGGCCATGGCCACCAAGGAGGAGAAGGAAGCCGCGCACCAGATGAACCGGCGGACGGACTTCAAAGTCATCCGCACCGATTTCGTTCCCGGTACCGGCAGCGTACCCCCCGGCAACGGAGGAAACAATTAGCTCAGGAACTGAATGGAAGAGCATCCCGCCACAGCGGGATGCTCTTCTTCTTTTAGGACATGACCCAAAGCCGATACGAGCAACGCGGCGTGAGCGCCAGCAAGGAGGATGTGCATAGGGCCATCGCTTCGCTGGACAAGGGACTATTCCCCAAGGCCTTCTGCAAAGTGGTGGCTGACGACCTCACAGGAAGCGCCGAGCATTGCATTGTGATGCACGCCGACGGTGCAGGCACGAAGAGCGCACTTGCATACGCCTATTGGAAGGAGACCGGCGACATCAGTGTCTGGCACGGCATCGCGCAGGATGCCGTGGTGATGAACCTCGATGACCTCTTGTGCGTCGGTGCCACCGATGGCATCCTGCTCAGCAGCACCCTCGGTCGCAACAAGCGCCTGATCCCAGGTGAGGTCGTGAGCGCCATCATCGAGGGCACTGAACGGTTCCTGGAGAATATGCGTGGCCTAGGCATTGGTATCAACAGCACGGGTGGTGAAACAGCCGATGTTGGCGATCTCGTCCGCACGGTGATCGTGGACAGCACCGTGGTGTGCCGTATGAAGCGCAATGATGTGATCGACAATGCGCGCATCCAAGCGGGGGATGTGATCGTCGCACTGGCGAGCGACGGTCAAGCCACTTACGAGGGCAGCTACAATGCCGGTATGGGAAGCAACGGGCTCACAAGCGCGCGGCATGATGTCTTCGCGAAGGAGTTGGCCACCAATTACCCGGAGACCTTCGATCCGGGCACTCCCGCAGATCTTGTCTACAACGGTCAAGCGCGGCTCACCGACCCGCTAGCCGGAACACCGCTCGATTTCGGCAAGGCTGTGCTTTCGCCAACGCGGACCTACGCACCGGTGGTGAAGGAGGTGCTCAAGACCATGCGCAGCGATATCCACGGCATGGTGCATTGCAGCGGCGGTGCGCAGACCAAGGTGCTGCACTTCGTGGAGGGCCTGCGCGTGATCAAGGACAGCCTCTTCCCGACGCCGCCTCTCTTCGATGCCATCCAGCGCATGAGCGGCACCGATTGGAAGGAGATGTACAAGGTCTTCAACATGGGCCACCGCATGGAGTTCTACGTGCCCGAATCGCGCGCAGAGGAGATCATCGCCATCGCCAGGTCCTTCAGCATCGATGCAAAGGTCATAGGCCGAGTGGAAGCCGCTCAGGGGAAGGAAGTCATTCTTACCAGCCAGCACGGCACATTCAACTACACCAGCTGACGTCGCGTATCTGTCGCGCCGTGGCGTCGTCGCGGTCCACTACTCTCTCATGTCCGACCTTCTCTCCAAGCTCTCCTCCCTCGCCGACCGACGAACCGAGATCGGCAAACAGCTCGCCGACCCGGTCGTGATCGCCGACCAGAAGAAGTTCATCGAGCTCAACCGCAGCTACCGCGACCTGGAACCGATCGAGCTGGCGTTCTTCCGGTTCAAGAAGCTGCATGATGATCTTGCTGGCGCGGAGGAGATGCTGCGTTCAGAGAAGGATCCCGACATGCTGGAGATGGCGCGCGCCGAGCGCGATCAGAGCCGCGCAGGGATCGAGGCGATGGAGGAGGAGGTGCGCATGATGCTGGTGCCGAAGGACCCGAATGACGCGCGCAACTGCACGATGGAGATCCGTGCCGGCACCGGTGGCGACGAAGCCAGCCTCTTCGCCGGCGATCTCTTCCGCATGTACAGCCGATACATCGAAGGGCGTGGCTGGAAAATCGAAGTAGCCGATGTGAGCGAAGGCAGCGTGGGCGGCTACAAAGAGGTGATCTTCAATGTCATCGGCGAAGGGGCTTACGGCGTGCTGAAATTCGAGGCCGGTGTCCACCGCGTGCAACGCGTACCCCAGACCGAAGCTCAGGGCCGCATCCATACCAGTGCGGCCACGGTGAACGTGCTTCCGGAAGCAGAGGATGCAGATGTGGACTTGAAGGAGAGCGATGTGAAGATGGAGACCGCACGCAGCGGCGGTGCCGGCGGACAGAACGTGAACAAGGTTGAGACCAAGGTCCGCCTCACGCACCTCCCCACCGGCACCGTGGTGATGTGCCAGACCGAACGCAGCCAGCTCGGCAACCGCCTCAAGGCCATGCAAATGCTGCGCACCAAGCTCTACGAGGAGCAGGTGCTCAAGCACGAGTCGGCCATTGCCGCACAGCGCAAGAGCCAGGTGAGCAGTGGCGACCGGAGTGCCAAGATCCGCACCTACAACTACCCCCAGAGCCGCGTGACCGATCATCGCATAGAACTCACGGTGCATAATCTGCCGCATGTGCTCAACGGTGATCTGCAATCCGTGATCGATGCCTTGCAACTGGCCGAACGCACGGAGAAGCTGAGGGCTGATGCGGGGCTTTAGCCCGCGACCCCAGGGACGCAGTGAGCGCGAAGAAGGCTTGCTGGATTTTCTCCCGGTCCGCTGCGCCTCTGTGGTGAACTGTATTGACCTTCGCGCCCGATGACCCGCACTGAACTCACTTCCCTGATCCGGCGCAAGAGGAGCCTTCTTTGCGTGGGCTTGGATACGGAACCGCATCTCGTTCCCGAGCACTTCAAGCTGGAGAGCCACCCGGTCCGGGCCTACAATGAGGCCATCGTGGAGGTAACGCACGACCTGGCGGTGGCATACAAGCTCAACCTGGCCTTCTACGAGGCGTTGGGCGATCAGGGCTGGCCCGACTTGGAAGCGACGATCGCATACATACGAAGCATGGGTGAGTGCTTCATCATCGCCGATGCCAAACGCGGCGACATCGGCAACACCGCGCGTAAATACGCGGAGGCTTTCTTCGACAAGCTGGGCGTGGATGCGGTAACCCTCTCGCCATACATGGGTCGTGACAGCATCGAGCCATTCCTCAAGCAACAGGGCAAGTGGGCCGTCGTGCTGGGCATTACGAGCAATTCCGGCGCTGAGGATTTCCAGTTCCTGGAAACCGGCAATGGCAAGCGGCTTTTCGAAACAGTGATCGAACGCACCGCGCAGTGGGGGACGCCCGATGAGCTCATGTTCGTCACCGGCGCTACACGACCCGAGATACTTGCACAGGCGCGGGCGCTCGCACCGGATCATTTCTTCCTGGTGCCGGGCGTTGGTGCGCAAGGCGGCGACCTCAACGCCGTGCTCGACGCGGGCATGACCAGTGACGGTGGCTTGCTCATCAACAGCAGCCGGGGCGTGCTCTTCGCAGGGAGTGGGAAAGAGGCCATTCCAATGGCACGACGCGCTGCGCAGCAATTGCAGCAGGCGATGGAGAGGAAGATGCAGGAGCGTGGCGTGATCTGAGCCGACCATCCTCGGTCCAGCGGAACTCCCTGCTCATCGGGATCGGCATTCGGGGATGAGGCGTGTTCTCTCCGGGCTCTCCACACCTGATAGTTCAAGCCGAGCAAGTCAACCTGCTCCGATCTATTTTCACTGCGTGCAACACCAGCCCCTACCGGCACTCCTTCTCGATCCGACCTTCCCATACGGTGAGGACCTCTTCCAGTACATCTGGCAGCAAGGGCTTTTCGATCATCATGCGTTGCGCACCACCGATGGGCGTGCGGTGGAGGTGGTGAAGGCGGGCAGGATCCAAGTCGATAGCGGCCCCGACCTCATCGACGCGCAAGTGCGCATCGACGGCCAGTTGTGGGCGGGCACGGTGGAAGTGCATCTGCGCAGCAGCGATTGGAAGGCGCATGGCCACCAGCGTGATCCTGCATACGAGAACGTCGTGCTGCATGTGGTGTTCGAGCACGATGCCGAGGTGCGCATGCGCAGCGGAGCATCGCCACCCACCGTCGAGCTTCATTCAAGGGTATCATCGGACAGCATATCGCTCTATCGCTCGCTGATGCACGGACAGGGCTTCGTGCCGTGCGCATCGCAGATCGCTCGTGTGGACAAGGCTCGGATCGGTCCCTGGCTGGAGCGGGTGCTGGTGGAGCGGCTGCAGCGGAAAGCACGGGAGGTGGAGTCGCTCTACGCGAAGCTCAACCATGATCCAGCAGAAGCGCTCTATCATCTGCTTGCGCGGGCCTTCGGCCTGAAGGTGAATGCCGAACCATTCGGGATGCTCGCGCACGCACTGCCGTTGAAGGTCATCCAGAAATACCGCGATGATGCGTTGCGCACCGAGGCCCTGCTCTTCGGCCAGGCCGGTTTGCTGCAGATCGACTTCGTGGAGGTGTACCCGCGAGAGCTGCAGCAGGAGCACGCACTGCTGGCGCGCTTGCACGGACTGCACCCGGCGCCGGTGGCGGCATGGAAATTCACCCGCATGCGCCCCGTGAATTTCCCCACGGTGCGCATTGCGCAGTTCGCACAGTTGCTCATGCGCTGCGACGGAGACCTCGGTGTGCTCCTATCCACAGACCGGGTGCAGGAATTGTACGATCGCCTTGATGTCGAGGCCAGCGCCTATTGGAGCACCCATTACCGGTTCGATTCGGAAAGCGCGCCGCGCAGCAAGCGACTGGGCCGTGCAGGCGCGCAGCATCTGATCATCAATGCCATCGTTCCGGTGCTCTTCGCCCTGGGGCGCGCGCAGGGAAGGGAGGAGATGGGCGAGCGAGCGCTCCGCTTGCTGGAGCAACTGCCTGCCGAGCGCAACCAACTGCTCGCGAGGTGGGCGGATCTGGGCTTGGTGGCTGATACCGCCGCACGCGGCCAGGCGCTCATCGAACTGAAGAACCTCTACTGCGCCAAACGCCGCTGCCTATCTTGCACCATCGGCAACCAATTGCTCCGCAGCACCGTCAAATAGGCCATGATCGCCCGCGTCAAGACCTGGTTCGAGCAGCAAGCCTTCGGAGTTTGCCAGTGGTGGGGCGAGAAGCTCAACATCAAGACCGAACAGGTCCGCCTCAGTTTCATCTACCTCAGTTTCATCACTGCCGGCGCGCATTTGGTGGTCTATCTCATCATGGCGTTCGTGCTGCAGCATAAGGAGCGCATCAAGCGGCCCTTCGCCAAGCGCAGCACGGTATGGGAGCTGTGATCGTTCGCGGCTGACACAACTCATCCTCCAGAGGTCCTTCGGCTCTACCTTGGACCTCCGCATGCGCCACGCCATTCGCAAGCTCATCGTTGGCCGGGGTCATCGCGCCGATGAAGAGCGCTACAGCACCATCGAACGTCGGTGGGCGAATGTCGTAGCCGTTTGGAACAACACGTACGAAGAGGATGCGGGATTGGAGAAGGTGGTGCGGTTGATATTGGCTGCGAGCCAGTTCCTCTTCCCCGGCATGTACATCAAGCACCTCTTCTGGAAGCGCGGTTCTCTCGTTCAGGACTTCGCCATCGAAGTGTTCGTGGTGTTCAAGACGTGCTTCCCGATCATCGTCATGGCCATTGGATGGGAACGAGAGCCGGTGGCCTATGCGCTGGTGATCTGGTTCATGGCAGAGACCATCGCGTACATCCCCACGCTCATCTTCGCTTCGGACACCTTCCCGTCGCCGCGCTCATACCGGCGCTCCAAATTGCTCATCTTCCTCAATTATCTCGAGGTGGTCTTCAGCTTCGCATTGATCCACCTCGCCGGGCAGTACATGAACCATCCGTTCGCGGACTGGAAAGACGCTGTCTACGCCAGTTTCGTCATCACCAGCACTATCGGATTCGGCGACTTCTACCCCATCACCGGCATGGGCAAGCTCGTGGTGGCCCTGCAATCGCTCTTCTACCTCAGCTACATCGCACTCTTCATCAGTTTCTTCGCCATGGGCGGCGGCAAGGGCTATTTCGGCGATCTTGGCCGAAAGGGCTAGTGCCGAGATCCCTTCCGGGCTGTTTCTTCGCGCACCATGCGGATCCTCATCACCGGAAGCAACGGCTTGCTCGGGCAGAAGCTCGTCGCGGCCCTGCGCGACGACAGCGAAGTGGAGCTGATCGCAACCTCGCGCGGACCGGACCGCACGCCGCTACCGCTTAGCGATCGTTATCGATCGATGGACATCACTTCTCCGAATGAAGTGGATACGGTGTTCGATGCGGTCAAGCCCGAAGTGGTGATCCACACGGCGGCGATGACCAATGTGGACGCTTGCGAATCGGACCCTGTTGCGTGCAAGTCGCAGAATGTGACCGCCACGGAGATCCTTGTTCGCGCGGCCAAACGGCACAAGAGCCACTTCGTCCTTCTCAGCACCGATTTCATCTTCGATGGACGCAGCGGTCCCTACCGCGAAGAGGATGAGCCTGCCCCGCTCAGCATCTATGGCCGCAGCAAGCTCGATGCGGAGCGCGCGCTGATGGATGCTGGCTTGCCCAAGTGGGCCATCGCCCGCACCATCATCGTCTATGGCGTTGCCCAAGGACTGAGCCGCAGCAACGTGGTGCTCTGGGCCAAGAGCGCGCTGGAAAAGCACCAGCCGATCAAGGTGGTGGACGACCAATGGCGCATGCCCACACTGGCAGAAGACCTCGCCGATGGTTGCATCCGCATTGCGAAGCGTGGGACAACGGGCATCTTCCACCTCTGCGGGCCGGACGGCATGAGCATCCTCGAATTGGTGCAACGGGTAGGTGCGTTCTTCCAACTCGATGCGTCCATGATCACACCGGTGAAGAGCGATTCCTTGGGCCAGCCCGCGAGGCGGCCACCGCGCACGGGATTCGTACTCGATAAGTCGCGGCGCGAGTTGGGCTATGCACCACGCCGATTCGAGGACGGCCTGGCGATCGTGAAGGCCCAATTGGGGGAGGCCTGAGGCTGCTTCCTTCATAGGCTCCTTCCGCATCGAGGTCCACCATTCACCGGAGCTTCTATCTTGGCCAACCTCAACACGCTCGCATGACCTTGACCCAAAAGGAATCCTGGGGAACCCGCGTAGGTCTCATCCTGGCCATGGCGGGCAACGCGGTGGGCCTTGGCAACTTCCTGCGGTTCCCGGTGCAGGCGGTGAACAATGGCGGCGGCGCCTTCATCATCCCCTACCTCGTCTGCTTCCTGCTGATGGGCATACCGCTCTTATGGATCGAATGGAGCATGGGCCGTTTCGGCGGGCGCAGCAACAACCACAGCACGCCTTTCATCCTGGATAGCATGACCAAGCGTGCGTTCTGGAAGTACTTCGGTGTGTTCGGGATCTTCACCAACATCGCAGTGGCGGCCTACTACTGCTACATCGAGAGTTGGACCATGAGCTACGTGTGGCACAGCGTGGCAGGCACATTCAACGATCTCTCTCAGATACAGGTGGCGGAATTCTTCCGCAATTACCTCGACATCAGCAGCAGCCACTCCGGCATCCCCTATGAAGCAGTCGTCTTCTACGTCCTTTGCCTGCTGCTGAACACCTGGATCCTCTCGCGCGGCCTTGCCGGCGTGGAGCGCGCGGCCAAGATCGGCATGCCACTGCTCATCCTCTTCGGCATCTTCCTGGCCTTCCGGGGAATCACCTTGGGCACCAGCGGCGCCAGCGCCGAGGTGCCGACGGCTAGTGCTTGGGACGGCCTCAACTTCCTCTGGACGCCGCAATTCGACAGCTTGAGCAACCCCAAGGTGTGGCTCGCTGCTGCCGGTCAGATCTTCTTCACCTTGAGCGTGGGCATGGGAACGATACACTGCTATGCGGCATACGTGAAGAGCAAGGACGATATCGCCCTTAACGCTGTGAGCGCAGGCTTCACGAATGAATTCGTGGAAGTGGTGCTTGGCAGCCTCATCGTCATCCCCATCGCCGCAGGCTACCTCGGTCTCGATTGGGTGAAAGAGAACGCCGGCTTCGGCATGGCCTTCCAGACCATGCCTTTCCTATTCGAGAAGTGGGGGCCCTTCCTAAGCGCTGCAGCCGGCGTCATGTGGTTCGGGCTGCTCTTCTTCGCAGGCATCACCTCCTCGCTGGCTATGGGCACGCCATGGATGGGCTTCATGCGCGATGAATTCGGTTGGGGGCGGAAGAAGGGCGCGTGGACCTTCGGGCTCATCGTCCTGCTGCTCGGACTGCCCACCGTGATCTTCTACCAGCAGGGCGTATTCGATGAGTACGACTATTGGGCTGGCACGGTGGCGCTTGTCGTCTTCGCGCTTGCGGAAACCGTGCTCTTCGCATGGATCTTCGGCATGGACAAGGGATGGAAGGAATTGATGTCGGGTTCCGACCTGAAGGTCCCCTCCATCTACAAGTTCATCATTAAGTACATCACGCCGGCGATGTTGCTCGTAGTCTTCCTAGGCGCTCTGTTCACACCGTTGGACAACGACTGGACGGGTGCCCTCAACAGCCTCTTCTCCGGGAATGGATGGGCCTTGGACCACGGTTCCATCATCAAGACCATAGCGAACAGCGGCCTGCATGAGCAACTGGCAGCAGCCACGAATGCGAAGGAGATCACCCGTCTGGAGGATCGCCTCTTCTTCACCAACCTGGCGCGCATCCTGCTCACGCTCACCTTCCTCGGACTGGCATTGCTCGTTTACATCGCCGGCTTGCGGCGTATGCGCACCTCAAAGCACAAGGCAAAATGAACACCAGCGCCCTCACCCTCATGGTAGTCACCCAACTCACGGTGATCTCCATCACGGCGTACTTCTTCTATCGCGTGTTCACCACCCCTCCGAAGCGCGAGCCGGACAGCTTCTCGGAGAACGACCCGCACTGAACGCTGCCATGGCACGCACGCCCGATAGCAGGCGCGCCCACAACGAATTCGCACGGCGGCCGGTGAAGGAGCAGGTGAAGGAGCTGCTCGCCATGCACACCGCCGAACGGCGAGGCACCATCATCATGATTCTTGTGCTCTGCGGCCTTTCGGCCTGGGTGATCTACGAACAATGGTTGCGCGAACCTGACGTTGCCGACCTTGCTGCGATCGAGAAGGAGATGCAGGCGTGGATGGCGCAGCAGGACACCTCGGATTTTGCCGCGGTACCTGTTGAGCCGTTTCCCTTCGATCCCAACACCATCGACCGCAGGCAGTGGAAGCAACTGGGCCTGACTGACCGGCAGATCGATGGCCTGGAGCGATACAAGGCCAAAGGCGGCCGCTTCCGTACCAAGGGCGATCTGGCGCGCATGTACACCATCGAGTCCGAGCAGTACGAGCGCCTGAAGCCGTTCATCCTTTTGCCCGACACCCTTCAACGAACATCGTTCGTGCAGCATGAGCGCTTTCAGCGGGATACCGCAAGACGCACCTGGTCGGAACGCGGCGAGAGAACCTTCGTCCGTGAACCGTTGCGCAAAGTGGAAGTGAATACCGCCGACACCACCATGCTCGTCGCGTTGCCGGGTATTGGCCCATCGTTCGCGCGCGGCATCGTCAAGTACCGCGAGAGCCTGGGCGGTTACCATTCGCTCGATCAGCTCGCAGAGGTTTTCGTCCTCCAGGATAAGCCCGATGCTGTGGCGCGACTCAAGGAGATGCTCGTTATCGACACGCTCATGGTGCGCCGCATCCACATCAACGCATGCACTGTGGAAGAGCTCGCTGCACACCCCTATGCACGCTGGAGGATCGCGAAGCCCTTGATCGCCTATCGCGGCACCCACGGGCCATTCCGGCATGTCGCGGACGTCAAAGGATGCGCCCTCGTCACGGAGGAGGTCTTCCGTAAACTTGCTCCCTATCTATCCGTGGAGTGACCGCATTGCGCCACCGTCTAGAAGCCGCCATCCGTGCGGTCCCCGATTTTCCCAAGCCGGGCATCCTCTTCCGCGACATCACCCCCGTTCTGGAGGACCCCATTCTCTGCCGCGCCATCACCGAAGGATTCCGCGAAGCATTGCAGGGAACACCGGTGGATGCCATCGCCGGCATCGAAAGCCGCGGTTTCCTGTTCGGCATGCCGCTGGCGCTCGCGCTTGGTGTGCCCTTCCTCACCGTTCGCAAGAAGGGCAAGCTTCCTTGGAAGACCGTGAGCTACAAGTACGATCTGGAGTACGGCAGCGCCGAAGTAGAAATGCATGTGGACAGCGTGAAGCCTGGCATGCGCGTGATGGTGCATGACGATCTCCTGGCCACCGGCGGCACTGCTGCGGCAGCAGCCGAACTGGTGCGCATGCAGGGAGGAACAGTCGCGGCCTTCAGCTTCCTCATCGAACTCTCCTTCCTCAACGGCATGGACCGCCTAAAGCACTACAACGCACCCGTGGTGAAACTTGCTACCTACTGAACATGGAATTCACCACCACCGATAACAGGACCATGATCGCCCAGGCCGTGCGCGACCTCTGCGAGCGCGAAGTACGCCCCAAGGTGATGGTGTGGGACGAAAGCCAGTACTTCCCGAAGGAGCTCTTCACCAAGCACTTCGGCCCGGCCGGCATGCTCGGCGTCTTCGTGCCCGAGGAATACGGCGGCGCAGGCCTCGGCTATTTCGAGTACTACGACACCATTGTCGAGGTGTCGCGCATCTGCGGCAGCATCGGGCTCAGCGTGGCCGCGCATAACAGCCTTTGCACGGGCCATATCAACTACTTCGGCAGCCACCAGCAGAAGAAGCAGTGGCTCACGAAGCTGGCCACCGGCGAATGGCTGGGCGCCTGGGCCCTTACCGAACCCAATACAGGCAGCGATGCCATGCGCATGAAATGCACCGCGCGCAAAGAAGGGAAGGAGTGGGTGCTCAACGGCACCAAGTGCTGGATCACGCATGGCCAAAGCAGCGATGTGGTGGTGGCCATCGTGCGCACCGGTGAACTGCTCGATAGCAAGGGCATGACCACCTTCGTGATCGAGCGCGGCACCCCGGGCATGAAGGCCGGCAAGAAGGAGAACAAGTTGGGCATGCGCGCCAGCGAAACGGCCGAGGTGATCTTCGAGGATTGCCGTGTATCTGAGGACAACATCCTCGGTAAGGAAGGCGAAGGCTTCCAGCAGGTCATGAAGATCCTCGATGGCGGCCGCATCAGCATCGCCGCTCTCAGCGTGGGCATCGCCAAAGGCGCGTACGATGCCAGCGTGAAGTACGCCAAGGAGCGCCAGCAGTTCGGCCAGCCCATCGCGAACTTCCAGGCCATCGCCTTCAAGCTCGCCGATATGGCCACGCGCATCGAAGCCGCCGAGCTCCTCACCCTGCAAGCCGCCGACCTGAAGAACCGCGGCCAGCGCATGACGAAAGAGGGTGCCATGGCCAAGTACTACGCCAGCGAAGTAGCGGTGTGGGCCGGTACCGAAGCCGTGCAGATCCACGGCGGTTACGGCTACACCAAGGACTTCCCGGTGGAGAAATTCTACCGCGACAGCAAGCTCTGCACCATCGGCGAAGGCACCAGCGAGGTGCAGAAGATGGTGATCAGCAGGAGCATTTTGAAGGGGTAGTGCGACGCACGTTGGTTTCCCGGTTGATTCCGAACCGTTGGTTTCCGTGACTTGGTTTATCCAAGCCCCCCTCTATATTTGCGCCCCCGAAGCAAGAAAAGACCATGCTGATCATCCCGGTGAAAGAAGGCGAGAGCATCGATAAGGCGCTCAAGAAGTTCAAAAAGAAGTTCGAGCGCACCCAGACGATGCGCCAGCTGCGCAAGCGCCAGAGCTTCACCAAGCCCAGCGTGGCGCGCCGCAAGGAGATCATCCGTGCCACGTACAAATTGCACATGCAAACCGAGCAGGAGTAAGCTGCTCCCCGATCGTTCAAAAGGCGAGGGTCCAGCAATGGATCCTCGCCTTTTTCGTTGGGTAATTTGGCCCTTCCTCGCACATGCTGATCGACCGCTACCTGGAGCACCTGACCTACGAAAAGCGCTACAGCGCCCATACCGTGGCCGCCTACCGGCGCGATCTATCGCAGTTCGGTGCCTATCTGGCGGAACAAGGCGTAGTTGCGGTGGAGGCCGCCGACGACAAGCTGGTACGCCTGTGGATGATGAATGCGCTGGAGCGCGGAGAGAGCCCCCGCACGGTGAACCGAAGATTGAGCGCGCTCCGGGGCTTCTACCGTTTCGCACGCCTTACGGGCAGCACCACCGCAGAGCCCACCGCGCTGATCGAACCGCCTAAGACCCCCAAAAGACTTCCGGAGTTCGTAGACGAGCGGAGCATGGACCGGCTCTTTGCGGAAATGGCCTGGCCCGATGGCTACAAAGGCGAGCTGGACCGCTTGATCATGGAATTGCTCTATGGCACCGGCATGCGGTTGGCCGAACTCATCAGCCTGCGTGTAGGCGACTACGATCGGCATACCCGCAGCCTGCGCGTGCTGGGCAAGCGGAACAAGGAGCGCATCATCCCCTTGGGCGATGCCCTGTTGACCGCGATAAACGCATATCAGCGCACCCGCGAGGCCAAATTGGGCGCGGCGGCCATGGATGCCCCCTTGCTTGTCTCGGCCCAAGGCGAACCGCTGGCCCGACGCAGCGTACAACGCCTCGTGGCGCATTACCTTGGGGGGGTCACCAGCCAACGCAAACGAAGTCCGCACGTGCTGCGCCACACCTTTGCCACCCACATGCTCGACCACGGCGCCGACCTGAACGCGGTGAAGGAACTGCTGGGCCATGCCGGACTTGCCGCAACGCAGGTGTATACCCACAATACCGTGGAGAAACTGAAGAACGTGCATGCCCAAGCCCATCCGCGTGGGGGGCGACGCACCTGAACAACGAACCTTACACTTACCGACGTCCATGAACATCAACGTGCATTCCATCCACTTCGACGCCGACGAGAAGTTGGTCGCCTTCATCCAGGAAAAGATCGAGAAGCTCAGCCAGTTCCACGATGGCATCCTCAACGCGGCTGTGTTCCTGAGGCTAGAGCATGATGGCGACAACCGCGAGAACAAGGTGGTGGAGATCCGCCTGAGCGTGCCTGGGAACGACCTTTTCGCCAAGCGCCAGGGGAAGACCTTCGAAGAAGCCGCTATCGACACGGTCGAAGCGCTCCGGAGCCAGGCTGGCCGCACCAAGGAGCGCCTCCGGAACGCCTCCTGATCGGGGCCTTTCCGGTTGCGGGGATCCACCGGTGCAGGGGCGCTGGGAAGCGCCGCCTACAAGCATCGTGCAACACGCTTGGAAGGGAACAGTTTGTTTCTACATTTGCAGCCCCTATTCGGACCCTTCGGGGCGGAATGGGGGAGAAAGGCCGTTCTTTTCGTGTTGTACAGGCCAATGTAGCTCAGCTGGTAGAGCAGCTGATTTGTAATCAGCCGGTCGGGGGTTCGAATCCGTCCATTGGCTCCGTGTTGCCCAACTGGGGAGATACCCAAGTGGCCAACGGGGGCAGACTGTAAATCTGCTGCTTCACAGCTTCGTAGGTTCGAATCCTGCTCTCCCCACCACTTCGCACGGAGCCACCGGTACCGCTTCCAGGTACCAAGCCCACCTCCTCCAGATGAATGCACATGCGGGAGTAGCTCAGCTGGTAGAGCATCAGCCTTCCAAGCTGAATGTCGCGGGTTCGAATCTCGTCTCCCGCTCCACCACAAGGAAAGCATCAGCCTTTGTAGCTCAGGGGTAGAGCACTTCCTTGGTAAGGAAGAGGTCCCGGGTTCAATTCCCGGCAAAGGCTCTGAATTAAGGAAAGGCAGAGCAGAGCGGGATATACGCAGCGAGCGAACGGCCGGTACAACAGAACAGAAGGACCGAACAGAACTACGAACAACACAACGACGAACGACCATGGCAAAGGAGACCTTCAAAAGGGACAAGCCCCACGTTAACATCGGCACCATCGGCCACGTTGACCACGGCAAGACCACGCTTACAGCAGCCATCACCACCGTTCTGGCCGCCAAGGGCCTGAGCGAGGTGCGCAGCTTCGACTCCATCGACAATGCGCCCGAGGAGAAAGGAGCGTGGTATCACGATCAATACCGCCCACGTGGAATACATGACGGCCAACCGTCACTACGCCCACGTGGATTGCCCGGGCCACGCTGACTATGTGAAGAACATGGTGACGGGTGCTGCCCAAATGGACGGTGCCATCCTGGTGGTGGCCGCCACCGACGGTCCCATGCCCCAGACCCGCGAGCACATCCTGCTCGGCCGTCAGGTGGGTGTGCCCAGGATCGTCGTGTTCATGAACAAGGTGGACATGGTGGACGACGCCGAACTCCTCGACCTGGTCGAAATGGAGATCCGCGAACTCCTCAGCTTCTATGAGTACGACGGCAACAACACCCCGATCATTCGTGGCAGCGCGCTGGGCGCTCTGAACGGCGAGGCGAAGTGGGTGGACACCATCATGGCCCTGATGGATGCTGTTGACACGTGGATCCCCGTTCCTCCTCGCGAGGTGGAGAAGCCTTTCCTCATGAGCGTCGAGGACGTGTTCTCCATCACCGGTCGTGGCACGGTGGCCACCGGTCGTATCGAGACCGGGGTGATCAAGGTTGGCGACAACGTGGAGATCATCGGCATGCAGGAGCAGAGCCTGAGCAGCACCTGCACGGGTGTGGAGATGTTCCGCAAATTGCTCGATCGCGGCGAGGCGGGTGACAACTGCGGTATTCTGCTCCGGGGCATCGAGAAGGACCAGATCCGTCGCGGTATGGTCATCGCGAAGCCGGGCAGCATCACCCCGCACACCGAGTTCAAGGGCGAGATCTACGTGCTGAAGAAAGAGGAAGGTGGCCGTCACACGCCCTTCCACAACAAGTATCGCCCCCAGTTCTACTTCCGCACCACGGACGTAACGGGCGAGATCACGATGGAAGCCGGTCGTGAGATGATCATGCCGGGCGACAACGTGACCATCACCGTGAAACTGATCGTTCCCATCGCCATGGACAAGGGCCTGCGTTTCGCCATCCGCGAGGGTGGTCGTACCGTGGGTGCCGGCCAGGTGACCGAGATCATCAAGTAAGGACATAGCAACAACGGAGGCAGGGCCGTCCCGCGCGAGCGGGACGGCCTTCGCCGCCGAAAAGAGAACCAACCAGAACCACACACGGGTGTAGCTCAATTGGTAGAGCGAAGGTCTCCAAAACCTTAGGCTGCGGGTTCGATTCCTGCCACCCGTGCCAAGAGCGACCCCCGATCACCGACCGAGAAGAATGGCAAGCATCAAGACCTACTTCGCCGAGAGCTACAACGAGCTCATGAACAAGGTGAGCTGGCCCACTTGGAAGGAGCTGCAGGGCAGCGCCATTGTGGTACTCGTTTCGGCGTTGATCCTTTCGGTGATCATCTTCATCATGGACTTCATCTTCGGTGTGCAGAACATGGGTCCGTCCGACACGGGCTTCTGGAAGGGCATGCTGGGCTTCGTGTACAAACTCATCGCTTCCTGAGCATGGCCGCCGAGAGCATCAAGAAGTGGTATGTGGTCCGCGCCATCTCCGGCAAGGAGAAGAAGGTGAAGGAGCTCATCGACATGGAAGTGTCGCGCAGTTCCATGAAGAACCATATCTCCCAGGTGCTCATACCGATGGAGAAGTTCTATCAGATCCGTGAAGGCAAGAAGGTGAGCAAGGAGCGGAACTTCTTCCCAGGCTACGTGCTCATGGAGGCCGATCTCACCGGCGAGATCGCGCACAGCATCAAGAACATGCCGAACGTGATCGGCTTCCTCGGCTCTGAGAAAGGCGGGGACCCTGTTCCCCTGAGGCAGGCGGAGGTGAACCGGATCCTAGGTACCGTGGATGAACTGGCCGAGACCGGTGAAGCGAACCACAACCCCTACCATGTTGGCGAGGGTGTGAAGGTGATCGATGGACCTTTCAACGGGTTCAACGGCGTGATCGAGGAGATCAACGAGGAAAAGAAGAAGCTGAAAGTGATGGTGAAGATCTTCGGACGGCGCACGCCGCTCGAGCTGAGCTTCATGCAGGTCGAAAAGGAAGTCTAACCAGAAGCAAACCAGTCCGAGCCGACCGCGAGGAAGGCGCCAACAGGACACAAACCAAGAACAATGGCAAAGGAAGTAGCAGCTCTCATCAAGCTGCAAGTGAAGGGCGGAGCGGCCAACCCGTCGCCCCCCATCGGCCCAGCGCTAGGCGCGAAAGGCGTGAACATCATGGAGTTCTGCAAGCAGTTCAATGCGCGCACGCAGGACAAGGCAGGCAAAGTGCTGCCGGTGGTGATCACGGTCTACGGCGATAAGTCGTTCGACTTCATCATCAAGACCCCTCCGGCAGCTGTCCAGATCATCGAGGCCGCCAAGATCAAGGGCGGCAGCGGCGAACCGCATAGCAAGAAGGTGGGCAGCATCAATTGGGAGCAGGTGCGTGCGATCGCCCAGGACAAGATGCCCGACCTGAACTGCTTCAACATCGAGAGCGCCATGAGCATGGTTGCGGGAACCGCCCGCAGCATGGGTGTTACGGTAACCGGTAACAAACCCTTCTGATCCGCAACGCCATGAGCAACGAGACCAAGAAGCGCAAAGAGGCCCTGTCCAAGTTCGACACCGCCAAGATCTACAGCCTCGGCGAGGCTACGCAGATCGTCAAGCAAGTGAGCACGACCAAGTTCGATGCGACCGTCGATATCGCGGTACGTCTCGGCGTGGACCCGAAGAAAAGCACCGAGATGGTGCGTGGCACCGTGAGCCTGCCGCATGGCACGGGACGCACCGTGAAAGTGCTGGTACTGGCCGACCCCGCCAAGTGCGAGGAGGCCCTGGCTGCGGGTGCCGACATGGCCGGACTGGACGACTACGTGGAGAAGATCAAAGGCGGCTGGGTGGACGTGGACGTGATCGTATGCACACCAGCCGTGATGGCCAAGGTGGGTGCTCTGGGCCGTGTGCTCGGTCCCCGCGGCCTCATGCCCAACCCCAAGACCGGAACCGTGACCATGGATGTGGCCAAGGCCGTTCGTGAGGTGAAAGCCGGTAAGATCGACTTCAAGGTGGACAAGGCCGGCATCATCCACGCGGTGATCGGCAAGGCCAGCTTCGATGCGACCAAGTTGAGCGAGAACGCCCACGAGCTCCTGCAGACCTTGGTGAAGCTGAAGCCCAGCACCGCCAAAGGAGCCTACATCAAGAGCATCACTGTTAGCAGCACCATGAGCCCCGGCGTGAAGGTGGATACCCGCACCGTGCAAGTGGCTTGATCAACACCCGAACGACAATGGCAACCCGCATCAAGAAGGACGAGGTGATCGCTGAGCTGATCGGCGAGATCAAGGCCACCAACGTGCTTTACCTCACCGACGCCAGCGCGCTTAGCGCCGAGGCCACCAGCAACCTGCGCCGCGCGTGCCAAACCCAGGGCATCCGCATGCGCGTAGTGAAGAACACCCTCCTGCAAAAGGCCATGGAGCGTATCGAGAGCAAGGACTACAGCGCCCTGTTCCCAACGCTTACTGGACAGACCGCCGTGATGTTCGCAGAGAAAGGCAACGCCCCGGCGAAGCTCATCCAGGACTTCCGCAGGAAGACCCTGCGGCCAAGAACGCGGTGCCAAGGCCACAACTCAAGAGCGCATGGATCGATGAAGCCGTGTTCATCGGCGACGACCAGATCGCCATGCTCGCGAACCTCAAAGGCAAGGAAGAGCTCATCGGCGATATCATCGCCCTGCTCCAGAGCCCGATCAAGAACGTCATCGGTTCGCTGCAAGGCGGCGGTGGCCAGAAGATCGCCGGTCTGGTCAAGGCACTCGAAGAACGAGCCCAAGCATAAGATCAACCCGTAAGGGCGGGGAATACCCGCCCCGACCGACCAAACGCGTTACGCACACGATAGCTTCCCTATCAAAGTTCCCTAACAACCCCCGTAAGATGGCAGACATCAAAGCCCTTGGCGACCAACTCGTAAGCCTCACTGTGAAAGAGGTGAGCGAACTCGCCAACTACCTGAAGGACGAGTACAAGATCGAACCCGCTGCGGCCGCTGTGGCCGTTGCCGCTGGTGGCGCTGCCGCTGGTGGTGGCGCTGCTGCCGCTGAAGAGAAGACCAGCTTCGACGTGATCCTCAAAGCCGGTGGCCAGAACAAGCTGGCCGTTGTGAAGCTCGTGAAAGAGCTTACCGGTCTCGGACTGAAAGAAGCGAAGGACCTCGTTGACGGCGCCCCCAAGCCGCTGAAGGAAGGCGTGTCCAAAGCGGACGCCGAGAGCCTGAAGCAGCAACTGACGGAAGCCGGCGCCGAAGTTGAGGTTAAGTAAGCCCTCATCGCACCGATCGCAGCAGCGCGGGAAGGTCCCCTCAGGGACCTTCCCCGCCACGCTGTGATCCGTCATTGGATACGGCCTCCTGGCCGAACGCCTCCGCGAAGCGATCCACCGCGGCGGCGACCCTGAAAAGTCGGATCACACGTCCTTCACGTCTTCCATCTCCCGACCCGCACCCATGGCCCAGGCGAAGACCACCAAGAAAAGCAAGCGTATCGATTTCGGATCCAGCAAGATCGGCATCGATTACCCTGATTTCCTCGATATCCAACTCAAGAGCTTCGAGGATTTCTTCCAGATAGACACCCTGCCCGAGGACAGGAACACCGAAGGCCTCTTCAAGGTCTTCAGTGAGAACTTCCCCATCACCGACACGCGCAACCAGTTCGTGCTCGAGTTCCTCGATTATTTCATTGATCCCCCGCGCTACAGCATCGATGAGTGCATCGAGCGTGGCCTCACCTACAGCGTGCCCCTGAAGGCCAAGCTGAAGCTCTATTGCACCGACCCCGAGCACGAGGACTTCGAGACCATCGTGCAGGACGTGTACCTGGGCCAGATCCCCTACATGACCCCCAAAGGCTCGTTCGTAGTGAACGGCGCCGAGCGCGTGGTGGTGAGCCAACTGCACCGCAGCCCGGGCGTGTTCTTCGGCCAGAGCCGCCACGCCAACGGCACCAAGCTCTACAGCGCCCGTGTCATCCCCTTCAAAGGGTCCTGGATCGAATTCGCCACGGACATCAACGGGGTGATGTACGCCTACATCGACCGTAAGAAGAAGTTGCCGGTGACCACGCTCCTGCGTGCCATCGGTTTCGAGAGCGACAAGCAGATCCTCGAGATCTTCGGCTTGGCCGACGAGATCAAAGTGACCAAGGCCGCCATCAAGGACAGCGTGGGCCGCAAGCTCGCCGCCCGCGTGCTGAAGTCCTGGGTGGAGGACTTCGTGGACGAGGACACCGGCGAGGTGGTGAGCATCGAGCGGAACGAAGTGCTCATCGACCGCGAGACCGTGATCGAGGACATGCACGTGGACCAGATCGTGGACAGCGGTGCCAAGACCATCATCCTGCACAAGGCCGGCATCAACGCCGCCGACTACGCGCTCATCTACAACACACTGCAGAAGGATACCTCGAACTCCGAGAAGGAGGCCGTAGAGGTGATCTACCGCCAGTTGCGCAACGCCGAACCGCCCGATCTGGAAACGGCTCGTGGTGTCATCGACAAGCTGTTCTTCAGCGAGCAGCGCTATGACCTCGGTGAAGTGGGCCGCTACCGCATCAACAAGAAGCTGGGCCTGCAGAGCGAGCTCAGCGTGCGCGTGCTCACCAAGGAGGACATCATCTTCATCATCAAGTACCTGATCGAACTGGTGAACTCAAAGGCCGATGTCGATGACATCGATCACTTGAGCAACCGTCGTGTGCGTACCGTGGGCGAGCAGTTGCACGCCCAGTTCGGCGTGGGTCTGGCCCGTATGGCCCGCACCATCCGCGAGCGCATGAACGTGCGTGACAACGAGGTGTTCACGCCTACCGATCTGATCAATGCGAAGACCCTGAGCTCGGTGATCAACTCGTTCTTCGGAACGAACCAGTTGAGCCAGTTCATGGACCAGACCAACCCGCTCAGCGAGATCACCCACAAGCGCCGCATGTCGGCCCTCGGACCCGGTGGCCTCAGCCGCGAGCGCGCTGGCTTCGAAGTCCGCGACGTCCATTACACGCACTACGGCCGCCTCTGCACCATCGAGACGCCTGAAGGACCGAACATCGGTTTGATCAGCTCGCTCTGTGTGTACAGCAAGATCAACACGCTAGGCTTCATTGAGACACCATACCGCGCTGTTAAGGACGGCAAGGTGGATATGAAGGGCGATGTGACCTACCTGAGCGCGGAAGAGGAGGACAACCTCATGATCGCGCAGGCCAATGCCATCATCAACGACAAAGGAGAGTTCACCACCGGCCGCGTAAAGGCGCGCCTGATGGGCGACTTCCCCGTGGTGGAGCCGAAGGAGCTTCACTTGATGGACGTGGCGCCCAACCAGATCGCCTCGATCGCGGCCTCGCTGATCCCCTTCCTGGAGCACAACGATGCCAACCGCGCGCTCATGGGATCGAACATGATGCGCCAGGCTGTGCCATTGCTGCGCCCAGAGGCGCCGATCGTGGGCACCGGCCTGGAAGAGCTCGTTGCACGTGACAGCCGTGTGCTGCTCACCGCCGAAGGCGATGGCGTGGTGAAGTACGTGGACAGCGATCGCATCGTGATCGACTACAAGCGCAGCGATGATGAACGCATCGTGAGCTTCGATGGTGACGAGAAGGAATACAAGCTCACCAAGTTCCTCAAGACCAACCAGAGCACGTGCATGAACCTGCGCCCAACAGTGCGCAAGGGCGACAAGGTGACCAAGGGCTACACGCTCTGCGAAGGCTACGGCACGCAGGATGGCGAACTGGCCATCGGCCGCAACCTGCAAGTGGCCTTCATGCCATGGAAGGGCTACAACTTCGAGGATGCCATCGTGATCAGCGAACGCGTTGCTTCCGAGGACATCTTCACCTCCATCCACATCGATGAGTACATCATGGAGGTGCGCGACACCAAGCGTGGCCTCGAAGAACTCACCAGCGACATCCCGAACGTTTCGGAAGAAGCGACGAAGGACCTCGACGAGAATGGCCTGATCCGCATCGGTGCCGAGATCAAGGAAGGCGATATCCTCATCGGCAAGATCACGCCGAAAGGGGAGACCGACCCCATCACCTGAAGAGAAACTGCTTCGTGCCATCTTCGGCGACAAGGCCGGTGATGTGAAGGATGCTTCACTGAAGGCGCCGCCCAGCACCAAGGGCGTGGTCATCGACAAGAAGCTCTTCAGCCGCGCTGTGAAGGACAAGAAGACCAAGGGCAACGAGAAGGCCGTGCTCGAAGGCATCGACAAGGAGCAGGACAAGGAGCTCGGCACCTTGAAGAACGAGCTGATCGAGAAGCTCATGACACTCGTCGGCGGCACATCATCGAACGGCGTCTTCAACAAGTACAAGGAAGAGCAGATCAAGAAGGGCGTGAAGTTCAGCGCCAAGATCCTCCAAGGCGTTGACTTCATCACCGTGGACCCCACCGACTGGACCGCGGAGAAGAAGACCAACGAACTGGTGCGCCAGCTCATCCACAACTACAACATCCGCTACAGCGACATCAGCGGCGCCTTCAAGCGCAAGAAGTTCCAGGTGAGCATCGGCGACGAACTGCCTGCCGGCATCGTGAAGCTGGCCAAGGTCTACGTTGCGGCGAAGCGTAAGCTCACCGTGGGCGACAAGATGGCCGGACGCCACGGCAACAAGGGCATCGTGGCCAAGATCGTCCGCGACGCCGACATGCCGTACATGAGCGATGGCACACCGGTGGACATCGTACTGAACCCGCTGGGCGTGCCAAGCCGCATGAACCTGGGGCAGATCTACGAAACCGTGCTAGGCTGGGCAGGCAAGCGACTAGGCCGCAAATACGCTACGCCGATCTTCGACGGTGCGACAAGCGACCAGATCAATGCCGAGACCGACGAGGCCGGTGTGCCGCGCAACGGCAAGACCTACCTCATCGATGGCGGCACCGGCGTTCCCTTCGATCAACCGGCCACCGTGGGCGTGATCTACATGATCAAGCTGGCGCACATGGTCGATGACAAGATGCATGCGCGCTCCATCGGGCCCTACAGCCTCATCACCCAGCAACCGTTGGGCGGCAAGGCGCAATTCGGCGGCCAGCGTTTCGGCGAGATGGAGGTGTGGGCGCTCGAAGCATTCGGCGCAGCCAACATCCTGCAGGAGATCCTTACCGTGAAGAGCGATGACGTGATCGGCCGTGCCAAGGCCTACGAGGCCATCGTGAAGGGCGAGCCGCTCCCACAACCGGGTATCCCTGAATCGTTCAACGTGCTGCTCCACGAGCTTCGTGGTCTGGCCCTGAACGTCTCCCTCGAGTGACCCTCGTCGGAAACTGAACGTCGAACGCAAGAAAGCAACGAGAGCACATGAAGAAGGAAGTAAAGCTGAACAGCAACTTCAACACCATCGTCGTCAGCCTGGCGAGCCCGGAGCAGATCCTGGAACGCAGCCACGGCGAGGTGATCAAGCCTGAGACGATCAATTACCGCACCTACAAGCCCGAGCGCGATGGTCTTTTCTGCGAGCGGATCTTCGGTCCGGTGAAGGACTTCGAATGCCACTGCGGCAAGTACAAGCGCATCCGCTACAAGGGGATCGTGTGCGACCGGTGCGGAGTGGAGGTCACCGAGAAGAAGGTGCGTCGCGAGCGCATGGGCCACATCCAACTAGTGGTGCCCGTGGCTCACATCTGGTACTTCCGCAGCCTGCCCAACAAGATCGGCTACCTGCTGGGCCTGCCCACCAAGAAGCTCGACCAGATCATCTACTACGAGCGCTACGTGGTGATCCAGGCCGGCAAAGCCGTGAACAAGGAAGGTGTCGCCATCCAATACCTCGACTTCCTCACGGAGGAAGAATACCTCGACATCCTGGACCAACTGGGCAAGGACAACCAGTACCTGGACGACAGCGACCCCAACAAGTTCATCGCCAAGATGGGCGCCGAGAGCCTGCAAGACCTGCTCAAGCGCCTGGACCTCGACAGCCTCAGCTACGACCTGCGCCACAAGGCCAACACCGAGACCAGCCAGCAGCGCAAGAACGAGGCGCTCAAGCGCCTGAACGTGGTGGAGGCCTTCCGCGATGCCAACACCCGCCGGGACAACAAGCCCGAGTGGATGATCATCAAAGTGGTGCCGGTGATCCCGCCCGAACTGCGCCCACTAGTGCCTTTGGACGGCGGCCGCTTCGCCACTTCCGACCTGAACGACCTCTACCGTCGTGTGATCATCCGCAACAACCGCTTGAAGCGATTGATGGAGATCAAGGCACCCGAGGTGATCCTGCGCAACGAGAAGCGCATGCTGCAGGAGGCTGTGGACAGCCTCTTCGACAACAGCCGCAAGAGCAGCGCCGTGAAGAGCGAGAGCAACCGCCCGCTGAAGTCGTTGAGCGATTCGCTCAAGGGCAAGCAGGGCCGCTTCCGCCAGAACCTGCTCGGTAAGCGCGTGGACTACAGCGCACGTTCGGTGATCGTTGTAGGACCAGAATTGAAATTGCACGAGTGCGGTCTGCCGAAGGACATGGCCGCCGAGCTCTTCAAGCCCTTCATCATCCGCAAGCTCATTGAGCGCGGCATCGTGAAAACGGTGAAGAGCGCCAAGAAGATCGTGGACAAGAAGGAGCCGGTGGTCTGGGACATCCTGGAGAACGTGCTGAAAGGGCACCCCGTACTGCTCAACCGGGCACCAACGCTGCACCGCCTCGGTATCCAGGCTTTCCAGCCCAAGCTCATCGAAGGCAAGGCCATCCAGTTGCACCCGCTTGTCTGCACGGCGTTCAACGCTGACTTCGACGGTGACCAGATGGCTGTTCACGTGCCCCTGGGCAACGCAGCCATCCTGGAAGCGCAGTTGCTCATGCTCGCCAGCCACAACATCCTGAACCCGGCCAACGGCGCCCCCATCGCGGTGCCCAGCCAGGACATGGTGCTCGGCCTGTACTACATCACCAAAGGGCGTAAGAGCGATGCAGAGAGGAAGATGAAGGGCGAAGGCCGCACCTTCTACAGTCCCGAGGAAGTGATCATCGCTTTCAACGAGGGAAAGCTTGATTTGCACACCTGGGTGAAGCTGCGCTGGCACAACCCCAAGACGGGAAAGAACGAGATGATCGAGACCACCTGCGGTCGCACCCTTTTCAATGAGGTGGTGCCCGACGAGTGCGGTTTCATCAATGAGGTGCTCACCAAGAAAGCCCTGCGCGACATCATCGGCATGGTGACCAAGGAGACCGGCGTGGCGCGCACCGCGCAGTTCCTGGACGACATCAAGGACCTGGGCTTCATGAGCGCCTTCCGTGGTGGCCTCAGCTTCAACCTCGACGACGTGGTCGTCCCCGATGCCAAGGAGAAGCTGGTGAAGGCCGCACAGGCCGAGGTGGACGAGGTGACGGGCAACTACAACATGGGCCTCATCACCAACAACGAGCGCTACAACCAGACCATCGACATCTGGACACACACCAACTCGAAGGTGACCTTCTCGCTGATGGAACGCATCAAGAGCGACCGTCAGGGCTTCAACTCCATCTACATGATGATGGACAGCGGGGCGCGCGGTAGCAAGGAGCAGATCCGACAGCTCAGCGGCATGCGCGGACTGATGGCCAAGCCCCAGAAGAGCGGCGGCGGTGGCGGTCAGGACATCATCGAGAACCCCATCCTTTCGAACTTCAAGGAGGGCCTCTCCATCCTGGAGTACTTCATCAGCACCCACGGTGCCCGCAAGGGCCTTGCGGATACGGCCTTGAAAACGGCCGATGCCGGATACCTCACCCGTCGTCTTGTGGACGTGGCGCAGGACGTGGTGATCACCAACGAGGATTGCGGCACGCTCCGTGGCCTCATCGCCACCGCCCTCAAGAAGAACGAGGAGATCGTGGAGACCCTGCCGGACCGCATCCTGGGCCGCACCGTCGTCCACGACGTGTACCACCCGCAGACCGGTGAGCTCGTCATCGCCAGCGGCGAGAACGTGAACGAGGATATCGCCGCCGTGATCGGCAGCAGCCCCATCGAGGAAGTGGAGATCCGCAGCGTGCTCACCTGCGAGCAGAAGCATGGCGTGTGCGCCAAGTGCTACGGCCGCAACCTGGCCACGGGGCGCATGGTGCAAATGGGCGAAGCCGTCGGCGTCATCGCCGCGCAGTCCATCGGCGAGCCGGGAACGCAGCTCACACTGCGCACCTTCCACGTGGGCGGTGTGGCCGGCAAGATCACCGAGCAAAGCGAGATCCGTGCGAAGTACGACGGCGTGCTGGAGATCGACGAGCTGCGCACCACGAAGAAGAAGGACAAGAAAGGCGAGGAGGCGGAAGTGGTCATCAGCCGCAGCACCGAGATGCGCATCGTGGACAAGAACACGGGCATCGTGCTCACCACCAGCAACATGCCCTACGGCGCATTCCTGTACGTCAAAGGCGGCAAGACGATCAAGAAGAACGACCTCATCTGCACCTGGGACCCGTACAACGCGGTCATCATCTCCGAACTGGCCGGTACGCTGGCCTTCGAGAGCATCGAAGAGAACGCCACGTTCCGCGAGGAAATCGACGAGCAAACGGGCTTCGCTGAGAAGGTGATCATTGAGAGCCGCGACAAGCGGAAGAACCCGACGATCAAGATCATGGACCCCAAAGGCAAGGAAGAGCTGAAGAGCTACAGCCTGCCCGTGGGCGCCCACATCATCGTGAAGGAGGGCCAGAAGATCGAGGCTGGCGATGTGCTGGTGAAGATCCCTCGCAGCTCCGGCAAGGGTGGCGACATCACCGGCGGTCTGCCGCGTGTGACCGAACTGTTCGAAGCACGTAATCCCAGCAACCCTGCTGTGGTGAGCGAGATCGACGGTATCATCTCCTATGGCAAGATCAAGCGTGGTAACCGCGAGATCGTGGTGGAAAGCCGCACGGGTGAGCAAAAGACCTACCTCGTGCCCCTGAGCAAGCACATCCTCGTACAGGAGAACGACTTCACCAAGGCGGGCGCGCCATTGAGCGATGGCAGCATCGCCCCGGGCGACATCCTGGACATCCAGGGCCCCACCAAGGTGCAGGAATACCTCGTGGACGAAGTGCAGGAGGTGTATCGCATGCAGGGCGTGAAGATCAACGACAAGCACTTCGAGGTGATCGTGCGCCAGATGATGCGCAAGGTGGAGATCGAGGACCCGGGCGATACCCGCTTCCTCGAGCGCCAGAGCGTGAACAAGACCGAGTTCATGGAGGAGAACGATTCCATCTATGAAAAGATGGTCGTGACCAACGCCGGCGACAGTCCCACCCTGAAGGAAGGCCAGATGATCAGCGCGCGCAAATTGCGCGATGAGAACAGCGCACTCAAGCGCAAGGATGCCGCCCTCGCGGAAGCCCGTCCGGCGAAGCCCGCCACGGCGCGCACCATGCTCCAGGGCATCACCCGCGCATCCCTGCAGACCGACAGCTTCATCAGCGCTGCCTCCTTCCAGGAGACCACCAAGGTGCTGAACGAAGCTGCTGTGAACGCCAAGGAGGACCACCTCAATGGCTTGAAGGAGAACGTGATCGTCGGTCACCTCATCCCCGCAGGTACCGGTGCTCGGGCCTACCGCAACACGATCGTGGCCAACAAGGACGAGTACCAGCGCATGCTGGCCGAGCGCCTCGAGGCACAGGAGATCGAAGAATGAACAGAGGCGCGATCGTAGGGGCGCGACATGTCGCGCCCCTACAATGCGCCCGATGATCAGACCCCATGGCAGACGAAAAGGACAAACCCCGCCCCAACCAGCTGAACATAGAGATCAGCGAGGAGGTGGCCGACGGTATCTACAGCAACCTCGCCATCATCACGCATAGCAACTCGGAGTTCGTGCTGGACTTCGTGCGTGTGATGCCTGGCGAGGAGGGGCTTTCTGCTTCCGCGCTGACCCCTCTACTCCTGCGCCTTCTGATTGAAGAGGATGTACCCGAAATTCAGGCTCCAGGCCCAAGGCTCGCGCTGCTGATCGAAGTAGCTGAGGTTGAACCACACCGGCCCAACGGGGCTCTGGTAGATGAGCGAACCGGAGCCGATGTAGAAGCGCTCGGTGAAAGCTGGAGCCGTAATGCCCTCATTGCCATCGCCACGCACAATGGGCTCATAGGGCTGGAATACGTACGCCTCCAATCGCAGGTCGAAGCGATTGCGCGCAACGGCAACGATGGAACGGATACCCCCTGCCAGGTACTTAGGAGCACGGAACTGCTCCATGAAGTACGTACGGCTTTCCGGCGTAGGCTGGAAAGCAGGTGCGCGGATGATACTTGCCGTGTAGTTCTCGAACATGGGCATGGTGCTGTACACGCCCTCGGCCAGTACGCCGATCTTGAAGATGCCCTTGCGGAACGCGTATTGGTCGAGTTGCACCTTCGCCATGAACCATTCGTGACGGCTCTTGAAGAATGGTGCTTCGATCCCGCTCTGCGTACTGCCGCCTATCGTCTTCTCATCACCGCCGATCACTCGAATGGAAACGCTCAGCGACTCGCCTCCGTTGGGATGCTGCTTGCGGTTGAGCGAGTTGCGAGCCAGCGTAAGCCCGCTGGTCAACTGGCGGAAGTAGGTGGCGTCGCTCGTGTCCAGTCCGGTGAACTCGGTGGTCTGGTAGTAGCTGTCCTTGGTCTCGGCCAGTTTCGCATCGAAGCGCAGCAGGCCCTTGTTGCCCAAGCCGAGGCCTGCATTGAGGCCGCCCCAGGCTTCGCGAATGACCACGTAGGCCGGCTTCACCTCATCGAAGAAGCTGTTGAAGCTGCTGAAGTGGTCCCAGCGGTGGATGCCGAAGACAGGTTCCACATAAAGAGGCGCGCGCGTGCTCAGGTCGGTGCGCAGCTTCACCTGCCCGGCACTGTAGAACTTGCCGAAATAGGAGAGGGCTTCCATCTGCGCGCTCACGCTTCCGAAGAGCTTGTACCGCAATGCGGCCATGCCCGTGTTGATGGGCCGTGAAGAGAACATGCCGCCGAAGCGAACCTCCACGTCCTTCTCCGATTTCACCTGCAGATCCAGATCGTAGTCGCCTCGGTCGGGCCGGTAAGTTGCGCTCGGGTACAGGTGGGCGATGTTGTGGTCTGCGAAGAGCCGGAAGTAGGCGCTTTTCAACGCTTCCACGGTGAGCGGGCTGCCCGCCTGCTCCACCGTCCGCTCCACGTACCGGGTGCCTCCACGCCTCAGCCCTTCCACATGCACCTCGCCGAAGGTCATGGGCTTGAAGCGGGCACGGAAGGCGCGCCGACGTTCCTGTAGCAGCGAACGGGGAACGCGCTGATGCACTTGTGCGAGTATGTCCGGCATGCGGGCCATGGCCTCGGTATAGCCCGCTTCGATGGCTTTGCCAGGGTCGCTGAAATCGAAGAGGCCCACATCGGTCTTCGGTTCCACGATCACACCGTTCTCACAGATCACGCTGAAGGTGGTGGGCTCCTGCATCATGGCGCGCAGCTGGCTCAAGAGGTCATCCTCGTTCGGGGGCGAACTATTCCCGCTCACATTGCTTCCCACGATCAGGTCGGGGAAGAAGTCGGTGTACATGACATCGCTTGGGAAGTTGTTGTACAGGCCGCCGTCCATCATCAGGTGGCCATCCACCCGGATGGGCTTGAAGTAGAACGGATAGCTCATGCTTGCGCGCACGGCCTGGGCCAGGTCGCCGTTTCGGAAAACCACGGCCTTTTGGGCGGTGAGGTCGCTGGCCACGCAACGGAAAGGCACGAAGAGGCTGTCCATATTGCCGTTGGATGCGGTAGTGGCCGGGCCGAAGCCGCGCATCTGCTCGAAGTCGAGCAGCACGGGGCTGCGCAGGTTGGTCGGCAGCGAATACTGCAAGGTGGTGTCCAGGTCGAACCGCAGGCTCAGCAATGAGGCATCAGGCACATCTTGCTTGAAGTGGTACATGTATTTCGGTTCGATGCCGCCTTCGGCCATGGTGCGGAACAGCGTGGTGCGGAAGAGCGAGTCGATCTCCCATGGAGAGTACCCGGCAGCGTACAAGGCACCCACGAGAGCTCCCATGCTGCTGCCCGCGATTCAATCGATAGGCACGCCACTCTCTTCCAATGCCTGCATCACGCCGATGTGGGCCATGCCCGTGGCACCGCCGCCGCTGAGCACAAGTCCTACGCGTTGCGCCTGCGCAGCTATGACGCTGAACGATAGAACGAGACCGATGAACCTACGACGCATGACTGGTAAGGGGCCGCGCAAAAGTAGGCGCGATGCCGTCGGGGAACAGGCCGTTCAACGCAGTGATAGGCCGGCGAAGTAGGCCGGGGCTTTCAGCAAGCGGCTGCCGTACCAGCTGAAGAACTCGCCGTCCACGAGCACCACGCGCGCATCGGGGCAGATCTCCTTGAATTCCTCGATGTGCTTCTGCTGGAAGGGGTAGGGCTCCGAAGCGAGCAGGATCACCTCTGGACTGGCATCCTCAACTTCCTTGGCGCTGATCTCCGGGTAGCGCGCGTCGCCTTCATCGAAGACGTTGATGAGCCCGCAGCGGAGCAACATGTCGTTCACGAAGGTGCCATGGCCGGCTACCATATATGGTTCGCGCCAGATGAAGTAGGCAGCGGTGCGCATTTCATCCAATGGCTGCAACCCACCGAAGACCTCTGCAATGCCACGAAGGATCTCGGTCGCCTTCTCCTTGGTGCCGGTCAGTTCACCGATGGAATCGATCATGTTCGCGGCATCGCGCAGCGTGCGCACATCGCTCATCCACACCGGGAACTCCTGCTCCAAGGCTTGGATGTCCTTCTTGGCGTTCTCCTCCTTGTTGCCGATGATCAGGTCCGGCTTCAGCGCGCGCACCTTGTCCATGTCCACCTTCTTGGTGCCGCCTACGCGGTGCTTGCTGTGGAACCAGGTCTCCGGATGCACGCAGAATTTGGTGATGCCGACCACGCGTTCCGCAAGACCGAGGTCATAGAGGAGTTCGGTCTGGGAGGGGACGAGCGAGATGATGCGCTGGGGATGCGACGGCACATTGATCGTCCGACCCATCTGATCGACCAAGCCTCTCATTCCTGCGGATCGTGCTTTAAGGATGGGTCTGAGTTCCGACAGGATGACTTGATCTGAAGATACCGGCCAGTGAGTCAGCAAGTCCAAACTATTTCCTGCCGCCGATCGATGATCGTTCAGTCGGAAAAGTGATGGTTGAATCGCCGCTCGGACGTGGGCCGTCAGCAATTTTCTGAAGAAAGGCTGAGTCTCCGACGAAGACGGGTGAGACGGCTTTCGAAACGAAGAGATAGTCGCCAACGAGCAATGATGAATCTACGCTCGGTTCAGGTAGAGCGGAGCTATCCTCGACGGAGGCATTGCAGCCAATCAAGCCAGCGACCAGCATGGCCTGGGAAAGAACGGTGGCTAGTCTAGCCAACACCATCGTGGAATCATTCAATTCCTTATACCACTTCAGTTTCCCGATGATATCCTAATAGGTGATGGTCAAAGGGGTCCGGCCGCCGTTAGTCTCTTCTCCGCTAATTCGCGCAGGAATTCTGGGCACAGATCGAAACCGTTCGGCCAGGCAATGCCTCCTCCAGGCTCGGTGGTCACTTCGGTGAAGCGTTCCTGCGCGCTCAGTTCGGTTGCGATCCCTTGGTCAGCAACGGTTTCAGGTCCACCTCAGCACAGAAGCCATCGGCAAAGGTCAGGAGCGCGCGGTTCGCCGGTTTTGGTATGACTTGGGTAACAGCGTTCATGACACTAAGGTAAAGGGTCGATGGTTGAGGGAAGTTCGCAGTTGATCGCAAGTTGCCAGTTGGCTAACAGTTCATGCCGGTGAATGGCTGCCCACTCCAGCACCAACGTATGGGCACGATTTGGCAAGCCACCCGCGATGATCTCCAACGTCCGGATGTCGAACTCGGCCCGGCTGCCTTGGTACTCCGCATGGAAATGCGGAGGGTTGTGGTCCATGAAGTACATCCGGATGATGATCCCATAGAATCGACACAGCTCTGGCATGGCTACTTCAGCTTCCCGATGATATCCTGCTTCGTGATGATCCCGAAGCCCTCTTTCATCTTCACCAGCACGGCTTGGGATCCATTGCCCAGCTTCTTCGCGATCTCTGCGAGTGTTGCTTCGGGGTCCATCACAGGCAATGCGGGTCCCATGACCACGCGCACCTTTTGGTGACGCACTTCGGCATCCTCCAGGATGGCATCGAAGAGGCGAGCGTCGGTGATGGTGCCAACGGGTTTGCCGCTTTCCATCACCGGTAGTTGGTCTATGTTGTGCTTGCGCATACGATCGATGGCGAGCAGGACGGGTTCGTCGGCTTCAACGCTCACGAGCGAAAGGTCCTTGCCCTTGAGCAGATCACCGGCGGTGGGCTTCTCTTCCACCAGGAAACCGCGTTCGCGCATCCAGTCGTCGTTGAACATCTTGCCCACGTAACGCGTGCCGTGGTCGTGGAAGATCACCACCACCACCTCACCCTTCTTGAAGTTGTCCTTCAGTTGCAGCAGGCCGGCCATGGCACTGCCCGCACTGTTGCCCACGAAGATGCCTTCGTCACGAACGATCTTCCGAGTGAAAATGGCCGCATCGCGATCGGTCACTTTCTCGAAATGATCGATCAGGTCCATGTCGACGTTCTGCGGCACGAAGTCCTCACCGATGCCTTCAGTGATGTAGGGGTAGATCTCGTTCTTGTCGAAGATGCCCGTCTCCTTCAACTTCTTGAAGACCGAGCCGTAGGTGTCGATACCCCACACCTTCAGTTTTGGGTTCTTCTCTTTCAGGAATTTCGCCGTGCCGCTGATGGTGCCACCAGTGCCCACGCCGACCACTAGGTGATCCACCTTGCCGCCGGTCTGGTCCCAGATCTCAGGACCAGTGCTCTCGTAGTGCGCTTGGGCGTTGCTCGGGTTGTCGTACTGGTTGGCCTTCCAGCTGTTCGGTGTTTCGCTCACCAAGCGCGAGGAAACGGAATAGTAGGAGCGGGGATCCTCGGGATCCACGTTCGTAGGGCATACGATCACTTCAGCACCGAACGCGCGCAGGATGTCCACCTTCTCGCGGCTTTGCTTGTCTGTGGTGGTGAAGATGCACTTGTAGCCTTTGATGATGGCGCCGATGGCCAGGCCCATGCCCGTGTTGCCGCTGGTGCCTTCGATGATGGTGCCGCCGGGCTTGAGCAGCCCGGCCTTCTCCGCATCCTCGATCATCTTGATGGCCATACGGTCCTTGATGCTGTTGCCGGGGTTGAAGGTCTCCACCTTGGCGAGCACCGTGGCTGCGACGTCCTTGGTGATGCGGTTGAGGCGTACCATGGGCGTGTTGCCGATGGTGCTGAGGATGTTCTCGTGGATCTTCATGACGTGGACGAAGGTAGGATCGTTGGGTCGGCGTATCGGTCAGGTGAATCGAATGGCTTTGGCCGGTGCGATGCGCGACACCAGCATGCTTGGAAGAAGCAGCGCGAGCACGCAGATCGAAAGCGTTCCCAGATTGAGCCAGAGGATGGACAGTGGATCGATGTCTATGGCAACCACATCCACGTAGTAGGTCTCCATCGGGAGCGTAACGAACCCGAATCTCCGCTGCACGAGCGCGAGGCCGATCCCAAGCAGATCGCCCAGAAGTATGCCTGTGCCCAGGATGTACGCACCGTCCATGAGGAATGCGCCCACGAGCTGGGCGTTGGTTGCTCCGAGCGCCTTCAGCGTCCCTATCATATTGGTACGCTCGAGGATGATGATGAGCAGCGCGCTCACCATGTTGATGATGGCCACGACCACCATGAGCACGATGATGACGACCACGTTATTGTCCAGCAGTGCCAGCCATGAGAAGATCTCGGGAAAACGCGCGCGAACGCTTTGCGCACGCAGCTTCGGACGCCCGCTGCCATGGGCCTCTTGGGCCGCGAGGTTCAGGTAGCGGTTGAAGAGCATGTTCTCGGCCCAGGCAAGGTCATCGAAATGGTCGAGGGTGACCTCGAAGCCGCCGCAGTATTCGTCGTAGCTGCCACCACTGCCGCCGCGCTCCACGCGGATGCTCTGGACAACGAGATCGCTGCCAAGGCTGTGGGAAATGGGAGTAACGAGATCCGGCACGATGTGTACCCAAGCCGTATCGGGGATCGTGTTGTCGGCGTCGTGGACGACCAGCGTGAAGGTGGTATCCTTCGGTGGCTTGCCGAATTCTGTCGGTGCCCAGTTCGGGTTGTGCCAATCCCAGAGTTGTAGTCGGTGCGGCCCGGCCCCCTTCAATTCCGTTCCTGGCCATTCGAATGTGTAATTGCGGTCGCCGCCGAAGGCCAGTCCTTTCAATTCAACGAACCGCCCGTGCTCCACCTTGCCTACGTCGATCTCCGCCTTCAATCCCCATTGCGCGAATCGCTGCAAGTGGTCGATGTCCACGAAGCAGAGGTTGTGGTCGATCTGCTCCAGGCCGGTCTTGTACACGCCGCAGACCCGGAATTTGCGTGGGCGCACATCGTCGCGGCCGCGCACCAGGTAGGTGGTGATGGTATCGTCCAACCCGATGCGCAGGCGATCGGCATGGTAGCTCGAGAGCAGCAGGTCGATGGGCCTGAGGCTGTCGCCGATGGCTGGTGGTCCGCCAGCAAGCATATGCTCGCGCAAGAAGCGCGTATCGTAGTCGCTGCCGATCCCCTTGAGGACAACGCCCTCGATATCCTCCTCTGTTTCGATGATGCCGGGCCGGGTGGCATACGCTTGGATATGCGCCACACCAGGCATGGTATCCAGTGCTGGATAGAACGGTTGGTCGATGGGAATGCGCACGGTCTCTTTCGGGTCGGTCTGCTCCAAAGCGGTGATCTGCAGGTGCGCTCCTGCCCCGGTTACCTTCGCCCGCACTTCGCGCTGGAAGCCCTGTGTAATGCCAACGGTGAGCACCATGACGGCCATGCCGACCACGATACCCAGCACTGCAATGAATACGATGGGGCGCGAGAAGCCTGAACTGCGGTCCTTGGAGCCGCGCACGATGCGCCGTGCGATGAAGTGCGCGAATCCCACCTGTGCCGGACTGATGCGGGCGAAGATAGCCGCGGTGATCGCGGGCGTTCTCATGGGTGCTCATTCCGACGCACAGCCAGTGGTGATGGCGCAGGGACCACCAGCCCCCATCGTTGTGGGAGCCGCACGCACCACGGCCTACCTGCCCTTGCTGCACGGGCTTCGCATCGGGGTGGTCACCAACCAGACGGGCGTGATCGGCGGCACGCACCTGGTGGATTCACTACTTGCGCTGAAGGTGGATGTGACTAAGGTGTTCGCTCCGGAACACGGTTTCCGAGGAGATGCTGATGCAGGCGAGCACGTGAAGGACCAGCGCGATGCGCGTACCGGGCTGCCCATCATTTCGCTCTATGGCCTGAACAAGAAGCCGACAGCTGCGCAGCTCGCCGACGTGGACCTGCTGCTCTTCGATATCCAGGACGTAGGCGTGCGCTACTACACGTATATCAGCACGCTCCATTACAGCATGGAGGCGGCCATGGAGAACGGGAAGAAGGTGATCGTGCTCGATCGACCGAATCCCAATGGATTCTATGTGGACGGTCCGGTGCTCGACATGAAGCACAGCTCGTTCGTGGGCATGCATCCGGTGCCCGTGGTGCATGGCATGACCCTTGGCGAATACGCACGCATGATCAATGGTGAAGGATGGTTGAAGGGCAGGCGCCGTTGCGACCTTACCGTGATCGAGTGCCTGGAGTACGACCACGACCGGCTGTACAAGCTGCCCATCAGGCCATCGCCCAATCTGCCGAACGAATCGGCCGTCTATCTCTATCCCTCACTGGGCTTCTTCGAGGGAACGATAGTGAGCGTTGGAAGGGGCACCGAAAGGCCCTTCCAATGCATCGGCTACCCGGGTAATCCAGTGGGCCAATTCCACTTCACGCCGGTGAGCATGCCAGGCGCGAAGGATCCGCCGCACAAGGGAACCGAATGCACGGGCATCGACTTGCAAGCCTACGGTGCGTTCCATAGCCGCTTGGAGAAGCGCATCCATTTGCACTGGTTGATCGGACTGTATCGTGAGGCGGCGGACAAACAGTCGTTCTTCAACCCGTTCTTCGACAACCTCGCGGGAGGCACCGAACTCCGTGAACGCATCGTTCGAGGGGAGGACGAGGATACCATTCGCGCGTCGTGGCAGCCTGCGCTGCAAGCGTTCCTGAAGATGCGGCAGAAGTACCTGCTCTATGACGATTTCATGCGCTGAAAGCAGGAGCCCCGCTCACCATGCGGTGCGCGGGGCTCTTGTTTCGGAACGAAGGGCCGTTGGCCCGGAAGTGCCCTATGGTTGTACGACAAGCCGTTCGGTGATGACCTGATCGCCGATCGTTACGCTTACCGTATACAAGCCTGCCGCCATGCCGCCTTCGAGATCGATGCTGCTGTTGATGACGCCATTGGCCACGGGGACCGTGCGCGAGCACACAAGCTTGCCGAATGCATCACGGATGTCCACGCCCACCGTCTCCACCGCATTCCCGATATCGCTGACGCGCACCTGCACCTGATCGCCCCGGTTCGGGTTCGGGAAGAGGGAGAGCGTCTCGTGAAGGGCGACTGCGTCCTGTTCACCGGCCATATTCTGGCCACCGCCTTGCGCAGCGCAAGCAATAGTGAGGAGGCATACGTCGCCCCATGGATCGGTGAGCGCCGGTGGGATGAAATCTGTACACCAGGTGAGGCCGCCATCCATGCTCACGCGCACATCCACCTCGTAGGTCTTGCAGGCTTGCAGGGGCATTCCCGACCAGTTCAACTGCACGAAGTAGTTGGTGCTGGTCCGCACGACGCTGAAGTTCTCCGCCGGGATACGGAAGCGGAACTGGTAGCGATTGGCGCCGGTGATCGGTCGTGCATGCACGTAGTTGCCGTTGCCCCAGCTCCGCGTTGCGCCGCAACTGAAGAACGGATTGCCGGGCTGGTCGAGCAATTTGGTGAGCGGGCATTGGGCACGCAGCGGGTCCAGCTTGAATCGGCAGGCCTGGCCCCACTCGGCATTGACCCCGTTCACACGGCTGCGCACACGCACGTTGAGCAGTACGCCGGTCTGGATGTGGTTGGACCCCGCCCAGTTGTTCAGCTGGATGTGGCAGGCGCGTATGGCATTGGCCGGTCCGAAGCCGTCGCTCACCGCATGGCTGTGGAAGCGGCGGAAGCTGTAGCCGCCGTTCGGGTTGAAGAACCACATCTCATAGCCATCATCAGCCTGGTTGCCCACGCCCCATTGTGCGCTCACCTCGGGATTGTCATTGGCCACGATGAATTCGCCGGAGGACCAGTCCAATCGATCGCAGCTGAGGAAGATCAGGCGATCGGTACCCATGGGCAGGCAGAAGCCTTCGTTGCCGGCGATCTGGCTGATGCTTCCGCTGGTGAAGTTGTTGCGGTTGTCGATCAATCGCTTGCCGCCCGATCCCTGGATGCGAAGTATGTAGCCGCCATTGAGGATACCGTCGCCTTCTCCGTCGGTCACCTTCAGGTAGTAGCAGCCATCGGGCAGGCATGTATTCTCCGAATAGGATGGTGTGGGCGGATAGAATCCGCCACCGCTCTGCACCAAGGCGTTGGTTCCCTGCTGGCGCAATTCCCATGTGATATTGCTCATGCCATCGGTCTGGAGTTCCAGATGCAGGTTGGTCGAGCAGGCCACGGGAGCGCAAGCGCAGTTGGTGATCTGGCCCATGGTGTAGCCCGGCCCGGGGTTCGCGTCGCACGCGTCGCCATTCTGCGCGAAGGGCAGGAACGGGCAGGGGTCGATGCAGTCCGCCAGGCCGTCGTTGTCATTGTCGATATCGAGCATGCCGCAGCCGCAGATCCCCGGCAAGACCTTGAGCGGATCATTGGGGCATCCATCGTTGCAGTCGGCAGTGCCGTCGCTATCGCTGTCGGTATCGGCCACGCCGCAGCCGCAGATGCCGGGCGCCACCTTCAGCGGGTCGTTGGGGCAACCGTCGTTGCAGTTTGCGGTGCCGTCATTGTCATTGTCCGCATCCGCAACGCCGCAGCCGCACTGTCCTGGCGCGATCTTGTTCGGGTCATTGGGGCAGCCGTCGTCGGCATTGCAGGTGCCATCGCCATCCGTGTCCTGGAAAGTGCCCGCGCATGCGCAGCCCGTGCTCCAAATGTCGTTGATGGTGCAGGCGTTGTTGTCGTTGCATGCCGTGCCGGGCATGGCGCTGCCACCAAATGCGCCCAAGCAGTCGATCGGCTGGAAGTTCAGGCGAACATGGCGCAAGGCCCCCACGTCGACGCCCGCGTTGTCGCAGATCTTCAGCACCCAATTGCCGTTCGGGTTGCCGCTATTGAAGGAACTCAGCGGCTGCTCCGGTGCGTAGTTGCCGGTTACGTTGGCCGTGGTGGCAGGAATGGCGGTCAGCGCAGCACCGCCTGCGATCAGGCGGAAAACGGCGGTGGGACAACTACCGTTGTTTCCGAAGTTGTCGCTCGAACCGCCTTTCTGGTTGATCAACGAGAACTCCTGGCCACCTGGGCTCACCAAGCTGATGATTAGATCGGAGCGGTAGGTATGCGTGAGGATCAGTTCAACGCTGCTGAGGCCAACATTGGTACCCAGTGCATTGGGCTGCCCACTGATCGCGATGCTCGCCAGTGCATAGGTGTTCGATGCGCAACCGTTGTCCGTGATCGCCACGTTGTTGCCGCAGCTGCCGTTCGCCACGGCCGTAGGAGCATTGGTGGTGGTGAATGCGATCCCTGAGGAATTCGGGCTGAAGTTCCCGGATCCGCAATCGCGGCGGACGAAATAGCGGTATTGTGTATTCGAGCTGAGCCCAGTGATCAGCGTCGGGGATGCCGTGGTCGCGATCACAGTGCCATTCAAGCCGGCCGCAGCGCCCGGACCGGGCGTGGTGAACGTGGCTGCCGGCCCCCACTCTACGATATAGTTGCCTGCTGGAGCCGAGAAGCTCGCTCCTGCCTGGTTGTTGGTGATGCCGGTGGCCGCGCTGGCAGTAGGAACGGGGCAGGTGAGCAACTGCCACTCCAGCACATAAGCGCCGGTGCCACTGCCTACACCATCCTGGATCCACACACACGTTGCGTAGAACCCGTGCTGTTGGTCCATTCCACCCATCCGATCTCCGCGTTGTCGTCGTTCACGCATGCGATCACCGTATTGCCCGGGCACGCGCCCCCGTAGCGTACATAGTGCTGGCTGTTGTAATTGTTGGTCAGTTGCCTTATGCGCAACTGCTGATCGGCAGGCACATCGATGAAATAGATCGCATCAGCTGCGGTATTCGCCACGGCCGTACCGCAGGCGAAGCTGAAGTCGTTCGTCCGGCCAACGGTGGTGCCTGGCAACGGACTGGTCTGTCCCGCCAGGTTCAATGCGTTCACGCAGTTCTCTGCGCTCGGGCAGGTATTGTCGTCAGTGAAATCCCCCAGGTTGCGGTTGCAGGTGCTGGAATTGATCTGGTCTTCATGCAACAGGCGCACGTTCACCACATCGTCGATCGCGAAGGGCCCGATGGCCTGCGTATCGAATTCGACCAGGCCGGGTATCTGCACCGGAGCACCGCCGTTCACGGAGTATTGAAGGGTGGTCGTGGCCGCATCGCCGGTGAAGCTCACTTCCACGTCGATGCTGAAGTTGTAGAGGGCGCAATTCGTGTTCACGGTCACAACACCATCGGGGTCTACACAGCCCGGTGTGCATTCTGCCTCGAAAGACCAGCTCGTCTGCTGGCCCGTGCTGCAACTGTTGCTGCCATCGCTATCGATCTCGATGAAGAGTGCTGGACCAGCTGAGGTTCCTGCGGCTCCTGCGAGCGTGGCGAAACTCCCGGTGAGGCTGGCGATCGGAGCGCCCGAGTTGTTCGTGCCACTGTATGCGCGGATCACATCGGTGGCATGCATGGTGCCAGCGATGAAGTTGACACTGACCGTCTCGAAGGGACTGCTGCTAATGAACGTGAACGTGCGCGTGTCGTTGTTGCGGTAGCAGTGGTTCATGGCCACCGTGGTTCCGCAGGCAATGTTGATGGGGCAATTGGAGTAGACCACGCCTTGCGCGTTGCCGCAGTTCCCCAATCCGTTATCCACGGTGCAGATCACCTCGCTGCTTACCGCGAAGGGTCCTATGGTGGTGGTGCCCAACCCGATGTTCGGGACTGCGAAGGGCGAACCGTTCACGGTGTAGTTGAGGTTCGCCGTGGTGCCCGTGCCCAGGCTGGAAACGTTCACCTGGACGCTGAACTGGTTGCTGCCGCAATTGTCCACTGCGGTGAACGTGGCGGTGGGAGGTGCGCATAGATTCACCCGCACGTAGCGCACAGCACCCACATCAGCGCCGACGGCGTCGCATGCACGCAAGGTCCATGTTCCGTTGGGATCCACGCCAGTGTGCAAAAGGTTCAGGGATTGGTCCGGGGCCCATGTGCCCACGTTGGTGCTGTTGGTGGCCACACCGGACAAAGCCGCGCCACCTTGCTGGAAGGTGAAGAGGCCACCGGGGCATGCGGCCGCGCTGCCGTACTGCGTCCCTGAACCTCCATGGCCTACGTTCACCAGGCCTACTTCGGTGTTGTCGGGCGAGCGCAGGTACAACCGCAGATCGCTTCCCCAGGTGTGGCTCACGATCACATCCACGCTGCGCATGTACACGTCGTTGCCCAGCGAAGTGCCGGGCGATGTCACGCAGAAGGGCACGCTGGTGTAATTGTTCGCGCCGCAACCATTGTCGACGATCGGGTACACTGCGGCCGCATGGCAGAGCTCGTCCGCATCGTTGAAGTTGAAGGAGCCCAGGTCGAGGTTGCACAGGGCGTTCCCATTGTGGACTACCGTCACCGTGCGGGCCGTGCCGAACGGAATGCCGCTGATGAGATGCGTTCCCGCGCCTACGTTCGTATGCACGTTGGTGCCAGTCGGTGATTGGATGTTCACGCTCGGCGCACCGTTCAGGTTGGATACGTTCACGCTGATCGTGTAGGTATTCGTGGCACAGTCGGTGATCACGGTGGCCGCTGCGCTCGGCTGGGTGCAGTTGATCGGGGTCCACGTGTAGGTGAGGCCACTGGTCCATGATTTAGCAGGATTCCCGCTCGTAAAGCGAAGCGTGCTGTTGTTCGCGGTGCCAGCCAGGCTGGTAGCCCAGTTCTCGGCGCCCGTTCCAACCCGTCGATTGTTCACGTTGGTGGCGAAGGCGTTGTTCGGGCCGCGTAGGCCAACTTGGGGCTGCTGCGTAGTCGAATTCGCCGGGCCGCTACTGAAGGGACCGTAAACCGTGCGGATCGCCCCGGTGCTCGTGTTCAAGCGCACCTGGAAGGAGAACGATTCACCAAGCCCGAGAAAGTAATACCGACGCACACCTCGCCACTGCACAACCACTTCATTCCCCACCGTCTGCCAGCGCACATCGCGCGTGCCGCTGGCGGCGTTCACCAGGTCCGCGCCAAATGCCGAAACACAGCGCTGATACGTTTGCGTCGAATTGAGCGGTGCGTAGTTCGTTGTCGTGGGCGCTGATCCGAACGTGATGAAGCCGTTGGATGAAACGTACATGGTGGTGTACGCCGTGCCATTGAAAGTGAAGCTCGGAATGGTCTGCGCGCTGGAAACGTTGTCATCGAAAGAGTTCGTCCAAAGCGCCGTGCCGCCGGTTATCTGCGACCACGACCCACCCGCTTGGCCGAAGGTGTACATGGTGGCTACCTGCGCGCGAAGCCCGGGCTGAAGGCCAAGGGTCAGACCAACGAGCAGGAGCACTCTCGATAGGAGGTGGCGATTAGCAGTGTGACCGGTGATGTTGAGCTGTGCCATCGTTCATGTGTTTGATTCAAACGACCCAAGGCCGTTCTTCCAGTTCGAGCTGGCTCCCTGCACGACCTTGCAAACCGCGCTCTGGAGGCTTCGTCGGACAATTGGCCTTGTTCGTGGGCTGTTTTCCCGACTTAAGCGACGGCAATCTAGGCCCGCTTGAAAAGGCTTGTCAAGTGAAAATGTCGATGAAACGGGGAAAATATCCACATGAACACCATTATTCATCGATGAAATCGTATCGCGCTGAACCACATGGGAATGGACGCAAGAACCCCCGCCCATTTCAGGGCGGGGGTTCCGCGTTCACGGGTCGAATGACCCGCAGGATTTCCTTACGGCTGGATCACCAGTCGCTGGGTATGCACGGTGGTACCGGCGGTGATATTCACCAGGTACATGCCGGCAGCCAGTTCGCCATTGAGCTCGATGATGCTGTTGACGAAGCCATCGGCCACCGCGATCGTGCGGGCGCTCACGCGCTTGCCGAAGGTGTCGTAGATGTCCACGCTCACGGTGTGTACACCTTCCTCAACACGGTCCATGGTCAGCACCACTTGGTCGCCACGGTTGGGGTTGGGGTACAGATTGAGGCCCGTGATGTCCTCGGCAGCCATGTTCTGTCCGCCGCCATCGCCGGCGCAAGCCGTGTTCAGGATGCACACATCGCCCCAGGGGTCGGTGAGGTAGGGCAGCACCCAATCGGTACACCAGGTGGCACCGCCATCGAAGCTGGCGCGAACGTCAACTTCGTAGCTCTTGCAGGGGCTCAGGCCTGCGGTGTTCACCCAGTACTGGCCCGTCTGGCTGGTCTTGGTGAGGCTGAAGTTCTCAGCTGTGATGCGGAATCGGAACTGGTACTTGTTGGCATTCTGCACCACGTTGCCGTTGAGGCGCGTAACGGGGCGTGCATGCACCA
Source organism: Flavobacteriales bacterium (assembly GCA_016710965.1). GTDB lineage: Bacteria > Bacteroidota > Bacteroidia > Flavobacteriales_F > PHOS-HE28 > PHOS-HE28. Next base: position 135,865 of record JADJTW010000006.1, read on the forward strand.
GCGCGTTCTGCCCGTTGCCGATGGGCCTGGTTCCGCCGCAAGCCAGGAACTGATTGCCGGGGTAGTCCATGAGCTTGGTAAGCGGGCATTGCGCACGCACCGGATCGAGCTTGAAGCGGCAGGCGCGGCCCCAAGGCTGGTTCACACCGTTCGCGCGGCCGCGCACCTTCACGTTCAGCAGCACGCCCGTGGGGATGTGGTTGGCCACGTTCCAGTTGTTGATCTGGGTGTGGCAGGCCCGCGACGCGTTGGCGGGAGCGAAGCCGTCGCTCACGTTGTGCGCGTGGAAGCGGCGGAAGCTGTAGCCGCCGTTGGGGTTGTAGAACCACTTCTCGTAGCCGCTGTTCGCATTGTTCACGCCCCACTGGGCATCAACGAGCGGGTTGTTGTTGGCCACGATGAACTCGTTGTTCCTCCAATCCAGCTTGTCGCAGCTGGCGTAGATGAGCTTGTCGGTGCCCACGGGCAGCGTGAAGCCTTCGCCACCGGCGATCTGGCTGGTGGTGCCGCTGAGGAAGTTGTTGCGGTTGTCGATGATGCGTGTGCCGCCAGCAAGCAGTTGATAGCCGCCCTGCACGCCGCCTTGCACGATGCCGCCCAGGTCGCTGGTCACCACCAGGTAGAAGTCGCCATTGGGCAAACAGGTGCTGATGCTGTATCCAGGGCTGGCCGGATACACACCGCCACCGCTTTGCACCAGGATGTTGCTGCCTTGCTGGTGCAGTTCCCAACCGATGTTCGTTGCGCCATCGGTGGTGAACACCAGGTTGAGGTTGGTGGTGCAGGGTGTACCTACGCAAGCGCAAGTCGCATTGGGCACGCTACCGCTTTGCACGTACGTGTCCAGCACGGTCAGCGGGTTGCTATCGTCGCAACCTGCGCCGGGGCTGGTGTTCGCCACGTTGTTGCATGGGTCGCACTGGTCGCCCAAGGCATCCCCATCGGCATTGGCTTGGCCGGGATTGGCGTCATTCACGCAGTTGTCACCGCTGTCCCCATCCCATCGCTGTCGGCGTCCATTGGGGCCATCGTTCGCGCAGGTACGTTGCTTGTCAGCCAATGGTCCGAAGTCGTGCCGTGGCCCACGCGAGCAATCGTCGCAACCGTCGCCGTCTGGCAGCGCCACGCAGATGTCGCAGGATCACCCGCCATCGCTATCACGGTCCGCTCGCATGCGGCCACTCCGTCGTTGTCGTCATCGGGGTCGCCGAAGTCGCATAGCCCATCGCCGTCGGTGTCAGTACCATCGTTGTTCACGAGGTTGTCAGCCAGCGGACCGAAGTTGTCTGTGCCTACTGAGCAATCATCGCAACCGTCGCCGTCGGCATCGCCGCAGAGGTCAGGGTTCAGCGGATCCGGATCGCTTCCATCGGCGATGCCGTCGTTGTCATCATCGCTATCGCACGCATCGCCGAAGCCATCGCCATCCGTGTTCGTCTGTGCGGCGTTGCTCACGGTCGGACAGTTATCGCACGCGTTGCCGATGCCATCGCCATCGGTATCAGTCACCGTCACGTTCAGGATGATGTTGCCTGTGGCGCCGGCATTGTAGTAGCTGCCCACTGAGATGTAGTAGAAGGTGCCTTGCGTGGCGGCCCACGTCACGTAGCTCTGGAGCGTGCCGCTGCATGGGCCTGCACTCGCGTCATCGTTGCAGGTGATGGGTGTCACACCAGGGCACGTGCCGCTGTATACGGCCATCTCGGTATCGAAACTCGAGGTGCAGGTGGTGGCGGTCATCGTGCCGCAAACACCGGTCACCCTCCACCAGATGTTCTTGTAAGGTCCATCGCAGGTGGTCACAGGGCCATCGGTAGTGGCGCCGCCGTTGTTGATGGCTGGGCTCGTGAACGGATAGGTGGAGACGTTGACGGCACTGGCGCACGCATCGTTCGCAGGCGGAGGCATCGTGCATGTGATGCGTCGTGTTCTGCTTACAGCGGCCGTTCCGCAGCCCGGAGGGCCACCCGTATGCGTGAAGAACCGGAAAGTGGCCGTTGCATTCGCCACCCAGGTCACCGGGGTGACACCAGCGGCCACGGTGGTCGTGCCGGCATCGTTCGTGATGGTGATGAAATCCGCACCGTTGGAACTGGAGAATGTATAGCTCGTGCCGGAGGTCAAGGCCACGTTGGAGTATTCGCCCGCGTAGGCCACAGTGGTTATGCTCTCTGCGCTTCCCGTGCAAGCCGGCGTGAAGGTGGCGGCCGGGTAGGGCGAGGTGTAGGCGACGTTGGTGCAACCCGTGATGTTGCAGAGGATCCTTCTGGCGCGGTTCGTCGCTGAGGTGCCGCATCCGGCCGGACCGCTGGTATGCGTGTAATAACGATAGGTGGCGGTTGCCGAAGCTGTCCAGTTGATCGGAGATGTGCCAGCGGCGACCGTGGTGTTGCCGGCCGCGTTCGTGATCGTGAGGAAGTCACCAGCGATGGAACTGGAGAAAGTGTAGGTGACTCCGGAGGTGAGCGCCACGTTGGAGTATTCACCTGCATAGCAGTTCGTAACACCGCCCACATCCTGGGCGGCGCCCGTGCAAGCAGGGGTGAAGGTGGCAGCAGGGTACGGGGAGGCGTAAGCCACGTTCGTGCATCCGGTGACTGGCGTGGAGTAGCCGAGAATGATCTGCGGCCTGGTGGTCTGCGTAGCCGTATTGGTCAGCGTAGTGTTGGAACAGGCGGTGTTGATGTTATCCCGATAGCGGTGGTAGGAACCATTGAAGCCCAGCCCCGACAGCCAGGCGACCGTGGCGTTGTATGTATACGTGGTCGAGAACGATGCGATCGGTGATGAGTGGCAGATCTCCACAAGGATGTTGTCCGTGCCGTTCCACAGGATGGGCGTTCCAATGGTGAACGTATTGTTTCCGACGACCGGCGTATAGTTGGTCGGTCCATAGATCGTCGGAGGCGACGCCAGGTAGGAAGCCCCAAGGGAGGCGGTCGTGGTCGTTCCCACCTTCACGGTGTATCCCTCGTGGGAGCCTGAGCCGTTCAATGCCGTCACGTTCCATCGGATGGCGTTGATCGAAGTTCCCGAGGTGATCCCCGCTGCGGTCAATTCCGAAGCGCGGTACAGGTACTGGGCACGGTTGCTCTCATAGTAGTCGCCGAAGGGAGTAGGGTATGAGGTTGATGTGTTGGCACCGTTCGTGGTCCCGATGGCCACATACGTCTGGGCAGTTACCGTCGGCACCAGAAGGAGGATGGCCGCAATGACCATTCCTGCGACCAGGCGAATACTCTTTGCCATTCGTTCGAGCGCGAAAGGAGGTTGGGAAGGGTTGAGTATCATGACAAGCGGTGTTAAGAGGTTTTGGTTGAGGAGGGCAGTCGGTCGATCTGGCTTGAGGCGTTCCTCAGCCGCGCCTTCCTGTTCAGACCGGTCCTGTTCAGCAGCGACTTGCAGTTCGCCGTTGAACCCCGAACGGCCAAATTCAGCCACTCGTCGGCTCAATTCAGGCGTTCAGCGGTGTGAACGTAGTGGATCGCTTATCCGGCTGTCAAGTCTTTTCCTTCGATAAACAGGAAGATATGAACAACGAATCGGCCTTTTTCTTCGATCAAACCCACGCCTCGCTTCCGAGTCGCCCCCGAAAGCAAGAACCCCCGCCCTTTTCAGGGCGGGGGTTCCGCGTTCACGGGTCGAATGACCCGCAGGATTTCCTTACGGCTGGATCACCAGTCGCTGGGTATGCACGGTGGTACCGGCGGTGATATTCACCAGGTACATGCCAGCAGCCAGTTCGCCATTGAGCTCGATGATGCTGTTGACGAAGCCATCGGCCACCGCGATCGTGCGGCCGCTTACGCGCTTGCCGAAGGTGTCGAAGAAGTCGACGCTCACGGTGTGTACACCTTCCTCAACACGGTCCATGGTCAGCACCACTTGGTCGCCACGGTTGGGGTTGGGGTACAGATTGAGGCCCGTGATGTCCTCGGCAGCCATGTTCTGTCCGCCGCCATCGCCGGCGCAAGCCGTGTTCAGGATGCACACATCGCCCCAGGGGTCGGTGAGGTAGGGCAGCACCCAATCGGTACACCAGGTGGCACCGCCATCGAAGCTGGCGCGAACGTCAACTTCGTAGCTCTTGCAGGGGCTCAGGCCCACGGTGTTCACCCAGTAGTTGCCGGTCCCGCTTGGCTTCACGAGGCTGAAGTTCTCAGCCGTGATGCGGAAGCGGAACTCGTACTTGTTCGCGCTCTGCACAACGTTGCCATTGAGGCGTGTCACAGGGCGGGCATGCACCAGGGCGTTCGTGCCATTGCCAATGGGCCGTGTGCCGCCGCACGCCAGGAACTGGTTGCCGGGGTAGTCCAGGAGCTTGGTGAGCGGGCATTGCGCGCGCACCGGATCGAGCTTGAAGCGGCAGGCGCGGCCCCAGGCTTGGTTCACACCGTTCACGCGGCCACGCACTTTCACGTTCAGCAGCATGTTCGCAGGCGTGTGGTTGGCCGGGGACCAGTTGTTGATCTGGATGTGGCAGGCACGCGAGGCGTTGGCAGGAGCGAAGCCGTCGCTCACCGCGTGGCTGTGGAAGCGGCGGAAGCTGTAGCCGCCATTGGGGTTGTAGAACCAATCCTCGTAGCCGCTGTTCGCGTTGTTCACGCCCCACTGGCCATCAACGAGCGGGTTGTTGTTGGCCACGATGAACTCGTTGTTCCTCCAGTCCAGCTTGTCGCAGCTGGCGTAGATGAGCTTGTCAGTTCCCACGGGCAGGGTGAAGCCCTCGCCACCGGCGATCTGGCTGCTGGCACCGCTGAGGAAGTTGTTGCGGTTGTCGATCAAACGGATCCCGCCAGCGGCCACCAGTTGGTAACCACCTTGGATACCGTCTTGTACGATACCGCTCAGGTTGCTCGTCACCACCAGGTAGTAGTCGCCATCAGGCAGGCAGGTGTTCACGCTATAGCCAGGGCTGGGCGGATAGATGCCGCCGCCGCTTTGCACCAGGATGTTGCTGCCTTGCTGGCGTAGTTCCCAGCCGATGTTGGTAACACCGTCGGTGGTGAACACCAGGCTGAGGTTGGTGGTGCAGGCCGTACCAGCGCATGAGCAGGTGGGGCCGGCGCCGATCACATCAAGCACCGTGTTCGGGTTGCCGTCGTTGCAGGCCTGTCCGGGTGCGCCACCAGCGAGGTTGGGGCATACATCGCAGAAATCGGGAACTGCATCACTGTCCGCATCGGCATCGTCATCGCCACCGGGGCAGATGTCGCACACATCACCGTTGGCATCGGCATCGGCGTTCGCCTGGTCCGTGTTCGCCGCAAGCACGCAGTTGTCGCAGGCATCGCCCACGCTATCGCCATCGCCATCGGCCTGGCTCGGGTTCGCTGTGCTCACGCAGTTGTCGCAGGCATCGCCCACGCCATCGCCGTCGCCATCAATGGCGGTCACGGTAAGCACGTTGTCGCCCGTGGAGCCACCGCTCCAGTAGCTGCCCACCGAGATGTAATAGGTGGTGCCCTGGGTGGCTACCCAGGTGGTCCAGCTTTGTAGCGTGAAGGTGCAGGGGCCATTGCCGCCCGCATCATCGTTGCAGGCCACTTCGGTCAGTCCGCCGCAGGTGCCGGCGTAAACCGCGATCTCCGTATCGTAGCTGGAGCCGCAGGTATGGGCGATCATCGGTCCGCACACGCCGGTCACCGTCCACCAGATGTTGTTGTAGGCGCCATCGCAGACGGTTAGGGGGCCATCGGTGGTCGCAGCCGAGTTAGAGATAGGCGCGCTCGTGTAGGGCAGGTTGGGAATGATGATCGCCGCAGAGCAGTCATCGTTGGCCGGTGGCGGGCAGTTCACGCGCCAGGTGGCGGTGCCAGTGATACCAGCTACTTCACCGCGCACCATGATGTAGTAAGTATTGCCTGCGGTCCATGCGGCACCAGCGGGGAAGGTTCCCGTGCCAGCGGCTGCCACGTCAGAGAAGCAGTTCCACGTGGCTAATTGACCGCACGAGGTAGCCCACACGAAAGCCGAGTAGTTGTTGTACGAGTTGGCCGTGATGGTGAGGCTGTAGTTACCGGTGACAGGAGGCACGTAGGTGTAGATCTTCTCCTTGCCAGTGCGCCCGAAGCCGCAAAGCGTCTGCGAAGTCCAGAACGCGGCGCCGCTGAGCGAGGTTACTTGCGTGGTGCCGCAAGCAGCAGCAGCGGTGGTTACCGTGCAAGGATCCACAGCGGGAGCCGTACACGATACGCGACGGCTACGGCAGCTAGCTTGTATGCCGCAGGTGGGCGGGCCACTGGTGTGCGTGTAGAAGCGGTAGACGGCCGAGCTGCCCGGCGTGTAGTTCACAGGCGAGAAGCCCGTGGCCAGTGCGGTGGTGCCGCCAGCGTTGCTGATGGTGATGTAATCGGCCACCGAGCTGGAGAAGGTGTAGAGGGTCCCAGCGGTAAGTTGCACATTCGAGTACTCACCGGCGTAAGCGCAGGTGGTGATGTCCTCGGCAGCACCCGTACACAACGGTGTGTAGGTGGCGCTGGGGTATGGGCTGCTGTAAGGAACCGTCCCCATGCAATCGGTGACTGGCCCTCCGCAACTCTCGCAACGCCATGCGATGGTGTGGCAGTTGGAGTTCGTTAGGCAGCTGTACTGGTTGATGTACGCGCGTACCACACCAGTGAAAGTCGCCGTCCAGAGGATCTTCGACAGTGCGCCACAGAGATCGTCCGAGTAGCAGAGGAACGAGTTGTCGGCGTTGTTCCTAAGCGTGAGCTGCGTATCGGATGTGCCACTCAATGCCCCATCCGCAGAGCACAAGGACCATTCGTAGATGCTGCCGCTGACCACATTGTACAGCGTGTACTCACTGGCGAACTGGCAGCCTGGTCCGAGAACGAATGTAGCAGTTGTGTTGGTCTGGGCCGAGCCATAGAGCGCAGCAGCAACGGAGCAACCACCGCCAAGGCATTGTCCAGGCTGGCCGAAACTGGTCGTCGAGATCAACAGCCCGCCCACGAGGAGCGCCGCCGTTTGCCACAAGCGCGAGCGCCGTGGGCTTCGAGAGTTTCTACAATTCATGATCGAGGGTTTTGGTTTTCGATTGGAAGGTTGGTTGGGCGGCCTGATCCGGGCCGTCGTTCGGTTGGTAAGGCGTTGTGCCTGGTGCGTTCAGCGCCTGTCGGGTCGTGCATTCCGGCAGGCGATGCTGTGTGCCGATGGGTTATTTCTCGGGTTGGTAGGAGGTGGGCTTCGGTTAAGGGCACGGAAAGTAGTGGAAGCGATGTCTTCATCCAAATAATCCAGTGCATTCGTCGTCGCTCGGGCGTTTTCGTCGAAATTTCTTTTCAACCGAGGCGACCGGGACGGTGCAGAACTATGGCTTATGCAGGGTGTGTTGCCGGTCCATATCGCAAGGACGTGTCAGCACGCGAAAGGTGGCTGCGGCTGGCTCATGATCGAGGATTCTTCGGGTAGCGATCATTCCAGCGCTTTCCTGTGGAGCAAAAAGGGTGTGCCTGCTCAGTAGCGCGAAGGATGCTAACAGGAGCGGCTGTCCACCTTCGAGAGGAAGGGTCCGGCACTGCGTGGTATGAAACGCATGGGGTTTGAGCATCCTGAAGCACCACTTCAGGAAACTCAAGCCCGTGAAAGCAGGAACCCCCGCCCTTTCGGGCGGGGGCTCCGCATTCGTTGCTCGGTTCCTTACGGCTGTATCACCAGTCGCTCGGTGTAGAAGGCATCGCCTGCGGTGATGTTCACCATGTACATGCCGGCTGCCAGTGAACCATCGAGGTCGATGATGCTGTTGACGAAGCCGTCCTGCACGGCGATCGTGCGGGCGCTCACGCGCTTGCCGAAGGCATCGATGATGTCCACGCTCACGGTGTTCACTCCCTCCTCGACCTGGTCGATGCTCAGGCGCACCTGATCACCACGGTTCGGGTTCGGGTAGAGGCCCACGTTGGCATCGCTCGAAGTGCTCATGTTCTGTCCGCCGCCATCGCCGCTGCATGCCGTGTTCAGCAGGCACACATCGCCCCAGGGGTCGGTGAGGAAGGGCAGCACCCAATCGGTACACCAGGTAGCGCCGTTGTCGAAGCTGGCGCGAACATCAACCTGGTAGGTCTTGCAATTGGTCAGGCCCATGGTGTTCACCCAGTAGTTGCCCGTTGCGCTGGTCTTCACCAAGGTGAAGTTCTCAGCCGGGATACGGAAGCGGAACTGGTACTTGTTGGCGCTCTGCACCGCATTGCCGTTCACGCGGGTCACCGGGCGGGCATGCACCATGTTCACCTGGCCGTTGCCTATGGCACGTGTGGCGCCGCAGCTCAGGTACTGGTTGCCGGGGATGTCCATGAGCTTGGTGAGCGGGCATTGTGCGCGCACCTCATCACGCTTGAAGCGGCAGCTCGGTCCCCATTCGGCGTTCACGCCGTTCACGCGGCCACGGACCTTCGTGTTCAGCAGCACACCATCGGGGATGTGGTTGACAGCAGGCCAGTTGTTGATCTTGATGTGGCAGGCACGGGTGGCGTTCGCCGGAGCGAACCCATCGCTCACCGCATGGCTGTGGAAGCGGCGGAAGCTGTAGCCACCGTTGGGGTTGTAGAACCACATTTCGTAACCGTCATCGGTCTGCGTGCCCACGCCCCACTCGGCAGTAACGTCCGGGTTGTCGTTGGCCACCACGTATTCACCGGTCCTCCAGTCGAGGCGGTCGCAGCTGGTCCAGATCAGGCGGTCGATGCCCATCGGGATATGGAAGCCTTCGCCACCGGCGATCTGGCTGGTGAGGCCGCTGAGGAAGTTGTTGCGGTTGTCGATCACGCGCTGGTTGGGACCGAGCGTGCGCAGGATGTAACCGCCCTGCACGCCGTTCTGCACGATACCACCCAGGTCGCTGGTCACCCGCAGGTAGAAGTCGCCATCAGGCAGGCAGGTGTTGATCACGTAAGCGGGGCTCTGCGGATAGACGCCGCCGCCGCTCTGCACCAGGATGTTGCTGCCCATGGTGCGCAGTTCCCACTGGATGTTCGTGACACCGTCGGTCTGGAAATCGATGGCCAGGTTGGTGGTGCAGGCTACGCCGATGCAGTTGCAGCTCGGATCGATCTCGCCCAGCACGAACAGCGGACCCGCATCGCAGGCATCGCCGATCTCGCCATAGATGAGCGGGCACTCGTCGTCGCAGTCGGGCAGGCCATCACCATCGGTATCCACGGTGAACACCGTGATGCTCACCTGGCAAGTGTTGGTGCAGCTGCCATCGTTGTAGCTGTACGTGAGCGTTTGCGAGCCCACTGACGGATCGAAGATGCCGCCCGGGGTCACACCCGTGCCGCTCCACGTACCACCCGAAGGCGAACCCGTGAGGGTCGCATCCGCATCGTTCACGCAGTAGGGGCCGTAGGGGCCGCCGCAGGTCACCACAGGCAGGGGAAGAACATTCACCGTTACGTTGCCCACAGAGGAACAGCCGCTTCCATCGGTCACGGTCACCGAGTAGGGAGTCGTAGCCGTTACAGCCGATGCCAACGGGTTGGCTGCCGTTGTGCTGCTCAAGTAGGTCGCCGGGCTCCATGCGAAGGTGTACAGGCTGCTGCCGCCGCTGATCACCACCGTGTAGTCTTCGGTCTCACCCCAGGTACCGCCGGTGCAAGGACCCGCAGGAGCTGTATTGTAGGTGCAACGTACACGCATGCGCGTTGGGCCGTTCAGGGCGTTCGCTGGAACACTGAAGACGCCGGCATAGGTGGCCGGATTGGTGCCGATGAATGCGTTGAAGACCTGTTCGCCAGCTGAGAAGCTGCCGTCCTGGTTGTAATCGATCCATGCAGCAGCTCCTTCGATGTCACCGCCGGTTTCGACCGTGTACGCGTTGCCCGAAGTACCTGCGACCAGTGCGCCTGTGGGAGTAGTGAACAGGCTGTAGCCATTCGAACCGCTCAGGTTATCGCACAGACTGGTGCGCGAGATGCCCGCCATCACCACGTTGGTGATGATGTCCGGGAAAGTACAACCCGTGCTGAGCGCGGGGATGCAGTACACACCTGCGCCACCTGGCATGTTCACCTGCAGCTGTGAATTGCTGCCTTCGCACACCGGGTTCGGTGTGGCCGTCACGCTCTGGATCTGCGGCACCGCCAGCGGATCCACCGTCAGCGTCACGTCCAACATGGATTCGCAGCCTTGGCCGTTCGTCGCCGTCACCGTGTAGGTGGTGGTGGCTGTCACGTTGCTCGCAACCGGGTTGGCTATGTTCGTTGCGCTCAGGAAAGTCGCAGGGCTCCATGCGAACGTATAGCTCGCCGAGCAGGCGACCGGCGCCGATGTAAAGGTCAGCCCAGCTCCGAGGAAGCCGGTCAGGATGGTGGTGCCGCCGCAGGTTACGGTGTAGGTAATGGTATTGTCGTTGAACGTGCCTTGGGTTTCAACGAACAGCACGTAGGGTGAAGCTCCGGGGTTGGCGATGGGGAAGGTGCCTGCACCACCGGGCTCAACACCGGATCCCACCACGACACTGCTCGCATTCGTCAACGTCCAGTCCACCTCGTCGGTGAAGCCACCGCCGGTGATCGTCACCACGAGTGCTGGTGTGGTGCCCGTTGCCAGCAACTGGCTGTTGCCGCCGGGGCATACCGAGCTGGGCGTGGCCGTGGCCGTGGCGATGCCCAAGGTGCCTACTGTCAATGTGTAGGTGGCAGGTACGGAATTGCATCCGCCATCACTGGCTACCACGGAGTACACGCCGTTGTGCGCCACCGTCAGGCCGGTGATCGTTACCTGTTGGGTGGTCTGTCCGCCCACAGGAGCAGGGCCGCTCCACAGCCAGCTGGTGCCGCCAACCGTATTGGCCGTCAGCGTAATGCTGCCACCAACACAGATAGGCGTTCCGCCGTCCGTGATGTTCACGGTGGGCTGGGTAGTGGTACCGACCGTTACCGAGGCCGTGGTGCTGCCGCCGCAGGCATCGCTCACCAGGCAGGACCAAAGTCCCGTGGTGCTCACCGATTGGGTCTGGCTGTTACCCGCCGGGCCGCCGGGGCCTGTCCAGGCATAGGTGTAGGGTCCCAACCCATCGTTGGGCGTGGCCGTGAGCACGATGCTGCCGCCACCGCTGCAGAGATTGGCCGGGTCAGGCGTGATGGACGCCGAGCTGATCGGCGGGTTCACCGTTACGGTCACGTCTTCGCTTTCGGGGCAGCCACCGGGTACCGTAGCGGTAACCGTGTAGGTGGTGGTGCCGGCCACGGCCGATGCCGTTACCGTACCACCCGTGGTGGCGCTCAGGTAGGTGGCAGGGCTCCAGTCATAGGTGGTGCCGGTCACTTCGGGCAGCAGCCAGCGGTAGATGGTTCCGTTGCCGGGCCACACGCTGTTGCTGATGTTCTCCGTTACCGTGCTCACCGTATTGGCGGGCGAAGTCACGCTCTGGAACACGCCAGCACTGACGCCGCTGATGCCGATGGAGGCACCACCGTCGCTCACGGCGCTCGCGGGGCCATAGCGCAACTCGATCACGCCGCTCTGGTAGATCCACATCTGCATGAGCATCGTTGTGGGCAAACCAGCGCCGGGGTAGTCGCGCACTTTCCATTCGACCACCCGGATGTAGCTGCCGGGGCTGCCGAAGAGCTTGTGCTGCACGTAACCGTCGCTACCCGTGTGCAAGTCATCCCACCACGCGGTGAGCACCGGTCGTGGAGTGCTGTTGGCTAGATCATTGCCTAGGTTGGCGTTCAGGCCGGCGAAGGACAACTGGCCGTTGGAGCAGGCCGAGAACTGCGTGTAGTTGGTGTTGCCATATGCCAGGCTGAAGCCGAGGGCGGTCATCGGCGATGCGGTATCATCGAAGCCCGTACCAAGGAGCACGGCCGCACCGGTCATATCCGCCAGCACACCACCGGTGGCGCTCTGGAAGACGTACTGGGCTATACCTCCGGGACCACCGCTGGCCACTGCGCTGAGCGTGCTGTTCTGTCCGGCGCAGATCACGGCCGGTGAAGCACCCACCACCAAGGTCGGTTGGCCTGTAGGCGCCACGATGTTGTAGGTGCCCAGGTTGCGGTTGCAGCCACCGTCGCTCTCATGCAGCAGGAATACCTGCACGCTCTGTCCTGGGGTGAAGGGACCGAGGACTTCCACCCACGGGGCGTTCAATCCGGTGATGTCCACTGGCGTACCGCCATCGATGATGTGCCGGATGCCGGCTGTGGCGCCGTCGCCATCGAAATCGAGGTTGACGGTGATCAGTTGCGTGCAAAGGTCGTACGTGGCCGAGCCATCAGGGTCCACGCAGCCCGGGGTGCATTCCACCTCGAAGACCCACGTAGTCTGCTGATTGTCCTGGCAGCTGTTCGAGGGATCGCTATCGATCTCCACGAACATCGAGTTGTATCCGAAGTCCGTGGTGCCCGTTACTTGGGGAACACCCAAGTTGGCGAAGGAGCCGGTGAGTGCCGGGATCGGGGGGCCTTGATTGTCGGTCCCGCTGTAGGCGCGGATCACATCGTTGGGGTCCATGGTCCCGCTCACGAAGGTCAGCGTCAGGGTCTCATTCACGTTGCTGCCGATGAAGGTGAAGGTGCGCGGGTCCTGGTTTCCGTAGCAGTGGTTGATCGTAACGGTGTTGCCGCAGATCACATCGATCGGGCAGCCGCCGTAATGGTTGCCCATGAGCAGGTCGCTGATCGTGTTGTTCGTCACCGTTATGTTCACCACATCGCTCTGCAGGAAGGAGCCGCTGGTGGGTATGGTGTTGTTGCCCAGCACCGCAGGTATCACGACCGGGGTGCCGTTGTTCACGGTGTAGCTGATATCGCCCGGCGTACCACTGCCGAAGTTGGCGATGTTCACCGTGATGGTGTAGGTGTCCAGGTTGCAATCATCGTTGATCGTAGCCGTGGCCTGCGCGGGCGAGGGTGGTGGCAGGATCTCCACGAGGAAGTCCTCCGTTTCACCGTAGCCATAGCCGTTCAAGCAAGGCACCAGGCCAGCACCGCTGACGCCCTCGGCCGCGATCACGCGCATGCCGGTGAGGCCCAGCAACGAACTAAGCGGCGCCGTGAAGCTGCCGACGACGTTGCGAGGACCAACGAGGGTCGCCGGCTCAACGAACACTTGCTCGCCGACATCCAGGTAATCGCCATCCTGGTTGTAATCGATCCAGATGGAGGAACCGAAGGAGAAGAAGGTGGCGCCGTCGCACTCGTTCTCCTCGATGATGAACGGAGCGTTCACGCCCTGGTTCACGCTGAAGTGCGGCGTGGCGCCAGTGACCCAGTTGGAGTAGCGGAACAGGATAGAACCCGCGCCAGGTGCCGGCGTGGTGCAGGCCGTGCCGATCGGGATGTTGCCCACCTGGTTTCCGTTCACCGTAACGCTGTAGATCTCCTCATCGATCGTGTTGTTGGGGACGCTCTGGCAGTAGCAGCTGTAGAACAGGTTCATGTTCACCAGCACCGGTGTACTGTAGGTGGTGCCACCGCCAGGGTTGCCGCAGGTAATGGCGCAACGGTAGTACTTGGCCGTGCTCTGGCTGGTCACCTGCGAGGTGCCGGTGCCAAGGCTCGTCACGTTCACCGTGAAGGCGTTGTCATCGGCGCTCTCCCACTGGTAGGTGATGCCGCTGCCGGGCACGATGTCCTGCAGGCTCAAGGTGAAGTTCACCCCGATGCATACGCTGGCTGCAGTGCTCAGTGTGGTGTTGGCTGCAGGTGGCGCATCGCAGGGCGGCGGCACGGTTACCGTGAAGCAGTAGTCCTCGGTTTCACCCCAGGTATAGCCCGTATGCGCATAGTTGGTGGCGTTCGGGAAAGTGGTTTCGATCACCACAACACGCATGCGGGTGGTTCCCGGAGCGGCTGTGACGGGAACGACGAAGCTGCCCGTCTGCACGTTCACGCCGGAAGCTGCGGTGGGTTGCGAGTAGGCTTCTTCATCCAGATCGAGCCAGTCGCCATCCTGGTTCCAGTCCACATAGATCTTCACGCCGTTGCCCCAGGTGCCACCGCACAAAGTGCCTTGGCCTACGGTGAAGGGCACTACGGCGCCTTGGTCGGCGCTAGGACCGACCACAGAGCCGGTGAAGTTGCTGTAGAGGCTGGCGACAGAGCCAGGTCCAGGGGCCAGGGTGTTGCATACCGTGGGGTTCGTCATCGAACCGACGGTGCAAACGGTGATGTCCTCATCTGCCGCGTTGCCGGCGATACCGATCAGGTTGTACGCCGTGCAAGCGCACGCGCTCGTGTTCATGTCCACCAGCACCGAAGCCGAGTTGATGACGTCACTGGTGTTGGTGCATTCGATCACGCAGCGGTAATACTTCGCGCTGGTCTGGTTGGTCACCTCGGTGTTCGATGTGCCCAGGTTGGTGAGGTTCACCGTGAAGGCGGCGTCATCGGCGCTCTGCCACTGGTAGGTGATGCCCGAGAAGGCATAGCCGTCCTGCAGGCTCAGCGTGAAGTTCGCACCGGAGCATACGGTAGCCGAGCTGCTCAAAGCGGTGTTCGCTGCGGGCGGGCCAGCGCAAGGAGGGGGATCCTCGATCGTGATGCAGAAATCCTCGCAGGTGCCGCTGCCCATATTGGCAAGGCAGCCATCACCGGCGCCATTGACGTTGCCCTGGCCACGGCTGCGCACCCGCATGCGGATGGTGCCGAGGGTGGCGGAAAGAGGTACAGGAACGTTGACCGATCCGGTGGTTCCCGCAGTGTAGGGCTGGAACCACTCGCTCGCCTCGAAGACGAAGTTGTTGTTCCAATCGAACCATACGGATACGATACCTCCGCCATAGACCAGGTTGTTCACATCAACCGTGATGGGGTAGGTGAGGCCGCGCTGGAGCGTGGTGGTCTCGCCGCGCAGCGTATAGCCCGGGTTGGGCACGCATGCACCGGTCGTGCTGGCCAGGGTGTTGATCTGCACGCCTGTGATGCAGGCACCGTCGCCGAAGTTAGTGACCGCGCAGTACGCATTGCACTGGCAGGGACCGCCCATGTTCACCAGGATGGGCGTGCTGTATTCCGTTTCAGTGCTGTTCGTGCAGGTCACCAGGCAGCGGTAGTACTTCGCCGTGGTCTGGTTTGTCACCTGCGTGGTGAGCGTGCCCAGATTCGCCGGGTTCACCGTGAAGGCCACGTCATCGGCACTTTCCCACTGGTAGGTGACACCCGCGCCAGAGACGATGTTCTCCAAGCTCAAGGTGAAGTTCACCGAGGGGCAGGCGTTGGTGGTGGTGCTCAACGTGTTGCCTGGTGCAGGGTCGCCCGTGCAGGCAGGGAGGGTGGAGTACCATGCGAAATACTCATCGCCGCTCGCGATGGGGCCGGGTGCCGCCGTTGCGGTGGTACGGTTGCCCGACGCGGGCAAGGCACCAGCACCGCTGGCATCGCTACGCACGGTCCAAGGACCGCTCTGCGCACTGCTCTGGCCGATGAACAGGTTGGGCTGGTCCGAAGCCCCGCCGATGGCGTCAAGCGCATTGAAGCACAGACGCAGGCTGGGGTTGTTGCCGTAGAGGCCGCCGAAGGTCTCTACCCGCAGGGTGCGCGCACCCACCGCATTGGCACCGGTGGGAGCGCCCAAGTAGGTCGCCCGTACCGAAATGATGGTGGAGCCTGCGACATCGACCGTGCCAGGAGAGACTGTGCCCGAATTCCAAAGGAGGTTCACGAAGCCGATCCCATCATAGCTGTTGAAGGGGAACGGGCGTGCAACGTTCAGCGTGTTTCCGAGGAAACGATAACGGATGGAGCCGTTCTCCACATAGACCGTGGCGGAACCCGTTACACCCGCGTACGTGGGGTGATCGAAGGCCAGCGTATTGCCGCCCATGTTGATGGGCCCGGTGAAGGTGGGCATCGGTGCTGAGGCATAGAGCGTCAGGTTGTTCGTGAGGGCCATGCCCACGCCCAGCGCGTTCGTCAAGCTATGCGCATTGATCCGCCGGTTGGTGGGGATGAAGGCGCTCTCGGTATGCTGCACGTTCGTAGGCGAGGGCGCGAACCAGTTGTGGATGAGGTTGTACAAGCTGGCACGCGAAACAAGCGTCGCGTTGACCGTGGCACCGCCCGCGCCAGCGGCGGGGTTGAGGCTCACTGTTGGGGCAGCCAAGTAACCGAAGCCGGGGTTGGTGGTGGTCACGCTCACCAGCATGCCGGTCGTGGCATCGATGTTCGCACTGAAGGTGGGCAGGTGTGCGGGATCGAACACGCAAAGTGCGCCAGTACCGCCGCCACCGGTAAGCGTGATGGTGGGAGCCGAGGTGTAGCCGGTTCCGCCACCCGTGATGCTTACTGAAGTCACTTGTCCACTGGTAACGACAGCAACACCCGTTGCTTGTGTGAGCGCGCCGCCACCCGAGAAGGTCACCGTGGGAGCACTGGTATAGCCACTGCCGCCCGCGCTACCGACGTTCTCCATCAGGTTCAGGAAGAGCGTGGGCAACGCAACCCCGATGTTGGGCGCCGAGCTGTAGCCTGTTCCGCCAGCGGTCACGCCAACATACACGCCTTGGTTCGATGGGATGTTGATCGTGCCCGAAGTGCTGGCCGTGCCGCTCTTCTGGCCCTGGCATATGGTGCCGAACATGAAGCTGCTGTACAAGTGCGCAACAGCCGTGGCGCCGGTGCCGGTGCCGCCGGTGATGGTCACCGTAGGAGCGGTGCGGTAGCCGTCGCCGGGGTTCGTGATCGTGATGGAACGGAGCGTACCGGTCACGTCATCGATATTGGGAACAGCCGTCGCCGTAGTGCCACCAGCAGGTGCGGCGGTGAAGCCGATCGTCGGCGGTGTGGCGCTGTTGTAAAGCCCGTTGCCATGCGCGTTCACCGTGATGGTGGAGATGCTGCGGTTGATCAGTCCGCCGTTAGAACGCGCGGTGTTGTCGATGTGCAGCTTGTTGTTGGTGGTGAGGGTGCCGGCGGTGGCGCCCAGGTTGTTGGTCACCAGGTCCTGCGATGTGGATATCGTGCAGTTGGCGTTGGTGGCGAAGAGCAGGTTCTGGATCATGCCACGCCCTTCGGTATCGGCCAGCCAGGTGCCGCTGCCGCCCAAGGTCTGCGTGCCGCTCGGCGCCAGGAACCAAAGGACCGTGCCACCGGAAGCCAGGCTCGCGAAGCCGTTGTTGATGAAGTCGCCATTGATATTGATCGTGGCGCCGCCCGTGGTGAGCGTCCCAGCACCCGTCGGACCGTGCGCCCGGAACTCGCCGCCGGGATCGATGGTGAGGTTCGTGCAGGTGAGGGTGTTCACCGTCGCACTAGGCGTGGTGGTGGTGATCCACTGCATCTTGCCTTGGACCGTAAGGTCGACGAGGCTCAGGCTCTGGTTCACCACGATGGTGGAACCAGCAGGGATGACGACGTTGCCGCCGGGAGGCACGGAGCCGCCCACCCAACTGGCCGGACTGTTCCAAAGACCACCCAGAGCGCTGGCGGTATAGGTGGGAGGTGTTGCACTGCTGGTGAGCGAGACGTTATCGACCGCATGAGGAGGCTGCGTACCAAGGCTCGTGTCGCTCTTCCATCCGAAGATCAGGCGGAACGTGGTGCCAGCCAAGGCGGGAGGCAAAGTGGCCGCGAAGGTTTGCACACCAACGGTGCCTAAAGTGGTGTTCCCCACGAACGTAGCGCCCGTGATCCCAGCGGGTACGTTGTTCAGGCCGCTTCCTGGGTATACGTTGGTCCCAACCGGGGTAAGGCTTGTGGGAGCGGTGAAGACCTGGACCAAGTCCCAACTCGATTCGCCTTGTCCTTGCCAGTTGAACGTGAGCAGGATGAAGGTTTCACCAGCTGGTACTGTTACATCCCGGTAGAAGTAGTTGACTTCCCCGGTCAGCGCTCCTCCAGTATCATAGGTCCAGTTCAATGGGGAGTTCGTCGCCGACGGATATGCGCTCTGACCCGCGAACGGTGCGCCGGTTGGCACCGATCCGATTACCCAAGGGTTCACGGCCGAGTTCGAAACAATCCAGTTATTGTCGATGAAAGCAGGGCCCAGATCGAAGTCGCCGCCGTTGGCAGGTCCGATCAAGGTGGTTTGCGCGCTGATCGAATTGATCAGAGCGGCCAAAGCGAACAGCAATGGCATCCGAAGCCACCACGTCCGGGGCGTGGCCTGCTTGCGGTTGGGGTTGAAAGTGATCATCGTTTCTGGTTTTGGTTGCGTGATAGGGGAGTGGTTCGAGGTTCAGGAACGGCCAAGTGATGGCCGCAGGGGTTCTGGTCAAAAGCGTGAAGCCCCGTCCAGCGCGCGTTTCCGAGCATTGGGCCGAGGCAGTCGAGAAGCCGTTAAGTGGGGAGCGTTCAATGGAGCGATAGGCAGAGGTTCATCAGAGCGCGTGCAATGTATCCGGGACTTATTCACAAAACAAAGGGAATATTTTTCTCCACCAGCGGCAACCACGTGTGCGAGGCATCGTTAGCAGTGCCTCTCGTCGCTACAGCCCCTGCTGGCAAAGACGCTGCATAGGATCGGGCGGGGTGCATCCGGTATGAGGCTGCTGCCTTCATCATTTCGCGCATGGTCGTTCTGGCTGACAGACGTTCGGCATTGCTCGGGTCGAGGTCGTCCAAAGTAGATGGTTCAATGTATCGAAGGTGCGATCGGTTGATAAGATCCGCGCTGGCACGATGCCATTGAAAGAGGTTTGGCGGGTCGTCCTTTCACGCTCTTCTATATTGCCCCCATGCAGTCGAGCACGCAGCCCAGACCGCCAGCGCTCTGGCAGGCGTGCGTTCCGCTGGTCCTCCTGGTGATGTTGCTCGCCACCAACGTGGTGGTCTTCGGCGACGCGGGCCTCGACGGTCCGAATCAGCTCGCGCTGCTCTTCGCAGCGAGCGTGGCCCTGGGGATCGGCCTGCTCAACAGGCATGGTTTCGATGAGCTGCTCGAGCATGTGGTGCGGAGCATCGGCACAGCGTTGAGCGCACTGCTCATCCTCCTGCTCATCGGCGCGCTGGCGGGCACCTGGCTCATCAGCGGCATCGTGCCGGCCATGATCGATCACGGCCTCATGGTGCTTTCGCCGCAGGTCTTCCTGGTCGCGGCCTGCTTGGTTTGCTGCATCGTATCACTGGCCACGGGCAGTTCGTGGAGCACGGTGGCCACGGTGGGCATCGCGCTGCTGGGCATCGGCAAGGCCATGGGCATGCACGAGGGGCTCATCGCTGGGGCCATCATCAGCGGTGCCTACTTCGGCGACAAGCTCAGTCCGCTCAGCGACACCACCAACCTGGCACCTGCCGTGGCGGGCACTGATCTGTTCTCGCATGTGCGCTACATGATGCTTACCACCGTGCCGTCGATCAGCATCGCATTGTTGATCTTCCTGGTGATCGGTTTGTTCTCTTCATCGAACGGCGGTGTTGCTGATGTGGCGAGCCTGCATGCTGCGATCGCTTCCAAGTTCCGCATCACCGGATGGCTGTACCTGGTGCCCGTGGCGGTCATCGTCATGATCTGGCGCAAGGTGCCCGCGCTGCCCGCGCTCTTCATCGGCATGTTGCTGGGCGCGCTGTTCGCGGTGCTGTTCCAGCGTCCGCTGCTCGCCGAGCTCGCTGGAGGCAGTACGGTGAAGGATATGTACAAGGTGCTGCTCACCACCATGGGCACCGGTGGCAGGATCGTCACGGGCAATTCCACGGTGGACGATCTGCTCACCGCCAAGGGCATGTACGGCATGCTCAAGACCATCTGGCTCATCCTCTGCGCCATGACCTTCGGCGGCGCCATGGAAGGAGCGGGCCTCCTGCAGCGTATCACGGCAGCCATCATGTCGCGCGTGAAAGGCGACGGCTCGTTGATCGCCACCACGGCGGCCAGTTGCGTCTTCGTGAATGCCACGGCATCGGACCAGTACCTGAGCATCGTCGTTCCCGGGCGCATGTTCGCACCGGTCTTCCGGCAACGGGGCTTGCACGCGAAAGTGCTCAGCCGCACCTTGGAGGACAGCGGCACGGTCACGAGCGCGTTGGTCCCCTGGAACACCTGCGGGGCGTACATGACAGGGGTGCTCGGTGTGGCCACCATGACCTACCTGCCCTTCTGCTTCTTCAATATCATCAGTCCGTTCATGACGGTGCTGCACGGCTTCATGGGCTGGCGCATCGCGCGCATCCAGCCGACCAAGCCTCTGTAACCGGTATCGTGTTGCGGCCGTTGAACCCGGCCGATGAAGGTGCTTCACGCGCCCATCCTTTGGGGGGGGCTTCTCTTACCGATCGCTGGCTGGGCTCAGCCCGATACGCTGTTGCTTGCGCAGGACGAGCATTTCATCCTCGGCGATGCCGGCGACGATCCTTCGCCCGACCTCAATGTCTACGGCAACTTCGTGGCGCAATTGGGCGGCGATTCGGTGCGCGTGTGCGGACCCTTCCCCTGCACCGGCTGGGTGGAGGACCGGTATCCGAACGGACAGTTGAAGCATCGCGGCTATTACGATAGCGGCAAGCTTACGGTGTACAAGACCTATCACCCCAATGGCATATTGGAACGCGACTACAAGTCGATCGACGATGTGAAGAGCGTGATGCGCACATGGCACAGCAACGGCATGCTGCGTTCGGAGACGCGCTTCGCGCGAGGCGAGACCTACCTGTACGAGGACCACTATCTGAACGGGCAGCTGCGCTATGCCGAGGAGCGCGATCGCAAGCAGCCCTATTTCACGCGCTTGGAATTGTACGCGGCCACGGGCGAGCCCATCAGCCTGCTGCGACTGACTGATCGCGGGGCTGCTGAATTCCAACAGGAGGAATACCACCCCGGCGGGGCGCTCAAGTGCAAGGGACGTTCGCGGTACAATCCGGCACGCATGGATACCCAGCGTGTTGGCATGTGGACCTACTTCGATTCCGCCGGGAAGAAGGTGCGCGAAGAGGACTACATCGATGGGAAGGTGCATGCGGAGCGCAACTACTGATGGCAGCGACTGCAACGAAGAAGCCCCGCCGATCGGCGGGGCTTCTTCGTTCTTTCCTGTGGTCGTTCGCGGTGCGGCCTTCGCGCGGCCAAGTAACAGGCCGTGGATCTTCGGCCCCTACTTGTCCTTCACTTCCTCGAAGTCCACATCCTTCACTTCGCTATCGGCGGTGTTGCTGCTGTTGGCTCCGTTCGCGGCGCCTCCATTGTCCTGCGCCTGTTGTGCGGCTTTGTACATCTCCTCGCTCGCTGCGGCGAACACCGTATTCAGCTCGGCCACCAGCTTATCGCACGCTTCGGTGTCTTGCACTTTGTGCGCATCCTTCAGGCGGCCCAGCACATCCTCGATCGGCTTGCGCTTGTCCTCGGGGATCTTGTCGCCGAACTCCTTCAGCTGCTTCTCCGTCTGGAAGATGAGGCTGTCGGCCTGGTTCAGCTTGTCCACGCGCTCGCGGGCCTGCTTGTCGGCATCGGCGTTGGCCTCGGCTTCCTTCTTCATCTTCTCGATCTCGTCCTTGCTCAAGCCGCTGCTGGCTTCTATGCGGATGCTCTGTTCCTTGCCCGTGGCCTTGTCCTTAGCGCTCACGTGCAGGATGCCGTTGGCGTCGATGTCGAAGGTCACTTCGATCTGCGGCACGCCGCGCGGTGCGGGCGGAATGCCATCGAGGTGGAAGCGACCGATGGTGCGGTTGCCGTTGGCCATGGGGCGCTCTCCTTGCAGTACATGGATCTCCACGCTCGGCTGGCTGTCGCTGGCCGTGCTGAAGGTCTCGCTCTTCTTGGTGGGTATGGTGGTGTTGGATTCGATGAGCTTGGTCATCACGCCGCCCATGGTCTCGATGCCCAGGCTCAGCGGGGTCACGTCGAGCAGGAGCACGTCTTTCACATCGCCGGTGAGCACGCCGCCCTGGATGGCCGCGCCGATGGCGACCACTTCATCGGGGTTCACGCCCTTGCTGGGCTCCTTGCCGAAGAACTTCTTCACCGCTTCCTGGATCGCCGGGATGCGCGTGCTTCCGCCCACGAGGATCACCTCGTCGATGTCGGTGGTCTTGAGGCCTGCGTTGCGCAATGCGCTCTCGCACGGTGCGATGGTGCGCTTGATGAGGCTGTCGGCGAGCTGCTCGAACTTGGCGCGTGTGAGGCTGCGCACCAAGTGCTGCGGAATGCCATCCACGGGCATGATGTAGGGCAGGTTGATCTCGCTGCTCGCCGTGGAGCTCAATTCGATCTTGGCTTTCTCGGCAGCGTCCTTCAAGCGCTGCAGGGCCATGGGGTCCTTGCGCAGGTCGATGCTGTATTGCTCCTTGAACTCTTCGGCCAGCCAGTCGATGATCACTTGATCGAAGTCGTCGCCGCCCAGGTGGGTGTCGCCATCGGTGCTTTTCACTTCGAACACGCCGTCGCCCAGTTCCAGCACGCTCACGTCGTGCGTGCCGCCTCCGCAATCGAAGACCACGATCTTCTGGTCCTTGTGCTTCTTGTCCAGGCCATAAGCCAGCGCTGCTGCCGTGGGTTCGTTGATGATGCGGCGCACCTTCAGGCCGGCGATCTCGCCGGCTTCCTTGGTGGCCTGGCGTTGCGCGTCGTTGAAGTAGGCCGGCACGGTGATCACCGCTTCGGTGACCGTGGTGCCCAGGTAGTCCTCGGCGGTCTTCTTCATTTTCTGCAGGATCATGGCGCTGATCTCCTGCGGGGTGTAGTGCCGGTCGCCGATGGCCACGCGCGGGGTGCTGTTGGCACCGCGCTCCACCGTGTACGGCATGCGCGACACTTCCTTGGCGCACTCATCGAAGGAGTTGCCCATGAAGCGCTTGATGGAGTAGATCGTGTTCCTCGGGTTGGTGATGGCCTGGCGCTTGGCCGGATCGCCCACTTTGCGTTCACCGCCCTCCACGAACGCCACTACGCTGGGCGTGGTGCGCTTGCCTTCACTGTTGGCGATCACAACGGGCTCATTGCCCTCCATCACGGACACGCAGCTGTTGGTGGTGCCCAGGTCGATCCCGATGATCTTGCTCATTTGTCTTGGTGTTGTGGCCTTTCCGCAGTAGCCGGAGGACCCGTGTCAAAGGTTTTTGTCGCCGCCCCGGGATCAATGACTATGCCACTGGAGACGGATCGGCCAAGGGCTGCCAAGGAAGGAGAAAGCCCGCCAGTATCGCGGGCCTTCGTGGCTGTCAGACTGACAGAATGAACACTACTCGAACTGGAGGTCGGCGGTGTACGGGCCATTCTCCAACTCGTTGTTGGTGTTCCCGTTGATCTTCTTGCCGATGACGTTCTTGGTGTAGCGGCTGCCCCAGATGCCGAAGGCATTGGTGAGGTTGCTGTAGTCCGGGCGGTCTTCGATGATCCCGCTCACCGGTTCGGTCAGCGTCAGGTAGGTGTGGAAATCCTCGTTGGCCACAGAGACCAGGAAGTCCATTCCGCGGAAGTGCCTGCTGCTGGCACTGGCCCAGGTGGGGTCGCTTTTCACATAGCCTGCCAGCCCGCTGAAGAAGCTCTCGCCAGCGAGGCTCAGCGCCAGGTCCTCGCCCCCGTCGATGGTGGTGGCCACGCGTGTGCCAAGGAGCGTGACATACTGCTTCGGGATGGTGTCGGCGCCGCGCACCTCGTCATACCTGAACCGGCAATGCACCACATAGCGCTTGCAATCGCGGCGGCTTTCCCAGTTGAATTCGTACTCGCCGTAGGCGGTGCCCTGGCTGTTCATGAGCCCCACGCGGCTGGTCTGTATCCCACTGGTGTCCTGGTCCACTGGGTGTATGGGGAAGTCGTTCACGATGGAGGTGGCGGAGGTGACTTCCTTGCCATTCACTACAAGCTTGATCCGGTACTTCCCTTCCTGATCAAGGAATACGCGGCCCGTGTTCAGCTGCGTGTAGAAGGGCGTGCGGAAGTAGAACATCTTCTGCACCGGCGCATTGAACGTGCCCGGATCCCGGTTGGTGATGAGCGTGTCGTGCAGGTCGTAGGTCTCCACCACGGTGCCGCTCCCATTGAGGCGTTCGACGACCGCTAGCGTGATGGCCTCTCCGCTGTACTCGTTGCTATCGGCCACCAAGGCCATATCCAACGCGTTGCCTTCGCCCAGGAAGGCCTTGTTGATCTTCACCAGATGCACCGAGTCGCGCTGGTTCAGCAGCCCGTACACGATGGTGATGTCCTTGTATTCGGCATTGATGTCCAGGTCGGTGCTGCACCCTGCGAGGACGGCAGCGGCGAGCGCGGGAAGAAGGAGGTGCTTCATCAGGGTGAATGGGAAGGCGGCCAAAGATAGATGGCATAGCGATGGGGATACCGCGCTTCCATGAGCGGTACAATGCGCTCGGGCAACGGGGTATTGTTGGAGGCCACGCGGTTAGCTTTGGCACCATGAGCACTGCGGGCAATGATGTGAAACGCGTGACCACGCACACGCTTCAGGAAATGAAGGCCGATGGAGTACGGATCGCCATGCTCACCGCCTACGATTACTCGTTGGCGCGGCTGGTGGATGCGGCAGGGATCGACGTGATCCTGGTGGGCGACAGCGCCAGCAATGTCATGGCGGGCCACGAGACCACATTGCCCATCACCCTGGACCAGATGATCTACCACGCCAGCGCGGTGGTGCGCGGCTGCGCGCGCGCGCTCATCGTGGTCGATCTGCCCTTCGGCACCTACCAGGGCAATAGCAAGGGCGCGCTCAACTCGGCCATCCGTATCATGAAGGAAAGCGGGGCGCATGCCGTGAAGCTCGAAGGTGGGCGGGAAGTCCTCGGCTCGGTCGAGCGCATCCTCACGGCAGGCATACCCGTGATGGGCCACCTCGGGCTCACTCCGCAGAGCATCTACAAGTTCGGCACCTATGTGGTGCGCGCGAAAGAGCAGGAGGAAGCCGATCGCCTCCGTGCCGACGCGAAGCTGCTGGAGGAGGCGGGCTGCTTCGCGCTCGTGCTGGAGAAAATACCGGCCACGCTGGCCGCAGAGGTGGCCGCCAGCGTGAGCATTCCGGTGATCGGCATCGGTGCAGGGAATGGCTGCGATGGCCAGGTGCTGGTGCTGCACGATATGCTGGGCATCAACAAGGAGTTCAACCCGCGCTTCCTGCGCCGTTACGCCGACCTGCACGGCACCATCACCGACGCCGTGGCGAACTACGTGCGGGATGTTCGCACGCGTGATTTCCCGAACGCCAATGAGCAGTACTGAGCTGCCGACAACCAGCGTGCTGTACCAGGATCCCTGGATGGTGGCGGTGGCCAAGCCCGCTGGCATACCGGTGCAGCCCGATGACACCAAGGACCGCGACCTGCTGCGCATGACGCGCGATCTCCTGCATGATCAATCCATCGACCTGGTGCATCGCATCGATCGGCCGGTGAGCGGCGTGGTGCTGTTCGCGCGCGATGCCGAGGCGCTCTCGCTGCTGCACGCCATGTTCCGCGACCGCAAGATGCATAAGTCGTACTGGGCCATCGTGGAAGGCATCGTCGCGGAAGAAGAGGTTCTGTTGGAGGACCTGTTGCAGCACGACACGCGCGCGCATCGCGCGGTGGTGGGCAAGGCCCCGGGCGCGAAACAGGCGCGTACGCGTGTGCAGGTGCTGGCTCGGGGCGATCGCTATGCGCTCATCGAGGCGCGACCGGAAGGAGGGGCATTCCACCAGATACGCGCGCAGCTTGGCGCGTGGGGCCACGCCATCAAAGGCGATGTGAAGTACGGTGCGCGCCGTGGCGAGAAGGACCGCAGCATCGCCCTGCATGCGCGTTCGCTCCGCTTCACGCATCCGATCACCGATGCTCACGTGCTCATCGAGGCGCCCGCACCTGCGGATAAGTTGTGGGCGGCGCTCGCTGCCTCCATCGCCGGCTGAAGCACGGATCCCCGCATCGCATACTTTCAGCGGCATGAAACAGCATGCCATCGCCCTGGCCTGCGCCCTGGCCGCGCAGGGGGGCCATGCTCAAGTGCTGGTGAGCCATGAGCTCCTCGCCAGCTACACCATCGCGGAGCTAGGGAACCAGGGCATCGCCGGTGCCGACAACGATGTAGAGGCCTATCGCCTCATCTACAACACTACCGATCCTTTCGGACAACCGACCATAGCGAGCGGCGCGGCGGTCATACCCGTAGGCACCGATTGCACGCACGCGCTTGCTGCGTACATGCATGGCACCATACTCAACCGCGAGGACGTCCCATCGCGCCTGAACTCCGAGATCGTCGTGGCCTACTACCTCAGCGCCTTCCGCTATGTGGCGGTGCTGCCGGACTATCTCGGCCTGGGCGACAGCCCCGGACCGCATCCTTACATGCACGCAGCCAGTGAGGCCACGGCAGCGATCGACATGCTGCGTGCCGTGCGCGAGTTCTGCGTGATCAAGGATGTGGATCTCAATGGCCAGCTCTTCCTCACCGGCTACTCGCAGGGCGGGCATGTGTGCATGGCCACGCACAAGATGATCGAAGAGCAATTCCCCACCGAGTTCCAGGTGACCGCCAGCGCGCCGTGCAGCGGGCCGTATGATGTGAGCGGTGTGCAGGCCGAGGTGATCACGGCAGAGGAGCCTTACCCGGCGCCTTACTACCTGCCGTATGTGCTCTTCTCCTACAAGCACGTGTACCCGTGGCTGTACGATCAAGTCACGGAAGTGATCCTGGAACCCTATGCCACCTTGCTTCCGCCGCTCTTCCAAGGCAACAACGGATCGGGCGTGGTGGATGCGATCATGCCTTCGGTGCCCAATGACATCCTTGAGCCAGCGATGTTCACTGCGTTCAGCACGGATCCCGATCATCCCTTCCGCGAGGCGCTGCGCGATAACGATGTCTACGACTGGGCACCGCAGGCACGCGTGCGCATGTTCTATTGCGATGCCGATGACCATGTCTTCCACCAGAATAGTTTGGTGGCACTCGCCGCCATGCAGGCCAATGGGGCACCGGACGTCATGGCGATCAATGCGGGCATCGGGCTCGATCACAACGGGTGCGCATTCCCTGCGCTGCTGAACGCCAAGGGCGTCTTCGATGCGCTGCAAGCGCCCTGCAACGGCATCGGTATTCCGGAATCGCACGGCTCCTTCTTCATGCTCTGGCCGAATCCTGCGGATCGCATCCTCAGCGTGGAGACCACGAGGCTATCCGGAGTAGCGAGCTGGTCCATGCGCGCCAGCGATGGGCGCATCGTGGGCCAAGGCTCCATCCAAGCCGGCATGAATGCGTTCAGCATCGATGTCTCAGCGCACGCTGCTGGCCTCTACACTGTGGAATTGAATTCCGTGCAAGGGCCGATCCGCAGACGATTGGAGATCATGCACTGAGCATCCTCACACCGGATCCACATCGGTGGCCAGTTGCACCGCGCGGTGCGCCGGGTCGCCGAAGATGCGATCGATGGTGTCGCGCACGAACTGCTTCTCCTCATGGTGCGTGCTGCGGCGCAGCTTCACGAGCACGTTGCGGATGTGTCTGTCGTTCACCCAGGCCACCGCAGGGATCTCCGGGCCCAGGACACGTTCGCCCAATCGGCTGGACAGCGCGTGCGTCAGTGCGAACGCTGCGGCGGATACACGCTCCTCGTGGCGATGCTTCAACGTGAGCCGCACCAGGCGCATGAAGGGCGGATAGTCGTGCGCTCTTCTGTGATCCAGTTCGCGCTCGTACATGCCGTCCACATCGTGCTGCACCACCAGGTCGAGGACGGGGTGTTTCACTTCGAAGGCCTGGATGAT
Source organism: Flavobacteriales bacterium (assembly GCA_016710965.1). Lineage (GTDB taxonomy): Bacteria > Bacteroidota > Bacteroidia > Flavobacteriales_F > PHOS-HE28 > PHOS-HE28. The sequence goes on from JADJTW010000006.1 coordinate 163,452, forward strand.
GACCGTTCCGGCTTTCTTCCTGCGGCCACTGCGTCCCGCCACCTGTGCCATCAGTTGGAATGCGCGCTCGTGCGCGCGGAAGTCCGGGAAGCGCATGAGGTTGTCTGCGTTGAGGATGCCCACTACGCTCACATGGTCGAAGTCGAGGCCCTTGGTCACCATCTGCGTTCCCACGAGGATGTCGATGGCGCCTTGCGCGAATCCGGTGATGATGCGGTCCAGCGCCTGTTTGCCGCGCGTGGTGTCCTGGTCCATGCGCGCTACTCGAGCATCGGGAAAGAGCTCCTTCAATTCCTCCTCGATCTTCTCCGTGCCGAAGCCCAGCATGCGCAGGCGCTGCACCACCGCATGAACCGCAGCGCGTGGGAGGCGGATAGTGGCGGCTGCAGTAGTGGCATCGGAGCCGGTGGTCGTGCTTGTGGTAGGTGAGGCTCACATCGCAATGGTCGCATTGCGGTATCCAACCGCAGGCTTCGCACTGCCACACGGGCACGTAGTTCCGCCGGTTCTGGAAGATGATCGCCTGTTCGCGATGCGATAGCGCGTGCTGTATCGTGTCGATCAATGTGGTGCTGAAGTGCCCGCGCATGCTGCGGCGTTTCTGCGCATCGCGCAGGTCAACGCGGGCGATGGCCGGCATCTGCACATCGCCGTAACGTGCCGTCAGCCGCGCGAAGGCGAACTTGCCGGTGCGTGCGCTGTAAAGGCTTTCCATGCATGGTGTGGCCGATCCAAGCAGGGTCTTCGCCCCGTGCAACGAGGCAAGGACGATGGCCATATCGCGTGCGTGATAGCGGGGTGCGGGGTCGTGCTGCTTGTAGCTGGGGTCATGCTCTTCGTCAACGACCACCAGGCGGAGGTCGCCGTAGGGGAGGAAGAGCGCGGAGCGGGCACCTACGACGATGGACGGAGCGCCTTCGTTGCGGGCCATGCGCATCCACAATGCCGTGCGCTCGTGCTGTGCCATGCGCGAATGGAAAACGGCGATGCGCTCGCCGAATCGTGCGCGCAGCCGCTCGATGATCTGCGTGGTGAGGGCGATCTCCGGCAGCAGGTAGAGCACCTGGCCACCGTCGCGCACGATCTCGTCGATCAGGATGGTGTACAGTTCCGTCTTGCCCGATGAGGTGACGCCTTGCAGGAGCACGACGTTCTTCTCCGCGAAGCCCGCGCGCACTTCGTCCAGCGCGATCGTCTGCGCCTCGGATAGTTGTGGCACCGGTTTGCTCAATTCCTCCAATGCGGGTACGCCGGCCTCGCGTTCGTACAGGACGAAGAGCCCTTTCTCCACCAATTGCTTGAGCACGGCTGGAGTGGATCCGCTGAGATGAAGCAGCTTGTTGCGCTCCACTTCCAGCGGATCGTCGCTCATGCATCGGCTCAGCTCCACGAAGCGCATGAGCAATTGCAATTGCTTGGGGGCCTTCGCTTCCAGCTTGTCGAACCAGCCGTGCAGCGCCTCCTCGCTGCCTGCGCTGTCCGTGAGCTTCACATAGGTGAGCATGCGCGGCTTCCACTCGTCCTTCAATTCTTCCTCGAGCAGTACGACGCCTTGTTCCATCAGGCGCTTCACCACGGGCAGCGGATCCTTCAAGCCGAGCAGTTCGCTGGCCTGCTGCATGGTGAGCACTTCCTGTTCGAGCAACGCGTTGATCAGGTGTGCCGTGCGTGCGTCACGAGGCTCGATCGACGGCGCATCGGCATTGGCGACGATCCGCGTTTCGCTACTGAGCGTCAGCTGCGCGGGCAGTGCAGCGATCATCACCTCGCCCATGCTGCACAGATAGTGGTCGGCGATCCGTTCCCACAGGTCGAGTTGGGTCGCGGTGACGATGGGGGAGGAGTCCAGTACGGAGAGCACATCGCGTGCGATGCGTTCAACGGGCATCTCATTGTGGACACGACGGACGAGCCCGCCGTAGAGCTTGCCACCGCGCCCGAATGGAACAGCCACGCGCATACCGGGCCGCACCTCGCCCAGGCCTTCGGGCAGCGCGAAGGTGAACAGGCCCGGCACGGCCAATGGCAGGATCACATCCACATACATGGCGATGGCCCGAAGGTCGGTGCTGGCGCGATCGGTCATGGGATCGTCAGGCCTGCGTTCGATCGCAAGGCCAAGCAACATTGCGCCGCATCCGGTTGTCTATCAGGCATGGCACGCAAGAAGAAGCAGACAGAACGGGATGATCGCGAGCGTGTGGATGAGAGCACGGTGTATACCGTGGGCACGCCGCTCTGGGACAAATACTATCAGCAGGTTCGCCGGCGCATTCGCTTCCCTCGCTACTACAAGAAGGCGCTCAACTGGTAGGTTGATCGACATCGGCCTGTGCATGGGCGGGGGTGGCTTCGCCGCTGAGCGAGTCGTTCCCGGCTACTTTGGCCGCTCCCGATATGATCGGGACGAAGACGCATGCCAGCAAGCACACGCACCTCCACAGCGGTCGTCATCCTCGGCGTCCTGTTCTTCCTCTTCGGCTTCGTCACATGGGTGAACGGGCCGCTGATGAGCTACCTGAAGATGGCGTGCGAGCTGGAAGGTCCGGTGCTGATCTTCCTGGTCACTTTCGCCTTTTACATCGCCTACTTCGTTACGGCCTTGCCCATGTCGTGGATCATGCGCCGTACGGGCCTGCGCAACGGCATGATGCTCGGGCTGCTGATCATGGCTGCAGGTGCCTTGCTCTTCGTTCCTGCTGCTGGAACACGTGCGTACCCCTTGTTCCTCGCGGGCTTGTTCACCATCGGCACAGGCCTGTCGATGTTGCAGACGGCGAGCAATCCGTACATCACCGTGGTGGGACCGATCGAAAGCGCTGCCGCGCGGATCAGCATCATGGGCATCTGCAACAAGGCGGCAGGCATGCTGGCTCCCTTCGTTGTGGGTTTCTTCCTCCTGGGCGATGCCACTGCCATCGAACGGGAGCTCCAGAGCCTTGTGGGTGCCGCTCGCGAGGCACGGCTCGAAGAGCTCGCCACGCGTGTGATCGCGCCCTACATCGGCATGGCCGTGGTGCTCGTCCTCCTCGGCATCGGTATCCGTTTCGCACCGCTCCCGGAACTGGAGGTGGAACAGGAGGAGAAGCACGCTGCCCGCGACGGTCGCACCATCTTCAGTTTCCCGAAGCTCCTGCTCGGCGTGGTGGCCATCTTCCTCTACGTCGGTGTCGAGGTCATGGCCGGTGATAGCATCGGGCCGTATGGCACGTCGATCGGCATCCCGCTCGACGAGGCGAAGCTCTTCACGAGCTACACGCTTGCCGCCATGATCGCGGGATACATCATCGGCATCGTCTGCATACCACGGTTCTTTTCACAATCCGCGGCGCTCACGGCCTCGGCAGTCGTTGGTGTGCTGCTGACGGTTGCCGTGGTGCTGCTGCCGGGATATGCCAGCGTGCTCAGTCTTGCTCTCCTTGGATTGGCGAACGCGCTGGTGTGGCCGGCGGTGTGGCCTTTGGCCATCGATGGCCTTGGCAGGCACACCAAGACCGGCAGTGCATTGCTCATCATGGGCATCGCGGGCGGTGCGCTGCTCCCTTTGCTCTATGCATGGCTCGGTTCGAAGGGAAGCATCGGCTTGCAGAACGCCTATCTGCTCATGATCCCCTGTTATCTCTTCATCGGCTGGTACGGCTTGTGGGCGCGGCCGAGCAAGGCGGTTTGAGTCCTTCAGGCCGCTGGTGTTGAAAACTGCGCCTCCCTTCTCGAAGCCCCCTCATGGGTGCGGCTACCTTCGATGCCGCAACCTCCATCATTTCAGCGCGATATGTCAGCGTACAAACAGTTTCCAAAAGCACTGGGCATTGGCCTCACGGTGTTGCTTGCTGCCTGCGGCGGGCCCGGCAACGAAGGCGACAGCCAGCAAGTCGATACGCTGGCCCAGGGATCCAACGACCAAGCCCAGGTCATCGGCTTGGGCGGCAAGCTCTTCAGCATCCCCTCGCCGGTGCAAACGGCATTGGCGATCCGCAAGGCGGGCCTCAAGTACCAGAAGGACCTGGCCATCCCGTTGGATAAGGGAGAGACCCTCACCACCAAGGCCGCGCAAAGCCTGGCGTTGGGCATGTACGGTGCCGACCTGGCATACGTGACCGTTCACCGTGATGGTGCGCGTGCCATTGCCACCATGCAGGTGATCGAGAGGCTGGGCAGCGCCATCGGGGTGAGCAATGCGTTCGATCGCACCCTCATCGAGCGCTTCAAGACCAACATGAACAATGAGGACAGCCTGCTGCGTTTCAGCGGCACGGCTTTCCGCGCTGCCGACCAGTACCTGAAGGAGAACCAGAGCGAGGACATCAGCGCCTTGGTGCTCGCTGGCGGCTGGATCGAATCGCTCTATCTCACCATCTCCGATGCCGCGGCGCTGAAGGACCAAACGATGGTCGATCGAATCGGCGAGCAGAAGAACACATTGAGCGCGCTGGTGGGCCTGATCGCTGCCACGGAGAAGGACGGCAATGCAGCGGCATTGCTCACCTCCTTGAAGGAATTGCAAGCCGAGTTCGCGGCTGTCTCCAGCACGTACATCTTCGAGAAGCCTGTTACTGACGCATCCGCCAAGACCACCTACATCAACAGCAAGAGCACGGTGACCATCCCGGCCGATAAGGTCGCTTCCATCACCGCCAAGGTCGCCGCTCTTCGCAATATGATCCTCGCCTGACCATGAATCGCACGCTCCTGTTCTCCTTCGCCGCCACCCTTGGCACCAGTGCGTTCGCACAGCCCATGTGCCAGCCGATCGCCGCTCGTTGCGAGGCGCACATCACGGCCAACTACATCCCTGATGGGCAGTTCTATCGTGCCTTGCTCCAAGGCGATGAATCGGCCACCTTCGACCTCACGCTCTTCGGCGGAACCACTTACCGTGTGGCTGCATGCAGCGGCGAGTCCGATGGCATCCTCATCTTCAATGTGTACGACCGGTCCCCGGAGCACAACCTGCTCTTCACCAACAAGGACCAGAACAACGCTCCTTACTGGGATCTGGCGATCGCCAGCACCATCGATGTGACCATGGAAGCCAACCTCGATCCCTCCAAGGCGGGCAGCGGCTGCGCTGTCATGCTCATCGGATTCAAGAAGTAGGACGGATAGTTCCCCCGGAACTTTTCGGCGCCCCTCCCGTTGAGAGGGGCGCTCTTTTTGGGACCTCTTGGATCCCAGCCGGAGAAGGAACGCATGAGCGAGAAGATCCTCAAGGCCCTTTTACAGCTCTTCGCCATCATCGCCAAAGGCGATGCCGTGGCCGAAGGTGCGCGCCCTGAGAACGCCGCCATCCTGGAGCGTTTCCTGCGCAAGCAATTCAGCCCCGAGACCGCAGCGGCGCACATGGCCCGCTATCAGGCCTTCGTGCAGGCCTTCCATGCCAGCGGCGGGGCCAGCCGCAACGGACGCAAGCGCACATCGCTCAACAGCGTGAAGGTGCTGAAGATCTGCACCCAGGTGAACGAGGAGCTCAACCAGCGGCAGAAGTTCGTCGTGCTCATCCACTTGCTCGAATTCATCCACGCCGATGGCAGCTCGACAGAGCAGGAGACCGAATTCGTGACCACGGTGGCCGAGACCTTCAATATCGGCCAGGAGGATTTCGTTCGATGCCGCGTCTTCGTGAACGGCGCTGCGGCCCTGCGGGAGGATGCTTCCCACTTGTTGTACATCAACGCCGCCGTCGACGGCGGATTCCGCGAGGCGAAGCACCTGCACGCGCACGGGCTCGATGGCGAACTGCGCGTGCTGCACGTGCCCAGCGTGAACCTGTACCTCATGCGCTACACCGGTGCCGATGATGTGCTGTTGAACGGCCAGCGCATGGGTCGGGACGGGCACTACGTACTGAGCAATGGAAGCAGTGTACGCCCGCCCAACGGGGTGCCCATCTACTACAGCGATATCCTGCAGGCCTTCATGAACAGGCAGGGACGTCCGCGCATCGTGTTCCGCGCAGACGCCATCGAATACGCATTCCCCAACGGGCGGTTGGGCCTCAAGGAACTGCACCTGGCCGAGGCTGCGGGCAAGCTCATCGGCATCATGGGCGGAAGCGGAAGCGGCAAGAGCACCTTGTTGAACGTGCTCAACGGCAACCTGGCCCCCAGTCGCGGGCGGGTCACCATCAATGGCATCGACGTGCATGCCGAGCGCGATCGGATCCGCGGCGTCATCGGCCACGTGAGCCAGGACGACCTGTTGATCGAGGAGCTCACGGTGTATCAGAATCTCTTCTTCAACGCCAAGCTTTGCTTCGGCGACCTCAATGACGGACAGGTAGCGGAGCGGGTGCTGCGCATGCTGCAGACCCTCGGCCTCTATGAGAGCAAGGACCTCAAGGTGGGCAGCCCGCTGGAGAAGACCATCAGCGGCGGACAGCGCAAGCGATTGAACATCGCGTTGGAACTCATCCGCGAGCCCAGCGTGCTCTTCGTGGACGAGCCCACCAGCGGCCTCAGCTCACGCGATAGCGAGAACATCATGGACCTGTTGAAGGAGCTCGCCCTCAAGGGCAGGCTCGTCTTCGTGGTCATCCACCAGCCGTCCTCGGACATCTTCAAGCTCTTCGACCGCCTGTTGCTCATGGACCAGGAAGGCCATCCGGTGTACTACGGCGACCCCGTGGACGCGGTGGTGTACTTCAAGAAAGTGACCGGCCAGGTGAACAGCGATGTGGGCCAGTGCCAGGCGTGCGGCAACGTGAATCCGGAGCAGATCTTCAACATCCTCGAATCGAGGCTCGTGGACGAGTACGGCAACGAGACCGACCAGCGACGCATCAGCCCTGAGGCGTGGAATGAAGTGTTCCGCGCGCAGATGGAGGTGCGCGTGGCGCAAGTGCCCGAAGAGCGCTCCGTGCCCAAGAGCACCTTCGCCATACCGGACAAATTGCGCCAATGGCAGGTGTACTTCAAGCGTGATCTTTTGAGCAAGCTGGCCAATCGGCAGTACGTGCTCATCAACCTGCTCGAAGCACCGTTGCTGGCCTTCGTCATGGCGTTCTTCCTGAAGTACTACCGCGCTGGCGACGGCACCGCGGGCACGTACATCTTCCGCGAGAACGACAACCTGCCGCAATACCTTTTCATCGCCGTTATCGTGGCGCTCTTCCTGGGCCTTACAGTGAGCGCGGAGGAGATCATCCGGGACCGCAAGATCCTCGCCCGCGAGAAATTCCTCGACCTGAGCTGGATGAGCTATCTGCTGAGCAAGCTCGGCATCATGTTCATGATCAGTGCTGTGCAAACGGGCCTCTTCGTGCTCGTCGGCAATGCTGTGCTGGGCATCGAGAGCCTGGGCTGGGCGCACTGGCTGGTGCTCTTCAGTGTCAGCTGCTTCGCGAATGCCCTCGGCTTGAACGTGAGCGCCAGCTTCAACAGCGCCAAGGTGATCTACATCCTCATCCCGGTGCTCATCATACCGCAGTTGCTCTTCAGCGGCATCATCGTCAAGTTCGACAAGCTCCACCCGTGGTTCGCATCGCAGAAGAGCGTGCCGTGGATCGGTAACGTCATGGCCTCACGCTGGGCCTACGAAGGGCTTGCGGTGACCCAGTTCCGCGAGAACCCCTACGAACGCAATTTCTACGCCTTCGATCAGCGCATGCGCACGGCGAATTGGAAGAAGGACTTGTGGGTGCGCGAATTGCAAAGCAGCGTGAGCGAGGTGAGGCGGGCCTTGCGCGGTCAGGCGCCTAATGTGGACCTCGCCTACGAGCTGGGCGTGCTGCGCAACGAGTTGGAGAAGGAGATGCAGCAGCTCTCAGGCTTCACCTTCCGCGGCGTCAGCGACCTCGCGCCGGGCAAGGTCACCGAAGGTACCCTGGACCGAGTGGAGGAGAGCCTTCAGGTGCTGGTCGATCACTATCGTGCAGCGTACAAGAGCGCCGAGCGATCCAAGGAGGAACGTATTGCGGCCATGACCGGAACTCCCGAGTTGCGCAAGGAGTACTTCGCTTTGCTCGACCGCTACCGCAATGAAAGCCTGGCCGAAGTGGTGACCAACAAGAACGATGTGCGGGTGATCGTGGCCTATGAGGGCGAATTGGTGCAGAAGAGCGACCCGGTATACCTGGAGCCGATGCACAGCGGCTTCTTCGGCGCGCAGTTCTATGCTCCGGCCAAGTACGTTCTGGGCATGCGCATCCCTACGCTATGGGCAAATGTTCTGGTGCTTTGGGCCATGGCATTGCTCCTGTGCGGTGCGCTGTACGCAGAGCTTTTCCCGCGCCTGATGGCGCGTTTCGCGAGCGGTCGTCAGTGAACGGCGCTTACTTGCCGTCCACTTCGGCGATCTGGATCATCTTGAACGGCACGTTGATGATGCCGGCGTAGTCCTCGCCCGCCTCCAGCATATCTTCATCATCGGCCTCGTAGTGCCAGAGCACCGACACTTCACTGCCCGCGGCGCGGATGGTCTCGAGCTTCTTGAACACATCCAAGATGCACTTGCTGGAACTGGTATTGAAGTACTCGAGTTGCACGTGCAAGGCGGTCTTGCTGTTCGGTGACCGACCGTACTTGTCGATCCAGTCGATCAGCGGCTTGTAGAAATCGATGCTGTTCTCCGGGATGCTGCGGCCCTTGAGCTCGAGCAAGCCGGTGTTCGGGTCGAAGTGCACGTGCGGGGTCTTGGGCGATCCTTCGAGTTGCAGGGGTTCCATGTCGGTTTGGTCTAAGTGGTCACGTTCACGTTCAGGCTGAAGAAGGCATTGTCGTGGTCGTAGGGCACGAAGGCGTATTCGAGCTTGCCACCGCTGCGCCGTGCGATGTCGATCATGCCCAGCCCTCCGCCACCCACGGCCGAATAGGTTCCATCCACGAGCTTCTCGCGGTACCATTCACGCAAGTCATCCGGGCTGGCGGAGTTGATGCGGTCCAGGTGCGATTTCAAGCGGTCCACTTCGGCGCCGGCCATGAAATTTCCGGTGAGCACGGAATAGCCTTTGTCCACCTGTGCGACCATGACCACGCCGTGGGGGTCCTTCGCGATCACGGCAGCATGGCCTTCGGACCCGGAAGGGCCGCTATGATGGTAGAGGTTCTGCAGGCATTCCACCACCACGTTGAACACGCGCTTGCGAGCGCGCGCATCAGGTTCGATGGCGTCCAGCTTGCGCTCCATAAGGCCCAGGATCACTGAAATGAGGTCGGCGCTCAACTCGCCCTTGAAGGACAGCATGACGCGACTGCGTTCGAGTTCATCGTAGAGGTCGTGAACACGATCTAGCATGGCGGGATCTCCCGGTGGAGGCATGATGCATCAAATCAAGCCCCCCGCCAGCGGTGGGCGCCCCGGTCCGTGGTGGAGTTATCCACGCGGTTGTCAACCCGCATGCACGCCGGATACCTTCGCCCGCCCAGAGGGCGAAGCGAATGGATTGGTACAAGCACTGGTTCGGCACGCGCTACTACACGCTGCTCTATGGGCACCGCGACGATGCCGATGCCGCAGCCTGGGTGGAAGCGATCGCCGCTCGCTGGGGCCTGCCGGTCGGGGCCGAGGTCATGGACATGGCCTGCGGTCGCGGTCGGCATGCACGGCACTTCGCGCAGCTCGGCCTGCGCGTTACAGGCATCGACCTGTCCGAGAGCAGCATTGACCAAGCGAGGACCCTCGTGCCCGATGCTGAGTTCCATGTGCGCGACATGCGTTCGGTGTTCCGTGCCGGGCACTTCGATGCGATCTGCTGCCTCTTCACGAGCCTGGGCTATTTCGAGTCGCTGGCCGATGACCAATTGGTGTTCGAGGCGGCGGCCGAGGCGCTCAAACCAGGCGGTTTCTTCACCGTCGATTTCATGAACGTGGCGGTGGTGCTGAGGGACCTGGTGGAGAAGGAGGAGATCGAGCGCGAGGGCGTTCACTTCCGGATCGATCGCTCCTTGCGCGACGGAGTGCTCATAAAGCGGGTCACCGTCGTCGAAGGAACGATGACCCACTGCTTCGAAGAACGTGTGCAGGCCCTCGACCATATCACCTTGGAGGCGATGGCGCGCAAGGCCGGGCTGGAGGTGCTGGACGTCACCGATGGGCCTGTGCTTGCTCCGTTCGATCCGGATCGATCACAGCGTTTCGTTCTTTGGACCCGAAAACCCGCTCGATGATCCCCTTCGTCGCCCTGCTCTTCTTCGCGCTGCCTATGCTGGCGGGAGCTGTCGTGCGGCTGATGAAGCCCGATGCGCGTGGCCTTCGCTTGCTGCTCTCCTTCAGTGGTGCGTTCATGCTCGCGATCGTCTTCCTGCACATGCTGCCCGAACTGTACGAGGCCGAAGGCGAGATGATCGGGGCATGGGTGCTGGCGGGCTTCCTGCTGCAGGTGGTGCTGGAGTTCTTCAGCCAGGGGATCGAGCATGGGCATATGCATGTGCATGCGCATGGCCGGAGCGCCCTCCCGTGGCTCACGCTAGCCAGCCTTTGCCTCCACTCCTTCGCCGAGGGGATGCCCTTCGCCGACGAGCGCGTCGCGGGCGACACTCCCTTCCTCATGGGTGTCGTGCTGCACAAGATGCCAATGGCCATTGCACTGGCAACTGTACTTCAACGCTCGGGGACCTCGGCTTTCGCGGGTTGGGGCATGCTCGTGATCTTCGCACTTGCCGCGCCCTGCGGTATCCTTGCCGGGCACTTGTCCATGGGCTTCCTGGACGGTCGCTTCCTCCACCACATGCTCGGCCTGGCCATCGGCATGCTCCTGCATATCGGTACCACCATCATCTTCGAGAGCGCGCCCGAGCACCGCTTCAATGGTGCCCGCTTCGTGGCGGTGGTGCTCGGCGCTTCGCTGGCCGCGCTATCGGTCCACTGAACTTTTTCGCATTGCGGCATACGACCGATCCATTCCTGCCGTTACTTTGCCACGCAAAGAACTTTGCCAATGTCGGAACAAGACCACATCAACGACCTCGGGCACATCCGCGGGCTCATGGACCGCAGCACGCGCTTCCTTAGCCTGAGCGGCTTGAGCGGTATTACTGCGGGCCTTGCCGCCCTGGTGGGCGCCTTTGCTGCGCGGGAGCATTTCACCTCGCTCTACTTCGATGGCCGCGCGTCGGGCATGTTCGAGAGCGATTACCTGCCCACGCGCTGGGTGACCGCCCGGTTCGATGATCATGTGCAGTTCCTCGTTGTCGATGGACTGATCGTGCTGGTGGTCGCACTGATCGGAGCGCTCTGGTTCACGTGGCGTCGCAGCGAACGAACGGGCCAGAGCTTATGGGATGCCAGTGCCCGCCGCATGCTGCTGAACCTCCTGCTCCCATTGATCGCTGGTGGGCTCTTCTCACTGGCGCTTCTATTCAATGGATCCATCCTCATGGTGCCATCGGCAACGCTGGTATTCTATGGCCTGGCATTGCTCAATGCATCGAAGTACACCTTGGACGAGATCCGCTGGTTGGGCGTGAGCGAAGCCGCATTGGGCGTCGTGGCTGCATTCTGGCCCACGGCCGGCCTGCTCTTCTGGGCATTGGGCTTCGGTGTGCTGCACATCTTCTATGGCGGCTTGATGTACCTGCGCCACGAGCGCGGCCAGGGTGCGGCATGATCGAGCAGCTCAATAAGGCATTCGAGAGCCGCGTGCGTTTGGGCATCATGGCCGTGCTTGCGGTGAACGATTGGGTCGATCATTCGCGGCTGAGGGAATTGTTGAATGTCACCGATGGCAACCTCGCAAGCCACCTCGCTGCACTGGAGGAGCTGCGCTACGTGCAGGTGCGGAAGCGTTTCGTAGGCAGGCGACCCAATACTTCCTATAAAGCGAGCGTTGCAGGCGCGCGGGCCTTCCGCGAGCATCTTGATGCCATCGAACGCCTGCTGCCAAAGATCTGAACGATGAACACCAACCTGCCTGCGCCCATGCGTGCCTTCCTGCCCCTGATCACCATCCTCTGCGGTGCCTTCCTGTTCGACTTGCTGTTCCATGGGATGGCTCCAGGCCTGAACCTGCTGCTCTTCGTAGTCTTCATCGTAGCCACGCTCGCGCTGCGGATGGGCCGCACCGCACTATCGCTTCCTGCGCGAGGGGCGTTGCTGGGAGCGGTGGTGGCCGCGGCCATGGTCTGCATCCACCACAGCGGGCTGGCCGTATTCATGGCCGTGGTATCGCTTGGTGCAGGCAGCGCGTTCGCGCACGAGCCGAAGCTCCGCAGCTTGTTCTACAGCATTCCGCAGCTCGCCAGCAATTTCCTCCTGTTGCCTTGGGCGGCTTGGGAAGGCACTGGGGAGTTGATGCAGCATCGGAGCGGTGCGCGCGTTGGATGGCGCTGGGGAAGGATCGTGTTGCTACCACTGCTCGTGGGCATCGTGTTCTTCTCGCTCTATCGGGCAGGCAATCCGCGCTTCGATCAGCTCACGGCCGGCTTCCTCGATGGCCTGTGGGAGATCTTCGGCGATCTCCTCGAAGCGCTATTCACTGAGCGGTTCTTCTTCTTCCTCTTCGGCATGGTCGTATGCGCGGGCTTGCTTTTCCGCTACGCGCCGAAGCTGGTGCTCCAACTGGAGCAGCAATTCGGCGAACGCCTTGAGCGCATGCGCCGCAAGCGCCCGCACTGGCTGGCACCACGCAGCTTGAATCCACTGGAACGCGAACGCCGGATGGGCATGGTGCTACTGGTGCTGGTGAACGCCTTGCTGCTGGTGGTCAACATCATCGACATCGATTGGGTGTGGTTCGGATTCGAAGTGCCGGAGGGATTCAGCTTGAAGCAGTTCGTGCATGAAGGCACCTGGATCCTCATCATCAGCATCCTGCTGAGCATGCTGTTGCTGCTGCATCTCTTCCGTCGCAACCTCAACTTCTACTGGCGGAGCGGCCCGCTTCGCGTGCTGGCCTATGTGTGGATCGCGCAGAACCTCGTGCTCGGTATCAGCGTGTTCCTGCGCAATTACCACTACATCAACTTCCATGGGCTGGCGTACCTGCGCATCGGGGTCATTGCTTTCCTTCTCCTTGTGCTCGTTGGCCTTGTCACGCTGTGGCTGAAGATCCGAGGCAAGCGCAGTTTCTACTGGCTCACCCGCGTGAATGCATGGGCTGCGTTCGCCGTGCTCATCGGCATGACCACGGTGGACTGGGACCGCGCGATCGTCCGGTTCAACCTGCACCACGATAACCCGGGCGAGATCGACATCGACAACTACCTCGCGATGAGCGACCGCGTGCTGCCGCTGCTGTACGCGAACATCGATCTGGTGGAAGCGCAGATGGCCAAGCACCGGACCAACGCCGTGCGCTGGGTCGATCACCCCGAGCCGGAACCCTTCCGGTCCGCGCTGGATGGCAAGCGCGACCGTTTCGTGGAGCGCTACCGCGAACAACATTGGCAGAGCTGGACCTGGGCGGATGAACGCATTTCCTTGACGCCGGTATCGCGAGGCCAGATTCAAATATGAAGACAGGAGAGGAACCTCGCCGACACCACTACTAGCGATGCAGTTCACGGATGAGGTGAATTGGACCCTGTTGGATTTTGTTGCTGCTGGGCCCCGCCGCCGGGCCGGGGGGGGGGGGGCTCGAGGAGGAAGGGGCCAGGCCCCCCGGGCCCCCCGCGGGGGCCCCGGGGCCCCCCCTCCCTCCAGGGGAGAACGGCGCGGCCGCCCCCCCGCCGCCCCCCGGGGGGGGGCCGCCCCCAGGCGCCCCCGGGGGGGGGGGGACCCAGCGTCATGAACGACCTGCAATACATCCGCCGCTGGATCATCTTCTTCATGGATCGCTCATGCCGTGGTCTCACGGCCGTGCCATTGGAATGGCTCACCGGCCTGCTCGCAGAACTGACTGCGCCGTTGGGGGGCCGTTGCACGCATGGGCCGCGCATGCCGCTGCTGCGGTTGCGTTCGTCGGCCGCACCTATCCGATGCTGTTCTACGGAACGGATTGGCTGGCCTTCGCGCACATCGTGATCGCGCTCGCGTTCATCGGCCCCTACCGCGATCCGGTGCGGAACAAGTGGGTGATCGAGTGGGGCTTGTGGTGCTGCCTGTTGGTGCTGCCACTGGCGTTCTTCTGGGCACCGTATCGTGGCATTCCATTCTCCTGGTGCTGTGTCGATGCCTCGTTCGGGGTGCTGGGTGCCATTCCGCTATGGCTGGTGAGAAGGCGGATACAGAAGATGGAGCGGTCCTCGATCCCAGTTGTGCCATGATCCACCGAACTGTTCGCGGTCAGTTGCTCCTGGTGTGCGCCACCCTGGCCCTCACCTGTGCGCTCGTGTTCGCGCCCGATGCCTACCTGCCCATGCTGGTGCGTTCGTTCTTGTTGTGGTGGGCCTTCGGACTGCTGCTTCTGGGAGTGATCGCCGCATGGCGCAAACGCTGGTGGTTGTCCTTGACCTGCGCGATCTGTTCGGCAGCCATCATGGTGCAGATACGGATCCCCACGGCGCTCGCAGCCGAAGGTGACCATGCGCATGGACTTCGCGTTGCGCACATGAACGTGTGGCAGATGAACACCGACCATGCTGGTGCGATCAGCGCTGTGCTGGCATCCGATCCCGATCTCATCAGTGTGCAGGAGGTGAGCCCCGAATGGGCCGTAGCGCTGGCCCGTGGTTTCGCGCGCACGCATCCTTACCGGCATGTGGTGCCTCAGACCAACTGCTATGGCATCGCTCTCTTCAGTCGCTTTCCATTGCTGCAAGCGCAAACAATAGAGATCGCCGGAGCGCAATTCATCGAGGCGGAGGTGATGGTATCGGGTCAAGCCATCCGCGTACTTGCTGTACATGCCACATCACCCATCAGCTATGCGCATTTCCGCCGGCGCAATGCGCAGCTCGTTGCGCTCGCTGATCGGATCGCCAGGAGCGACTTCCCCACGCTGTTGATCGGCGACCTCAACACGGTCCATTGGGACCAGGCCTATCAGCGCTTCTGCGCACGCAGCGGCGCTCGTCCTATCAACTCGCCCTACCAGATCACCTGGCCCAGCGTAGGCCCGCTGGCCATGATACCGATCGACCACGCGCTGGTGAGCGGCGGCCTGTGCTCAAGCTCTATCACCTCGTTCAAGGTCGCTGGCAGCGATCATCGAGGCCTCTTGGCCGAAGTCCATCTCGCCCATGCGCGCTGACATCCGGCGGGCCTTCATCTGGATGACGGTGTTCTACATCGCCATGGCCTACCTGGAGAGCGCCGTGGTGGTCTATCTCCGTGCCTTGTACTATCCCACGGGCTTCGACTTCCCACTGGTGGCCATGGATCGCTCGCTGGTAAGCACCGAGGTTGCGCGCGAAGTGGCAACGATCATCATGCTGCTGGTGCCTGCTGCCTTGGTCGCGCGATCGGCGTTGGAGCGCTTCGCCTGGTTCTGTTTCGGCTTCGGGGTATGGGACATCTTCTATTACGTGTGGTTGAAGCTCCTGCTGGATTGGCCTTCGAGCATGGCCAGCCGCGATCTGCTGTTCCTGGTTCCCGTCCCCTGGGTAGGGCCTGTATGGGCGCCATGTGCCATTTCCGTCGGCCTCATCGCGTTCGCATGGGTGTTGCTGCGTGGTCGATCCCGGAACCCGGCGTACTCCGTCGATCGCTGGTCTTGGGTGCTGCTGTTCGGTGGTGCCTTGCTGATGGTCGTGTCCTTCACGCTCGATCCTCTGCTCAACTCATACGGCCTTGAAGCACTGTCCGAGGTTGGGATGGCCAGTGAGGAGGCATTGAGGAACGGCCGGAATTACATCCCCGAGGATTATCCCTGGCCGTGGTTCGTTGCGGGATGCACCATGGCGCTGTATGCCCTTTGGCGGTGCCGTCCCGTGCCGCCAGCACCGGTTGTCTAGGCCGTTGTGGATAAAATCGTAACCCGTGGATACGCAACCTCGTTAGAGCGCTGCGTCATTCTCATGGAAAGCAAGGACAAAATGGTCACTGAAGCGCGACTCTTCCTGCGGCTGGGCCTCCTATCAACCGTGGGATTCATTTTCTACTACGCCCACCTTTTCTTCGGGCTGTTGGACAACGTTGTGTTGTTCAAGACACTTGCCATCACCTTCCTGCTGGCGACCGTGCCCTTGCCCATCATCGCCATGAACAACAAGAAGTTGTTCCCGGAGCTGACCAAGAGCGGCAAGAACATCCTCAACCTCGTTACGGCGATGCTGCTCTTCCATCACTTCCTCATGACGTTCATCTTCGTCATGTTCCTGAAGGGGGAGGCGGTGTTCTAGATCCTTCCTGTGCTTCGGTAGATTTGGGCGCCCATGTGCCTGATCGCTCTCGCTTACAAGGTCCACCCGGAGTTCCCGCTGATCGTTGCGGCCAACCGCGATGAGTTCCTGGACCGGCTTACCGATCCTGCGCGCTTCTGGCCTGCGGAACCGCATGTGCTGGCGGGTCGCGATCGCAAAGCCGGAGGCACCTGGCTGGGTGTGACCACCAGCAGGCGATTCGCAGCGCTCACGAACTATCGCGATCTGCGGCGTCCGACTGTGGGCGGGCCATCGCGCGGTGCGTTGGTCCGGCAGGCACTGGAGCCGGGTTTCCGCCCGACGGCTACGCACGAGTACGAAGGATTCAACTTGATCTATGGACCGGTGGATGCGCTGCGCTACCATTCCAACATCAAGCTGGCCGATATCGCTCTTGCACCAGGCGTTCATGGGCTGAGCAACAACTTGCTGAATACGCCCTGGCCGAAAGTGCAGCGCGCCCGATCGGGGTTGAAGCGAATACTGGAGACGGGTGCGCCATCCGTTGAGGAACTCTTCGGCTTGCTCGCCGATGATGCCCGGGCCGACGATGCGCACCTGCCCGATACAGGGCTCGACCTCGAACGCGAACGGGCGCTCAGTTCCGTCCGCATCAGCATGGAGGGCTACGGCACGCGGTGCTCCACCGTGGTGATGGTGCATCGGGGTGGTGAAGTGCTCTTTGAGGAGCGCACGATCGACCCGCCGGGCGTGGCACGATATTCCATTCCGCCGGAACGCAACATCCCGGCTTAGGCTTCCGTTGAACCAGCAGGTCCCGCAAGGACCAACGGCATACCCGGTCACAAGGAGCAAGAGCCAATCGGCGCCAAAAGCACCCTTCCGAGCCCGTAAGCTGGGAGACCGGGATACTCAGGGACCCGCCCCGTAAGGCGGGTCCCGCCGTTGGCGGGTGTCACCTCGGCAAAGTTGCGCCTCACGGTGGCGCCTACTCCACGTTCAGCATCACCTTCCGTACCGCATCACGGGTACGCAGCAGATAGAGGCCCCTGGCTTCGGCGCCCGCATTCAGGGTGACTTCGCTCGCACTGGAACTTGCCTGCTGCACCAAGCGCCCCAGTGCATCAACCAGGGCCACATCGCCCACAGAGGAGCCATCTACCCTGCGCAGGATCAGATTGCTGCCTACCATGCGCACAACGATATCAGGTTGCGAACCTTCGGCAATGCCGTTGGTTCCATCGGCGCATGGCAGGTAGAAACTGAAAGGCATGAGCGCAGGCAGGTCGAACGATACCGGTTGCGAAGGTCCCGAGATCCAACCTCCGGTGCTGACATTGAAGACAGGAGCACCTCCCGTGGGCGGTTGTTGCGCGTAGCAAGCCATCTGGTACTCGCCGGGAGGAAGGCAGATGGTGTCAGCGTCGTACTGCATCACATCCGTCATCGTGAAAGTGCCGCTGCCCACGATGGCAAAGTCCGCATCGAATATGCTCCAGCTGTAGGATCCAATCGCCAGCGCTCCTCCCATGTTCTGGACAGCAGGGATCAGCGTTGCGCAGGGCTCCGGTGGGCACAGGTCTATGAAGGGCAACCACTCGCATGCCAGCACGGTGGAGAATCCCGTCCAGAGGTGGAGCGCGCCGTAGTAGGGCGTCAAGGGGGTCGTGGCATTGGGCACGATGGCGAGGATGTGCCAGCTGTCTCCGGCGATGCCGAAGAAGTTCACCGTCTCCACGGCGAGGGTGTCGCCGTCCTCATCGAAGAGCACGAAGTTGGGGTAATCGAACAGCTGGCTGCTGTTGTTGAGCACATGCACCACGATGGCCGTGTCGCTGAAGGCATGCAAGCGCACCGATTCGATCTGCACGCTATCGCATGGCGATCCAGCGCCCACCACGACGAACTGATGCTGGGGCGATGGCGCGAAGTCGGCGACGTTGCTTGCGTTGAACACGATGGTGTAGGTGCCAGCCGGCAACTGGCCTACGGGCACCGTTTCGATGTGCGGTACCAGCACTGCCAATCCGCCGGGGTCGGCAGCGACGATGCTGATGGTGACGACACTGCCCACCACGTTGGCCGAGGCACCGACCACGTATGCGCCCGAGCTGGAGAGGTTGCCATGCAACGCGATGGCGATATCATCCGCCGTCGTCGGTGCGGCAGGGATCACCTCGATCTCATCGATGTAGTAGTACGTCTGAGCGCTGAGAAGCGTGCTGAGAAGGGTGGCGAGCGTGAATAGTAATTGGCGCATGGGAAAGGGTTCTAGGCAGATGACGGAGGAACGGAGCCTGGCGCTGCCTGATCATACGATAGCCGTAAGGATGGCAGCGCCGACCAGAGCCATGCCCAGCACGATGGAGTAGACCACCACGATGAGCAAGGTCTTGATGATGGTGCGCCACCAAGGCCGCCCGTACACCGTGCGCATGGCCCATGGCAGGTACACCAGCGAGAGCAGGGGGATGAGCGTGGTGTAGTCGGTGGTGATGCCCACGGCTGCATAGCTCGCTTCGTTCACCAGCAATCGCAAGAGCAAGAGGGCGAAGACCACGGTGTGGAAATAGAATGCGAAGACGAGGTGCTCGGTGAAGAAGCCGCGAGCGCGCCAATTGAGCAGATAGAGGAGCAGCGCGAAGAGCGGGAGCAGCACGAACATGAGCTTGCTGATGTTGCCCATGAACCGCTGGTCGAACTGGGCGCGCTTGTCGCCGCCAAGATTCTGTTCCATGGCTGTGCGTACCAGCCTCCGCTCGAAGTCGCTGGGCTGGTCATCGCCATTGGCCATGAGCACGCTGTCGATGGCCGCATCGGTAAGGGCGCCGCGTTCTGCAAGGTCCATCAGCTCGCTGTCGATGGTGTCGGAACCGGCGGTGAACTTGAGGCCGTTGCGCTCATTGCCCTCAGGTGCGACGGGCCGCTCGTGCTCCGGAAGGATGGAAAGCACGATGAAGAAGACCACGCTGGTGAAGAGGTAGAGCCGCAAGGGCGGCACATAGCGGGCCCGCTTGTTCTGATTGTAGTTGCGCACCACCAGCCCTGGCGGTACGAAGAGATCGCGCAGCGTGCGCAGCAGTTTCGTGTCGAAGTTGAAGGTGCCAGCGAGGAACTCCACGATGAAGTGGCGCAGCGGCAGCTTGTGCGTGTGGTTCTCCTGTCCGCAGCGAGCGCAATAGTTGTCTTCGGCCAACAGCCGGTGGCCGCAGTTGGGGCACTCCGGTCGCTTTGTTCGCTTGCGAGCCACGGATCCTCAGCTCTTCATGTTCTCGAACTGCAAGGGCAGCTCGAAGTCCTTCTCGCGGCAGAGGGCCATCACCGCTTGCAGGTCGTCGATCTTTTTGCCCGTCACGCGGATCAGGTCGTCCATGATCTGGGCTTGCACCTTCAGGCCACTGTCTTTGATCGCCTTCACGATCTTCTTGGCCGTCTCGCGCTCGATGCCCTGCTTCACGGTGATGATGCGGTAGAGCGTTTTGCCGCTGGGCACCGGCTCCTCCTTCAGGTCGAAGCTGCGCACATCCACCTTCTGCTTGCCACTGCGCTCGAGCAGGATATCCACGATGGCATCCAGCTTCATGTGGTCCTCGGTGCTCACCTTGATCGTAAGCGCCTTCTTGTCCAGCTCCACGGTGCTGTTGGTGCCGCGCAGGTCGTAGCGGTTGTCCACTTCGCGCTTCACCACGTTCACGGCGTTGTCGAGCATTTGCACGTCCACTTTGCTCTGGATATCGAGGCTGGGCATGGGGGTGGGGGATGGGCCCCAAAGATGCGCAGGGGGGGCTCCGATCCGTGTTCCGGTAGTAAGCCGACGCAGGATCTGCGACAAGCGCCATGGCGCACCACAGGATGCATCTCAGGAGCATGGATACCTTGGCGGGAAAGGAGCACCATGGTAAGGGTCAAGTCGTCCATGGGGCCGCAGGGTCCCGGCACCCCGGCCACCGAGACGGGGCGGGAGACCGCTGCGGGGTTTCGGGCCGCAATAACTTTCGTAGGACACAATGCCGATATAGAAGACAATTTCAACGTGAATTTATCGCTTCTAAATCGGCAGCGGATCCGCTTCTCCAGGCATGGGTGGAGCTTCTTCGGACTGTTCACCATTTGGAGGTAATGAGAATCAGCAAGGAATTCCTCGGTCGCCTGGTAGTGCTAATTGCTATCGTTCCTATGGGCATCGTAAGTGAAGCACAGAGCCCAACCTTGGGTGATAGCAGAGCTAAAACTGAAGAGTGGTTGCGATTGGTTTGCCGTTACTTCAACGCTGATTTCAAGAAGGTCTATGGTCACGATTCGGCCGCTACGGTCAACGAAATTGGAGATACATTGATCTATCGAGTTTCCAGCAACGATGAAGTGCAGTATGAATACATCTTCTTGAATGACACGTGTGTGGCGATCCGCGTGAGATTCGCTTGCCTCGCATGCTTGCACCTGACATACAGGAAGTGGTACTTCAAGGGCCGTTGGCGTGTGGATGAGAACGAAACCCTGTACAGGTTCAAGGACCCTGCGCGGGCGACGATCAAGCGAGCAGTGGATTGCCCCTTTCTCTATGAGGTGAATCTGATCAGGATGGATTCTCCCGTGCCCAAAAGTGTATTCAGATCAATGAAGAAGGTGAAGAAGAAGCGGATAGGAAGATGGGACTACCTATTGCCTCAAACCACGCGCTGAATCGGATGCTCATCCGATCGACAGTAGTCTGCGGGTCGGTCGCTAGACCAGAGTCATTAGATGTCGCTCTCTATGACTAACCCTCATTCCAAAATGAGTTTGACCGTTGTGATCATGGTCGGTGTTGTCAGGTGCAACGAATAGCAGCCCCGGGCCAGGTCAGCGGCATCGATTGAAGCGGTGTTCGTGTTCATTCGTTGCTGGAACACAACACGGCCAGCTACGTCGACAAGGGTGACAGTCGCGCCAAGCGCTTCTTCCGCGACTTCAACCATAACTCGTTCATCGGCCGGGTTGGGGAACACCCGCAAGGCAGAACTGGCATCCTCACCGATCCCGGATTCACAAGTCCGCAACTCAACCGCATCCAAATAATAGAATGCGAACTCATAAGGGGCATTGGTCGCACCCACGAAAACGGTGTCCGGCGCAAAAGGCGTGGTGAAATTCCCGAGCGTGAGATAGCGTTCACCACCTGTTGCCGTGAATGTGCCTGATAGCAGGGTCCAATTCACGGTATCCACGCGGTCAGGTCAAATGCCAACTGCGCCTCCGTTGGCCAGTTGAGGGTGTCGTTGCCTGAACAAGCCGTGGGATAGTATGTAGTGAACACAGCATTGAGCGTTGCAGATCGATACATGGAGCGACCGGCAAGGCTTGCGTACAGACTGAAGCAGTATTCTGTGCCGGCAACCAAGGGCTGCATGAGCAGTGCACTCGCATAATCACGGGGTGGAAATGGGAGCCCGGCTGAATAAGTAAGCGTGCCACCATATGCTACGCCGTCCTGTGCGGATTGGCTGCCCCAGATATTCTCCGGTGCTCCGGCGTTCGGCGCACCATTATCCGTGCTACAGGGATGGAAGTAGCTGGCACCTGATGTGCAATCTGCAGGGAACCAGTCCGCGAGGATATAGTACGAGGCGCCCGCTGTGCAGGGCATGTCCATCAGCTCAAACCCGGGGTTCGGTACTAGGTTCTGTCCGGTCAGCACCATAGGTATGACTACCCATGCGGCAGTCGCCAGACGACGGCAACCATAACGAAACGACTTCCTCATTCGATCACGCATGGTGTAATGATCCATTCGTTCCCGTGCTGGAAACGAAGGAAATAGGTCCCCGCCCGTAACGCTCGCACATCGAATACATTCCGCACCCCCTGCACGCGCATGGTGGCTACCACGCTACCAGTAGAGCTTACGAGGTCGAGGCTTCCGGCGGCGTATTCCTCGGGTACGGTAACAAAGAGTTCCTCGCTTGCGGGGTTGGGCATCACGCCCAGTTCAACCTCAGCTATCGTGGCACTTTTGGTAACCAGTGGTGGTTCTTCCTCACCGGGTGTCCAGCAATACCAATCGCGCTTGATGCGATCGCCAGCGGCGTTGTAGCTGTAGCGCACTTTACAATGGTCCTGGGCGATGGCATGAACAGCCAAGAGGCCGACGACAACGAAAGAGATCGCCTTTGGAAGTTGTCCCAAGTGGTTCATGGGCAGCGGGCTTTGCCTCGAATATTACTATCCATTGGCTACACCCCCACCTAGTACGGTACAAGTTTGCTACCGGTCCGGGTTTCCAGCCACTGCGCGGGCCATTGACCAATTCCATCATTTGCGGGTATTGTTTTCAGCCCATCGGCCATGTTCCATCGGTGTATGGTAGCCCACCCCGGTCATTCGGTGGCCGTGCCTCGGCCAACCCCCAAACAAGGGCAGGTGTTACGCCTTGAACCACGGCAGGGTCTTCTGTCTTCGGGGACCCTGCGTTCTCTGGTGTGTACGAGTGCACACGCCGAAGCTGCTCCACCACCAGCTTGGCCCCCTATGGCGTATCGAGCGCTTGCTGGCGGCGCCTGGGATCCGCCGGGTCCGCACAAGGCCCCCCGATCGCACCTCCCCCCGTTCATAACCACGCGTTGGCCCAACGCCCCCGGGTTGACCCTCCGCCTAGTTTGGCGTGGTCCGCTCAAACCAAAATCACCAGACCATGAACATGAAAGTGATACTCGCCGGATTGGCCACAGGGGTCGCAAGCTTCCTGCTGGGCTGGGTAGTGTTCGGGATCGCCATGGAAAGCTATTATACGTCGAGCATGCTGCATCATGAAGGGTTGATGAAGGACCCGCCCAACATGCTGGCCCTTGTGCTGGGGAATCTGATCTGGGGCTGCACCGTGGCATGGGTGCTCTGGAAGATGAACGTGTCTTCTGCCATGGGCGGCTTGTTGCCGGGGGCCATCATCGGTGGGGCCTTCGCGGCGTGCTTCGACCTGTTCATGCTGGCCTTCATGATGCTCATCAAGGACAACACCTTCGTGATCGTTGATGTGCTGGTGAACGCCGTGGTAGGCGGGATCCTGGGCGTGGTGGCTGGCATGGTGCTGGGCACGGGCCAGAAGAGCACCGCCTGATAAGCGCAAGTGGGAAATAGGAGCGGCCGCCCACCGGGCGGCCGCTCTCGTTCTGCAAAGTGTTCAGCCTACTTCACCACTTGCACGCGGAATTCCGCGCGCTGGCCGTTGTCGAAGGCCATGTTGAAGAGGTAGGTGCCCGCCGAGAGATCGCTCACATCCACGGTCAGGATCCCGTTGGCAGAGACTGCTGTGCGATCCGCATGCACCAGGCCGCCGAGCGCATTGTATATGCGCAACGCAGCGGCACCCGAATAGCCGCGCACGGGTACGGTGATCATGTCGCAGGTGGGGTTGGGGTAGGGGGTCACCTCCACCTCCTCCTGTTCAGCCATGCCGATGGTGGCCGGGTCGATCAACTGCACGCCGAGGGATGGCGCGCCCGTGATGCCGGTGAACCCATTGTACCAGGTGGTGCCGTCGCGCAGGCAGTTGGTGGGCTCATCGATGACCGTATAGAGGCGATCGTAGTTGAGGCTGTTGTCCCAACCGTGCCGCACTACGCCGCTGTATGAATCCAGGCAGACCAGGTACCACTGGTTGTCCATGAAGGTGATCACATCGGCGAAGGGGATGAACAGCGGAACGCTGTTCTGGTCGCTGGGGAAGATGTACTCGCCGGTGGTGAGCGCGCTGATGCCCGCATCGGTGGGCAGCGTTATGGCGGTGGCGATCGCGTCATTCCACTGGTAAAGGGTCGCGGTCATGACCTCATCGGTAAGCACGGTATCGGCCGCGCGCGATGCGCTGAACCAGACGCCGGTGGTGGCCAGGCGTGAGAGGTTGGCATCGTGGAAGCTGATGCACGAGCGGAAACCTGCGGCGTTGTTGGCAGGCACCACGTGCAGGTTGGCCATCGGGATCTCAGTCGTGGGGTCGGCGGGAGCATAGCCGAACTTGTCGCCAGCGGTGAGCGTGACAGCGATGCTGTTGTTCTGCGTGAACTCGTCCGGCGTGTCGCCCTGTACCGTGTAGGTGATCGTGTACTGCCCGGTGTAGCCGTTATCGCTGAAATCCGGGAGGGTCACGTACAGCGAGTCGGTGCTGATGATCGTGGCGCCCGGCGAGGTCTGATCGTAGAGCGTGCTCGCGCCCTTCACCACCGTCACGTTCACCGTGGCGTTGGTCATGTCCGTTGAGCCGTAGTTGTGGATCATGCATCCCAGGGGCACACTGAATTCAGCAGCGCTGGATGCGATGAGGCTGTTGGTCTCGGCGTAGCGCGGTACGAGGATATCGGCTTTGTAGATGCCGAGGTTGCTCGCGTAGAAGCCCGTCTGGCTGCCGATGAAGAGCAGTGCGGAGCAGTTGTCGAAGTAGGGCCGAAGCAACGCACCGGCGTCCTGCGAGATCATCACCACCGGAATGGTGATGTTGGCACCTTGTGCGCCAGCGCCCATTCCCACCGGCGCACCGGCCACGTTGTTGATGATGACCACGGCGATGGCGCCGGCATCCTGCGCTTTCAAGGCTTTCATGCCGAATTCGCAGCTGCCACGGTACACCACGGCGATCTTGCCGCTGATCGTAGCAGCATTCACCAGGTCATTGCAGCCCAGCGAATCAGCAGCTGTTCCGTCGTCCACCAGGCAGGCGTAGGCCGTTACGCTATTCTGGGTGCTGTCCAGATCGGGGGTCTGGCCCCAGTCGCTGGCCCAGGTGAAATCCAAAGGGCCTTCGAGGCCGGTGGGTTCCTGCACGTACACGGTCACCTGCGCCTGGGCGGCGGCGGCAACAAACAGGAAGAGAAGGGGAAGGAGTCGAGCTGTTCTCATGGGTCTTGGTTTTGGAGGTTCAAGGCAATAGAGGGGATCGCCGTTCGCTGACGATGGACAATGTTAAGGATCCGAACCGTTCATCCAATGCCCGATCGTCGACTGCTATTGCTGGCCCGCCGAATGGAAAAGCTGACCTTCGCGCCATGGACCTGTCCATCGTGGTGCCCCTGCTCAATGAGCACGAATCCTTGCCCATCCTGGCAGAGCGGCTGCATGCGGTCATGGGCCGGATGGGGGTGAGCTATGAGATCCTCTTCATCGACGATGGCAGCACCGATGCTTCCTGGAGCGTGATCGGCAAGCTGGCTGCAGCCGATTCCCGGGTGAAGGGCATCCGCTTCGGCCGCAACTTCGGCAAGAGCCCGGCCCTCAACGAAGGCTTCCGCGAGGCGCAGGGCGAAGTGGTCATCACCATGGATGCCGACCTCCAGGACGACCCCGACGAGGTGCCCGAGCTCTACCGAATGATCCGTGCGGAGGGCTACGACCTGGTGAGCGGTTGGAAGAAGAAGCGCTATGACCCCCTCACGAAGACATTGCCCACCAAGCTCTTCAACTGGACCACCCGTCGCGTGAGCGGGGTGATGCTGCACGATTTCAATTGCGGACTGAAGGCTTACCGCAAGCAAGTGGTGAAGAGCATAGAGGTCTTCGGCGAGATGCACCGCTACATCCCTTTCATCGCCAAGAAGGAGGGCTTCGGCCATATCGGCGAGAAGGTGGTGCAGCACCACCCGCGCAAATACGGCAAGACCAAGTTCGGCTTCGACCGCTTCATCAACGGCTTCCTCGATCTGCTCACCATCACCTTCGTCTTCCGCTTCGGGCGCAAGCCCATGCACTTCTTCGGCGCCGTGGGCACCTTGATGTTCGTGGTGGGCTTCCTGAGCGCGGCATGGGTCATCGGCGAGAAGCTGTGGCACGTCTATGGCCTCGGCGTGGCGGCGCCCCGCGTTTCCGATCAGGGGCTCTTCTTCGTGGCGCTCACCGCCATGGTCATCGGCGTGCAGTTGTTCACCATGGGCTTCGTGGCCGAACTGGTGCGGCGCTACAGCCCGGAGCGCAACGTCTATCGAGTGGCCGAACGCGTGGGCCTCTGAGAGGATCAGCCGCAACGGCGCAATGGCGCGAGGAATGCAAGGAGCGTGGAGGACCGCAGTGTCCGCATCCGGCGTTGCGTCCTGGCGACTATGCGGCGTGCATTCCATCCATCTTTGAGGCGTATGCACCGTCGCTACTCCATCGCCTTCATCGTCCTGCTCTGTCTCGCCCTGCTGCGGTACGTGCTGTTGGCCTTCTTCGTCCATCCCTTCGCCGATGATTTCAGCTATGCCGTGGCAGGGATCAACAACGATCTGCTCAAGCGACTGGCCGATGAATACCAGTTCTGGAACGGCCGCTGGTTCTCGAACATCCTTGTGCTGCGCGGACCTCTGGTGCTGGGCTTGGTGAAGGGGCTCGTGCTCTATCGCTTGGTGCCCATCGCCTTGCTCGCGCTCACCTGGTGTGGCGCGTATGCGTTGATCCGTGCCTTTGCCAACCACTACGCCATCTCGCGCGGTACCATGGCGCTGGGTGCTTCGCTCTTCCTGCTGATCTATCTGCACCTGATGCCCGATCTCAGCGAGGGCATCTACTGGTACACCGGCGCGGTGAGCTACCAGTTGCCGGGCGCGCTCATGCTCTTGCTCGCGGCAGCTTGGGTGAGGTTATGGAATGCGGAGAAAAAGCGGCGCGTGTGGCGGCTGGTACAGGTCGTGGTCCTGGCGGTCATCATTTGTGGGTGCAACGAACTGCACATGGTGTACATGGTCCTGCTGCATGCGGCGCTGCTCCTCATGCCGCAAAGCACCTGGTTCCGGATGCGGCCATACGTGGCCTTGGTGCTGGGCTTCGTGCTCCTGGCGGCACTGGTGATGGTGCTGGCGCCGGGCAATGCGGGCCGCGCTGCGCAGTTCCCGCACAAGCACGAGATCCTGCACACGGGGCTTTGGGGTGCATTGCAGACCGGCCGTTTCCTGCTCACCTGGATCGCATCACCCGCGCTGTTGATCACATCGTTTCTCTACCTGCTGGTGTGCCGGTGGGTCGTGGAGCGTTCTTTCATCCTGCTGATCCTGACCAGGACGGTTCCCTGGCGTTGGGCGCTCTTCATCGTGGTCATGGTCTTCATCTCCATGGCCATGCCCTATTGGAACACCGGCTTGCTCGGCCAGCATCGCACGGTGAACGCCACCTTGTTGTTCTTCCTCCCGTGCTGGTTCTTCTTCCTCACGCTCGTCTGGATCCGCTGGTTGTCTGAATATCCTACCATCACGCTTCTTGTTGTGCGCTATGCTCCGGGCATCTGTGCGCTGCTCGCCGTGGTGGTTCTCGCAAGCGGTAGTGGCGGTCGGGTTTCTGCCGATCTCCTGAGCGGCAGGCTCAACGACTTCGACAAGCAACTGCGCGATCGCTATACCATGATCGTGGCCGCTGAGGTGATGCACAGGAAGAACCTGGCCCTGCCTGCACTGGAAGCTCCTCCGCGCAGCCTTCGCTACCTCGATGCTACCCCCGACCCCGGGCATTGGATCAACCGCTCGATCGCGCAATACTTCGGAGCGGACGATTTGCTGATCTCGATCGGTGCACCAACCGACACGGCTATTGCACCACCGGCGCCCCGCTGAACAGTTCGTTGGCCAGGCGTTCATCATGGCCGTACACGTCATCGCGGAAATTCAATCTGCCGTACCGATCCACCCATGCCGTGAAGTAGCCGATGGTCACCGGGCGCTTCTCCTTCAGGCGCACGTAGCGCTCCTTTCCGCTGAGCATGGCTTTGTGGATCGAATCAGGAGGCCACAGCGAATCGTTGCGCAGCAGGTATTCCGCCAGCCTGCGCGGTTCGCTCAGGCGTATGCATCCGTGGCTGAAGTCGCGCTTCTCCCTGGCGAACACCCCCTTGCTGGGCGTGTCGTGGAAGTAGATGCTGTATTCGTTGGGGAAGAGGAATTTCACGCGGCCCAGTGCATTGCCTGCGCCGGGCTGCTGCACGATCGATGGCAGCAAGGCGCTGCCGCCCGTGATGGTCATGCCCTTCTTCGCCAGGTAGTTCGGGTCCTTATTCATCGCGGGCAGGATCTCGTTCCGGACGATGCTCATCGGCACGGACCAGGTGGGACTGAAGACGATGCGGTTGAGCGTGTCGCTGAAGATCACAGTGCGCGTGGCGCTGTTGCCCACGACCACATCCATGCTCCATGCTTCCGTATCCGCTTCGTACACGTGCAGTCTGAATTCCGGGATGTTCACCAGCAGCAGGT
Organism: Flavobacteriales bacterium; assembly: GCA_016710965.1. Classification (GTDB taxonomy): domain Bacteria; phylum Bacteroidota; class Bacteroidia; order Flavobacteriales_F; family PHOS-HE28; genus PHOS-HE28. The sequence goes on from JADJTW010000006.1 coordinate 191,767, forward strand.
CCGGCGCCGTGCGCTCGGGCACCCAGCGCAAGCGTTCCATGTTCACCAGCATGGTGCGCACGCGTTCACGCGGCGTGCGGTTCAGCGCCGCGATGGCTCCCTTGCCGATCACACCATCGGGGTGCAGGCCGTGCCGTTCCTGGAATCGCTTCAACCCTTCGACCGTCAGGCTGTCATACGTGGTGCTCGATAGCACGATGGTGTCGCCCGCGCTCACCAGATCGCCGAGCACCATCAGTCGCTGGCGCAGGTCGGGCACCCAGGCCGCCGTGCCACCGGGTTCCAGTTTGCGTAGCTCGCCCAGGCTCAAAGGCTGCCAGCTCACCAGCGTGTCCAGTTGGTAGTAGTGCTTGAGCTGTTCCTTCAGGAGCGCGTACTGCGGGAGCACGGGTTCAATGGGGCTCAGGTCCATGCGGCCAGCAGTGAGCGAATCGAGCAGCTGGTCGTAGTTCTTCTTGCGGCGTGGTATGAACCAGTCGAGCTCGCGCAGGTCTTTGCCGATCACTCCGCCGTAGCGCTTGTCCGCGAAGCGGAAGAATTGCGCGGTGAGGTCCAGTTCCAGTTGCAGCTGGCAACTGTCGCAATGCGCCACGGCCAGGCCGCTGTCCGGGGACATGATCAGCTCCGCCAACCGGTCCCGCACGCTGGCCATTTCGCGGAAAACGGTATCGGCACCGTTCACCAGGTTGAAGAAGCCCGCTGCCGCTTGCGAGAGCGAGTCGTCCACGAACCACGCGTGCTGGTAATTGCGACGGGCGTAGAAGCCGAGGATGCTGCTCGAATCCGCCTGTGCCTCAGGATGCGCCTTCAAGTAGTCCTCGATATCCGAGCGCTTCAAGGTGCGCACGGTGTACGCCTCATCGGTCTCGAACACCTGCTGGATCTCCTCGGCCTGCTCGGCGAGGTCGGGGGGCGGCTCGGTGCGGTCACAAGCTGCCAACAGGAGCAGCAGCCACACGTATTGGGAGCGATGCATGGTCCGCGAAGGAAACCTGAACGCGGGAGCCCTAGCGCCCGTGTACGTAGAGATATCCACCGTCGGCCAGCAACGCGATCATCCTGGGCATGTCGGTTCGGCTTACAGCGGGGCACCCCCAGCTGCGGCCCAGGCGACCGTGCTGCGCGATGAAATCGGCGCTCACATAATCGGCGCCGTGCATGATCACCTCGCGGCTCTCGGCCTGGCAATTCACGCCGCGGTCCAGGCCATGCAGCATGAGTGCTGCTCCGTGCTTGGGGCTGGTGATCTCGGCTCCTACACGGTAAAGGCCTTTGCTGGTGGCGTGCGAGCCCTCACGATTGCTGAAGCTGGAGCACATCAGCTCGCCCGAGCCCTGGCCGTGGGCCACCCATGTGCGCATCACAAGCTGCTTCTTGTCCAGGTCGATGAGATAAAGGCGCTTGGCCGTGCTGGGTTGCGACATGTCGGCAATGGCCAGCATGTGCGCCTTCACCCCGTGGTGGGCCACGCTGGCGTATCCCTTGGCGAATACCGCCTCGGCCATGTGCCCTTCCAGGCCGATCTCCGCGTAGAGCTCGCTGGCCGCTTCGGAGCTTTCAGATGCCGCAGCCGGTGCCGGGGCCGTTGTCGCCGAAGGCAGCAACAGCAGCAGCGCCAATACCAATGCCCACGGTGTTCTCACCATTCCTTCCTTGCAGTGTGTACCCGCAGGTCCATGCGGCGAGGTTCCAGTTCGCCGGACCGTCGGACAGGTTGCGAATCTAACGGCGCATTCCATTGCCGGCGTGTGTACGAAGTCATGGAATTGTGGTTTCCGACGATCGCGCGCAAGCCTGATGGAGCGCACGTTACGCCCGGCGGGATCGGCACGAGTTATCAACGACCTTCGGAAGCGCGCACGTCCTTCGCGAAGTCGACCAGCTGCTCCGCGAAGCGCGACCACGAAGACCCCTCGCGCGCAGCTTCGAGGTGCGGTGCGAAATGGGCCGGGCCCAGCGCGTAGAAGCGTTGAATGCCCGATGCGATCGCCAGCGGCTCCGGTCGCCCTACGATGATACCCGTTCGCTCGTCGTCAACGAATTCCTTCAGGCCGCCCACATCGGTGGCGATCACCGGCTTGGCGAAATGCTGCGCGATGGCCGTGATGCCGCTTTGGGTACCGGATCGGTAGGGAGCACGATGGCATCCGCTGCGCTGAAGTATAGCGGCACCTCCTGGTCGGGGATGTAGCCGATACGATCGACGATGCGTTCGCGCAGGTTGGTCCGGTGGATGGCCCGCTCGTACCACGCCATATCGCCGTACGGTTCGCCAGCGACCACCAGGGTGATGTCCGATGGCAGGGTCTTCATCGCTTCCACGAGCAGATCGAGACCTTTGTACTCCCGGATGAAACCGAAGAAGAGCAGCACCCGGCGACCGGCGGCGATACCGAGCGCGTGCTGCGCCTCTTCCTTGGGGAGTGCGGTCCCGAAATGATCGTAGTGCGGGTGCGGCAGCACGATGGTGCGCGCATCGGGACGGAGCTTCAGCAGGTCGTTGCGCACGCTCTCGCTCAGTGCGATGAAACCATCGCAGCTATTGAGGAAGTAGCGCGTGAAAGGCTTGTCGATGAGGCGCCCCTCATGCGCAACGATGTTGTCGACCACGGCGATGGGGGTGATGCCTTCCTTGCGTACCCGACGCGCCACCGAACCCAACGAAGGACCGAAGAAGCTCATCCAGAAGCGCGTGAGCAGCACGTCGGGTTTCTCCGCGATGATGGCCTCAGCCGTGCGCGACCATGTGGGTGGTGATATGCTGCTGAGCGTACGCGGTGCATCCACCGGCTGCGCAGTGTCCTTTTCCGCCACGAATTGCGATGTGCCTGGGAAGAGGAATGAAGGATATTGCGTGGTGAACGTGCGCGGGCTCACGGTGTGCCCACCAGTACGCAGCTCGCGCAGCAGCCGCGCATTGAACTGCGCGATACCGCCGCGGAAGGGATGGAAGACGCTGAGGAAGGAGATGCGCACCGGCGGTAAAGATGAGCACCACCTAGGCGTTGATAGCGTTCATCGGCAGCGCTTCAGCACGGCCTCCTGCAACTCGGTGCAAGCGGGCTTGGCGCAACCATCGCGCTTCTCGTCGAGCCAGCGATCGATGACGACGCTCTGCTTCTCGTAAGCGCGGCAGCCATCACAGATCCCCAGGTGCAGCCGCAGGCCGATGCGCTCCATTGCGCTCAAGGGCCGTAGCTCGCGCCGTTCGATCAGTTCCGACGCCTTGCGGCAGCTCACCTTCAGGGTACCGATCAGTCCCATGGCCAAGCGCGTTTCGGGTGGATGCGTCCTTCGATGCAGGCGCGCAGTTTCAGCTTGGCGCGATGCACCTGCTGCCAGTAGTTGGCTTCGCTCAAGCCCATCGCTTCACGAATGGCATCGCTGTCCTTGTCCATCAGGTACTTCATCTCCATCACGCTTCGCCAGTGTTCGGGCAGGGCATCCAGGCAATGGCGCAGGGCGCGGTCCAGTTTCTCGTTCTCATCCTCTTCGAAGGTATCGGGCCGTTGCTGCCAATGGCCGTGCGCGGTGAATTGCGTGTCGCCGGGGTCGTCGCCCAACGCATCGGTGCCTGACACCCTGATGCCTTCACGGTAGGCCTTGCGGTAGTGGTCGGCCAGCTTGTGCTTGAGGATGGCGAAGAGCCAGGTGCGCGGGGAACTATCACCGGCAAAGCGGTCCATCGTCTCCCACGCGCTCACCAGCGCCAGCTGCACCAGGTCGTTGGCCACTTCGGGGTCCTTTACGCGGTTGCGCGCGAAGCGCAGCAGCTCACCGGTGTACTGCCGCACCCAGCCCGTGAAGAGCGCGTGCTTCCCGGTCGTGGTGGCGGTGGAGGACATCGTGGCGAATGTATGTCCGTGCCCGCTCAGAACTGGAAGTAGATGAAGGGCACCATGTCCGCCGTCACCGTCTGGTAGATGACGACGATGACCGCAGTGCTCACAAACGCCATGGCCCAAAGCGGCAGTGCGGCGAAGGCATTGCGGTAGCGATCCTTGAAGGAGGACGGCAGCCAGTGGATCACGAGGCCGATGAGCATGAGCGCGAAGACGCTGCGGAAGCCCCAGAGCACATCGCCGATGAGCTCCGGCTTGAAATCGTTGCCGATCTGGTAGAGGACATCATGCGCCGTGGCGAGCGAATCGCTGCGGAACCAGATCCGTGTGAAGGTGATGAAGGAGAAGGTGAAGAAGACCACCCAAGCATGCGCCACCCAGCTCGTGCTGTTCTCCCATGGGCTCACTTTCTTCCAGGACTTGTACACCACCAGGCCGAGGCCGTTGAGGCCGCCCCAGATCACGAACATCCAGCTGGCGCCATGCCACAGCCCGCCGATGAGCATGGTGATCATGAGGTTGAGGTTGGTGGTGATGACATTGTTGAGCGCAGGGGAGAGGCGCACAGCCACCACCGCCAGCCCAACGATGCTGAGATAGACCACCGGCAGCCACCACCAGCCGGTGAGCAGCACCACCGCCGCGCCGATGATCGAGAGCATGATCCACGAAAAGAGCGATCCGCCGCGGTTGCCGCCCATGGGGATGTAGAGGTAGTCGCGCAGCCAGGTGCTCAGGCTCATGTGCCAGCGTTTCCAGAATTCGCCCACGTTGCGCGCCTTATAGGGACTGTTGAAGTTCTGGTTCAGGTGGAAGCCCATGAGCAGCGCCACGCCGATGGCGATGTCGGTATAGCCGCTGAAATCGGCATACACCTGCAGGGAGTAGCCGTAGAGCGCCATGACGTTCTCGAAGCCGGTGAAGCGCAACGGGTCGGCGAATACGCGATCGATGAAGTTGACGGCGATGTAGTCGCCGATGATCATCTTCTTGGCCAGCCCATTGAGGATCCAGAAGACGGCGATGCCGAACTGCTGGCGCGTGAGCGCGAAGGGCAGGTAGAGCTGCGGGATGAAATCGGCGGCGCGCACGATGGGGCCGGCCACCAGCTGCGGGAAGAAGCTGACGTAGAAGCCGAAGTCCAGCAGGTTGCGCACGGGCTTCACATGCCCCCGGTACACGTCGATGGCGTAGCTCATGCACTGGAAGGTGTAGAAGCTGATGCCCACGGGCAGCAGGATCTTGTTCTCCACGAAGTGCGCGTCCCACGCCAGGTTGGCCCAATGCGCGAAATAGTTGACGGGCTGGAAGCTGGTGCCCAGCAGCGCGTTCACATTGTCCACCACGAAGTGGGCGTACTTGAAGAAGCCCAGCACCAGCAGGTTGAGGGTGACGCTGGTGGCCAGCAGCAACCGCTTGCGCAGCCGGTCATCGGTGGCGGCACTGGCCCGGCCGATGAGGAAGTCCATGATGATGGAGAAGAGCAACAGGCCCACGAAGAGGCCGCTGGTCTTGTAGTAGAAGAAGGTGCTCGCTGCGAAGAGCCATGCGTTGCGCCATGCACGGTGCTTGTGGATGATGCTGAGCACCGCTAGCACCAAGGCGAAGAAGCCCCAGAAGAAGAAGCGCGTGAAGATCAGCGGTGTCTTCTCGTCGTAGACGAAGAGGCCGGCCCAATCGATGGAGGCGAGGGTCATGGACGCGCTTGTCGCTTCACATGCTCGCCGTACTTCTCCATCATCGCGCTGTAGAGCAGGTCGCCCAAGAGCGCATATCCTGCACGGGTCATGTGTATGCGGTCGCTCTTCGCCAGGTCGGCGTCCTCCCACAGGCGCACACTGCCCTGCCCGCCCATCACGCCGAAGGTGTCCCACACGCCCACGCCTTCGGTGGCGGAGAGCCGCAGCATCACCTCGCGCACCGCGGTCGCGTTCGTGTTCGGCGATCGCCGCTTCATGTAGCTGTCGGTGTTGGTGGTGAGGAGGATCGCGGCATCAGGGGCCACGCTGCGCACGCGGCGGATGAGCTCCCGGTAGTTGCTCTCGTAGCGTGCAGACTTGAAATCGGGATCGTGCGCATCGTTGATCCCGACGGAGAAAATGACGAGATCGGGCTTCAGGTAGGCGAGCTCTTCGGCGAAGCGCTGGCAGCGCAACCAGTTGGTGGTGCTTGCACCATTCACGCCGGTGGCATGCAGGAAGATTCCCGGATCGCTGTTCTCCAGGATGAGACCGTGCAGGGTGAATTGCCGTTGGTTGGTGTCGGTGCGCGTGAAGGTCAGCCGTAGGGTGTCCATCTGCCGGTCGAATGCGAACTCGGTGTAGCGCCCTTCGACGTTCACCGTCCGCGTGATGCGCACCGCCGGGTCGATGTCCCACGCGCCCACCTCGTAGCTGCTGTCCATGCGGTGCAGCACTTTCACGCGGTCGAAGGTGTAGCGTGGATACACTTCGCCCCGGAAGCTGATCTTCAGTGTCGTGAGCGTATCGCGCGTGGTGGCGGATATCCCCGCGATGCCGAGCGTGCTGCTGTCAGCGCGCACCACATTGCGCAGGCCCGTCCAACGGCCGGTGTATTCGGGGTTGTACCACCACGGGTTGTTGCTCTTCGCCATGTTGTAGGGGAAGATGAAGCCGCGTCCAGCGCGCACGCCGGGCACCATTGTCTGCAGGCGATGGCGCAGTTCCATGCTCCACATATCGGCCTGCACGTGCGAGCCGCCCACATGCACGATGTTCAACTGGCCCCTTCCCTCGAACACGAGCTTGTCCAGCCTGGCGTGGTACGCTTCCCATGCGCTGCTGTCGCCCTTGAATACGATATGGTTGGCCGCCATGCCCAGGAAGGGCTGTTCCGGCGTGCGCAGCGGATTGTCCTGCGCATGCAAGGCGCCGTGAACGAGGATGATGAAGGCAGGGGTCAGCCGTAGAGGCATAAAGGCGCGAAGGGAAGGCCGCAGCCATCGTGTACGACCTGGCGCCTTGGTGTCCTTGCGGCTTTTCATTTTCATTGTCGTGCGCGGTGGTATTCCGCGAATTCGTTGATCAGTGCATTGTAGAACAGCTCGCCCACCTTGCGCGCGCCCTGCGGACTGAAGTGCGTGTAGTCCTCCGCAGCCAGCGGCGGATCGGCCTCCACCCAGCTTACCATGCTGTTCCTACCGCCCATGGCCTCGTACATGTCCCAGAACACGGCGCCTTGCGCGAGCGCATTGGTCTTCATCGCGTTGCGCACATCCTCCAGGTAGGGCCGTGTCACGTAGGTGTCCCCTTCCTTGATGCTCATGTCGCTGGGTCCGATCACGATGATGCTCACACCGGGCATCATCCGTTTGAATCGCGCGATCTGCGCGCCGAAGAAGCGGCCGTATTGCGCGGCATCTTCCGCGCTCTTCAGGTTGGGCAGCACGTTGCCGCCGTATTGCAGGATCAGCAGTTCCACGTCCAGCTCCCGGTACATGCTGGCGAGCAGGGCTTGATCGCTGCGGCGGAACTCGTAGCCCGCTGCTCCGCGCGCGGGGATGTTGTCCATGGCCACGCCGTTGCGCCCTTCGAGCGATACGCCGAACACATCGGGACTGTCGGTGCCGCGCAAGGTGATGAGCACCTCTTTCGGCGTCGCGTCGAACCGCCACTCGCGCGTCATGAGCTGCGCGCCGGGCTCGATGGTCTCGTTGCTCACCTCAGCGCCGTCCACGGTCATGATCAGCTCGATGGGTGCGCGGTGCCAGCCGTAGAAGAGCCTGCACTCCGACCATTGCTGCGCCTTGCCGAAGCAGCGGCGCTCGGGCTTGAGCAGGATGGTGGCCTCGTGCGTGATGGTGTCCGGTGCGATGGTGTCCGGCAGGATCGTGGTGAACCGCGAGAAGGCCGAGAGCGCGCCGAAGCGTTCGTGCGTGAGGTCCTTGGGGCGCTTGCCCATGGTGCTGTAGCGCATCCAGTTGCTGCTGATGGTGCGCGAGACGCTGAAGTGCGGCACGATGTCGGCCACCGCCACCAGCCCCGGGCCGTTGCCGCCGAACTGCGTTTGCAATTTGTTGCGCACGTATGCCGTGATGCGGTCGCCCTCGAGCTGCGAATCGCCGTAGTGCAGGATGCGGATGGGCTTGCTGCGCGAGCCTGCGCTCTCCAGTGCCGCGAAGAAGTTGTGCAAGGCCATCTTGCCCTCGGCAGGATAGTGCAATCGGGTGCGTTCCTCCAGCGGTGCCAGTTTGCTCGCATCGAACCGGAACTTCACGGTATCAACCACGAGCGTGTCCACGGCGATGCTGTCCGCTTCGGCTTCGATGCTGTCGGTGGGCACGGCCAGGATGTCGCTGATGTCCACTAGTTGCTGCTCTTTGGGGAAGAGCACTTCGCCCGGCGATGCCAGGTCGATGACCACATTGCCGAGCGTCACGCCTCCTTCCGGCATCAACTGCCCGATGAGCGCGAGCACCAGCAGCACGGCGCAGAGGAAGGTGAGCACGCGCACGGGGGTCATGGCTGCACGGGGATCTTCAGTTTCTGGCCGGGCTTGATGTCTGCCGATATCCCGTTCACCTGCATCAGGTCCTTCGCTTCAACCCCGGGGTAGCGCTGCGCGATGCCGTAGAGCGAATCGCCGGTCTGCACAGTGTACCAGGTGAAATCCGCCACGGGCGAGGGCAGGTTGGCGTTGGCGCCGTTCACCGCCGGAACGGTCCTGTTGGTGGGTTCATCCTCGGGCGCGCTGCTATGGCGTTCGTAGCGCGCGCGTTGCGATGCGGGCACGTAGATCAGCAGACGGTCGCCGGCGCTGATCCGGTCGCTGCGCAACTTGTTCCACGTTTTGATCTGCGACACCTTAACGCCGAAGCGCATGGCGATGCTGCCCAGGTAGTCGCCGCTGCGCACGCGGTAGTGGATGGCCTCGCGGCCGTCGGCGGTGCGCACCGGTGCTGCGGATGCCATGCCGCTGTACGGAGGCACCGGCGCCTGGTGCAGTTGCTGTTGGACGCGGATGATGGAGTCGGTGAGCTGCACGAAACGATCGCGTTCGCCGCGTGGCAGGCGCAGGCGCTCGAAGGGGGGCACGCGATCGCTGCACAGCAGCGGGTTCATGGCGCGCAGCCTCGGCACCGGCAGGCCCATCACCGTAGCGATGGCCGCGAAGTGCAGTTCGCTTTCCACGCGCACGCTGTCGGCGGCCTCGAAGGGGATCACTTCGATGGGTGCGATGCCCAGTTCCTGCGCATGCGTGCTCAGATGGATGAAGGCCATCAGCAACGGCAGCACATCGCGCTGTCCTTCGGTGCAGTGCTGATAGAGCGTGCGCAGGTCGTGGCTGTTGTTCGTGCGGCCTTGGGCGCGCGCCACGTTGGCGGCCCGCAGGCGAAGGCCATGAGCGCGAGGCCGGGATCGGCGTACTGGGCGCGCAGGTCCTTCAGGTAGCGCACCGCCGCACGCGTGGCCAGGTGCGGATCACGCCGTTCGTCGCGTTCTGCGGTCACGTTCAGGCCATAGCGCAAGGCCACCGGGTAGTTCAGCATCCACAGGCCTGCTTCGCCGTTGGGCGAACCCGCGAGGGTATTCATCGCGCTCAGCGCCATGGGCAGGTACTTCAGTTCCTTCGGTATGCCCTGTTCGGCCAATGCGCCTTCGATGAGGGGGAAGTAGTGCTGCGCCGCGCCCAGCAACGCGCGGAATTCCTCGCGCCGCGGCTCGCCGTAGAGGTTCACGTAGCGTTCGACGGTGCTGTCGGCGAAGACCGGGATGCCCGGCGCGGCCTTCTGCAGCTGGCTGTACAGATCGCGCGTGTCCACAGCGCGGATCACGCCGGGCCGCGCCTCGTGGCGCGCCTCCTCCACCGCCAGACGAACGGGCCAGGTGGTAAGCAGGCTATCCACGTGCCAGGTGGATTGCCCGGTGGAGACCACCGCACAGCCAAGGCCATAGGAGAGCAGGAGCGAGCGCACGCGCACTGGGTAAAGCAAGGATCGGGCAATACAAGAACGCGCGCGAGGGGGGCGGAATTCTCCACGAGGGGGTGTGGAGTGGACTTGTGAGCAGCCCCAAGCCAACTGGCACACCCAGCAATACTGATTTCATGGCTATCAAGTTGATCGCATTAGAAGGAAAGCCCCAATCGAAGTGAGACAGGTCCAAGGGTAAGGCCCGATCTGAGTAGTCCTGCCGGACCGACCAAACGGTTGAAATCAAGACCATCCGGCAATCCTTCATTTCCGTAGCCTGTCTGATCATACCGCCCCGTTACGAATGCAACACCGGTTGCGCCTGCCTCAAAAGTCAAGGAGAGTTGTTTTCCCCCCAACCGCAATCCTAAATGAATGGTGGCCAGGTAGGTGTTTGTCGAAATTGTACTATATCGTGAGTTCGAATACAACCCTTCCTCTTTATGCCAGCGGTGATCCCAACTGAAACAGGCGCCAGCGACAATCACAAGTTCCTTGGAGAACGAAAGCGGGATATCCCTCGCGATCAATCCTTCAGCCCTCGTGTAGCTGGTGCTGTAGATCTCGTTGCCGTAACGACCACGCCACCCTAACCCGAGGCCCACTCCCACATTGTCCTTAAGCGAATAATTAGCGCGCAGATGCATTACTGGATCCGTTACTGAACGCACGCTGACAAAGGCGTTGCGCCAAAATTCACTTGGGAGATAGGGAAGCCCTGTAGCACCATTGATACCGAAAGGTGTGACGAGGCTTTGTCGAAAGGTGTAGGGGTCTGCGATCCCGATCTCGATCCGCACACGTCTGTGCATCGCACGAGTGGTGTCTGCAATACCCCCCCCCTGGTGTAGCTATTACCACTGAGGAAAGCGCCGCAGCGATGCCCGTTGCTACCTGTCGAAGGATATTCACCCTCATCAGCGTTTCCTTTCGAGACGGGTCAGTGCGCTCTTCAGTTGTTCGTTCTGCAACCTGAGCGCTATCAGTTCTTCGCTCAATTGGATCATGTGCAAAGTGATCTCCTCGATCTTCCTCAGCAGCATGGCATCGGTGGCTGCAACGTCCAAGCCCTCCTTCACCATCTCCTTGGCGCTGGGCACGCCGGGCAGATGGCCGTGCCGTGCAATGTGCTTGCTGACATCGGCTAATGGCATCAGCCGGTAGCCCTTCGCGAAGACATCATCGCTCCAGTCGCTCTCGGTCTTCACGGCCACTTTCACCTTCTCGGTGAGCATACCGTTGTGTACATATTGACCGCCGATCGGGCTTGCTACCATGGGCTTGTCATTGTTCGGTGAGCACCAACCGCAACTGCTCCGGCAGGCCGTTCACCCATACGCTTAGCACGAAGGTGCCCGGGGCAAGGCTGGCCGCATCCACCGGCAGTGCATGCGTGCCTGCGGTGAGCAGCATCGGCGAGGAACTCGCAACGCGCTGGCCCAGGCCATTGAGCAAGTCCCACCGCAGCTCGGCGTTCTCGTAGAGGCTTACCTCCAATGTCGATAGCCCCACGCTCGGGTTGGGCACAAGGCGCATGGTGGTCTGCGGGCTTGGCGGAACGCGCGCCGCCAGCAGGCGCGCTTGGTCGCGGGCGAAGGCGTCCGCTGGGAATGGCACGCGTTTGTCCTCATTCGCCTGGGCCTCGCTGCCTTGCAGGCCCATGTGTACGATCATCTCGCATCCAGCCGGATCGATCACCGCCTCCACATGGCTGCCGTATTCGGCCTCGAAACCCGGCTGCCACACCACCGCTGCGCCCGCCCTGAATTGCGAAGTGATGCCTTCGCGTACCGTGAAGCGCGGCTCGGTGATGATGGGGTCGGCGAAAGAGGCGGTAATAGGTGTAATATGATCTGGTCCGATTGGAGGTGCTGGATCTACTGTGAGCACATTCTTAACCGCGAAGTCCTGGTCATAGATCAGATCGCGGTTGTACAAGGTGAGGTCGACGCATTCGCGCTGCCACTGAGCCTTGACAACTTCTGACAGACCATAGTAGGGTTGCACACCGGTGAAGGAGCTGGTGTTCACTACGCAGTAATCAGACGGAAGAAGCGCGTCCTCACTATCGTTGAGCATAAGCTTCGCTTGTCTAAGCACTACGGAATAAATGTCGTTCGGAGGTTGATTCTCGTCATACACAAACAGAGGAATCCAGCAGAACACCTCACCTGTCCCATAGAAATTGTCATTGTAGTTTGCCACGATGGTGCCGGTGCAGCTTCTTTGGTCATCACCAATTCCGTTGGTAGTGCCATACACACTGTTCTTGAAGACGCCAACACTGCTGTCCCAGATGTTATGAGCGAAGGTGTTTGCCAGTTGTATCATGTCATCGCTGGTGAATGGGGCTGATCCGAATAGTGAGTATGACGCGAGAGGTGCCTGAATTGTCGAAGCTCCATGAGCGACATCTTCGTAGAGCGCGTAGTTGTTACTGTCCTCGTCAGGCGTTGAATTCCAGACCTTCGAATATGTATTGGCCCAGTGGTGCATGTGGCTCTTGATATAGTTCGCAATGTTGTCGGCCTTGTCTTTGAGCAGCTGTGCTGGTGGGTTGAAAGCCGCAGCGAGATGGTAGAGGGCAACCGCTAGATCGGCTTGGACATTGAGCTGAGCCGGATTGATGCAGTCGCAGAAATTGCAATCCGAATGGTCGCCGGGTTGAATGCAGCCGGTGTTAACACAACTTCGCTCGCAGGTAGTTACTGGATCCTTACAAACGCCGTATTCATTGGTAATCCAGTGCTCAGCCGTGAGGTAGGCCAGAGTTTCGAGAAGTCTTGGGGTAATGAAAAGGGCGAACTCCCCGTATGTGCTTATGCTATAAGGCTCATTCAGCGACCAGCCACTGATTGTCTGCGCATACAGGGCAGGATCATTCATGATCTTGTTCACGAACTCAGCCATTGGCAAGGTTAGCTCACTTGCATAGTGTAGCCATGAAGCGTGTTCCTCTTCCGATTCCATATCAGTGACCCAGACTGGAGGAAGCCACAAGTCATTCGGTGGTACCCTCTTCATCTGGAGGTGGTAGGCATGCCTAACGAAATGAGTCAAGTATGCTCGGTCTCCCGTTGCCTCATACAAACGTAAATAGCAGCGAAGCGTCCAGCCCCAAGACTGATACCAGGTGTCGTTAGAAGTGAGATATGAATACGAGCCTGTTGTGAATGGCACATGTTGCATGTCGAAATTCTCCTTGAATGGATACGGCGCCTGGGCGATTGCTGTAGCCGCTAGAAGTGGAGCGATGAATGCGAGGGTGCTCCGGGTGGTCGTGCGGCTTTTCATGCTTTGATGGTGTAGGAGAGCCTGAAAGTCATTGGTCCGAATGCATAGGCGTCCCTGAACGACCCCAGGGGCCCTATCCAGTGTTCGAAATCGCCTCGTACTTCGGTCGCATCAAGCCTGAAGTAATCCCCGCCGATGCGAGCCGCGAGGAGCAGATTCAGGTCGCATCCGAGAGTGAACGAGCCGAAATCGAATCGCATGCCAGCCACGGCGGCGAATGACACGTATTCGATGGTGCTTTTGAATGTGACCGTGTTCGAGTACGGGCTGTACAATTCATGCCATCTGCGGTCCCATGCGATGCATGCGCCGATAGCGGGCCGAAGTTTCGGAGAGGACCACCGGTTCGGACTCACAAGAATGACTCCATAGGCCCGTTCAAAGCTCGTCTTGTAGGGAGGGGCACCCATGCGCTGTGACCAGCCGCCCAGCGCGATCTCGAAATCGTCTTTTGGTTGGTATCCTAGCTGAAAGGTGCGCACCCAGGCAACAAGGCTCCCGCGATGATGGAATGCGTTGCGCCATAACGCACCACCTTCTATCGGTCGTCCATTGCCGAAGTCCAGATCGGAAGTGTAGAGATCTTCTCTTGCGAGGTAGGGATCTGCAATACCGATTCCGAAGTTGAACCGATGATGCTTCGTGTCTACAGTGTCTCGCTGTTGCGCCTTCGTGTTCAACGCTATGAGCAGACCGAGGATTGCAAGCTGGCTCTTCATGAGATGTCTTACTTGCCTCCGCTCGTGATAGAACTCAACGATTTCCGCAACTCCGCGTTCTCCAGTCTCATTTTCCGCATCTCATCATCCATCCGGATCATATGCAAAGTGATCTCCTCGATCTTCCTTAGCAGCATGGCATCGGTGGCGGCCACATCAAGCCCCTTTTCCACCATCTCGTCAGCGCTGGGCACACCGGGTAGGTGGCCATGCTTCTTTATGTGGTCCCGAACCTCGTTCAAGGGCATTAGCACATAGCCCTTTCGGAACACGTAGTCGCTCCAATCATCGCTTGTCTTTACGGCCACCTTCACTTTTTCGGTAAGGATTCCATTATGAACGTATAACCCGTAGTCGTATTCCGTTTCAATGTCCACTTCTCCGATGCTCACCTTGCCTTCGGGGAATACCGTAAGGGCATGCGAGCTCATGCGGCCGTCGTTATGCAAGGTGAGCACGTCGTACAGCGGGTCTCCGGTCACCGGTTGGTGGTAGAACATGAGCCGGTCTTGTTCCGGCGGGTTGTGCAACGCCCAATAGGGATTCGGGGTGCTCCCTGCAGGATGGGTTTGAAGGGTCAACCAATTCCCGTTGCCCGATACAACGTTCACCCGACCAGCGTTCTCCACGCTGGTGTTCGTCTCCAAGTTGCTGCCGATCACGAATTCTCCGCCAGCGGTGAGGCGCATTCGCACGAGGTTGTTCGACTTGAACCCGAATCCGCGATCGTCAACACTGCCAATGAACGGACGCGTAGCATCGCAGGTGAGCAGGTTGTTACCACCGGTCCTCCAGAACGGGAAAAGGTCATCCTCGCAAGGAACATCATCGAACAGGTCCAGGTTGCCGACAGTCCCATCCGCATCAATGCCCAGCACTCCTGTTGCTCCCAATCCAAGGATCTTCATCTGCCCGTCGCTCGTCAACCTCAACCGCTCTTCTCCATTGCTCTTGAACACCACGTCCTGCGCATCGCTGGTGCCCAGGTATTGGGCGGCGGGGTCGGTGTTGGCATTGCCGCCCATCTGCCAATCGCTGCGTTCGGGCTGGGTAAGGGTGATGCGCTCGCTGCCGATCCTGCATTGGTTGGCATCGGTAACGCTAACCGCGTACGGCAGGGCGCCGAGCGCGCTGCGGTCCTGGGTGTACACCTCATCGCCCCAGTCGTAGCTGTAGGGCGGCACACCATCGTCCACCGTTACGTCTATGCTGCCATTGTAGCACTCGTAGCAGCTGATGTTGTAGCCGCTCAGGTACCGGTAGGGCGTTGCGCTGACCTGAAGGGCCACAGGCTCCACCAGGGTGATCTGCGCCTGCACCTCAACGAAATCGGCATCCTTCACGCTGATGATGTAGAGCCCGGCGGCCAGGCCGGTCTGATCCTCGGCGTTCGATCCATTGGACCATTGGATGATGTACGGCGCAGTGCCACCCGTGATCGTGGCATCGATGGCGCCGTCCTGCGCGCCGAAGCAGGTGATGTGGTAGCCGTTATGGTCCGGCGCGTCCAGCGTGACTTGGAGGGTTTGCGCGGAGAGCGCACTAGCGCATAGCGCGAACGTCAGCAGCGAGATGGATCTTGCGGGGGGGGCAGAAAACGCGGTGTGCTCATGGCCTTGGGTTCAGTCGTTCGCTTTCGACAGGTCGAAGGTGCGCATGCCTCTGGGCTATTCGCAATACCTGTTTCCAGGTATTTTTCGAGTGTAATGATGTCCTTAAGCATCATTAGCAGCAGCATCTACCTGGAAACAGGTAGATGAATGGGATGCAGCGCCCAAGGATCACACCCACTTCTCCTTCAGCCGCAGGAAGGGCGCTTCCACATAGCGGTAGCTCAGGTGCGCGAACAAGAACGTCAACACCAGGGTGAGCGCCATGGTGAGCAGGATCAGGTGCGGGTCATCGTCCAGCAGCCCTTGCGCGATCTCCAAGGCCAGCATGTGCAACAGGTAGATGCCGTAGCTGCGTACGCCCAGCCAGGTGAGGCTCGGCACGCGGCCGAGGCGCAGGCCGGGACCGGCGTTGAGGGCTTGCTCCAGGATGACCCAACCGAAGAGGAGGACCATGGCGGCATCGGCCAATGCCACGCGCGTGGGGTAGTCCAAGGCCCATGCGTACAGCGCGAAGAGCGCGGGTGCGCCCAGCAGGATGGGAGCGGAGCGCAATCCGATGGGTAGCCGCTGCAGGGTTGCGCGCAGCCAGTGTTCGCGCGTGAACACGAGCAGGGCCAGCAGCGCACCAACACCCAGATACCGGAGGTTGCCGAAGAGGTGGAAATAGTCGTCGTGCGGTGTGGCGGTGTTTACCCACCATTGCGAAGCGACGGCGATGACGAAGACCGCCACGGCGAACAACTCCGTGCGGCGGATGAGCAGGAAGAGCAAGGGCCAAAGGAGGTAGAACTGCTCTTCGATGGCCACGCTCCATTGCACACCGAGCATGCCGGCCACGGGCGGCTTGTTCAGCATCATGTCGTAGTTCGAGAGGAAGAGGGCGTGCAGCAGCGGCGATGCTTCCTCGGTGAACGGATGGCCGAGCGCGCGCATGATCAGCGGCAGCAGCAGGAAGCCGATGAGGAGCGAGGCGTAGTAGAGCGGCCAGATGCGCAGCACGCGCCGCAGGTAGAAGCGGCCGAGGTGGAGACGGCCGGTGCGCGCGCGCTCGGCGAGCATGCGGTGCGTAATGAGGAAGCCGCTGAGCACGAAGAAGAAGGTGACGCCCAGGGGGCCGCCATGTCCGGCGAAGGAGAGCACGTTGCGCACCGGGGCCCACGCAGGATGCTCGGGAAAGGTGAGGGCCGTGGTGATGTGATAGGCTACCACGGCGAGCGCAGCAATGCCGCGCATCGCGTCCAGGTTCGGGAAGCGGGAGTGCGGTACCGTTCCGGACATCGGTCGGTCAGCTCGCCAGCACGCCGCAGAGGTGCCAGAGCAGGCGCGCGCCCACGTTGGCGTCCCATTCGTTCTTGCCCGGCGCCACTTCCACCAGGTCGAAACCGATGATGGTGCGCTTCGCTGCGACGCGCGAAAGGAGGTAGGTGGCCTCTTCGAATTGGAAGCCGCCGGGGACAGGTGTGCCGGTGTGCGGGCAGAGCGTGGGATCGAGCCCGTCGATGTCGAAGCTGATATGCACCTTCTCTGGCAGCGCAGCGATGATGGCATCGCACTGTTCCTTCCAAGTCACGCCTTCGAATTGCTGGCGGCGCACATCGGCGCTGCGGATGATGCGCACGCGTTCCTTGTTCGAGAAGAAGACTTCGTTCTCCTGCGCGCAGAAGTCGCGGATGCCGGTGCTCACGATCCGCTCGACCTGCGGGATCGCGAGCGCGTTGTGCATGATGCTGGCGTGGCTGTTGGTGAAGCCCTCGTAGGCGATGCGCAGGTCGAGGTGCGCGTCGATGAGGAGGATACCGAAATGCCGGTGGCGCTTCGCCTGTGCCTTGAAGAGCCCGAGCGGTGTGCTGTGATCGCCGCCGACGAGGCCCACCAACTTGCCCTGGTCCATCCAGTAGCCGCAGCGTTGCTCCACCCATTTGTTCAACACCGCGCATTCGGCGTTGATGAGGTCGAGGGCTTTCGCCGCTTTCGCTTTTTGCTTTTCGCTGTGCGTGCCCACCAACGCGTCCATCACATGCGCGGCTTCCTTCTTCAGGTGGTCGCTCTGCTTGCGAAGGTCGTCCGGCATCTCGTCCATGGCGATGCCGCGCTTCCACAGCCCGGGGAACTCGGGATGGAAGAGGTCAACCTGGAAGCTGGCCTCGCGAATGGCCGCAGGGCCGCGCGAGGTACCGCCGCCGTAGCTGGTGGTCACCTCCCACGGCACGGGCACCAGCACGATATCCGCCTCTTCGCAGGTGAAGGGCAGGCCATAGATCTGCGCATCGGGATTGCCCGGACTGTTGGGATCGAAGGCCCTGGTCTTGCTCGCTTTGCTCATGCGGCGAAGGTAGTCGGGCCGTGCTGCCGGTTACCTTCGCGCACCTATCCACCTGGCATGCGCTCATTCGTGCTCTTCATCGCGTTCTTCACCGGCACGGCCCTCGCGGCCCAGAACGCCTACCTCACCAACGGCTTCGTGCCGCGGTACTGGAAGGCGAACACCGACTACGTCATCAACGTGAGGGTGCGCAACAGCAATAGCACCACGCCGCTTCTCTCGTTCCGCGTGGATTGGAACTGGAACAACGGCCCAGTGCAAACGGGCAACATGCAAAGCACCACCGGCATCGTGCCCGGTCAATACTGGCCCTACCCGCATCCCATTCCGTTCAACAAGCCCGAGAGCGCCGGCACCTTGAAGGTGTGGGTGGTGGGCACCGGCGATACCGATCACAGCAACGACACGCTCACCTTCCCCGTGGGGGTGCTCGCCAACTGGACCGCGAAGAGCGTGCTCATCGAGCAGTACACGGGCACCTGGTGCCAGTTCTGCCCCAATCCCAATTCCACCACGAACGACCTGGATGCGGATCCCTTCATCGTGGTGGCCAAGCACCACAACAACGATGATTTCGCCGCGGCCAGCAGCGTGGCGTACTGGAGCCAGTTCAACGCGGAGTATTCGCCCGCTGGCGTCATGGAGCAGGAGGAGTTCGGCACCCTGCAGGACGATGCGGCCTATGTGGAATGGGGCGCGCGCGCGGAGCAGCGCAAGCTGGGCGTATCGCCGGTGGAGATCACCGTGGTGCCCGGCTTCAACGACTGGACGCGCCAGCTCACCGTGGACCTCACGGCGACCTTCACCGCAGCACAATCCGGCGACTTCACGGTGAACGCGTACATCGTCGAAGACAACGTGGCGGGACTGCAGACCGGAGCGGCACCAGGGTACATCCACCAACAACTGGTGCGCGAGGTGCTTGGCGGCACCAACGGTACCAGCGGTGTCATACCAGCTTTCACCACCGCCAGCGCAACCTACACGCACCAATACACCTTCGCGGTGCCTACGCAGTGGAACGCCGACAACCTGCGCATCGTGGCCACCGTCACCGAGCATCGCCCTGCGGGAACGCAAACGGTGAACGTGACCGATGCCGACTTCGTGCTGGTGGGAGTGGAGGAGCATGGGCTGCTGAACGTGCGGGCTTATCCCAATCCATCGAGCGGTGCGCTGTGGATCGAGCTGGAGGATGCAACACCCGCGCTTGTGCGACTGCTGGGCGCCGATGGCCGTGTGGTCATCGATCAGCGCGCGAGCGGCGATCGATTCCTGCTCGAAGGCTTCGAGGCACTAGCCCCCGGCGCTTATCTCCTTCGGGTGCAGCAGGGCAGCGTCTTCAGCGAACAGCGCGTGATGCGCTACTGATGGCGAACGCCCCATCCACCTGTCCTTCCGAGCGAAGCGAAAGAACGGCGGACAGGGCGTCCTGGCGGTCGGTCCAACCCCTCGTTGCACCCCCCGTGATCGGGAACCGCGTTATCGTTACTGAAGTCGTGGACGTAGCAGCGTGAGCAGATCGGGCAGCACCAGCCCGGCGCTCTGCGCGCGTGCAGGTGCTTTGCGCTTCGCAGGTCCGGTGAATACCACCGCCGCAATGGGCGCGTGCGCCTTCACCGTGTCGATCGCGCCCGGCACATCCTTTTCCTTGTCTTTGTCGTCCTTGTCCTTCACCGGTGCGTTCGTGTCCATCAGGCCCCGCTCGGTCATGGTCCACGTGTGGCCGATCATGTCGCGGTCCCAGGTGTTAGTCACGTTGTCGATGTCGTAGATCACCGCTTTGCTGCCGGGGCGCAGGAATATGCTGCCACCCAACGGCATTTCGAGCGTGAAGTGGATGTCCTGCGCGCGGAACTTGTCGGTGGCCGCGTAGTTGAGCACGGGCGACACGCGCAGCACATCGCCTTCCTGCTTGTAGTTGAAGTTGATGCCCCGCGCGCGGTCCAGTGCGGCCTTGGCGGTGCTGCCGTGCGCCTCGCGCAGGACCTTGAGGTGGAAGAGCGAGTCGGCACTTCGTTCCACATCAAGCCGCGCCCATGCGCCCGAGATAATGCCGTTCTCCAGATGCAATCCATCCAGGTCCACATCCACGTCACCGTCGTCGTAGCTCACGCTCCAGTTCTCATTGCCTTCGATGGGATCGAGCGCGTCCAGGTACAAGATGCGTTCGGTGGGTTGCGCCAGTTCGATCTCTGTAAGCACGCTGTTGCTCCGCTTGAACTCATTGGCCACGTCCATGCCGCCACGGATGGCGGGAATGAGCGCCATGAACCAGAGGATGCACAAGGACCACCCGAGCCACTTCGGCGTGCGCGTGTTCAGCAGCAGCCTGAAGCCTCCGAGGAAGAGCCCGATGATGGGGATGGCGAGCAGCATGAAGATCCCGATGCCTGTCCACAGCGCAATGTCCTTGCTGGTGAAGAGCAATTCGCCCAGGTCCAGCAGGCCCATTTCTTCGGTGGTCCAGGTGGCGTGCCACAAGGAGAAGGTGCCGCCGATGAGGCCGGTGATGAGGCCGAGCAGCAGACTGAAGGCGAACACGATGAGCGCCACGCCCACCAGCTTGCTGAATACTTCGGCCACGTGGCCCTTGCGGCGAGGGTCCTTCATGCGCTCGCCGAATTCCTTGGCTTCGCTGGCCACGCGCTCGCCGCCGGCTTTCATCTTCTCGGCGCCTTCCTCCACCACCCGCTTGATGTTCTCCACGGTCACCGCTTCGCCGCGCATCTGCAAACGATCGGCAGCGCTTTCCGCCTTGGGCACCAGGATCCATAAGAGGATGTACATGGGGATGAGCACGCCCACGCTGGCCCACACGAGCACGATCATGGCTACCCGCAACCACAGCGGGTCCATGCCGATGTATGCGGCGAGGCCACCGAGCACACCGCCGAGCCACTTGTCATCGGGGTCGCGGAAGAAGCGCTTGTACGATCCACTGCGCGGTGCTGCGAATGGCGGCGGCGGAGCGGAAGCACTCTCTCCCGCAGGTTCCGCGAAATCCTCCGGCTGTCCCATCACGGACATCACGTGTTCCACATCGGCGGCGGTGACGACGTTGCGGCCCTGCAGCCGCTCGCTGAAGAGCTCGGCGATGCGGGCTTCGATGTCGGCCATGATCTCCTTGGCGCCTGTGCTGCCGCTGAAGTTGGCGCGTATGCCTGCCAGGTAGCGTTGCAGCTGGTCGTAGGCGTCCTCTTCGATGTGGAACACCGTACCGGCGATGTTGGCGGTCACTGTCTTTTTCATCGTGCGGGGTTGTTGCGGGTGGTTTTCTTCACGGCTTGCGCGAGCTCGTCCCAGGTATCGTCGAGCTCCTTGAGGAATTTCCGGCCCACAGGGGTGAGCTGGTAGTACTTGCGGGGCGGGCCGCTTCGGCTTTCCTCCCAGCGGTAGCTCAGGTAGCCGGCGTCCTTCAGGCGGGGTGAGCAGCGGGTAGAGGGTGCCTTCCACCACGATCAGTTTCGCGTCCTTCAGTTTGGCGGTGATGTCGCCGGGGTACAGGTCCTCGCCGCTGATGAGCGAAAGGATGCAGTACTCCAGCACGCCCTTGCGCATCTGCGCCTTGGTGTTCTCCACGTTCAGGTTCATGAGCGGTTCGGGTTCTCTGTGGTCCGTGGTACTGGACGACGCAAAGTAAAGGGCATGGGTTGGTACTATGCAAGGCAAAGTACCATTTATTGACGAACGGTTCCTGGGCGAGGATGGAAGGCCCGGATGTCAAGTTCGTGCTGTGGGCTACCTTCGACGGCATGAAGAAGCACCGCTGGAAGATCCTGCTCGTGGTGGTCCTGATCCTGGGGATCGTGGCCTATTTCCGCTACTTCTGGGTCTTCGGCACCGGGGTGAAGGCCGGCGAGCTGAACTACATCGTCCATAAAGGCGTGCTGTTCAAAACGTACGAGGGGAAGATGATCCAGACGGGGATCCGCAGCAATGCGGGCACGCTACAGAGCTTCGAGTTCCTCTTCAGCGTCAGCGAGCCTCGGGTGGCGGAGCAACTGATGGCCCATAGCGGCAACCAGTTCAACCTGCACTACCGTGAATACGTGGCGGCAATTCCATGGCGGGGCCACAGCAAGTTCGTGGTGGACAGCATCGTGTCCATGGAGGAGGTGCATCGCTGAGCACCGGTCGATCCGGCTAAATTGCCCCGGATGGACGGAGCAGGGAACCGGTCTAAGGCCAGCGGATCGCGAGGCGGCATGCCCCGGTCCAGCGGCCGTCGTCGCACGCGCGACCAGGCACCGGGCAGTGCATGGGCGCGTTTCCTGCATGATGTGCGCGACGTGCGCGAGCGTTACGGCAAGCAGACCTCGGTGGCGCACAAGCGCTTCGTGCTTTTCCTCATCGTCGTGGGTGCCGCATTGCGCACCTGGCTGGCCACCCTGCCGATCACTTCGGAGGAGGCCATCGCCTACATGGACTATGCGACACTGCCGATCGGCGAGACCATCTCCAACTACTCCCAGCCGGTCAACAATGTGCTTCACACGGTGCTTACCAAGTGGAGCACGGGCATCTTCGGCGTGTCGTTGATCGCCTTGCGGCTTCCGGCGTTGCTCGCGGGCGTGCTGGTGATGCCGCTCTTCTACCTCTTCGTGCGTTCCATGTTCAACCGCTACATCGCGCTCATGGCGCTGGCACTGGTGGCGGCATCGCCGTGCCTGATGGAGCTGAGCGCGCTGGCGCACGGCTACAGCATCACGTGGCTGTTCACGGTGCTCGCGCTGGTCTTCGGCAGGCATCTGGTGCGCGAGAACAACATGATCAGCGCCGTCCTCCTGGGGCTGTGCTGCGCGCTTTGCTTGTGGTCCGTGCCCTCCTCGATCACCGCATGCCTGATGGTGCAGCTCTGGGCGCTCTTCTCCATCCTTACCAAGTACGAGCGCTCGCTGAACGAACGCGTGGCCGCGCTGGGCCTTTCGCTGCTGGTGTTCCTGGCCGCTGCGGCGCTGTTCTACCTGCCAGTGATCATGTCGCATGGCGTGGACCAGCTCTTCCATCATGCCACGGAGGAGGAGCACACCTGGAAGGACTTCAGCATCAACTACGTGGAGAACGTGATGCACCTCTGGGTGTGGATCGTCGATCCCACGACATGGTGGATGGCCCTGCTCGGCTTCGCGGGCCTGGTGCATGCGGCCTACATATCGGCCAAGTTCCGCACGCTGGTCATCGCCATGGCGGTGGGTGCCGTTCCGATCAGCCTCATCCTCGCCGATGGCGGTGATCCATGGCAATGGTCCTACGCACTGCTCATCTTCCACCTGGGCATGTCCATCGCGCTCTTCTACCTGCTCAAGTTCATACAAGACAAGCTCATCAGAGGCTTCGGCAAGCGCACACGTACCGCATGGATCAGTGTCCTCATGCTTGTTGGCTTCGCGTGGCCCGGCCTGGGCGTGGTGGAGCAGCGCGTGCAGCATCTGCCCGAGGCCAAGGCGTGCGCGCTCTTCCTGGTGGAAGCCATGAACGAGGGCGACGGACTATGCACCGATGCGGTCTGGCGGGCCCCCTTGGACTTCGCCCTCCTGGCCGAAGGCTCAGAACCGGATCCCTTGCACGGATCGCCGCAGCCGGGGCACGAGCTCTATGTGGTGTTGGCCCCCAAGGACACCGAATACCCGATGGCGCTCCTGCATTGCAAGCAAGCCGGTGAGCATTATGCGGCACCCGTGCTGGTGAAGGATTGGCAACGAATGGAGACATTCGCGGCCCGATCCATCGATGCGCCGTAGTCCGCGCAGGCGCAGGGACCACTAAAACCGAAGTCACATGGCTGAAGAAGGCAGGCAGATCATTTTCAATATGGTGAAGGTGGGGAAGACCCTGCCTTCCGGGAAGAAGATCCTCAACGACATCTACCTCGGCTTCTACTACGGCGCCAAGATCGGGATCCTCGGTCTCAACGGCAGTGGTAAGTCCACGCTGATGCGCATCATCGCGGGCAAGGAGAAGAGCTACGATGGCGATGTTCACCTGAGCCCTGGCTACACCATCGGCCACCTGGAGCAGGAACCCGAATTGGACGATAGCAAGACCGTGATCGATCTGGTGCGCGAAGGCGTGCAGCCCATCATGAACCTGCTGAAGGAATACGAGGACGTGAATGCCAAGTTCGCCGACGAGGAGGTCATGAGCGATCCAGACAAGATGGAGAAGCTCATCGCGCGGCAGGGCGTGCTGCAGGACCAGATCGAAGCGGCCGATGCATGGAACATCGATCAGAAGCTCGAAGTGGCGATGGATGCCTTGCGCTGTCCGGAGGGCGAAACACCCATCAAGGTGCTTAGTGGTGGTGAGCGCCGTCGTGTGGCGTTGTGCCGCTTGCTGCTGCAGCAGCCCGACATCCTGCTGCTGGACGAACCGACCAACCACTTGGACGCCGAGAGCGTGGCCTGGCTGGAACTGCACTTGCAGCAGTACAAAGGCACCGTGATCGCCATCACCCACGATCGTTATTTCCTCGACAACGTGGCGGGTTGGATCCTGGAACTGGACAGGGGCGAAGGCATTCCCTACAAGGGCAACTACACCAACTGGCTGGAGCAGAAGACCGCGCGCATGGCGCAGGAGGAGAAGACCGAGAGCAAGCGCCAGCGCGTGCTGAAGCAGGAATTGGAATGGGTGCGCAGCAATGCCAGCGCGCGCCGCACCAAGAGCAAAGCGCGTCTGCAGAACTACGAGAAGATGCAGGGCGAGAGCGTGAAGGAGAAGGAAGCCAAGCTGGAGATCTTCATCCCCAACGGCCCGCGCCTCGGCGACAAGGTGATCGAGTTCAAGGGTGTGAGCAAAGGTTTCGGCGATCGCCTGCTCATCGACAACCTCAGCTTCGCGCTGCCGCCTGCGGGCATCGTGGGCATCATCGGTCCCAACGGCGCGGGTAAGACCACGCTCTTCCGCATGGCCATGGGAGTGGAGAAGGCCGACAGCGGCACCATCACCATCGGGGAGACCGTGCAGATCGCGTACGTGGACCAGAGCCACAAGGACCTGATCGCGGACAAGACCGTCTACGAGGTGATCAGCGGCGGTTTGGAGAACATCACCTTCGGCAACGTGGTGATGAACACCCGCGCATACCTCTCACGCTTCAACTTCAGCGGCACCGACCAGAACAAGAAGGTGGGCGTGCTCAGCGGCGGCGAGCGCAACCGCCTTCACTTGGCCATGACTGTGAAGCAGAGCAGCAACGTGCTCCTGCTTGACGAGCCGACCAACGACCTCGACGTGAACACGCTCCGCGCTTTGGAAGAAGCCATCCAGGATTACAGCGGCTGCGCGGTGATCATCAGTCACGACCGCTGGTTCCTCGACCGCGTATGCACGCACATCCTCGCTTTCGAGGGCGATAGCCAGGTCTATTGGTTCGAGGGCGGTTTCTCCGACTACGAGGAGAACAGGAAGAAACGCCTGGGCGGTGATATCGTACCGCACCGGATCAAGTACCGGAAGCTCGTGCGGGGCTGAGGCCTACTTTCGCGCCCACGCAACCAACGACCAAACCATGGCACAAGACCAACGGGCGCAAGCCCATCGCAAGCGCCGCGCAACCAAGCGCCTCGCCGAATGGAAGGCGAAGGCCTCCACCACCAAAGCAGCCGGATCGGGCCGGAAGAAGAAGAAGGCGGGAGAGTGATCTCCTTCCTGCAACGAAAAGCCCCGCCATGAGCGGGGCTTCTTCATTCACGCTGTTCGCGTTCACCGCACGCAGTATGCCTTCAAGCGGTTCAGGTACATGTCCTCTACGGTGCGCGCGTTCATCTCCACCACCTTGTCGTGGAACTCCCATGCTTTGGGGCAGTTGAGGTTGAGGGTGTGGCACACGAAGAGGTCGTAGGTGAGCTCGGGGTCCTTGCCCATGCGGCGGTAGGCGCGCGTGAACAGCTCCAGCGCTTTCAGCAGCGCGGCATCGGCCTGCTTGCTGCGGCCTTCCTGCTGGTAGTAGTAGCGCTCCTCCATGTACACCTGCCCGTGCTCCTTCATCAGCGGTGCGTTGGTGGTGTCCATGGCGATGCCCTTCTCGTAATGCTCATGCGCTTCCAGCGGACGCTTCATGCTGCGGAAGAACATGCCGAAGGCCCGGTGCACGTCGGGGTTTATGGGCATGGCCAGCCAGGCTTCGTTGAAGCGCTCCATGGCATGCACGTGGTCGTTCTTCTTCAGCCGTTGAAGGCCGAGCTGCAACAGGCTGTCGCTGATGGCGCGCTGGCGGTTGCGGTTGTTGGTGATGGCCACGAAGACGTCTTCGTCTATGGCGGCGTTCATCTCGCTGGGGCCGCGGTCGCCGTAGCGCGGCTGCAGCCGGATGTCTTCTTCGGACTTGATCTGCCACTCCTCGAAGGAGAGCAGCTGGGCGCTGGAGGTGAGCGCCACGAGAAGCACGATGGGTAGGGTAAGGATGCGCATGTGTTTCATCCCGAAACATCGGGGCGATTCGTTCTCGAGGGCGAAGATGCAATGTTCGGGCCGTTGCGCTACGGCAGCTGTTGTGCCCGGGTGTTGGTGGGGATGCTGCCGCCGACGCTGATGAGGATGGGGTCGCGGTCGTTGTGCGCGCCTACGTAGCGCACGGTACCATCCATGTTCGCGTCGGTGGGCAAGTAGCCGCTGGTGGTGGCCGTGGGGATGGTTCCGCCGATCTGTATCAGGATGGGGTCGCGGTCGTTGTTGGCGCCGGTGTAGCGCAGGGTGCCATCGCTCAGGCAGTTGCCGGCCCAGAGGACGTTGGCTCCATCGATGGTCTTGGCGGCTTCGGTGCCGTAAAGCGAGGTGCTGCCATCGGTGAGGTCGTAGGTGCGCGTGGCTACGCTCACATCCACCGGCGCGTCGGTCATTACCGCCAGGTGGTTGCGATGGCGCACGGCGATATGGTAGTCGTTCGGCGGCAGGTTGAATTGCACGGGCGATGTCCCGTCCGTGCCAACGATATCGCCGTCTCGTTGGAGCAGAGCGGCATGCGTGGCCACGATGATGGATGGTTCGCTGGCATCACGCAGTTCCAGCACCACCCAGTCCACGATCGCGTTCGCGCCCGTGATCGCCAGCACGCCGGGCGTGGTGGTCTCTCCCCCGCCGCCGACATGTGCGTAGCCGAGACCGGTATAAGGCTCGGACAATGGCAGCAGGCCTTTCACGCGCAACGAGTCGTGCATCATCTCCGTGCCCGCATCGTATGGCCCATCGAGCAGTGCCTTCACGCGCACGGACAGGCGGGGCCGCAGCACGAAGAGACCTTCGCCGTAGCTGCTCACGACCACGATACCGCTTTGGAAGAAGGGGTAGTTGCCCCACGCGCCATTATAGGAGCGGTTGTTGTTCAGCGTGTAGGTGTCGAACCAGGCCACCATCTGCAGGTTGGCGTTCTCCACGTCCGCTGCGTCCAGCACGTGCAGGCCGCTGGTGTAGTTGGCCTCCCACACCAGGCCGCGATGCACGTACAGGTTGTGGTCGTAGCTGGGGTTGGGGCCGCTGAAGAAGCCGATATGCACCGGCGCTTCGAGGTTCTCGATGTTGAAGATGTGCGTGCGCGTGTTGTAGGTGGCGCCCACGCCCTCATCGCCTTCGTCGTTCATCAACAGGAAACGGTGGTCCTCGGTGAGCCAGCCTTGATGGCAGAGGCTCTGGATCGTGTAGGGCGGCGTGGTGCCGATCAATTGCATGTCGGTCTTCTCCGTCACATCAACGATGGTCACGCGGTCGTTGGCGTTGATGTGGAAGTTGAAGCTGATCTTCCTTCCGACGTGCGCTCCATCGGGGCCGTGGTAGGTGTACACGCTATTCTCGTGGATGTAGCCCTGGCTCGACAGCGTTCCGGCCAACGTGGGTGCCAGCGGGTTGCTCACGTTCACAACCACCAGGCCGCCGCCCACGAGGTTGGTGCCCACCGCATACACATAGGGTTCGCTCTTGTCGGCGAAGATCGTGTGGCTGTTGCCGAAAGTGCCGAAGTGCGCATCCTCGGTGAGGCTCAACGGCAACGGCAGCTGACTGGGGTTGCGCAAGCGCGTGAGGTCGAAGACCTGCAGGCCGTGCCCCGCGGCTTCGCTTCCCACGAAGCACCAGTTGCCATGCGTATCCACATCGCGCCAGAGCGAACTGACGCCGCCATGCGAAGGGAGGAAGCCGGTGAGCACCGGCGCGGTGGGCACGCTCAGGTCCACGAAGGAAGTGCCCGTGCGGCCGCCCACGATGGCGTATTCCTTACCGGTGAGCGGGTCGGTCCAGCCCCAGATGTCGGCCACGTTGGTTACGGTGCCCAATTGTGCAAGGCTCATCTGCGCCAGCAGGTCGATATTGCTGCATGGGTAGGGCCCGGCGAAGCCGTTGACGCAGGGTGTTTGCGCGGTTGACGTGGCGATCCACGCCGTGGCGAGAAGTACAGGGAGTGAACGCATGGTGCTCAGGCGAGCGAGCAAGGTACCCGATCGCACGATGCCGCGTTCAGCGCTGCACGCAGTTCTTCGCCATCTCTCCCACGAGCACCTTGTCCTCCAGGGGAGCATCCGACTTGTCGTAGCGCATGAACCACGTGCGTGCCGCACGGCAATCGCCGCGTTGCGCCTGGCAGATCACCATGCGTTGCAGGGCTGGGTGGTAGCCGGGATCATGCCGCAGGGCGCGCTCGAGCATGCCGATGGCGTTGTTCAGTACGTCTTCCGCATACGCGCTATCGGTGCTGGCAAGGGCGTGGCGCTCGGCGATGTAGGCTGTGGCCTCATCGGTGAGCAGATGCACGTTGGTGCTGTCGATGGAGAGCCCGGCCCTGAACATGGTGTGCGCGATCATCGGCCGGTCCACTTCCATGAAGAAGGCTCCGTAGCCCCAGTAGATGTCGGTGTTGGTGCTGTCCATCAGGAAGGCCTGGTTGAAGCGGTACATCGCAGCGGTGAGGTCGCCTGCGCGCAGCCGCTCGAAGCCATGCGCCACAAGCGTATTGCTGGCGCTGCGCGGCACGCTGTCCGTGGCCAGCATGAGGGCGACGAACTCCGCATCGCTGGCCTTCTGCTCGGCGTTCTTCTCGCGCCCGCCGAAGCGTGGTGCCAAGCGCATGTCCTGCAAGGCCTTGCGCTGCCACTCGTCGTAGGTGAGGTGCTGGGCATGCGCCTGTGCCCCGATGGCAATGAGCAGGAGTAGTACGATGGATCTCATGCAGGCACGACGGCGAAGACCGTTCCATGAGGCGGTCCGTTGCCCCAAGGATAAGGAGCGTGGCGGCACGACGGCAATGTCGTTGGGCGTGTATATCGAAGCACGGATCTCACCGCACGGAATGAACCACCGCTACGCTTGCGCTCGTACCCTTGTGCTGAACGAAGGCCCGGACCCCGGTTCGGGTAAGTTCTGGTCGGCGGACCGCCCAAGGCTCAGCCCGGGCGGTTCCGCTGTTTTCGGGCCAGCCTGCCGGTCCATTCCCGTCTGCCGTTGGCCCAGAATGGGACAATACGAGGCGCTTTCTGGCTAAGTTCACAGCGCGAATCCAAACGGCACGACCATGAAACACCTTTCCACGCTCGTTCTCTCGCTTACCACGTTCGGCGCCACAGGGCAGCTCACCGTCACCGACAGCCTCAGTGCTTCGTCGCTGGCGCAGCTGCTCGAGGGCCTCAACGTGTCCATCAGCAACGTCACGGTCAATTGTGCGCCCTCGGCCATGGGCCACTTCATCGGTACTTCCGAAATGGAGATCGAGGAAGGCCTCGTGCTCACCAGCGGCGGTGCCGATATGGTGGCCGGACCAGTGGGCACTTTCGCCTCGGGCTATCCCGGCACACCCGGCGATGCCGATCTGGAGATCTCGCTCGGCGGGGGAGGCGGCATGACCTATGACGGTTGTGTACTCGAGTTCGATTGCGTGCCCACCGGTGACACGCTCCTGTTCAACTTCAGCTTCGGCAGCGAGGAGTACCAGGAGTTCGTAGGCAGCGTCTTCAACGACATCTTCGCCATCTACCTCACCGGTCCGGGTTTCCCGATCGGTACCAACGTGGGCGCATTGCCTGATGGAACACCGGTGGCCATCAACAACGTGAACAATGGCCTGAACCCGACTTACTACCACGATAACGAGGCCGGTGCTGGCCAGTACGTGGCCTACGACGGTTTCACCACCAACCTCACCGCCTTCGCCGTGGTGTCACCGGATGATGTGTACCACTTCAAGGTGGCGATCGCCGATGTGGCCGATGGCGCGTTCGACAGCGGCGTCTTCCTCGAGGCCTTCAGCTTCCGCAGCAATGGACTTACCACGGCGATCGCTGAGGCGCAGCCCGCCATGCGCGCCGTGGTCAACGGTGATCAACTCATGGTGCAGGCGCCGACCATGGCGAACGCCTATCTGATGCTCATCAATTCTGCAGGCAGCGTGGTGCATCGCGCGCGCCTGACGGGCGACCGAATGACGATCGATATCAGCGGGCTGAGCAAAGGGATCTACACGGTGCAGTTGCCGGGGAATGTGCCGGTGCGCTTCGTGAAGCAGTGAACCCTTCTGCTCGCGGGCCCAAGCATCAAGGGTGCTTCTGCTCTGCGGCAGTCGGTCTTCATCGGTCGATTTGGCGCGCTTCATCAAGGCCTTCTATTTTGCGCCCCATGAACGCCCATGCCATCGAGACATCCATTGCACGTATCGAGCGCGATCCAGCAGGCATCATCCGCATCCGTGTGAACGATGGGGCGCGGCTTGACGTGGGCGGATTCAAGGAGATCCTCGCCACCCGCCAGCGACTGGCAGGAGGCGTGCCCGCGCGCGTGATGGCCTTGTTGCCTGAGGATGTCGACTTCGAGGTGCAGATCATGAACGAGGACCACTACGCCGGTATCGATGCCTCGGCCTTCACCAAGGCCTTTGCCATCATCACCCAAGCCAGCCTGTACACCCGGCTCTACCAGCTGTACGCGGCCTACTTCAAGCCGGGCTTCCCTGTGCAGGTCTTTCCGGATGAGGCCGCCGCGCTGGTATGGTTGGCGGAATTCCCAGCCTAGGCTCCGCGCTTCAACACGGCGAGGCGTTCCTCGAAGCGGCTTTCGGCCACTGGCGCATGCACCCGTTCGAACAACGCGCGATAGTCAGCGTTGTGCTCGCATACCATATTCTTCCGCAGGTCGAAGTGGATGAAGGCCATCCAGCAGAAGCTCTTCAACTGCTGCTTCGCCGCATCGTACATCCGCATCTCCACGCCCACGTGCTTGGCCGACCACGTGATCAGCTGCGTTTCGATCAGCACCTTCTCCATGGTGATGGCCGGCTGGAGGTAGGACACCTGGCTGGTGCTCACCACCCAGCACAGTCCCGTCTCACGCGCGACCTTATAGATGTCCAGCCCATAGTGCTCCAGCAAC
The DNA here is from genome assembly GCA_016710965.1 of Flavobacteriales bacterium. GTDB lineage: Bacteria > Bacteroidota > Bacteroidia > Flavobacteriales_F > PHOS-HE28 > PHOS-HE28. Next base: position 222,837 of record JADJTW010000006.1, read on the forward strand.
TGGTCCTCGCGTGCATTGAGGAAGTAGTCCACGTAGCGGCCGTTGTTCAAATGGTTGAAGGGATCGCAGTCCTGGAAGCGGATGGTGAGGACGCTGCTGGGCGTGGGGGTGAAGGAAGGGGCGGACATGGGTGCGAAGATGCGCAGCGTTCTGTGCGATCGGCCGCTGTCCGTGTCGGCGCTCACACGGTTACCTTGCCCGAATGGATAGCCAGACCGCGCGCGCCATGGCTTTGGACATGCCGGGCACCGCCGAGAAGGAGCACTTCGGGCGGCCGAGCTTCAGCGTGAAGAAGAGGACCTACCTCAAACTGTGGACGGAAGAGCACCGGGCGGTTATGAAACTGACTCCGGAACAACAAGCCCTGCTTGGTGAAGAATATCCGGATGCGTTCGCACCGTTAACGCAGAAGCTTGGCAAGCACGGATGGACGACCGTGTACATGGCGCACACCAGTGAGCGGCTCTTCCGGTACGCCATGGACCTGGCCTGGCGCAACGTGGCGCCCAAGTGGCTGATCCCGACGCGGGCCGCGCCGCCGAAAGGATAGACCTGCTTCACCGCTCAGAAAGGATACCCGATCGCGATGTTGAACACGACATTGTCGAAGATGCGTGGGCGCAGGTCATTGAAGACCCAGCGATCGCCGACGGGCAGTGAGGGTTGGCGCAGCGGTGTGGCCAGGTCCAGGCGCACCACGATCACCTCCGGATCGAAGCGAAGGCCGAAACCCGCACCTACCGCCAATTCGGAAAGGACGTGGCTCCATTCCAAGTCACCGCCCGGCCGTTGCGGGTCGTCGTTGACGAGCCAGATGTTACCGGCGTCGCCGAACACCGCGCCCTTGAAGAAGCCCGCGATGGTGAAACGGTACTCGATGTTCCCTTCAAAGCGGATGTCCCCTGTCTGGTCGATCAGTACACCACTGGTCGCGTCGGGCACGTAGATGCCAGGGCCCACGGAGCGCGCGCGGAAGGCGCGCACGCTGTTGGTGCCGCCTACGAAGAACTGCTTCACATAGGGAACCACATCCGAATTGCCGTAGGGCAGGGCCACGCCGGCGAGCAGTCGCGCAACCACCCGGTCGCCACGACGCCCCATGCGGCTGTAGTAGCGGAGTTCGGGCCTGAAGCGCACGTACTGCGAGAACGTCCGATCGAAGAGGCGATACCCGCCTTCGGGCCGTGGGCCGCCCAGACTGAACCCAGCGGAGAGGAGATCGCCGCTTTCATCCACCGCCATGCTCGCAAGCAGGTAGCCGGCATCGCTGTTGCGCTTCCGCGTGGTAACGGTATAGGTGTATGCCATGCCCACGATGAACTGTTCTTCGAAGCTCCGTGCCACCACCAGGTTGGTGTCAAGGAACGCGCTGAACTGAGCACTGCTGTAGTAGAGGGAATTGTAGCTCACGTCGAGCAGCCGCACATCGTGCCACACGCGTGGGTTGTGCCGCCACACGTAGCCGAAGGAGGTGTTGAAGGACTCCAGCCCGTACAAGCCCACACGACGGAAGAAACCATAGCCGATGTCGGCACGCGTGCTGGGTGCCGAGCTGCGAACGGAACGGAGGAAACCGAATGGAACAATGCGAGGGATCTGCAGGGCGACCTTGATGCCGACCTCGTACGCGTTGGTGCCCTTCTGCGCACCGGCCACCTGCGTTTCGAAACGGCCGTTGATATCCGTAGTGAAGACCTCCGCCCCGCGGAAGAGGTTGCGGTCCTTGAAGCCCATGCGCGCGCCCGGCCCGGCGAAGTTGTTGCTCTTGCTCACGGCGTTCAGCTCGGTGAACAAGGACCATCGTTTCTGCGGAACGAGCAGCACATCGGCATCCAGGATCCCGGGCCGCAGGCTGTCCTCTGCATATTGCACTTGCGTGCTCTTGAACACGCCGTAGCTGCTCAAGTACTGCGACGTCTGGTCGGAGCGCTGTGCCGAATAGAACTGCCCGGGACGCAGGAACACGCCGAGCAGGATGGTGGACGGACGGTAGTTGTTGAGGGTGTTGATGTACAGCAGGCTGTCAAGCAGCAAGCTGTCGGTGGGCGGGAGCAGCGCATCATGGTCGCCATGCACGCGCACGGCACCCAGGGTGAAGCGCTGCCGTGCCTGCGTTCCTGTCGCTCGCTTCAAGCGGAGGCGGATGTCCATCACATGCGTGGCGCTCGCCGTGTCTGCGGCGAAGACGAGGTCGTCGTCCTTCAGATGGTACCATCCTTCGTTGCGCAGGGTGCCCACCACCCGGTTGCGTTCGGCTTCGAGCAGGGCCAGGTCGTACAGTTGCTCCGGCTCCAGCGGTGATCCATCGCGCGCTCGTGCGATATAGGTGTTCAACGTGTCGGTGCTATCGGCGTAGGTGATGGTGCGGAGCCGATGGGGGATGCCCGCGTGTACGTAGAACACAACGCGCGCCGTGCGACCATGGGCCTGTACCTCATACCGGCTGCGCGCCGCGAAGTAGCCGTGGTTGTTCAACCGGTTCTCGAAGGCTGCATTGATGTCGCCAAGCGGGACGTCTTCGAGGTAGACCGGTGCCGATCCGATCTTGTTCTTCAGCAAGTTGCGGAAGCCTTTCGGCTTCTTCGGTTCCTTGATGGCGTTGTGCAGCGCAACGGTGGGCCGCATGCCCAGGAAGCGATTGTTCGCGGCAGGGCGCACCACACCTTCGAGTTCGGCGCCGATGCGCTTCACGTCCTCCACGGGCGCCTGTTCCCATTCCAGATCGACGCCGGCGAACAACGGCCGCTCCGTGGTGGCGTGCTTGAGGCCGCTGCACGAAGAAAGCAGCAAGGCGCTCGCACCGACCTTCATAAGCGTGCTCGTCCTCATGGCGCGCTGGGATCGGTGGGTGCTGACGGACGAGCGTCATCGTCCTTCGCACGTTCGCCCTTGCGTCGCTTGCGTTCGAGCGCCTGCTGCTGGCGGATGAGCTCCCGCGCTGCCTCGCGTGCTTTCTCGTTCTCCTCGAAGTCGCGCGTGTTCATGATCGCAATGCCGCTGTCGGTGATCTCGCCATCGTAGAGGTCGAACGCGTTCTGGTAGAACCCGCGCAGGCGGAATCGTCCGTCGCGTGTGAGGTCGTACACGATCGCGTACTGCGCGGCCCGGGTGCTGCTCACGTTGCTGGTGGATACGTCCTGTTCATCCACGCCCACCGAGCCGCCCACCTCGAAGCTCAAGCGCTTGTCCAGGAAGCTCTTGCTCACCTTGTAGTCCACCGATGTACGCTGGTAGGTGCTGGAGCCCTGTGCCTGGTCCACAGTGCTCACGCCGAGCTGCACGTCGACTCCCTTCATGTAGCGTCCAGTGATCTTGTTCATCTGGTCGGTGAGGATCCCGTTCACCGAGTTGCGCGCTGCGCTCGTGGCCAACCTGCTGCTGGGTGCGCCACCGGCTCCTTCGTCCTGGATGAAGGAGTTGAGCACGAGCAGGCCGAACACCTGCCGGTTGCGCTCCTCCTCCCGGCTCCGGTCGGCAAGACGGTCCAGTTCATCATTCACCTGCGGATAGCTGTTGCGGTATTCGCGCGGGAGGTCGATGCCGAAGGTGATATCGGGCTTCTTCATGGCACCATCGATGTTGATGATGACCTCGAAGGGAAGCCGCGCCGCCAATCGGTTGCGTTCGGCTTCGCCCAACCCGCCGTTCGCATTTGCAACCAACGGATACGCGGCGCTCTGCGACATGTACCGGGCCTTGATGTCCATACGCGCCGCGACGGGATCGCCCTCCCACACCACCTGGCTGCCGGACACAAGATCGAAGCGCTTCTTCACCAGCCCGTAGAACTCCAGGGTATAGCCGCCCTCGCGAATGGTGAACGGGCCGTTCAAGTACATCCTTCCGTTCGGGTCGTACCGGAAGCGCAGATCGCCATCGCCCCTGAAGGTGGCCTGATCACCGGTCACGGGATCGAGCACGATGGCGAACGATGCCCTGTCATCCACACGGATGCGCAGGTCCAGGTCGATCTTGGGGAGGTGCGCGCGCAACGAATCGCGCAGGCGCTCTTCATCAGTAGCTGTGCGCGAGGTATCGGTCCCGGCAAGGTCCGTGGTGAACTCCACGATGCCTTCGCTCGCCACCAGCCGCACCTCGCTGCCGGGCAGCACCACGCTGAGGTCCGTGCCGGCGAGTATGCCCAGTTCGCCCTTCACGATGGGTTCCCTATCGGTGCCGGTTATGCGTACATCCGCCGATGCGAAGAGATCGCCGTAGAAGAGCGCGTCCTTCGCTGCTGCGCTGTTCACGAGCTGGAACGAATCGGTGCGCAGGCCCAGATCGAAGCGCATGCTCGAGAGGTCGGTGGTGAGCACCTGGCCGTGCAGGACGAAGGCGTTGCCCAGGCTGTCCAGCACCGTGAAGTCATTGAAGGTGAAACCGGTGGCATCGGCGAGGACACGTTCCTTCTTCAAAGTGTAGCGCGCACCGGTGCGCTTAACGCCCAGCACCGCATCGGTGAAGGTGAGGTCGCCTCGCACGCTCTTGCTACCGTTGTACGTTCTCCAATCAACCGAGCCCTTGAGGCCGCCACCGAGGTCGTACAGCACGCTCGTGGTGAAGGGCTTCAGGAAGGAGAGATCGGTAAGGCCGATGTCCGCGTGCGCTTCCATGTCCGGTGGTCGGCGGCTCCCGTCGTAGTGGAGCTTCGCGTCCAATTCGTTGGTGCCGTTCTCGAAACGCGCGGTGGCGTCGTACACGTTCGTGCCGGTTCCACTGGCATCGATCACCAGGTCGCCCAATAGCTGTCCCTGGACCATGAGATCATGAATACGGAGGTCCGCTCGAAGAGGCGCGCGATCGTTCAGCGGGAGCACCACCTCGCCTGTCAGTTCGCCGTTCACAAGGGAAACGCTGTCGGTGGTGGAGACGATGTTCAAGAAGGCGCCCATGTTGAAACGCTCCAGTTGCACGGTGGTGCTCGCCGCGTCCGTTACCAGCTCGGCGCGCTGATCACCGCTGGTGAGGATGAAGTGCTCCGCCATCGGCCCCGCCTTGGTGAAGCGCAGTGCGTTCAATGGATCCGCCGTCCAGGTGGAACTGTCAAGCACGAGGCCTTCTCCGATGTGCACCGTGACCTCGCCGCCAGCGCGCTGGAAGTCGATCGGCACCACATACTTGGGTGGCGCATCCTCTTCCTGGATCTTCAGTGCCGTGTGCAATGTGCCCGGCCCGGATGTGGCGGTAGCCGTGAGCCCGGCGATGTGGAAGTCGTTGTACCGGACACTGTCCACGTGCAAGGAGCCATCGAGCGCATGGCCTTTCGCATCGGCTCCTACGATTAGTCCGGACAGCGCAATGTCCTCGTACCGCAACAATGGCAGATCGATGGTCGTGCGGAACACATCGGCATCGCTGTCGTAGTGGCCGCTGAAGTCTTTCAGTTCAATGGCTTTCAACCCGGGCAGCACGAGGCCTGTGAGCCATTCGGTGCGCGGCAGCGCAATGCGCAGGTCCATGTGCGAACCGGGTGCTGGGATGAGGGTCGTATCGGCGCGGAAGAAGCTCAACAGCTTCGTGCGCGTTCGTGGCATCAAGCTGTCGGGCGGGACATTGGTGTGGTATTCCACTTCCAGTGCGTCGCTCTCGAGCACGAACAGTGTGGAGTCCGAGGCAAGCCTTCCTTGCATTGAGAACTCCTCGAAGCGGAAGGAACGCTCGTTGTTGAAGAGCAGCACACTGTCGCCCTCAAGTGCCAGCTCCACAAAGCCATCCATGGAGTACGTGCCGGTTCCCTGCCATTCGCCTTGGACGTTCAAAGGATGTTTGTACCATCCCATGTCCTTCAACCCAAGGCGATCCACGCGCAGCTCCACCGCTCCGGAAATGGTGTCACTGCCCACGGGCCAGCGCGCATCAGCACGCAGCACCACCGCAAGGGAAGGTGCGGTGGTGATCACCTCTGCGTGTACCGAATCGCCTTCCGCACGGCCCATGAGCTGCGATCCGCCGAACTCCTGACCGTGATAACGCCAATGCGTGGGTGCGACTTCGATACGGCCCGAACGCTGTGCGGTGTTGAGCGCCTGTCCATCAACGAGCACATGCGCGCTCAACGCACCCATGGCCGTGTCGGCTGCGAAGCGACCGAGCGCGGCGTTCGCGATGGTGAGGTCAGCGTGGAGCGCGTCGGGCATGCGCGCGCCAAGCCCGGAAGCGCCGATCTTCCCTTTCACATCACCGAGATCGCTTTGCAGATCGACAGCGGCATCCATCGCGTTCTGCGTTCCGGTGAGGACTACGCTTCCCGCAAGGCGGTCCGGCACTGGAACCTTGGGAGGCACGTAGGCGCGAAGGATCTCCCGAAGCCCGTCGCCCAGCCTGATCTCGTGCAGGTCTGCGCGGAAGCTGCTCTGCAGGATGCTCGCCATGTCTTCCGCTTGACCCGTGAGATGCACGATGGTGCCCTGGTCGCCGATCAAGTCCACGCGCAGTGTATCGGCGCGTTGCGCGGTTCCGCTGAAGGCGATATGCGTGTCCCAGACCTCACGCACGTTGATGGTCCTCGGCAGGCTGACACCCGCTTGGTGCAACAAGGCCGGAAGCAGATGAAGGTCGATGTTCGCGATGATCAGCCCATTCAGCGGCACTGCCTTCGGTGCGCGATACGCGGTGCTGAGATCGCCGGGCGTCGCGGTTGCGGAGAAGCTCACTTCCGTTCCCGACAACGCCACCACGCCATCTTCCAAGCGCAGTTCTGCAGGTGTAGCGCTCATCCGCATTGCGGCGTTGAGTTTCTCTGCATTGCCTCCGGTCGCAGTGAATCGCTTGATGACCGCTGCGACCCGTTGGTCATTGAATACGAGGTCCTCCGCTTCGAGCGCGACGTTCGTGAGCACCATGTGCGCTGGATCGAGCAGCTCGGCCGCCTTGGCTACGCTGCCTTTGTGCAATTGGAAGTCACTGTCGATGATGGTCGCATCGCGCAGGCGGATGTCCAAGCCGCGCACCCAGTAGCGGAAGCCATCGTTCTGGTCAAGCCAGGCGGGCGGCGCGGTGGTTTCCGTGCCACGTGGTAGCGTGTCTAAGCGCGACAAGGTCCCGAACCGGGCACCCTTCATTTCGAGCGAAGCGAAGTGCATTAACTGGCGTGCCAGTGCCACGCTGTCCACAGTCACCGCACCCTTCGCAACGCTCAACCACAAGCTGTCGCCGCTGATCGTGTTCACGAGGCTGAACGCCACGTTCTGCAACCCCATTTCCTCCAACGTGATATCGAGGCTCGTGAACGGGTTCTTCAGATCGGGATAGGTATCGGGCTCCGATGGCTTCGGCGCCGTGCGCATGTCAACGCGTGTGTCCGCGATGTTGATCCCCGCGACATGGAACAGGGTGGCGCCTGCGTCCATGGCATCCAGTTCCACGTCCAATTTGCCCAAGCGCACACGCATGCCTAGACCACTTGGTGCCAGCGTCATGTCCAGGCTGACGTCTTCCAGCAGAATGCCGGTCATGGAGAACGGCATGGGTGCCGCGCTATCTGGCACCGCCTCCTTCATCTTGTTTCCGGAGAACGCGCGGATGATATAGGTGAAGTTGAAGGTGGTGTCGGTCCGCTGATCGATCACGGCCCGCACATGCGCGAGCTTCGATCCGCTCAGTTCGATACGGCCGTCCACCAGCGCGCTGAGGCTGAGCTTCGCTTCCACTTCGCCCGCATACAGGAGCGTATCTCCGCTTTCATCGAGGACCAACAAGCCATCGAGCGCCACACCTGCCGGGAAGCGCAACGCGAACCGATCAAGGCGCACCGGCGTCCCGATCTTCTCTTCGATCATGACTACCGCCTTCGCTCGGATGAAGTCCTGTACCGGTGGCAGGTAGACGAGCACCACCACAAGAGCAACAAGAGCTGGTGGAAGCAGGAACGCCCACAAGAGGACACGCCTCAACCTGCGCTTCCATCGCGGACGCGACGGAACCGCGGTTGTCGTCTGTTGGTCCGAGGGTGGCATCAACTATGACCTGAAGCCCAGCAACATACCACCCATTCACGCTGAGAGGGCGTATCCGACGCCACGGGATGCGCCATCTTTGGTGTGGGAACGGGCAGGTGACCACCAGGAAGCATCATCCCTCGGTGCCACGTCGTGGATATTCCGCCCGCAATGGGGCATTGGTTGCCCGTTCCTTTCGACCCCACCATCGACGTCGCTGACGGATCTCCGCCGGGGAGCGGAAGTCTGGCGAATGCTGCTTCATGGTGCAGCAATTGAACTGCTGCAGGTCACAGTTGTCTTCGGCCAGTACGAGCAAATGGAACCACGACCAACGACCCACATGCAAGCCGACCTGGTGGTGCATCGCCATGGTGTTGTCCTGGACAAGAGCAACCAGGGCTTCGAGAACGCGGGCGCGCTGAATCCGGCGTGCATACGAGTGGGCAAGGAGGTACACATGTTCTACCGGGCCGTGCGCCACGGCAACTATTCCACCATCGGGCATTGCATCCTGAACGGCCCGCGCATCGTGGCCATGCGTGCGGACAAGCCGCTGATGATCCCCGAGCACGCGCACGAATCACAGGGCATCGAGGACCCGCGCATCGTGAAGATCGGCGACCTGTATTACATGACATACACCGTGTACGATCGAATGAACGCGTTGGGCGCGTACGCCACATCAAAGGACCTGAAGACCTTCATCAAGCACCCGGTGATCACCCCGAAGTTCACCTACCGTGAGTTCAAGAAGTTGATCGACTGCTGCCCTGATCTCAACCAGAAGTACCTCTTCCACTACAAGATGCTGAAGGAGCATGGCTTGGGGGAGGACATGGCGGACAAGCTGCTGGTCTGGGACAAGAACCTGATGTTCTTCCCACGGAAGATCAACGGCAGGTTCGCGCTATTGCATCGCATCCATCCCGGCATACAACTGGTCCTTTTCGATGATCCGAAGGAGTTGGACCGGAAATTCTGGGAGGACTATCTCATGGACCTGAACCGGCATATCGTCATGGATCCCTTGCTGCCGCATGAGTCCAGCCACATCGGTGGGGGTGCGCCACCGATCGAGACCGCTGAGGGCTGGCTCCTCATCTACCACTCGGCCGAGGACACGCCGCACGGCTTCGTGTACCACGCGTGCGCGGCACTGCTCGATCGCGATGATCCACTGAAGGTGATCGGGCGATTGAAGCGCCCGTTGATCTCGCCCCGGGAACCGTATGAGAAGGAAGGCTACGTGAAGAACATCGTGTTCCCTTCCGGTGCCGTGGTGTTCGATGATGACCTGTATATCTATTACGGTGCGGCGGATGAACGCGTGGCCGTTGCTTCCGTGGATCTGCCCGCGCTCCTTGAACAGTTGAAGAAGAACCCCTCATGAAGATCATCGCATCGGACCGGATCCTGGTCCTCACTTCCTATTCGCCACGCGTTTGCGGCATCGCCACCTACGCACAGGACCTGGTCACGGCATTGAACCGCACCTTCAGCGCACCCTTCCGTTATGTGGTGTGTGCCTTGGAGGACACGCCCATCTTGCGGAACTATCCCGGGGAGGTGACACGTGTGCTGAACACGTCGGATCCGGAAGACCACGCCTGCCTCGCGTTCGAGGTGGATCACGACCCGCGCATCAAGATCGTGTGGGTGCAGCATGAGTTCGGCCTCTACAATGGCGGACGGGGAGATCATCTCCTGCGGTTCATGCAGGCGATCCACAAGCCCGTCACCATCACCTTCCACACCGTGCTGCCGGCACCAGGGCCGGAGCGTCTGGAGATGATGCGTGCCCTGGCCGGTGCATCCACCGACATCATCGTGCTCACAGAACGCTCCGCACGCATCCTGCGCGAGGAGTACGGCGTCAGCAACGAAAAGATCAGCGTGATCCCGCATGGAACGCACACGGTAACGTGGCGGGACAAGCAGCGGATGAAGAAGAAGTACGGGCTGGAGGACCGGCAAGTGCTCTCCACGTTCGGATTGCTCAGTTCGAACAAAAGCATCGAGACCGCGCTGGATGCACTGGTGATGATCAAGGAGCGGATCCCCAACGTGCTCTACCTGGTGCTCGGTCGCACGCATCCGGAAGTGGTGCGCCAGGAGGGTGAGCAGTACCGGGACACGTTGCTGCGCAAGGTGGAGGCGCTCGGGCTACGGGACCACGTGAAGTTCGTGGACAGGTATCTGGAGCTCGATGAGCTGCTGGAGCATCTGCAGCTCACGGACGTCTACCTCTTCACCTCCAAGGACCCGGAGCAAGCCGTCAGCGGCACTTTCGCATACGCCATGGCCTGCGGCTGCCCGGTGATCTCCACGCGCATTCCGCATGCGGTGGAGGTGCTTGATGAAGGCACGGGAGTGTTGATCGACTTCAACAGCCCTGAGCAGCTCGCGCATGCCGCCAGCGACCTGCTGGCCGATGCGGAGCGTATGGACCGCATGGGACGCAACGCATTGCACCGCATGCGCGTCACCGCTTGGGACAATGTCGCCATCGCGCACGCACGAACATTCGCGCGGCGGATGAACAGGACGGAACAGCTCCGCTTCCAATGGCCGCCGATAACGTTGAAGCACATTCGCCGGCTCACGCGCCCCATCGGAATGGTGCAGTTCTGCGACATCAGCGAACCCGACCTCGCCTCCGGCCACACCCTCGACGACAACGCCCGCGCGCTCATTGCTGTATGCATGCACGCGCACAATGAGCCCGCCTCGCTGCGCGACACCACCTGTGCCACACGATACCTGGACCACATCCTCCATTGCCAGCAGAAGGACGGGCGGTTCTTGAACTACATGGACCATCATGGCGACTTCACGCCACAGAACGGAGCGGAGAATCTGGAGGATAGCAACGGTCGTGCGGTGTGGGCACTGGGTGTGTGTGTTGCCCATGAACATGTGCTACCGACCGATGCGGTGAGCCATGCGGAGCATGCGCTCTGGGCTTGCCTGCCATGGCTGGGCGATCTCACTTCACCAAGGGCCATCGGCTTCGCGATCAAGGGCCTGCACGCGTACAATTCCGTGAAGAAGGACCAACGCATCACGGATCTCATCGATCGATCTGCCCAGCGCCTGTTGAACGGCTACCGATCCTCGGCCGTCGGGCGATGGAAATGGTTCGAGCCCATTCTCACGTACGGCAACGCCGTGCTCCCGGAGGCCCTGTTGCTCGCCTACCTGGAGACCGGGCGCGTGGCGTTCCGAGAAACGGCGCGCGTCACCTTCGAATTCCTCCTGGGTTGCATGTTCAAGAACGACATGCTGCGCATCATCTCCAACCGCACGTGGTTGGAACCCGACAGGGAACCGCATCCGTTCGGCGAGCAGCCCATCGATGCGGCCTACACCATCTCCGCGCTCGCGCTCTTCCATGAGGTGTTCGGTGAAGAGGAGCACCACCGGAAAATGAACATCGCGTTCGAGTGGTTCCTCGGTCGCAATCACTTGTCGCAGGTGATGTACAACAGGGCATCCGGCGGTTGCTATGATGGGCTGGAGGAGCACAACGTGAACTTGAACCAGGGAGCGGAAAGCACGGTGTGCTACCTGCTCGCGCGATCGATCATGGAGCGCGCTAGCAGGAGGTCCGTAACCCTTCCGGCATCGAGACCTGTGCTCAAGGTGAGAACGGCGGTGATGCTGCGGCCGTCGCCTTCCAGCGCCTGGAGCGCGAAGGCGGGCGAGGCCCAGCGTGATCGTATGTCAAACCAGCGCAGGGTATTCCGTTATCAGACGCCCCGCGAGCGACACCCATTTCGTTGTGGTGCTGATGGCGTCACTCCCGCACGATCCGTTGCGCTTTCACAGCCCTGCCATCCATCTGGAAGAGACAGAGGTAGGTTCCTGCGCTCACGTTGCCGCCCGCCACATCGCGGCCATCCCATTGCGTGGTGTAGCGACCTTGGGTCTTCGCCTCGTCGAGCAAGGTGATGAGCACGCGGCCGTTGAGGTCGGCGATGTGGATCGACACGCGAGCAGGGTGGAATACATTGAAGTGGATGTTGCAGAGCTCGCGCATGGGGTTCGGATGTACCGGTAACAGGTCGCCATCGGTGCCGAAACGATTGGGCTTGATGGAGGTCTGGCCATCGAGCACGATGTCGAACACGCCTTCCTGTTCACCACCGCCGAGGGCCACCAGCGGAATGATGCGTTGCGCAGCATCGGGTTGCGAGGCCCATGGATCGGCGGGGATGTAAGGGTCGCCCTCGAAGTAGAGCTGCGTGATCAGTTCCGGGAAGGCCGGCTTGTTCACACGGAAGTGGATGTGCTTCGGACGGTATTGCGCTCCGTTGAGGTAGGGACCGGGCATGATGGTCTCGAAGGCGTACGCACCATTGGCATCACTGCTGAAGGTGGCGCGCAGGTTGAAGGCCGCAGAGGTATCGTACACGGCGGCGTCGTTGGCCTGCCACACTTCGATGGTCGCACCGGGCACGGGTGTCACGCAATCGCTGCTGAGCACCGTGCCACTGATGTAGAGGCGGTCGCCGGGTTCGTTGGGCTGCGCCACCAAGGTGGTCACCGGTGAGCCGGGCAGGTAGTAGGGGCCCAGGATGTCATCGCTGGTGGGATCGCAGCCGCCGCCAGCCAGCGCGGCGGGCGTCGGAGCTGTTCTGCTGAAGAGCTGCTGCGGCAACACCAGCGATACCAGCGTGAGCAGCGATCCCGACTTCAGGAACTTGCGGCGGTCCAGGTCGCGGATGCGGTCGGGGAGGGAGGTCTTGTTCATGGCGATCAGTTGAGGATGAAGCGTATTGCTGGCCACGTGTTCTTCGCGTCCAGCGGACGCAGGATGTAAATGCCGGATGCGAAACCGTTGAGGTCCGAAAAGGTAGTGCTCGCGTTGGTGGTGATGGTACGCGCCACGCGGCCCGTGCCATCCAGGAGCATCATGTTGCCCAGCGCACTTCCGTCGTTCGTGTTCACCCGCAGGGTCCGTCCATCCACGACGAGCGTTGGTGCTTGCGGCGTGTGCGTGGCGATGGCCTGTGCGTCATCCGCGCAGGGCGCGAAGAAGTTGAACGGATGGTCCACGCTGCCGCCGATGGGCAGTTGGGCGTTGGTGCCATCGGTGTAGGCGAAGCTGTTCTGTGTCATGCCCACCTGGATGATGTTGCCCGCGGCCACGGCTTGCGCCATGTGCAAGGTGTAGGCACCCGGTGCCAGGCAGAGGTCCGCCACGGCGTAGCCGAAGCCGATCTCGTCGATGTGCAGCACGCCGCTCGCCAGTGCGGTGTTGTCGGCATCGGACACGCTCCAGTCCAGGTCCGTTGTTACGGGGCTGCCGCCTTGCTGGTAGGCGTACACCTGCAAGGGGATGCAGGCTTCGGTGGGACAGAGGTCCACTTCGGTCATGTCGAAGCTGCATGTGCTCTCTCCATCGATCGTGAGCAAACTGAGCACCAGCGTTCCGGTGAACGGCGAAGTGGGCAGTGGTGGCAGCAGCGCCACCTGGTGCAACTGCGTATCGCCGGGTGCGATGCCGAAGAAGTTGAAGAAGCCCTCGTTGAGCGTATCACCGTCCGCATCCACCACCTCGAAGGTGGGGTAGCTGAAGAACTGCGTGCTGCCGTTGTGCAACTGGATGTGGAAGCCATCGCCGAAGGGTGCGTACTGGATGCCCGCGATGTGCATGCTGTCGCAAATTGATTGCGCGGCGAGGACACCGGAGAAGAGGAGCGCGGGAAGAAGGATGATGCGTTTCATGGCTGTTCGAATGATGCACCAAAGGTCCCCACGCTTTAGGGCGGCACCAATGGACGATCCCCGTCAGCCCTTGTACAAATCCCGGATGTGCGTGCGGTAGTCCGCCGGTGTGCGGCCGTCCATCTTGCTGAACCAGCGCGTGAAGTAGGCGGGATCGCTCATGTTGAGCGCATAGCCCACTTCCTTGATGCTCATCTCCGCATGCAGCAGCAGTCGCTTGGCTTCCAGGAAGAGCCGGTCCTGGATCACCTTGCTGGCGGTGCAGTCCAGCCGGGCCTTCACCAGTTCGTTCAGGTGGTCGGCGCTCACGGCCAGTTGCCCGGCGTAGTGGTGTACCTGGCGCTCGGTGATGTAGCCGCGCTCCACCAGTTCGATGAAGCGGCGCACCACATCGTTCGTGCCCTCCTGCGCAGCGGGCGCAGTGCGGCCTTCGCGCGCCCAATGCGCGCACTTGATCAGCAGGATGCCCAGGTAGCCTTCCACGATCTCCGCCACTGGACCTTCGGAACGATCGATCTCGGCCTGCATCTGTTGCACCAGCGCTTGTGCTTCGCGCAACTGTGCGCTGTCCAGCGCGAAGGCGCGCGATCCGTCGGCGTGGGCGAACAGTTCGGCGCGCGCGGCATGGCCCTGCCCCAAGTGCGCATCTGTGCCGAACATCACCACCAGCCCTTGCATGTCGGCGGAGCGTTGCAACTGGTGTACCTGCCCGGGCGCCACCACGTGCATGCACGGTGCCTTCACCGTGATCTGTTCCAGATCGATCATGTGCTCCCCGCTGCCGTTCGCGAAGAAGAAGAGCTCGTGGAAATCGTGCCGATGCACACCGTTGTTCACAGCGGTCTTCGCGGGCGCGATGTGCTCAACGCGGGTGGGGATGCGCGAGCGCAGGTGGTGGACGGGGATGGCGTGCTCCTTCACAGCAGCAAGATGCGATAGCGGGCCATTGTGTTGCTTGGGTTGTCCGTTACCCCGGCCAAGCGAGGCTCTGCGAGCGCGGGCCGGGGTCTCACCGATGCGATCACTTGGCTCTGGTGAGATCGCCCGAAGGGCGGGATCACCGCTCCGAGGACCTGCCTCCGGTCAGCAGGTCTTCCGGCGTTACGCCTTGCCAGCGTTCATCCGCCCGCGCTCGATCAGCACCACCGACCCTCAATACTGCACGGCGGCCGCTCTGTGTGCCCGTCCATGTGGAAGGAAACCCGACCTTGCACGCAACACCATCGCCATGCGCCGCATCCTCTTCCTCTACGCCCTGCTACCCGCATTCGCAAGTGCCCAGAACTGGAACGCCGTTACCAGCGAGTTCCGCGTGAACCAGAACGTGCCCAGCGACCAGTACAAGCCGCAGCTGGCCATGGGCCCCAGCGACGACTACGTGGTGGTGTGGAAGAGCAACTTGCAGGACGACAACACCGCTAGCATCTACTTCCGCCGTTACAACAGCGCGCACATCGCCATCAGCAACGAGCTGCTCGTGGCCACCGGCAGCAATTACCAGGAGCAGTACGTGGTAAAGGTGGCCTACTGGACGGCCGGTCGTTTCATCATTGCGTGGAACACCGCTTCGGGGCTCTTCATGCGCGTGCTGGAAGCGGACAACACATTGGGCGCCGTCATCGACCTGAATGGCAGCACGCAATGGGACCTCGCCATCCGCGGCAATACCCTCACGCTGCTCTACGGCACCGGCAACGATGCGCTGTACATCCGCAGCTACGACCTGGGCATCAATAGCTTCACCGGACCCGCAGTGCTCGCCACCGAGAACGCCGCCAACGACTACGACCACCCTAACATCCGCTACAAGAACGACGGCACCCTGGTGGCCATCTTCGGTCGCGACAACTACCCGCAGCACATCTATCGCAAGACCTTCGATGCCGACCTGCTCGCGCAGATCAACGAGACGCTGGTCTATCAGCAGAACAGCTCGCTCAACTGCATCGACGTGAGCACCAATGCCAGTGACGAGATCCTCATCAGCACCAAGTGGGGCGTGAACGGCACCGACGTCTTCCAAGCCTGGATCCTGGACGGCAATGGCGCCACGATCATGGGCACTACGGGCGTCTTCAGCAGCAGCTACGCCTACTACACCAGCGAGTGCGCGCTCTTCGACAACGGCGACTTCGTGATCGTGATGGGCACATGGACCAGCCTGAACGACACCGAGAACTACAACGTGCGCGGCTTCTACGCCAGCAACTACAACTTCCAGAACAGCGGCGTGCAGGTGCTCAACACCACCATCGCCGGCGTGCAGGCGTACCCCGCCGTAGAGAAGCGCGCCGACGGTGGCTTCGTGGTGGTGTGGCAGGGCAACGGTTTCCAGGGCGACACGCAGGGCATCAACGCGCGCGCATACAGCGGCGTGAGCTTCCCCGGCGTGCAAGCGGGAAGCAATTCCGCCACCGTAGTGAACGAGACCGGCACCACCGGCGTGGTGGAACTGCGCTTGGGCACGCAGCCCACCGGCAACGTGGTAGTGGACCTCGCTGTGAACGATGCCACGGAAGCCAGCATCAACGTAGCGCAGCTGACCTTCACCAGCAACAACTAGAATGTGCCGCAGAACGTGACCGTGACGGGGCTCGATGATCCGCTGGATGACGGCGACATCAGCCTCTCCCTCGTGGCCACCATGAACGCATCCACCGCCGATCCCGCGTACGCCGCCATGGGGCCGGAGAACTTCGCCATCCTGAACCGCGACGACGATGCGGTCTTCACCCTGCCGCTGCCACAGCCCTTCTGCCGCGACATCGGCATGCCCGCCGTGAACGTGATCGTGACCAACGCGGGCGTGCCCGTGGGCAGCCCCGTCGTCACCAGCAGCGACCAGAACGTGGTGGACAATGCCGACATCAGCGTGCAGCAGTTGAACGCCACCACCTTCGCCATCAGCATCAGCAATTTGTCGGATAACATTCCCGGCACGGCTGCCATCACCCTAACGGTGAACGATGCGTACTTCAGCTACAGTTCCGGCTTCGGTGTAACCACGCTTGGCGCTGTGCCGGTGATCACGCAGGACGGCGCCACGCTCACCGTGAACCCTGCGGGCGTGAGCTACCAGTGGTACCTCGACGGCGCATTCCTCCCCGGCGGCACGCAGCAGAGTTGGACCGCCACCGAGAACGGCACCTATACCGTGCTGGTGGTGGATGCCGATGGCTGCTTCAGCAATTCGGCCGACTTCGTGTACAACAGCACCGGCATCGATGCCGCGCAACGCGAACTCTTCCGCGCAGGCCCGCTCACCGATGTGCTCCAACTCAGCGCACCACAAGGCGGATTGCTGCGCTTGGTGGATGCCGCAGGCCGTGAAGTGGCCAACGCGCGTGCGGTGGCCGGGCAGCAGTTCATCCCGCTTCCGGGGCTTGCACCAGGGGTGTACACCGTGCTGCTGAACGGGGTGTGTGCGCGGGTGGTGCGGGAGTAGGACCAAGCCCCTGCAATAGCGGATGCGGCGGGGCAACTTTCACGGCTCATGTGAGCGTCCTACCCGAGCACCAAAACCCCGAACATGAAAAGAATCGTACTCGCCTTGTGGGCAGTCGTCCTCGTGATGGCCGCGCACGCTCAACAGCTGCAGGCGGTCACCTACATCCAGCACGCCACCTGCGGCAATACCACGGGCAGCATTGTCCTTTCGGCATGGGGCGGCCTCGCGCCGTACACCTTCCTGTGGTCGCCCACGCCGCCCACCGGACAAGGCACTACCAGTATCACCGATGCGCCCCCAGGCTTGTACACGGTCACGATCACCGACAGCAATGCGGATCAGTTGGTGGTCGATGCCGAGATCATCCTCACGCCCGACCTCTTTCTCTCCTTCGTTCCCGGCGGCCCGGCGTGGTCATGCGACGGCGGCTGTGATGGTGCGTTCTACTACTGGTTTCCCATCAACGGAGTGAACCCGTACGTCACCACCTTCGACCCGCCCGGCCCGGTGGGCAATGCCACCCCGAACGGCATGTACATCTCGCAATTGTGCGCTGGCGAGACCTATACCGTTACCGTGACCGACGATGCAGGCTGCGCCGGAACCTTCGGCCCGCTGGATGTAGTCGGACCCATGGCCCCGGCGCTGATATCCTCCTCGGTAACGGGAAGCTGCCCGGGTGGAAGCACCGGATCGCTCACCATAGAGTTCAGCCAGGTGGATTCGATCATTGTGACGGGACCGAGCGGATCCTACTACGTGGAATCCACCAACCCGTACACGATCACCAACATCCCTGCGGGCACTTACCAGGTCTTCGCGAACATCGGAGGCCAGCCCACGCCACCGGGCACCACCGGGTATTGCTCCGCCACCTTCGAGGTGATCGTGCCGGTTTCCACCGATCCCTGCGGAAGCGTGAGCGGGGTGGCGTACGCCGACCTCGACGCGAACTGCGTGCAGGATGCCACGGATCCCGGTCTGCCGTACCGCGTGCTGGAGATCGGCCCCGGCGGCAACTATGCCCTCACGGCCATCGATGGCACCTACGCGACCGAGCTGTTCTACGGGAGCTACGACCTGGATGCGACGTTCGCGAACTACGACATCCTCTGCCCGGCGCTTCCCGCTCCCTTCACCCTGGATGCGGTGACGCCATCGGCCACGATCGACCTAGCGGCGGAGCCCACCTTCGGACCGGATGTGCGCGCAACGCTCTATTCCGGCGTGCATCGTCCGGGCTTCGCGGTGAGCTACTGGGTGACGGTGCAGAACGATGGTCCTTACGCGTTCAGCGATCTCGTCGTTGATCTCAACTACGACCCCATCCTCACGTTCACCAGTGCACAGGGCGGAGGTGCCTGGGTGGCTGCGGGCCATGTGCAGTGGACCGCGCTCGCACTGGCGCCGTTCGAGAGCGTGACCTACGAGGTGCATCTCGCGGTGCCCAACATCCCCGCGCTGATCGGCACCACCATGACCGGCACGGCAACGGTGACCCCCACACCTGTGGACAGCGACCCCAGCAATGACACGTACAGCATCACGCGCACCGTGGTGAACTCCTACGACCCGAACGACAAGCTCGCGCGCACCAGTTCGCAAGCGAGCGATGCGTACTATTTCCTCGATATCGACACGTACATCGATTACACCGTGCGCTTCCAGAACACCGGAACGGCCGAGGCGATCAACGTGACGGTGAACGATACCATTTCCGACCTCCTTGACATGGTGTCGCTGGAGATCCTGGGGGCCTCGCACCCGTTCACTGCACAGATCCTCACCGGCCGGGTGTTGTCCTTCACCTTCGCCAATATCATGCTCCCCGACAGCACCAGCGATCTCCTGGGCAGCCAGGGTTTCGTGAGCTTCCGCCTGAAGCCGATCAGCGGCCTGCCGGTGTTGACCGGGATACCGAACACGGCCGACATCTACTTCGACTTCAACGATCCCATCCGCACCAATACCGCGGTGCTGGTCACGGAGATGAGCGTGGGCATCGGCGAACAGTTCAGCATCATGGGCCTGCGGCCGAACCCGGTGCGCGATCAGCTCGCTGCCGAACTGCCGCAGAACAGCGCCCTCGTGGAGGTGCTGTCCATGGACGGCCGGGTGCTGCTGCGTACCAGCGCGCGCACCAGCACCGTGCGCATGGATGTGAGCGCCCTGCCCACGGGAGCTTATCTGCTGCGGGCCATCGCAACTGACGGCTCCGTGGCGAATGCGCGGTTCGTGAAGGACTGAACGCGTTAGTGGACAATGGGAGAGGGGCTCTACGGAGCCCCTCTTCCATTCACCCTCCCGCCTTTGGGGGTCCTCTCGAAATAGATCCTGAGGTTTTCAACACGACAAGGTCTCTTGTCCATGAGGACCCTGCGCGAAGCCACGTGCGTAGGTCATTTTCTTCTTCTTCCTTTTCCCATGAACCCCGCATCAATTCTGCGGGGCTTCCGCCAAGATCAACCACGGCCAAAGCCGAGCCCGGCTCGCACAAGGCCCGCAGCACAGGCTCCCCGAGCCGGGCGCGGCCGCGCTGGGAGCCCGCCCCGGCGAAGGCTGGGGTGGACACCCACCGCACTCCGCGCCAGTGCTTATGCGCGTGGGTGTTGATGAAGCCGAAGCAGGGTCGCTCTTTTTCGCGGACCTATGCATCGTCGCTCGCCTATGCGGCTCATGCCCCAGGCCTGATCTTGGTTCTTGCATTTCGGCGCAACATCCCACCGCACCGTTATCTGCGACCAGCTAAGGCGCAGGGTGCGGTGGCTGTCCACGATCAGCGCGGCAGCGGCTTTGCGCCGCTAGTGGCGGGGGCCATGCGCGTGCGCCAGCCGCTGCTTTGATCGTGGGGCCTTTTTGGCTCCACCTTTTTGGCCTCAAAAAGGTGGAAGGAAGTATTGATCTGCTTCCTCGAAACCTATGATCAGGGAAAATATGCATCGCGAGCATCGCGATGCGTAGGAGTGCGTTGGAGCACAACCCTCACATCACCACCACCCGCGCCGTCCCCACCACTTCACCGGCACTGCGCACCACGATCGTGTAGCAGCCCGCTGGCAGATCGCCGCGCGGGAGGAAGAGGTTGCTCTGCACGGTGGGGTAATGGCGAATGATGTTGCCGAGCGCATCGCGCAGCTCCACCTCCGCAGCACCCGCAGTGCTCCAACGCACGTGGCAGCCATCGCGCATCGGGTTGGGCAACACGGTGCAACGTGGTAACTCGGATGCTTGCGCTATCGCGTTCGCGCTGCCCTGCTCCAGCAAGAGCGGTGATACACCGATGGTGAGCACCCCGCCACCGAAGGCCGTGGTGCCGCCCGCGAGGTCGCGCACGGAACCGATGCTCCACGCCGACGGCACATCGAAGGCCGCCGCGCCATCCGGACGCCAGACCACCCAGCCCTGGTAGCCTCCGGGACGCGTGAGCGCGATGGTCCACACGCCGTTGGCTACTGTGCGCGATTGCATGGTGGCGCCCTTCAGCCACAGCGCCGTCTGCTGGTAGGCGATGCCAGGTGGCGTGATGCTGTCGTATTGCGCCGGCGTGAGCGAGTAGCTCAGGTCCACGTAATCGTTGTTGCCGCCGAAGATGTCCCAGCAATACCAGGAGAAATTCTCCACGCCGAAGGACCATTGCACCAGGTAGGCGCGCGACACGGCACCGGCTTGTTCTTCCACGGACAGGCTCATTCCATCCATGAAGGTCACGGCGCCCTCGGTGTTCCACAGCGGCTTGTCGCCTTGACCGTAGCGCGCCATCACATCGCGTACGCCGATGATCTCCGGCACCATCTCCTCGGGCATGCGGCCGGGGTAGTGGTGCCAGCTGATGATGTCCACGTTGTCGCCGCCGCCGGCCTTGAGGAAATGCGCGAGCTGCTCCGCGCCGGTGAAGTTGGGCGAGAGGATCATATTCTCCGGGTCGATCGCGCGCAAGGTGCTGGCGGCGCTGTCGGTGAGCTGTTGCAGGGCGGCGAGGCTGCCGCCGTAGTCCAGCTGGTCCACCTCGTTCCAGATCTCCCAATAGCGCACGCGCCCTTGGTAGCGCTGGCCCAGGATCGCGGCGTAGTCCTGCCACCACGTAATGTCCGTCGGCGGCAGCCAGCTGTTGGGCGCGGCCCAGCTGGGGCTCTTGCCCATGGTGTACACGATGTCCATCGCAGGGTCGTGGTCCTCGATCATGTCCACGTAGTAATCCATGCGGAAACCGAAACCCGATGTACCGCCGGGATCATAGATCCAATTGTCCGGGTCGAGCAGCGCGCCTTGCCACGGCTCCATGATGGCCCAGGTGGTGCCGGTGTTCCACAGGCGCATCAGGCCGTGTCCCGTGGGCGGCCAGGTCTGGTGGACGCCCCACTTGTTCACGTGCATGCCGAAGTAGCGCGGCGGTATGCTGTCGGTGAGCGACACCGGCGCGTTCAGCACGGCGGTGGTGATGTCCGCGAAGGCGGCATCGTCCACGTAGAGCGTGCCCGTGCCCAACGGCTGCACCACGAAACGCGCGAGGATGGTGG
>JADJTW010000007.1 GCA_016710965.1 Flavobacteriales bacterium
CGCGACCGCGCAGGTCGTATACCACCGCGCAAGTACATTCGTTCTCCGCATAACACTATGCCCCGTCGCGATCTACCTCCGCTGACCTACTCCCAACAACTCGTCTGGAAGGCCCTGTCGCTTCTGGAGGAAGACGAACTGGTGGGCATGTTACGTATGCTACGGAACCATCCCGATCGCAACGCCACCATCGATGGGGTGAACGCTGGGCTGGATCAGGGCTTTGATCTGCTCGGGGTCTTTAGTGCCGAGTTCAAAGGCTTGAATGAACTGCAGTATGAAGGATCGCTCGAACTCCATGTAGAACTGGGCCGCGATGGCCTCGTTTTCCTGGGCATTGGCTTCAATGGGGCGCTAGGCGAGGTGGCTGACTTCAAGTTCACGTTCGATACCGACGGCCGCATCGTTGAGGTCGAGTTCGAGGGGTCGCACAACGACTTCCTGAACAAGGGCTTTTTCGACGACACAGTGCGCTTTTCCTGAGCAGTCCTGCCCGCCTGCCGATCCTTTGTCTTTTCCGCTTGTCCATGTGTCTTTTCGCCCGGTCCTCCTGTCCCGACGGCAAAGCCATGTGTCTTTCGGCCAATTCCTGGTGTCCACTGCCCAAGGCCTATTGGCCCGGCGGCTTTTCCTAGTGGACTTGCCGAAGATCCTTTTGCCCAAGGCCATTTCCTTTTGCCCAAGGCCAATGCCTTTGTCTTTTGGTCAATGGCAAAAGGATATCGGGGTGGTCCACATGTCTTTTGGGCAAAGCCTAATGGCCATCGGCCATGTCCATATGGACTTGCTGAGAAGCCAATAGGAATGGCAGAAAAGCCAAGGGTTCCTGAGGCCATGGTCCCCACCTGGCCGCGATCCATGGCCATCGAGTCTTGAGCGCCCGCCGTACGGCGGGCCCTGCTTTCTTGAATTTGAACCACGGATGGACACGGATGAACACGGATGGCTCTGACCATATCGTGCATGTGCTTCAACTACTGAGCAGCTTGCGCGACGCGAGTACCTGTGAGTGCCGAAGTCATGCGTATCCGTGTTCATCCGTGACCATCCGTGGTTGCCTTCAACAGGTCCGCCGAATGGCGGACCACGTCCAACTCGGGTTTATGACCCGATAGCCCTGGGTCGTGATCGGGCAGTGTATGCGATCGCGCAATTGGGGAACGGTGAGCGCCGCCAAGCCAACGGCGCCGCCCGGCACAGGAGCGCTATTTCCCGCACAGGGGAACGGCGTTCCGGTTGGTGTGCTCAGGTTTGTGGCCGATGCGCTGAAACCCGCGCTGGACGTGCGTTTCCGGCAATTCGCGCGTTCCACTATCAAGCGCGGATCAGCAGTGCTCCGCGTGATACGGAAACAGTCACGCGCACCGCACCCCCGTTACGACGGGGGGAAGGTGCGCAACCTAAACAAGGACAGATGCCAACTACAGCAGTTGCAGGCGTGAGGAAACTCAACGCCACAGGGCTGGTGGCCAAGGCGCTGTTCGTGGAAACGAAGATGACAGGCAATGCCAACTTCACCACACCGGTGCCGCCGATCGCTACGATCACCACGGCACGCGGTGCGCTGGAGACCGCCATCGTAGTAGCCATGGACGGTGGCAAGACGGCCCACCTGGACAAGCGCATGAAGGAGGCTGCCTTGATCCTGCTCCTCATTGAGGAAGCCGGTTACGTGACGAGCGTATCCGGTGGAGATGAGGCCAAGATCATCAGCAGCGGTTTCGACGTGCGCAAGGTCCCCACGCCCATCGGGGTGTTGGACGCGCCGGGAGACCTGCGTGCCAACCTTACCGAGTTCCCGGGCCAGGCCCGATTGCGCTGGAATTCCGTCTACGGCGGGTACACCTACATCGTGTACCGCAAGCCCGATGGCGCGGAGGACAGCGAGTTTGTAGCGGTGGCCACGGTTACCCGTGCGAACTACCTTGACGAAGGCCTTGCCACCGGTAAGTTCTACTGGTACAAGGTCGTCGCCATAGGAGCCGCAGGGCCCAGCCCCGCGAGCGATCCAGCGAAGACGCTGATCGGTTGATACCTACAATGCGCCGGTGGCGCGTTGGTGAACAGCAGCCCCTGCTCGAGAGAGCGGGGGTTGTTGTTTTATTGGGGGCAATTCGTGGGTACATTCGATACCTGATCCCACCCGACATGCATGCATCACTTCACTCCCTGCGAACCCTGACGGGTGCTACTGGTGTCGGTCTCGCACTCAGTGTCTTCCTGTCACCTCAGGTCACATCGGGCCAAGACCTCCTCATCGATGCGGATGCTGCTGATTGGTATACGCACATATCGGAGCACGATGTCTATTCGAACGGGGCAATCGCCTTTGCTGGAAGGAGCTCGGGTGCGTGGTTCGTTGGGTACATGGACGAGCAGCATGTGCCACAGTGGTGCCAGCTCGCCGATTCGATGCAGATCATCGATGACGTCCTTTTCTATAACGATACAACCATCGTCGTGACCGGACTTGCCACAAATCAATCAGCCATTGCCGGGCCGCCTGATTCTAGCCGCTTCGCCATCGTGCGGATGAAAACTGATGGATCGGTGGTGTGGACGCGTTATGTCACCTGTCCGGACTGAGTCCCTCGAGTTGAACGAGCTAGCGCGTGATTCGTATGGCAACATCATCGTGAGCCTGGCCGTGCGGGATCATACGATCTTGCGAAATTGGACGCTGATGGTGGTACGATCTGGAGCAAGCGCTTCGATGTCGCAGGCTGGGTGCCGACCCGTGCGATCACCGTCAAACTGCATGACTGCAGGATCGTGGGACGGGAAGTATCAGGGCAGAGCGATCCGTCTATCGGCTTTCAGCGAAGGGGACCTGGAATGGTTGCAATCAAGTCCGTACGGACAGAGCCAGACCCATAAACCAGTTGCTGTGACATGCGATAGCGAGGAGAATGTGTACATCGGTGGGTACCATTACATATCACCGTTCGCGGCTGGTTTCGTGAGCAAGTATGCTTTTAACGGTGTTCCCGAATGGCATCGCTATTACACCAGTGCCACCCTTTTGGTTGAAGTACGCGGATTGAGCATAGGCCCGAACTTGTTCTTGCGGGGAACGTGCTGCACGACGCCGTCTGGTATACGCCGTTCTTCCAGCGGTTGGACGCCTCAACGGGCATACCACTGGCCGCCGCCACTTTGCTTCGTGATGAATCTTCATACGGTGCGTGGAAGCTGACAGCGGTCGGTCATCGACCGGGTGTTGGATGGTCGTACTCGTTCGGCACCAACGAATTTGCCTCAGGGGAGCACTTTGGCAAGATCGTGGTCGCACCTGGCCTAGAGAACATGACCTGCAATGAGGAGCAGCTCACGATACCGTCGGAACCCTTTGACCTGGATGAAATTCAAACGGGATCCCTTATGATGGCCCCGTTCTCTTCGATGGGGTCAGCACGTTCACGGCGATTCCAGTGACCGTAACTGAGCAGTGCACACCAACCTTGGTGCGCGAAGAGGACAACATGGAGTGGATGATGGGCCCGAACCCGTTCACGGATGTGATCCGGCTCGCCGCATCAACGGAAGCCGGTCTGCTCGTGACGGATGCTCAAGGACGTAAAGTCCATCAGAGCCGCACCGTGCCAGCGAACCTTGATGCCTCGACTTGGGCACCGGGCGTGTACCTCGGCGCAGGGCAGGGCTTGGCAAGGGGCCACGGACAACGGCGCGGTCACCCCGGGTTGGCAGCTGTTGCAGCCTCGGTAGGGTCTTCCCGGCGCGCCGATCACTCCAACATCACCACCTGTTCCTTGGGCACCTTCACACTGTACCCGAAGCGCCATTGCCTTGGTACGCGGCTCCACCTTCACCTTCCAGGTGAGGAGATGTCGGGTACACACCAAGGCCCATGATCCGACGTTCCTACGGTACGGTGGGCCAGCCCCGCGAATGACCCCGGCCTTTGCTGGGGCAAGCCTGCAAACATGATCGGCTCAGCCCGAGGAACGATGCGCCGGCTGGCGGCGTGTTGGTGTCGACAGCCCCTGCTCGAAGGAGCGGGGGTTGTTGTTTGGGGCCGTTTGATGGTCTCGCACGATGCGCGAAGTCCCTGCGGAACTTCTGAGGGCCATGCTGGTGGTCCAGCATTGACGTTTCAGCTACTTGGAGACCTGCGCAGGTCTGAGAATTCTGCGCAAGGCATTACGATTCGAAACGACTTGCATAGGTTTGGGAATGGCCGATCTCCACGAACTCCTCGTCAAAACCACCGGGCATCAAGAGGGTACTTTCTTGCATAGGTTGGAGGAAGGACATTTTGATGTTGGACTCTTCAATCAGGTGATAGGAGAACTGATGCGACTGAAGTCATCAGGTGCGCAAATCCCTCCTTCCATTCTCTCCAAGTTCGGATTATTCGCATTCGAATGCCTTCAAATGCTCAAAGGGCATGTGGACAAGAACGATACATATCACATGCAGAATTTCGAGCGTATTGAAATCTGGAAGGTGATCGATTCACTGAGATGGTGTGCCCGATCGCGCTTGCCTATGACAAGCCGATAGATTGGACCGTGTCGATCCTGCTGAGGCATCAGAAACCATGAGACCTGCGAGGGTATAGGGCAACGCTGGTTTTTCAGCCTTAACTGCTTGCGCGAAGGAGAGCAAGCCCTCAGCGTTTCACAAAAGGAGACCGTGGCGCCCGCCGCCAGCCGCAAGGAATAGCAGCCCGCAGGCAGGTGTCCCACCTCAACGCCGCGTGAGAGGTTGGCCGCGTTCCCGCGTAGCACAACGCGTCCAAGCGCATCCATCACCTCGTATGCGCCGGAAGAAGCGCCGCTGGCGAACAGTTCGCTGCCCACCGGGTTCGGCCACACGCGCATGGCATCTTGTTCGTTCACCAGCACCGTCATGTCCTCGTCCACGATGAACACCGCCTCATTGGTGATCACGGGTTCATTGTAGTCGAAGTAGATGTTGGCGATGTTGCCCACGCTTTCGCCAAGCATGAGGGAAGTGGAAGGCACGACGTTGAACGTGACGAAACCATGGCTGCCGGGCTCATCGCTCGCTGTCGGGCAGGTTGATGTCCTCGAACACCACGTGGAGAACGCCACCCGGATGAACCAGGTGTTCGCATGGCTGCTGGCGAGCGGCGCCAGCGTGCTCCAGAGCGCATCGCTGTTCAGTGTGTCGGTGATGAGCACACGTTCGGCGGCGAAGGTGCCGGTGTTCTGGAATCGCACGGTGTAGGTCACGCGCATGCCAGCAGCCACATCCGCAGGCGTCAGCGAAGCGGGCTCCACGATCTTGTCGTTCGGGTCGAAGCTGCCCACCACCAGCGCGTTCCACACGGCCTCGTTGTCCAGCGGTGTTGCGTCGGTGGCACCGGTTGTTGCGCTGAGGGTGTGGCTGAGCGGTGTGCCCAGCAGGACGCTCTGTGGTGTGTCAACGCTTACCACGCATTGCCAACTGGCACCAGCGGTGATCGTCACGTTCCAGGTGGCCGCATTGCCGTTCAGCGTTGATGGTGGCACGGACGAACTGGTCCACGTGTGTATGGCGTCCGCCAACAGCTGCACGTCGACGGTCGCGTCGGTGGTCCCCATGTTGGTGACGGTAATGGTGATGGTCGTTCCAAAACCCGGACGGGCCACCGAGGCGGTGATGCTCGCCACCAGGTCGGTGATGCCCGGCGTGGGTGCATAGCCCACATCGTTGAGGGAATCGATCTGCATGGGAAACCCGAACGATGCTGCTTGCGCGCTGGTGGTGATGGTGTGATGGATGCGCGGCTGCCCGGTGATGGTGTAAGCGCCGTAGGGCACTTGCACCTCGAACCGGCCTTGATCATCCGCGCCGATCATCCATCCGCCCGGCGTGGCCAGCACGGAACAATAGGGCAGGCCCGGTTCTCCTGCATCGCGAACGCCATCGGCATCATCATCGCGGAAGGCCGTGCCGCGTATGCGTGGCATCTGGCTGGGGCAGGGGTCGGTAACGCCGCAGATGGACGTGGCCAGCCAATCGGGGCTGCGTCGGCCGAGAACCCCGGCGGATGTGGCAAGCAGGTAACGGCCGTGCCGTCGAGCATGGTCTGGTCCAACGAGATGGGGAAGTCCGTGAGACAGGTGAGCGGCGCATTGCCGCTGAGGTCCATCACATCCAGGTTGGGCAGGTCGTCGGGGAGCGATATGAGCGCATTGTCCTGCACATAGAGAAAGCGCAACGTGGCTGGAAGTGCAGGCAGGAAGTCCCATCCGCAATTCGACGCGCGCAAGGACATGAGTTCCGCAGGCAGGTCCATCTGGGGGTTTATCAGGTTGTTGTTGATCCAGGCCGGTGAGCGATCGTGTCCGGAATGGCGGGTGGCAGATCGGTAAGCCCGCAATCGTTCAGTCGCAACGTATGCAACTCCGCGGACCACGGTGCCCAACTGGTGATGGGGTTGCCGGAGAGGTCGATCACCTGCACGTTGTCGGAATACGCCACTGGCGATGCGGTGAGCCCGCAATTGGTCAACACCAGCAATCCGAGCACGTTGGTCACGTCAGGAAGCGAGAGCACCGGTGTGTTGTCCACCTCGAACCCGGTGAGGTAGGGGGGCATCTGCCAGGTGGCGGCATCCATCTGGTCGCATTCATCCACGGTGAAGTAGTTGAGGGTCGCTGGTATGTACAGGCCTGCACCGAGGGAGCCGGCGTCGATGAGGTTGTAGCGGTTGGGTAGGGTGGGGAAACGAGGGGTACCATCACCGGCTGCCCGTAGGCATCGTCAGGATGTATCCCCAGTACGCGAAGCTCACGTCGCCGCCGGAATGTTCGGGAAGGCCGGTATGTAAAAGTATTGAGACCGGCGCCGGGGCCTTTCAGGGTGAGCATGCTAAGGCCGCTGAGCACTTGCAGACCTGTCATATCCAACTCCTCACCCGGTTGCAGGTAGGGGCCCGCATCCAGCAATAGGCCTGTATTGCCGTTTTGGATCAGCGTGGACCACGCACTGTCATTGAAGTCGCCGTTCGCATCCACCAGCCCCGGCCATTGATCGTTGATCATGGAGCGCAGTCGTGTATCGGGGATGTCCTGCGCCAGGGCATTCGTGGTGCAGAGGCAAACGGCGATCAGCAGTTGGAGGCGCATAGGGTTCAATGTAAGGACGCTCGGTCGCTGGCGGGTTGTCTCGCTTCCTTTTCCATTGCACCGAACCCGGCCTCCCCCGCCAAATTCCGCTGGCCGGTAGGCCAGCCCATCTGCGCCTGTCATCCCCGGGCTTGACCCAGGATGCGGATCGTATTTGCATTCGCATTCATCTGCTGTTCCATCTGCGCCATCTGCGGATGCAGTTGCATTCATAATTGCATTCCTCTGCGGATCAGCCCTCCAAGCCTGCACCGCTCCAAGGCCCGGCCATAGCCTCGCCTACGGTACATTCACCACCCCTAACTCCTCACGATGAAGAAAGCACTTACCCTATTTGCTCTTGCACCTGCCTTTGCCTTCGGCCAATCTCTGGTCTTTCGACCGCAGAACCGCACGGCACTGCTGGAGGATTTACCGGCATCCACTGCGGCTACTGCCCGGAGGGCCACCGGATCATGGCCGACCTGGCCGCTGTGCATGGCATCAGCTCGTGAATGTGGGCATCCACGCCAATGTGTACGCCGTGCCCAGCGGCAGCGACCCGATTTCCGCACGCCAGATGGTGATGCCCTCGACACCTTCTTCCCCCATAACCGGCTACCCCAACGGCGTCATCAATCGCCGCACCATAACAACCTGCTGGCCATGGGCCGCGGGGCGGGAAGGCGCGGTGAACGCGCGTTGGCCTTGCCTAGCCCGGTGAACGTAGGCGTCGAAAGCAGCATCAATGGCAATGAGCTCACCGTGCATGTGGTGGGCTACTACACCGCCAACAGCGGCGCTGGGAACGACTACATCAGCGTGCTGGTCATGGAGGACCATCTCAATGGCCCGAGACCGATTACGCCAACGGCAACCATGCCAACTACGACCACCTGCACGTGTTGCGCGATTACGTCACCGACACCTGGGGCGAGGACGTGGGCGACCATACCGCCGGCGAAACGGTGGAGCGCACATACAGCCTACACCCCTGCCGGGTACCTGGAACGTAGCTAACCTGAAGGTCGTGGCCTTCATCAGCGAGTACCAGAGCGAAGTGTACCAGGCGCGCGAGGTGGCGGCCGATGGCGGCACCACCTTGAAGTGATCGGTGCATTGCAAAGCGATGCCCTGGCCTACCGTGCGGGAACCGAGGCCGCCTCCACCACCTTCGATGGCTCCTTCGCCAATGCGCTCAACGCCGATGAAGACTACGTGATCACTCTGACCAGCTACGGATCGCCGGTGACATGGGCCAACAGCTTCACTGTGGATGGCGTTGCGCAATCGAACCCGGCCACTTCACCGTCGCCAGCGGCGGAACTGTCGACCTGGATGTGATCGTTACCCCGACGCCGCACCGGGCATTGGCAGATACAGCTCTCGGTTGCCAGCAGCACCAATGGCGGTGCTCCGGTGCTAACAGCCGAGTACCACGTGATCAGCAACGTGCATGACCTGGTGGTGAACAACCCGCAGGCCGAGGCGCACGAGCCGCTCTACACCAACGGCATGTGGAACGAGAACTACAAGGCCGTCACCACGCGTGCCGACTTTGTGGCCTTCGGCGAAGCCGATGCCTTGACGGATGTGCTCAACCTCTACCTCAACATCAGCTGGACCTTCCCCAGCTACACCGATGCGGTGGCCAACGTCCTCAGCGCCTTCCTCGATAACGGTGGCAACCTCATGATCGCCGGGCAGGACATCGGCTGGGACCAGAGCGGTGTCACCGGCGCCTATGGCACGCCCGTTACACAAGCCTTCTACGCCGACTACCTGCATGCCACCTATGTGGCCGATGGCAGCAACGCCGATACGCAAGTGCTGCTTGGGAGGACGCCGATGCGGTGTTCCGGCCTGCTGGGCAACAGCACCATCATCGATGCCTTCGGTGGCAATACCTATCCCGGAGCAGATCGCCGATCGCGCCTGCCGTGCCCATCATGCGTTACAGCCCCACCAAGATCGGCGCCCTGCGCTGCGAAACGGGCGGCTACAAGGTGGTCTACTTCGGCATCGGCCCCGAGCAGGTGGCGAGCCAGGCCATTGCGCAACTGATGGTGCAGGCAGGCCAGCCACGACTGGTTCTATGGACTGGTAAGCGTGGAGGAGTTCGATGCCATGATGAACAACCTGGGCCAGGCCTATCCTTCGCCTGTCGCTTCGCAGGTGAGCATCCCTGTGGGCGAGTTCACCGGCGCGGCATCGTTGGAGGTGTTCGATGCCACCGGCCGCATGGTGATGACCGAACGTGTGAGCGCGCACACCACGCTCGTCACGCTGGACGTGGAGCACCTGAACAACGGACTGTACCAAGCGCGCTTGCGCACGAGCGATGGTAGCGGTGCAGCGCGCAGTTTCCAAGTAGTCCACTAGGAACAGCACACTTCGAAAGCCCTTCCGCACAAGCGGAGGGGCTTTCGCTTTTCGGCTGCCCAACCGTTCGCCACCATCGTGGCCATGTATATCCGGCGCGCATGTTCGTGCGGCGCCATGGGTGCAGAGGGTGTAGGTTGGTGCGCAAACGAGCATCCATGCGACGACCACTACGCGTACCCTTCGCTCTCTTGTGGTCGTGCGCTGCCACTGGCGCCTTCGCACAAACGCAGTTCGAGGTGCTGGTGAACAGCCGCGGCACCAACGCGGTACACCGCTACAGCCTCGATGGGACATTCCTCGGCGAGTTCATCGAACAGGGCGCGGGCGGATTGTTCGGCCCGGAAGACATACTCTTCCATCCGGACGGCTCCGTGCTGGTCACCGGTTTTCGGCAATACGACCATCAAGCGCTATGATGGCGCCAACGGGGCCTTCATCGACGATTTCTCCTCGGGCTACTCGCTCGCCACGCCGTCCAAGATGTCCATCGGCCCGGACAGCCTCATCTACGTCACACAATGGGGCGCCACGCAAAACAAGGTGGTACGCTTCGGCCTCGACGGCACCTTCGTTGATGAGTTCACCAGCATTAGGAACGCCCAATGGGCTCGGCCATTTCTGGGACGAACTCGGCCGCTTCTACATCTCGGTGTACGGCAATGGTGGCAACGGCTACGTACGCCGCTTCGACGCTGACGGCAACGACCTCGGGGTCTTCATCGATAGTTCCATCCTGCAAGGCCCCACCGACCTGTTGCGATTGGCCAACAACGATGTATTGGTGCAGGACTGGACCACGGGCCTGGTGCAGCGCTTCGATGCAAGCGGGCAATACCTCGGTGTCTTCGCCAGCGGCCTCACCAATCCCGAAGGTCACGCCTTCCCGCCCGACGGCACCCTGCTCATGGGCGATTGAGGCGCCGACGCGGTAACATCATTGGACGCGTGGGGCAGCAACCTCGGCTACTTCACCAGCGGCAATGGCCTGACAGACCCGAACTGCGTGCGCGTGCGCGAAGTAGCCATGAGCGGACTGTCAGAACGGACGATCACGGACAGTTCATTGAGCGTTGTGCCGCACATCGGTCCGGGTCCATTCGTGCTGCGCACCGATCGGTACTCGATGCATCAGCGGTCGTGAGCGTCATCGATGCGATGGGGCGAGTAGTTGAAGAGTTCCCTGGCCACAGGCGCCCAAAGCCGTTCCCTTCACCACGCCCGACAAGCCCAAGAAGCGATGCGGCCGGTACATCATCCTGGTGCGCAGCAGCGAGCTGGTGCTGCGTGTGATGGTGGTGCTCACGGAATAATGCTTCCCTCGCTGTCCCACACGCCAGTCACGGATCAGCAATGGGGGGGTGCCCCAACGCGATCGTGGACCCGGCTGCGAGCCTTTGCGTCAAACCCATCCGGTAACCGGAGCAAAGCCGCGCCCACTGGCCGTATCCACGGTGGGGCGTGGTAAAGAGGCTTGAGCGACGCCGCCAGCGGCCCGTACCTTGCGCAGCGGTGTGCTTACCACCCTGTATGAGGACCATCCTATCGCTCCCATTGCTTGCACTGGCGTTCGGTGCTCAGGCCCAGTCCGCTACTGAACTGAGCACGGTGCGCGTGATGGCGGTGGTTTCGCAAGTCCCGCCCCGGATCACCTTGCAATGGCAGGCCGTGTCAGGCGCCACAGGCTTCACCATTTACCGGCGAGCCGCTAACGAGAACGTGTGGACGTGGCCGCTGGCCACCTTGCCAGGAAGCACCCAAACCTATGCGGATGCCACGGTACAAGTCGGCACGGCGCGAATACAAGTTGGTGCGCAAATGCGGCCCAATCCGGTTACGGCTACATCCGCTCGGGGATCAGCGTGCCCGAGGTTGATCGGCCTGCCGGTAAGTTGGTATTGCTTGTCGAGTCGGTATTGGCCGCTGGTCGCACCGGAGTTGGACCAGTTGCAAACGGACCTGGAGGGCGATGGATGGATCGTGCTGCGGCATGACGTGGTCAGCTGGCGCCAGCCCTGTGAGCGTGCGTGCGGCAATTATTGCCGATCACGCCGCCGATCCCGGCAGGGTGAAGGCCGTGTACATCGTCGGCCATGTTCCTGTGCCGTATAGCGGCGATGTGAACCCCGATGGGCATCGAACATCTCGGGGGCGTGGCCGTGCGATGGCTACTACGGCGACATGGATGCCTGGACCGATACCCAGGTGAACAACACTTCTGCCAGCTACACACGGAACCACAACGTGCCGGCGATGGGAAATTCGATCAGGGTGACATGCCTTCACCGGTGGAACTGCAGGTAGGTCGTGTTGACCTGAGCCGCATGGATGCCTTTCCGCTCAGCGGAGTGCGGCTTACAGGGCAATACCTCGCGAAGGCCCATGCGTGGAAGACGGGCGAGATGACC
>JADJTW010000008.1 GCA_016710965.1 Flavobacteriales bacterium
TCTCCACGAACTTGGGCAGTGCGATGGAACCGAGGTTGCACACGGCCACTTCATCGGGGCTGGTGTACTCGATGATCTCCGTGCAGAGGTTGGAGCTCTTGATGGTGCCCAGGTTCTGCTGGTTGCTCTTGCTGTTGGCGGCGTCCTTGAAGAGGATGTAGGGCGTGCCGGTCTCGATCTGGCTCTCGAGGATCTTGAACCAGAGGTCCTGCGCCTTGATGCTCTCGCGGCCCTTGCCTTCGGCCTCGTACTTCTCATACAGCTCTTCGAACTTGGCGCCGAAGGTGTCCGCGAGGCCGGGGCATTCGTTGGGGCACATCAGTGTCCACATGCCGCCTTGCTCCACACGCTTCATGAAGAGGTCGGGGATCCACATGGCGAAGAAGAGGTCGCGGGCGCGCATCTCTTCCTTGCCGTGGTTCTTCTTCAGCTCCAGGAAGTCGAACACGTCGGCGTGCCAGGGCTCCAGGTAGATGGCGAAGCTGCCTTTGCGCTTTCCGCCGCCCTGGTCCACGTAACGCGCGGTGTCGTTGAAGACGCGCAGCATGGGCACGATGCCGTTGCTGGTGCCGTTGGTGCCTTTGATGTAGCTGCCCTTCGCGCGCAGGTTGTGTACGCTGAGGCCGATGCCACCGGCGCTCTGGCTGATCTGCGCGCACTGCTTAAGGGTATCGTAGATGCCGCTGATGCTGTCGTCCTTCAGTTGAAGGAGGAAGCAGCTGCTCATCTGCGGCTTGGGCGAACCGGCGTTGAAGAGCGTGGGTGTGGCGTGGGTGTACCAGCCTTCGCTCAGGTCGTTGTAGGTGCGGATGGCGCTATCGATGTCCGTCTTGTGGATGCCGATGGCCACACGCATGAGCATGTGCTGCGGACGCTCCACCACCTGCCCGTGCAGGCGCAACAGGTAGCTGCGCTCGAGTGTCTTGAAGCCGAAGAAGTCGTAGTTGAAGTCGCGGTCGTAGATGATGGCGCTGTCCAATACATCGGCGTTCTTCGCGATGATCTCGGCCACATCATCGGCCAGCAGTGCGGCCTTGGCACCCGTCTTCGGGTCCATATAGGTGTAGAGGTCCTTCATGGTCTCGCTGAAGGACTTCTTGGTGTTCTTGTGCAGGTTGCTCACGGCGATGCGGCTCGCGAGCAGCGCATAGTCCGGGTGCTTCACCGTCATGGTGGCGGCCACCTCGGCAGTGAGGTTGTCCAATTGCGAAGTGGTAACACCATCGAAGATGCCGTCGATCACCTTGAGGGTGACCTGCGTGGCATCCACGCTGGGATCCAGTTCGTAGCAGAGCTTCTTAACACGGGCGGTGATCTTGTCGAACTTCACTGCCTCCCGGCGGCCGTCGCGCTTGATGACGTACATGCTTTTCTTCCTGGTATTAGCCCTTCACTTCGGCTCCCGCTTGGGCGAAGGGTGGTTGGTGGTTCGTTCTCCCCTTGGTGGCGTTCGGCGTGCCTGGCGTCGACCGGGGTTCTAAAAGTCCTTCCTCTCTTTTACTTGTCCGAAGTCGTCGTTCGGCTCTTCGTCAACTGATCAATGTGAGTTCCGTGGAATGCAGTTCTCAATAGGCAGTTGCAGTAGGCAGGGCACGTTGGGAGTTCTCGGCCCACTGCTACTGCCTACTGCCGCTTCACTTAAAAATCCGCGTCCAGCGTGAACTTGGCTTCGTTCTTATCGCTGTTGTTGAGCACTCCGGCTTTCTGGTACTCGCCCACGCGCTTCTCGAAGAAGTTGGTCTTGCCCTGGAGGGAGATCATCTCCATGAAGTCGAAGGGGTTCATGGCATGGTAGATCTTCTCGTTGCCCAGTTCCACCAATAGGCGGTCGGCCACGAACTCGATGTACTGCTGCATCAGCTTGGCGTTCATGCCGATGAGGTTCACGGGCAGCGCGTCGCTCACGAACTCCTTCTCGATCTCCACCGCATCGCGGATGATCGCTTCCACCGTCTTCTTGGGCAGCTTGTTGATGAGGTGCTTGGTGTAGAGCAGACATGCGAAGTCGCAGTGCAGACCTTCGTCGCGGCTGATCAGCTCATTGCTGAAGGTGAGGCCCGGCATGAGGCCGCGCTTCTTCAGCCAGAAGATGGAGCAGAAGCTGCCGCTGAAGAAGATGCCCTCCACGGCGGCGAAGGCGATGAGGCGTTCGGCGAAGCTGCCTTTGTCGATCCAGCGCAGCGCCCAATCGGCCTTCTTCTTCACGCAGTCCACCGTTTCGATGGCGTGCAGGAGCCGCTCCTTCTCCAACGGGTCCTTGATGTAGGTGTCGATCAGCAGGGAGTAGGTCTCGCTGTGGATGTTCTCCATGGCGATCTGGAAGCCGTAGAAGAAGCGCGCCTCGGGGTATTGCACTTCGTGGAGGAAGTTCTCAGCGAGGTTCTCGTTCACGATGCCGTCGCTGGCGGCGAAGAAGGCGAGCACATGCTTGATGAAGAAGCGCTCGTCGTCGTTGAGCTTGTCAGCCCAATCCACGAGGTCGGCGTGGAGGTCGATCTCCTCGGCGGTCCAGAAGCTGGCCTCGTGCTTCTTGTAGAAGCTCCAGATGTCGTGGTGCTGTATGGGGAAGATGACGAAGCGGTCCTTGTTGTCCTTCAGGAGCGGCTCGTTGGCCGCGGCCACATCATCGGGGAGCGGCATGCTCATCTGGGTATCGTTGCTCATCGGATCGGGGAATCTTTCGGGGACGACGGATCAGAGGGGGAAGGCCCCCGGAAATTTCTTCTCGGGCTGGTTGTTGGTTCCGTTCGCGACGGGGTGGGCGTCGTTGGCGGGACACAAAAATGGATCGGCGAGGGGGCAACGACAAGCGGTGAATCGCTCCAACTGTTCGGAGTTTTCAACACGGGCAAGTTCCTCAGTGCTGGCGGGACGTTGATCGCGCGAGGACATGTGCAAGGGATTTCTTTTCACGATCCGTTAACAATGCACAAAGCGCGCGGCAGCAGGGCGGATGCGGGAGCACGTGGAGCGGGATTGCTTGCGCGGCGGGAGCTTGCGCGCGACGATGGCGAACGATCGCAGGCTGCGATGGAGAAAGAGGAATGCGGGTTCACGCGGAGGCGCGACGGGAGCGGGGAATTCCCTTCGCTAGTCGCGATCAACGCGCCTGCCCTGAGCAATGGCGAAGCGGCACTCCGCAGAGCGCGAAGCGATCGAGGAGTCGAAGGGCGGGCTTGAAGGACCTTCAATCGACTTGTTCCGATGATGGCTTTCGTTCTTGCATTCCGCCAACGAAGGCAGATCGTTCCACCGCTCCTTGATCACCGCTTCCTTTTTCGCCCTGGACCATCCCTTCAACTTCTTCTCCCACGCTCGCGCTTGATCATGCGTTCCATCCGGGAAGTGCTGAGCGTAAACCATCTCAACTGGTCGCCGAGTGAAGGTGTACGCATCCCTTCTCAGGCCTTGTTGATGTTGCTCCAGTCGGCGCATGGGGTCGTCGGTAAGACCCGTGTAGTAGCTATTGTCGGCACAACGCAAGATGTAGACGTACAGCGCCATGATGTGAAAATACATCCTTCGGGGCCCACCCTTCGACTCCGCTCAGGGAGGGCGGGATCCTCAGCGCTACGCCCAGGGATCCTTTACTTCTTCCTCTTCGGCGCCTTTTCCCACTCCGTGTGGATCACCTCGAGCTCATCGTACCACTGCTGGCCATAAGCGCGCACGAGCGCATCCTTCAGGAAGCGATACACGGGCACATCGAGCTTCGCGCCGCATTCGCACGCTGGTTTGCAGATCGGCCACTTGTGGTAGTTCAGGCCATCGTGCTCCTTCAGCTTCACCACCCGGATCGGATAGAGATGACAGCTGATCGGCTTGCGGAAGGGGATCGCTCCATCCTTCCATGCCTTCTCCACGCCGCACAGTGCGATGCCTTTCTCATCGAACACGGTGAATGCACATTCCTTCCGTCCTTCCACCAATGTGGTCACGAGGTCGCCGTCACTGTCCACTTCGCTCACGCCATGCTCATCGATCGCGCGCTGCCCCTTCTCCGGGATGTAGGGCTTGATCTTCGGCCAGAGCTTCTTCAACTGCTCGGCCTCGTCCTTCTCCAACGGCGCACCGCTCTCGCCGGCAACACAACACGCGCCCTTGCAGGCGTTGAGGTCGCAGACGAAACGTTTCTCGAAGAGGTCTTCGGAGACGAGGGTGTTGCGGTGCTCGATCACGCGGCGAAGCTAGAGGTGGTCAGCGCAGAAACTCCTCAACCGCATTGCGAACGACCTGCTTCACACCTTCCCATGTTTGTTGCTTCAAGCTTACCGGTACTTCGCTCTCCTCCGCATCGGCGTAGTACACCAGCGCATTGGGTATGCTGATCGCGAGCATCTGATTGGGGTACTTCCGGGCGTGACAGTCGATCACACTTGCTAAGGTGCGGTGGCGAATGAGTTCGGCAAGGTCCCAGAAGTCCTTCTTGCGTCCCCGGCCGAGAATAGCTTGGACCTTCATTGCGGCGATATCGTCATCAGCGTACATCCGAACGTCACCGACGGTTGTAACCTCTGCGATCCTCGGATGCGGGTAGCGCACGATATCCACCTTGATCCCGTCGATGAAGCAGAACACGCCTATCGACTTTTGGGCAGGGGGCTCATAGCGGAACGAGGCCCCGAATTCGGACCGAAGCGCTTCGACCATCGCCTCATGCTGAAGTTCATGGCCGAACAAATCGAGGTCCACGGATAATCGATGACCATACCGAAGCGCCAATGCCGTTCCACCCACCAACGCGAACTGGTCGAGTGCCTCAAGCCGCATCAGGCGCTCTAGTATGGGAAGAGTCCCGGGGAGGAGCGCCTCAGTATGTAGCATCGGAAATTCTCAAGGGGCTCGCCGACCACTGCGCTGGCGAGGTGCATGCGTTGCTCCGGCAAGAATTTGGCGTTCAACAATACGGCCCTCACCTTCTCATCGCCATAGTACCTTCTACAGTTCCTTATGTCCTCCACATCGCCACGCTCGAACACCCGTTCGATCACGAAGGTCGCCTTCACATCGTAGTCTAACTTCTCAAAATCCACATCCCAGAAGATACGGCGGGCGAGGACGGGCTTCACGGATGGCATATGGCGAAGGTAACGCCGCTCATGCGAGCAGCCACCAGCCTGTAGCGAACAGGAGGACGACGGTGGCGACCAGCACTATCCGCTCCCAAACCAAACGACTTCGACGCTCAGCATCCAACTTTCCCCTTAGGGCTTCTCGCACCTCCCATGTCATCGGTTTCAAGAACTCCGGATTGACGCGCTGCGATGCTCTTACCTCTCGGTCAAATGGATTCCGGCGTGGACGAGTGTTTGCCTTAGCTCGAGCGATCATGTCCATGACGTGCCCAGCAAAGCTCATGGCACCAAGATAAGGCGCCCCGCTTCGTTGAGTACGTGCAGAAGAGCTGCCGATTGGGAGCGATTCCCCCATCTTTGCGCCGGCGACGCTGAAGGTTTCCAGAGCGCACGCTCCACTATATGAGCAATCAAGAAGACCGTCTCAAGACGCTTATCGGTCATGCCAAAGAGTATGGCTTCGTGTTCCCCAGTAGCGAGATCTACGATGGCCTGAGCGCCACGTACGACTACGGCCCTTATGGCGCCGAGCTGAAGAACAACATCCGGCAATACTGGTGGGCCGCCATGACGAAGCTCAACGAGAACATCGTGGGCATCGATGCGGCCATCTTCATGCACCCCACGGTGTGGAAGGCCAGCGGGCACGTGGACGCCTTCAACGATCCGCTCATCGACAACAAGGACAGCAAGAAGCGTTACCGCGCGGACGTGCTCTTGGAAGATCACATCGCCAAGTACGCGGACAAGATCGAGAAGGAGGTGGAGAAGGGGAAGAAGAAGTTCGGCGAGGCCTTCGATGAAGCGCAGTTCCGGGCGACCAATCCCAACGTGAAGCGTTCGCAGGAACGCATCGATGCGGTGGAGGGGCGCATGAAAGCCGCGCTCGAAGCGAACGACCTCGAAGCGGTGCGCCAATTGATCCTCGATGAAGAGATCAAGTGCCCCGTGAGCGGCACCGCCAACTGGACCGAAGTGCGGCAGTTCAACCTGATGTTCGCCACGGAGCTCGGCAGCGTGAGCGGCGAGAGCAGCACGATCTATCTGCGTCCCGAGACCGCCCAGGGCATCTTCGTCAACTTCCTCAACGTGCAGAAGAGCGCACGCATGAAGATCCCCTTCGGCATTGCGCAGACAGGCAAGGCCTTCCGCAACGAGATCGTGGCGCGGCAGTTCATCTTCCGCATGCGCGAGTTCGAGCAGATGGAGATGCAGTTCTTCGTGAAGCCGGGAACCGAGATGGAGTGGTACAGCACCTGGAAGGAGAAACGGATCGCGTGGCACCGCGCTTTGGGCATGCCGGTGGAGAACTACCGTTTCCACGACCACATCAAATTGGCGCATTATGCGAACGCGGCCTGCGATATCGAGTTCAAGTTCTCCTTCGGCTTCAAGGAGCTGGAAGGGATCCACTCCCGTACTGACTTCGATCTGAAGAAGCACGAGGAATTCAGCGGCAGGAAACTGCAGTACTTCGATCCCGAGACGAACGAGAGCTACGTGCCTTTCGTGGTGGAAACATCGATCGGCCTGGACCGCATGTTCCTCGCCGTGTTGAGCGCCGCATACGAAGAAGAGAAGCTGGAGAACGGCGAGGACCGCGTGGTGCTTCGCATCCCTGCTCCGCTGGCACCCGTCAAGGTGGCCGTGATGCCGCTGGTGAAGAAGGACGGACTGCCCGAGAAAGCGCGTGCGATCATCGACGGCTTGAAGCTCTCGCACAACTGCCAGTACGACGAGAAGGACAGCATCGGCAAACGCTATCGCCGTCAGGATGCCATCGGTTCGCCGTATTGCATCACCGTGGATTACGACACGATGACGAACGACACCGTGACGATCCGCGACCGCGATACGATGCTGCAGGAGCGTGTGGCCATCGCCGACCTCGACCGGATCGTGAGCGAGAAGGTGGATCTACGGAAGCTGTTGAAGCAGTTGTAAGCCATTCTATCTTCGGCGCCCCAATATGGTTGGGCACCCACCCAGGTGGCGGAATTGGTAGACGCGCTGGTCTCAAACACCAGTGATGCAAGTCGTGCGGGTTCGACTCCCGCCCTGGGTACGAAAGCCATTAGCCCATGTGCTCATGTCCTTTCCAAAGATCGTCGTGTGGGCCCATGGACACATGAACACATGGCCAAATGCAAAAGGACGACCTAGTCTACGCCGACCCGAAGAAGCAGGAGCGCTACGACCGCGCCTACATGCGCATGGCGCAGGAGTGGTGCAAGCTGAGCCACTGCACCCGCAAGCAGGTCGGGGCCCTCATCGTGAAGGAGGGCATGATCATCAGCGACGGATACAACGGCACACCCACCGGTTTCCCCAATGATTGCGAGGATGGAGAAGGGCTGACGCACTGGTACGTGCTTCACGCGGAGGCCAACGCCATCATGAAAGTGGCGCGCAGCACCAACAATGCGCGCGGCGCCACGTTGTACCTTACCCACAGCCCATGCAGGGAATGCAGCAAGCTCATCCTTCAAAGCGGCATCAAGCGCTTGGTCTACTTGGATGCGTACAAGGACGCCACCGGGCTGGATCTGCTGCGCGAAGGCAGGGTGATGGTGCATCAATTGCCAGCGAGCTGAGCCGATGAGCACTGAGCGACGTTCCATTTCGCCATTCATTCCCCTCATGCTTGCCGCTGCGCTCGTAGCCGGCATCTTCATCGGGCAGGAGATGGGCGGCAGCGGTCCGCTTACCGTCTTCCAGTTCCATCAACCATCGGCCGCAGACAAAGTGGGCCAGGTGCTGGACCTCATTGATAGGCAGTACGTGGACAGCGTGGAGAAGAACGCCTTGGTGGATGAGGTGCTGCAGGACATCCTTCAGCGGCTCGATCCGCACAGCTACTACATCAGCGCAGCCGAATTGCAGGCAGCACAGGAACCTTTGGAGGGCAGCTTCGACGGCATTGGGGTGGAATTCGCCATCCAAAGAGATACGGTGGTGGTAGTTGCCACTGTGGAAGGTGGACCGAGCGCCGCCCTTGGCATCAAAGCAGGCGATCGAATCCTGAAGGCGGACAGCGCCGACCTCGCCGGGGTGGGCATCACCAATGATGGTGTGACCAAAGCCTTGCGCGGCCCGGCCGGAAGCAAGGTGACCGTAGCGCTTGCCCGGCGCGGCATGCGCAAACCCTTTGAGGTAGAGATCAAGCGGGGCAAGATCCCGATCAACAGCGTTGCCGTGGCGCTTCTGCAACCCGACGGAACGGGCTACATCAAGCTCATTCGTTTCGCCAAGAACACGCACCGCGAATTCGTGGAAGCCGCATCGCGCTTGAAGGCAGAAGGCATGCAACGCCTGGTGCTGGACCTGCGCGGCAACGGTGGTGGTTTCCTGGAAGCCGCGCACGCCATTGCAGATGAGTTCCTGCCCGATGGCCGCCGGATCGTGTACACTGAGGGGCGTAGTTCGCCGCGCCGTGACCTCATGGCAACAACCGACGGTGAATTCGAGAAGATCCCGCTCGCGATCCTCATCGATGAAGCCTCGGCGAGCGCCAGCGAGATCGTCGCCGGGGCCATCCAGGATAACGACCGAGGGCTCATCGTGGGCCGTCGCTCGTTCGGAAAGGGTCTGGTGCAAGAGCATGTTGATCTGCCCGACCACAGCGCCGTGCGCCTGACCACAGCGCGGTACTACACGCCCAGCGGCCGCTCCATCCAGAAGCCGTACGGGGAAGGGGTGGACTATGAAGCCGAGTACGCGGACCGTTTCGAGCACGGTGAGCTTCTCTCGGCGGATAGCATACACCTGGATTCCTCGCAGGTGTACCGAACATTGGCGGGACGCATGGTATTCGGCGGTGGCGGCATCATGCCCGATCTCTTCGTCGCTGCGGACACCGCCGAAGGATCGCCATACCTCACGGGCTTGTTCTTCTCTGGGGTCCTCAACCAGGTGGCTTTCGATATCGCGGATCGGGACCGGAGCCGTTTGAAGGCATTCGGCTCTTACAAGTTGTTCGCGCAGCGGTATGATATTTCTGCCTCCATCATGGAGGAATTGCAAGCCGCTGCGAAGAAGGAGGGCATCGTACCAGGTACCAACGACTTACAGCGCTCACAAGGTCAGATCGCCACTCGCCTCAAAGCCGGAATCGCCCGCAATATCTGGGGCGACCCTGGCTTCTACACCATCATGCTGGATACAGATCGCATCTTCGAAGAAGCGCGGGGCTCGCTCGCCCGGGGTGGGCTCTCGGTGAGGTAGCCAACGAGAAAGGGGCCTTGCGGCCCCTTCCCACGGTCTTATGTCCTGCTCTTAGTGAGCAGCCTCAACACTGTTCACAGCACCTTCAACGGCGGCTGCGGCGGTGTCGGCGGTAGCGTTCACGCTGTCCAAGGCGGCATCCATCTGCTCCAACAGATCGTTGGCCATGGCTTCGGCCTCCATGGCTTGCTGCTCCGTTGCCTCGGCGCTTTCGCTACCGCATGCAACAATGAACAAGGCTGTGGCGGCGAACAGGGCGAACTGTTTCATGTGGGTAGGACCCGTTACGAGGTTCGTGGTGATTACTGCGCAGGCGCAACGGTCGTGTCAGCAGCAGCAGCAGCGGCAGCAGCTTCAGCCTCAGCGGCGGCGGCGGCTTCGGCAGCAGCGATGCTATCGGCCTTCATGGCGGCAGCAACGCTATCAGCTACACGCTGGATGGCGTCGAGATCCTCCTGGGAGGGACCGCAAGCAACGATGAACGATGCCATGACGGCGAGAACGGCGAACTTCTTCAACATGGGTTGGTACGTTTGGTGAAAGTGGGCGCAAATGTAAACGCCCAACGTTCACTTCCAAACGCGCGCCGGAGAATGCCGCAACT
This sequence comes from Flavobacteriales bacterium, assembly GCA_016710965.1. Classification (GTDB taxonomy): domain Bacteria; phylum Bacteroidota; class Bacteroidia; order Flavobacteriales_F; family PHOS-HE28; genus PHOS-HE28. The sequence goes on from JADJTW010000008.1 coordinate 9,904, forward strand.
ATCTTCGGACCCCTTCCCGCACAGCCCCAAAAACGACCCCTGCCATGGCCTTTCAGCTCCCCCCCCTGCCTTACGCGCACAACGCGCTCGAACCCCATATTGATGCCCGCACCATGGAGATCCACCATGGCAAGCACCACAACGCGTATGTGACCAACTTGAACAAGGCCATCGAGGGCACCCCGCTGGACGTGAAGCCCCTGGAGGAATTGTTGAGCGGATTGGATATGACTAACATGGCGGTTCGCAACAACGGCGGCGGCCATTACAATCACAGCCTGTTCTGGGCCGTGATGGCGCCCAACGCCGGTGGTGCTCCCACTGGCGAATTGGCCGAGGCGATCAACCGAGATCTAGGCTCGTTCGAGGCCTTCAAGGAGAAGTTCAGCACCGCCGGGGCTACGCGCTTCGGCAGTGGTTGGGCCTGGCTCTGTGTCCATAAAGGCGGCAAGCTCGAAGTGTGCTCAACCCCGAACCAGGACAATCCGCTGATGCCAGGAACAGGCTGCGGTGGTACGCCCATCCTCGGCATGGACGTGTGGGAGCATGCCTACTACCTGCATTACCAGAACCGTCGGCCGGATTACATAGCTGCCTTTTGGAACGTGGTGAACTGGCCCGAAGTAGCGCGCCGGTACGCGGCGGGCAAATGATGCGACAAGCGCTATTGGGACCTGCGTTGCTTGCCGGAGCGATCCATTGCGCTGCGAGCGGTCCATTCCAGGCTAACAAGGCATTCGACGCTTCCGGTTTGGATAGTCTCTCGGTCGAACCGGCTCCTATCCAGGAGGGAGCCGAGAACGCGCGCTGGGTCGCTTCGGGCTTGGCTGTGCTGCTTGGTCCCTTCGGTGCGCATCGGCTTTACCTGGGCACCACACCGAAAGTGGCCATCATCTACGGGCTCACCTTCGGGGGATTCGGCGTACTGGTCCTGCTCGATCTGGGCCACATGCTCTTCACCCTGGACATCGACGCCTATCGCAACAGCGACCGTGTGTTCATGTGGGGCAAGCCCACCGTCGAGGGGAGGCCACAGGCTACTCCACCGTAACGCTCTTGGCCAGGTTGCGAGGCTGGTCCACGTTGCAGCCGCGCATCACGGCGATGTGGTAGCTGAGCAGTTGCAAAGGCACAACGCTCAGCAAGGGTACCAACGGGTCGGAGGTTTCCGGGATCTCGATCGTGTGATCGGCGAGCCCCTTCACGACGGTATCGCCCTCCGTGACAATGGCGATGATCTTGCCCTTTCGCGCCTTCACCTCCTGGATGTTGCTCACCACCTTTTCGTAGCTGGCGCCTTTGGTCGCGATCACGAACACGGGCATTTCCTCATCGATCAGCGCGATCGGGCCATGCTTCATCTCGGCAGCCGGGTAGCCTTCGGCGTGTATGTAACTGATCTCCTTCAGCTTGAGCGCCCCCTCCAGCGCCACCGGGAAACTGTAACCGCGGCCCAGATAGAGCGCGTTGGTGGCATCCTTGTAGATGTCTGCGATGTATCGGATCTGCGCCTCGGTGCCCAGCACCTTCTGCACCTTGTCCGGAATGGCTTCGAGCTCGTTGAGCAGGCGATGGAAACTGCTGCCGCCGATGGTGCCCTTCTTGTGGCCGATCATGAGGGCCATGAGGGTGAGCACGGTGACCTGCGCAGTGAAGGCCTTGGTGCTGGCCACGCCGATCTCGGGTCCGGCATGCGTATAGGAACCCGCGTGGGTAACACGCGCGATGCTGCTGCCGACCACGTTGCAAATGCCTATGATGGTGGCGCCTCGGCCCTTGGCGAGCTCAATGGCGGCGAGCGTATCGGCCGTTTCGCCGCTCTGGCTGATGGCGATGACGATGTCGTCCTCGTTGACGATGGGGTTCCTGTATCGGAACTCGCTGGCATACTCCACCTCGACGGGTATGCGTGCCAAGTCCTCGAGGAGGTACTCGCCCACTAAGCCCGCATGCCAGCTGGTTCCGCAGCCCACAATGAGTATCCGCTTCGCGTTCACGAATTTCTGCTCGTACTCCAAGATACCGCCGAGTACCACCTCGCCTTTGGCCAGATTGAGCCGCCCGCGCATGCTGTCGCGAACGCTTCGCGGTTGCTCATGGATCTCCTTCAGCATGAAGTGGTCGTAGCCGCCCTTCTCCAACGCTTCGAGGTGCATCTCGAGCTCGGTGATGAAGGGCGTCTTCTCCTGGTTCTTCACGTTGCGGATCTTGAGCCCGTGGTGTCGATCGATCACAGCGATCTCCCCATCCTCCAGGTACACCACGTTCTTGGTATGCTCCACAATGGGCGTGGCATCGCTGGCACAGAAATGCTCGCCATCCCCGATACCGATGACCAATGGCGAGCTCTTGCGTGCCGCCACCATCACATTGGGGGCCTTGCGATCGATGACCACAATCGCGTAAGCCCCGACCACGCTCGCCAACGCCAGTCTCACTGCTTCCGCCAGGTCCACGCCCTCGGTGCGTTGGATATCATCGATCAGATGCACAAGCACCTCCGTATCCGTCTCGCTCCGGAAGGTGTGACCGCGCTGCGCCAGCTCGGCCTTGATGGGTGCGTAGTTCTCGATGATGCCGTTGTGGATCAGCGCAAGGTCGCCGCTGGTGCTCTGGTGCGGGTGGGCGTTGACATCGTTCGGAGCACCATGCGTGGCCCAGCGCGTGTGGCCCATGCCCAGGTTGCCCTTGACGGAGGCGCCGTTCACGTGGGCTTCCAGGTCGCTCACTTTGCCCTGGCACTTGTGAACGATCAGCGCACCATCATGCAGAAGCGCTACGCCGGCGCTATCGTACCCACGGTACTCCAGCCGTTTCAATCCGTTAATCAGGATCGGGTAAGCATCTCGCTCACCCAGGTAGGCTACGATACCGCACATGGCGAGGGGGTCAGTAGGTGGTAAAAGTAAGCCTCAACCGCATGGGATCCTGGGAAGCCGCAGGACCATTGAGCACCACTCGGTTTGCCGTTACGCCACCACTGCCAGGTACGATCTCGAATCCGGTATTCTGGTACGTTCCGTTCAAAAGGCGCTGCACGTATCGAGTGATGTTGAACCGGTACACGCGTTCCGCGTTCCGGTAATTGCCGTCGATGGCGCCAATGCCCGCTAGCTGGTCCGGCAGGAATACATCGGCACCGGTGCTGTCCTTTCGAAAGAGGAACAGTGTGGCCGGTGGCGGGTAGTAGGGATAATAGCTTCCGCCAAGCGGCAGTATCAATTCCGCCTTGGCCAAGACGCGCTCCTCGCTGGCGAGATCAAGCAGCGAGGGCATGCGTACTGCGGTGCGCGCGCCACCCAAGGTCTGTACATGAACACGCGCTCCGGGTGATACGGTGTCCGAAAGGGCCATACCGAACGTAGGATCGGTGGCTCGGGAGGGGTCGTGCCCAACTACGCTGTAACGCACGCTATTGGAGTTGATCGGGAAATCCAAGCTCCGCCCCAGGTCTGGCTGGTCGTTCAGGTTTCGGTAGTACAGCGTGGCCTTGGAGGCCGCTGCGGTGAGGTCGAAGTAGAGGATGCCGCCTTGGAAGGGCAGTTGGCCCACGTTATCCGTGGTCACGTATATGCCCTTGAAGAAGGTCAGGAACGCTTCGCTGTTCGCCAGATCCCCGGTACCGAAGGCATTCAAGAAGCGTTCGGCCAGTTCGTTGGACAAAGGGATCCGCAACTGAGGGGCGAGCGTGTCATCGCCAACAACTGCACCGGCCAATGGCTTCGGGGTGATGCGTCCTCGGCCATCAGCTACCATATCCGTAGCAAAATGCTGTGGATGACGATCCGAACGATAGGTGGAATCGAGGGAAAGAACCTCATTCACTTCGAAAACCCGGAAGACTTGCGGATCGAAATTGCCATACCCGAAGTTGATGCCGTTGAATGCCAATGCGAGCACCAGGCTGTCTGCAACCAGGCCGCTGGTGTCAGTTTCATTACCGATGTTATTGGCGCTCCATCGCAACTGGGTGATCAAGCCCGCACTCACCGAGCCGAACTGCGGGTCCAGGTATGAGCCCAGCATCTGCGAGGAGAGGCCGCTGGTGCGCACCGAAGTATCAGCGAAGGTGAAAGCACGCAATTCGATCGTATCTACCACGACGCCCAAGGGATCGCCGGGCAGCAGGTCGAGACCCAAGTCCTCGTCCGGCTTGCGGCATCCAGTCGCTAAAAGCGAGGCACCGATGGCCATCAGGCCCGCGGCTCGAATCAATGTGCGTATGAAAGTAGTAGGCACCGAGTGGCTCAAACCAAGGCGGCTTCCAGCACGCTGTGGTAGAAATCGGCGTGCGCGGTCACCTGCTCGGTCTCGCCTGCGTAGCTCATGGTGGGCTTGTCCACGCTCTTGATGGCGTTCTCCAGGCCCCTGCTCAGCTTCGGGCTGGCTTTCACCACCGCATCGCTAAGGCCCATGCCGAACTTGTAGAGGTCATCGGTCGTGGGCTTTGTCAATCCCTTGAGCAGGTCCTTATCGAACCCTTCCATGACCAGCTTCTTCGCCATGTCCTTGTCCAGTGCCTCAGCCTTCTGGTCGTACACGCTCATGACCAGCTTGGCGTTCTCGAAGTGCGGGTCATCTGCGAAGTAGTGCCGAATGTACAGGGGCACGAACGCGGTCATCCATCCGTGGCAGTGGATGATGTCCCGAACCCAGCCGAGCTTGCGCACGGTTTCCAGAACGCCCCGGCCGAAGAACAGCGCGCGCTCATCATTGTCCGGGTAGAAATCCCCATCCGGGTTATGGGTAGCCGCTTTGCGCTTGAAGTACTCCTCATTGTCGATGAAGTACACCTGCATGCGCGCGCTGGGCACGCTGGCCACCTTGATCAGGAGCGCATGATCGGTGTCGTTGATGATGAGGTTAATACCGATTAGGCGGATGACCTCGTGCAATTGATGGCGCCGCTCGTTGATGCAACCGAACTTGGGCATGAACACCCGGATCTCATTGCCTCGATCAAGAATGCCCTGGGGCAATTGTCGCGACACCCTGGCCATCTCCTCGGGTACGTCCATGAATGGGGAAATGGACTGGGAAACGGTCAGCACCTTCACGTTCTTCAAGCTCATCTGGGGGTTGGGAAATCGGGGTACAAAAATATAGACTTTCGGGGGGAACTTCAACGGTTAAGATAGCTTCGGACCCCATCCTTCTCCCCGGCTGACGGGGTCTCCGTGTGGAATTGATCACCCTTCCCGAGTTGGCTGCCCTCTGGTCAGCCCAAGCACGCCGGGACGGGGCGAGCATAGGGTTCGTGCCCACGATGGGCGCCTTGCACGAAGGTCATATCGACCTCATCCGCAGAGCACTGCAAGGCCATGACCGGGTGGTATGCAGCATTTTCGTGAATCCGCTCCAGTTCACGAACGAGGAGGATTTCGCCCGATATCCGAACCGTTTGGCACAGGACCAAGAGCTCCTGGCTGCGGCTGGATGCCATGCGCTTTTCAAACCCCAACGGGTGGATCTGTTCCAAGACTTCGTGCTGCAGGCTTATGACTTAGGCGGATTGGATGCCTATTGGGAAGGGCCATCGCGGCCGGGCCACTTCCAAGGTGTGGTGAACGTGGTACAGCGGCTATTCTCGTTCGTGCGGCCCGATTCGGCGCTCTTTGGTGAGAAAGACCGGCAACAACTGGCCATCATTCAGCACGTGGCGCAGCATGAACGCTGGCCCGAGCGCATCCTGGCATGTCCTACTCTGCGTGCATCGGATGGGCTGGCGCTCAGCTCGCGCAACTTGCGATTGAATACTATTGAACGGCAGCGGGCCACTGCGCTCTACAAGGCGCTGCAAGCTGCTGCTGAAACCGCGTTCAAAGCCTCTGTGGAGGAAACTACCCGTGCGGGAACCACGGTCCTTGGGAATTTGCTCGGAGGAGGGGTCGACTACTTCGGCATCGCTCATCCACGCACCCTCGTGCCGCTGATCGAGTGGGGCGATCTTGAGGAAGCCGTGGCTGTCGTGGCCGCGCAAGTGGGGCCGGTACGATTGATAGACAACCTCACGCTCACACGAGGCGAGCGGCCGTCCGAACGGGCCACCTAGCTTTGCCGCCCCACGAAGCGGACCATGTCTCCGCAGTGAACCAGCAGGGCTATGATGATCGAAGTGCTCCGGGCAAAGCTGCACCGTGTGAGGATCACCGAGGCGGATGTGAACTACATCGGCAGCATCACGCTGGACGAGGACCTGATTGACGCAGTCGGTTTCGTCGAAGGCGAGAAGGTGCAGGTGCTCAACGTGAACAATGGCGAGCGGTTGGAGACGTACGTGATCAAGGGCGAACGGGGCAGTGGCGCGGTTTGCCTCAATGGACCAGCCGCACTGAAGGCAAGCGTCGGTGACATTGTGATCGTTGTGGCGTACGCACAAATGGGATTGGACGAAGCCCGGGCATTCCGGCCCAGGATCGTTTTCCCGGATGAGGGCACCAACCGTATCAAGGCGTGAAGAAAGCGCTGGTTGCCGCGCTCAAGATCATCGTGCCGCTCGGCATCGGAGGCTGGTTGATCTACAAGCAATACCACGACCTCAGCGCTGCTCAGAGGCAGGAACTATTCGAAGCCTTCGGGGATGCGGATCTCTTTTGGCTCGGATCGGCCACTTTGGTCGGCTGGCTGGCGCACGTGAGCCGCGGCTGGCGATGGCGCTATCTGTTGGAGCCCATCGGGCATCGCCCAGGTTTCTGGAACTGCTACCACGGAGTCATGATCGGATACTTCATCAACATGTTCGTGCCACGAGCAGGCGAAGCAAGCCGAGCCGTCTCCCTGTACCGCACCGAACGAGTACCCTTCGAGAAGGGATTCGGTACCATACTGGCCGAGCGCGTGGTGGATATGGTTGTGCTTCTGGGATTCGCTGCCGTGGCGCTGCTGTTGCAACTGGACAAGCTGGATCTCTTCCGCGCGCGGATCACAGACTTCAATAGCACCAATGGTTCCGGGGCTGAAGAAGGCGCGGCCTGGGGGAGCTGGCTTTTCTACCTGCTGCTTGCCGCAGCGATCGGCGCAGCGGTGTTCGTCCTCTCCCGTCCAGTACTGCGCGCACGAGCACTGGAGTTGGTACGCGGTTTCGTTCAAGGCCTGAAAGCGGTCTTCGAGACCAAGAAGAAGGTCCTCTTCGTCCTTCACACCGCCTTCATCTGGGCCGCTTACCTCGGTATGTTCCAAGTGGGCTTCTACTGCCTGCCTTCGATGCAGGTGGTTCCGTTTGCTGGCATCCTGGCCGGATTCATCGCGGGTGCTGTCGGTATCATCCTGGTGCAAGGCGGTATCGGGGTCTACCCCGCCTTCGTGGCGCTCATCGTTGGCGTGTATATGCCTGCGGCGGAGGGAGGTGGCCTGCTGCGGCCCGATGCCCTGGCCATGGGCTGGCTGCTTTGGGCCGCGCAAACGCTGATGATCATCGTGCTCGGTGGGCTCTCGCTACTTTTGACCGCCTTGCAACGCACCCGTGAAGCATGACCACCCACGTGGAAACATCCTGTTGCCGATCGTCGCATCGTTGACATCGACAGCATCAAGCGCCTGTGCAACATCTGGCGCATGAAGGGCGACCGCATCGTGTTCACAAACGGCTGTTTCGACATCCTCCATCGTGGGCATGTCGAGTACTTGCAGGAAGCAGCGGCCCTCGGCGACCGGCTTGTCATCGGATTGAACAGCGATGCGAGCGTAGGCCGCCAGGGCAAAGGACCGGACCGGCCGCTGAACGATGAGCGAAGCCGCGCGAAGGTGCTTGCCGCTCTTCGCCTTGTTGATGCCGTGGTCATCTTCGAAGAAGACACGCCGCTGGCACTCATCCAGGCCGTGGCACCTGACGTTCTGGTGAAAGGCGGCGACTGGAGCGAAGACGCCATCGTGGGCGCTCCTGCCGTGCGCGAACGTGGCGGCGAGGTGCGGAGCCTGAAGCTCGTTGAAGGCTTCTCCACGACCGCGCTCGTTGAGAAGATCCGCCGTGGCTAAGCTCCGATCACAGTTCGTTTGCCAGCAATGCGGCAGCAGCTACCCGCAATGGCTGGGGCAATGCACGCAGTGCAAGCAGTGGAACACGCTCGTCGAAGAGATCGTGGATCGCGCGGAGGAGAAGCGCGGCACGCCGGCAAGCATCAAGAGCCGCAACCCGCAGCCTGTTGCGTTACACGAGATCCCGGTGAACGACGGCCCGAGGATCGCCTTGAGCGATCGCGAATTCACGCGGGTGCTCGGAGGCGGTCTCGTGCCGGGCAGCATCACGCTCATCGGCGGCGAGCCCGGCATCGGGAAGAGCACCCTGCTTCTCCAAACGGCCATCCGCAATCCGTCGTTGCGGACCCTCTACGTTTCCGGTGAGGAGAGCGAACATCAGGTGAAGATGCGCGCCGATCGTCTTCAGGAAGGCAATGCGAATGGCGCCAGCGGGTGCTATGTGCTGACCGAAACGAACACGCAGAACATCTTCAAGCACATAGAAGCGCTGGGCCCATCGCTCGTGGTGATCGATAGCGTGCAGACACTGCACACATCAACGCTCGATGCGAGCCCTGGCAGCGTTGGGCAGGTGCGCGAATGCACCGCGGAGCTCATGCGCTACGCGAAGATCACGGGCATTCCCATGGTGCTCATCGGCCACATCACCAAGGATGGGTTCATTGCAGGACCGAAAGTGCTGGAGCACATGGTGGATTGCGTGCTGCAGTTCGAAGGCGACCGGGATCATGCCTATCGATTGCTGCGTCCACTGAAGAACCGTTTCGGCAGCACCAATGAACTGGGCATCTACGAAATGCGCGGCAGCGGACTTGCGGAGGTGGAGGATCCCAGCCAGGTGCTGCTCGGCGATCGTGGAGAACGACCGAGCGGGGTGGTCGTGGCCGCGACCATGGAAGGCATGCGTCCGCTGCTTGTTGAAGTACAGGCCTTGGTGAGCAGCGCTGTATACGGCACGCCGCAGCGAAGCTCCACCGGCTTCGACCTGCGCCGCATGAACATGCTCCTCGCCGTGCTCGAGAAGCGTTGCGGTTTCCGGCTCGGGCAAAAGGATGTGTTCCTCAACCTCGCGGGCGGTATCCGCGTGGAGGAACCAGCCATCGACCTCGCCGTGGTGTGCGCAGTGCTCGGCAGCAACGCTGATATCGCGGTGCCCATGGACGTGTGCTTCGCAGGCGAAGTCGGGCTCACCGGCGAGATCCGACCAGTGAGCCGTACCGAACAGCGCATTGCGGAAGCGAGCAAATTGGGTTTCGCGCGGATCTTCGTGCCGCGTGGCACCAAAGGCATCGCGCCGGTGAAGGGAACCGATGTGGTGCAGGTGGCTCGCGTGGAGGAAGTGCTCGCGCTGCTCTTCGGTTGAGCGCCCCATCGTAGGATGATGTGAAGGGTTGCCTGCAAGCAACCCATTCGTAACCGGCCGTTCTAGCCAAGTCGATCGCCACGGTTCCACTCTTCCCGGCGCGTTCGATCACGCATGCCTTCCACCAAGCTCGGGCAGTACATCACTACCACGCTCATCGCGGACCGCCTCATTGAACAACGGTACCACCCGCTCGCGATCCCTTCACCGGCCCTGTTCCTCGAGGCGCGGAAGGCGCGTGAACGCATTACGCGTAAGGCCGGCCCCTCCGCAGTGCTCATCGTGCTGCCACTGGAGATGCCGGTGGACCCGCCCTCGACCAACGTGGACTTCTTCCGACAGGAGAGCCAGATGCGCAGCATTCTCGCGCTTGCCGTGGTTGCCGAAAGCGCGGTGGTCAACGCCGCCACCAAATTCTACTTCCGCTACCATGCGCAATCATTCGAGGCGAAGGTCTTCACCGAGGAAGCCGAGGCCCGGGCCTGGTTGCAGGAGCAGCTCAAGATGGACGCGCGAGCCTGACGACCGGAGGATAGCGCTCGCCTACTTGAACGCCGCGATCCCCGTCACATCCTGCCCGGTGATGAGCAGGTGGATGTCGTGCGTGCCTTCGTAGGTCACCACGCTTTCCAGGTTCATCATGTGGCGCATGATGGGGTACTCGTTGGTGATGCCCATGCCGCCGAGGATCTGGCGCGCTTCACGCGCGATCGTCATCGCAAGGTGTACGTTGTTGCGTTTCGCCATGCTGATCTGGGCAGTGGTCGCGCGAGCTTCATTGCGCAGCACGCCCAATCGCCACGTTAGCAATTGCGCCTTCGTGATCTCGGTGATCATTTCGGCGAGCTTCTTCTGTGTGAGCTGGAAGCCCCCGATGGGCTTGCCGAACTGGATGCGCTGCTGCGAATAGCGCAGCGCCGTATCATAGCATTCCATGGCCACGCCGAGGGTACCCCAGGCGATGCCATAGCGTGCGCTGTCGAGGCACCCGAGCGGAGCACCGAGGCCGCTCTTGTTCGGCAGCAGGTTGTTCTTCGGCACCTTCACATTGTCGAACACCAGTTCGCCGGTTGGGCTGGCCCGCAAGGAGAGCTTGCCATGCGTGGTAGGCGTGGTGAAGCCTTCCATGCCGCGCTCCACCAATAAGCCATGTATGCGGCCCTCGGTATTCTCCGCTTTCGCCCACACCACCGCAACGTCGGCCAGCGGACTGTTGCTGATCCACATCTTGGCTCCGTTGAGGAGATAGTGATCTCCCTTGTCCTGGAATGTGGTGACCATGCCTCCGGGGTTGCTGCCGTGGTCGGGTTCGGTCAATCCGAAGCAGCCGATCTTCTTCCCTTGGGCGAGTTGCGGCAGCCATTTCTTCTTCTGCTCCTCGCTGCCGTATTTCCAGATCGGGTACATCACCAATGATCCCTGCACGCTGCACAGGCTGCGCAAGCCGCTATCGCAACGTTCGATCTCCTGCATGATAAGTCCGTAGCTGATCTGGTCGAGGCCCATGCCGCCGTACTCAACCGGCACCATCGGGCCGAAAGCTCCGATCTCCGCGAGGCCTGGAATGATGTCGGGGCTGAAGGTTGCGGTCTCGAACCGCTCCTCGATGATCGGCTTGAGGTGCTTGCTCACATGCTTTCGCGCGGTATCGCGGATGAGCTTGTGCTCCTCGGTGAGGAGTTCATCCACCAGGTAGTGGTCGTGGGCTTGGTAGAGATCGGTGGCGGCCTTCTTCGAGGCGGTGGTGGTGGTGCTCATGCGGCGGCGAAATTAGGTCACGCTCCGGGGCCGATCCGCGCATCTACTTTTGCGGCGATGGAGCCTGTTGCACGCGCGCACGACCCGCTGGCTGCCGAGTGGGTCACAGGCCTGTTCCTGCTGGCGCTCATCTTCATTGCCGCGATCAACCGCAACGCGCCGCGCAAATGGCGATTCTTGCTGCGCGAGGGCCTGCGCATGAGACAGGGGCCGAAGACACTGCGGGACGAACTGGACCTGCAGGACCGCAATTTTCTCGGGATCGTGCTCCTCGCCATCGCCAGTATCGCACTGTTCACCTGGCAAGCGCTCCACGTCGAGCAGATCGAGCACGTTCCTTCCTATCTCTCGCTGATCGGCATGCTCACAGGCGTGCTCGTTACGCTTTGGTTGATCGTCCGCGCGAGCGGGATCCTGGCCAACAGCGACGTCGGCACCCGCGAGCATGCACGCTCGGGCTCGATCATGCTCGCCTTGCTTGGCGTGGCCTTGTTCCCCGTGGTGGTGCTCTTGGCCTATCAGACGGAGTGGCGGGAGGAACTGGTGCGTGTCGGATATGCCTTGGTTGCAACAGCGCTGCTCTACCGATGGGCACGCAGCATCTGGGTCGGCATGGCCGACGGGGTCCCGATCAGGTACATTATTCTCTACTTTTGCGCCGCCGAAGCAATGCCCTTGCTGCTTGCGATCCACGCTCTTCGGCCCCCGATCCACCCGACAGTGAACCTCTAAGCCGATCGGCCTTGAAGATCAAGACCATCCTTGTTTCGCAGCCCGCGCCCACGGACGAGAAATCGCCGTACCACGAGCTCGCGAAGAAGTTCAATCTCAAGATCGACTTCCGGCCCTTCATCAAGGTGGAGTCAGTGGCTGGCCAGGACTTCCGCCAAGAGCGCATCAATATACTGGACCACAGTGCCATCGTACTCACCAGCCGCAATGCGGTGGACCACTTCTTCCGCATGTGCAAGGAGCTCCGCCTCACGGTGCCGGAGACCATGAAGTACTTCTGCGTGAGCGAAAGCGTGGCTTACTATGTCCAGAAGTACATCGTGTACCGCAAGCGGAAGGTCTTCATCGGCAAGCAGAGCTTCGGCGACCTGGTGGACGTGATCAAGAAGCACAAGGACGAGACCTACCTGGTTCCGTGCAGCGATATCCAGAAGCAGGAGATCCCCGAGATGCTGGACAAGGCCGGTGTGAAGTATACCAATGCGGTCTTCTACCGAACGGTGGCCAGCGACCTCAGTGACATCAAAGAACTCGGCTACGATATGCTCGTCTTCTTCAGCCCCGGGGGTATCGAAAGCCTGAAGAAGAACTTCCCGAAGTTCAAACAGAACGGCGTGTTCATTGCCGCCTTCGGGCCCACCACGGCAAAGGCCGTTCGCGACAACGGCCTGCGGCTCGACTTGGAAGCGCCATTGCCCGAAGCCCCGAGCATGACCGGCGCCATGGAGCTTTTCATCAAGCGCGAAGCGAAGAAGAAGTGAGCCCCGCGTGTCACCGGGCCAACCGTCCGTGACGCGCAATGAGCCGCAACGCATGCGCAGCGCTACCTTCAGCAAGCACGAGCGGTTGCGCGGCAGGACCCGAGTTCAGGAAGTGGTTTCCGCAGGCCGCGCGTTGCACGATGCGCCATTCCGGATAACCGGACGGATCATGCAACTGCCAACCGACGCACCAGCGCAAGTGGCCTTCGCCGTGCCCAAGCGCAACCTGAAGCTCGCCGTGCATCGCAACCGCATGAAGCGCCTCATGCGCGAGGCCTATCGCCTGAACAAACACCGCTGGTACGAACCCCTTCGTGCGGCAGGTGTACAGTGCGCATGGCTCATCGTCTTCAACGGCAAGGCACCCGTGACCCTGGCAGAGACGCAGCTGAAAATAACGCGGTCGATGGAGCGTTGGCTCAAGGAACATGGATAAGCTGCTCGCCTGGCCCTTGATCGCTCTGGTGCTGGTCTATCGCCATGTCCTTTCGCCGTTGTTGCCAGGCTCCTGCCGGTATACGCCCACCTGCTCGGAGTACGGCCTGCTCGCATTGCGCAGGCATGGCGCATTTCGCGGCGGCTGGCTCACCCTCAAGCGCTTTCTATCTTGTCACCCATGGGGCGGTCATGGTCATGACCCGGTCCCCGAAGCACCTTCGCATCATGCACATCCGTAGGACGAAATCGAGCGCCTGGCGCACCTGGCTCCTTGTCGCCGCCATTGCTGGTGGCGGTGCCTTCACCATCTCGGCTGGCGACAGCTACTTCGAGATCAGCAAGAACCTGGAGATCTTCACCGAGCTGTACAAGGAGCTCAACATCTACTACGTGGATGACACGCAGCCCGGTAAGCTCATGAAGACCGGCATCGACGCGATGCTGCACTCGCTCGACCCGTACACGCAATACATCCCGGAGAGCGACATGGAGGACTACCGGTTCATGACCACCGGGCAGTACGGCGGCATCGGAGCCTTGATCAAGCGCAAAGGCGAGACCGTGGTGGTAAGCGAACCGTACGAGAACTACCCGGCCATGAAAGCGGGGATATGGGCTGGCGACGAGATCATGGAGGTGGATGGCAAACGAATCGCCGGCATGAACACCGAAGAGGTGAGCAAATTGCTCAAGGGACAGGCTGGCAGCAGCGTGAAGGTGGTGGCACGACGCGGCATGGCGGAACCGGTGACCTATACGCTCACCCGCGAAGAGATCAAGATCCCCGATGTGCCTTACAAAGGCATCGTGGATGAAACGAACCATGTGGGCTACATCAAGCTCAACAGCTTCACTCAAACAGCCGGGCAGGAGGTTCGTACCGCGCTGAAGGAATTGAAGGAGAAGGGCGCCACCAGCATGATCCTGGACCTGCGTGGCAACGGCGGCGGGCTGCTGCGCGAAGCCGTCAACATCGTGAACCTGTTCGTGCCGAAGAACGAGCTGGTGGTGGAGACCAAGGGCCGCATAGCCGAATGGGACAAGACCTACAAGACACTGGGCGAAGCGCTGGACGCAGAGATCCCGCTGATCGTCCTGGTCGATGGAGGCAGCGCCAGCGCCAGCGAGATCGTCTGCGGCGCCTTGCAGGACCTCGACCGGGCCGTGATCGTGGGCGAGCGCACATTCGGCAAAGGGCTGGTGCAGCAAACGCGCGACCTGTACTACAACAGCAAGCTGAAGGTGACCGTGGCCAAGTACTACATCCCCAGCGGCCGTTGCATCCAGAAGCTCGACTACTCGCACCGCGATAGCACCGGGACCGTTGCGGAAGTGAAAGAAGAGGCGATCGCCGAGTTCAAGACGCGCAATGGCCGGCCCGTGTTCGATGGCCGCGGCGTGCTGCCCGACGTGACCGTGATGGACCCGGAACTGGCCAAGGTGGTCGGCGGCCTTTACCAGGAAGACATCTTCTTCGATTTCGCCACCAGCTACCGTGCAAACCATGCGGACATTGGGCCCGCAGCTGATTTCAGATTGACCGAGGAGATCTACGCCTCCTTCATCGAATTCGCCAAGAACAAGGAGTTCGACTACGATACCGAGAGCATGGCTGCGCTCGACACGCTGATCGCCCGCACCAAGGAGGAACGCTACTACGAGCACGCACAGGCGCAGATCGAAGCCTTGCGCAAGGAACTCGCGCCTGACCGGGCCGAGGAACTGGTCCGATTCCGCAGCGACATCGAAGAAGTGCTGCGCAACGAGCTCGTCTCCCGCTACCACTTCCAGACCGGCCGTGCCCAAGCCGCCATGAACACCGACCCGTACGTGCGCAAAGCCGTCGAGATCTTCGCACAGCACGGCACGGCCGCCATCCTGGCCGGCACGAAGAAGTAGGACCTGCCGCTTCGCATGCCTCTAACGCGAAGCAGCTTCCCCTTCCGCTCGGTCCACGTAGCGGCACTTGCCCTTTGCGCGGTCTTCCTGCCGTGGAGCTCGGCCTTCCTCAGCATGGCGCAGATGCTGCTGGCCGCCAATTGGCTGGCCGAAGGGATGGTCAAGAGGACCATACGAAAGCGCTTCCGTTCGGCATTCACCTCGGCGCCTGCGCTCGTCTTCATCTCATTCTTCCTGCTGCATGTGCTCGGCCTGTCTTGGACCGATGACATGGTTTGGGGCACTGACCTCGCCCGCATCCTCTTTCCGGTGCTCGTCTTCGCCATCATCCTCGGCGGTTCCGAAAGGCTCAACGCACATGAGCTTCGCATCATCCTGCTGCTCGGATCATGGAGCGCCGTGGCCTGCGGCGCTTTCGGGATCATCTTCCACAATAGCGCTTCCGACAACTACCGCGCGCTCTCCATGTTCATCAGCCACATCCGCCTTGCGCTGTTGCTATGCCTTGCCGTCGTCATACTTCTCCACTATCGGTCCACCAGGCCATTGATCAACCTCGGCCACTGGTGCGGGGCACTGCTCGCCATCTACCTCATAGCACGACTGGAAAGCCTGCAGGGCTTCGCGGTCCTTTCGCTGGTAGCCATCGCGCTGATCTGGCGTTGGTCCCGGACGCGGACTGCTTTGTGGCGTTCATCGCTGCGCGCGTTGCTGATCGCAATACCTGTAGCGCTGGCGCTTGGCGCATACTCGCTCATCGAAGCCCGTCATAGCCCTGTGCCGCCGGGGTTGGGGACCAAGCTCGAACTGACCGCTGGTGGTGAGCCCTACTACCACGACACCGTGGATACGCAGACGGAGAACGGCACGCACGTGTGGACCTACCTCGCATGGCGAGAGATGCGACGTGCGTGGATGCTGCGAAGCGATCGAACACTGGATGATGCGGACGACAAGGGCCACGCGTTGTGGAGCACGGCGGCACGCTACCTAGCTTCCAAAGGTGTGCGCAAGGACAGCGTGAGCGTGATGGCGCTGACGGATGCTGAAGTGCGCGCTATAGAGGCCGGCCGCACCAACGTGCTGCAAGGTCAACGAGGGCCCCTGCGCGAACGCGTGGAGGAGGTCCTCTTCGAACTGGACATGTACCGCAGCAAAGGCCAGGCGAGCGGCCATTCGGTGGCCATGCGCATCGAGTTCCAGAAAGCCGGTTGGGAATTGGCCAAGGCGAACTGGTTGATCGGGGTGGGAACGGGCGATACGCAGCGCGCCTTCGACGACTATTACGAGCGGACCAATAGCACGTTGGAGAAGAAGTGGCGGCTTCGTGCGCATAACGAGTACCTCACCTTGTGGATCTCCTTCGGCGTATTCGGCCTGATGTGGTCGCTCTTCACATGGTGGTGGCCCGCGTATCGAATGGGCGCCTGGAAGAATCCGATCTTCATCGCATGGGCCATCGCGTTCGGCGTTTCCTGCCTCACCGATGATACCATCGAGACCCAAGCGGGAGCAACCTTCTTCGCGTTGTACTACGCCCTGTTCGTCTTCGCAGCGCCTAGGGCCGTTGAAGAAGTTCCACCACACGCGCGACAGAGATCCGCGTGATGCAGTCGCAGGTGCGGCCCGCAGCGCAATCGACGCGGGCGGGGTCGAACACGAGCGCGTGTGCATCGGGGCCGATGGGTGCCCACCGTGCCGGGAACATGGGCCTGCGTATGGAGAAGAGCCCGATGGCGCGCTTGCCCAGCGCAGCGGCAAGGTGCAGCGGCCCGGTGCTCGCGGCCATCATCGCGTCACAGGACCCGATCAGCATCCTCAACTCCTCCAATCGGAGCTGTCCTCCGGTATCCAGCGCATGCGGCTGCGTGAGCGGGAGCTCTGTGCGGTACCGCTCCGACTCGGCATTCGTACCGGTGACGATCACCTGCCATCGCGATGGATCCACTGATCGGATGAGCTCTGCATAGTTCACCAGCCCCCAACCGATGCCGCTGCCGAGCAGGGGATGCAGGATCAGGCGACGGCGATCGCCGGCCAGCAAAGCCAGCACCTTCTCCGATGGTGCCGGGGCGCTCAACCCCAGGCAGGGTACCAGTTCCCTCACGTTATCCGGCATCGGCACGCCGAAGGGCTCCAAGAGCTTGATGTTCAGTTGCGACTCGTGCAACATGCTCTGTTTGCGCGAGAAGCGGACCCGCTCATTGCACGTGGTCCAATGACACCAACGATGGCTGTTACCGATCCGCCGGGAGATGCCAGCTCGCTTCGCCTACTGCGCCACGTGCTGGTGGTGGAACACATGCACGATGGCATCGGCTTCCATTGTTCGCAGCACGGCGACGGCATCGTTCCGTCGCAACTCCTCAATAGCCATGATCTCGTCCGCATGCGCGCTGTGCGACCAGACTGCGCGTATACTCCTTGCACAGAACGATGATGCGCGTGCCCGGCAAGTGCCGCTTGATCCATCCGGCCATGCACAATGCCACCACGGCATCGCCCAACGCAACGGGCCGACTGAGGAGGATGGTCCTCGGCGGATTCATGATCGACCGAGCGCTTTCAGCTTGGCGTACTTGAGATGGGTGGCGTAGGCGCTGATGCGCGCGATGGTGAAGCCGTGTGACCCATCCAGGAAACCGAGCTGAACGAAATACGAGCCGATGAACTTCGCCACGGGCGAGACCCATAGTTTGACGAAACCGGCGCGCTTGCCTTTGCTGGCCAGCGCCTTTGCGGCGATGGTGGTGAAGTAGTCGACCTGCTTGTAGTGATCGGCAATGGTGTAGTAGCTGTAGTGCCGGATGTCGCCCTTCAAGTGCCGGGTACGCGCGCCAGCGTACAATTCGTACCGATCGTGCGGATTGATCCCGGTCCACCTGCCTTTGCGGCTGTCCCAAAGGCGCAACTTCCTATCAGGGTACCAGCCACCATGCTTGATCCAACTGCCGCAATAATTGGTCAGCCGATTCATCGTGTAGCCATCGGCATAATCCGCCTTCGCTTTCGCGATGGATGCCTTCAGGGTCTCGTCCAATGCTTCATCGGCGTCTAACGAGAGAACGAAAGGGTGCATGGCCTGGGTAATGGCCCAGTTCTTCTGCTCGATATGGCCGGTGAATTCATGCTGGACGAATCGAGCACCATGCTCGCGAACGATGGCCTCCGTATGGTCCGTGCTGAAGGAATCGACGACGACGATGTCGTCTGCCAGCCCCTTCAAGCTTTCCAGGCAGCGGCCGATGTTGCGCTCTTCGTTGCGTGTGATGATGACGACCGAAAGCAGGCGCATGTATGAATGCCGCAAGCTACGCCGCTGCGTGAAAGCATTGCGGCCGCCCAAGGGCGGCCGCAATGAACGAGCATTCGCGCAACCCCTATAAGTGCTCCACCGCGAATCGGCCAGTGGCGATCTCGCGCCCGTCCGTAGTGATCCGGTACACATACAGACCGTCGGCGAGGAAGGCCGTGGTGAGCGTGGCGCGGCCGTTGTCCATGGATTTCCACATTACCTCACGGCCGGTATGGTCGAGGACCGTGATCAATGCACGACCGCTTGCGCCAGAGCCGGTGAGGTCGAAGAACATATCGCGGTCAGCGGGCGAAGGGAATACGCTCAAGGCACTGCCACCTGCCACGCTGCCCACCGCAGCGGGCATGTCCACCACCACTTCGACGCGCTCGCTCTCGCACAGAACTTCGATCTCGCTCACTTCCCAATCATAGAAGAAGTAGTAGTACTCGATGGCGTTGGCGCCGGCCACGGTGCTGGAGGTGATGCTGCCGAAGCTGCCGAGCGCGAACGGATAGGCCGGATTGCTGCCATTGCCATCGCGCCACAACTGCGGATTGCCGCTCATGATCTTCAGGCCGTATGTGCCGGGTCCAGGCACGGTGAAGTTCACGTCCACGCGGCTCTCGCCATCAGGGATGTTGAAGTTGCCTTGTACAATCGTTGCGCCCGCCGCATTCACCACGCCGATGGGCCGGATAGCGGCACCACTCGCATAAACCTTCACGGAACGGATGGTGAACGCCTGGTTGGCGGTGAAGACCTCCCAGTTGTCGCCGTTGGTGTGGTACTGCCCGGGCGTTGCGGTATTGATGCGGTTGGTGAGCGCGCCATAGACCGAGACCGGATCGTTGCTCGCCGCGCTGCTGCACCAGTAGCTCGTGGTGCTCCAAAGGAAAGGCGTGTCCCAGCTATTGCCGGTGCCAACGGCAGTGCCGCCGCTTTGGGTAGCGTACCAACTGATATTGGCTCCTGTCGCGTTCAATGTGGCCACTCCAGGACCAGGCAATTGCACATCGCTGGCCGTGGGTGCCGTTGGCGCAGGCAGCACAGTAACATCGAAGGCCGCAGATGTGTATGTACCGCACAGTCCGTTGAAAGTGACCGAGTAACTACCACTTGCTTGCGGGTTGATGCTCTGCGTGGTCTCGTTCGTGCTCCACACGTTGCCCGTGGCTGTGCTGGCGGTGAGCGTGAAGGCAGCCCCTGGGCAGATCACCTCATAGCCGCTGGCGGTGATCGTGGGTGCTCCTTCTGCCGGAGGATTCAGGTAGGAGCTTGCGGAATAATCGCTCGTCTCGGTATCGCAGATCACCTGCACTTGGAATTCGTAGGCGATGCATGGATCGATCCCATTCACGGTGGCATTCGTTGCCGCTAAGCCGAGAACCTCGATCCAATTGGGACTGCCCACGGCGCGGTAGCGCAGATTGAATGGGCCCGTCCCCGTGGAACTCCAGGAGAAGTTGGCATCGGCACCAGCATGCACCGCGTTCAGCGCGAAGGGCGACGGGCACGTGCCGCAACCGGCCATGATGAGTTCCATGCTGTTACCACTGCTCACACGGCCGCCGGTAACGGTGTTGTTAGGCAGGTTGCCCACTTGCTCCACGCCTTCGAACAGCTTCTGGCGCACGTACAGCGCGCCTTCCTGCGGATCGGCATGCACAAGGGCCATCATGGTGGCGCACGGTGCGCTGTACAACAGGCCGATGACTCCGGCCGTGAGCGGGCAGGCGAAACTGGTGCCGCTGGTGTTGCCGTAGCCGCCCCCGATGCTCGTGGTACGTACATTGTCTCCGGGTGCGCCCAAGTCGATGGTGGTGAGGCCCCATGCGCTGAAGGTGCGCTGGTCAACGTTGTTCGTCGCCGTCACGCTGATCATGAAATCGCTGGCGCAAGCTGTTGGCAGGTCGCCCACCACATCCACGTTCACGGCGTTATTGGCCGTGGCTCCGCAGTTGAGCACGCCCGCTGTGCCAAGCGTATCGTAGATCGCGCACCACAACGGGGAATCCTCTGGCTGGCCGCCATCGATGCCCCAGCTGGCGCTTGTGGCCACGACAAAGGCGCCCTTTTGGCCGTTGGTGCTGTTGTACAAGCGGCGCATCACCAAGGGATAGGTGTAGGCGGCCACCACCTGGGCCTCGCCCACGCCGCCGTAGTTCACCGGCATCAGCTTCACGTTCCAATTGGCGCCCACTACGCCCAAGGCATTGTTGCCCACTGCGCCGGCCATGCCCGCGCATTGCGTGCCGTGGCTGCCACTGTACACGTTATCGTTGTTGCTGGGCGTGTTCCAGCCGCGCACATCATCGATGTAGCCATTGGCATCGTCGTCCACCCCGTTGCCCGGGATCTCGTCGTAGTTGATCCATCGGTTGGCGTTCAGGTCCGCATGGCTCACATCAGCATTCTCCATGATGGCCACCACGATGGTATCGCCAGTGGCGGTGACACCGCCGGTACTGATATCCCAAGCGGCCTCGCTGTCGATGTTCTGGTGGTGCCACACCTGCGCGTACTGCGCATCATTGGGAACGATACGCTCATGCACGATATGGTTGAACTGGGCCATCTGCACGGCGGGATGCCTGCGCACAGCGTTCAACAGCTTCTGTTCATCAACAACGGCCGCATCAAAGCGCAGCAGCCAGGCACGCATGGGAGCGCTCACTTGCCAGGCCACGCCAAGGCCGGTGCCCACCCCATCCAGCGTGCGCAGGTCGAGGGACAATTGTTCAGGTGCGGTGCCGGGCGCCAGCATCACGAGCACATCACCGGCAATGTGTTCCGGCCCTTGGGCGCGGAGATGCGTTGTGCTGACGATGGAGAATGCAAGCGTAGCGAGGGGGAAAAGCTTCTTCATGGTTCTGGTTGCAGGGGGATCAAACTTAGTTGACCAGCCGTTCACGCCACGAGCACCCGGACGGAGCGTTGCACAAGGGTGACGAAGGCGCTTGGAAGCCTGATGGGGCCGTTTGAGAACACCGAGGGAACGGATCTGTTCGCGCTTGGTGGCTGTGCCGGGGAGCAAAAAGACAATGCGCGTTGCCGACGCAGCCTCGAGCATGAGTTCATTGTATGCGATCGGCGGCCATCCTTCCACCCTTACCGCATGACCAAGGCTGATTCGGTAAAGCGGTCCTCGAACAAGTGGGACGTTGAGCCTCCGGTCCACGCTGTTTCCCGGAGCGCTGCGCCTCTACCTTTGGCGGCCATGATGCATGATTCGCTATCCGTGCTGCCTATTGCCGAGTGGGGACTGGGCTTGCGACGTCCGCTGCTGATCGCCGGCCCGTGCAGCGCTGAGAGCGAAGAGCAGGTAATGGCCACGGCCAAAGCCATCGCTGCCGATGGCAAGGCGCAGGTGTTCCGCGCGGGACTGTGGAAGCCGCGTACACGACCCGGGAATTTCGAAGGTGAAGGAACAGAGGGCATGCGCTGGTTGCAGCGCGTGAAGGATGAGACCGGCCTGCGTACCGCCACCGAAGTAGCCACTGCCCAGCATGTGGAAGCCTGCTTGAAGGCGGGTATAGACATGCTTTGGATCGGCGCGCGCACAACTCCCAACCCCTTTAGTGTGCAGGCCATCGCCGATGCCTTACGCGGGGTGGACATACCTGTACTGGTGAAGAACCCGATCAATCCCGACCTGCAATTGTGGATCGGGGCTCTCGAGCGAATGCACCGAGCGGGAATCCGGAAGCTGGCCGCCGTTCACCGCGGATTCAGCTGGTTCGAGCGCACACCCTACCGCAACAGTCCCATGTGGGAGTTCCCCATCCGGCTGAAAGCGGCGCATCCCGAACTGGAGCTCATCTGCGACCCGAGCCACATCGCAGGCAGCGCCGACCGTATCGGGAACGTCGCGCAACAGGCCCTGGACCTGGGCTTCGGTGGCCTGATGGTGGAAGTTCACAACGACCCTGTCAACGCTCGCAGCGATGCCGACCAGCAGGTGACCCCTGCTGCATACGACGCATTCTTGGAGGGCTTGATCTTTCGTGAAGCCGCTCCCACCGCCGACATGCGCGATCGCCTCGAGGAATTGAGGGATCTGATCGACCAATTGGACGAGGAGATCGCCCAGAAGCTCGGCGCCCGCATGGACATCGCTGAACGGATCGGCGACCACAAGCGCGAGCACAATGTTGCCATTCTGCAACCCGAGCGTTGGGAGCGCATCATGGGCCGGCAACTGCGATTGGCCGCCCATCTTGGGCTGAGCCCCGCTTTCGTGCGCGAGTTCATGGACAGCATACACCGCGAGAGCATACGGCGCCAGAGCGAACCCAGCGGTGAGCATGCGGCAGGATCCCCATCCTATGCCGATCAAGGGCGCGATGCCTGAAGGGTGAACTCACCTACATTCGGGCCGCCTGCAAGCAACCTTTTGTTCGGAACCGAAACCAAACCCTAACCATGCTGAAGCACTTTACACTTGGAACGGCAGCCCTCATGCTGTCCTCAGCCCTGCAAGCGCAGCTGGGCTTCACCAATTCCACATCGCTCATGAGCCCCTCCGTCAGCGGTGGATGCATGGGCGTGGTGGACATGAACGGCGACGGCCGCGACGACATCGCGAAGTTGGACAACGCGCGAACGCTCGTAGTGGACTACCAGAATGCGGATGGCAGTTTCACCACCGTGAACTACGGCAACATGAGCGGCAGCGGCCAATGGGGCTGGGCCATTGCCGACGTGGACAACAACGGCCACAAGGATGCCGTGAGCGGCGGCAGCTACGACGGCACGCACTACATGCGCATCGCGAGCGTGGGCAACGGCACGCTCACCGATCTCAATGGCCCGGACATCTTCACCCAAGGCATGAGCATCGGCGACATGAACAATGACGGACGCGTGGATGTGTACGCCTGCCATGATGATGGCCCACCCAGCATCTGGTTCACCAACGCCAGCGGTGTACCTGTCAACAACAACGCCTATATCAATTGGACGACCAGCTGCACCGGCACCAGCGGTGATATGAGCGGCAACTACGGAAGCAACTTCGTCGATTTCGACAACGACGGCGACCAGGATTTCTACATCGCGCACTGCCGCCAGGGCGTGAACAGCTCCACGGACTGCCGTCGATGGAACCGCCTCTTCGTGAACGACGGCACCAACCACTTCTCCGACCTGGCCGCCAGCTATGGCTTGGAGATCCGCAACCAGACCTGGACCACCGATTTCGGCGACATCGATAACGATGGCGACTTCGACGCGGTGATGACCAACCACGATGCCACCATGCAGCTGTTCGAGAACGATGGCACCGGCCACTTCACAGAGATCACCGCAGGCAGCGGCTTGGAGTACAACAGCTTCTTCCTGCAAAGCAAGTTCGCCGACTTCGACAACGACGGATGGATCGATCTGATCATCGCCGGCGGAGACGAGTTCTTCTTCAAGAACAATGGGGATCAGACCTTCACCCAGGTCACCAACCTCTTCCCTTCCAACAAGGACATGCACAGCTTCGCGTTGGGCGACTTGAACAAGGATGGTTTCCAGGATGTGTTCGCCAACTACGGCAGCAACTACATCACCCCGGACAACAACAACCCCGACCGCCTGTGGCTGAACAATGGCAACGCCAACCACTGGTTCGGCGTGAATCTCGTGGGCACCACCAGCAACAAGGATGCTGTAGGTGCGCGCATCACCATTACCGGTCCCTGGGGCACGCAGATCCGCGAGGTGCGCGCCGGTGAGAGCTACGGCGTGGTCTGCAGCTTCACTGCGCACTTCGGCCTAGGTGGCGAAACCGTCATCCCTACCCTTACGATCAACTGGCCCAGTGGCTTGGAGGAGACCTTCAACAACATGCCCGCCGATGCTTACATCACCGTCATCGAAGGAACTTGCGTTAGCCCGACGGCCACCATCACCACCCCCGGCAACCCCATCATCTGCGGCAACGGCGACAGCATCGACCTGACGGCGAACGCTGGCTTCAATTACACATGGAGCACTGGTGCCACCTCTCAGACCATCACGGTCACAGCACCCGGCAATTACACTGTGACCATCGATGATGGCAGTGGTTGCAGCGCGAACACGAGCATCTTCGTTCAGCAAAGCCCCGATGAGACGCCCACGGTGAATGCCAGTGGTGACCTCAGCTTCTGCGAAGGCGGGGTGGTCACCCTCACGAGTTCTGCTGCAAGCAGCTACGCTTGGACCGGGGGGGCCACTACGCAAAGCATCGACGTGAGCGCTGCGGGAACCTACAGCGTGAGCATCGAAGGAACCTGCGGCACCTTCACTAGTGCCGATGTGGTAGTGGATGTGCTGGATGCGCCCGACGCGCCATCAGCCAGCGACGTGACGATCCCCGTGCCCGGCACTGCGGACTTGAACGCCACCGGCGATAACATCAACTGGTACGATGCCGCCACCGGTGGCAGCCTCGTAGGCAGCGGCAATGCTTGGACGACACCATTCCTCTTCGACAACGCCACGTTCTGGGCCACGGCAGGCATGGTGCATGGCGGTGGAGCATGGTACGGCGGTCCCGTGGACCGTTTGAACACCGCTGCTCCCGGCCAGTACCACACCAACGCCGACAACTACCCCTTCTTCACCGCCTACGAGCCGTTCACCATCGTGAGCGTGAAGGTTTACGCCAGCGGTGCAGGCAATCGCACTATCGCCCTCATCAATCGCACCAGCGGCAACACGCTGGCTACGGCGGCATACAACATCCCCGACGGTGAGAGCCGCGTGGACCTGAACTACCAGGTACCCGCTGCCGGTGACTACGGCCTGCGCGTAGTGGGCGGCAACCCGCAGCTCTGGCGCGATGGCAATGGCAGCAACCCGGCCTACCCTTACGCCTTGGGCACGGTTGGCAGCATTACGAGCAGCAGCGTGAGCGGGGCCAACGCGACGGCCTACTACTACTTCTTCTACGATTGGGAGGTGGAAGCCGAGGGTACGCTCTGCGAAAGCAGCCGCACACCTGTGGATGTGACCGTGCTGAGCGTGGGCATGCCCGAAGTGAGCGCCAACGGCACGAGCGTGTTCCCCAACCCTGCGAGCGATCGCCTGACGGTGGACTTCGGCGCAGTGCGTGGCAACACCACGGTAGCCATCATGGACGTGACCGGCCGTGTTGCGAAGAGCGTGAGCAACGTGCAGCAAAGCACCATGCTCCAGATCGGCGTGAGCGAGCTGGCTGCCGGCGAGTACGTTGTCCGCGTGAACCACGATGGCGGTACCAGCATGCACCGTGTGGTGATCAAGTAAGCGAATCGATCCTCTACGAAGCCCCTGCTCCGCCGTCCGGCGGAAGCAGGGGCTTCTCGTTTGTATCCTTCCCGTTCGCAAGGCGTTGAAGGGGCCGGTCGCCCAATGGCCCGCATTATGAGAACGCTTCCGCTCCACCTCTATGCAGCATTCGTCCTGATGATCGGATTCGCTTCCTGCGCGAAGGACACCCAGGAGGTCGCGCAGGATACCGGCATCCTTCCAGCCACCTGCGGGTCCAATGGCGCTCGCGTTCAAGCCAGCATCGACGGCTCCCCCTATTGCAGCAACGCCCAGGTGATAGCAACCGGCGATGAAGGCACCGTGATCGTGACCGGGGTGGACCTCCTGGGCAGCACGCTCATCGTGCAAGCCGATTCGCTCGCCATTGGCGCGCAACCGATCACCGACGCGAACAACGGCCTGCTTTACATGCAGAGCGGAACGCCCTACGTGATGATGGCCGGTGATCCGGGCACGCTTACGATCACCGCCGTGGACACTATCGCGCATGTCCTCCAAGCGTCGTTCAGCGCCAACCTGCACAACGAGATGAGCGGTGCCACGCGCAACGTGCAAGGGAACGTGGATGTGGTGTACACCGTGGGCCAATAGCGTCGCTCTGGCACAGCGCTCGCTTGGGCCGCTGAACCAACCCATGAAGCACCGCTACTACCCGGTCCTGCTGCTCGCCCCGGCCATTTTCGCAGCCTGCATGAAGGACGACGATGATGAGGCCATTCCCGCGCCAACACCTGTAGCCTGCGGCGTGGATGGCATGCGCCTGCAAGGCGCCATCGGCAGTGAGAGCTTCTGCGCCAACGCCAGCCTCTTCGCCGACCTCAGTATCGTGCTCACCGCCAACGGCATCTCGCAGACAGGCACCTCGCTCACCATGGAACTCGACTCCGTAGACGTCGGAGCGCATGCGGCTTCGACCGATGTGAACCGTGTCCTCTACACCGATCAGCTCGGCCTTCCGTGGAATTCGTCCAACGCAGCGCCGGCCACGGTGCATATCACCAGCCACGACACCACGGCCAATCGGATCCAGGGCTCCATCACCGGCACCCTCTACGCGCCCGCTGGCAGCGAGGGCCGCACCGTGAACGCGAGCTTCGACCTCACGTACATCGAATAGAACCAGCGCCTGCGGCTACCTTCGGCCGCATGAGCAACACGATCTCCGTAGCCGTGATAGGCGCGGGGGCATTGGGCTGCGCGTTGTTGCCGCGACTGGCTCGCATGCGCATTTCCCAGCTGCGCGTGATCGACGGCGATCGCGTGGAGCTCAAGAATCTTGAGCATCAGCCGCTCTACGCTGAAGTGGACATCGGCCATTCGAAGGTCGGAACCATGCGCGGCTGGCTGCAGATGGTGGACCCGGGCAAGGAGATACTCGCCGAGGACAGCTTCCTCGATGCATCGAACGCGAACGAACTGCTGAAGGGAGCAGACATCGTTGCAGACTGCACCGATGACCTCCACGCCAAGTCCTTGATCGATCGGGCATGCGCAAACTTGCGGATCCCATTGATCAGCGGCGCAGTGCATGATGTGCAAGGCCAGATCATCGTCCTGCACGCACCGGGCGCCAATGAGCCGCTCGGTCGCGACCATCTCTTCCGAGGCCGTGTGAACGCAGAACAGGATGGATGCGACATGCAGCGCGTACCGCTTGAGACGATCGAAGCCGTCGGCCATCGGATGGCGGCCATCATACGGGCCTTCATCCAAGGATCCCCGCTGATCAATGGGCGCATCGAAATGTTCGATCGTGCGCAATGGACCGTGACCGAAGCGCCGCGATGAACGAACTGGTCCTGGCTCTTCTCATCGCACTAGTGGCCTTCGCATACGCCATGGTCGGCCACGGAGGTGCCAGCGGATACCTCGCGCTCATGGGCATCGCGGGCATTGCGCCGGAGACCATGAGACCATCAGCGTTGATCCTTAACGTATGCGTCAGCGGCATCTCCTTCGCGCAATTCGCGCGTGCTGGCCATTTCCGCTGGCGGGTATTCTGGCCCTTCGCTCTGATGAGCGCCCCGCTTGCATTCCTCGGTGCAGGCATCCCGCTGGATGATGCATGGTACAAGCGCATCCTGGGAGCCTGTCTTATCGTTGCTTCCTTGCGCCTGCTTGGTTTCTTCGCGCCTCGATCGGCATCCATCCGCCAGGCGCCAGTGGTTCTCGCGCTGCTCATCGGTGGAGCCATCGGCATGCTCAGCGGCATACTGGGCATCGGCGGTGGGGTCTTGCTGAGCCCTGTGCTGCTTTTGTGCTCTTGGGCCGATGCGAAGACCGCAGCCGCGATATCCGCCTTGTTCATCTTCACCAACAGCCTCGCCGGCCTGCTCGGGGTGCATTGGTCACCGGCCGCCTTCCCTCCTGAGGCCACGGCCTGGTGCATGGCAGCCATAGCGGGCGGATTGCTTGGCAGCTGGGTCGGTGCTCGTCGCGCTCCCGAACCGCGCTTGCGTCAGGCCCTCGGTGTCGTCCTGCTTCTTGCAAGCATCAAGCTCGCCTGGCCATGATCAGCGTTGAGGAAGCGAGGCGGATCGTGATGGCGCAAGCCATCGTCCGCGAAAGTGAATACCGATCGCTTCATGATGCGGTGGGTCGTGTGCTCTCTGAAGACGTGCATGCGCCTTTCCCGCATCCGCTCTTCGATATGAGCGCGGTCGACGGATACGCGGTGGGCGATGCGCATGGTCCATGGAAGACGATGGGCCGGATAGCAGCTGGAGAAGTGCTGGACCGCGAACTGGAAACCGGCGAATGCGCTCGCATCTTCACCGGGGCGCAGGTGCCAAAGGAAGCCCATGGCGTAGCGATG
Source organism: Flavobacteriales bacterium (assembly GCA_016710965.1). GTDB lineage: Bacteria > Bacteroidota > Bacteroidia > Flavobacteriales_F > PHOS-HE28 > PHOS-HE28. The sequence goes on from JADJTW010000008.1 coordinate 38,226, forward strand.
CAAGAGCACTGCGTAGCAGAGGCCGGACTGGTGCGCTCCGTAAGAGGCGATGTGGCGCAGGGAGCCAACATCAGGCGCGCGGCGGAGCAATGCAACGCTGGCGGCCTGCTGTTGCCCAAGGGAGCGCGTCTTGGTCCCGCTGGTGCAGGGTATCTCGCTTCTTGCGGGGTGCAGGATGTAGCGGTGGTGATCGAACCGGGCGTGAGCATCGTTCGCACAGGCAACGAGTTCATCGACGGGGAGGAGATCGAGCCAGGCCGCATTTTCAGCAGCAATGAGGTGATGCTCCTCAGCGCGTTGAAGCAGGACGGCTTCGCCACAGCAGACGAAGCGCTCGTTGCCGGAGACGCGGCACCGGAACTTCGCACCGCGCTTCTCAAAGCCGCTGAAGAAGGCGATGCGGTGATCACCACCGGTGGCGTATCGGTGGGCGATCATGACCTGATGCTGCCGGTGCTGAAAGAGCTGGGTGCCATTGTCCATTTCCATGGCGTGGCGCAGAAGCCCGGCAAGCCCATGCTCTTCGCCACGTTGGGAGGTACGCCCGTCTTCGCACTGCCTGGCAATCCGCGCGCAGTGCTGGTGTGCTACTGGGAGTATGTACTGCCATTCCTGCGTGCGATGCGCGGCGAGCACCATCCCGGTTTGAGACACGACCTCCTACCGCTGTCGCATGCGGTGAGCACCAAGGGCGAACGTGCTGAATTCCGTGCGGCCCGGATCAGCGCTGGCAAAGCGACCTTGCTGCAAGACGAAGGCTCGCACATGCTGCGCACCCTCGTCGAGGCTGATGCGCTGGCCTATCTGCCGGCTTCCAGGAGCGCATGGGCCGAAGGCGATCATGTGGAAGTCCACTACTTGCCGCACCGATGAGCAAGGCAGGCTGGACCGGAGTGGTGCTCGCGGGTGGCAAGAGCCTTCGCATGGGCCGCGACAAAGCGCTGATCGAAGTGGGCGGCAAGAAGCTCATCGACCGGGCGCTTGACCTGCTTGAACCGCATGCTTCGGAACTGCTCGTGATCGGCGAACCCGAGAAGTACGGTTTCGTCGGCCCCTTCGTCATCGCCGATGAATGGCCCGGCAAAGGGCCCCTCGGTGGACTGGCCACGGCCCTGCGCTACTCCAGCAATGATCGGCTGCTGGTGATCGGCTGCGATCTTCCGGCATTGAATGACCGGCTGTTCGACCTGCTGAAAGCCCATCTGGGCCATTTGACCGATGCCGTTGTCCCGCGCCATGCGGGCCTCACGGAGCCGTTGGCAGCGGCCTACCACCGCAATGCACAGCCCGCCTTCCGCCGTTGCGTGGAACTGGATGTGCTGAAGATGAGCGATGCGCTCAGCCAGGTCCGCACGAGCTATATCGAGGTGATACCCGGACGGGACGGCTGGCCGGCAGACCTGTTCCATAACATCAACGCGCCTAGCGATCTTTGAACCATGCGCGTGAAGCTCTTCGGAATGATCGCCGAGAAAGCCGGCAGTGCCGAGCTGGAGATGGAGGCCTCCTCCTTGAAGGGCCTATGCGAGGGCTTGCGCGCACGCATACGCGACCTCGATTCGATGAGCTTCGCCATCGCCGTCGACCGCCGGATCGTAAAGGACGATCTGACGCTCACGGGCACCGAGGAGATCGCCGTACTGCCCCCATTCGCAGGCGGATGAGCGATACGAGAACACATAAGGCGAGAGACATCTTCGTGGAGGGGCCGATCGATCCCGCGTTCGTTGGCACCAGTATCGCCAAGCACGCTACGCGCACAGACATCGGTGCGCACGAGATCTTCCTTGGGCAGGTACGCGCCGATACCGTTGCAGGCACCGATCGCCTGCCTGGTGCAGGAGTGGCGGCAATCGAATACACCGCGTACCGCGACATGGCCCTCGAACGCATGACCGTCATTCGTGAGGACGCCTTCGCGAAGTGGCCCACGATGACATGCTTGCACGTGCATCATAGCCTCGGCACCGTCAAGGCTGGCGAGCTGTGCTTCATGGTATTCGCCAGTGCATCGCATCGCAAGAGCGCACGTGAAGCCGTGGCCTGGGTGGTGGACCGCATCAAAGCCGAACTGCCGATCTTCGGTAAGGAGACCCTCTCGGACGCCACGCACATCTGGAAGAGCAATCCGTAAGAGCAGGGAATTTCCCGCCCCACCAGCCCCATGATCGACATCACCCACAAGCCCACCACCCTCCGCGAGGCCACCGCCACCGCGCTCGTTACCGTTAGCGACCCGGCCACGGTCGCCGCCGTGCGCGAGAAGCGCGTGCCCAAGGGCGATGTGCTCGAGAGCGCGCGCGTGGCCGCGTTGTTCGGCGTGAAGAAGACCCACGAGTTGATCCCCGACTGTCACCCCATGCCCATCGAGCACGCCGAGGTGAGTTTCGATGTCGGTGAAATGGAGATCATCGTTACGATGCGGGTGCGCACGATCTACCGCACCGGTGTCGAGGTCGAGGCCATGCACGGAGCCAGTGTAGCTGCGCTTACGATCTACGACATGCTCAAGCCCATCGACAAGGGCGTGGTGATCGCAGGCATCAAACTGCTTCAGAAGAAAGGTGGCAAGAGCGATTGGAAGGACCGTTTCGATGTGCCTGTGAAGGCCGCCGTGCTGGTGATCAGTGATGGCGTGGCGAGCGGGAAGAAGGAGGACAAGGCCGGTACGTCGATCATGGAACGATTGAAGAAACTTGGTGTAGAGATCGCCGCACAAGGTGTTGTCGCCGATGAACCGGAGGCGATCGTTGCGCAGGTGAAGACCTGGGCCACGCTCGGCATCGACCTCATCCTGACCACTGGGGGAACAGGCCTATCACCGCGCGACCGCACGCCGGAGGCCATCGCACCCATCCTTGATCGCGAAGTGCCGGGCATCATGGAAGCCGCGCGCAGCTATGGACAGGAACGCATGCCCTGGGCCATGATGAGCCGTGGCATCGCTGGTATGATCGGAAGAACACTGGTGATCACACTGCCTGGCTCTGCGCGCGGCGCACAGGAGACGATGGATGCGCTCTTCCCCTTCGCGCTGCATGTAGTGAAGGTGCAAGAGATGGCCTTCCGTCACGGCCTTTGACCTGATCCCTCTACGATCACCGCCCTCCGTTACATTGCTGGCATGCGCGGGCTTCAAGCATGGCACCTCCGGCTGATCGGCATGGCATCCGTGCTGCTGATGCCAGCATTGGGGCAGGCACAGGTTCACGGCCCCTTCTTCGAGACCGTCCTGGCCGATGAGCTGCCCAGCCGCACGATCAACTGCCTTGCGAAGGATGATCTTGGCACCTTGTGGGTGGGTACGCCCAACGGACTCGCGCGGGTGATCGGCGATCAGGTGCGCGTTTGGCAACAACACCCAGGCGATACAGCATCGCTCGTATCGAACATGGTGCTGACAGTGGATGCTACCGATCCGGAGCGCGTGTGGATCGGAACCGCACGTGGCTTGTGCGCGCTCGACCCGCTTACCGGTGAAGTTCGTCGCTACCCATGCATGCTGCCCGGCCTCGAGCACGCGAAGGCCAACACCGTGCGCCAGGTGGTACGCACCGATGAACGCAACCTCTGGGCAGCTACAGCCACCGACCTTCTCCATTTCGATATGCAGCAGGCCCGATGGTCCATTCCGGGGCCGCGACGACGCGAGCAACCGGTGTTCCGCATTCCTGCCGTGCCCGGTGCAATGGCCTTCGATGCGCAGCGGAGGATCCTGTGGTTGGGAACCAAGCTGGGTCTTTACAAGTTGGACAGCACCGCGCTGAACGAACCCCTTGAGCCGCGCCTCATGGACGTATTCGAGCTCAGCAGCATTGTGATGTGCCTTGCGTTGGATGACAACGGCGCCCTATGGATCCACGATGCTGAGCGCCTATCGCTCACGACCATCGATATCGATGCACGCACCATCCGACAGGAGCATCTTCCCCCGAACACCGATCCCTACAGCGTTTGCGGAGCTATGGTTGTCGAACCCTCCGGCGCCGTCTGGCTTGGAACGAGCGATGAGCGCCTGTACCACCGATCGCCGGGAAGCGCGGCGTGGCGGACTATCCCTCATGGGCTTGAAGGGCCTTGGAGCATGCCTAACACATTGGTGCATGCCTTGTTGCGCGATGTGACAGGCACGATTTGGATCGGGACTGCGGATGGGCTGGTGCGATCGACAGCGGAAGTGCCCGGCCAGCAGCTGTTGTGCGCATGGCGCGACCCCATCACCGTGAACCGCCTCCGGTACGACAACAAGCACGTGTACATCGCCACCCAAGGCGCCGGCCTGGTGGTCCTTGATCCAACGCATCCCGATCGCAGGGATACCATCATCCACGCCGATCGGGGCAGCAAGTACGACCAATCGGCACCGGCACGGTTGAGCGATCTGGTCACCGATGTGCTCCCGCTCGGCGATGGCGGCGGACTTGTGGGCACCGGGATAGGCGTCATGCGCTGGGAGGAAGGCCGATCCAGCTACGCGCATGATCCACGGATCGTGCCCGAGGCCAGTGATCTCTACCGGCGCAGAGTGAATGAACTGGTGCGCGACCGCGAGGAAGGCCTTTGGGTGCTTTCCATGCACCATGGATTGTGGCGCCTACCCGGTGGTGGCGGTACTCCCCGGCACATCTTCCGCAACAAGCTCAACGATGGTCTGGAACTCGCACCCCCTTCAAGCGTGACCGCCGACCCACGCTCGGGTGTCTGGTGCGGCACCGCCGGAGGTCAACTCGTGCATTTCGATAGCGAAGGCCTGAGCAGCATAGCCATCGCGCTGCGCGACAGCGCTTCGCTCGCGAGCATTGATGCGTTATGCATAACCGCCGACGGCGTGATCTGGGCCGGTTTCGATGATGGATCATACCAAACCGTTGTGCCAGGAAGCAACTCGCCTACCGCACGGTCGGCGGGAACAGTGAACGACAGGATCCTCGGAATGTGCGCCTCGGGCAATGCTGCATGGATACTCTCAGAAGGTGACCTCTGGCATGTGCAAGGGCTCGAGGAACGCGAGCCCCAGCGCAGATCGCTGCCACCGCATTGGGGCAAGCCCCTGGCCATGGCTGCTGATGGGGAGGGCGGCCTTTTCGTCGCCTTCGCACGTGCTCTCCTTCATCTTGATGGCACTGTGGGAACGGCAGGAACGAGCCGACCGGTGCCCGTGATCGCGGGCATACTGAGCAACGAAGTCTACCTGCCCGCCGACGCGCATCACGCGCGCATCGAAGCCGACCACAACAAGCGCGCGCTCCGTATCCTGTTCTCCGCAACAGGTGTGACAAGGCCTGAGCTGGTGCGCTTCAGCTACCGCCTCGATCCTCTTCACCGTGGACCGACCTGGACCACGCCCGCTCCTTGGACCTTCCTGACCTTTGGGAAGGACGCTACCTGATCGAGATTGCCGCGCTCGGCGCCAACGACAGGCCCATCATACCTGGCGCGTTTGTCCAACTGACGATCAGGCCACCATGGTACCGGTCCGTTCCAGCCATCACGCTCGGGGTCCTCGCCCTCCTGCTCATGTTCTTCCTGGGCGTACGCTGGTTCCTCAGGCGCCGCCTGCGCATCGAGCGTGAACGTTCCGAGCGTGAACAGGACTTGCTGAGGGAACGCATCCGCATCGCGCAGGACCTGCACGATGATCTCGGCAGTAGCCTCGCCCTCATCGGCATGGAAAGCGAGCTCGCACGCATGGATGTGAGCGAGCCCGGCGCACGAGAGGCCCTCCGCAAGGTGAGCGACGGTGCGCGCGAGGTCACCGACAACATGCGACGTATCGTCTGGGCGCTCGGCAGCGGGCAGGATACCATGGCGGATCTCGTGGCCTACATCCGCTCCTCGGCTGCCGAATTGCTCGATCGTGCCGGTATTGAACTCGAAACGCGGATCGATCTTGAAGCCTCCGAAGCGAAACTGAGCGTGGACCAACGACGGCATCTGCTGCTCATCAGCAAGGAAATGCTGCTCAACGCCGTGAAGCATTCGGCCGCGCGAAGGATCGAATTGGAGATCGCGCAGCGCGATGGCCGGTTGCATATCATGGTCAGGGACGATGGCAGGGGATTCGATCCCGGCTCGATCGACGGCACGGGCACCGGGACCATCAGCATGCGCGCGCGAGCCGTATCGTTGGGTGGCCACCTCTCGATCCAGTCTCAAGCCGGCCACGGCACCACGGTCAAAGTGGACATCCTGGTCACTGTGGAATCGGTCTAGAACACGAACCCGAAGCCGCACGTGGCCGATACCTTGACCCCATGAGCACGCCCATCCGTGTCGCTTTGGTGGAAGACCTGCCGCAGATGCGCGCCTTCCTGCGAAACGTGATCGCGCGAGCGCAGGACATGGAACTGGCGGTGGAGTACAGGAGCGCCGAGGAAGCCTTCCCCGCCATCACGGAGATGAAGCTCGATGTAGTCATCAGCGACATCGGCCTCCCGGGCACCAACGGCATCGAATTGCTGCGCAAGCTGCGTCCCTTCATGCCGCGCACGCAGTTCATGGTCTACACCGTGCATGATGATGATCTGCGGGTTTTCGAAGCGTTGAAGGCCGGCGCGAACGCGTACATGCTCAAGAGCTCCACGCCCATCGCCATCCTCGAAGGCGTGCGGGAACTGATGCAGGGCGGTGCTCCCATGAGCGCCAGCGTTGCGCGCCGCTTGGTGGACCACCTGCGCCCAGCGCCGACCACTCCGGGCAACGAACATGAGGAACTCACGCCGCGCGAGCAGAACGTGCTGGACCTGCTGGCGCAGGGCTTGCTCTACAAGGAGATAGCCGAGCGCGAAGGACTGTCCATCAGCACGGTCAAAGCCCACATCCACAGCATCTACAAGAAGCTGCACGTAGGCAGCCGCGAAGAAGCGGTGGAGCGATACGGCAAGCGCAACTGACCTGGCCTACATCCTGGCCTTCACCTGCGGCGAGTATTCGCTGTCCCGTCCCTTGGTGGTCACCGCCTGGATGAAGTAGGTATACTCGATGCCCGGTTTCACCAGGCGGTCCTTGTAGACGCGGGCATCGCTCGTGAAGAGCTTGGCCTGCTGCCAGGCGCCGGTGCCCGTGCGCTTGTACAGGATGAACTTCACGCCGTCGCGCGGCGCGTAGTCCCATTTGAGCTCCACCACCTTCTTCATCGTATCTGCGTGCGCAGTGATCACTTCCACCCTGGGCAGCCGGTCCACGCTGTTCATGCGCAGCTTCACCGTGCGTGGGGCGGGTGTGCTCCATCCGGCATCGTCGAAAGCCAGCACGTTGTACTCGTAGTATGCCGGCTTGCCCGTGTCCGGATCGTCGAAGGCGTACTTACGCATGGATGCCGGGATGCGCGCCACGGTGTCCCACTTCGCTTCGCCCACAATACGGCGTACCACCACATGGCGTGTGACATCCTCGCTGCTGCTGGGGGCCCACTTGATCCAGATGCCATCGTCGTTCACACGGTAGTCCGTGAAAATGGGCGCTGTGGGCGGGCGAAGATCGGGGCGTTTGAGCTCCACCATCTCGCTGTGCTTGCTGCCGTTTCGGTTGAGGTCCACCGCCATTACTTCATAGTATACCTTTTCGGTGAGGGTGCGCATGCTGATGGTGTCCACGAACATGGTATCGCGCACGGCGGTGCCGGTGAGGCGCGCACCCACGTGATCGCGCTGGTTGCGCCAGAAGATGTGGTAGCCATAGAGGTCCGGCTCCTTGCCCAAACGCCACTTCAGTGTGACCACGCCGTTGGTGTCCACCTTCCCTTCCAACCCGAAAGGCTGTGCGGGCGGAATGCTATCGACCACGCTGCCCATGGCGCTCATGCTCAGGCCGGGGTTGTTGGCGGTGTCCACGGCGATCACGAGGTAGTAGTTGTGCTTGAGCAGCTCGGGCGCCTGATCGATGAAGCTGCGCGCGTTGGGCGGAAGCAGTTCGCTGTTGAGGTTGTGGTCGTCGCTGGCCACGGAGCTGCCGCGCGTGATGTGGAAGCCCTTGAGGTCGGTAACACCCGCCGGATAGTCCCAGGTGATCTCGATGGCGCCCTTCTTCTCCGTGGCGCGCACACCGGTGGGTGAAGGTGGTGGCGTACGGTCGCGCCAGCGTGCGGTGATGGCGGTGCTCGGATCGCTGCGCGTACCGAAGGCGGTGAGGCCGATGATGCGGTAGGCGTACTGCTGCTTGGTGACATCGATGGTGTCGGTGTACACGATCACATCCTGCGTAGCGGGCAGCTCGGGATTGGTGAAACTGACGAAGGGCCTCGGGTTGATCTTCTTCCAGCTCGCGCCGTTGTTGTCGCTTCGCTCCACATCGTAGGCGGTGAACCACTCCTCATGCACCGCGCGTGGCCAGCTGATCATCACCAAACTGTCCTGTTCGTTCACCCGCGTGATCACGGGCCGCTTGATCACATCGGCCTTTGCCGTACCCACGAGCACCGCGCCCTCTTCGATCGGATAGCTCGCGGTGGCACCGGCCACCTTCACGCGGTACATGTACTGGCGGCCGGGCACCACGGCATTGTCCACGTAGGCCACGGCGCTGGCTTCGGCGGCGGGCCAGCTGAGGTCGGCGGCGAGCAAGGCGAACCCGAAGCGCTCCTTCAACGCATCGCTCGCGGCCCTGATGTCGCCGGTGAAGCCCATGTTCTTCGGCAGCAACGCGCTGTGGATCATTTCGCCCGCCACCATGATGTAGATGTCGTCGGGTTTTTGCGTGTGCAGGTCCTTCCACCCTTGTATGCCGATCGGCTTCATGGGCGATGCGGAAAGTGCGGTGAAGGATCGGCTCTCACGCGAGCTCGTGTCGCCGATGGCGCCCAGGTCGATACGTTCCACGGTGTAGCCAAGCTGGTTGGCGTTGAGCCAGCCGCCCGCGGCATCGGGCGCCCAGCGCAGTCGCACGGCACGTCCGTCGTAATGCGCCTTCACCACCAGGTGTGCGTAGTACTTGCCACGTTCGGCGCGATAGAGCGAGTCCTCGCGCAGCAGTGCGACGGTGTCCAGCGGTGCCGGAGCTACCTGGGCGAGCAGGCTAGTACAGCACAGTGCTGCCGTTGTAAGCAGGAGGTTCCTCATGGATGAGCGTGAATTGCTTTTCAGAAACAGTGTTGCGCGAGCCTGGGATGGGCGAGCGGAATCTCATCTGCACATGGTAGTTGGCATTGTAGAAGATCGGGAACTCGTCGCTGGGCGATACAGTGGGCAAATTGCCGGTATGGCGCAGGCCCACAGCATCGTCGGAGCGCATGATGATGTAGAGCATGTTCGCACGGTTCAGCGACGGACCATGCTGTTGCAGCAAAGTGGTCAGGTACGATCCATTGGCTCCGGGGGCGTTCAGCGCAGTGAAGGTGGCAACACGGATGGTCATCTGGTCGGTCACGGCATGCTTGCCTGCACGGTAGAGGAAGCCGAAGCCAGGCCATGGAGCGGCATTGCTCAACAGACCGCTGTTGCCCAGCAGCCCCGTGATGCCGAAGCCGCCCGACGCGCCCATGCTGCCAAGCACTCCCGCGCCCGGCGCCGTGTTGCCGATCCCTTGCGTAGCGCCCAGGCCCAAGTTCAGCATGGGCACGCTGCTGGGCGGTGCCGCGGCATCCTCCATCTCGTCATCGCTGATGGGAGCCTCGATGTAGCCGTTGTAGCTCACGATCGGCTCTTGGGGATGCGAGTTCCCCCAAAGGAGCGGATGCACGACCGGGAAGGCGGGGAGGCTCACGCTGTTGCCAGGGAACGTGTAGGTGCGGGTGTTGCGGTACTGGTTGTAGAGCACATGGCTGGTATTCTGCAGGTACTGGAAGTAGGAATCGCCGTAGTTCGGTGCGAACCACACCAATGGCGCAAGCTTGCGCGCGCCGTTCTTCCAGTAGCCTTGGATGTCGATGTCGTCGAAGGTCTCCGTTGCGTTGCCCCGCACATCGGCGTTGCGCCAGTGGTCGTAGCGCGCGGGCGTCTTCCCTTCCAGCGTGAGCGATGCGAACTTCTCCTGCAAGGTGTTGTACTTGCTGCTGCGGAAGCGGAAGGTGTAGAGCAGGTGGTCGTTTGGCAGCATGCTCACCGCACGCTGCACGTTGCCGCCAGTGAGGCGCTGGTTCTGTACATCGCCATTCGCAGCGATGAAGGTCAGCGAGAGTGGCGCGCTGATCTGTGCGGCGGTGACCGCTGCGGTGGCGGCGGGCCCGCCGATACCGCCCGGGATGTTCACGTTGAGCACCGGCAGGCCACCGGCCGTGGACGTGAGGCGGCGGATGAGCTGCACCACGTAGATCCGTTCATGGTCGAGGTTGGGCACGGTGAGCGGTATGTCCAGTCCACCGGTATAGGTGATCGTGGTCTCTTGCGTTGCCCCGCCACCGAGCGGGATGAACTTGGCGACGTAGCTGTAGCCCCTGCCGTCGATCGTCGCTTGGAAGAGATCGGGCCGCGCCGCGCCCATGCTCTGCCGCACGCGGCCCTTGTTGTTCGATTCGTGTTGCAGGAAGTAGCGCTGCCGGTTCACCGGATAGGTGTAGTCCACCTGGTCCTCGGTGATGTGGTCCGGCGCCACACCCGTGCGGAAATTCTGGGTGCGGCTCTCGCTCCATACCGCGTGCGTTTCCGGGTTCACGAACTCGATCAGGTGTCCGGGCGAGGTCTCTTCGCGTACACGCACCTCCACGCGGGTCTGGTGTATCGTCAGCGGCTTCATCGCGTTGATGCGGGTGAGGAAGCTGCTGGTACCGCGCTCGTCGCCGAACTGGTTGGTGCCGGGGATGTTCACATTGCCGACGAGCTCCTTCAGCGTGAAACTGCTCACGTACGGGTGGAAGCGGTACATGACCACCGCGTGCGTATTGGGATCGATCAGCTTGGGCACTTCCAGCACTTCCTGCACGGGCAGGTTGTAGCTGGCGGTGGGCAGATCGAAGATGCTCACGGCCCAACCCTTCGGACCGAGGTCCTTGATGAATTGGAAATCGGCGAGCGGATCGCCGGCGGGCATGAGCGTGCATTGCTGTCCATCCTCCACGGTCAGCGTAGCATCGGCGGTGATGGCGCCGTTCAATACACTGAAGTGTACGGCCGCATGGCCCCTGAAGCCGCTCGGGTTCGGGAAGTTCCCTTGCAGCAGCATGGCAGCGCTCATGCTCAGGATCGGTGCGCGGAAGCGAACGAAGAGCAGATCGAGCTGCACACCAAGCTCGCCCCAGATGCCCGCGTACATCTGGCCTTGCGCGTACCAGCCGTTGTCGCCGGGACGTGTTCCGGTCTCGGCGCATACCATGCTCTCGGGGATCTCGCTCAGCAGGAGATCGAAGCCGAGCGCCATGCCGATGTTGGCATAGAGCACCGCGAGGTTGAGATCCAGGTTCAGTTCGAAGCCCGCACCGAAAGCGAAGCCGGCACCGTTCTCCAGCGGGCCCATGTCGCGATCTCCGCCGATGGCCGCAGCGGTCTCGGCCTCGGTGCCCAAGCCGCGCGAGGGGTTGTTGAGGCCGAGGATCTCCATGATGCGGGCCGGAGGGTCGGGCAGCTCGAACGGAATGCTGTCGTTGCCCACCATGATGTAGTTGGTGATGCGGAGGATGGGTGCACCACCCGGTGGGCCTACGACGATGCCGCCCGGATTGTCCGGAGTGCCCATGATGAAGTACCACTTGCCCGTGGCGCTCTCCGTGTGGAAGTTCGCATCCACCAGCTTGTTGCCTGCGCCCGCACCGCGCGCCACTACGAAGTCCAGCATCACGCTCAGGTTGGCGTGTATCACTTCGTTGCCTTCGCGGTTGGCATAGCTGAAGAGGATGTTGCCCGTGATCCTCGCCTCGTTCCGCTCCGGGATGTCGACCAAGCCGTAGATATCGCCACGGACCTGCAGCAGGGAAAGCCCGCCGGTGGAGGTGAACTCGCCGCGCAACGTCAGGTCCATGTTGCAACCCTTCGGGTTCGGGTAGGTGCCGAAGACCAGCGCGAGCCGGATGCCCAGGAACGTGTTGAAGTCCTCTTCGTACCGACCGCCGCTCGGAGCTGGACCGCTGCCGACTGCGCTTGCATCGGCCGTAAGGCCACTTGTGAAATCATCCGGATGATCATTGCCCGCGTTCGCATCGGCAGGTGCGATCTCGTTCGGTGGTGTTTGCGGCGCCATGCTGGCCATGACGGTGTTGGTCGGCAACGATCCATCGATGAAACGCATGTGGTGGTATGCGCCGCCGCCAAAACCGTAGATGCCCACACCGGTCATGATCATCAGGCCGGGGTTGAAGTAGAGCATGCCATCGACCATCCAATACTGGTAGTGCTGTGCGCTGGTGTTGATGGGCACGGCCGGATCGGTCTTGATAGTACCGAAGATGGCCTGCAGGTCGCCGCGTATGCCCATGGGGAAGCCCACGGTGAGCGCACCCTTCACCTCTTCCTTGGTCGCGGTCTTGGTGATGCGCAGATCGCCCACCAACCGCATGGCGCTCACGTCCACATCGAGGTGCATGCCGGTGAACTGCACATCCTGGAAATCGAAGCGCTGCACACCGCTGCCATTGATCTCCAGCACTGTAACGAACTTCAGTGCGACGCTCGCGGCGAAGCTGCTTTCGCCTTCACCGCCGCTCAAGCTCACCATCGGCTCCACCACAAGTGCCGGGTGCGTTGGATCGTCGAATTCCAGTGAGAGGTTGCGGATGCTGAGCGGGAAGCCGCCCACTTCCTTGTCCGGGCTGGCGTACGCGAAGGCGCAGTTGCGGCAACTGAGCCCTTCATCACTGTCGAGCACCAGCCCTTCGAAGTTCATTCCCGGCATCTGTATGCTGGGGATGCTGCCGAGATCGATGCCGAGCTCCGATGCCAGCGCCGTGCTGATGCTGATGCTGCCGTTCAACTCCGCATGTACGTTGCTAGGGTTGGGCAGTGTGGGTTGCACGAAGCTGTTCGGCAGCAATTCCATCTCTGCGATCCATAGCGGTGCTGTGAGGGTGTCCTCCAACTCCACGTTCAGGGTGAAGAGGAACTCATCGACGGTATCATCGAAACCAAGGATGGCCCGGTATCCGAGGTTGTCATGCTCGCCATTGATGGGCAAGCCTATCCTTCCTGCTAGACCAGCGCGCTGGAAGGTGTTCTGCAGCATGTCCATGTACAGGCTGTCCACGCTGAAGGCCCAGCTATCGATCCGGCCCTGGTTGAAGGCAAGCAGGTTCACCATCGCCACATTGAAGGACAAGGTGTTCTCATCATCGACGATGAAGTGGTTGACACTGCCGCCAACGGGGCCGCCTGTGCCATCGCCCCATACTTCGGGCGTGGTCATGGCGAGGCGCTTCATGTAGAAGCCTTTCCAGAGCACCTGCGTTTCCTCGGCGCCCATTGCGGCATGCACATAGCCCTCTGGGAATCGCATCCCATCAGGATTCGCGATGGTGCTCCAGTCCAGCCACGCTTCCTCCACGGTGAACGTGAAACCATCGGCCCCAGGCACTTCGAAAGGGTCCATCGTGAAACGCGCCATCACATTCCAGGTCTCGTGGCGCTCGGCACCCGTACCATCGAGCGAGCGGCACACGCTGAACTTCATGTTGGCCTCCACGCGTTCGGTGCCTGCGGGATCATGGTCGCCTGCCGGTAGCACAGTGCCACGGTCGAACTCCACCGCCGCTGCGATCTGCACGCACTTGAATCCCTCGCAATCCCAATCGACGTAGGTGAGGTTGGTGAGGTCGGTGCTGGCGCCGCCCTTGAACTTGAAGCGCGTGTCGAGATCGCCGGTGACCAGGATGTCGTAGGGCAGGTAAGCACGGCCCTCATCACCCAAGCCATTAGGCGTCATGCACAGATCGCCCACGCCGAAGACGAGCTTGGTGTGGATCTCCATCACATCAACACCTGCTACCATATCGAGATATGCGCGCTCCGCACCGAACTTCATGTTGATGATGCCGCACACGATCAATCTGCCATCCACTTCCTCCTCGATGCCAATGGGCAGCCCGATCTCCTGCCCGCCCATGAGCAGGCTCACCAGCCGTGCGCCGTCCTGGATGAAGCCTTCCATCGCATCCACATCGCCCTCGCTCATGGTGGGTATGTTGTGTACCGCACCGGTGATGGTGTTGAGCGTCGGCGGGTTCCAATCCTTGCGAGCCACCACGTCACCTGCCACCATTCGTCCATCGCTGTTCACGCGCAGGCCGGTGAAAGCCACCATGATCTTGGTGTTGTTGAGGAAGGGCACTTCGATCTTACCGGTACCGGTATATGTAGTGCCGCTGCCTTCGCGCGTGATCACCTCCATGTTGAACTTGCCCACGCGCACCGTGCTGCCCACTTCCGCACCGCTCACGGCGGCAGTATTGGTGGGCGCAGGTTCAAGGCACACGCTCACGCACGGGCCGCCTTCAGCCGGAGGGACTACTTCCTCGGTGGTGGGAGCATCGTCGCAATGGCCAACGCAAAAAGTGAACACCTCGCTGGTGTTGTAATTGGCGCTAGTGATGCTGCTTGGGTCCGTCTTCCAGTGCAACCGCCAGTAATAGGTTCCTTCCTCGGTGTAGCTCGCCGTATTCTCCAGCTCCTTGTAGATGTCGGCGAGGTAGGCCGACTCACTTTGGACTGCGCTGTTGAGGGTCCACGATTCGCCGGTGAGCGATCCATGCGTGCTGTGGAAGATGGTGCTGAAGTCGCTCCGGCGACTCACTTCCAGCTGCCAGTGCTCATTCACATTGCCATCGATGAAGATGGGACCGCTGCTGCCCACGGCCTGCACCACGGAGAAAGGCGGAAGCGGCTCGTTGGGCGTGTTGGCGGTGAGCCAGCGCAAGGTGACGTTGCCCGTGGGCACGATGGTCGCATCGGCCGGCTCCTGCGGCTGCGATGGACCCATGCCGATGCCGAACGGTTCTTCGCCGCTGTCACCGTGGTAGGTGGTGCCTCCCATGGTGAAATCGCCCGCCGTGCGCCATTGATAGCGCTGGCCGCGGCGATAGGCGTCGAAGGGCAGGCCGCTATTGGGGTGGAAGACCGAGAGGCACTGCGCCTCGAATATGCTTAGCCCACTGAACGTGACGAGCTCCTGGGTGCCTTCCGGACCGTCGGGCCAGTTCAGCGTGCGCGTATAATCGGGGAAGGCTGCACCACCTATGGCGCGCATGGTGGTAGTGTAGGTGAAGCGCGTATAATCGCGGTAGGGGTCGAACATGGCCACCACGTTCACGAAATCGAAGGGCACCCAATCGTCGTTCGCCGGCCACAATGCGCGCAGCATTCCGTTGCCGCTCAAGCCCTCAGGCGCGTACAGGAAGGAGCATACCTCGCTTCGCGAGAGCACGCTCTCATCGTGCAGGCCGCCATTGAGCACGGCCGTCACGCGCACGGCGTAGTGGTAACCTGCATCAAGCGTGAGCTGGTCGGGGATCTCCAGGTTCATCACCATTTCCTCCGAGATCATCGAGAAGAGCTCGGGCTCGGTGGCGCTCAGCATGGCATCGTTGGCATCGCCCACGCGGTCGCCGGGGGGGTCGATGCGCACGATATCGAGCCGGTAGCTCACCTGATCGAAGAGCGCGGGCGGCGGGCTGAAGGTCCAGGCGATGTTCAGCAGGCCATCGGGCAGCGTGAAGGTGGTGTTGCAGATGTTCGTGAACACCGGTGGCTGCGGATGCACCACCAGCCAACCGGAGCATCCGGCGGGGATCGGGGCGCTCATCGCATCGCCATCAGGGCAGGCGAGCAGTTGAACGCAGATCTCCCAGTAGCCCTCGGGGAGCAACTGCTGATCGCGGATCTGCGCGAAGGTGATGCCTGCGAACTGGAAGTCGCCCTCTCCGAAACCGCCATCGAATTGCTGCGTGAGCTCGTCCACGTTGTACACGGTCGTCCCTGGATCGATATCGATGCACTGGCCGGGACTGAACGAAGGGACGGAGCTGATACGGATGCCGCGCTCCTGGCAGCGTAGCACCACGAATGGTGTTACCGACACGGCACCCGATGCCATGGAGTTGACCGTTACGGTTGCTGCCGCTGCCTGGTCCTGCAACTCGGCCCAGGTGATGGGCGGTGGCAGCGGCACGGTGGTGGTCACCGTCATCGGGTACGATTGGGCCAGGGCCTGCACGGCACAGAGCAAGGCAGGCAACAGAAGGATTCGGGACATCCGTTGAGCGATCATGGCGTCTTCGGTTTTCGTTCGCGCTTGCGGAACTCTGCGGAATAGGTGAGTTGCAGGCGCATCTGGTATTGGCTGTTCTCGAAGCGTTCGTTGGTGCTCCGGCCGTTGTAGTTCACGCCCAGGCCGAGGCGATGCGTCTGGCCCAGGCGCTGGTCGAGGCCTGCATTGGCGACCAGCGAAGTGCTGCCGCCGTAGTGCTCCCCGCGGTTCAGGTAGAATGCCGCACGCGCGTTCACGCCCGTGCGGTCCTTGTTGATGCCTTTGCGCGCATTGAGCGAGGTGCCGTACTTGATCCGGCCCAGGCCCGCGCTCTCGAACAAGCTGGTGGTCAGGCGCACGCCCCAACTGAAGGCACGCGGCTTCACCGCTGATCGGTAGCCGACGCTGCCGGTGTAGGTCACCGTGGTCATCGCAGGCTGCGAAGGATAGCCTTCGTTCACGAAGGCCTGGTAGCCCAGCGCGATATCCATGCTGCGCGTGCTGCCCTTGGCGGTGTTGCGGAAGCGGAGGTTGTTGTTGAGCGTGATGTTGTCCGACACTTGACGCAATTCCAGCGTATCGGTGCCAGCGGCTTCGTAAGCGCTACGGACATTCGCTTCGAAGTTGCTCCAGCTGAGCGATGTGGTGACCACCTTGCCGCTGTTGTAGGTGAGGCTGGCGCTGCCGATGGTGCGGCGCGTGCGCAAGGCAAGCGACTCCTTGATGTTGTTGGTCTGCAAACCGAGCGAGACCGTGGCACGCAGCTTCTGCTTGAACAGTCCTGTGCCGACGGATGCACGGTAGTTCTCCACGTCGCGCATGAAGAAGTAGTTGCCAAGTGTCTGAAAGAGCGGATCGATGCGATCGTAGTTGACGCTGAACGTGGTGCCCCGCACGTTCAGGCTCAGGCCGGTCTTCACAGCAGCGCCGCGACGCGAGCGCGGGTCCACGTTGAAGAGGAAGCTGTCGTAGTTATTGGCAGCATCGGCCAGGTCGCCGGTGCGTTCGTCGGGCACCACGCCCACGTTGTGCAGGCTGCCCGCAGCATCGAATTGCCATTGCAGGCTCTTCGCCACTTGCACGGCAGCGCCCAACCCCAGCACCAGGTTCTCTTCAGGTTGTGCATCGCCGTATCGGCCGTTGCGCAACGCAATGGCGTCGTAATCGTCCTTCGCTTGGAAGAGGACCACATCCACGTGCGTGGCTTGCGTGCCGCCGCCGAGCTTCATGGCCATTCCGGTGCGTTCGAAGGCGGGCTCTTCGATCACCTCGGTGGTGGTATCGGCGAAGATCTCCTTGCGCAGCCGGCCGTACATGGCAGCGAAGCGGAACTTCCCAGGGCTGAGCTCCAACCCGCCGCCGAAGAAGCGCTGGCCGTTCATCGTGAGTTCGCTGAAGTGCATGCTGCGATGCCCGATATGCGCGGTGGCCCACTTATACCGCGGGCTGATGCCGAACTGATTGAAAGGTTGCCGGAAGTCGCGCTCCTTCTCGCTGAACACGAAGCTGAAGGGGAGCTGCAGCTCATATATGCTCAGGTTGAGCCGGCCGCTCAAGCCCCAGGAATAGGGTGATAGCCGCGGGTCATCGAGGTCCGTGGTGTACATCGCACCGAAGGCGCTGAGCCCGCCGGTGAGGTTGACCCCTCCCTTCTTGCCAACTTGTTGGAGGTCCTGCGCCACGACCTCGCCACCGACCAAGGCCGCGCAAGCGCAAATGAGGGCGGTGCGGATCCCAGGCAGCATGGCGTAGGCACGAAAGAAGCCCTCCGCCACAGGTCCGATGGCGTGTTCTAGACCGCCTAGCCGCCGATACTCACCATCGGCCGCGCGCTCAGGTCGTGCAAGACCTCTTCCTCCTTCTCCGGCTTGAATTGGGGTAGCCCGCCGAGCATGGCGTGCTTCGCCAGCACATTGGCCTCGATGAGCGGGGCGATGTCCTCGCCGCGACGCAGCGCTGAGAGCAGGTCGGTCTCTTCACGGGCGAAGAGGCAGTTACGCATCTTCCCTTCGGCTGTAAGACGCATGCGGTCGCAGTCACCGCAGAAGGGTTCGGTCACGGTGCTGATCACGGCGAAAGTGCCAGGCCAGGTGGGCACGCGGTACGCCTTGGCGGTGCTGTGCGGGTCGTCGTTCAGTTTCTCGAAGGAATACACGCTGCCGATGTGCCCAAGCATTTCGGAATAGGTGTACACGCGTTCTCTTCCCCAGTGATTGCCCGCGAACGGCATGAACTCGATGAAACGTACATGCACGAGGTGATCGCGCGTCAGCTCCACGAAACGCAGGATCTCATCATCGTTCACGCCGCGCATCACCACCATGTTCAGCTTCACGCGCAGGCCGCGCTGCAAGGCCAGAAGAATGTTGGCATGCACGGTGTCGATGCCATCGCGCCGGGCGATGGTCTTGAAGCGCTCGGCATCGAAGGTGTCCAAACTAATGTTGATGCTCTTCAGGCCCGCATCGATCAAGGCATCGAGGTGCTTGTGCAGCGTGAGCGCGTTGGTGGTGAGGCCGAGCTTCACGGGCAATGCAGCCATGTCACGCACGATGTCCGCGGCATCGGGCCGTACGAGCGGTTCACCACCTGTAAGCCGGATCTTGTTCACCCCGTAACGCTCCACGAAGAGCCTTGCGATCGTCGCGATCTCCTCGCGCGTCATCAGCTCTTCCCGCTTCAGGAAGTGCTGGTCCTCCGGCATGCAGTAGGTGCATCGCAGGTCGCACTTGTCCACGATGCTGATGCGCAGGCTGCGGTGCGTACGGGAGTGGCGGTCGGTGAGTGCGTATGACACGCGGGCAAGTTACCTTGAGCGCATCACCTTGACGACTTTGATGTCATGCCCAAGAAGGAACCCACGCGCTGCCCCTGGCCCGGAGCCGATGCCCGGATGATCGAGTACCACGACACCATCTGGGGAACGCCCGAGCACGACGACCGCAAGCTCTACGCGAAGCTGGTGCTCGACGGCGCGCAGGCGGGCTTGAGCTGGAAGACCATCCTGCACCGCAGCGATGGCTATCGCCGGGCATTCGATGACTGGAACGTGGAGAAGATCGCACGCTATGGCAAGAAGGATGTCGCGCGCCTGCTCGCCGACGAGGGCATCATCCGCAACCGAGCCAAGGTGGCGAGCGCGATCAAGAATGCGCAGGCCTGGCTGCGGATCATGGAGGCGGGCAAGGGCTCCTTCGACGATTTCCTCTGGAAGCATGTGGAGCACACGACCATCGTGAATCGCTGGAAGGATGCGAAGCATGTCCCCGCAAGCACGCCCATCAGCGACGCGCTGAGCAAGGAACTGAAGAAGGCCGACTTCAGCTTCGTGGGCAGCACGATCATCTATGCGTACATGCAAGCCATCGGGATGGTCGATGACCACTTGGCGACCTGCTGGCGACGGACCGGGAAGTAACCGCGCAACGATGTATCGAAGGACTGCCGCTACCTTTCGGCATGCGCACACCCGTGGCCCCGATCTCCGTTGAGCGCATCGAGCACGGCACGAGCACCATTGCCCAAGACCTGCTGGTGACCGAAGAACCGTTGGAGATCCGCCTGGGTTTCGGGCCAGAGACCGATCGGCAGGAAATGCGCTTGAGCGTGACCATGCGCACGCCCGGCCACGATGAAGATCTCGCAATGGGCTTCCTCTTCACCGAGGGCCTCATCACCAATGCGGCCGACCTGCTTCGCGTGGCCTACTGCGAGAACGTGAAGGACGATGAGCACGGCAACGTTGTGCGGGCTGAACTGCATCCTTCCGTGGAGGTCGATCCCGCCCGGTGGCAGCGGAACTTCTACACCACCAGCAGCTGCGGGGTCTGCGGCAAGAGCAGTATCGAAGCCGTGCATGCACAATGCGTGCGCCCCATGGGAACCGTCCCGGTACTGGATCATGCGGTCCTTTCCTCGCTGCCCGATCGCATGCGCGCGGCACAGGCTGTCTTCAAGCATACCGGCGGCATCCATGCGGCGGCATTGTTCAATGTACATGGCGAGCTGCTGCTGTTGCGCGAGGATGTGGGCCGCCACAATGCCGTGGACAAGGTGATCGGCGCTGCGTTGCTCGGGCGCATGAACACCGACGAATGCATCCTCCTCGTGAGCGGCCGTGCGGGCTTCGAACTGGTGCAGAAATGCGTTGTGGCAGGCATCCCGGCCATGGCAGCCGTGGGAGCGCCTTCATCGCTTGCGGTGGACCTTGCGCGCAAGAGCGGGCTCACCCTGATCGGATTCCTGCGCGGGGAACGGTACAACATCTACGCGCCAATACGGAAAGAGTGACATTCGCACCCATGGCACGACAACCGAAGGACAGGATCACTGCACTGAGCAAAGAGCGCATCGCCATCGTGCCCTACAACGCTGAATGGCCGAAGCTCTATGCCGAACTGGAGAAGAGCATCAAGCAATTGGTGCCCCGCCGCCTGATGCAGCGCATCTCCCATATCGGCAGCACGGCAGTGCCCGGTCTTCCCGCCAAGCCGGTGATCGACATACAAGTGGAGGTGAGCGACCTCGAATTGGTCCGTGAGGAAGTGGTTCCGCTAATGGAAGGCGCCGGGTACGAATTCATCTGGCGGCCCACCATGGGCGATGATGCTCCCTTCTATGCCTGGTTCATCCTGCGGGACCAGGCAGGCGAACGGCTCGCCCATGTGCATATGGTGGAGTCGGGCCGGGCTAGCGCCGACCGCATCCTCTTCCGTGATTACCTCCGCGCCTTCCCGGAAGAAGTCCAGCGGTACGAAGCCCTCAAGCTGGACCTGGCAAAGCGCTTCCCCAACGACCGTGCAGCCTACACCACGAACAAGACCACGTACGTGAACGAGGTGCTTACCAAGGCGCGGCGCGAGAAATGGCGTTAGGCGTTCGCGCAGGAGCCTGTTCAGATCGCCGCTCGCATGTGAGCGAATACGAAAAGCACTACTAAGGCGAGCTCAGCAACCAGGCGTGCCGCTGCTCTCCATCGTTGCTGTGCCAGAAATAGCAGTAGCGACTGCGTTTGCTGGTCAGCAAGCGTTCCACCTCGCTGCGTTCCCGCTCAGGATAGAAGAGCCGCAATAAGCCAGACACCGTATCGAACACCGGCGCAAGGGCATCCCCTGGCACGAAGGAGACTTCCAATTCGCGGACACGCGTACGGGGCGAAACTGGCGAACCAGCAAAGCGCAGCGCATCATTCGTCTTGCGCACCAAACGCGTAATACGCAGCACTTCGATCAGTCCGGCTGAACGCAGTGCAAGAGCATTGCCCAAGCTGAAATCGCCTTGCTGATCGATGCGGTCGGCTGCGTGGGTGGACATCGTTGCGGCTTAAGAGCGCTCCAAGTTTCACCCAATGGATTGGCATTCCAAAGAACATCGATCATTCGTGCAAAACTTAATGCTGGCTTTACATGGGCGAGGCGGACCGTTTCCGCGTCGGGTCATACAGAACGTCCACTCGTGGCTCTCTCGGCCTGTCATCCCGTCGATGCGATCCGTCCAATGCAAGCCCCCCTGATCATCACAAGGCTCTGTAGCCCAGAACAATTCCAAACAGCCGCGCGTTCGCTTCTTGCTTCCTCACCAACCACCTCGCCCGTAAGTTTGCGGCCGTTCCCAACGCTCCCACATGCCCCGCCAAGGACTTTTCGGTTCCTCCCTCGTCAAGAAGTACTGGATGGCCCTCACGGGCCTTTTCCTTATCACATTCCTGGTGGTGCATGCCACGGTGAACGCATTGATCTTCTGCAACGACGGCGGCGTTACGTTCAACACCGTGGCGCACTTCTTCGGCACCAATATCCTCATCCGCACGGCGGAGGTCGTGCTCTTCCTTGGCCTCATCCTCCACATCGTGGATGGCCTGATGCTCTGGAGCCAGAACCGCGCAGCCCGTCCGGTGAAATACGCCATGGAGAAGGGCGGTGCCAATCGTTCCTGGTACAGTGCGAGCATGGGTATCCTTGGAACGCTTATCCTGCTCTTCCTCATCCTCCATCTCTTCCATTTCTGGGTCCGGACCCGCTTCAACGGCATTGAGGAGTTCGGCGTGGATGCCGCAGGGCAGGAGAACCTCTTCGCGGTGATGCAGCTGACCTTCAGCTACGGCGGTGGTGTGGTCGTTTACGTGCTAGGCTGTTTCAGCTTGTTCTGGCACCTGCTGCACGGCTTCAAAAGCGCCTTCCAAAGCCTCGGACTGAACCACAAGCGCTACAACGGTTTCATCGCTTTCTGCGGAACGGCCTTCAGCATCATCGTTCCGACGTTGTTCGCCTTGATGCCGATCAGCATCTACTTCAAGTGGATCCAGTGATCCACATACTCATCTTCGATCAATGAGCACCCTCGACAGCAAGATCCCTCCCGGCCCCATCGATAAGAAGTGGACCGATCACAAGGGGCACATCCGGATCGTCGCTCCCGCGAACAAGCGCCGCATCGACATCATCGTGGTGGGGACAGGCCTCGCCGGTGGTGCCGCCGCCGCATCTCTCGCGGAGATGGGCTACAACGTGAAGGCCTTCTGCTTCCAGGACAGCGCCCGTCGCGCGCACAGCATCGCCGCGCAAGGAGGCATCAACGCCGCGAAGAACTACCAGAACGACGGCGACAGCACCTACCGATTGTTCTACGACACCGTGAAGGGCGGTGACTACCGTGCGCGTGAAGCCAACGTGTATCGCTTGGCGGAAGTGAGTGCGAACATCATCGATCAATGTGTGGCGCAAGGAGTGCCTTTCGCTCGCGATTACGGCGGATTGCTCGACAACCGCTCTTTCGGTGGTGTGCAAGTGAGCCGCACCTTCTATGCGCGTGGACAGACCGGTCAGCAATTGTTGCTTGGTGCATACAGCGCGCTGATGCGCCAGGTCGGCAAGGGCGCGGTGGAGATGTTCGACCGCCACGAGATGCTTGATGTGGTTATCGTTGATGGCAAGGCACGCGGCATCATCGCCCGCAACCTGATCACGGGCGAGATCGAACGGCATGGTGCGCACGCGGTGCTGCTCTGTACCGGCGGCTACGGAAACGTGTTCTTCCTGAGCACGAACGCCATGGGCAGCAACGTAACGGCGGCGTGGAAGGCGCACAAGCGCGGGGCCTACTTCGGCAACCCGTGCTACACGCAGATCCACCCGACGTGCATCCCCGTGAGCGGAACGCACCAGAGCAAGCTCACGCTGATGAGCGAATCGCTCCGCAACGACGGACGCATCTGGGTACCCAAGAGCCTGGAGGATGCACAAGCGATCCGCGACGGCAAGAAGAAAGGCAGCGACATCGCGGAAGGCGATCGCGACTACTACCTGGAGCGCCGCTATCCGGCCTTCGGGAACCTGGTACCTCGCGACGTGGCCAGCCGTGCTGCCAAGGAGCGTTGCGATGCGGGCTTCGGTGTGAACAAGACCGGCGAGGCCGTGTACCTCGACTTCAGTGCGGCCATCGAACGCTACGGCAAGCTTGAAGCGAACGTGAAGAAGATCGAGAACGCGAGCAAGGAGAAGATCATCGAACTCGGTCGCGCGGTCGTGAGCGAGAAGTATGGGAACCTCTTCGACATGTACGAGAACATCGTGGGCGAGAACCCCTACGACCACGCGATGAAGATCTACCCGGCGGTACACTACACCATGGGTGGCCTGTGGGTGGATTACAACCTGCAGACCACCGTGCCGGGACTCTTCGCCCTCGGCGAGTGCAATTTCAGCGATCATGGCGCCAATCGCCTTGGAGCATCAGCGCTCATGCAAGGATTGGCCGACGGCTACTTCGTGATCCCGTACACCGTGGGCGATTACCTCGCCGATGACATCCGCACCGGACCGATCGACACCAAGCGTCCGGAGTTCGATGCTGCGGAGAAGGAGCAGAAGGACCGCATCAACCACTTCCTCAACAACAAGGGCACGAAGCCCGTCGATGACTTCCACCGCCGCTTGGGCAAGGTCATGTGGGACAAGTGCGGCATGGCGCGCAACGAGCAAGGGCTGAAGGAAGCGATACAAGAGATCCGCCAGATCCGTGAGGAGTTCTATCGCGACGTGCGCGTTCCCGGCAAAGCGAACGAGTTCAACCAGGAACTGGAAAAGGCCGGTCGCGTGGCCGACTTCCTGGAACTAGGCGAACTGATGTGCATTGATGCACTCAACCGGAACGAAAGCTGTGGCGGCCACTTCCGAGAGGAATTCGCGGAGACCGACGGCCCACAGCAGGGTGAGGCAAAGCGCGATGACGCCAACTACGCATACGTCGCGGCCTGGGAATGGACCGGTGATGCTGGCAAGGCGCAATTGCACAAGGAGGCGCTGGAATTCAACGAAGTGAAACTGACGCAGAGGAGTTACAAGTAAGATGGTGAGGGAGGCAAGGGAGGAAAAGGAGGTAATGGAAGCCATCGAAAAGCAGCCATGAACACAACCAACGACCCGCCGGTCAGGGACTGGAATATTGAAGGTCATTTTGAGTTGGGCGACTCCATCTCCGTGGTCGCGGAGCCTGATGGGAAGATGGTCTCCGGGTTCAAAGACCTCTGGGTATGGAAGCAGGGCATGGTGCTGACGAACAAGGTGTACGCCTTGACCCGAAAGTTCCCCAAGGATGAGATGTATGGGTTGACTTCGCAATTACGGCGTGCGTCTGTATCCGTCCCATCGAATGTGGCTGAGGGCTGGGCGCGCAACCGAACAGGCTTCTTCCAGATCGGGTTGACCTATGCTCGAGGCTCCGTAGCTGAGATCGAAACGCAACTTCTGATCGCCATCGATCAGCAATACATAACAACACAAGAGTCACAGCCGATCATCGACTTGCTCAATGGGCTGAGTTCGGCGCTCCTCAACTTCATAACCAAGCTCGATGCGAAGAAGCGCTGAGGCGACCCTCCCTCGCTTCCTTCTCCTCCCTTACCTCCCTTACCAATGAAACTGAATCTGAAGATCTGGCGCCAGAAGGGTCCGAACGACAAAGGCAAGATCGTCGACTATCCAGTGAGCGACGTGTCCGAGGACATGAGCTTCCTCGAAATGCTCGACGTGTTGAACGATGACCTCGTGCGCAAGGGCGAGGATCCCATTGCCTTCGATCACGATTGCCGCGAAGGCATCTGTGGGTCATGCAGTCTCTTCATCAACGGCGAAGCGCATGGTCCGGGCAAGGGCATCACCACATGCCAGTTGCACATGCGCCGCTTCAAGGATGGCGATACCATCCATGTGGAGCCATGGCGCAGTGCGGCGTTTCCCGTGATCAGGGACCTCGCCGTAAGTCGCGCGGCCTTCGATCGCATCCAGGCCGCCGGCGGATTCGTGAGCGTGAACACCAGCGGCAACCTCGTCGATGGGAATGCAGTGCCCATCCCGAAGGACGATGCCGACAAGGCCTTCGATGCCGCAACGTGCATCGGTTGCGGTGCCTGCGTGGCCACCTGCCCGAACGGAAGCGCGATGTTGTTCACCGCGGCGAAAGTCTCACAGCTCTCGCTGTTTCCTCAAGGCAAACCCGAGCGCAAGCGTCGCGCGCTGGCCATGGTGGAGCAGATGGACAAGGAAGGCTTTGGCAATTGCAGCAACACGGGTGCCTGCGAGATCGAGTGCCCAAAGAACATCAGCCTCGAACACATCGCGCGGTTGAACAGGGAGTACCTGGCGGCGACGGTGACGAAGGAGTGATATGACCCCATAGATGAAGCGAGTGTTTGTTAGCTACCTCGTTTCTGGTGTGGCCGTTTTGATCGGCTATGAGACGTTCCGATGGTCTGTGGACCAAAGGAGCCTGATCTGGTTGTTCCTGCCAATCGTGCTGATACTATTTCTTGCGTTTGTTTTGGTCTATTTGCTCTCTCGTCGCTTTGCCTTGACAAACCACGGCTCAACTAAGCTCAATGTCGGACAGGTAGATCGTTGGTTTCTTGGAGGTGGGCTTGTGTTGAACTCTTTGCTGCTGCTGTGGATGATCATCGAGCATGTATCCTTCGTTCAGGGATTCAAGGACATTGACCTTTGATGTGTGCGGATAATGAAGAGCAAACTCCCCCACGTCGGCACCACCATCTTCACGGTGATGAGCAAGTTGAACGAAGTGAGACGCGAAGCGGGGCTGGCGGCCGAATGCGGCGCGATCAACCTCATTCAGGGCTTTACCTTTGGTCCATGCGTTTAACGCCTCAAGAGCTCGACGGTTTGCGCGCCTACTTCGCTACGAAGCCGGTGGTGAACGCATACCTCTTCGGTTCGTTCGCACGGGGCGAGGCCGATGAGAAGAGCGACGTGGACATCTTGGTGGATCTGGATCGATCGGTGCCTTTCGGCCTGGGCTTCTTCGGCATGATCGGCGACCTGCAGGAATTGCTGGGCCGTCAAGTGGACGTCGTCACGCGGGAGGCGTTGTCCCCGCACGTGGAGCCTTATGTGAAGCGCGACCTATTGTCCATCTATGCGCGACCGGCTCGGTGACCGCATTCGGGTCCAGCATATCCTGGAGGCCATTGAGCTGGTCGAGGGCTTTATGAAGGGGCGTTCAACGGAAGACCTGTCGAACGATGCCATGCTGCGTTTCGCCGTGGTCAAGCAGTTGGAGGTCATTGGCGAAGCGACATCCCGGATCACGGAAGGAACATTGGCCATGGAGCCGTCGATTGCCTGGAAGCAGGTGGTGCTGATGCGGCATGTGCTCGTCCATGACTACTACCGGATCGATGTGCCCACCGTCTGGAGCACGGTGACGAACGATCTTCCGTCTTTGAAGAAGGCCGTGAAGCGGTTGCTGGAGACACTTCCTCCGGCACCATGAACGCATGGCGACACGAATGCCCCTGATCAGCAAACTCCCCCACGTCGGCACCACCATCTTCACGGTGATGAGCAAGTTGGCGGCCGAGTGCGGCGCCATCAACCTCAGCCAGGGCTTTCCGGATTTCCCCATTGATGACAAGCTGAGCGAGCTGGTGAACGCCGCCATGCGCGCGGGGCACAATCAATACGCGCCCATGCCCGGCCTGCCTTCGCTGCGCGAAGAGATCGGCAACAAAGTGGAACGGCTCTACGGTTTCAGGTATGATCCGGAGACGGAGATCACAGTGGCTTCCGGTGGCACGCAGGCCATCTTCACGACCGTCGGCGCGGTGGTGCATCCGGGTGATGAGGTGATCATCGTCGATCCTGCCTACGACTGTTATTCACCCACGGTTGAACTCTTCGGCGGCAAGCCGGTGCATGTGCGCTTGGGCAACGACATGAAGTTCGATGCGGATGCGGTCGCGCAAGCAATCACACCGAAGACGCGCATGCTGATGGTCAACACGCCGCATAATCCGGCTGGCACCATCCTGCGCGATGCAGACATGAAGCGCATCGCCGATATGCTTCGCGGGACGGACATCATCCTGCTCAGCGATGAAGTGTACGAGCACCTTGTCTTCGATGGCGAGCCGCACGCTTCGGCGATCAATTATCCGGAGCTGCGCGATCGGGCCTTCGTGATCTTCAGCTTCGGCAAGGTCTTCCACACCACGGGCTGGAAAATGGGCTACGCGCTTGCGCCGAAGGACCTGATGACCGAATTCAGGAAAGTACACCAGTTCAATGTCTTCAGCGCGAACACGCCCATTCAACATGCATTGGCGGCGTACATGAAGGAGCCTTCGAACTACGAAGCCGTGCCGACCTTCTATCAGGCCAAACGCGACCGCTTCGCCAAGGGTATGGCGAGGTCTCGGTTCAAGCTGTTGCCTTGTGAAGGCTCTTACTTCCAGACGGCGGACTACAGTGCTATCAGCCAGGAGGATGACATGAACTTCGCACAACGCGTGACGCGCGAATTCGGCGTGGCCACCATTCCGCTGTCGCCGTTCTACAAAGAGCCGCCGAAGGACCAACGGCTGTTGCGCTTCTGCTTCGCGAAGCAGGACGCTACCTTGGATGCGGCCATCGAGAAGCTATGCAGGATCTGAGGGTGACGCTCGTGCAGAGCATGCTCCACTGGGAGGATGCCGGAGCGAACCGCGCGATGTTCGGCGAGAAGCTGGCCGCGCTGAAGGGCGCGACGGATCTAATCGTGCTTCCCGAGATGTTCACCACGGGCTTCAGCATGCGCAGCCATGAACTGGCCGAGACCATGGACGGCGCGACCGTCGCATGGATGCGCGCGCAAGCGAAGTCACTGGATGCGGCGCTTTATGGCAGCGTGATCGTCACCGAAGGTGCCAAGTATTTCAATCGCGGGCTTTTCGCTGAACCTACAGGGAAGGTCACGGTGTACGACAAGCGCCATCTCTTCCGCTTCGCGAACGAGAACGAGCACTATGCACCGGGAACCGAACGTGTTGTTGTGGAATGGCGCGGATGGCGCATCCTATTGCAAGTGTGCTTCGATCTGCGTTTCCCGGTGTTCAGCAGGAACCGCAACGACTACGACGCGATGCTCTATGTGGCCAATTGGCCTGAAGCGCGGCGCTACCCGTGGAGCCAGCTCTTGATCGCACGAGCCATCGAGAACCAGTGCTATGTGGTCGGGGAGAACCGTGTGGGCATGGATGGCAAGGGCATCCACTACAGCGGCGATTCAGTGGTGATCGATCCGCGCGGCCAGGTGATCGGAAGCGTGCAGCCTTCACAGGAAGGATCGGCTACCGTGGTCTTGGAACGGAGCGCCTTGGAGGACTTTCGCGCGAAATTCCCGGTGGCGCGCGACGCGGATGATTTCAGCTTGCAGCTCTAACGGAGCACCTGCACGCCGCCGGACTGGGTCTGCTGGAAGCCGAGCTCGCCATCCTTGTCCGTGTAGAACTTGTACTCGATCCGCCATACGTACATGTCGTTCTTCACGACCTCGCCCGCATAGCTGCCATCCCAACCCACCGCAGGGTCGTTGCTCTCGAACAGGAGTTCGCCCCAACGGTCGAAGATCATAAGGTGCATGGTGGCGATGCTTTTGCCCAGGGGAAGGAAGATGTCGTTCACCCCATCACCATTCGGCGTGAACGTGTTGGGGACGAAGATGGTCGCGGGGCAGTACTCGATCACGCGCGCGCTGTCCTGCGCAGCACAGTCATAGGCATTGGTGATATGCACGTAATACCAGCCGTAGGCGCTGGCCATGATCACCTGCGTGCTCTCGCCCGTGCTCCAGTCGAATCGCGAACCGTTATTGCCCGCATCGATCACCACGTACTTGGGCTCATCGTCCAGGCAGGTGTGGAACTCGTTCACTGCCATCCGCACAGGCGAAGGATTGAAATGGACTGATATGCCATCCGTGCGGGAACAGAGACCATTGCTCACGGTAACGCTATAGGAACCCGGCTGGCCCACCGCTATGGTGCGCGTGGTGGCACCATTGCTCCATTGATAGGTGGATCCGGGATTGCCGGCATCGATCGTGAGGATACGGCCTTCACAAAGCACAGTGTCCGGCCCGAGGTCGACGCTTGGCGGCGGGATGAAGGACACGTTCGCATCGAAGGTGGCCGAGCAGCCCGTTGGGTTGGTGATGGTGACCGTGTAGGTGGCGCTCGTTGCCACGCTGATGGATTGATCCGTGGCGTTCGTGCTCCAGAGGTAATTGCATCCTGCGTTGCCAGCATCGAGCAGAATGCTCTCTCCAACGCAATGGATGCTGTTGGCAAGGACATCCACCGGTCCCGGTACAACGGCCACCTCGATGGCATCGCTTGCAGAACAGTAACCGTTGCTCACCGTTACGCTGTATGTGCTTCCCAAGCCCACACTGATCGTCTGTGAACTGGCACCTGTGCTCCATGCATAGACGGAGCCGGGTGTTCCTGCGTCCAGCACAAGGCTCTGCCCCTGGCAGATGCTGGTATCGTTTCCGAGCGACACATTCACCGCCGGGGCAAGCGTCACATCCGCATCGAATGTGGCGCTGCATTGCTGCGGCGTGGTCACCGTTACGGTGTAGGTCCCGCTGGAGGATGGGGTGATGGCCTGAGTAGTCGCAGTAGTGCTCCACTGATAGGTGCTCCCCGGATTTCCTGCATCGAGCGAAGGCGGCGTACTGATGCAGGTGGTCACGTCCGCGAGCGCATCCACCGGCAACGGATTGAACTGCACGTTGATCGCATCGCTCGCGCTGCAATTGTTCGCATTGGTCACCGTGACACTGTATGTGTTGCTGGTGCCTGCGCTGATGGTCTGCGCATTCGCTCCCGTGCTCCACAGGAACGTACTGCCCGCGTTGCCCGCATTGAGCGTTTGGGGCATGCTCCCGCAGATGGAGATGTCCGCTCCGAGGTTCACCACCGGCAGTGCGAACAGGCTGACGTTGAACGTCGTGATCGCCTGACAGCCTTGCGCATCCGTGATGGTAACGGTGTGCGGACCGCTCTGCGCCGGTACGATGGACAATGTGGTGGCGCCTGTGCTCCAAGCGTAGCTGACGCCGCTCGCGGGAGCCGTGAGGGTGGGCGGCGTGTTCGCGCAGGCGCTCGCGCTCTGGGTCGCGGGCACACCAGCGAACGCACGCGTGATGGTCACTTGATCGCCAACGCTGCATCCTTGTTGATCCGTGACGGTGACGGTGTATGTGGCGGTAACGTCGTTCGTGATCGTAGGGGACTGGATGCTGGCCGAGTTCAAATTGCCTGCGGGTGACCAACTGTAACTGGCATTCGGCACGTTGTGCTGCACATTCAGTTGCACGCCCAATGCAGAGCAGACCGTCTGGTCCGTCCCAGCGTTGATGGTGTAGCCCGTGTTCACCACGATGGTGATGCTTGCCACGAGCTGGCAACCGGTTGCGCTATGGGTCGCTATGCAGGTGTAGATGGTGGTTTGCGCAGGCGTGGCCACCGGGTTGGCGATCGCGCTGTTGTCCAGGCCGCTGCCCGTCCAAGCATAGTCGATGCCCGATCCGCCTGTGACCGTAGCATTCAACTGCGCGCTTTGCCCCTGGCAGAGCGTGGTGTTCGCGCTTGTCACCTGCAGGTTGAAGAGCTGGCCAACGCTGATCGTCACCTGCCCCGCAGCGGTGCAGCCTGCGGCATTCTGCGCAGTCACGTTGTAAGTGGTGGTAGCGCTCGGTGCGGCAACGGGGTTCGCTATCGTCGTGGAGCTCAACGTTCCGTTGTTCGGCGTCCACGCATAGGTGATGCCCGTGCCGCTGCTCGGTGCAGCCTGCAGTTGAGTGCCGGTAACGGAACACAGCGTCATATCAGGTGTCACGCTCAGGTTGAAGGCCGGTTCCACCTGCACGAACACGGAATCGGAGTATGCGCAGCCCGCCACGGGATCGGTGGCGGTGAGGACGTACCAGCCACTGGTCGTGGGTGTGGCGATCGGAGCGGGACCGCCTGGATTATTCAGCGTGCCCGGTTGCGACCAGGAGTATGCAGCGTATCCATTGTCGTAGCGGCCGATGAGCACCGCGTCCAGGCTCCAGTTGTCCTGTCCAGCGCCCGAGTTGGCCATCTGCTTCCACCTGAACATGGTATTGGCAGTCTGCGCAGCGGGAGGTATGATGGCGTCGATCGCGGTGAACGAAGGATAGCTGTTCTCCCCGTAGGTGGCGACGTTGTTCCAACTGAATCCATTGTTCGTGCTGTACTCCAGCACCACATGTTCTCCGGGATCGGCATCATCGCACGGTGCCGAGCCTGTTGCGATCTTCAGGTGGAATCGCAAATGACCACCGCCGAGGGTGTTCAATCCGATCGTCTGCGCATACCGTTGGCCGTTGCCATTGAAGTAGAGCGCGTTGCCTTCCATGCTTCCGCAAGCAGCGCTTACCGTCCCGCCCTGCACAGCGGTCCACATGCTGCCGGGTACAGTATTCAGGTCATCGTGCGCAATGGCGCGGAGCACCGAGCTGCTGAGTTGCGCCGTATTCCCCAGGCAAACAGTTGATGGAACGATGGATGTGCTCAGATCGATGATGTTGCCGGGCACCACCTGGACAAGCACACTATCGGTAAGACCAGTACATCCGCTCGGGCTGATCACATCCACGCGGTACCATGTGGTGCCGGTCGGTGAGGCCAGCGGTGCGCTGATCGAGGCATTGTCCAGAGTGGATGAAGGCGACCATTGGAATTGGAACCAATTGGGGTCGGCCGGCGGATCGAGCGCCAGCTGCACAGGTTCGTACTGGCATACCTGGATGCTTGCGCTTCCATTGGCCGTCACATTGGTGCCGGGCGGAACTGGCAGGCCCACGTTGAAGGTGAAGGAGCGCGGACAGCCGCTCACAGGCAGTTCACCAGTAACGGTGTAGCTCTCGTTCGTATTCGGTGTTGCCAGGATGCTCAGTCCCGTGCCGATCACGGTGGTTGGGGCGCTTAATGCAACCCATTGCGCATTGTTCAGCACAATGGGGCAATTGAGCTGCACGGGGGTTGCACCGCACACGGTGGAATCGTTCTGCACGTACGGTGCGCCGATGTCATGGACCGAGGCGCCGTAGCTCTCCCCGTAGGCCACACCGAACATATAAGCCTGGAAGCCAGCGGCGGCTTGCAAGCGATGCACGCCTTGCGAAACAGGGATCTTCGCATGCGAACGCTCGTTGCATCCTGCGAAGGGAGTGAAGAGGGCCGGGCTTACCGTGACACCATCCAGGGTGAGCTGGCCGACTGCTGCGGTGGGCATCACCACGCTTGCACTGTGTTGCATGGACTGCTGCGAGAACGGAGTGTGGAAAGAGGCACGCGTGCTAACGCGATCATCAGGCGAGAGAAGAACCAGCGAAGGATCGCCGTTGCCGGCGCAGCTATATCCCTCGAGTACTTGCACGACGCTCACCGGCAGGTTCGCCTGGATGCAGACGGGCACGTTGGTGCCGCTCACCTGATGCAGTTGTCCAGCATTGAGGATGATGGGCGCCGCGCCAGCGATGCTCACCGAGGTATTGTCCTGGTGCGCCATGATGCGATAGGCGCTGCTGGTGACACCGAACACCGGAGCGGTGAAGTACCGCGTGCCCCATGCTGTGATCGGCAGTGACTGCTCGAAGATGTGATCGCATGCCATGCATCCCGCCGGCGAAGAAGCGCACATAGCGCCGCCCATGACGACGAAAGGCCGACAAGGACCGCTTTGATCGGTGGCCTCCACCAATGTGCCGGTGAGGTCAAGGAAATCCTGCGCGCCTTGTAGCTGATAGCTCTGACCCGCGTTGAGGTTCACGATGAACGGCACGCCAGCCAGTTGCCCGCTTGCCGTGTTCGTCTTCGGCGTTATCCGCACCTGCGTGCCGTCTTGCGTGGCGAGCACCAGCAGCTCGCTCTTGTGCAGGTTGTTGAAGTTGGGCAGACCGTGGTAGCCTTCAACCCGATACACCGTTCCGAGCGAGCTCTCAGGCAGGACTTGGGTAAGGTCCTGCGTGTAGTTCTGGAAGCTAGTGATGAAGACGTTCACGCTGTCCTGGCTCTGGATCAATACGCCTTTGTCCTGGACCGTGCCGCTACCGGCATTCTCTGCGCTGTTGGGCACATCGATCACGGCCACCGCGTTCGCCCCAACTGAGAAGTTCGTGCTCCATCCGCCCAACGGAAGGCTGACTGTGCCGCTGGTGGCCGCAGTGCTTAGGATATGCACCTTCAGGCTCTGCGCTCCGAAACCGTTCTGCAAGTAACCGGCCCAGAATCGAGTGCCTCTCGTAGGCAACTGGACAGCGCTCTGCGCAACGATGCCTTCGTGCGCACAGGCCATGAGGCCGATGGCGAGCACCGATGAGCGCAGGGTTCCGGAGGTCCGGAGGAAGCTATTGGACATGCATCTCCACCGAAGAGCAGGGTGGTGGCGGCCGTTCTACGCCGTCGGCGAAAGCAAGGTTCAAGGCGCTCGAACGGGCCTATGTGGCCATCAACGGAATACTACCGGGCCAGTTCCCAGGTGATACCAAGGTCCCACGCCGCGCGCACGTTCAGCGGCTCGTTGTAGTACCAAACGCGCTCGGGCTGCAAGCCGCTGGACCATTCACCGGTATCCCAACGACCGTTGGCGTTGGCGTCCTCGATCAAGCGCAAGCCATGGTTCCCCGGCGCGATCCCTTGCCACACTACAGGCGCGCTTGTTACGGACACCGCCGAACGCACCACCAGGCGTTGGGCATCGAGCAGTTGAAGAAGCATTGGACCATGCGCCGACGCCGAATCCGCGAGCGTGACGCGCAGGATGCCCGTCCGCTTTTCGGCCGCACGCCCGATCCCGATCCGCAGGGTATCGTTGTACCCGCCGTAGATATCGCGCACGGCCTTGGGCAGGAACATGAGCGTGGCCTTCGCGCCGGCTGCCAGCGCCGCACGCATGCTGAAGGCGCGTCGGTCCACAGGATCTTGTTCGATGGTGAATGACGCGGCGATGGAATCCACCACCCATCCCACGCGCTCTTGGTCCAAGGACGCGATC
The DNA here is from genome assembly GCA_016710965.1 of Flavobacteriales bacterium. Lineage (GTDB taxonomy): Bacteria > Bacteroidota > Bacteroidia > Flavobacteriales_F > PHOS-HE28 > PHOS-HE28. Next base: position 72,677 of record JADJTW010000008.1, read on the forward strand.
GGGCGTGATGTGCGTACGCGCACCAGCATGTCCTTCCCCTCCTCCTCGGTGCTTAGTTCAAGCTTCGTATTGAAGGGCATCTTCCGCATGGGGCGATAACGAAGTGTATCCAGGATTCCTTCTTCCGTATTGAACGCGTAACGGCCTTGCGCCAGCGCGGTCGTGTCCGAAGGCCAAAGGAGGACGGTATCCCGAGCAGCACTCCATTCCGCGGTCCAAGTGAGCGAACCGCCGACGCGCGCGATATCATTCAATGCGATGCGTTCGGCGGGACGGGCAAGCACGATACGCCAGGCTGCATCCTCGGTCACCACGGCCTCTCGAATGGCTTGCACGGCGCTCTTCTCCAGGAACGAACGCAGGGTGATGGGCGCCATCGCGCTGTCCGCAACGGCATGCACAGGCTCTTGGGCGAAGGCGATCTCCTCATTGGGGAGGTCATACCGGTAGTTCGCGTTCTGGTCCTTCAACGCGCTCAATCGATAGGCGCCTGCTGGCAGGTGGCGCAGCGCGAAGGACCCCGCTGCGTCGGTACGCGTGGCATACAGCGGGCGACTGTTCTTGAACGAAAGCGTGTCACTGGCATCATGCACCATCACCAACGCGCCGTTCACGCTTGCTGCGCCGAAGGCATCGATCACGCGGCCCACTATCGCCAGGCTGTCCAAGGCATCGCCGGTGCTGATCACGTAGTCGAGGCCCGCTGCGGAATTGCCTTCCGTAAGGTCCTTGACAGCGCCATCGAGCGAGAAGGTATAGGTGGTGCGCGGTCGTAGCGGCGCGTTCAGCCTTATCTCCACCTCGCTGGCGCGCACGACGCGCACTGTGGGCGGCTCATCCAAGGGGGGAGAAACGAGCAACCGATCGCGGCCTGGTTCCAATTGTACGTGCTCATCGAAACGAAGCAGGATACGGTCGTTCGTGAAATGCGTGGTGTAGTTCGCGGGCACTGCACCAACGAGCTTCGGTCCTGCCACATCCTTGTCGCCGCCGGTGATCTCCCGCACCTGCGCGCAGGCCGATAGAAGAAGGACCGCGAGAACGGACCAGAGCTCCCTCCTCATTCGAAGAGCGGTTGCAGTTGTTCGCATAAGACTTCGAGCGCATGCGCATCGATCGCGTCGAAGTCATCCGGCAGGATGCTGTCTATATCGAGGACCGCTGCCACCCGGCCATCACGATCGCGGATGGGCACGACGATCTCCGATCGTGTGAGCGCACTGCACGCGATATGACCGGGGAATCGCTCTACATCGGGCACCACCAGCGTGCGTTCCTCCTGCCAGGCAGTGCCGCACACACCCTTGCCGAAACCGATACGGACGCAGGCCACTGGCCCTTGGAACGGGCCCAGCACGAGCTCGGCGCCCACCACGCGATAGAATCCCACCCAATGCCAGCCGAAGGCCTCCTTCAACAAAGCGCTGAAATTGGCCATGGCAGCTATGATGTCGCGCTCATCGGTGAGCAGCGCACGCAAAGGCTCGCCCATCGCAGCATATGCGCTCACGCGCTCAGCTCGAGTGCGCGCTAGTGCGGTCGCCGGGGCATTTTCCATGCGCGGCGAAGGTATCCCGGCCATTGGAAGCGGCAGCTAGGCGCACGCAGCCGTGAACAGGCTTACGCGCAGGTCAGGCACATCGCGCAGGGCTTTGATGCATCCCTCGATCGTGGCGCCGGTGGTCACCACATCATCGATGATCAGCACGTGCTTGCCCCGGAGGGCTTCGGGGTCGGGAAGATGAAATGCCTCTTTCACGTTCAGCCATCGGTCCAGTCGGCCACGCTTGGTCTGCGACGGTGTGCGCACCACGCGCATGAGCTCCTTGCCGGCCGAGGGATGTGGCCACGCCTGCTGGATGCCTTCCACGAGCAATTCGCTCTGGTTGTAGCCCCGTGTGCGCTCCTTGCGCTTGTGCAACGGCACCGCCAGCAGGGTATCCACGGTGGCGAACCGCTCGCTGGCCGCGAGGTCTTCACCCATAAGCCTGCCTAAATGCACGCCCATCTCGCGATCATGATGGTACTTGATGCGATGCAGGATGCGCTGTACCGATCCCGTGGCGCTGAAATGCAACAGTGCGCTGGCGGCCTCCAGTTCCACTTTGCCCTTGAACAACTGCTCCACGCGGTTATCGGGGTCCTCATGGAAACGCGTGCGCGGCAACTCGTTGATGCATCCAGCGCAGAGGCATTCCTCCATGCGCAACAAGGTGCCCTCGCAACCTGCGCACGTGCGCGGCACGAAGAGCGAGGCGAAACCGCTCAACCAATCCCTGGCTATCCGACCAGCAGTGCCCAATACCCAATACTTTGTTGAAAATCGAAACGTTGCATTCCCAGCCCCCCATGGGGCGCCTGTAATTTAGCCCCGCGCGCATCAATGTGCGCCGCCATCATGGACCAGCAAACCGCCGCCGAGAAGAAGAACCGCTCCAATACCGGGCTCCTGTTGCTCGTAGTGCTACTGATCATCAGCAATGTGGTCATGCTTTGGATGCTCATGGACAAGAAGGAGGAGCTGGCCATGCAACAAGGGGAGAACCAGGCGCTCTCCACGCGCAACGAGGATGTGCTGGGCATGCTGGAACGCACACTGGACAGCTACGACAGCCTGCAGACGGAGAACGACACGATGAAGCAGGAGATGGAGCTGCAGAAGCAGCAGATCGAAGAGCTCATTGCCAAGGTGAAGAGCGGTAGTTACAGCCTGGCCAAAGCGCGAAAGGAGGCGGAGACATTGCGCGCGATCATGAAGAACTACGTACAACAGATCGATTCGCTCAACCAGGCCAACCAGGCGCTTACCGCGCAGAACGCCGGGCTTACGCAGGAACTCGGTGTGGAGAAAGCACAGAAGGAGGCGCTGGCGACGGAGAAGCAAACCTTGCAGGGACGTATTGCCAAAGGCGCTGTGCTGCACACCACCGCCATCATGGCCGGTGCATTGCGTGTGCGCAACAATGGCAAGCAGGTGGACACCGACAGGGCGAAGAGCGCCGAGATGGTGCGCTGCTGCTTCACAGTGGGCGTGAACAACGTGACTGATGCAGGCGACAAGACCTTCTACATGCGCGTGATCAGCCCCGATGGCCGTGTGCTGCCCACCACCGATGGGAACAATCGTTTCTCCTTCAACGGCGTGGAGGGCGAGTACAGCGCCAAGCGCGAGGTGAATTATCAGAACGAATCGCTCGACGCCTGCATCTTCTGGACTGGAGGCCAGGAATTGCGAACAGGCACCTATATCGTCGAGGTGTACGAAGGCGGAGCCAAGGTGAGCGAGACCAAGTTCGACCTGAAGTAGTCGATCTAGAAGAAGGCGCGTACTTGGGCGCCTCCGACATGCACCGTGGGCACGCCTTCGCTGCGTCGGCCGTTGTAGGTAAGGTCGATCTGCAGGTTGTTGCTCAAGTTTCGCTGGATGCCCACGCTCCAAGTGGCATTCGTGCCGGGCTTCAAGCCCGTGAGCAATTCGTTGCCCAGTGAGGAGTTCACCTCCCCGTCGAACCTGATCTCGACGAGGTTGGCTGTTGCTGTTATGCTGCCTTTGCCGGCGGTGTTGTACCGGAACTCGATGCCGAGGTCCTGCAGTGTAGCGCTTTGGCCGCCGAATTCCTCCTTGTTCTCCTTTGTCGTTTGCTTGTACCCGAGGATCGCGCGCAGTGATGTGTTCGGCTGCCAGGTCACGCGCGGCTTGATGCTCTCTTGATCGATGGACCAGGTACGGCCCGTGAGCAGATCACTGGCATTGCTCAGACGGCCGCGCTCGCCTTCTACATCCACGGTCCATTGCCGCGTGGTGTTCCAACGCACACGCACGGTATTGAAGAGGCGCGATCGGGACTCGAAACCATTGAGCAGCAGGCTGCGCGAACGGTCGTTCTGCCACGTGTGGTCCATGCTCCAGGAGCGCGACGTGCGGTCGTAGAAGAAGGTGTTGCGCGAAGAGGCGGTGTATGCGGTGAGGTTGCTGTCGGCGCGCTCGGAGGTGAACGGATTGGCAGCCGCAAGCGCGTCGTCCGTGCTCGTCTTGCGGTCCACGCGCAAGCTGGCCAGGTCGCTCAGCTTCGCTACGAACTTCTTGAAGCCCTGGGCATCGGCCCACCGCACGGCGGGGCGCAAGTCGATGGAAGCACTGCTCTGGCTGCTGAAGGTGCGTACGTATGTGTTGCTGGGCACGAATACGCGCATGTGATCCGCTTCATAGCCGAAGTTGGCCAGCTCGAACTCATTGAGGTCCTTCACGCCGTCGCCATCGTAGTCGTTCCAGATATAGAGCCCCTGCCCGGCGGGCACCACCACATAGATGTACTCCCGCTGCTGTTCCAATCCACTGCCGAACTCGTTGAAGAGATCGATCGTCGCAAAGCCCTTCCATAGCGCCAGGTCGTAGTCCACCCGCGTGAGGTAGGTGTCCTCCGGCTTTTGCACGGTAAGGGCGGTATCGAGGATCTCCAGGCGCCGATAGGTGAGCGTGGTGCTCAACCGGTTCCTTGGATTGCGGGCCAGGTCAACGTTGAAGGCGTAGGCCGTGGCAAGTGTGCTGGAGGCCAGCCCCCCGTCCCGAAGGGCCCGATCGCGGCGTTGGCCTCCGCTAAGCCTCCACTTGTTCCGGAAGGTGTCCGGGCTCTGCACGAAGGCCTCCCAATCATGGAATTCATAGCTGCCCAACTGTAATCCGGGCAGACTATCCACGCGGAAGAGGTTGCGTTCGTGCTCGTCCCGCAACCCGATGGAGAAGGGTTTCAAGCGGTAACGCAGCTGTCCCTTGTGGCGCAGGAAATCGCTCTCACGCGGCTCGCTTCCGTTCAGCCAGCTCGCCGTTCCGGCAAGATCGACCCGCCCGAGATGCAGGTCGCTCAATAGGTCCTGCTTCCAGCCGATGTACTTGTCAACGACTTGGAAGGTGTTCAGCCCGTAGGAGAGCCGCCCGATCTTCCTGCCACGCACGCCAACGCTGGCTCCAGCCAGCAGTTGGTCTTCGACGAGGTCGGCTCCAATGGCGTTCCAATTGCGCTCGAACTCCACCGCCCGGTATCGCTCAACGAAACGGAAATTCTTCGAGACGCTCTCTGCATCTGCTCCGAGCAACAGGTGCAAGGAAGTATCGCTGCTGCTGATGGGTATGGCATGGGCCAACCGCGTCATGAAGCCGAAACCTGCATCATCGCCTTCATTGAGCGTGCTGAATGTATTCGCGTCATTGTTGCTGAAGGCCGCCTCCACCGTGGCGCTCGTACGTGCCGAGAACCGGTGATCGTAGCCGAGCGTTACCAACTGCTGCGAGCGCGGCGCAATGAGAAGCCGTACCGGCGCATAGGTTCCTCTATGCACAACGATGGCGCTGACGGTATCCGGCGGCACCCAGCGGAAAACGCGGCCATTCGGCGTGAACTCCTGCAAGGCGTAATCGCCATTGCCGTTGCCCACTTCGGTGAAGGTGACACGATAGATGGCCGACGCTGGGTCGGTACTGTAAACGAAGACGCTGTCGTAGCCGAGGGAGTCGGTGACGAGATAGAGCACCTGGTCGGTCGCATAGCCGGTGCTGTCCACACCGCTCGTGACCGCCGAGAGGGGGTCATCGCCCGCAAGGCGAAGCACTTCGCGCTCGCTCTCACCAACCTGCTGCTGCAAGGGCTGGTTGCGGTGGTCCTGCTCGCTGTACACATGTAGGCGCACAGTGCCCCGGCCTTGCTCATAGGTGTTATCGAACCGCAGCAACGAACGCGCGTAGTTCTTATCGCTGTACTGGAACTCCACCACGATACGGCGGTCCTTGGTGATCAAGCGGCGCGCGGTGAAGGTGACCTCCGCGGTGTTGTAGTCGATCACGTAGTCATTCTCCTGCCCGCGCGCCAGTTGCTGCCCGTCGATGAAGACGCGCTCGCTGCCGCTGAGCACCACGATGAAGGAGCCAGCGTCGTTGCCCCTCAAACGGTACGGCCCCTGCACACCTTCGATCCCTTGGATGCTATTGCGCGCGAACTTGCCCTTGCTGATAGCGGCGCTGGCTCCTGTGCTCATGCGGCCGTCGCTGCCGAATCGCGTACGCAGGTCGTAGCTGATGCCCTTGGTCTTCTTCAGGTAGGTGAGGAAGTGGCTCGAAGGCTTCTGCAGAACGAAGTCGCCTGCGATGAGCTCCCACTTGTTGCCGGGCGCCTTATCGTCTTCCTCGAAGAGCTTGATGAACACCTGATCGAAGTCCTGCAGCTCGGCGGTGTTCCCTCCGGCCTGCACGGGTATGTTGTTGTCTGTCACCGAGGCCAGCACGCTGATGCGATCGGTGATGCGCCCGCCGAGCTCGAGATTGAGGGAGGAATTGACACTGAGGTCCTGATTATTGCCGAACAGGATGCCGCGTGAGATACTGCCGCTTCGGTGCAGTCCGCGCATATCCATCAGATCGTTGCGCTCGCGCGGAGGCACATAGCGGAATGGGTCCTCGCGATCGCCGCTCACAGAGATGCGGCTTGGATCCTTGTGCGCAACGGTGCCCCCCAACAATAACGGCATGGTGCGGTAGCGGGCCAGCACGGAGTCGGGCGCGTCGCGCATGATCACCGTCGCCGTGTAGGGGTCGAGGACGTACCGCGATGGATCGATGACGGCGGAATCGGCGAGAAGCACCAGGCTGCCTGGAACGATGCTCAGCGAATCCACACGCAATGTGTCGCCATCGGGCCTCAGCCATCGCTCGCGCCTATTGGTGGCCTGCTGCGCCTGCATGGTAAAGGACAGTACGACGAAGCCAAGCGTTGCACCCGCCCGAGCGACCGGGTGCCTGAGGCACCGCCAGAGGCAGTTCACCGGGAATGTGGGTCTATGCGGCACCAGTGAGCTACGCTTCAGCCGCCCGAAAAGTATCCCGTACGCATTCGCAACAGCCATGGCGCGTCATCACCAAGACGATGTTGATGCCTGAACGTGCCCTGTCCGGAGCGGATCGGCAGGCCCGGATACATTTACCAGCCTCACCGATGCTACGCGCGCTTCTCCTGCTCCCGCTCTTCATTGCCGCCTGCTCATCGCCGGAGCCCGCACGCGAACGCAAGACTCCTTCGGGCAGGTGCTACGGCGGCGTCTTCAATGCGAATGAGAGCGAGGAAGTCAGCAGCCTGTTCCCGCTGAGCCTTACGCAAGCTGCCTCGCAGCGCGTTGCAGCGCAGGTGTACGAAGGGCTCGTCCGTCTCGATCAGCGCGACCTCTCGGTGGTCCCGTCCCTGGCCGAAACATGGAGCGTGGATGCGACAGGTACCGAGTACACCTTCAAGCTGCGCCAAGGTGTGCTCTTCCACGATGATGCGTGCTTCCCCGAAGGCCGAGGACGCGAACTGCGCGCGGCTGACGTGGTGTACTGCTTCACCCGCATTTGCACCAATGCCCCGGAGAACAAGATGTTCTGGTTGCTGCAAGACCGTCTGGCAGGCGCCAACCTGCACTACGCCGGCGAAAGCCCCGCGGGAGTGAAGGGCGTTCAGGCCCTCGATGATCTTACTGTGCGCTTCCTGCTCACCAGCCCCTGGCCCGGCTTCCTCCAAGTACTGGCGCATCAGGGCTGCTGGATCTATCCGGCCGAACTGGTATCGCACTACGGTGCTGACGCACTTTGGCACATGGTGGGCACGGGCGCCTTCCGCGTGCGCGGCTTCACGCGCAATGAGGCGATGGTGCTCGAGCGCAACCCCAAGTACTGGCGCACGGACGAGGATGGGGCGCCCCTTCCCTATCTCGATGCACTTCGCTACACATTCGTGGCCGACAAGCTCGAAGAGCTCGCGGCCTTCGAGAAAGGAAGCCTGAGCATTATCTACGAACTACCGGTGGATCGCACGGATGTGATCACAGGCGAGCATGACTACGTGGTGCAGACAACGCCTGCGCTGACCATCCAGTTCTATGGCTTCAATTCGGGCAAACCTCCCTTCAATGATGTCCGCGTACGACAGGCGTTCTCCCTGGCGATCGATCGACAGATGCTTGTGGACAGCGTGCTCGATGGATTGGCTGTTGCTGCCGAGCATGGCATAGTGGCAGCCGGGTTCAAGGATTACCCGTACGACACGGTGCCGCGGACCGCATTCGATCCCGAGCGGGCGCGCCATCTCCTTGCAGAGGCCGGCTATCCCAATGGGCATGGTCTGCCTACGATCTATCTGCAAGTGAACAACAACGGCTTCGGCTACGTGAAGGTGGCGGAGGCGGCACAAGCCATGCTCGTACGAGAACTGGGGGCGCGCGTCATCTCCTCCGTGCTTCCTGCCGAGCAGCACTATGACCGTGTTGCGCACGACCAGGCGATGTTCTGGCGCGAGGGCTGGATCGCGGACCATCCTGACCCGGAGAATTTCCTCGCGCTCTTCTATGGCCGCAATGCTCCAGCCGACACCGCCAAACCCTCGTATTTGAACAGCACCCGATACCATAACGCAGAATTCGATTCGCTCTTCGCTCTAGCCCTGCGCACGAGCGATACCAGGAAACGCATGGGGCTGATGGCGGATGCGGAACGCAGGCTCATGGAGGATGCCGTGGTGGCACCGCTCTACCACGAACGGTCCGTGCGGCTCTTGCAGCGCTGGGTACGCGACATGCCCATCAATGGCATGGAGTACCGTGACATGAGCATCGTGTGGTTCGATCCTGCGGCGCGAAGCGGGCGGTAGCGATCAAACCTGCGCCCGGATGACTTCGTACGCCATCTGCTTGGCCAGAGGCATGTAGGTTTCGATGTGCGGCAAGCCCAGCTCGCACTCGAAGGCGAACACGGCCGGATTGGGCAACTGCCTGTGATCACGGATGAGATCCATCTTGATCTGTTCGAATCCGCGACCGATGCCTACGGAGTAAGTGCTCACATAACGAGTGCGAACGTGGAGCGCGCCGGCATCGGGGTCAGGTGCCCGCAACAGCGGCACACTGTAGGAATAGGCGCGCGCTTCCCGGCCCATACGCAGCAGCAACCAGCCCTCCTGCCTGGCCAATGGCAACAGGCCGACCGGGGCGAATTGTATCCGCGCCGCGAGCTCCATGCGAAGCTGGCTGCCTCGTTGCAGCGCGTGGTTCAGGCGGGGCATCGCCAGGTCGATCACTTCATCGACCACCGCCAGCCATCGGTCATTGGTGAGGGGCTCGTGGACAGCCTGTCCGCTTGTTGCATCGAAGCCCTGCAGCTCTCCGCCCAGGGTGCGCGCAAGGGACAGCTTAGTATCGCGCAGCCGTCGCAACTCCTCCAGGTGGTCATGCAGATCGATCAGATAGGGATACAATTTGCGCTCGCTGAAGCGCGCATTCACCCGCTGCAGGTAGCCGAGCAACAGGTATTGCTTGAGCTCCAGGTCGAGAGCTGGACGGCTTACCCAGTCTCGCGGAAGGCCGGTCGGTTCCATGGTCGATGTGTGCAACTGAACGTGTTGTTCAAAAATAATGTTGCACCAAAGCCGTGCCGCACGCGGTGCGACAGCACCTTTGAACACCCCTACCAACCGACCATCAGCCATGTTCCTTCCCAAGCATTCCGCAGCGGCGATAATCCTGTGCAGCGCTCTCCTGGCCGCGTGCGTCCCCGCTCGCAAGTACGAGGAGGCGAAGACCCGCGCCGATACGATGCAGGCCGAGGTGGACGTGGCCAATGCCAAGGCCCGCGATGCGCAGGCCGCTCTTGATGAAATGCGCTCCGAAAGCGAGGAGATCCACAAACGGCTCACGCGGCTGCAACAGGACACTTCCGTCCTGGGCACATCACTGAGGCAGATGACCGGGCAGTACGACAAGATCAACAACCTGAACAACGAGCTGCTGGACAAATACAACAAGCTCCTTGCTGGTGACCGCAGCGAGAACCGAAAGCTCCTCACCGATCTGGAGGCGCTGCGGCTCGACCTGCTGAACAAGGAGGACTCCCTGGGAGCGCTCGCAGGACGGATCAAAGCCAAGGAGACTGCCTTGGCCGAACGTGAAGCAACGCTTGCTGAACTACAGGCCGAACTGGCCGCGAAGGATGCCGCCATGCGCTCCTTGAAGGACCGTGTGAGCGCCGCGCTCACAGGCTTCGAAGGCAAGGGCCTTACTGTTGAGCAGCGCAACGGACGTATTTACGTGAGCATGGAGAACAAGCTGCTCTTCCCCAGTGGTAGCGCTGTGGTGGATGCAAAAGGAAAGGATGCATTGAGCAAGCTGGCCAAGGCCATCGAGAACGAAAAAGACCTGAGCATTCTGGTTGAAGGCCACACGGATACAGACAAGATCCAACCAGGCAGCGCATACAAGGACAATTGGGACCTGAGCGTGATGCGGGCCACCAGCGTGGTGCGCATACTGCAAGAAAGCAGTCGCGTAGATCCTGTGCGGGTCACCGCCGCAGGCAGGGGCGAATACATCCCTGTGGATGCGAACGACAAGGCGAAGAACCGCCGGATCGAAGTGATCCTATCGCCCGATCTCTCGGAGCTGTACAAGCTCGTGAAGGAGTAATCCCCTTTACGAGAGAGAAGGCTGCGGCAGTGATTCCGTGAGCCACTTGCGCGCATCGGCCTCCTCGAGGAAGACCACGGTCTCGTTCGCACGCGGATGGTAGCGGAAGTAGATGTTGGCCAACCGCTCATTGAACGGGCTTTGCGCAGCAAGCGCTAGCCTGCGCGCGAGCCCGCATCCGCCGTTCGCCTCATGGTGATCGACGGCCAGCACGTTCAATTCGAAATCGACTTCCGGGGGAAGCACGGCAAGCACGTCCAACTCCTCCGTACGGCACAGCGCGCGCTTGGCATGTACCAGTTCGCCCAGCCCGGCCAGGTCCAACTTCACATCCGGCTTGAACCGAACCTCGACCACGTTGCCCGGTACACGCTCGAGCGTGGCAAGGCGGGTCTCGATCAGGGTGGGATGTTCCTTTTCCATGCCGCGAAGGTCGCTGTAACGCGCGCATGCTGACGCCGTGCTCCGGCTTCGTAAACCCCTCATTGGCAAGTATTAACGCCATAGGCAGCGGTACTGGCTACCTCACTGGTCATCGCATTGCCGCCCAATCCAACGACGACCATGAAACGACTCTTGCTATTTGTCCTTCCTGCCCACCGTCATTCTGCGCGACAAGGGCATGCGGGCAGTCAACCATGTGCAGGATGCATCCTGCGGGAATACCTCCAGTACTGTTCTGGTCTCAGTCCGGGGCGGTCTGGCACCATACGCATTTGCGTGGTCGCCCGCTACTACCAGCGGGCAGGGCATCTCATCCAACAGCGCACTCGCTCAGGCGTACTCGGTTTCCATCACCGAGGGCCATGCGAATGAACTGGTAATGGATGCCGAGATCGTCTCTCCGCCGGATCTGTTCCCTTCGGTGGCTGTAGCAAACCCGGCTTGGTCCTGATAGAGCGCCTGCGATGGCGCTACCATTCCTGGTGTTGATGACGGAGATGGGCGTCGGCGTCCGTGAGCGTGCCAGTCGCATGAGCGTGCAACCGAACCCGGTTCGCGATCGGCTCGTTGCTGAATTGCCCGAAGGCACGCATGCCGTGGAGATCATCTCCATGGATGGCCGGTTGCCATACCGTACTTCGTCACGCAGCACCGCATTGCGCATCGACACGATCAGCCTGACGGTGGGAGCGTATTTGCAGCGGGCGACGCAGGTGGACGGCATTATCTCGGTAGAGCCGTTCATGAAGCATTAACGTTCGATAACAGATCGCTTGGGGACGTGGACAGAAGAGGCCGCCTTTTCGCGTTTCATTCAGCGATCGCAAAGGGGTGCTCGTAGAAATGCCACTCGGTCCGACGAAGGGGTTGAACTCCCGGACCGAATAGGTGATGCGCCCGACCGAGAGGTATGAGGCCCCGCTCAACCTCTCGCCAGCGCTGTCCAAGAGCTCCCTGGTGCTTTACCCGCATGTCTTCAGTCCTCTAGTTTCGGCGCATCGATAGCGTCGGACGAACAACACAAGACAGCCAGGAATGAGGATCAGGGAAGCCATGCTCGGCGTCGCGCTCGCGATGAGCGCTTTGACCGCTTCAGCGCAGACGAGTTCACAACGTGCAGCTGTGCAATTGAGCGCCACCGTTCAGGCATCGCCTGCACGCATCACCCTTGCATGGACCTCGATCGCGAGCACCACGAGCATTACCATCTATCGAAAGCTGAAGACGGCGACGTCCTGGGGCAGTGTACTGGCCACACCGGCAACGAGCGCCCTAACCTATGCGGACAATACAGCGAGCGTAGGAACAGCATACGAGTACAAGGTGGTGCGCGTGGCAGGAGGCGTAACGGGCACGGGATACATCTGCGCGGGTATCGAAGTATCGCCGATCGACTATCGCGGCAAACTGCTGCTCCTGGTGGATAACACGTTCAGCACCTCATTATCCGCGGAGCTTACTACTCTGCGCAATGACCTGCGTGCTGACGGCTGGGCTGTGGTGCGCACCGATCTCGCGCGCACAGCAAGCGTGGCCAGCGTGCGCAACACCATCATTGCCCAGTACAATGCCGATCCCGCGAACGTAAAAGCCGTCTTCATCATCGGCCACCTCGCGGTCCCATACTCCGGCAACATCAACCCCGACGGGCATAGCGAGCACTTAGGCGCGTGGCCCTGCGACGGCTACTACGGCGAACTGAACGGCACATGGACGGATGCCACGGTGAACAATGCTGGTGCTTCGCGAACTGAGAACCGCAATATCCCTGGCGATGGCAAGTTCGACCAGAGCGCCTTCCCGAACGCGCTGGAACTGCAAGTAGGGCGTGTGGACATGTATGACATGCCGGCCTTCAGCTTGAATGAGACCGAGCTTACACGATCCTACTTGAACAAATTGCACGGGTTCAAGATGAAATACTGGACACCGACGGCACGTGGACTTGTGTTCGACAATCTGCAATGGGTGAGCAATCCGCTCGCAGCAAGCGCGTGGCGGAACATCCCCGCCCTCGTGGGTGCCGCCAACACCACGGCCGCCAACCAGGGCGGAACGCTCTTCCATCAATTGGTGGACGACCAAAGCTACCTCTGGACCTATAGCAGTGGCGGTGGCCTTCAAGCCTACGTAGGCAGCACCCTCACCTACAATGGCGCCGACCGGGTTGGCACCACCCAGGATTTCGCCACCACTTCCTCCACAGGAGGCGTGTTCAACATGAGCTTCGGCAGCTACTTCGGCGATTGGGACAACAAGAACAACTTCCTGCGCGCGCCGCTCGCCAGCGGATACGCCCTTACCAACTGCTGGGCGGCCATTCCTGCGTGGTACTTCCACCACATGTCATTGGGCGAGAACATCGGCTACAGCACGCTCACGAGCATGAACAACACCAGCCTGTACACGCCGCTCACCGACGGCTGGCAGAGCACCATGGGCAAAACGCATCTGGCCTTGATGGGGGACCCGTCCTTGCGCTTGAAATACCTCGTCGCGCCATCGAATCTCACGGTGAGCAATAGCGGAGGCGTCGCTTCCTTCAGTTGGAATCCGGCCACCGAAACCGTGAGCGGTTATCATCTCTACCGCGTCGATGGCTCCACCGGGGCCATCACCCGCCTGACCAACTCGCTGGTCACGGCGACCACGTACATGAACGTTGCCATTCCTTATGCTGCGAACATGGAATACATGGTACGCGCCGTGAAACTGCAGACCGAGCCGAGCGGCAGCTACTACAACCTTTCCTTGGGGGCCTTCTACACCACCCCCGCCGGCGCCGTTGCCGATTGCCTGGGCGTGAGCGGTGGTTCCGCGCTGCCCGGCACTCCGTGCAACGATGGCAACCCCTGCACGATCAACGACACTTGGACCACCGGCTGCCAATGCGTTGGCACGGCCATGAGCGTGAGCACCGCGCTCACCGCCGCTGGGCCAACTTCCTTCTGCACCGGAGGGAGCGTTGTGCTTAGCGCTGCTACCGGAACCGGGTACAGCTACGTGTGGTATCGCAACGGCACGATCATCAGCGGTGCTGCGAGCAGCAGCTACACGGCTACGCTCGCCGGCAACTACACTGCGGCGATCGCAAGCAACGGTTGCACTACGACGACAACAGCGGCCACCGTGACAGTTTCTTCAGTCCCAGCTGCAAGCATCACTGCTGGCGGCTCCACCACGTTCTGCGGTGGCGGAAGTGTTACGCTGACCACCGGAACCGGCACAGGCTACACCTATGCTTGGAAGCGGAACGGCACGACGATCAGCGGCGCAACTGCGAACAGCTATTCGGCGACGCAGGCTGGCAGCTATACGGTGACCATTACGAGCGGGGGGTGCTCCAGCACTTCGGCTGCAACCACGGTGACCGTGACCGGCGCGCCGACGGCTACGATCACCGCAGCCAGTGCTACAGGCTTTTGCACCGGGGGCAGCACCGTACTGAGCGCAAATACCGGAACGGGATACGCCTACACCTGGAAACGCAATGGCAGCACGATCAGTGGCGCCACGAGCAGCAACTACACCGCAACACTAGCCGGCAGCTACACGGTAACGATCGGAAGCGGTGGCTGCTCCACCACTTCAGCGGCTACCACAGTAACCGTCAACGCACTTCCGACGGCCACCATCAGCGTCAGCGCAACATCGATATGCCCAGGCAATAACGCGTTGATAAGCGCTTCCACCGGAACCGGCTATACGTACACGTGGAAGCGGAACGGAACGGTCATCAGCGGCGCCACGCAAAGCACCTATGCTGCGACCACTGCGGGCAGCTACACAGTTACGGTAAGCAATGGTGGTTGCAGTGCCACTTCGACTGCAACCGTCATTTCCATGCTTAGCGCACCTGTGGTCAGTTCCAGTGCTTCGCCAGCTACAGGCACGGTTTCGGCGACCGCAACTGGTGGCGCTGCACCTTACAGCTACCTATGGAATACCGTTCCCGCGCAGACCACGGCCACCGCCAACGTGACCACCAGCGGCTCATACACCGTTACGGTGAATGGCAGCAATGGCTGCAGCACAACCAGCACCGTCGCGTACACTTCGGCCGCAGCAGCCACGTGCACCGGCATGCATACCGAAGCCCAGGGCTCTTGGGGCTCGTCGAACAGCCTGCAATCGGCGTACATGACGGCGAACTTCACCGCTGGCTTCACTTCGCCCAATTACCTCACCATCGGATGCGGAACTCGCCTGATGCGGTTCACATCGGCGCAATCCATCATTACCGCTCTGCCCACCTACGGGACGACGAACCTGCTGCCGGCAGGCACCTCCGTGAACCCGACGTCCCCTGGAAACACGCTCGTCGGCCAACTGGTGTCGGCCAAATTGAATGTGCGTTTCGATGAGCTCGATGCCGCTTTCTCTCCATCGGGCATCTTGCTCAAGAACATGGTCGTCGCATCGGGCACTTATGCCGGCTGGACCGTTCAGCAAGTGATCAATGCCGCCGACCAAGCGATCGGGGGATGCACCACCACCTATTCGCGATCCTCGCTCAGCAGCGCGCTTACGGCGATCAATAACGGCTACGACCAGCCTGGAGAGAACAGCGGCTACCTCATCTGCCCCGGCACCTCGGGAATGATTCTGGAGCCATCTTCCCCTCCATCAATGGTCACTGATGACATGATGGACGCCCTCGTATTCCCGAATCCGACGAGCGGAGCCACGACCATCCTCCTGACTAGTGGGGATGAGGCGCAGGAGATCGAGATCGACCTGTACTCCATCACCGGCGCTTGGCAAGTCGCATTGTACACCGGCACCGTGGAGGCCGGCATGCAACAACGCGTGGACTTCGATGCGTCATCGTATCCGGCAGGGGCATACTACTGCACGATCCGCCAAGGCGATCGGTCGCAGACCTTGCGGTTGATGATCGAACGATAACGCTCGCGGAACTTCGTTCGGGAAAGATCGAACCATGGTAGGTTCGGGGCGTCGAACCCCGAAACCCAGCCATCATGCGATACGCTTCCCTCTTCACCTCGTTCGGCATTGCTGTCCTCGTTTCGGCCCAAGGCCCGGTTGTCACCAGTTGGATCATCAACCCTGGCAATCAAACGGGATACGGCGGTTATCTCACGAATGCCCAATCGGTGTGGTACACGAATACGGATGCGTACGTGGTTTGCACATGCATACCCGGCTATGATATCGGACCGTGGGCCGGCAATCCGAATACGCCCGCCAACCAGGATTTCACCTTTAAGATCACGCGTGCTCCGGTGGAGAACACCGGCACGGATGTGGCCACCGGCTTGGGGCACATCGGAGCCTGGCGCAATGGCGTGAGCATCTTCAATGCGAAGGACGGCATGAGCTATAACAATCAGGGGGTCTGGAACCGAGACGCGTTGGTATGGGAGGGTTCAAGTTTCGATGCATGCCTCGGCCATCCGGCTCCGAACGGCGAGTACCATCACCACGTGAACCCGGCGTGCTTGTACGATTACATGGACGATCAACAACATGCCGACCTGATCGGTTATGCGTTCGACGGCTTCCCCATCTACGGAGCATTCGCCTATGCAAACGCAGACGGGACCGGTGGGATCGTACGCATGCATACCAGCTATCAGCTACGCGTGATCTCCGATCGCACCACGCTCCCCAACGGAACGGTGCTCAATGCCAGCCAATACGGACCTGCCATCGGCGGTCAGTATGCACTGGGCGCATACATCGAGGACTATGAGTATGTAGTCGGCTTAGGCGATCTTGACGAGCACAACGGGCGATGGTGCATTACGCCTGAATACCCGAGCGGGACCTATGCCTACTTCGTAACCGTGGATGAACAGCTGGACCCCGTCTTCCCGTACGTCATCGGCCCCACCTACTACGGTACTGTGCAAGGAGGGAATACGGGGCCCGGTAGCGGCCATAACCCCATCCCCGGCACCGCCATCGAGTACAACACGGCCGTGGGCCTTAGCGGGAATGAAACGGTCGGCATCAGCATCAGCCCCATACCGGTGAATGATCGCTTGCGCATCACGAGCAACGCCTCCTCCATCGAGCTACTGGAGCTAATGAACGTTTCCGGACAAGTGGTCTTGAGCCACGGTGTCCAAGGGTCGATGGTCGAGATCGACATGGCGGCTCAGGCTGCTGGCATCTACCTGCTTCGCCTATCGCTGGCCGATGGCAGCCATGTCCATCGGTCGGTCCTGAAGGACTGATCCGGCCGCCAAGCCTATCCAGGGTGTAACATGCATCGGCCCGATGGCGTCCTAGCTTCGCACACCAACACCCACGACCATGCGCAAGCTATTCCTCATTCTGGCCGCCGGCTCCTTTGCCGTGCTTGCCTCCAGTTCAACCCTGCACTCTTGCGATCATGTAAAGGGAACAGGCGATGTTGTGCATCGTCCGCTGAACCTGGACGAATTCCACGGCATAGTGGTGGAAGGATCAATGGATGTAGTGCTGACACAGTCTGCTGAACGGTCCGTGACGATCGAGGCACAGGCCAATATCGCAGAGTTGGTGACCACTACCGTGAAGAACGGGATCTGGCACATCGGCACGCGAGAGAGCTGCTCGACGACCAAGCCCTTCATCGTGCATATCAGCTCACCACGGATGGACGTGGTGCATGTGGAAGGATCGGGCAGTGTCAAAGGCTCTGGCACTTTTACAGCCGATGATGTGTCCGTCGCCATCGCGGGCAGCGGCGATGTGGCCATGTCTGTCCAGGCATCATCGATCAAGGTTGCCGTGGATGGGTCTGGGAACGTGCTCCTGAGCGGAAACTGCGAACGACTGAAGGTCGCCATAGCAGGAAGCGGTGATGTGCGCACCTCAGAGCTCACGACGACGGACCTTACGGCGGATATCGCAGGAAGCGGTAGTGTGATAGCGCACGCGAACGGACGAGCAGACGTGGATATCGCTGGCAGCGGGAACGTAGTCCTGACCACTAAGCCCGCAAGCATCAACCAGCGGATCGCAGGCAGCGGTACGTTGCGCATCGCGCAATGAGCGCGTAACGGAACCATGCAAACGCAAAGGGGCCCGGCGAACCGGGCCCCTTCTAGCATCGTGTTACCGATACTACTTCTTCTTCTTCGCTGCCTTCTTGGCGCCCTTCTTGGCGGCCTTCTTGGCACCTTTCTTCGCTGCTTTCTTTGCTGCTTTCTTAGCCATGGTGAAATGGGTTTGTTGTCAAACGTAAGATCATCGAGCATGTCGTACGCTATTTCTCCCGATAATGTTCTCACCATCCTATGTTGATATCGTGGATCGATCATCGCATGCGATCCGTCCATGATGATGTCGATCCAACTTTGCAATGAGCAACAATGCGATGATCATGCACTGCCGAACATGCGATGGAAGAGCGAGGCATGCGACGTTGTCGTTGATGCTCGCGTGCGCGTCATGCGTGTGCTTCGCGCAAAGCGATGATGCAACGACCCCGCTCGGTCGCGCGCTTGCGACCGCCTCGCACGACAGTGTTCGATTCGACCTATTGCTCTCTGCTGCAGGGGAGCGACTGGGCGCCGACCCCGATTCGGCGATGGTGCTTTGCGAACGAGCGCGCTCACTGGCACCAACCACCGGCAGGCCATCGGACTTCGGCGAGGTGGAGGGATGGCTGGGCTACGTGGCGGAGCAGCGCGGCCGCATCGATGAAGCACTCGAGCATTACGCCCGAAGCCTCGCTGAGATCGAACGACTGCATGATCGAAAGGGGGCCAGCGTGGTCCTGAACAATCTCGCCGCCATATACAAGGACCAGGGGCGCCTGGAGGAATCGCTCGCGGCCCATCAACGCAGCCTGGTGCTACGCAAGGAGCTGTGCGACACTTCCGGCATCGCCACATCGATCAACAACATCGGGCTGCTTTACTACGACCAGGGTCGCATTCCCGAGGCCATGGAGAACTACGCCGAAGCCCTTCGCCTTTACGAACGGATGGGCGACCAGGAAGGCATTGCTACGGCGCTCCACAACATCGCCGGCGTGTATCGCGACCAGGGCGACCATGCCGAGGCGCTCGCCCACTTGCAGCGCGTTCTCGAGGTGCATGCAACGAACGGCAACGTATACAGCATGGCGAGCGCCGAGGACAATATCGGTGGGGTGTTCGAGGATCTGGGTCGGACCCATGAAGCGCTCACCCACTACGAGAAAGCACTAGTGCTCCACGACAGCGTCAGCGACCCGCGCGGTATGGGCTACTCCCTGCGCAACATCAGTAGTCTCCGCTTGCGGAACGGTGATGCGCAGGGGGCATTGGATGCAGCGGAACGCAGCCTGTCCATGCTGGACGCTGCGGGCGACAAGCGCGGAAGTGCCAGCGCCCTTTGGGCCATGGGCGAAGCCCTCGAGCAGCTCGGACGCACCGAGGAAGCAATGCAGCATGGCAAGGCCTCGCTCACCAAAGCGCGTGAGTTGGGGTATCCCGCGCTCATCCGCGATGCCGCTAAGCTCCTTGGTCGGCTGCATCGTTCCCGCAAGCAGTGGCCGCAGGCATTGATGATGCAGGACCTCTATTTCCAGATGCGCGACAGCGTGCGCAACGAGGAGGCCCGCCGCAGTTCCGTCCGGCAGCAGTACCGGTATGCATACGAGCGCAAGGAAGCTGATCTGAAGGCAGAGCAGATCCGCAGGGATGGCCTGGCACGCGAATCCTTGCAGAAGGAACGGAACAAGCGGAACGTGGGTGTCTTCGTGGGTTTCGGCCTGTGGCTCGTTGCGGCAGGGCTCTGGTCGCGATTGCGGTATATGCGCAACTCACGCGCAGCCATCCAGCAAGAGAAGAACATCTCCGAGGGGCTCTTGCTCAACATCCTGCCTGAAGAAGTCGCGGGGGAACTGAAGGCGAAGGGCGAAGCCGACGCCAAGCAGATCGAGCAGGTCACGGTGCTCTTCACCGACTTCAAGGGCTTCACTGAAATGAGCGAGAAGCTCACGCCGAAAGAGCTGGTCGCCGACATCCACGAGTGCTTCAGCGCTTTCGATCACATCATGGCGAAACACGGGATCGAGAAGATCAAGACCATTGGGGATGCATACATGGCCGCCGGCGGCTTGCCCACGCCCAACAATACACACGCCCTCGATGTGGTGAAGGCCGCACTGGAGATCCGCGACTTCATCGCCGAAGGCAAGGCGCGGAAAGTCGCGGCGGGCCTCCCTTACTTCGAGATCCGCATCGGCATACACACCGGTCCAGTGGTGGCCGGCATTGTTGGCGTGAAGAAGTTCGCGTACGACATCTGGGGCGATACCGTGAACACGGCGAGCAGAATGGAGAGCAGCGGCGAAGTGGGACAGGTGAACATCAGCGAAGCCACGTATGCGCTGGTGAAGGATGAGCCATGGCTTTCGTTCACCCCGCGCGGAAAAGTGCAGGCGAAGGGCAAGGGGGAAATGGAGATGTACTTTGCATCCTCCAACTCGGAGCTGCATGATCTTGAAAGTCCATTGGCGTAGTTCATTGAGCGCGTTGGTCGGCCTTGCCTGTGCGGCTTGCACATCGGCCCAGGAATTCAGCGGCCAGCGTGCGGTCGATTCCTTGCAAGCGGTCATTGATACCACCACGATTGATAGTCTAAGGCTCGCGGCCTTGTTGGATGTGGCCTTCGCACAACATTCGATCGACCCGCGTGCAGGTGTGAAAGCGGGGGAAGAGGCATATGCCCTCGCGATCCGCCGGGAGGACCTCATGAGCGAGGCGAAGGCCAATGCGGTACTCGGCATGTGTCGGCTATCCCTGGGGGATCATGTGCTTGCGTTACAGTATCAGCTCAAAGCCCTTGATCTCTTCGAACGATTGGACGATCGACATCACATCGGTACCGCTCACAATAACATCGGGATCCTATACCGGGAGATCGGCGAGTTCGAGAAGGCGAACGAACACCTTGAGTTCTGGTACGCCATTGCTGCGGGGATCCCTGACTCAATGGGCATAGCCACCGCGTCGTATAATCTTGGCACGGTCAAAGCCTCACAGGGGGCGTTCGATGAAGCCCTGGAACGATATTACGGTTCACTGGCGATCGCACGGGCAATGGGAACTCATCCGCGGTTGGTGCTCGAGAACCTGATCGCCATCGGCATACTGTTGACCGAGAAAAAGGCGGATCACGACCGAGCGCTCCAATATGCTTTCGAGGCGTTGGCCCTCAATCGGGAATATCACTTTGGAGAAGCACAAGCCATGGCCTATCTGTTGGCCGGTGAAGCATACCGCGGATCGGCCATGGCTGGATCCGACCAAGCCAGTGAGCCCTTGTTGACGCTTTCCCGTTCCTACCTGGACAGTGCCGTGCATACCAGCAAAGCGGGAGGTTTTCTGGTCCTCGAGTACGCTTCACACAAGGAACTGAGCGAGGTCCTGGCGCTACTTGGGGAGCCCATTGGCGCGTTGGAAAGCTTCAGGGCGTACAGCACCTTGAAGGATTCTGCCTTCAACCTGGAAAAGGACAAGAAGATCGTGCAGAACACCATGCAGTATGAGTTCGACAAGAAGCAAGCGCAGGCACGAGCGGAGCAGGAGAAGAAGGACATCCGTCAGCGTCTGGTGCGCAACGCGATCATTGCAGGGCTTGTCGGTGTATCCATCTTTCTAATCGTTGTATACAAGCAACGCAACAGGATCGGGAAGGAGAAGGAACGATCCGAGAGACTGCTATTGAACATCCTGCCGTCGGAAGTTGCCGCGGAATTGAAGGCCAAGGGATCGGCGGAAGCCGTTCACCTCGATCAGGTCACCGTGCTCTTCACCGACTTCAAGGGCTTCACGGCGATGAGCGAACAACTCAGCCCGAAGGATCTGGTGAAGGACCTGCATGAATGCTTCAGCGCTTTCGATCGCATCACCGAGAAGTACAGTATCGAGAAGATCAAGACCATCGGCGATGCCTACATGGCGGCCGGTGGCTTACCCACACCCAACACGACGCACGCCACGGATGTGATCAAGGCGGCTTTCGAAATGCGCGACTTCATCGCCGAAGGCAAAGCGCGGAAAGTAGCGGCAGGTCTGCCCTACTTTGAGATCCGCATCGGCATCCACACAGGTCCTGTGGTGGCCGGTATCGTGGGAGTGAAGAAATTCAGCTACGACATTTGGGGCGATACGGTGAACACGGCATCGCGGATGGAGTCTTCCGGTGAAGCGGGACAGGTGAACATCAGTGAGGCGACGTATGAATTGGCGAAGGACGAACCGGGTCTCTCCTTCACCCCTCGCGGCAAAGTGCAGGCGAAGGGCAAGGGGGAGATGGAGATGTACTTTGCAGGAACAAAATGAACAGGACCGGTGGCCTACTGCTGACCCGGTGGATCGGTGCATGCACGGAGCGAAATGTACAGATCGACTTTCCTTTGGGTCCCGTGATAGGTGAACGAGAAGTCCGTCGTCAAGATCATTGCACATGCAATACATCCCACACCCCGCCCTCTGGTCGTTCTTGT
This sequence comes from Flavobacteriales bacterium, assembly GCA_016710965.1. Classification (GTDB taxonomy): domain Bacteria; phylum Bacteroidota; class Bacteroidia; order Flavobacteriales_F; family PHOS-HE28; genus PHOS-HE28. The sequence goes on from JADJTW010000008.1 coordinate 95,052, forward strand.
TGCTTCCGTTGAGCTTGTCCGCTCAGTTGAACGGAGACTATACCATTGGAGGTGCCGTGCCGGACTATGCCACGCCGAGCGACGCCGTCGCCGCGGTCACGGCCCTTGGCGTATCCGGTCCGGTGAACTTCCTGATCCGAGACGGGGTTTACAACGACAATTTGAACATCCATCCGATCCCGGGCGCGGGCGCGTCCAATGTGGTCACCTTCCTGTCGGAGTCAGGAGACAGCACGGCGGTATCCATAGAGTACCCGGGCAACAACGTCTACCTCGATAACGCCGAATACGTCGCCTTCAAGCGCATCACCTTCCACGCCACTGGCACCACCTTGAGCCGGCTGGTCTATATCCGGAACACCACGGGGCACATCCTCTTCGAGGGCTGCATCTTTTCCGGCTTCGTGACCTCATCGGCCTTCGACAGCCGACTGGTGGAGTGCTACGGTTCCGATGCCAATTCGTATATGACCTTTCAATGGTGCCGCTTCCTGAGCGGCAAGCAAGGGATATTCCTCTACGGCGATGGCACCACAATACCCGGCTACTACAACACGATCGAAGGCTGCGAATTCGTCGACCAGGACGATCGGGGCATCATCTGTCAGGTCCAGGCCTATCTGACGGTTCAGCACAACCGGGTGACATCGAATTCGCTCAACCAGGGCTATGCTGGGATCTACCTGCAATACGGCAAGATCAATAGCAACATCCTGGCGAACAAGGTAGACCTCGCTCATGGCGCCGGTATCCATGTGAACAACAGCGACGGCAATGGCTCGAACCCGATCCTCGTAGCGAACAACATGGTCAGCAACGCCTGCCAGGGAACCACGAATTATGGCATCCGCGTGGAAGGGAGCGACTACATCCGGAATTACTTCAACAGCGTGAACCTGTTCGGGAACGACGCGAGCAGCGCGAGCTTCGGTTTTTCGGGTGCTGCGTCCGATCTGCACGTGCGGCTGCATGACAACTGCCTGCGTAACATCGCCCTGGGCCGGGCGATCATCGTTTCCGGCACCACGCTTCCCGACCAGAGCGATCACAACGATCTGTACACCAACGGGGCGGTTCTGGCCGACTTCAACGGTTCTCAGGGGGACCTGGCCGCCTGGCAGCTGGCCACCGGACGTGATGTGAACTCCGTTTCCGTGGACCCGCTCTACGTATCCGACACCGATCTGCACCTGTCCGCTCCGACCTTGGACGGGCTCGGGACACCCTTGTTCGGTGTGACCGAAGATTTCGATGGGGAACTACGCGATGCCGTGATACCCGACATCGGAGCGGACGAAGTGGATATGAGCGTGAACGTGCAAAGCACCGGGCGCCCGTGCCAGGCATCGATCTACCCGAACCCCACGAGCGGTCCGATCCATGTGGAGGCCGGCCCGAACGCCAGGGTGACGTGCTACGACCTACAGGGCAGGCCGGTCCTGCTCGTGTTCGTCGATGGCCACGACCTGGACCTATCCGGGGCACTTCCCGGCATCTATTTCCTGCAGGTCGAGGAGCATGGTTCCCGATCGGTCCTGCCGTTAATCAAGCGATAGGCACTGCCATAGGGGAAGGGTTGCCCTACGATGGTCGTTCTTCGGTGCGCACATGCTGGATGTGGGCCGCGGCAGCAGATGCATGTAGTGGTCTTCCGATCGGGTAGGGTCTTCGTTCTCGGGACCATGCCTGGACAGGTCATACCCTGCCTGCGAGCACTTCCTTCCAGAACGCATTGAAGCTGCGCACCGGACGTTCCTGTCGTACTATTCGGAGAGGCCGGGCAGGTGAACAACAGCGAGGCCACCTATGAATTGGTAAATGACAAGCCGGACCTCACGTTCAACTCGCGCGGAAAAGTGCAGGCGAAGGGCAAGGGGGAGATGGAGATGTACTTCGTGGAACGAGCTTGAGCTTAGGCCAGCGCTCCAGCACGAGTCAGAACCCCAGCCTCCGAATCACTTCTTGTGGGTATTGGCACCACGGTCATGATCATAGAGGTTAGCCGCTCCGAACTACCAACCGCCATGACCATTGGAAACTGTGGAAGGGCGAATACATTGCATGAATGAGCGAGCAGATGATCCCAACACGATCTGGACAAGCATCGCGGAGCACCTTCCCCGTAAAGCTGTGCGTGATCACGACAATACTGTTATCCGCCTGTGACCAAGGCCGTGATCCGGAAGCGACCGCGACACCGCAACAGGACAGCCTTGTGCTCCCGGTGATCACCGTGCTCGCCGAATTACCGGACAGCAGCAGACCGAAGACCATTTACCTGGATAGTGTTCCCGCGCCGCTGACCGTGGGCGTCCCCACCAAGGCAGGAGGCAGCTATACGGTGGATACCTACAGAGGCCCTGTGACCTTCCGGCTGAAGCCCCCGCAGGTGATCGATCATGTGGACACCCTGTCCCACATGCCGATCCCGCCGGAAGCCCAAGGGACCGCAGCGTTCACCAATTTCAGCTCGGATGAGGGCCTGCCGACGGACAACATCGCCTGCGGCATGATGGACAGGTCCGGCACCCTGTGGTTCGGGACCGATGGAGCGGGCATCGCACGCTATGACGGGCAGCGCTTCACCACCATTGGGATCGAGCATGGATTGGCGCATAGCAGTGTGTTTGCAGCCATGCAGGACAGGAGCGGCCACTTGTGGTTCGGTACGGGCCTGGGCGCATCGCGCTACGATGGCAGGACCTTCACCAACTTCTCCCAAGCACCCGGCCTTGATGCCAGTGTGCGATGCATCCTGGAGGATCGCGCCGGGAACATGTGGTTCGGCACGGTCGAGCATGGTGTCACCCGGTACGATGGTAAAAGCTTCACAACGTACACCACCAAGGATGGGCTCGCGAACGATGTAGTGCGAAGCATCATCGAAGATCGTGACGGGAACATCTGGTTCGGCACCGCCAAGGGCCTTTCGCGCTTCGACCCTTCCGCACCAGCAACCGGCCCCAAAGCTGCCGACCCGTCGCGACAAGGACGCTTCACCACCTTCACCACCGCCGATGGGCTCATGGGCGATCTCATCACCTGCCTCCTGGAAGACGCGTCCGGGAACATCTGGATCGGCGGAAAGGGCGGGCTGTCGCGCTACGATGGCACGACCTTCACCAACTACTCCACGGCGAACGGCCTTCATTCCAACTCCCTGCGCTGCCTCTACCAGGATCCTGCCGGCACCATCTGGATCGGCGGCGATCAAAGCGGATTGACGCGCTATGACGGACAGAGCTTCGTCACATTCACCACGGAAGAGGGCCTGTCGAACAACAACCTCCGGAGCATCACGCCGGACCGCTACGGGAGCCTTTGGCTCGGCACGGTGGGTGGAGGCGTGTCGCGGTACGACGGTCCCGCGTTCGCGAATTTCAAATACCACCAGTGGGTGATCCACCAGGATGCCACCGGTATGCTATGGTTCGCCGGTCGCCTTGGATTGATGCGATACGACATGACGAGCTCGACGTGGTACGGAGCTGAACAGGGACTGGCCACGGAGAATGCGATGAATTTCGTGGAGGACGACAGCGGGAATTTCTGGTGCGGCTCGTTCGGCGGAGGCGTGGTCCGGTTCGATCCTTCGGCATTGCGCAAGACAGGCGGCGGGAGCTTCACCACCTATACCACCAAGCAAGGGCTTGCCGGCGATCTGGTGTGGACCACCATGAAGGACCGCGCGGGGCATCTATGGTTCGGGACACATAACGGCGCGATCTCGCACTTTGATGGCAGGAGCTTCACGAACTACACGAACGCACAAGGACTCGCGGGCGATGGGGTAAATGGCATGCTGCAGGATCGAGCAGGTGTGTTCTGGTTCGGGACCGATGAAGGCCTGACGCGTTTCGATGGTGAGCGCTTCACCACATGGACGACAGCACAAGGACTTGCGGGCAACGAAGTGGTGGGCATTGCGGAGGACGGTTCCGGCAACCTTTGGTTCGGCACGAACGGAGGAGTAAGCATGCTCAGTGCCTCAAGGGCGAATGACATCGCTGCGTATGTGGAAGGCCGTGGCGCATTGACAGGGCGCCTGTTCGAGAACTACACGACGATGGACGGTCTACCTGGCAATACCATCTATCAGGTATTGATCGATGGTCCGGATCGGATCTACCTGGGTGGTACGGCGGGATTGTGCGAACTGCTCCGCGATACCGGTAGCGCGAATGCCGGTCGCTGGAAGGTGGGCCGGTCCTTTACATCGCGCAACGGTTTTCCAGTGAAGGATGTCATTTCGGACGATGGCTCGCTTTTCAAGGACCGGTCCGGCATCATCTGGATCGCGACGAATGCAAGGACCAAGCTGGTGCGCTTCGACCCCGCTGCCCTGCATACGAGTCCAACGCCGGAGTTGGTGATCACGGGATCAAGGTCGGCCAGGAGCGTGTAGCGTGGAACGACCTCCTACGAGCAACGGACACATTAGCGGTCGACAGCAATACCACCGCCCTGCACATCACGGAAGAAGCGTTCGCCTTCGGCCGAGCGCTGAGCGACGGGGAGCGCGACAGCATGCAGCAGCGGTTCTCGGACATCTCGTTCAGCGGCATCACCCCGTGGTATTACCTGCCGGAAGGCCTTGTGCTGCCCTATGCCCACAACAGCATCAGCTTCGATGTCAACGCCATCGAGACCGTGCGGAACCAGATGGTCAACTACCGCTACTTCCTGGAAGGGTATGACAAGGATTGGAGTTCGCCCACGCAGGAAACGTCCGTGACCTTCGGCAACATCCGCGAGGGCACATACACCTTCAAGGTGAAGGCGCAGAACCCGGAAGGCATCTGGGGCAACGAGGTCAGCTACACCTTCAATGTGCTTCCTCCGTGGTACCGCACGTGGTGGATGTACGTGATCTACGGAGTGATCGCATTGCTGCTCATCCGTGGCTACGTAATGTGGAGGGAACGGAAGTTGAAGCAGGAGAAGGTGATCCTGGAGGGGAAGATCGAAGTGGCCACGGAGGTCATCCGGAAGGACGCGGAGATCATCCGGAAGGAAAAGGACCGGAGCGAGGCCCTGCTCTTGAACATCCTGCCCGCGGAAGTGGCGGAGGAGTTGAAAGCCAAAGGCGAAGCGGAAGCCAAATTGATCAACGAGGTCACGGTGCTCTTCACCGACTTCAAGGGCTTCACGGCCATGAGCGAGCAGCTCACGCCGAAGGAACTGGTGAAGGACCTGCACGAATGCTTCAGCGCGTTCGACGCCATCATGCACAAGCACAACATCGAGAAGATCAAGACCATCGGCGATGCGTACATGGCCGCTGGTGGATTGCCCACGCCCAACAACACGCACGCCACCGATGTGATCAACGCGGCTTTCGAGATCCGCGATTTCATCGCTGAAGGCAAAGCACAGAAGATCGCGGCGGGTCTCCCCTACTTCGAGATCCGCATCGGTGTGCATACGGGTCCTGTCGTAGCAGGCATCGTTGGCGTGAAGAAATTCAGCTACGACATCTGGGGCGATACGGTGAACACCGCCAGCCGCATGGAGAGCAGCGGTGAAGTGGGGCAGGTGAACATCAGCGAGGCGACGTATGCGTTGGTGATGGATGAGCACGGCCTCACCTTCACCCCGCGCGGCAAAGTGCAGGCGAAGGGCAAGGGGGAGTTGGAGATGTACTTTGTCCGCAGAAGCTCCGGAGGAGCGTAGGCGTGACTTCGTAACCACGCAACAGGCCAAATGAAAAGAACAACGCTGTTCCTCCTTGTGGCCGGCCTCCAGCTTGGGACCGCGGCCCAGCCGAACCTCGATTCACTCTACGCGGTGTGGAAGGATCCGCAGCGGCCCGACTCCGTGAGAGCTGGAGCCTACAGCAACTACGTCTGGGACGGTTACCTCTTCTCCAAGCCAGATACCGCCTTCCAAATGGCCGAGGCGCTGATCGCCTACGGAGAGGCGCATGACCTGCCCAGGGTAGTGGCCGATGCCTATAACGTTCAGGGGACCGCGCTCACGCTCCAAAGCAATTTTGCCCGGGCCATCCGCTACTACGAGAATAGCATCGCGATCGCGGAGAAAGCCGGGTACAAGCAGGAGATAGCCACCAGTCTTGGCAACATAGGCAGGGTCTATAATGTGCAAGGCAACTATCCAGAGGCCCTGGACCACTTCCAAAGGAGCCTGGCGCTGTATGAAGAACTGGGCAACAAACGCAATGCGGCGGTTGTCTGCAACAACTTGGGCAGCATCTACTTTGACCAAGGCGACCCTACAAGGGCTGAGGCCTACTTCCAAAGAGGCCTGGCACTCTCCAAGGAAATGGGCGACAAGTTCGGCCAGGCCATGAGCCTGTCGAATCTCGGCAGTATTTACAACCGACAAAAGGACAACGCCAAAGCCCGGGAATATTACCTGCGATCATTAGCCATCGCTGAAGACCTGGGTAACATGGAAGGCAAGGCCATCCTTTTCGCCAACCTCGGCATGATCTGTTCAGAGCAAGGCGAAAGCACCAAGGCCATGGACTATTATCAACGCAGCTTTGCGCTTCGGAAAGAACTGGGCGACAAGGTCGGCATGGCCTCTTCCCTGACCAAGATCGGAAGGGCCAATGAGCAACTCGGTGACCACGCCTTGGAGTATTGCAGCCAGGCATTCACGCTTGCGCAAGAGGCGGGGGCGTTGGATGAACAGAAGGACGCCTGCCAGTGTCTGTACGACACGTACAGATCCATGGGCAAGGGGAATGAAGCGTTGCGCTATCTGGAACAGATGCGCGTGCTCGACGACTCCCTGCAAGCTGGCGAGACGATCAAGAAGCTGGAGCAGATGGAGTTCAACCGGCAGATCTTCGCGGACAGCGTGGCCAAGGCCGAGGAGGCCCGGGTGATAGAAGCGGCGCACACGGAGGAGATCCGCAAGAAGAACCGCACGCGGAACTACATGGCACTTGGCGGTCTTGGCCTGCTCGTGGTGGCAGGCGGGCTGTACAGCCGCGCGCGCTACATGCGCCGCTCGCGCGACATCATTTCCAAGGAGCGCGACCGGTCGGAGAACCTGCTGCTCAACATCCTGCCGGCGGAGATCGCCGCGGAGTTGAAAGAGAAGGGACGCGCCGAGGCGCGCGACTTCGAGATGGTGAGCATTCTTTTCACCGACTTCAAAGGCTTCACGCAGGCCTCTGAGAAGATGAGTGCAGCAGAATTGGTCCGTGAGATCAACACCTGCTTCGAGGCCTTCGATAGCATCGTGGGCAGGCACGGCATCGAGAAGATCAAGACCATTGGTGATGCGTACATGGCCGCAGGTGGTCTGCCTGTACCGGATGTGAACGCCGCGCGCAACACTGTGCTGGTGGCCCTGGAGATGCAAACGTTCATCGAAACGCGTCACGCCGAACGCAGCGCGCAGGGTCTCCCCGCCTTCCGCATGCGCGTGGGCATCCACACCGGTCCTGTCGTCGCGGGCATCGTGGGCGTGAAGAAGTTCCAGTACGACATCTGGGGCGATACGGTGAACACCGCCAGCCGCATGGAGAGCAGCGGCGAAGTGGGCCAGGTGAACATCAGCGAGGCGACGTATCGGTTGGTTGTCGGTTCTCCGTTGTCCGTTGTCGGGCTGGGCGACGGCAGCCGGACAACTGACAACCAACAACTGGCAACTCCCGCGTTCATCTTCACCCCACGCGGAAAAGTGCAGGCGAAGGGCAAGGGGGAAATGGAGATGTACTTCGTGACCACGCAACGGACCACATGAAAAGGTCAACGCTGTTCCTCATCATGACCGGTCTCTGTCTAGAGGTCTTCGCCCAGCCGAACCTCGACTCCCTCTATGCGGTTTGGCAGGATCCGCAGCGACCGGACACGGTAAGAACGGATGCCTTCAAGAACTATATCGCGAGAGGCTACATCAACTCCAAGCCCGATAGCGCCTTTCTGCTGGCCGAAGCACTCATTGACTTCGCGGAGGCACATGATCTTCTCAAGGAGAAAGGCATCGGCTATGGCCTGCAGGCGTCGGCGCTGTCCAACCAAGGCAGTTATGCCAGGGCCATCACCATCCTGGAAAAGTGCATCGTGATCTTCGAGGAAACGAGGTATCAAAAGGGAATGACGGCTGCCCTTAACAATATCGGCCGCATCCATTTCCAACAAGGCAACTTCCCAAAGGCCCTGGCCTATTACCAAAGGGGGCTCTCGCTGAGCGAAGCACAGGGCAACAAGGACGGCATGGCCGTTGCCCTGAACGCCATTGGCAGCATTCATCTACAACAAGGCGACCACGCCAAAGCACTGGATCACTTCCAGAGAAGCGTGGCGATGTCCAACGGATCAGGCTACAAGTTCGCTGCAGCAAGTGCGCTCGCTAACATCGGTGCGGTCTACGCTCTGCAAAAGGAACATGCCAAGGCCCTCGACTATTTGCAGCAAGCCGTGGCGCTGTCGGAAGAACTGGGCAGCAGAAATAACATGGCCCTGCCCCTGGCCACTATGAGCAGCATTTATTCCGAACTGGGCGACTACCCAAAGGCCTTCGAGTATTGTGAACGGGGTCTGGCGATCTTCACCGAACTCGGTGACAAGGACGGTATCGCCGCTTCCTTACACAACAGGGGAACGTTCCATGCGCTTTTGGGTGAGCACCAGAAGGCCGTGGAGTATTGCAGCCGGGCGTTGGCGATCGCGCAGGAAACCGGGGCCTTGGCCAGACAAAAAGATGCCTGCAATTGCCTGTATTACACCTATAAGGCGATGGGCAAGGGAATGAGGCACTACCCTACTTGGAACGGACGCGCTCCCTCGACGATTCCTTACAAGCTGCCGAGACGACCAAGAAACTGGAGCAGATGGAGTTCGCGCAGCAGATGTTCGCGGACAGCGTAGCCAAGGCCGAAGAGGCCCGCATGGTCGAAGCGGCGCACACCGAGGAGATCCGCAAGAAGAACCGCACGCGGAACTACATGGCGCTTGGCGGTCTTGGCCTGTTCGTGGTGGCCCTTGGCTTCTACAGCCGCTCGCGCTACATGCGCCGCTCGCGCGACATCATTTCCAAAGAGCGCGACCGCTCAGAGAACCTCCTGCTCAACATCCTGCCGGCGGAGATCGCCGCGGAGTTGAAAGAGAAGGGACGCGCCGAGGCGCGCGACTTCGAGATGGTGAGCATTCTTTTCACCGACTTCAAAGGCTTCACGCAGGCCTCTGAGAAGATGAGTGCAGCAGAATTGGTCCGTGAGATCAACACCTGCTTCGAGGCCTTCGATAGCATCGTGGGCAGGCACGGCATCGAGAAGATCAAGACCATTGGTGATGCGTACATGGCCGCAGGCGGATTGCCAGTGCCGGATGTGAACGCCGCGCGCAACACCGTGCTGGCCGGTCTGGAGATGCAGGCTTTCATGAAAGTGCGCAAAGCGGAGCGTGATGCACAAAGTCTGCCCGCTTTCGAGATGCGCGTGGGCATCCACACAGGGCCCGTGGTCGCGGGCATCGTTGGCGTAAAGAAGTTCCAGTACGACATCTGGGGCGATACGGTGAACACCGCCAGCCGCATGGAGAGCAGCGGCGAGGTGGGTCAAGTGAACATCAGCGAGGCAACGTATAGGATGGTTGTCAGTTCTCCGTTGTCAGTTGCCGGTCACACAGACCCACGCACGCTGGACAGCAGCGACGGCCAACTGACAACGGAGAACCGACAACTCTTCATCTTCACCCCGCGCGGCAAAGTGCAGGCGAAGGGCAAGGGGGAAATGGAGATGTACTTCGTGGAGCGATCCTGAGCAGACTACGACCTGTCCGGTAGCTTGTACCGCATTGCCACGATGCCCGCGGCGATGAGCCACCCGATCCCAATGGGAACGATGAGCATGGCGTAGGTGCTGCGATCGCCAAGCATCAAGCCCAGCAACGTCAGCACTCCGGCCCCGCCAATGAAATAGGACCAGATGCGCAACCAGCGCGGCACCCACGTGTCGCGCCCCGCGTGGGCCACTGCCATGCCGCCCACGGCGAGGATCATCACCGTGGCGAGCCAGTCCGCAGTTGTGGCACAGTGGCCCAGCGCGATGGCAAAGGCACTCACATCCGCACCGGCGGCCTGCGCAGGTGAAAGGCCCACGATGAGCCCGTACCACAACGGAAAGAAAACGATGGCCGATGCCGCACCCACTGCATACGCGAAAGCCGCGAGCGCTGCGGGCTGGGGTCGCGATCGTCCCAGGACGGCGAATTGCACACCGCCTGCGCACATGAGCACGGCCCCAATGGTCCAGAGCGCGATGTTCACGGCCAGCGCACCGGTCTTCGCATGAGCGGCGATGAGGTAGTCGGGTACCGTGCCAGCCATGAGCGCAGCGTCCAGGTCCGTTCCCGTGGAGGCCCAGGTGGCGGCGCCGGAGATCATCGTGATGGAGCCAATGATGGCAAAAGCGCCAGCCACGCGCGGGTTGATGGAGGAATGTACAACAGTGTTCATGTCGGTGCAATGCGGTTTGGTGCGGCGAACGTACCCGGTCGCTCGCGGCCCTGCTTGTACCGGTGTAACATCACGCGGGCAACTGCCCCGGCAGCACCCACCGATGGCTGCGGTACTGTGTCGGGCTCATGCCCGCGAAGCGCTGGAAATGATGATTGAAGTGGGCCTGGTCGTGGTAGCCGAAGCGATGCGCAAGGGAGGTGAATGGTGCATCGCTGGCATGTACGGCGGCCACGGTGCGCACGAATCGCTCCAACCGGAAGAATTCGCCCGGAGGCAGCCCGAGCCATTCGTTGAACATGCGGTGCGTGTGCATCCGCGAATAGCCGATCTCCTCTTCAGCATGGTGTCGCGAACCATCCAAAGTCCTCGTGGTCATGCGATCCACGGCGCCTCGGAAGAGCAAGGCGGGTTCGATGTTCCCCGATCGACGCAGCAGCCGAAGCAGGTGCTGCTCCAGCCACACCGCTTTCTCCGGGAAATCGCCCGGGCCACGCAGACGATCCTCAATGGCGTTCAACTCCGCCAGGATCTCCCCACCCTGAACGGCCCAGTCGCGTACCTCGATGCACGGGATGCCGAAGAACGCCTTTACCGCAAGCGGCTCCATCTGCACGCCCATTACATGGAAACGCGGGAAACGCATCACCAAGGGCCGTGTGTGCAAGCCCGACAGGAAGCAGAAGTGCTCGGTGGGATTGAACGCGTTACCCACACGCCGACCCTCGAGGACCGACATGCACGGCCCCAGGTTGAAGATCAGTTCCACGCGACCACTGGGCAGGATCTTCCAGCCCATGGGCTCCTCGCTGCGCTGCTCCCAGATCAAATGGACCAGCGGTGCGAGGCTGTGCGGTATGTGAAGGCGTGCGTTCATCCTTCGCAGGATCGACAGACGTTCTCCAATGGACGATGCAGCAAGCTACGCATCAGGTATCCCCTCGATCGTTCGAAGCATCGTGGGTGTGAAGAAATTCCAATACGACATCTGGGGCGATACGGTGAACATCGCATCGCGCATGGAGAGCAGTGGCGAGGTGGGGCAGGTGAACATCAGTGAGGCGACGTACGATTTGGTAAGGGATGTGAAGGAAGTCGTGGAGGTGAACGCCTTCACCTCACACGGCAAAGTGCAGGCGAAGGGCAAGGGGGAAATGGAGATGTATTTCGTGATCCGAAGCTGAACCGGTTTCCTTAGTATCGCGGTATGTGTCGAGCGCGACCGGATCGGGGTCGCGCCGCTAGTGATCCACCTGCCGCATCACATGCATTACGCGATCCGCGCGGTTCTTGTACTGATGGGATCCTGCGCTGCGGGACCCATGGTCCTGGCCCAGATCGACACCGTGTCGGTCGGCTTCCGCAGCATCTCCATTCATGAAGGGCTGAGCCAAGGCATGGTCACCTGGATCATGCAGGACCGCTATGGCTTCATGTGGTTCGCTACCAAGGATGGGTTGAACCGCTATGACGGATACAGCTTCAAGGTCTATCGGCACGACCCCTCGGACAGCACTTCTGTGCGCAACAGTTTCATCACCTCCATCACCGAGGATCGCCGGGGCCGGCTGTGGGTGGGCACGAGCACCGGCCTTGATCTGTTCGACCAGGAGCGCGAATCGTTCACGCATTTCCCCTGTACCGATGGAGATCCTCTGCCCACCGGGCCGAGCAAGGTGTTCAACGGCTGCGGATGCCAGGAGATCTCTGAGGACCTTGCGGGGAACATCTGGGTGGCCACCAACCAGGGCCTGAACCGCCTTGCGTTGCCGCGGTCAGGGATACCGGATGCTGCCGCGGTGACCATCACCGTGGTCATCAGCGCAACGGACTGGACCTACGCCAGCATCGATCGGGCCGGTGTGCTGCGCGGCCACGTGAAGGACCAGTACGCCTTCGCGGTGGATACACGGGAACCGGATCCCCGCGTGGTGCGCATCGGTCTGGACCGTCCCGACAAGTACATCTCAGAAGGGCAGGCATTCTCGCGCACCAACCTGCTGGTGCTGGAGGACACTGTGCGCGACCGGATCTACGGCGTGCATCCGTATGGCGTGGTGCAGATCGACCCGCGCACCAACACGGCCACCACCTTGCGCGAGTTCCCGGAGATGAAGGTGCTGATGATGCCGTATCGCATCGCAGTGGACGCGAACGGTGCCTTGTGGCTGCCATCGCAGGGCGGGCGCATGCTGCGCTTCGATCCCGGCAACGGAAACCTCGCCAGCATCCGTACCGACGCATCCGATATCCTGCCGATCCTGGAGTTCGTGAAGTGTACCTACCGCGACCGAAACGGTCTGCTCTGGTTCGGCACCTCCGGCTATGGGCTGCTCACCTACGACCCGCGCGTGGAGCGCTTCCACCCCGTGCCCGGCGCCAGCGTGCGCTACATGGCCGCAGCCCGCGACGGCCAGTTGCTGCTCAATGAATCGAACTTCTTCTTCACCCTTTACAACCCTTCTCGTCAGCGGCGCACCTTCGTGATGGACGAACGAACGGTACGCCAACGGCACAAAGTGGACTGGTACTCGGGTTCGGACGCTCTGGCCGAGGACCGCAACGGCATCCTGTGGCTGAACAAGGGTGGGCTGGTGGCCTACGATCGTCGCACCGGTTCGCTCCAGCGCCATGCGCCACCGGCGACCGTCGATGGGCCGGGGGATCCCAACGCCACCTGCTTCCCGTTCAAATTGCTGGGCGACACGCTGTGGTTCGCGAACCAACTCTTCCAATGGTTCCATGTCGGGTCGCGCACCTTCGGCAGCTACCCCTTCCCCATCGCCCCGCGCAGCGACCCGTACAGCTTCGTGCAGTCCATCCATCTTGATGCGCGCGGCATCTTCTGGCTGGGCACCGTGAGCGGTTTGTTGCGGTTCGACCGGCGCACGGGGCGATGGGACCATTACACGCACGATCCATCCGATGCCGCTACTCTCGGCGTGAACGTGATCTTCTCCCTGGCGGACGACCCTGCTGAACCCGATCGCTTCCTCTGGATCGGCACCAATGGCGGTGGACTGGATCGTTTGGAGAAAGCCACCGGACGCGTCAAGCGCTTCACCGTGAACGATGGTTTGCCGAACGACGTGGTCTACGGCATTCTGGACGATGAGGACGGCAACCTGTGGATGAGCACGAACAAGGGCATCGCGTGCTTCACCCCATCCACCGGTGCATTCCGGAACTTCGACGCGGGCGATGGGCTGCAGGATGATGAGTTCAACCGCGATGCCTACTGCAAGCTGCCCGATGGCACCCTCTGCTTCGGCGGCGTTAAGGGCTTCAACTTCTTCCGCCCGCGTGAACTGGTCGAGGACAGCACGGCCCACGTGATCCGCATCACGGCGATCAAACTGAGCAATGCGGAGATCGATCACCGCACTCCTGGTTCGCCCTTGAGCGTGCCCGCCCATCTGGCGTCGGGCATGCGCATCCCGTACAGCGCGAACATGATCACCTTCGAATTCGCCACCCTGGAATACGCCGCACCCAAGGAGCATCGCTACCAATACAAGCTCGACGGCTTCGACCCGGATTGGGTGATGGCCGACCGATCGCGTGCAGCCACCTACACCAACCTCGACCCCGGCACCTACACCTTCCGCGTGCGCGGCGAGAACCGCGATGGCATCTGGGATCCGCAGGGCACCTCCTTCATGCTGGAAGTGCTGCCGCCCTGGTGGAGGACCTGGTGGTTCTACACCATCTGCGGGATCATCCTCATCGGCGGCGTGCTGTCGTACATCATCAACCTGGAACGCACCGTCCGCCTGCGCTCACGCGAGCTAGCGGAAGAGAAGGAACGCAGCGATGCCCTGTTGCGGAACATCCTGCCCGAAGAGGTGGCGCAGGAACTGAAGGACACCGGCACGGCCGAAGCACGGCACTACGACCAGGCCACCATCCTCTTCGCGGAGATCGTGGGCCTGGCCGAAGCCGTTGACCGGGACGGGGCGCGTGAGCTGGTGGACGAGCTGAACACCTGCTTCAAGGCCTTCGACCGCATCATCGCCGCGCGCGGATCGAGAAGATCAAGACCATCGGCGACGCCTACCTCTGCGCCGGCGGCCTGCCCGACCCGCGGTCCGCATCGCCCGCCGATGTGGTGCATGCGGCGTTGGAGATGCAGGACTTCATGGCCGGGAGCATGCCTGCGCGCGAAGCCTCCGGACTGCCGCCATTCGGCCTTCGGGTGGGTATCCACACGGGGCCCGTGGTGGCCGGCATCGTCGGCGTGAAGAAATTCCAGTACGACATCTGGGGCGATGCCGTGAACACCGCCAGCCGCATGGACAGCACCGGCGAAGTGGGACGCGTGAACATCAGCGAGGCGACGTACAGGTTGGTTGTCAATTCTCCACAGTCAGTTGCCAGTCCCGCAGGCCCAAGCGCGCTGGACAACAGCGCCGGACAACTGACAACCGACAACCGACACCTGGCAACTCGCTCATTCACTTTCATCCCCCGCGGCAAAGTGCTCGTGAAGGGCAAGGGCGAATTGGACATGTACTTCGTGCGCTACGCCGACCCACCACCGGAAAAGACCCGGACCCGACCATGAGCGTCCGCCTTCGCTTCCGCGCAATGCTGCTTTTCGCGCTGCTGGTCGTGGCCAGCGCTTGCGTGGCGCAGCATGACACGATCACGCTGAACTTCCGTCACCTCTCCATCAAGGACGGTCTCTCGCAGGGCATGGTGCATCGGATGATACAGGATCGTCACGGCTTCATGTGGTTCGCCACCAAGGATGGCCTGAATCGCTACGACGGCTATTCGTTCAAGGTGTACCGCCACGACCCTGCCGATCCCGGTTCGCTCTGCGACAGCTACGTGCAGGCGTTGATGGAGGACCGCACCGGCCTCATCTGGGTGGGCACAGCCACCGGGCTTGACGTGTTCGACCGCAACACCGAGACCTTCCACCACATCCCTTGCGCCAATGAGGTGGGCGCGTGGACGAAGCCGAGAATGGTTCCCGCGATACCCGGCACCTCCATCGCAAGCATTGCCCTGGACCACGCGGGTCATGTCTGGGCCTCCACACGGCAAGGTGTCATACGGATCGACGCACCGACGCTGGAGCAGCTGTCATCCGGCACGCTGCGGATCACGTGGGCGATAGCGAATTCCGGATGGTCGCACCTGCTGATCGACCAAAGAGGGATCCTGCGCAGCAACACCGGGCAAACGTCCTTCGCGCTCGATACACGGGACCTCACGTATCGGATCGACACCCTGCACATCGATGCGACACCTTATTACCAGGATGGCGGTTGGAAGATGTGGCGCACGAACCTCTACCAGTTCGAGGATACCGTGCGCAACGTGCTCTACGGCATGTACCAGTGGGGGGTGATGCGGATCGATCCGGATAACCACCAGGCCGTGACGCTGCGCGAGTTCCCGGAATTGGGCCTGCAGGTGACCAGTGACGGCATGGCCGTGGGCGATGAGGGACAGTTGTGGCTGCCCACCCAAGGCGGCCAGTGCATCCGCTTCGACCCGGTAACGCGGCATGTAAGCACGCTGCGGGCCGAGGCGCCCGAGCTGAACGAGCTATTGACCTATGTGAAATGCATCTACCGCGACCGCAACGGGCTCATCTGGATGGGCACCGCAGGCTACGGCATCCTCACATACGACCCGCGCGTGGAGCGCTTCCACGCTGCGCCCGGTCCGAGCATCCGATACATGGTCCCCGGCGTCAACGGACGCATCGTGATGAACGAGGGCAACTTCCTCACCGTGTTCGACCCTGTGCGCCGTGCCTATGAACTACGGATCGGCATCCAGGAGGCGCGCAAGCGGACACGTTTCAACTCGGGCTTCTGGGGCAACGATGCAGTGGTGCAGGACCGCAAAGGCGCCTTTTGGCTCAGCAAGGGCGGCCTGGTGCGCTATGACCATGGCCAGGCGACGCTCGAACGTGTCCTGCCTGGAGATGCATCCGCTCCGAATCTGCCGATCAATTGCAGCGCCTTCCCGCTGCGCTTCATCAGTGATACGCTATGGTTCGGCGTGGACAGCGGCCTGCATTGGTTCGATCCGCACAGCGGGCGTTTCCAACAATACCGCTACCCCGTTCCGCCGGTGAACAATCCCTATCTCTTCCTGCAGGTCATCCACAGGGATAGCAAGGGCATCTTCTGGCTGGGCACCTTGAAAGGCCTCTACCGTTTCGATCCACGCACGGAACAGTGGACGCTCTTCCGCAACGACCCCAATGATCCCACTACGTTGGCCGTGGATGTCATCTTCTCCATCCTGCCCGACCCGCACGACCCCGATGGCGTGCTCTGGATCGGCACCAACGGCGGCGGGCTCAACCGCTTCGAGACGGCCACTGGGCATGTGAGCCGCTACACCACGAAGGAAGGCCTGCCGAACGATGTGGTCTACGGCGTGCTCAGCGACGACAGCGGTCGGCTATGGATGAGCACCAACAAAGGCATCGCACGGCTCGATCCGGCCACCAGCACCTTCCGCAACTTCACGGCGCGCGACGGCCTGCAGAACGACGAGTTCAACCGCTACGCCTATTGCAAGCTCGCTGATGGCACGCTCTGCTTCGGCGGCGTGAGCGGCATCAACACCTTCCGCCCGCGCGACCTCGAGGACGATACCCGGCCTGTCACCGTGATCATCACCGACATCAAGCTGCGCAATCGCTCCATCGATTTCCGGGCAGCGGACGCACCGCTCTCGAAGCCGCCCTATGAAAGTACCGGCATGGAGATCCCGTTCAGCGACAACATGGTCACCTTCGAATTCGCCACCATGGAGTTCGCGGCGCCCGGATCGCACCGCTACCAGTACAAGTTGGAGGGCTTCGACCGCGACTGGATCATGGTCGGCACAGAGCACATGGCCGTGTACACCAACCTCGATCCTGGCTCGTACACCTTCCTGGTGAAGGGCAGCAACCGCGACAATTACTGGGCGGGAGAGGGCACCACGTTCCGTTTGGTGGTGCTTCCTCCCTGGTGGCGCACCTGGTGGTTCTATGCCCTTTGCGCGATCACGATCGCCGGCGGCGTGCTGCTCTATATCGGAAGCCTGCGTCGCACGGTGCGCATCCGCACACGCCAGCTGCGCCACGAGAAAGAACGCAGCGAGGACCTGCTCAACAACATCCTTCCCGCTGAAGTGGCCGATGAGCTCAAGCGACAGGGTTCCACCGAGGCCTCCTACATGGATGAGGTGACCGTTCTGTTCACCGACTTCATGGGCTTCACCCGGATCAGCGAGCAGATGGATGCGGACGAACTGGTGGCTGAGCTGAACGTCTGCTTCAAGGCCTTCGACCGGATCGCGGAGAAGCACCACCTGGAGAAGATCAAGACCATCGGCGATGCCTACCTGTGCGTCGGTGGACTGCCCAAGCCATTGGCCGATGCGGCGCGCAAGGTGGTGCTGGCCGCGTTGGAGATGCAGGCATTCATGGTGCAACGCAAGGCTGAACGCCTTCGCCAAGGCCTGGTGGCCTTCGATATGCGCGCGGGCATCCACACGGGGCCCTTGGTGGCAGGGGTGGTTGGCCTGAAGAAATTCCAATATGACATCTGGGGCGATACGGTCGACATCGCGCACCGTATGGAGAGCGAATGCGAAGTAGGCCAGGTGAACATCAGTGAGGCGACGTATCGTTTGGTTGCCGGTACTCAGTCGCCTGCTGTCGGGTCGGGCAACGTCAGCCGGGCAACCGACAACCAACAACTGTCAACCGAGCCCGCATTCACCTTCACCCCGCGCGGCAAATTGCAGGCGAAGGGCAAGGGGGAGATGGAGATGTACCTCGTGAGCCGGACATGGTAAAGGCTCCTAACCCAGCATCTCCTTCACGATCCGATCGATCTGGTCGAACTGGTCCTTGCCCTTGAGCACATACTGCTCCGCGCCTTTCGCCACGGTCTGCAATGCCACACCGTACTGGGTCTGGCTGCTGAGCATGATCACATGCACCTGCCGGTCCAGCTTCTTGATCTTTTCCAGGATCCTCAAGCCATCCGCAGCGTCCTTCACCGTGTTGTTCAGGTGGTAGTCCAGGATCACAAGGTCGGGGTGTTCGCTCAGTTGTGCGAGGCATTCCTCGCCCGTGTGGAACACGGCTACGTGATGTGGAGTGCTCGCCCGCAGGTGGTCGGCGAGCATGGTCGCCAGCATCTCGTCATCGTCCACCACGAAGATCCTTTTCTGTCCAGCGGCCATTGTTCCGGGGTAAGCGCAGGCAAAGTAAGTTCCTGCCGCGCTTACTTCGCCACATGGCTGCCACCGACCTCGGCTATCTCGAACGCTTCTGCAAGGGCGACCGGGCGCGCATGGAGAAGTACATCTGCATGTACCTCAACGCGTCGCCGGGGCTTTTCGCCCAGCTCCAGGAGCGGCTTTCCGCTGGCGATGCCGAAGCACTTGCAGTATCGGCCCACAGCCTGCGCCCGCAGGTGAACTACATGGGTGCGCAAGGGCTGTTCGACCTGCTCACCGCCATCGAGCATCGCGCGCGAGCGGAGGGTGCGGAAGCATGTGCGGCCCAGGTGGCGGAAGCCTGCGACCTGAATGAAAAGGTGATGGCCGAGCTGCGATCCGCACTCGGCCATCCCTGATCCGGATCCGTCGGCTCAGTACTTCGTCAACGCTGGCGAACCATCCACGAAGGGGTCCTCGATCAACGAACGGAGGTACGCGATGTTGTCATAGGCCGGCACCACCGCCGAGCCTTGCGCGCTGCGAATCACGCGCACCAACCGGGTAGGCATGCTGTTGCGCATCCGTAGGTACTGGTCCATCACCACCGGTTGGCCATCCAAGGTGCCGGTGTAGCGGCCGTGCAGGAGCGTGTCGTCGATGGCATCCACTTCGCCTTGCAGCGTGAGCCACGTACCAGCAAGGCCAAGGATGCCTGCCTTCAGGAAGGCTTCTCCATCCTTGGTGGTGATGATCGGCTCGCGATCAACCAGCACCAAGGCCTTCTCCGGTGAAACGTGGATCTGCACACCATCGGTCTCCATATCGAGCATCCATGAGGCCGAAGCCTGTGGTCCGAGGGTCTGCTTGGTGGCACCCATCCAGTTGTTGGTCGGTTGTGCCATGAGGGAAAGGGTGAAGGCTGTGTTCATCGCGAGGGGGAGGATGAGGTTTTTCATGGTTCGGGCCGGTGTGCATTGATCGCTTACCGACGGGACAAAAGTGCCCGTGCAACGCAGCCCTCCGCCAGCGTGGATGCACGGGAAATGAAAGTCCCGTAGAAATACGGGGCTGGCGTATTTCCACCGGGAGCGATCTTGCAGCACCATGATCAAGCTCGCCCTTGCCGACGACCAGGTCCTCTTCCGCCGGGGAATGGTGATGCTGCTCCGCGACATGCCCGACGTGCAGGTGGTCTTCGAGTGCTCCAACGGTGAGGAGTTGCTCACCGGACTCCAAGGCAATGCGATCGACATCGTCCTTCTCGATCTGGAGATGCCCGTCCTGAACGGCATTGATACCGTGAAGCGGATCCGCGAGGAATTCCCGCAAGTGAAGGTGATCGTGCTGAGCATGCACAGCGAGGAGAAGTTCATCGTGCATCTGATGGAACTGGGGGCGAATGGCTACGTGTTGAAGACCGCCGAACCGGACGAGATCGAGGACGCCGTGCGCGCGGTGAGCACCAGTGGCTACCACTTCAGTGAGATGGTGAGCCGCGTGATGCTGCACGGCCTGGTGAAGAAGGAGAAGATCAAGCCCACGTTCAGCGATGTGGATCCGCTCACCGAACGCGAACTCGATGTGCTGCGCCTGATCTGCCAGGAGCTCACGACCACCGAGATCGCCGGCAAGCTCTTCCTCAGTCCGCGCACGGTGGAAGGCTACCGCAACAACATCCTGCAGAAGATCGGTGCGCGCAACACGGCGGGCATCGTGGTGTATGCCATGAGCAAGGGGATCTACACGCCATGATCCGGTGTTCACGCATCGCATTCGCAGGCAGCCTCGTGCTTTTCCTGGCTCCACTGCGCCTTATCAGCCAACGGGCTTTCGTCATGAGCGATTCGCTTGAGCAGCGCCTGATGGCGGAGGTCGATGATCGGGTGGCCGCTGAGATCTGTTTCACGCTCGCCCTGAGCTATGCCGATCAGTTGAAGGATTCCCTCGCGATGGCCAGGCTGATCAAAGGGTGCGAACTGGCCAACCGCATCGGCTACCCCGTTGGAACCGCCTACGCACACCTGATACCGGGGATGGCTCAGCACCGAACGGGGCGCTACGCTGAAGCACTGGACGAATTCCATCGCTGCATCGACATCCTTGACTCACTCGGCGTGAAGCAAGGGTTGATAGCGCCGTTGGGATTTATACGACAGTTGTACAACGATGCTGGCCTGCAGGAGGAGAAGTTGGTCTACTATGAAGCCAAGCTGGCCTATTACCAGCAGCATGGCCCGATTGAGAACAGCGGCGCCTGCCACCATGGCATCGGTGGATTCTACTACAGCACGGGTCAGGCGGACATGGCCATCGAGCACTACCTGCGAGCAAGAGAGTACTTCGCAAGCTTCGATCCGACCGGCTATGCGAACCAGCTCTTGCCCGTGAGCACCTTGTACATGCGGTGGGGGAACATCGAGAAGGCCGAAAAGCTTCGCAGGCAGGCCATCGCGGAGAATGAGCGCGTAGGGAACATCGGTAATCTGTTCTTCGGGCACTTCGGCATGGCAGAGATCCTCCTGGCCAAGGGAGACACCGCCGGAGCGGTCCGGGAGCTGGAGCGGGTCCAGCATTATGCACCATATGCCACACCCCAGTTGCTGGCACCGAGCCTGCTGGCCATGGTGAACATCAGGATTGCGCAGCACCAGATGGACGACGCGGCGCGCTACCTGAGCAAGGTTGATTCGCTTGCGAGTGTCGCCTTCCTTCCCTTGTCATCGGTGAAGGGCGAGATCGAATTGGATTATTGGCGGTACCGGTATTACCAGGCACAGGGGAATTACGATGCGGCGGACGCAGCGCTTGATCGCGCGCTGGCAACGGCCCATGAACAGCATCTCCCGAGCTTGATCCAGAAGTACCGGAAGGAGTTGGCCCACCGCGATCGGGTGAAGGGGGCCGTCACCGCAGCGCTGGACACGCTGGTCGCTTACCTGCAGATCGAGGACTCCTTGAATGCAATGGCCGACAGGCAGCGTGTCGCGGATTACGAGCGCGACGTGAGCGATCGACAGCGTACCGAGCAGATGCGCGATAAGGACGTCCAGCTGCGCCAGCAGCGGGTGGTTGTTTACGCAGCAGGGGCCATCGTGATGCTGCTGGCCGCACTTGTGCTCATCGTGGTGCGCAACAACCGCCAGAAGCAACGCGCGAACAGGGAGTTGAATGCCGCGCGCCAGCGCGCCGAAGCGAGCGAGAAGTTCAAGCAGCAGTTCCTGGCGAACATGAGCCACGAGATCCGCACGCCCATGAACGCGATCATGGGCATGAGCGGCATCCTCAAGCGCAACGAGCACACACCTGAACAGGAGAAGTACCTCAACGCCATTTCGCAGAGCAGCGAGAACCTGCTGGTGATCCTTAACGACATCCTGGACCTCAGCAAGCTCGAAGCCGGGAAGATCGATCTGGAGCAGGTGGCTTTCGATCCGCGCGCTATCATCGGCAACGTGCGCGACATCCTGCGCTTCAAAGCCGAGGAGAAAGGCCTGGCACTGGAGGTGCGAATCGCGGATGATGTGCCTTCATCCCTGCTGGGCGACCCCACACGCTTGAACCAGATCTTGCTGAACCTGGCAGGGAATGCCATCAAGTTCACGGAACACGGATCCGTGACAATGCATGTCCGCTGGATCGACGGCAGCGGATTGACCATTGATGTGATCGACACCGGCATCGGGATACCCGCAGACCGGCTGGACAAGATCTTCGAGGAATTCACACAGGCGTACAGCGACACCACGCGCAAGTACGGCGGCACCGGGCTGGGCCTCACCATCAGCAAGCGGCTGGCCGAGATGCAAGGTGGAAGCATTGTGGTGAAGAGCGAACAAGGCGAAGGCAGCACGTTCACGGTGACGATCCCTTATGCGATTTCGAAGGATGCGGAGGTCCCGGACGGGCGGGAAATTTCCCGCCCCGACAGATCCCTGCGCGACCTCCGCATCCTCCTAGCAGAGGACAACGACTTCAACGTCATGGTCGCACAGGATGAGCTAGCCGATGCGATCCCCGGCGTGCAGGTGGACGTGGCTGCCAACGGGACGATCGCTGTGAAGATGGCACAGGCCAGGGACTACGATGTGATCCTGATGGACGTGCAGATGCCGGAAATGAACGGCTATGACGCGACGAGGGCGATCCGTGACTTGCCCAGTGACAAGTCACACGTTCCCATCCTGGCCATGACCGCGAACGTGATGAAGGAAGAATTGGAGCGTTGCAAGGAGGCCGGCATGAACGGGCATATCCCGAAGCCGTTCAAGCGGGAAGAATTGATGAGGGCCATTGGTTCTGTTCTAAAGGTTGGGTACGCAACTCGAAACAGCGCCTGATGCGGAACTCCCGTGTACAACTGACGCGTGTTCCGCTTTTCCTGGTGCTATCGCACCTGGCCGCCATGGCAACAGCCCAGCGGATCACATTGATCCATGATTCCCTGGAAGCGCGGTTGACCAACGCCCGGACAGACGCAGAGCGCGTAGCCCTGCATGATCAGCTGGCCATGGTCTATATCGACCAGCTGGACGACCGTAAGGCGCTGGCCCATCTCGAGGAAGGACTCGCGATCGCGCAACGCACGAAGAACGAGCAAGGTCTGGCCTACGCGCCGCTGCTGAACGGAATGGAACAACTGATCGCCCATGATCACGCCTCAGCCATTCGTGCGTTCAAGACGTGCATCGACAGGCTGGATAAGCTGGGGGTGAAACAGGGCCTGCTTTCGCCACTGGGCTTGATCCGTCAACTGTACAATACTGCTGGTTCGCAGGATGAGCGATTCGAATTCTACACGGTCAAGCTCGCCTATTACAAGGCGCATGGCCCGCAAGAGAACCTCGGCGCCTGCTACCATGGACTGGGCGGCTACTATTTCGCATCGGGTCAGGCGGACAAGGCCATCGAGAACTACCTGCGGGCCCGTGAGGTCTTCTCGCGGTTCGATCCAGTGGGATATGCCAATCAGCCCTGGCCCATCAGTGCGATGTACTTGTCGTGGGGCAACCCGCAGAAAGCGGAGGAATACCAGCGGCTGGCCATCGAGGAGAACCTGAAGGTGGGCCTGCTTACCAATGTGATGGCCTCATACGGAGGCATGTCCGATGTGCAATTGGCCAAGGGTGACACAACGTCCGCATTGCAAGCCTTGGGGCCAGTCGCACGTATTGGAGCCGCTGCACGCCGCAGCTGCTCGCACCAAGGGTGCTGACGCTCGCGGGCATTCATATCGGCAAGGGCCAGTTGGACAGTGCGCACCATTACCTGGCGATGGCCGACTCGCTTGAGCAGATCGAGCATCTGCCCCTTTATTCGGCCAAGGGCAACATCGAATTGGACTATTACCACTACCTATACCAACGAGCCTCTGGAGATGTGCCTGGCGCCCTCGCCAGCCTGGAGAATGCCTTGCGCACCGCGCAGCAGGGCAGGCTGATCCGGTTCGCACAGAAGTACCGACGGGAACTGGCGCTCCTATACCATGACCGGGGATCGATCCAAGAGGCATGGGAACAGCAATTGACTTATGCGCAGGTGAACGATTCGCTCCAGAAACAGGCCGATCGGCAAAAGGTAGCAGCGTATGAACGGGATATGAAGGAGCGGCTGAACGAGCAGGAGATCCAACGGCAGCATACCGAGCTGAAGCAGCAACGCGTCGTGCTGTACGCGGCGGGAAGCGTGTCCCTCTTGCTTGTCGTGCTGGCCTTGGTGGTCGTGCGCAACAACCGATCAAACAACGGATCAACCAGAATCCTGGATCAGGCCCGCCAGTGCCGAGGCCAGCGAGCAGTTCAGAGCAGCAGTTCCTGGCCAACATGAGCCACGAGATCCGCACGCCCATGAACGCGATCATCGGCATGAGCGGCATCCTCAAGCGCAACGAACACACGCCTGAGCAAGAGAAGTACTCAACGCTATTCGCAGAGCAGCGAGAAACTAAGGGCGATCTCAACGACATCCTCGACCTCAGCAAGATGGAGGCGGGCAGGGTCGACTTTGAGCAGGGGCTGGTCGATCCGCGCGTGGGGCGATCGGCAATGTGCGCGACATCCTGCGCTTCAAGGCTGATGAGAAGGGGCTTGTTGGACGTGCGCGTTGCGGATGACGCACCCACCCACTGCTGGGAGATCCCACGCGATCCGCGGGACGCGCCGAACCTGGCGGGCAATGCCGTGAAGTTCACGGAACACGGATCGGTGATTCATCCGTGTTCAACGCAACGTCGACCATCGGGTCGACCCGAATGGGCCGCATTGATGGTCAACGCCATCGACACCGGCATCGGGATACCCGCAGACCGGCTGACAAGATCTTCGAGGAATTCACCCAGGCGTACAGCGACACCACGCGCAAGTACGGCGGTACTGGCTGGGCCTCACCATCAGCAAGCGGCTGGCGGAGTTGCAGGGCGGCAGCATCACGGTGAAAAGCGAAAAGGCACAGGGAGTACGTTCACCGTGACGATCCTTTATGCGATTTCGGAAGGATGCGGAGGTCCCGGACGGGCGGGAATATTCACGCCCCGACTGATCCCTGCGCCATCTCCGCATCCCGCTCGCCGAAGACAACGACTTCAACGTGATGGTGGCAGGATGAGCCGGTTGACGCGATCCCCGGCGTAGTGGTGGATGTGGCGCCGAACGGGCGCATTGCCGTGGAGATGGCCCAGGCCAACGATTACGACGCGATCCTGATGGACGTGCAGATGCCGGAGATGAACGGCTATGATGCGACAAGAGCGATCCGCGCATGGAAGGTGACAAGTCCCGACCCCGATCCCGGCCATGACCGCCAATGTGATGAAGGAGGAACTGGAGCGCCGCCGCGCAGCAGGGATGAATGGACACATCCCCAAGCCCCTTCACGCGGATGAGCTGATGAGCGCGTTGACCGCAGCATTGTAAATGTGGAATCCCGCGTTTCGTGGCATAATGCAAGTGAAGGCTAACCGGGAAATCGAAAGGCGCTTCGTTCCATCGACCCCGAATACATCCGAGATTTGACCCCGCTCGCGACGCGAATCCGCGCGCTCGTCATTCCGCTGATTTCTGCGAGCGGGCTCTGCCTCAGGCCAATCCGGTCCCTGCCCATCGGAGGTGAAGGAGTATCGCACCGCATGAACCCTCAACCTTGCTGAAGACCGCAACGGTGTACGCGATCGATGTGAACGAGGACTTCACCTATGCCGAGGCCCATGTGCCGGGCGCGAAATTGATGGCCTGACGACGAGATCACCTCGGACAGCCCCCCCGACCACCTGGCGCCGCTGGTCTTCTACTGCTACAGCCCGGAGTGCCCCGCAGCAGGTATGGCGGCGCACTCGGCTGTGGCGTTGGGCTTGTGAACGGTGTACCGCATGAAAGCCGATCACGGGCTGGCAAGATGCAGGCCCACCGAGCCGATCGCCCGCCCAGTGCGCCAAGGCATCAACTACGCGCCAGCCCATTCCCACGGCTCCTCATTGGGGTCCGCATGTCCAAGAACATCTCATCGCTCAGCGGCTGCGACGGAAAGGAACTCGACGACGCCCTTTGGGAGCGACTCGCAAGCGCTGCTGCTGGCAGTGGCACGCCGGATGATGATACGCTCACCAAGGTCGCGCAGGATTTTCATCGGCGAAGCCATCACCTATGGCACCTCTTCGTTCTATGATTTCCGAAGAAGGACAATCAAGGGAAGAAAGCCTATGTGTGCAATGGCAGCACCTGCCTTGTCGCAGGCACCCCGGGATCGCGTGCGTCGCGAGCTGGGCAGACACTTCAGAGCGGGAGGAGACGGCCACATGTGCTGCCTCGGCTGTTGCCACGAGAACAGTGCGTTCAACATCGGGGGAAGGAACTGGCAGCGATCGAGCATCGAGCAGATGGACGACCGGTGAAGGAGGTAAAGGAAGGGAGGGAGGTGCGGAAGGTGCCCGCGAACGGTAGCCACTTCGTAGGCACTTGATGGAAGAGCCGATCCTCACGGCACCGATGCCATCACCGGATGAATTCTACGCGATGTGGGAGCGTTTGCTCCAAGGTGACAGCGCCGATGTCCTCAACGAGACCAAGATCGCCACCATCCGCGGCCGTGGTGGGGCTGGGTCCCGATGGGTTTCAAGCTGCAAGCCCGCAAAGATGCGCAGGACAATACAGGCAATGGCGCTCCCGCAAAACATCGTCTGCAACGCCGACGAAGGCGACCCGGCCGCCTTCAGCGACCGATATGCTTGAGGAAACGCCTGCACCGCGTGTTGTTGGGGATGACGATCGCAGGCTATTGCGTGGTGCCGACACCGGCGTCCTATACATACGTGCCGAGTACCCGAGGCGGTGGAGACGAAGCAGGCCATCGCAGACATCGAGGCGAAGGGCCGGATCGGTAAGGACATCAAGGGCAGCGGATTCACTTACCGCTTCATAGCGATCGCGGCGGCGGGCGCCTCGTGTGCGGTGAGGAGACCGCGCTGCTCAACAGCATCGAAGGAAAGCGTGGCGAAGTCCGAACACGTCCGCCTTACCCGGCGCAGCAAGGTCTCTTCAACCGGCCCACGGTGGTGAACAATGTCGAGACGCTCGCCTGCGTGCCTTGGGTGGTTGAGCACGGTGGTGACGCCTTCGCGAAGCTGGGCGACCGGAGAAGAGCAACGGCAGCAAGTTGGTATGCTCGACAGTGCCTTCAACCGGCCGGGCCTTATGAAGTGGAGTGCGGCACTCCGCTCAGCAAGGTCATCGATGAGCTCGGCCAGGGCTTTAAGAAGAAGGTGAAGAAGGCCCCGCACATCGGCGGTCCGCTCGGCGGAATCGTGCCCATGGACGCGATCAATGCGCTCAGCATCGACTTCGAGTCCTTCCAGAAGGAAGGTTTCCTTTTGGGTCATGCCAGCGTCCTCAGCATCCCCGAGGACTTCCCCATGGTGGAATACCTCGAACACCTCTTCCAATTCACCGCCGTGGAAAGCTGCGGCAAGTGCTTCCCCTGCCGTATCGGTAGCAAGCGCGGCGAGGAACTGCTGAACGCTGCCCGCACGAAAGACCAGAAGATCGACCGCGTGTTGTTCAACGACCTGGTGGAGACCATGGAGATCGGGAGCCTGTGTGCGCTCGGTGGTGGCCTGCCCCTCGGTGTGAAGAACGCGCTCCAATACTTCAGGAATGAGTTGGATGCATATTTCATCGAGCAATAGACTATCCCGGATCATGGGCCATTGTATGCGACATCATCCTGTTAGGCCCATTAGGGCATTGTGTTGGTTCGTGGTTGTTGCGCTCACCGTAGGCACCACAGCATGCAGAAAGGAAAGAGCCGATCCCGGTCCGACCATTCCGGGAGAGAGCTGGCCTTCGAACCTGTTCCATTCAAGCGCTGAATGGCACACTTACAACACTTCATACGTTGTTTCCCATCACCGCAATGGCCGGATACCTACACGCTCGACTTTCTCTGGCGGACCATTGGTCCTGATACCGTTATACACACGTACACTGTGACCGACTATTCTGGTACCTCGGGCCCTCTTCTCCAAAGGTCTACCAGCGCCTCGATCACCCGGCAGAGAAGAGCGTTCTGGAGCTGGTCGATGGGAACAACCCCGGGAGCAATTCTGGTATTGTCTCGGGATGACCTATGCAAATGGGTACTTCCGTCAGGATACTATTTCGAAACGCGTTTACTGGGTCGGGTTTCAAACGATCGCTCCCTATGGCGTACTTCCATATGAAGTGCTCCAGTACGATTTCGATCTGGAGTTGCACGATACCATACCTCGCAGCACCTGGAATTTCTACAACGCCTTGACCACATATACCGTGGATTCCCTTGAGCAATGGCCCATGGACAATGGAACGCGGAAGGCTTGGCACATCACCCCTGCTGATCGCTGGCAGGTGGAAGGGATCGGTTTCGTCTCGAACAAGTTCGTCTATTTCCGCAGCGATGTCCTGAACTATAACCCCTGATGATGGACTGCACTTGACGATGGACACAAAACAGCGTTCCGCCATGCGTAGGAGTTTGGATGCGAACGCACCGGTTTCTTGCATGCCAGCAGTGTTTCGATCAATAAGTAGATATGATGTTGAACTGCATTTAGGAGCCATGCTGACCATGAGCCGGTCATCAACCCGTCAAGCCACCCCAACAGGGTAGCACCTCAAGTATCTTCGTACGACAAGACCCATCGCCGATGAACAGCACGCCCACCTCAAAGGCTAATGCGCCCACCACGCCCGTTGCCAAGACGCAAACGGCCCCTGCTTCGTCGAACACCACGAAGACCGACACGCAGATCGCCTACGTGAACGGCGTTGCGCATCCCATCATCCAGGGCGAAACGATCCTCGCGATGCTGCGCCGCGTGATG
This sequence comes from Flavobacteriales bacterium, assembly GCA_016710965.1. Lineage (GTDB taxonomy): Bacteria > Bacteroidota > Bacteroidia > Flavobacteriales_F > PHOS-HE28 > PHOS-HE28. The sequence continues at coordinate 124,024 of JADJTW010000008.1, forward strand.
GGCCCCGAGCCCGTGCCCACACTTTGCGATGCGCCGAACCTGGAACCCTTCGGCAGTTGCCGCGTGTGCTCCGTGGAAGTCGCTCTCGTGCAGGACGATCCTTCCAAGGTGATGGCCAGTTGCCATACTCCCGTGGCGAACGGCCAGTTCATCACCACGCACAACGAGCGCATGAAACGCCTGCGCCGCAACATCGTGGAGTTGGTGCTGAGCAACTACCCGACGGAACAAACTGGAAGAAGGAGGACCATGGTGCCAACGAGTTATACAACGTGGTGCAACAGGTCGGTTCAACATCGATAGCGTGCGCTACCCGAAAGGTGCCCTGCCCCTCGATGCCGCTGGACCCGACGCCCGCTTCGCCAGCGACACTTCGCATCCTTATATGGTGAGCAACCTCGATAGCTGCATCAACTGCTATCGCTGTGTGCGTGCGTGTGACGAAGTGCAGGGGGAGATGGTCCTCACCATGGCCGGTCGCGGCTTCAACAGCTGGATCGCCGAAGGCACGGGCGAGTTTCAAGGACAGCGATTGCGTGAGCTGTGGCGCCTGTGCGCAGGCCTGCCCCACGAGCGCCATCACCGATGTGTTCAAGAGCAAGGAGACCAAGGCCGATGAGGTGGTGCGCAGCGTGTGTACCTATTGCGGTGTGGGCTGCAACCTCGAAGTGAAGGTGAAAGACAACAAGGTCGTCGCCATCACCGCGCCGTACTCTGCGGAATCGAACCAAGGGCATACCTGCTTGAAAGGACGTTACGCTTTCCATTTCTATGATCATCCCGAGCGGCTGCGCACCCGCTTATCAGGAAGAACGGCGAGCTCGTTCCCGCGACCTGGACGAGGCCTGGCGACTACATCGTGGACCGCTTCGCCGACATCGTCGAGAAGCACGGACCCGATGCGCTTGCCGGTGTGAGCAGCGCGCGCTGCCCGAACGAGGAGAACCACCATGCAGAAATTCTTCCGCGTGCAGGCCGGCACCAACAACATCGACAGTTGTGCGCGCGTGTGCCATAGCCCCACGGCCCTCGGCATGCAGAAGACCTTTGGCACCGGCGCGGCCACCAACAGCATCGACGACCCGAAGGACACGCAGTCGACGGCGGCGATCGGTGCGAACCCGACGGATGCGCACCCGGTGACCGGCGCGGCATCAAGCAGCGGATCATGAAGGGGAAGACCCCGACGCGACCGACCCGCGCCGCACCGGAGCTGGCCCGCTATGCGAAGTACCACCTGCAGTTGCGGCCCGGCACCAACGTGGCGCTGCTCAACATGTTCATGTACTACATCGTGAGCGAGGGCCTGGTGAAGCAGGAGTTCATCGACACGCGCACGGAGGGTTACGAGGACTTCAAGAAGGAACTGCTCAGCGTGGATGTCGCCGAGATGGAGAAGGTCACGGGTGTGGACCGCGAGCTGGTGCGCAAGGCGGCCATCGCCTACGCAAGCTCACCCGCTGCCATGAGCTTCCACGGCCTGGGCGTCACCGAGCACTTCCAGGGCACTTTCACCGTGATGCGGATCGCCGACATCGCCATGATGACCGGCAACATCGGCCGTCGTGGTGTGGGCGGAACCCGCTACGCGGACAGAACAACGTGCAAGGCGCCGCCGACATGGGCTGCCAGCCGCACCAGGGCGCCGGCTACTTCGCGGTGGACAACCCGGAGTACGCGCAACTCTACAACACCTTCTACGGCGTGGAGGTGCCCAGCCACGTGGGCTGGAAGATCCCCCAGATGTACGACGCCGCGCTCGCCGGCAAGCTCAAGGCTATGTGGGTGTGCGGCGAGGACATGGGCCAGACGGATCCGAACACCAACCACGTGCGCAAGGCCCTCGGCGCGCTCGATCTCTTCGTGGTGCAGGAACTCTTCATGACGGAGACCGCCAAGCTCGCGCACGTCGTGCTGCCCGGCGCCAGCTTCCTGGAAAAGAGCGGCACCTTCACCAACGGCGAACGCCGCATCCAACGCGTGAACGCCGCCGTTGCTCCGGTGGAAGGCACCAAGCCCGATGGCCAGATCATCTGCGACATCATGGAGCGCTACACCGCCAAGACCGGTCGCAAGAGCGGCAACGCCAAGAGCACCTACGAGCCCGATTGGATCCTCCAGGAGATCAGCCGCATCGCGCCCTTCTTCAAGGGCGTGAAGTGGGACGAGCTCGGCGAGCAAGGCAAGCAATGGCCCGTGAACGCCGACGGCACCGACACCAAGATCCTGCACGTGGACACCTTCAAGCGCGGGCTCGGCCACTTCTACTTCAACGCGTGGCAGATGAGCCCCGAGGTGAAGGCCAACCAGGCGGAATTCCCGTACATCATCACCACCAACCGCGAGCTGGAGCACTACAACTGCGGCGCCATGACGCGGCGCACCGGCAACGGCGAGATCCTAACGGAGGACGTGCTGCTCATCAACCCCGAGGACGCCGCCAAGCACGGCATCGCCGAGGGCGACATGGTCTGCGTGGAAAGCGCGCGCGGCAAAGTGGACATCAAGGCCCTGATCACCGACGAGGTGAAGCCGGGGATACTTTCAAGCACGTTCCATTTCCCTGAGATGATGCTCAACCTGATCACCTCGAGTGTAAGTGACAGCTTGGCGATGTGTCCGGAATACAAGGTGGTATCGTGTAGGATCAGGAAGGCGCGGAAGACGCATCTGAGGGAGTCAGGGGAAGTGGTAGCGAAAGCGTGAAGCACTCCCACATGTGCTCGTGGTGCTTAGCATCCGTCGGTGTCGGGCTACTTTCCAGTTGCGCTCTTTTCCAGTCACGCGTGGATGATCGCACGCGCATGCTGACCACCAATTCCTTCGATCCCGTTTGGAACACGGAGCTCTATGAGCTGCCCGTGAATGTGGAACAGGATGGCGCACCATCCTATGAGCAGTTCTCGGACTCCGGGCAGCTGTACTGCTTGAAAGACTGGGTGGTCTACGAACAGGTCGACTGGTACTTGAGCACCGAACGGCATGCCGCGCAACTTGAGCCCAAGGAATGGTACGGGACGGTAAGACCGCGCTTGGTGGATTCGTTGTTCGCCCTATATCCATGGGATCTGAAACCCTTCAACGGACACTTGCACCTCACAGGCGATACAGTATGGCAGTGGCTCGAGAATGAGACCGAGCTGGAAGGCAGCGCCAATACCAGAACCCTTGCGCAGCTGTTGAAGCCAGGACATTGGTACCTCTTCGTGTTCGACGTTGATGGACGGCATTGGTCCGATGGGGGCCGGTACAACGTCGAACGGCGCGTGCTCTTCCGCATCGATGACCTGGGTGAAGTGCAGGACTGGCAGAGCACCCGGAAACGTGTGCGCAAAATGAGGATCGTATGAGTCCACACCACATACGGCCCGGGAAATGATGCTCAACCTCATCTCCCGCTCGACTATCTTTTGCTCCGCAGTTCATAGGACTCGCTGCAGCGTGAGCGACTCACTGGCCATCCCGCTGAGGCGGGACAGGTAGTGCCCAGAGTACAAGGTGGTGAGTTGCAGGATCAGGAAGGGGCGGAAGACGCACCTCCGCGATGCAGGGCAAGTGGTAGCGAAAGCTTGATGATGGTACACACTTCCATCCATACCAGAGTGCAGTTGGTGGGCGCCTGTTGCGCGCTGATGGTATTGCTTGGTGCCTGTCGGAAGGACGACTCCGATGAGAGCGAAGGACCGTATGCCGAACGTATCATCTACTCAGAATCGTTCGATCAATGGGGCGATTGGAATGCACTGCCAGACGGCATATTTGATCCGGACACTTCTCTTGTCAGAATGGAGGATGGCCTATTGAAGCTCACTTATGACCAAACCCAGTATGGTGCTGCCTGGCTGGGCGCCGAGGTCGATTTGCCGAGCATTCAAGAGGATTCGATATTGAGCCGACTTGGTATGAGGATCACACTTGCGCAGGGCTACTTCCAAGTGCTGACCCAATGGCACGATACGGTGATCTCAGGTGTGGCAAGTCAAGTCGGATCGTTCGCCAGCACATCAAGACTGCGGCTGAACTACAATGACATTGAGATGACTTTGCCGCATCCGAGTTTCGGACGGACCCATCGTGATTCAACCTTCGACGCTGATGCCTTCAGGATCGATGGGCAGGAATTTGAACTCATTGCGGACCGAGGCGACAGGATTTTCCGTGTGGATGGCATCGAGCACCCACTTAGCGAAGCGTACTTCAACGTCAACGGCATGTCCAACCATCCGCTCTCGATTGAGTTCACCCTGGGCCACAATACTGCACTGTTCCCTAGAGTCGACCACTTGTTCGTGGACAAGATCGAGATCTATACATGGACCGGGGAACGACCGAATTAATCACCGACGAGGTGAAGTCCGGCATCCTCAGCAGTACCCCCGACACGACCGGACGATGACGCTTCCACTTCCCGGAAATGATGCTCAACCTCATCACCCGCTCACCGATTTGTTGCTTCGCAGTTCGTCGGTTTCGCGAGCGTAAGCGACTCACTGGCCATCCCGCTGAGGCGGGACAGGTCGTGCCCGGAGTACAAGCTGGTGAGCGAGGATCAGGAAGGCGAGGAACCCCGGCTCGTAGGCCGGGGGCATTTGAGGGAGGCGGGGGAGGTGGTTGCGAAGGCGTGCGTAAGCTCTAACTGATAGCGTCGGCATGGGCACCATCTTCTCATTACTGAGTTCCATCCTTCTTATCGTTGGTGGTTGTCTAGTTCTTTGGACTGCCCCAGCCCCGAATGAGAACAGGAAGAACTACACCAAGTTGATCGCATGGATCGGCATCATCGCGGGATGCGTCTGGCTTTTCAGAACCGTGTATACCTTGGTCAGATGAACGATGACTCAAGTCAACCTGCCTGGGCGAGCACATCATAGAGACACAAGGAATTTACTACGAACGATTGAGTGATGCGCATCTACATCGACACCTCGGTCTTCGGTGGCTGCTTCGACGAGGAGTTCGAAGAGTGGTCGGTCAAGCTGTTCGGGTTGATCGCCGAGGGGAAATACAGCGTTGTAATCTCGGATGTCACCGAGGACGAACTGCGTGATGCGCCCGAGCATGTCCGGCAGGTACTGAAGGACGTTCCGCGCAAAAGGCTGGAGGTGATGCGACTGACGGATGAGGCCAGGACCCTTGCTCAAGCCTATGTCAAAGAGCGGATAGTGACCAAGAAGTCGAAGGCGGATACCGAGCACATCGCTATTGCCACCATTGCTCAGGTGGACCTACTGGTCAGCTGGAACTTCAAACACATCGTCAACTACGACCGCATCCGGCTGTACAATGCGGTAAATTTGAAGCACGGCTTCAGGATGCTGGAGATCCGCAGCCCACGAGACCTTACCACATGAACACCAAGGCCAAACCCAAGAAGCGGTACGACGCGGTGGCGATGGTGCGCGAGATCCGCGACGCGCACTACCGGCGCGATACCGACCCGAATTTCGATCCGGCCGAGCTGAAACGTATCAAAGCCAAGTGGACCAAGCTGCTCGAGGAGAGCCTGAAAGCACGAAAGAAAGCCGCCTGATGACCGCCGAGGGCGACATGGTCTTAGACACGCGCAGGGTCTCCTCTTCACCTAATCCGTCGCAGGGTCTTCTCCCACCTCCGCAGCGGGCTGTCCGCTGTCGCGAGGCCTTGCGAAGAGATGAGCGGACGACCCTGCGGCGCGAAGCCGGCGTAGCGCACCCTGTGGCCTAAGGCCTGGGCACCATTGGCCTCCGGCCACCTTGCCGGGTCGATAGAACATTTAGCTTCGGGCTATGGCGAACAAGGTTTACATCCTTATCGAATCACCCGAAGACGAGCCCCGCATCTGGGCCGTCTTCAGTACCCGCGAGGCGGCCGAGGCCAACCTCGTGCTGGGCGATGATGAGTCGGTGGTGCAGGAATTCGAATTGGACCCTGCGCTGCCCCAGCCACCACCGGGCCATACCCTGTGGTATGTCTTCAACGACGGAGGTCCGGAGGCTTTCCGAACCGACGCCTTTGAAGATTATGCGCCCGGCGAAGTGATCCTGGAGAATAGCGGACCCGCCGTAAAGGTCTGGGCTCGCGACAAGCGCCATGCCTTGGAACTGGGCTGGGGGCTCATCTTGCGGTACCAGGCAAGCTTGCCTTCGTAGCCCCATTGCATTGCACCCTTCCGCAGCGGTCTATGCACTGTCGCGAGGCTTTGCAGCGCCTTGCGTGTTGATCGCGCGCCCATTGCTCCAGGTCAAGCTGCAATTGTGTCACCCCCGCACGCTCATTGCGCGAGGTCGAGCGTTGATCGCACGAGCTCGTGCCCCGTTTGCACGATGTGAATTGTCATTTGCATGAGGTTGTGTGTCAATTGCGCGAACTCGAGTGCCTTTTGCGCGAGGTCGATATGCGATTGCATCACATCAAGTGCTCATTGCGGGAGGTCGAGCGGTGATCGCACGAGCTCGCGCGCCGTTTGCGCCACATGAAATGTCATTTGCACGAGGTGGTGTGTCGATCGCACAAGGTTGAGCGTCGTTTGCGCGGCTCGGATATGCCTTTGTGTCCGTTCTCATCGTCTTCGCGCCCACATAAGGATCACCTTCACCAACATTTCCGGGTCCATGCAAGCTCGCCCGGGCAACAGTTCTACATGGTAGCGTCTACATTTCGACCACCGCCTATGACCCGAAGCCTTGCACTCGCCGCGTTCGCTACATCCGCCCTCCTAGCCGCCGCACAATTCGGCAACCCGTTCACGGCCTTCCATACGGACACCCGCAGGCCGTTCGCACTCCTGTTGGAGGACCTGGATGCCGATGCCGACCTGGACGTGCTGATCGCCGACCAGGACAGCCTCTACTGGTTCGCGAACGACGGTTCGGGAAACTTCACTGTGCACCAGGGGATCGATGGTTTCCATGACCGCACTCTTGCCACGCAGGATATCGACTCCGATGGCGATCCGGACATCGTGGCGTCCGGTGCCGCGTGGCCGGCACCCTGGCAGGTGGGTTGGTATGCGAACGATGGGGCCGGCAACTTCACGCCCATGGCCCTGGTGTCTCCCTGGATATTCGAAGACGGATCGCCGCAATGGGGCGACCTGGACGGCGATGGTGACGTGGACCTGGTCTCGCTGCCGGACACCACCATCCGCATCCGGATCAACAACGCAGGTGTGTTCACCGATGGGCCCGTACTCGGCAGCGCGACCTGGGGCGAGGCCATCTCGATCGCCGTGGATGATGCGGACGACGACGGCGATAACGATGTGCTCGTCTTCGGTACGGCGGTGGGGCGCGGCTACTACGAGAACCTCGGCGGGGGCAGCTTCGCCGCACAGGTGAATATTCCTGCGGCAGCCGATGATCAGCTGGCCGCCGTGTGGGACAAGGATGGCGATGGGGACAATGATCTCCTGCTGTACTACAACCGTTGGTTGATCAACGATGGCGCCGCCCAGTACACGGCGGGGGATACAGTGGGAACCGCCGAACGGGGCATTGTGGCCGATGCGGATGCTGACGGTGATCCGGACTTCTTCTGGTCCACCACCCCTTTCATGAACGTATGGGAGGGTCGCAACGACGGTACCACCACCACCGCCATCGAGATCGATCACATCAACGAATTCAACACGGTGTCCAGCGTTCCGTTCGATGCGGGTGATATCAATGGGGATGGCCACCTGGATCTGCTCACCTGCCACGTCTACGGCTGGGTGGGCTGGTATGCCGGTGATGGCGCCAGCAACTGGAGCCTTTCCCACACCGTGGGTTCGCCGCTCACCCTGGTGCAGGGTGCGGTGGTCGCCGACTTCGATCTGGATGGTGATCTGGACATGGCCGCTGGCGGCTCCATCGATGATCGTCTCGCCTGGTATCCCAATGATGGCACGGGCACCCTGGGCCCACAACAGGTGATCGCGGACCACATGAACCGGCCGGATGACCTGGTGGTGCTCGATCTGGAACTGGATGGCGACAGCGACCTGGTGCTCTGGAACAGGATGGACACCACTGTGGTACGTGCACGCAACGACGGCACCGGCCAGTTCACCGTGGACACGATCGCGGTGCAGGCGGGTCCGCTGGCGGTCGGCTATCTCGATGCGGACGCCTATCCCGATCTGGTGGCCGGTGATGCGTGGTACGCCAACGACGGCACCGGCAACTTCACGTTGCTCGCCGACCTGGGCGCGGTCTACATGTACGATGCCGCGGTCGGTGACATGGATGGCGACCAGCAGGAGGACATCGTGTACGCGAGCTACGATATGCACGTGGTGAAGAGCATTGTGGGTGGCGCGTTCACCGACCTTCTCTCACCGTCAACAGGCACCCCCACGGACATCGCACTGGCGGACCTGGACCTGGACGGCGATCTGGATGTGGCCACCATATCCGGCGGCTATACCAACTACTGGTACGAGAACGACGGTACGGGCGCGCTCACCGAGCATGCGTGGGTCACGGTCGGCTTCACCATGGGGCCTTGTGATATCCTGGCTGTGGATGTGAATGTGGACGGCGCCCCCGACCTGGTATGGGCGCAAGGCAACAACAATGGGTGGATCTATCTGGCGCTGAACGATGGCGAGGGCGACTTCGGCCCAAGCCAGGTGATAAACCCCGATGCCGCCTACGCCCTCGGCTACGCGGATCTGAACGGCGATCTGGTGCCGGAGCTCTGGGCGGCCAACCCCGAGTCCATCTCCTGGCAGCAGAACTTCTTCTATGTGCCCTACCGCTTGCGCGGATCGGTGTTCCAGGACAGCGACCTGGACGCCGTGCTCGATACCGCCGAGCCCAAGCTCCCCTTCCAACTCGTGCGCAGCGATGCGAACGAGCTGTTGATCTGGACCAACAGCACCGGCGACTACGACCTGCCTGCGGACACGGGCACATGGAACGTGTGGACCCAGCATGCGGCCATGTATGAGGTGACCAACGACCCGGACACGCTCACCACCATGCTCACCATCCAGGACCCCGTGAGCGAAGGACTTGATCTGGGCTTCGCACCGGCCGGGCCGGATACGAGCGCCGTGCTCAGCCTCACTTCATCCCTTGGCATGCAGACCTGCAACGCGCACATCACCGTGTGGGTGCATCTCATGAACACCGGCACCTACATACCGCATGATGTGGTCATCGACGTGCTCTTCCACCCGGATCTCATGGTCGCTTCGCTGTGCGGCACCTCACCGGACTCCATCGTGGGCGGCCACTATTACTGGCACGTGGACAGTCTCAACTGGTTCCAGCAATGGTCCACCTGCGTTACCGTGACATCGGGACCGATCGGCTCCAACAGCACCATCACCGCAACGGCCATTTATGTAGAGGCCCCTCCGGTGATCTACACCGAGAGCATCGGCGGCATCATCGCCTGTGCGTTCGACCCGAACGATAAGTTGGTGACACCCGTAGGGTACGGCAGCGCCGGCGCAGTACCCATCGACCTGGACCACCTGGACTACACCATCCGGTTCCAGAACACCGGCACGGATACCGCCCTGAACGTGGTGCTGGTGGACGCGCTCGATCCAAGCCTGCGTTGGGAGAGCATGCAGGTGCTGGCCGCATCGCACCCGCTCACCAGCATCAGCGTGGATGAAAGCGGCGTGGCCACCTTCCGCTTCAACCACATCCTGCTGCCCGATAGCAATGTGAACGAGCCCGCCAGCCACGGCTTCATCAAGTACAGCATCGAGCCCGTCACCGGCGCGCCGCACGGCACCGAGATCACCAACACCGCCGCCATCTATTTCGACCTGAACGCTCCGGTGATCACCAACACCACGCTGAACACTTTGGTGGACTGTGATCTCTTCAGTGCTACGATCATCCTTGGCGGTGTGGATTCGTTGGTTGCATCCGATGGCGAGGCCTGGCAATGGTTCCTCAACGGTGATAGTTTGCCTGGTGCCAACGAGCGGTCGCTCATCATCACCGTACCCGGCGACTACGCGGTGCAGATCACGAGCAATTATGGTTGTGTGGCGCTCAGCGATCCCTTCCAGGTGATCAGCACGAGTGTCCCAGAAGCGAACGATGTGCACATCGCACTATGGCCCGATCCCGCGCACGATCGCCTCTTCGTGCATGTGCCCGGCCCCGCCATGCAAGCGTGGGTCCTGGATGCCACGGGGCGTGTATGCCGCAACGCACTGCTCGATAGCGGAACGAACACGCTCTTGCTGAACGGCTTGGGTACGGGAGCGTACACGCTACGATGCAGCAGCGGAGAAGTGCTTCGGTTCATCAAGCAGTGATCGCTGGCGAGTACGACCGATGTCCATGAGACCATTAATGCTGACCGCGCCATCAAGCGGATACCGCGTGACCAATTCCGGTCGTGCACATGCTGCGGAATACCTACTCGGGCCTCTCGACCTGTTCCACCGGTGGTGGCATGCACGCGAGCATGGTCCCGCCCGGCTGCTCATCCAAGGGTATCGGAGCGGTATCGCGCAGGCGATCGATCATCCGGTGGTCTTCAATGCCCCGCAGCACCAGCACCACCTCGAGCGCACAGGTATGTTGCACGATGTCGAAGTCGCGGAGATCCGGATTGGCATCTGGCGCAGGCCCGTCATTGACGTCGCGGGTGATATCCTGCTCGTACGAGAACACGAGGAACAGCGCGACAAGCGAGAGGGCGATCAGGCCTTTCGTGGGCATGGCTGCATTTGTTGGCATCTAGTTTAAGCCGATAGCTAACGCTTTCCGCAGGGTATAGGAGTCTTTAACGATCGATCCGGCCATCGACTATTTTGGCGAACCAAACCGAGAACCACAGATGCCCGCTCGCCGGACCAAGGGTCATGCGACCCCTGCGAAGAAGCAAACTGCGACACTGAAGAGTGCCCCGAAGAACCCGCTGAGCGACTGGCGGAGGGGTTGGCGTGTGAGCGGGTGGCTGTAGCAAGGGTGTGACCTTCGTTCATGCACCTTATGGCTTTGCCACCTCCTCCACGCCAGACCACACCATCACCAGAGGTGGCCCGGCAAGCAGGGGCATGGCCATGGCTTTGAAGGCCTCTAGGTGCGGCGAATTGCCATGCGCGCCGGTGTAGTAGGCCTGGTCGGCCCAGCGCTCCACCAGCAGGATGCGGTCAGAGTCGTCTTGCGCATCGCGCAGCACGGTGATTCCGAGGAAGTGCGGCTCCTTACGCACCTCGGCCAGCAGCGGCTGCAGCGCGGCGTGCAGTGCATCGCCGTTGCCCGGTTGTGCGCGGTAATCCACCGTGACCACCACGGCCGATGCAGTTGGTTGAGCGTTGATGGTATTGGGACAGGCCAACAGGCAAGCCGTGGCGAGAAGGAGAAGCATGGTGCGCATGGTCTAGATCGTTAGGGGGCCTTCAAAGGAAGCATATGCCGCTGGCACTGACAGACGAGAGCACAGGAACAGGTGCTTGTTTCCGATCTTTCCGAAAACATTCCGACATGTGGTGGAAAGCCATCCTCCTCTGGCTCGTGCTCATGGTGCTCGCCATCGGCAACGGCACATTGCGCATCAAGCTCATCATCCCGTACACCGGGCTCACGGCAGGCCTCGCCATCAGCACCGTGATGCTGTGCGCATTGATCCTGCTGGCAACATGGTTGAGCATTCGCTGGCTTGGTCCGCATGATGCCGCACAAGCCTTGGGCATCGGCATGCTCTGGTTGGCCATGACGCTTGCCTTCGAGTTCGGTGCCGGGCACTTCCTTTTCAAGAAGTCGTGGAGCGAACTGCTGGTGGACTACGACATCACACAGGGCCGCATCTGGGTGCTGGTGCCGTGCGTGACGGCCATGGCACCGTGGTGGATGGCGAAGGTGCGGGGGCTGTTCACCTGAGCCTGTCGTTGCACCGGTGGCGCAACAACGTTCGTGCATGGTCACCAACTTTGTAGCATACCGCGCTCCATCATGCCCACCCGACCCAACAAGTCCCCCAAACCCATCCCCACCGACTGGCGCCACGCCACCTTGGATCGCATGCGGCAGCTGATCCTAGAGGCCGCACCCGGCATCGCCGAAGAGCAGAAATGGAAGAAGCCCAGCAATCCGGCGGGTGTGCCGGTATGGTCGCATGGCGGCATCATCTGTACCGGGGAGCTGTACAAGGACAAGGTGAAACTCACCTTCATGCAGGGTGCGTCGCTGCCGGATCCAGCAGGTCTCTTCAACGCACCAGGCACCGGTGGCACACGCCGTGCGATCGACATCCCCGAGGGCGGAACGGTGAACGCCGCGAAATTCAAGGCCCTGGTGAAAGCGGCGGTGGCGCGGAACAACGGATCGGCGAAACCGAAGGCCAAGTCCTTCACGGCCAAAGCCGCGCCCGTGAAACTCCTCTCCGGCGGCAATCCGCAGATCGCGAAGGGCGATGGTAATGCACCGGTGCAAGCGTATATCACGGCCGCATCCGGCTGGAAGCGAGAGGCCTGCCAGCGGATCGATGCGCTGATCGCACGCGCGGTGCCCAAGGTGAAGAAGGCCATGAAGTGGAACTCGCCGTTCTATGGCATCGAAGGCCAGGGCTGGTTCGTGAGCTATCACATCTTCGACAAGTACGTCAAGGTCAATTTCTTCTTCGGTCGCATGCTGAAACCCATGCCGCCGGTGGGATCGAAGGACCCCAACGCGCGCTATGCACACCTGCATGAGGACGGCGTGCTGGATGAGGCGCAGTTCATCGACTGGGTGAAGCAAGCGGCGAAGCTGCCGGGATGGAACGGCCATTGAACCGCAACGCGTTGAGAGCCGTTCATGCTTTGCCCGGGCATTCGTAACGCAATGAGCCAGCGTTCGCAGTGCGACAACATCCATGAGAACGATTCGCGGAGCCCAAGGAGATGGCCAGGTGGGTGAAGCTGGCGGCAGCACGGCCTGATTGGCCCCACTGCCTGGCTGCCCTGAGGCTCCGCATGGCCCATACGCGCAATCGTCCGATGACTGCGCATCACTTATAGCTGCGGATAGGTCTTACGAACCAAGGCGATCGACTTCTTCAGCAAGGTATTCAGCACCTTCAGGTCGATGTCGGCCAGCTTCTTCACGTACAGACAGCCCTTGGTGGCTTTGTACTTGCCGAGCTTCTTCATCAGCTCGGGCTCCCGCTCGAATAGGCCGCCCATGGCGTAGATCACCAGTTCCGGCTTGCGCGGACTGAAAGCCGCCAAAGGCGCACTGCCTGAATGACCGCTGACGTACGTGTAGTGGTAGGTGCCGAAGCCGATGATCGAAGGCCCGTACATGTGCGGCTGCTCGCCGGTGAGCTCGTGCATCAACATCACCAGCGTGCGGCAATCGTCGCGCACGGCCTCGCTGGCCTGCTTGTCGATGAAGGCATCGACGCTGGCGGCGGTGGCGTGGGTCTTGTTGGTCTTGGGCATGAGATCTACGAGACCTGGTTCATCGTGCTAAAGCGGCGCGGCGATGAGAAGTCTGCGCAGCGATCAGCACAGCCATGGAACGCGATCACGGCATCAATACGATCTCCACACGGCGGTTGTGCTCTTTGCCCTCGGACGTGGTTTCATCGGCCACGGGCTTCGATTCGCCCCAGCCCTTGGTCTGCAAGCGCGCGCCATCAATCCCTTCCTTCACCAGAGCCGCCTTCACCGCATCGGCTCGGCCTTGTGAGAGGGTCATGTTGGCATCATCAGCACCGTCGGAGTCGGTGTGTCCCTCGATGGACACCTTGAGCTCCGGGTGCTCGCGCAGCATGGCCGTGATCTCCTCCAACGTCTTGCGGCTCTGCGGCTTGATCTCCGTCTTGTTCACGTCGAAGGTGATGCCGTAGGTGGCGAAGCGACCATCGGTCATCAGCCGGTCATACAGCGGCATGCCGCCCTCGGCCAGCCGCACGTTACGGATCATCGCCGGGAAACCCTTCGGGCCGCCGTGGTTCAATGCGTTGATCTCGATCCACTTCGGCTTCTCCGTGGCGTTGGGGATGTTCACCAAGCGCTCCCCGTTCAGGTACATCTTCACCGCGCGCTTGTTGAAGGAGACAGCGATCTTCCGCCAGCCCGGCTCGGTGCCGGTCTTCACGGAGCGATTGCTGTTCTCGCCCTTGTATTGGAAGTAGTTCACGTTCACCCGTGTGTTGATGGGCGCATCGCCCTGCAGGGTGAGGTAGTAGCCCTCGTTGCCCTTGATGTGGAAGTAGGCCTCGAACTCCAGCGTGAACTGCTCGGGCAGGTAGGCCTTCTCGCGCATCAGCGGCTTGATCACCGCCTGATTGCTCGCCCATGCGATGGCCTTCGCGCCTTCGAACTCCGTCACCTCCATGGAGCCGCTCACCCGATCCCATTTCGAGGGGAACTCCCCGAGCGTCTCGTTCTTCAGGCTATCGAAGAAGATGACCCGGTCGCCGGGCATGAAATCCATCTTCCCGGACTGCTGCGCCGATGCGCCGATGTGAAGCGCCAAGCACAGGCCCAGGATGGTCGCTGATCGCATGAGGTGTTCCATGATGCGGATGGTGTTGGTGGAAAAGCATGTACAAGGTGCGAGATCCAGCCGATCGCAGGTTAACATCACGGCATCTTTTGATGGACCGGCGCAAAGGCGCCGCAGTCGTCACGCACGGCCTCGCTCGGCTGCTTATCGATGAAGGCTTCGACGCTGGCAATGGTTGTGTGCGCCTTGTTGGGCTTGAGCGTGAGGACGAAGTTCAGCGCGCGGGTTGGGTCGAACCAGTACTAAGCAGCTCGAACAACTTTCCGTTCAGGTAGAAGTTCGTTCGGCCGACTTTCACGAGCTGCAACAGTCCCATGCCCACCAACAGATTCAAGTAGCGCGTGGCGGTGATGCGCGTGACGTCCATATCCCGCATCATGAAATCGATCTTGGTGTAAGGGTGACGGAACATGTTGTTCAGCAGGTCCTGGCTGTACAACTTGGGTTGCACCGTGCGTAGTCGTTGCTTGTACTGTTGCATCAACGCACCTATGCCTTTCACCAATCCGATTGTCTGCTGCGCTGTGCGCGCGATCGCCTCCAACATGTACAGGATCCAGGGCTCCCAATTGCCGTCGGCGCGCACTTGCTGAAGCAGACGATAGTAGTCTGCCTTGTTCTGGATGATGTGCCGGCTCATGTATAGGATGGGCAGGTCGAGCAAACCACAACGCACCAAGTAGAGGATGTTGATGATGCGTCCCGTGCGACCGTTGCCGTCATAGAACGGGTGAATGCTCTCGAACTGGTGGTGCGCGATGGCCATCTTTACCAAGGGGTCGGCATCCATGAGCGCATCGTTGTTCAGGAAGGCCTCCAAGTTATTCATCAACTCCACGATGGTATCGTGGCCCTGCGGGGGCGTGTACACCACCTCTCCCGTGCGCTCGTTCTTCAGCACCGTGCCCGGCAGTTTGCGCAAGCCCGCGTCGTTGTCTTCCAATTTGGCCTGCACACGCAGCACCATGTTCGTTCCGATGCCGCCCGAACGCCGCACCTCATCGAAGCCCAGCTTGAGCGCCTCGGCATACCGGTGTACCTCCTTGGCCGCCGGGGTGGTGAAGGCCATGGTGAGGTAATCGCTGCGGTACACCTCGTCATCGGTGGTAATGATGTTCTCGATGGCCGAACTGTCCTTGGCTTCTTGCAAGGAGAGGGTGTCCACCAGGATCCGCTCGTTGGGAATCGTACCGGCAACTCCCTTGAGCTCAGCCAGATAGCGGTGTGCCTCGGCCGCCTTGCGCAAGACGGCCACAGTCTCCACCGGCTTGGTCGGAGGCAGGGGGGCTATGATATAGGAAGTGGTTGTCATCTATACAGGCCGGGGCAAATATGTATAGAAACTGGCCATTTTCTATACATGTCGGCGGAACATGTATAGTTCGGTTGAAAAGAGCGCACGAAGGAGGGTGGCAACTTGCCCCTACCCTTGGGCTAGACCTCAACGGGGTCGGAAGATCTCCCCCTCCCCTTGTGATCACGAACTACCACTCATTGTTGTGCAAAGCGCGGCGCACTTCCTTGCGCTGGAAGATGGCGATGCGGCTATCGGAGGATGTTGACTTGGCCATTGGCTTGCTCCGGCGTTGACGGCGAATGCGTCAAGGGCGGGTTGAACAATGTACATGCAGCATAGGGAAGATCACACCTTCCCCTCGAAGTGCTTCGCGCAGATTTTCCCGATTGCTTCTGTGAGTTCCGTCTCGAATGACCTACTGATATCCGTGGCTCCAGATCCAGCGTGCAGCACCTCATGAATCAAGGTGCCAGAGTAAGGAGCGATTCCACGCAGTTCGTTCCGGAAAATGATGACGCTATTGGTTCGAGAGTCCCACACCCCCAAGGTCTCCTGACTGGCATAGAGATCCTTCCTCATCTTCGAGGAGATGCGGATTGCTTCGACGATTGAAGGCTTGCCACCCACTAGCGCAAGGATGCCTTCCGTCATATCGAAAATCGTCTTCTCTCCTTGGGTGAGTTGCTCTGCCTCGACAAACTCGAATTCAAAGCTGTCGTTATAGTCAGCCACGAACTGAGAGATGTCCGCGATCGGGTTCCCTGCCAGGTCTTTGGTCTGCTGGATCTTGTACTTCAGGTTCTCTGGGATAGTGACTATGCTGCGTCCGCTAGCCTTTGCCTCTTCAACCATGTCGGGGTGCGACATCGCTTCGAGTGAGGTGATGAACAGGTACTTGCCCGATTGGTTCAGGATTTTCACGGCATGCTCTTGCACGTCGATCCAAGAAAGCTCGTCTCGGTTAGTTCCGAGGTTTATGTTCTTGAGGTCTTCGGAAAGCAGTTGGGCTGTGTTCGCCGAGGTACAGGCCAGCAAGATCTTCTTAACCGAGTCGGTGTATGCCGTTCGGCCGACGTTGCTGCGTTCCCGATTAAGCGCCTTCTTGATAGCAGCGGAGAGTACAGTGATGTTATAGCTGAAGAGGAAGTTCTCCTCTTGGGCCACCCGTACACCGTTGATGTAGATGTTGCCTTCGCTACCAACCCGCGAAACCACATCGCCATGCTTCGTGCTCTCTACAACCGTCTCACCAGAAAAGCGGATGAAGAGCTTCTTGGCCTTGTCCATGTCATCGTCCGTGCAACCGTTGACGACAACATCGGTTCCGACGAGAGCCGGATCCGATGCCGAAGCAATCTGCGCGTGGAGCGTGACGATGTCTGAGAACCCCTCCTTCGCCGCTTTTGAAAGCGTGATGTCACCATGCTTCGAACGGATGGTGACCTTTATTCCTTTCCGGTCGAAGGTGGCAAGCGCGTCCTTCAAGCCGATGCCGAACTTTCCAATGACCTTCGGGTTCTGGAGCTTTTCGGGGTTCTCGTTCTGGGTCAAGTGATTGTACGTGATGCCACGACCGTAGTCCCGAACGTGCCATTCACCGGCCAACTTGTAGATGTCGATGTCCTGTGTCGCGGAGAGGATCTGCTCGTCCAGCGCATTCGCAATGATTTCACGTAGTGCGTGGTAGACTTCCCAATCTTCGAGAATCTTCTCAATGTTCAGGTCGAACTGCTTCATGACTGTACTTGATTGGTCGCAGGCGTTAATTGCTTCTCCAAGTCGTTCAGCACGGCTTTCGCTGAGGCGTAAGCCGGCACCAAGAGGCACTCGGCATCCAGTTCAATTTGAGCCACGCGGACCGTCTCCAAGAGCTTTGCCTTTCGACGCGTAACGGCATCGGCGCGCTTCAATGATTGAATGGCGTCGTTCTCCTCCCGTACGTGGGCTGCCAGTCCACGGAGCAACGCACGGCTGTAGAGTTCGGGTAGTTGAACAGCACTGGGGTTTTGGAGTGCGGCAAGTGCTTCTTCAGTTGGCTGCTTGTCGTAGTACATGCTGTGATACCGATCGATCGCGGTTTGAATGTCGAGCGAATAGCGCGGATTACTTCGCCCGGTTTGGAGAATTGGAAGTGTTTGCCTGAGGAACTCATACCTGCCTTTGATGGTCTTCAGAACCTTGGAGGTGGCAAGGATCTCCATGGTTTCGAGCACCTGCACACCAGCAGTGTTCATGTACTCTGGCATGTATCCAAGTTCTTCCATCGGGCCAAGGGTTTCGACCAAATGTAGGAGCAGCTGTGGGGACGGATCTCGCATTTCGCGTTAGGGACAGCAGCGGAAAGCCCGGAGCCTTCTTAGGCGAGGACTTACAAGCGAATGGCCCGACGGCGAGTCTTCGAGCCGGAACGCCCAAACCATCACTTTCTCACTCCCGCACCCTTTCGCCTTTCTACTTTCGCCTTTCAACTTTCACAAGATGCGTTACCAGCCCCTCTCCGCCGCCACCTACCGCGAGCACCGCGCCCGTTTCCGCCAAGCCATGGAGAAAGGCGGCCTGGCCGTGTTCCACAGCAACGACATCATGCCCACGAGCGCCGATGGCTCATTGCCCTTCAAGCAGGCCAGCGACATCTTCTACCTCAGCGGCATCGACCAGGAGGAGACGATCCTGCTGCTCTTCCCCGATGCGGTGGACGCGAAGGACCGCGAGATCCTCTTCGTGCGCGAGACGAGCGAGCTGCTCGCGATCTGGGAGGGCGCGAAATTCTCGCAGAAGGAAGCGACGGAGCTGAGCGGCATCGCCACGGTGCTGTGGACGAGTAGCTATGAGGCGACGATCAAGCGGCTTGTGCCGCAGTGCGAACACCTCTACCTGAACAGCAACGAGCACCTGCGCCAGGGCAACGAGGTGGAGACTCGCGAGGAGCGCAAGAACAAGGAGCTGCGCGCGCAGTACCCGCTGCACAGCGTGAAGCGCAGCGCTCCGATCATGCACCGCATCCGCAGTCGCAAGACGAAGGAGGAGGTAGAGCAAATCCAACGCGCGATCGCGATCACGGGCAAGGCGTTCGAGCGCGTGTGCGGTTTCGTAAAACCCGGGGTGAAGGAGTACGCCATCGAGGCGGAGATCACGCATGAGTTCCTGCGCAACGGCTCGCGCGGTCATGCCTACACGCCAATCATCGCCAGCGGCTACAACGCCTGTGTGCTGCACTACATCACCAACGACCAGGTATGCAACGACGGAGATGTGATCCTGATGGATTTCGGCTGCGAGTACGGCGGCTATGCGAGCGACCTGACGCGCTGCGTGCCGGTGAACGGCCGTTTCACGAAGCGCCAGAAGGACGTGTACAACGCGGTGTTACGCGTGAAGAACGAGGCGACGCAATTGCTACGGCCCGGCACCTTGATGGCCGACTATCACAAGGAGGTGGGCAAGATCATGGAGAGCGAATTGATCGGCCTGGGGCTCATCGACAAGAATGATGTGGCGAAGCAGGCCGCAGGTCCCGTCGGAGACGGGAACCCGCCCTTATACAAGAAGTACTTCATGCACGGCACCAGCCACTTCCTCGGGCTGGACGTGCACGACGTGGGCCTTTGGAACGAGATGATCCAGCCGGACATGGTCTTCACCGTGGAGCCGGGCATCTACATCCGCGAGGAGAAGCTGGGCATCCGACTGGAGAACAACATCCTGGTGACGCGCGATGCGCCGATCGATCTGTTCGCGAACATTCCCGTGGATGCCGAGGCGGTGGAGGAGATGATGAACAGGAAGGCGGTGGTGGCGTAGGTGGACAATGCGTGCCGTCGGTTGGGCGTTCTTGGTGCTACAGGGTGTCTTATTGGCGTTGTTGATCTACGGGATCATCGATCCGTACGTGACGCCATACACGAGCGAGTGGCTCACTGCGGAAGCATTTGTTCCGTTCTACATTCTTGGCGTGCTCTTTCTTGGTCTATGCATGTTCATCGCATGGAACTTGATGCGCAGGATAGGGAGACGGTGATGATCCCTCATAGGTGTGCATACGGCGGAATCAGAAGTCCGAGGCCCCTTGTTCGAAGGACGCTGCGTTACGTCCGACCCATGTGCGCATTGAGCATGAAAACCACCTCGCCATGCGCACCCTCAGATCCATCGGTATCGCGTTGCTCCTTGTCGGCTTCCTGTTCAAAGTGATGCACTGGCCGGGAGCCACCATGAGCCTCATCAGCGGTTGTCTTACCATCGCTTGCAGTATAGCGCTCACCTTCATCCGCAAGGGCAACAGCCTTTCCGCCGGTGAAGTGATCCGTCCGATCGGAGGGCTGCTGTTACTGGTCACGTCCTTGATGCATTCGCTGAACGTACCCGGCGGCACATTGGCCTTCTACGGTTCGGTGCTGCTGGTGGCCGCCACCTTGCTCTCGGACCGTACGCACATCGACCTGCCGCGCCTCAGCGACCTGCGTGCACCGGTGCTCCTGTTCGCTGGCCTTGCCCTGGTCGTTGGAGGGTTCTTCTTCAAGGCAATGCACTGGCCTACGGCTGGGATCCAGATCGCCGTGGGGCTGGCCTGCGGAACCATCTGGACATTGTTGCCGAAGCGCTCGGCGCCGAAGGAGGCGGTGGCGTAATGCACGAAGCCCCTCGAGAGATCGAGGGGCTTCGTTGTTGGTATACAGCGCTCTATTCCTTCACAAGCCTTCCCGTGTGGCGCGTGCGTTCGGCGACCACCGAACAACTGTAAATGCCGGGTGCCAGCGCGCTGATGTCGATCTCGTTCATTCCACTGACGAGTTGGTGCAGGCCCACCACACGTCCAGTGGCGTCGTGTACCCGGAGTGGTTCACCGGCGAGCGCAGTGGGCACGTTCATGCGCACCAAGTCCGATGCGGGCACCGGGAAAAGGGCGAGGTTGGTGTTGGCCAGCGCTTCGCGGACCCCGACCGTTGCCAGCGCTTCGCAGTCTGCCGGATACTCTTCTTCCATGGTGTTCCAGATGGGCAATGTGCTGGCGAATGCGCGGACGGAATCCACGCGAGCCTGTAATGCGGCCACGCTTGCCAACGCCCCACCCGTTGCTGCACGTGCGTATACATAGGCGAAGAACAGGTCCATGTGCTCCCCGGGCTCCATGGTCATGGGGCCCATGCTCATGAGTCCGCGGCGGTCGGGGGCTGCTGGTGTCGGCACTGTTTCGCTCCAAGGCGCTTGCACCACGCCGCCGGTTCCTGCACCAACTGGATCATCGCTACCCGGATACATGAAGGAGCACTGCACCGCGCCCGGATCCACCGAATAACCCGTGCCGCCATAGGTCATCGTCAAACCATCCTTCCAGATCCCGCGCAAGTAGTTGTAGTAGTCCGTGGATAGATAGGGGTCATTGCAGCAGTTGTCCGGTGTGTTGCGGTTGAAGTACATGAAGTGCTCCAGGCCGAAGCGCTCGTTGTCGATGATCCCATCACCGAAGCCCTGTCCGTTCCAATTGGGCAGGACATTCGAGGCCGGATCATCCAAGGCGTTGGGGTCCACCAGCGGGCCTTTGAGAAGTACCATGCCGAAGGCAGGAGGTTGGGTGCCGTAACCCATTGCTCCATTACAGTTCTGATCGTCGTCATCCCAGTTGTACACGTATGCCAGGTTGCGCGAGGGGTCGGATCCGATGAAGTCATCGTCGGCGCAGCCGAGCTCGAAATCATTGAAGAAGCCCAGCATCGTATTGGTGTATGTCTGGCTGCTTTGGTTGATCATGTGATAGTGAACGAAAACGGTTCCGTCCAATGCACTGCCTCCGGTGCTGTACACGAATGGCATCGCCCTCACCTCGATGCCGAGCGGAACATGGCCTGCCTGTGTTCCAAGGTGGTCGTTGAAGATGTAGTACAGGGCCTGATCGCCAAGGATGCACGGCGAATCTCCCGTGGTCGGGTCATACTGGCCATCCGCGTTGAAGTCGAAGAAAGGCGCGAGGTACAGGTCTTGTGCTTCGCTCACATCACCCATCGCCGGCCAATCCAGAAACGCCGCAGGGATGGTGTATCCGCCGGGGAACTCTATCGCAACGTCGCAGTTCGGATCGTTCAGGCAATCGAAATAGGACAGATGCGTGAGGATCTCCGTTCGCGTCACCTTCCATACATGGTTGTATTGATCGGAGACCTGCTGGGTGATGGAGGCGCTGCCGTCGTTGGTGAGCGGCCCCGGGTAGAAGTCCATCTCGTAGAACGAGTCATAGAGCGACTTGGAAACACGGGTCTGGCCGCCGGTGGCTTGCCCTGCTATCCAAAGCCCCCCTGTGTACAGCGACATGGCACCGCTGCCCAAGGGAACCTCGAAATGCGGGCCTGTGATGGTGTCCCGGCTCACACGGCCGTTCGCGTAGAAGCGCGCGCGCACATTGTTGATGTCCAGTTCCCCGTACGCCTGCCCCAGAACGTGCTGGCCGGAACAAACGAACAGCAGGACTACCAAGGGGTATGTGTTCCGCATGTGGTCGGCGCGGCGGATGTGACCGTTGCGCAACGCCAACCTACCGTGATGCGCGCTCACCGCACAATGGAATGCGAGGAACGAAACATTTCGTCACACGAACGGTCCGGCAAGGGTCGGAATAGATGACCTCAGCGGGTGCCGCGAACCTCGTATACCACAGCGACCTCTTCCGGCAGTGTGGTGTCCGTCACAAGGATCTGTTGTGTCTCACCGTTGCTGGCGGTGGTAAGCACCGTGCCGACGATGGTCAACGCGCGGAAAACGGGAACAATAGGCGTGGAAGATGTCAAGCGACGCGGCGGAGTTGGAAGGGCTTCACGGTAGAGGTCTCCCCGTCGAGCACCATCAGGTAGTACTCCTCGCCATCGAGGTCGGTGATGCGCACGCGGGTCACAGGGCCGCGCACATCGCCGGTCTTCACGATGTGCCCCTGGCTGTCGCAGATGTCGAACAGGGCGTCCGTGGTGCCTGGTTCGTAATCGAACATGAGCAGGCGCTCGATCTGGTCGATGCGTACGCGGATCTCGTGGGCTTGCTGTGCCATTGCGGGCTTTCAACGGTGCAGCTAGCCCGGAGGTTGCCGGAAAGACCGAGCCCGGCCGACCTTTCGGCCGACCGGGCTCCACCACCAAACCAAGACTACCCAGAGACAAGGAGCTCAGCTCCCTTGATCATTGAAGATCCACAGCGAAGTGGAGGCGCTTTGTGTGTTCATGGCAACGAGGGGTTTAGGATCATTCGCAGCACCAAGATACCGGCGGACGGGTGGTGTTGAAAGTGACGAACGAGCAACGGCAGTGGAGCGCAAGTGAGCGGCGTCCGGCACTGGATGCCGGGGTTTGCGCGCCCGGCACGAAAGGGGTGAGCGAGGTGGGCGGCACAGGCAAGTGAACGACCGTTCTCCGATCGAGGAGCACCGATGGCCGCGCATGAGGCACCGCACGCGGTCGAACGGCTATCTTTTCGCCAAACCAGAACACCATGTCATTGCGCGTGCTCATCGTTGACGACGAGGCCGATGCCCGGGAGAACCTGCAACTGATGCTTGCCGAACACTGTCCGGAGGTGCAGGTGGTGGGGCAAGCGGGTAGCGCGCAAGAAGCGCGCGACCGCATACAGGAATTGCAGCCGAACGCGTTGCTTCTGGACATTAAGATGCCGGGCGAGGACGGCTTCCAGCTGCTCGCCTCAGTAGCCGAGCTCGACCTGCCGGTGGTCTTCACCACGGCCTATGATGAGTACGCCTTGAAGGCCTTCAAGCAGAATGCATTGGATTACCTGGAGAAGCCCATCGACCACGAAGAATTGCAGCGCGCCGTGAAGAAGCTCGAGCGCGCGGTGAATTCGTTGGGGGGCTCCCAACCATCGGCGATTGCTGCTCTCATGAAGGATCCCGCTTCGCCATTGAGCACGCGTGTAGCGGTGCCGGGGCGCGATGGATTGGTGCTACTGAAGCACGAGGACATCATGTACCTGGAAGCCAATGACAGCTACACGACCATCCACCTCAAGGACGGTAAGCGATCGGTCAGCAGCAAGCACATCCGCGTGTTCGAGGACAACCTGGACCCGAAGACCTTCTTCCGCGTCCATAAGACCTACATCATCAATCTGGCCCACCTCAAAGGGTTCAATCGGGCCGAAGGCAACATGGCGGTGCTGGACAACGGCACGCTCATCCCCGTTTCGCGACGTCGGCTCCCCGATTTCCTCGGGCTGATCAACACGTTCTGAGCGTGATCGCAGGCAGTGCGATGCGGAACGCAGCAGCAGTGGCGATGCTCGCCCTATGCATGCCGTCGCACGCACAGCAATATCCGTTCAAGCAATTCACCACGCGCGACGGCTTGGCACAAAGCCAGGTGCGTGCGATGGCACAGGATGCCCAAGGGCACTTGTGGTTCGGTACCCTGGGAGGCGCAAGCCGTTTCGATGGACTGCTCTTCCACAACATCGCCGCGCAGGACGGCCTGCCCGATGCCCAGGTGAGCGCCATGGTCCGCACCAAGGATGGGCGATTCTGGATGGGCGCCGGCAACTCCTTGGTGCAGCTCGTGGGCAACAACCTGCGCCCCGAAGTGCTTCCAGCAAGCAGCAAGGGCGCACGCATCCTCGGCCTAGCCCCGGCAGGCGACGGAACGCTTTTCATCGGCACAGATGGCGGCGGCCTCTTCGTGCGTGATGCGGCGGGGATCCATACGATGGCTGGCTACCCTGCCGACACCGCTACTCACATCCGCTCACTGCTCAGCTTGCGGAACGGCGGCCTGCTGGCAGGGCTGCGGAACGGCCTGCTGCATTGCAAGGATGGGATCTGCCGTGCTGTAGCCTTGGGCAGCGCTGGGCCTGTGATCGTGAACGCGCTCGCCGAAGGCAGTGATGGCAGCTGGTGGGTGGGAACGCTCGGTGGCGGGCTGTACCACATTGCCACGGATGGATCGCGGACCGAGTACGACGAAGAGAGCGGCTTGTTGCAGAACAATGTGCGTTGCCTCCTTGTGGACGATGGCGGCAGAACCTGGGTGGGCACCAAGCTCGGCGTGAACATGATCGACGGTGGTCGCATGCGCACCTTCACCATACACCAAGGCATGCCCAGCGACAATATCCTGTGCGCATACCAGGACGATGAGGGCAACATCTGGTTCGGCACGGATGGCGCCGGAGCGATCAAGTACCTCGGCGACCGCTTCATCACATTCACTGTGAAGGACGGCCTTTGCAGCGACCTGGTGATGAGCCTTACTTCCGACGCGCGCGGCGACTTGTGGCTGGGCACCTATGACAATGGCGTGTGCCGGATGGATGGCATGGCCACCATCAATACGCTCGATGGCCTGCCCAACAACACGGTGTGGTGCGGCCTGGCGGCTGTCGACGGCTCGCTGTGGTTCGGGACCAGCGACGGGCTGGCACACGTGCGCGACGGGGTTGTTCTTCCGCTTGCCGATAGTCTTTCCCTCTCGGGACAGCGCGTCTTCGCACTTCATTCCGATAATGAGGGAACACTCTGGTGCGGCACGCGTGACGGGCTCAGCTCCATCAACGCCCAAGGGAACTTGATGCGCCACGCATCCGACCCCGAAGATCCGCTCCGATCGGTGCGCAGCATCGTCCCGCGCACCGATGGCGGCCTGCCGAACGGAGGGTTGTGGTTAGCCACCGACCAAGGCCTGGTATCCGTCGTTAGCGGCATCGAGCGACGCTTCGGCCGCGCTGATGGGGTCGCGGACAACACGGTGCTTTGCCTCCTCTCCGACGAGGATGAACGCCTATGGGTCGGCACAGCCAATGGCCTCTCCTGCTATGATTCAGGCCGAATTCGCACCCTGCGCTTCGGTGCTGACTTCGGATCCAACTACTTCAGCCTGCTGACACGCGATGCACAGGGTCGCGTTTGGGCCGGCACCAACAACGGTCTTTACCTGTTCCATCCCGACAGCCTGCTTGCAGACACCACTGCATACGAGCATATCACGCTGAGCGAAGGATTGCGGAACCTGGAGTTCAACCTGAACGCTGCGCTCGCCGTCGATGGTGAACGCCTCTTCTTCGGATCCGCTGCGGGGCTGCTCTACCACGATGCCCAGAGCAACCGTTCCCAAGGCGGGATCGCTCCTCCGCGCACGCACATCATCGACCTGCGTTCCTTCCTCCAGAGCACGGAATGGAAAGGGCAATGCGACAGCCTCGGTGCCGACGGCTTGCCCATCGGACTGCACCTCGATCAGCGCCGCCACTACCTCACGTTCGACTACGCTGCCATTTGCCTCACGCAACCCGAACGCGTACGGTATCGCTATCGGCTATTGGGCTACGATCCCGACTGGCTGCCTGCGACCGAAGGGCGTTTCGCCAGCTACAGTAACCTGCCCCACGGGGAATTCACCTTCGAGGTGCAGGCCAGCACCGATGGCGAGCACTGGGGTGAAAGAGCCGCGTTCAGTTTCCGCATCGACCCGCCCTATTGGGCACGTTGGTGGTTCTTCGCGTTGTGCGCGCTCGGTATCGCAGCCGCCCTCTATGGCGTGCAGCGTTTCAGGGCCGTGCGTCGCGAACGCCGCGAGCGCACGCGACAACTTATGCTGAGGTCACGCATGCTGCAACTGGAACAGCAGGCGCTCAACGCGAACATGAACCGGCATTTCGTCTTCAATGCGCTCAACAGCATCCAATTCCACATCAACCGGCAGGATCGCGCCACAGCCAGCAAGTACCTCACGAGCTTTGCGAAGCTCATCCGTAAGAACCTCGATGCGAGCCAGAACGACACCACCACGCTCGCCGAAGAATTGGAGCGCCTGGAACTCTATCTCCGACTGGAGCACATGCGCTTCAAGGACAAATTCCGCTACGACATCACGGTTGATCCGCGCGTGGATGCGAACCATGTGCGACTGCCTGCCATGATGCTGCAACCCTACGTCGAGAACAGTATTTGGCACGGCATACTGCCCATGCAGCACCAGGGGGTGGTGACCATCACCATCGAGCCCTCGAGCGAGCCCGGTCGCGTGAGCGTACGGATCGACGATGATGGGATCGGGGTGATGAGCAGCCTGCAGGCCAAAGAGACCCTTGAGGGCGACCATATCTCGCGGGGGATAGAGATCACCAAGGGGCGCGTTGACGTGCTGCGGCGGTTGGAATTGACCGATATCCGGATCGATGGGCCCAGGGAACGGTACGATCCAGCCAGCCAACGTGTTCTTGGCACCACGGTGACCATTGAACTGCCTGTGGACCAGGGCCCTGAAAAAGGTCGTTAAATGCTTGCCGACGGCCTTCCACGCCCCTACATTTGGGCAACCATGCGGCTCGCGCTTATCACATCGCACAATTTCAAAGGGCTCTTACTGGCCCTCGCTCTGCTCATGGTTTCATGCGCCAAGGAGCCATTGGATGCTCCCATGCAGGCTGCCGCTCTCGAATCCAAAGGCATGTCAGCCACCATCCTCTCGGGCACTGACACCGAGAACGGCGGCACCGATAATGACGGCAAGCGCGATACCGACACCGACACCATCAGCGACGACGGCGATGACGTTGGTGATGGCGAGCGTAACAAGAAGAAGAAGCCGGACTGACCCCCTTCGGTCCACTCTTCGCATGAGCGCCCGGTGATCCGGGCGTTTTCATTTCCAGGCCACCGCTCCCGTACGCTGCCGTGCCGTTCCCTGTAAGCAAGACCCTGCATCTCTCAAGAGCCGGTACTTTCTCCCTGCAATCCATGCAGCGCCATGCCGCGCAAGAGCCAGGACCACCTGCACCGACTCATTCGCTCGATGACCCGGGCGGAGAAGCGCTACTTCAAGCTCTTCATCGGTCGGCATGCGCCGGAAGGCGCTTCGCATCAACAGTTGCTGTTCGACGCCATCGCCCGTATGGAGACCTACGATGAGGCAGGACTCCTGTTGCGCTTCGCCGCCGAGGCATTCACTCACCGATTCGCTGTGACCAAGCGCCGCCTCTACGAATCCGTGCTGCGCTCGCTCGATGCCTTCCATGCCGAAAGTTCGGTCGACGTGCGTCTCTACCGTCTCCTGCACCAGGTGGAGATCCTGTACCAGCGAACGCTGTACGCCGATGCGATGAAGATGCTGTTGAGCGTGAGGCGACTTGCCAGCCAACACGACCGCACGCACGCCCTCGTAGCCGCGAGCGAGTGGGAGCGCCGCATCATGGAAAGCAACAACTACGCTGACGTGCATGAGGAACGGCTTAAGGAACGCGCCGATGCCGACGCGCATTTGGTGCAGCAGCAGGCGCAATTGAACGGTTTGTGGGACCTTAAGAGCAGGCTCTTCCTTCAACTGTATCGCGATGGACAGGCTCGTGATGCCACGGCTCACAATGCGCTCGCAGCCCTGCTCGACCACCCCCTGCTCAAGGATGCTTCAATGCTGAGAACAGCGAAGGCCCGCTTCCTTTATCATCACATACGTGGTGCTGCGGCCTTTGCCATGGGCGATACCAGTGGTTGCCATGCGCACCTTACCGCCAACCTGAGCCTTCTCAACAGCGAACGCGAAAGGTTCGTGGGAGAGCCCAACCTCGTGCTCGGGGTCATGAGCAATCTGATCTACGTCTGCATCCAACGGGGCATGTACAACGAAGCCTTCGCTCATCTGCGGTCCTTCCGTACGCTGCCTTCGCAATGGAACATGCCCGAATCGGACGATCTCGACCTGAAGCTCTTCACCACCACGGCAAGCTTGGAACTCTCCATGCACTTGCGCCTCGGCGATTTCGACAAGGCGCTGGAACTGGTTCCCGTTGTTGTACGCGGCCTGGCCGAGCACGCGCATCGCATGGGTCCGGTGCGTCGAGCGGGCTTCCACTACCACCTCGCATACGCCTACTTCGGCGCGGGCCAATACGACAAGGCCTTGCGGTGGGTGAATGAGTTGACGAACGACGCGCGCGCCGATGACCATTCGGACCCGGTGTGCGCTGGGCGCTTGCTCCAACTGCTCATCCTGCTGGAGCTCGGCAAGAAGGACCTGTTGACGTACACGCTCCGAAACACCGAACGCTTCCTGCGACTTCGCGGGCGCAAGCACCGCTTCGAACCGCTGCTATTGCACCTGGTGCGGGGCCTGGTCACGGCCAGGAACGCGTCCGCGAGGAAGGAACTCCTAGAACGCTTCCACGCCTCAGTGCTACCCTTGGCCGACGAGGCTGGCGAGCATGTCGTCTTCGATCATTTCGATCCTATCGCATGGGCTGAAAGCAAAATCACGGGCGAGCCCTTCTCAATGCGGATCAAGCGGCGCATCGCCTTGGGCCGTGCAGCTTGAGGCTAACTTGCAGGCAACGCCGTCAG
The DNA here is from genome assembly GCA_016710965.1 of Flavobacteriales bacterium. GTDB lineage: Bacteria > Bacteroidota > Bacteroidia > Flavobacteriales_F > PHOS-HE28 > PHOS-HE28. The sequence continues at coordinate 153,068 of JADJTW010000008.1, forward strand.
CGTTTGGGCGGTCTTCCTGCAACCACATCACACATGATGCAACACTACTTCTCGGTATTGGCCATTGCCCTGCCCTGCGCGGCCTTTCAGCCGCTGGCTGGCCAGGACCTGCTCTGGCTGAATTCGGCTCCGGTCGGCTGGACGATGAACTACCAGATGCCCAACCACCAGGTGCGCGCCTCCACCAATGGCCTTGTGGGTGGTGTGCGGGGCTTCGGGCCGGCGATGTCCTTCGGCCAGGATATCTTCAGTTCGATCTCGGTGGACTGGGTCGACCCGCTCACGGGTATTGCCTTCGCGAGTTGCGCCATGGCGGATTCCGTGTCGATGGAGAGCATGGCAGTGGGCAACGATGGAACGATCTACGTCGCTGGCCGCTTCATGGGCGCCATCCAATTCTGTGATGGAAATGCCATCGGAGGCACCAGCGGCTTCCTCGACACCGACCTCTTTCTTGCGGCCTTCGACGGCAGCACCTTCGGTCTTGCTTGGGCGCGCAACTTGAGCATGGCCCATCCGAATGGCCAAGGGATACCTGCCCTGGAATTCGATGCGAACGGAACACTATGGTACGGTCTCGAAGAATTCGAGGCCATCCGGCTGATTTCCGTGGATGCACAAGGGAATGATGGTCAGGAGATCACGATCAGCGGCACCCGCTCGTTGGGCGGCTTCGGTTTCGATGCGTGGAACAACCTTTTCGTGACCGGCAGTACGGGCCTCAACGAAAGCCCTCTCGCGTTCGGTGGCCTCTCGATTCCTGTGACCGAGACCTATGGGATATTCGTGCTGCGCATGCGCGCGGACGGCAGTGGGCATTGGGCGCAAGTAGCGCATGCCGGTACGTTCCATAGCCCGGACCTGGCCGTGGATCCCTGGGGGAACGCCTTCATCAGCGGTGCCACGCTGGGCGCCACCACCTTCGGCAACGTGCAGTTCAATGGTCCCAATTGGGTAAGCGATGTGTTCATCGTGCAGGTGGACAGCCTCGGCGAGTTCCTCTGGGGCCGAGAAAGCGCACCCTCCGGTGGCAACATCAACGGTGACATGGCCCAAAGCCGTATGCGCAGTATCGATTGCGATGGAGCGGGCAACGCGTACCTCACCGGCACCGTGCGTGGCCAAACGCAATGGGGCAACGGTGTCGTAAGCGATGCGATCACGCTCGGGGCGTACGCACAAACCGTGGTAGCCTTCAGCAACGATGGCACCGCACAATGGGCGGTAACCAGCAACCCAAGTGCGATCAACGCTCAATCGGTCTCCTGCGATGCCGATGGCGTGGTGTACTTCACAGGACACGTGAGCGGCCCGTACACCATCGTTGGCACTACGGTGAACATGGGTGGACTGCAGGCCTTTGTGGATGGCAGAATCGATGGGCTTGGTACGGGCACTGCGGAAGCGGACCGTATCGCGGCGTTCTCTGCATGGCCTGTTCCCGCGAACGACCACGTCATGATCCGCTCTTCGGCCATGCGCTCCGCTCCTGCTGCGCTTCTTTCGGCGGCCGGGCAAACAGTACTGCGCACCACCTTGGTGCCGGGCATCAACACGATCGACATCTCCGCGCTGGGCGCAGGCATTTACCTGCTGCGCGATGGGCAAGGGAATACCGTGCGGGTGGTGAAGGAGTGAATCGTCACTTCCGCAAGAACGCATCCCATCCCTGCGCACGCAGCTCGTGCAGGCCGCCTTGCTTGTCCACGAGCAAGCACCCGCTGGCCTTGTCGGTCATGTGGCCGATGACGGTGAGGCTGGGATTGGCCTTGATCTTCTCGTAGTCGGCTTGCGCTATGGTGAAGAGCAGCTCATAGTCCTCGCCGCCATTGAGCGCGCAGGTCGTTGGGTCCAGGTTGAAGTCGCGCGCGGTCTGGTAGGTGCTCGGGTCGATGGGCATCTTCTCATCGTAGATGCGAACGCCAAGGCCTGAATTGTGGGCGAGGTGCAGAGCCTCGCTCGCCAGCCCGTCGCTCACATCAATCATGCTGGTGGGTTTCACACCAAGCGTTCGCAGTAGTCCCACGATGTCCTTGCGCGCCTCGGGCTTCAATTGTCGTTCAAGGATGTAATCGTGACCGACCAGGTCCGGCTGCGCGCCTGTTTCCTTGAACACGGCTTTTTCGCGCTCCAGCACTTGCAGGCCCATGTACGCGCCACCGAGGTCGCCGCTCACCAGCAGCAGGTCGTTGTCCTTCGCACCGCTGCGGTAAACGATGTCCTCCATTGCTGCTGACCCGATGGCCGTGACGCTGATCACCAATCCGCTCGGACTGCTGCATGTATCGCCGCCCACGAGGTCCACGCCGTAGTGCGTGCAGGCGAGCTGGATCCCTTCGTACAGTTCATCAACTGCTTCCACCGGGAACCGGTTGCTCAGCGCGATCGCCACCGTGATCTGCTTCGGGGTGGCGTTCATGGCGTACACATCGCTGAGGTTCACCACCACGGCCTTGTAGCCCAAGTGCTTCAGCGGAACATAGCCTAGGTCGAAGTGGACGCCTTCCACCAGCATATCGGTGGTGACCACGTGATGAAGCCCTTGAGGGTCGATCACGGCGGCATCATCGCCGATGCCCTTGATGGAGGAGGCGTTCTGCAATTGCACCCGTGAGGCAATTCGGTCAATAAGCCCGAACTCGCCCAAGGCGGATAGTTCGGTGCGGGAGGTCTGCTCTGTCATGCGGCCGCGAAGTTCCACTTTAAGTGGGCGCTCGCTGAAGCGCCGCCGCATTACCTTATTGGGCCACGGATCGCCGCATTTCCCGTCGATCCCCACTGATGCACCTCAACTGCCACAGCTGGTTCAGTTTCAAGTACGGGGTGATGAAGCCCGATGTGCTCTTGGAAGAAGCGCAGAAGGCCGGCGTGCGCACGCTCGCGCTCACCGACATCCACAGCACGGCCGGCATATCCGATTTCGTGCGCGATGCCAAGCGCTTCGATGTGCGCCCCATCGCTGGCATCGAATTCCGCCAGGGGCCGAAGCTCCTCTACATCGGCATTGCAAAGAGCAACGATGGCTTCCAGCAACTGAACGAATTGCTGAGCCCGCATCTGCTCGATGGCGAAACACTCCCCGAACGCGCCCCCGAATTGAGCGGCGCCTTCTTCCTCTATCCGTTCAACGCGGCGCCCTCGCAATTGCGTTCGAACGAACGCGTGGGCATCAAGCCCGGCGATCTAACACGCTTGCCTTTCAGCCCTTGGGCAAAACGCCAACAGGACCTGGTGGCCTTGCTGCCGGTGACCTTCCGTAGCAAGAAGGACTTCAACGTACACCGCCTGCTACGCACCGTGGCGAAGAACACGGTGGTGAGCATGCTACCGAAGGAGGAACTCGCACAGGCCGATGAATGCTTCCGCAGTGAAGATGAGACAAGCCGGGTCTACCGCGACTTCCCCGCACTGCTGGAGAATACCGCGCGCCTGCTGGAACATTGCTCCATCGCCTTCGACAGCACGGACAAGACACGCAAGGTCTTCGGAACAAGTGAAGCGCTGGACCGCGAGCGCCTGCACAGTGATGCGCGCGCAGGCATGCAATACCGTTATCCGAATGCCTCGTCCAAGGTGCTGGCGCGCATGGATCACGAGCTCGATGTGATCGAACGCATGGGCTTCATCAGCTACTTCCTCATCAACCAGGACATCGTGCGTTTCGCACGCAGCAAGGGCTTCTTCCATGTGGGGCGTGGCAGCGGCGCCAACAGTTTGGTGGCCTATTGCCTGGGCATCACCGATGTGGACCCCATCGAGCTCGACCTCTACTTCGAGCGCTTCATCAGCACCGCCCGCAAGAAACCGCCTGACTTCGATATCGACTTCAGCTGGAAGGACCGCGATGAGGTTTACCGCTACGTCTTCGCCAAGCACAACGAAGGCAGAGGCGGCCGTCACCATGTGGCGCAGATCGCCACCTACACCACTTTCCAATGGCGCGGTGCCATACGCGAACTGGGCAAGGCCGTGGGGCTGCCACCAGCGGAGATCGAGGCGCTCTCCGAGGGCGATCGCGGCTATTACGCGCGCGGTCGGCCCAGTGCCACTGCACGCGGTAACGAGTTGGACAAGGTGGCGCAAGCGGTGGTGCGCTACAGCAAGCACTTGCTCGGCATGCCGCACCAGTTCGGCATCCACGCGGGCGGCATCGTCATCACGGAGAAGCCGGTGACGCACTACACCACGTTGCATCGTCCGCCGAAAGGATTCCCCGTCACGCAGTTCAGCATGCTGGAAGCGGAAGACCTCGGGTTGCACAAGTTCGATCTGCTCAGCCAGCGCGGGCTGGGGCATATACGGGATGCGGTGGAGTTGGTGAATGAGGGGGAGAGAGGACAGGGAGGTGAGGGAAGAGAAGGAGGCGGAGTGCAGCCTCCCTTGCCTCCTTCCCCTCCCTCACCCTCTTCCGCACGCATCGATATCCACGACATCGCACGCTTCAAGGAAGATCCCGCGATCAAGGACCTGATCCGCGTGGGCAACACCATCGGCTGCTTCTATGTGGAAAGCCCGGCCATGCGCATGCTGCTGAAGAAGCTGAAGGTGGACGACTACCTGGGCCTGGTCGCGGCCAGCAGCATCATACGCCCCGGCGTGGCCGAGAGCGGCATGATGCGCGAGTACCTGCTGCGGCACAACGACCCGGAGCGCGTGAAGCAGGCGCCGCCCGAACTGCTGCGCATCATGCCCGAGACCTATGGCGTGATGGTGTACCAAGAGGACGTGCTGAAGGTGGCGCACCACTACGCGGGCCTCGACCTGGAAGAAGCGGACACGCTGCGTCGCGGCATGACCGCGCGCTTCCGCGAACGGCCGGAGTTCAAGGTGGTGCAGGAGAAGTACTTCGCCAACTGCAAGGCGAAAGGCCATCCCGATGCCGAGGCGGCGGAGATCTGGCGCCAGATCGAAAGCTTCGCCAGCTTCAGCTTCGCGAAAGGCCACAGCGCCAGCTATGCGGTGGAGAGCTACCAGAGCCTCTACCTCAAGGCGCATCATCCGCTCGAGTTCATGGTGGCCGTGGCGAACAACTTCGGCGGCTTCTACCACACCGAGTTCTACCTGCACGAAGCCAAACGCGCGGGCGCGACGATCGAAGCGCCGTGCATCAATACGAGCGATGAGCTGTGTTCGCTGGTCAGCGGGTCCCGTTGTCGGTTGTCCGTTGTCAGTGAGGTCGTCACCCCGGCCAACGCGCGCGGATCCGCGCGACCGGACAACGAACAGCCGACAACAGACAACCGCATCTGCCTAGGCCTCGCCAACATCAAGAGCCTCGAATCGGAAACGGTGCAACTGATCCTGCACGAGCGCCGCCGCAACGGGGCCTTCACCGATCTGCAGGACCTGCTGAAGCGTGTGCCGTTGCATGTGGAACAGGCGCGCATCCTCATTCGCGTAGGCGCGTTGCGCTTCACCGGAAAGAGCAAGCCTTCGTTGTTGTGGGACCTTACGTTGTTGCACCGGCCTGCGAGCGTGAGCACCGATGGCGACCTCTTCATCACCAAGGTGGAAGAACCCAAATTGCCCGACTTGCAGCACTACCCCCTCGCCGATGCATACGACGAGCTGGACCTGTTGGGCTTCCCGCTGTGCGACCCGTTCTCGTTGGTGGAGCACAATGCAGGCAAGAGAGGTGAAGGAGGCAAGGGAGGCGGGGCAACGGATGACCCTCCTTCTCCTCCCTTGCCTCCTTCACCTGCACTCATCCTCAAGCGAGATATGCATGCGCACATCGGCCAGCGCGTTTCCATGCTCGGCTACATGATCCACGTGAAGACCACGACAACGAACACCGGTTCCTACATGAGCTTCGGTTCCTTCATCGACACCGCCGGTGATTTCTGGGACAGCACGCAGTTCCCTTCCGTGGCGGAGCGTTTCCCCTTCCGTGGTCGCGGCGTGTACCGCCTTACCGGTTACGTGGAAGAGGAGTTCGGGCACGTGAGCCTGCGCACGCAGTTCATGGAGAAACTGCTGTGGAAGGCGGATCCGCGATACGGGGAGAAGTAGGGGTCGATGATCACAGGCCCCTATTTCTCGATCTCGACCTTTTTCCTATTGTCCTCCGGCACCCGGTCGAAGAACAGATGGTCCGGATCGATCACCACGGCCAGCGGCTTCTCCGCAACGTTGAGCGTGAACGTATTCTCTCCTGAACGCAACCTCACACGCCGCTGCACCAACGGCACGTCGTTCAATTCCTTCTTTGCGTTCTTGCCGAACACCGGTCGGCGCATCACCGCGATGTCCATCCAGTCGTTCATGGGCACCTTCAGCTCCAGGCCGACGGAATCGGCATGCACCTTCTCCGCCGTCAACTTCACCGTGACGGAGTAGCTGCTGTCCGCGTTCATTGTGGCGGTGGCTTCCGTCACGCGGTTGTCGTAGAGCGTGATGTACTCGAACTGGTCCTCCAGCAAGTAGATGAGGCTGTCCGGTGTCACCTTCCGGATCTCGCGGTACATGTCCAGCGCCGTCGGCCATGGCGGTTCGGCGTAGCCGAAGGAATCGACCAGCGCACGGAAGGCCTTGTTCAACGTGTCCTCCCCAAGGAACTCGCGCATGCAATAGAGCACAACACTCCCCTTGTTGTAGTGGATGTAGCCCTGGTTCTCCACGCGCATCAGCGGCGTTTCGCCGAGTTCCTCCGAGCCACGTGCGTTCTGGTATTTGTCGCCCTCGTACTTCAGGAATTTGCGCATGTGCGCGCGGCCGTACTCCTTCTCCATCACCATCAGGGCACTGTATTGGGCCATGCTCTCGCTCAGCATCGTGCTTCCCTGCATCTCCGCGCCGATCACCTGGTGCGCCCACCACTGATGCCCCATTTCGTGCGCCACCACATAGAACACCATGTCGATATCCTCCTTGGCGGTGAGATCCGTGATGAAGCCGATGCTCTCGCTGTAAGGCATGGTGCCGGGGAAGGCCTGTGCGAAGGTCCCCTGGAAGTTGCTGAATTCGATGATGCGTGCCTGCTTCTGTGGGTAGGGCCCGAAGTGCTCGCTGTAATACGCCAATGACTTCCGCATGGAGTTCAGCATGCGCGGCACGTTCACCGCGTGCTCCTTCTGGTAGTAGACCTCTAGGTCAACGCTCTGTCCGGAGCCCGTCGAAGGATCCCACTTCTCCCGAGCCACCTCGTAGCGTGCGCTCATGAACGAATAGAAGTTGAGGGCCTTGTGGTCCAACTCGTAACGGAACCACCGTTTGCCGTTCTCCACCCATTCCTTCCTCAATGATCCCGGTGCGATGGCGATCTGGTCCACGGCCGTGCCGATGGTGGTGCGCACGTTCACCCAATCACTGTTCGCCATCAGGTAGTTCTGCATGCGTGGCGCCGGATCATCGGTGAGCTTGGGTGCGCGGTCGTTCGGCGGTAGGCCGTGTTTGCGACGGTCCGCGCGGTCCTGCAGTTCACCACCGGCAGAGTAACCGATGGACGGCAGGAGTTCCATGTTGTTGAAGAAGCACCCGTTGCCCAGCAGCCCGGTGAAGCCTGTCCGGTTCTCGATGCCCTTCGGCTCCCACCCGCCGGTCACTTTGATACGGATCTCCGCACCAGTATTAAGCGGCCGCGCCAGACGATACATGCGCTGATCGAGGTCCTCGTCGTTCAGCACCAGCTCCGCGTCCGGGATGTCGATGGTCACATCCATCCGGTGCGGCACGTTGAAGTAGAGCGTATCGATCGGCCCAGTCCACTTGTTCTTCAAGGTGACGTCCGCCGTGTAGTGGATGCTCCGCTTCGCCGGATCCAGCTCGATGGTGTACTCCACATCCGTATAGTGCGGCTGCACCATGTGCTCATAGCGCTTGTACGTCTGCTCGTAGCGCACCTGGTCCTCTTCCTGTTGATCGCTGGTGCGGTAGGTGTTGAGCACCTTGGTGTTGTAGTAGCCGAAGCCCGCCATCAGCACCCAAATGCCTCCAAGCACAGCGGCAACAGGCCAGGATCGTTGGAAGCGACTCTTCGCCAGGAAGGACCGCCAACGAAAGGTCGTGTCGTTACCGCGCACCAGAAAGAGGTAGCACACGTAGATGAGCAGCGCTGCGAACACGAGCCAATAGGCCCGGAAGAAGAGCCAGTTCTTCAGGAACGGCCCGAAACCGCTCATATCGGAATACCGCAGTCCGGACGAACCATTGATCTGCACCAGATTGGATTCCACGTCGAGCCCGCTCCACCCGAACGCGTTCAGGATGAAGATGACCATGAAGACGAAGAAGCCGAGATACTTGTTGTTGACCAGCACATGCACCAGCATCGCCAGGCATCCCCAGATGATGAACTGGATCGTGCTCGGGATGATGAAGTAGTTGAGGTACACCACCGGTTCCAGGCGCGTGTAGCCATTGAGCAGCTGTGTGATCATCCCTGCCAGTGTGGCGAAGAGGTGTACCACCACGATCACGCCGACCAACGCCGCGAGCTTCGCCAGCAGCCCCGTGCGTGTGGCCAAGGGTAGGGCGTTCACGATGCCGTCGATCTTCGGGTCACGCTCCTTCCAGATGAGCTGACCGCCGTAAAACACGATGATGATCATGAGGTAGAGCGTGAGCGAACCCTCGACCAAATTGATCACCGCGTAAGTGACCGGGTAACTGGTGTTGCCGTACATGCTCGTGACGAAGGCCAGCGAGGTGAAGAGCTGCAACAGGCCCAGTGACATGATGATGATGAACGGCGTGCTCTTGAGAATGCCTTTCAACTCGCTCCAGAAGAGCGTGGCGAACTGCTTGCGCCGCGCGGCACCCCCGAAGTTCATGGTGACCGTTGGAAGCGCTGCGGTGGAGAACGACGGGCTGGGCAACGCGTCCGGCTGAAGCGCCTTCACCTTCTGCACACGATCCGTGAACGAGAAGCGGAAGAAGCCGACCAGGAACACGATCACGGAGACCGCGATCCACAGCAAGCGGTTCCAAAGAAGCACGCCCGTGAAAGGCAGTTCCAGCGTGTTCTTGTCCTGCACCGTCCAGTACTTGGTGATCAAGCCGACGGCACTCGGGCCGAAGGGATCCAGCAATGCGCCGAGCGTTTCGTTCTCAAGGTCGCTGGTGAAACTGTCCGAGACCGAGTAGCCGACGATGAGCACGATGGCCGTGATGAAGGCCGCCATGGTGCTGCGCATGTTCACGGCCACCGCGAAAATGATCGCTGCGCTGAACAGGACGTTCGGCAATCCGAAGATCAGGAAAGCCCGCAGGTGCGGCACCACATGGTTCGGCCCTACCTGTGCCGCATCCAACCAGGGCATGTGGCTGCCGATCAGCACGCCCAACGAAAGACCTAGCAAGGGCAGCGAGGCTATGAACGTGCTCCCCAGGAACTTGCCGACCAAGTAACTGAAGCGCGATACCGGTGTGGAGAAGACGATCTGCGCTGTATTGCTCGTGAAATCGCGGATGGCGGTGCCGTTCACGAAGGCTGTGACCGATAGCAGGCCGATGAACGACATTATCGCATACATGATGTACACGATGTAGGGCGCGTTCTTGAAGGTGTTGCCGACGGCCCCCATGCTGAAGTTCGGTGAGGCCACGAAGCCGAACCCGAAGATCCCGAACACCAGGAAGAAGATGTACACCATTGGCTGGCGCAACCAGTACCGCAGCTCGAAGAGGAAGAAGCGGGCGATCATGCGCTCACGGGTGCTTTGTCGCCAGCATGGATGAAGCCGAAGAAAACATCCTCGAGACTCGGCTCGGCGACAGCGAAACCCTCACCCGGGGAACCGTCGCTGAGCAGGTGGATGATGGGCTTTCCCGCCACCAGCTTGTTGCTGATCAATTTGCCGCTGCTCGCATACCCGTCCAACTCGCTCTTCGCGATGCTCTTCTCCCACACCTTCCCACGCATATCCCGCAACGCCGTGTCCGGCGGGCCCGCATAGAGCAACTTGCCCTTGTTGATGATGGCCATGTTGCTGCACAATTCCTGCACGTCCTGCACGATGTGCGTGCTGAGGATCACCACGACGTTCTCCCCGATCTCCGTCAGCAGGTTGTAGAAGCGGTTGCGCTCCCCCGGATCCAAACCAGCCGTGGGCTCATCCACGATGATCAACTTGGGTTCCCCGATCAGCGACTGCGCGATCCCGAAGCGCTGCTTCATGCCGCCACTGAATCCGCTTAAGCGACGCTTGCGTTGTTCCCAGAGGTTCACGCGTTGCAGCAGGGCTTCCACCAGCGCCTTGCGTTCACCCTTCTTCGTCACACCCTTCAGCAGCGCGATGTGATCCAGCATCTCAAACGCGCTCACACGCGGGTACACGCCGAACTCCTGTGGCAGGTAACCGAGCACCTTGCGTACCTCGTCCTTCTGCTTCAGCACATCGATGTCGCCAAGCGTGGCGGTGCCTGCATCCGCTTCTTGGAGCGTCGCAAGGATCCGCATGAGGGTGCTCTTGCCAGCACCGTTCGGCCCGAGCAGTCCGAACATACCCGTGGGAATGGTGAGGCTCACATTGTCGAGTGCTTTCACGCCATTACCATAGGTCTTGCTGAGGCCGCGTATCTCTAACTGCATTGGGGGTCGGGATTGATGCGAGCAAGATGGTTTCGAGGGGCTTACGCCCGACAGGCGATCACACGAACGGGTGAAATGGGGCGTGGCTGGTGCGGAACCGCACGAAATATCTTGCGCCCATGCGAATTGCCCTGCTCCTCCTCTTGTCCCTGATGCTCCGTCCTATCACTACGAGCGCCCAGCAATGGAACTGGGCCGCAGATGCAGGCGGTGGTGGCAATACAGACTTCTGCTTCGGCATCGCCACCGATAGCCAAGGCAACGCCTATTGGGTCGGCAGCGTTAGCGGCACAGCGGACTTCGGGTGTGGTACGCTCTCGCCGGGCAGCACGATCGCCGGCTTCGTTGCCAAAGTGGATGCGAACGGAATTTGCCAGTGGGTGCGCGGCATCACCGTAGGCTTCAATGATGCATGGGCATACGGGATCGCGATCGACGCGGGGGATCGCATCTACGTGACGGGGAGCTACGATGGCAATGCCGACTTCGGGAACGGGATCCTTCTCAACTCGATGGGTTCGGACGACATCTTCCTTGCCCGGTACGATGTGGATGGCAACTGCCAATGGGCGCGGCGCGCGGGCAGCAGCACATCGAGCGATGAGGCGCGTGGGGTGGCTGTGTCCGATGATGGCGGCGTGTTCATCACCGGATTCAGCGGAGGTAGCACCATCATCTTCGATGGCATCAGCGTTCCCAGTAACAGCGCTCGTCAAATTGTGGTGGCACGCTATGACAGCACAGGCACCGTGCAATGGGCGAAGGCGAGCACGGGCCTCGGTCAGGGCAAATCCTCACGCGCCATTGCCGTGGCGAAGGATCGCTTGTACGTCACCGGTCAGATCGCCTCGGCAGGTGCCAGCTTCGGTGGCTTGGATATCTCATCCACCGCGAGCACCAGGCTCTACACGCTCGCCTGCGACCTGGACGGCGAACCGATCTGGGCGAACTCCTATGGCACCGGTGATCACGAAGGCATGGGCATCGCCGCCGATACACTGGGCAACCTCTTCGTGGTGGGCCGCCTTTGGGGCAGCATCTTCCTGCCGGACGACACGCTCACCTCCGTGAGCAGCAACGATGATATCCTGTTGATGGCGTTGGACCAGGACGGTAACTACCGCTGGGCAAAGAGCACGGGGTCCGCACAACGCGACCTGGCGTGGGACGTGACCACTGACGGCATGGGCAACGCCTACATCGCCGCACAGTTCAACAACACCATCGACTTCTTTGGGACACCGCTCACCGCACTGGGCAGTGAGGACATCCTCATCAGCAAGGTGGAAGCGGATGGTGACGTGGTATGGGCGCAGCGACCGAGCGGGTTCCAGCGGGACATCCCTTTGTGCATCCATCAGCAGACCGCAGCACCGCACAAGCTCTACTTCGGTGGCTACTTCTGGGGCGCCATTACCTACGGAAGCACCACAATTGATGATGTGAGCAACGGGGACGCGATGATCGTTGCTGGCATCGACACCACCTTCCACGTGAGCGCATGGGTGAATCAGGTCTGCCCCGGCGCATGCAATGGTGAAGCAGTCGCTTTCTGCAACGGAGAAGCACCTTTCACATTCCTGTGGAACACCGGAGCGACCACGCAGGAGATTGATGCGCTCTGCCCAGGCGAATACATCGTTGAAGTGACCGATGCCAACGGGCAGGTCATCATCGACACGGTGTACATCGCTGAGCGTTCCGATCCCGGCTTCACGGCGCAACTGCTGAATGATTCGCTCTGGGCCACCGGCGGCACGGCGTGGCAGTGGTACTTCAATGAGAGCACGCTTGTGAGCGATAGCGCTTCCGTTATCGCCACGCAGACAGGAGACTACCACGCGATCGTGACCGATGCCTTCGGCTGCGCTTGGAGCACGGATACGGTGCTGGTGGTGCTGAACACGGGTGTGGTGGATGCAGAGACCGCATCGGTGCGCGCCTTCCCGATTCCGGCATCATCAGTCCTCTTCATCGACCATGCAGGCGCTGCAACGCAAGCGATGCTGCTGAACGCCTCCGGTCAGGAGGTGCTTGGCATCGTGCTGCGAACAGGGCGGAATGCGATGGAGGTGGAAGCGCTGCCTCCCGGACTGTATCTGCTGCGGACAGCAGAAGGCCCTGCGATCCGGATCGCGAAGGAGTGATCACTCTTCGCCAAAGAAGTCGCTGTCGATGCGCTTCACGGCATAGGTGCGCTGTGTGGTCACACCGAGGTCGTGGTCGATCATCAGTTGGGTGAGTTCCTCGCCATCGATCAGGACGATCTTGGTCTCATTGCGGGGCTGATACTCTCTCGCCTCTTTGCTGAAGGACGAAGTCGTGATGAAGATTCCCTTCTTCGCCCCCTGTCCGGCCAGTGCTCCCACGAACTTCTGGATCTCAGGCCTGCCGACAGTATTGCTTGTTTGCCACTTCTTGGCTTGGATGTAAATCACATCAAGGCCCAGTTTGTCCTCTTTGATGGTACCGTCGATGCCTTCGTCCCCGCCCTTGGTGAGTGCGCGGCCAGCATCCTTCACGGAGCCGCCATAGCCCATGCGCACGAGCAGTTGCACCACAAGGCGCTCGAAGTCCATCCAGGTTAGCGATTGCACCTTGGCGAGCAACTCTTGGCTTATTGTAGAACGAACTTGCTCATAGGCACCATCGAGAATCTCCTCGGGTGTTTTCGAGTTCTCGGCTGCATCTAGTGGTTCTTGCGTGGGTGTCTCGCGTTTGGTGGTATGGAACTCAATGAATTCTGGGAAGCGCTTGAGGTATCCCACGTCGATTCGAGTAGGCCTCTCCGCGAGTACTTGCTTCCCCCGCTCAGTGATTTGCATGGAACCTCTCGTCGGCAGATCGAGAAGCCCTGCTTTTCTTAGATATGTCCGCGCCCATCCAACTCTTCCGTGGAACACCATGGATCCTCCAGACGGGAGCAGCTCTTTTCTTTCGGCCTCGGAAAGTTCAAAGTGATTCTCTAGGTCATCTCGGATGTCGCTCAGCCTATGTGCGGCACCATCCGCTAATCGTTGAAGCAGCGGAAGCATCACGGTCTGATAGTCTGGTATCGCCATAGTTGGAAGGTTCTATTCCCGCGACAAGATTGCACTCGTCGAGCGAACACCATCAATGCCCCGCCTGCTGCCTCTTCACCTCGTTCCGCACCTTGTACAACCGCTCACTGAACCCGCCCTCCTGCTCGAAGGCACGGGCCTGGCTGTTCACCTGCTTGTCCAATAAGTGCATGGCGATCTTGCAAAGCGTCTGGCCCACGTTGGCGCTGATCTCCGCATAGGCGCGGTCCTTCACGGTGCGTGGCGTGCGTGTGGTCCGTGGGCCTTCAGCAGCTTGCGTGCGCTGTTCCATTTCTCGCAACCACACCATTTGTATCCAACGCGCCACTTCATCGGGATCCTTGCAGCGCGTATTGCTCAGCTCCTTGCGGCGCGGGTCCATCGGCGCCCACAGCGTCAGCTTGCGGTGCTCCAGGAACGACTCGTAATCCTTCCGCAGTTCATCGATGCTGGCGCGCGCCACGTTGGTCAGGTTGAGTTCCAACTTCTTGGTGGTTGCGCTGAGCTTGCTGCCCTCCGCGATGTTGCGCTCACCGCTGCGCGCGGCCTGTTCCATCTGGTCGGCGGTGCGGCTGCCAACAGGTATGTAGCGGTCCACGAAGCGCACGGTCACATCGTAGAGCAGCTTGGCCACTCGGTAACTCACCAGCTTCTCGTAGCCGCCGCTAGGCTGTAGGATCTGCGGGCGTTGGGGTTTCTCCATGGTTCTAAAAGTAAGGTTGTGGTCGTTCAAAATGGACTCCAATGGACGGGAATGGCCTGAGGAGGATGGAGGCGGAGGCTGGTCCATTCCCGTCCATTGGAGTCCATTGCATTTGTGGCCTACTCTTAGGTTCTCCTATTCGCCAATAGCACCGGCGCCTGCCCATCGAAAGGGTTATCCATCCTTCCGATGCTGTGCGCGCCCATGCCGGCTGCGCGCATCACCGTGCGGTCGCCGAAGCGCTTGCGGATCTTGTCCATGGCTTGGTATAGGCTCATCGCTTCCTCGGTGTCGGTGAAGGCATCCATCTGGTGGCCGCCACCCACGAGGTGGCTGAAACGCACGCCGATGAGACGGATCCGCTGGCGGCGATCGTACAGCGCGCGGAAGAGGTCCTGCACGATGGGCAGGATGATGTGATCGCACGCGGTGTAGCCGATGCGTTGCTGCCGCAGGTGCGTATTGAAATCGGCGTAGCGGATCTTCACGGCCACGCAACTGGTGAGCTTCTGGCCCTTGCGCAGCTGGAAGGCGAGGCTCTCGGCCATGGCGGTGAGCATGCCGCGCAGCTTCACCACGTCGATGGTGTCCTGTGCGAACGTGCGCTCCGTGCTGATGCTCTTGCGCTCGTGCCACGCGATCACCGGGCTGTCATCGATGCCGTTCGCCTTGCGCCACAGCACCGGGCCGTGTTCGCCGAGCAGGCGTTGCATCAGGTCGATGGGCAATTCCTGCATCGTGCGGATCCGGGCCACGCCCATGCTGCGCAGAAGGTGTGCGGTCTTGTCCCCTACTCCCGGAATGGCCTCGATCGCCATGGGTGCCAGGAAGGGCTTCTCCGTACCGCGCTCCACCTGCAGTTCGCCGCTGCCGTGCTTGGCCTCATTGGTGGCCACCTTGCTCACGGTCTTGTTCACCGAGAGGCCGAAGCTGTTGGGCAGTCCGCTGTCCTTGATGATGCGCTGGCGCAGCTCACGAGCCAGCTTCCACGCGCCGAAGAACTTGTCCGTGCCGCTCAGGTCCACATAGAACTCATCGACGCTGCTCTTCTCGAACAGCGGCACGTTGGCGCGGATGATCTCGGTGACCTCGTCGCTCTTCTTCATGTACGCGCCGCTGTCGCCGCGCAGGATGATCGCCTCGGGGCAGAGCTGTTTCGCCATGCGCATGGGCATTGCGCTGCGTACCCCGAAGGCCCGCGCCTCGTAACTGCAACTGGCCACCACGCCGCGGTCGCTGTCGGCGCCGATGAGCACGGGCTTGCCGTTGAGCTTCGGCTCGCGCAGGCGTTCCACCGAAACGAAGAAGGTGTTGAGGTCGAGGTGGAGGATGTTGCGTTGATCCCGGGTGAACATGTGCGGCGCGTGGACGGTTTATCCGTCGATCGGCGTGGCTAGAAAGTAGGCTGTCCGCACGCACCGCCCGACAAAGCCCTCCGAAACGGACCGGTCCAACCCGCAAAACCAGCCCGCTTCCCCCGTACTTTTGGGGCCGCTTCAAAGTTTAGAACCATTCCAGATAAGCCATGATCACCGTTAGCGAGAACGCCAAAAGCGAGGTCACCAAACTGCTTGGCATGGAAGGCCGTGGGCCCCAGCACTTTGTACGTGTGGGCGTGAAGGGCGGCGGCTGCTCCGGCCTGATGTACGACCTGATCTTCGACGACCAGATGAAGGACGGCGACAAGGTCTTCGAGGACAACGGGGTGAAAGTGGTGATCGACAAGAAGAGCATGCTCTACCTGCTGGGCACCACCCTCGACTTCAGCGGCGGCCTCAACGGCAAGGGCTTCCAGTTCATCAACCCGAACGCGAGCCGGACCTGCGGGTGCGGGGAGAGCTTCTCGATCTGAAGAACACCAAGAGAAATGGATACCGCAAAGCACACAAAGAGCGCAAAGGGAAATGCACAGGATGACTGGGCCTCTTTGTGTCCTTCGCGCCCTTTGCGGTAGAACTTCCAAATGGCACAGGACACCGACGATATCCTACGCGAGGTCACCTCGAAAGAGTACGCCTACGGCTTCATCACCGCCATCGAGAGCGATAAGGCGGCGAAGGGGCTGAGCGAGGACATCGTGCGCTTCATCAGCGCGAAGAAGAACGAACCGGAGTGGATGCTGGAGTGGCGGCTCGAGGCCTACCGCATCTGGCAAAAGATGGAGGAGCCGCACTGGGCGCATGTGCACTACCCCAAGATCGATTACCAGAACGCCTACTACTACAGCGCACCGAAGAAGAAGCCCACACTCAACAGCCTCGACGAAGCGGATCCCGAGTTGATCGCCACGTTCGAGAAGTTGGGCATCAGCATGGAGGAGCAGAAGCGACTTGCAGGTGTCGCCGTGGATATCGTGTTCGACAGTGTGAGTGTGAAGACGACGTTCCAAGCCGCTCTGAAGGAGAAGGGCATCATCTTCTGTTCGTTCAGCGATGCGGTGCATGAGCATCCCGAGCTGATCAAGAAGTACCTCGGCAGCGTGGTGCCGCGCACGGACAACTACTTCGCCGCGCTCAACAGCGCCGTGTTCAGCGATGGCAGCTTCTGCTACATCCCGCCCGGCGTGCGTTGCCCGATGGAACTCAGCACCTACTTCCGCATCAACGAGGCCATGACCGGCCAGTTCGAGCGCACATTACTGATCGCCGATGAAGGCGCGTACGTGAGCTACCTCGAAGGCTGCACCGCACCGATCCGCGATGAGCACCAGTTGCACGCCGCCGTGGTGGAACTCGTTGCGCTGAAGGACGCGGAGATCAAGTACAGCACCGTCCAGAACTGGTACCCCGGCGACAAGGACGGCAAGGGCGGCATCTACAACTTCGTCACGAAGCGCGGCATGTGCCTCGGCGATCGCAGCAAGATCAGCTGGACGCAAGTCGAGACCGGCAGCGCGATCACGTGGAAGTACCCGAGCTGCGTGCTGAAGGGCGACTACAGCACCGGCGAGTTCTACAGCGTTGCGGTGACGAACAACCGCCAGCAGGCCGATACGGGCACCAAGATGACCCACATCGGCAAGGGCACCAAGAGCACCATCGTGAGCAAGGGCATCAGCGCGGGCTTTTCCAACAACAGCTACCGCGGCCTGGTGAAGATCGGCAAGGGCGCGAAGGGCGCGCGCAACTTCAGCCAGTGCGATTCACTGCTGCTGGGCGATCGCTGCGGCGCGCACACCTTCCCGTACATCGAGAGCGAGAACCCGACCGCGATGGTGGAGCACGAGGCCACTACGAGCAAGATCGGCGAGGACCAGATCTTCTACCTGAACCAGCGTGGCATTGAGACGGAGAAGGCCGTGAGCCTTATCGTGAATGGGTATTGCAAGGAAGTGCTGAACCAGTTGCCGATGGAGTTCGCCGTCGAAGCCCAAAAGCTGTTGGCAGTAAGCCTTGAAGGATCTGTAGGATGACCCATGTAGCGTCGACCCACCGGGTCGACCCGAAACGAGAGAAGACGCAATGCTGAAGATCGAAGGGCTGCATGCCCGCATAGAAGGGAAGGAGATCCTGCAAGGACTAAGCCTCGAAGTGAAGGCCGGTGAAGTGCACGCCATTATGGGTCCTAACGGATCCGGCAAGAGCACGCTCGCGAACGTGTTGGCTGGTCGTGACGAATACGAAGTGACCGCCGGCACCGTGACCTACCAAGGCCAAGACCTGCTCGAACTCTCGCCCGAAGAGCGCGCCTGGAAAGGCATCTTCCTCGCCTTCCAATACCCGGTGGAGATCCCCGGCGTGAGCAACATGAACTTCCTGCGCACGGCGCTGAACGAGACTCGCAAGGCGAACGGACTGGCGGAACTCGGCGGCAAGGACTTCCTCACGCTGGTGCGCGAACGCGCCAAGCTGGTGGAGATGGACCCGGACCTGATGAACCGCAGCCTCAACGTCGGTTTCAGCGGTGGTGAAAAGAAGCGCAACGAGATCTTCCAGATGGCCGTGCTCGAACCGAAACTGGGCATCCTCGACGAGACCGACAGCGGACTGGACATCGACGCGCTGCGCATCGTGGCCGGCGGCGTGAACAAGCTGCGCTCGAAGGACAATGCCTTCATCGTGGTAACGCACTATCAGCGCCTGCTGGACTACATCGTGCCCGATGTGGTACACGTGATGGCCGACGGCCGCATCATCAAGAGCGGTCCCAAGGAACTGGCGCTTGAACTGGAAGCGAAGGGCTACGACTGGGTGAAGGAGCACGCGTGATGAGCACGATGACCGCGATCGACCCGAAGGCAACTGTGCTTCCACTCCTCGAAGGCAGTGCGTGGCCCGGTGCTGCCGAAGCATTGGAGCAGGTACACGGGCTCCCTGTTCCGAGCATCAAGACCGAAGCGTGGAAGTACACACGCGTCGGCAAGCTGTTCAACCAGCCGTACGCCGCACCCAAGGGCGATGCCAACGTTGTAATGCCTGCCCGACTGCCTTTCGAAGTCACCCGTGTTGTCTTCGTCAACGGCCACTTCCGCGCTGACCTCAGCGATGATCTGAAAGGCCAGCCGCACGTTGTGATCGACAGCCTGCAACATCACCTGTCGCATGGCCCCGTCCGGAACCACTACGGCCACATCACACCGGTCAACGAACGCCTCTTCTCCGCCATGAATGCCGCTGCACCGACCGACGGCCTGCTGCTGCTGGTGTTCAAGAACACCACCGTGGAGAAGCCGGTCCACGTGCTGCGCATCACCACCGATGGCGGACAACTGATCCAGCCGCGCGACCTGTTCCTGATCCAGGAAGGCGCCAAGGCCGAGGTCATTGAAGAGCACATCTCTCTTTCGAGCGAAGTGACATCGACGCTGGTGAACAGCGTCCGCGAGAGCTACGTGGCCGAAGGCGCCGAACTGCTCGTACACAAGCTCCAACGCGATGCCGCCGCGCACATCGCACAGGAGAGCGTGCAGGTAGATGCAAAAGGACATTATAGCATCTCCACGACGACACTGGAAGGCTCGCTGGTCCGCAACGACATCAACGTATCGCTGTCCGGTCCGGAGGCGCATGCCGAGTTGAACGGCGTTTACCTGCTGAACGGCACCACGCACTGCGACAACCACACCTACATCGGCCACGACGTTCCGGACTGCACGAGCGACGAACTCTACAAGGGCATCATCGCGGAGAAAGGCACGGGCGTGTTCAACGGCAAGGTGTACGTGAAGCAGGATGCCCAGCGCACCCGCGCCTACCAGAGCAACGCGAACATCCTGCAAGGTGATGACGCGCGCATCTTCGCCAAACCCGAACTGGAGATCTACGCGGACGATGTGAAGTGCAGCCACGGTTGCACCATTGGTCGTCTGGATGAGAAAGGCTTGTTCTACCTGCGTTCGCGGGGAGTAAGTGAATCCGAAGCGCGGCGCATGCTTTCACACGCCTTCATGACGGATGTGTTAGAGCGCATCACAAACGAGGACTGGAGGAAACATCTCGCATCGCTCATCGACGCGAAACTGGAAACGCTGTGATGAAGAACGACCGCAAAGGACACGAAGGACGCACGGAGGCCCAGCCGACTTGTGCATTTCCCTTCGCGCTCTTTGTGCCCTTTGCGGTATGAACCCATGAGCACTTCAACTTCTCCAGCAGTACAACGCACCTTCGATGTAGAAGAGATCCGTGCGCAGTTCCCGATCCTGAAAGAGCTGGTGCATGGCAAGCCGCTCGTGTACTTCGACAACGCCGCGACCAGCCAGAAGCCACGTCGCGCGATCAAGGCCGAGAGCACCTACTACGCCACGATCAATGCGAATGTGCATCGTGGTGTTCACACGCTGAGCACCAAGGCCACCGAGGCACAGGAGGCCGCACGCGAGACCGTTCGTGCGCACATCAACGCGCAACATGCGCACGAGATCATCTTCACCTGTGGCACCACGGCGAGCATCAATCTTGCTGCGACCAGTCTTGGTCAGCTACTGCTTAAGAAAGGGGATGAGGTGGTGATCAGCGGCATGGAGCACCACAGCAACATCGTGCCCTGGCAACTGGCTTGCGAGCGGCATGGCGCGGTACTCAAGGTGATCCCCATCACGGACAGTGGTGAATGGGACATGTCCGCGATTCCGGCTCGGGGCCGGAATGACATCCTCACGGACAAGACCCGGATCCTTGCCATCAGCCATGTGAGCAACACGCTGGGCACGATCAACCCGGCGAAGAAGCTGATCGCGCAAGCGAAGAAGAAGGGCATCATCACCGTGGTCGACGGCGCTCAGGCTGCACCGCACCTGAAGATCGATGTGCAGGACCTCGGCTGCGACCTCTATGCGTTCAGCGGGCACAAGGCCTACGGCCCCACGGGCACAGGTGTGCTCTACGGCCGCGAGGAATTGCTGGAGCGCATGCCTCCCTGGCAAGGCGGCGGCGAGATGATCGATACGGTCACGCTGGAGAAGAGCACTTGGGCGAAGCTGCCCTTCAAGTTCGAGGCCGGCACGCCGCACATCGCGGGCATCATCGGGCTGGGCGAGGCCATCCGCTGGATGCAGGACTATGACCTGGACGCCATGGCCGCGCACGAGCGCACGCTGCTCGAGCACGCGACCAAAGAGCTGCTCGCCATCGATGGCCTGCGCATCATCGGCACCGCGAAGGAGAAAGTTGGCGTGATCAGTTTCGTCATCGACGGCGTACACCATTACGACCTCGGCACCCTGCTCGACCAGCAGGGCATCGCCGTGCGTACGGGCCACCACTGCACGCAACCGCTGATGGACCGCTTCGGCGTGAGCGGAACAACGCGGGCGAGCTTCGCGTGCTTCAATACGATCGCAGAGGTGGATGCGATGGTGGCTGGGGTGAAGAAAGGTGTGAAGATGTTGCGATGAAGACGGGGGGGGGGCGGGCCCCGCCCCCCCGGGGGGGGGGGCCGCCCCCGGCGCCGCCGGGGACGGGACCCACAGGACGGGGGGGAAAAAGGGGGAACAGGGGGGGGGGGAGACAAAGGACGCCCCGGCGGCCCCCCCCACGGCGCCCGCGCGGAGCCGGCGAGGAGGGCCCGGGCCCCCCCCCAGCCCCGGCCCCCCCCCAACAACAAGGGGGGGGGGGGCGCCCCCTTCGACGAATGACCCTCACCCAAGCCCAACAAGAAGTGGTGGACGAGTTCGCCATGTTCACGGACTGGCAGGACCGCTACGAGCACCTGATCGAGCTGGGCAAGGACCTGCCGTTGATCGCGCCGGAGAAGAAGACCGAGGAGAACATCGTGCGCGGTTGCCAATCGCGTGTGTGGCTCAACGCTGAGTACCGCGCTTCGACTCCGCTCAGCGCTGGTACCGTGCATTTCACCGCCGACAGCGATGCCATGATCACCAAGGGCCTCATCGCCTTGCTCGTACGCGTGTTGAACGATCGCACGCCCCAAGAGATCCTGGAAACGCCGCTCACATTCATCGATACCATCGGCCTGCGCGAACACCTGAGCCCGAACCGCAGCAACGGCCTCAGCGCGATGATGGACCAAATGAAACGCTACGCCCTCGCCTATTCCTCCAAGACATGACGCCCGAGGAGAAGAAACAACTGGAGGAGAGCATCATCAACGCGCTCAAGGCCATCTATGACCCGGAGATCCCCGTGGACATCTACGAGCTGGGGCTGATCTACGACGTGGTGATCCGCGACGATGCGAGCGTTTACATCAAGATGACCTTGACCAGTCCGGCGTGCCCGGTGGCGGGAACACTGCCCGGTGAAGTGGAGCAGAAGGTTGCCGGTGTGCAAGGCGTGAACGGCGCGAAGGTGGAGATCACCTTCGAGCCTGCATGGGACAAGACGATGATGAGCGAAGCGGCACAACTCGAACTCGGCTTCATGTGATGAGCGACGAAAGCCCCATCATCAACAAGGTGGCTTCGAGCGGGATCATCACCCTTGACCTGGAAGAGATATATCCGGCAGGTGAACGGGTGGTCTTCGACCTGAAGCCCTTGCTCTGGCAGGAGATAGCCCTGAAGGAGGATGACCTGCGCGCCTTCGTGAAAAGCCACGACTGGGTGCAGTACAAGGACAAGTTCGTTTCGGTGCATTGCTCGGCGGATGCGATCATTCCCACCTGGGCTTTCATGCTGGTCGCCACCCAACTACAACCACATGCGGCGTTCGTTACCCAGGGCGATGCCGATCAACTGGAGCGCGCTGTGTTCACGAGGTTCGTGCAGTCCTTGGATATCGAACCATACCGTGGCGGGCGCATCGTGGTGAAGGGATGCAGCAAATTGCCCGTTCCGCTGAACGCGTACGTGGAGCTGAGCACGAAGCTCCTGCCCATGGTGAAGAGCCTGATGTTCGGCGAACCCTGCAGTACTGTGCCGTTGTACAAGGCGCCGAAGGCCTAGAGCTACCTTGGCGCTCCCGCATTCCGGGATGAGACAAATGCGCTGGCTCTTCTTGTTCATTCTTGTTGTTCGATGCAGCCTCTGCACAGCACAGGTCGATACCGTTCGCGTGCCGAACAGCACCAACGGCTGGTACCTCAGTCCGCACGGCACTATACGCATCCTGTTGCTCTTCGCCGAGATCGACTGGGATAAGAGCCCTTCGCGCGATCCGCAACCCGAGGCGGGCGAAGGTTGGCCCAAGGGAAAACTGCCCCGTTGGAAGGATGATGCCTTCGACCCACGCCCCGCTGCCGCCTACCTGGGCCAGGTGACACGCTACTACCACGACATGTCGCTCGGGCGATACACCGTGCTCGGCGACTACATCGACACGATCCTCACCCTTCGTGAAAGCGAATACCCTACGGTGGGCAATGCGCACAGTATCGGCGCGCTGGCGGTGAAAGAGGCCAACAAGATGGGCACCCTGCGCACGCACCATGGCCTGAGCATCGCCGATTTCGACTTGTGGAAGCGTGGCGGCAAAGCAGGCATGCCCAAGCAACAAGGCGCCGACGAACCGCACAGCTACGACCACGTGATGGTGATCGTCCGCAACAGCGGCCTAACGCACAACCAGGGCAGCGTGGATCCCGGCAGCCCGGGCAAGCTCTTCGGCTTCGAGAGCGATTCGCAGAGCCGGTTCGGAGGCATGTACGGCATGCCCTTCGAGATCCTGCAGCACGAGTACAATCACCTCCTATTCGGCGGCAACAACTTCCACGTGGGCGGCGGCAATGCAGCGCAGTTCACCAGCTACTTCCCCTTCCTGCAAGGCGGTTGGAGCATGATGGGCGGCAGCAACAGCTCGCTCCTCACCGGCAATGCCTGGGACCGCGACCGGTTGGGATGGCGAGCAGAGGATGCGCAGTACCGGATCAACGCACGCGATGCACGAGGAAGGAGCGTCAGCGGTGACATCGACCCGTACAACGGCGACACCGGGGTGTACGTGCTGCGTGATTTCATGACCAGCGGCGATGCACTGCGGATCCGGCTGCCCTTCATACCCGAGAACGAGTACGCGCAATGGACCTGGCTGGAGAACCACCAGACGTACAAGCGCAACGGGGTGCTCTGCGACAAGTTCCACTATGAAGTGGAGATGCCATGCGTAGCCGGTGCCGTGCCGGGCATCTACGCATACGTGCAAGTGGACCGCGACAACCGTTACGGCGATGATGTCTTCGGCCAACACAGCGACTACCTGCGCCCATTGCTAGCCAGTGGCCACTTCGATCAGACGTTGCGCGATGACCGCATGCGTTATGAGTGCTTGTGGGGCAATGAGACACGGCCGTATGAAGTGAGCCAGCGCAGTGCCAATGCCCTTAGCGGCAACATGGAGCAGGAGATGCCGCTGGCCGGCCCGGATAAGAATGGACAGCTGAACCGAAGCACGCACTATGTCCCCCGCATCGAGTTCCGTGATGGCGTGAAGAACGACCAGGGGATCATGTTCGGCCACGCTCGGCATGCCTTCACGCCGGGCCACAAGCTGGGCATGTGTACGAACCCCAGCACCGCCAATATGCTCACCGTGCTGAACAACCAGGGCAATGCGGTGAACAAGTACGCCGCACCGGACAACCGCACCATCCACCTCAATGGCATCGGTATCGAGGTGATGGAGCAGCGTACCAACGGTGACATCGTACTGCGCGTGCGTAACGACGACCGCGTGCTGGACCACGATACCCGCTGGTGCGGAGACAGTATCGTGCTCCATCCACCGCCCTATGCCGATTGGCCTGCCCTCAAGATCGCCAGCCGAGCCCGCCTATTGATCGACCGGTCAGGCACACCCACCGTGCTCACCCCGGTAGGCGAGGCGGAAGAGGGCTACGCGCATCCCACGCGATTGGTCGTCGCAGGTGGGTCAACGGTGATCGGCGAGGTTCGATGCCAGGTCGAACTGCGCAACCGCAGTGAATTACATGTGATGCCCGGCGCCCATGTGCTGTTTCACCGCAAGGCGAAGTTGGACGTGGACAACGGGTGCCTGGTGGTCCTGCATGGCAACGCAGAACTGAAGGCGAAGCCTAAACTGCTGCGGAAACTGAAGAAGAAGGGCCGGGTAGTGAGCGTGACCTAATAGGCCCGCACGTTCTTGCCCTCCATGTAGTTGATGAAGGCCCGGTTCACCACGCGGTTGCCACCGGGCGTGGGGTAGTCACCGGTGAAGTACCAATCGCCGGTGTGATCGGGGCATGCGGCGTGCAGGCCTTCGATGCTCTGGTACACGAGCTTCACCTCCGCGTTGATGTCCTCGGGGGTCAACAACTCGGCGATCTTGTCGCTGATCTGCTCGGCGGTGAACGGCCGGTAGATGTCCTTTACCACGTTCTCCTGTTCAGTGAACGGCCGACCCACCATCGCGATTGCACGGTCGTACACATCGTCGATGATGTTCTCCTGCTTGGTCTCCTTCAGCAACGCGATCGCTGCGCGAAAGGCGGCGAGGTCGCCCATCTTCGCCATGTCGATGCCGTAGCAATCGGGATAGCGGATCTGCGGCGCGCTGCTCACGATCACGATGCGCTTAGGCTCCAGCCGGTCCAGCATCTTCAGGATGCTCTGCTTGAGCGTGGTGCCCCGCACGATGCTGTCGTCGATCACCACCAGATTATCCAGTCCGGCGCGCACCGTGCCGTAGGTGATGTCGTAGACGTGCGCCACGAGGTCGTCGCGGGCATCATCGCTGGTGATGAAGGTGCGCAACTTGGCATCCTTGATCGCCACCTTTTCCAGGCGAGGGCGCATGGAGAGGATCCTCCGCAGCTCGGCCGGATCGGGCTTGGGTCCCAGGTCAAGGATCCGTCGCTCCTTCACGGCGTTCAACGTGTCCTCCATCTCCTTCAGCATGCCATAGCACGCCACCTCGGCGGTATTGGGGATGAAGCTGAAGACGGTGTTCTCCAGGTCATGATCGACAGCATCCAGGATGGCGGGGCACACGCTTCGGCCCAGTGCAATGCGCTCGCGGTACACGTCACGGTCGCTGCCACGACTGAAATAGATCCGCTCGAAGCTGCACGCACGCTTCTCCAGAGGTTCACGCACTTTCTGTTCGCCGTACGAACCATCCTTGCGGATGATGAGCGCATGGCCCGGGGTGAGCTCATGTACTTGCTCAGCCTTCAGGTGGAAGGCGGTCTGGATAGCGGGGCGCTCGCTGGCCACCACCACGACTTCCTCATCGGCATACCAGAACGCGGGTCGAATGCCTGCGGGATCGCGCAGGACGAAAGCATCGCCATGGCCGATCATCCCTGCAAGTGCGTAGCCGCCATCGAAATCCATGGCGCTGTTCACCAGGATCTGGCGCACATCCATCTTCTCGGCGATCACGTGCGTGATCTGTTTGTCGTTGTACCCAAGCTGACGGTGGATAGTGGCCAGCCGGTCGTTCTCCACATCGAGGAAGTGGCCGATCTTCTCCAGCACCGTCATGGTATCGGAGCGTTCCTTGGGGTGCTGGCCGATGGAGACGAGCAGGTCGAAGAGCTCGTCCACGTTGGTCATGTTGAAGTTGCCAGCGACTACCAGGTTGCGCGTCATCCAATTGTTCAAACGACGACGCGGGTGGCAGTTCTCTTCGCCGTTGCGGCCGAAGGTGGCGTAGCGAAGGTGGCCCATGAGCACTTCGCCCAGGAAAGGCATGATGCGCTTCAGAGCTCCGGCATCCGCCGCAGCGGCGGGGTCCAGGTCCAGCGCATCCGCATAGCCTTTGTCCACCTTCCCGAAGATCTTCTGGATGGCCTGCTTGTCGGTGCTGCGCTCGCGATCGATGTAGTTGAGGCCGGGTGCGGGATCAAGTTTGATGGAAGCGATGCCCGCACCGTCCTGGCCGCGATTATGCTGTTTCTCCATGAGGAGGTACAGCTTCTTCAGCCCGTAGAGGGGCGAACCGTATCGGTCCTGGTAATAGGAAAGCGGCTTGCGCAGGCGGATGAGCGCGATGCCGCACTCGTGCTTGATGGCCTCGCTCATGGGCGGCCAAAGGTACGTGGCACCAGCCAGCCGGTCCGGTGCATTTCCCGACCCATCGGTTCCGCTGTCCGGTCAAGCAACTAAAGGCCCGGGCGGGCTGTCTTCCACGCGTAATTTGGCTTGCCCGCCAGCCCCTTGCGCACTCCCCTGTCCATATTGCTTTCCTGCCTGTTCCTCGGGGTATGGGCCAGCCCCCCCAAGGCGACTTTCACTGAGAACAAAGGCCAATGGCCCGCCCAGGTGCTCTATCGGGCCCAGATACCCGGCGGCGTCATGTTCGTGGAGAAGTCGGCGTTCACGTACGTCCTATTCTCCGAAAGCCCGTTGGGCCATCATGGGCATGCACACCAACCCGAGCACCCTGGCGATGGAAAGGCGCATGCATACCGGGTGAATTTCGTAGGTGGAATTGCGGAGACCTCGAGTGGCTCGAATGAGCAAGCCCACTATGAGAATCATTTCATCGGCAACGACCCGGCGAAGTGGGGAAGCGGTTGCAGGATCTTCGGCGAAGTGCTGCTCAAAGGCGTCTGGCCGGGGATAGACGTGCGAGTGAGCGGCAAGGACGGTATCAAGTACGACTTCCTCGTTGCGCCAGGTGCCGATCCTGGCATGATCCGCTTGTTGTACGATGGACAGCTGGGATTGGGAGTGGAGAGTGGCGCTATGCGCGTTTCGCTTGCGACCGGCGATGTGGTCGAGGAGGCACCGATCACTTACCAGGAGGCGCAATTCGGACTGGATGACCGTTTGCGGCATGCCGTCGATTCGCGGTACCGGTTGAACGGGAACATCGTCTCGTTCGACATTGATGGCACCATCGCTCCTGAACAACGTTTGGTGATTGACCCGATGCTCACCTTCGCCAGCTACACAGGGAGCACGGCGGACAACTTCGGCTGCACAGCCACTTACGATGCCAGTGGTCACCTCTACGGCGGGGGTATCGTGTTCAACGCGGGCTACCCCACCACCCTGGGCGTTTACCAGAGCGTGTTCGCCGGCGGCACCATCGATGTGGGCATCAGCAAGTGGACGCCTGATGGTACTGCCCTGGTATGGAGCACATACCTCGGTGGCGCGTTCGGTGCCGATGCACCGCACAGCCTCGTGGTGAACGAGCAGGACGAACTGTACGTGATGGGCACGACGGGCTCATCGGACTACCCCACGACAGCGGGTGCTTACGATGCCAGCTTCGCGGTCGGTGGCGGGCCTGTAAGCTGGACCAACATCTTCGGCGGTTACGGCTAC
The DNA here is from genome assembly GCA_016710965.1 of Flavobacteriales bacterium. Classification (GTDB taxonomy): domain Bacteria; phylum Bacteroidota; class Bacteroidia; order Flavobacteriales_F; family PHOS-HE28; genus PHOS-HE28. Next base: position 180,997 of record JADJTW010000008.1, read on the forward strand.
TCCCACAACAGTGGCTGCGACATCTTCATCACGCACTTCAACGTGGGCGCAACAGCACTTGTGGGCAGCACACTCGTGGGCGGCACAGGCCAGGACGGTCTCAACAACAACACCTCGCTCACGCACAACTATGGCGACCACTTCCGCGGCGAGATCGCGTTGGACGCCAATGAGAATCCTGTGGTGGCCACCAGCACCTTCAGCCTGAACATGCCCACCACGCCCGGTGCGCCGCAGGCAGCGCTGGGCGGCTCGCAGGATGGCTATGTCTTCCGCATGAACCCGGCGCTCACCAATTTGCTTTGGGCCACCTACATCGGCGGGCCCGGCGAGGACAGCGCTTTCGGAGTCCAGTTCGACAGCAACGGCAATGTCTTCGTCACCGGCGGCACCACGTCGGCTGGGCTGCCCATGCCCGGCGCATCGGCGGACAACACGCAGAATGGCGGCGTGGACGGCTACATCATGAAGTACTCGGCGGCTGGCGCCTTGCTCAGCGGCACCTACCTGGGCACCAACGCCTACGACCAATCGTACCTGGTGCAGTTGGATACGGATGACAATGTGTACGTAGCTGGGCAGTCGCACGGCGCATATCCCGTCACGCCCGGCAAGTACACCAACGCGAACAGCTCGCAGTTCATCCACAAGTTCAACAACACGCTCAGTGCATCGCTGTGGAGCACCGTCATCGGCAATGGCAACCTGGCGCAGGATGTATCGCCCACGGCCTTCCTGGTGAGCGATTGCGGGCAGGTGTACTTCACCGGATGGGCGGGCACCACCAACGGCAACGCCGGGAATAACTCCAGCACCGCCACGGGCAGCCCCACCACCTCCGATGCGTTCCAGCCCATCAGCACCGGCAGCGACTTCTGGCTGATCGTGCTCGAAGCCGAGGCCGTTGGCCTCAATTACGCCACTTTCTTCGGCGGCCCCAGCAGCGCCGAGCACGTCGATGGCGGAACCAGCCGCTTCGACAAGAACGGCACGGTGTACCACGCCGTGTGCGCAGGCTGCGGATCGCAGGATGATTTCCCCACAACGCCGGGCGCATGGAGCAACACCAACAACAGCTTCAACTGCAACCTGGGCGTATTCAAGTTCGACCTCTCGCAGGCGCAGGCCATCATCGGTATCAACGGTCCTACCTCCATCTGCATCGGTGATGCCGCGCAGTTCACGAACAACAGTGTGGGAGGCACCGACTACGACTGGGACTTCGGCGATAACAGCCCCAACTCGAGCGCACCAGCACCATCGCACGTGTTCGCCACCGATGGCCAGTTCACCGTGACCATGGTGCTTACCGACAGCAGCGGATGCGTGAGCTCCGATACAGCCAGCATCATCATCACCGTTCTTCCACCGCCTGTAGCAGCGGTTGAGCCTGTGCCGCCTATATGCCCTGGAGCCAGCGCGCAATTGCAGGCCTCTGGTGGAACGAGCTATGCATGGTCTCCGGCCACCGGGTTGACTGCAACGAACATCGCTGACCCCGTGGCCACACCTGCCCAGCCCACGACCTACACGGTAACGGTAACAGACCAATGCGGCAGTGACGATGCCGACGTCCTCGTGGACTTCTTCCCACTAACGGCCGCAGCCGGCCCCGATACCAGCGTGTGCGAAGGCAATAGCGTCGTCATCAATGCCACCGGAGGGGTCAGTTACGCATGGACGCCCGCAGCCACTTTGGACGATGCAAGCCTTCAAGCGCCGACGGCCACACCCATCGCGAACACGACATATTCCGTTACGATCAACACCGTGGAAGGCTGTGTCATCATCGACGCGCTGGACGTAGTGGTGTATTCGGATGACCCGCAGGCGATCCTGCAGGACACGGTGATCTGCGCGGGCAGCAGCGTTCAGCTCATCGCGGATGATGCGGACACCTATAGCTGGCACCCGGCCAACGGCATCAGCACCCTCGACGTGCAGGATCCAGTCGTCACCCCAACCGTGCCCACGCTCTACATCGTGGACCTCATCAACTCCTGTGGGCCGCTCACCGACAGCGCCTTCGTGGACCTGGTCTTCGTCACGGCCGACGCATGGCCTGATACGCTCATCTGTCCGGGCTTCCCCGTGCCCTTGGGAGCCAGTGGCGGCGTGAGCTACCTCTGGTCCCCTGCTGCTGGCTTGAGCAATGACACCATTGCCGATCCCATTGCCACACCCGCAGCGAGCACCACCTACCAGTTGGTGGCTTTCGATGCCATCGGCTGCACCGATACCGCATGGGTGCAAGTGGACCTTCAGCCCTGGCCGACCATCATTGCCGGTGACGACATGGTCATAGACTACGGCGACGTGGTGCAGCTCACCGCTTCAGGAGAGGGTGTGTGGACCTGGACTCCCACCGAATGGCTCAACGACAGCACCATCTCTTCTCCATACGTGCAACCTGAAGAGACCACGACCTACACCGTCACCACCGTGAACGAGCTGGGCTGCAAGAACACCGATATGCTCACCGTCATCGTCACCGGTAGCTTGTACGTGCCCAACAGCTTCACGCCGAATGGCGATGGCTTCAATGACTTCTTCTTCGCCTTGGGCAAGGACCTGCGCACCATCGAGCTCCTGGTCTTCAACCGCTGGGGCGAACTGATCTGGAGCACCGACAAGCTCGACGGTCGATGGGACGGCACCTATCAAGGGGTGGCTTCACCCATAGACACCTACGTGTGGAAGGTGCAGGCCACCGAGCTCAGCGGAAAGCACCGCGAAGACATCGGGCATGTGAATCTGTTGCGGTAACAAGATCACGCGAATCGCGCCCGCTCCACGCCCAGCCATTCCATCGCGGTCCCGCTTAGCAACTTCTCCTTCGTGGCAGCATCGTACGGCATGCTCTTGATCAGCTCGCCGGGCACGAGTTCGCCCAAGGGGAACGGATAGTCGGTGCCCATGGCCACGCGGTTGGCGCCGAAGAGGTCCACGGCATGGCGCAGAACGGTGGGGTCATGCACCAGTGCGTCGATCCAGAATCGGCCCATGTATGCGCGCGGGTTCACGTTGTTGTCCACCGCACACAGGTCGGGGCGCACGATGAAGCCATGCTCTATGCGGCCGAGCGTGGCGGGGAACGAACCGCCACCGTGCGCGAATGCAACACGCAGCTTCGGCAGCTTCTCGAAGAGCCCGCTGAAGATCATGCTCACGATGGCCGTGGTCGTCTCCACGGGCATGCCCACCAGCCAGGGCATCCAGTACTTGTCCATGCGATCGGCGCCCATCATGTCCCACGGGTGCACGAAGACCGCCATGCCCAGTTCCTCGCACGCTTGGAAGATCTGCAGCAGCTTCGGTTCGCCGAGGTTCATCCCATTGATGTGCGTACCGATCTGTATACCCACAAGGCCGATCGTCTTGCAGCGCTCCAGTTCCTTGATCGCCAGTTCGGGCTCTTGCATGGGAATGGTCCCAAGCCCTACGAAGCGTGTGGGCCACCTTTCCACGATGCCCGCGATGTGGTCGTTCAGGAACATCGAGAGGTCCAGCGTGTCCTGTGGTTTGGCCCAGTAGCTGAACATCACCGGCACGGTACTGAGCACCTGCACATGCACACGATGTGCGTCGCACTCGTCGATCCGCACCTGAGGGTCCCAGCAATTGGCCTGCACCTCTCGGAAGAACTTGTCATCCATCATCATCCGTGCGCAACCCGGCTTGTGATGGTCCAGGTGGATGAAGCCCCGGTAGCCGTACCTGGCCCCGAAATCCGGGATGTTCTCCGGCAGGATGTGCGTATGGATGTCGATCGAGAAGAGCTCCGCCATGCTCACACGAAGCGTGGGTCGGTCTCCATCACGTGGCCGCACTTCTTGCAGGTGCGGTGCTCCAGGCTTCCATAGAACTCGCGGAAGCGCGGGATGAAATCCGTTTCGATGTTGTGGAGAACGAACCTGTACTCGTGCAGCAGGTTGTTGCACTTCTCGCAGTACCACTGCAGGCCATCGAGCATCTCCCGGTCATCGCGCTTCACCTCGATCACCAGCCCCACAGTGTTGGGGCCCCGCCGCGGCTGGTGCGGCACGTTGGCGGGGAGCAGGAACATCTCGCCCTGCTTGATCGGGATCGTCACCGCTTGGCCATCCTCCTGGATGCCCACTTCGATATCGCCTTCCAGCTGGTAGAAGAGCTCCTCGGTCTCGTTGTAGTGGTAGTCCTTGCGTGCATTGGGCCCGCCTACGATCATGACGATGTAGTCTCCCGCATCGGCGTAGAGGTTCTTGTTGCCCACGGGCGGCTTCAGCAGGTCGCGGTTCTCGGCTATCCAGCCTTGCAGGTTGAAGGGACGGCGGATGGGCATGATGGTGATCGATGGGTGCCGCTAAAGGTAGTCCGGTGCCATCAACGAAGAAGGGCGGCGCACCGCCACCCCTGGCACAATTCGTTGGGAAAGGTCAGCGCTTCACCGATCGCCCGGCCTGGAGCAGCGCGGCGCCATTGGCGCGCATCATGTCCACGGTGTATTGCTGGTCCTGGGTGAAAGCACCCACGGAGCGGTTCCAGCTGATGATGGCGAAGGGGAAATCGAGCACGTCGGTATCGGCGCCTTCGTACTTGTCGGCGCGCAGCATGCTCATCTCCATTTCCATGGGTGCAATGGCAATGACATCCACGGGGATCTTGGCGCGTGTGTCCACCAGCATGCGCTTGGGCAGGAAGCCTTCGTGCTGGAAGACGACCGCAAACTCCTTCTGGAGCCCAAGGCCCAGCCCGAAACGACCGCTTTTGTCCGTGGTCTGCTCGCCTACCACTTCATTGCCATCGTACACGGTCACCTGGCAGCCTTCGAGCTTCTTCTCCCCATCGGTGATGCGGCCCACGATCTCCAGCACCAAGGGCTCTCGCTCCTTTTGCGCGTGAGCCAGAGCAGAAAGGAGCAGGCAACCGAGGAGAACATGGGCTTTCATGGCCCGCTTATACCCAGGGTCACAAAGGCAGGTTACGCAAGGCCTGAAAAGCGAAGGGCGCCCTCTGTGCGGGGGCGCCCTTCGAAAGGGAGCTGGATGGTCGGTTAGCGCACCACCAGACGGAAAGCACCATTGCCTACCGCATTGCTCAAGCGCACGGTATAGACGCCCATGGCCAAGGAACCGCTGAGGCCCACGACCAGCTTCTGTCCGTTGGACATGGAACTGCTTTGCCGGTGTACCATACGGCCTTCCATGTCCAGCACTTCGAGCGTAGTGAAAGCATCGGGGCCCGAGTAGGTCAGCGTGAAGTCGCCGTTGGTCGGATTAGGGAAGATGCTCCATGCCACGTTGCTCACCTCTGTGAGACCGAAACAGATCTCTACGTTCACTTCCACGAAGTTGTCGCTGAAGTCGATGCAGGTGCCGCTGCTGGTCACCTCGGTGGCGAGAAGGCCCGGATCGGCGCCTACCAGGTCCCCATTATGGCTGATGCCCCACACATGATAGACGCCCAAGGCAGCGCTGTTGAAATCGAGCGAGCCACCGGCCAGTTGCGCAACGATGATGTTGCTGTCATCGGTGAGCAGGAAGGTGTAGTTCTCGGCTGCTGCACTGGTGGTTGCGAAGTCGATCACGTCGGCGAAGGCGTCCTGGCAAACATCAACCGAGAAGAAGCCATCGGATGTCTGCACCGAGCCGCCGTCGCAGATCACCGTGGGCACATCGCCGGTGATGCAGATGCTGAATTCGCCGCCGTTGCCGTAAGTGAGGTTGCTGTGTATGCGAACGATGTAGTCCGTTTCCGGGTCGGTGGCGAAGTCGATGGGGCCTGCGGGCTGGATGAGGCATAGCAGCTCGTTGCCAGCGCAGCCATCGAGGATGCTCAATGCCCAGTCCTCCATGGTGCCCGCATCGAAGTTGATGGCCACGGTCGTGTTCGCACCGGCGTTGAAGGTGTACCACACGTCCAGTAGATCGGCGCCGGGATCATCGCAACCGGCATCGGCGCCGTCCGTGGTCGCGTAGAAGTTGTTGCCAGCGGTAGCCAATGCGGGGCAGTTGCTGGCCAGGTTCACGGCCAGCGGGAAGGCGTTCACGCAATCGTCGTTTGCCGGTGCGCAATCGTTCACCGTGATAGCTGCACCAACGACATCGAGGCTGCCGCAGATGAGGCCGCCACCCTGCACAAGCAAGGCGTTGATATCGAAGCCGGTGGTAACACCCAGCTCGATGAGCCCGGATCGATCGTGAGCGGATCATAGATGAGCGTATGCACCGTGTAGGAGCCCGCGAGGTTCACATTGAAGACCGGCCCTCCGCTAAGGCCCACGATCACCAAGCCCGGCCCTTCCGTAAGGGCGAACGCCGTCTCATACCCATCCGGCACTACCGCGTCACCGTTCGGCGTTGCACCGATCTGCGCGATGCCCTGGAACAAGCATACGGGCGTGGCGTCGGCGGTGAGCGTGCCGGCGTCAGCATCGCAGGGGATGCATTCGACTGCTTCGAACAAAGCGCCAGTAACGTCGAGGCTGCCGCAGAGGTCGCCACCGCCCTGGATCAGCAGTGCATCCACATCGAAGCCCGTGGTAAGGCCGGGGATGATGTCGCCCAAGTCGAGTGTCGTGGGATCATAGACGAGCGTGTGGATCGTGTACGTATCCGCAGTGTTCACCGTGAAGGCCGGGGAGGCATTAGTGCCGACGATGACCAGACCAGGCCCTTGCGTGAGCACATAAACCACCTCATAGCCGGTAGGCACCACCGCGCTGCCGTCAGGCGTGGCACTGATGTCAGCGCTCCCTCCCACAAGGCATACCGGGGTAGCATCGGCGATGAGCGCACCGGCATTTGCATCGCATGCCGTGCAGTCCTCCACCGTGACGGGTGCCCCGTTCAGGTCGAGGTCGCCACAGAGCACGCCGCCGTTCTCAATGAAGAGATCTGCGATCTCATAGCCGGTGGTGCTCCCGAACACCACGGTGCCCAAGTCAAGCGTGAGAGGATCGTAAAGCAAGGTGTGGATGATGTAATCATCGGGGTTGCTCACGGTGAACGAGGGCGAAACGGACGCATCAAGGATGGTGAGGTCGCTGGCGAGCGTAAGCACGTAGAGGGTATCGATACCAGCCATGCCGATGATGTCGCCATTGGGCGTGGCACTGATAGTGGCCGTTCCGTTGACGAGGCAGACAGGATCCGCATCGATGGCCAGGCTGCCAGCATCGATCGGGCAATCCGGACAATCGACCACGCTGATGGCGGCACCGACGAGATCGAGGCTACCGCAGGTCGATCCACCGCCCTGGATGAGCAGGTCATTGATATCGGCCGCGCTGGATGAACCAAGCACCAAGCCGCTTAGATCCAGCGTTGCGGGGTCGTACACCAAGGTGTGGATGATGTAGTTGCCCAAGTCATTAACGAGGAAGGACGGTACGCTGGCGGTGTCGAGAATGACATACGGTGCGCCCTGGGTGAGCAGGTGCAGAACGAGGTACCCATTAGGCACTGTCGGCGGTACGGGGAACGCCGCATCGATGGCGGTTGGGTCCGGGTCCTGCCAGCAGACCTCAGGACGGTTGGGGTCCAGGGTGCTCGCATCGGCATTGCATGCGCAATCGAGCACGCTGATCGCTGCACCATTCACATCCAAGCTGCCGCAAATTGCTCCTCCCCCTTGGATCAGCAACGCGCTCACATCGAAGCCTGTGGTCGTACCGATAACGACACCGCCGAGATCGAGCGTATTGGGGTCGTAGACGAGCGTGTGGATGGTGTAATCATCCGCAGCGGACACCGTGAAACTCGGCGTAGCCGAGACGTCCACGATGGTAAGGCCCGGCCCTTGGGTGAGAACAAATAAAGTGAAGTAGCCCGGCGGCACGGTGCTGTTCAGGTCCGGTGTAGCGCCGATGTCAGCGCTTCCGCTGACCAGGCATACGGGCGTAGCATCCGGGGAGATGGTCCCTGCATCAGCATCGCAGGACACGCACTCCTCAACGGTGACGGTCGCACCCACCTCATCGAAGCTGCCGCAGATGGATCCACCGCCTTCAATGAACACTGCTTCGATGTCCGCAGCGGTAGTGACGCCTTCCTGGATCACCGAGCCTGCATCATAGGTCAGAGGATCGTAGACCAGCGTGCGTATCGTGTAGTCATCGGCGCCAGTAACGGTCAAGCCAGGGGTTGCGCTCAAGTCATAAACCACCTGCCCTGGGCCGGAAGTGATGATATAGAAGATCTCGTAGCCAGCAGGCACGACTGTGTTGCCATTGGTGGTGGCCGAGATATCAGCGCTGCCATTGACGAGACAGACAGGAGAAGCCGCAGCGGTGAGCGTACCAGCGGCGGCCGTACACTGCGATGGTGCAGCGCCCAGCACGCAAATGGTGAAGCTGGTGTTGCTGGGGATCCCGCCGAAGACGTGATAGAGCCGCACGTAATAGGTCTCGCCGACCGTGAGTCCTGTGGCCGCAAGCGTGACGTCATCGTTGCACGCCAATGGCGTCCCGTTGCAAGCGCCGCTGCGTAAGTCGATCACGGGGAAGAAGCCGCTGGGAACCGTCATCTCAATGGTGTGGCTGGCCTCGGTAGCCGTGAAGCTGTACCAGATGTCGTCGTTGGCATTGCCCACGCCGTTGCAGTCGATCGCCGGTAGCGATTGGGTGGCGTTGGCCACTGAGCCCATGGTTGGCGCGCAGGTTGGGTTGGGGGTAAGCGCGATGGCGCCCGCGCAGTCGTTGTTCACCGGAACAACAGGCTCGCGTACGCAAATGGTGAAGGTGGTGGTGCTCGGCGGCGTGGCATCGCGGCTGTACACGCGCACGAAATACTCGGTGCCGATCACGAGTCCCGTTGGTGTGAGCCACTCGGCTACGCCAGCGGGCGCCAGGTCGCTGCACCGGATGGTGGCGCCATCGCATGGGCCTGAGCGGAAATCGAGCACCGCGTCAAAACCGCTGCTTCCCTGAACCTCGATCCGATGCGAGGTGAAGGTGGCCGTGAAGCGGTACCACACATCATCATCGGCAGTGCCGTTGATGCCTGAGCAACTGACGGCCGGAACGCTTTGCGTGGCACCCGCCACATTGCCGACCGTTGGTGTGCAGGCGGCGCCAGGGATCAGTTCGATCGCGCCAGCGCAATCGTCATTGGCAGGTTGCGCCAATGCGGTTTGGCACAGGCCCATGAAGAGCGCAATGGCTAGCGCGATGGGCTTCGAGTAGAAACAGGGCATCATCTAGTTCTGTGTTGAATGGAGGACGAGAAATGTGCTTGCAGGAAAGAGATCAACGGACGTGAAAACGCTGCTCTATGCGAACCCGATCATTGCTGAGAACAACAAGGTATGGGCCGGGAGCCAGACGACCTGCCAGCGCAAGCGGTACGATGCCGCTGACGCTCGTCCGGTCACGATGCACCACACGACCTGTGGCGTCCATCACAACCAGTTCCATCCCTGGGGTGGGAACGTTTTCGATGAAGAAATCGCCGTTGCTCGGGTTGGGCCGGATGCTGATCGCGGGCCGCGCCATTGCATCCACAGCGAGGAAGAGGCAATTCTCGGCTGTGACGTTGATGCTGTACGGTCCGATGGCGCCATTCGCAGCATCGCGCAGCACCGGCACATAATAGGTGCCGGCAGGCAGGTCGTCGAAGAAGTAGGTCGTGTTCCCGTCGTTGCAGGCCGTCGTGTTCGTGCTGCTGTAATAGACCAGCGCATCACCGGGGCAACTGGAGGTGAGGAACCCCAGGGTATTGCCCCAGATCGGAGCCTGCCCGCAATAGGCCAGCACCAGATCGACGCATTCGGTGGTGGTGAAGGCATGCCAGAGCACCGGTGCTGCAACGAACGGTGATCCCGCCACGAAGTCGCCCGTGCTCGTAGCATTCGTGTTATCGCCGCTGAACGTCAGCGGGGCACCGATGTCGAGAGCTTCTGCCGTCACGTTCGTGCAATCATTGTTCGCTGGAGGAACTACCGGGCAACTGGTAGCGGCCACCACGAGGGTGTAGGGCCCCACGGCATTGTTAGCTTCATCCCTCACCACCGGGATCAGGTAGTCGCCGGGTTGAACGTTGTTGAAGAAGTACGTGCGATTGCCCTCGGCGCAATCGGTGTTGTTGAAGGTGGTGAAGAGTATGGGCGAAGCCACCGGGCATTCGACGGCAAGGAAACCGAACGTATTGTCCCATACCGGATCAAGGCCGCAGTACGCAACGCTGATGTTGGCGCATTCCGTGACGGTGATCCCATGCCATACGACCGGTGCGCCGGCGAAAGGCGAACCAACGACGAAATCTCCGGTGGCCGTTGCGTTGGAATTATCGCCGATCAGGTTCAGGCTCGCGCCCACGGCAAGTGACTGGTACTGCACTTGCGAACAGAAATCAGAATAGGTCGGCGCGGTCGGGCAGGCTTCCGCCTGCAGCAGGAGGTCATAGGGGCCGTTCGCGTTATCGTTCGGGTCAAGCAACACGGGCACGTAGTAGGTCCCGGCCGCTAGTTGATTGAAGATGTAAGTTCGGTTACCGTCGACGCAGTCCGTGTTATTGTAGCTGCTGAAGAGGACCAGGTCAGACGCCGGGCAATCGCGCGCGAAGAAGCCCAGGCTATTGGTCCAGGCCGGATCAAGCCCGCAATAGGAAAGGGTCACCTTGGCGCATTCGGTCGTGGTGAATGCGTGCCACACCACCGGAGCACCGGAATACGGTGACCCGGCAGCGAAATCACCGGTGGAAGTCGCAAAGGTCACATCACCGCTCAGGGTGATGGCACCTCCGATCGCGAGCGCATCCGCCGTCACTGATCCGCAATTGTCGTTCACGGCTGTGCTTCCGCCACAGTCAACGGCGGTCACATTGATCGTGTAAGGCCCAATGCCCCCGGGATCCTCCGTCCACACAGGGTAGTAGTAGGTCCCTGCGGGCACGCTCAGGAAGTGCATGGTGCCATTGCCGTTAGGGCACTCGGTATAGTTGTACTGCGGCGTGGGTATGAATGAATTGCTCCCCGGACAGGTGAGCAGCAAGGCATTCCAGAACTCGTTCCACGAAGCATCGGACCCGCAATAGTCAATGGTGATGTCCGTGCATGCCGTAGTGGTGAAGGCATGCCAAACCGCTGGTATCCCGCTATTGGCAAAGGGAGTCCCTGCCACATAATCATCATCGATGGTGGCGCCCGTGTTGTCCCCGGTCCATACGATGGTATTGCCTACCGCAAGCGCATCGGGTGTTACACTGGAACACAGGTCGTTCACCTGGGCGGACAGGACGGTTGGAAGGATCAGAAGAAGGGTCGAGGTGATGCGCATGGTTGAGCGTCTAAAAAGCCCGAGGGATCGGGCGTGCATTGTAGGGGTGCAAAATTCATCGTCAACAGAGCCCTCCCTACTGGGATCCAGGTCGATTTTTCCACATTCATGCCTGATGGTAAAAGTGGTCAGGCTATCGACGCAACTCGTCTTTCAAGCACGAAGGGCCCCCGTCGATCGACGGAGGCCCTTCAGTAAAACGATTAGTGGCTATCGCACAATGATGCGCTGTTCGTCCCGGACTGTGTCCGAGGTGAACCGCAACGTGTAAGTGCCGGCGGCCAGTTTGCCCGCCAATGTCAGATGCTCCATGGTTCCTGTGGAGAACTGGCGGAGCTCGCTATGCACCAAGCGGCCGGTCATGTCCAGCACTTCCACGGTCACCTTGGCGCTTCCGCCCGAGAAGCCGATGGTGAAGTCACCGTTGCCGGGATTTGGGAATACCATCCACGGCGTCGCACTGGCGCCTTGGATGCCGGTGATGATACCGATCATGTCCACGGTGTAATCCTCCACCTGCCCGAACGTGCTCGTATCGCAAGGTGTGGGGTTGGGCGTGTTCTGGTAGTCGACGCCGACATAGGTATCGTGCAAGCGCACACGCATGCGAGTGGGTCCCGGCAGTGCGGTCAAAGGCACGCTCACATTATCCGCGTGCGGACCAACGCCCAAGGCAGAGCTCATGACGATCTCGCCGGCGTCGAACGTGCTGTTGTGGTCCCAATCAATCCAAGCCAGTACTTGATCCGTAGGATAGCCGCCGGAGATGGTCACCGAGATCGGGTAGCTCTGGCCTCCGACCACATCGGTGCTGAGGGCCGTGAAGTCCTCGAAGCCTGCGGCGCTGGTGGAGTTGTTGTTTATGGTGCCGAAAGTGACGTTGCTGATCTTCTCCCACAGGAGGCTCACAGCACCTGCCTCGCAGTAGTTGCCTGGGCTGGCGCACGCGGTCGCGCTCACCGTGATGCTGTATGGGCCTTGCGCGATGTCAGGAGCAACGGCATCGAGCAGCACGGGTACGTACCACGTTCCTGCGGGCAGGTTGAAATACGACACCGTGAAATTCGGAGCGCAGGAAGTGCTCTCATAAGCACCAAGCACGTAGTTGTTCCCGACCGGGCATGATTGGGTCAGGAAGATCCACACGTTGCCGAACGCGGGTGCGGTGTTGCAGTAAGCCACCGTGACATTGGCGCACTCCGTGGTGGTGAACGCATGCCACACCGTGGGGTCCATCGGATCGAAATCCGAGCCGGGAACATAGTCGTTGGTGTTGGTGGCGTTGGTGTTGTCGCCGCTGAACCCGACGCTGTTGCCCAAGCTTAGGGGCAATGGCACTACGTTGAAGCACTGGTCGTTCGGAGGAGTAGGTCCCCCACCGGTGACGTTGATGGTGTAATCCTCCACTTCGCCATAGCTCGCGAGACCGCAAGGGGTGTCGTTGATCACATTGATATAGTCGCTGCCGTCATGCGTGTCGTGCAAGCGGATGCGCATCCGGGTGGACCCGATGGCAGCACCTGCGGGCACTGAAACAGTGCCGGTGTAGATGTCCACCGACCCGATCGTCGAAACGAAGACTTGTTCGCCCGCATCATCGAAATCAAGGTCCTGGTTCCAATCGATCCATGCCAGTACCTGGTTCTCAGAATAGGAAGTGTTCGCGCCGGTACGGGCCACATCCACGTTGATGGGATAGTCCATTCCTTGCTGGACCGAGCCGCTCACCGCTGTGAAGTCCGAATACGCTGGTGGCACAGGTGCCACGTCGGGCGAATCGTTGTCAATGCCGGCGAAGTTCACGTTGACGATACGCTCGTCCAGATCGAAGTCCGCGCTGCCCTCAGCACCGGCATCGCAATACCCCGGTCCTCCGCAAGCCGTGGTTGAGACTTCGATGGTGTAAGCCCCGATCGGAGTTACAGTGGCGTCCACGAGCACGGGCACGTAATAGGTTCCTGCGGGCAGTTGTGCGAAGCTCAATGTGCAGTTGTCCACCGAGACCGTACCGGTGAGCACGCCCGTGATGAAATCAGGGCAGCCCACAGCCAGGTTGATGAGGAAATCGTCGAACACCGAACCGGGCACACAGTAGTTGATGTCCACGTTCGCGCAAGAAGCGATGGTGAACGCATGCCAGACGATGGAGAAGTTGGTCGGTGCATCAACCGTTGCCCCGGTATTGTCGCCACTGAAGGACTGGGTATCGGGCACGGTCAAATTCTCCACCACGGCATCGCCGCATGCATCGTTGGGCGGAGGATTGCCTCCACCAGCGCTGAAGGCGCAAATGGTGAATTCCGTGCTCACGTTGGCGGGTGGCGTGTAGCAATAGATGCGCACGTAATAGGTCTGCCCGACCGTGGTCACTGCATTGTACGTCTCCACCAATCCGTTCGGGGGGAAAGTCGCATCTGCACAACCTTGTGAAACGAGGTTGCCGCAGGTGCCGGCGAAGACCTCCATCACCACATCGAAATCATCAACACCTTCAGCAGTGATGGTCGTGGTGGCGGCTGTTGCCGTGAACGTGAACCAGACATCGACCGCGGTTCCTGCGGTGAAGCCGTTGCAGAGAATGGGGCCTGGGATTGCGTGGCTCCCAATGTGCTGCCTGCAATGGTCAAGCAGCTGGCGTTCACCGTGAGGATCTGCGCGGTGCCGCATTCGTCGCCGCCGCCGCCGCCGCCTTTCATATGCGCGCTGGGGGCATTTACCTTCTGTAGGCCAGTGCTTGAGGACCTGGTCTGCAACATGGTGCGGGCTTTCGCGCTCACGGGGCGCGGCTTCATCTGCTGCGCTTGAACTGTGCCCACCAGGAGCAAGGCGGCCATCGTGAGGGTTCGTATCGGGTAGTTGTGGGTCATCGGGGATCTTGGTTTTGAACGTTGGGGCGAAGGTGGGCATCGGCACGCGATCATCCAACACGTACCGCTGGATCCGAGACGGGGCGTGGGGTACTTTTGGCGCATGAACGTCACACTTTCCGGAAAGCACGCTCTGGTCGGTGGTGCATCACAGGGCATCGGCAAAGCGATCGCAATGGAATTCGCCTCGCTGGGCGCCAGCGTCACCCTGCTTGCGCGTGAGAACGACACGTTGGATCGCGTGGCCAGCGCATTGGACCGGACCAAGGGCCAGCAGCACACTGTTCTCGCGGTGGACATGTCGCAAACCGACGAACTCCGATCCGCGCTTTCTGGCATCACCTCCCCCATCGACATCCTGGTGAACAATACCGGCGGGCCTCCGCCAGGCCCTGCCCACGAGGCGGAGATCGCGCAGTTCGAAGCCGCATTCAGGCTGCACCTGCTCGCCTATCAGACCATGGTCCGCGCCCTGGTCCCCGGCATGAAGTCGCGCAAATACGGGCGCATCATCAACGTCATCAGCACCAGCGTGAAGCAGCCGCTGCACAACTTGGGCGTGAGCAATACCATCCGCGGCGCGGTGGCGCAATGGTCGAAGACGCTGGCCAATGAGCTTGGCCCATTCGGCATAACGGTGAACAATGTGCTGCCCGGTGCAACCGCAACCGAGCGTTTGGCAAGCATCATCCGCAACAAGAGCACGAAAAGCGGGATCACCGAACAGGAGGCCACCGATGAGATGCTGCACGAGATCCCGTTGCGGCGTTTCGCACGGCCCGAAGAGATCGCACATGCGGTTGCCTTCCTCGCTGGGCCGTCCGGTGCGTATATCAACGGGATCAACCTGCCTGTGGACGGTGGGCGCACCGGCTGTCTCTGATCGGTACTAAAAGCGAAAGGCGTCCACCTTGCGGCGGACGCCCTTCGTATGCGAATTCGATCGGTTACTTCACCATGAGTCGCTGCGTGCTACGCTCGCCGCCAGCGGTCAGCCGCACGGTATAGTTGCCAGCACCCAAGTTGCCCAGGTCAATGGTCCGTACCGAACCGGCAACCAATGCCGCACGCTCGCTGTATACCAAGCGGCCGGTCACATCGATCACTTCGATGTCGGCCGTCGCGGTCTTGCCGGCATAGCTCAGATTGAAGCTGCCCTCCGTCGGGTTCGGGAAGATGCTCCACATGTCTGCATCGTTGCTCTCCTGGATCCCGATATTGATACCAGTGCCGAGCACTACGCACACAGTTCCGGAGTTCGGCACAGGAAGGCTCGTGTAGTAGTTGTACACACGCACGTAATATGTGTTGCCCACGGTCAGGCCGGTCAACTCCAATCCTTCGGGTTCAGCGGACAATGTTCCATCGATGCAGCCCAGCGACGTGCCTCCGCAGCCATCGAAAGCTTCAACGACCGCATCATAACCGGTCTGGTTGTTACCGTCGCCATCATCGGTTCCAGTAGCGCCCACTGTTACATCGGCCGCAGTGGCTACGAACGAAAACCAAACGTCATCGTTAGCATTTCCGGTGAACCCGCTGCACTGTGCTGCAGGCAACGACTCGGTGGCATTCACAGCGGAGAAAGGCACGTTGTTGCAGAAGGTGCCTACCGTAAGAGGGAATGCACCCGCACAATCGTCGTTCGCGGGGGGCGCATCGCAGGGCTCAGCCGCTACGGTAATGGTGTAGGGGCCAGTTGCGCTGGCTGCAGTGAGCACCCCGTAGTAGTAAGTACCTGCCGGCACGTTCACATAGTAGATGGTCACGTTGCCATCCGGGCAATCGGTGAGGTTGTAACTGGCACTGGCCTGCGCCGTTGTCGCAGGGCAATCGGTCCAGAGGTTCAGGAAGGCATTGCCGAAAGCCGGATCGGTAGTGCAGTACGTGAGGGCCAGGTTCGTGCACTCCGTGGTCGTGAAGGCGTGCCACAATGTGGGGAAGCCGAGGAGCTCGGTGTCGGTGGCGTTGGTGTTGTTCCCGCTGAATGTGACCGACCCGCCTGCCGCCAATGCTTGAGGAGTGGCGCCGGTGCAAACGTCGTTTGCTGGGATGGTCGCAGGCGTGTACACGCACGTAGTGAAATCGAATACCGTGGGCGGGGTGGTGTAAGGCCAGTAATAGATGCGGGAGTAGTACGTGGCGCCCACCACCGTGGTAAACGCTGGGGCCTCCGTACCATCAACAAGGGATGCATCCAGGCAACCCAAGGAGGCGAGGTCGGTGCAGGATCCACCGAAGAGCTCGATGATCGGGTCGGGGCCGGTAGTCCCATCGCCACCGCCTGTTACCGAGATCACCGTCGTGGTTCCTGTGGCCGTGAAGGTGTACCACACATCGTTGGCAACGGTTGCGGTGAAGCCGCTGCAAGTGGCAGCTGGCATCGACTCCGTAGCGCCAGCGAGGGAGCCCGAAGTAGGTGTGCAGGTTGTGCCCACCGCAATGGTGATCGCGCCTGCGCATTCGTCATTGGCGGGTCCTCCACCGCGCACTGCGCTATGGGCGTAAGGAGCAGGGGCCTGTTCCAACTTCGCGTCGAACAGCGATTGCTGCGTAGCGTTGGTGGTGGTGACGGGGCGCTGCGCGGAAGCGAGCACCGGGGCCAGAAGGCCCAGAGCGAGCAAGGAATAAGCGTACGAGTGTTTCATGCGGTTGGGTTTTGGGCTGGCCGGTCCAGTACCTGTTGGCATGGCCGCCGGGCCGAATGTAACCACCGCTGGATGCATGGGCGCAGATGGCAGCGAACTGTCCGCACCGCGCACCTTCGATCATAACCGTCGCACGCGGAAGGGGATCTGGTAGTACACCGGCACAGGCAATCCGTTCTGCGATCCCGGCATGAACTGAGGCAGGGTGCGTATCACGCGCTCGATCTCGGCGGCTACCGCCGGACTTGGCTTTGGTGCGCACACCAGTTCGCCAATGGTTCCAGTGGCGTCGATCTCGAAGGTGACCACGGTGAACTCCTCGCGGCGGAGTCCCTCGGGTATGCGGAAGTAGCGCTTCAGATGGGCATCGATGCGCGCTTCGGTGCAATCATCCAAGTCCTTCCGACCACGTTCCAGGCAGTCCTTCATGTACGGGCGTTGCTCCACCCCATTCCACAGTAAGGGCCTGTTGTCGGCCGTATCGGGTGGCGACAGGTTGACGGCGGGGTTCACCGGTCCTGGGTCGGGGCCGGGATCAGGCCCAGGGTCCGGCCCGATGGGATCCACAGGGGCAACCGGTGGGTCGCCCGGCACGATGATGCCGCCCTTGGTCTTCTTCACTTCCGCTGGCGCTGCCGCCGCTGGCTTTGCCTGGATGACGAAGGGTTGCGGATACTCGATCCCATCCTCGAGGGGAAGGTCATCGTTCAGCGTAGCGAATGAGGCCCTTGATCCCTTCCATTCGAAGAGGATGAGCGTGATGGCAAGCGAGGCGAGCAGGCCGGTCAGGAATCGTTCAGCGTCTGCTGTAGCCGAATGGCGGGTGGTGATGTGCGCGGGCATGCGGGAAGCCTTTCCCGGATAACCGCGACACAGCACGGATCATTGCGGAGCGCTATCGATGAGCCTGAAGCCTTGGCCGTGTACATTAATGATCTCCACCGATGGGTCTTCGCGCAGGTACTTGCGCAGCTTGGCGATGTAGACATCCATGCTGCGCCCGCTGAAGTAGCTGTCGTTGCCCCACACGATGGTGAGGGCGTGCGAGCGCTGCAGCACCTCGTTGCGGTGGGCGCACAGAAGGCGCAATAATTCCGATTCCTTGGTGGTAAGGCGCCGCTCCCCGGCCGGGGTGCGCAGCAATTGTTTCCGTGGATCGAAGGTGGTGGCCCCCACCTGATAGGTTTCCGGCTCCTCCGTCCTGGGCGCGGCGCCTTTGGTGCGCCGCAGCACGGCGCTCACACGCAGCAGGAGTTCCTCCATGCCGAAGGGCTTGGTCACGTAATCGTCAGCACCGCTTTGGAAACCCTGGATCGTGTCCTGCTTCATGCTCTTGGCCGTGAGGAAGATGATGGGCGTGTCAGCATCCTTCTGACGAATCTCGCGGGCAAGGGTGAAACCGTCCTTCACAGGCATCATCACATCCAGCAGCACCAGATCGAAGCCCCCGCCCTGATAGGCCTTCCATCCTTGTTGTCCATCGGTGCGCAGTTCGGTCTCGTATCCCTTGGCGCGCAGGTACCCGGCCAGCAAGGTGCCCAGGTTGGCATCGTCCTCAACGACGAGCAGTTTGATCGGCTTGGACATGTTCGAAAGGTAGATGGATGACGAAGGTGCTTCCCTGGCCCGGCGTGCTTTCCACGGTGATGCGGCCACCGTGCCGCTCCACGACCGACTTCGCGTAGCTCAGCCCCAGCCCGAAGCCCTTCGCGTTGTGCAGATTGCCCGTGGGCACGCGGTAGAGCTTGTCGAAGATCTTGCGATGCTCGCTGGCCGGCATGCCGATGCCGTTGTCGGTGATGCGAAGCACGATGCCCTCGTCGTTGCTGCTGGTAGCTATGCGGATGCGCGGCTCCTTCTCGGTGTACTTCACCGCATTGTCGATGAGGTTGTAGAGCACGTTCGTGAGGTGGATGCGGTCAGCGCGCAAGCCGTGGATCTCCGCTTGCAGGTCCAGTTCGATGCGGCCGTTGCGTCGGCTCACCTGCATGGTGCTGCTGCGCACCACGTCGGAGATCACCGTGTGGAGGTCGAGGTCGACGGGCTTTAGCAGCATGCGGCCGCTGTCCTGCACAGCGCTCTGCAGCACGTTCTCGACCAGCGCGCCCAAGCGCTTGTTCTCGTCGCGGATCATGGCCGTGAAGGCGCGCACCTGCTGCTCGGTCTTGGGCACGCTCGGGTCCGCAAGGGCTTCGCAGGCGAGGCTGATGGTGCTGATCGGGGTCTTGAGCTCGTGCGTGAGGTTGTTCACGAGGTCATTGCGGATATCGTTCAATCGCTTCTGGCGCAGCAGGAAGCGTATCAGGAGCACGAAGCCCAGGGCGATGAGCCCGATGAACAGCACCGAGGCGATCAGCATCGGCAACAGCCCGCTGAATAGCGCTGCGCGCCGGTGTCGCACATCCACATGCAGGTAGTAGGGCACACCGCCGACATCGTGCTTGAACAACCGCTCGCGGAACGGCGCATCGATCAACTCGGCACGCGAGCCCACATGCTCGCCGGGGAGCTTCACCCATCGGCCCTTGGCGGAGAAGATGCCGTAGCGGAATCCGCTTTCGATGCCCACGCGGGCAAGCTCGGCACCGAGCAGTGAATCCAGCAGATGCGCATCCATGCGCCTGCGGATGTCGGCGCTGCGCTCGCCTTGCACGATGCCGCGCAGCATCTCGGTCACCAGCTGCTCATACTCCTGGGGATCGATGGGGTGCCCCTCGTGCATGGATGATGGGGCCCGCATATCCGGTGGAGGCTCGGGAGCTTCCAGGACATCCTCTCCTTCCAGCTGCAATTCCTCCAGCGCCGTCTCCTCCTCCAGCAACTGATCCTCATGCGCATCGATCTGCGCCGCCAGCGATTGCAACGAATCGAGCTTGAAGAGCAGTTGACGTCCTGCGCGATGGCGTTTCATCTCGCGCATGCGCTCCGTGCGCTCGATGCGCTCGCTTACTGCTGATAAGGCGTTGCCAATGCCTTGGGCGAACTGGTCTTCGCGCAAGGCCATGGTCTTGCGGATCCACACCACCTGTATCGCCACCAGCCCGACCAACGCAATGCTGATGGCAGCCAACAGCAACGTGATCGCACGCTTCGACACAGAGCGAAACTACCGGGGGTGCTTGGGGGCCTGGTCTGCTTAACGCTCTTTAACGTTCATTGGCGCGGCCTTTACAACAGCCCGTCGCGCCCGCCGTTGCTTTGTTGCACGAATCCGCCACCCTGGTGGCGCACCATATCGATCGAGCTGTTCATTGGAGTGGGTTTTGGTTCCGTAAACAGCGCAACAAGGGGTCGGAGGCTCTCACGCAAGTGGGGGCCTCCGCGTTATGGGGCCTACCTTCGTCGGGCATGGAACGCATCCTCAATTTCATCGATGGTGAGGCGCGCGCAGCGGTGAGCGGTGAATGGCTGGATGTGCATGCGCCAGCAACCGGTTCGGTATATGCGCAACTGGCCGATAGCGACGGACGTGATGTGGACCTGGCCGTGGCTGCCGCCGAACGCGCATACCCGGCATGGCGGGACCTGGGCCGTGAAGGACGCAGCAATGCACTGCTGAAACTGGCTTCCCTGATCGAGCGCGACACGGAGGCCTTCGTCGCGGACGAGTCGCGCGACAACGGGAAGCCCGTTGCGTTGGCGCGCCGCGTCGACATTCCCCGTGCGATCGCCAACCTCCGCTTCTTCGCCACGGCCATCCTCCACTTCTCCAGCGAAGCCCACGCCATGGACGATACGGCGTTGAACTATACCGATCGCCAGCCCTTCGGCGTCGCAGGCTGCATCAGTCCATGGAACCTGCCCCTTTACCTCTTCACCTGGAAGATCGCGCCAGCGCTCGCGGCGGGCAATTGCGTGGTAGCCAAGCCCAGCGAGGCGACCCCGCTCACCGCTTACCGCATGAGCCTGCTGTGCAACGAAGCCGGGATACCGCCGGGCGTCCTCAATATCGTGCATGGCCTCGGCCCGAAGGTCGGCTCGGCCATCGTAGCACACCCCGACGTGCCTGCGATCTCATTCACAGGTGGAACGCGCACGGGCGCAGAGATCGCGCGCGTGGCCGCGCCGATGTTCAAGAAGCTCAGCCTGGAACTCGGTGGCAAGAACCCGGTGCTGGTCTTCGCCGATTGCGACTTCGAGCAGATGTTGCGCACCACCGTGCGGAGCAGCTTCACCAATCAAGGCCAGATCTGCCTGTGCGGTTCCCGGATCCTCATCGAACGCAGTATCTACGATCGGTTCCGCGATGCATTCGTGGAGCGCGTGAGGGCGTTGCGTGTCGGCGATCCAGCTGATGCAACGAGCGATCTGGGCGCCGTGGTTTCCCAACCGCACTTGGAGAAGGTGCTCTCGTACATCGAGCTCGCTAGGCAGGAAGGCGGGCGAGTGCTCTGCGGTGGCGAACGCGTGCTGTTGGGCGGTGCATTGGCGAACGGCTGGTACCTGGCGCCCACAGTGATCGAAGGCCTGGGACCTGCGTGCCGTACCAATCAAGAGGAGATCTTCGGGCCCGTGGTAACGCTTCAGCCCTTCGATGGCGATGCACACGCTGTGGAATTGGCGAACGCAACGCCCTATGGGCTCGCCAGCGTGATCTGGACCAGAGACCTCCAGCGCGCGCATCGCGTGGCGCGCGCACTGCAAGCGGGCATCGTCTGGGTGAACTGCTGGATGGTGCGCGACCTGCGTACGCCATTCGGCGGCGTGAAGCAGAGCGGCGTTGGCCGCGAAGGCGGGCTGGATGCGCTGCGCTTCTTCACCGAAGCGAAGAACGTGTGCGTGCGGCTCTAACGCACCCCCTCCACGGGCGGCTGCGGCTGTTTCATCCCATTGGTGAAGAACCATCCGAAGCGGCCGTCGAACCAATATTGGAACCGACGAAGTGCGCGCGTGATCGTACGGAACAGGGAAGTCATCTTCTTGCAGGTTATGCGGGAAGAACTCCGATCGCATGCCGATCGGTATCCTTCATCCCGTTAAGATCCGTGAACGGTTCATGCCGTTCAGCCAACGGCATCAGCGCACGATCGCCTCCACCAGGAATCGCGAGCCCTCCTGCACCTGGTACACGGCCATGCGCAGCGGTTCGGCGCTCTGGCGCGCGAGGTCCAGCAAGCCGGTGTTGAAATCCCGGCCGCTGGTCCTGCCCAGCATGCTATTGCGGTAATGGCGCTCACGGTCGGCAGGGCTCAATGAGTTGATCCAGGCCACTTCGCTCGACCATCGCTCCACATCGGTGCGCGGTACGCAACCGCCAGCGACCAGGGAATGCGCGTCGCGGTCTCGTCCAACCGCCACGAAAGAGCGTTCGCTCAAGCCCGGCTGTCGCAGCCAATCGGTAGCTGCCAGGAACGCACGCTTGACGCCGCCGCTGGATCCATCGCCCTCGTCCTTCTCCAGCATGCGCAGCACCGCCTCAGCAGCCGACGGCGAGCCGCCTGACCGGCAGAGCAACAAGAGGTCGTTGGAAGCAACCAGCGTATGCAGGCGCATCAATTCATCCTTGGGCGTTGCCTTGGATGTCGGCCCGCCTACCACCACTTGCAGCACGAACAGGCGATGACCGGCATCGAGCGGTAGCAGTTCATGGCGCATGCCGTTGCCCGATCGACGTGCCATCTCGATCAGGCCCAGTCCAGCACCGCCGCGCACGGTGCGCGAACCATCGCGAAGCCGGTCAAGGAAGAGCTGCTTCAATTGCTGGAGGTCGGAACCACCGATGCGCGCCAATACCTCATCGAGGGTACGCGTCTCGTGATCGGCCACGGGGTCCATGGCCACCACCTCATCCCCGCCATCGCGCGCACGCATCACGAAGAGGCTTCGACCAGCGCCGCGTTCCATGGTCTCGCTCAGCCTCGCCCGGTGCCGTACGATGTTCTGGTAGGCCTCCACCATGACGAAGGAGAGGCGCTGACGGTGCGCGCGCTCGTAGCCGCTCTGCGCCGATGCATCCTCGCCGATGGCGATCAGGTCGGCGGTATGCTCATCGTGGAAACGGCCGCTGTACACCAGATCGAAGCGATCGGCTGCGAGGACATCGTACAGGCTATGCACCGAGGCGAGGTCCATCGCTTTGCGGCGAAGATAGACGGGGCTTCCATCGCCGCTCCTGCCGCAGTGGTGAATCACTTAACACGGGATCCATGCCCTCCTCGTCCCCATCGAGCGGGCGCTTGGAGCGAGGTCTATCTTCGCCGGCCATCACTTCGGATGCAGCGCGCACGCCATGATGCAAGAGAGAAGGCGCGCCTGCACGTGCGGGCGTGGTTCGCGAGGCGCATGCCCAAACGCATGCGATTCCACGACCTCGAGCACACTCTCTCCGTAACACGGACCGCGCTGGCGATAGGCGGGGCCATGCGGTTGAGCGAGCGCGACCTGCAGGCGCTGGAACTGGCCGCCCTTTTCCACGACACAGGCTATGCGCTCACTTACGAAGGGCATGAGGCGAAGAGCGCGGAATTGGCAGCGGCCTTCCTGAAGGCGCAGGGCCTTTCGACCAGCACCATCGCACGCGTTCGCTCATTGATCATGGCCACCCGGCCGGGCACACCGGTGAGGGGCAAGCTGCATGCGATCCTGCGCGATGCCGATTCCGCGAAGGCCGGCCAAGCCGATTTCGATGAACGCAGCGAACTGTTGCGGCAGGAACTGGAGCTGGAGCATGGTCAACGGATCGGCGAGCGCCACTGGCTGAAGGAGAATCTCGCATACCTCAGTGCGCACCGTTTCCGCACCGCGCATGCGCGGCGACGATATGGCACGCAGAAGCGCATCAACATGCAACGCCTGCGTTCCCGGCTTGCGCTCACCAAGCGCGAGCTGCGCACGAAGGCCCCGGTGGAACCACGCTATTACGATCGCGACCTCAGCTGGCTGAGCTTCAACGACCGTGTATTGCAGGAAGCGAAGGACCCGCGCAACCCGCTTCTGGAGCGCGTGAAGTTCCTCGCCATCTACTCCAGCAACCTCGACGAGTTCTACCGTGTGCGCGTAGCTTCCTTGCGGGGATTGAGCAAGTTGAAGAAGGCGGTGCGCACCGCTCTCGACATCCCGCCGGAAAAGCTCATCGCTCGGATCAACCAGAAGGCGCTCGCGCAACAACGTGAGTTCGGCACGCTCTGGCGCGGCACCTTATTGCCTGCCTTGGCGCGCAAGGGGATCCATATCCTGAACGAACGGCAACTGACCGTCGCGCAGGAGCGATCCGTGCGCGAGCTCTTCGCGAAGCGCCTGGTACCACTGCTGAGCACAGCGGCAGTGCGGCCGGGAAACGCGCCCTTCATCGAAGACCGCAAGCTCTACTTCGTTTGCCGCCTGCGTGCGGCGAGCAAAGGGAAGCAGAAACAGAGACTGGTGCTGGTGAACATCCCGAGCGATGAGGTGGGCCGTTTCATCGTCCTCCCCTCTCGTGGCGGAAAGGTGGAGATGCTATTCCTGGACGATGCCCTGCGCCTCTGTTTGGACGGGCTCTTCACCGGGCACGAGGTTATCGGCTGCCACTCCATCAAGCTGTCGCGTGATGCTGAGCTCTATCTCGATGAGGAGTTCACAGGTAATGTGAAGGACAAGGTGCGCAAGAGCCTGCGCAAGCGCCAGACAGGCGTGCCCTCCCGATTCCTGTACGACGCCGCCATGCCTGCGGGCACCGTGAAGGCGCTGCGCACGTTGCTGGGACTGAACAAGCCGGACATGGTTCCCGGCGGGCGCTACCACAACTTCAGCGACCTCGCAGCCCTGCCGGTGAAAGGGCACGCCGCGTTGCGTGATAAGCCGTGGCCGCCCCTGTCCCATCCAGCGGCGCCAACAGGCAAGGAACTTTTCGCGGCCGTGTCGCGCAAAGACTTGCTGCTGCACACCCCGTATCAGGACTTCGCGGTATTCACCCGGTGGCTCGAAGCGGCCGCGAGAGACAAGGCGGTGAAGCGGATCAGCATCACGCTCTACCGGGTGGCCGAAGGCAGCGTGGTGTGCGCCACATTGATCGATGCGCTCCGGCATGGCAAGGAGGTCACTGTATTCGTGGAGGTGCAGGCGCGCTTCGATGAGCGTGCCAACCTCTATTGGGGCGAGCTGTTGGAGAAAGCCGGCGCTCGTGTGATATACAGCTACGCCGACTTGAAGGTACACTGCAAGTTGTGCCTGATCGAGCGCATGGAGAAGGGCCGTCTTGTGCGCTATGCCTACCTGGGCACGGGCAATTTCAACGAGCGCACTGCACGCATCTATGCCGATACAGCCCTGATCACGCGCAACGAGAGCATCGCCAGGGAGACCGCTGAGGTCTTCGCGCACCTGCAGGACAGGAAGCATCGACCTGCCATCAGCCATCTGATCATGTCGCCCTTGCACATGCGCGGCCGATTCGAGGCGCTCATCGACAAGGAGATGGAGCACGCATCATTGGGACTGCCTGCGTCGATCCTGATCAAGTTGAACAGCTTGGAAGATCGAGCGATGATCGCCAAGCTGTATGATGCGGCGCGAGTTGGAGTAAGGGTGCGCTTGATCGTTCGCGGCATCTGCTGCCTCATCCCTGGCGAAGCGGGGACCAGCAATCGCATCGAAGCCATCAGCATCGTTGACCGTTGCCTTGAGCATTCGCGTGCGTTCGTCTTCCACAACAATGGGAAGACGCTGGTGTATCTCTCCAGCGCCGATTGGATGGGGCGTAACCTGGACCGCCGTGTGGAAGTAGCGTTCCCGATCCTCGATCCGGACCGTCGGCGTGAGATGCTCGAATTACTCGAACTCCAATGGAATGACCATGTGAAGGCGCGTGTGATAGATGATCAGCAGCGCAACGCCTATCGACGACCGCGGCGGGGCGAGAAGCCCCTACGGGCTCAGGAAGCCACTTACCGCTCCTTGAAAGCCTTATCACGGAGGAATCCCGCGCGGAAATAGAAGGCGGCCCCTGTGGACCGCCTTCCTGTGGAGAACCGGAGTCGAACCGGTGACCTTCCCGCACGCCGTGCGGGACGCGCCAGCCAGCGATCGGCGGCAACGCCCACGCGGGCATACCACCATTCAAAGAAGGCGGCCCCTGTGGACCGCCTTCCTGTGGAGAATACCGGAGTCGAACCGGTGACCTTCCCGCACGCCGTGCGGGACGCGCCAGCCAGCGATCGGCGGCAGCGCCCACGCGTTGCATACCACCATCTCAAATGAAGAAGGCGGAAGGCGGCCCCTGTGGACCGCCTTCCTGTGGAGAATACCGGAGTCGAACCGGTGACCTTCCCGCACGCCGTGCGGGACGCGCCAGCCAGCGATCGGCGGCAGCGCCCACGCGTTGCATACCACCATCTCAAATGAGGAAGGCGGCCCCTGTGGACCGCCTTCCTGTGGAGAATACCGGAGTCGAACCGGTGACCTCTTGCATGCCATGCAAGCGCTCTAGCCAGCTGAGCTAATTCCCCAAGATGCAAACCCGTTTTCCAACGGGGACGCAAGTTTAAGGCGATCCACCGGAACTCCACGGTATTGCGCCGACCTCAGTGGTCAGGGGGTGTTTCTCGTTCATGGCCATCAGCCCGGAGTGCTGGATCCCATTGCGCGGAGCGTCTTCTCCACGCGGTCCATCACTTCCGTAGTGAAGCGGTCCTGTGCGTCCACGGCCTTGAGGTTCTCCTCCAGCTGTGCCGTCTTGCTGGCACCCAGGATCACCGTGCTTACATGCGGATTCCTCAAGCACCAGGCAATGGCGAATACCGGCAGTGAGAGCCCTAATTCCTCGGCGACCTCCTTCAGTTCCTTCACCTTCGCCATCCGTTGCGCGGTCAGCTCACGCTCCTTGAGCCATTCGAGCCCGGCCATGCGCAGGCGTGAGGAAACATCCCCCTCCAAGTCGTGCTTGCCGCTAAGGACTCCGCTGGCTAGCGGGCTCCAGATGGTGGTGCCAAGGCCAACTGTATCGTAGAGCGGCGCGAATTCCTTCTCCACTTTCTCGCGGTGGAAAAGGTTGTACTGCGGCTGCTCCATCACCGGTGCAAGCAGATGGTGCTCTTGCGCCACCGCATGCGCTTCGGCTATCTCCGACGCGCTCCATTCGCTCGTTCCCCAGTACATCACCTTTCCTTGCATGATCAGTTGATGCATGGTCCATACCGTCTCGCTGATAGGTGTATCGGGATCGGGACGATGGCAGAAATAGAGGTCGAGATGCTCGACTTGCAATCGCTTCAATGCATCGTGGCATGCTTCCACCACATGCTTGCGATGCAGTCCGGTTTGGGTGGGCAGCTTCCCGCCGGCACCGAAGAACACCTTGCTGCTCACGCACCAGGTGTCGCGCGGCCATTCCATCTTCTTCAGGATCCGGCCCATGACCCGCTCGCTCTCGCCGCGCGCGTAGATCTCGGCATTGTCGAAGAAGTTGATGCCATTGTCGTAGGCGATCTTCATCAGCGCTTCGGCCGTGCCATCGGCGATCTGCTTGCCGAAGGTGAGCCACGATCCGAGCGAGAGCTCGGAGAGCTGAAGACCGGAGCGGCCGAGGCGGCGATAACGCATGGGGGCGATGTGATCTTGTAATGGGAAGTGTCAAGCTACGATGCGGCCGTCGTCCATGACAATGTTGCGGTGGGTACGCGAGGCGAAGTCGTTGTCGTGGGTGACGACCAGGAGGCTGCGGTGGTGCTCCGCAGCGATATGCTGGAAGATATCGAACACGATGGCGCTGTTGCGGCTGTCGAGATTGCCGGTGGGCTCGTCGCCCATGATGATGAGCGGATCGTTGATGAGCGCGCGTGCGATGGCCACGCGTTGCTTCTGTCCGCCGCTGAGCTGGTTGGCCATCTTGAGCGCCTGGTCTTGCATGTCCAGTTCCTTCAGGCGTGCCATGGCATCGGCCTCCACCTCCTGCTCGCTCTTGCGACTGAGCTTCAATGCGGGCAGCATCACGTTCTTTAGCACGCTGAACTCCGGAAGCAGGTAGTGGAACTGGAAAACGAAGCCGATCTTCTCGTTGCGGATGGCAGACAGGCGTGCGCCACTGAGGCCCCGCGTGCTCTCGCCATCGATCACCACATTTCCCTCGTAGTCGGTGTCCATGGTGCTGAGGATGTAGAGCAGGGTGCTCTTCCCGCAGCCGCTCTTGCCGGTGATGCTCACGAACTCGCCGGGCTTCACTTGCAGGGTGACGTCCTTCAGTACCGGGATGGTAACAGGGTCGTGGAAGGATTTGTTCACTTTCCGCACATCCAGGACGTTCGTTGCCGTGCTCATTTGCCTCGGATGATCTCCACGGGATCCACTTGCGCCGCCTTGCGTGCTGGAAACCAACCCGCGATCCAGGTGGTGACGAGCGCGAAGGCGACTGCGATGATGTAATACTTGGGGTCGTAGTCTATAGGGAAGGTGGTGACCGTAGGCAGTGCCTGCGTGACGAACGGGACATTGTCGATGAGGTTCTGCAGAGCGAAGCCGAAGACCAGGCCGCCCGCAGCGCCCACGAGGCCGATGACCATGCTCAGCGCGAGGAAGATGCGCCGCACGTCGGCGCCGCTGAAGCCCGTTGCCTTGAGGATAGCGATGGAGTCCAGCTTCTCATAGATGAGCATGTTGAGGATGTTGTATATGCCAAAGCCGGCAACGATCAGAAGAACCACGCCCACTGCATAGCTGATGATGCTGCGCACGTTGCTGCCGGTCTCGAACTGCGCATTGGCCGTTTGGATGTCGACGGCGTCCACATCGAAGCGTTGCGCGAGTTCCTTGGCCATGCCCGGTGCGAGCAGGATATCCTTCAGTTTCACATTGATGTCCGTGATATAGCTGCTTGGCTGGCCCAGCAGTTCCTGCACGGTCTTGAGGCTTGCATAGCATTGCACCTTGTCGTACTCGGCAATGCCGCTTTGGAAGATGCCGCACACACGCAACAGGGCGCGGTCGCCGCTGGCGGCGGTCACCTGCACCACGTCGCCCAGCTTGGCTTCCATCATGTCGGCCAATCCTTTGCCGAGCACCACAGTGTTGTTACCGGTGGCGAGGTCGCGCGCTTCGCCTTGCACGAGGTAGTCCGAGAACATATAGTAACGCATCTCCTGCTCCACCTCGATGCCGCTCACCTGTGCATTGAGGTCTGTGGTGCCCACGTTGAAGAAGACTTGTGCGACCAGTCGTGGCGATACGGCCAGCACGCGTGGGTCGCGTTCCAGCGTGTGCATGATCCCCATGGCATTGCGGAGCTTCTGCAGCTCGCTCTTCGGCTTCACGGAGCGGATGAAATGGTGCGTCGTAGGGTCGGCCTCGCTCAGCTCGATAGGCTGCTGCGGGGAAGCCTTCATCTCGTTGTACATCCGCACGTGCGGGGTGCGGTTGAGGATGAGCCCATCAAGCATGTCGTTCAAGCCGTTCATGAACCCGAGCAGCGCCACGAACATGGTGATGCTGAACATCACGCCCACGGCGGCCACGATGCTCTGCTTCAGCTTGGCGCGAAGAATGGTGACCGCAATGACGAGAAGCAGCCGCATGCCTTACGGCTTGTACAGGACGGTGGTACTGTCGATGCCTTCGAGGATCTCCACCAGTTCCAGGTCGCGCAGGCCGATCCGCACTTCCTGGCGTTCGTCTTCGCCAACGAGCACGTGCGTGCCGTCCACGAGGTATCCGGCCGGAACGGTGATGGCGCGCTGCTTCTGTTGCAACACGATGTTCGCTTCCGCGGTTATGTTGGGAAAGATCCTGGGCGGGGCCTTCGTGAAACGCGCCTCCACGGTAAAGGTGCGCGAACGGGGATCCATCAATGGGATGATCCGGGTGACCGTGGCATCGAAAGCATCGTCGTACAATTCAAGCGTGACCGAGACGACCTGCCCGACCTGCACGCGCGCAATGTCCTTCTCGTCGACTTCCAATTCCAGGTAGAGGTCGGTCGCGCTGCCTACGACAGCCACAGGCTTCTGGGGAGTGGCCAGTTCTCCCGGCTCCACCAGCAGGTCGTACACCACGCCATCGATCAGGCTCGTCGGTATCCGGTCGTCGTTTCCGGCTGCACTGATGGCGACGTTGTTGCGCGCCACTTCCAGTTCGGTGCGCAGGCGATCACGCGCCTCGACGAGCGCCTTCGAAGCACGCGTAACGGCCGCTCTGCTCGTATTGCAAGCCAGTTCGCGTTGTTCCAATTCGCTCTTGCTGCCGATCTGTTGCGCCCATAGCGTCTTCTGCCGCTCGTAGTTCACGCTGTCCAGGGCGTACTTGTCTCGGGCTTGCACCAATGATTCCCTCAACTGGGCGAGTACGGGACCACTGTCAGATGAGTTCTGCTCCAGCAAGCGCAACTGCGCCGATGCACTGCGGGCGGAGGCGCTCGTACTGCGGTCGTCGATGCGCAGTAGCGGAGTTCCGGCCTTCACGGTATCGCCCTCCTTGACCAACAGCGCCGTGACTTGCCCGGAAACCGTGGGATAGACCTGGTATTGCCCGGCCGCCTTCACCACACCGCTGGCATAGACGCTCTCGGTGATCGGCCCCACCGTGGGCGTGGTGGTTTCGCGGTCGCCACCACAGGAGGCCAGCATCACCAGCAGCGCCATTCCTCCATTCAACGATCGGCTCATGAGGCGAAGTTGGCGACTACCCCCGTAATCTGCCCTGACTTTCCTCCGGATGCGAGAACTTCACGCCGTCAACATCGACTGCATGTCCAGCATCAGCAGCAACAAGGCCCCCGAGCCCGTCGGCCACTACCCCCATGCCCGTCGCGTGGGCGACCTGTTGTTCCTCAGCGGCGTGGGCCCGCGCGAACGCGGCACCAAGAAGATCCCCGGTGTGGAACTGGATGCGAACGGGAACATCACCAGCTACGACATCGAGACGCAGGTGCGCAGCGTGTTCCAGAACGTGAAGTGGATCCTGGAAGACAGCGGCTCCTCTTGGGAGAAGATCGTGGACGTGACGGTGTACCTCACCAACATGAAGGACGACTTCGCCACGTACAACAGGTTGTGGAAGGAGTACTTCGAGAAGGACCCGCCGTGCAGGACCACATTGGAGATCAACTGCCTGCCCACGCCCATCGCGATCGAGCTGAAGGTGATCGCGACGATCTGAGGTCATATCCACGGATGGCGCAGATGACGCAGATGAAATGTGCGCTGGGGTTATTGCTCTTCGCTGTTACCGCCTGTAGCCCTTCGTCGCATCCCACCTCACGCGGCTATGACCAGTTTGAGTGGAGAAGCACTTCGCGAGCAACACCGCCTGGCATCCTTCACCTCCATGCCACGTGGACAGAGCCCTGGTGCGGTGGCATGGAGCCGGATCCAAGCCAGTGGCCGCGCACCACGCCATGGAGCGGGCACATGTACATCCGTTCCGCTGTGCCGGACAGCACCGGCCGCTTCGCGATCAACGATGTGAAACAGCCCATTCATGACAGCGTCCTCACGAATGGGTCCGGCCACGGCCACCTCGCGCTGCCACCCGGCAACTACCTTCTGCTCGACCGCGATCGCGTAGATCGCACACGACACGACCTGATCCTGCGCAATTTCACCAAGCCCTCATTGCATCAGGATGCGGTCGACAAGGACTGCTTGAAGCGCTGGCTGCACGGCCCATTCGGCGTGATAACCATCGCAGCGGGCGATACGCTGCACATGGAACTGCCCATGCACGGCCAATGCTCGTGGTACAGCACGCCTTGCGTGGCCTACCATGGGCCGCTGCCGCCTTAGGCCGCAGGCTTCCGCAGCATGCGCATCGCGAACCAGCCCATCAGGGCCATCAGTGCGATGATGGCCGCCCAAACCAGTGTAACGGAGGGGTCGAATGTGGGAGGCCCAACAGCGGGTGCCGGTGCGTGAAGCAATTCGTGGTGTGATAGCGTATCGAGCGGAGCGAGCTTGTCCGCGAAGTGCGCGAGGTCGTAACGCGGCGATGCGAGCGTGTCGCTTCCTGTACGCAACGTGTAGCGCATGCCTTCCTTCAATTGGGCGATGAGCACATGCTGCTGCGCATCCGCGACCAGCTCCGTGAACGTGAGCGGCGCATCGCTGCCATTCTCGATCACCACATCGAAGCTGTCGGCGCGGAAGTAGCCCGCGTCCATCACGCGCGGCAGGTCCGAGCCGATGCTGAACCAGCCCACGTTGTCCGCGTGCCGAATGATCCTTCGCCGGTGCTCTGCCTTCCTTCGGTCTCCAGCGTGCTCGAATCGCCGCCAAACACTGACCCTCCCATTGCGGCGAAAGAGCCCTGAATCGGTTACATCGTAGCGCAAGCGTTCGACCAGCAGCGGTGTTCCTCTTTCCACACGCAACGTGGTGATGCCCGCGCTATCGTGCTGCGTGAAAGCCAGCCGTTGCGCACTGCCGTAGCGCGGCTCGGGCGGATCATCGCTCTCGAAGCGGCCCACACCCAGGATGCGCAGCGGCGCCGTGAGCGAATCGTTGACGGCGATGCGCAGGTAGCGGTAGTCGCTGCGCGGGATGGAGACCTGCAGCACTTGGTGAGGCGGGTCGCCACGCGCGCCCTGTGCCACCACGTGCTCATCCTTCACCATGTACCATTGCTGGCGGTCATCGCTGCCAGTGATGCGCACGCGCTTCTCCACCTGCACGGGACGGATCCAGATATGCAGCGCATCCACTGTTGCATCTTCGGGGCGCTCCATCTCGATCATGGTGCTGTGCTTCAGCGCTTCGTTGCGAAGCAGCGTGTAGGGCACGAAGCGCTCCTTGCGCGGCGGTGCCATCACGCGTTGGATCACGTAAGGCGTCTCTGCTCCCGTGCTGTCGAACAGGCGGATGTCGCCGAGGTCGCCGCGCGAGCAACCGAGCAGTTCAGCGCTGAGGTCGATCGCATGCAGCCCCGCGTTCTGAACGGGCGCCACGTCGGCGCTCCATCGCAGTGGTTGCGCGAGGCAAGCGCCCGAAAGAACAGAGAGGACCGACAGGCTAAGCGCTCGGCGCGTCATCGTTTAGTTTGATAGCGCCGTCATCGATGAAGAGCCCCTTGATGCGCTGGTACATGAAGGAGATCACCAGCAGCAGCACGCCCAGGAAGATGAAGGCCGCCACGCGTCCGCCCTCGCTCAGCGCGCGCAGGTCGAATAGGAAGAGCTTCAGCAAGGTGACGCCGAAGAGCGAAAGCGCGATGATGCGCAGCGCCCGCATCCGGGTGCGCATGCCGTACCACATGAAGAGGAAGCTGCCCACGCCCCAGAGGATCGGGTAGCCCACGCGCCGCGATCCGCTCAGCGTGAGCGCGGTGTCCTGCGCTTGCATCATGATCAGGTCCAGCTCCTGGCTCGCGAACACCACGATGAAGAAGGAGGCCGACCATAAGTAGAAGGTCCAGTTCGATGAGGGTCGTCCGATCACCGCTCGTGCAAGCAGCGCAATGCGGACCACAGCGATCACCATGAGCGCCATGCCGAGGTAGTGGACGGGCGCAAAGGCCAGGTCGAGGTCGTTGGCGAAGGAGATGTTGAGCGCGCGCCGCGCAGCCGCGTAATTGGAGGTGATGTGCACGACACCGCACAGCACCAGCAGTGCGCCCAAGGCCAAGCGATAGCCGCGCGCCGCTTTCTGCGAGAACCAGCTCACCACGAGCAGGTGAAGCAGCGTGTACGCCAGCAGCGCCTGCGCCACCACCGAGCTATGCAGCGCACGCGCGAGCTGGTAGCGTTGCTCCAGCATGTTCGCGCCGTAGAGCACGGCCACCGAAGCGATCAAGGTGAACACGCCCCAATGCTTGCGTCGAAGCCCGAACAGCATCGTTTCATCGCCATCTGTTCGGCGCAGCAAACGGTGCGTGATGAAGAGCGATGCAGTGGCCACGATGCCTGCGAGCCATGCCTTGTTGAGCAACGGACGCAAGGGCACGTCATGGTAGCGGCCATAGGCCTGCTCCCAATCCATGTACAGGCTGATGAGCATGAGCGCATTCACCAGCACGCTTGCGCGCTCCACGAGCTTCAGGCCCGTGCGCTGCGCGAACCAAAGCAGCAGCACGGCCTCGGCCGCCCAGAAGAGCGTGATGTGGCTGCCTTCGAGCTGCACCGGCGCCGCCAGGCTGATGAAGGTGAGCACAAGCCCGATAAGCAACAGTTTCAGGTGTTGCGGAATGCCCTCGCGCTTATGGAAGTAGATGGCGAAGCCCAGATAGAACAAGCCGAGCAGCACGGTGAACAGGCCGGTGACGCGCACCGGAAGATCGCTGAGGAAGTGCAGTCCCAGACCGAAGTAAAGACCGGTGTTCGCAAGCAGCAGCGCGTGGTCGAGCGCTGTGAAGGCCTGCTTGTGCTTCAGGTTGTAGCGCAGGTTCATGGCGAAGAAGACCAGGAAGAAAGATGTGGCGAAGGCGAAGGCGATGAGCGATGGACGGGGCTCCAGATCGGTGTAGGGGTCAGCGGCCCACGCGGACATCACCAAGGCCGTGAGCGCGAAGGAGAGCACATTGATGATGTGCCATTTCTTGTAGTTGGCGAGCACGAGCATGCCTGCATCGAGGATGAGCAGGTAGGTGAAGAGCACCTTGTAGTTGCCCTCGCCGGTGCTCACGAGGAAGGGCGCCGCGAAGCCGCCGAGCAGGCTGATCACCGCCAGTTCCTTTCGGTCGTAGCCGACAGCGAGCGCAACCGAGAAGCCCGTGATGGCCACCATCACCACGAAGGCCGCCGTTTGCCCGAGCAGGTGGTATTGATGGAAAGCGATGGCGATGGTGGAATAGAAGACCGCGATGCCACCCGCAACGAGCACGCTGCTGAAGGCACGGAAGCTTGTGCGCAGCCGATGTCCGAAGAACATGAGCAATCCGCCCGCCGCCACACCGATGAGCGTGCGGCCCGTTTCGCTGATCAGGCCCTGGCCGATGGCATAACGCAAGAGCAAACCGATGCCGACCACCAGCACCGCGATGCCGATCTTGTTGATGAGGTTCTCGCCGATGAATTTCTCCAGGTCGGGATGGCGCTCGAAGAAGCCCGGACGTGGCGGCGCAGGAGTCGATGGCGGTCGCAACGGTGGCGGCACGGGTCGCGGAGGCTCCACCACGATCGATGCTGTTGGCGGTGCTTCTGCGAAGGCATCCTGCATGCGATGGCGCAGCTCCTCCTCGGCAGTCGGCATGGGCGCAGGCTGGGGAAGCGGTGGTGGTGCCAGGGGCGGCGCAACAATGGGCGGCGCCTGCGAGACAGGCGTAGGCACGGAGGTCGGTGGTTGCTCAGTGGAAGGCTTCGTTGAAAGGCCCTTGCCCATCAGCTCGGCTATTTGCTTGCGCGTAAGGGAGAGCTCGCTGGAGAGATGGCCCATGCGCGCGAAGAGCGCGATCATGAGCACGAGGAGAGCGAGCGGAATGATGACCGCGAGGAGTATGAGGAAGCCTTCCATGGGTGGGCAGGCAAGCTAACAGGAGCGCGGAGAACCGGCGCTCAGTCCATGCGGGCGCCGCCCTTCGCCGGCCCGCTGAGCATGGCATCGAGCTTCTCGCCGCCCTTGACGCCGAAGTCCAGCGTGCGTATCGGGAAGGGAATGGTGATGCCCGCTTCACGGTAGGCCCTGCGCACAGCCATGATGGCGTTGCTGCGCACGGTGTGGAAATGCCGGTTGCTCACCGAGGTGATCCAGAAACGCGCCTCCAACTGGATGGCGCTGTCGCCGAAGGATTGGTAGAAGATGTCGATGTCCTTGTCGAGGAGCACGTCGGCGACGCTACGGATGGCGCGGGTCGTGACCTCCTTCACACGGTCCAGGTCATCGGCATAGCTCACCCCGATGGGCATGTCCACACGGCGTACGCCGTAGCGCGTGAAGTTGACGAGCACGCTCTGGAAGACCTCCTTGTTGGGGATGATGACCTGTCGTCCTTGCAGATCGCGCAATTCAGTGGTGCGCAGATCGATACGCTCCACGGTGCCGAATTGACCGGCGGTCTGCACCAGGTCGCCCACGCGCAAGGGGCGCTGCGCTGCAAGCAGCACGCCGGCGATGAAGTTGCTGGCGATGTCCTGGAAAGCGAAGCCCAGCGCCAAGCCCAGGATCCCCGCACCGGCGAGGATGGAGGTCACCGTCTTATCCAGGTGCAGGATGCTCAGCGCCATGAACAAGCCGACGAGCACCACCATGGTATGCACGCCGTTGGCTACGAGCCGCTGCAGGGTGTTGCCCGGGATGAAGCGGCGCACGAGCTTGTTGATCAACCGGCGCGCCAGCCGGGCCAGCAGCCCGAAGGCTACCACCACCAACGCCGCGAGCACCAGGTTCGGCAGCATGCGGACGAACTCTTCCATCCAGATGAGCAGCTTCTGCTGCAAGAGCTGGAGGACGCGTTGGAGATCCATGAGGCTGGCGGGCATGCGTTCAATATTACGGGATACCGACGCCCCGCTGTCGGCCATCCCGCGATGATGACCGGGACTGGATCACCGGATCACTTCCGCATCGGCATCACCTTTCCATAGGTGAGCGAACGCCACAGCCATTCCATCGGGCCGAATCGGAAGCGCTTCAACCACCAATGGCTCCAGAGCACTTGAAGGATGAAGACGAACAGCGCGATGCCTTCGTACATGACAGCGCTCACCCGCGTGCCCCAGCCGGAGCCCACGCCCGTGAAGAGCCCTAAGGCAATGATCGTCTGCATCAGGTAATTGGTAAGCGCCATGCGGCCCATGGGAGCCATGAGCATCAGCCGGGACTTCCACCGCTCGTTGCGCCACAGCAGTGCGAAACCACTGGCGATGGCAATAGCAAGCGGCACCACGCTCAAGGCATAGCTCGCCGTGCGCACCAGCGAAGATGCTTCCGGCGGATAACCGACATGGCCCTCCGCCCACCACATGAGCACCGAGAACGGAAGCCCCAGCGTGAAGCCGCCGATGCACAGGCGCGTCAGCAGCGGTGCGTGCGCTTCCACATCCGCGAAGAGCTTGCGCCGCGAGACCCACAGCCCGATCAGGAAGAGGCCGAGCACTTTCGGCGGGCGGTTGCTTTCCATCAGGTTCACGAAGCGGAAGATCCAACCCCGGTCGTTGGCATGCATCAGCTCCTTCCAACTCCCATCCGCCATCGCGAGGAAGGCATCGAACGTGGTGTTGCCATAGCGCGCATCGCTCGCCTCCATCCAGCGGACGAAGGGTTCCACAGGATCGAAGCGCGCGTTCGTGAGCACGACCGCCCCATCGATCGCGATGGGGGACAGGATGAGCGCGGCTGCCCAGATCAGTAGCGCACGATCGCTCAGCCCTCGGAAGAGCGGCAGCAGCAATCCGAGCACAGCGTAGAGGAAGAGGATGTCGCCCGCCCACAGGTAGCGCAGGTGCAGCCAGCCGATGATGAGCAGGATGAACATGCGGCGGTAGAAGCGCCAAAGGCCATCGCTGCCTTTGGCGAGGAAGAATCCGAAACCGATACCGAAGAGCAATGAGAAGATCGAGTAGAACTTGCCATCGATGAGGATGGTGTGGAAGGTTTCGAGCGGCTCATCCAGAAGAGCACCCGGCAGTGCAGCCTTCGCCTCGGGAGCCATGAACAACCAAATGGAGAGCACAGCGTAGTTGCTCCAGACCACGCCGAAGAGGGCGAAGCCACGGAGGGCATCGAGGAGGTGGGTGCGTTGGGCGGCGGGGGCGCTCATGCCGTGAAGAACGGCAATCCTTCACTTCCGGATCGCCGTCAGCTTCCCCAGGGTGAGCGAAGACCGCGGCGCGTATACCTTACCATGGTGGAAACCGGAACCTTCGGGCGAACAACCCTGCGATCGGACCTGCGGACCTGCGAACGACGCTCTGAGCTGTGCGAACGAGGTACGAGACGCCGCAAGGAAGGCTCAACTGCGTACACGTCGAACGCGAGGTGGTGCAAGGGACGCACGAGCTCCTGCGGATCGCGCCCGATCCCGTGCAAGCGCGGCTCGAACTTGTGCAGGCGCCGCTCCACTTCGTGCGAACGGCGCTGGACCGCGTGCAAACAAGGCTCGAAGCCGTGCGCTCCGCAGATGACTTCGTGCAAGGAAGAGGCGGCTACGAACAAACGCGCCTAGAGTCGGAGCAAACCCCGCACGAGCTGTAGCAAACGCGGCTGCGCGCCTGCAAGCCGGGAGTTGAACGCACGCCCAAGCGCATACGACCATTCCTTGGGAAAATCGCGCCGTTGCTGCGATCGCCCGCCCACCGGCACGCTACGCGCACACTGCCACCGTTGCATCAACAAGACCGCGCACCGAAACCCGGCGACCCCGGGACGAGAGGCGGAACAACAAAAACGAAGTGCCATGAACCAGTATCAAGAGAACCGGCTGAGCATGTTCTACACGGTGAAGAGCACCCTGGAAGCCAACAACGCGGTATGGAGCGGCACACCGGCCATTGTGACGGTGAAGGCCGAGTTCGACCTGCAGGTGAAGGGGTTGGAGGACGCCTTGGAGATCCAGGTGCGCGACATCAGTGGCCATGCGGTGGACAAGTCGAATGCGGAGGAGGCGATGATCGCGGAGACGCTGGATGTTGCGGGGAAGGTGATGGCGTATGCGGTGGCGAACACGAACGAGGCGCTGGCGGAGGCGATGAACATCAGCGCATCGGAGCTGCGGCGCTATCGCGACAGCATCGTGGCGCAACGCTGCCAGGATGTGCATGATGCCGCGAACGGTGTGCTGGCGAGCCTGGCGGGTTACGGCGTGGACGCGGCGAAGCTGCTCGCTTTCCAAGCGCTGATCGATGCGTACCTGGCGGCGAACACCGCACCGCGCCTGGCCATTACGGCGCGGAAGAACGCGACGGCGGCGATCGAACTGCTGATCGAGGAGACGCTGGACCTGCTGCACCGCCGGATGGACCCGCTGATGCAAGGCTATGCGATCACGAACGCGAGCTTCTACCGGTTGTACACGGATGCGCGCGTGATCGTGGACCTGGTTGGGCCCGGAGAGCAGGATGAGCCGGTGCCGCCCACGCCATAGCCCCGCCCACGGGACAAACACGAAACAAGCCCCGGTAGCAACCGGGGCTTGTTCACTGGGAGGTACGTGACTCCTGGCAGGTTTGGGCTATCGGTCTTAGGCCTTGGGGTTTGTGCCGTTCGGTGGCGGTGGTGTTGAGGTCATTGGGTGCATTGGCAAGGCTGGTCGGCTTGCTTCGCCTCCACCCGGCGGCGGGAAGAGGGCACGGCCTTGAGGCTAGTGGCGGGAAGCGACTGCGGTGTTGGCGGCTAAGGCGAAGAAACATCACGGGTTCAGGAAACCTGAAATGCCCTGCCGTCTGATTTCCGGACCGTACACTGCGACTGCGCGTCTTTGCTGATCGGCATTCCCGCCCCCACCGACGCACCATCGCGCGCGAAGCCTTCCTTCGACGGCGTGCAGGTGGTGAGGCATCGAGGCATGAAGAGGCATCGCGGGTTGGTGTGCGATGGAAATGGAAAGTGCCGGGTTGGGTGCAGGCGCCAAGGTGTGCGGCCGAGCGAAAGAAACCCGAGGAGCGGACCCCTTGATGATCAAGCATCATGGCCTGTACCAGCCGCAAGGCCCGGCCCACTTAGGCAAATACACATCGTCCTTGCGGTGAACGTCCAATAGTCGACCCCTGAAAATGGGGAAAATACCCGGGCCGATCGGGGAAAATACCGGCGCCAGAATTTGCTGAGGTGTGCGCACGCGCCTCCATTTGTCCCTAAGCATGTGAACAGCACATGCGCGAGTTCGAAGTGATCCCACGATAACAGCAGACTGCGATGAAAAACAACTGGTCCATCCAAGAGGTGCTCGGTAGCATGGTCTTGCGGGGACGCACACTCTCATTGGCGGTGTTGACCCTGCTCCTGCTGATCCCGGTTACGGGAACAGCACAAACGAAGGAGCAACCGAAGAGCTTCGCGTTGGCGGACAAACAACTGGATGCCGTTGAGCGCAAGACGCTCGCGAGCATCAATGTGGAAGCCCTGCTGGCCGAGGACGAAAAGCGCAGGATGAGCCCGCAACGCCCCGGTCCACTGCGCTTCGCAATAGCAGAAGACGCGGCCTTCGACCTGAACAACTCCGGTACCTGGCGGGACCTGCCGGACGGACGCCTCTGGCGGCTGCGCATGCATTCACCGGGAGCGGTGAGCCACAACCTGGGCATCACCCGTTTCGAACTGCCCGAAGGTGCCAAGCTGTGGATCTACAACCCGGAAGGAAAGCATGTGGAAGGAGCGTACACGACCCGCGACCGCAGCCATGAAGGCAGCTTGTGGACACCGATCATTGAAGGCGACGAAATCGTGGTCGAGCTCTTCGTGCCCATAGGTGCCTCCGGTGCGGTTGTGGTGATCGGCAAGGTGAACAAGGGATACCGCACCTTCGGAAAGGAAGGTGTGGACAAGCAAGGCTCTTGCAACAACGATGTGATCTGTCCCGAAGGAGACCCCTGGCGCGATGAGATCCGCTCCGTCGCCCGCTATTCCATCAACGGAACGGGTTTATGCACGGGCCAACTGGTGAACAACACCGCACAGGACTTCACGCCGTACTTCCTGAGCGCCAACCACTGCGGGGTGAACAGTACCAACGACGCAACGCTGGTCTTCTTCTGGAATTTCGAATCGGCCAATTGCGGTGATCTGTCCGGCGGCAGCCTGGCCAATACCCAGACCGGTGCCACCTTCCGGGCAGCGAGCGCGGCGAGCGATTTCGTGCTGGTCGAACTCGAAGAGGACCCCGACCCGGCCTTCAACGTGTACTTCGCCGGCTGGGACGCGGATGGATCGACGGCAGCGTCGACGGTGTGCATCCATCATCCGAGCGGTGACGAGAAAGCCATCTCGTTCAATAACAACGCGGTGACATCGACGGCCTACTTATCCAGCACCGTAAGCGCCGCTGCGAACCACTGGCGGGTGGACGACTGGGAGGATGGCACGACAGAACCCGGATCATCCGGATCGGGGATATGGGACGCGGCCACCCATCGCATCGTAGGACAGCTCCATGGTGGCAACGCTTCCTGTTCCTCCGTCACCGACGACTGGTTCGGAAAGTTCAGCACGAGCTGGACCGGTGGCGGAACCAACTCCACCCGCCTTAGCAACTGGCTCGATCCCGGCAACACCGGCATCCTCGAGCTGGACGGCGATCCCCACCTCACCACCCTTGATGGAATACACTTCGACTTCCAGGGCGCCGGCGAGTACGTGGCCCTGCGTGATAATGACCTCGCCGAGATCCAGGTGCGCATGGCACCCATCGCCACCAGCTTCAACCCGGGGCCCAGTGCGCATCACGGGCTCTCCACCTGCGTGAGCCTCAACACCGCTGTGGCGGTACGCATGGGCAAGCACCGCATCACCTACCAGCCCAACCTCAGCGGAGTGCCCGATCCCAGTGGGCTCCAGCTCCGCGTGGACGGCAAGCTCACCACGCTGGGGGCAGCGGGCCTATACCTGGGTGGTGGCCGCATTGCGAAGACCGTGGCCGAGGGCGGCATCGCCATCACCTTCCCGTCCAAGTACGTGCTCACCGTTACACCGGGCTGGTGGGGTTCGCAAAGCAAGTGGTACCTCAACGTGGATGTCATTCGCACAGCGGCCAGCGGGGTTGTTGGTGCATCCCCTGCCGCCGATAAGGGCGGCGTCGGTGGGCTTTGTGGTGACATTCCGGGCAAGAGCTGGCTGCCGAGGCTGCCGGACGGCTTCGACATGGGGCCCATGCCGGTGGCCATGCATGATCGGTATGTGGATCTCTACGAAAAGTTCGGTGCGGCATGGCGCGTAACCGCCGCAACAAGCCTCTTCGACTATGCACCGGGCACGTCCACTGCCGATTTCACGCTCACGGCCTGGCCCATGGAGCAACCACCCTGTGTGCTACCAGCCACGGTGCAGGTAAGGCCCCTCGACCTGGCGACAGCACAAGCGGCGTGTGCATCCATCACCAACGCCAACCGCCGGGCCAATTGCGTGTTCGACGTGCAGGTCACCGGCGAAGTCGGCTTTGCACAGACCTACATCCTCTCGCAACGCATCGAGGACGGCGCCACCACGACCACCGTGAACGCGGACAGGGACCAAAGCCAGCGCAAGGAAACGGTTGAGTTCATCGCCACCGTGGTGCGTTCAGCGGATAGGGACGGCGCCAAGCCCACCGGCACGGTGCAGTTCATGCTGGACGGGAAAGAGGTGGGCAAGCCCGTGAACCTCGACCGCAGCGGCCGCGCGGTGTGGAGCACATCCACGCTGGAGCTCGGCGAGCACACCATCGCGGCCACCTACATCCCGGGCAGCGAGGTGTTCCTGGCAAGTACCAGTCTCCAGATCCCCCACACGGTGATAGAGCCGCAGGAAGATGCAGCTGGAGAGGATGGAGCCACGGGTAATTGGACACTGTGGATGGATCGCGGTGATCGTGTTGGGGATTGGGGTTTGGTGGTTGAGGCGGCGGTAGTGGAAAGGAAATACGCCCCACGACACGATGAACTCAAACCCGGACTAAACATGGCTCGTCTTCAGTACTACGTCGTCCTTCACGAAGGAGAGTGGAAAGTCACCTCACGAAGGCAAAAGGTCCAGCGCCTATCCGACACAAGGTGCCGCCATCAAAGCAGCCGTTGATGCTGAATGGAGGCTGGCAGGCATGGCCAAGATGCACAAGTGTCGATCCAGGGCGAAGACAACAAGTTCGAACGGAATGGACCCATGGCAACGACCCATATCCGCCCAAAGGTTGAGCCTGAAAAACGGGCGTCCTTGGCTGCACGTACCGAGACGGAGGCCCCTGGAGGCCTTAGACACGGCGGACCTTATTAAGACACCCTGCCAACACCTCCTCGCAAATCTGACATTACAAACAGCAATTAGCCTCATGGACACCTCAACCCGCCCCGGACTCAACCTCGATCGCATCTATGAGCTTAGACAGGAGGTCATCCTTATCGGTCTAACAGGTCGAACTGGAGCGGGCTGCACCAAAAGTGGCCGATATTCTCTCACAGGACTTTGCCAAGAATCTGGAAGGAACGTCACTTCACCGCAAGGAACAGCTTCAAGACCACGGCGGACTACCATAACAACGACAGGAAATACAGGATCATCTACGATTTTGCTGAAGCCAACTATGCACCTTCACTTTGCTCCGTTATAGAGATGTGATGACATCGTTCATCTTGGAACATGATGTCGAAAAGCTCATCGAGTTCCTTGATGGCATACCCAGAGATACTGATTTCATAAAAAACCCGACATCCATCAACTACATGCACGCAGGAGGCAGGATGATCAAGACCCTCACAAATGAATTCACTAAATGGAGCCTAGTTGTTCGGGCGATTGTGCAACAGCACAAGTCCAGTATGGAGTATGAATCTGCCAGACAAGCCGAAAGTCGTGGTGCGTACTACAAGAGCGTGTATGAATTGTTCAGCGGTGAAGAGTACCGTCATTCAGCACTGCACTACACGATGCTCTTGCTTGCCAGAGCAAATCGAAGCGCAAAGCGCCATGGATGCCCTCTGTAATCGTCGCGGAAAACCGGTTGTGTGTACGGAGTACCGGCACGGAACCGATCAACCGTATACAAATCTGGTCGAATTAATGTAATAATCAAGGCTTACCGGGAGGCAACGAAGCGGCAAGCAAAGAAGGGGGAGCCCAGGAAGACAACGCGTATTGTTATTGACTCCTTCAGGAATCCATTGGAAATTATGTACTTCAAGGAGCGGTACGCGGCGTTCTACACGTTTGCGGTCCACATAGATGAGCGCGAGAAGATGGCACGTATGCGAAGAGCGTACAAGGACCATGAGGAAGACCTGCATCGATCATTCGCCTTGATGAGAGGGAATATCAGGCCGCCAGAGGCGAATTCTACGCTCAGGATGTCCATGAGTGCATACAGAAAGCAGACGTGCATCTGTACAACTTCCTCAGCAACACACAGCCTGCTGAGAAGACCCCGGTTGCCACAGTTGAGATGGATGGACCGCCGCATCGCTTTTCGATCTTGGCCAATGATCCTGCAGTACACCAGTCTCATCATGCAACCAGGCCCGACCACGCCAATGCCTGAAGAACGCTGCATGCAAGTAGCGTTTACCGCGAAGTACAAT
Source organism: Flavobacteriales bacterium (assembly GCA_016710965.1). GTDB lineage: Bacteria > Bacteroidota > Bacteroidia > Flavobacteriales_F > PHOS-HE28 > PHOS-HE28. The sequence continues at coordinate 224,791 of JADJTW010000008.1, forward strand.
TCAGGTTGCATTTCTAGGCAAGTAGGCGCCGTGCTAGCGAACAAGGCATACTCCATCAAAGCAGTGGGCTGGAACAACACACCCGAGGGTCAGGTACCTTGCCTACTACGAAATGTTGAAGACCTCGTAAATGGATTCGATGATGGCGCATCTCGTGATTTCAAACGCACCAACAAAGAGTTCCGAGGTGTGCTGACCAAACAGTATATGGTGCCGTGAACAAGAGCAATATGAAAGGACACAACTGTAGCTTTGC
>JADJTW010000009.1 GCA_016710965.1 Flavobacteriales bacterium
TACGTTCAGCGCTGACGTAATTACGATGCGCCCCGATGTGATTACGTTGAGCCACGATGTGATCACGATGCGCCCCGATGTAATTACGTTGAGCGCTGACGTGATCACGATGCGCCCCGATGTAATTACGTTGAGGCACACTGTGATGACAGATCGGGCCTTTTCAAGCGTGCAAGCCCCTTTTCGCCACTGAACAAGAGCCGCGAGCCATGCTGGATGGTAAGAAGGTGAAAGAAGCACGCAAGGCTCTCCTCAACGGGTGCGCGTTCGCCAAACTTGTGGGCGTCACACCCGGCACTATCTCCAAGATCGAGGGGTGATCAGCTCCCCGGCATAGGCTTGGTGTTGGCCGAACGTGTTGCCCAAGTCTTGTACATGCCTTTGTGCGCGTTGCTGAAGACAGCACCCCCGCCGCACCGGTATCCGGAAGGCAGCTTGCCGCTGTGGAACTGAGAACGGTTACGATCGCGCAACGATTTCCTGACAGGAAATTCCGAGCAACAGCCATTTCCTGCCAGGAAATGTTCGTGCTGGTGCAACGGACTTTCCGAAACAGGTGCGTTGAAACCGGCAACTGCGCCCGAACACGTGCGGGATAACGCAGGAGTCCAAGTCCTAAACCGCGGCGGCCGAATCGATGACGAAAGAGGAGGCCGTCGACCAAAAGCAAAAGAACCATGGCAACTTTGAAGCAAGGTCTGTCCAGTTTGACTGCTGAAGGTCTGGTAGCGAAGGCCGAGCACGTTCACGCTCAGCTGACCGCCCACGCAGTTTCGTTCCCTGCACCCAGCCCCACCCTTGTGGCACTGGATACGGCAAAGGAGAACCTGCTTACGGCGATCGGCGTCGCGATCGATGGAGGCCGCTCCGCACACCAAGCAAAGCGCGACAAGTTCCGCCTGTTGAAGAACATGCTGAAGCAGTTAGCCGATTATGTGGCCAATGTGGCCAGCGGCGATGCCCAGCTGATCATCGACGGCGGTTTCGAGACCCGCGCTGAGCGACAGCCGACCCACATTCCTGTGGCCCCGGCTAATCTGGAAGCCTTGACCCCCGATGTCACCGATGCGGTGAAGATCGAGTGGAAGGGCTCCAAGAGGGTGCGGCTCTACCAGGTGCAGTTGTCCGCCACGGATCCCGCCGTTACCCCGGCGTGGACCGTGATGGGCCTCACCTCGAAGCGCCACTACACCGTAACCGACCTGGAGCCATTCAAGATGTACTGGCTCCGCGTGATCGCGGTGAACGTGGCCGGCGAGAGCCTTCCAGCGACGTCCTCATGGCCCGCGCTGCCTGACCCCTGCCCAATGTCAGGGACGGCAGCGCCCGCCTAAGCACGGCCGGTACACGTCGATCGGCTGCGATGCGCAAGCATCACCACCCCTCTCAGTCTTGCAAGCCCCCGCGACGGCGGGGGCTTTTGCTTTCTCAAACCTCGGAAGCGTCTCCACTTGTGGTTCCTGTCGCACTCTACCTCGGCAAGGAACCGTTCTTTATCGTGGATGCAACACTAGAGGCTATCTCAAAAATGCTTTTGGCAGCGAGCGAGTGGTATTTCGCGACCAGGCAAGGCGCGGAAACCGAGCATAGCCGGTAGCTCTGTGAGGCTTTCCGCAACGCCGCATGGGCGTGAAAGACCCTCGCGTAGCCCGAAGGGTATTCTTGAGATAGCCTCTAGAGTCCGCAGCGGTCTCTCGCGCTCGCGAGGCTTTGCGAAGCGATGCCGAGGACCCTGCGGCCCCGAGGAGGAATCGATCAAGACCTTTGCCACGGTGCGCCTTTCCCGCCAAGGTAGCCCAACTTCTCCTGTGCCGACGGGTCCGCCATGCTCCTTTCGCGCGGCGCACGGCGAGACCCTTCGGAGGTTTTCGTCAAGGGTGGTGCATGCCGAAGACCCTGCGTGGGCTGAGAACCAACTTGCGCTCTCAAAGGTCCAGTGCTGGTTGTCTCTGGCGACCAGGAGCTTAATTGCACCTGGGCTCATGCCGCACGGTATGGGAACTGCCCGCTGCCCATGAAGAGACATTGATGGTGGTGCGAGCTCGCTGATGCGCCCGGACCATACGATGCGGGTCATTTTCATAATGAGCCATCACCCATGGGTTGGTCCGTGGCGAAGGTGACTTGTTGGTAGCTGGCTTTGGGGTGATCAGCAGTGTGGGCTTGAATAAGTTCTCCATCGAAGGCCCATGCGCATGTCTCCACCACCACCCCATCCTTGGCCACGCTTTATGAGTATTCCATCGATGGTCGTAAATCCGCACCAAGATAGGCTATCACGAAAGATGGCCAGCGTGGCCAATGGATCCGCTGTGGTGTTCAGCGTGCCCGGTAGGCCGCACCAGCGCTGGCCGTCCCACTTGGCAACCTTGTTGACGAATACCCCCCCGCATGATTGAACTGGGCGATGGAACAGGGGCGTCGTGCCACCATACCATACTAAGGCCACAAGATGCCAGGGACTTCCGGGTCCGGCGGAGTCGCGAGCCCACCGCCCATGGTGCCACGTTTCCCCGTTGAACAAATCGATATTGCAGGACCACCTGTTGTCATCGGACCTTCCTGTGCAGCACGTCAGTGGTGATTCGGCTACCTTGATGGGGCTTTGCGTATTCCAGCCCGGCACATTCCCAACTGCTGCCATTGTAACGCATGAAAGTCACTTGCCCTGAGCCTAGCGGGATTGCGGTAGCTGCCCGCGTCATGTACGTCTTGCGGAATCAAGGCAGTCGAACACGTAGCCCACGTAATTGCCATCGTCCAAGGGACGCTGCAAAAAGGATCCCAATCATAGAACGCGCTGCCATCATAGCGGAACACGCTGGCTTCGGGAAGCCGCATATGGTGCCCGTATAGCCAGTGGCGTACAAGGTGCTGCCCGGTTGCTTCGGCACCAAGGTGCTCATCCCGTTCATGCTGGGATTCAGGCATTCCAGTTCCTCCCAGCGTTCTCTCTTGCTCATTCAACCCTTGCTGCGCGGTGTTCCATTCTCCTGCTGGAGTAAGGAATGGGAAGCCCCCACAGGCGTAGAGTGGGCCTTGATAACGTAGGAAATGGAACGTTTGCTGTGCCGAGTTGTTGCCTGTTGCAGGCTGGATCCTTGTCGCCAAGCTGTCCCATCGCTGGCCGTTCCACGCCGCCTGGCCAACACCTTCCACAGTATCGTTCACGTTCACGCATCCACCGGAAGGTGCCCCCGCAAGCAAGCGGTCGCTCACGCTGTCGCCATACGGGGTTTGAACCTTCGGTCGCCCCGATGGTACCAAACCGCATCGCTGCCAGTATTGCGCGTGGATGGTGGTGGCACCGGCCAGTTCCAAAGGCCAGTGCGCAAGCAGCTGCGGCTTCATGGCTTCAGGAGTTTTAACCTCAGCATGGCCCTCAAAGGTCCAGTGCCGCGATCAGTGCGCCAACAGGAGCTTAATTGCACCGTACTCATGCCGCACGGTATAACTGCCCGCTGCCCAAGAAGAGGCATCGATGGTGGTGTGACCGCTGATGTTGCCGGACCACACGATGCGCGACAGTGCATCGTAGATGGTCACACCCATGGGCTGGCCGGTGGTGAAGGTGACTTGGTCGTAGGCAGGATTTGGGAAGAGCCGAAGCGCCATGGACCCTTCAGGCTCATCCATCCCCAAAGGCTCACTACAATTCTCCACCGCATCGCCGCCGATCCACTTGGCCACCTGCCTGATGCTATCTCCATCGATCGTCGTAAATCCACCGCACATGTATAGGCTATCACGAAAGATGGCCAGTGTCGCGATGGAACCAGCATTGGTGTTAAGGGTGCCTGGCAGGCCACACCAGCGCTGCCCGTCCCACTTGCCTACTTTGTTCACCCAAAACCCGCCTGGGTATTGAACGACCTCCTACGTAGGTGCATCGTGCCCACCACACCATCGAACGGGGCAGCATGGGTACCGGTCGGCCACTAGAGCAGACCGCCACCGCTGCCACCGTTCCCACCACCTGTCGCAAGCTGGCTACCACGTTGCCAGGCCCGCCCACGTCAAGGCGGAAGCCCCCCCCCCATAGAGGTGTGCTTACGGTTGGGCTCTCTTTGATCGAATAGGACGATTCCGCCCGGCACATATTCCCAGTTGCTGCCATTGTACCGCATGAATGTGACGAGCCCGGTTCCTATCGGGTTACGGTAGCTGCCCGTCATGTACGTTTTGCCCAGATAGTCGAACACGTAGCCCACGTAATTGCCATCGTCGAAGGGGATTTGCGCGAAAGGCTCCCATTCATAGAACGCAGTACCATCGTGAAACACGCAGGCTTCGGGAAGCCGCAGATGCTCCTTTTCACCCCGTGGCATACAAGGTGCTGCCTGGTTGCTTGGGGACCAGTGCTCATGCCATTCATGTTCGGATTGAGGCATTCCAAGGTTCCCACACCGATTGGACATCGTTCAGCCGCGCTACCCAATTGTATTCTCCGCCCGGGAGTGGCCAGGACAAAGCCTCCACATGCGTAGAGTTCTCCTTCATATCTCAAGAAGTGGAAGGTCGGCTGCACCCCGCCCTGGGCGGGCTGGATCTGCGTCGCAAGACTATCCCAGCGCTGGCCGTTCCAGGCCGCTTGTTCTACGCCTATCACCGTATCGTTTTCGTTCCTGATCTAGAGGAAGGTGCCCCTCGCAAGCAGCCGGTCGCTCACGCTGTCGCCATACAGGGCTTGAACTTCGGTCGGTCCGATGGTACCAAAACCGCATCGCTGCCAGTATTGCGCGTGGATGGTGGTGGCACCTGGCCATAGTTCCAAAGGCCAGTGCGCATCGCAGCTGCGGCTTCATGGCTTCAGGAGTTTTAACCTCAGCATGGCCTCCAAAGGTCCAGTGACGCGATCGAGCGAGGCCAACAGGAGCTTGATTGCACCGTACTCATGCCGCAAGGTATAGCTGCCCGCTGCCCATGAAGAGACATTCTCTACCTCGGCAGATTCTGTGTTACGTTGGGTTGATCTAGTTTTGGTGACGGATTAATTCCGAGAGCGGCTTCAAGCCAGCTCGTTCAGGGCAGCCTTCCGGGGCTGCCCTCTTTCTTCGCCGCCTGCGCTGGCCTGGTACTGCTTGTCATAGGTGGCGTTGTTCTTCCACAGGGTATAGGCAAGCACAAGCGTTTTGCGCTGGACAGCGGCGACGGCTTTCATCTTCACGCCGTGCTTGGAGACCAGGCGCTTGAAGAACTCCTTGCTCTTGGCTTCGCTGCGGATGCGCGAGAGCGCTGGCATGTACAGGGCTTTGCGGATGTGCCGATTGCCTTTCTTGGACAGTCTTCCGGGTTTGTGCACCGAGGTGCCCGAGTCCTGTTTCTCCACATCAAGCCCCGCGTACTTGGTCAGTTGGCGCTGGTTGCGCACATGGTGGAAGCCGTTGGTTTCCGCCAGTATGATCGTCATGGTCAGCCAACCTATGCCCGGAGCGGTACATACCCTGTCGATCCGCTCCTTCACGTCCTTCTCCGCCTTGATCAGCGAGCGCAGGTCGGTCTCCACTTCAAGGATCTGTTTGGCAAGGAAACGGATCCGGCCCTTAAGTCGCTTGACAGTGCCGGGGTTGGTGAAGGCGCTGGTCTCTTCAGCGTGCAACTGGTTCTTGGCCGAGGCGAGTGTTTGCTGGATGTCTTCCCGCTCCCGCGTAAGGTGTTTCATTCGGCTATAGAGCTCCCGGGGTTTCTCCCAGGGGTCGAGCTTGCGCTCCATGCCCATCAGGGCAAGGGTGCGTGCCGATGAGCCATCGTCCACCGAGCGAAGGTTGATGGACCTGGTGAATGCCTTGGCCTTGTTGGGCAACACCACGTGTACTTGATGCCCGCCATCGTACAGCGCACATGCGAGCTGCTCGTGATAGACGCCCGTGGCCTCCATCACCATGGGTAAAGCAGGCCCTTCTTCGCGCAGCTTGCCTTGCCAGGCCATGAACCTGGCAAAGCCCTGCTTGTTGTTCTTGAACGCGCGGGTCTGCTTGCATTCACTACCGCGCAGTTCATTCGAGCAGCAATAGGCTGCCACGAACTCATCCTTAGCGCAATCAATGCCTATGGATTGGCGTACGGTCCCTGTCTTCATCATCGATGTGTTCTTTTAGTGTGGGTCCTGGGGCCAGTAACCTGAAGGAATTGCTCTTCGTCGCACTTTTCTCATCCTTGGTATTCGAGCTGCTGGCAGCATCGGGCCAACGCTCTACATTCTGTTCTGGCTCTAAAGAGCAAGGAGAAGCATGAGGTAAGCTCTGCGGATCAGCATGTTCATTGAACTGCTTAGGGTGTCCTCAAACTCTCATGCCCCTTCCTTACAGGTGTGCCTCCCTTGGTTCACGGGGCGAACATATGAGGGTGTCCTGCGAAAGTCATGCGGCCCGAGAACCTTCGCAGCGGTCCCCCGCGACGGCGGGGGTTTTTGCTTTTGCCAACGGCTCGTTCGATCATCGACCGGCAAGAGTCCTCCTTCAACGGCAGGACCTCCGACCACGCCTTCGCGTAGCCGCTTCGCCGAAGCAAGGAGAGGGTAGACCGCTGGTGGGGTTCTTGTAAACGGGTGGCGCGTGGTGTACACCCTTGCCAGGGACCAATAACCGTGAAAGGGAGCAAGTTGCGCGACCTGAAGTACGAGCAACGCAAGCCGTACGGCAATGACAGGGACCTGTTGTACTGAGCGACCAATGTCATGCCCGGCACACAGCCACCGAGCAGGCACTTGAGTACGAGTTCCGCTGCAAGAACTTTCGAACGAGTTGATACCTTCCCACCATGAAACACCACTACGCTTTCGCGATCGCCCTCTTCGCCTCTGTCGGCCTTACGGCACAGAACCTGGTACCCAACCCCAGCTTCGAGGATGTGACCCAATGCCCCACCGGCTTCAGCCAGTTGGAGTACGCGGCGCCTTGGCTCGACTTCCGTGCAAGCCCCGATGTGTTCAACGGCTGCGCTGCGGGCAGTTTCAGTGTTCCAAGCAACATCTTCGGCACGCGCACCGCGGCCAGCGGCCAGGCTTACGCAGGCATGTACAACTATTACAACGCACTGCCCAACCGCCGCGAGTACTTCGGTGTGCAGCTGATCGAGCCGCTCGTACCGGGCGTGCCCACCTATGTTTCGTTCAAGGTGGCCGCGAGCGGCGGTGGCGGCGAGACCTGGGTCATGACGTACTGGATCGACCGCATCGGGGCCAAGTTCAGCATGGCCGCGTGGTACGAGGACAAGCCCACCACCACCATCTCGAACGAGGCCGATGTGTACCACGATGAAGTGATCACCTACTCCACGTCGTGGACCACGGTGATGGGCATCTTCATTCCCGACTCGGCCTACACGCATGTGGTGCTCGGCAACTTCTTCTCTGATGCTCAAACAACAGTGCAGCCCACGAACTGGCCGGGTGCGAACACGCCGGGCGGCTACTATTACATCGACGACGTGTGCGTGAGCCAGGATGCGGGTGAGACGTGCGATGTGACCAGTGCTGTGCAAGAGCGTGGCATGCCGGCGTTGTCGGCGTGGTATGATGCCAACGCGCAGTGCATTCGGATCCTCACGAGCGGCGAAGGCAGCCAGCGTATCGCGCTGCTCGATGCAGCCGGACGGCCCGTTCGCGAGGCACGCGCCAACGGCGGTGGATCGCAGACGCTGTTGCCGGTGAGCGACCTGGCAGCGGGGGTCTATCTCGTGCGTTGCGGGAATGCTGCGATCGTGCGCGTGCTGGTACCCTGATACGGACAGGGGTTGTCCATGAGCGCTCGTAGAACTGAGCGCTGACAACTAAACACCTCTTCGCACGTCTTCGGCACATGGAGCGTATGACCGGCGGAAGATGGTGGTCGATCTACGCGCTCTTGTTCCTTCCCCTGGTGGGCCTCGCCGATGACCATTCGCACAGCCGTATTGCGCATGGTGCATGGCTTCGATCGGCTTCCGCAGGCTTCGGATACACGGCACCAGAACGCGGCTTCCGCCTGCGGTCGCGCACCGGCACCAACCTTACGCACGACAACCACTACCTCTTCGGACCGAGCGCTATTCCGCTGGAGAGCGGCACCGGCTACTACCAGAACCAGGACATCCTCATGCACAGCGCCTACTTCGCGCCGGTGGAAGGATTGACCTTCGGCGCAGGCGTGCAGGCGTGGTCATTGATCACCCTGAGCGCGCAGGGATCGCATGGTCCTATGTTCCATTTCAGGGTGAACGCGAGCACCGAGGTGGGCAGCGGTTTCCATGCCGGCGGCTTCGTCATGGGAGCACGCATCGGCCATGATTATGAATTGAGCGATGAGGTGCGCGTTCCCACCATGTTAGGCATGGGCGGTGCGCAAGCCACCTTCGGCGGCGACCCCGTGAACGTGACGCTCACCGTGGGCGCCACGGCCTATGACGGCGGATTCAGTGAAGGGCCCCTCTTCGGCCTTGCCGCGCTTTGGCACATCAGCGAGAAGGTCGCGTTCATCACCGAGAACTGGCATGTGCCGTTGGGCTCCGGCGAATACCGGCTTTACTCCTACGGGGCACGCTACACCCACCGCACCATGGCCTTCGATGCCGCCTTCGCGGTGAACGACGAGCTGACGGAGTTCTTCTTCCTAGGGGTGCCGGTGTTGGGGTTCTCGTTGCAGTTGTGAGGAAAGGAAGACGCTGGGAAGGGAAAGAGGAAAAGCGGCAACTGGAGGGATCAATTTGCAGTCGTGGACTTTCAGCTTTCACTTTTCACATTTTCGTCAGCCAATTCTCCACGATGCGCTCCCCCATCGGCGTAAGCACGCTCTCGGGGTGGAACTGCACGCCGCACACGTTGTAATGCAAATGACGCACGGCCATGATGATGCCCTGTTCGCTGCGGGCCGTAACGCGGAGATCGACTGGCATGGTGGTGGGATCGGCGGCCCAGCTATGGTAGAGCCCCACATCGAAGGATGAAGGAAGACCGGCAAAGAGCGGGTCGCGCGGTCCTTCGGGCAGGCACCGAACGGCCACACCGTGCATCACGCGCGGCTGGTTGAAGAGCGTACCACCGCAGGCTTCCACCATGCCTTGCATGCCAAGGCAGACGCCGAGGATGGGGTGCGTGGGCATCAAGCGCGAGAGCAGTTCCATCATGATCCCCGCTTCGTGCGGTAGTCCGGGACCTGGTGACACTACGATGCGGTCGTAGCGCGCGGCTTGGTCAACCGTGATGGCGTCGTTGAGGGCAACGTCCACCTGAGCGTGGGGCGCCAGCAGGTGGTGCAGGTTCCACGTGAATGAGTCGTAGTTGTCGAGGAGGAGGATCCGCACCGGGCGAAGATCGGGGGCCTGATCCATGCATCCGCCTACCTTTCCATGGGCCAACCCTTCCGCCCCCGGCCGCGTCTTCCGATCGTCCACCATGCCAACATTGCGTTTCCTGTTGTTACCGGCCGCCTTGCTACTCGGATGCACAGTCTCGCGCGCGCAGGTGTTGATCAACGAGGTGAGCGCAGCCAACTGGGACATGATCTTCCTGGGCGGCGAGTACGAGGACTGGGTGGAGCTCTACAATGCTGGTGGCTCCACGGTGGACTTGAGCGGATGGTACCTGAGCGATGATGATGCCCAGCCGGACAAGTGGATGGTACCTGCGGGAATCACAATTGCCGGTGGCGGACATCTGCTGATGGTGTGCAGCGGGAAGAACACGGTGATCACCGGCATGCCGCACACCAGCTTCAAGCTCACGCAAACGAAGCAGGAGTTCGTGGTGCTGGCCGATCCCACGCTGAACGTCGTCAGCTCGTTCCAGTTCACGCAGCCCACGCAGAAGAACCATAGCTGGGGCCGCACCACCGATGGCGCGGCCACCTGGAGCATCTTCCTGACGCCGACACCAGCGACCGCCAATGCCGCCCCATTATCCTACTACGCCCCAACACCGTCGATCGCTCCTGCCGCCGGTGGCTATGGTGGCCCGGTGAACGTGAGCATAACAGTACCGGCTGGCTGCACAGTGCGCTATACGCTCGATGGCGAAGAGCCCACTGCCGCGAGCGCCTTGTACGCCGGTCCTTTCAACGTGAACACAACGAGCTGCGTGCGTGCAGTGGCTTTCAGCGCAACGCCGGGCGTGCCGCAGAGCTTCATCGAAACGAGCACCTACTTCATCAATGAAGTGCATACCATTCCCGTGTGGAGCATCGCCGCCGGCGCCGATGTGCTGATGATCCTGAACAACGGCGGCAACACCACCATCGCCGAAGGCAACATCGAGTACTTCGATGCGGACCTGAACCTGCTGGATGAATCGCTGGGCGAATTCAACGAGCACGGCGGCACCAGCAACAGCAACGACCAGCGCGCCGTGGACTACATCGTGCGCGACGAGTTCGGCTACGACGATGAGATCGAGAACCAGCTCTTCCGCGGAAGCGATCGCGACAACTTCGAGCGCATCATCCTGAAGGCCGCCGCCGGGGACAACTACCCGGATTACAATGGTGCGCACATCCGCGATGCCTTCGTGCAGAGCTTGAGCCAAGTGATCGGCTTGAAGCTGGACGAGCGGACCTACGAGCCCTGCGTGGTGTACGTGAACGGCCAATACTGGGGCGTGTATGAGACACGCGAGAAGGTGGATGACAATGACTTCACCGAATACTACTACGACCAGCCCGGCGATCGGGTGGACCTGATCCAGGAGTACGGCAGCGTGTGGGCCGATTATGGCACTACTTCGGGCTGGTGGGACCTGTACCTCTTCATCACCGGCAACGACATGACCGACCCGGCGAACTACGCACAGGTGAAGGACACGCTGAACACGTTGAGCATGATCGATCACATGATCATCAACGAGTACATGGCCAACGGCAGCTGGCTCGCCTTCAACACCATGTGGTGGAGGGGCAAGGACCCCGGCGGCGACCACAAGAAGTGGGGCTACACCTGCTGGGACATGGATTGGATCTGCGGAGCGCCGCAGCACGAATTCGGCTTTCCGCTGAGCACGCCGCAGAACGACCCGTGCGACCATGAGGACCTCATCATCGGCGGGCAACCGAGCCCGACCAATTTCGCCAGCACGCACTTCGCCATGTTCAACGCGCTCATGGCGAACGACGAGTTCAAGTCGCAATACCTAACGCGCTACGCTGAACTGATCAACCACGGGCTCGATTGCCAGACCACCGTAGGGCACCTGGACAGCCTCATTGCCTTGATCGACCCCGAGATGGACCGCCACTGCCAACGCTGGGGCGGCACCTACGACGATTGGCTGCTGAAGGTGCAAGTGGTGCGCGATTTCCTCACCGCACGCTGCGCGTACATCGTGGAAGGCATCGAGAACTGCTACGATGTGGTACCGCGCGACATCACGGTGATCGTCGATCCGCCAGGAAGCGGCATGGTGCATTTCAATACGCTTGATCTGATCGACTTCCCTTTCACTGGTACCTACTTCGACAGCACCAACCTCTACTTCGCCGAAGAAGCCTACCCCACCTGGGACTTCAGCCACTGGACCACCAACAACCACACGGTGCTTCCTTCGGCCCTGGACTCAGCCATGTGGTTCATGCTGCTGTACAACGACACCATCATCGCGCACTTCGTACCCGAGGTCCACTACGACGTGGTCTTCGATGTGGTGCCGCACGGTGGTGGCACCATCCAGTTCGGCAGCGATCACTTCACGAGCTTCCCGGTGACCACCTCGGTGCCCGAAGCGCAACCCTTCGACCTCGCGGCGCTCCCCGAACTGTACTTCGACTTCGTAGCGTGGCGGATCGTGGGCGGTGGCCTGAACCCTTACCTGCCCGCCGATACGAGCAAGCAGCAGCTCAGCATCTCCTTCTTCGCGCCCGACAGCATCATAGCCTACTTCGAAGTACACGACTACGGCTACTACGTGCCCAACGCTTTTTCGCCCAACGATGATGGTTTCAATGACACATGGCTGCCGCTGGGCGATCGCGTGGACCTGGAACACTACGACCTGCGGGTGATGGACCGTTGGGGCCGGGAGATCTTCGGCACCACCGACTTCTCCCAAGGCTGGGACGGCAGGGCAAGCGGCAAGGAAGTACCCATCGGGGTGTATGCCTACCGGATCGATGTGAGCGACGCCTTCACCGATGAGCGCTGGATCCTCTACGGGCACGTGACGGTGGTGCGCTGAACCACTCACCTTCCGTCACCTGTTCATTCCTGATTCCGTTCCCGCTGATAGCTTGTGCGCAAGCAATTGACGCAAAACACATCAACCATGGACCAAACCACCAATGCACTCAACTGGTTCGAGATCGCCACGAACGACCTCGCCCGCGCACAGAAGTTCTATGAGGAAGTCTTCAAGATCACGATGGAGCCGATGGACCTGGACCAGATCCAGATGCGCATGTTCCCCGGCGAAGGCGCGAACGGCAAGGTCGGCGGCGCCATCGTGAAGAGCGGCATGCACACCCCCAGCAAGGAAGGCGCGCTCATCTACCTGAACGCGAACCCCGACCTCTCCGATGCGCTCGGCCGCGTGGAGAAGGCCGGCGGCAAGGTGCTCATGCCCAAGACGCACATCAGCGAGGACATCGGCTACATGGCCTTCTTCCTGGACACGGAGGGAACGCCGTGGCGATGCACTCGAATGGGTGAAGAGCTCTTGGTTGTCAGGCTTCCGACACCGCTGCCTCATGAGCCTGCCTGACAACCGACAACTGACAGCTACTTTTCGTTCATGGACCGCTCCGCCATCCCCTCCTCGCTCGACTTCACCCTCGCCCGCTCTCTGGAGATCCTCGAACGCACGCCGGCTGTGGCCCACGCCCTCCTGCATCGCTTGAGCGACGACTGGACCATGCACAACGAAGGCGGCGATAGCTGGACGCCGTACGACGTGGTGGGCCACCTGGTGCATGGCGAGCGCACCGATTGGATCGCGCGCATCAGGAAGTGCCTGAGCACCGATGACAAGGCCTTCGTGAAGTTCGACCGCACGGCGATGTTCGAAGAGAGCAAGGGAAAGACGCTGCACCAACTGCTCGGCGAATTCGAATCGCTGCGCAAGCGGAACATCGCCGAACTGCTGGCCTTGGAGATCACTCGACGCACAATTGAACAGCATCGGCATCCATCCCACCTTCGGGGAAGTGAAGCTGCGCCAGCTGCTCGCCACGTGGGCCGCCCACGATCTGGCGCATCTCACGCAGATCACACGCGTGATGTGCAAGCAGTACCGTGAAGCCGTGGGGCCGTGGCGGGAGTTCATGTCGTTGTTGAAGTAGCTACTGCTCCTTCCCTTTCAACTTCCCGATCCACCCCAAGTGCGTGTGGTGGAAGTTGTCGCCGAACTTGAGGCCGTAGCCGAAGATGCGGTCCATGCTGGCGTGGCCGAAGAGGATGACACCCGTCCATAGGACGAGGTCGGTGTTCCAGGAGTCCGTCTCGAAAATGGTTATCGCGTTCAGGTACATCCCGGTGACCATGAGCACGAAGGCGACGCCCTTGTGATGCAACAGGTTGTAGCTGAAGGCCCCTGCTCGTGGGTTGATCAGGTAGCCCAGCATGCCGATATCAGGGCCGACCAGCAGTAAGGGATAAACCCACCATGGCATGTCCGCCACGATGAGCGCGAGCAAGCAGCTGAGGAACTGCACAAGCTCTTCCAGTCTCAAGAGGTTCTTCATGATCGAGAAGTTCGATGGATCTTCTGGAACGAACGGAAGTCGGAGCCGGATAGTGCAGGACAGCCACTACCAGACGATCCCAACCGGGCAATGATCGCTGCCCATCACCTCGTTGAGGATGAACGCGTCCTTCACCTTCTTCTCGAAGCCTTTGCTCACCAGCACGTAGTCGATGCGCCAGCCCACGTTCTTGGCGCGCGCACCGAAGCGCTGGCTCCACCAGCTGTACTTCACCACCTCCGGATGGAAGTGGCGGAAGGTGTCCACCCAGCCTGAGCCGAGCAGCGCCGTGATGCCGTCGATCTCCTGCTGCGTGTAGCCGCTCGTCTTGTTGTAGTTCTCCTTCGGCCGTGCAAGGTCGATGGGCTGGTGCGCCACGTTTAGATCACCGGTAATGATCACTGGCAACCCGCCCTTGGCCAGCTTGTTCACATAGGTCTTGAACGCCGCATCCCATTCCGCGCGGTAGTTCAGGCGCTTCATGCCTTCGCCGCTGTTGGGTGTGTACACGCACACCACCACGTGGTCCTTGAAGGTGGCGGTGACCACACGGCCTTCGTCGTCATGGCCTTTCATACCGATCCCGAATCCAACTTTCACAGGCTTCTCCTTGCTGGCGATGGCGGTACCGCTATAGCCCGGTTTCACCGCGCCGTACGCGTTCACATGGTAGCCGTTGGCACCCTTGAGCGCCTCGGCCACCTGCTCGGGCGTGGCCTTCGTTTCCTGGAAGCAGACGATGTCGGCGTTCAGCTTCTTGAGCGTGTCATGCAATCCCTTGCCCACACTGGCACGAATGCCATTGACGTTGAACGAGATCAGTTTCATGGGCGTGAAGATCGCCAACGCGGCGGCAACGCGTGACGATCAAAACGTGATCGATCTCGCGGGAGCGCTTACCCCACTGCGGGGCGGGGATTCCACAGCGCTATTGTCCTGAACGCTATTCCGTGGCGCTTCCGGCGCCGGGCAGGGTGTTTGTTCCCAGCAGCGCATGTCAGCACAACGGCTCGAGATCATGAAGGCGGCGGGATTGAGCAGACGGTCCGCCATCAACGAACTGCATTTCATGTACAATCAACTGATGCGCATGTTGCCCATCGTGGTACGACGATCGCCGGAAGCGGTGGCGCGCGTGCTGCAGGAACAACTTTTCCAGGCGGGCATGGTGCTGCAACGCCTCACCTTGGTGGCCTCCGATCACGGACAGGCGCCGCAGCTTCGTCTGTGCGAAGAGGCGGCCGCTCTGCTCGACCGGCTCTTCCATGCCGAGCGGGCACGCGCCCAGAGGATCGCTCCCGGCATGCGAACAGTGCGCGCGCTGAAGGCCGTGCATGCGCATCTTACCCGCGAGTGGGGCAACCTCGTGGATGGGCTTCCGCGCGATCTGTTGCCCGACTTCCACGCCGAGGCCATGGACATGCAGCGCCACGAGATGCGCCAGTACCAGGACCTGGTGGACCTTGAGACGGCATTGCATGCGGTGGGTGCCGAACCGGTCAGGGCTGCCATGCTGAACCAAGCCGATCACGCAGTGGCCAACTCGGCCATGGCCAGTGAATGGAGCGGCACCATGCCGATGTGATCGCGAACGCGTGCGCCATGCCCAAGGGCCATATCCCACAACGCATGATGCCCCGGAACCCGATGAACCGATTGAAGGAAGGATTCAAGCGGCGGCGCGCGGCGATCAACGAACTGCACTTCACCTACAAGGGGCTGATGCGCTTGTTGCCCGCCATTGCACGGCGTGTGGAGCCTGAACCGCTGGGCGAGGAACTGGCGGCAGAGCATGCCGAAGACGCGCGCAACCTGCAGCACCTCAACGATGCGAGCGTGGAGCACGGACTGCCACCCGGTGCCTGCGTGTGCGAAGAAGCCGCCGAACTCGTCGAGAACGTGTACCACGCCGACCGCGTCGGGCGCACAACACCAGGGCGCACACTGGGCATCGTGTTGGCGCTGAAGTCCGTGCGCATGTATCTCATCCTTAGCTGGGGCCGACTGCTCTCAGCACTGCATGGCGATGTCCCGCCCACCTTGCAAAACGAAGCTGCCGATATCCAACGCCGCGAAGCGAAGCAGCACCGCGACCTGGTGATCCTCGCCGAACAGCTGGAGCATGGTGAAGTGTCCGACGAAGCGCACAAGGCTTAGAAGCAGCGTGCAAGGCGCCGCTACTTTCGCGGCCCAATTGCAATGCCCATGCTCGAACTCGGCCTCGACACCTTCGGCGATGTAACGATCGATGCTGAAGGCAAGCCCCTGCACCAGGCACATGTGCTGCGCCATGTGCTGGCCGAAGCCGAGCTCGCCGATCGACTGGGCCTGCACTTCTTCGGAGTGGGCGAACACCACCGCGACGACTTCGCCGTAAGTGCGCCCGAGGTGATGCTGGCTGCCATCGCGGGCCGCACGAAGCAGATCCGATTGGGCAGCGCTGTCACGGTGCTCAGCAGCGACGATCCCGTGCGTGTCTTCCAGCGCTTCAGCACCCTCGATGCCGTAAGCAACGGCCGCGCGGAGATCATCATCGGCCGCGGCTCCTTCACCGAGAGCTTCCCGCTCTTCGGGCTGAAACTGGAGCAGTACGACGAGCTCTTCAATGAACGCCTCGACCTCTTCTGCGAATTGCTGAAGGAAGGGCCCACCACCTGGAGCGGCAAGACGCGTGCGGCGCTGAAGGACCAGCGCGTGTACCCGCCCACCGAGAGCGGGCGCTTGAAGACCTGGATCGGCGTGGGCGGAACGCCCGAGAGCGTGGTGCGCGCGGCGAAGTACGGCCTGCCCCTGATGATCGCCATCATCGGTGGCGACCCGCTGGCCTTCGTGCCCTTCGTGGACCTGTACCACCGCGCGCTGAAGCAGTACGGCCGCGATCCATTGCCCATCGGTGCGCACTCGCCCGGTTATGTGGCCGATACCGACCAGCAAGCGAAGGATGAATTGTGGCCGCACATGCAGGCCATGTACACGCGCATCGGCCGTGAGCGTGGCTGGCAACCGATGACCCGCGAGGCCTATGAGCAGCAGGCCGGTCCCACCGGTGCATTGTGCGTGGGCGCGCCGGAGACCGTGGCGCGCAAGATCGTGCGCGCGGTGAAGGCCCTCGGACTTTCACGCTTCGATATGAAGTACAGCGCGGGCACCTTGCCGCACGAACTGCAGATGCGCAGCATTGAATTGTACGCAACGAAGGTGGTGCCGCTGGTGAGGGAGATGATGGTGTAGGCTCCAACCGTCTACCTGTTTCCAGGTAGAAAAGCGGCTCAATGATGCCTAAAAGCCTCTTTCACCCCGAAAAATACCTGGAAACAGGTATTGCGGAGGGCATGTCCGTGTGCTTTGCTTCGGACCACCACCAACGCTCCGCCTCATGCACACCATGCACCTCCCTTTCTTCGCCGCGCTCGCCGTTGTCCTCAACGCCTGCAACGCGACGGTGGAACCTACGCCGCCAGTGCGCAGCGAAGCAGCCATCGATCTTCCCACGCGCACCGTGCGCCTCTCGCAACTGAAGGATGTGGGCGGCAAGCCCGCGCGCGTGTACCTCGATGCGAAGGAGCTGAGCGATTTCATCGGCGATGCCAAGATGGAGCGCTACGACCCCGCGCTGCACGACAGCCTGCTGGCCGATGCCGTGAGCTATACGCCCATCGATCCCGATCGCCCCGGACTGGGCGGAACCATCGATGTGCCGTGCATGCGCATGTGCAAGGATGAGAACTACGTGTACACCTGCGAGTGCCCGCCGGCGTCCGTCCCCGAGCACGTTGGCGGTGGCGGTGGCGGCACCATCGAAGTACCCACCGGACGCTGCTACCTGGTGGGCAACCGATGCCTGGGCTTCGGCTGCACCACCTGCCGCAGGCGCGTGGTGAGCATCCTGGACCGCGTGTTCTTCATCTGGTGCGATTGTCGTTGATCCCCCCGGCTGCGATGAGCGACGCAGCCGCCCAAGGTGAGGCCCCCGGATCTGGCCGGGGGCTTCGCCCTCTTCACTTGAACCAATGCCCGATCACAATACCCCACAACCTGTCCTGATGCAACAGCGCAAGCCGCTCATCACCCCGCCCAACCCTGACGATAACAGTACCAACGGCCACCGACAGGCGCTGGGCTGGCTGGGCATCGCGCTGCCCCTGGTGCTGCCGCCCATCGCGGGATCCCGGCCCATCGATGGTGCCGGGCAGTGGTGGGCGCAGCTCAATAGCATCAGCGCGTACTACCACACCGGCGCCGAAGTATTCTTCATCGGCATCGTGATGGCGCTGGGCACCTTCCTCATCACCTACCTAGGCTACAAGAACAAGAAAGGCTCGGCGGATTTCTGGGTGAGCACGCTGGCCGGATTGGCGGCCGTGACGCTGGCCTTCTTCCCCACGGAAGCAGATAGCCCCTATGCGTCGCCGGTGTGGTGGCGCTGCTGGATGGAGACCGTCCATCTCTCCGCAGCCTCCACCCTCTTCGGCTCCTTCGCCTTCATGGCGCTCTTCCTCTTCACATTCAAGAAAGGCCTGGCGGTGCGTGAGCGCTTGAAGAAGCCGAGCAACCGCGTGCATATCCTCTGCGGCCTGGTGATCGTGGGTTGCATGGCATACGTGGCAGTGGGCAAGAGCGACTCCATCTTCTGGCCCGAGGCCATCATGCTGTGGGCCTTCGGCATCTCGTGGCTCACCAAAGGCAAGGTGGACGAGACATGGGACGAGTTGAAGGTGCGCGCGAGGAGATCGGTGAAGCGGATGTTCGGTTCGGAGGGGAAGACGGAAGTGAAGTAGTCCACAACGACACCGCCCAAGCGGCGGCCCGGAGCAGTGAGTGGCCGGGCTCGTTCTCGCTCAATTCTCCCGTGCAATTCGCACAAGGGGGAATCCGAGACCTTCAGGCGAACTTCACTTCAACATGGAGGCATTGCAGACGGTATGCACCATGGCCGGACCTTTCGCACTCACTCCACCACCACCCGCTGCACTTGCACGCCGCCAGCCGTGTGCAAGGTGAGTGCGTAGAGCCCCGGCAGTTGGCCGCGGAGGTCCATGGTGTGCGCGCTCCCGTTGATGAGCTCTTGGTATACGATGCGGCCCTGCGCATCGGCGACCATGAGCCTTGCGTTACGTACAGGGCTTGCGAAGCTCAGGCGCAAGCCACCTTGCGCAGGATCGGCTCCGACCAGGACCGGATCGAATCTGATCCCGGTCATGTGACGGAGGGGGCGAACAGCTACCTTCAACGGACCAAATCCCTTCCCCATGCGCTTCTCTCGACCCGCTTTTGTTGGCATCGCAGCGCTGCTGTGGTGTGCACTTTCCGCTCAGGTCCCATCCGCCAGAACAGCAACGCCGCACGAGGCGGATCCTGCACGCGGCGGCGTTGGCTATTGCCAGCCCACGTTCACCTTCGGCCCTACCGATGGCGATTATGTGGATTACGTCGGTTTCTACGCCATCAACAACCTTACTGGCGACAACGGCGGCACACCTTACACCTCCTACGTGAACGGTGGTGCGGCTACGACCAGCCGCTTTCTGAATGATGGCACAACGTACACGCTCGTGGTGAACTCGGGGAGCTACGCCCCCGTTGCACCGTTCTTCGAGGGCTTCCGCGTGTGGATCGATTCGAACCATGACCTGAGCTTCGATGCGAGTGAACTGTTGGATGAATGGACCACGACCGAGGCTTTTGAATCGCACATCGTATTCACCGGCATCGACGCCGCTGCGCTGCCCGGCTATACCCGGATGCGCGTGATGTGCGTTTACAACAACGCGGCACCCACCCCGTGTGGGGCGTACAATTATGGTGAGTGCGAGGACTACATGATCCTGATCGAGGATGGCAGCGTCTGCATTCCGCTGATCCCTGGGGGCCGAGCGATGGGGACGAGATCACCAACGTGGTGCTGGATGGCGTGGTCCTGAACTTTTCGGATCCTGATGACTTCCCTTGGCTCGACAACCGCGAGGCCGGCGTGCAACTGGTCATGGGGGTCAATTATTCGCTGGTGCTCACCAGTGGGTCCTTCGCCCCGGAATACGTGGGTGCCTGGATCGACTGGAATGGCGACGACGATTTCGATGACACCTTTGAGCACCTCGGTACCACGTTGACCTCGACCCCTTACGAAGCCGTCGTACTGGGTCTCGCCCCACCTTTCGAACACTTCGGCTACTGTCGCCTGCGCGTGCGTGCGGTGTACAACGACCCCCTGATGACCGCGTGCAGCGATGCGGCCTATGGCGAAACGCAGGACTTCACCATATCCGTGCGCGCGCCCACCATGCCGTGCATGCCGTTGTTGGGCTATGGCGGCGCCACTGCCGGCAGGATCGCGGCTTTCAGCGTGGACGGGACCGACTACCTCGATGGTCAGGGCTACATGTGGCCTTATTACACCTTGCATAATTCCACCCCACACCATTTCACTCCGGGGGTCGGGGTCGCGGCATGGATGCAGGCCGGCTCCTCGGTGGGCAACAGCTACGACCTCATGATGGACCTGAACGGTGATGGCGATATGAACGATGCGAACGAGTTGCTATGGTTCGCTGACAATATCAGTCCCTCCCAAACGCTGAACATGAACTTCACCATCCCACTTACCTGTCCGCCAGGCCAGTACTTGCTACGCCTCCGGGGCTATCCCATTACTTCGGCACCGGCCTATACGTGCGACGACCTTGTTTACGGCGAGATACAGGATGTGGTGATCGTGGTGGAAGAAGTCGGTGGCTATTGCCTGCCATGGTCCAGCTGGTGGACGACCGATGGTGACTTCATCAGTGGGTTGACGTTGAACACGGTGCAGAACCTGGGTACCGGTGGGTACTTCGGTCCGGCGTATTCGGACTTCACCGCCATCAGCATCGATCTTGAACGTGGTGCGGACTACGACTTCGGCCTTCAGGGCGGGGACTACTTCCCCGATGTGTATGCGGTCTACATCGATTACAACCACGATGGGGTGTTCGACGAGGCCACGGAATCCATCAGCGCACCGGTCGTCAGCACGACCTTCTTACAGTGGATGAACATACCGTTCACGGTTCCGCTCACGGCCTTGCTAGGACCCACGCGCATGCGGGTCCGCTCGTCGTATGCGGCCGCAGGCATCGGTCCCTGTGCCGATACGGGCTATGGTGAGACCCAGGACTACACCGTGGTGATCTATACCAGCACCGGCCTCACCGATGAGCATGGCCCCGACTTGCGTGCATGGCCGGATGCCGGGTCGGGGAACCTGATGGTCCAAGGTGCGGGTCCTGCCGGTGCGCCGTACGAAGTGATGGACGCAACGGGCCGTGTGGTCCGGAATGGTCGTGTGGAGGCGGAGCGCTTCACCATCGCATGTGCAGGTCTCACTGCGGGGACCTACACCTTGCGCATTGGCGCTGCAGGTGGTGAAGTACGTCGCTTCATGTGGATCGAGTGATGCAGCGATCGTTCGATCGGGATCCGCGCCAAGGGAACCAGATCATACTCACTGATCGCGGGTCGGAACAGGAAGGACCTCGCAGCGTTGAGCGTCCTTGGAACGAACAACGGCGCGGAGATCGATCCGCGCCGTTGCAGTTCTTGTTGATCCGCGAATTACTTCTTCGCTTCCGCGTCGGGAGGTGGCATCAGGCCCAATTGCGTCATCATCTTCATATCTTCCATATAGCCCCAATGCTCGGCGGCCTTGCCATCCTGGAATCGGAGGATGTCCACGCCCATCACATCAACGGCCATGCCCGTGGGCGGCATGTCCCCGTAAGCGCCGGTGTTCGTTCCGGTCATGCGATAATGGATATAGGTCCGGTCACCGTGCGTGCTGGCATGCAGCCATTCCTGGTGTACATCGGGCATGCTCGTACGGTACATGGCGAGTATGTCGCGCAGCGCTTGGATGCCGGTGCTGGTCACCTAGGGTGGTAACTGATGGTCCACCACATCGGCCGTGACCAGATCCTCCAGTCCTTCGGTGTTACCGGTGTTGAATATCTCGAAGATCGCCCGAGCCGTGACCTCTTGGGCGGCTTCGGCACTATCGGCCTTCATCATGTCCTTGTGCATGCTCGCCATGGGATCGCCATGGCCATGTTCGGCGCCGCCGAAACGCAAATGCACGAACCCGACACGAGCACGCAATGAACCGCAGAAACTTCCTCCGCTCTTCATCGGCAGCCACCCTGGGCGGCCTCACCGTGCGCATGCGCGCCAGCACCACCGTGGACTGGAAGTACCGCGAGAGCGTCCGCGCCGCGATGCGGCTGATGATCAAACGCCTTTTGAAGAAATACAAATACCCGCCCGATGGCCAGGACGATGCCGTGATGCTTGTGAAAGCAGGCGGAGGTGCTGGAGGAGGGGTGGGCGGCCTAGCGTCGCAGTAAAGACGAGAGCAGCCGCTTCCCTACCCATTTCCCGCCACCCACTTCTCGAACACCAGGTCCCTGCTCTTGTCCTTCATATTCTCCGCGGTGCGGTCCACAGGCTTGGTGCCGAAGAGCGCCACCACGCAGGGCGCCACCTTCTTGTCGGCCACGAAGACCATGTAGCTGGCGAAGGTGTCCAGGTGCTGTTTCATCACGTCTTGCTCGTAGCGCTCGCTCCAGCAATACGCGCCCAAGTGGTCGGCTGTGAGGTTGATGTTGCGCAGCCGCAACCGCACCTGGTGCAATTCGCTGATGACCTGCGCGGGCAGTTGGCGAAAGCTGTCGGAGGTGAAAATGAGCGTATCGTCGGGCAGCTTCAGTTTCTGGAAGGTGAGCAGCATGGGGCGCTTGCCCGTGGGCACGGCGCTCGTCTCGTACATCTCCTTCAGTGTGCCGAGCACATAGCTGCTCTGGTACAGGTGGCGATGCACATCGGTGAGCTCCTGCCGGATGAGGGCCTTCTCGGCCTGCACCGCTGCCTGCCGCTCCATGCGCAGCACGATGCGGCGCGATACCAAAACCGACACGAAGGCCAGCATGGCCGTGAGGAAGATGCCCGTGTAGCTGATGTTGCCCGTGCCGGGAGACAGTGCGTACAGCAAGGCGATCATGGGCATGGTGCCCTAATGTAGTGGGGTTCGGCATCGCCGGTCAGTCCTCCATGCAAGGCCCCAAGCACCCCCTCCGCAACCAGCATAGGCGCAGGAGTGCGGTGGGCATCCATTCTAGGTCTTCGCCCAAGGCAGGTTTTCCGCGCGGCCGCGGTTGATTTTATGCGGAAGCCCCGCAGAATTGATGCGGGGTTCATAGGAAAAGGTGGAAGAGAATTGTTGCGTTGCATCGTATCCCGCCGCACCGCCATCCGTGCCAAGCATAGGCGCAATGCCTGTTTCCAGGCATTTCGACTAAACGTTAGCGTCGACGCATTGCAGCACAAGCAGGCGGTGGGCACCTTGCCGGCGTGCCCATCGCCCCTCCTCCCCTTCTCACCGATCCGCTGGTGATACTTCGCCTAAAGCCGCTGGACCGCGTTTTGCCCGCGGATCTAACTTTCGTCCACTTGTGCTGTCATACGCCACACTCCTGAACTGAAACAGGCATGCCACTCGTCCCCTACACCGGTCCGTTCGGCCGTCCCGAGCTCACGCACCTGCTGCGCCGCTCGCTCTTCGGCTGCACCAACGCCGACCTCGCGCACTTCAACGGGCAATCGCTCGATCAGGTGATCGACGCCTTGCTCAACTTCACCAATGACACCACGCCACCCGTGAAGGTGTACTGGGACCTGGTGGGCGGCAACCCCGACCCCACAGCGCTTGACCCGCTGGTGTCCTATGGCAGCACATGGGTGGATACGATTCGCACGGCAGCCACCGAGCCCGAGCTGGCCGACCTCACCAGCGCACGCGTGCAAAGCTTCATGTGGTGGCGCACCGGCCTGCTGGTACACCAGGACCGCAACCTGCGCGAGAAGATGCAGCTCTTCTGGAACAACCACATGCCCACGCAGGTGTTCCAGGTCTTCAATCCACGCTTCTCCTATGAGTACGACCAGCTTCTGCGCACCCAGGCGCTGGGCAACTTCAGGCAGCTGATCCACGATGTGAGCACCAGCGGCGCCATGCTCATCTACCTCAACGGCTACCTGAACACAGTGCTGGCGCCCGATGAGAACTACGGCCGCGAGCTGATGGAGCTCTTCATGCTCGGCGAAGGCAGCGGCTACACCGAGAGCGATGTGCAGGCGGCGGCGCGCGTGCTCACGGGCTGGACCGTGCGCGAGACCGATGCGCTGGGCGATCCCGTGCTGCCCTACGTGGTCTTCCGCCCCACCATGCACGACACCACCGATAAGCAGTTCAGCGCCTTCTTCAACAACACGGTCATCACCGGACAAAGCGGTACCGGCGCCGGCGAAGGCGAGCTGAATCTGCTGCTGGACATGATCTACGCCAACGAGGAAGTATCGCGCTTCATGTGCCGCAATCTCTACCGCTACTTCGTGCATGGCGAGATAGACGCCACGGTGGAGGCCGAAGTGATCGAACCGCTGGCGCAGATCTTCCGCGACAACGCCGCCGCGCCCGACCAGATGCGCACCGTGGTGCGTGCGCTCCTCACCTGCGATCACTTCTTCAGCGCACAGGTGCGCAGTTGCATGGTGATGCCGCCGGTGGACCTGGTGGTGGGCCTCATACGCAAGCTGCACTTCACATTGCCCACACCCGCTCAGCTCGAAGCGCAGTACAGCGTGTGGCGCGACATCTACTACCTCACCAGCTACGCAGGCGAGGAACTGCTGAACCCGCCCAACGTGGCCGGCTTCCCGGCGTACTACCAATCGCCGAGCTTCGACAACATCTGGATGGACACCGCCACCTACCCGGCACGCAAGAACTGCATGCTGGCCATCATCTACAGCGGTTTCGCCACCGGCGACGACAACGAGATCTACGATCCCGCCAGCCAGAACCTGCAGTTCCCCTGCGACCTGCTGGCCACCGTGGCCGAATTCACCGACGCGTACAACCCGAACACACTGGTGACCGATGCCGCCGAATTGCTCTTCGCGGTGCCGGTGAGCAATGGCGTGAAGTGGCAACTGAAGACCAACTACCTGTTGCTGGGCCAGCTGAACGATGTGTATTGGAGCGACGCCTATGAGCTTTACGTGACGGATCCCGGCACCACCGACCCCACGGCCATGCTGGTGCCCAGCCTGCTGCAATGGATGTTCCTGGACATGGCCGGCGCCGCCGAAACGCAAATGCACTAACCCGACACGAGCACGCAATGAACCGCAGAAACTTCCTCCGCTCTTCATCGGCAGCCACCTTGGGCGGCCTCACCGTGCGCGGCTTCAGCAGTCCGCTGCTGCAACCCTTGTGGAACCGCGCCGCCGAGGACCGTGTGCTGGTGGTGATCCAACTCTACGGCGGCAACGATGGCCTCAACACCGTGATCCCATTGGACCAATACGGCGTGCTGGGCGTCAAGCGGCCCAACGTGCTCATCCCCGAGAGCCTGGTACTGCCCCTTGATCTCGTCGGTGCCACCGGCTTGCATCCCGCCATGGACGGCATGCGCGAATTGTGGGAGCAGGGCAAGCTCGGCATCGTGCAGGGCGTCAGCTACCCACAGCCCAACTACTCCCACTTCCGCGCCACCGACATCTACGAGACCGGTGCCAACGCCGATCAATTGCTGAGCAGTGGCTGGACCGGCCGCTACCTCAACTTCGAATACCCCAACTACCCTGCGGGATACCCCAATACCGACATGCCCGATCCGCTGGCCATACGCATCGGCGGCGCCGTGGGGCCCGGCCTGCAATACATGGGCGTGAGCATGGGCGTGGCCATCAACAACACCGACGACCCGCTGAACCTCACGGGCAACATCTACCTGGACCCCGCGCAACCGGATTGCAGCGGCGGCAAGCTCGACTTCGTACGCCAGGTGCAGCGCCAGACCGACCTGTACGGCGATGTGATCGAAGCCGCAGCCGCAGTGGGCTGCAACCAGAGCCCCCTGTACCCCACCGGCAATCAGCCCGGCGCCCGCCTGGCCAACGCCCTCAAGATCGTGGCGCAGCTCATCTGCGGAGGCCTCAAGACCAAGATCTACTGGGTGAGCGAACAAGGCTTCGACACCCATGCGCAACAGGTGGACAGCGCCGACCACACCATCGGCACCCACGCCAACCTGCTGCAAGGCGTGAGCGACAGCATCCGTGCCTTCCAGGACGACCTGGCGATCCTCGGCCTAGAAGAACGCGTGATGGGCATGACCTTCTCGGAGTTCGGCCGCCGCATCGTTGACAATGCCAGCGGCGGCACCGACCACGGCAGCGCACAACCCATGTTCTTCTTCGGCACGCAGGTGATCAACACCATCGTGGGCGACAATCCCGTGATCCCCAGCAACGCCACCTACCAGACCAACCTGGCCATGCAGTACGACTTCCGCAGCGTTTACGCCAGCGTGCTAAAGGATTGGTTCTGCCTGGAAGAGACGGACATCGACACGGTGCTGCTCGACACCTACCAGCCCATCAGCATCATCAACCCCGATGGATGCACAGGCACCGGTGTGCATGACATCAACCAGCAGGCCGGCACCCATCTGCTCGGCGCCTATCCCAACCCCTTCACCGAGCGAACCACCTTGGAATACACCAGCGGGGGTGGGCGCGTGCTCATCCAGGTGTTCAACGAGGAAGGGCAGTTGCTGCAGACGGTGCTGAACCAACCCGTGCCCGCAGGCACCTACAAGGTGGACGTGGACCTGGGCGACCAGGCACCGGGCGTGTACTATGCGCGCTTGCAGAACGAAGCCGCGCAGCAGGTTCGGAATCTGCTCAAAGTACGATAGGCGATCATCACGCGCATGATCGTCCGCATCGTGAAGATGACCTTCGCGCTGGAGCACGTGGCGCGCTTCGAGGAGCTCTTCTTCGGCTGGAAGGAGCGGATCCGTGCCTTCCCCGGTTGCCGCCATCTGGAACTGCTGCACGATGCCGATGATCCGCGCGTGTTCTTCACTTACAGCCACTGGGACAGTCCCGCCGACCTCGAAGCCTACCGCACCAGCGATGTCTTCAGCGAGGTTTGGCCTACGGTGAAGCCGCTCTTCGCCGCGCCCACCGAGGCGTGGACCACCAGCCAGGACCACCGGCTCCCCTGATGCTCGAGCTTTGCACGATCTTCGCTTCGCCCCGCAGGTCGCTGACCCAAGGGCGCCTCAACAGAACATGACACGATCGCTCCTCTTCGCACTCCTGCTGCTGCCCGTCGCATCCTTCGCGCAGCGCACGGCGCAGGACCATATCGAAGCCGCCCGCGCAGCCTACTCGGCGGACACGCTGGAACTGGCCCTGGCCCATGCCGATAGCGCCATCCTGCTTGATGCCTCCATCAAAGGCGGCTTGAAGCTGCGAGGCGATATCAAGCAGAAGCAGCGCAACTTCCACGGCGCGCTCATGGATTACACCAAGGCTGAGCGCCTGGACCCGAATGATCCACGGCTCTACGTGAGCCGCTCGGCCATCCACATCACCGAAGGGCATTTGCGCGAGGCCGTGGCCGACTGCGATCGCGCCATCAAGCTCGATCCCAACGACGCCGATGCCTGGTACAACCGGGCCTGCGCCGATTACATGGGCCGCAACAACGATGGCGCCATGCGCAGCCTGGAGCGTGCCGTTAAGCTGAAGGGAGAGCACGCCGATGCGCTCTTCCTGCGCGGCGTGGTGCGCGGCGAGCAATACAAGGAAGCGGCAGGCATCGGTGACATCAGCGCGGCGCTCGCCATCAACCCCGATATCGCCGGTGGATGGATGAGCCTGGGCGTGCTGCAGTTCGAGGATGCGCAGTACGATGCCGCCATCGTCAGCTTCACACGGGTGATCGATGCCGAGGACGAAGAAGCGAAGACCGCCTACTACTACCGTGGCGATTGCTACTACCACATGAAGGACAAGGAGAACGCCTGCTTCAACTTCCGCCAGAGCGCCAAGGCCGGCGACAAGGACGCGCAATTCATCGTGCGCAACTACTGCAACACCGACGCGGAGGAGATCCCGAAGAAGCCGAGCAAGCGGCACAACACGGTCATCGAGTTCTAACGAGCTCGTGAGACGATCCGGGGCTTCGGCGCAGGCGACTGACAATGGAGAACTGACAACTCCGTGCAGGCAACGGTAGGCCCTGCCCCGCAGGCGCCAGCTATCTTGGCCGCCCACGCTCACATGCTCGCGCTCATCCGCAAAGAGGTCCGCGCTTTCCTCGGCTCCCTCATCGGCCACATCGTCATCGCGGTGTTCCTGCTGCTCACCGGGCTCATGCTGTGGGTCTTCCCCGACAACATCCTCGACAGCGGCTACGCCGACATGGGGCCCTTGTTCTTCGTCGGCCCCTGGGTCTTCCTCTTCCTTGTGCCTGCAGTGACCATGCGCAGCTTCAGTGAGGAGAAGCGCACGGGTACCATCGAGGTGCTGCTGACCAAACCGCTCACCGAATTGCAGATCGTGCTGGCCAAGTACATCGCAGCGGTGCTTCTGGTGCTGCTCGCGCTGTTGCCTACGTTGGTGTACGTGTGGTCCGTGGACCGCCTCTCCACCTCCGTTACCGCCGTGCCGGCAACGCAAGTGCAGGCGCGATGGATCCTCTACGTGGTGCTGGCCGCGCTGAACGTGGCCATCTGCTCCATCATGCTGGTACGCCGTGGGCGCCGACGCCAGTGGCCGAATCTCGGCTGGGCCTTGCGCGCAGTGATCGTGCTGCTATGGTGCGCGCTCTTCGCCATGCTCCTGCACTGGATGCTCTTCATCGGCGGCATCGACGGCGGCGGTACATGGGGCTCCTACCTCGGTCTCTTCCTGCTGGGCGCCTGCTTCGCAGCCGTCGGGGTGTTCGCCTCGGCCATCACCGACAACCAGATCGTGGCCTTCCTCATCGGCGGATTCCTCTGCTTCTTCCTGTTCATGGGCTTCAACCTCATCGCCGACTTCCAGGTGATGGGCGCATGGGAAGGCACCATCAAGAACCTGGGCATACAGGAGCATTATGCCAGCATGAGCCGCGGCGTGCTCGATCTGGGCGATGTGCTCTACTCTTTGGGCACCATCGCCATCTTCCTCTTGCTCACCCGCACCGCCTTGCAAAGCCGCACCTGGTAAGATGAAGCTCCGCAGCAAACGACTCGCAGACTTCGCGGAGCTGGCCATCGGCATCGGCATCGTGGTACTGCTGCTGTTCATCACCTCCTTCGCTCGCGTGCGGGTCGACCTGACCAGCGAGCAGCGCTACACCCTCACGCCCGCCACGCGTGCCATGCTCGACAGCCTGGATGATGTGGTGTACGTGAAGATCTACCTCACCGGCGACCTGCCGGCCAACCTGAAGAAGCTGGAGCAGGCAGCCACTGACCTGCTGAATGAAATGAAGGCCGTTGCACCGGACCGGTTCGACTACACCTTCATCGACCCCAATGCCGAACCGGAGAAGAAGGCACGCGCACAGGTACACCAGACCTTGCAGGACCAGGGCTTGAAGTACACGCGCATACCGGTGAAAGTGAAGGGCGTGCCCGACGAACTGATCATCTTCCCTTGCGCGCAGCTCACTTACCGTGAGAAGACCGTGCCCGTGCAGCTGCTCAAGTCGGTGCTCTTCGCCAAGGACCCCGAGCAGGACCAGGAGGATCCAGCGGTGGTCAACAGCATCAACAACCTGGAGTACGAATTCGCCAGCGCATTGCGGCAGGCCACCACCCGCCAGCGCCCGCGCATCGCCTTCCTGGAAGGGCACGGCGAACTACCGCCGATCGAGACTGCGGATATCACCAGCGCGTTGCGCGAGCAATACGACGTGGCCCGTGTGCGCATCGATGGCCGCATCGACGCCCTCAGCACCAAGAACGAGGGCATGCAGCAGCGCATCAACCGCTTCGAGGCGCTCATCGTGGCAGCACCGGACAGCGCTTTCACCGATCGCGACCGGTACATCCTCGATCAGTTCGTGATGAACGGAGGCAAGGTGCTTTGGTGCATCGATGCGATGGATCCTCAGCTGGACAGCCTGCGCAAGAACCAGTACAGCATGGCCGTGCCGAATGAACTGGGGATCGAGGAACTGCTCTTCGCATACGGCGTTCGCCTGAACAAGGACCTGGTGATAGACGAGATGTGCGCGCCCATCGAACTGCTCACGCAACCATACGGCGACCAGCCCCGATTGGAACGTTTCCCCTGGTACTTCGAGCCGGTGATCATCCCCCGCAGCGCGCATCCCATCGTGGCCAACGTGGATGTGGTGCATACGCGATTCATCGGAACCCTCGACACCATCACTGCCGACAGCGTGCGCAAGACCATCCTGCTCACCTCATCGAGGAACTCCTTCGCGCAGCGCAACCCCGTGCGCGTAAGCCTGGCCATCGTGGAGAAAGACCAGGGATTCGATCGGCGCCGCACCTCGTACATGCCGGTTGCCGTGCTGCTCGAAGGACGATTCACTTCCGCCTATCGCGACCGCCTGCCCGTGGCCATCCTGCAGGACAAGGACGTGGCGTACCGCGAGCGCAGCCCGTGGACCCAGCAACTGGTGATCGCCGATGGCGATGTGATCGCCAATCGCGTGGCGAGCAATGGCAGCCCATATCCGTTGGGCTACGATCGTTACAGCAACACCACCCTGTACGGCAACCGGCAATTGATCCTGAACGCCATGAACTACATGCTGGGCGATCACCAGCTCATCCGCATCCGCTCGCGCGCGATCACCTTGCGCCTGTTGGACAACGACCAGGTGAGCAAGCACCGCCGCAGCTGGCAACTCCTGAACCTGGTGCTTCCGCTGCTCATTACGCTCCTTGCGGGCGTCGCTTATCAATTCCACCGTCGTCGCAGCAACCGCGCACCCGCCGCATGAAACGCCGCATCGCACTCTTCATCACCCTGCTCGTGCTCGGTGGCATCGCCTGGTGGCTGGCCACGCAAGGCCCCACCACCACCCTCGCCAAGCCTCTCAGCGATTTCGCCGTGGCCGATACCAGCGCCGTCACGCGCATCTACATCCACGACAGGCAGGGCAAAGCAGTAGACCTGCGACGCAAGGGTGGCACGTGGGTCCTGGACGGCAGGCATACCGTGCGACAGGAGCTGATCAACACCGCACTGAAGACCTTCCTGCGCATCGAGGTGAAGTCGCCCGTGCCCAAGAGCATGGAGGACATGGTGCTGCGCACGATGGCATCGGCCAGTTGCATGGTGGAGATCTACATGGGCGACGATGAGCCGGTGAAGAGCTGGATCATCGGCCATGCCACCAGGGACCACTTCGGCACCTACATGGTTCTGGAGAAGCAAGACGCTGGCCGCAGCAACGCCCCCTTCGTCATGGGCCTCAGCGGATTCACCGGCGTGCTCAACACGCGTTTCCCCACCGACCCCGATGCCTGGCGCAACACCGCCATTTTCCGCTATCATGATGTGTTCGACCTGGCCAGCGTGGAAGTCGTGCATCCGGCAAGCCCAGGACAGAGCTACCGGATCATCAACGGTGCCGATGGCCAAGTCTCCCTCACCGACCTCAGCGGCAAAGCCCTGCCTACCGACACGCTCTTCGCGAAGAATGCCCTGCTGGCCTACAAGGAATTCGACTGGGAGTACTTCGAACGCAAGATGGTGGGCGCCTCACGGGATTCCCTGCTGAGCGCACAACCCAATTTCATCCTGCGCGCAACGCCACGCAGCGGCGCCACGCAAACGGTGAAGCTCTGGTACATGCCCTACACGGGCGGTGCCACCGAATTCGATACGCCGCAACCCTTGCATGACCCGCTTCGCATGCACGCCCTGGTTCAGGATACCGTGCTGGTGGTGGTGCAACGCCAGTTCACCGATCGCATGACGCAGCCCGCCAGTGCGTTGATGCGGTAGTCGATCCGCTCCTCCGAACCCGTCACTAGTTGCTCTGTCCTAGCTAGTTCACTGGCTGTGGATAAAGCGCCTTTCCTGTTGAAAACTAGGACCTGCCTCGGGGAAGTGCCCGGATACCTTTGCCCGTCCCTGAAAAACCCCCTCCTTCCCCGATGAAATTCATCGTCTCCAGCGGCGCGCTCCTCAAGCAACTGCAAGTGCTCCAAGGCGTGCTCGCCAGCAGCAACACCCTGCCCATCCTGGACAACTTCCTCCTGGAGGTCGATGGAAAGCAGCTCACGCTCACCGCCAGCGACCTGGAGACCACCATCACCGCCACCATGCCGGTGGAGGCCAAGGACAAGGGCAGCGTAGCCATCCCAGCGCGCATCCTGCTGGACACATTGAAAGCCTTCCCCGAGCAGCCGCTCACCTTCACCATCGATGGCAAGCACCACGGTGTGGAGATCAACAGCGAGCAGGGCAAGTACAAGATGACCGGCTTCAATGGCGCCGAATTCCCCAAGAGCCCGGTGCTCGAAGGTGCCACCAGCCTCACCCTGCCCGGCGGCACACTGGCGAAGGCCATCAACAAGACCATCTTCGCTACGGGCAACGATGACCTGCGCCCAGTGATGAGCGGCATCTTCTTCGAACTCACCGAGGAAGACGTCCGCTTCGTTGCCACCGATGCGCACAAGCTGGTGCGCTACCGCCGCACCGATGTGCAGGCACCGAAGAGCGCCAGCTTCATCGTGCCCAAGAAGCCGCTCAACCTGTTGAAGAACTCCTTGAGCACGGGCAACACCGATGTCACCATCGAGTTCAACGAGAACAACGCCGCCTTCCGCTTCGACAACACCGTGCTGGTGTGCCGCTTGATCGATGGGAAGTACCCCAACTACGAGGCGGTGATCCCGAAGACCAATCCGAACAAGCTCACCATCGACCGCCTCACCATGCTCAGCACCATCCGTCGCGTGAGCATCTTCGCCAACAAGACCACCCACCAGGTGCGACTGCACATCAATGGCAGCCAGCTGACAGTGAGCGCCGAAGACCTCGACTTCGCCAACGAGGCCAACGAGAAGCTCACCTGCAACTACGACGGCGAGGAGATCACCATCGGCTTCAACTCGCGCTTCCTCATGGACATGCGCAGCAACCTGGAGACCGAGCATGTGATCCTGGAGATGAGCGCACCGAACCGCGCCGGCATCCTGCTCCCCGGTGAAGCGGGCGAAGCTGGCGAGGACGTCCTCATGCTGGTGATGCCGGTGATGCTCAACAGCTAGTCCCAGGCTGTGCCCGCCCGGCCTTATGAGATCGGCGGGGATCTTGGTTACCTAGTCCCAAGCACAACACCACCATGAAACGCATCGCCATCGCCTTCACCCTATTCGCCATCCTCAGTGCCAACAAATGCGTGAAACAGACAGGGTCCGATCCGGCGGCGCTGCTGGACAAGACCTGGGTCTTCGAATCATTGAACGGAGAGAAGGTGGTGATGCCCGATGGTGTTGAGGCACCCTGGCTCAGCCTGGCCGGGGATCAACTCAGCGGATTCGGTGGCTGCAACAGGCTCATGGGCGCATACAAACTGGGCGAGAGCGGCCTGAGCTTCACCGGCATCGGCAGTACCAAGATGTATTGCGAGGGCACCATGCCGACTGAGAATGCGGTGAAGCAGGTGCTTGGCCAGGTGGACAGCTACAAGATCGAAGGCGCCGCGCTCAAATTGATGGGCAGCGGCAAGGAACTCGCAACGATGCGGGCGAAGTGAGCCGTGATCAGTCGGCATCCCAGGTGGTGCTCACATTCCCGGGCCTTTCCGCCCCCTCGGCCAGCTTTCGCTTCCAAGCCAGTTCTGCATCGTCGACCTCATCGCCGGGATCGCCCTCGGCGTAAGGCGGTACCGGTTCGTCTTCTTCCTCTTCTTCATCCGTGAAGGCGGGGCGGGGATCGCTAACGGCAGGTGGCACGCTCCGATGGAAATACGCAAGTGCCACGCCTGCGATGCCGCCCCACAGATGGCTCTCCCAACTGAGCCGCTCAACGATGGGGAAGATCCCCCAGATCAAGCTGCCATAGAGGAAGACGACCAGCAGGGAAAGCGCCATGAGCGTGCGTTGCTTCCGCAATAAGCCGCTGACGAAGAGGAATGCCGCAAGGCCGTAAATAACGCCACTGGCGCCGATGTGGATATTCGACCGGCCCATGAGCCACACGCCCACGCCGCTTGCCAGCCAGCTAACGAGCACTACGCTGCCTGCCACGCGCGGGTAGAAGTACATGAGGCACCAGCCCAGCATGAGCAGACCGGTGGTGTTGTTGAATAAATGCTCGAGATCGGCGTGCAGGAGTGGCGCCGTGAAGATGCCCACCAGTCCGCGACCCGTGCGTGGAAGAAGTCCGTAGCGGCCGAGGTCCAGTTCCAGCCCGGCATCGAGCAACCAAATGGCCCATAGCACCACCGCCCCCACGAAGGGCAACAAGAGGGCGTTGAGCGCGCGGTGGCGGATGACAGGCTGCGATGATTCCGGTGGCACGATACGAAGGTGATCAATGACCGGGCCTTGTCGGGGCTTAGGACAGAACGGCAGATGAATTGCTCATCTTGAAGGCCTTCGAATATCACGGACCACTGGCACCCTCTTACTTTGCCGCATGCACTTCACCATCCGCATCCTCTTCCCGCTGTTTCTCATCGGCATCATCGCTTGTTCAGCGCAACCGGCTGACGAACGGGCCACGGCAGCCGCACCGGAACTCACTAGCGGCAACCCCCAAGAGGTAACACCGCCTAGCGAACTGGCACTGCTGATGCGCCGCATGGCCGCACACGCTGATAGTGTGAAGGTGGGTCTGGCTCGAGGTGATAAGGAACTCCCGCCATACCCGACGGAGATCGCCACGCTATTTACGGCCACTCCCACGAAGGACATGCACATCGACCCCATCACCTTCCCCACCTTCGGCAAGGACTACCAGGACAAGGTGGCTGCACTGTACGATGCCGCCCGCCGCGACCGGCCAGCAGCGTACAACGCCCTGGTGCAAAGCTGCGCCAACTGCCACAGCACCCATTGCCCCGGGCCCATGATGCGCATCAAGAAGATGTACGTGGCGGTGAAGTGAGCTCCGGGGCCCGATCGAGCGCAGGCTGACGGCGGACAACTGACAACTATTCTCCCATCTTCGCCGCATGTCCTCCACGCGGATCGATCGCAACACCTGGCTGCTAATCATTGTGGCCGCGCTCGGGTACTTCGTGGACATTTACGACCTCGTGCTCTTCAATGTGGTGAAGCGCGAGAGCTTGGATTTCATCCTCGGCGTTGGGCACCCTGACATCAAGAGCACGGGGATCACGCTATTCAACATCCAGATGCTGGGCATGCTGGCCGGTGGCATCCTCTGGGGCGTGTGGGGCGATAAGAAGGGGCGCATCACCGTGCTCTTCGGCAGCATCCTGTTGTACTCCATCGCGAACATCGCCAACGCCTTCACCTTCGACCTGGTGACCTACGGCATCGTGCGCTTCATCGCCGGCGTGGGTCTCGCCGGAGAATTGGGCGCGGGCATCACGCTCATCGCCGAGACCATGCCTCGGGAGAAACGCGGCTATGGAACGATGATCGTGGTGACGGTGGGAGCGCTGGGAGCGGTGTTCGCATCGCTGGTGGGGGGGCACGGGCAGGGCATTGCGGCAGCGATCGAGAACGTGACGGGCGTGGCGCTCATGAACTGGCAGGTGGCCTACGTGGTAGGCGGGTGCATGGGCTTGATGCTGCTGGCATTGCGCGTGGGCACCTTTGAGAGCGGCCTTTTCCGACGCACGCAGGAGGAGCACGTGGCACGCGGCAGCCTGCGCATGCTGCTCGGCGATCGTGTGCGCTTGCTGCGCTACATCAACTGCATCCTTATCGGCGTGCCCATCTGGTACGTCATCGGGGCGCTGGTGAACCTGTCGCAAGATGTCTTCGTGCCCGAACTGGGCATTGACACCTCTTCGCTCGATGCTGATGGCTTGAAGAACATCAATGGCACGGCCATACGCTACGCTTACATCGGGCTCAGCGTCGGTGATCTGCTCAGTGGCCTCTTGAGCCAATGGCAACGCAGTCGTCGCAAGGTCATCATCATCTACCTCGGCCTCAATGCCGCGCTCACGCTCATCTTCCTCTTCGGGCTGCGCGGTGCCAGCATCGCCACGTACAATTGGATCTGCTTCTTGCTCGGCGCCGCCACTGGCTACTGGGTGATCTTCGCCACGGTGGCAAGCGAGCAGTTCGGCACCAACCTGCGCAGCACGGTGGCGATCACAGCGCCCAACTTCGTGCGCGGCAGCGTGTGGCCCATCACCGCAGCCATCGGCATGCTCGCAGGCAGCATGGGCAACGTGCTCGCCGCGCTCTTCGTGGGCATCCTTTGCATCGGCGGCGCCTTCTGGGCCGTGCGCCGAACCAGTGAGACCTTCAGCGCCGACCTTGATTTCGTGGAACGGTGACCGCCGGTTCAAAGCACCACGGACGCCTCCCGGTCCATTCCAAGGCCGCTCCTACCTTCGGCACCCTTGTTGAAAACCATCCGTTCATGTTGAAGCGATCCCTCTTTGCCGCGGCGTTGGTCATTGCCGCATCCGTCTCTGCGCAGAAACTCACGAATAAGGACATCTGGGCCAGTCCCACCTTCAGCGTCGAAAGCGTCGGAGGCCTGGCGTCCATGAAGGACGGTGTCCACTACACCGCATTGGATGAAGAAGCCGGTCAGCCGGTGATCAACCAGTATGCCTATCGCACCGGCGAAAAGGTGGCCACCCTTGTGCGCGGCGGCGAGCTCATCCCCGTGGGCAGCCGGGAGCCTGTGGAGATGGATGGATACAGTTTCAGCGGCGATGAGAAGAAGATGATGATCGAAACGGGCAGCGAACCGATCTATCGCTACAGCTATTTCGCATACAATTACGTGTACGACCGCGCCAGCAAGAAGCTGGTGCCGCTGAGCGACTTGAACAAGCCCAAGCAGCGCCTGGCCACCTTCAGCCCCGATGGAGGCAAGGCCGCCTTCGTGCGCGAGAACAACCTCTTCATGGTGGACCTGGCCACGATGAAGGAATCGCAGATCACCACCGACGGCGAATGGAACAAGGTGCTCAACGGCGCCACCGATTGGGTGTACGAAGAGGAGTTCACGCTGGTGCAGGGCTATGCGTGGAGCCCGGACGGCATGCAACTGATGTACTTGCGCAGCGACGAGAGCGCGGTGAAGGAGTTCGACCTCACCTACTACAAGAACCAGCTGTACCCGAGCGAGTACCGCTTCAAGTACCCCAAGGCGGGCGAGGTGAACAGCACCGTATCGCTACGCCTGCACGACTTCGGCAGCGGGCTCACCTACGTTGTTCCGTTGGGAACCGATGAGACTGACATCTACGTGCCGCGCCTCGGGTTCACGCCCAAGGGCCAGCCCTGGTTCATGCGGATGAACCGCTTGCAGAACGAGAAGCTCATCTGCACTGTGCAAGCTCCGCCACCCGGCACCAAGAAACAGCCCATGCTCACGGAGATCTACCGCGAGCAGGCCAAGACCTACATCGAAGTGTCGGACGACCTGCACTTCCTCGCCGACGGCAGCGGCTTCCTGCTCACCAGCGAGAAGGACGGCTTCAACCACATCTACCTGCATCGTATCGCAAGCGGCCCGGCGGCTACCACGGCAGCCAGCGGCGGAACCCAGATCACGCGCGGCGGTTGGGATGTGCTCGGCGTGAAAGGCATAGACGAGAAAGGCAAGCGCGTGATCTTCACCGCAGCCAAGACTTCCCCCGAGAGCGTTGATCTGCTCTTCGCCCCATTGAGCGGCAAGGGCGCATACCCGCTCTCACCGGCTGGTGGCGTGAATGATGCCGAGTTCAGCTCAGGCTTCCGCTACTTCATCAATACGCGAAGCACCTTGAACACGGTGCCGGTGGTGACCTTGCACGACGGCAGTGGCAAGCAGTTGAAAGTGCTGAAGGACAACGCAAGGCTCACAGCGGCCACGCAGGAGTACGGCTTGATGCCGCGTGAGTTCTTCACCTTCACTACGGCCGAGGGCGTAGAGCTGCACGGTTGGATGATGAAGCCGGCCGGTTTCCAAAGCCGCAACAGGTATCCTGTCTTCATGACGCAGTACAGCGGTCCCAACAGCAACGAGGTGGATGACGGTTGGGGGGGACGCAACATGGTGTGGTACTCCTTGCTTGCGCAGAAGGGCTACATCGTGGCTTGCATCGATCCGCGCGGCACGGGGCATCGCGGCCGCGACTTCCGCCACATCACCTACGGGCAGCTCGGCAAGTACGAAGTGGAGGACCAGATCGCCGCAGCGAAGTGGCTGGGTCAGCAACCATGGGTGGACAAGGACCGGATCGGCATCTTCGGCTGGAGCTACGGAGGCTACATGAGCAGCCTGTGCATCACCAAAGGCGCGGATGTTTTCAAGGCAGCCATCGCCGTGGCACCTGTGACCAACTGGCGCTACTACGATAGCATCTACACCGAACGATACATGGGCCTGCCCAAGGACAACGCAAGCGGCTACGACGACAACAGCCCCGTGAGCCATGTGGCCAAGCTGAAGGGCAACTACCTCTTGGTACACGGCGTGGCCGACGACAACGTGCATTACCAGAACAGCGCTGAAATGGTGCTGGCCCTGGTGAAAGCGAACAAGCCCTTCGACCAGTTCATGTACCCCGATAGGAACCACGGGATCTATGGAGGGACCACGCGTTTGCATCTGTTCGAGATGATGACGAACTGGGTGGACGAGAATCTTTGAAGAAGCTACAAGCATCAAAGGACCCCGATGGCCCGGTGCTCCCTTTTGAAGCTTGAAGCTTTTGCCTTGCAACTTGTCGCTTCTCTTCTACCTTCCCGCCCGTTCAACCCCAAGCCTAGGACCGAATGACCAGCACTCCCACTGCCAGCAAACACCCCAAGGGCCTGTACCTCTTGTTCTTCACCGAGATGTGGGAGCGCTTCGGCTTCTACCTCATGCTGGGCATCCTGTATCTCTACATGACGGACAACCTCAAGGGCGGCCTGGGTTTCGATGAGGGTTCGGCGAACGACTGGTACGGCACCTACATCGCGCTCGTGTACCTCACCCCTTTCATCGGCGGTTTGCTGGCGGATCGGATCTTCGGCTACCGCAAGACGATCGTTGCTGGTGGTGCGCTCATGGCGGCTGGCTACCTCACGCTGGCCATACCGGGCACCACGGCCTTCTTCATCGCCATCACGCTCATCATCTGCGGCAACGGATTGTTCAAGCCCAACATCAGCACCCTGCTTGGCAACTTGTACAACAAGCCGGAGTACGCGCGGCTGAAAGATGGCGGATACAACATCTTCTACATGGGCATCAACATCGGTGCCTTCGTCTGCAATTTCGTTGCCGCTTGGCTGCGCAACGAGTACGGTTGGGGCTATGCCTTCGCGGCGGCCGGTATCGGCATGATCATCGGCCTCATCACCTTCATCAGTGGCAGCAAAGGCCTCGCTGAAGCGGATGTGGTGAAGCCCGTACAGAAGGAGGACATGCCCATGAGCCGTATCGTAGGCACCATCTTCGTTCCGGCCTTGATCTTCGCAGCCATCGGCTTCTTCGTGGGCCGCCTCACCGAAAGCGGGAACATCTTCGGAAGCACGAGCAATGACACCTTCCTATTCGCCTGCATCCCGGTCATCTGGTTCTACCTGAGCACCTATCTGAAGAGCAGTCCGCAGGACAAGAAGCCGCTGGGCTCGCTTATGTACATCTACGTGGTGGTCATCGTGTTCTGGGCCATCTTCCACCAGAACGGCAACGTGCTCACCGCCTGGGCCGAGCGCAACACCTGGCGTCCGATACCAGAGAGCATGGTAGGCTTCGCCAACGCTACCGGCATGCTGCAAGAGGTGGATGATGTGCCGGGCGAAGTGAACACGAAGGTGGTCAAGGAGGGAGATCGCACAGTGACGACCTATAGCGTCCGCTTCGATGGATTGAAGCGCGCCAAGGCAGAGAGCATCTCAACGCTCTTCGCAGGCAGCGTGGTGAAGACCGACAGCACCGCCAACGATACTTCAGCGGTGTTCGCTGCCGTACGACGCGTGAGCACGCGCGCCGAAGGGAAATTGCTCGCCGAGCAGGTCCTCGCCGCCGGCATGGTCGAGCACCTTGCCTACAACAAGTACCTGGAAACTCTGCCGCGCGCGGAGTGGCCGACGGAGAAGGAACCCGCCAAGCTCATCAGCACCGAGCTATTCCAATCGCTCAACCCGTTCTTCGTGGTCGTGCTCTCGCTGTTGGTGGTGATCCCCTTGTTCACCTACCTCGGCAGGATCGGGAAGGAGCCCAGCACACCGGCCAAGATCGGGCTCGGCCTTTTCATCACCGGCCTCAGTACCCTGGTGATGATCGCTGCCGTGGCCAGCAGCAACAACGCCGAAATGAAAGTGAGCGCGCTCTGGCTCGTGGGCACCTACGCCGTGATCACCTTGGGCGAATTGTGCCTGAGCCCGATGGGCCTCTCACTGGTGAGCAAACTGAGCCCAGCACGCCTCACGGCCGTGATGATGGGTGGCTGGTTCCTGAGCACCAGCATCGGCAACAAGCTCGCCGGCGTGCTGGGCCACATGGGCAGCGACAGCGCCAACAAGAGCCTCGTGTTCTACATCAACTTCGCGGGCGCCATGATCTGCGCCATCCTGCTCTTCATCGCCGTGAAGCGCATCGCAGCGGTGCTGAAGGAGAAGACCGGGCACTACTGACCGAACTGCTGTTCACACGAGAGGAGCGGTCGTTTGCCGCTCCTTTCTTTTGTGCCCAAGGAGCTTCACCTTCACGCCCGCAATATCAAGCGCATGACCGGAACCGCACCCACGCTCGATCAGATTCGCGATTTCAAGGGCAAGTACCCCAAGCAGCTCTGGTACCTCTTCGGTACCGAGATGTGGGAGCGCTTCTGCTTCTATGGCCTGCGCGGAATGCTCACCGTGTTCATGGTCACCCAATTGGACATGGGCGAGAAGGCGGCCAATCTCCAATACGGCGCCATCCAGGCCTTCGTTTACGCGTTCACCTTCATCGGCGGTGTGTTCGCGGACAAGATCCTCGGCTTCCAGAAGTCCCTGTTCTGGGGCGCCACGCTCATGATCCTCGGCGGCTTCATCATCGCCATGGCGCCGCAGGACTATTTCTACATCGGCATCTGCTTCAACATCATCGGCACGGGCTTCTTCAAGCCCAACATCAGCACCATGGTGGGGCAGTTGTACAAGGATGGCGATGGTCGTCGCGATGCGGGCTTCGGGCTCTTCTATGCAGGCATCAACCTGGGCGCATTCCTCGGCGGCCTCGCCATGGTCTGGATCGGCAAGGGTTATTCGTGGCGCCTGGCCTTCGCACTGGTCGGCATCGTCATGATCATCAGCCTGATCAACTTCGTTTGGCGCCGTCGCGAATTCGGCCCCATCGGGCTCTCTCCCCTTCACCCGGACCTGAGCGCGTCGAAGCGCAAGGGTTATGAGATCGCCGTCTACATCGGCTCGCTCATCACCCTGCCCGCCATCTACAAGATGGTGACCAACACGGAGTACACCGATCTGTTCATGTACATCATCGGCCCGCTCACCCTGGTCTACCTCGGCTGGGAGATGCGGCGCTTCAACTACGCCGAGAACATGAAGCTCCTGGCCGCGATGGTCTTCGTCATCTTCAGCGTGTTCTTCTGGGCCTTCTTCGAGCAGAGCGGCGGCTCCCTAAGCCTCTTCGCCCTGTACAATCTCGAGGACAACCTGCTGGGCGTGACCATCGACCCGAACAGCGTGAACAATTCCGCCAACTCGCTTTTCGTGATCGCCTTCAGCGCCCCGCTCGGCTTATTGTGGTTGTGGTTGAACAAGCGCAAGAAGGAACCGAACAGCGTGGTGAAATTCGGCCTTGGCTTCCTGTTGCTCGGTGCTGCCTTCTACATCTTCAAGAGCACGTTCGGCTTCGCCAACGCCCAAGGCATCACTTCCCTGGAGGTCTTCACGCTCGCCTACTTCGTGATCACCTTCGGTGAACTGTGCCTGTCACCCATCGGGCTTTCGTTGATGACCAAGTTGAGCCCTGTGAAGATCCATGGCCTGATGATGGGGATGTGGTTCCTCGCCAGCGCTTACGGCCAGTACATCGCAGGTCTGCTAGGTGCGGGCCTCGCCACCCCGGGTGAATATGTCTTGACCGTGCAAGTGCCGGAAGAGGAAGGGCTGATGAGCTCCCGGACCATCGCTTGGAAGGACACCAGCGGGACCACGATGACCTTCGACAAGATGGAGATCGTCCTCACCACCAAGGAGGCCGACACGTCCAGGATCGAGTGGAAGGCGGTCCCCTCGGCCGAGTTCACCGTAGCCAAGATCAATGCGGCACAGGACACCATAGCTTGGAAGGTGACCGAGATCCCGAACAATGGCTCCGCTACGCTGAGCCTTCCGAGCAAGCTCATGGCCCGCAAGGACATGGAGGCCAGCATTGCACCACGTTCCATCGAGCGGTTGAAGTGCTACACCGATGGCTACGGCAAGCTCGGCCTATATGCGCTGATCGCGGGCGTGGCCCTCATCCTCATTTCGCCCCTCGTCCGCAAGCTCATGCGCGAGGTGCATTGACCTCACCGACCGGCACGATCATTGATATCCTCCAACGCTCATCCTTCGCATATGCGTTCCACCCACTCCCTCCGATCACTGCCCGCCATCCTTGCAATGCTGCTGATCGTCCCGGGCTCCATCGCCC
The DNA here is from genome assembly GCA_016710965.1 of Flavobacteriales bacterium. Lineage (GTDB taxonomy): Bacteria > Bacteroidota > Bacteroidia > Flavobacteriales_F > PHOS-HE28 > PHOS-HE28. The sequence continues at coordinate 42,288 of JADJTW010000009.1, forward strand.
AAGTCGCCGCCCAGCCCTCGCATGAAGGCAGCAAACTGATCAAGTGGATGAGCATGGATGCCGCCCAAGCCGCCGCCAAGAAGACGCCGAAGCCGCTCTTCGTTGACGTGTACACCAGCTGGTGCGGGCCCTGCCGGATGCTGGACGCCAAGACCTTCAACGACGCCAAGCTGGCGGACTACGTGAACAAGCACTATTACCCGGTGAAGTTCAATGCCGAAAGCGGCGATCCAGTCACCTTCAAGGGCCAGAAGTTCGAGAACCTCGAATTCAACCCCGCCATGGTGGGCAGCCGCAACGGCACGCACCAGCTCACCTACGCCATCGCCAACGTGCAAGGACGCATCGCATACCCCACCGTCGTTTACCTGGACAGCGACCTTAACGTGCTCGCCCCTGTGCAGGGCCTGATGGACCCTCAGCAGATGGAGCCGATCCTCGTGTACTTCGGCGAAGGCGCATACAAGACCCAGGACTACCAAGCGTTCCTGACCGGTTTCAAAAGCCGGTGGACGGCACCGTAGCCCATCCGCACTGCCCTGCCGAAAGCCCCGCCGCAACGGGGCTTTCCCATTTCTCGGCGATGTCATCGCGTAGCGTCCTCCGCGAACTACATTAGCGGCCATTCCAACAACAACCACCCTTTTTCAAGCGCGGCGATGAGCGAGAAGGCCCAGATCATCCTCAACGGCAAGACCTACGAATTCCCCGTGGTAGTGGGAAGCGAAGGCGAAAAGGCCATCGACATCAGCAAACTGCGCGACGAGAGCGGCTATATCACGCTGGACTACGGCTACAAGAACACCGGGGCCACGCAAAGCGCCATCACCTTCCTCGATGGCGAACTGGGCATCCTCAGCTATCGCGGCTATCCCATCGAACAACTTGCCGAGAAGGCCAGCTTCATCGAAGTGGCCTACTTGCTGCTCTTCGGCGATCTGCCCAACGCCAAGCAGTTGGACGAGTTCCAAGGGAACATCCGCTATCACTCGCTGGTGCATGAGGACATGAAGCACTTCTTCGAGTTCTTCCCGAGCAATGCCCACCCCATGGGCATCCTTTCGGCCATGGTGAACTCGCTGAGCACCTTTTACCCACGCAGCCAGGACCCGCACCGCCCGCAGCACGAAGTGATGCGGACCGTGTACCGTCTCATCGCCAAGATGCCCACGCTGGCAGCCATCAGCTACAAGAACAACTTGGGCCATCCTTATATGTACCCCAATAACAAATTGGGCTACGTGGAGAATTTCCTGCACATGATGTTCGCCATGCCCACCGAGGACTATAAGGTGGACCCCGTGGTGGCCAGCGCGCTGAACACGCTGCTGATCCTGCACGCCGACCATGAACAGAATTGCAGCACAAGCACGGTGCGCATGGTGGGAAGCAGCCAGAGCAATATGTACAGCGCTGTAAGCGCAGGCATCGCAGCCTTGTGGGGACCGCTGCACGGTGGCGCCAACCAGGAGGTGATCGAGATGCTCGAGACCATCCGCAACGATGGGGGCGACATCCAAAAGTGGGTGGACAAGGCGAAGGACAAGAACGACCCCTTCCGCCTCTTCGGCTTCGGGCACAGGGTGTACAAGAACTTCGACCCGCGCGCCAAGATCATCAAGAAGAGCTGCGACGATGTGCTGAAGAAGATGGGCGTGAACGACCCCGTGCTGGAGATAGCCAAGCAACTGGAGGAGATCGCCCTGAAGGACGACTACTTCGTGAGCCGCAAGCTCTACCCGAACGTGGATTTCTACAGCGGCATCATCTACCGGGCCATCGGCATCCCCACGCGCATGTTCACCGTCATGTTCGCCCTGGGCCGCCTGCCCGGCTGGATCGCCCAGTGGAAGGAGATGGTGGACAACAAAGAGCCCATCGGCCGCCCGCGCCAGATCTATACCGGGGCGAAAAAGCGCGACTATGTAGCGCTTGCCGAGCGAAAATGACCCGCACCTGAGGCTCGTCAGCGGCCCCCTTGGCGGGGCCGCTTTCATTTGCCTAAGTTCACAGCACCGCAACCTACCCTACTATGAGCACCGCAACCGAAACCACCACCCGCAAGTACATCGGCGACCTGCACTTCGATCACATGGAATGGCTCAATGCCTTGCGCTTCTACAAGGACGAACTGGGCATCTTCGAGCACCGACTGGAAGACATCGTGCGTCGCAACACGCATGGTGAAGTGATGGCCGAACTGGAGCACTTCCAGAACCAGTTCATCCGTGAGCGGGAAGTGATCGATGAGCTGCGTCACGATATCAAGCAGCACGAGAACCTGATCGAGAAGGAAGCAAAGGAGCACCCGGTGGCGATCGATCACCGCTATTTCACCGACCACACCCAACTGCGGGACCGGATGGAAACCTACGAGAAGATCTACCGGGAACTGAAGAGCGACTACAACCGCTGGCTGGCGAAAAGGCTCTGATCGGACGGTAGCGCGCAGCCGAGGCTGGTAATACCTGCGCCCGATGTGCTCGAGGGCATGCGTTGCGTAGCGTTCAGCATGGCCTTCTATTCGGCTGCCTATATTGTTGGCGACGCTTACCACCATGAGCCAGGAACAAGCCCAGCTCGTTACCGACGCCATTAGCCCCGAGAAGAAGACGGCGCCAAGGCAGTACGAGGATGTTGACCCGTACAACGCGGATCACCGCGACTATGTGCTTATCCAGAGCAGGGTGAACCTGATGGCCGTGAGCCAGATGAGCGACCTGAAGGCCAACCTGATGCTCACGCTGAGCGCTGTGATGCTGCAATTCGCCGTAGTGAAAGCCGCCGATCATGAACTGCATGGCTCCCATCTGCCCTATTGGGTCATCGTGGTGGGATCGCTCATCACCATTGTGTTCAGTGCGTTGAGCACCTTGCCCCGTTCCCGTTTCCGCCTGGAGGAACGCTCCGATGACGGCCGTTCTCCCGCACCGAAGAACCTGCTCTACTTCGGAACCTTCATCCACCTTTCCCTGCCCGCGTTCCAACGGCATATGAACAACACGCTATCCTCGCCTCCGCACACGCACGAGGCCATCATCGAAGAGTTGCACGCCCATGGGCGTTACATAGCGCGGCGCAAGTACTTCCCGCTCATGCTGGCATACCTCAGCTTCCTGCTCACCTGGCTGGTGGCCGCTGCGGCGTACATCATGACCTAGAAGGCGCCGCCACCGCTGTAGATGGCCGCTTACGCCAGACTTTGATCGATGGCCACCAGCACGGTGGCCTCGCGAACGAGAATCCACCGCAACAACAGGCAGCGAAATCCATGCGTATGCCGTCCTTTGGTCAGAAATCAAACCCACCTCATGAAACAGCTCGCCACCGTCCTTCTTGTTGCCACGACCTTCGGAACACAAGCCCAGACGATCACCCAATCGGGCTTCTCCTTCAGCCCGAACCTGCTTACTGTCACAGTGGGCACTACCATCACCTTCACCATCGGTTCGCCGCATAACGCCACACAGGTGAGCGAAGCCGTATGGAACGCCAACGGAACCACGCCTCTGCCCGGCGGTTTCCTTTTCAGTGCTGGCACGCACCAATTCACACCTACCGTGCCCGGCACCTACTACTACCTATGCACGGTCCACCCCTCGATGATGACGGGGCAGATCATCGTGGAAACCAATACCGGCGTGGGGCAGAATGCGGTCGTCGCGCCATTCGCCCTTTTCCCCAACCCAGCGAAGGACGAGGTGACGGTGACCGCCGCAACCGGGCAGGGTTTCTTGCTGAGCATCGTGGATGTGCGCGGCCGCGAGGTGATGCGAGCCGCCCTAAGCGGCAACGACCGCCTGGACGTTGACAAACTCCCGGAAGGCAATTACACGGCACTGCTCCTGGATGCCCAAGGCATCATCCGCGAGCGCAAGCAGCTGGCGATCGTCCGCTGATCCGATCCGGACAAAAGGAAGGGAGCGGCCGTAGCCGCTCCCTTCTCATTTCCACCCCTCTCCTTCTATTGGACGGCAGTCTCGCCACCACCCTACCTTGCCAGCACATGAGCTGCCGGTCGTTCGTTCTCCCATGCCTTGCGCCGGTCGCCTTCTTCGGTGTGATCGCCGCCTCAGCGCAGGATATAGCGCTCATTCCTTTCGGGAGCACATGGAAATACCGCGACGATGGCACCAACCAAGGCACGGCCTGGCGTGCCTCAGGCTTCAACGATGCTGCTTGGGCCAACGGACCGGCCGAACTCGGCTATGGCGATGGCGATGAGGCCACAGTGGTGAGCTACGGCCCGAGCTCCTCGGCGAAGTACATCACCACTTACTTCCGAAAGACCATCACCATCGCCGATGTGAGTGCGTTCGCCGGCTTTGCGATGCGCATCAAGCGCGACGATGGCATCGTGGTCTACCTCAACGGTGCCGAAATGCTGCGCCAGAACTTCGACGAAGGCACCATCGGTTATACCACGCTCGCCTACCAGGCAGTGTCCACCGCCGAGGAATTCCGGATCCTGGAGCATATCCTCACCCCTGCTCAATTCACGAACGGGGCGAACACCATTGCGGTGGAGATCCATCAGAACGTGGCGAACAGCAGCGACATCAGCTTCGACCTGGAGCTTAAAGGGCTGGACGCTTCGCCCGAGGTGCATCGCGGGCCATACCTCCAAGCTGCCACGCCAACCGGCATCACGGTGTGCTGGTGGACCGATGTGCCGAGTGCTTCGCGCGTCCGATTCGGGACAAGCCCTGGAAGCACGAGCATGGTGCAGCAGGATGCCACGCCTACGTTGCGGCACGAAGTAACCCTATCCGGCCTGCAACCGAACTCGACCTACTACTACAGCGTAGGCACCACCTCCACCGACCTGGCAGGTGGCGATGCCACGCACTTCTTCAAGACCAGCCCCGTGCCCGGTAGCGAGCAACCGCTGCGTGTGTGGGTGATCGGCGATGCGGGCACCGGATATATTGAACAAGCCAACGTGCGCGACGCCTACCTCAACCGGATCGCCAATTCGCCCATGGCCGATGCATGGCTCTGGCTTGGTGACAACACCTATTCGCATGGGCGCATGGTCGAGTACCAGATGAACGTCTTCCGCGATATGTACGAAGGCATCTTCCGCAATACCACCTTGTGGCCCGCGCCGGGCAACCACGACTACTACTCTGGAGCGAACGGGATAACGAACACCGGACCCTACTTCGACCTCTTCGCACCGCCCACTAACGGACAAAGCGGTGGTGTGGCCTCGAATACCGAAGCCTACTACAGCTTCGACGTGGGGAACGTCCATTTCATCTCGCTGGATAGCTACGGTGTGTCGCGCTCCGCAACCGGCCCGATGGCCCTGTGGTTGCAAGCTGATATGGCCTACGCGAAGGCCAATGCCAAATGGACCATCGTGTACTGGCACCATGCACCCTATACCAAGGGCGGGCACAATTCCGACGATGCGGGCAATTCCACCGAGATGCGGTCGATCATGATGCCCATACTGGAGCAGAACGGAGTCGACCTGGTCCTTGCCGGGCACAGCCACACCTATGAACGGTCCTACCTGATAGACGGTCACTATGGCGTATCAACCACCTTCAATTCCGCTACGATGGGCGTTGACATGACCAGTGGTCGCATCGGCGCACCGCATGCATATGCCAAACCCGCCGACCCCACGGCCCATGCTGGAACTGTGTACGCGGTATGCGGCTCAAGCGGCAAGAAGGAAGGCGGTCTGCTGAACCACCCGGTGATGTACATGAGCACTGGTTCGCACTGCGGCTCGATGATCCTGGACATCAAGAGCGATTCATTGCACGCGGAGTTCTTGAACGAGACCGGAGTGGTAGTGGACTATTTCGACATCGTGAAGCCCGCGAGCCATGTGAAGCTGGCGCTGAAGGTGATGCTCGAGGGAGCATTCGATCCGCCGTCCGCAATGATGCACGACAGCTTGCGTGCTAGAGGACTTGTACCCTTGGCTGAACCTTACAGCGCCCTGTTCACCCATGTGGGAAATGGAGGGGGGGAGAGCATGCAACCATCGGTACTTGCGACCACTGGCCCATCAGCGGTCGTGGATTGGGTCTTCCTCCAGCTGCGATCGAAAACCGATCCCACCGTGGTTGTTTCCACGCGATCCGCATTGTTGCTGCGGAACGGGAGCGTGGTGGATATGGACGGCATCGCCCCGGTGCGGTTCCGTGTTCCAGTCGGCGACTACTTCGTTTCGGTGAGGCACCGGAATCACCTGGGTGCGATGACGAACGCACCTTCCCACTTGAACTACGTTCCCTTGCAACTAGACTTCACGCAAACAGCTACCACTACTTGGGGAACCGATGCGCGGCGGAACATCAACGGCACCATGGCGCTGTGGACAGGCGATGTGCTGCGCGACGGAACGGTGCGGTATGCCGGGCAGAACAATGATCGCGATCCGATCCTTGCAGGCGATCGGTGGCTCGGAACCAACGCTGACCGTGAATGGCTACTCGCAGTCGGATACCGGGCTCGATGGTACCACGCGCTATGTGGGCCAGAACAACGACCGCGATCCCATTCTTCAGACCGTAGGCGGAAGCATTCCCACTGAAGTGCGCGTAGAGCAATTGCCGTGAACGACAACGGCGGGCACAAGGCCCGCCGCAATCGTTCAGGAACCACGGCAGCTAGTTCCCGCGATACTTCACGGCGCCTTGCGCCAGCAGGTGCTCGATGTCGTTGTTGATGCTGAGGATCAGGATCGACGTGGCCGTGCAGAATACGGGGCTCGTGATGCAGTGGTGGCCGTTCCAACTGCCGTCCTGGTTCTGGATGCTCACCAGCCTATCGGTGGTCTGCCCGTACCAGTTCTTCCATCCCTGGTCCTTGGCGATCACCAGCGATTCGCCCGTTTGCAGGAAGCTGAGGAACTCCTCGCCCCCGTTGTTGCCGAAGCCGCTGACCACATTGTCCTGCTGCGCCTGGCGGCTGGCGCTGTTGTACACCTGGTAGGCGGTGTTCAGCTTCTCGGCTTCGCCACGCGAGTAGCCCGCATCCTCCAGTGCATCCACAGAGACAGGGGCGTCCTTGTCCACCTTGCCTTCGCGCTTCGCCCTTACGATCACTTCGTTCACCTCACGCGCCTCGACAGCGCTGTTGCGAGAGCTTCCGCTCACCGCGTAGAGGGTGACACCCGCCGCACGCTCCGTGGCCACGCTTCCATTGGCCACGTCCATATTGGACTTCTGGTTGTCGCGTGCCAGCCGCAGCGACTCCTCATCCACATCAGCACCTTGCGCCTTCGCCGATTCCAAAGCGCTTGCGGCGAAAGAGCTCTGCAACACACCGGCCCAGCCATCACCCTTTACGCTGCCATCGGCGTTCTGCGACCGTTGGATGATGGCCACGCAGGTGTTCAGCGCGCGCATGGCGCGGAAGTACTTGGGGTGCTGCTCGCCGATCTTGGCCACCAGGTTGCTCAGGAACTGAGCGGTCAGTGCCACATCGATGTTGGCACCGAGCTTCACCTGGATCTGCGTGCCTTGCAGTTGCGTGATGTTGTTGGCCCCCTTCGGCGCCTCCTCGACCTGCTTCAACAAGTACTCGGTTGCGCGAGCGAGCTGGTCCTTGTAGCTCCCTTGCTCGAGCGAACTGCCCATGCGCATGATGGCCATGGCCGCCATCGCGGTGGTCGCCGGGTCGGTGCTTACGGCATGCGGATCAACGATGTCCTGTCGGGCGTGAGTGCCAGCCCCATAGCCGCCATCATTGGCCTGGGCCTTCACCAGCCAATCCAGTGCGCGGCGTTCCGCTGCGAGAACGGCCTGAGGTGCGCGCACCACGAAACTGCTGTCGAGCCCTTCGCCTTCGAATACGGTCTTGAACACGCAGCCCTTGATGGTGTGCGGTTCCGGAGAGGGAAGCCCCGGTACCGCTTGCGGCACAGGACAGTGCGGAGCATCGGCGCGCTGGCCGGTGGTCCGGAAGGAGACGAGCATCACGGTGATGCCCGAGGCGCATACGAGCGCCGCTGCGATGAACAAATGCTTTCTCATGGTCCTTTCGTTTTATGGGTCTTCAACAGGATGCGTCGATGGGCCCGTTTGCATACGCGGTACACATGATGTCGGAGCAGGTTCGATCCCGGGCTACTTTTCGGTCATGCGATGGACGCCTCTCCTGTTCATGCTCTCCACAGCAGCCCTTTCAGCGCAACCGCGCGTGCTGCATTTCACGCGCACCTCCGGCTTCGATCACGGCACGCGTGAAGTCTCCTTCGCCATGTTCCAGGACATTGCCTTCGGGTTGGGTGTGGAAGTGGACGACGATGCCACGGGCGAGACCTTCTCTGAGGGCAGCGCGTTGGCGGAATACACCGTGATCGTCTTCAGCAATACCAGTGGCAATGCCCTCCTTGATGCGCAACAACAGGCCAACTTCGAGGAATGGGTGGCCAATGGCGGTCGTGTGCTTGGTATCCACGCAGCAACGGATACCTACCGGCACAGCACCGCGAATGGAGGCAACACCGGTTCATGGGACTTCTATGCTGAGCTGATGGGGGCCAGCGTACAGGAAAGCCCCAACCATGTGAACGGAACACCGGAATACGACATGGAGCACATCGGCACGCACACTTCTACTGCGAACCTGCCGGACCCCTGGGTGAAGAATGAAGAATACTACTACTGGGAAGGGGGCTACTATGCGCCGGACAATACGGAAGTGCTTCGCGTGGAAGAGACCGTGGGCCCCAATGGGGAGGTGAACAGCTACGATGCGCCGCGGCCGATGAGCTGGTACAGGGAGCTTCCCAATGGATCACGTGTGTTCTACACGGCTTTAGGGCATGCTACAGAGAACTACACCGACGACGCGCTGTTCAGAACGCATGTCGGCAACGGGCTGGCTTGGCTCCTGGATGCTGCAGGGACCGGAATGATGAACGTGCTGAGCACATTGCTGAGCATCACGCAAACACGCGATGCGATGCAGGTGCTCAATGCCGAGCGGGGATCAACACTGGTCCTCTTCGATATGAGCGGGAGGGTCGTTCGGTCGGAACGCGTTCAACAGGGGTCAGCCATGATGCGCACCGACGACTTGCAGGATGGTCGATATATCCTACGCGTTGGCGAACGCGCACAGCCGGTTGTGATCCTGCACTGAAGCAAGGCCCCCACGACTACGCCTCCACCACCGTCTTCTTCCCGGCCTTCTTCCGGTCGTTCTCGTCGAGGAAGATCTTGCGGATGCGCAGGCTCTTGGGCGTCACTTCCAGGTATTCGTCATCGGCGATGTACTCCATGCACTCCTCCAGGGAGAACTTCACCGCAGGGGCGATGTTCTCCTTGTTGTCCGTGCCGCTTGCGCGCATGTTGGTGAGCTGCTTGCCCTTGAGGACGTTCACCACGAGGTCGTCGGTCTTCGGGTTCTCGCCGATCACCTGGCCCATGTACACCTCCTCGCCCGGATCCACGAAGAACTTGCCTCGGTCCTGCAGCTTGTTGATGGAGAAGGCGATGGCCGTACCTGTGCCACCACTGATGATGCTGGCTGCGCGACGTACGCCAAGTTCGCCCTTCCACGGCTCGTAGCCCTTGAAGCGGTGCGCGATGATGGCCTCGCCCTCCGTGGCGGTGAGCAATGGGTTGCGCAGGCCGATGATGCCGCGCGCCGGGATGTTGAACTCGATGTGGACGCGATCACCTTTCAATTCAACGCTGAGCAATTCGCCCTTGCGACGGCTCACGAGGTCGATCACTTTGCTGCTGAACGCTTCGGGCACTTGCACGGTGAGCACTTCGACCGGCTCGCAGCGTTCCCCATCGATCTCCTTCATGATCACCTGCGGCTGGCCTAGTTGGAACTCGTAGCCCTCGCGGCGCATGGTTTCGACCAGGATCCCCAAGTGGAGGATCCCACGGCCATAGACCAGCAGCTTGTCCGGCGAACCGGTCTCTTCCACCTTCATCGCCAGGTTCTTCTCGATCTCCTTGAAGAGTCGATCACGCAAGTGGCGGCTGGTGACGTACTCGCCTTCCTTGCCGAAGAAGGGCGAGGTATTGATGGTGAAGAGCATGCTCATCGTGGGCTCGTCCACCTTCACGTATGGCAATGCCTCGGGGTTCTCGCTGTCGGCGATGGTGTCGCCGATGTCGAAAGCCTCCAGGCCCATCACGGCGCAGAGCTCGCCGCTATAGAGCTTGCGGTCCTTCACTTTTTCCTTGCCCAATCCCTCGAAGACCATCAGCTCGGCCACCTTGCCCTTTTTGATGGACCCATCGCCTTTCACCAGGCTCACGGTCTGCCCGGCCTCGATGCTGCCTCGGGTTATGCGGCCCACGGCAATGCGGCCCTGGAAGCTGCTGTAATCGAGCGAGGTGATACGCATCTGCAGGGTGCCGTCCAACTTCTTCGGTGCTGGGATGTGCTCCAGGATCATGTCGAGCAGGTAGCTCACATCCTCGGTCGGCGTCTTCCAATCGGGGCCCATCCAGCCTTGCTTGCTGCTGCCATAGACAACGGGGAAGTCGAGCTGGTCCTCGCTGGCGTCCAGCGCGAACATCAGGTCGAACACCTGCTCATGAACCTCTTCAGGCGTGCAGTTCGGTTTGTCCACCTTGTTGATCACCACGATCGGCTTCAACCCGAGCGCGATGGCCTTGCCCAGCACGAAACGCGTCTGGGGCATGGCACCCTCGAAGGCGTCAACCAACAACAGCACGCCATCGGCCATGTTCAGCACGCGCTCCACTTCGCCACCGAAGTCACTGTGGCCGGGGGTATCGATCACGTTGATCTTGATGCCCTTGTAGCGCACGCTCACGTTCTTGCTCAGGATGGTGATCCCGCGCTCGCGCTCCAGGTCGTTGTTATCCAACAGCAGTTCGGCCGTTTCCTGGTTCTCGCGGAACAGCTGGCACTGGTGCAGGATACGGTCCACCAGCGTGGTCTTGCCGTGGTCGACGTGGGCGATGATGGCGATATTGCGCAGTTCGGTCATGGGGGTGCCTGAAATGGCGCGCGAAAGTAGGGCTATTCGTGCCACGGGCTGGTACCCCGGCCTTTCCCACCTTTGCGCACCAACCCCGAACCATGAATCTGCCAAGCACCCTCCTGTTCGCCTTCGTGCTGTTCTCATGCACTTCTTCCACCGCGGAACACGCTTCCGGGGCGCAACCGGCCCACGCCTACTTCGGCAAGATGAGCTACGATGGGCTGCACGCCACCCTTACGGGTTGCGAGGGCCAGGTATACTGGCTTGAGGGCGACCTCTTCGACGGCGTGATCGAGGAGATCAAGAAGTTGAAGGCCGATCCGGCTTTCAATGTGTGGATCCAAGTGGAAACGAACGAGGCGATCGCCCCGACGAACGGACGCCCGATCGTGCTCAAGACCGGCACCTTGGGAAGGACCGAAGTGGATCCCTGCAAGAAGTAAGGCTGCCGAAAGCCCCGATCTATCTTCGCCGCCGCAAGGCCCCGTAGTTCAACTGGATAGAATGGCAGATTCCGGTTCTGTTGGTTGCAGGTTCGAATCCTGCCGGGGTCACAGATGGACGGCGCGCTGAGCGCCGTTCTTCGTTCAGCGCATGCGCATCGACAAGTTCCTCTGGTGCGTCCGCCTCTTCAAGACCCGGAGCATCTCCACGGATGCCGTGCGTCGCGAGCAAGTCCAGCTTCAGGGGCGTGTGGTCAAAGCCTCCTCGGAGGTGAAGGTGGGTGATGTTTTCGCGCTGCGCGAACCACCGATCTGGCGAAGCTGGGAGATCATCGCCCTGCCGGCATCGCGCGTGGGGGCCAAGCTCGTGCCCGGCCTCATTGTTGAGCGAACGACGTTCGAGGACCTGGACAAGTTGGAGATCGCCCGGCGCATCAAAGCCCAAGGCCGCGAGCCGGGTGAGGGGCGGCCAACGAAGCGTGACCGCAGGGATATGGAGCGGTTCCAAAGGGAGTGATCTTCTTGGGCCGCACTGGCGTCGCACCGATCGTCCCTTGCCCGATCTTGCGCAGGTGAAGCATCCCCTCCTCTCCTTCCTTACGGTCCTTCTTCTTGCAGCTTCCTTGAAAGCTCAGCAGCCCATGCTGCATTTGCGCACGGGCACGATCGCGATCGCACCCCTCGATGGGGCTTCGTTGCAGCGGCACTTCGACGATGCGGCTGATGCGGCGGGAGGCCGTCTGCTCCGGTGCTTGCTCTTCGATCATAACCTGGGCAGGGACCAGCGGGAAGTGCTCTCTGCGAACGGTGTCCGATTCCTCTCGCCGTTGAAGCCGCACGCCTGGGCGGTTTCCCTGCCACAGTCCATCGACGCGTCGATCATTGCAGGCCTTGGCTTGAAGAGCGTACACGCATTCACGGCAGAGCAGAAGCTTGACCCTCGTTTGCGTGACGAAATGGCCAGCGACGACCGGATGATATTGGATGTCGTGGTGGTGCCATGGAAAGGTGAAGAGCCAGTGTTCAATGCCCTTGTGGACCGGCTCGCTGCAGGCTCACGCCCCTATGGTTCGCAAGGCGCGCGCATCGTGCAAGCGCGCACGCGTGACCTGCTTCAGTTGCTTTCGCATCCGTGGGTGCAGTGGATGGAACCACTGCCCGAGCCCGGAGAGCCGGAGGACTTGCGCGGCCGTGCCTACCACCGCGTGAACCGCCTGGGACCCGTGATCCCGAACGGCAGCGGACTGGATGGAAATGGAGTGGTGGTGGTGGTGAACGACGACGGATACGTCGGCCCGCACATCGACTTCAAAGGACGCACCGAGCAAAGCGAGGTAGCCGCCGATACGGTGGGAACGCACGGCGACATGGTCGCTGGTATCGTGGGTGCCGCAGGCAATATCGACCCGCATGGCGTGGGCATGGCCCCCGGTTGCGACCTCACCATCGCTCCGTACTTCGCCGAACTACCGCTCACGGTGACGCTTCACCAGAGCCAGGGGGCCGTGATCTTCAACAGCAGCTACGCCAACGGCTGCAACGCGGGATACACCGCACTGACACAACAGGTGGATGCCGAAGTGGTGGCGAACCCTTCCATCTTGCAAGTCTTCAGCGCGGGCAACAATGGCGTGGAGGACTGCGGTTATGGCGCTGGCGCTGGCTGGGGTAACGTAACCGGTGGCCACAAGATCGGCAAGAACGTCATCGCTGCCGCCAACCTCACCGATCAGGATGCGCTCATTGCCAGCAGCAGCCGCGGCCCCAGCGCCGATGGCCGGATCAAACCGGACATCAGCTCGTTCGGAAACGGGCAGTTGAGCAATGCGCCGGGCAATGCGTACATGACCGGATCCGGCACTTCGGCAGCAGCGCCGGGCATCGCAGGCGTGGCCGCTCTACTCTATCAAGGCTGGCGAGACACGCACAGTGGCGCCGATCCACCCAGCGGGCTCATCAAAGCCTTCCTGCTCAATACAGCCGATGACCTGGGCAACACCGGACCGGACTACAAATTCGGCTGGGGCGGTGTGAATGCCGAACGGGCGTGGAGGGCGATCGCCGGGGAAAGATGGTTCAGCGTAACACTGAACGATGGCGAAGTGACGAGCCCGCAGATCGATGTCCCTGCTGGTGTGGCCGAACTGCGCGTGATGGCCTACTGGACCGACCCCGCCGGCGAACTGCTCGCCGCGAACGCGTTGGTGAACGACATCGACCTCGCGGGGATCAGTCCGATGGGCGATGCAGCGATGCCCTGGTCGCTCTCGATCGCTCCCGATCCCGTTGCGCTGAATGCGCCAGCCATTCGTGCCGATGAACATTTGAACAACGTGGAGCAGGTGATGGTGAGCGACCCGATGCCCGGCACCTGGACCTTCCCCATACTCGGCTTCGACATACCAACGGGGCCGCAGGAAGTCTTCATCGTGTATGAATTCATGCCACGCGCCATCGACATCACGTGGCCCAGCGATGGGGAGCGCCTCGCATCCGACGCCACACAAAGGATCCGTTGGGACACGCCGGATCGAAGCACGCCCGTGACCTTGCGATACAGCATAAACGGCGGTGGCTCATGGTCGAGCTTCAACGTCAACAGCGGTCAGCGCTACTTCGACCTGGGCATCGGTGATACCGTGCTCACCGACCTGCGCGTGCGCGTGGAGCAAGGGACTTGGGCCGATGAGCGCACAGGAATCACCACCATGCGCACCCCTGTGCAACTCAGCGTACCTGTGAATTGCGCAGACAGTGCCTTGTTCCAATGGCCTCCGGTTCAGTATGCCGAGAGCTACATCGTTCACAAGATCGGTGCGCAATACATGATAGCGGTGGACACCATCAGCGCCACATCCTTCTGGTTCACCGGGCTCAGTGCCGTGCATGATGATTGGTTCGCGGTCACGGCCATCGCACCGGGTGGCATCGTAGGAGAACGCTCCATCGCCATTGCACGCCCGCACCAATTGGTCGCTTGCATGGCGCAGCAGGATCTTGTCGTGCTGGAAGCTCTCTCGCCCCATGCGCCGGTGATCGCTTGCCAACCGCAGGCACCTGTCACTTTCGTGGTGAAGAACGCGGGCCTGCTGGCGGTGAGCGGATTCATGGCCGGCGTCGTTACCGTTGGCGGCGTTCCGTTCAGTGCTGCCTTCGCCACAACTCTCCAGCCCGGCGACGTCGATACGGTCACCATCGCTGCTTCAGGACTCGGCCTCGTGAGCGGAGTATCGAACACCCTCAAGCTTTGGGCTTCGGCTCTTAACGAGGACTTCACGCCTAACGACACGCTGTGGCACACCCTCTACGCGTACGACCTCTCGGTGCAGTACCCGTACATCCTGGACATGGAGGCATTCACGGTCTGCGACCAATCCGCGATCTGCATAGCGGACTGTCCCCTCGGCCTTGGCCTGGCGAATGGTCTCGAGGATGCCATGGACTGGCGTGTCGATAGCGCAGGAACAAGTTCCGCCAACACCGGCCCCAGCGTGGACCATACGCTTGGCACAGCCCAAGGCCACTACGTGTACATGGAGCCTACTGGTCCGTGCGACGCGGGCGAGGCGCACCTGCTGCTGCCCTGCTTCATCGTGCCAGCTGGTACCGTGGGCCTCACCTACCGCTATCACATGCTGGGCGCCGGTATCGGTTCGCTTCACGTCGATCTGCTCGTTGATGGGAATTGGCAGTTGGATGCGAACGCACCTGTGATCGGCGAACAAGGCGATGCATGGCTTCCGGGCTTCGTCGACCTCGCCCCCTATGCGGGTTCCGTTGTGAACGTGCGCTTCCGTGGCGTGCGAGGCACCAGCCACCTCAGCGACATCGCCTTGGACGACATCAACATCTCCAGCGCAGTAGGGATCGTGGAGAATGGAGCGCCTGATGCATTGCGGATCGTGCCAGGCGCATCCGAGGGCCTCTTCATTGTACAACCGCCGCAGTTCGGCAACGGGACGATCAGCGTGCGCAGCGCGACCGGTGCATTGCTCTCGCGCGCCTCAACGCGCGGCGCCAGCCAGTTCACGCTGGACCTCACGATAGCCGCCGAGGGGATCTATCTGGTGGAGTGGACCGATGGCGTGCAGCGGACTTGCGGGCGTGTCGTTCGGTAATCCTTCACCACGGCCTCAACCGCTCATCACGGGGCTTAACGTTCTTTCATGTTCGTTAACAGCCGATCGCGATGCGCCCCGATAGCTTCGACGGCATAAACGCGATCCACCCATGACCACGCCCTGTCTGTTCCTATTCCCGCTGGCGGCCGTGTTCCAATCCGCGGCGCCACAGCAAGTGCCCGATGTGCAAACGCCCACTGACCGCAAGGTGCGCATCGAGATCGTGACCACCGAGAACGGTGAGACCAAGCGCGTGACCCGCGAATTCGATGCAGCCGACGATGCTCAGGTGGAGGACGCCTTACGCGAGCTCGGGGTGCTCGAGCACATGAAGCTCAACCACGGCGAGCATGACATGACCATCGATATCCGCGGATTCGGCGAGGACCTCGAAGACGGTGACCTCTTCCTGCACATGGCACCGATGCCACCGTTGCCGCCGGATGCTCCGCGCGCCCCCCATGCACCCGATGCACCCATGGCCTTGGTCTGCGAGAAGACGGCCTACCTCGGCGTAAGCACGCAAAACCTGAAAGATGACCTAGCCAAGGAAAGCGGAGCGCCCAATGGCGAAGGGGCCTATGTGATCGAAGTGATAGACGATACGCCCGCCAGCAAGCTCGGGCTTCAGAGAGGCGATGTCATCGTGGCGGTCGAAGGAGAGGCCGTCACTGGCCCCGGTTCCTTGGCGAAGCGGGTGCGCGGTCATGAACCGGGCGACAAGGTGAAGGTGACCTGGTACCGGAAGGGTCGAAAGATGAACGGGACCGCCGAGCTCGCCGCGAACAAGCAGATGAGCTACGCTTACAGCTTCGATGGCATGGATTGGGATCTGGACATGGATGAGGCCGACACGGCCGATGAGCCACAGGCCTTCCTAGGCGTTACCCCGGGAGAGGGCGAAGGAGCAGTCATCGGCAGTGTGGAGGAGAACAGCAGCGCGCAGGAGATGGGTCTCCGCGGAGGTGACG
Source organism: Flavobacteriales bacterium (assembly GCA_016710965.1). Lineage (GTDB taxonomy): Bacteria > Bacteroidota > Bacteroidia > Flavobacteriales_F > PHOS-HE28 > PHOS-HE28. Next base: position 58,768 of record JADJTW010000009.1, read on the forward strand.
TCATCCGCAGTGTGAACGGCAAGGCCATTCCGGATTTCGATGCGCTCGCGGAAACGATCGGCGCAATGAAGCCTGAGGATGAGGTCAGCATTGAAGTGCTCCGCGGCACCGAACGCCTCACGCTGCGCGGAACGTTGGGAGAACGGGAAGACATGCTGATGCAGCTTCATGGAATGCCGGGCTTCAATGGCATTCACTTCGAAGGGATGTCACCAGCGGACCGCGATGAGCTTCGGCGTGAGATGGACAAGCTGCGCCAGGAGATGAATGAATTGCGCCGTGACCTTGGCCGCGATATCCGTCGCGAGGTGCGTATCAACATCGAAACGCGCAAGCTCTCCGACGAAGAGAAGGCCCTGTTGCGGGGCAAGGGCGTACCGGTCGACAAGGAGCTTTCTCTGGGCGACCTGCGAGCGTTCCCCAATCCAAGCGCTGGCTTCTATCGCCTGCAGTTCGATCTGCCCGAGCGCGGCGACCTGAGCGTTGACGTGCATGATGCCAAGGGCGAGCGGGTTTACCAGGAACGCATCATCGGCTTCAAAGGCCGCTACGAGCGCACCCTCGACCTTAGTGACCAAGCCTCAGGCAATTACTTCCTCGTGATCACACAAGGTGGTCGCACAGCCACCCAGAAGCTGGTGAAGGAGTGAGCGCTGGAGAGTGCTCACGTCAGGAAGGAGCCGAGAGGCTCCTTCTTGCTGAGGTGGGTCATTGTGCATGTCGAAGCGCCCACGAAGCGTCGGTTCGAGACCCTCGATGTGTTCCGATCACGTCACAGCGTTCGCCGCGCCTCGAGCTACTCGGCTTGTTTTTGCACGTGTTCGACCGGCACGGCAGTCGCGTGCCCACCCTCCCCGGTTACCGCATAACGGACCAAACCGTAGATACCGAAGAGAAGGACGAGCGGGAGCAATACGCGCTGAATAAGCCTGTTTCCGTTCATGACGCGCCTCCGGGGGTTCGTGGGGTATTTGGTGAGCGGCATGATCGATGTTGGTTTTAATGGACCAATCCCGCAGCGATCATGGTGCCGTGGCGCGTTATAGGTGGATCCTTGGAAACCATCGCCTTCAATCGGGGAAATAACTGCCCAAAGCGGATTCATGTACGGGCACATCATACCGACCGTGCGGCCCCCGGAAGAGGATGTTGAATCCTATCAGCCTTTGTCCGGATCGGACATTCTCGTACCTCACTACCTTCATCGCGTTGAAGTCCCAACGCACATGAGGATCCTTGTCAGGCTTATCATTTCCACCATCGCGGTGCTGGTCGCAGACCTGTTGTTACCGGGGATCCACGCTGATGATTTCGTGACCGGACTTCTTGTTGCGGTGGTGCTTGCCGTGCTGAACACCGTGCTCAGGCCCTTGCTCATCATCCTCACCCTGCCTATCACCATCCTCAGCCTCGGCCTTTTCCTGCTGGTGATCAACGCTGGTATCGTACTTCTCGCCGCCAAGCTCATCGACGGATTCACGGTCGAGAGCTTCTGGTGGGCGCTCGGCTTCAGCCTTGTGCTTTCCATCGTCCAAGGCTTTCTCAACGCGCTCGATGGCGGTTCGAGCAGAGACCAGGACTAAGACCTAGTTGTCCCCGTCCAGCAGTCTACCGATCCCTCCCAGCAGACTTCCCTCCTCCTTGCCCCGGCCACCCGCACGAGGTGCGGAAGCGATGATGTTATCGGCCAGCCTGCTGAAGGGCAGCGACTGGATCCACACATGCCCAGGCCCGCGCAACTGCGCGAAGAAGAGCCCCTCGCCACCGAAGAGCGTGTTCTTGATGCCGCCGACGAACTGGATGTCGTAGTCCACGGTCTGCGTCATGGCCACCAGACAGCCCGTGTCCACCCGTAGCGTTTCGCCCACGGCCAGTTCGCGTTGGATGGTGGTGCCGCCCGCATGGATGTACACCTGGCCATCGCCTTCTAGCTTCTGCATGATGAAGCCCTCGCCACCGAAGAGCCCAGCGCCCAATCGTTTCTGGAACGCGATGCCGATGCTTACCCCCTTCGCCGCGCACAGGAAACTGTCCTTCTGGCAAACCAGCTTGCCGTGATAATCTCGCAGGTCCAACGCCATGATCTTGCCGGGATACGAAGCCGCGAACCAAGCCGTGCGCCTGGCACTGCTCGTATTCGTGTAGGTAGTCATGAACAAGCTCTCGCCGGTGAGCACGCGCTTGCCGGCGCTCAGCATCTTGTCCAGGAAACCGCGCTCCTGCCCGCGCCCATCGCCGAAGATGGTGGCCATAGCGATGCCTTCGTCCATCATCATCATGGTGCCGGCCTCGGCAACGACGGTCTCCTGGGGATCGAGCGTGATCTCCACGCATTGCATGTCATCACCGACAATGCGGTGGTCGAGCTCGTGGGCTTGGCGGTTCATGGGCGGTGCGTTTGCTTGCCGGCAAACTTACCAGCGGCCCAAGCTGCCAGCCATCCATTCGTCATCTGCCGCTACCGTTCGGCTAAGTTCGCGCTCCCGCCTGGCGGAGAAGAAGCACATGCTGCACCACCTTCTGATCATCGATGACGAACCGCAGTTGCGCCGCATGCTTTCGCGGCTCTTCGAGGGGGAGGGCTTTGCCGTGACGAGTGCGGAGAACGGTGCCCAAGCCATGCAGCGGTTGAAGGCCCAGCGCTTCCATGTGGTGCTCTGCGATGTGAAGTTGCCGGACGCTAACGGCGTGGAACTGACCAACGCGATCAAATCTTTACAACCGGATGCCGAAGTGATCGTGTTCACCGCCTTCGGAAGGATCAGCGACGCGGTGAAGGCCGTGCAGAACGGTGCTTTCCATTACTTGGTGAAGGGCGACGACAACGACAAGCTGATTCCTACCGTGAGCCGCGCGCTGGAGAAAGCGATGGCACAGCGGCACGTGGTGCGCACAGACCATGATGACCCGTTCGAGGCGATCACCGGACGATCTCCAGCGATCCAACAAGTGATCACCTTGGCGCGGAAGGTGGCACCCACGGAAGCTTCGGTGCTGCTTACCGGCGCCACCGGAACAGGCAAGGAAGTGTTCGCGCAAGCGATCCATGCGGCGAGTGGCCGGGCACGGAAACCGTTCGTGGCCGTGAACTGCGGCGCCCTGAGCCGTGATCTGCTGGAGACCGAGCTCTTCGGTCATGTGGCCGGTGCCTTCACCGGAGCAGTGAAGGACCGAAAGGGCCTTATCGAAGCGGCCAAGGCCGGAACGCTCTTCCTGGATGAGATCGGCGAATTGCCCCTCGACCTGCAGGCCAAATTGCTGCGTGTGCTGGAGACCGGCGACTTCCTGCGCGTGGGTGATATCACAGTGCAGAAAGCCGATGTGCGTATCATCGCGGCCACGCACCACGATCTGCTGCAAGAGAGCGCTGAGGGGCGATTCCGGCAGGACCTCTATTACCGACTGGCCACCTTCACGCTTCGCATTCCGGCACTGGTGGAACGCAAGGCCGATATCCCGCTGCTGGCCCAGGTGTTCATCACGCGCTTCGCTGCCCGGTTGGGAAAGACCATCACCGGCATGGACGAGGATGTGAAGCGGAAGCTGATGGACCACACTTGGCCGGGCCATGTGCGCGAATTGCGCAACGTGATCGAACGGGCCTGCATCCTCTGCGATGGCCCACTGCTCGACCCGGCCTCGTTACCCCTGGAACTTCAGGGAGAGCCGGAACAGAAGATAGGCGCGATCTACGAACTGGAGCAGGTGGAACGGGAACACATCCGGCGCGTGCTGTCACACACCGGCGGCAACAAGACCCTGGCCGCAGAGCTGCTGGGGATCGGCCTTACCACGCTGTATGCGAAGGTGAAGAGGTTCGGCCTCGTTTGATCTAAGCGAGGACCGGACCGCTGGTCCGCTCTTTTCGGGTCGTCGGTTCAACCTTTTCCATCCGGCCGTGCTTCTTGCCCATCATCCGGCCCCATTTTGCGATCTCCTCCAGTAAGGGCAGTAAGGTGCGGCCATGTGCGGTAAGCGCATACTCCACACGCGGCGGCACTTCCGCATGGATCCTCCGGCTCACCAACCCGTCCTTCTCCAACTGTCTCAACTGCATGGACAGCATCTTTTCCGTGATACCCGGAATGAGCTTGCGCAACTCGGAGAAGCGTTTTCGGTCCTTGCGCAGATACCACAGCACGATGGTCTTCCACTTGCCGCCGATGTGGTCCATGGCAACGTCCAGGGCGCAGTGGTAGATGTGGCCATCCATATGGATCCGGTACTCGTTGCCGTCGATGATCATGGTGTTGAAAACTTCTGGTCGGTCGTATTGTGCTACAGGACGTGAAATCCGGCATGAACGTTCAATACTACCCTATTTGACAGCCCTTGTAGAAAGTATAGAGGCCGTTCATCTTCGCAGCGGCTAAGAAAAGGAAACCAATCCATCAGCACTATGAAGATCGGTGTATTCGGAACGGGCGTGGTCGGGCAGACCATCGCTGAAAAGCTCGATAGCTTGGGCCATGAGGTGATGCTCGGCACGCGCGACGTGAAGGCGAGCCTTGCACGGGCTGACAGGGACAGCTTCGGTCGTCCTCCCTTGAAGGACTGGCTGGCGCAACACCCAGATGTGAAGCTCGCCACCCATGCCGAAGCTGCAGCGCACGGGCAACTGCTCGTGAACGCCACCAACGGCGGGGGATCGCTGGAGGTGATGAAGCTGGCCGGTGAGAAGAACCTGAACGGCAAGGTGATGCTCGACATCTCCAACCCGCTCGACTTCTCCAAGGGCATGCCTCCCACGCTGTTCCTATGCAACACGGATTCGCTCGCCGAGCAGATCCAGCGCACCTACCCGCAACTGAAGGTGGTGAAGAGCCTGAACACGCTGAACGCTTACCTGATGGTGGCGCCCCGGATGCTGCCGGAAGAGCACAGCATCTTCCTCAGTGGCAACGATGCCGACGCCAAGACCTCCGTGCGTGGCCTCCTGCGCTCATTCGGCTGGAACGACGCGGAGATGATCGACCTGGGCGACATCACCACCGCGCGCGGCACCGAACAGCTGCTGCCCCTCTGGGTGCGCTTGTGGGGTGCCTTGCAGAACCCGATGTTCAACTTCAAGATCGTCATGGGGCCGAAGCCAGCGTGATGGTGGATGCACCGGCCCACGTCTATTAAGCAGAACTTCGCACCGCATGCCCGTCCGCAGTATCCTAATGCCGCTGAGACCCCAGCAGTTGACGGCGGCCTACATGAAGGCGCTGGACCGCCACATGGCGGAGTTCCGCGTCGGCACGGCCGATCGTGCATGGGAGATCCGCGACTTCGCCGAGCGCCTCTTCGTACACCCCGCCCACTTGAGCAACACCCTGCAGGAGGTGACCGGCCGCTCGCCCTGCGACATCTATGAGGAACGCCTGATGGAAGTGGCGCGTGACCTGCTGACGACATCACAGTCCTCCGCTGCGGAGGTCGCGCGGCAATTGACGATGGACCCGAGCAATTTCGGCAAATGGTTCAAGAGATTCGAGGGCATCACTCCGAAGCAATACCGCGAGCGGCAAGCCATGAGGCAAACCGCTTGACCGACCGCCACATTCTGAAATGGTCACCATGCCCGCCGCGCGGCCGGCCCGCAGCTTTGTGCCCTGACGCCAACCAACATGAACACTCGACAACTCGGCCGCACCGGCCCCACTGTTCCCGCAATCGGCCTGGGCTGCATGGGCATGAGCGATCTCTACGGCGCGGCCGATGACGCCGAGAGCATCGCTACCATCCATGCGGCGATCGATGCCGGCATCACCCTGCTCGACACCGGCGACTTCTACGGCATGGGCCACAATGAGCTGTTGATCCGCGATGCCCTACGTGGTCGCGACCGCGAGAAGGTCGTGATCAGCGTGAAGTTCGGGGCCCTGCGCGATGCCACCGGCAATTGGCTCGGGCACGATGGCCGCCCAGTAGCCGTGAAGAACGCCTTGGCCTATACGCTACGGCGTCTCGGGACGGACCACGTCGACATCTATCGCCTCGGACGCACCGATGCGAACGTTCCGATCGAAGAGACCATTGGCGCCATCGCTGAAATGGTGAAGGCAGGGATGGTCCGCCACATCGGGCTTTCGGAATCCGGCGTGGATACCATCCGGCGTGCGCAGGCTGTGCATCCCATCAGTGACCTGCAGATCGAATACTCATTGGTGTCACGTGGCATCGAGGAGCGCATTCTTCCGACCTGTCGCGAACTGGGGATCGGCATTACCGCCTACGGTGTGCTTTCCCGTGGCCTGATCAGCGGCTATTGGACAGCCGACCGTGATCTCGCACCGAACGATTTCCGCAAGTACGCACCGCGCTTCAGCAAAGAGAACGTTCAACGCAACCTGGCCCTCGTGGAAGCACTGCGGGCGGTGGCCGAAGGCCGGAACGCAACGGTGGCCCAAGTAGCGATCGCATGGGTGCTTTCACGCGGCGAAGACATCGTGCCCCTCGTGGGTGCGCGTCGCCGCGACCGATTGAAGGAAGCCCTGGGCGCATTGGATCTCAAGCTCGCTGCCGATGATCTCGCACGCATCGAACAGGCCGTGCCCCGCGACGCCGCCGCAGGCGACCGTTATCCCACGCCCATGATGGCTCACCTGGACAGCGAGCGATAGTTCAACCCGCGCTGGGTTACTGATCGCACTGTCCAGACAGGTGAAGGCAAGAGCGCTGACCTCCGCCTGCCTCCGTTTCTGCTCATCCTCGGCAGCCTCGGCCTTGCGCTACGCCAAGAGCCCATCGCCCTCTTCGCTCACCTCAGCGAACGGGTCCTCCGTTTGTTTCACTCTTGATGCCTTCATTGTTTGGGTCGATCGGCTTTCAGGAGAGAAGACGTAGGCGTTGGCGAGCGCGCCGGTCACCATGGTCATAGCGACACTCAGTGCATTTCGGGTTTTCATGGTATTCGTACTGGTGGCGCACGCTTACCAGAAGACATGTCGTGTCCGCCCTCGGCTGCCATCGCCCACACCAACCAAGCACAAATCGCGATCTCCTCCCAAGCAGCACCGTTGGCTGGAAGCGTTGACCCTTCCATTCCTGCAAGTGACCCTCCCATTTCGGCATGGTCCAGTTGACGATCGTCAACTATAAAGGAATACGGAAGGGCTTCATTCATAGATCGTTCAAGATGCCGGTCGTTCTCCCGGCATCGAATTGGACTAGGGCGGTCGACATGGAAACCTGGTTCTGGATACTCTTCTCGGTCGCCCTCCTGCTGGTCGCGGCCTATTTCATCAACCTGGGCTGGTTCGAGCGCCACCCCTGGCCCGGATCGACCCGGGAGGAATTGGATGAACAGATGAAGCGAACGCACGAGGAGAATGAACGTCGGAAACTCGGAAAACACCCAGAGATATGATACTCCTGCTCCTCATTACCGGCCTCCTCTGCTTCGCGCTCTTCTTCAAAACGACCAAGTGGTTCGAAAAGATCTGACACCATGTTCATCGCCCTACTCATCCTGTGCATCGCCGTGTTCGGCTACCTGTTGCATGTGCTGGTGAAACCTGAGAAATACTAAATGCAGGTAGGGATCTAAAGGAGGCAAGGGAAGTGAGGAAAGCGAGAACGGAAAGACCCGATCACAAACTCCACCCTCACCTCCCTTACCTCCTTCACCTCCCCCACGCTCCCTATGAACACTGAACTGATCGGCGTCATCGCCACCTACGGGCTCGCCATTGCGCTGGCCATCCCACTGGGCCGTCACATGGCTGCGGTGTACCAGGGCAAGAAGCACTGGAGCGACATTTTCCTTCCGCTGGAACGGCTGATCTACCGCATCGCAGGCGTGGATCCCAACAAGGAGATGGACTGGAAGCAGCACCTGAAAGCCTTGCTCACCATCAACCTCGTGTGGTTCGTGTATGGTTTCTTCATGCTGATGGGCCAGGGCGTGTTGCCGCTGAACCCCGACGGCAACCCGGGCATGTCGCCACACCTGGCCTTCAACACCATCATCAGCTTCGTGGTGAACTGCAACCTGCAGCATTACAGCGGCGAGAGCGGCCTCACCTACCTCACGCAGACCGGCGTGATCATGTTCCTGCAGTTCGCGAGCGCAGCCACGGGTATGGCTGCGCTGGCGACTGTGTTCAAAGCGATGGCCTCGGGCACCACAGTGGCGCTGGGGAACTTCTGGATGTACTTCACCCGCAGCATCACGCGCATCCTGCTACCATTGAGCCTGGTGCTCGCCTTCATTCTTGTTGTGCAAGGCACGCCCATGACCTTCGATGGCGCTGCGACGGTGACCACGCTAGAAGGCGCGGAACAGCACATCGCGCAAGGACCCGCATCGGCCATGGTGGCCATCAAGCAACTGGGCACCAACGGTGGCGGCTTCTTCGGCGTGAACAGCGCCCACCCGTTGGAGAACCCGACCTACCTGAGCAACATGGTGGAGACGATCGCCATCCTCCTCATCCCCATGGGACTGGTCTTCGCGCTCGGCTTCTGGCTCAAGCGCATGCGTCTGGCGTGGACCATCTTCGGCGTGATGACGGTGGGTTTCGTGCTGCTGCTCACCGGTGCGGTGATAATGGAGCGGGCGGGTAACCCGGCCATCGCCGAGCTTGGCGTCGCGCAACCCACAGGCAGCATGGAAGGCAAGGAGACGCGGTTCGGTGCCGAGGCCAGTGCGTTGTGGGGCGTGAGCACCACGGCCACCAGCAACGGTAGCGTGAACGCCATGCACGACAGCATGACACCCCTTACCGGTGGCATCCTCATGCTCGACATGTTCATCAACGCCTTCTATGGCGGCGTGGGCGTGGGCTTCCTCAACTACTATGTCTTCCTCATCATCGCCATCTTCATTGCCGGCCTCATGGTAGGTCGCACGCCCGAGTTCCTGGGCCGCAAGGTGGAAGCGCGAGAGATGAAGATCGCCACGATGATCGCGCTGCTGCACCCCTTCCTGATCTTGGTGGGCACCGCCATCGCCAGTTACGCGGTGGCGCACACGCCCGCCGCCGCATGGGACGCAGAGCCGCAGTCCTGGCTGAACAACCCCGGCGCGCACGGCTTCGGTGAGATGCTGTACGAGAACGCCAGCGCGGCAGCCAATAACGGCAGCGGCTTCGAGGGGCTCGGCGACAACAACTTCTTCTGGAACTTCATGACCGGCCTGGTCCTGATCCTGGGCCGCTTCCTGCCCATCCTCGGTCCGCTGGCGATCGCCGGTCTGCTCGCCGCGAAGAAAGTGGTACCCGAAGGCGGCGGCACCCTGCGCGCGGACACCTTCACCTTCGGTGGCCTCACGTTCGCGTTGATCTTCATCCTGGCCGCGCTCAGCTTCTTCCCTGCGCTGGCCCTCGGTCCCTTGGCCGAATACTTCTCGCTGGTCCCTTGACCCTTAACGACAATGGAAACCACATCCACATCCCTCTTCCCCCGCGAACAAGTGCGCGAGGCCCTCGTGCAGAGCTTCGTGAAGCTCGATCCGCGCAGCATGCTCCGCAACCCGGTGATGTTCACCGTGGAGATCGGTACGGCGATCATGTTCCTGGTGACGCTCTACAGCGCATTCAGCAGCGACGAAACGCAAGGCGGCGCAGGCTACAACCTCGTGGTCTTCCTCGTGCTCTTCCTCACCCTGCTCTTCGCCAACTTCGCTGAGGCGATCGCCGAAGCACGCGGCAAGGCACAGGCGAGCAGCTTGCGCAAACTCCGTGAGGATACCCCCGCCCGCTTGCGCATGCCCGATGGCAGCGAGAAGACCATCCGCGGAAGCGAACTGCGCAAGAACGACGTGTTCGTTTGCGAGACCGGCGACCTTGTCCCCACGGACGGTGAGATCATCGAGGGCCTCGCGAGCATCGATGAGAGCGCCATCACCGGCGAAAGTGCACCCGTGATCCGCGAAGCAGGCGGCGACCGCAGCAGTGTGACTGGCGGCACACGCGTGCTCAGCGATCGCATCGTGGTGCAGGTGACGACCGATCCGGGCAGCAGTTTCCTTGACCGCATGATCGCGCTGGTGGAAGGCGCCAGCCGCCAGAAGACGCCGAACGAGATCGCGCTTACCATCCTGCTCGCAGGCTTCACGCTCGTATTCCTCATCGTGTGCGTTACGCTGAAGCCATTCGCTGATTACGCGAATACGCCGATCACCATCGCGGCCTTCATCAGCCTCTTCGTGTGCCTGATCCCCACCACCATCGGCGGGCTGCTCAGCGCCATCGGCATCGCCGGCATGGACCGCGCGCTGCGCGCCAACGTGATCACCAAGAGCGGTCGCGCCGTGGAAACCGCCGGTGATGTGGACGTGCTGCTGCTCGACAAGACCGGCACAATCACCATCGGCAACCGCAAGGCCACCGGTTTCCATCCCGCGCCGGGCATGGACCGCACGTCCTTCATCCGTTCCTGTGCTTTGGGCTCGCTCGCCGACGAGACGCCGGAAGGCAAGAGCATTATTGAACTGGCGGGCGCCGATGTCACGCGCGGCCTTTCATTGCAAGGAGCCGAGCTCATCGCCTTCACCGCGCAGACGCGCACCAGCGGCGTGGACCTGGGCGAAGGACTACGCATCCGCAAAGGCGCACAGGATGCCATCCGCAAGCTCGCCGTGCAAGCAGGCAACCGTTTTCCTGCGGAAGTGGAAGCCGAAGTGAAACGCATCGCCGAGAATGGTGGGACGCCGCTCGTGGTGGCCGAGAACGAGAAGGTGATCGGGTGCATCGAATTGCAGGACATCATCAAGCCCGGCATCAGCGAGCGCTTCGAGCGCCTGCGGAAGATGGGCGTGAAGACGGTGATGGTCACGGGCGACAACCCGCTCACCGCGAAATTCATCGCCGAGAAGGCCGGTGTGGACGATTACATCGCCGAGGCCACGCCCGAGGACAAGATGGCCTACATCAAGAAGGAACAGCAGCAAGGCAAGCTGGTGGCCATGATGGGCGACGGCACCAACGATGCACCCGCGCTGGCGCAGGCCGATGTCGGCGTGGCCATGAACAGCGGCACGCAGGCCGCCAAAGAGGCTGGAAACATGGTGGACCTGGACAACGACCCCACCAAGCTCATCGAGGTGGTGGAGATCGGCAAGCAGCTGCTGATGACGCGCGGCACGCTCACCACCTTCAGCATCGCCAATGATGTGGCCAAGTATTTCGCCATCGTGCCTGCGCTCTTCATGGCCAGCATTCCGGCCCTGGGCGCGCTCAATATCATGCGACTGCACAGCGCGGAGAGCGCCATCCTCAGCGCGGTGATCTTCAATGCGATCATCATCCCGCTGCTGATCCCCCTTGCACTGAAAGGCGTGACCTACCGGCCCATTGGCGCCAGTGCCATCCTGCGCCGCAACCTCCTCATCTACGGACTTGGCGGTGTGATCGTGCCCTTCATCGGCATCAAACTGATCGACCTGGGGGTCGCGCTGTTCTTCTGAAAATGAACACAACATCATCCATTGCACCTGTACAGTCGACCCAGTGGGTCGACGCTACGGGTGCGACCAATGACCTAACAGCAAACTGCAATGAAAACGAATCTGATCCCCGCCCTGCGCATGACCGCCGTGATGCTCGTGCTGTGCAGCGTGCTCTATACCTTGATCGTGCTGGGCTTCGCGAAGGCCGTAACGCCCAGCGGTGGCTCCGTTGAACTTGTGGTGCGCGATGGCACGTCCGTCGGCGGTGCCAACGTGGGCCAGACCTTCAGCGGCGATCGCTACTTCCAAGGCCGTCCCAGCGCGGTGGACTACAATGGCGCTGGAAGCGGCGGCAGCAACAAGGGCCCGAGCAATCCGGACCACCTGGCAGCGGTGCAGGCTCGTATCGACACCTTCCTCGTCCACAACCCCGGCGTGTCGAAGGCCGAGATCCCCAGCGAACTGGTCACCGCCAGCGGCAGCGGATTGGATCCGGACATGAGCCCGGATGGCGCGCGCATCCAAGCGAAGCGTATTGCAGCAGCCCGCATGATCCCAGAAGAGGCAGTGCTCGTACTCATAGATCAACACACCCACGGACCCTTGCTTGGCCTCTTCGGCCCCGCCACGGTGAACGTCCTTGAACTCAACCTGACGCTTGATGCGCTCAAAAACTGACATGCGTACCTCGATCATTCCTTTCGCCCTGGCCCTGGCCCTTCCTGCCAGCGCCCAGCTCGATTCCGCCTTCACCCTCAGCGGTTACGCCGAGGCTTACTACAGCTACGAGCTGTCGAACCCCGAGCGACCACGTCCGTCAAGGCCCGTTCTACAGCTTCAACCGCCACAACGAGGTGAACCTGAATATGGGCTATGTGAAGCTGGCCTATGCCAAGAACAACGTGCGAGGCAATCTCGCATTGATGGCCGGTACCTATCCGCAGTACAACCTCGCAGCCGAGCCTGAACTGCTGCGCAGCGTGTTCGAGGCCAACGTGGGCGTGAAACTCAGCAAGACGCGTGAACTGTGGGTCGATGCGGGCATCATACCCAGCCACATCGGCTTCGAGAGTGCTGTAGGTGCGACCTGCTGGAATGTGACACGCAGCATCCTCGCAGAGAATTCGCCTTATTATGAGGCCGGCGTGAAGCTCGGCTACACCAGTCCAAGTGAGAACTGGTACGTGGCCGGCATGCTACTGAACGGCTGGCAGCGCATCGCACGACCGGATGGGAACAACACGCCCGCCTTCGGCACGCAGCTTACCTACACGCCCTCGGATAACGTGACGCTGAATTGGAGCACCTTCGTGGGCAACGACCAGCCCGACAGCGTGCGCCAGATGCGTTACTTCAGCAACCTGTACGCGCAACTGCAGGTCACCGAGCGCTTCGGCCTGATCGCCGGCTTCGACTATCGGCTTGCAGCAAGCCGCCAGCGGCGATAGCAGCAGCGTGTGGATGAGCCCCGTACTTATCCCCCGCTACCAATTGAGCGACCGCAGCTGGATCGCCGCGCGCTGGGAGCTCTATCAGGACATCGATGGCGTGATCGTCGGCCCCACCGGCACGCCCAATGGCTTCAACACAATGGGCTACTCCATCAACTACGACCGGAAGATCGGCGACAACGTGCTCTGGCGGATCGAAGCGCGCGCCCTCAACAGCCAGGACAAGATCTTCGTGGACGACAAGAGCACGGCCACTACCTCGAACGTCTTCTTCACGACCAGTCTCTCCATTCGCTTTCCATGATCGGTTCCAGTGGTCTTGATCCCCTTGAACGGCCCGCTGCGAAACGCGGCCGTTTGAAAGTGTACATCGGCATGAGCGCCGGTGTGGGCAAGACCTACCGCATGCTGGAAGAAGCGCGTCGCCTGTTGGAGCAAGGGGTCAACATCCAGGTGGGCTACATCGAAACACATGAACGTGCGGAGACCCGCGCCAAGCTGGAAGGGCTGCCCGTGATCCCACGCCGGGAAGTGTTCTACAAAGGCAAGCGACTGGAGGAATTCGACCTGAACGCGACGCTGCTGTTGCAACCGACACGCGTCATCGTGGACGAGCTGGCGCACACCAATGTGCCGGGCAGCAAGCACGAGAAGCGCTGGCAGGATGTGGTGGAACTGCTGGACAATGGCATCGACGTGATCACCGCCGTGAACATCCAGCACATCGAGAGCATCACCGAAGAAGTGCAGCGCATCACAGGTGTGGCCATCACCGAACGCGTACCTGATAGCTTCCTGCAACGCGCCGATGAAGTGGTGAACATCGACCTCACGGCGGAGGAGCTGATCACCCGCATGAAGGAGGGCAAGATCTACGACAAGGCCAAGGTGGAGACCGCGCTGCGGAATTTCTTCCAGCCGGAGAAGATCCTGCAATTGCGCGAGCTGGCGCTAAAAGAGGTGGCGGGTCAGGTGGAGCGGAAAGTGGAGAGTGAGGTGGAAGCCCCCAAGCAGCTGCGGCGTGAGAAGTTCCTGGCCTGCATCAGCAGCAACCACAAAGCAGCGGGGCGCATCATCCGCAAGACCGCGCGCCTCGCCAACTACTACCAATGCGAGTGGTATGTGCTGTATGTACAGACCCCTCGCGAGCGGCTGGACCGCATCCCATTGGACAAGCAGCGGCACCTGCTCAACCACTTCAAGATGGCGGTGGAACTGGGCGCGGAAGTGATCCAAGCGCAGAGCGAAAAGCAAAGTGCAGGCAACCCGATCACCGGCCTGCCGATGAAAGTGCTCAACTTGGCGAACGCAAGCGTGGCCGACGCGATCATGACAGTGGTGCGCAATCGCAGCATCACCACCGTGTGCATCGGCAAGCCGCACTTCAACATCTTCCAGATCATCCTGCGCACCAACGTCTTCAACCGCCTTCTCAACGCGCTCTCGGTGAGCAACGTGGACTTGATCATACTATCCTAGCCGCCCATGAGCATCCGCCAGCGGCTCACTCTCGGCACCCTCTTCCTCTTCGCGCTGCTCCTGCTCAGCGCGGGCCTGGGCATATTCCAGCTCGGTCGGCTCGCGCGTGACGCACAGGAGATCCTGAAGGACAACTACGAAACCGCGCGCTACGTGCAGGAGATGCAGCAGGCATTGCAACAGGGCGACAGGTCCGCTTTCGAGACGGCGCTGAAGAAGCAGGAAGCGAACATCACCGAGCCGGGCGAGGCCGAGCTGACCGCGAATCTGCGTAGCGACTTCGCGAACTGGACGAGCGACAGCGCCGCCACTGACCGGCTGCACAAAGACCTGCAGGAGGTCCTCGACCTCAATCTCTCCGCCATCGATCGCAAGAACACCGAAGCCATGGCAACGGCGCAACGCGCGCGCGGCTGGCTCTGGGGCATCGCGGCGCTGGTGCTCGTGGTGGGGCTGATCTTCAGCCTGGGATTCCCTCGGATCATCACACGGCCCATCCAGCGACTGCAGCATGCGGTGGAGGAGATCTCAGAAGGCAACTACCGGCATCGCGTGCCCGCATTCCGTGGCGATGAATTGGGCAGTCTCGCCGAAGCCTTCAACGCCATGTCCGCGCGGCTGGAGCAATGGGAGAGCAGCAATCTGGCGCGCGTGATGACCGAGAAGACGCGCGCCGAAGCCGTGCTCAACAGCCTGGAGGACGCCGGGATCGGCACGGATGAGCAGGGCAGCATCCTTTTCGTGAACCGCAAGGCCACGGAATTGCTGGGAATGGCAGAGGCCGAGCTCACTGGCCGGTCGGCCAGCGCAGTGGCGGAACGCAACGACCTTCTCCGTCATGTGCTGGGCAACAACGGCAATGCACCGTTCAAGGCGGTGATCGATGGGCGTGAGCAGTTCTTCGCAGGCGTGCGCTTCCCGATCGAGGGGCCAACCGGCAACCTGGGCACGGTGTATTTGCTGCGCAACATCACGCCCTTCCAGGAACGCGACGAGGCGAAGACGCGCTTCCTGGCCACCATCACGCATGAGCTGAAGACGCCATTGGCCAGTTCGGACATTGGCCTGAGCTTGTTGGAACGCGGCGGTGCGAAGACGGAACAACAGAGCGCGATCCTCGCCGACCTGCGCAAGGACCACCAACGCCTGGTGCGCATCGTGAGCGAGCTGCTGGACATGGCTCAAGTGGAGAGCGGCAAAGTGCGCTTGGCCATGGCCGATCATGCATTGGCCGACATCGTGCGCGATGCCACCGATGCGCTGCACGCCAACGCTGAAGCCAGGCTGATCAGCATCGAAATACGCATCGACCCAGAGGACCTGCGCGTGCATGCTGATGGCGAGAAGGCCACCTGGGCGCTGATCAACATCCTGAGCAACGCATTGCGCTTCGCACCCGAGCGCAGCAGCATCACCATCGCGGGAGAAACAGGCAAGAACCAGGTGACGCTCAGCATCACCGATCGTGGCCCCGGCCTGAGCGACGAGCAACGAGCACACCTCTTCGAGCGTTTCGGTCCGCACTCTGGTACCGGCACCGGCCTGGGGCTCTCCATTGCCCGCGACCTCATGCGAGCGATGGGCGGGGACATCCAACTGCAGTCATCGAGCGAACGGGGCTCGGTATTCACCTTGCGTTTCGCTCACGCTTCGGCCGATCCCTGACCTGCACTTTCACAAGCAAAGACCTGAGCTGGTAGAACGCGAAGCCCGCGACGCTTCCCGTACTTTCGCGCATCTTCCCACCCATGGCCATCAGCACCTTGAAGAAGGACCTGAAGAGGAGTTCCGCGCCCGACCAAGCCACCCTGTTGCGCGCGTGGGAACTGATGTGTACGGCCAAGGCGATGACGGAGATCTACGAGGCGAATTTCAAACTGACGAGCAAATACGTGCATGCCACCAGCCGTGGCCACGAAGCCATCCAGCTCGCGCTCGGTCTCCAATTGAAGCCGCAGGACTTCGTGGCGCCATACTATCGCGATGACAGCATCCTGTTGGGCATCGGCATGGAGCCGTATGAACTGATGCTGCAATTGCTAGCGAAACGCGATGATCCCTTCAGCGGTGGGCGCACCTACTACTGCCATCCGAGCCTGCGCCAGGACAACATGCCGAAGATCCCGCACCAGAGCAGTGCCACCGGCATGCAGGCGATCCCGACCACCGGCATCGCGCTGGGCCTGTGGTACAAGGAACAAGCGGGGATCTCGCATGACTTCAATAGCGGTCCGGAAAAAGATGCTCCCATCGTGGTTTGTTCGCTCGGCGATGCATCCATCACTGAAGGCGAGGTGGCCGAGGCCTTTCAGATGGCGGTGCTGAAGAAGCTGCCGATCATCTACCTCGTGCAGGACAACGAATGGGACATCAGTGCCAGTGCCGATGAGATCCGGGTGGGCGATGCGAGCGAGTACGCGAAAGGCTTCAAAGGCCTTGAAGTGCGACAAGTGGATGGCGCGGACTTCTTCGCGAGCTATTCCACGCTGAACGAAGTGATCGCTACCGTCCGGACTGAGCGTCGTCCCTTCCTCATTCACGCCAAGGTGCCGCTCCTCAACCACCACACCAGCGGTGTGCGGATGGAATTCTACCGCAGCGACAAGGACCTCGCCGAGCACCGCAAGCGCGATCCGCATCCACGCTTCCTGCAGCAATTGCTGGAGGAGCGTATCCAGCTCGATGGTCTGAAGAAGCTCGAGCAGCAGGCCGTTGCATGCGTACAGGCCGACTTCGATCGCGCCTGCGCCGCCGCCGACCCCACGTCTGAGGACCTGACGACGCACATGTTCGCTCCTACCCCGATCACGAAAGAGAAAGGCGAACGCGCACCCAAGGACCGCGAGGCGACGGTGATGGTGGACAGCGCGCTCTTTGCGATCCGCGAGTTGATGCAAGAGGATCCGCGCTGCCTGCTCTACGGGCAGGATGTGGGCGCACGACTTGGCGGCGTCTTCCGTGAAGCAGCAACACTTGCGCGCGATTTCGGCGGACACCGTGTGTTCAATACACCGATCCAGGAAGCCTTCATCATAGGTAGTACGGTGGGCATGAGCGCTGCAGGGCTGAAGCCGATCGTGGAGGTGCAGTTCGCGGATTACATCTGGCCAGGCCTCAACCAGCTCTTCACGGAAGTGGCGCGTTCATGCTTCCTCACAGTGGGCAAATGGCCGGTGAGCTGCATCCTGCGTGTGCCCATCGGCGCTTATGGCAGCGGCGGTCCCTACCACAGCAGCAGCGTGGAAAGCGTGTTGTGCAACATCAAGGGGATCAAGATCGCTTACCCAAGTACGGGCGCCGATCTGAAGGGCTTGATGAAGGCCGCCTACCACGACCCGAACCCCGTGGTGATGCTGGAGCACAAAGGCCTCTATTGGAGCAAGATCAAAGGCACCGAGGAAGCGAAGACCATCGAACCATCGGCCGATTACATCATCCCCTTCGGGAAGTCGCGCACGGTACTGCAAGCGGATGATGCCGCGATAGCGAAGGGCGAGGCAGCCGTGATCGTCACTTACGGCATGGGCGTCTACTGGTCGAAGGCCGCTGCGAAGGAATTTCCCGGGCGCGTTACGATCATCGATCTGCGCACCCTGGTTCCCTTGGATGAGGAAGCGGTGATGAACGCTGCACGCTCGCATGGGCGTTGCCTGGTGGTCACCGAAGAGCAGATCACGAATTCCTTCGCGCAAGCATTGGCATCACGCATTGGCGATGCGTGCTTCGAGTCCATGGATGCTCCGGTGCGAACGATAGGATCCGTTGATATGCCCGCGATCCCGCTCAACAGCACGCTGGAGGCCACTATGATCCCCAGCGCGGAGAAGGTCAGTGCAGCGCTGAAGGACCTCCTCTCCTACTGATCTCATGGAAGAGCACTTCATCCATGTGCAACGTACCGCTCGCTACCATGTGCTGGGCCGACTGGAGGCTGCTCCCGAGCTCTGGATCGTGCTGCATGGCTACGGCCAGCTTGCGCGCTACTTCCTCAATCACTTCGATGGGCTGGAACACGGGCGTTGCATCGTGGCTCCCGAAGGTCTTTCCCGTTTCTATCTCGATGAAGCGCACGCACGCGTGGGTGCCACATGGATGACCCGCGAGGACCGCTTGCACGAGATCGAGGACCACATCGGTTATCTCGATTCGTTGGCCACCGAGCTGATGAAGCAGGCGATGCCAGGTGCTTCGATCAACGTGCTTGGTTTCTCGCAAGGGGTAGCGACTGCGGCCCGTTGGGCAGCGCACGGAAGGACACGCATCGCGCGGCTTGTGCTGTGGGCGGGTTCCATTCCACCCGAACTGGACCGGAATGCGCTGGCGGCGTGGAAGAAAACTCCCGTGGACCTGGTGCTGGGCGATGCCGACGAATTCGCGAAGCCCGATGCGCTCGATGCCGCAGCTCGACGGCTTGACCAAGCCGGTGTCGCGCATGGTTCGCACATGTTCAACGGGACGCACGAACTGGAGCCGGTGCTTCTCGCACGGCTCATCGGCTGAGGTCGATCAGAACGTCGCAGGCGGCTTATTGTCCTTCCACGCGAGCAGGTCATCCAGGGTGCGCACGCTCACCGCATGGTAGTTGGGCCGTGCTGTCCGATAGATGGTCTGCGCAGTCAATCGTCCTTTCTCGGTATCGATCAATGCCGTGTACAGGGGAACCAGATACTTGCGTCGGCCCACGCGGTTGAGGAAACTGTCCAACTGCGCATACGCCTCGTCGTGATCGTTGCGGATGCAGTTCTCCAACCATGCCACGAGCAGTTCGGCATTGCCCGAGTCCGAGAAGTGGAAGGCCGCATCGAGCTGGGTCATCTGAGCATCGGTCATGGACTTCGGCAGATGGCGGAGGAAGTGCATCCACTCGAATGTTCCCCAATCCGTGGTCTTGAGGTCGGCAGCTGGAGTGCCGCTCATCCAGTGCGCAAGTTCGGCGTCCACCATGGCGAAGCGATCGCTCTCGGGCAGGACAGCGTCAGCGGGAAGGCCAGGTCCGTCGATCCACGCGGCGATGTCGAATTCGATCTTGTTCGGATCGAGGAGCTTGTTGCGCAGGTGCTCGACAAAGCGGTCCGTGGTCATGCTCTGGAACGCAAACGTGTCGAAATAGTCGCGCAGGAAGCCATCGAACACAGGGCGGCCAACGCGGCTCTCCAACGTGCGCAGCAGTGCGCAACCCTTCTCATAGGCCACCTCGTTCATCCCATCATCGGGATTGCGGCCCTCGAGGTCCAGTCGAAGATGCGTATCGGCAGCATGCCCATCCGCCTCCAAGTGTTCCATGGTGGCGCGCAGGTCCTGGATGCCGAGGACGGCCTGCATGGCTGTCCGCTCGGGACCATAGACCAGCTCGCAGATACGATGCTCGAAATACACGGTGAAGCCTTCGTTGAGCCAGAAGTCGTCCCAGGTGGCGTTAGTAACCAGATTGCCGCTCCAACTATGGGCCAGTTCGTGTGCAACCAGCGCTGTTAGTGAACGATCCCCAGCGATGATAGTGGGTGTGGCGAAGGTGAGGCAGGGGTTCTCCATACCGCCGAAGGGGAAGCTGGGCGGCAGAACGATGAGGTCGTAGCGTCCCCAGCGATACGGGCCGTAGAGCGCTTCAGCCGATTCGAGCATGCGCTCGACATCAGCGAATTCCCATGCGGCCTTCTTCACAACGCTCCGCTCGGCGTAAACACCTGTGCGCTCCCCGATCGGTGCGAACTCAAGATCGCCGACGGCCAAAGCGATGAGATAGGCGGGAATGGCCCTCTCCTGCTTGAAGGTGTAGGAACCATCAGCACTGCGCTTCGTCGGGTTCGTAGCGCTCATCACCGCCATAAGCTCCTTGGGCACGCGCACGGTGGCGTTGTACGTGAAACGGATGCCTGGGCTGTCCTGAACAGGAATCCATGTACGCGTGAGGATGGCCTGGCCTTGAGTGAAGAGGAACGGATGCGTTCGATCTGCCGTCTGCTCCGGCCTCAGCCATTGCAAGGCACGGGCACCTGCACTGGTGCTGTATGCAATGCTCACACGCTTCTCTCCGTTGGGCAACATCACGGTAAGCGGGCGACCAAGGAAGGTGCTATCGCCTAGCACATACTCGGCCTCGCTTCCATCGCCAAGCGTCACGCTGTCGATCCGCAATCCATCCGTATCGAAGATGATGCGATCCCCAGTGCCTTCAATGTCATAGCGCGCCGAACCAGTGATGCGCTTGGCTACCATATCCACGCTCACATCAAGGTCCAGATGGGTGATGCGCGCTTCATCGGGTCGAGCGTGGCTGTGGTGGTCCATGGTAAGGATCGGCTGCGGTTGGCGTGCTTGTTCCTGATCGGCGTCGGGGGCAGGGGAACACGCGGTCAGGCATGCGACCCCGCAGAGTAGGAAGGAGAGCGATTGAGCAGTCATGGTGGAACAGGGGCCAAATGTAGAGGGGTGGTGGTGACTACATCGATCCGTTGGGTTGAACGGATTCGAACCAGCGACCATCCCGCCTCCGGCGGGATGCGCTACCGGGCTGCTCCTGTGATCAGCGCGCGTATGCGATCACGGCTCTTCCAGCTCTTCACCTCCAGTTCACGCCGATATGCGCCGGCCTTGTCAGGGTACGATTCACTGTAGACCGCTTGCCAGTCCTTCGCCCGGGCGCTCCAGCCTCGATGGTCGCTCAGGTGCTTGCGCAAACGCTCGGCCAGCGGCTCGGTCGTGTGACCCACATAGTAGCGGTCCAGCGCCGGTGAGTAGAGAATGTACAGGCAAGCCATGGAAACGCAGAAGGCCATCCCTCACAGGACAGCCTTCCTCCGGTCGGGGTGACTGGATTCGAACCAGCGACCATCCCGCCTCCGGCGGGATGCGCTACCGGGCTGCTCCTGTGATCAGCGCGCGTATGCGATCACGGCTCTTCCAGCTCTTCACCTCCAGTTCACGCCGATATGCGCCGGCCTTGTCAGGGTACGATTCACTGTAGACCGCTTGCCAGTCCTTCGCCCGGGCGCTCCAGCCTCGATGGTCGCTCAGGTGCTTGCGCAAACGCTCGGCCAGCGGCTCGGTCGTGTGACCCACATAGTAGCGGTCCAGCGCCGGTGAGTAGAGAATGTACAAGCAAGCCATGGAAACGCAGAAGGCCATCCCTCACAGGACAGCCTTCCTCCGGTCGGGGTGACTGGATTCGAACCAGCGACCACTTGCCCCCTTGCTCCCCATCAGGCGGGATGCGCTACCGGGCTGCGCTACACCCCGAAGGACTTGTCCCGCATTTCGCAGCGACCATCCCGCCATCAGGCGGGATGCGCTACCGGGCTGCGCTACACCCCGAAGGACTTGTCCCGCATTTCGCAGCGACCATCCCGCCATCAGGAGCGCCCCGCGCTACACCCCGAAGGACTTGTCCCGCATTTCGCAGCGACCATCCCGCCATCAGGCGGGATGCGCTACCGGGCTGCGCTACACCCCGAAGAGGGCGCGAATGTAGCAAAGCAAGCGAGAGGGTGCCGGGCAGGAACTAACCGCTAGGCGCGAGCGGAACATCGATCATCACCGTTGTACCGCGTCCAGGCTGAGGATCGACTTCCACGCGGCCACCGAGCTCGGCAGCCCGTGAGCGAACCCCGGAAAGCCCTATTCCGCCAACGACCCGCGCGGGATCGAAACCGACCCCGTCATCCTCAACAATAAGATTGACACCTTCCTCGCTGCGGACCACTTGAATGGTCAAACTGCTCGCACGGGAATGCTTGAGCACATTGCTCACGAGTTCTTGAACGATCCGATACAGTACCAATTCGGTGTGCTGCTCCAACCGATCCTCCATGCCATGCAGATTGAGTTCCACATCCAGCTTGCCGGGCATTTGAATGGTGTTCCGCAGATCGTGCAGCGCAGCGGCAAGGCCCACACGGGATATTGCACCACGAGCCATGTCGTGCGAGATGCGCCTGACCTCCACTACAGCATCATCCAGCATCGCATATACTTTATCGTACGCCTCTCCCGGTCCCGGTCCGACTGTGCGTACCGCGGGCTCCAGCACCTCGAACTGCATCTTAGTTGCGCTGAGCATGCTGCCGAGCCCGTCGTGCAGGTCCTGCGCAATTCGTCCACGCTCCTTGTCCTGACCATCGAGCATGGCTTCGAGCGCGTGGATCTCCTGTTGCTGCATGATGTCATTCACATCCTTCTCATAAACGAGCTGTTGCTGGCGCATGAGGTTCTTACGATGCTGCAAATTGCGGGCGAGCAGCGCAGCAAAGGCCAGGAGCACGATGGCCATGCCGATGAGCACGTTGCGCTCCAGCGTGCGCCGAGATTCCTTCTCCGCCCGCAGGTCGATCTCGGCCTTTAGCTCCTTGATCTCCAGGTTCCTCGCTTCAGCATCGTATTTCTCCCGCATTTCGGCATTTGCGAGCGCTTGCACGGTGCCCTTGCTGAAGAGACTGTCCTGAATGTCGCGTGCGCGCTCGAAATGGATCAGTGCCTCCGAGAGGCGCCCTTGCTGCCTCAGGCAATCAGCCAATTCGTCGGACGCATCCAGCTCCAGCAGCATGTTGCGCGAGCGCTGGCACCATTCGATCACTTGCCGGAGCATGGTCTCTGCCTCCTGGCTGCGATCGGTGCCGTTGAGCAATGAGGCCAGCGCGAAGAGCGTCTCCGCCCGGTCTTCATCCGTACCCTCTAAGGCTATCATCCGGAGCAAGGACCGGTATTCATCCTCAGCCTCCTCCACCCTGTCCATCGCCAGCAGGTTAGCCGCTTTGTTGGTGCGGGCCAGGATGCGGCCCTTGGGATTGTCCACCTCCCGGAGGATATCCAACGCGGAATCGGAGTAGGCCAACGAAAGCTCGAAACTGTCGAGGTGGTAGAGGGGTTGCGCGATCCCGATGAACGCATTCGCCAGGCCGGCAGGATCGCGATGCAGTCGTTGGAGCCGGATGTGCTCCCTATGCGTGGCCAGGGCGTCGTCGTATTGCTTCAGCTGTGCATACAGACGCGCCAGGGAGAAGGTGCTGTTGAGGGTCCCGACTTCATCGCCGATCCGCTTGCGTATCTCCAGGGCTCTGAACGTGTGGGCGATGGCCATCTTGATCATCCCCAACTCGGCGCAGATCCCGGCGAGTCCATTGCACGAACGCGCAATGGAAACCTCATCCTTCAACGCCTCGCTTCGGCGCAATGCTTCGTCGAGGGCGTCATGGCCTTCTCGCAATCTGCCCATCTCCCCGAGCAGCACACCCAGCTTCTGCAAGGTGCTGATCACCCCTTTTGCCTCGCCATGGCGCAATTCAATGCCTAGCGCCCTGCGGAATTGCTCAAGGGCTTCCTCGTTACGGTTGCGCACTTGGTAGCTGAGGCCGATACGTTTATACGCCAGTGAGGCTTGAAGGCTGTCGGCGGTGCTGCCCACCAGTCTTAGCACCTCGTTCGCGTAATGGACGGCACTATCCGGGTCTTCCTCGTACACTTCCAATGAACGATCGAGCAACCACTCAGGACCGTGCGACTGAGCCACGGTACGCATGCTGGGCGCCGCGAACGCGAAGAGGATGCAAGGAACGAAGAGGGGGCGAGGCATCACGGTCCTTCGTTCATGTTCGCCCCCTCATGTTCCAGCTTCGTCTATTACGGAGCACAGATGGACCAACGTGGCTCGGTGCTGGAATCGCTGTCGGTGTCAACGAAAATGCACTTGACGGCGTTGGTGCCGAATGGATCCACGTTATGGTCGAAGTAGAGGAAGTCCAGCGTGCCAGCAGTAGTGGAAAGCGTGAACTCCACGTTGTTGTTCGTGACGTCGTCGGTGAGCGTCAGTGCATCGGCCAGTTGATACACGTATGCGAACCCGCATACGCCCTGTGCACCGTCCTCCATGCCACCGTTCACATAAATGGTCGGGTCCTCGGGAGGCAAGTTGGGATCCACATCCTGCTTATCGCCGATGCGCACGTGGCGAGGGCGCTTGGGCTTCTTCGGAGGAGCCCCGGCGGGATCATCAAGCACGTTCCCTGCAACGTCCACGATATGGACCTTCAGGTCGGTCATGTCCCTGCCATCAACCGTTCTCGGGATCTGGTAAATGGTATGAACGAAGAGACCCTTGGCATTGCCTTCAGCTGCCACGGCTTGGAAGAACAGGTCCCAAGTGGTGCTGTTGACCTTCTCGTTCACCAACTTGTAGGTGACGCTCGCAGCGTGCGGTATTACGGTGTACAGCATCAATCGGTGGTCATCGCGTCCGATCACCCGGTTCATGAGATAGGTGAAAGGGTGGTCCAGCACATCATCGGGGAAGGTGCTCACGCTGGTGGTCTCGTAACTGTTGGGCTTGGTGTGGTGGTCGTTGGAACCTGCGCGCAGCGCGATCTCGGCTTTGGCGCGCGCTACCGTGGTATCGGCCATGCTAGAACTTCCTTCGCCGCCATCGCCCGAGCATGAGGGCAACAAAGCAGCAAGCATCAAGGGAACGATCAGCTTCTTCATGGTGTGGTGGTTTGGGTTCGGGTTGGGTTTCGTTCGTGCAAGGATCATTGTTCAGGTGTTCCAGCCGCGTTCCATGGCATAGCGCACCAAGCCGGCCGGGTTCTTCAGCCCCAGCTTGTGCATCACGTTCCTCCGGTGCGTTTCCACTGTCGCATAGCTCAGGCCGAGCGCGTCGGAGATCTCCTGCGTGGAGTGGGACTGGGCTACCAGGCGGATGATCTCCTTTTCCCGACGTGTAAGCGTTGGAACAGGCGGAGCCGGTTGCGCCGGGTCATTGGCCTCATCCAGCAGTTTGCTCACTTCCGGTGCCAGGTAGCGGTGGCCTGCTGCAACAGTGCGCAGCGCCTCGCTGAATTGCTTGCGATCCGTGTTCTTGAGCACGTAGCCGCTGGCACCGGCATCTATCACTTCCGTCACCATGTCCTTCTGGTGGTACATGCTAAGCACCAGCACGCGCACGTCGGGCCACCTGTCGCGAATGCGTTTCGTGGCCTCGATACCATCCATGCCCGGCGGCATGCTGATATCCATGACCACCACGTCCGGTTGCAAACGTGCCACCTCCGAGATGGCTTCGGCACCATTGTGCGCCATGCCGACAACCTTCAGGTCCTTCTCCTCCTTGAGCAAGGCAGTCAGGCCATCGAGGATGATGCTTTGGTCATCGACCAGCAGGATGCGTTTGGCGGACATGGATTCGTGCGATTTTGCGCTTTCCAAATGTGAGGTGCCCGATCCAAGGAAAAAATACCTGTTTCCAGGTATTTTTCGGGTGGCCGGAAAGTGCCGTTTTCGAGAGCCGTGCAAGCCGGAAAGCCGCGCCAGTATTGAAGAAACACCGACCTAAAGCACGCCCAACGTGCAGAGCAGGGCAAAAACGGCCAGGGCCAGATAGATCCCGAAAGTGGCAAGACCAGGGCTGAATTTGCGCAAGAGGGTGCTCATGGAGGGACCGTGGTAAGTGTGCGCGGCGAAAGTCGATCCGGCGCCGTCAGCGGGGTGTTTCGCCTGTGTGAACTCCCGCTCGATTGCCAACAGGACGAAGTGGATTGCGAAACCGAACCGCAATGGACCAACGGGTGTTGCTTTGGACGAATGGCGGTTTGGCGCGAGACGCCGCCGGTAGTTTTGCGCCCCTGATGCTGAAGATGATGGTGCCGTTTGCCAGGGCCAGCGCCCTTCTCCCGTTCCTCGCGCCCTTGCTCTGTTGCGCCCAGCACACAGTTACCTTAAGCGGATATGTCAAGGACGCCAGCAGCGGCGAAGCGCTCATCGGTGCCAACGTGTACGTGAAGGAGACCATGCGTGGGACGGCCACCAATGTGTACGGCTACTATGTGCTCAATATCGAGCCCGGTACGCATACCATCGTCATGAGCTTCGTGGGCTTCGAGGACAATGTGCAAGTGCTTGATGTGCAGAGCGATCTTAAGCTGAACATCGAAGCGAAGCCCGGATCCATTGTCGTGGAGGAAGTGGAGATCGTGGGGGAGCGCAGCAAGGCGAACACCGAAGGCACGCAGATGGGAACGGTGGACCTGGACGTGCAACGATTGAGCACCCTGCCCGCCTTGCTGGGCGAGGTGGACATCCTGAAGACCATCCAGTTCCTGCCGGGCGTGAAGAGCAATGGCGAAGGCAACAGCGGTTTCTATGTGCGCGGCGGCGGACCTGACCAGAACCTGATACTGCTGGACAATGCCACAGTGTACAACGCCAGCCACCTCTTCGGGTTCTTCAGCGTGTTCAACGCCGACGCGGTGAAGAACATTGAGCTCATCAAGGGCGGCATGCCAGCGAACTACGGCGGCCGCATCTCCTCGGTGCTCGACATCAACATGAAGGAAGGCAATGACAAGGGCTTCCATGGGCAGGGCGGCATAGGCCTCATCAGCTCGCGCCTAACGCTCGAAGGGCCGCTGGTCAAGGATCGCGGCTCGTTCATCGTAAGTGGCCGTCGGACGTACATCGATGTGCTCACGAAGCCATTCCTGAACGACACGGGGTCATTCTCCGGCACGGGCTACTATTTCTACGACCTCAATGCCAAGGCCAACTACCGCCTTAGCGACAAGGACCGGTTCTTCCTCAGCGGCTACTTCGGACGCGACGTGTTCACTTTCAAAGGCGCGAGCGAAGGCGATCCCGCGTTCCGGATCCCCTGGGGCAACACCACCGTGAGCGCACGTTGGAACCACGTCTTCGGCCCCAAGCTCTTCCTGAACACCACGGCCACCTACAGCGATTACTCCTTTGCTTTCGACGCCGAACAGGACCAGTTCGCCTTCAAGCTCTTCAGCGGCATCAAGGACTATGGCCTGAAACTGGACCTGGCCCATTACCCCACCGCGCGCCACCACCTGAAGTACGGTGCGCAATACATCTACCATGTATACACCACCAGCACGGTGGAGGTGAGCAGCGGCGATACCGAGTTCGACATCGACACCCCGCCGAAGCTGCACGCGCATGAAAGCGCGGTGTACGTACTGGACGATTTCGATGTGACGGACCTGCTCCGGGTGAACGCGGGAGTACGCCTCACCCGCTTCGACCATGTAGGGCCCTATACTCTTTACGAGCTGGATGAGCGCGATCGTGCCATCGGCCAGGAGGAATTCAGCGTCGGCGAGCACATCGCCTCGTACATGGCGCTTGAGCCGCGCCTGAGCGCGCGCTATACCCTGGGGCCGAACAGCAGCGTGAAGGCAAGCTTCAACCGAGGGCAGCAATACGTTCACCTGGCCAGCTTCAGCAGCATCGCATTGCCCACCGATGTATGGATCCCGAGCAGCAACGGCGTCAAGCCCCAGATCGGCACACAATACGCCGGAGGCTATTTCCGCGACCTGTTCGAAGATGCGTACGAGGCCAGCGTGGAAGTCTATTACAAGGACTTCGACAATCTCATCGAGTACGCCGAGGGAGCACAGCCGCAGAACAACGGGAATACCAATTATGATGCGCAGCTCGTATTCGGCACAGGCTACAGCTACGGCGCTGAGTTCTTCGCCAAGAAGCGCACCGGCAAGGTCAACGGTTGGCTCGGCTACACCTGGAGCAAGACCATGCGCCAGTTCCCGGACATCAATGAAGGGCGCGAATTCGCCAGTCGATGGGACCGCCGTCATGACCTGAGCCTGGTGATGGGCTATGAGCACAGCAAGCGCTGGAGCTTCGGAATGAGCTTCGTTTACGCCACGGGCCAGGCCGTTACCCTTCCGGTGAACCGCTACTTCATAGAAGGACAACTGGTGAGCGAATTCACCGAGCGCAACGGCTACCGCATGGTGCCCTATCACCGGCTGGACCTGAGCGCCACGCTCACCAATAAGGAGCACAAGACCGTGAAGGACCCGCTTACCGGCGAGGAGAAGGAAGTGCTGCGCAAGTTCCGCAGCAGCTGGACCTTCGGCGTGTACAACGCCTACAACCGGCGCAACCCCTACTTCATTTATTTCGGCACCGATGGCGTGCCCGCCAATGGCTCGTTCCAGATCGTAGCGAAACAAGTGTCGCTCTTCTCCATCCTACCGTCCGTCACATGGAATTTCAAGTTCTGATGAACCGCCTACCGATCCTGCTGTTGCTAGTGGTGCTGCTGGCCGCGTGCGAGAAGGAGATCACCGTGGACCTGCCCATCACGCCGAGCAAGGTGGTGGTCGAAGGGAACATCGAGACCGGCCAACCGCCCATCGTACTGCTCACTCGCACGCAGAGCTACTTCGCACCGACCAGCCTCAGCGGCATCGCGGACATCTACATCACCGACGCCACGGTGATCGTGAGCGACGGCATCAGCACCGACACGCTGGACAAGGTGTGCAGCGATCAGCTCGCCGAGGAGCAATTGATCGCGGCATCGGAAGCAACCGGCATCAGCATCGACCTCCTCCGCAACATCACCATTTGCGCATGGACCGACTTGCAGAACGAGATGCTCGGCGCGGAAGGACGCACGTACAACCTTACCGTGCTTGCAGATGGCTACACCGTCACCAGCAGCACCAAAGTGCCCGTTGGCATCGCGCTCGATTCGCTCTGGTTCAAGCTGGCCGATCAACGGCCCGGGGATGATACCCTGGGCTTCCTATGGGCCACGCTTGCCGATCCGGACACCGCGGGCAACGCCTACCGGTGGATGGCCAAGCGCATCAACCAGGACGCCAATGGCGATCAAAAGGATGGCAGTTTCGTAGCGCCGCTCTTCAGCACTTTCGAGGACCGCTATGCCAACGGCCTCACTTTCGACTTCGCATACAACCGGGGCGCGGTGGCTTACAGCGGCGCGGACGATGACAACAACGAGGAGGCAGGCTATTTCAAAGCGGGCGACACCGTGGTGGTGAAATTCAGCAGCATCGGCTTGCGCGAGCACAAGTTCTACGAGTCCTTCAGCAACAACGTCTCCTCGCAAGGCGACCTCTTCAGCAACCCGGCCAACGTGATCAGCAATATCACCGGCGGGCTGGGCGTGTGGGTCGGGTACGGCGCCCGGCTCGATACGCTGGTATGCCAGTAGAAGGCCTGGATGAGCTGCTGCGAGCGCCCATCTGCGCCGGTGGAACGCTCAACGGATGATGACGATGGGGCGCGTGGACGTACCCGAGGAGCTAGAAACCAGCACACGGTAAGTGCCGGTGGCGAGCGAGGTCACGTCGAGCACATCGCCAGCCAGGACAACACGTGGGGGGACAGCATCGCGCCCTTGCATGTCGATGATGCGCATCCTGCTCGCAGGCAGCGTCCCCCCGAACTGCATTCGATCGCAGGCCGCATCGATGACAACACACCAGGCAGGCTGGCCCACCTCAGGTGCCGTGGTGCTGATAACGCAAGTGTGCGCGCTCACCGCTCGTGTGCTCAAGTCCAGGCTGTCGAGCACATCCGCGAAGGCCTGCTGGTCATCTTTGAGATAGTGGTCCAGCCAAAGGCCCGCGAAATCGTTCACCACGTCGTGCTGCTGCGCACGGGTGATATCCGGGGATGGGCTGCACGTGAGCTCGCCGAAGGAACAATTGAAGTTGCTCTCGGCGAAGTAGCAGTGCCCGCCACCGGTGATGCTGACGAATGCGCGACATGTGGTCGTAAGCGCAGCGTACATGGGTGCTGCATGGTCGGCGATGGGCGTGATGCAGTCGTTGCCGCCGGCGAAGATCAACGTGGGAACAAGGATGGAGGATGCTGCTGCGATAGCGCTGGGATCCGTTTCCGCCGGGGCGAAGGTGACGACCGTGGTGATGGCGGAATTGCCGGCTGCGCCTAGCAAGCTTGCCCCCCCACCCATGCTGTGGCCCATGAGCGCACACGTTGGCGCCACGTGAGTGAAGAATGGCGATGCTCCATCATCGTTCGCTGCTTGAAGGGCCTCGGCGAGGAACGCGATGTCGGCACCGAACTCGGCATGGTCGGGCGCGAAGCCCCCTTCGGTGGTTGGTAACGCCACGATGTAGCCCTTGGGAACGAAATAGTCCCAGAGATTGGCGTAGGCGCTGGTGCTCATGACAAAGCCGTGGCCGATGACCAACACTGGGAAGGCTCCGGATTCCACCGCAGCGTTCGTTCCTGCCGAGACTCCTGGGTAATACAATTCGGTGGCTATGTTCCGTGCCCGTACCGGATCGAAGAAGCTGATGCTGCGGCTGCCGATAAGGTAGGGTTGTGCATGGGCGGAACTCACCGCCAAAAGCATGATGAAGAGGCTCTTACGCATGGCTGAACGTAGCAACAAATTCTGCCGGGCCATTGTTCGCAACCCGGCCTCGAATGCCGCACCGGCCGGGTATCTTCGCCCGCTCATTACCCACTATATGAAACTTCGGTACGCTGTCCTCTCGTCCTTCATAGCTGTTGGTAGCGGAGCATTCGCGCAGGCCATCAACGACGAATGCGCCACGGCCATCCCCATTGCTTGCGGCGAAACTGCGACCGGCAGCACAGCCAACGCACTGGCGGATGAAGCGCTTACCTGCGGCACAACGATCACAGCCCCTGGCGTTTGGTATGTGCTGCAAGGCACCGGCGCCCAAGTGACCGTGACCACCTGCCCGAACAACGGGTACGACACCAAGCTGAACGTATACACTGGCGTTTGCGGCAATATCACCTGTGTCGCCGGGAACGATGACATCGCCGCTGGGGTGTACTGTTCCAACGTCGGCTTCGCCGCCCAAGCGGGAGCCACGTACTACATACTCGTGCAGGGCTACAATGGCGCTGTGGGGGCTTTCGAGCTGAATGTGACCTGCGTGGCCCTGACACCCGATGTGTGCGAAGGCGGCCTGCCCATCCAATGCGGTGAAACGGCCAGCAGCACCACCGATGGTGCCAGCGTGGATACCGCTCCGGCCTGCGGAACGGACATCACCGCACCGGGCGTGTGGTACACGCTCGAAGGCGTTGATGCGCAGATCACCGTGACAACCTGCCCCGACAATACCTACGACACCAAGTTGAACGTGTACAGCGGCGACTGCGGCGATCTTCAATGCGTTGGAGGAAATGATGACATCGCTGGCGGTGTCTTCTGCAGCAGCTTCACCTTTTCGGCTAGCGCAGGCACCACCTACCACATCCTGGTACAGGGCTACGATGGCGAGGTGGGCGACTTCGACCTCGCGGTCACCTGCGTGACCTGCGGCATTCCGCAGAACGTGAGCGTGGCTCCCATTGACGTGAGCGCGATCTTGAACTGGAGCAGTGCCAACCCCGGTCCTCAGTACACGATCGAGTACGGACCTGCCGGATTCACGCCCGGTAGCGGCACGATCATCACCGGCACTTATGGCGTGAACGGCCCACCAGTGACGCTGAGCGGATTGACGATCAGCACCAACTACGAACTCTACATCCAGGAGGATTGCGGCGGTGGCGATATCAGCCCGGTCGCGGGCCCCATCGCATTCACCACGCTGGCGGCACCGCCCGCAGCGAACGCCCTATGCCCAGGAGCCCTGCCGATCACTTGCGGCGACAGTGCCACGGGCAACACCCAATTGGGCAGCGTGACCCTCGCCCCTACCTGCGGCGCTGCCAACGTCACCACCAAGGGATTGTGGTACAGCTTCACCGGAACAGGCGATGACGTTACCCTGAGCACCTGCTCGGGCACCACCTTCGACAGCAAGATCAGTGTGTTCACCGGCACGTGCAATGCGCTGGCCTGCATCGCGGGCAGCGATGACGCTCCCAATTGTCCCGGCAACACCAGCAGCGCCACCTTCCACACGCTCACCAGCACCACATACTATGTGATGGTGCATGGCTATGACCAATCACAAGGCGATTTCACGTTGGCCATGACCTGCGCAACGCCTTGCGTACCGGTGGACAATGATGATTGCGGCGTTGCCACTCTGCTCACCCTGCAATCCAGCGGGGGCTGCGAGGCGAGCACCGGCACAACCGAGTGCGCTTTCGCCACGGGAGCACCTGCGCCTCCGTGCGACCCTTACGGCAACATCGTGGATACGTGGTACGCCTTCAACAGCAGTTGGGCCGAGAACCTTACACTGATCCTCGAGGCCGTGGATGCTGCGACCATCAATGCGGCCGTGTACACCGCATGCAATGCTCCTGCCTACGTGCAATGCTGGACCGATGTGGCCAGCCCCATCGACCTGAGCGGCCTGGCACCCAACACCGACTACTTGCTGCGTATCTGGAACGGTGGCTTGACGGATGCGGGCACCTACACGGTTTGCCTCGAAGGTGATTTCAATCTTGGGCTGAACGCCGCCAGCCAGCCCTCATCAATCGCGCTTTATCCGGTGCCTGCAATGGAGACGTTGACAGTTCAAGGGGTCGAGGCTGTGTCCGTATTGACAGCGTTCGACGTTCAAGGCCGCGAGGTCCTGCGCCAGGCGAACAATGGCGCGGCGACGGCCCGGCTGCGGATCGCATCGCTATCACCCGGCATTTACCTGCTGGTCGGTGATGGCCATTCCTTGGGCCGATTCGTGAAAGAGTGAACAACCTGCACCGTTCGTCGGATACCAACTGAAGCACCACCTACCTTAGCCTACCTCAAAAACCAACCCTTGCCCATGAAACGAACCCTACCCTTGGCAATGGCCGCAATGGCCTTCGGCTTGGGCACCGCCGCGAGCGCACAGCGCTATCTCTCGGAAGTGTTCAGCAATGCCAACCTCACGATCACCAACGACGTGGCGTACGGCACCAACATCGACTTCCTCACCAGCAACCTCGCTTCGCCCAATGTGCCTACTGAGGTAGTCACGCTTCAGACGCTCGTGAGCACGGGACAGCCCATCCCTGCAGAGTACTTCGACCCGACCAATAGCGCCACGGCCCTGAAAGTGACCAACGTGCGGATGGACGTGTACGAGCCGACGCAGAGCATCGATCCGTTGGATGCGCGCCCTGTGGTGGTGTATATCCATACCGGCAATGCGCTTCCTCCGCCCTTGAACGGGAGCCCGAACGGCACGCGCAAGGACAGCAGCGCAGTGGAGAATTGCATGCGCTTCGCACGCCGCGGCTACGTGGCGGTGAGCATGAGCTACCGCTTGGGCTGGAACCCGCTGGCCGCAACCGAACAAGAACGTCGCGGAAGTTTGCTCAATGCGATCTATCGCGCCTTGCATGATGTGCGCCAGTGCATCCGCAACCTGAAACGCGATGCAGGACAAGGCAACAACACCTATGGCATTTGCGCGGATCGGATCATCGTTGTTGGCGAAGGCACAGGCGGTTATATCGCGCTTGCCAATGCCACGCTCGATGATCCTGCGGAGCTCTACATCGAGAAATTCCGCCCGGATCCATTCAATCCTAATGTGAGCTACGTCGACAGCACCCAGGTGGGCAACATCCATGGCTTCGGAGGGAATCTCAACCTCTACAGGCCCAACGGCTGGGATTACGAGAGCCAATTCTGCGTGAACCTCGGCGGTGCATTGGCCGATACGAGCTGGCTCGCGCCAGGTGACGCGCCCATGGTGGCCTTCCAGACCGTGTTCGATCCGTTCGCACCATTCACCGAAGGCATTGTGATCGTGCCCACCACGGGCGGTCCGGTGGTGCCCGTCCAAGGCAGCAACCTGTTCATGGACCTCGTGAATGACTACGGCAACAACGAGGCCTTCGCCTTCCTTCCCAGCGGCGACCCCTATACCGATAGAGCTCGCGCGCTCTACGGCACCACCGTTTCGCATGGCACGAACAACGTGGCCATCAACAACGCCGAGGGCCTCTTCCCCTTCGTGCGCCCCGCATGGCCCGCGCCCGCCATGGAGGAAGCCAGCCCCTGGCAGTGGTGGGACCCCAACAGCGCCATCGCACAGACCGTCGTGAGCGCCGGACCGCCCCCGATCACCGCGCACGTCGCCAGCTTGGCCAGCAACCCCGATATGAGCGCCATCAAGGGCCGCACTTACTTGGATACCATCCACGGCTACTTGAACCCGCGAATCGTGGCGGCACTGGACCTTGGCAATCCATGCACGTTCGTGGGCATCGATGAGGAGAACACCGCCGTGGATGTGGATGTATACCCCAACCCTGCTTCGAACTACGTAACGGTCCTCAGTGGGCAGGGCCTGGTGCGCCGGTATGTGATCTTCGATGTGAACGGTCGCCAGGTAGCGGCAAGCAGCGTGAACACGCACCGCTTCATCATCGAGCGCAAGGCGCTGGACGCTGGCACCTACTTCGTGACCATGGACATGGAGAACGGACGACGCATCACGCGGAAATTCTTACTGGATTGACGAACGATCCAACGAATAGCGAAGGGCTGCCCATCGGCGGCCCTTTTCTTTGCGGTCAAGTACACCGGCCCGATGCAGCGGATCACAGAGAGCGGATCGCACCACAGCGACCTTGAGCGGAAGAGCACGCGCGAGCTCCTCGAGGGCATCAACGCCGAGGACAGCCGCGTGCCCGAAGCGGTGGCGAAGCTCATCCCAGCCATCGAGCCTTTGGTCGATGCCATCGTGGAGCGGATGATGCGTGGTGGCCGCCTCTTCTATCTCGGCGCTGGCACCAGCGGACGGCTGGGCATCGTGGATGCGAGCGAGTGCCCGCCCACCTTCGGGGTGCCGCACGGTCGTGTCATCGGCCTAATAGCAGGCGGCGACAACGCGATCCGAAAAGCAGTGGAGTATGCAGAGGACGACCCGAACCAGGGGTGGAACGACCTGCAGGACCATGCCGTTGGTCTGGAGGATACCGTGATCGGCATCGCCGCCAGCGGCAGCACGCCATACGTGGTGGGCGCGCTGGAGCAATGCAATGCTGCAGGGATCCTCACCGCCTGCATCACCAGCAATCCCGGGAGCCCGGTCGCGAACATTGCAAAGCACCCCATCGTGGCGGTCGTTGGCCC
The DNA here is from genome assembly GCA_016710965.1 of Flavobacteriales bacterium. Lineage (GTDB taxonomy): Bacteria > Bacteroidota > Bacteroidia > Flavobacteriales_F > PHOS-HE28 > PHOS-HE28. Next base: position 93,893 of record JADJTW010000009.1, read on the forward strand.
GGAATACGTCACCGGCAGCACGCGCATGAAGAGCGGTACGGCGCAGAAACTGGTGCTGAACATGATCAGCACCAGCGTGATGATCAAGTTGGGCCGGGTGAAAGGCAACCGCATGGTGGACATGCAACTGACCAACAACAAGCTCATCGACCGCGGCACGCGCATGATCATGGAGAGCCTGGGCATCGGCGCCGAAGAGGCGACCGAGCTCCTGCGGAAGCATGGCAGCGTGCGCAAGGCCATCGATTCGCAGCAAGGGGCCTGAGGCGCCATCATCCGCATCCGCCGCATCGCCGAACGCCATGCACACCATCGAGCCCTTCTGGAATTGGCGGCACAAGTACATGAGCGAGGAGGATGAGCGCTCGCCCTTCTTCGGCACCGAACACAGCGAGATCTACTTCACCCAAGCGGTGTACGACCACCTGATCCATCCGCAATGGGACGATTTCGGCAGCAGCACGCTCTACCTGAAGATCATCTATGCCGATTACGAAGAGGGCTATGCGGTCATGGAGCTCATCGGCGAATGGAACGACCTGCTGCACAACGATGTGATGGCATTGAAGCGGAACATCGTCGAGGAGATGATGGCGCACGGCATCGCCAGGTTCATCCTCATCGGCGAGAACGTGCTGAATTTCCACGCGAGCGACGACGAGTACTACAACGAGTGGTTCGAGGAAGTGAGCGATGCGGAAGGCTGGATCGCGCTGCTCAACTTCCGCGACCATGTCATCGAAGACTTCCAGCATGCCGGCATCGACCAGTACTTCGTGCTGGGCGGGCAGCTGAATGCCCTGTCGTGGCGCACCGCTGAACCGGAGACGCTCTTCGCTCTCGTGAACGGATTGGTGATGAAGAGGCTTGGGGCCTGATGGTAACGATCACTTCTCACGCAACATCCTCCACACCACCCTATCGATCGGCAGGCTCAGGTCCTCCTCCTTCGAACCTGTAAGCCGCAGCCAGCGGAACACCTCCTGCTCTCCATTCCCTGAGATGCCTGCGAAAGGTGTTTGGACAACCTTGATCGCATTGGGGTCGTTCACGCCGAACGTGTAGTACACGCTCACCACCTGCATCGGATCGGAATGAAAAGCGCTCTGCTGGAAGAAGTCGGTGGTGTAGAAATGCCTTGCATCGATCGATTCCACGCCGAGTTCCTCCCGGATCTCGCGCACCAGGCAATCCTTCAAGCCTTCGCCGTATTCCAAGCCGCCACCCGGGAACTTGGTGATGCGCTGGCCCTTGATGAGCTCATCTGCAACAAGCACGCTCCCCTGATGCCTGAGCAGGCCATACACGCGGATGGTGAAGCGGCCCTGCATCATGGCTTGGTGGCCCGCAGCATCTCACGTTTGCCAGGTGGACCTTGCAGTCGTTCCACCCGTAAACCGACGGACTCCATGGCGCGACGCACGTCGCCCTTGGCGCAATAGGTCACCAAGACGCCGCCGTGCCGCAAGGCATCATGCATGCGCTGGAACACTTCAGTCGTCCACATCTCAGGTTGCGAACTCGGGCCGAAGGCATCGTAGTAGATAACGTCATAGCCACCATTGGCCGCGAAATCCTGCACCCGTGTACCCAGCTTGCGGAAGGTGAGACCGCCCACCGCTGGATGCGCATCCTCCGTGCTGGCCGTCATGCGCTCAATGAAAGGCTCATGCAATCCCGGCCATGCGAGTTCCTGGCAATGCGCCAATGCATCCAAGGTGTCTTCGGAAGCGGGTGCGGCTCCAGCGCGGTATAGTCCACCGTTAGCTTGCCCTCGAAGCAGCGCACCCAGGTGAGCAGCAGGTTGAGGCCCGTTCCCAAGCCGACCTCAAGCACATCCACATGGTCCTTGCCCACGGATTCCAGACCTGCTTTGATGAAGACATGCGTGCTCTCCTGCACTGCTCCATGAACGCTGTGGTAGTGCTCGTTCCATTGCTCACTGTGGAGCGTAAGCGAGCCGTCGGCGGTGCGCAGCGGTGCGAAATCGTTCGGCTGGGGCATGCGCTGCGAAGATGTGCAAGCTCACGCACCATTCTCCACGGAGCGATACGAAGGATTCCGGTCAGAGCACGGTGATCTCCGTACGACGATTCAAGGCCTTGTTGGCTTCGCTGTTATTCGCGGCCACGGGCTTGGTATCGCCGAAGCCCACAGCGCTGAGGCGATCGGCAGAGATTCCCTGGCCCACGAGGTGCTCGCGCACGGCGTGGGCGCGCGCCTCGCTCAGCGGCTGGTTCACTGCAGCATCGCCATCGCTGTCGGTGTGGCCGCTGATCTCGAGTCGCAAAGAGCCGTGCGTGGTGAGAAGGTCCTTCAATTGGTTCAGCTCGGCAAGCGACGCGGGTTGCAATTCGGCGCTCCCGGTTGCGAAGAAGAGGTTCTTCATCGTGGCCAGGCTGCCCGCTTCGAGGGCGCCCAGTTGCACATCGAGATCCAGTTCCAAGCCGCGCTCACCGGCCGGTATGGTGATGTTCTCCGAGTGCAGCAGGTAACCGTTGGCCTTGATGTACATGGCATATCTCCGTCCTGCGGGGACGGCCACCATGTATTCGCCGGTGACAGCATCGCTTTTGAAGCGCGCGACAAGCGAGGCGTCGTCCAGATCGAGCAGTTCGATATCAGACTCCATGCCTGCAAGGAAACGCAGGCTCATCACCTTGCCTTTCACGAGCACCGAGGCCGGCTCCTCCATGATGGGTGGTGCCTCCGGCGAAGCTTGGGCGGTGGCTTCTCCCATGGGTTGCTCCGGAAGGAAGGAAACGCGGTAGATGTCGTCCTCGCCGAAGCCGTCCATGCGGTAGGAACTGAAGAAGCCTTCGGTGCCATCGGCGGTGAGGGCGAAGAACAGGTCATCATCGGGGGAATTCACGGGCCAGCCCAGGTTCTCGGGCTTTGACCAGCGGCCATCCACCAGCCGCGTGCGGAAGATGTCGAAGCCGCCCATGCTCGTGTGGCCCTTGCTGCTGAAGTAGAGCGTCTGGCCATCGGGGTGCAGGAACACGCCTTCTTCGTCATGCACGCTGTTCACCACCGGACCGAGGTTCTCCGCAACGCCCCACTGCTGGGCGGCGGCATCCCAACGGCTTCTGTAGATGTCCTGCCCGCCCACCTTGTCCTCGGGCCGGTCGCTCACGAAGTAGAGCCATTGCCGGTCGAAACTGTACCATGCGCTGCTCTCGTGGGCTTTCGTGTTCACATTGGGCCCGAGCAAGGTCGGCTCGCTCCATTTGCCGCCTGTGCGTGTGCTCTCGTATAGGTCACCGCTTCCGTTATGGTCGCGATAGATGAGCATCGTGCGGCCATCGTTGAAGAGGCCGATGCTGGCATCGTTGCCTTCACTATTCACGGGCCGGTCCATCAGGGCAGCCTCGCTCCAGCCGTTCGGGCTCGCATGGCTGATGTACACATCCTCGAAGAAGTCGCCTGTGACCTTGTTCACTTTGCTCTCCGCATTGATGGGCCTTCGGCTGGTGAAGTAGAGCGTGCTTCCGTCGGCTGTCACCAAGGCGCCGTAATCGGCTTGAGGCGTATTGATGATGCTGCCCATGTTGGCCACTTGCGCCCGCGACGGCGCCGCCATGAGGGCCTTGCCATTGCGGCATTCGGTAATGCGACGGTCGGCGCTGTTGTACAGCGGCTCGGGGTCCTGGAAATTGCTCGCGGCCTTATGGCGCTGGTACGCCGCAATGGCTTCGTCCCAACGAGCCTGCAACTGAAAGGAGTATCCAAGCAGGAATTGCAGGCGCGGTTGAGCGGGATCGATCTCAATAGCCTTCTCGAAATAGGGAAGCGCCTTGTGCCGGTGCGGTCCGTTCAACTGGCAGAGCCCCATGCGCATGTTCACCTCCGCCAAGTCGGGCGCCAGCTTCAATGCTTCCTCATACAAGGTCTCGGCATGCACGAAAGCGTTGCTTCCGAGCATCTCGGTCTTCTCGGCCCGCTTCAATATTTCCTGCACCGGCTTGGGGATGACTGCCTGTGCGTAAGCCACAGCAGGACCCATCAGAACGACTAGCAGCGCAGCTTTCGGGAGTGGGAATGGACGCATGGCGAATGGTGGCCTTCGTGAAAAGCGCTGTTCATACGTCGATGGGCGCCAAGGGTTCGTGCCCTGCCGCTGCTTCTACATTCGCCCCGCCGCGCAACAACACGGCCCACGAGCATGGCGAAGAAGAAGGAGAAGGCCGCGAAGGCCCATAAGAGCATCCTCACCAAGGACAGCCTCGCATTCCTGGAACGGTACCTGAACAACCCCTCGCCCACCGGCTTCGAGAGCGCCGGGCAGAAGCTGTGGCTGGAATACATCAGGCCCTATGTGGATGAGCATATCGTGGACAACTACGGCACCGCCGTTGGCGTGATCAACCCCAAGGCGGAATACAAGGTGGTGATCGAGGCGCACGCCGACGAGATCAGCTGGTTCGTGCATTACATCACCAAGGAGGGCTTCATCTATGTGAAGCGCAACGGCGGCAGCGACCACATGATCGCCCCGAGCATGCGGGTGAACATCCACACCGACAAGGGCATCGTGAAGGCGGTGTTCGGCTGGCCCGCCATACACGTGCGCAATGCAAAGACCGAACTGGTGCCCACCACGGAGAACATCTTCCTCGATTGCGGATGCAACAGCAAGGAGGAGGTGGAGAAGCTGGGCGTGCATGTGGGCTGCGTGGTCACTTTCGTGGATAAGTTCATGATGCTCAACGAAAGCAATTTCACGGGGCGCGCCCTGGACAACAGGATGGGCGGCTTCATGATCGCCGAGGTGGCGCGCCTGCTGAAGGAGCGCGGGGACAAGCTTCCTTTCGGCCTTTACATCACCAACAGCGTGCAGGAAGAGGTAGGACTACGCGGCGCAGAAATGATCGTGGAGCGGATCCGGCCGGACCTGGCCATCGTTACGGACGTGACGCACGACACGCAAACACCCATGATGAGCAAAGTACAGAGCGGCGACATCGCCTGCGGCAAGGGCCCCGTGCTGAGCTATGCCCCTGCGGTGCATAACAACGTGCTGCGCCACATCGTGAAGACCGCAGAGAAGGAGAAGATCCCCTTCCAGCGGCTGGCCGCAAGCCGCGCAACGGGCACCGACACCGATGCTTTCGCCTACGGCGCAAGCGGGGTGCCCAGCGCGCTCATCAGCCTTCCGCTGCGCTACATGCATACCACGGTGGAGACCGTGAACCGGTGGGATGCGGAGAACGTGATCAAGCTCATCCATGCCAGCGTAAAAGGCATCAAGGCCGACCAGGACATGCGGTACTTCAAGTGAGCCCATGAAGCTGGAAGTGCCTGATAACGCTCGCGAGGCATTCCAGTTCCTTGCCCTTGGCATCGGCAGCCTGTTGTTGGTACGCATAGGCTACATCGCAGCGGAACATTGCTTCGCTCCATCTGACGAAGACGCGCTCGGTCAGTTGCTCGTTCCATTCAAGCGCGGGTATTTGATCGGCGATCCGCACACCTTGGTGCCGGAGCGTTCGGCTCTTGCGGGCAGGATCTGCCGCGCAGCCTTGCTCGGGGTCCTTGGCGGTGCGGCAACCGGACTGATCGCGTTCGTATTCCAGCGCGCGTTGAGGATCCATTCCCGCGCCCCTTGGCTGTCGGCTCGCATCGGGTTCATCCTCTTCACGCTCACAGGTGTTTGGTCGGCGATCGCATGGCCGCCACGTTCGATGCAACTGGACGCACAGGGCGTGCATCTGATGGTGCGGCCTGAACTACTGGGCTTGGCGCTGCCCTGTCCAATTGAACAATTCGATCTTCCATTCGCAGGGTCGATCGTCGTTGGCGCTCTCGACGCGAACATCGATGAAGCAACCGTTGAATTCAAGAGCTCCGGGAAGATGATCGCCATCGAGCCGGTCGGATCGGATGCCAGGATGGACTCGCTCTGCTCCTGGCTGACAGCAGCAAGCTCGGGCGCGCATTGACGGCGGCGATGGAAGGCGCCAACTTGCACGCGCCCCCCATGCGCGTCCGCTTCATCCGCACCGAAGACACCTATGCGTTGCGCCTGCTGGTCCTGCGGCCCGGCGGGGTGATCGAGGACGCTCAATTCGCCAACGACCGGCTCGAAGGCTCCTTCCACCTGGGAGTCTTGCTGAACGAGGAGATCATCGGCATCGGCTCGTTCTACCCGGAAAAGCATCCGATGCTGAAGGGCTGGAAGCCCTTCAGGCTGCGCGGCATGGCGACGCACCCGGACCACCGGAACAAGCGCGCGGGCGAGAAGCTCATGCGCTTCGCCATGGAGCACCTGCAGGCCCAGAAGGCGGATCAGCTCTGGTGCAACGCGCGCATCAAGGCGGTGCCCTTCTATGAGCGACTCGGTTTGAACATGGAAGGCGATTCGTTCGAGATCGAGGGGATCGGAACGCACTATCTGATGTGGAGGAAGATCTGACCAGGTTGTTATGCGCATGAGCTACGGTCTAAACTTGCTCCGCATCAACAAGCCGCCTGAGCCTTGCCTCCCCGCCGCGATGGTTACCTGCTCCTAGCGCTCATCGCCTTCAACCTGGTGGTGAAACTGCTTTGGTTGGGCGTGAACGAGCTCGCGCACGACGAGCCTTTCACGGTGTATTGGTCGCAGCAACCGCTGAGCGCCTTTGGGGAGATGCTGCGCACGGAGAACAACCCGCCCCTGTACTTCCTGCTGATCAAGGCATGGAGCGCCTTCGTGCCGTTCAAGGCGGGGTGGTTGCGTGTGCCCTCCGCCGTGTTCAGCGCGTTGGCGGTGTGGCCACTGTTCCTGCTTGCACGCAGGTTGGCGGGTGTGCGCTGCGCGCTGGTCGCATCGCTGCTCTTCACGTTCAACAATCACCACTATGGTTTCGCGCATGAAGTGCGCGCCTACGCGCTGTTCACCCTGCTGGCCACTACCGGCATGTGGCTCCTCTGGCGCTCCAAGGACAAGCCCGGCAAGGGCTTCCACGCCATGCTGGGCCTGGTTGCGGTGAACGTGCTGCTCGTGTACACGCACTTCTTGGGCTGGCTGGCGATAGGCGTGCAAGCCCTGTGCGTGCTCGCGATGCCTGGGCTGCGCCACATGCGTCGCAATTTCCTCCTCGGCATCGGTATCACGCTCCTGTGGTTCTCGCCCTACCTCGTCATCTTCATCTCGCGATTCGGCACCAGCGTGTCGCAAGGAACCTGGTTGGAAGCACCGGGGCCTGAGGAACTCTACAACATGATCTGGCGCTGGAGCAATGCGCCGCTGCTGGCGGTCGGATTCCTCGCGTTGATCCTCTTCGTTGCTGTGCGATCGCGCATGGAAGGCTCGGCCATCCGGCTCGCCATGATCTGGTGCATGGTACCGCTGCTCGGCATGTTCGCCGTGTCATTCATCGTGCCCATATTCCTCGATCGCTACCTCGTGTATGCTGCACCGGGCTTCGCACTGCTCGTCGCTGTCAGCATCAGCGACTTGCGGGCGCCTGCTGCCATCACCAACGCGCTGGGTGCGCTGGCGGTCGGCGGCATGGCCTTCACCTTCACCCCATGGCAGGAATGGCGCTACCAACCATCGCGCGTAGTTGCCCAAACGGATGCCTGGTGCCCTCAGGGCTGCACGGAGTGCATCTGGCCACCATGGTACCGGCTCACCTTTCGTGGAGCTATCAATATCGAGGACCTCAAACAGGACCATGGCCCTTTCCTGCATTTCGACATCAACCGAACAAACGTCCTGACCCGGGACACGGTGCTGCCGACCATCGTGGTGGATGCGAGCGGGAACTCATCTGCCCACGATCAGCCTTGGTACCGGTTGCTGCACGCCTCCTATCCTGCTGTGGATTCGGTGGAAGCCGACCACCGCGTATGGGTCTACCGGTTCCGCCGGTGAGCCCTGTGACCGACCGTTGATGGAATGCCCTAGGCGGTATGGCGGGCCGATGGCACCTTTGCCACCCACTTTCACCCCAACCATGCGAACAATCAGTTCACGCCCCGCCACCATCATCCCGATGATCGTAGGGATCGCCCTCCTCGCCTCATGCGGCGGCGGCGAAGAGAAGATCGCGCAAGCGCCCCCGCCCGTGATCGACATGAAGGACTTCTTCAAGAACCCGGAGAAGGCTAGTTTCCAGATCAGCCCCGATGGCAACTACATGAGCTGGCGTGCCCCATGGAAGAACCGCATGAACATTTTCGTGCAGAAGATGGGCGATACCGCACCAGTGCAGGTGACCCAGGATACCGTACGGGATATCGGCGGCTACTTCTGGAAGGGCGACCGCCTCGTGTACACACGAGACATCAACGGCGATGAGAACTTCATCGTCTTCAGCGCAAGCATCGATGGCACGGATGTGAAGGCACTTACTCCGCAGCAAGGCGTGCGCGCAGGAACGATGGACCGCCTGCACAATGTGCCCGGCATGGAACAGACCATACTGGTGCAGATGAACCAGCGCAACCCGCAGGTGTTCGACCCCTACACCTGCAACATCGCCACCGGCGAACTCAAGCCGCTCTACGACAACAGCAAGGACAACTACGAAGGCTGGATCACCGACCACGCCGGTGTCATCCGCTTTGCGCTGAAGACCGACGGCACGGACCAGGTGTACTACTACCGCGCGGATGCGAATGCTCCCTTCGCAGAGTACATGCGCACCGGCTTCAAAGACAGCTGGAGCCCGCTGCTGTTCACATTCGACAATGCCAACCTGGTCGTGAGCCACAACTTGAACGGCCGCGACAAGACCGCCGTGGTGGAGTGGGACCTGGCAGCCAAGAAGGAGACCCGCTTGATCCACGAGAACGCCGACTATGATGTGGACAATGTGGAGTACAGCGAGAAGCGCAAGGTGCTCACCATGGTCACTTGGACCGGATGGAAGCAGGAACGGCAGATCCTGGATGACCAGACCAAGGCGCTCTACGACAAGCTCTCGGGGAAATTCGCGGACCTCGACTACTGGATCTACGGCGAGAACGACGAAGAGACCAAGTTCATGGTGTGGGCTGGCAGCGACCGGGACCCCGGCACCTACTACTTCTATGACGCCACAGCTGACAAGCTCGAGAAAGTGGCCTCGATCCGTCCGTGGATCGATCCGGAGAACATGGCCAAGATGGAACCCATCACCTACACCACGCGCGATGGCCTCACCGTGCATGGTTACCTCACCCTGCCCGTGGGCCGCGATCCGAAGAACCTGCCGGTCATCATCCACCCGCACGGCGGTCCGTGGGCGCGTGACGAGTGGGGCTTCAACCCCCAAGTGCAATGGATGGCCAATCGCGGCTATGCCGTGCTGCAGATGAACTTCCGCGGAAGCACCGGTTACGGTCGCACCTTCTGGGAGAAGAGCTTCAAGCAATGGGGCAAGACCATGCAGAACGACATCACCGACGGTGTCGAATGGTTGAAGATGGAAGGCATCGCCGACAGCACACGCATCGCCATCTACGGCGCCAGCTACGGTGGTTACGCCACCCTGGCGGGCATCACCTTCACACCGGAACTGTATGCCTGCGCAGTGGATTATGTGGGCGTGAGCAACATGTTCACCTTCATGAACACGGTGCCGCCCTATTGGGAGGCCTGGCGCAAGCAGATGTACGAGATGGTGGGCGACCCGCAGAAGGACAGCCTGCTGCTGCGCGATGCATCGCCTGTCTTCTTCGTGGACCGCATCAAGTGCCCGCTCTTCATCGCCCAGGGGGCAACCGACCCGCGTGTGAACAAGGACGAGAGCGACCAGGTGGTGAAGGCGCTTGAAGCGCGCGGCATTGCGGTGGAATACATGGTGAAGGAGAATGAGGGGCACGGCTTCCGCAACGAAGAGAACCGCTTCGACTTCTACGGCGCCATGGAGAAGTTCCTGGACAAGCACATCGGAGCGGGCAGCAAACCTGCCGAGGCAGAAGCGGAGAAGAAAGCAGCCTAGCCGCTCCGGCATTCAATGGAACAGCCGCTCACTGGGCGGCTGTTCCACTTCATGCCATCTGAGATGCAACGATTTCTTTCATGACGAGTGCCGCTACCTTGGCGCGATGAGCCTTCTGGCAGAACAGTTGCGCACGGAAGCTTGCCGGAGGCTGGAGGAAAGCCTGGCGCGCGTCGAGAAGTGCGTTGGAATGCTCAATGACGAGCAATTGTGGCATCGCCCGAATGCGAACCTGGTGAGCGTGGGCAACCTGGTGCTCCACCTTGCGGGCAACGCGGCACAATGGATCAATAGCGCATTGGGCGGTGTGCCCGATGAGCGCAACCGCAACGAGGAATTCGATCAGCATGGTCCTGTGGATCGGGATGTTCTACTGGCGGGGCTAAGGATGACCATTGATCGGGCTCGAACCATCATCCGATATTTGGACGAAGCGCGGTTCGAAAGCCTCTGGGCTGTCCAAGGATTCCAGGAATCGGGAACGGCCATCATCCTCCATGTGGTAGAGCACTTCAGCTACCATACCGGCCAGATCACCCTGCATACCAAGCTGCTGCTCAACGTGGACACGGGCTATTACGCTGGCCAGGACCTAAACGCCAGTGGCTGAGCTCCAGCCGGGCAACGCCATCACCCCTGCTTAACGTCTCGGTTACGAGACGACCAGAGGCGGCAGCATCCCCATCATTCCGGATAAGCCGTTGACGGTTACGTAAAGCCTTGGGTACCGCACCCTTAACTTGCCTCCGATACGCTCCGAACCCCATGTCGAAAAAGCTCCTTGCCCTGGCCATTGCTTCGCTCGCTTTGAACGCGATGCAGGCCCAAGTGGTGATCAACGAACTAAGCGCCGCCAACTGGTCAGGCCCCACGGACAGTTTCGGACAGCGCGAGGACTGGATCGAATTGTACAATACCTCCGGTTCGGTGGTCGACATCAGCGGATGGTACATCAGCGATAGCCAGACCAACAACACCAAGTACCAGTTCGAGCCTGGAACCACCATCGCGGCCAATGGCCGCCTGATGGTCTGGTGCAGCAACCGGAACGCCGTGGCTGGCGGCAACCCGCACCCCAACTTCAAGCTTACCCAATGCGAAGGCGATCGGGCGGTGCTCAGCGATGCCGGCGGCAACATCGTGGACAACTTCCAGTTCACCTCCACCACGCAGGTCGACCACAGTTGGGGACGCACTACGGACGGTGCCGCCACCTGGAGCCTCTTTCAAACGCCGACCCCGAACGCGGCCAATGCCGGTGCGGGTCCCTACTACGCCACCAAACCCAGCATGAGCCCGGCTGCCGGGTACTATGCTGGTGCCATCAGCGTAACCCTCTCGACACCCGATGCCGGAGCCACCATCCGCTATACCACCAACGGGTTCGAGCCCACGGCGGCGAGCACCGCTTATACCGGCCCCATCAACGTGGGGGCTCCAACCGTGATCAGGGCGAAAGCCTTCAGCGCTACCCCGGGTGTTCCGCCAAGCTTCGTCGAGACGAATACCTACCTCGTTGGCGTGACGCATGGTGTGGCCATACTCAGCTGTTCTGGTGATCAGGCGCAAACGCTGTTGGACGGCAATGGCGGTCTCGAGCCCGTCGCCAGCATGGAGTATTTCGGACCTGACGGTGTGCTGCGCGATAAAGTCACCGGTACGATGAACGAGCATGGACAGGATAGCTGGGCCTACGCCCAACGCGGCTTCGATTGGGTCAGCCGCGACCAGTTCGGCTACAACAATGCGATCCATTATCCGATGTTCGCCATCACCGATCGGGACGAATTCCAGCGCGTGATCGTGAAAGCGGCTGCTGGTGACAACTACGAATTCGGGCCCGGCCAACCGGCGCATATCCGCGATCCCTATGTGCATGCATTGAGCCAGGCGGCGACCTGCGCGCTTGGACGAACGCAGCTATGAGCCGGCAGTCGTCTACATCAACGGCCAGTACTGGGGCGTGTACGACGTACGGGAGAAAGTGGACGATGCCGACTATGCTCGTTACTACTATGGCCAGGATGAATACAACATGCAGTTCATCAAGACCTGGGGCGGAACCTGGAGCGAGTTCGGCGGGGCGCAGGCGCAGACCGATTGGGATGCACTGGTGACCTACATCATGGGCAATGACATGGGTGTTCAGGCCAATTTCGATTACGTGGACAGCCAGCTGAACTGGAAGAGCCTCATCGACTACTTCTGCCTGAACAGTTACGTGGTGTGCGCCGATTGGTTGAATTGGAACACCGGCTGGTGGCGCGGCATGGATCCCACTGGCGAGCACAAGAAGTGGGGCTATATCCTGTGGGATGAGGACGCCACCTTCGGGCACTACACCAATTTCACCGGCATTCCGGACCAAAGCCCCAACGCCGACCCCTGCACCGTGGAGGACCTGCCCAATCCCGGTGGACAGGGGCATACGGACATCCTGGAGAAGCTCATCAACGAGAACCAGCAAGTGCATGACTGGTACGTGAACAGGTACATCGACCTGGGCAATACCATCTTCAGTTGCGATTTCATGGTTCCCTTCCTCGATGACATGGTGGCCAAGATCGCCCCGGATATGATCGGACAAGTGGCGCGTTGGGGCGGAACAGTGGCCGATTGGCAGAACAATGTGCAGATCATGCGCGACTTCATCGAAGCCCGTTGCGTGACCATTGAGCAGGGCTTGGTCGATTGCTACGATCTCATCGGTCCATTCGATGTTGTCTTCAATGTCTTCCCCCCGCTCAGTGGGGAAATCCAGGTGAACAGCACCGTGCTGCCCAGCTACCCGTTCACCGGCACATACTACGGCGGCGTTACCACCACGCTGGCCCCATTGCCAGCTACCGGTTACGTCTTCGATCATTGGGAGGTGTTCCAAGGCAACTCGCTTGTGCCCAGCCTTACCGATTCGCTCGTGACGCTCGACTTCATCGGTGCCGATAGCATCGTCGCCCACTTCGTTCCGCCCATACGCCACGCCGTTATGCTCGATGTGGTGCCTACCGGCGCGGCTACGATCACCTTCGATGGCACCACCTATTCCAACTTCCCCGCTTTCACCAGCGTGCCCGAGGATGTCGACGTGGACTTCAATGTGAACCCCACGCTCTACTACGACTTCCTCTACTGGACGATCAAGAACAATCCGTTCATGCCGGCTGATACCACCAAGCCTGCATTGACGGCCCGCTTCTATACAACCGATACGATCGTGGCCTACCTGGAACCACAGGAATATGTGTTCTACGTCGCCAATGCGTTCAGCCCGAACGCCGATGGCTTCAATGACACCTTCAAGCCCATCATCAATGTGGTCGATCTCGAGTCCTTCGAGTTCCAGATCTTCGACCGATGGGGAGGCCTTCTCTACCAGAGCAACAATCCCTGGGCGGAATGGGATGGTACCGCCGGTGGCAGTGACGTACCTGTGGGCGTCTATGCCTATCGCGCCTACGCCGTCGATGCCATCAAGAAGGACCGATACGAGCTCTTCGGCCACGTGACCATCGTCCGATAGACGCTTAACCTCAACCCGAACGCCCTGCCGACTACGGCGGGGCGTTCTTTTTCATAGCGGTTTGAACCGAATGTTCATCTTTTTTATCACTTCATTGAACAACATTGGTCCTGATGTGTTCCTCCTTCACGTGACCACAAACATCAACGACCATGAACCAAAGGACCCTGCACTACTCGTTTATCGGAATAGGCCTGCTGACTATGCCATTGGCACAGGCCCAGACAGCCCGCCTGCAAGTGATCCACAACTGCGCTGATCTCAACGCAGCTTCTGTGGATGTATATGTCAACGGCGCGGAAGCAGTCGGCGACTTCGACTTCCGAACGGCCACGCCTTTCATCACCGTGCCCGCCGGAGTTGCACTGAGCATTGCCATCGCCCCAGGCAACAGCACCAGCGTCGCTGATGCCATCTTCACACAGGACGTCACCTTGGCCGATGGTGGCGCTTACATCGCTGTCGCGAGCGGCACGGTAAGTCCTATCGGTTACTCACCTGCCACTCCGTTCAGTCTGGCGATCTATGACCAGGCACGTGAAAGCGCTCAAGGCCCTGGCACGGATGTGCTCGTGCTGCATGGCGCAACCGATGCTCCAACAGTCGATGTCTTCGAAAGCGCCGTGGTGAGCACCACCATCATCGATGACCTCAGCTATGGCGACTTCGCCGGTTACCTGGAACTGCCGACCGTTGACTTCACCTTGCAGGTGCGCTCGGCAGACAATAGCACGATCGTAGCCGCCTATCAGGCTCCTCTGCAAAGCCTGGGTTTGCAAGGCGCTGCGCTCTCGGTCCTCGCCAGCGGATTCCTCAACCCAGCTGCCAATAGCAATGGTCCGGCCTTCGGCTTATGGGTGGCGTTGCCCACCGGAGGACCGTTGGTGGAACTGCCAGGTGCGGCCATCCCGACCGCACGCCTCCAAGCCATCCACAACAGCGCCGATCTGGCCGCCGCCCAAGTGGATGTGTACCTGAACGGTTCCTTGGCCGTGGACAACTTCGCCTTCCGCACGGCAACACCCTTCATCGATGTGCAAGCGGGCGTGGATCTGACCTTGAGCATAGCCCCGGCCAACAGCAGCAGCGTTGCTGACGCCATCGCCGACTTCAGCTACAACCTGCCGGAAGGCGGCAGCTTCATCCTCGTGGCCAGCGGTATCGTGAGCGGAACCGGCTACAACCCGGCCACACCATTCGATATCTACGTGAAGAGCGATGCACGCGAAGCCGCAACATCCGGCGTGGGCAACACCGATGCACTGGTGTTCCACGGCTGCACGGATGCACCTACGGTGGATGTGTTCGAGAGCGCGGTGGTGAGCACCACCATCGTTGACGACGCCAGCTACGGTGACTTCACCGACTATCTGGAGCTGCCCACCCTGGATTTCACCTTGCAAGTGCAGACGGCAGATGGATCGGCAACCGTAGCCACCTATGCAGCGCCGTTGCAAACCCTTGGCCTGCAAGGCGCGGCCCTCACTGTGGTCGCCAGTGGATTCCTGGCCCCCAACAACAACAGCAACGGCCCTTCATTCGGGCTCTGGGTGGCCACCAGCGCTGGCGGGCCACTGCTCCAACTGCCTGTGGTGACCTCGGTACGTGAGGCAGACAACGCATTGAGCGGGATAAGGACCTGGCCCAACCCATCCAGCGATGCGCTCTCGCTTCAAGTGGATGGCATGCATGCCCCCTTGACCGAGGTAGCACTGCTCGATGCCACCGGACGCATCGTACGGAACCTGGCGACCAGCGCGCTACAGTACGTTGACGGCCGCGTGGATGTGGACTTGAGCACGCTGCCCGATGGAGCGTATTGCCTGCGCGTGACAGCCGACGGCAGGGTTGGTTCCGTGCCAGTGATGGTAGTGCGCTGATCAGCGCCACTCGATGGGTCGAAGGGCTTCCGCACGATCGCGGAAGCCCTTATCCATCGAACCAGATGCGATCCCGAACGTTCCTGGCCATATCATCCTCCACGCTCCCTTAACATTGCGCGCGCCATGGACTACTTCCTGAGCCGCTTCCACATCAGCGATCTGGAGCAATTCAGCGGGATCAAGGCGCATACCATACGCGCCTGGGAGCGTCGTTACCGGCTGCTGGAACCGGGGCGAACGGACACCAATATCCGCACCTACGACCTTGCCGAGCTGAAGATCATCCTCAACGTCGCCTATCTCAACCAGCGCGGCTACAAGATCTCCAGGATCGCGGCCATGACGGCCGATGCGCGCGAGCAACTGGTTCGCAGCGCGGCCTTGGAAGAACAAGGCACCGAGAGCATCATCAACTCGCTCGTGCTGGCCATGCTCTCGCTCAATGAAGCATTGTTCACGAGCATCTCCGGCGCATACGAGAGCGACCACGGCTTCAGAGCCCTGGTGGAACGGGTGTTCATCAAGTTGCTCGAACGCATAGGCCTATTGTGGCAGAGCAGTGCCATCTGCCCGGCGCAAGAGCACTTCGTGAGCAACATCATCCGCAAGCGGCTCATCGTCGCTGGCGCCCAGCAGCCGGTGGCTGATGGTCCAGGCACCGTTTACGTGCTGCACCTGCCGGAGAACGAGATCCATGAACTGGGCTTGCTATACGTGGACTACCTCCTTCGTTCGCATGGTCGGCGCACCATCTATCTGGGCCAGAGTGTTCCACAGGCCGATCTACGGCAGGTCGTGGCTTTGCATCCTGGCAACCTGGTCTTCATCGGCTTGTACATCGTGACCCCTGCACCGGAAGATGCTTCGGCGCACTTGCAGAAGCTGCGTCTCGACATGCCCGATGAGCGCGTGAGCTTCTTGTGCGCAGGTGCTCCCCTGCGCGATCTGGATGCGGGAGCGATCCCCTCCGCGATGAAGGTCTTCCCGAACCTCGCAGCATTGGTCGCCGAAGTGGACCAGCTCTAAGGGAGCACCTTGCCTGGGTTCATGATCCCCTGTGGATCGAAGACGTGCTTGATCGCACGCATCAGTTCGAGCTGGTTCCGGTCGAAGGCGATGTTCATGTAAGGGCGTTGCACGAGACCGATGCCATGCTCGCCGCTCAGCGTGCCGCCCAACGAGACCGTCAGCTGGAAGATCTCCCGTATGGCCTTCGGCAGTTCACCTTCCCAGACCGCATCGGAAAGTTCGCCCTTGATGATGTTGACATGCAGGTTCCCGTCGCCTGCATGCCCATAGCACACGCTGCTGAAGCCGTAGCGCTTGCCGATCTCCTTGACACCTGCCAACAGGCGCGGAAGCTCGTAGCGCGGGACCACAGTATCCTCCTCCTTGTATACGCTGTGCGCTTTGACGCTCACCGGTACGCTGCGCCGCAGCTTCCACAATGCATCCTTCTCCGTGACGCTCTCCGCGAAGAGCATCTCTCCGCATCCATGCGCCTCCATCACCTCCGCAATGCGCTCGCACTCGCGCATGAGCAAGTCGCCGTGATCGCCATCCACCTCGATCAGCAGGTACGCAGCCGGCTCGGCGCTCAATTGCGCGGGCAGCCCTTCGGTGAAGCGCATCGTCCACACGATGGCATCTCGCTCCATGAACTCCATGGCGCTGGGTACCACACCGGCCCGGAAGGTGGCGCTGACGGCTTCGCATGCACGCATCGCATCGGGGAAAGGAACCAGCATCAGCCGTGTCTCCTTCGGATGCGGCACCAGGCGCAGCACCGCCTGCGTGATGATGCCCAGTGTTCCCTCGCTTCCCACGATCAGCCGTGTAAGGTCGTATCCCGTGGCGTTCTTCAAAGTGTTCGCGCCCGTCCAGATGGTTTCGCCGTTGGGCAGCACCACCTCCAGGTTCAGCACGAAGTCGCGCGTTACGCCGTACTTCACCGCACGCGGACCGCCTGCATTCTCGGCGAGGTTGCCCCCGATGGTGCAACTGCCGCGACTGCTGGGATCAGGCGGGTAGTACAGCCCTTTGGCAGCCACCGTTTCCTGCAAGACCTGGGTGATCACACCGGGTTCCACAGTCACTTGCAGGTTCTTGTCGTCGATGGAAAGGATGCGATCCATGCGATCCAGTGCCAGCCCGACCCCTCCATTCACACTAAGCGCTCCACCGCTTAGCCCTGTTCGACCGCCGATGGGCGTGATGGGAATGGCGTGCTCGCGGCAGATGCGGACAATGGCGGCCACCTCCCCTGTGACCTGCGGCCGCACGACCACGGCTGGCGGGTAGCTGAAGCTCTCGGTCTCGTCGTGGCCGTAGTGCCCGCGCTCCTCAACATCGACCAGCACGGCGCCTTCGCCTACTGCCGCGCGCAGCATGGCAAGCACCGGGGCGGGGACCTCCACATACGGCATGGGGCGAAGATGGTGAAGGATCGGAACGCCGCCGATCCGCCTACCTTTCGTCTGTACACCAAAGGCCCTCGCTATGAAGAAGCTCGCCCTATCCCTCCTCCTGTCCTGCGCGCTCGCTCCGATGCATGCACAGAACGTAGCCGTGAACGCCGATGGTGCCGCTCCCGCTGCCTCGGCGTTGCTGGATGTGGATGCCACTGCGTTGCCTGCTGGCGCCAAGAAGGGCGTGCTTGTGCCGCGTATCGCACTTACCGCGACCAACGCTGCGGCCCCAGTAGTGGCCCCTGCCACCTCTTTGCTCGTGTACAATACAGCCACATCAGGTGCGGCTCCGAACAACGTAACCCCGGGCTACTACTATTGGGATGGCGTACAATGGCTGCGCTTCATGGCCGGCCCGGACGCATGGCGACTGACCGGGAACACCCTCGTTGGCACCGAGTTCATGGGCTCGGTGAACGCTCAACCCGTGCGCTTCTTCGCTAATGGCATCGAACGCATGCGCATCAATCCCGTCGATGGCGAGGTGATCGTGAACGGAACGACCAGTGGGTTGGCTGGCGACGCCTTGTGCGCCATCGGTAGCGCGGTGCTGCCTTGGGCGGTGAACGGATATACCAGTTTCAATGGTGGTGCGACGTATGGGCAGGTGCGCCCGGGCACAGTCACCCTCTTCGGCGCCGTGCAAGGCGAGTACTATGGTGCAGGCAATGGTGCCAATGGCGGCACCGGTGTACGCGGCCTATACGTGGGTACATCCGCTGTCATCGATCGCAACGGCGTACACGGGCAGTGTACCTCACCGGCCGCTACCAATGGCGGCGCAGGCGTGTGGGGACAGCACACCATCGCTGCTGGGAACCAGCACATGGGCGTATACGGGAGCTACAACGGGAGTTCTTATGGCATCGGCGTCATGGGCCTGGGCTTCGGTGGTGGCATCCCCGCAGGCAACTTCGACTTCGGCGTAGTGGGTTGGGTAGGCAACAACTTCAACTACTCGGGCTATTTCAACGGTAATCATGTGGTGGCCAATGGCACGAAGACCGCCTCTGTAGGAACGAGCAAAGGCAATCAGCTGCTGTATGTCACTGAATCGCCAGAGGTCTGGTTCGAAGATGTCGGTACCGCGCGGCTGTTGAACGGCGAAGTGACGGTCGAACTGGATCCCTTGTTCCTCGAGACCGTCCATGTGGACGAGCAGCATCCGATGCATGTCTTCGTGCAGTTGCAAGGCGATTGCAAGGGCGTGTTCGTCGAGCCGGGAACGACAGGCTTCCGCGTGAAGGAGTTGCAAGGCGGTACCTCCTCCGCAACGTTCAGCTATCGTGTCATGGCCAAGCGTGTGCATTTCCAGGACCACCGTTTCGGCAATGATCCGGTCTGGGGACCAGGCGACACGCGTGCCTACATGGAGTACGCTCCGCCGCCTCGGATCGACCACGATGAGAATGTGCTGCTGCAAGCCGCACGTCGCAAGGACTGGAAACCAGCACCCATGCCGGCGGGGAGCATCGCATTCGACGAACTCCAACGCCAGGCAGGCAAGGCGGCGTCCCGCTAACCATCACCACAGCGCTGTCAACCGAATCAATCGAACGATCGCTCCATGAGAACCCTCCTCCTGCTGGCCATGCTGGCGTGCTACCTCCCCTTGCATGCGCAGAACGTAGCCGTGAATGCCGACGGTGCCGCGCCCGATGCTTCGGCCTTGCTGGATATCGATGCCACCGCCTTGCCCGCCGGGGCGAAGAAGGGCATGCTGGTGCCGCGCCTCGCGCTTACCGCAACCAACGTGGCAGCACCGGTCGTTGCTCCGGCTACCTCACTGCTGGTCTACAATACCGCGACCGCCGGGGTGGCCCCGAACAACGTTACGCCAGGCTACTACTATTGGAACGGAGCAGTGTGGGTGCGCTTTGCCACCACGGCTGACGGCTGGCTCACGGTGGGCAACGCAGGCACTGTGGCAGGAACCAATTTCATAGGCACCACCGATGCTGTCGATTGGGTGATCAAGACGGGCGGCAGCGCGGCAGCCAACGAGCGCGCGCGCGTGCGCTCCACAGGCCAGGTGGTGGTGAACAACACCGCGCACTTCGCCGGTGATGTATTCAGCGTGTATGCCAGCAATACCACCAATGGCACTACTACCTCGATCAACAACGCAGCAGGCGCATTCGCCGTGAATGGCTATGGCGCCGGCAACGGGACCGGTGTCTATGGTGAAACCGCTGGAGGTGCCAGCACCACCGGCGTAGCTGTATGGGGTGATCTGTATGGTGCCGCGACCACTGCATCAGGGACCAGTGTAGGCGTATACGGGTCGAACACGACAGCGCCTGCGGGTGCTGGTGGCACTGCCGGCACCGCAACGGGGGTCCGCGGCGATGCGACCGGAGCTCCGGGCACGGCCTTCAGTCTTGGTGTGGTCGGTTTGAGCACTGGAACAACCGGCAACGCGGGCGGTGTCTATGGACAAGGTTCGTCCAATGCGTATGCTGCTGTCCTCGGCGTGAATGCCGATGCCACTGCTGGCACTGGATCCGGCGTACAAGGGCAAGCGGCCGGCATCGGTGGAGCTGCCGGGGTGCGCGGTTTCAATACCGCCGCCGCCATCGCCGCTGGGCAGGGTGGCTATGGCATGCGCGGCACCGCCGCCGTGGCTCCCACCGGCACCGGCTTCGTCATGGGCGTGCGGGGCGATGCCACGGGCGCCACGGGTAATACCTATGGCATCTATGGAAGTGCGGCATCGGCCACGGGCTTCGGCTCTTACGGGATCAACACCAATGCATCGGGCACGGGCTTGCTTGTCGTGGGGCAGAATGCGGGCGGCACCTACCTCACGCTCGGCAGCGGCATCGCTGCGAACGGCAACAGCATCGGCACGTTCTCCTTCGGCAAGACGGCCGCCAGCGGCATCGGGGTCGTAGGCATCGGCAACAACCTCATCGCAAGCATCTTCACCCCGGCCAGCGGCTGCGGTGTGGCCGGGACCGGTGCGCAATACGGCGTCATGGGATTCGCCACGACCACCTTGAACACCAACCCGGCGAGCAACTCGGCGGCGAATGGCGTGGGCGCCTCAGCGGGCGGCTACTTCGAAGTGCAGGCCGGTGGCACTGCGCAAACCTGGGCCTACGTGGGCGTCAGGGACAACGCGGCTATCAACCGCAAGATCATCGGTCCTGGCACCGTGAATACCGTGGTGCAGGATACCGATGGCCGCTCGGTCGCCCTCTCCTGCCCCGAAGCGCCTGAGAACTTCTTCCAGGACTATGGCAGCGGTCGATTGGTGAACGGACGGGCGCATATCACCCTCGACCCGACGCTCTCGATGAACATCGTCGTGAACGATGCGCATCCCTTGCGCGCATTCGTGCAGCTCGAAGGCGATTGCAACGGCGTCTACATCGCGAACAAGAGCGCGAACGGTTTCGATGTGATCGAACTGGGTGGCGGTGCGTCGAACACGGCCTTCTCGTGGACGATCACCGCCAACCGCGCCGATGAGGTGAACCCTGATGGGACCGTGGCGCACTACTCGGCCGAACGTTTCCCGGCCGCGCCCTTACCGGTTGCCAAGGTGGAACAACACGCGATCGGCAACAACGACAGCATCGTGCTGGGCGCGAAGGACGAGCCCTCCCCTGTTCCCGTGTTGGCTCCGAAGGCTCCACGCCGCCGCTAGACCGGCCTACTTCAAGAGCGACACATGCCCGATGAAATCGCGGGCATCGCCATCGCGTTCAACCACCACGCGCCACACGTACACGTCGATCACCGGATCAGCGCCGCCCACCTTGCCGTCCCAGCCTTCATCGCGATCGTGGGTGGTGAAGATCTCCAGGCCCCAGCGATCGAAGACCATAAAGGTGTAATGCCAGCCTCCTGCATCGGTGTAGCCATTCAGGATCGGCTTGAACTCATCGTTGCGCGTGTCGTTGTTCGGGGTGAACGTGTTGGGGACGAAGATCAGCGGATCGCTGGCCACCATCTCGAACTTGCAGATGGTATCCGGGCAATTGAAGGTGTTCAGCGCAATGAGGCATACGGTGAAGCCGCCGCCATCGGCAGGGAACAGATGCAGCGGGTGCACCTCGTTGGAAAGCTCGCCGTCATTGAAGTCCCAGGTGTAGGCGCTCGCTCCCTGGCTCAGGTTGCTGAACTGGATGGCGTTGCGCACGCTCAGGAGCGTATCACTGGTGAAGTCCGCGAACGGCGTCGGGTGTACGATGATCGCATCATCCACCACGAGCGTGTCGGTACAACCTCCAGCGCCGTATGCGATGAGCGTGATGTCGTAGAGCCCCGCGTTCGCGTAGCTGTGCAGCGGCGCATCGGCCAGCGATCCGCTTCCGTCGCCGAAGAACCAATGATAGGTGGCTGCGTCGGCGGAGGTGTTCGTGAACGAGATCGGCCGCCCCTCGCAAGCCGGAATGGGCTGCGCGATGAAGGAGGCTACCGGTGTCGGGTGAACGGTGAACTCATCGCTGTAGGTGGCGGTGCATCCGTACTGGTTCGTTGCTGTAAGCGCGACCGTGTACGTGCCGGGCGCATCGAATACAGCGGTCGGCTGGTTCAGCTGCGAAGTCTGTCCATTGCCGAGGTCCCAGTCGTAGCTCACGGCGCCCGATGATCCGTTCACGGTCTGCACCGTCACCGGCGACGTGCAGCTGGCATCGAAGGTGAAGGTGAAGAAGGCCGTGGGCAGCGGATGGGCCACCACCGGCAGGCTGATCGTATCGGCACAGCCGTTCACGTTCTCCGCGATCAACGTCACCGTGTAGCCGCCTGCGATGGTGTACGTATGGAAGGGATCGGCCACCCCGCTCGTGTTACCGTCGCCGAAGTCCCACTGGTAGAAGCTCGCACCAGTGCTGTTGTTGTTGAAGCTGACATCGAGGTCGATGCATCCATTGTCCGGCACCGGAACGAAGGCCGCCACCGGAGTGATGCCCACCGTAACGTTCTGCGTGATGCTTGCGGTGCAACCGTTGACGGCACTGGTTACGGTAAGCGTCACTGGGAAAGTGCCGCTCGTGGTGTAGCTGTGGACCGGCGAGGTGATCGCTGATGTGCCTCCATCGCCGAAGGTCCATTGCGAGCCCGAGATCCCCGGCGTGCCATTGGTGAATGTGAACTCTCCGCCCACGCACACACCTTGCGGGGCTGTGGTGAACGAGGGCACGGGCGCGGGGAACACCGTGATATCCTGGCTGAACGAATCGAAACCGCAACCCATGGCCGAGAGCTCGATCGTGTAGGTGCCTGGTGTGTTGTAGGTGTGCGTAGGATCGGGCAGCAGGCTGAAGCCCCCATCACCGAAGTCCCAGAACAGCGCGGTGTCGCCGCTGGTGTAGTGCGTGAGGTTCACGGTGAGCGGTGCGCATCCCTGCACTGGATCGACGTTGAAGAAGGACGTGACCTGATTGGGAAGCACCGTGATAGTGTATTGAGCCGTGTCGCTGCCGCAGGCGTTGCTGGCGATGAGCATGATGGTGAACGGCGTGTTCACCGTGTCGGCGGCGTACGAGCTCGTGACGATGGTTGCCGAGCTGGTGCTGGTCTGCCCGTTGCCGAAGTCCCACTGAAAGCTGTCGGGCAGGCCGTAGCTCACGTTCGCGAAGGGCACATCGGCGTAGCTGCAATGCACGTCCACATCGGGACCGAACACCGCCGTAGGCTCGGGCAGCACCGTCACATCAACCACCACTTGATCGCTGCCGCATTGGTTGGTGACCACGAGCGTCACGGGGTACACAATGGCATCCTGCGGGTCCATGGGAAAGGTGAAGGTCGGGGGCCATTGCAGCGCACTGCTTCCCAAGCCACCGAAGTCCCACCAATACGACACGCCATCGCCCAACGACTGGTTGTCGAAGTTCACCGTGAGCGGACCGCAGCCGTTAACGACATCGAGAATGGGAACGGCCTGCGGCACATCCCAAACCTGCACGGAGCTGTAAATCGTATCCGTGCAACCAGCAGCCGTTCCGGCCACGAGCATCACGTTGTACACCCCGGTGGTGTTGAAGGTGTGCCACGGATCGCTGAAGAAGGAAGTGCCCGTGCCGCCGAAGTCCCACTCGTAGAAATTGGCGCCCGCGCTGGTGTTGGTGAACTGGAACGGAACGTTTGCGCAGGCGATGGGCGCATGCGTGAAGCCTGCCGTCGGCAGCGGTTGGACCGTCACCAAGGCGCCATCGCTGTTACTGCAACCCGTAGCGGGATCGGTGTACTGGTAGGTGACGGCATTGCCGCCGGGCAGCGCCTGCAAGGGATCGAAGAGGCCGAAGGGATCAACGCCGGTGCCACTCCACGTTCCGCCGGGAGGGTTCGCGTTCAACTGCTGCAGCCCGCCATCGAGGCAGACCGCGATGTCGTTGCCGGCATCGACCACCGGCAGCGCATTCACCGTCATGGTCACCTGATCCTGCAACAGGCAGGTGGCCGTGCCGAAGGAGTAGGTGAGCAGGTAGTTGCCCGGCACGCTCGTGTCGAACTGCCCGGCGGCGTTCACCTGTGCTCCGCTCCAGGAGCCGCCCACCGGTGTTCCGTTCAACTGAAGTGTGCCGTTCGCCACGCACACCGCTTGGTCCGGACCCGCATCCGCCGGTGTCGTGATCGGCTGTATGTCCACATTGATCTGATCACTGGCCGTGCAGCCGTTTCCGTTCGTGTAGGTGTACGTGAGCACATCCGTGGCCACGCCGGAGGGTGTGATCGCCCACCCGGCGTAACCGCGATAGTAGAACCGCTCCATACGCCGCCGAGCGGTGCGCCGCCCAATTGATATGGGATGGGTTGGTTGCACAGCACCACATCGGGCCCTGCGTTCACCACGGGAAGCGCGTTCACCGTTGCGCTCACCGTTGCAGCGCTCTGGCATCCGTTGGCGTTGGAGAAGCTGTACGTGAGCACATGCGTGCCTGCCGATGCCGCGCCCGGATCGAAGGACCACGGTGGCCCGCTGACGCCCGCACCGCTCCACGTGCCACCGACCGGATTGCCCACCAGTGGCACCGCAGCGGCATCGGCACAGTTCGCGAAATCGGGCATCACGTTCAGGATCGTCGCCGGCACCACGCTCACGGCAACCTGATCGCTCGTGGCGCAGGTGCCTGCGCCGTAGTTGTAGGTCACGTTGAAATTGCCCGTCGTGCTCGGCGTGATCCATCCGCCCGGCCCCGCTCCCACCCAGGTGCCACCGGCCGGTGCGCCATTCAACTGCACCGGCGTATTGCTCTGGCACATCGTCACATCCGGGCCGGCGTTCGCGAATTGCGTCACCGCTTGCACGGTCACATCCACCTGGTCGGTGTTGGTGCAGCCGTTGGCGTTCGTGTGCGAGTAAGTGAGCGTAACGGTGCCCAGCTGCCCCGGTGTTGGCGTGAACACCCCGCCTGCTGTCACACCAGGGCCGCTCCATGTTCCTGGCGTTGGTACGCCGCTCAGGTTCACTGGTATGGCCTGATCGCAGAAGGTTTGATCGACGCCTGCATTCACCAACGGCAGCGGATACACCGTCACGTTCACCGTGGCACTGCCCGGGCAGCCACCGAGGTTGCCGCTAACCGTGTAGGTCGTCGTCGTAGCCGGACTGGTGGTGATGCTCGGCCCCGTGCCGATCTGCACGGCACCGATGAACCACGTATAGTTCCCGGCACCATTGGCAGTGAGGGTGGTGCTTTGCCCGACACAGATCGCCGAGGCCGGTGGGTTAACAGTAACAGTGGGCGCAGCGATCACCTGCACGTTCACGGTCGCGGCCGGTCCGGTGCAACCGCTGCTGATGGCCACCACGGAGTACACACCCGCGTTCGCCGGAGTCACGTTCGGTATGGTCAACGATGCTTGATTGCTGATCACCGCGCCCTGCGGGTTGGTCCATTGGAAAGTGGACCCTGGGATCGGCGTGGCGCTGAGCGAGAGGATCTGGCCTGCGCACACCGGGCTGTTGCTGGCGATCACCGGCAACGGTGGCAGCGTTCCGATCGCGAGGTTCGCATTGCTCGTGGCGTTGCCGCAGACATTGGTCACCGTAAGTGAGAGCGTGGGATTGCCCGGATTGTTGAAGCAGATGCTGCCCGGCGACGCCGCTGCGGAACTCGCTGGTGTGCCACCGGGGAAGTTCCACGCATAGGTGGTGATGGCTGCGCCGCAATTCTGCACCACCGCGCTGGGGCTCACGCATTGCGTAGCGCAGATCCCGCTCAAGGGGTTGATGCTCACTTGCGGCGGTGAGTTCACCGTGACCACCTGCTGCACGGGCGGTGCGTTGCACGCGTTGATGGCGCGGTACTGCACAGTGTAGGTGCCCGGCTCGCTGAAGAGGAACTGCGGTTCAAGGCTGGTCGCGTTGCCGCTGGCGTAGCTCCACATCGGACCACCGCACACCGTGCCTACGCCGTTCACCGTCCATTGGTGCGTGAGCAGGCAGTTGATGCCGAAGGTGCTGGTGTTGTCGTTCACCGGCGCGAAGGGCGCGCAGCCCACCAACGGCGTAAGGCTGAAGGCCGGCGTGGGCGGCTCTTCCACGCAGATATCCTGCGAAAGCGTGTGTACCCCGCATGAGTTGCCGGTGCGGTCGGTGATGGTGTAGGTGCCCGCCACGTTGAACTGGACTCCGATGCTGGTGGAGCCGTCGGTCCACAGGCCCGGATTACCGGGATTGCCATTATCGTTGCCGAAGCTGCCGCTCACCAGGGTCCAGCCGGCCGCCGGCAGGATGCTCCAGATGTTGCGCGGCGCCGTGTTGCACAGGGGGGCTTGCAAGCCGACGCTCATGTCCGTCGCTGTCACCGTGGTGTTCACGCAGGCCGTATCCGTGGATAGCGTGAATTGCGCCTGCGGTGTCTCGCTTACGCGGATGGGACCGATCTGGCCCTGCGTCTGGTCGCACGGGTTCTGCGCCGTGAAGGTGACATTGAGCTGCCCGCCCGGCAGTCCGCACGTGCTGGTGATGTAGGTGTGATTGACCACCGCCGGCGGCGGGTGCGTGAGGTTGATGCTGTTGCCATCACCGAAATTGATCACGTAGGTGGTGCCTGGGGAATTGCCCGCCACGCTATTGATGTAGAAGGGCAGCGTGCCGCCCGTGCAGATGTTGGTGTTGGGATCGGTGCTGATGCCGCCTCCGGGATTCGTGCCCAGGAACACCTGGTACTGCTGCGTGCGCGTACAACCGTTGTTATAGTTGATCGTGTAGGTGAGCGTCCAGAGACCTTGGTTGTAGGTATGGCTCAAGCTCCACCCCTGTGCCGGGCTGGCGTTGGGGCTGCCATCGCCCCAGTTGATCGTGCGCGTGCCTGGCGGCGCGGCGGCACTTTGATCGACGAACGAGAAGGGGAAGGAGATCGACGGATCGCAGATGCTGAAGGTGGTGAGGCCGTTGAAGGTGCTCACCAGTTCGGGCCCGCCATTGGTGAGGGACGGCGTGGGTGCCGGGGTCACGTTCACCGTTACGTTGTCGGTGTCCGTGCAGCCATCGTCGTCGGTTACCGTAAGCGTGTACACCGTGCTGGTGGTCGGGCTCGCCACCGGGTTGGCGATGGTGGCATTGCTCAATCCGGCCGTGGGTGCCCAGCTATAGGTGTACGGGGCATTGCCATTGGAGATAGTGCTGTTCAACTGCTGCGAAGAGCCCTCACAGATCGTTACCGGGTTGTTGGGCGTCGCGTTCACGCTCATGTTGCAGGGCTGCGCAAAGGCCGCCCCACCCATGAGGGCGAGCACAAGGAGAATCCCACAACAGCGGAAGCTGAAGCTCATGAGCGGACACACGTATTCGGGTACAAACTACCGGGATGGCGTTCCATGTATCCCCTTCGGGAACGGGGTTTTATCAACCAACCCGCTGTAAACAGGACGAGCCGCTGGTACGGACCGTTGCTTTCCGCCCCACACACTGGACAGCGCCGCGCCCCGGCTGCGCGTCTTACGTGCGACATCCGATCGCATGAGAACATTCCGCCTCCTCTCCGTTCTCTGGGCCTCCTTCCTGTTCCACCCCGCCCAGGCCCAGCTGCTCAATGGCAGCTTCGAAGCAAGCGGAGCACCAAGCCTTGTGGGCTGGGAATGGACCTGCAACCCACCGGGCCAGCCGAACGAGGGCGCTCCCGGTTCCGGCGCGTGGTGCGCCAACAAGGGGCCCGGCGAAACCCAAGGCTGCTTCCCGAGCTACATCTACCAACGCCTGCCCGATCTTGCCGATGGTGCCATGACCACCCTCTCGGGTTGGATCCGTTGCTCCGACGAAGAACCCTGCGTGGGCGGCTTCATCAGTATCGGGACGTTGAACAATGGCGTGATCACCACCGGCGCCGCAGTGGGCTCGCAACTTCCGGTCTGGTCCTATGTGTTCATCAACCAGACCATCGCTCTGGGGCCGGGCGATACCGCAGTAGCGGTCTTGAACGGCGGGCTCATCGGTGGCCCCGTCGCGGCTTCGCCGACCTACTTCGATGGGATCACGCTGGAGATCGTGCTGGGCACGAACGAGATCGCCGCGCCCGAACTAGCGCACTACCGCGATGCCGCCAGCTTCAACATCGCCTGCCGGAACTGTCGGATGCTCGATCTGCGCTTGCTCGACCTCACCGGTCGTGCCATGGCCAGCATCGTGGAGCGCAACGCGAACACCTATCGCATCGGGCTCGAAGGGTTGGGTACGGGCGTGTATTTCGCTGCCGTGCGAACCGATCGCGGAGAAAAGGCGATCCGCTTCGTGGTGGAATAGTTCAAGCCAGCTCGCGCACGAATCGGAGCGCCTCCTCCATCGGTTCGTGCATCACCACATCGTCCTTGATGAAGGGCACGCGCTTGCGGAATGCCGTGAGCAATGACTCGATCGGCTTGGAGCTCTTCACCGGCTTGCGGAAGTCGAGCGCCTGCACGGCGGTGAAAAGTTCGATGGCCAGCACACGCTCCACATCGTGTACCACGTCCCAAGTCTTCAGCGCAGCGGCGGCGCCCATGCTCACATGGTCCTCCTGCCCGTTGCTGCTGTCGATGGTATCCACGCTATTGGGCATGCAGCGCTGCTTGTTGGCGCTCACGAGCGATGCCGCGGTGTATTGCGGGATCATGAAGCCGCTGTTCAGACCGCTCTTCGCCACGAGGAAGGGCGGCAAACCGCGCTGCCCACCGATGAGCTTGTAGGTGCGTCGCTCGCTGATGCTGCCCAGCTCGGCCACGGCGATCGCAAGGAAGTCCAGCGAGAGCGCCAGCGGCTGTCCGTGGAAATTGCCGGCGCTGATCACCAGGTCCTCGTCGTCGAAGACCGTAGGGTTGTCGGTGACGGATTCCAGTTCGCGCGTGACCACCTTGGCGACATGCGCGATCGCATCACGACTGGCGCCATGCACCTGCGGGATGCAGCGGAAGGAGTACGGATCCTGCACGTGTTGCTTCTCGCGCGCCATGAGCGCACTGCCATCCAGCAATTCGCGGATGTGCGCGGCCACCATGCCCTGTCCGGGATGCGGTCGCACTGCATGCACGCTCGGGTGGAACGGCTCCATGCGGCCGTCGAAGGCATCGAGCGAGATGGCCGCGATGATGTCGGCGACATGCGCGAGGCGCATCGCCTTCATGGCGAGCTGCGTGGCGTAGGCGTTCATGAATTGCGTACCGTTCAACAACGCGAGTCCTTCCTTGGGGCCGAGCTCCAAAGGCGCCCAACCCAGCTTCTTCAAAGCAATGGCGCTGGCCATGCGCTTCCCGCCCAGCGTCACTTCGCCCAGCCCCAACAACGGCAATGCGAGATGCGCGAGCGGAGCAAGATCCCCGCTGGCGCCGAGCGAGCCGCGCTCGTATACCACCGGCAGCACATCGGCATTGTGCATATCGATCAAGCGCTGCACCAAGGAAAGCGCCACAGCGCTATGACCGAAAGCCATGTTCTGCACCTTCAATATGAGCATGGCGCGCACGATCTCGGACGGAACGGGATCGCCGCTGCCGCAGGCGTGGCTCATCACCAGGTTCTTCTGCAATTGCGCCAGGTCGCGCTTCGCGATGCTGCGATCATGCAAGGCGCCGAAGCCGGTGTTCACGCCGTAGATCGGCGTGTCGCTCGTCTTCAATTTGTTCAGCAGGTAGGCATGGCTGCGCTTCACTGCGGCTTGCGCATCCTTGGCGAGAACGATCGGCTTGCGCTCATGCAGGATCGCATCGAGGTCGGCGAGGCTGAGGCCGTTGGTGGTGATCGCGTGGGGCTTCGGTGGCATGGGGGTCGGTGTGTCGACCCTGAGGGTCGACGGTACGGGTGCATTGATCAACGCTCGTTCATCGGGAAAGGAGATCGATCACAGCAGCAATAGGCATGGCCGTTCCCTTCTCATTCGCCCCCATCTTCTTCAGCGTTACGGTGCCTTCCTTCATCTCCGTCTCGCCCACGATGGCCACATACGGAATGCCCTTCTTCTCTGCGTAGGTGAATTGCTTGGGCAGCTTCGCTTGATCGGGGTACAGCTCTGCAGCGATGCCCGCCTCGCGCACCTGGCGCAGCAGCTTCAGGCAATGCATCGCTTCCTTCTCGCCGAAGTTGGCGAAGAGCAATTGCGTGCTGCTGCCGAGCGCTGCCGGGAACTTGTCCGTCTCCAGCAGCACATCGTAGATGCGATCCGCACCGAAGCTGATGCCCACGCCGCTCATGTTCTTCAGGCCGAAGATGCCCGTGAGATCGTCGTAGCGGCCACCACCGCAGATGCTACCGGGCATGGTGCCCTCCGCAGCCTTTACTTCGAAGATGGCGCCAGTGTAGTAGTCGAGGCCGCGGGCAAGGGTGGGGTCGAACTTCAGCGTGGCGTTCTTCAAATCGCCCACCGCATCGAAGGTGAACGAGAGGTCCTTCAATCCTTGCTGCGCGATGGGGGATAAGGCCAGCCAACTTGCTCCAATCGCGGACGCTGTTCGCTCCACGTGCCTTTCAATTCGAAGAGCGGCGCAATGCCTTTTATCGCCTCATCGCTCACGCCCTTCTCGCGCATCTCCTCCTCCACCTTCTCGCGACCGATCTTGTCGAGCTTGTCGATGGCCGTGACGATATCCACCACCTTCTCCGGCTGGCCGCAAACCTCGGCGATGCCGCTTAACACCTTGCGGTCGTTGATCTTCACCACCACCTTCAAGCCGAGCGCCGTGAAGACCTCATCGAAGAGTTGCACGAGCTCCACCTCATTCAACAAGCTTGTGCTTCCGATCACATCCGCATCGCACTGGTAGAACTCGCGGTACCGTCCCTTCTGCGGTCGATCGGCGCGCCACACGGGTTGGATCTGGTAGCGCTTGAAGGGGAAGGCGATCTCGTTCTGGTTCTGCACCACGTAGCGCGCGAAGGGAACGGTGAGATCGTAGCGCAACGCCTCCCCCGCGAGGCTCTTGCTTCCATCCTGCACAGCGCGATCCAGATCGGCACCGCGCTTCAGGATCTTGAAGATCAAGCGATCCCCCTCCTCGCCATACTTGCCCGTGAGCGTCTCCAGGTTCTCCATGGCGGGCGTCTCCAGCGGCAGGTAGCCGTACTTCTGAAAGACCTTCTCGATGGTGCTGAAGATGTACTTGCGGCGCAGCATCTCCACCGGACCGAAGTCGCGGGTGCCTTTGGGTATGGAAGGCTTGGTGGCCATGGGCGGCGAAAGTAGCCGTGAGCGCTTCTACTGGTTCGCGCGTGATGCTGGAAGCGCACGTGCGCCAGGCGAGAGGCTATCTCAGGAATGCTTTTGGAAGCGAGCGCCAGTTATTTCGCGACCAGGCAAGGCGCGGAAACCGAGCATAGCCGGTCGCTCTGTTCTGCCTTCCACAACGCCGCATAGGCACGAAACACCCTCGCGTAGCCCGAAGGGTGTTGTTGAGACACCCCCCGCTCAGCTCAGGCAGCTATCCAGCGTCTCACAGGTGCTTGACCGTGCCTGGCCTGGGCGAGGCTCCGGGTCGCGCTTATCCGGAGCGGCGAACGGCTGTGGTGGACGCGCCGGCGTAGCGTGGGCGGGCGGGACATGGGAGCCACGAACCAACAGCGAGACGCCTTGCCCTGCGGATCGGAGCGGGTGCCGAATGGATCGAATCGGAAATCGCGCGACACCATCAATCAACCACCGCTGGTGCAGCTCGCCCTGGTTGGCTCCAAGCAGTGCGAAGAAGCACACCGGTTGCCTGCGTCGATGGCCCAGCGCCTCATCGACCTGCGCAAGTGCCCGCAGTCGATGCCGGTACTGGTGGCCACCTAACAGGCGCCGATCAAGCCCGTGCAACAATCTTTCGCTCCACGTGAGCTTGTCGGATCCTCCGTGTGCCAGAGCAACCGCCCTTCGATCACGCTCCACGCTCCGGAGGGGTTACCTTCGCCGAGCGTCCATCACGCATTTCTTGTCGTGCTGAAGTGCGACATCGCGTGAGCGCTGCTCTACTGGGCATATCGCCCATCTGCGCGTGAGGCCTATCCGATAGGATCGGCCTGTCCTCTGGCTTCCTGCACGAAGCCTTTTGTTCACCGGGCCATGCCGCTGGCTTGGCCGCAATCCGATAGCAATGGATGCGCAATTCCAGCTGATCTCGTGGATGGCGTTGGCCGCACTGGCGGGTGCCGCGTTGGGCTGGTTGCTGGACCGCCTGTCGCTGGGGCGGCTGCGGAGGCTGGCCTTGCGCACGGAAAGCCATATCGACGATGCGGTCATTTCGGCGTTCAATGGCATGCTGCCGTTCTGGTGCGGCTTGATCGGCATACACCTGGCCATGCGTTCCGCCGGATCCGGCGAGGCATGGATCGCACCCATGGGGCGCGTGATGCTGATGTTCGCGGTGTTCACCATCTGCTTGGTGGCGGCGCGCGTATCGGCCTCGTGGATCCGCAATTCCACGAGCGGGCTCGGAGGCGGAACAGCAACGGCCTCGATCCTCGGCATCATCGCGCGCGTGCTCATCTTCTCCGTCGGAGCCCTGATCGTCCTCCACGACCTCGGCATCTCCATCGCGCCGATGGTAACCGCCCTCGGCGTAGGCGGCCTTGCGGTGGCGCTCGCGCTGCAGGATACGCTCTCAAATCTGTTCGCGGGCCTGCAGTTGATCGCTTCGCGCCAGGTGAACGTGGGCGACTACGTGAAGCTGGAGAGCGGCGAAGAAGGCTACCTCACGGACATCACCTGGCGCAATACCACGATACGGGCGTTGCCCAATCACATGATCGTGGTGCCCAACGCCAAGCTGGCCTCCTCCATCGTGCAGAACCATCAGCTTCCGGATGCGGAGGTGGCGGTGCTCGTGCAAGTGGGCGTGAGCTACGACAGCGA
The DNA here is from genome assembly GCA_016710965.1 of Flavobacteriales bacterium. Taxonomy (GTDB): domain Bacteria; phylum Bacteroidota; class Bacteroidia; order Flavobacteriales_F; family PHOS-HE28; genus PHOS-HE28. Next base: position 126,929 of record JADJTW010000009.1, read on the forward strand.
CCTGGACCATGTGGAAAAGGTGACCATTGCGACCGCCGGCCAGGTGCTGCGCCGGCTTCAGCCCACCTTGAAGGATTTCGATCCGTTCATCCGGTACCACACGTTCGCCGAATCGAGCATCGGCTTCTCGGTCATCCTGCGCGCCGCGGAATTCACCGAGCGCTTCCAGCTGATGCATGAATTCATCAAAGCCCTTCACCAGAAGTATCGGGAGGAAGGCATCGTGATCCCGTATCCGATACGCACCGTGAAGATGGATGTGAGCAAACACACCGAAGCATGAAGAGTGAGAACCGCCTGATCATCGTTTCCAACCGCCTGCCGTTCCGCTACACCGAGCGCGAAGGCCGAATCATCGTAACGCCCAGCGCAGGTGGCCTGGTGAGCAGCATCGGATCCTACCTTGACAAAGCGATGGGCCCGGCACCGATGGACCATGCTCGACCTGTGTGGGTCGGCGCCACCGAATTGCGCACGCGCCGACTGGCAAAGCTGCTCGCCTCCGGTGCCCAGCTCGATGGCGGGCGCTACGAAGTGCGCCCCGTGGCACTGCCCGATGTGACGCGCGACCGGCACTACAACGGTTTCTCCAATAGCACCCTCTGGCCCCTGTTCCACTACTTCCCTTCGGTGGCGCGCTACGAGCAGGATTGGTTCGACCACTACCGCGTGGCCAACCAGCTTTTCCTTGGAACGCTGGAGCAGACCGTGCGACCCGGCGACCGGGTGTGGATCCACGACTATCACCTGATGCTCCTGCCGGCCATGCTGCGCGCGCGATTCCCGGACCTGCCCATCAGCTTCTTCCTCCATATCCCTTTTCCTTCCTACGAGATGTTCCGCCTGCTGCCCGCCGCATGGCGCACCGAACTGCTCGAGGGGGTCCTTGGCGCTGACCTGGTGGGGCTGCAAACGCACGACCACGCGCAATACCTGCTCAAGAGCGTGCAGCAGCTGCTCGGGTATGAACTGGACCTGCGCACCGTGCGCGGCCGCGCCCATTCCACGGTGGTGGATGCCTTCCCCGTGAGCATCGATCCGGCGCGGTTCCGCGAGGCCTTCGACGACCATGCCGTGGTGGCCGAGAAGAACCTGTTGCGCCGAAGCACCATGGGCCAGCGCGTGATCCTGTCCATCGACCGGCTCGACTACATCAAGGGCGTGCTCCAACGCCTGGAGGGCTACGAGCATTTCCTGGATACCCATCCGGAGATGGTGGGCAAGGTGACCTTCATCCTGTTGATCGTCCCCTCGCGCGATGCGATCACGAAGTACCGCGAGCTGAAGGAGGGCATCGAAGCCGCAGCCGGACGGATCAACGGGCGCTTCGGCGGGGTGGATTGGCAACCGGTGGTGTACCAGTACCGATCGGTGAACCACAAGAAGCTGTGCGCGCTCTACCAGTCGGCCGATGTGGCGCTGATCACGCCGTTGCGCGACGGGATGAACCTGGTGGCGAAAGAATTCGTGGCCGCGCGCAAGGACCGGCGCGGGGTGCTGATCCTGAGCGAGACCGCAGGCGCCGCGAACGAGCTGGGCGGCGCCATCCTCATCAACCCCACGGACCGCGATGCGATCGCAGGCGCGCTGCACGCCGCACTGGAAATGCCTGCCGAGGAACAGTCGCTGCGCATGGCCGAGATGCAGCAGCGACTAACGCGGTACGACGTGGTGCGCTGGGCAGAGGACCTCCTGGACCAGCTGGACGGCGCGGTGGCCATCCGCCGCCAGCTGCAGGTGAAGGAAGCCACTCCCGAGGTACGCCAGACATTCCTGAGCGCCTATGCCAAGGCCCGGTCGCGATGGATCTTCCTTGATCACGACGGCACCTTGGTTCCCTTTTCCAAACGCCCTGCCGATGCCGCTCCGGGCAAGCCGCTCCTGGCCCTCCTGGGTCAGCTCGCCGTGGATCCGCGCAACGCCGTGGCGATCGTGAGCGGCCGCGACCGCGACACGCTGGGCGCCTGGTACGGAAGCCTGCCCGTTCACTTGATCGCAGAGCACGGGGCGTATGCCAGGCCACCAAACGGCTCGTGGTCTGTTCCTGACTGGCGGACCGAATGGAAGGAGACCGTGATCGCCTTGTTCCAGCAGTTCCATGATCGCTGCCCGGGCTCGCTCGTGGAGGAGAAGACGACGGCAGTCGCCTGGCACTATCGCGGCGCCGCGCAGGACCTGGGCTTTTTGCGCTCCCGCGAACTGGTGAACGTGCTGAACGACATGGCCCGCTCCTTCGATTTCCAGGTCATCGAAGGGAACATGGTCATCGAGGTGCGGCCCCGGGGCATCGACAAGGGCACGGCGGTGAGGCGGGCCCTCGAGGAGCGCCCTGGCGAATTGGTCATGGCCATCGGCGACGACCGCACGGATGAGGACATCTTCAAGGTGCTGCCCATCGATGCCATGAGCATCAAGGTGGGCATGGTCCCCAGCTTCGCGCGCTACAACGTGCGCAGCCATGAGGATGTCCTTGCCCTGTTGGGATCGCTTGCCGCCACCCCCGATCCGGCGGTGGTGATGGCCGTATGATCATCATGCGCGCTGGCCCGGGCCCATCATGCAGGCACGCGCTGCCGATCAAGCGCCACGGCAGCATTGATCAACCCGATGTGCGAGAAGGCCTGCGGGAAATTCCCCAGATGCTCGCCCGTGACGGCGTCCAATTCCTCGGCATACAGGCCCAGCGGCGTGGCGCGCGCCAGCATCCGCTCGAACAGGTTGCGCGCCTCGTCCATGCGGTTGGCCAGGATCAGCGCTTCAATGAGCCAGAAGCTGCAGAGCACGAAGGTGGCCTCGCCGCCTTCCACGCCGTCGGGCGCGTCCAGGTAGCGATAGCACAGACCGTTGTCCACCAGGCGCGCGGTGGTCGCGTCGATGGTCGCGATCATGCGCGGGTCGGCACCATCGATGAAGCCCAGTATCGGCAGCATCAGGTTCGCGGCGTCCAGCCGTTCATCCTCGTACGATTGGGTGAACGCCTGCAGCTTGTCGCTCCATCCGCGATGCAGCACGTCGTTCTTGATGCGGGCGCGATGGTCCTTCCATTGGTCCACATTTCCCGGCAGCCGGAAGCGTTCGGCCAATGCGATCGCGCGGTCGAGCGCCACCCAGCACATCACCTTGCCGAAGACGAAGTGCCTGCGGCCGCCACGCACCTCCCAGATCCCGTTCTCCGGCAACTGCCAATGCTCGAGCACCCATTCGATCAACGGAAGCACATGCTGCCATAGGGGGCGCGGATCCTGGAGACCCTTCGTGCAGGCGAAGTGGATGGCATCGAGCACCTCTCCGAACACATCGAGCTGCAACTGCCGGGCCGCCGCGTTGCCCACCCGCACCGGCTTGGAGTGGCGATATCCTTTGAGGTAGGCGAGCTCGACCTCCTCCACGCTGCCTTCCCGGCTGAGGGGGTACAGGACATGCAGTTCAGGGCCCTCCAACTTCACCGTCCTGAAGATCCATTTGAAGAGCGCCTCCTCCTCTTCCAGGTAGCCGGCCTGCATCAAGGCGTTCAGGGTGAAGGAGGCATCGCGTATCCAGCAGAAGCGGTAATCCCAGTTGCGCACGCCGCCGATCTCTTCCGGCAGCGAGGTGGTGGGCGCCGCCGCGATGGCGCCGGAATCCTGGTCGTGAAGCAGCTTGAGCGTCAGCGCGCTCCTTACCACGGCGGTGCGGTAAGGCCCGATGTAGGTGCAGCGCGCGGACCACGCATGCCAGAAGGCCAGTGTTCCGTCCAATGCGTCGAACGCGTCCACAGCGGATTCCATTCGCGGCCCGCTCATGGCATAGGCGACGCGCTCGCCAGCGCTCATCGCCATCACGTGCTCAATGGCATGCCCGTGGGCGTCCCATCCCCACGCACCGGGCGCCGTGCAACGGAAAGCGCCGAACAGCGCATCGCTTCCATGCAGATCGATGACGGGTTCCTGCGCGCCATTGTCCGTGCGCGGCATGCACCGGGAACGCATCCGCACCGTTCCTTCCAAGCAATGCACAATGCGGAACAATGCGCCGGGCCTCGGCTCCATGCTTCCGCTTTCGGGGGTCACATCCATGAAGTCCAGTGTCCGCACACGACCTCTATCACAGGTGTAGGTGGTCACCAGCACGTTCGTGCCGGGCATGTACTCGTGGTTCGAGCGGAACGCTTCGGTAGGCTGCAGTTCCCAGCTGCCCCCGCGCGCATGATCGAGCAAGCGCGCGAAGAGAAAGGGGGAATCGAAATGCGGCGCGCACATCCAGGTGATCTCGCCGCGGCTGCTCACCAAGGCAGCCGTCCGGCAGTTGCCGATCAGGCCATGGTCGGCGATGCTGGGCGCATGCGGGAACTGGGTCTCCATCATCGATCGCGTGGGGCCCTGCGCCGGATGCGTCGGGCACCTGGCACCCCCACCCTGCAAAGGTGCGCAGTGCTTGCACCGTTAGCGCGCGGCTTCTTCCACATCCGCCGCACGTTCTCCGGCGCGGTCATGGCCCATTGTCATTTCGGCGTTGCCCCTGCGCGGCGGATCGCGCGATGCACCTATTTTGGCTCAACACCTGTCTGACTCCTTAGGATCCGGTACTGGCGCGGGCGCTACTTCGGGGAGAACACCTCACTGGTGATCGCGGGCATCCTGATCGGGATCTTCGGCGCGCTCGGTGCAGCCGCATTCCATCCACAGCAAGCAGGTCACCGCTGCGCAGGAAGGCGCATCGGCGCAGTAGCTGAGCCTTCCGGACTTTGGGCAATGTCACCTTCCGAGGGAGGCAAGGTCAGGCGGCGTGATAGCGCTCGTCCCGGCCTCCTGTATGCTCCCTACCCTTTCGGTGGTGCGGCCCGCGTCGGGATCAACCACTTGGGCGCCACGTTGCGCCAGGCCAGGTCCATGGCGTAGCGGAAGAGCCGCTCGCTGGTATGCGCCATGAACACGCTCGTCCACCCGTGCTTGCCTAGCTTCTGCTCGATGGGTGCGAACGCATCGGGATGCTCTTCACCCAGCAGCGCTTGTTGCTCCGGTGTCAGCTTCATTACCGCTCTATGCTCCTCCACCCAAAGGGTGAGGTAGGTCCTCTTCTTCACGCTGTAGAGCTCAGCCCCGCCGCCCACCGTTGTCCAAAGTGGTCCTTCCCGCCATGCCCATTGCCGGGCTATAACGTGCAGGGCCATGGCGCGTGCGGTCTGGCTGTCCATGCGGGCAAGGTCTAAACAAACCGCAGTCGCGAGCGAGGTCGATGACCCGTTGCGCGACCTTTGCGCTCCGGTATACATCCGGAAGACCCATGCTGCATCGCTTCACACTCCTCCTCCCGCTCCTGCTCGTCCTTTCTGCTTCGCTGCCACGGCAGGCAGGCGCCCAGACCTGGGAACTCGTCACGCCGGTGAAGACCCGGAGCGAATTGCCTTCCGTGCGCATGGTGGACCCCACCACGGGCTTCATGATCGACCGCGTGCTCGGCTTCGTGATGAAGACCACCGATGCCGGTGCCAGCTGGGAACGCAAACCCTACAACCTCATCGACAAGCCGCGCGTGCTGTGGATGTGGGACGATCAGCGCGGCATCATCGCCGCCAACTCGGGCCGTTTCTACCGCACCACCGATGGCTGGGCCACGGCGAGCTCCGTCTATCAACCCACTTTCGGCAACCTCGGCAGCTTGTTCTTCGTGAACGACACCTGGGCTGGGCCGGCAGCGAGAGCGGCAAGATCGTACACACCACCGATGGCGGTGCCACGTGGACGCTGCAGACCAGCGGTACCACCAACGCCATCGTGGCCCTGCACTTCGTGAACGACAGCTGGGCTTCGCGGCGGCCACCGGCGCCATCCTGCTGCGCACCACCGATGCCGGCGCGAACTGGACACCGCTCACCACGCCCATCACCTACAACATGCGCGGCATCCACTTCTTCGATGCGCAGAACGGCATCGCGGTGGGACTCGGGGGCGAGATCATCCGCACCACCGACGGCGGCGACAACTGGACCCTGGAGCCCAGCCCCACCACCAACAGCTTGCTCAGCCTCTTCGTGCAAGGCAACGTGCTCATCGCCATGGGCAATGGCGGCACTGTGATCCGCAGCACCAACGGCGGTGTGAATTGGACAGCGCAAACGCTCGATCTGCAGGACCTCTACAGCGCGTGGATCGACCCCAGCGGCATCGGCCTGCTCACCGGCAAGGCGCGCGTGTACCGCACGTTGAACTTCGGTGCCACCTGGACTGCGGTGCAGATCGGCACCTACCACACCATGCTCAACAAGGTGAGCTTCGGCACCGAGCAGAACGGCGCCTCGGCGGGCTGGCAGACCATGGGCGGCCTCGAGAACGGCGTGGTGCGCACCACGGACGGCGGACGCAGCTGGAGCAATGCGAGCGCAGGCAATTCGCAATGGCTGGGCGTACACCTGCTCGCCAACGGCACCGGCTGGCTCGGCGGCGGCGTGGGCGCCAACAAGAGCACCACCGACTTCTTCGCCACGAGCGTTTCGCACCCCGGCCCCGATGTGGCCATCCGCTGCACCTGGGCCTTCGATGCCACCACGGCCGTGGTCGGTGGCGGCTACATCAACGGCGGCTGCTACCGCACCACCAACGCCGGTGCCACCTGGGAGCACACCCTGGACGGCGGCAACATCTACGACCTCTGGTTCGTGAACGACACGCTGGGCTTCTGCGGCGGCGAGGGCGGCGGGCTCGCGCGCACGCACGATGGCGGCATCACCTGGGAATGGCTGGACAGCGGCAGCAACGCCGACATCTACAGCATCTTCTTCCTCAACGATACGCTCGGCTACTTCGCGGGCAGCGGCGGCGCCCGCACCACCGATGGCGGCGATACCTGGACCTTCCTGGGCAACCTGCCGCAATACACCATGAGCATCTTCTTCACCGACCCCGATACGGGCTATGCGGTGAGCGTGAGCGGCTATGCGCTGCGCACCACCAACGGCGGCGACGATTGGACCTACGTGGTGCCCGAACCCTTCGATGTCCTCATCGGTGATGCCACATTGGTGGATGGCGCGCTGATCGCCGTGGGGCGCTACGGCGATGTCTACCGCGCGGCCTTGCAATGCCCCAGCACGCCTCAGGTGCCCTACGTGCTCCAGAGCGGTACCACGCTTTCCACCGCCTGGCGCCCGCAGATCCAATGGTACCTGGAAGGTATTCCCATCCCCAACGCCACCTGGCCTTACATCACCGCTACCGAACCCGGCAGCTATACCGTGGTGGTCACCGATGCGCTGGGGTGCATCAGCGCGCCTTCGGTGCCGGTCGTTGTCATCAGCACCGCGGTGGAAGAGCAGATGAACGACGCGTTTGCGGTTTTCCCGAACCCCACTACCGGCTTACTCACTCTCTCATTCGCAAAGGATGGCCCGCACACGGTGCTGCTCTGCGATGCACAGGGACGCGTGCTGCGGAACGAGCGCATGAGCGGTGCAACAGCAATGTTCGACCTGCACGAGCTGCCCGCAGGACTGTACATCGTGCGCGAAGCGGGAAGCGCACCTGGAGTGCGGGTGGTGCGGGAGTAAGACTCACCCTCACGAGGTCTGTTCCGAAGGTCGTTCACTTGCTCTTCCTCTTTCGCGTCGGCCACCACGCGTCCATCCAACCCTGGGCCGACTGTCTTCCTGGCCGCACATGCACAGTGGAGAGGACCAAGCGGCTTTCATTATTATTGCAGCGCACCACCCCAATGGCGGTTCCACCGGGAAACCTCCACCGGGATAAGTGCCTGGAATCTCTACGTCGCCGAACCATCCAACTGAACTCATGAAACGCATCGTACACATCCTCCTGCTCACCGCCCTCTCCCCAGCCGCCTTGGCCCAGTCGTACAACCTCACGCTGAACGCCCTTGACCCCAAGGAATTCGGCGAGCCGTTGAAGGCTGAACTGATCACCCCGGATATGGAGAAAGCGCAGATCCCTGCCATCCCCGTGGAGATGTCAGTGCTCCTGAAAAAGCCCATCCCCATGGGCTGCCAGTACATCTATCGCATTACCAACAAGAGCACCGACCGTACGGTGAAGCTGAAGATGTACACCGTGCCGGATGCGAAGTTCGAGGAGAAGATCAAGCCCGGCGAGAGCATCGAACTGCTCACCAATACCATGATGCGTTGCGGCGCCACCAAGGAGGAGAAGAAGGAACGCGGTTGCATCGATTGCCAGCCCAGTTTGAACATCACGGGAGATCGAGGCGAAGGAGGGCCCGGCGCAGGCTCGTCTTCGAGGACCCGCGCCCGCGCGCTGCCGAATATTTCTTTCCACCTTTCCTTGAGGAACCCAACCACGGCGGCGGCCGCTCCGTCTGCGCAGGCACGCGACGCGATCGTGGAGAGCCACCGCACTCTTGCCTGAGCGGTCGTGCGGTGGTGTCCAACGTTGGATCCCTCGTCTTCGAGGACCCTGCGCACCTCCGCGCGCTGCCGAATATTTCTTTTCCACCTTTTCCTTGATGAACCCCGCATCAATTCTGCGGGGCTTCCGCCAAAAATCAACCACGATCAAAGTCCAGGCGGCTCGGCTACCACACCGGCTCTGCGCACAGGCACGCCGACCGCCTGGCCCGCGCTGATCGTGGAGAGCCACCGCACTCTTCGCCTATGCTAGCGGTCGTGCGGTGGTGTCCAGGTCTACGTTGGATCCTCCTCTTCGAGGACCCTGCGCACATCCGCGCGCTGCCGAATATTTCTTTTCCACCTTTTCCTTGATGAAAAGGTCTTGAAGCGAACTCGCCTGTGACTTCAACAAGGCGAGCATCGCATCGCCATCTGCAACGAGTGCCGGAGCAGGAGTGCGGTGGGTGTCGCAGATGATGCGAAGTGTCCGTGCCGCTTGATCGCTGCTCACCTCAACGCCGCCGCATCGAGCAGCCGCACCAGTTCGAGCTTGCTGTGAACGCCGAAGTACGCGAAGACCTTGCGGCGCACGCGGTGCAGGGTGGGCACCGTGAGCTTCATCACCACCGCGATGTACTCGTAGGACCAATTGGCAGGATGGCGCACCAGGCGGATGAACTCCAGGCCGCGCGGGCCCAAGCCGTTCAAGTCCGCGGGGGTAACCAATGGTGCCGACGGCTCCCTGACCAAACTGTCCGCGACGCGGTGGGATTCATCCAGCAGCGCGCGCAAGCGGCGCAGGCCCTCGGCTTCCACTGCCGAAAGGATCAGGGCCGCAGCAGGGTGGCTTCTCTTCCTGGTTGCCATCGCACGGGGTCTTTGTGCTGGGAACTACGCGAGGCGCGGCTTATTGTGCAGCGCGCGCCTCGCACAGGGAACGGTTCGTGCCGCCGCTACAGCGGCTTGCAGGAGGCTATGTCGCTCCACGGCCCCACGCCGTCGGCGCCCACCGCGTTCACGCGGAAGCTGTACGGACGGTGGCTGGTGAGGCCCTTGGCGGTAAGGAAGTTCTTGCCAGTCATCTCCAGGGGCTGCCAATTGGCCTCCACCAGTGGATCGGCATCGTTCATCTCCACCTGGTAGATGTGGCGGTCCTTCACCCCGTCCCAATTCAGCCGCAGCTCGCCGGGCAAGCTGGTGATGCGCGCCCGCAAGTTGCCGGGCGCTGGCGGCAAGCCCGCCGGCTCGGGCAATTTGCGCGTGGGGAAGGCCGCGCTGGCGATCTTCTCCGGATCGCCGCCGCTCACCGCCTGCACATAGCCCCCCAGCTGCTTGATCAGCTCCTTCAGCTCGCGCAGGCGCTCGTTGCGGATCAGCGTGTCCTGCCGGCCGCCGTTGTTGGTCACGGCGATCTCCGCCACCTCCAGCGCATCGCACGCGGCGGTGATGGTCGCCAGCGGCGGCGTGGGCGTGGGGTAGAGGGCGTTGCCGGTCATGGCCAGCACGTGGGCGCGGCCCCGCTCCACCACTTCCATCGGCGTTAGATCATCGAGGCCCAGTTTCACGGTGAAGGTGATCGTCATCTGCGGGCGGCCGTGAATGTGATCGCGGCCTTGTGCTGGAAGAATGCAGGGGGCTGCGGATTATTGAGCGCCCCGGTGATCGCCTGCGATCAAATGATCGCAGGTGATCATCCTTCCCTCACGGCAGCGCCGCCACGCCAGCACGCGCACCGCCAAGGCGACAGGGTTCAAGGCAAGGTCGGTCGGGTATGCGACAAGGTCCATGGGGGTTGTGAGAAGGTCGATAGGGTTTGCGGCAAGGGCCTTCGGGTATGCGCGGTGGGCGATAGCGTGCGGGGCGCGGGCGATAGGGTACGCGACGTACGCGACAGACCACGCAGGAAAGGCGAACCGGTACGTGGCGAACGCAGGACCGTGCGTGGCCAAGGCGTTAGGGTGCGCAGCATGGACCTTAGGGGTTGCGGCAAAGGCCAGCCAGCACGCAACACGCGCCATGGACCACAGGACATGGGCGACCAAGTGCGCAGCAAAGGCGCTTAGGCAGCTCGGCTGGGCAAAAGGCCCTGCGGCAAGGGCTGGCCAGCGCGCGGCAAAGGCCCTTGGCGAGTTGGGATAGGCAATCTGGGTTTTGGGCGAACGCTGGAGGCGGTGAGGCAAGGGCGGTAAGGTGCGGAGCAAAGGCGGTTAGGGGCTTTGCACAGGCTCTTGGGTAACCTCCAAGGCATTTTCGGAAGATGCGTGAGCCTGAGGCGGAACAGAATTCGCGACTTCAGCACGGTGCAACCACCAGGCCGCGAAGCCGTGGTGCTATGTTCCAACGATGGATACCTTTCACCAGATCAATCTCGACCATGAAGACTCCCCTCGGCATTCTGCCTGTTGCGTCCGTTCTATTGATGCTCAGTGCTTGCGACCCTGCGACCAAGCCAGCCGCGCCTGCGGAGCTCATCATCGGCCAATGGCAATTCGAGAAGATGGCCCTGCCCCAAGCGGAACTTGATCGGCTGGAGAGCATGGAGCGCGCCCAATTCGCGCAGCTCGAGCACCAGATGAAGACCATGAGCTACAGTTTTTTCACCGACGGCACCTATTCGATGGACTTGAGGATCGGCGATGACTTCGCACAGAATGTGGAACGGGGTGCCTATCGCCTGATCAATGATGGCGCTGTGCTGGTGACCGAGCCGGTGAATGCAAGCACCAACGAGAGGAAGACAACCGAGTTGAATGTGTCGCGCATCACTGCTGACTCTCTCGTCATCAGCGGGAACCAACGCGAGGCAAGCATGGTCTTCTTGCGCAGCAAGACGCAGGACGCCAAGACGGAGGATCGCTGAGGAATCGGCACTGGAA
>JADJTW010000010.1 GCA_016710965.1 Flavobacteriales bacterium
CTGCTCGACCGACGCTGCTGCTTCGCTCTTTGCACAGCTTGGCGGAACACCGGATGCGGGCGGCACGTGGAGCGGTCCTTCTCCCGTCGTCGGTGGCATGATCGATCCCGCGACCATGAGCGCGGGCGTGTACACCTACACCGTGACGGGAACCGCGCCTTGCCCCAACGAGCAAGCAACAGTGACGGTGACGATCAACACGCCGCCCGATCCTGGAACGCCCGGCGCGATCACGCTCTGCTCGACCGATGCTCCTGCAAGTCTCTTCGGGCAGCTTGGCGGAACACCTGATGCGGGCGGCACGTGGAGCGGTCCTTCTCCCGTCGTCGGTGGCATGATCGATCCCGCGACCATGAGCGCGGGCGTACACCTACACCGTGAACGGAACGGCGCCCTGCCCCAACGAAACGGCCACGGTGACCGTGACCATCAACACGCCGCCCAATCCCGGAACGCCCGGCGCGATCACGCTCTGCAGCACCGATGCTCCTGCCTCATTATTCGCGCAGCTTGGCGGAACACCTGATACGGGCGGCACGTGGAACGGTCCGAGCGCAGTGGTCGGTGGCATGATCGATCCCGCGACCATGAGCGCGGGCGTGTACACCTACACCGTGACGGGAACCGCGCCATGCCCCAACGAGCAAGCAACAGTGACGGTGACCATCAACACGCCGCCCGATCCCGGAACGCCCGGCGCGATCACGCTCTGCTCGACCGACGCTGCTGCTTCGCTCTTTGCACAGCTTGGCGGAACACCGGATGCGGGCGGCAGGGAGCGGTCCTTCCGTCGTCGGTGGCATGATCAACCCCGCGACCATGAGCGCGGGCGTGTACACCTACACGATAGCGGGCATCGCTCCATGCGTGAGCGCATCCTCGACAGTGACCGTAACGATCAATGCACCACCCGACGCTGGCGCCGATGGAAGCATCACGCTCTGCACGACAAGCGCAGCGGTATCGCTATTTGCTCAACTGGGTGGCGCTCCGCAGGCCGGTGGTTCATGGAGCGGTCCCTCAGCGGTGGTCGGTGGCATGATCGATCCCGCGACGATGAACGCTGGGGTTTACACCTATACGGTCACCGGCACTGCGCCATGTCCGAACGCCACGGCGAACGTTACAGTCACGATCAACGCCATGCCTGATGCGGGCATCAATGGAGGATTGACCTTGTGTTCTTCGAGCCCGACCACCGCGCTAAGTACCGGGCTGAACGGGACACCAGATCCAGGCGGCATGTGGACGGCACCTGGTGGTGGAGCATCGAACGGCACCTTCACACCAAGCGTCAGTCCCACCGGTATCTACACCTACACCGTGAATGGCATTGCGCCGTGCCCCGCCGTCTCCGCCACCGTCGATGTGAGCGTAGTGACCAACCCGAATGCCGGCACGCCAGGCAATGCAACCGTGTGCGCCTCCGATGCAGCGATCCTGCTCTTCGGAGAACTCGGAGGAACACCGGATGCCGGTGGAACGTGGAGCGGGCCTTCGCCAGTCATCGGCGGACAATACGACCCTGCTACGATGAACCCCGGCGTGTACACCTACACCATCACGGTGCCGCCGCCTTGCGTGAACGCCAGCAGCAGCGTCACGATAATCGAAGTGGTTCCTCCGAACGCGGGCACCGATGGCGCCATCACGCTCTGCATCAGCAGTCCGGCTGCATCGCTCTTCGCGGCGCTCGGTGGCGCGCAAGCCGGTGGATCTTGGAGCGGGCCTTCGCCAGTGGTCGGCGGCATGTTCAATCCGGCGACGATGACGGCAGGCGTGTACACCTACACGGTGAACGGCACCGCGCCATGCCCCAACGACCAGAGCACTGTTACGGTGAGCGTCGTTGCAGCGCCGAATGCAGGCACACCGGGCAATGCAACGCTTTGTGCTACTGACGCATCGATCGATCTCTTCGCAGAACTCGGTGGCACACCCGACGTCGGCGGCGCATGGAGTGGTCCTTCGCCAGTCATCGGCGGACAATACGACCCTGCTACGATGAACGCCGGTGTGTACACCTACACCATCACGGTACCGCCGCCTTGCGTGAACGCCAGCAGTACCGTCACGATAATCGAAGTGGCTCCTCCGAACGCGGGCACCGATGGCGCCATCACGCTCTGCATCAGCAGTCCGGCTGCATCGCTCTTCTCGGCGCTCGGTGGCGCGCAAGCCGGTGGATCCTGGAGCGGTCCATCGCCGGTCGTAGGCGGCATGTTCAACCCCGCGACGATGACGGCAGGTGTTTACACCTACACGGTGAACGGCACCGCGCCCTGCCCCAACGACCAGAGCACCGTTACGGTGACCGTGGTTGCAGCGCCGAATGCAGGCACACCGGGCAATGCAACGCTTTGTGCAACAGATGCCACCATCGATCTCTTCGCAGAGCTCGGCGGAACACCCGATGCCGGCGGCGCATGGAGTGGTCCTTCGCCAGTCATCGGCGGACAATACGACCCTGCCACGATGAACGCCGGTGTGTACACCTACACCATCACGGTACCGCCGCCTTGCGTGAACGCCAGCAGTAGCGTCACGATAATCGAAGTGGCTCCGCCGAACGCGGGCACCGATGGCGCGATCACGCTCTGCATCAGCAGTCCGGCTGCATCGCTCTTCGCGGCGCTCGGTGGCGCGCAAGCCGGTGGATCCTGGAGCGGGCCATCGCCAGTGGTCGGCGGCATGTTCAACCCGGCGACGATGACGGCAGGTGTTTACACCTACACGGTGAACGGCACCGCGCTCTGCCCCAACGACCAGAGCACCGTTACGGTGACTGTGGTTGCAGCGCCGAATGCAGGCACACCGGGCAATGCAACGCTCTGCGCAACGGATGCCACCGTCGATCTCTTCGCAGAACTCGGTGGCACACCCGACGCCGGCGGCGCATGGAGTGGTCCTTCGCCAGTCATCGGTGGACAATACGACCCTGCTACGATGAACCCCGGCGTGTACACCTACACCATCACGGTGCCTCCACCCTGCGTGAACGCCAGCAGCAGCGTCACGATAATCGAAGTGGCGCCGCCGAACGCAGGCACCGATGGTGCGATCACGCTCTGCATCAGCAGCCCGGCGGCCTCGCTCTTCGCGGCGCTCGGTGGCGCGCAAGCCGGTGGATCTTGGAGCGGGCCTTCGCCAGTGGTCGGCGGCATGTTCAATCCGGCGACGATGACGGCAGGTGTTTACACCTACACGGTGAACGGCACAGCGCCATGCCCCAACGACCAGAGCACTGTTACGGTGAACGTCGTTGCAGCGCCGAATGCAGGCACACCGGGCAATGCAACGCTCTGCGCAACGGATGCCACCATCGATCTCTTCGCAGAGCTCGGCGGAACACCCGACGCCGGTGGCGCATGGAGTGGTCCTTCACCAGTTGTCGGCGGACAATACGATCCTGCTACGATGAACGCCGGTGTGTACACCTACACCATCACGGTACCGCCGCCTTGCGTGAACGTGAGCAGCACCGTGACCGTTGTTGAAGTGGCTCCGCCGAACGCAGGCACCGATGGCGCGATAACGCTATGCATCACCAGTCCTGCCATTGCCTTGATCAACTCACTTGGTGGCACCCCGGATCCTGGCGGCACGTGGAGCGGTCCGAGTACGGTCGTCGGCGGCTTGTTCAACCCCGCGACGATGACGGCAGGTGTTTACACCTATACGGTGAACGGCACCGCGCCTTGCGCGAACGATGCTGCCAGCGCAACAGTGACGGTGGTGACCGAACCCGATCCCGGCGGCCCGGGTTTCCTAACGATCTGCGGTACTGATGCGCCTGCAGACCTGTTCATCAGCCTCGAGGGCTCACCTGACCAGGGCGGTGGCTGGACCATGCCGGGCGGAGCAACATTCAACGGAATGTTCGATCCTGCTACGATGCCGAGCGGCGTTTACACCTACACCATCGGAGTGCCTCCGCCATGCACGAGCGTGAGCAGCTCGGTGACCGTTGATGTGATCGCGCCGCCCGATGCAGGAGTGGACGGGGCAGTGACGCTCTGCTTCAGCAATGCACCACAGGACCTTTTCGCGACCCTGGGCGGCACGCCGGAAACCGGTGGTGCATGGACCACGAGCACTGGTGTCGCCTTCAGCGGCGGCTTCGATCCTGCGACAGATGTCCCTGGCGTGTTCAACTACACCGTCCAAGGCATTGCGCCCTGTCCGGCTGACGTGGCAAGCGTAACAGTCGCCGTGACGCAGTTGCCCAACCCGGGCACGGATGACATCATCAACCTCTGCGTGGTCGGAAGCCCCGTGGACCTTTTCCCGCTGCTGGGTGGTGCTGATCCGGGAGGAACATGGTCCGGTCCAGGCGGTGCATCGAACGGCATCTTCGATCCAACATCGAGCGTACCGGGCAATTATACATATACAGTTAACGGCGTGGCGCCCTGCCCATCGGCCTCGGCCACGATCACCGCGAACGTGCTCTCCAACGCCGATGCAGGCCTCGATGGATCGAGCATTCTCTGCGGAAGCGATGCTCCCCTCGCGCTGTTCAGTCTCTTGGGCGGAACACCTGATCCCGGGGGCTCGTGGTTCGCGCCCGATGGATCTCCTGCCACTGACAACTTCGATCCTGCGACCCAAGCGGCGGGCATCTACACCTACATCCTTTATGTGCCCGCGCCTTGCGAGAACGACACGAGCGCAGTGCTCATGAGCGTGGTGGCACCGGTGAGCGCTGGCAGCAACGGCAGCACCACGCTCTGCTCCAGCGATTCGCCCATCGTGCTCTTCAACTTGCTGAATGGAGCACCCGACGTTGGCGGTGATTGGACCGCACCAAGCGGAGGAGCTTCAGAAGGCATTTTCGATCCGTCGATCGATCAACAAGGCGGCTATGTGTACACCGTGCAAGCCACCGCACCTTGTCTCGACCAGAGCGCAACGGTCGATGTCGCAGTGAACGCACTGCCCGATGCGGGCACCAACGGTTCCATCACGCTGTGCCCGGAAGCAGCCCCCATCATCCTGTTCGATCTGCTGGGCGGAACACCCATGGTCGGCGGCACATGGACCGGCCCCGGCGGACAACCGAGCAACGGCATCTTCGATCCAGCGACCAGCCCACAGGGCATATACACCTACACCGTATTCGGGCTACTGCCTTGTCCCAACGCAACCGCCAGTTCCACGGCCACGGTATTCCTGATCGCGCCCCCTAATGCGGGCCCCGATGCGGTCAGCTGCACCTTGGAGTACACCTTGAACGCTACCGGGAATTGGGCCAGCGGAACATGGAGCGGTCCGGCGGGGATCACCTTCTCGGACCCGACCTCCGCCAGCAGCACCGTTACTGCCGTTGCGGGTGGATCATACACCTTCACATGGAGCGTCCTCTCCAATGATGGATGCGCCACGCAGGACCAGGTCACTATCACCTTCACCGAGGAGATCCTCCCCGTGGTAGGAACCACCGATGCCATCTGCAACGGCGTATGCAACGGCACCGCTCAAGTAACCGCCACTGGTGGTAATACCATAGGGGGCCTGTATTCCTACCAATGGTCCAACGGCATCGCAGGCAACGCACCCAACGCGGCCGGTATATGCGCCGGTGACTACACCGTTACGGTGCTAGACATGAACAACTGCAGCGCCACGGTGCCGTTCACCATCGGCGAGCCCGATGTACTGGTGATCGATGCGATCGTTGCCATGGACGAGACCTGCCCCGGCACCTGTGATGGAACGATCACGGTGAATGATCCGATGGGAGCGCAATACAGCCTCAACGGCGCCAGCTTCCAGAGCAATGCGCTGTTCACCGATCTCTGCCCCGGCGAGTATCTGATCATCATGCAGGACGCGAATGGCTGCGCTGCCAGCGGATCAGCCAGCATCGGTTCACCGGCTCCGGTCGTCGCTGGCTTCACTTACTCACCGGAGACCTTGCTGGTGAGCAACCCGCTGGCGCAGTTCACCAACGCAAGCACATTCAACGCCTCCTCCTTCAGCTGGGACTTCGGCGGCTTGGGATCGAGCAATGCCGAGAACCCCGCCTTCACGTTCCCAGGTGGCCTGGGCGACACGTACCTGGTCTGCCTCACCGTGACCGACGACAACGGTTGCCCGGATGAGTACTGCGCACCTGTGGAAGTGTTCGATGTGCTGCTGGTGTGGGTCCCCAACGTCTTCACACCCAACGGCGACGACGAGAACGATGGCTTCTGCCCCATCTTCAACCTGCCCTGGGCCGTGAAGGACTACGAGTTCATGATCTTCAATCGCTGGGGCGAGCTCATCCATACCAGCAACGTGGTGCATGCCGAATGGGACGGTTGGTACGTGAACGAGGTTGTGAAGGAGGACGTGTACGTGTGGAAGATGAAGTGCAAGGACAAGCTCACCAACGAGCTGATCGAGCGCGTTGGGCATGTGACGGTGCTGAAGTAGGTCCGACTCTTCGCTCGACCGTCCTCGCATACCAAGCACCGCGCAGAACCCTTCTGTAGTGCCAGGCGCTTTCCATCGGCGGCTACCTTGCGGCAGTGATCGCACGCACGTTCCTCTTCTTCACCGCTGTGGTCACCAGTGCGAATGCCCTGGCGCAGGAGCAGGAACCGCTGCGCTGGCGCTTCACCACCGAAGTGATCCAGGACATGCTCCTGCACCTGAATGCACGCGCCTATCATGTGAGCGGCCGCTGGTCGTACGGCATACATGGCGCCTATCGGCCGAGCCTCTCTCCCGGCGGCGAGGTGAAGCCCGGAGCAGGACGGGCGGGCGAATACGAGAACCTGCATTGGCGCAACTGGATGCTGCGGGCCTATACCATCGGCCCGTGCATACGCATGAACTTCAAGGGCTCCACGGGCAACTACGTGGAGGTCGATGGATTCTACAGGCATTGGTGGTTCGACCGCAGGAACGTGCGTTACATCAACGCTGAGGATGTCTCCTTTGATGGGATCCGCAGCGAGCGCACCGACGTGCTTGCCGTGCGCCTGTTGTGGGGCGCAGCCTCGGAGCCCGTGTTCAAAGCAGGCCGCAACAGCGCGAACGTGCTGGAGATCTTCGGCGGCGTAGGATACCGATGGAAGAGCGGGTCGTGGCTGATGCATACCGGAACCTATATGGGGAACCCCGTGTACGAGTACTCGGGAACTGAAGAAGCAACCATGCCCACCCTGCATTTCGGCATACGGTTGACTCGAGCGGTTCGCAGAGCGGCCTGAAGGCATGCCGGCCGGTACGGTACGAACAACAAGCACGAAGGCCCCGCAGAGCGGGGCCTTCGCATGGACTGGTCGCCGTGCTCAGACGTCGAGCTTGGCGTAAATCGCGTTCTTCTCGATGAACTCACGGCGCGGCGGCACTTCGTCGCCCATGAGCATGCTGAAGACGCGGTCGGCCTCGGCACCGTTCTCGATCGTCACCTGGCGCAACGTGCGGCGGCTCGGGTCCATGGTAGTCTCCCACAATTGCTCGGCGTTCATCTCGCCCAGGCCCTTGTAGCGCTGCACGCCCACGCTCACCTCCTTGTTGCCCTTGCGCATGAACTCGATCACCGCGTCGCGCTCGGCTTCGTTCCAGCAGTACACCTGCTCCTTGCCCTTCTTCACCTGGTAGAGCGGCGGTGTGGCGATATACAGGTAGCCCTGTTCGATCAACGGTTGCATGTGGCGGAAGAAGAAGGTCATGATCAGCGTCTGGATGTGGCTGCCATCCACGTCGGCATCGCACATGATCACGATCTTGTGGTAGCGCAGCTTGTCCATGTTCAGCGCCTTGGTGTCCTCGGTGGTACCGATGCTGACGCCCAGCGCCGTGTAGATGTTCCGGATCTCTTCGTTGTCGAGGATCTTGTGCTGCATGGCCTTCTCCACGTTGAGGATCTTGCCGCGCAGCGGCAGGATGGCCTGGAACTCGCGGTTGCGGCCCTGCTTGGCGGTGCCGCCGGCGCTGTCTCCCTCGACGAGGAAGAGCTCGCTCTGGCTGGCATCCTTGCTCTGGCAGTCAGCCAGCTTTCCGGGCAGGCCGCCGCCGGTGAAGGCTCCTTTGCGCTGGACCAGTTCACGTGCCTTGCGTGCCGCGTGCCGCGCGGTGGCCGCGAGGATCACCTTCTCCACGATCTGCTTGGCATCGCGCGGATGCTCCTCGAGATAGTTCTCCAGCATCTCGCTCACGGCCATGTTCACGGCACCGGCCACTTCGCTGTTGCCCAATTTGGTCTTGGTCTGGCCCTCGAACTGGGGTTCCTGCACCTTCACGCTGATCACGGCTGTGAGCCCCTCGCGGAAGTCATCGCCGCTGATCTCGAACTTCAGCTTGTTGGTGGCACCGCTGCTGTCTGCATATTTCTTCAGCGTGCGGGTGAGCCCACTGCGGAAACCAGCGAGGTGCGTGCCGCCCTCGTGGGTGTTGATGTTGTTGACGTAGGAGTGCAGGTTCTCGTTGAACGAGTCGTTGTAAACCATGGCGATCTCCACCGGGATCCCCTGCTTCTCGCCCTCCATGTAGATCGTGTCCTCGATCAACGATTGGCGGTTGCCATCGAGGAACTGCACGAACTCCACCAGGCCCTTCTCGCTGAAGAACACATCGTTCACGAAGGTGCCGTCCTCGTTGGAGCGGCGTTCGTCTGTAAGGGTGAGGCGGATGCCCTTGTTGAGGAAGGCGAGCTCACGCAAACGGGCGGCGAGCGTATCGTAGTTGTACTCGCTCACCTGGAAGATGGTGGCATCGGGGTGGAAGGTGATGATGGTGCCACGCGACTCGGTGGTGCCCGCCTCCTTCACCGGGTACTTGGGCTTGCCTTCGCTGTATTCCTGCTGATAGACCTTGCCATCGCGGTGGACCTCCGCAAGGAGCATGTCGCTGAGCGCGTTCACGCAGCTCACGCCTACGCCGTGCAGGCCGCCGGATACCTTGTAGCTGTCCTTGTCGAATTTGCCACCGGCGTGCAGCACGGTCATCACCACCTCCAGAGCGCTCTTGCCCTCCTTGGCGTGCAGGTCCACCGGAATGCCCCGGCCGTTATCCTTCACGCGGATGCTGTTGTCCGGCAGGATGTGGACGTTGATCGTGTCGCAATGCCCTGCCAGAGCTTCGTCTATGCTGTTGTCGACCACCTCGTACACCAGGTGGTGCAGGCCCTTCACGCCGATGTCGCCGATGTACATCGCCGGGCGCTTCCGCACCGCCTCCAACCCCTCCAATACCTGAATGCTATCGGCCGAATATGCCGCCGCCGCCTTCTTCTTCGTTTCGCTCATTTCCAGTGTTGTCTCGGACATGGTTCCTTTTGTTCAAACCCCCTTTTTCGAGGCTCCCAAAGGTACCCTTTCAGCCCCGCCCGTCAGGTCGTTTTTCCCAACACGGGCGCGGGCTTTGTTGATAATTAACGCTTGCGGGAATGGAGTCCGGCAACATTGGGAAAAGGGCTTTCCAGCTCGGTCTTGAACGACTGCACGATCAAGTGATCGCCCTCCGGATGCGAACGCCCATCGGTTCGCTCACACGCATGTTGTTCGTCCGTTGAACCGATCAGAACGAGTAGGTGGCACCGCCCAGGAAGAGGGTGCGTTGCACCGGGTACTGGTACCACTTCTCGTACTTGCTGGCGCTCAGGTTGCTCACATCCACGAAGAGGCTGAGGCGCTTGGTGTAGCGGTACTCCAAGCCGAGGTAGAGGTCCATGAATCCATCAAGGTCGTGGCGGGAGGTGGTGAAATCGTTCACGAGGTCCGGGTCGCCCGAATACCGGAATCCCTTCCGCGGCCCCAGGAAGAGCACCTCCATCCGGGCGATGAGCTTCTGGCGGAGATCATACGAAGCACCGAGCGCCACCTTGTACGGCGGGAGGTTCCAGGGCTCGTCCTGTACGCGCACGTCATAGGTGTACACATCCACACGGCCATTGAGGCGCAGGGAGCCTGGCAGGCTGTAGGTGAGTTCACCACTGATGTCGAGGATGTCCACTTTGTCATAGGTCACATCCATGCGGTCGCCGAAAGGGGCATTGCCCTCGTTCACGAAGAGCGGCATGTCCTTTAGGCGGCTCTTGCTCACGCGCAGGTCGAAGCCTACGTTATTGCCGAAGCTGCCGCGCATACCACCATAGATGTCGTACAGCTTGCTGGTGTTGGCCAGGACGGGCGCGCCTTTGAGCCAGGGGGTTCTCGCGTGTGAGGCTGCGGAAGCTGTTGCGCTGCCGCGCGCCATCAACACCGGCGTAGGGCACCAGGATGTTGTCGAAGAGGCCGTAGTGCAGGTAGGCCTGCGGGAAGAAGTGGAAGCTGGTCTCTCCAAGGGCGTCGAGGTACATGCCCACACCCACGCGTACGAGGTACTGTTCCGTACGCAGGCTCACGTGCGGGGTAAGGCCGATGAGCGTTCCGTTCTGGCGGAAGTCGGGCAGCGAACCACTGCGACTGCCGCGATAGGCGTTGTTATCGATGAGGATGCCGCCGCCGTAGATCTCCGTTCCGTCCTGCATGCCCAGCTCGGCGGTCACGCGCATGCTGGTCTCGCGGCTTTCGCTGAGGTTGCTGTAGCTGTGGGCTTCGATGCCGATGTCGTGCGCGATCCACGTGCTGTCGGCGTATAGGCTGCGGATGCGCCCCCGGAATCCGATGTCGTTGTAGAACTGCTTCAGTGCGTCCTTGGGCGGGGCCACTGCGTTGTCGATGATGCGCTCGGTGCTATCGTTGCTTTCGTATCCGTAGTAGCTCACGCGTCGGCGGTCGTACAGGATGCCTCCGCCGATCTCATGGTTGGGCAGGAAGTGCTTGTAGAAGGCGTCGATGCTGTTGTTGCTGTAGACGCTCGATCCCACATCATCGATCCCCCCATTGCTGCTCATGTGCTTCAGGTGGATGCCATAGCCGTTCTCGCGCGAACGCGTTTGATCGAAGTACAATTCACCGAGCGGCGTGGTGTAAAGGCCGAATCCCGCCTTCACATAGCCTTTGTACAGCCGTTGCTGCGCGGCTTCCACCTTCAGCTTCGCCGCTTCCAGGCTATCTACGCGCGCAGGGATCTCGGCCTTCGTCGCCAGCACATCGTAGCGCACGCTGATCTCGGGCAGGATGGTGTCGATGGGCTCGGGCCGCAGATCGATCTTCTCCGCATTGAGCAAGGTGGGGTTGTAGTCGCCCACGATGGTGTACTGCCCTTGCGGCGTAGTGGGCTGTGCCATGGCAGGTTGCGCCGCGACGAACGCAACGAGAAGGGCGACGACAGTGATGATGGTCTTCTTCTGCATGGTCTAGCGTCCGTTGGTGCCGTCGGGCATGGGTATGGTATTGTCCTCGGGCCGTGGTGCATCCTGTCGCTGCACTTCGCTCGCGTTGATCGCGTCCAATCTTTGTCGCGCCTGTGCCACCAGATCGGGTTCCTGGCAATGGTCGATCACGCTCTGGAGCGTGGCCTTGGCTTGGAAGCGGTCCTCCAGCTGCACGTACACATCGCCCAGCAGGATGAAGGCGCGCGCCTTCCAATGGTCGTACGAGGGGAACTTCTTGGCCAGGTCGACGATCTCCGTTTCGGCCTTGCGGTACTGTCCCTGCAAGTGCCGCACGTAGGCCATGTGGTACTTGGCCTCCGCGCCCAGGGCGTTGGTGCTGCTGGTGGCCACTGCCTTGAATTTGGTGTAGGCGTTCTCCAGATCATCCTTCGCCAGCAACCCCTTCGCGATCAGCAGGCCCGCCTCGGCTTTCATGTCGGCGGTGGCATCGTGGTTGGCGGCCACTTTCTCCGCCGCCACTGCGGCTTCATCGGCGCGGCCCAACTGGCTCAGGCATCGCATGCGGCCGACTTGCGCGGTCAGCGCGCTTTGCGGGAAGGTCGAGATGGGCTCGAGCCGCTCGAAGTAGTCCAGTGCACCCACCCAACGACCATCGCGGTAAAGGATATCGCTGGCGTTGAACAGCGCTTCCTCCATGAACTGCGCGCCGTTGCGCCGCACCACCTCCTCCAGGTCGGGCAGGGCCTGGTCGTATTGCTTTTGTCGGTAGAGGCAATCACCGCGATAGAAGTGCGCGTTCAGCGCGTAGGCGCCCGTGGGGTATTTGTTCAGGTAGTCGCCGAAGGCGCCGATGGCCTGCGCGCACTTCTCATCGAAGTAAAGGAGCTCGGCACTGCGGTAGTAGGTGCTGTCCAGGCCGAGCGTGGAAGGATCCACGAAGCTGAGCGAGCGCACGTAGGCGTCATACTCGCTCACGCGGCCCTGGCCCACATAGATGCTCTCAAGACCGGCGAGCGCATCGCGCGAACCATCGACCGTGGGGTACTTCGCAACGATGGCCTTGAACTGGGCGATCGCATCCTCCACCCTCCCTTGCCGTTTATGTATGAGCGCGGTCTGCAGCATGGCCTGCCGCACCAGCGGGCTGTTGGGATGCTGCTCGATCACCTGCTGGTAGTAGTTGCGGGCCTCATTGTCGTTCTCCAGGTTGATGTAGGTCTCGCCCAGCTGGAACTTGGCATCGGCGGCATACCGCGAGTTGGGCATCTCGCTCAACAGGCCCTTCAGCGTGGCGATCTTGCCGGTGTGGTTCTGCAGCAGGCCCTGGCACACGCCCTTCTGGTATTGGGCGTAGTCGCGGTCCGGCGATCCGGTGCGCATGGCTTCGTCGTACCACTTCACCGCCTGCGCGTTGTCCTTCAGCACGAAGTAGCAGTCGCCGGCGCGCAGCATGGCATCGGCGCGCTGGCGAGCCTGTCCCTTCGCGGCCACGTAACGGCGGAAGGCCACTGCCGCCTCGTCGTACTGCTTCAGCTTATAGAAGGCGTAGCCCATGCCGTAGCCCGCCTGCTCGTACAGCTCGGTGGAGTATGCGCCGGGCGAATTGCGCAGGTCGTCGTACTTGCGCAGCGCGGCCGTCAGATCGCCTTTGCCATAGTAGCTCTCGGCCATCCAGAAATGCGCACGCGCATTCACGCTCTGGTTCACCGGGAACTTCAGCGCGCGTTCGAAGAAGAGCGCAGCGTCGGCATACTTGCGGCCCTCGTAGAGTTCTACGCCGCGGTCGTAGGCCAGCTTCTGATAGGCTTCCTTCAGCCGCAGGTCCTTGTTCTGGATCTCGTCCAATGACGCCAGCGCATCCTCGTAGTTCTTCGTGCGCAGGTAGACGTTCAGGAGGAACTCATAGGCTTCATCGCGGCGCGGCGTGTTCGGATAGGTTCGCAAGTAGGTGCGCAGTGCAGTGATCGCCTCGTGGTAGGGATCGAAGCTGAGCTCGTAGGCCAGCTTGGCGTATTGGAAGAGCGCATCTTCCATCACCTTGGGGTCCTTGCCGATCTCGTAGGCCCGCTTGAAGGCGTTGCGCGCGTAGTTCTTCTCGTTCAGCTTCAGGTAGCAATCGGCCATGTGGTATACGGCCAGCTGGGCTATGCTGTCTTCGGCGTTGGCCACCATGTTGAACTGGTTGAGCGCCTTCTGGCAATCGCCCGTGCGGTAGTACGCGTAGCCCAGGATATAGCGGTCGCTGCGACTGACGCCGGTGCGCTGTACGCTCTTCTCCAGGTAGGGCAGTGCTTCGGCGTAGTTCCCTGTGCGGTAATTCGCTTCGCCCGCCAGGCGGTTGATCTCGCCTGCGTTGCGGGTGTTCTGCTGGTCCGCGAGGAGCGGCTTCACATAGGCGTTCAATTCATCGTACTTGCCTTGCAGGAAGAGCAGCTCGGCGATGTAGGCGGGCACCACCTTCTTGAAGTTCTCGTCGCTCTCGAGCTTGCGGAAGCCGGTGAGCGCCGTTTCGTGATTGCCCTTCTCGTAGTGGATGTGCGAAGCGTAGTAGAGCGAGGGCGCTCCGTAGAGCCCTTCGGTGCCCGTCACCTGCGAGAACTCGCCGAGGGCCTTCTCCCGATCGCCCTCCTGGAAATAGGCGTAGCCGCGCTTGAAGCGGTACTCTTCGGTCTCGTCGGGCGAAAGCGCGAGGCGATCCACCTGCCCGCTCCAATCGATGGCCTCCTTCCACTTGCGCTGCGCGAAGGCGTGGCGAAAAAGCTCGAAGCGGATGGCAGGCACGTGCAGGTCTTCCGGGTGTTCGTCCATGAAGGCATGCAGGCGGTAGCCGGCATCGTCGTTGAAGAGGCGCACGGCGCACAGTGCGCTGTAGAACTCGGCTTCCACGCGGGTGGCGTCGTGTCGGTCGGTGATGCGGCGGACGACGCCTTCGAATTCGTGCTGGGCCGCGCCGTACTTCGCCTTTCCGTACAAGTCCATGGCGTTGGCCAGGTCGGCGTTGCTGTGGTCGTAGTGCGCTGGCCGCTGCGCGAGAACGGGCGCTGCGATGAGCAGGAGCCCGGCGCATGCGATGCGGATCGGGAAGTGCGACAGGTTCTTCATCAAGCGATCAAAGTTCAAGGGGCGGTCGCGGGGGGGTGGCTTCGGCGGCTCGTAATTATCCACGCGGAAGTGTTGGCGCTATGGCAAGGGTCGTTCCATGAATCCAACGGATGCCTTACCCCACGAATTGCCACCTTTGGCCGCGAACCATTGCGATGAGCGAAGGACCCATCATCATGCTTGCCTCAGCGCGCATTTTCCAGCGCGAGAACCTGGTGCTCAACAACGTTGACATCACCGTCCACAAAGGCGAATTCCTCTACCTGATCGGGCGCACGGGAAGCGGCAAGAGCAGCCTGATGCGCGTGCTTTACGGGGATCTACCGCTCACCGAGGGCGAGGGCTTCTGCTGCGGCTTCGACTTGCGTAAGCTCAAGCGCGCCCAAGTGCCCTACTTGCGCAGGAAGATCGGCATCGTATTCCAGGACTTCCAGCTGCTGTCGGACCGTTCGGTGAACGAGAACCTCCTCTTCGTGCTGAAGGCCACAGGATGGGTGGACCGCAAGAAGATGGACCTGCGCGTGCATGAGGTGCTGGAGAAAGTGGGCCTTGCCAACAAGGGCTACAAGATGCCCCACGAGCTTAGCGGCGGCGAGCAGCAGCGCGTGAGCATCGCACGTGCGCTCTTGAACGACCCCGAGCTGATCCTCGCCGATGAGCCCACCGGCAACCTCGACCCTGAGACCACTGAGGAGATCCTGGACCTGCTCTTCGCCATCAGCCAAAGCGGCCGCAGCGTGATCATGGCCACGCACGACTACACGCACATGAAGAAGCTGAACACGCGGGTGGTGCGCTGCGAGGATGGGAAGTTGCTGGAGCTAGGCGTGGTGAACGCCGTGTAGGCGATCACCGCAGCAGCTTGACGATCTGCTCGGCATTCCGTCGGTTGCTGAAACGTTCCTCCAGTACCCGTGCCCGCTCCTCAAGCGCCTGTCCATTCGCTGGTCGCGCCATGCACGCCAGGATGCTGTTGCGCATGCTCTCGGCATCGTCATGAACGTGGCATAGCTCGACCAGCCCCGTGCCTTCCACCATGGGCGTGTTGCACACCACATGGCGGCCGGTGAAGAGGCAGAGCAACAGCTTCAGCTTGATGCCCGTAGCCTGGAACGTAGGCAGCACGTTCACCTGCGCGCCGCGCACCAGCGCATGGATCTCCCCGGTGCTGATGTCCTCCCGCAATTCAACGTTCGGCGCCCGTGCGATCGCACGCTTCAGTTCGCTGCTCGCATCGCTGCCGGCGATCACGAGCTTCACAGGCAGGTCCTTGAACACGTTGCGCACCAGATGGAGCGCAGCCTGATCGTTCTCGGCCACGCCCAGCGCACCGTGATAGAAGGCGAAGTCGCCCAAGCCGTCAGGCACCTCCACCTTCTCGCTGGCGTGGAAGGCGGGGACATGCACCACGTTGCGGAAATGCGATCCGAAGTAAGCCTGGTCCTTGGGCGAAATGGCCAGCACGCGGTCGGCTTCGGCCAGAACGGGTTGGAAACGCTGGAGCTTGTGCGCCTCATTGATGAAGTAGCTGCGGCGGAACGTGCTCGTGGCGGCCTTGGCCAGGGCGGCGTAGTAGTCGTGCTCCACGTTGTGCGCACGCACTATGCGCGTGCGGCCGTGCAGCCGGGGGTCTCCGAGGTGGTAGCAGCAATGCAGCCCCTCGAAGAGGATGGGATGCTCGTCCCCGAGCAGGTTCTCCATGAGCGGCTCGCTGCGCCTGCTCACCACCACGTATGGCAAGGCGTTCAGCAGTTGCAATTTGCCGGTGCGTCGCGGGTAGTAATGCACGCTCTCGCAGAAGAGTTCCAGTTCCGGTGCCTTGCTGCGGCCATATTGGAAGCAATGCAAATGCACCTTCACGCCGATCTCGGCCAGCGCCTTCGCCTTGTAGTACACGTCGATGACGCCGCCATAGCTGGGTGGCGCAGGGACATCGAAACTGACGATATGCAGATGGTGCTCAGCCAATGCTCTGGAACAGCGCACGCAGCGCCTCCTTTTCGCGCTCCCCGTCCAATGAAGAGGCGGCGAAAATAGCCTTTTGACGAAGGGCGTCGCGGCGTCCCTGATCGGCCATCAGGGCACGCACTTCGGCCACGATGAGCGCCGGCTCGGGACGCGGGATGATGATGCCCGCACCGTAACGGCGAACGATGCCAGCCACCTCGGGCAGGTCTGTGACCAAAGTCGGAATATGCGCGCGGAAATAGTCGAAGAGCTTGTTGGGCAGGCTGTAGCGGTAGTTGAGGTTGGTGTCCTTGTCCAGCGAAAGTCCCAGGTCGGCGTTGCGCGTGTACTGCATCATGCGCTCGTAGGGCATGCGGGGCAGCAGGCGCACGCGATCCTGCAGGCCGTTCTCCTTCACCATGCGTTCCAGCACCGGCCACGCATCGCCACCGCCGATCAGCAGAAGAAGCGCACCGGACAGTTCCTTCGTCGCCAACACCGCCTCTTCGGCTCCACGCTGTACATTGATGCCGCTGCCTTGCAGGACGAGGATGAAACGGTCCACCGGCAGGCCCAGGTCCTTGCGGGACGGCAGCGGACCCAATTCACGTGGCATGGGAATGTTGCGGACCACCGTCACTTCGTTGCCGTAACGCGTGGTGTACTCGCGGGCGATGCTCTCGTTCACGGTGATCACGTGCTTCAGCTTGGGGAAGATCCAACGTTCGATCGCCAGCCATACGCGGCGCGCGAACCGGTCTTGCAGCTCGGGCACTTCCGTGAAGAACTCGTGGCTGTCGTACACCAGCTTCCTTCCACGCAAGCGGGCGACGAGGTGGTTCGCAAGCAGTGTATCGAGGTCGTTCGCGATGAGCAGATCCGCCTTGCTGAAGAGCAACAACCAGAACAGCCGGAGGTTGTACTCGGCGTAGAAGAGCGCTCCCGTGCGGAACAGCAAAGCCATGCGCTTCGTGGCGTAAGGCCGGTGCAGCGGAAGGCTTCCTGGGAGCTTCCTGCCCACCAGCAGCACCTCGTAGCCCGATTCGCACAGCACGATGCACGTCCGATGCACGCGGTTATCAGTGCTCAGGTCGTTGGTTACGCTGACGATCGCTTGCGGCATACTACTTATCCTGCGCAAACAGGAGCGGCAAAGGAACGGCCCGGCTGCCATGCGCATTGCGCGCCATTCGATGTCAACCCTTTTCCAGCATCGCCCCCTCCTTCCCCACCGTGGCCATCACCGCTCCGATGCTTGCCATGACCGGCGCGAACATGAGGCCCACCAGCGGGATCTTCATGAGCAGGTTGAAGAGCATGCCGTTGGCGATGACCGCGCCGCGCTGGCTGTTCACCGCGCGCACGCTTTCGCCGATGCGCATGCGCCTGCGCTCGTACACATAATCGAACATGCTGAATCCGTAGAAGTAGGAGGAGACGAGGAAGAGGATGACGAAGCTGAAGGGCGCCACGATGGGCACGAAGAAGGTGAGCACCCAGATACCGATGCTGATCGCCAGTTCCAGTATCCCGTTGCGCAGGGCGATGAGCGCTCCGCGCAATGCATCCTTCATCAACTGCGCCAGACTGAATGGAAATCGCCTGCCGGTGAGTTCCTCTTCAGCACGCTCGCTGGCGTAGGCAAGCAGCGGGGATAGCAACACGAGCACGATGTACTTGTTCGCCACAAACAGCAGATAGCCCACAGCGATGCGCAGCACCCAGGCCACGACCGACTCGCGCGCACCGTTCAGCCAGTTCTTCAGCTCGCTCCACCAGCCTGCGTCGTCCTGCTCCAAGGGGATCTCCAGGTAGCCAGCCACCCAGGCACCCGTGGCATCGGTTGCGGCCTCCAGCATGTGGAACATGCCGTAGGCGAGCAGCACCCACAGGACGATGGGCACCAGGAACATCCACCAAAGCCCGTGGCTGAAGGCGAAACCGCACGCCCGGAAGAAGCTGGAGAAGCCGCGGTTGAGATCGGAGGTCATGCCCTTGGAAGGTGGAGCGGCGAAGTTCATCATCGGTGCGGACGCAGCATGGAAGATCGTCGCTTCGTGGCTCATGTGCATCCTTGAAGCTCGGAGCGCCATCGCCCCGAACCGAAGCCCCCTACCTTCGCCGCCCCATGGACCTGGACGCGCTTACCGCCATTTCCCCCATCGACGGACGTTACCGTGACCGCACGCGAGGACTGGCACGCTGGTTCAGCGAACAGGCGCTCATGAGCTATCGCCTGCGGGTGGAGTTGGACTACTTCCTCTTCCTATGCGAAGTACCGCTGCCCGAGCTGGCCGGCACGCCGGTGAAGAAGGTGGAGGCCATCCGTCCGCGCGTCACGGACCTGAGCACCAGCGATGCGCAGAGGATCAAGGAGATCGAACAGGTGACCAACCATGATGTGAAGGCGGTGGAGTACTTCTTGAAGGAGCGGCTGGAGGAGGCCGGCCTGGACAGGCAGAAGGAATTCGTGCACTTCGCGCTCACGAGCCAGGACATCAACAACACGGCGCTGCCGTTGCTGATCAAGGACTTCTTGTTCGAGGCCTACGTACCTGCGATCATCGCCTTGCGCAACAAGCTGCACGGCTATGCGCTGGAGTGGTCGCAGGTGCCCATGCTCGCGCGCACGCATGGCCAGCCCGCCTCGCCAACCCGCTTGGGCAAGGAACTTCAAGTCTTCGTGGAACGGATCGACCAACAGATGAAGCTGCTACGCGAAGTGCCCTTCACGGGCAAGTTCGGCGGAGCCACGGGCAACTTCAACGCGCACCAGGCAGCCTACCCCGAGCTCGACTGGGTGCAACTGGCCGACCGCTTCCTGGACGAGAAGCTCGGCCTCAAGCGCCAGCAATTCACCACGCAGATCGAGCATTACGACAATATGGCCGCGCTCTTCGATGCACTGCGGCGCGTGAACACGGTGCTCATCGACCTGTGCCGCGACATGTGGCAGTACATCAGCATGGACTACTTCCGCCAGCGCATCAAGCCCGGCGAGATCGGAAGCAGTGCCATGCCGCACAAGGTGAATCCCATCGATTTCGAGAACGCGGAAGGAAACCTCGGCGTGGCCAATGCCCTGTTCGCCTTCCTCAGCGAGAAGCTGCCCATCAGCCGTTTGCAACGCGACCTCACCGACAGCACCACCACGCGCAACATCGGCGTGCCCATGGCGCACACCATGCTCGCGCTCGACGCAGTTCGCAAAGGCCTGGGCAAGCTCCTGCTCAACGAAGGCGCCATACGCCGCGACCTGGACACGCAATGGGCCGTGATCGCCGAAGGCGTACAGACGATCCTGCGCCGGGCAGGCTTCCCGCAGCCCTACGAGCGCCTGAAGGAGCTGACGCGCGGCAAGGAGCGCATCACCGAGCAGGACATGCGCGCCTTCGTCGATGGTCTCGATGTTTCCGAGGAGGTGAAGGCTCGTTTGCACAGCTTGTCGCCGCACAACTACACCGGCATCGATCTGCTGGGGCGCGTGATGCCCTAGATCCCGAACTCGACCTGGAACATCGTCGTCCAGTTGTTGCCAGCGTGATCGAAGTCCATCATGCCCTTGGTCCAGCGGTAGCCCGCATACCACTGCAATTTGATGCGATGGCCGTTGAGGTACTTGGTCGCCCCAAGCAAGGCCTCCTCGGTTCGTGATCGCAAGGCTGCAACATCGCCCGCAGGATCCACCAACGTGTACCTGCCAGCGAACTCGTACTTGCTGCGGAGGCATTTGCTCAGTTGCACGTTAAGGCCCTGGCCGGTGGTGATGAAGCTGACGGCGCTATCTGCGTCGTAGGTGATGGGCTTCTCGCTCTGGCGATCGAAGTACTCTGCGCTGAAGGCCCAGCCACGCTGCTTGTACAGCAGATCGGCCATGAAGGTGGTCATATCGGTGGGTGTGAACAGCTCGCCACCGAGCTGGCCGCCGTTGCGCACCGCGCGGTCGTTGTAGGAATAGCCTCCTGCGATGGAGAGCTTCGGCTTGGGCTCGAACTCGAGGTCGCCTTCACTGTAGTCCCCTTTGTTCGCGAATGACCCGAGGGGCAACCACTCGATGCGGCCCGTGTAGGCCATGCCTTCGTTCTGCGGCAATGCCCCCCTGCCATCGCCGCTGCTCACCGCCCCTTTCAATTGCACCTGCTGGCCCCCCAGGGGGATGGTATGGTAGCCGAATACGCCGAAGTCCCGATCCAGCGTGAATGTGCTGTTGGCTATGGAGCGATCGGGGAATTGCAGGTTGCCACTGGAGACCACGCGCTGCCGGTTACCAGGCAATTTGCTCTGGCCGAAGCCGATGTAGGTATGCTTCGAGAAGTGATAGTACACCATGGCATCGCGGATCGGTTGCGCCACCACATCCTCCACCAGGTCTAGGTCCTGCCGGGAGAAATTCAATTGCAAGTAGTAGCGGATGCGGTCGTTGAGCACGAAGCCATCCATGCGTAAGCGCAGCCGGCGCACACGGGCTTCCACGGCTTTCACGCTCAGGTCCTCACCGCTGACGGTGGTGAAGCCGATGCGGTTCTGCATCCGGAAACGCAGGTTCATGAGGAAGAGCGAGTCCCTGCTGATCGTGACCCCGTCGTGGATCTCGACCAAGGCGCGTTCATCGCTCTCATTCTGCGCGCTCAACGCGCAAGGCACGGCCAGCAATAGCATGGCCAGCGCCCACGGGTGGTGGGGTCGGTACATCGCGCCGCAAAAGACCCAGCGCCATGTTAACCCAATGTTCTCAGGTCGTTAATGTTCTCTGGAATGCGACAAGGTCGTTGGCGGGTATCTCCGCCAGCCCGAGCGAGCGCATCATGGTGATCAGCTGGCCGCGATGTTGCGTGCTATGATTGAAGCAATGCAGGAGCATTCGCCACACAAGGCTTCTTTGGGGATCGCCCTTCAGTGTCTTGAATTCGCGCGGCCCATCGAGGTCGGCTTCCGTGCAACCGTGGGTGAAAGCGTGCAGTTCGCGGCTCACGCGCAGCAGGCCAGGCAGGTCCATCCTATCATCCGCCGGCCACGGCACGGGCTGGCCCATGAGGCGGCAGAGCCACGCATTCTCCGCATCGCGGATGTGCAACACCGTTTTCCGAAGCGAAGGGAAACTGCTGGCGACTGGAGCATCGAGGCTGGCATCGGTCTCCCGCGCGAGACGCTCTACGAATCGCGTATTGGCCCACAGATCATAGTCGGCGTACTCGCGCAATAGCGCTGTTGAGCTTGGCATGGGTGGATAACCTTGTTGAAATCCGACGAAAGGTAGTCCCGGATCGATGGGCCGTATCCCCGGAACTTCGCCGGAACCATTTGATGATGATCGCGACCCTCTTCGGAAAGAAGAAGATCACAGAGGACAAGCTGGCGAACGTGTTCGTGAACACGGTGTTGGAGATGGGCTCCGAAGGTTTCGCTACCGTTGTTGCCGAAGTGAATGAAGCGCCGGAGTTCGAGGTGCAGCCCACGATCGACGAGCGGGACGACCAGCGCTTCCTCATGATCGCACTGGCGGGCAATCTGATCGAAATGCAACGCACGCTGGGCCCCGGCCTGGACAAGCGCATGTTCTCGCTCTCCGTTTCGAAATTCGCACAAGCCATCGGGCATGGATGCACCGAGGTGGAAAGCGATGTGAAGGCGCTTCAGGCACGTATGGAGCGCATGAACCATCCCAGCAAGAACACCGTGCTGGCCATGGCGCGTGCGCTCTTCACCGAGTACGAGCTGTACGAATACCAGGACAGCTACTTCAAGGCCATGCGGCAGCCGAACCCCATCGTGCTCAAGCGGGTCACTGGGCTGTTCAATTACTTCCTCTTCAACTGGAGCGAAGTGAGCGAGCAGTATAGGATCGGCTGAGCGATCAGGCTTCCACCAGACCGAATTCCTTCGTCGCCATCTGGGCGATGTGCCCACCGATGGCCAGTGCTGCCGTAGCGGCGGGAGATGGTGCGTTGAGCACATGGATGCGGTTGCCGCGCCGTTCTATCCGGAAGTCGTCCACCATGTTGCCATCGGTGCCCAGGAGCATCGCACGTACGCCTGCCCGGCCCGGCTCGATGTCATCCATGGTCAACGAAGGGATCAGTCGTTGAAGCGTTCTGAGGAAAAGGCGTTTGCTGAAGGCACGACGGTACTCGTTGATGCCATAGCTCATGTTGTTGAGGAAAAGCTTCCAGGTGCCGCCGTAGGTGAGGGCATCGGTGGTGTCGCGCAGGTCGAAGTCCGTCTTGCCGTAGCCTTCACGCTTGAAGGTGAAGACCGCGTTGGGCCCGCACTCGATGCTGCCATCGGTCATCCGCGTGAAATGGACACCGAGGAAGGGGAATCGCGGATCGGGCACGGGGTAGATGAGGTGCTTCACCTTGTGCCTGCCCTGTTCGGTCAACTCGTAGTAATCGCCGCGGAAGCCCACGATGCGCTCCTTCACCGGCACGCCATCGGCCTTTGCCAGGCGATCGCTCTGCAAGCCGCCGCAGAAGATCGCGAAGCGAGCCCGGTAGCTGCCTTTGGTGGTGCGCACCGCACTTCCACCATCGGCCGGCGCGATCCCCAGGAACTCCTCGCCGAGCGCCACACGGCTCTGCGGCTGCATCACCAAGGCCAATTCGGCCATCTTGTCCGTGGCTCCCCTGAAGTCGATGATCCCCGTGCAGCCCACGCGCAAGCCAGCGATGCCAGCGCAGAAGGGCTCGATCTCCTTGATCCGTTGCGCATCGATGCGCTCCATGTCCTCGATGCCATTCGCTACGCCAGTGCTATGGATCTTCTCCAGTCGCGGCAATTCCTCTTCCGATGTGGCTACGATGAGCTTGCCGCAGATATCGTGCTTTACACCATGCTCCTTGGCGAAGGCCACCAGTTCATGACGGCCCTCCACGCAGTTCTTGGCCTTGTAGCTGCCAGGCTTGTAGTAGATCCCGCTGTGGATGACACCACTGTTGTGCCCGGTCTGGTGGTCGGCCAGGGCCTTCTCCTTCTCCAGCAGCAGGATCCTGAATGAAGGGAAGCGCGTTTGCAGTTTGTACAAGGTGGCGGCGCCAACGATCCCGCCACCAACGATCACCACATCCCAATCGCGCTCCTCGCTCATGGTGGCGAAGATCGGCATCACGGCGTTGCTACCGCCTCCTCCCCTGGGCACCCGCAGCAAGAGCACAACGCCCAGCACGAAGAAGCTGCCGATGGCGATGATGGTGGCGCGCAGATCGCCGGTGAGCTGGTACACCAGCCCATAGGCCAATGTGCCCAGAACGGTACCGAGGTAATAGCTCACATCGTAGAAGCTGAAGAAGCTGGAGGTGTCACGCGTTGGTGGAAGGAACTTGGCGTAGGTGCTGCGGCTCAGTGACTGGCAGCCGCCCATGACCGAACCGACGATGGCTGCGAGGATATAGAATTCATTGGTCAGGTGGATGCTCCAGGCCATGAGGCAGACCCCCACCCAGATGATGCACCCGATGAGCAACGCCCGCACATTGCCCACCCGCTTGCTGAGCTGTACGAACGCTGCCGCGCCCACGGCTGCTACCAATTGGATGATGAGCACACTGATGATGAGGCTGTCATCGGCGATGGGCGAACCATCGGGGCCTACGATCTCCTGCTTGGCGTAGCTCACGGCCAGGTACATCACAGTCTGTATGCCCATATTGAACACGAAGAAAGCCATGAGGTAGCGTCTCAACCGGCGCAAGCCGAGCAGTTGCAGCCACACCTTGCGCAGTTCCTGGTAGCCGCTCCAGATCACATGCTTCCTCTCGGGACCCGCATCCGTGCGGTGCGGAAGCACACGGAAGGGCCACTGCGCCCAGCCAGCCCACCAGAGTGCCACGCTCAGGAAGGTGAGCCTCGCGGGCAGCCCGTCGGTATCCGGTATGCCGAACCAACCGGGCTGCATGACCATGAGCAGGTTGATGACGAGCAGGATGACGCTGCCGATGTAGCCCATGGTATAGCCCCGTGCGCTGATGCGATCATGGTCCTTCTTCTCCGCTATCTCAGGCAGGTAGGCATCGTAGAACACCAGACTGCCCGAGAAACCAGCGCAGGCCAGAACGATGCAGGCCATGCCGATCCACACATGCTCCACGGAGAAGAAGTAAAGCCCCGCGCAAGCCGCAGAGCCCACATAGCAGAACAACTTCAGGTAGTTGAGCTTGTTGCCCCGGTGGTCGGCGATGCCGCTGAGCAAGGGCACGATGAGCGCTACCAGAAGGAAGCCAGCGGACAGCGCGTACGAGTAGAGCGAGGCCGACGGCACACCGTACTCTGCGACAAACCGGTCCTCGCCGAAGGCCTGCGTCACCGCGACATAGAACATCGGGAAGATGGCGCTGGTGATGGTGAGCGAGTAAGACGAATTCGCCCAGTCGTACATGGTCCATGCACGTATGACGCGACGATCGCCTTTAATAGGAGCAGTAGTGGAAGAGTGCAAAGGTGGAAGGGTTGGTCCGTGCTAAGGATCGATCACGGATGGGCAAGCAGTGAACTGAACGGCCAGATCCATGCGACCACGGAACGAACGGCATCAATCCGTAGTGATCCGATGAGGTTCTGGGTCGTGGCACTGATGCGTCGGCACTCGGCTCGCAATTCATCCAACTCATCCTGCTCGATATACCCGTAGCGCTTGCCTACCCAGAGCAGCGAGCGCGCCTCGTTGCATGATCCCTTGGCGATACATAGGAAGCGCCGAAAATCCTTGTTCGAGCCTCGGTCGAACCCCTCAGCGATATTGCTCGATATCGAAGTGGCAGCCCTTCTGATCTGGTCGCGATAGGAGAAATCCCTATGGTCGTAGAATTTGGCGTGAATGCGACCCGCCAATTCGACGGCTTGTTGCCAGGCGATGATCTCCTCGAAATCCTTGAACGATGCCATGACCTTGTGTTTGGAATGTCAAGATACCGTCCAATACGCACCGAATGACGAAGAGTGCAAGGTGGAGGTCACCCTTCCACTCTTGCACTCTTCCACCTGGCATTCCGCTACCTCTTCACCACCACCTGCACTCTGCGGTTCTTGCTCATGCCCACCTCGGTGCCGCTCTCATCCGCAGGCTCGTTGGCGTCCTTCGCCGATACCGAGATCCGCGCTGTATCGATACCCGCTTCCACCAGTGCATCGCGCACGGCTTCGGCACGCTCCTTCGCCAGGGGCACCAGATCAGGACGTACACGCGTGCGCTCGTTCTCCGTGGCATCGAAGTGGCCGATGAGCTCGACCTTCAGGTTCGGGTCCTCCGTCATGGCTTCCACGACGTCCTGCACCCAGGGTTCCATGGAAGGATCGACGAGGCGCTGGAAACGCTTGAAGTAGATCGTCTGGCGCTCGGCTTTGTCGGCAGGCTTCAGGCCAGGAGGCGTCACGCCCTTGCGGCTGAAGATGTACTCGCTCTCGGCGTCCTTGAGCTGCTCGCAGGTGCAGGAGCTCCTGTTCTTCACCTGGTACACCTCCACGTTATCGATGTAGTAGTACGCGCTGAAGACCTGGGGGCGCGTTTCGCCCTTGGGCCGCTTGGTCTTCTCGTTGGGCGTCTTCTCGCTGGCGGCGAAGTTCCCGATGATCATGTACTCCTCGTTGCCCTTGCTTTCGTAGGTGCCGCACACGCCCACCCAGCTGAACATGTCACTGTACACCTTGGTGCGCACCGCAGGTACCGTCACGTCGTAGGTGAGGCTCATGGCCTCCTCCTGCGCGATCTTGTCCTTGCTGAAGTAAGCGCCCAACTCGCCCGTGGCGTACTTGCTCAGGTCGGCGAGGTTCGCATAGAAGCGCACGCAGTAGAGCGAGTCCTTCTTCATCTTGTGCTTCATCTGCGTTTGCAAATAGGTGCGGGGCTCCTTGTTCTGGTAGCTCCACCAGCGCACCCCCGCGTAATTGCTTCCGCTCAACGCGCTCTGCTCGCCAGCGAAGTTCTTGGGGGTGCTCACCGTGCTCTCCACCGTGGCGTTCTCGCTGAAGAGGTCCACCTTCTTGCCGGTGGCGCTGCTCCAGCCTTTGGCGTACTGGATGCCGCCGGGGCGCTTGAGCTTCTTGCCATCGAGCTGCTCGAAATCGCCGTTGACGATCCAGGTGCGCACCGTATCAATCTGCTGGGCCGCCAAGCTCAAGGGCAGGAGTGCGAGGGAGAAGGCGATGAAAGGGTTGCGGATGATCTTCATGTGGAAAGCGGGTTCTTGGGCGGCGGGCCAA
This sequence comes from Flavobacteriales bacterium, assembly GCA_016710965.1. GTDB lineage: Bacteria > Bacteroidota > Bacteroidia > Flavobacteriales_F > PHOS-HE28 > PHOS-HE28. The sequence goes on from JADJTW010000010.1 coordinate 26,456, forward strand.
GGTAAAGAGTGGCCCGGAACGCGCCGTTGACAACCACCGTGCCGTGAAAGCAGAAGGGCCGCTCGTTGCGGAGCGGCCCTGTGCGAGAAACAACCAAACCTCTTAGAAGCGCCAGCCCAGGCGAATGGCCGCAGTTTCGGAGATGCCCATGGAGCTTTCCTTCGCTTCCGGGACCTTGAAGGATGTCGTGGTGCCATTATCGGAGACGGTGGCTTTGCCTTCCTTGTAGGTGGTGCTCTGGGTCGTCAAGCCCATCTCGGCACCCACGAAGAAATTCTGGGCGAAGTAGAAATCGACGCCAGCCAGCACGCCGACGCCGAAAGAGGAATAGGACTGTTCCGAATCGACGTTGTAGCTCTGTTCGAAGTACAATCCGTTGTAGTTGGTCCATTTGTCGGTCCTCTTGCCTCCGCCGATTCCGATGCTGAGGCCTACGTATGGCGAGAGGCGCTCGGTGCCGGCGCAGTGGTACTCGAAGCCGGGTGCGGCCATCCATTCCATGATCTTCACCTCCGCCTTGCCTTTCCCGCCTGTTCCGTCGTTGTTCTCGGTATAGTTGTCCGTGGACGTGCTGCTCTGCAGACCAAGGCCGAACCGAATAGCCATCTTGTCAGAGATGAAATAGCGGTACTTGAGCATGGGAGCCACTATCGTGTTCACATCGCCAGTCAGGTTGAGCTGAACTTCCAGGGATGAGGCATCTCCTTCGGTGGGTTTCTGGGCGAAGAGCGCCGTGCTCACGCCTACGAGCATCGAGGTAACCAGCAGGTGCTTGCGCATGGTGTGTGGGTTTGAAGGACGAAGTTGCCCCCCGTTCAATGCGTTCGACGATGTCCTAACCAGGCGTTATCAACCTAGCCTCCTTGATTGATGGGAACAAGAAGGGCCGCCCCATGTGGAGCGGCCCTTCAGCATGAAAACCTTGCCTAGTCCAGAGAGATCAAGTAAGCAACTCGAATTCCGAGGTAGTTGGACGCCTCGGCACCTTCGATATCGCTATCAGGCGAAATGCTGTTGTAGCGGAGGCCCAGGTCGAGCTTCTCCATCTGGTAACCTACACCGATGGCCCAGCTGAAGTTGCTGCTCGATTCCGTGCTGCCCTCGATGGTGGTGGTCGTGCCGAGGAAGGTGAAGCTCTGGTCCTCCGTTGTCACGCTCGACATGTGGACACCGAGTTGCGCATGGCCGTAGAAGCCCTCCTGCTGGTCCTGGAAGTAGTACTTCAGACCGGCTTGGATGGGGATCATGCTTGCGCTCTTCACGAGGTCAGAGAAATCCGACTGGACCATCAGGATCTGGTAGCTCAACTGGGCCGTGATACCAAGGTTATCACCGACGGGAAGCTCGAAGCCCGCAGCAGGTCCGATACCGAGGGTGTAGAAGTCGCCGAAATCGCCCATGGGCAGCGCTGCATCCAATCCCAGGGAGATCTGGTTGTCTTGGGCCATCGCGCTCATGCCAAGCACCAGCGCGCTTACTACTGTTATGATCTTCTTCATGTTGTTGAGTTTGGTTGTTTTCGCGTTTGCGGGGCTAAATCTATGCCTGGGCCGTCATTCAGCAACTGACAGGGACCAGTGGAAATCCTCTGCGGAAGGTGAACAACTTGCGGTGCCCGTAGGAAATCCAGAGCAGAACAGCAGCTCACCCCTTCTGCTGCGCCCGGATGATGTTCAGCGCACCGCCTGCCTTGAACCACTCGATCTGCTGCGCATTGTAGGTGTGGTTGCACACGATGGTATCACTTCCACCGGCCTTCCCGCCAGAGCGGGACGGGGTGTGCTTGAACACCAGCGTGAGCGGCTTGCCCGGTGCGAAGGCGGTGAGGTCCGTGAAGTCGACACGGTCGTCCTCCTGAATCTTGTCATAGTCAGCTTCGTTGCTGAAGGTGAGGGCCAGCATCCCTTGCTTCTTCAAGTTGGTCTCGTGGATGCGGGCGAAGCTCTTCACCAGCACCGCGCTAACACCCAAGTGGCGTGGCTGCATGGCGGCGTGCTCTCGGCTACTGCCTTCGCCGTAGTTCTGGTCGCCCACGATGATGCTTGATATGCCAGCCGCTTTGTAGCCGCGTTGGGTGGCAGGTACCGGTCCGTATTCGCCGGTGATCTGGCTCTTCACCCTGTCGGTCTCGCCATTGAAAGCGTTGGTGGCGCCGATGAGCGTGTTGTTGCTGATGTTATCCAAGTGGCCCCGGTAGCGAAGCCACGGACCGGCCATGCTGATGTGATCGGTGGTACACTTTCCCCTTGGCCTTGATGAGCACAACGGCATCGGTGATGTTCTTGCCGTTCCAAGCAGGAAATGGTGCGAGCAGTTGAAGGCGCTCGCTGTCGGGCTTCACCACCACGCTCACCGTGCTGCCATCAGCAGCCGGGGCCTTGTAGCCGGCATCCTCCACATCGAAGCCCAACGGTGGTAGTTCGATGCCCTTGGGTTCATCGAACCGCACCTTCTTCCCTTCCTCGTTCACCAATTCATCGGTGAGCGGGTTGAAGGTGAGGTCGCCGGCGATGGCCAATGCCGTGACGATCTCAGGACTGGCGACGAACGCATGCGTGTTCGCGTTGCCATCATTGCGCTTCGCGAAGTTGCGGTTGAAGGAGGTAACAATCGTGTTCGGCTCGTCGCCGCCCGCGCGGTGGCGCGCCCACTGGCCGATGCACGGGCCGCAGGCATTCGCCAGCACCACGCCGCCCATGGCATCGAAGGTGGCCAGGATGCCATCGCGCTCGGCGGTGTAGCGCACCTGCTCGCTGCCAGGAGTGATGGTGAATTCGCTCTTCGTCCTCAGCCTTTTCCACGGCTTGTTTGGCGAGCGAAGCGCTGCGCGTAAGGTCCTCGTAACTGCTGTTGGTGCAGGAGCCGATCAAGCCCACTTCGAGCTTCGCGGGCCAGTTGTTCTCCTTCACAGCCGCCGCGAACTTGCTGATGGGCCAAGCGAGGTCAGGAGTGAACGGTCCGTTGACGTGCGGCTCCAAGGTGCTCAGGTCGATCTCGATCACCTGATCGAAGTACTTCTCCGGCGAGGCGTAGATCTCCGGATCGCCTTGCAGATGCTCCTTGATCCTGTCGGCCATTGCCGCGACCTCCGCTCGACCGGTGCCCTTCAGATAGCGCGACATGGAGTCGTCGTAGGAGAAGGTCGATGTGGTCGCGCCGATCTCCGCGCCCATGTTGGCTATAGTGCCTTTTCCGGTGCAGCTCAAGCTCTCAGCACCCGGGCCGAAGTACTCGACAATGGCTCCGGTCCCTCCCTTCACCGTGAGGATGCCGGCCACTTTCAGGATCACATCCTTGGAAGAAGCCCAACCGCTGAGCTTGCCCGTCAACTTCACACCGATGAGCTTGGGCCACTTCAGTTCCCAGGCCAGGCCGCTCATTACGTCGCAGGCATCGGCACCGCCCACGCCGATGGCGACCATGCCCAGGCCGCCCGCGTTCACGGTGTGGCTGTCGGTGCCGATCATCATGCCGCCGGGGAAGGCGTACTGCTCCAGCACCACTTGATGGATGATGCCCGCGCCGGGCTTCCAGAAGCCGATGCCGTATTTGTTGCTGATGCTCTCCAGGAAGTTGAAGACCTCGTTGCTCTTCAGCAACGCGTCCTGCAAGTCCTGCTTGGCGCCAACTCGTGCTTGGATGAGGTGGTCGCAATGAACAGTGCTTGGCACCGCCACGGTCTTGCGGCCGGTGGTGCTGAACTGCAACAATGCCATTTGGGCCGTTGCATCCTGCATGGCTACGCGGTCGGGCGCGAAATCGACATAATCCTTGCCGCGGCCGAAGGCTCCCTTCGCTTCACCGTCCCACAGGTGCGCGTAGAGGATCTTCTCCGTAAGGGTGAGCGGCTTGCCCACGGTCTTGCGGGCGGCTGCAACTCGGGCGGGATAGCGGTCATAGACCGCCTTGATCATGTCGAGGTCGAAGATCTGGGTCATTCCTGTGGCTGGTGGTTCGGGCCGCGAAGGTAACCCGCACCCGGCAGAGGCCCGGAAAACGAAGCGGGCCGCGATGGCGGCCCGCTCCTGTGCATCCGCAGTCCCGCGTCACAGCTCATCGATGGCCGTCACCAGGCTGTCCATCGCCGTGATGTTCGCAGCCGTACCGCCCATGGCCAGGTTCATGTTCAGGAAATCGAGGCCGCTGATCAGGTGGGCCACATCCACCTTGGCCTGCATGGTAACGGTGGCGCCGGCATCCACATCGGCATGGATATGAACATGGGTTTCACGCAGGAGCGCATCCGTGGCACAGTGGTAGGTGATGGGCAGATCTTCCACATCGTCGAAATCGCTATCGCCATTGCCATCCACGTGGCCTTCCAGCACCAGGAACTTGTAGCCCGCCGCAGGGTTCCAGCTCCAGTGCATATCCGGCAGGTTCAATGGGTATTCCGCCAAGGTGGGGTCGGCATGGTTCAGGGTCGCATCAAGGCCGAGGGTGATGTGCGCCTCATGCACATGGGACGGGGACATGGCGCCCAAAGTGAACAGGTTGCTGCTCGCGCTTGCGTCGACCAGAACGACGGTCTCGTGGAACTCGGCAACCTCCACATCCGCATCATCGGTGAGATGGAAATCGGAGGCGTAGAACTTCAATGTGCTGAAGCGCACATCGTGCCCCGCTCCATCCTGTACTGTGGTATTGATATCGTACGGAGACGCCCCGTTCATGAAAGTGAAGGATAGCTTGACCGTACCAGTGCCGACAGGAGTCGGGGTTGTGGTGTCATCCTCCTCATCGTCGCGTTTGCACGATGCCATGGAGAGCGCCAGCAAGGTCATCAAAGCCAGTTTGGAGTATTGCATGTGTTCAGTTGTTTATGAGGTTGTAGGTAAGTCCGATGACAACGCGCTCCCGGTTGGGTATCATCTCATCACCCAAGGCATGCGCCACGGCATACTGAAAGGTGGAACTGAGGCCCCAGGATCGCCACCACACGCGGACTCCTGCGTGGGTGAAAAGAGTGGAACTGCCGGTGCCCTGCGCTGGTTCGCCGCTCATGGCATCCTTGCCGGACAGTTCATGATAGATGCCCAAGGAGGGCATCAACTTCCAGTGCTCGCCGATGTCGTACCGGCGGAACGCTTCGATCGTGGTGCTGAGCCCGTGGCCCATCCGATGCCCATCGGCGTTGGCGCCGTTGCCGCGCCCGATTAGGCTGAGGCTGGCACCGTTGCGACCGCGACGAACCATGTACTCGGCCGATGCAAGCAGATCGAGCGAACCACTGCCGGGCTGCTGGTCGTGCTCCACTTCTCCGCCACGGTAGGTCATATCATGGCGGCCGAGCGGAAGCTTCGCGCCGGCACCGAGCAAGACCCGATGTACCGTGCGTTCATCCATGGAGAGGCATTTGGTGTTCACGAGCAGGTAGCGGGCGATGAATAGCGGATCACCCACCCCGTAGACGTCGTTTCGGATGATACCGTCCACTGCGCGGTAGTTGTTCACCAGCGGGAGGGAGACGAGCGTGGCGAAGCGAGGCTTCCACCAGATATCGCCCCGGAATTCGGCCACTTGGTACAACTCGCGGTAATGCGTCTCGGGCGTGGCAAGGGTGGTCGCATCGTGCGCACCGTGCTTGGGTACCAGGGAAAGCGCAGCGGGTAGTGTGCCCTCCAGGCGCCGGTAGCGCCAGAGCAGGCTGAAGGAAGTGGTGCGATCGTGCGGTTGTATCCCGAGGAAGATGCCGCACACATCGCACCCGATACTGATGGACGGCAGCAACAGCGCCATCCAGAACGAGAGGATGAATTTCATGAAGGAGGTGTTGATGTTCTACCCTGCGCACACCGTACACGATGCGCGCCATCCGGTTGAACTCAGCACCACGGCACCGGCTCGGCTGGCGAATGGAAGCCATGCTCTTCACCGGCGATGAAAGGCGGGAAGCAACGATCCGAGGAATCCGCGCTCGGCACCCTGACCGCGAAGGCCTGGAGCAACATCGGCGCCGTGCGGAACCCGAGCCGCTCGGCAGGGAAATCCTTCGCCGCCTCCTGCTCCAAGGCTCTGAACTTCTTCGATAATTGGCACTCGCCATGGCAGGTGCGCATGCCCGCCATCACATCGCGCTGAACGCAAAGCTCCCGTTCGATGTACGCCCGGCGCACTTGGAACTGGAGCAGGTACAACGATGGAGCCACCGCCACGGCGAACAGGATCGGCACCAATAGGAAGCAGGCGAGGCGGTGCATCGGGGCGAACTTAAGCGATCGGGATGAAGGCGAACTGACAAGCCTCAAGGCGGTCCTCCCACTGAAGCTCCGGTGCTCCATCTTTGGCGCAACTGCTCCCACATGCACGCTGGACGACGTTTCACGCTGCGCGAAGTCCTGTTCTGGACCCGCCGCGATATCTACTGGTTCCTATTCCTGGCCATCGTGCCCACGGTCCTGTTCGAAGTGGTGGGCTGGAAATGGCTGACGCTGCCATGGGTGCCCATCGCACTGGTGGGCACGGCACTGGCCTTCATCACCGGCTTCCGGAACAACTCCTCCTACGACCGGTTGTGGGAAGCACGCCAGATCTATGGCGCCATCGTGAACACCAGCCGTGCCTGGGGCATCATGGTCATCGACTTCATCACCGCCCGGCATGCCAAAGGGGGCGTGGATGACGCGGAACTGGAAAGGGTGCACGCACGGCTCATCCACCGGCACATCGCCTGGATGCACGCGCTGCGCTTCCAGCTGCGACAGCCGCGCGCTTGGGAACACATGATCAAGGTGTACAACCGCGAATACCAGCGTTGGTACCAGGTGGATGAAGTGGAGAACAGGATGGAGGACGCGCTCACGGGCTTGATCACGCTCGAGGAGAAAGCGGAGGTGCTGGGCAAGTCGAACAAGGCGACGCAATTGATCGCCATGCAATCGAAGGACCTTCGGCAACTCCTGGATCAAGGCCTGATCGAAGACTTCCGCCACATGGAACTGGAGAAACTGCTGGTGGACCTCTATGCCCAGCAAGGCAAGTGCGAACGCATCAAGAACTTCCCCTATCCACGCCAGTTCGGCACGCTCAACCTCATGTTCACCAAGCTCTTCATCAACCTGGTGCCCTTCGGCATGCTGGGCGAATTCGCCAAGATGGGCGATGGCTTCATCTGGCTGACTGTGCCCTTCAGCGCGTTGGTGGCCTGGGTATTCAACATGATGGAGAAGATCGGCGAAGCCACCGAGAACCCTTTCGAAGGCGGTGCCAACGATGTGCCCATCACGGCCATCACGCGCACCATCGAGATCGACTTGCGCGAGATGCTCGGAGAAAAGGACGTACCGCCGCCGTTGACGCCGCAGAATAACATCCTGATGTAGGCGTTCACTCGACCGCCGTTCCGCCCATCAGAATGCTGGGATCTACAGAAGCTCCCAACCCAAGAGCATCCGGAACTGCGATCGTCCCGGCTGGACCGTACACGATGCCACCGAACACTGGATCGGCGATGAACATCAGCGGCGTATCCATGTCGCAGTACTTCACCGCGTCGCTCGTCGATGCCATATGCGCCGCTGCTGTCCATCCCAGTCGCGATTCCAAGAAGCCGCCCATCTGCACTTCCATACCTGCTTGTTCCGCGAGGGCGATGATCTTCTTCGCCTTGAACAAACCACCGCTTTTGCCGAGCTTAATGTTGAAGCGTTGGCATGCACCCAGCCCGATCAAGCGTTCGGCATCGTGATGGTCGCAGCAACTCTCATCCGCCATGATGGGGATCGGCGACGCCTCTTTCACACGCCGCATCTCCATGAATTGCCAGCGCGGGATAGGCTCTTCGCAATGCTGGATGTTGAAGGGAGCAAGCGCGTTCAACACATGAATGGCAATTTCCGGCGTCCATCCCTGGTTCGCATCGATCCTCAGCGGGATCGTGTCGCCTATCGCTTCGCGGATGGCACGAATGCGAGCGATGTCCTCCTCCACACCACTGCCGAGCTTCACCTTGATCACCGAGAAGCCGCTGCGAACGATATCCGGAGCATCAGCCGTCATCTTCTCTGGCGAACCAAGGCTGACCGTGTAGTCGGTTGTCAGTTGTCGGTTCTCTCTTCCACCAAGGAAGCGATACAGCGGAAGCCCGGCCCTTTGCGCGGCGAGGTCGTGCAACGCGATGTCGAAAGCGCTCTTGATGCTGTTGTTGCCGAAAATCAAGCGGTCCATGATCCGGTGCGCGCCTTCAATATCCGAGGGATCATGACCGATCAACGCTTTGGCCAAGTGCTTGCCCACGGCTAAGCAGGTCTCCTGCGTTTCGCCATTGATGGACCAGAAAGGGTTGCACTCGCCCCAGCCGATCAAGCCATCGCCGGTCGTTGCACGCAACACCACGCTCTCCACCTCGCGTAAGGCACCGAGGGATGTAACGAAGGGCGCCTTCAGCGGAATGCGAAGCGGAAAGAGCTCGAAGCGCGCGATCTTCATGGGCCACAAAGAAAGAGGGCCCGCCGAACGGCAGGCCCTCTCCTATTCTAGATCACTTTCGCCCGACGTCACCGCGAGCGAAGCGAAGCTGTCACTCTTCCACCACCTCGAAGGGGATGGTGCGCACCACATCGCGGTGGAAGGTGACCTCGGCCTCGTACTTGCCGATGCTCTTGATCGCCTCGCCCTTGAGCTTGATGTGCTTGCGGTCCACCTCGAAGCCGATGGCCTTGAGGGCATCGGCGATCATGATGGTGTTCACGCTGCCGAAGATCCGGCCCTTCTCGCCGACCTTGGCGCCGATGCGCAAGGTCTTGTCGCCAAGGCCGCTGGCCATCCGCTCCGCATCGGCCTTGATCTTGGCGAGCTTGTGTGAGCGCTGCTTCAATGTTTCGGTGAGCTGCTTGCGCGCGCTTTCGGTGGCCACAGTGGCCAACCCGCGCGGCAGCAGGAAATTACGAGCGTAGCCCTCGCGCACCTTCACCACATCGTCGGCGAAACCGAGGTGCTCCACGTCTTGTTTCAGGATGACTTCCATGGTCGTTCTGTTGTGGAGGGTTACTTCATCATATCGGCCACGTAAGGCATCAACGCCAAGTGGCGGCAACGCTTTACGGCCTGGCCCACTTTCCGCTGGTATTTCAGGCTGGTGCCTGTAAGGCGGCGGGGCAGGATCTTGCCTTGTTCGTTCACGAAGCGCAGGAGGAAGTCGCTGTCCTTGTAGTCGATGTACGTAATGCCCATCTTCTTGAAGCGGCAGTACTTCTCCTTCTTCGTCTCGATCGCGATCGGCGTCAGGTAGCGGATCTCGCTGTTGTTCTCGGCGGCCATGGCTTAAGCGTTTGCGGGTTCAGCGTTCTCTTTCTTCGCCTTGTTCCTGCGCTTCTCAGCGAAGGCCAGGTGATGCTTGTCCATGGCCACCGTGAGGAAGCGGATAATGCGCTCATCACGACGGTATTCGGTCTCGAGCTTGGCAACGAAGGCGGCTTCGCTTTCGAACTCGATCAGGTGGTAGAAGCCCGTGGACTTCTTCTGGATGGGATACGCGAGCTTGCGCATTCCCCAGCTTTCTTCATGGCGGACCTTGCCATCGCCTGCTTTGATCAGGTCTTTGAACTTCTTTACCGTCTCCTTTGTCTGGTCCTCAGACAAAACGGGAGTTAGAATGAAGACGGTTTCGTACCGGTTGGTCATGTGACTATTTCGGTTGATTTGGGGGCGCGAATCTAGGGGAAATACCTATACGGGCACAGCCCACAGGACGTGACCTCAAGGCTATCGGGCTTGATATCCAGTTCCGCGAGCACAACCACCTCCTCACATGCTGTCCACAGATGACGCCGATGACACCGATAGCCCTGGGCATGACCTAGTAGATGGAGACCAACTCACTGAAGGGGAGTGCCTCCACCCTTGGCGCCAACGGATACCGGCGGACGCCGGGATAGACCACCAATAGCTTGTCCAATTTCAGGTGGGCGGGGGCCATTGTGGTTGAAGATCAGTACCGGCGGTCTCGATTTTCAACCATACTGCGAAAAGCACCGGGTGCCAAAGCCTGGAGTCCGGTGGAGTACCCCACTTCTCCACTGGCCCCCTATTTCCCTAGCCGGGACCCCGATCGGATCTCCCGCCATTTATCAACAGGCCACTGCAACCGGCCGGGGCGGGCTTTACTTAGGGGCACTCCCAAAACCCTTTGCCATGCTGCACTACCCCAACCTACTGAAAGCCGCGCTGGTATTGAGCTTTATTACCCCCCCCATTTTGAAACCCTTGGCTGACGCAGGGTTGGGAGGGATGGCAGCCCACGCGCAAGACATTTACCTCGACGAAATAGAAGGTGACGACACCTATACGACCAATACGGAGAACACGCCGTGGAAGACCATCGCCAAGCTCAATTCGGTATACGGCAACGGATTGCCCAGCAACACGAACTTGCACCTTTACAGAGGAGGTCGATTCCCTGGGCAGATCGACATTGCCAATAGCGCACAGAATGTCACGATCCAAGCTTATCCGTTGAATGGAGAAGGGGCCAGGCCGATCGTTTACGGCAGTGTTGAGCTGGCTTGGCAGCAAGATGGGACAACGGACGTTTGGTATGCGCCAATACCACCGGGAATCACTCCGAAATACTTGTTCGCCAACGGCCTGCTACAGACACCTGCGCGCTTTCCCAACAGCGGCTGGATCAGGAATTCCAACTGCACTAGTGGGGGTGGAACGAGCACGATAGCGGGAACGCCTTTCCCGGGCACCATGAGCGATCTGTTGGGCGCAGAACTGGTTGCGCGCACGTACAACTGGCAATACCAACTGAGCACGGTGACCGGGGTGAATACGTCACCGGCAACTGTGGTCTGCAGCCCGCAAGTGCAGAGCATGGAGAACAAGGATTGGGGCTTCTTCTTCCAAGGCGCACAAGCGCTCATGGATGTTGCAGGTGAGTGGTGCTTCGTGGATGCCGAGGACCGCGTGTACTACAAGACCGGTTCGCTCACTGCACCGACAAACGTTCGGGCAGCTTGGCATTCTTACGGAGTGAACATCAAAGGCGGTGCACCGATCACTTCTGGCATCTTGGTACAAGAGGTGGATTTCGCGAATCAAGTGGAGGCTGGTATTGCCCTCCGAGGTGACGGACTTGGCTCACATGATATCGAGATCACACAATGCGCCTTTCACCACCTGAAGATCGGAATAGACGATAAGAACTCCATTCCCGCGCCCGGTGGGAATAGCATCCACCACAACTCGTTCGCGGATGTGTACGACAGGGCGATCCTGCACTATGCGGATGCATCGAGCATCACGGACAATTCCTTCGAGCGGATAGGCATGGTGCCTGGCCTTGGCCGAAGTGGGTTCGGCGGGCACATGGGTATAGATGTAGGTGGAGACGACTATGAAGTGCTACGGAACGTATTCCTGGACATCGGCTACGCAGCGATCAACGCCGGCGGAACTGGGACGATCGCGAACAACTATATCAGGCATTGCCTGGCCATCCTGAACGATGGAGGCGGGATCCAGTTCGACAATTCGGATCAACTGGTGATCCGGGACAACGTGATCGTTGATGTGGGCGATACGGATGTGAACCTGGTGAGCACGGCGGGGTCCAATCCGAGCGGTGTGCCCTACTTTGCATATGAGGACATCAGCTATGGGATCTATTTCGGCAACCGAAGCATTACCAACGCCACCATCGAAGGGAACGTGGTAAGCGGTTGCGACAAGGGCATCCATGTGGACCACACCCTGTGCAGCAGCAATGAACAGGTGCTTGGCAACACATTGTTCAACAATAGGGTGCAGTTGAGTATGACCGACTATTCCAACTACATGAACGTTTCGCCTACCTTTTGTGGCGGCGACGGCAACAACCTCTCCACGAATCAAGGCTATGGCCCAACCGGCGATTACCCGAACTATCGCGCTTCCTACAACGATAGCTACGCCAACAACATCGCCTATTGCCTATCCGGGGCACAGTTCTGTTTGGAGCAATCGCATGTCTGGCCGGGCTCGCTAGCGGCGTTGGTGAACTTCGGGAGCTTCAGCGGCAACCACTACCACCAGCCATTCGGCCCTGCACCATTCCGGATCGGGACCAAATACCGGAATGCGAACTTTTCGAATGCCCAGTTCTCGTACGCGCTCACCATACCTGAATGGCAGACACAGCACGAACCGGGGGCACAAGGCAGTTCGTACGCACTACAAGATCACTCGGTAGCCTCCGTCGGCTCAACCGTCCTAAGCGTCCCCGATCCAGGAACGGAGACCACCTTGTGGGAGTGCTTTGGTATTCCCGGCAGCAGGTCGGATGTGGGTGGCGCGATGTTGAGCCAGGGGTCGCCGTGGCTCGAAAGGAACTGCTCGCCTCCTACGGCTGTCGGTGGCAAGTACCGGTTGAATTTCACGCTGTCCGCCACGGAGAATACCACCTTGTATGCCGGGTTCCACTACAGGGAGACCTTTGGTAACCAGGGCGGCCGGTTTATTCAGGTCGGTACGACGCCTACCGCGTATTCGTTGTTGGTGGATGTGGACGATCATCCCGGCAACGACTACATGTACTTCAACATTGAGCATGGCCGCTATGGAGCAACAGTGCAAACCAGTGGCAGCATGACCATTGATGACTTATCCGTACAGGAAGTGACCTTTGATCCTGCTTACGACGCCCAGATCGCCGCCAACCACATCCTGCGTTACTACGCTAACCTCCCCGGCACCGAAGCCGATCCACAGAACGTAGCCGCCACAAACAACGGCACCTTCATCGTGCCTGAAGGCACCGCCGCCAACCCAGCGTGCGGTTTGTGGAGCGATGTGTACGGCACCCTCTACGCACCCGGTCAGGCTGTAACGCTGGAGCCTTGGGCCAGCATCGTGCTATTCCAAACCGGTACACCGCCTGCGGAGTTCACCATGGACGGCAGCAACGAGCACCACATAACGAGCGGGGAAGAGATCATCACGGACCACTACAACGTCGAGGGCAGTTTCATTGTGCATGACGAGGCCACCCTTACGATCGATGGTGGCACATTAGGTTTCAAAGCGAGCACGCCCACGATCCCGAGCAATGTCACGGTATTGGCGGGCGGTACGCTGAACCTCAGGAACGGCGGTCAAGTGCGCAATTGGATCGGCTGTGATGGGCCTGCGCAGATGTGGGATGGGGTGCGTGCTTTGTCGTACAACGATCCTGAGAACCCGCCGATCCTAGAATCCTATCCCGGACAGATCTACATGGAGAGCAATGGTCAAATAAGCAATGCCCTTGTCGGCGCTCTGTGCGGCGAAGGTGACCCTGCCGACCCCGGCATTGCGAACACAACACCGAACGTGTATGGCGGCGTGATCCAAACGAACGGTGCTATCTTCCGGAACAACCGTATCGATGCCGTTTGCAAGGAATGGGTGTCACCCGAAGGGATCTCCTCATCGCCGCCTGTTGCCCTGCCGATCCCCGCCAAGGACCGCTTCATCAACACGCGTTTCATCACCGATGCCGTGTTGAACGATCCCTCGCTGACTCCAAGAGCGCACATTCTTGCTGCCGACGTGGAATTGCGGGTGCATGGCTGCACCATGACGAACACCCGAACCGGGTTCAACGTAAGCCTGGAAATGGGCCACGGCATTGAGGCCTTCAACGCCTACCTGAAGGTTGAGCCGTGCGAAGGCTTCGATTGCCCACCCGGCAGCGATCTGGGCAACATCTTCAGCAATTTGGACCACGCCATACACGGCACCAACAGCGTGGGCGGCCTGTACACCACCATACGCGGCAACACCTTCATCGACAACATCTGCGGCAACTACCTATCTGGGCAGACGGGATTGAGCATTACGGACAATACCTACTTGATGGGGCGGTGGACACCTGTGTTGACCCATCCAGATGAGTTCTACTGGCAATCTCGCCATCGCGCTATTTTCACCACACACGCGAACGCTTTCTCAATTCAGGACAACATCATCAACCTATCGCCGGAGGCCATTCAGGATCCACTCGCCGAAGGCATAGTTACAGGTTACACCGAGGATCACGATGACATTGTGTTCCGGAACCAAGTGCTAAACCTTGCGCGAGCATATGTCGCCGAGGGATTGTGTTCCTACTCCTCGGAGCCCACGGCCTATGGCCTCCAATGGCAGTGCAACCTGAACGACGACAACGCCACCAACTTCTTGGTTCGCATAGCACAGGGTGGAGATCCGTTCGAAGCGCAACATACAGTTCGCGGGCGTCAAGGTTCGTATCTCTACAGCGCAGGCAACACGATCGATATCACAGGCACCCCGGTACAGGTGCAATTGGAAACCAACAACGCTGCCGCGCCCCTGATCTTCTACTTCTCCAGTGGTACCGCCGAAGTAACACCAGACCTACAGTACGTGGTGCAGATCGGCACTCAGGCCCTTGACGTCAGCAACAATGCAGCTCCTGTGAACGATTGTAGTGTCCCAACCGCGGGTATGATCGGTGGTGGGCATGACCTTACGGACTTGCCGGACCTGTTGCAAACAAGCCGCACCCAGTTCGGAAATCTCCGTTACCTGTTTGAACAATTGATCGATGCGGGCAACACCAACGAGGTGGTGCAAGAAATCACCAGCACATGGCCACAGGACGCTCTTGAACTCCGCGCTTACCTGCTTTCCAAGAGCCCCTACCTCAGCACCGAGGCACTTGTCGAGTTGGTGAACAAGTACGGCATCCCCGATGCCATCAAAGCCGAGGTATGCATAGCCAACCCGGACGCTACGCAGAAGGAGAACTTCCTGGATTGGGCGGAGCATGACGCCACCTACCCACTGCCCGCATACCACATTGAGAACATCAGGGCAAGCTGGGATACCCGGACCTACCGCACCGAGTTGGAAATGCGCATGGCCGATGCCCACACCAACATGGTGCAGGCAGCCAACCATTGGGTGTATTGGCTCTACCGCGATACGGTGCCGCCCCCGCCCGATAGCGTGCAGCATGTATGGCGCAAGGTGCGCACCTGCTCCGCTCGGTATGCCGAGGCCGGCTTGCTCATGGCTTACGGCAAATACCACGAAGCCGACTCCATTGTGCGAGCATTACCCTTGGAACGCGAATTGGATCCATTTGAATATGCCGAACGCAGTCGCATGCTCGGTTACATCGACATCTTGAAGGATGCGCTCGATGACGATCGCAATTCCTATCAGCTCACCGCTACCGAGATAACACAACTAAAGAACCTGATCGGCGACGTGTACGACCGACCGAGTGCTTGGATCCGTAACCTGCTTTGTGCGGCTTATGGCGATTGCATGCCGCCGTACACCGGCGGTGGTGAGGAAGTACCGAAGGCAACGCGTCAATTCGCACAAGATCTGTGGACGGTTGAGAGACCCACCCTGTTCACCGTTATGCCCAATCCTGCGCGAACATGGGTGGCTTTGAACTATGCAGGAGTTGCGGCAGAGGATGGGCGTATTGTAGTGCATGATCTCCAAGGGCGAGTAGTACAAAGCACGAAACTGAATGGGCCAGTGGGTCAGGTCGTTTGGGATGTGCGAGGGCTACCAGCCGGCATTTACATGGCCGAGTTATTCAGTGCAGGAAAGTTGCTGGAGGCGCAACAAGTAGTGGTTCAAGAATGAGCTGCGCACTCGATTGCAGGGCGATCGCAATGGCGATCGCCCTGCAGGTGTGCTTATTAGCATTTCCTCAAGGTTCATACACGTTGGACACGACGTTTCGGACGCAAATTGAGCAACGCTTCATAAGCTCTGTAGTTCTGCTTCAAAATGGAGACGTCTTGCTATCTGGCAACGTTCGTTTTCCAAATGATTTCAGCGACCGCTTACTAGCCAAGGTCGATTCGGTCGGTGAACAAGTTCTCTCCTTCCCTTTTAGTTACGGCGGTGAGCAACTAACTCCATGGCTCGATCGCATCTACGTTGGCGCAGGGGTAGTTCGGCGCTTGCTAAATACTGGATTACTTGACCCCTCGTTCATCGATATGAATCTCGGGCCATATTTCTCATCTTCTGCGGTGGGCAGCTATCACGTGTACCAGGATGGTCGGATACTGATGAGCGGTTTACATACCCTGTCTGATACCGCACGAGGATTTGTTGGCAACCATTGCCTCATCTGGTTCAGCAATGAGGGCTACCTGGATACCACCCGCACGCATCGGAGCGGCAATGGACCGATCTTTTACTTCAAGGAAGTGACGGATGGCAAGTTCCTATGCAGTGGCAGCTTGAGCCAATACGAGGGCCATGCGGTGGATAGGCTCTTTCGCGTGGAACCAGATGGTACGTTGGACACCACCTTCAACAGCCATGTGTACCTCGGCGGTGCCAAAGACTACCTAGCGTTGCCAGATGGCCGTGCTTATGCGGTTGGTCGCTATTGGCGAACCGATGCAACTACAGAGACGATCTGGGTGGGGCGATTCATGCCTGATGGATCCCTGGACCCAACCTGGAATTCTCCACAGTTCGATGCACCGGCCTATATCCCCGATCCCAATGGTGCCACTGTCTGGAGCATCAAACCGTGGGGTACGAGCGGAGTGGTGGTATGCGGCGAATTCAATGCCGTGAATGGCGAGGAACGTTGGGGCATTTGCGTGCTCGATAGTACCGGCCTAGTGCTACCGCCTTTCAACAACTGCGAGATCGGCCCAACAACCTGGTTCTCGTCCACCAACGTTGGAATGAAGGGTATCACCTTCACACCAGATAGTGCCCACTGCTATGTCTATGGCTTTTATGAGGGCTTAGATGACGGTGCAGTGAACGACACGGCACAAGGCTTCATAAGCCGTTTGCATGTGGGGGATATTGGAATGACTAGTTCACGTCAGCGTTCAGAAGCAGGAGCGTTCGAGGTCTATCCCAACCCTGCTAGCGGCACTGCCATGCTGAAGTTGGAGAAAGTGCAGTCTGATGCACAACTGGTGTTACGAGATGCACTCGGACGCGAGGCTATTCACCTACGCGTGAGTGCCCTCACCACCGCGATCGACTTGCACTCGCTGGGAGAAGGCTTGTATTTCGTCGAGCTTCGTTCGCGCGAACAGTGCGTCGGAATGCAACGGCTCTTGGTACAGCATTGATAGCCACGAGTGTACCGTCATCCACAGGTGTTGATATCCCCTCCATTCTCGCCCAAAGCCCCCGTTTATCTTCGGCGCCCTGCTCATGGAGAATTTCGTCGTAAGCGCCCGCAAGTACCGCCCTGCCACCTTCGACACCGTGGTGCAATAGGAGACTGGAAGACCGGCGATCGTGCGCGGCACGTACCGTGTTTCGAGTCGGCACGTACTACATTTGGAACATGCCCACCACCACCAAACGCAAGCGCCCTGCCCGCAAGGCCAAGAGCAAGCTCACCCTGAGCGTGGAACCCAAGTACGTGGCGATGCTGCGGCGGGCAGGCGCGCGACGAGGGCGTTCGATCACAGAGCTCGTGCAGGAATATGCAGTGCAGCTGGACAAGGAGACCGGTGCCCCAGAAGAACTCAGCGACTATGTGAAGCGCAACCTCGGCGCATTGGCCGGTAAGATCAAACCGGAGGACTGGGATCGGAACGACCGGGTGGGGCACATGCTGCGCAAACACATGCCGCGTTGATGCACGTGCTGCTGGATGCGAACGTGCCGCTGAACATGTGGCTGGCCGAGAAGCAACCACGACCCATGGCCATGGAGAGCACCCTGGTGCTGGATGCAGTTGCCAAAGGCCGGATCACCTCGTGCATCACGCCCACCACCTTCAGCAACATCTTCTATTTCCTTCAGTTGGAATTGGGCAAGACCCAGGCGATCGAACTCGCCAGCGACTTCCTGGACCAGACCACCATCATCGGCCAGGACGAGGAGGTATTCCGGAAGGCCATGCGCTCGGGGTGGACCGATGTGGAAGACGCAGCGCAGTATTTCGCCGCCGTGGCCAAGCCCGGTGTGGGCGTGATCTGCACGTGCAACACCAAGCACTTCAGGCAGGCCGCCGGGATCAGGGTACTCAACCCTGCGCAACTGCTGGCCAAGCTGAAGTGACAGACCTACGCGGGACCATCCGCGCTCTCCACATCTGTTGATATCCACCTTCGTTCAGGGCAAACACCGCTTCTATCTTCGGCCCCTTACCAATGGAGAATTTCGTCGTCAGCGCCCGCAAGTACCGCCCTGCCACCTTCGATACCGTGGTAGGCCAGGAGGCGGTGACCGAGACCCTCAAGAACGCCATCCGGAGCAAGCATCTGGCCTCGGCCTTCCTCTTCACCGGACCAAGGGGGGTGGGCAAGACCACCTGTGCCCGGATCCTGGCCCGCACCATCAACTGCGAGAACCTCGGCGAGGACCTGGTGGCCTGCGGTCAGTGTGCCCCTTGTAAGACCTTCGAGGAGGGTCATAGCTTGAGCATCTTCGAATTGGATGCCGCCAGCAACAACAGCGTGGACGATATCCGGAACCTGATCCTGCAGGTCTCCATAGCCCCGCAAGTGGGAAGCAAGAAGGTGTACATCATCGATGAGGTGCATATGTTGAGCGCGCAGGCCTTCAATGCTTTCCTGAAAACGCTGGAAGAACCCCCTCCATATGCCATCTTCATTTTGGCTACCACGGAGAAACACAAGATCATTCCCACCATCCTGAGCCGTTGCCAGGTGTTCGACTTCCGCAGGATCCAACTGGCGGACATCACCAAACACCTCGCTTCCATCGCACTCAAGGAAGGCATCGAGGCGGAAGCACGGGCGTTGCATGTGATCGCACAAAAGGCCGATGGCGGTTTGCGCGATGCGCTCAGCATCTTCGACCAGTTGGTGAGCTTCGCAGGCAACCGACTCACCTACCAGGATGTGGTGAAGAACCTGAACGTGCTGGACCATGAGCACTACTTCAGTCTTACGGAGAACATTGTAAAAGGGGATGTACCCGCTGCGTTGGTGGAATTCAACACCATCCTGCAGAACGGCTTCGATGGCCACCTTTTCGTGACCGGCTTCGCGCGCCACTTCCGTGATCTTCTGGTAAGCCAGGACCCGCGCACGCTTCCCTTGTTGGAAGTGAGCGAAGACCTGGTGAAGCGTTATGGCGCACAAGCGCAGAGCGTTTCGCGCGAACTCCTGATCCGCGGCTTGGACCGTTTGGCCCAATGCGATGCGCAGTACAAGCAGAGCAAGGAACCACGCCTGCTGGTGGAGCTTACATTGATGCAGCTCTGTCGCTTGAGCGCACCTGCACCCATGTTGGAAGCCGCTGCTCCAGCGCTGGAAAAAAAAAGTCCTGACGTAGCGGTTCCCCCGCCTGCACCAGCACCCAAAGCAGTTGCCCCGGCGGTTGAAGCTGTTGTAGCTGACCCTCTGCCAGCCGATGGATATGTGCCCAAGCGTCGGCAACTCGCCGGCCAGGTGAGCATCAAGGCGAGTGCGGCACCCACGCCAAGCCCGGCTGAAGTAGCGACGCTGGACACCGATGACGGACCAGTATTGACCAGCGCAAAGAAGGAGGTCAACCCCTCACTGTTGGCCCGCGTGTGGAGCAACTATGCGCTGGCCAAAAAGCAGGAAGGCAAGAACAGCCTGCACGCGACCCTCTCCGCGAAGGAGCCCGTGGTCATCGGCCCCAGTGCGATCAGCTTCGCGATCGTGAACACCGTGCAGGAGAACTACATGCGCGAGGAGAAGCCGACCTTGCTCGGGCATTTGCGTCGCGAACTCGCCGATCCAGCCTTGCAGTTGGAAGTCGTCAAGGAGGAAGTGGTGACCAAGCCGCGCTACACCAAGCAGGACAAATTCAACCTGATGGAGGAGAAGAATCCGGCGTTGTTGAAGTTGAAGGAGGCGCTGGACCTGGATCTGGGTTGAACGACCACCAACCATTGTGATCGATGAGAACCGTCGTATTCGCATTCCTCATGCTCGCAACTTCTTCGCTGTTCGCACAACGGACGGATACCACGGAGGTGAAGAACGGTGTGTTCTGGATATACGAAACTGGAAAGAACGGACGCCCGGTAGGTGAGGGAGCAGCTTACGACACCACCGGGAGGTTGGTAGGTCGCGAAACCTATCGAAGGGGACTCACCCATGGGCAGTCGGTTTGGTACGACGGTCGCGGAAGAAAGACGTGGACCGTATCCTACGTAAAGGGTTTACGACACGGGATTGCGATCCAGTACGACAGCCTTGACCGCAAGATCCATTCGATCACGTTCCGCAAGGGGGTCAAACACGGCCCTGAGATCTACTACCACCCCGATGGGCGCGTGCAGATTTCGCAGCGCTATCGCAAGGGGGCAGTGCATGGCCCAAGCACCACCTACCACGCGAATGGCAAAGTAGAATGGACGAAGGCCTATCGTGATGGCAAACTCCATGGCGAGCGGATCCTGCGTGATTCCACAGGCGCGCTGGTGAATGGGGAGTACGTGACGAAATACCCTATTGGTCGTGGGCATTACACCGTCGTGTGCAAGAACGGGCGACCCGATGGGAAGGTCGTCGCGACTCTCGCGAATGGCACAGTGGCATACACTGGGAACTACTCCAATGGCCTTCCAGATGGCGAGTGGATCTTCTTCGCGCCGGATGGAGGCATCTGGCGGAAGGAATATTACATCAAGGGGAAATTCGAGCGCAGCACGCAGCGCGGGAACAATGGAGGCACCATGCCTACCGAGGCCCCCTGACCGCAAGCGCTAGAAGGGTAATTTCGCCGCCTCACTAAAGGCTCGCCTCCTGACCGCAGCCTTGTAACGAACAACTGACAACTCCCCGCAAGCAATGTCGAAGATCAAGGTCGCGAACCCGGTAGTAGAACTCGATGGCGATGAGATGACCCGCATCATCTGGAGGTGGATCAAGGACCAGTTGATCTTTCCGTATGTGGATGTGCCGATCGAGTATTACGACCTGGGCATGGAGCACCGTGATGCCACCGACGACAAGGTGACCGTGGAAAGTGCGAAAGCCATCCTGAAGCACAGCGTAGGGATCAAATGCGCGACGATCACGCCCGATGAAGCACGCGTGACAGAGTTCGGCTTGAAACAGATGTGGAAGAGCCCGAACGGCACTATCCGCAACATCCTGAATGGGACCGTGTTCCGCGAGCCGATCGTCATCAGCAACATCCCGCGACTGGTTCCGGGATGGACACAGCCGATCGTGATCGGTCGCCATGCCTTCGGCGATCAGTACCGCGCCACAGATGCCGTGATCAAGGGCAAGGGCAAGCTCACGATGACCTACACCCCCGATGATGGCAGCACGCCGACCTCGTGGGATGTGTACCAGTTCGATGGCAACGGCGTGGCCATGGCCATGTACAACACCGATGAGAGCATCGAGGGCTTCGCGCACAGCTGCTTCAACCTTGCGCTCGCGAAGAAGTGGCCGCTTTACCTCAGCACGAAGAACACCATCCTGAAGAAGTACGACGGCCGCTTCAAGGACATCTTCGAGGACATCTACCAGAGGCACTTCAAGGCTGACTTCGCGAAAGCAGGCATCACCTACGAGCACCGCTTAATCGACGACATGGTGGCGAGCGCCATGAAGTGGAGCGGTGGCTACGTGTGGGCCTGCAAGAACTACGATGGTGATGTTCAGAGCGATACGGTCGCACAGGGCTTCGGCTCATTGGGCCTGATGACCAGCGTGCTGATCACCCCTGACGGCAGGACCATGGAAGCCGAAGCCGCCCACGGCACCGTGACTCGCCACTACCGCATGCACCAGCAAGGCAAGCCCACTAGCACCAACCCCATCGCGAGCATCTTCGCATGGACACGCGGCCTGGCCTTCCGTGGCAAGCTCGATGGCAACCAGGCGCTGATCGACTTTGCCAATAAGCTGGAGGCGGTATGCATCAAGACCGTGGAAAGCGGCAAGATGACCAAGGACCTTGCGGCCTGTATCCACGGCGAGAAGGTGAGTGCAGAGCACTACCTGACCACCGAGGGCTTCATGGCGGCGCTGCAGGAGGGGATAGAGCGGGCTTAGGCTGGTGGGCTCTGCCGGGGCAGCTTGGCTTCTGGTCCCCGTCTTCTTGGCGCGCTTACCTTCGGTGTTGAAATCACCATCCATGCGCGACACGGACTTGTTCAATCCAACAGTGGTCGTAGCGGTCTGCGCTTCGCTCAGCGCGAGCATGGGCCAAGCCAAGGAATGCACTTACAAGGTGACCGTGGCTGTCGTGAACGCCGTCGGCGAACAGTTCGCACTGGTCCCGCTCCCCGGTTCTACCACTTCTCATTTCAACTACGGAACCATCCAACTGAGCGCAGGTGCCATCGTACGGGTGGTAAATGGTTTCCAAGGTGACCCGCTCGCGCAATGCAACGCATCATGCCAGCGAGACGGGGTGAGCGAGACCGCTGTGGTTGATGGGTGGCAAAACCGCGTATTCAATTGCTCAGTCGCAGGCAATTACACAGGTGGCGCAGCCGGTGACCTCATTCCGACGACCTACCAGTTCGTCATTGCTGAGTTGGTGCCAACACCGGTAGTCCATCAGCTCCGATTAGGCTGCATTCTCACAGGGACTGTCGCCACGAACAACAACATCATGGTTCGCAATCTATTGTCGGTCCCATGCAATGAACCCTATACGGCGTTGGGCTATCCTCCGTCCATCAACGGCAGCGAAACCGTTGACGGCTGCAGTTCCTTGTTCAACCAAACGCAGGTGATCGACTGGGTGCATGTCGATATCCTCACTGCTACACCTCCTTACGACCCGGTGGTCTCGCTGAACGGCTTGCTTCATGCCGACCATTGGATTACTTCTACCGATGGTGTGAGCCCATTGACCTTCAGCGCCCCGCCGGGCAACTACAGGATCCGCATTGCGCACCGCAACCATCTGGCGAACATCACCGACCATGCCGTACCGTTCACAGGCGCCTCCATGAGCGTATCCTTCAAGCAGTTCTTAGGTCTAGGTGGCATGTTCTATCTCCTCGCGCCGCCAAGTTGCGGAGGACAAACCTCCAACATGATGAAACTTGGAGATGTCAATGGGGACGGGCTCATTTCATACGTAGGCAGCAACAATGATCGGGACCCCATCCTCCTGCGCGTCGGTGGAAACGTTCCAACGGCTACAGCAGTTGGGTACTACTTGGAGGATGTGAACATGGACGGCGTGGTGAAGTACATGGGAGCGAACAACGACCGTGACTTGATCCTTCAAGTGATTGGCGGAACCACGCCGACCAACGTGGTCCTGGGCCAAACGCCGTAGTCATTCTCCGCATCTTCGCAGGGCACTCTCCAGTGGAGTGACGCGTAGATCTGCATGTCCTTCAACCGCTGGTGCCTTCTAATCGCCGTGCTCGTGTACCTCACGGCCGCGTGGTTCGGCTTGGGATACCATGCCGAGGATGAGTTCCAGCAGGTGATCCTGATCGCGGAGCATTTGCGAGGGCATGTGGATGCAGCCTCGCTTCCGTTGGACTACCACGCGCATTGGCGGAGCATGGTGCAGCCGCTCTTGTGCGCCGGTGTGTTCGAGGTGTGCGAAGCGATCGGCATCAGCGATCCGTTCCAGCTCACGCTCGCGCTGCGTTTGCTTACTGCACTGCTCGCGTTGTGGATCACACACGGCTTCGTCGGTTCCGTGCAAGCGAACTTGAAGTCCGAGAACCAACAGGCGTTCAAGCTCCTCTCCTACTTCCTCTGGTTCCTTCCGGTGTTGCAGATCCGCTTTACCGGTGAAGCGTGGAGCGGGCTGCTCTTCTTGCGCGGGCTGGGTATGTTGATGGACCCCAATGGTCGAAAAGCATGGGCGATCGGTGCATGGTTCGGCGCAGCGGTGCTCTTCCGGCCGGCTGCCGCTCTTCTTCCCTTCGGAGCGCTGTTGTGGATGGTCTTCGTTCAACGGACCCGACGCAATCGGACGATCGCGTTGACCGCTTCCATGGCTGTCGTCCTGCTGCTGGGAGTGATGATCGACAGCATGCTGTATAGAAGCGCCACTTCGACGCTTTTGAACTACATGCTCGCAGCGTTCACAGGCGAAGAGGCCGCGCGCTTCACCGCTTTGCCATGGTACCAATATGCCTTGTTCACGCTGAAGCATGCCGTGGTACCCATCGGTGCGTTGCTGATGTTCGCCTTCGCGTTGGTTGCCCTGCTCCGATCAAAGCACGTCCTGGCCTGGGTGCTTATTCCCTTCCTCATCGTCCATTCCCTACTTCCTGTGAAAGAGCTTCGATTCCTCTTTCCACTGGCGCCACTGATGCCCTTGGTGCTGATCACTGCATGGGAAGCGCTGCAAGACCGCTGGCCGGGCACCATGGCACGAACGATCTGGCTGCGCTTGCTCTTCCCCTTCGCTGCGCTCAATGCACTTGCCCTGTTCGTTGCCGCAGTGACGCCAGCTGGCAATGGCAAGATCGAACTGGCGCAAGCAGCGCGGGAACGCTTCGGGACCGAGGCCGTGCAGATCGAGCAGATGGCCGACTGGCGACCATGGATACCGCCGTTCTTCCTGGCACCGGGGTCCACCGAAACATTCTCCGACAAGATCATCGTGGACCCGAACGCGAAGCCGAACCAACTGGTGATGGCCTATCGCAGCCAGGGATTCGATCGCATAGCGAACCTGGAACGCCTTGCAGTGGCCACGCCCGGCTGGGCCGACCGGCTCTTCGCATGGTACAAGCTGGAGGACGCGCATGATCCGCTGGTGCTCTACCACATCACTACGCAACGGACCGGCCACTAGCGCGCTGCACGCGTAATGCCGCTAAAGCGGGATCTTCGCGCCGATTTGAGCGCGCGCTCCACCATCACCCGCAAGGACATCGACCGGCTGGCTGTTCCGGCCATCATCAGCGGCATCGCCGAGCCGGTGATCTCGCTGATCGACACCGCCTTCATAGGGCGACTGCACGACATCGACATGCTCGGCGCGGTGGGCATCGGCAGCAGCTTCTTCCTGCTGGTGCTGTGGGTGCTGGCCCAAACGCGCAGCGCTGTACTGGCCGTGGTGGCGCGCTACTATGGAGAGCAGCGCATCGCGGGCATCGCAGGCCTGGTGCCCATGGCCATGTGGACCAACTTCGCCCTCGGGCTGCTCTTCCTCGCCATCACTTATCCGTTCGCCGAGCAGATCTTCCAAGCCTATAATGCCGGTGGTCGGCAGCTCGAATTGACCTGCGACTACTTCCGGATCCGCAGCCTCGGCTTCCCCATCTCACTGGCCGTGTACGCGCTCACCGGCGCCTTCCGCGGTCTGCAGAACCTGCGCTGGAGCATGTGGATCAGCCTGATCGGTGCCGGTGTCAACCTGGTCTTGAACCCGCTGCTCATCTTCGGCTACGGTCCTTTCCCGGCCATGGGCATCGAGGGCTCTGCGCTTTCCAGTGTGATCGCGCAAACCGTGATGCTCGCCACCTGCGTCTTCATCCTGCGCACGCGCACGCCCTTCGCGCTGTGGCCACCCTCCTGGCGGCACCCCGAGTTCGCGCCCCTCATGCGCAACAGCGGCCAGCTCTTCGCACGCACCATCGCGCTCAATGTGTGCTACTACCTGGGCAACCGCTACGCCACGGGCTACGGGGCGGCGTACATCGCGGCGCACAGCATCGCCATGCAGATCTGGCTCTTCAGCGCCTTCTTCATCGATGGCTATGCAGCTGCCGGAAGCGTGCTTACGGGCCGTTTGAACGGCGAACGCAACTGGCGCGAGCTGTACTCCGTGAGCTGGCAGGTGGTGCGCATGAGCGTCACCATCGGCGCAATCCTGGCGGTCATCTATCTCATCGGCTACAAGCATATCGGCGGCTTCTTCACCGACGATGCCGTTGTGCTCGCTCTGCTCGATGGCGTCTTCTGGATGGTGGTGCTCACCCAGCCGATCAATGCCATCGCCTTCGCGTTCGATGGCATCTACAAGGGCATGGGCAATGGGAAGATCCTGCGCAACGTGCTGCTCATCTCCACCTTCCTCGTCTTCGTGCCCGTGGTCTGGGGCATGGATGCCTTCGGCTGGAAGCTCCACGCCGTATGGGCGGCCTTCCTGGCTTGGATGCTGGTGCGGGGAGCATTACTGGCCATGCACTTCGAGAAGCATCACCGGCCGCACGCCGCGTGATGCGCTTCTTACCTTCGGGCGCATGAACAGGCTGTTCGCTTTCCTGGCGGTCATACTCCTTTCGATCACGCTGCATGCGCAAGAATCCACCCGTGCTCCGCGCGACCCTCGACCCTTGGGCGACCGAATCTGGTTCGGCGGTGGCGTCGGGCTATCCTTCGGAACCGTAACCGCCATACAGATCGACCCGCTCGTAGGATACAAGGTCGATCAAGAGGGCAAGTTCTCCGTGGGCCTCGGTGGCAGCTACTGGTACTACCAGGATAACAGGTTCTCACCGTCGATCAATTTCACGGGATACGGCTACCGCACGTTCACGCGCTACCGCTTCATTCCGCAGTTGTACGCGCACGCCGAGTTCCTTCATCTCAATGTGGAACGCTTCATCGGCACCACCGACGCCATCGCGCGCCTCTGGGTGCCGCACCTGCTGGTGGGCGGTGGATACGCGCAACCCTTGGGAGGGAACAGCTCCATCTACTTGCAAGTGCTGTGGGAAGTGATGCAGGACCCGAACAGTGTGTATCGCGGCCAAGGGCCGATCCTCAGCGGCGGCATCGGCATCGGCTTCTAGCGGCGGTACCTTTGCCCCACGTTCTTTCCCAATCATGGGGCCGACATGGTTTCGACAGCGGCTTTCGTGAGGTGTGCAAGCATGCCGGGTGTGTGGTGCGGCCCGTATCCCAGTGCCACGACGCCATAACTGGCAACGTAGACTACGCTCTCGCAGCTTAACAGCCCAAGGCTGTTCGGCTTAATCCACGTGAATAACAGTAACGTGGACGAGTACCTCCCGGGGAGGCCCGTTCTCCTCCTTCCCGGATCCGAGGTGTCATCATGGGGATCTGGCCTGCGCGGTGGTCCGGAGCGCAGGTGAGAAACAGGACCTAAGTCGGTACTGGGGTGCCCTTCCCCAGGTGCCGATCGAAAACCAATGAAGAGGCTAAGCATGTAGAAACCGCATTTCGCGGTCGTTTGGACGAGGGTTCGAATCCCTCCGGCTCCACTGGAGACGGAGCGGCGTTGCGAAAGCGACGCCGTTCTTCGTCTCGAAGAACGGATGCGAAGTTCATCCCGGCGAAAGCCGGGAAATCCCTCCGGCTCCACTGGAGACGGAGCGGCGTTGCGAAAGCGACGCCGTTCTTCGTCTCGAAGAACGGATGCGAAGTTCATCCCGGCGAAAGCCGGGAAATCCCTCCGGCTCCACAGGTGAAGAGGATTCCCGGACAGGGGCCCTCTTCTGCGTTTCTTTGCGGCCGCTCGAAAATGGCCCATCCCTACCGCAAGCTCGGCATCATCCGCGAAGGCAAGCAGCCCGCCGATCGCCGCGTGCCGCTGACACCCAACCAATGCCGCGAGGTGACCTTCCGCTATCCGTGGATCGACTTGGTGGTGCAACGCAGTCCCGTGCGCGCGTATACCGATCTCGAGTATGAGATGGCTGGCGTGAAGCTGGTGGACGACCTGGCCGATCGCGACCTGATCATCGGCGTGAAGGAAGTGCCACTGGACATGCTCCTTCCCGGCAAGAGCTACCTGTTCTTCAGCCATACCATCAAGGAGCAACCGCACAATCGCAAGCTGCTGCGCGCAGTAATCGAGAGGAGGATCACGCTCATCGACCACGAGCTGCTGGCGAACCCAGACGGCGAACGTGTCCTGGCATTCGGGTACTGGGCCGGTGTGGTGGGCGCCTACAATGCGTTCCGCGCTTGGCAACTGGCCCATGGAGGTCCTGCGTTGAAAGCCGCGCACGCCTGCCACGATCTGGAGGAACTGGAGAAGCAATTGCACGCCTTCCCGCTGCCGAAAGACCTGCGTATCGTCATGACCGGCGGTGGCCGCGTGGGAAAGGGCGCCATGGGCGTGCTCGAGCGCGCAGGTGTTGAACGCGTGAAAGCGCAGGATTTCCTGCAAGGCGATTTCAACAAGCCTGTGTACACCTACCTCGGTTCCAGCGACCTGTACGAGCGGGTCGATGGCAGGCCATTCGACAAGGCAGCCTTCCATCAGGATCCCACTGGCCATCGCGCGCGCTTCCTCCCCTACGCGCGCAAGGCTCAGATGTACCTGGCCTGCCACTATTGGGACCCGCGCGGTCCCAAGATCCTCAGTGCCGAAGACCTGCGCGATCCGCAGCTTGCACTTAGCGTCATCGCCGACGTCAGTTGCGATGTGGGCGGGCCCATCGACAGCACCTTGCGTGCTACCACGATCAATGACCCATTCTTCGGCTACGATCGCACCAGCGGAAAAGAAGTGCCGGCAGGCACTTCCGGGAGCATCACGGTGATGGCGGTGGATAATCTGCCCTGCGAACTACCGCGCGATGCCTCGGAAGCCTTCGGCCTCGACCTTGTCGAACGCGTGCTGCCGCATCTCGTGGGCAACGATGAGGAAGGCATGATCGAAAGGGCGACGATAGTGCGCAATGGTGAGCTTGCGGTTCGGTTCGCTCATCTGGCGGAATACGCCAGCGCCTAGTCGCGATCACGAACTCCGGAGCACCGCCACTTCCAACGCGAAGTAGGCCGTATGCTCATCCTTGCGCAGCGTGTGCGCTACCATGGGCCTTGCGCTCTTGCGGGCCATGGTAATGAGGCCGAGCCCTGCCCCACCACCATCGGTGCGACCATCATTGGCCAGCAGGCGCAGGAAATGCTCCTTCAGGTCCACCTCCTCCATTTCGTTCAGGATGCCCACACGATGAACAAGCAAGGCTGCCGATGCCAACGGAACAGCGTTGCCGATGATCATCCTATACCCATCGCCGCGATCCACAAGTATGGCGAACACGCTATCGCGATGCTCCTTCGGTGCGTGCTTGTGCATGTTCTCAAGGGCTTCCACCAGCACATTGAAAAGTCGCTTGCGCAGGGTGATGGCATCGCCGGCGCTCACGCTCGCCTTCTCGGCGAGTTGCAAAAGCGATCGTACCAACGCATGGTCCAAGTCCCCCTGATGATGGAATACCACAACGCTCGCAGGATCCTGCACAAGAGGGCCAGCTACATGCGCTGACCAGTGCCCGGCTGTTGCCGAAGGGATATGGAAGACGTTTGAGATCAAAGCTTCGTTCTGTCGACCATGGCAGATATCGATTCGACCAAGGCCCTAGAACAAGGGATATACGCTGAAATGCCTACCCTGGTTTCAGCCCATCCGGCCACGGGTGTTTGGCAGGCGCCATGCTGCTTGGAAGGCCATCTGCCGAGGCCGCGTTGGCCGATGAGATCGCGCGGCTAACTTCCCGACCGATTCCCTCATCGCCCAGCGCCAATGCTGCCACTTTCCGTCAGCACGAGCCGCCTGCTTGCAGGCGTCCTGCTTCTCTTCTCCATAAAGGCGGCTGCCCAAGTCTCCATCGAAGTGGGCAGCGGCGCTATCGTGAATCCGGTGAATGCGGCTCCATCGCCGTATGCCAATTACCAGAACGGATCACGCAATCAACTGCTCTTCACCGTTGATGAATTGACGGCAGCAGGCATGGGACCGGGCACTATCGTGAGCCTCGGCTTCCATGTGGCTGAAGAAAGCGGGACTACGCTCATCGCCTTCAGCGGAAAGGTGGGAACCACGGGATCCACCGCGCTGACCAACACTTGGGAACCGGGTCTCGTGGCGGCATGGACAGCGGGAGACTTCACGCCGACTGCGGGTTGGACCGTGCATCCCTTCGACTTTCCCTTCTTCTGGGACGGTGTGTCGAACTTGGTGATCGAGACCTGCTACACCAACGGATCGGCAACGCAGAACGCCACCGTGTACCAGACCGCAACGGCCAACGTGAGCTGCGTGGCGCGCAACTCGTTCAATGCCGCGATCTGCGCCGATGGCGGAGGAACGCACGTGCCCTTCCAGCAACGGCCCAATGTGCGCTTCGGTTGGCTGCCATTGGAAGCCCCTCCGGTCGCGGCCTTCAGCGCGAGCCCACTCTTCTCATGCACCGGCACGATCACCTTCACCGATGCGAGCACCTTCTTCCCTTCATCGTGGTCATGGTCCTTCGGTGATGACAGCACGAGCACCGCACAGGATCCCATTCACGCGTACGTGAGCAGCGGCACCTACACCGTGGTGTTGATCGCATCGAACGATTTCGGAAGCGATACCACGGAACTCGATGTGACGGTTGACCTCGGCGGCGTTTCTCCCATTGCCGCCTGCGCCGTGCCCAGCAGCGGTGCAGTGCAAGGATTCGGCATCCTGAGCGCCAGCATTGAAGGCGTGTTGCATGCCAGTGGCGATGCGATCGCCGATGGTGGCTACCTCGATAACACATGCGGACCCATAACAGTGATGCAAGGAACCCTGCTCGACCTTTCGATCGTCACCGGCGGAGCTGCGCCGCACGCCGTTCGCGCGTGGTTGGACCTGGACAACTCCGGCACGTTCACTGCGAACGAAGGGCTGCTCTCCGCCACGGGCCCCACAGCCAGCAGCAGCACCTTGATCGGACCCGGTGCCGTTCTGAATACCCCATTGCGCTTGCGCGTAGTGGCCGCATATGACCTTGTCACTCCCGATCCGCAGGCCTGCGGCACCGTCCAGTACGGACAGGCGGAGGACTACTCCGTGATCGTGGTGCCCAACGCATTGCCGCCGGTCGCTGCGTTCAGCGCTTCACCCACCATCAGCTGCGAAGGCACAGTGCAATTCCTTGACCTCTCGCAGAACACGCCCACGGCCTGGGCTTGGGAGTTCGGCGATGGCGGCACCAGCGACCAGCCGAACCCGGCGCACAGCTACACCGCGAGCGGCACCTACACCGTAACCCTCACCGTCTTCAATGGGAATGGGCAGGACGATAGCATCGCCGTGGACATGATCATCATCGAACTTGGCGCACAGCTGCTGCCCGCAGCATGCACACCGAACACTTCAGCGTATTGCTGCGGATACGGCATACTGGGCTTGCAGTTCGCGGGCATCAGCAGCACCAGCCCCAATGGCAGCGAAGGCTATCAGGACCGCAGCTGCGGCAATACAGCCCAGGTGCAGGAGGGAGGCTCCTATCCGTGGAGCGTGACCACGGCCGACGCCACGCCCCATGACACCCGCATCTGGATCGATATGGATAACGACGGCAGCTTCGCTGCCAACGAACTGATCGCAACCGCGCTCGACCAATCCTCCCCGTCAGGTTCCGCGACCATCCCTGCGGGCATCGTATACGGCACACCAGTGCGCCTGCGCGTGCAAAGCGATGTGATCGGCCAGAGCAATGGGCCGTGCGATGCCCCGCTCTACGGGCAGGTGGAAGACTTCAGCGCGGTCATATCGCAGAACACCAATCCTCCGACCGCTGCATTCACGATCTCACCCGCGGTCACCTGCGATGGCGTGGTGCAATTCTTCGACACGAGCGCTCCTCTGCCTACCAACTGGGCTTGGGATTTCGGCGACGGCGGCACCAGCAACGAGCAGGATCCCGTTCACAGCTACGACAGCCCCGGCACCTACACCGTGAGCCTGACCGCTGGCAACGCGTTCGGTAGCGACCAGAGCATCCTTGCTGGTGCCGTCGTCTACGTTCCCGGTTGGCAATGCGACACGCTCGGATTGGATGCAGCGGACGACTTTTCCAGCAACGAATGCCTGGGTGTGCTGAGCGATGATGGCGGTCCAGGCGGCAACTACACCGCCGGCACGAGCGGTGCATTCACCATAGCGCCTGCTGGTGCCGACCACGTCACGCTCAACTTCTCCGCCTTCGCATGGGGCATGAACCCCAACCGGTGGCTGGCCATATACGACGGCCCCGATGTCTTCAGTCCGCTCATAGACAACTACACCGGCAATGGATTGGGCCAGTTGCCCAACGGCGGTATCATCACATCCTCGGGCCCCAGCATCACGCTGCGGCAGGAACAAGGCGGCGGGGGCATGCAACCGCCCAACAGCTTCGGATTCCTGCTGACGTGGAATTGCTCGCTAACAGGGATCGCGGAACTCGGTGACCCGCTAGGGACCATCAGGCCGCAACCTGCCGACGAGGAATTCTACGTTGACCTTCCCGCCAGCACCGATCCGCACAGGACCCTGATCCTGCGCGATGCGCTGGGCCGCTTGATCGAGCAACGCGTCCTCGGCATGGCCGCGAATTCGGTCCGATTCGATGTGAGCGACATTCCATCGGGCGCCTACGTCCTTCAACTGATCGCCTCGAACGCAAGCGCTGCACGCCCCATCATCATCCGCTGAAGAACATGAGCAACCAACGGAACTGGATGAAGCAGCTGCTCGCAGTGCTGTGGATGGGCCTTTCGCTGACGGCGAGCGCCACGCATTTGATCGGCGGCAACCTGGGCTACACCTACTTGGGCGAGACCGCACCTGGCAGCCAGCTCTACCGCTACCAGGTCTACATGGAGTTCTACATGAACTGCGGGGACGACAGCAACTGGCAGACCCTGCAGGAACTGCTGGCTACCAACAATGGCGTAATGCCCGTGGGCGTGTACGCGCAAGACCCGCTCGCACCCAACGCGAACAAGGCATTGCTCACCACCGTTGGACTGGCGCTCGTGGATAGTGCGCTCATTGTTCCCGACCTGCCCAACGGATGCTCGGTGGGCGCTGGCCTCTGCACCAAGCGCGGCTTGCTGCGCGGCTTCGTGAACCTTCCGTTGAATTTCGGTGGTTATCATCTGTACTTCCAGATGAACGCCCGGAACCTGTCGATCAGCAACCTGCTGAACCCGAATAACACGGGCATCGGATACTATGCGTTCATACCGCCGCCGTTGCTGGTGAACTCCTCGCCGATCTGGCTCGGCATCCCCACTCCATTGCTGTGCATCAATGACACGAGCACATTCGTGAACAGCGCCACCGACCCCGATGGCGACCAGCTGATCTTCTCCTTCGAGGTTCCATACAACAGTGTCGATGGCGGCGGCGGCATCATTCCACCGCCCAACACGCTGCCCAATGCCGTCCCCTTGGTGAACTACGTGCCTGCATTCAGCGTGAGCGAGCCATTCGGTCCTGGGGGCTATGCGTTCATCAACGGCGCCACAGGATTGACGGCCTATATGCCGACCGTTCAAGGCAACTACGTGGTGGCGGTGGAAGTGAAGGAGTACCGCAATGGCGTGCTCATCGGCCGCACGCGCCGCGATTTGCAACTACAGGCGGTGGTATGCCCGCCCAATGACGCGCCCGAAGCGCTGGCCGGCCAAGGAACCGCCTACATGGTGCTTGCTGGCCAGGAACTGTGCTTCGACCTGGGCTTCACCGACCCCGATGCGGATTCGCTGCTGCTAGTGGCCAGCGGCACCATCTTCGACGGTGCCCTCTTCAGCCCGCCCGCCACGATCATCGCCCCCGTAACGGGAAACGCTGCGGTGAACAGCACATTCTGCTGGGACACTGATTGCGACCAGGCGCAGGACCAGCCGTACCTTTTCAGTGTGAGCGTCTCGGACAACGGCTGCCCGCCGCGAACGCTTGACGTGATCTACCAGATCACCGTTCTCGGCTTCAGCGGTCCGCAGTCGATCAACGGCCCGGCACAGGCATGCACACAGCAGACGGGCAGCGTGTACAGCACAGCGGCCATCCCCGGCGCGTCCTTCACCTGGACCGTCACAGGCGGGCAGATCACTAGCGGCCAGGGCAGTAACAGCATCATCGTGGATTGGGGCGCCGCAGGGCCGGGAAGCGTGCAGGTGTCCGCCACCAACGCACAAGGTTGCGCCAGCGACCCCATCAGCATTCCGGTGAACGTGGTGGCATTGCCCGCTACGAGCGCCGGCGCTGATGCGGCGATCTGCCCCGGTGCCAGCATCACGCTCGGGGGTTCGCCCACAGGGCCTGGGGGCAGCAGCTACAGCTGGTCGCCAGCGATCGGGCTCAGCAGCAGCAGTATCGCCAACCCCACCGCATCGCCGGCGATCACCACGCAGTACATCGTTCAAGTGACCAACAGCGGATGCGTGAATCGCGATACCGTGGTGGTGACCGTGAACCAACCGCAGGTTGATGCTGGCAACAACGCTGCATTCTGCATCGGTGGCGGCGCGCAACTGAGCGCCAATGGGAATGGCGGAGGATTCTCCTGGAGCCCTGCCACCGGCTTGAGCTCGACCACGATCAGCAACCCGATAGCTGCTCCAACGGTAACAACGACATACACCGTTACGCTTACCGATGCCATCGGCTGCACGATAACTGATAGCGTGACAGTGACGGTGAACCAGTTGCCCGATGCCGATGCCGGTGCCGACCTCACACCATGCGAAAGCACCACCATCGCACTCGGCGGAGCACCCACAGGTCCTGTCGGAAGCACTTTCTCCTGGTTGCCAGCGACCGGGCTTGACGATGCCACCAGCCCCAACCCCGCGCTGATGGTGACAACCGATGCCACGTACATCGTGGTGGTGACCGACGCCAACCAGTGCATCAATGCGGATACGGTGATCGTAGCGGTGCTGCCGCTGCCCGATGTGGACGCGGGGCCAGATCTTCAAGTGTGCTTCGGAGGAAGCGTTCAACTGCAAGGCAGCGGAAGCGGTGCGTTGTTGTGGACCCCGCCTTTCGGGTTGAACGACCCGACCGTGCCCGACCCGATCTGCACGCCCGAAGCAACAACGGTGTACACGCTCACGGTGACCGATAGCAACACCTGCACGAACAGCGATCAAGCCTTGGTGACGGTGAATGTGCTGCCGAGCGCGAATGCCGGCCCCGATGAGGCCGTGTGCCTAGGCGGAAGCGTTACCATCGGAACAAACCAGCCGGGCAGCTACAGCTGGTCACCCGCTACGGGACTAAGTGCTACGGACGTGGCGCAGCCCAGCGCCTCACCGGTCGTGACGACGACCTACTACGTCGCCCTTACCGATGCGACCAACTGCTCCGAGACCGACTCGGTGGTGGTAACCGTGAACCAGTTCTCGCAGAGCATAGCAATAGAACCACCGGTGGGGAGCGCCTGCGAGAACGCACCCGCTTCAGCCTTCGCGCTACCGGACCAGAGCGGCAACAGCTACGCATGGAGCACTTCGGGACCGCTCATGATCACCGGCGCTGTCGACAACACCGTGGACCTGCTCCATACCACACCCGGCACGAGCACGCTCTATCTGATCGTCACCGATGCGAACGATTGCTCAAGCGATACGATCAGCAGTCCGTTCATCACATTGGATACTCCGGATGCCGATGCCGGTCCTGATGTGCTCTACTGCATCGGCGACAGCGTACTGATCGGCGGTGCGCCTACCGGGCCGGTGGGATCGACCATCACCTGGAGCTCGCCTTCGGGATCGATCTCCGACAATTCGATCGGCAACCCATACATCTCGGCGGCCTTCACCGAACAAGTGATCGTCTTCGTCTCGCAAGGAAGTTGCGCTGATTCCGATACGCTCCAAGTGGCGGTGAGCATCCCTGCTGCCGATGCCGGCCCCGATGCATCCATCTGCGAAGGCAGCAGCACGCAGCTGATTGCCAGCGGCGGCGCGAGCTATAGCTGGTCGCCCACGACGGACCTGAGCGATCCCGATACTGCTGATCCGATCGCTTCACCGGCCACGACCACCACCTATGTGGTCTCGGTGACGAATGACGACCAATGCACGGCCGTGGATTCCGTGCAAGTAGTGGTGAACGCCGTTGCCAACGCGGGCCTGGATGGTTCCATCAACACCTGCGGAAGCGGATCAGTCTTCACGCTCACGGACTCGCTGGGCGGTACGCCCGATACCATGGGTCAATGGTTCACATCGGTCTTCGGCCCCCACGTAGACCTGTTCGATCCTTCCACGGACCAGGGAGGCACCTATTACTATGTGGCAGGTATCGGCACCGCCTGCCCGGACACCGCCGCATTGCAGGTGAGCGTGACCAACCCGGAAGTCGACATCACGGGTGATGACATCATCTGCATTGGCGAGACCACCACGCTCACAGCCAGCGGCGGCACCAGCTACAACTGGTCCCCGACCACCGGAGTTGCCGATCCCAACGGTGCGAGCACGCAATTCGACCCCATCGTTTCCACGGACTACGTTGTTACCGTGACGGATGCGATGGGATGCGTTGGATTGGGCCTGGTCACAATCGAAGTTAATCCGCTTCCAGCCACGGATGCCGGCAGCGACCTTGGTATTTGCATAGGGAGCAACAGCCCGATCGGCGGCTCGCCAACAGGCCCTCCGGGTGCGACATACGCATGGGTTCCGGCGTCGAGCCTTAGCAGCAGCACGAGCGCGAACCCCACCGCCACGCCTTCCGCCACGACCACCTACACCGTAACCGTAACGGATGGCAACCAATGCGTGAATACGGATGATGTGGTCGTGACGGTGAACCTCTCTCCCACACTAGATGCTGGAGCCGATGTGGGGGTATGCCTCGGCAGCAGCGTGCAGTTGGGCGCGTCCGGCTCCGGCACATTCTCGTGGAGCCCTTCGACCGGGTTGAGCAGCACCACCGACGCCAACCCGATCGCTTCACCCACGGCGACAACGACCTACACGGTCACCCTCACCGATGGCAACTCTTGCACAGCAACCGACGATGTGATCGTAACGGTGAACCCACTGCCCACCGTGGATGCCGGTGAGGACGCATGGCTCTGCCAGGGCTTCCAGACCGACCTGAACGGCTCGGGAAGTGCAGGCGCTGCGGCATGGACGCCCGCAGCCAATGTTGCGAATGCCTCTGCGCTAGTGACCACCGCCGATCCGCTCGTCACCACCACCTTCACGCTCACCATCACCGACGCGAACAACTGCGCTGCGAGCGATGCGGTGATCATCACCGTGAGCACCGATCCGCCGATCGACGCTGGTAGCGATGCCACGGTGTGCGGCGGCGTGCCCGTGCAACTCGGCGGATCGCCCACGAGCGTTCCGGGCAGCACCTTCCTTTGGTCGCCTGCTTCAGGGCTCGATGATCCCACCAGCTCCAACCCGACCGCTGCGCCGAACGTCACCACCACTTACATCCTCACGGTGAGCAATGACACCTGCTCGAGCACGCAAGCAGTCACCGTGACGATCGGCACCACGGGTGTTGCCGACTTCACCGCCCGCTTCGAGCCCGGTTGCGAGAACCTGCGAGGCTTCTTCCTGGACCAGAGCGCAGGCGCCGTAGCCTGGCAATGGGACCTCGGCAACGGCACCACCAGCACTTCGGAGAACACGCAGGCTTATCTGCCTTACGGCGACGCTACGACCGTAACGCTGGTGATCACTGATATCAGCGGCTGCACCGACACCACATCGCAGGTCTTCACCATGGACACCTACGCCAACCTGGCGAACGTGGAACTGCCCAACGTCTTCACGCCGAACGGCGATGGGCAGAACGATGTCTTCACCCTGACCTCCGATGCCTTCCTCGGACCTTGCTCCACCATGGACGTGATGAACCGCTGGGGCGAGAGCATCTTCCTCAGCCAAGGCAACAACATCACTTGGGACGGGCGCAATTTCGCCGGTGAGCCTTGTACGGCGGGCACATACTTCTACGTAGTGAAGGTGGGAGACCTCACCTTCAAAGGCACGGTGATGCTCGTGCGATGAAGCATCTGTTCTTCCTCGGGGTGGTCGTTGCATCAATCGCGGTGGCTTGCGGCGAGCCTGCCCCGGCACCAGTGCAGGAACCTGTGTTGCCCGGCCATGCGCCATTCCCGTTCGCAACCATCGATGACAACATCGAGCACGACACCCTGCTCATCCACGTCACCTTCGATCTCGGCGATAGCACCTTCGTGATGGTTGCGCAGAATGTGGCGGACACCTTTGAGGGCCTGCGCCTTTACCGCTACCGCTTCTCTGCGGACAGCACCGTGGAGATGATAGCCGTTTCGCCCCCCGCGTACGATAGCTGGACCATGCTGCCCACCTTCTTCCCCATGGACAACCTGCATCCGAGCGATGCCATGTGGGTGCTGGCGAATTTCGGCGAGAAGGAAAGTTGGGGGCAGAAGCTCTTGCTGCTCGATTGGGAATTCATGGACATGGGATTCCTGGATATCGCTCTGCCAGAGCGCACAATGGAGGATGACACCCTTCGCCTGAAGCGACGCAACATCGCACCGTTCATGCGATACCAAGAGAGCGGTGATACTGCCGTGTTCCGCTTCGCCTGCGATAGCGTCTTCCTGTACGATGACCAGGCAGGCGTGCTGGACCAAGTGCTGTATGCGGCCCGCGTGCGCTACACCTTCCACCGCGACGAAGGGCTCGTGCTTTGGCTCGATGGCAGCAAACGGCCTGTGAAGAAGCCGGCTTGAGCAAGCTCATGAGTCGCACGCGTAGCTCCATCATCTTTCTGCTCCTTGCCGCAGCGTTGCCCACAACGGCGCAAACCAAGCGGGAGAAGCGCGTTGGACCCAAGTCGGACGATACCGGTGGCGTATGCGACACCATGGCGTGGAAGCTCGTGTGGAATGATGAGTTCGACGGCACTGCGCTCGATGGCTCGAAGTGGATTACGTGGTTCCCGTACAGCGAGGATGGCAGCGACCGTGGTGAAGGATGCCGCATCATGGGCACGAGCAACACCATTTTCCGGGATGACCTCGTGAAAGTCGAAGGCGGCAACTTGCGCCTTGGCGTGCGCGCGCAGTCGGGCGAATGGTACGGCAAGCAGAAGGAGCACGAAGGCTCCATGGTGCATTCCATCGGCGATGCACGGTTCACGCAAGGGCGCTTCGAGGTGCGTTGCAGGATCCCGCGCGGGGCGGGGCTATGGCCGGCCTTCTGGGGTTTCGGCGGCGAGACGGAGATCGATGTGTTCGAGTTCTGCGGCGAGCAGCCCCGACTGCTCAAAGGCGCTCTCCATCGTTGGAGCGAACCGCGCTTCTCCAGCAGCGGGAAACACAAGGCAACCGATCTATCCTACGACTTCCACCTCTATGCCGTTGAGTGGGAGGCGGATGGGATCAGTTGGTACCTCGATGGCGCCCTCGTTCAATACCGTGGCCGTTTCGTGGACAAGAAGGGCAGACCGCTCCCCAAGTGCGACAGGCCCCGCGGCGCCAACCACACCGCACCGTACTTCCCGCGCAGTGAGGATGGGATCAACATCATCCTGGACCTGGCCGTGTCGGAACCGAAAGGCTTCTGCAAAGGCCCGAGGAAGCCGCGACCCTGGCCGGAAGGCGCGTCCTTCGACGTGGACTACGTGCGCGTTTACCAGCGCGGTCGCTGACGGACGACCTACTGCACGGTTGGGATCAAGCCGCGCACGCCCATGTCCACCACGGTTTCGCCATTCGCGGGTTCGAAAATGTTGTCGCCATCGATCTCCACCCACTCGAAACTGTCGTTGGTGCTCAGCGAAACTTGAATAACGATATCCGAAGTTTCAGTGCCGGTGATCACCAATGGAACTGTGAACGCGCCTGTGACGAGGCAGGAACCAGCGGGGATCGGCGACGTGGCGAACAAAGGATTCACCACCGTAGTGCCCGGGGCTTGTCCTTCGGTGACAGGGATCGACACCGGTGGGTTCAGCACTTCGAAGGCCCAGTAGCCCTGCGCCTTGTTCGCATTGACCGTTACCGTACTATCATGCACGAGGTACGTGCCGATGTAGGTGTTATACCCGATAAAGGACGCCACCGTACCATCGAGCGGGATGCCCGAAGCGTTCAGCTTGATATCGTAGTTCTGATAGGCCAGCGAAACACGAAGGAACTGATAGCTCCCGGCGGAGAGCTCGTTAAGAGGAATATTGAGGAACTCGCCTCCATTGCCCACCTGGATACCCAAGTCGTGATCGATGGCGGTGGCGCCGCCCACGTTCGTTTCCGGTGCATGGTACACCACATCTCCAGACCCAACTGGAATAAGCACCGATTGCGAGAACTCAACATAGTGCGCGCTCATCTTGTTGAAGCGCGGGCATTGTGCGCCATGTCCGGGAGGGACCGCCGTTGGAACACCGAAGGCGTTCAACCGGGTCTGCGTGCTATCGAATCTGAACTTGAGGATCAGCCGCGGACCCACTGCACCACCCGTGCCTGGACCAGGCTCATCATCGTCCTTGTTGCAGGAGGAGAACAGAGCGAGGACTGAACCAGCAGCAAGGGCGATCAAAGACAGACGCATGGAGTTGGGTTTTCGCAGCGAAGCTACCGCTGATCGTGCCTCAGGAACTCGTGGAAACTTTCGCATCCATGTAGTATGCGCGCATACTATATGCTGGTATATTTCGCACCGAGCACCTTGCGATGACGCCAGAAGAAACGATCGACTTCCCCATCCGCCGCGTGTGGAGCCGCATCTCGCGGTTGTACAATACCGAAGCAGCCAAGTACGGCGGCAGCATGGCCGTGGGCCAGATCCTGCTGAACATCGAGGCGGAAGGAACGCCCAGCACCAAACTCGGTCCCAAGATGGGCATGGAGAGCCGCAGCCTCGTGCGCACACTGCAGACCATGGAGGAAGAAGGTCTCATCAAACGCGTCCCTTGCAAGGAGGACAAGCGCGTGGTGCGGATGCTCCTCACCGCGAAGGGCAAGCAAATGCGCGATGTGAGCCGCAACACCGTGATCAAATTCAACGAAGCGGTGCAGAGCCGTTTCACGCCCACGCAACTCAGCAACTTTCGGACGGTGATGACCGAACTGGATCGGATACTCGAACAAGAACAACTCTTCTGAAGACATACCGCAAAGGGCACGAAGGACACAAAGTGAAATGCCAACCGCACGGAACCCCAACGAACCACTAGCTCTGCTGGGCTCCTTTGCACTCATTGTGTCCTTTGCGGTACGAACCCTTACTCAAACTCCTTGAAGTAAATGGCCAATCGACAGATCAAGAAAGTCGCCGTCCTCGGATCCGGCGTCATGGGCAGCCGCATCGCCTGCCACTTCGCCAACATCGGCGCCGAAGTGCTGCTGCTGGATATCGTGCCGAAGGAAGGCACCGATCGCAACAAGATCGTGAACGACGCGCTGGCCGCCGCGCTGAAGAGCAGCCCCTCACCCATTTACGACAAGCGCTTCGCAAAGCGGATCAGCACCGGCAACTTCGAGGACGACCTGCCGAAGATCAAGGTCTGCGATTGGGTGATCGAGGTCGTGGTGGAGCGACTCGACATCAAGCAGCAGGTCTACACCAATGTGGAGAAGCACCGCAAGCCCGGCACGCTGATCACCACGAACACCAGCGGCATCCCGATCCATGCGCTGCTCGAAGGCCGCAGCGAGGATTTCCAAAAACACTTCTGCGGCACGCACTTCTTCAACCCACCGCGCTACCTGCCG
This sequence comes from Flavobacteriales bacterium, assembly GCA_016710965.1. Taxonomy (GTDB): domain Bacteria; phylum Bacteroidota; class Bacteroidia; order Flavobacteriales_F; family PHOS-HE28; genus PHOS-HE28. Next base: position 67,746 of record JADJTW010000010.1, read on the forward strand.
TTGTTGGAAATCATCCCCGGCGCGAAGACGGATCCCGCGGTCCTCGCCTTCCTCGAAGAGTACGGCCAGCGCGTGCTGGGCAAGGTCACGGTGCTGTGCAAGGACACGCCCGCTTTCATCGCCAACCGCATCGGCGTGTTCGGCATCATGGGCTTGTTCCACCTGGTGGAAGAGATGGGCCTTACCGTGGAAGAGGTCGATCGCCTGACCGGTCCCGCGCTGGGCCGCCCGAAGAGCGCCACGTTCCGCACAGCGGATGTGGTGGGCCTCGACACGCTCGTGCACGTTGCGAAAGGCGTGCAGGAGAATTGCCCCAAGGACGAGCAGAACGCCACGTTCGCATTACCGAGCTACTTGCAGCAGATGGTTGAGAGGAACATGCTCGGCAGCAAGACCGGCAAGGGCTTCTTCTTCAAGGACCGCTCATCGCCGAAGGGCGACATCCTCGCGCTGGACCTGAAGACGCTGGAGTACCGTCCGCAGGTGAAGCCCAAGTTCGCCACGCTGGATGCGGCCAAGAAGGAGGACAACCTGGTGAAGCGCACCGCGATCCTCTACGCGGGCACCGACAAGGCCGGTGAGTTCTACCGCAAGAGCTTCCACGGGCTGTTCGCCTACGTGAGCCACCGCATTCCGGAGATCACCGACCAGCTCTACAAGATCGACGACGCCATGCGCGCAGGCTTCGGCTGGGAGCTGGGGCCGTTCGAAACGTGGGATGCGATTGGGGTGAAGAACGCGCAGGATGCGATGCCGTAGCAGGGGTGAAAGTCGCGCCATGGGTTGATGGATGTTGGCTGGCAGGCAACACCAGCTTCTATAAAGTCGAAGGCGGCAAGCGGCTCTATTACGACATCCCGAGCAAGAGCTACAAGCCGGTGCCGCGGAAGGCACCATCGTGCTGAGCGAACTGCCCGAGAGCAGCATCGTCTGGAAGAACAGCCTGGCGCGCGTCTACGACATCGGCGATGGCATCCTCGCGGTGAGCTGGGGCGGCAAGATGAACGTCATCGGCGCGGAAGTGATCCAGGGGCCTCAACAAGGCCATCGATCTCGCGGAGGCCGGCTACAAGGGCCTCGTGGTCTACAACGACGGCGCGCTCTTCACCGCGGGCGCCAACGTGGGCATGATCTTCATGATGGCCGTGGAGCAGGAGTACGACGACCTGGACATGGCCATCCGCACCTTCCAGAACACGATGATGCGCATGCGGCATTCATCGATCCCCGTGGTGGCCGCGCCGCACCAGCTCTGCCTCGGCGGCGGCACCGAGCTCTGCCTGCACGCGGACAAGGTGGTGGCGCATGCCGAGACCTACATGGGCCTCGTGGAGTTCGGCGTGGGCGTGATCCCCGGCGGTGGCGGCAGCAAGGAGTTCGCGCTGCGCCTCAGCGACGAACTGAAGGAAGGCGACATCCGCATCAACGCGCTGCGCGAGCGCTTCCTCACCATCGGCCAGGCCAAGGTGAGCACCAGCGGCGAAGAGGCCTTCGCCCTCGGCTACCTGCGCCGCGGCACGGACGAGGTGATCGGTGAGCCGCGCGCACCAGCTGGCCTACGCCAAGGAATGCGCGCTCGACCTCTGGAGAAGGGCTACACCAAGCCGCCCATGCGCAAGGACATCAAGGTGCTCGGCCGCGAAGGCCTGGGCATCGTGTACATCGGCGCCAACACCATGCAGGCGGCAACTACATCAGCGAGCACGACACGCTGATATCGCAGAAGCTGGGCCACGTGCTCTGCGGCGGCGACTCCAGCGAGCCCACCGAAGTCAGCGAGCAGTACCCTGCTGGACCTGGAGCGGAAGACCTTCCTGGAATCTGCATGCAGCAGAAAAACCTGGAGCGCTTGCGATCGTCGTCACCAGCAGGAAAGTGTTGCGGAACTGA
>JADJTW010000011.1 GCA_016710965.1 Flavobacteriales bacterium
CGGGCGGAACTTGGAGCGGCGGTGCGGGCACCTTCACGCCGAACAACACGACGTTGAGCGCGACCTACATGCCCACGGCGGCGCAGATCGCGGCGGGTACGGTGACCTTGACCTTGACCAGCACGGGCAACGGGAACTGCAACCCGGTCTCTTCGAACGTCACCTTCACGATCACACCGGCACCGACGGTGAACGCCGGTGCGACGCAGACGCTCTGCTCGAACAATCCGGTGGCCACGCTCAATGGCAGCTTCACGGTGGCGACGGGCGCGGTATGGAGCGGCGGTGCGGGCACCTTCAGCCCGAGCACCACGAACATGAACGCGACCTACACACCGACGGCGGCGGAGATCGCGAACGGCAACGTGACCTTGACGCTGACCACCACGGGCAACAGCCTGTGCAACGCGGTGAGCAGCAACGTGACGTTGAACTTCACGCCTTCGCCCATCGTGAACGCAGGCGCTGCGGCGTCGTTCTGCGCGAATAACGCATCGATCCCACTGAACGGAACAGTGACCGTTGCCACGGGCGGTATCTGGAGCGGCGGCCTGGGCAGCTTCACGCCGAACAACACGACGCTGAACGCGACCTATACGCCGACCGCAGCGGAGATCGCAGCAGGAACATTGACTCTCACACTCACGAGCACGGGCAACGGCAACTGCACGGCGGTATCGAGCAGTCGCGTGATCACCTTCACGGCAGCGCCGACGGTGAGCGCCGGATCGAACGGCACCGTCTGCGCGAACAACAGCGCGATCACCCTGAACGGCAGCGTGACGGTCGCTACGGGCGGTATCTGGAGCGGTGGCACGGGCACCTACAATCCCAACAACAGCACGCTCAACGCAATCTACACGCCGAGCGCTGCGGAGCGTAACGCAGGCACAGTGACACTGACGCTCACTACGGTGGGCAACGGCAATTGCACGGCAGTCTCTTCCAACGTGACCTACACGATCACACCAGCACCGACGGTGAGCGCAGGCCCTGACCAGACGCGTTGTGGGAACAACGCCACGGTGACGCTCAACGGCAGCTACACGGTGGCCACTGGCGTACAGTGGAGCGGTGGTGCGGGCACCTTCTCGCCAGGACCGACCACGGTGAACGCGACCTACACGCCGACGGCAACGGAGATCGCGAACGGCAGTGTGATTCTCACGCTCACCACGACGGGTGTGGGAACCTGCGTACCGGTCTCGTCCTCGATGACGATCAGCTTCACGCCAGCACCGATGGCGGACGCGGGCCCCAACGTGACGCTGTGCGCGAACAACGCGACGGTGGCCTTGAACGGCAGCGTATCGCTTGCCACGGGCGGCATCTGGAGCGGCGGACTCGGAACGTTCACGCCGAACAACACGGCACTGAACGCCAGCTATACGCCGACGGCGGCGGAACTGGCTGGCGGCATCCTGACGCTTACGCTGACGACAACGGGCAATGGCACGTGCAACCCGGCGACGAGCAACACCGTGATCTCCTTCACCCCGGCGCCGATCGTGAGCGCGGGCAGCAACGGGACCGTATGCGCGAATGCGCCACTGATCAGCTTGAACGGAAGTGTGGGTGGAGCCACCGGCGCTATCTGGAGCGGCGGCGCGGGCACCTTCACGCCGAACAATACCACGCTCAATGCGACCTACATGCCGACTGCAGCACAGATCGCAGCGGGTACGGTGACGCTGACCTTGACTTCCGCAGGCAACGGCAATTGCAATGCGGTAAGCAGCATCGTCACGTTCACGATCACGGCTGCGCCGACGGCGAACGCTGGTGCAACGCAGAATCTGTGTTCCAATAACCCGGCAGCCCTATTGAGTGGTGGTTTCACTGGCGCAACGGGTGCAGTGTGGAGCGGCGGCGCGGGCACCTTCAATCCGAGCGCCACGAACATGAACGCGACCTACACGCCCACGGCGGCAGAGATCGCGAACGGCAACGTCACGCTCACGCTCACCACCACGGGCAATGGCTTGTGCAATGCGGTGAGCAGCAACGTCACTCTGAACTTCACGCCTTCGCCGACGGTGAACGCCGGAGCTCCGGCCTCCTTCTGCGCGAACAATGCAGCGATCCCGCTGAACGGCAGCGTCACCATTGCGACCGGCGGTATCTGGAGCGGTGGCCTCGGCAGCTTCACGCCGAACAACACCACGCTCAACGCCACCTACACGCCGACCCCGGCGGAGATCGCCTCCGGCACACTGACGCTCACCTTGACGAGCACGGGCAACGGCAACTGCACCGCAGTGTCGAGCAGCCGCGTGATCACCTTCACGCCAGCGCCCACGGTGAATGCCGGTGCGAACGGAACGGTCTGTGCGAATAACGCGAACATCAACCTCAACGGTAGCATCACGGTGGCCACGGGTGCGATCTGGAGCGGCGGATCCGGCACCTTCTCCCCGAGCAACAGCACGCTCAACGCGACCTACGCCCCAAGCGCTGCAGAACGCGCAGCCGGGACGGTGACGCTGACGCTCACCACGGTGGGCAATGGCAACTGCTCGCCGGTGAGCGCGAACGTGACCTACACGATCACTCCTGCGCCTACCGCGAATGCGGGGGCGGATCGCGTGCTGTGCGCGAACAACCCATCAACCGGATTGTCAGGCGCGTTCTCCATCGCCACGGGCGGTGCGTGGAGCGGGGGCAACGGCACCTTCGATCCGAGCACCACGAACATGAGCGCGATCTACACGCCCACGGCCGCGGAGATCGCAGCAGGCAGCGTGACGCTCTACCTCACCACCACGGGCAACGGTCTTTGCAATGCGGCCGTGGATGATGTGCTGCTCACCTTCACAGATGCGCCTTCGGCGAACGCGGGGCCCAACGTGACGGTGTGCGCGAACAACGGTGCGGTGGCCCTGAACGGCAGTGTGGTAACGGCAACCGGTGGGGTGTGGTCAGGTGGAACAGGCACCTTCTCGCCCAGCGCCAATACGCTCAATGCGACCTACACCCCAGGCGCTGCTGACATCGCAGCGGGCCAGGTGACGCTCACGCTCACCACCACGGGCAATGGCAACTGTGCGCCAGCGACCTCGACACGCATCATCACCTACACGCCCGCTCCCATCGTGAATGCGGGTGCGAATGGAACGGTCTGCGCGAATGCGCCTGCCATCAGCTTGAACGGCAGCGTGAGCGGTGCTCTCGGGGGTGTGTGGTCCGGTGGCGCCGGTGTCTTCTCGCCGAACAGCATCACCCTGAACGCCACCTACACGCCGACCGCTGCGGAGATCGCCAACGGCTCGGTGACGCTCACGCTTACCTCGGCCGGCAATGGCCTCTGCAACCCGGTGAGCAGCCAGGTGACTTACACCATCACACCTGCGCCGACGGTGAATGCAGGCGCGGACCAATCGCTCTGCGGCAACAACGCCAACGCAGTACTGAACGCAACGATCACCGTGGCCAATGGCGTGCAATGGTCCGGCGGTTCGGGCCTGTACGCCCCAGGCAGCACCGCGCAGAACATCACCTACATGCCTTCGCCGATCGAGATCGCGAATGGCAGTGTGACCCTGACGGTGACCACTACGGGCAACGGCAACTGCGCGGCGGTTTCCGATCAGGTGACGCTCACCTTCACCAACGCGCCGATCGCGAACGCGGGTCCTGATCAAACGGTCAGTTCGAACAATGCGAACACGACGCTTGTCGGCAGCTTCTCGGTAGCCACGGGAATTGCCTGGAGCGGCGGCGCGGGCACCTACAATCCGAACAATACCACGGCCAACGCTGTGTACACGCCGACCGCAGCGGAAATCGCGGCAGGCAGTGCAACGCTCACGCTCACCACCACCGGCAACGGCAGCTGCGCGCCCGCGAGCGATCAGATGTCCATCACCTTCGGCGCTGCCCCGACGGCGAACGCAGGTCCCGATCAGACCATCTGCGCAAACAACGCCAGCGCCGTGTTGAACGGTGCGGTGACGATCGCCACCGGAGGAATCTGGAGCGGCGGCAACGGCACCTACACGCCCAACAGCGGTGCGCTGAACGCAACCTACATGCCCACGGCAGCGGAGATCGCTGCCGGGACGGTCACGCTGACGCTCACCACGGTGGGTAACGGCAACAGCAACCCGGTAAGCGACCAGATGGTCATCACCATCACGCCTGCACCTGTGGTGAACGCAGGCGCGAACATCACGGTGTGCGGCAACCAATCCACCGCGCAATTGGCCGGAGTGGTGAACAACGCAACAGGCGGTGTTTGGAGCGGTGGCGCAGGCGCCTTCAACCCCAGCAACAACAACCTGAACGCGACCTACACGCCTTCGTTGGGCGAGATCGCCGCAGGCACGGTGACGCTCACCCTGACCAGCACCGGCAACGGCTTGTGCAACGCGGTGTCGAGCCAGGTGACGATCACCATCGCGCCGACGCCGGTCGTGAATGCGGGCCTCGACGCCACGGTGTGCGCCAACAATCCGGCGGTGCAACTGGCTGCTTCCGTGAGCAATGCGGGCGGTGGCATCTGGAGCGGTGGCACGGGTGGCTTCTCGCCCAGCATCACATCGCTGAACGCAGTGTACACGCCGAGCACCACCGAACTGAGCAACGGCTCCGTGACATTGAACTTGACCAGCACCGGCAACGGAAGCTGCGCGCAGGTCACCGACCAGATCTTCATCGTGTTCACGCAAAGCCCGGCGGCGAACGCCGGTCTGGACCGCACGGTTTGCTCCAATGACCCCACGGTAGTGCTGAATGGCTCCGTGACGATCGCGTCCGGCGGCGTGTGGAGCGGCGGCGGCGGGACCTTCACGCCGAATGCGAATACGCTGAACGCGACCTACCTGCCAAGCCCTGCTGAAGTGGCCCTGGGAACCGCGACCCTGACCTTGACCAGCACCGGCAACGGCCTATGCAATGCCGTGAGCGACCAAATGGTGATCACCATCATCGGTGCGCCGGTGGCCAATGCAGGCAACGACCTCTTCGTGTGCTCCAACAATCCCCAAGTGCAGCTTGGCGGAAGCGTGAGCGGCGCGGGTGGTGGACAGTGGAGCGGCGGCGCGGGCACCTTCACGCCGAGCATCGCTTCGCTGAACGCGGTGTACATGCCTACGCTTGCGGAAGTGGCAGCGGGCACTTTGACGCTGACGTTGACGACCATTGGCAACGGCAACTGCGTGGCCGTATCCGACCAAGTACTGATCACCTTCACCGCAGCGCCGACGGCGAACGCCGGTGTGGGTGCTGTGTTCTGCGCGAACAATGCGAACATCCCACTGAACGGCAGCGTGACCGTCGCCAACGGCGGTGCATGGTCCGGCGCGCAGGGCACCTTCAGCCCGAACGCGAATGCACTCAATGCGGTGTACACGCCCTCGGTGGGTGAGCTCGCTGCAGGCAACGCGACCTTGACCTTGACCACCACGGGCAACAACGGCTGCAGTGCGGTCAGCGACCAAGTCACCTACACCTTCACGCCTGCGCCAACGGCCAATGCGGGCACGGCGCTGAGCAGCTGCGCGAACAATGCGACGGTTCAATTGAATGGTGCCGTCACGGTAGCCACGGGTGGTCTCTGGACCGGTGGAACGGGCGGTTTCAACCCGAACAACAGCACCCTGAACGCGACCTACACACCAAGCGCGGCGGAGATCGCTGCGGGCACTGCGACCCTCACGTTGACGACTGTGGGCAACGGAACCTGCAACGCGGTGAGCAGTACGGTGACGATCACCATCGCTCCGGCGCCGATCGTGAATGCCGGTACTCCACTACAGGCCTGTGCGAACAACGCCACGGTGCAATTGAACGGCTCCGTGCTGAACGCAGCAGGTGGAACGTGGAGCGGAGCTGGATCCTTCAGCCCGAACGCGAATACGTTGAACGCCATTTACATACCTACGGCCGCTGAGATCGCCAATGGCAGCACGACGGTGGCGCTCACCAGCACGGGTAATGGACTGTGCAACGCGGTGAGCAGCGCGATCACGATCACCTTCACGCCTGCGCCGATTGTGGATGCGGGTGTATCGCAGACTCTCTGCGCGAACAATGCGGCGGTGCAACTCGCTGGCAGCGTGTCGGGTGCGACAGGCGGTATCTGGAGCGGCGGTGCCGGTTCCTATGCGCCCAATGCGAGCGCGCTGAACGGCGTATACACACCAAGCAACTCTGAGATCACTGCAGGCAACCTGTGGTTGTTCCTCACCTCCACCGGCAACGGCGGATGCAGCCCTGTAAGCGATTCCGTGCAGGTGTTCTTCACTCCTGCGCCAACGGTCAACGCAGGTGGCGATGCGCACGTCTGCGCCAATGCTCCCCAGGTGCAACTGGCCGGTGCCGTGACGGTCGCTACTGGCGGAGTGTGGAGCGGTGGTGCGGGCAGTTTTGTGCCCAACAACACAACGCTGAACGCCACCTACACGCCAAGCCTCGGGGAGATCGCGGCCGGGCAAGTGTCCCTGACCCTGACCACCACGGGCATCGGCAACTGCACAGCGGTGCAGGATGCGATGGTCATCGCCATCGATCCCATCCCGGTGGTGAATGCGGGACCCGATCAAGCCATCTGCGCCAACAACCCGAACCTGCAACTGAACGGTTTCGTGGGCAATGCCCCGGGTGCGATCTGGAGCGGCGGTGCGGGCATCTTTGTGTCGGGCGCTGCGGCCACGGCCACGCAATACATCCCGACTGGAGCGGAGATCGCGGCGGGTTCTATCACCTTCACGCTCACCTCCACGGGCACCGCGATCTGCGCTGCGATCAGCGACCAGTTGGTGGTTGCATTCACCGGAGCGCCGGTGGTGGAAGCAGGTGCCGATCTGCAGATCTGCTCCAACAACACCGCCGTGCAACTGAGCGGCAACGTGACCAACGCCAACGGAGGCTCTTGGAGCGGCGGCAGTGGAACGTATTCGCCTGCGAGCAACGTGTTCGCTCCAGTGTACACGCCGACGGCTGCTGAAGTAGCCGCAGGCAGCCTTACGTTGACCTTGACCAGCACGGGCAATGGCAACTGCATCGCGGTGAACGACCAGGTGCTGATCACCTTCACGCCCGCGCCGGTGGTGAACGCCGGAGCGGCGCTGAGCGTGTGCGCCAACAACCCCATGGTGAATCTCAACGGTTCGATAACCGTGGCGACCGGAGGCGCTTGGAGCGGCGGACTGGGCAGCTATGCCCCCAATTCACAGACGCTGAACGCCCAGTACACGCTGACGCCATTCGAACTGCAACAAGGCAGTGTCACGCTCACCTTGACCAGCACCGGCAACGGCAATTGTCTTGCGGTGAATGATCAGGTGACAATCACCGTGACACCTGCACCTGTGGTGAACGCTGGTGCTGACATCACGGCTTGTTCCAATGCCTTGCAAGTGCCGCTGAGCGGTGCTGTGAGCGGCGGCGCTGCAACTGGCCAATGGAGCACCTCGGGCACGGGCCTCTTCTCACCCAGCGCGAACGTGCTGAACGCGACCTACATCGCCAGCAGCCTCGACTCGTTGAGCGGAAGCGTCAACCTCACGCTCACCTCCATCAACAACGGCCTCTGCACGGGCGTGAGCGATGAATTGCTCCTGACCATCCTGCCGAACGCAATCGCGAACGCAGGCGTGGACCAGACCATATGCGCATCGCAGTCCAGCATCACGCTGAATGGCACGATCACCGGCAACGCTACGCAAGGCACCTGGACGACGAACGGCGCGGGAACCTTCTCTCCGAATGCGGATGCGCCCAACGCGGTGTACACCGTTTCGCCTGCGGATGTCGCCCAAGGCACCGTCACCTTCACCTGGAGCGTGAACAGCTGCGACAACGCCATGGACCAGATGGTGCTGACCATCACGCCAGTATCCGTGGTGGATGCTGGCGCGGACCAAGTGACCTGCGTGAGCAACCTGGATGTGCTGATCAACGGTGCCGTGAGCGGCGCCTCCTCCACCGGAGTATGGAGCACGCTTGGCACGGGCGTCTTCCAGAACGCGGCTACGGCCCTCGCGAACATCTACAACGCCAGCACGCTGGATTCGCTGGCCGCTGGCGTGGACCTGGTGCTGACTGCCACCAACACGGGAGTGTGCCCTGCGGCATCGGACCTCGTCCACATCGCCATCCTGCCCTTCGGTACCGTGAACGCAGGTGCCGACCTGAGCTACTGCGCCAACAATGCCACGGTGGCACTGAACGGGTCGCTCATCGGCGATGCCACGCAGATCCAGTGGACCAGCACGGGCACGGGATCCTTCTTCCCGAACAATGGTGTGCTCACGCCCACCTACATCCCCAGCGCGATCGATACTGCCATCGGCAGCCTCACGCTCACACTGAGCGCTTTGAACAGTTGCAATAACGCCACCGATGCAATGCAGTTGACGCTGACACCGGCGCCTTATGTGAATGCCGGTCCGGACCAGACCTACTGCAACCAGCTGACGCAATTCAACCTGGGCGGTGTGGTGAGCGGCATCACGGACATGGGCCAATGGAGCACCACCGGCAGCGGCACCATCGGCAACACCGGGGCGCTGAATACCACCTACACAGCAAGCCCGGCCGACGTGGCCAACGGCCAGATCACGTTCACGCTGACCTCGTTGAACAACAGCAACTGCAACGCGGTGAGCGATGCGATGACGATCTACCTCACCAACGGCATTGTTGCCAATGCAGGTCCTGATCAGAACGTATGCGTCAGCGGCACCTACGCCCAGCTACAGGGCCAGATCATCAATGGATCGCCTTCGGGCATCTGGTCCGCCACGGGCTCCGGTTCGTTCGTGCCGAGCGCTGATGTGCTGAATGCGCAGTACCACTTCTCTGGGGCCGATGTGGCCAACGGCAGCGTGGTGCTCACCCTGCTGAGTACCAACACGGGCACCTGCCCGCCGGTGCAGGACCAGTTGGTGCTAACGTTCGGCAACAGCAGTTACGCTTATGCAGGGGTGGATCAAGCCCTGTGCGCCAATGCGCCCATCGCGCAACTCGCGGGCAACTTCAGTGGCGGTGCGCAAGGGAGTGTGTGGAGCAGCAACGGATCGGGCTTCTTCAGCAACACCACCAACCCGAACACAACTTACACCATGAGCGCTGCGGACATCGCCAACGGCAGTGTGCAGCTTACGCTCACCACCATCACCGATGGAACCTGCGCGGTCTCCACCGATGCGATGATCCTGAGCGTGCAGGCGTTGCCGAACATCAATGCGGGCAGCGATATCGTGGCTTGCAGCGCGGCGCCTTTGCAAGTCATCGCCAATGCGGTGAACGCTCCTGGAGGAAGCTGGAGCACATCCGGCAGCGGTACCTTCCTCGATGCCAACGCGCTCACCACGCTCTATTTCCCGAGTGCGGCCGACAGCACGGCGGGTACGGTAACGCTCACCGTGACCACCACCGGTGTGGCTCCATGCAGTGCGGTATCCGATGCATTGGTGATCAGCTTCGGTGGCGGTTTGGCAGCATCGGCAGGTGCAGACGTAGTCGCATGCAGCACCGACCCGAACATCGCGTTGAATGGTGTAGTGGCCGGCACCACCACCGGCCAATGGAGCACAACGGGCACGGGATCCTTCATGCCGAGTGCCACAACGCTCGACGCCACCTATGTGCCCGGTCCTGCGGATTTCGTGATCGGCAACGTGTCGCTGATCCTTGCGACCACCAACAATCAGGGCTGTGCGGCCGGCCGCGATACGTTGGTAGTGAGCTACCACGTGCCGCCGGTGGTGAACGCCGGTCAGGATGTGCTGCTGTGCAATGGCCTGGAAGGCGTGCAGTTGAGCGCGAACGTGCAGCACGCGGCATCACTGCAGTGGTTCTCCACGGGCTCGGGCAGCTTCACTCCTGCGGCCGATGTGGCCGATGCCGTGTACATGCCAACGGCCAATGACAGCATCGTGGGCGGCGTGTACCTGATCCTCACCGGCTTCGGTACGGGTACTTGCGGCAACGTCTCGGATTCGCTCTTCATCGACATCGGCCCCACGCGCATCGCGAACGCAGGCAACGACCTCGGCCTCTGCGCCGATGGCAATTTCTGGCAGCTCGCCGGTTCCGTGGCGGGCGTGAGCGGGGGAGAGTGGACCACCACGGGTACGGGCACCTTCCTGCCCAGCCCAACGGCGCTCAACGCCACGTATGTGCCGAGCCAAACGGATATGGCGTTCCCGCAACTCCAGTTCGTGCTCGCCACCACCGGCAACCTCGGCTGCCCGGCGCACGCCGACACCATGGTCGTGAACCTGCAAGCGCCGCCTACGGTGAATGCTGGCCAGGACATCAATGTGTGCGATGCGAACAGCGTCATCGACTTAAGCGGGTCTTTCACAGGCGCCAGTGGTGTGCTGTGGACCACGAACGGCTCAGGTGTCTTCGTGCCGAGCAACACGGCAGCGAACGCCACCTACCAACCCGGTCCGACGGATGAGCAGAATGGAACCTTGCTCATGATCCTGACCACCACGGGCAATGGCTTCTGCGCTGCGGCGAGCGACACGCTCATCCTCTCCTTCGTGAATCCTTTGCAGGCGTCGTTCAGCGTGAGCAATGCCTGCGCCGGCTCGCAAACGGTGTTCACCAGCACGAGCACCACCACCGGGGCGCCGATCATCGGCTGGAACTGGAGCTTCGGCAATGGCGCCACAGGTACGGGGCCGCAAACCACGAGCTCCTTCGCCACCCAGGGGCAATACACGGCGACGCTCACCGTATTCGCGCAGAACGGATGCCAGTCCACCATCACGAGCATTATCGATGTGCTGAACGCTCCGGTGGCTGGATTCAGCATCGACGGCGATCCGTTCACGGATAGCCCCATCGCGTTCACGGACCATTCCTATGGTGCGACGAACTGGCAATACAACTTCGGTGATGGCAGCGGGGCCATCATCGCCCAACCCACGCACACCTACACGCAGGCGGGCCAATACATCATCATACAGACGGTGACCAATGCTGCGGGCTGCAGCGACCAGGACTCGTTGCTCATCAGCATCACCGACAAGGACATCCTGCCTCCCAAGCTGCCGAATGCCTTCAGCCCGAACGGTGATGGCGTGAATGATGTGTTCTATGTGCGTGGAGGGCCCTTCGAGACCATGCACTTGAAGATCTACAACGGCTGGGGCGAATTGATCTTCGAGACCGAAGATCCGCTCTTCGGCTGGGATGGCACGCACAATGGCACACCGGAGATCAACGGGATCTATGTGTACTCGGTGACCGCCACCACCACCGACGGCATGGAGCATGACCGCTCCGGCAAGATCACCTTGATGCGATGAACGTGAACGAAAGCGCAAAGACCATGAAGAAGCTATTGATCGGCACAGCACTCGCGATGTTCGTTCTCGGCAGCGCGGAAGCACAGGACGGGCATCTCTCGCAATACGATGCAGCCCCGGCCTTGTTGAACCCGGCGCTCACGGGCATGTTCGAGAACGCCGACTTCCGGATGACGAGCAGTGTGCGAAGCCAGTGGAACAGTCTTTCCTCGAGCTTCCTCACCACGGGCTTCGGTTATGAGGTCTCCATGCAGAAGCGGTACGGCTTCGGCACCTATCTGAGCAACTACAACATGGCGGGGATCATGAACACCTTCCAATGGGGGGCTTCCGGCGCCTACAACGTATCGGATGGCAAGTCGAACCATACATTATCGGTTGGAGCGAACATCGGGCTCATCTACAAGAAGGTGAACGACCAACAGCTGTTGTGGGATTCGCAGTATGCGGATGGTTACTTCAACAGTGATCTGCCTTCCGGGGAGACGCTGCTCAAGGGTGCGCGCTTGATGCCGGAGATTGCAATGGGCGTGGCCTATCGCTCAACGTCGCCCCGGAAGCGCGTGAACCCCTTCGGCAATTTCGCCTTGTACCACATCACCACGCCCGATGAATCGATCTTCCGGACGACGAAGAGCGATATCCCGATCCGCTACTCGGTGAATGGCGGTTTCCGCGTGGAAGTGATGGACGCTGTCCATTTGATCCCGATGGGGCTATACATGCGGCAGGGCGCTGACCAGCAGATCAATGTCGGCTTGCTCGCAGAAGTTGGCTTGATGGGTTCGATGTACAGCGTCGTGGCTGGCGGCTCGTACCGGGTGAAGGATGCGGTCATCATCCAGGCGGGCCTGAAGCACAAGAATGCGATGTACCGTTTCAGCTACGATGTGAACATCTCCGGCCTGCAGGCCTACACCCGGAAGAACGGTGCCTTCGAGTTCTCTATCATCTACTATGGCACGCACTCCGGCAGGGAGCGCAGGGCGACCAGTAGCGCGTTCTGAGGATAGGCCCTAGAGGGCCCCGCCCGGTGAGGGTGTTTACCCTTTCAGGGCTTCGGCGCCACCCACGATCTCGAGGATCTCACCGGTGATCGCCGCTTGACGCGCCTTGTTGTAGGACAGCTTCAGGTCTTTCAGGAGGCTGTCGGCGTTGTCCGTGGCCTTGTGCATGGCGGTCATACGCGCGCCATGCTCGCTGGCGAAGCTGTCGAGCAGTGCTTTGTAGAGCTGGATCTTCAGGCTCTTGGGAACGATCTCCTGCACGATGGTGGCGCGATCAGGCTCCATGATGTGGTCCGTCTTCGTGGTGGCACCGGCCTTCTTCTCCGCAGGCAGCACAGGCAGGAATTGCTCCTCCGTAGTCACCTGCATGGCGGCGTTCTTGAACTTGTTGTAGAAGAGCACCACGCGGTCGTAGCGGCCTTCAGCGAACTGCTGCATGAGCAGTTCCGCAACAGGTGCTGCCTTGTCGAAGTTCAAGCCGTCGAACAGCTTGGCCAGGTCGGTGGGCAGGCTTTCGTTCAGCAACCCGCTACGGCGATAGAGGTCCATCGCCTTCTTGCCGATGGGCAGGATGTTCACTTCATGGCCCTTGGTGCTCGCATCGGCGAGCGCCTTACGCACGAGCCGGAAAACCTGCGTGTTGAAGGCGCCTGCAAGGCCGCGGTTGCTGACGATGGGCACGAGCAGCACGCGCTTCACGGGGCGCTGCGCGCTGTACTTGCCTTCGTTGCTATCCAGCGAAGCGCTCACATTGGCAAGGATGGCCTGAAGCTTCTCCGCGTATGGACGCATGCGCACGATGGCATCCTGGGCACGACGCAGCTTGGCCGCGCTCACCATCTTCATGGCGGCGGTGATCTGCTTGGTGCTGTTCACCGAAGCGATGCGGCTGCGTACTTCCTTCAGGTTGGCCATCGCGGTGCGGGAAGCGGCTTAGTTGTGCAGGCTCTTCGCCAGGTCGTTCGCGACAGCCTCGAGCGTACCGGTGATCTGGTCGTTGTACTCGCCCTTCTTCAGCGCGGCTAGTGTCTCGGAGTGCTTATTGCGCAGCACGGTGAGGAACTCGCTCTCGAACTGCTTGATGTTCTTCACGGGGATCTTCGTCAGCAGGCCCTTCATGCCGCAGTAGATGATAGCGATCTGCTCTTCCACGCGCATGGGGCTGTTCTGCCCTTGCTTGAGGATCTCCACGTTGCGCGCGCCTTTGTCCAGCACTGCTTTAGTGGTGGCATCGAGGTCGGATCCGAACTTGCTGAAGGCCTCAAGCTCGCGGTACGCGGCCTGGTCGAGCTTCAACGTGCCGGCCACCTTCTTCATGCTCTTGATCTGGGCGTTGCCACCCACGCGGCTCACGCTGATGCCCACGTTGATCGCGGGTCGTACGCCGCTGAGGAAGAGCGTGCTCTCCAGGAAGATCTGCCCATCGGTGATCGAGATCACGTTGGTGGGGATGTACGCGCTCACGTCACCGGCCTGCGTCTCGATGATCGGCAACGCCGTCAGCGAACCACCGCCCTTCACCTTGCCCTTGAGCGATACAGGCTGGTCGTTCATCTGCGCGGCAACGGTGTCGTCGGCAATGATCTTGGCGGCGCGCTCGAGCAGGCGGCTGTGCAGGTAGAACACATCGCCAGGGTATGCTTCGCGGCCCGGTGGGCGGCGCAGCAGCAACGAAACCTCGCGGTACGCCACGGCTTGCTTGGAGAGATCATCGAACACGATGAGCGCGGGTCGGCCGGTATCGCGGAAGTACTCGCCGATGGCGGCGCCGGTGAAGGGCGCGTAGAACTGCATCGGTGCGGGGTCGCTGGCGTTGGCCGCCACCACCGTAGTGTAGGCCATGGCGCCGTTCTCTTCCAACACCTTCACGGTGCCGGCTACGGTGGAGCCTTTCTGGCCGATGGCGACATAGATGCAGTAAACGGGCTTGCCGGCCTCGTAGAACTCCTTCTGGTTGATGATGGTGTCGATCGCCACCGTGCTCTTGCCGGTCTGGCGGTCGCCGATGATCAATTCGCGCTGGCCACGGCCGATCGGTATCATGGCGTCCACCGCCTTGATACCGGTCTGCAGGGGCTCCTTCACAGGTTCGCGGTAAATGACGCCAGGCGCTTTGCGCTCCAGGGGCATCTCGAAGAGCTCGCCGCTGATGGGCCCTTTGCCGTCGATGGGCTCGCCGAGGGTGTTCACCACGCGGCCCACCATGCCTTCGCCGGTGTTGATGCTGGCGATGCGCTTGGTGCGCTTGACCGTATCGCCCTCCTTGATCCCCACGGAAGGACCGAGGAGCACCGCGCCTACGTTGTCCTCCTCCAGGTTGAGCACGATGGCGCGCAAGCCCGAGGTGAACTCGATGAGTTCGCCGCTCTGCACGCCGCGCAATCCGTAGATGCGGGCGATGCCATCACCCACTTGGAGGACGGTACCGACCTCTTCGAGCTCGGCCTCGCTGCGGAAACCGGCGAGTTCTTGTTTGAGGATCGCCGTCACTTCGGCGGGTTGGACCTGGGACATGTGGCCTTGTTGCTTTAGATCTCGGGGATGTACGGGTTCTCGGAGAATTTGCGCCGCAGGTCGTTCAGCTTCCGGCTTACGCTGCCGTCGTACTGCTCGTCGCCGATGCGGATGGTGACGCCGCCGATGAGGCCGGCATCGACCTTCTCTATCAATTCAATGGATTTGCCGGGGTGCTGCTTCTCGGCGAGCGCGCGCACCCGGGCGCGGGCGTGCTCGTTGAGCGGAACAGCAGAGGTGATCTGCGCGACAACGATGTTCTTGTGGACCTTGTACAATTCACTGAACGCGGCTGCCACATCGGGAAGCAGCGCTTCGCGGCCTTTGCGCACCAGGATGCCCATGAAGGTGCTGGTGATCTGGCCGATCTTCCCGGCGAAGATCCGGTCGAGGATCTTGTCCTTCGTATCGCCCTTCACAACAGGGCTGCGGAGCAAGACGATCAGTTCGCGGTTCGCGAAGCACACCTCGGCCACCAGTCGCATGTCCTCATGCACGCCCGCCAGCACGCCCTTTTCCTGGGCGAGCTCCATGAGCGAGCGGGCATAGCGATAGGCGACCGGTGCGATGTTCATGACTTGCGCGTCTCGGCCTCGGCCATCACTTTGTCGACCAGTGATTGTTGCGCTGCACCCGTCTCCAGCTTCTCCTTCAGGATGCGCTCGGCTACCAGGATGCTCAGTTCGGCCACCTGGTTCTTCATTTCGGTGATGGCGGCGTTCTTCTCATTCTGGATGTCCACGCGTGCGCGGGACAGCAACGCATCGGCCTCGGCCTTCGCCTTCGTCTTCGCCTCGCTGATCTCCTTATCGCGGATGTCGCGCGCATCCTTCAGCAGCACCTCGCGCTCCTCGCGGGCCTGTTGCATGATGGCCTCGTTGCTCGCGGCCATCTTCGCCATGTCCTCGCGCATCTTCTTCGCCTCGTTCAGCGCCTCCTCGATGGAGGTTTCACGCTGCTTCACGCTGCTGAGGATCGGCTTCCACGCATAGCGCGCGAGCAGCCATACGACGATGCCGAACGAAAGGCACATCCAAAAGAGAAGGCCGAGGTCGGGGGTGACGAGGTCCATGGGTGTTGCGGATTGTGATCGATGACCTCAGGACGCGAAAGCGCCCCGAGCGACAGCAGCCTTGCGGCAGCTTGTCCTAGAGACCAACGATGAAGCCGAGAGCCACAGCGCCAAGGGCGACACCCTCAACGAGAGCGGCGGCAAGGATCATGTTGCTCACGATATCGCCTTTCGCTTCTGGCTGGCGCGCAATGCTCTCCAAGGCGCTGCCACCGATGCGACCGATACCGATGCCGGCACCTACGGCGGCGAGTCCGGCGCCGATCACGGCACCTGCTTTTGCAACGGCCATGCTGGCATCTGGAGCGGCTTGGAGAAGAATGTTCAGGAGGGTCATCGAATTGAAGGTTGAGTGTTCGGGTTAGTGGTGCTCAGCGTGGGCGTGGTGCGGTTCATGCACCGCCGTGCCGATGTAGATGGCCGTAAGCAGCGTGAAGACGTAAGCTTGCAGCGCACCCACGAGAAGCTCAAGACAGTTGATGAAGATGGTGAACGCGACAGCGAAGATGCTCGTCGCGTATCCGCCAACAAGGCTCTCACCGTTCTTGCTGAAGATGAAGATCAGGCAGAAGAACACCAGCAGGACGATGTGCCCCGCCATGATGTTCGCGAAGAGTCGCACCATGAGGACGATCGGGCGGATGAAGTGGCCCATGATCTCGATCGGCGTCAGGATGACGAGCACCGGGAGCGGGATGCCTGGCATGGCCAGGATGTGGCGCCAGTAGTGCCAATTGGCCACGAAGGAGACGATCAGGAAAGTGGCGGCCGCGAGGACGAGGGGCGTAACGATGTTGCCCGTGACATTCCCGCCGAACGGGAAGATGGGGATGAGGCCGATCAGGTTGAGGAACCAGATGAAGAAGAAGAGGGTGAGCAAGTAGGGCGTGAAGCGCCGATAGTGTTTCTCGCCGATGCTATTCTTGGCGATATCGTCGCGAACGAACAGGATGACCGGCTCCAAGAAGGTGGCCAAGCCTTTCGGTGCGGAAACGCCGCGCTTGGCGTAGCCCCGTGCCATTCCGATGAATAGCACGCACATCAGCACCGCGCACATCAGCAGCGTGGCGACGTTCTTGGTGATGCTGAAGTCGATGAGCGCGGCGGTAGCCTCCTCGTCCGTGCTGCCGTGAGCGTCCACCACGGTCATCTTGTCCTTGTGGTTCAGCGCGTACGTGCCATGGCTTCCCGTGTGGCTTTCGCCATGCATCAAGTGCGAGCTGCTGAAGAACTCCCAACCACCCGGGGTCTTCAGGATGACCGGCAGCGGCAAATGCGTGTGGCCCCAGACGTGCCAGTCGTGGCTGTCGCCGATGTGCTCCATGATGAGCTCCCCGGCGTTGAACTCCTTCTTGGCCTCAGCGCCCTCCCCGCCGGAGCTGGCGACAGGATCGTTGGCGAACACGCCCACGCAGCCAAACAGCGCGAAACCAGCGCCCATCAAGGCTTTCCGGAGAAATACGACAGAGGGCAGACCCTTCATTGCGGCCGCGAAAGTAGAGACTATCCCCACACGTGCAAACCTGCGCGTTGAAAGCCGGGATCAGCCCTTGCGCGTTTCCTTGAACAGGAGCCAGAGGGCGGCCACGATACCGAGCAGGACGCCGAGCACGGTGAACCAGGGCGTGGACAGGTCGAGGCCGCGATCTAGCCAGCGGCCGCCCAGGATGAACAGCACCAAGCTCACCACCATCTGCGCGCCCAATGCGCCGAAGCGCGCATAGCTCTTGGCCGGACCCGTGACCTCTTCCAACTCCTCCTTATCGATGCCGTCGTCGAGCTTCATGGCTCATCGGCCGATCGTGCGTGACACGCGCGACAGGCGTACCGCGCTGAAGGCGAGATAGACGACATAGAGCCCGGCGAAGGCCACCGTGAGCGGCTTGTCCACTTCATCGGGGGCCGCCTTCAGCAGGAATGCGAAGACGATGAGCGACCCCATCAGCTTCATGACCAGCCCGCCCATGAAGCGACGGATGAAAATGTTCGTTCGTGCCTTGCTGCCCTCCTGCCATGCGAGCAGGATGAACGTGACCATGGTGAAGTAGCCCAGTATGAACGCGTAGTGCCAGGTGAACACGCTGCCGCTGAGCAACACGAGGCACCATGTCACGATAGCACAGAGCGTGCTCAGTAGAAGCAGGGGCAGCAGGAAGGGGAACTTGGACATGCGCGGAGGATCACCGCCGCCAGGTAGCGGATATGAACCCAATGCAGTGCGCTCAGCGGGCGGCCTGCGAAGGGGCTTGCTCCGGGCGCGGCGCCGTCTGCAAGCGTGCGGGGTCCATCTCCTTCACCACGCCGCCAGCCATGCTGCAATTTCCGGTAAATACCGCACCGGGCTCGCTCGCGAGCTTCTTGGTGTTGATGTCCCCCTGCAACTTGGCCGTAGCCTTCAGGCTCAACAGGTCCTGGCAGTTGATCTTGCCGATGAGCGTGCCTTCGATATCGCTGCTCTGGCAGATCACCTCGCCTTCGATGACACCGCTCTGGCCGATGATCACACGGCCACGGGCGTTCACGGTGCCCTTCACCTTGCCATCGATGCGGATGTTGCTGTCGCTACGGATCTCGCCTTCGATGGAGGTGCCCTCCATGATGCTGTTGATCTTGCCCGGGCTTACAGGTTCGGTAGGCTTGTTCATGGGAGCGTCGGCAGGTTTTTCGCTGCGGAACATGTCCGTGTAGCTTAGGTGAACGTAGGAGCGTCGGCGCGAATATAGGCCCGCGCTCATCACATCCTACTGACCGTCAAGGTAGTTCTCTTCAAAGAATGCTTGATAAGCCGCCAAGTCCTTGGACTTGTACAGGACCGCATAATTCTCCGTGGTTATCGGGAAGGCCGGGTAGCCCATGTTGTTGATTCCTTGCAGCATCTCCTCATCGCCGATGAACAAGGCATGGTATTCCAGCGATTTCGCCTTATTGGGCAGCGGGCTGATGAGGATCACCTGGTGCGCGGCATCGAGGAAGCTGCTGCTGAGCTCCAAGGGGATGCTGCCGAAGAAAGAACGGTTGAAATCGCTTATGGTCGCACGCATGCCGGTTACATCGCTGCCCTGATTGGGGACGACCACCATGTATACATGGGCGCCATCGCCTTTCTTGAAGGGTGATTCGTTCTTGAGCACCGGCGCGCTGCCCGTGCCGCCATCGAGCTTGGCGAGCAGGTCCTCGGCGGCTTGCGCCTCTTCTGTGCCAGGGTAGAGCGCCTTCACCTCGTTCAGTATGCTGCGGAACCCGGTCGCGTTCTTGGTTCCTCCCGTCGCCATGGCTTTCAGGATGTGGTACTTGGGCCGGAAGTGGTTGCGGGGCTCCTCCAGGATCACGCGGTCGCAGGCGGTGATCACCGTCCAATACTCGTATTGGCGATAGCGGCCGTAGACTTCTTTGTAGGCGGCCTCCTCCTCTTTCCTGCGCAGCTCGTCGGCCTGCAGGATGTTGGGGTCGCGCACGAGCCGGGCGAATTCGCTGTCAGGCCATCGTTCCAGGATGATGTTCGCATAAGTCTGTGAGCCAATTCCCTCCAGGGAGAACCACCCGGTGCGTTCCTTCTCGAGGTAGATGCGATAGAGCTGGTAGTGGCTCTCGGGCGTGAAGCGGCATTCGTCGAATCGGTTGTTGAGGACCTCGAAGCTCTCGATGGCGTTGTCCGTATCGCGCAACTGCTCCTTGTAGATCATGCCGCTCGTGTACAGCGCGGTGCATATGCGGGCGTTGGACGCCATCACCGCAGCGCTGTCGCTCGGGATGTCGCGCATGTAGTATTCAGGATCCTTCCATTCGGCCTCTTTGCCGGCTTCCTTGCCTCCGTCTGCGACCTCCTCCTCCTCGGTATTCATCACCGTGGCGCTTCCGCTGCGGTCCTTGCGCCGCCAGTCATCCTCCAGTTTCCTGTTGCCCCATTTCTTGCGGAAGTTGGTGAGGCCTCTGCTGATCTGCTGGGGGTCGTAGAAATACCACGCCCCGCGCGCGGCACCACCGCCGGCAGGGCGTTCAGGCTTGGCGGGTGCGAGCTCGGCGGCTGCTCTGGCCTCTTCTTCCTTCCGTGCAGCCTCCTCTTCGGCGTCCTCCCGGGCACGGATGATGCTGCGGATCTTCTTATCCAGTTCCGTGGGGTCCAGCCCCATGAGCGCTTGCAGGCTGTCCTCCCGGGCGATGATGTTCAGCTGCTCAACGAGGTCGCCGAGCACGCGCGCGCGCGTGTCCACTTCCTCGTAGCGCACGTGCTCCTCGCTCAGCAACGCACGCGTGCTGTCGTAGTACTGCTGGGCGGGCACGTACTCCCGATCGTCGAAGTAGATGTCTGCCAGCTTCAGGAAGCTCTTGGCCTTCTGCTTGGTGTCGGTGGTGCTCACGCGCACGCTCGTTTCCAGGTGGTCGATCGCCGCACTGTCCTTGCGCTCCTTCAAGTCCAAGTCTGCCAGTGCATAGTGGATCATGTCGAAGTGGTCGATGTGCTTGTCGTCGCGCAGCATGGACCGCAGTCGCTTGCGAAGGCTCTTCGTGTCGCCTTTGTTGAAGGCCAGCGCCTGGAAGATCTGCGCATGGAAGGCGACCTCGTAGGGCGGGTTCATCTTCACCACGGCGGCGTACTGGTTAAGCGCCTTCTGCTCCTGTCCCTTCAGCTCGTACAGTTGGGCAAGGATGAAGGCCCAGCGCACACGTTCGCGCTTTCGCTCAGCCAGGGTCACTGCGCGTTCGAGCTGAAGGATGGCATCATCGACCTTGCCGCGCTTCAATTCCAATTCGGCCTGCACGGCGGCGAGCTCGCCTTGGTCGAAGCCCTTGGGCAGCTGCTTGGTCTCGCGCACATGGTCCAGCGCGGTCTGCGCCTTGGCATACTGCTCCAACTGGATCGCCGTGCGCGCCAGCCAGATCCAGCTTTCCAGGTCGCGGTTCCCGCCCTTGAAGCGGCGGCCGATGTAGGTGAAGCCGCGCTCGGCCTCGTAGAAGTTGCGCTTGTAGAACTGGCTTCGTGCGATCACGAACCACGCATCGTCGATCCAGCGGTTGCGCTCCTTGCCTTCGATCTGCATGCTGTGCCGCTCGATCACCAGGGAGCACTTATCAATGCACTTCTCCAGGTCGGGGATGGCGGCCTTGGCCTCCGCCTCAGTACCGTAGACGAACAATGGGAGCACCTCATCGAAGTTGTCCACATGGGCATCCTCGATGTCCATCACGATCTCCTTCAGCTTCTCATTGGCATTGAACCAGCCGTTGTCGCGCGAGGTGAGCCGGTGGAAGGTGCGGTTGAGGAAGGCGTCCTTCTCCTGCGAGCAGCCCACGGCCAGCAGGCACAGCAGCACAACGGCGGCTTGCAGCGGGCGTGATATGCGGGGGCCGGGCATGGCGGGTGGCACGGATAACTGCGAACGGGCGAAGTTATTGTCGGGCCCGCTGGCAGCGAGGCGCGAAGATGAGGCAGAGGCGGCACCCACGGGCGATCGCGCACCTTTGCGCCGATGGCCAGGAAGAGCGCAACGCAGGGCACCCGCAAGGGCCGATGGTTGAAACGGCTTCGCAGCAAGTACCGGCTGATGCTCATCGACGACCGCACCTTCGAGGAGCGGTTCAGCCTGCGGTTGAACAGACTGTCGGTGCTGGCCATCACGGTGGTCGCCTTCGCGGTCTATGGCGTGATCGTGGCGGCGATCATCGTGTTCACGCCCCTCAAGCGCTTCATCCCCGGCTATTCCGATCAGGAGACCAAGCTCAACGCCTACCGCAGCACGGTGCAAGCCGATTCGCTCGAACAAGTGGTACGCATGCAGGACCTGTACATCGCCAATGTGCGCGCCGTGCTGCGTGGCGAGGTGAGCGACAGCGTTGCCCCGCTCACGCCGGCCTCGCTCAAGCCCAAGCCGGAGGACCTTCGACCCGGCTTGCACGACAGCTTGTTGCGCGACCGGGTGGCGCAGGAAGAGCAATACAGCTTGGTCGAAGGTCGCAGCACCACAGAACGCCGGGAGCTCGCCGGGATCTACTTCACGCCACCGGTGCAGGGCATCGTCACCGATAAGTTCGACAAGGGCAAGGGGCATTACGGAATGGATATCGTCACGCAACCGGCCGCAGCAGTGAAGGCCTGCCTGGCGGGCACTGTCATACTCGCAAGCTGGACCACCGACGCCGGGCATGTGCTTCAGTTGCAGCACAGCAATGGCCTTACCAGCATGTACAAGCACAACAGCGTGCTGCTGAAGAGGACCGGAGACCGGGTGAAGGCAGGAGAGGCCATCGCCGTGGTGGGCAACAGCGGAGAGCAGACCACAGGGCCGCACCTGCATTTCGAACTGTGGCACAACGGCGACCCGGTCGACGCCGCATCGTACATGGTGTTCAAATAGGATCGCACGACAGCGTGCCGGGCAGTCCCGAAGAAGATGAGCGCATCACTGAAAGCCACCCTGGCGAAACCCTACGCGCGATCGGTGACCAAGGCCGTTATGCGCCGCGCCATGGATGCTGCGGCTACGCAGCAAGGCATACTGCGCCAATTGGTGCAACAAGGAAGCGCCACGGCCTTCGGTCGTGAGCATCGGCTGCACGAGGTGCATGACCACGAGAGCCTGATGCAGGCCGTTCCGTTGCGCGACTACGAAGGCTTGGGTCCCTGGATCGAGCGCACCGTGCAGGGAGAGAAGGATGTGCTCTGGCCTGGCACGCCGCTCTATCTGTGCAAGACCAGCGGAACCACAAGCGGCGCCAAGTACATCCCCATCACGCAGCACTCCCTGCCCAACCATATCGGCAGCGCACGGCGCGCACTGCTCGCCTACATCGCGCACAGCGGCCGCGCCGACTTCGTGGACGGGAAGATGATCTTCCTTCAAGGCAGCCCCGTGCTCGATACCAGCGGGCGCATACCCATGGGACGTCTCAGCGGCATTGTTGCGAACCATGTTCCGCGCTACCTGCTGAAGAACCGCCTGCCCTCTTTCGCCACCAACAGCATCCCCGACTGGGAGACGAAAGTGGAAGCGGTCGTGACAGAGACCATGGGCAAAGACCTGCGCTTGATCAGCGGCATCCCGAGCTGGACGCGCATGTACATGGAACGACTGCTCGCGCGAACGGGCAAGCGCACCGTGAAGGAGGTCTTCCCCAACTTCTCGCTCTTCGTGTACGGCGGTGTCAACTACGCTCCCTACCGCAGCAGCATGGAAGCGCTCATAGGTGGCAGTGTTCCCAGCGTGGAGCTCTTCCCGGCCAGCGAAGGCTTCATCGCCTACCAAGACAAGGACAGTGAAGAAGGCTTGCTGCTCGTGCTCGACAACGGGATCTACTTCGGCTTCAAGGAGCTCAACGCGCAAGGCAGGGTGCTTTCCATCGGCGAGGTGAAGACGGCCGTGAACTACGCGCTGGTGCTGTACACCAACGCCGGTTTGTGGGGATACGAGATCGGGGACACCATCAAGTTCGTCTCGCTCTCACCGCCGCGCGTGGTGGTCACCGGAAGGACGAAGCATTTCACCAGCGCCTTCGGCGAGCATGTGATCGCAGAGGAAGTGGAAGGCGCGCTGAAGGACGCCATGGCGCAGGTGCCCTGCGAAGTGGCGGAGTTCACGGTGGCACCGCAAATGAAGCCCTCGGATCAAGGCTTGCCGCACCATGAATGGTTCATCGAGTTCACTACGGCACCTTCTGACGCAGCGCACTTCGCTGCGGCCATCGACGGTGCCATGAGCGCACGCAACATTTACTACCGCGACCTTGTGAAAGGCCATGTGCTGCGGCCGCTCGTGATCACTGCCGTGGAGCGCGATGGCTTCTCACGATGGATGAAGGCACACGGCATGAACGATGCGCAAAGCAAGATGCCGCGCCTAGCCAACGACAGACGGTACGTGACAGGCTTGGGGTGAACTAGCCCACTCTCACCCGCAGCATCTTTCCATCCGCCTCCACCGGGTAGCTCTTCAGGTCGGACTTCGCAGGCCCGTTGAGCACCTTGCCTTCCAGGTCGAAGCGGCTGTGGTGCCAGTCGCACTCCAGGCCATCGCCATGCTCCTTCAAGGGGCCGCCCTTGTGCGGACAGATCAGTTCCAAAGCCGTGTAGCTGCCATCGGCTCGCTTCACGATCATGAGCTTGTTGGCCAGGCCTTGTCCGGCAACCACAGCGGTGCTGCCCTTGCCCAGCGTGTCCATGGGCACCGATAGCACGCCGTTCTCCACGGCGAGCATCCTGGCGCCGCTAGCGCACCCTTCGAGCGAAGCAGCAACGGGGATCAAGGCCAGTGCAGCGCAGGCTTGGCAGGTGTTGCGGAGGAAATCACGGCGGTCCATGCACGATGGGTTTGGCTGGCCCAAGGTAGCGGACGCGATCGATGATAGATGCCTCGGTATTGTTGGTGCGGCACCGATCGCCTATTCTTGTTTGCGCATGAGCTCATCGATGGACTGGCTTCGGATGGTGGAACGGGCGGCCTACATGCTGCCCGAACTGATGGCGCTGTTCATCGCCATCTTTTGCATCGGGCGCAGCACGGGAACCGACACCATACTCATGATCATCGGAGCTGTGCTCGATGTGCTCGCCAGCATCTCATCCATCGTGCTGTGGGAGGTGCTCTTCGACGGTAGTGATGGCTACGATAGCATCGAGCTGCTGAACAAGGCCATCAACTACACCGGCCTCTTCGCCCGGCTTCTCTTCTTCACCGGCGTACTGATCTTCGTCTTGCAGAAGTTGCCGCCTCGTCGGCTTTCACGTTGACCCCCGCCTCACCAAAATCCAGTTCCAATGGACCGGCTCTACTACCTCAATAACGGCACCTCGCAGACCGGCCCCTTCACGCTCGACGCCATCCGCGAAACACGCCCGCCGGGCATCACGCATGTGTGGTACGCGGGGCAGGAGAACTGGGTGACCGTGGACCAGGTGCCCGAGGTGCATGGCATCCTATACGCACAAGCCGCTCCGGGCTATGCTCCGCCGCAGATGCCTCTTCCGTCCGCCCCGAACCATGCGGTGTCGCCGTCGCATGCGCAGGAGGCCACGCAGCCCAATGCCCTCGCCGATGAGATCGACCGCTTGTACAACTCCACGGTCACCTTCTTCGTGCTCTACTTCATCGCGCTCATCATCACTGTCATCTTGGCCATCCTTTTCTTCAGCGAGAACGAAGAGGAGGCTGGCGCCATCGTATGCATCGTTGGCGGCCTGGCCACATTGGCCTTCCTCATCGTGTACATCATCAGCTTCTGCAAGCTGCACTACCGGCATTGGGCGGTGGCCATCGAGCGCACGGGCTTCAGCGAGCACACCCCGGGGCAGGCCGTGGGCTTCCTGTTCATACCGCTCTTCAACCTCTACTGGATGTTCCCCTCGTATCAGAAGCTGGCCGAGCTGCTCCAACGCATTTTGGCCGAGGACAAGTACGAAGGACGAGGCCCTGTGGTGAATCCCGGCACGTCCACGGCCATGTGCGTGCTCAACATCGTGTCCGTCATCCCATACCTCGGCTATCTCGCCAGCTTGGTGAACATCTTCATCTGGTTCAACGTGTACAACACGAACCGCAAGGCCGTCACTTACATCCTGCGCGCAGGGATCTGATCGTTGCGCCCCGCTTTCCGCGGCGGACATTTACCGCATGAAGGCGACCATTGGCACCGATGTGATGCGCGCGGCAACGTTGCTGCGATCGGGCGCCATCGTGGCCATTCCCACGGAAACGGTCTACGGCCTCGCAGCGAACGCGTTCGATGATGCTGCGGTGCTCAAAGTCTTCGAGGCCAAGCAGCGGCCGAGCTTCGATCCGTTGATCGTACATATCGGCGATCGCGCACGGGTGCAGGATGTGGTAGCGGAATTGCCCATTGGCGCCGAAGCATTGATGGATGCTTTCTGGCCCGGTCCGCTCACGTTGGTATTGCCCAAGCAACGCACGGTACCCGATATCGTTACCAGCGGCCTCGATACCGTGGGCGTGCGCATGCCAGCGCATCCGCTCGCGTTGGAGCTGCTGCGTGCGTTGGAGTTCCCATTGGCAGCGCCCAGCGCGAACCCCTTCGGGTATGTGAGCCCCACCACCGCGCAGCATGTGGCCGATCAACTCGGCGATCGCATCGCGTACATCCTCGATGGCGGTCCATGCGCGATCGGCGTGGAATCGACCATCATCGGTTGGGAGGAAGGTCGGTGGCTCTTGTATCGCCTCGGCGGAACACCGCTCGAAGCGATCGAAGGCGTGATCGGGAGCGTTGCCCAAGCGCGGGAACGCGTGTTGCCTGCCGCGCCCGGCATGCTCGAGAGCCACTATGCACCGCGAACGCCCTTGTTCGTGGGCAATGTGCAGCAGCTCTTGCAACAGCACGCGGGCAAACGGATCGGGGTGATTTCCTTCCGCACGGAATATGAAAGCCATGCTTGCGAAGTGCTTTCGCCGACAGGCGATCCCAATGAGGCCGCCCAGCATCTCTTCGCCGCCCTGCGCGCTCTTGATACCAGCGACTGCGATATGATCGTGGCGGAGCGCTTCCCCAGGGAAGGACTTGGTGCTGCGATCAACGACAGGTTGCGGCGGGCCGCATCAGCCCGCTGATCCGGTCGATCCGCACCTGACCTTGGTCGAATGTTCGTGCTCAACGGCCCCGGGGCGGATCGGGCTGCGGTCGGGTTGGTCCGCGCAGATCGCTATCTTCAAGCCGCCCGCCTAAACCCCTTCGGACATGAGCACCACCCTCAATACCCGGGAACTCACCTTGGTGTATGATAGCGGAACGAGCGAAGGGCGCAAAGCACTGGCCTACGCGTATTCGTTGGCCACCAAGGTGAACAAGCAGGATGTGAGCGCCGTGAGCCTGAGCACCACCTTCGTGCGGCAGGTGCTGAAGCAGTTGAACCTGCGTCCCAAGGACCTGCTGAACCGTGCGCATCCGTACTACCAGGAGAACCTTCGCGGCCGCGACCTGGATGCCGAAGGATGGCTGCAGGTGCTGGCCCACAACCCCGACTTGCTCAAGGCGCCCATCGCGCTCATGGGCGGTCGCGCGGTGATGTGCGAGCCTGCCTCCTTGATCTACACGATCAACGAAGAGCACCGCAAGGCGCTGCCTGTCCAGGGCTAGCGCAGCGCTTTACCGATCTGCTCGCCCATCCATCGGAAGGGCCGCGTTGCGCGTGTGAGCAAGGTGTCACGGGGCACGTCTTCGATCGCGAACTCACCGAGGATCATCAGTTCGGCTTCCTGCATAATGGCATCGCCCAACCGGAGGTGCGTGGCATGCACTTCATCCGCCGGGCCTGTGCCGGGCAACGCGATGGATACGCAGCAGGGCAGCGCGCCCACATCCGTTCTTGCGCGGCCCTTTGCGCCCTGTGCATCGATGGCCACGAGGGTGATGCTGATCTCATCGCTTACCGGGTGGTCGAAGCTGAAGTAGCCATGCGTGTCGGTGGTGCAGCGCAAGCCAAGTTCGATCAACTCCACCTCCACGTGGCTTGCGGCCTTCCCATCGGCCCATGTGACACGACCGGTGAGCGGGGCCTTGTCGTTGTACGGGCATGCTTCATGGCGCTGCGCTTCGCCGAAGGCGGGCACAACTACTTCGCGTGCGCTGAACCCCACGAAGCTGATGATCAATGTGCCACCCGCGCTGCTGATGGATCTCGGTAGCGTGACCAGGTACTCGCCTTCTTGGTCGGTAACAGCCTGTAATTCGGTGCCGCGCACCCGCACATTGGCGAAGGGGATGGGCGATCCGGCATGATCGATCACGCGGCCGGTGATGGTGTCGCGCGGTTCCACGACGAAGAGCCCATGCGGTGCGGCGAAGAAATCGATCGGGCCGCCGGTGATCACTTGTACCTCTTCGATCGCGCTGATGGGCGGTGGAGCGCTATGGGGCTCCACCGCCACCCTTCCTCCTCGGATCTCCACCTCGCCCGTCTCGTGCAGATCGATCTCCGTTGCGATCGTATCGCCGGTGATGGCCATGTTGCCGCGCTCCGAATCCTCCGAGGCGTGGTCCTTCAACGGCGCCACCATCATCTGTCCCACTTGCAGGACATCGGCGGGTTGCGCCACGGCCATCTTGCCCAGCGTGGGGGTGCAGTTCTGCGCATCGGCTCCGGGTGCGCCGAAGGCCATGGCCGCGCCCAAGGCAGCGGCAGGCATCAGGCGCGCGCTGCGTTCCTCCAGCGCGATCACCCTATCCAACTGTCCTTGGGTGAAGCGCGCGCACTTGGGCATGGCGTCGGCGCGGAAGAGGTCGATGAGCTGCCGGTCGCTGGCTTGCGTGAGGTCCATGACCGTGTGCTGGCACTTGTCGCAGTGTCGACCGGTGCCTGCGGGCGTCATCGCATTCCAATTCTCGTGGCAGGGGGTGGGTACCGAAATGCTGATGCGCATGGTGGAAGGGCTTTGGTGTACGATGCGGCAACGCCGCCGATCGCATGATCGGTACCCGCGAGGCGTGATCGGGTTCAGGAACGGCGCTTCAAAGGCCGATCTTCGCACCCCCGCTCACCAGAGCACATGAAGAAGGTCGCCATCCTCGGATCCACCGGTTCCATCGGCACGCAAGCGCTGCAGGTGGTGCGCGAACAGTCCGGCCATTTCCAGGTGGAGCTGCTCACCTGCGGCAACAAGGTGGAGCTGCTGATCGAACAAGCGCTCGAATTCAAGCCGAACGCCGTGGTGATCGGCGATGCCGCCCAATTGTCCCAGGTGAAGGATGCGCTCTTCCCGCACGGGATCAAAGCGTATGCGGGCGCCGAGGCCCTGGAGCAGGCGGTGCAGATGGAGGACATCGAAATCGTTCTCACGGCCCTTGTGGGCTATGCAGGCTTGCGTCCGACGTTGGCGGCAATCGAAGCCGGCAAGGCGATCGCACTGGCGAACAAGGAGACGCTCGTTGTAGCCGGTGAATTGGTCACGACGGCTGCGCGTGCCAAAGGCGTCAACATCTATCCGGTGGACAGCGAGCACAGCGCCATCTTCCAGTGCATGGCAGGCGAGTGGCACAACCCGATCGAGAAGATCGTGCTCACAGCAAGCGGTGGTCCCTTCCGTGGGAAGTCGCGCGCCGAGCTCGCGAGTGTCACGAAGGCGCAGGCCCTCAAGCACCCCAACTGGGACATGGGCGCCAAGGTGACCATCGACAGCGCCAGCCTGATGAACAAAGGGCTCGAAGCGATCGAAGCGAAGTGGCTCTTCAACCTGAAGCGCGATCAGATCGAGATCGTCGTGCATCCGCAGAGCCTCATCCACAGCATTGTTCAGTTCGCTGATGGAAGCATGAAGGCGCAGATGGGACTGCCCGACATGAAGCTGCCGATCCAGTACGCGCTGGCCTATCCGGAGCGCCTTCCAACGAACTGGCCGCGCTTCGACTTCGCGAACTACAATGCGCTGACGTTCGAACAGCCCGATCTCGACACTTTCCGCAACCTTGCGCTCGCGCTTGAAGCTATGGACAAGGGAGGCAACGCTCCCTGCGTGCTCAACGCGGCCAATGAAGTGGCCGTGGAAATGTTCCTTCGCGATGCGATCGGCTTCCTGGAGATGAGCGAGCTGGTGGAGTACTGCCTGGCGAGCGCCCCTTACATCAACAACCCAACACTCGCCGACCTCGAAGCCAGCGACGCCGACGCACGGCGACTGGCACGTGAACGCGTTCCTTCCGCATGGAGATCCTGATCAAAGGAGCACAGCTCATCCTCAGCCTCAGCATCCTGGTGGTGCTGCACGAACTGGGGCACTTCATTCCCGCGCGCTGGTTCAAGACGCGCGTGGAGAAGTTCTACCTCTTCTTCGATCCCTGGTTCTCGCTCTTCAAGAAGAAGATCGGCGATACCGAGTACGGCATCGGCTGGCTGCCGCTCGGTGGCTACGTGAAGATCAGCGGCATGGTGGACGAGAGCATGGACAAGAGCCAGATGGCCAAGCCCGCCGAGCCGTGGGAGTTCCGCAGCAAGCCCGCCTGGCAGCGCCTGATCATCATGGTGGGCGGCGTCACCGTGAACCTGATCCTGGGCATGGCCATCTACATCGGCATCCTGTGGGTGTGGGGCAAGGAGTACGTACCACTTGCCGAGGCGAAGTATGGCCTGCACCCGAGCGAGGTGATGATCGCCCAAGGCTTCGAGGAAGGCGACCGCATCACGGCGATCGATGGAACTAAGCCGAGAAGCGTAGAGGACCTGAACAAGGAGATCACCAAGGCGATCCTGGAGAAAGGCGCGGCCACCTTGAGCGTCCAACGTGAAGACGAAGCCCTGGAGATCGCCTTGAAGCCGGGGATCGACGATGAACTGACCAAAGGCGGAAAGCAGGCGCACTTCTCGCCCCGCGTGCCCTTCGTTGCTGACAGCATCGTTGCCGGAGGCAGCGCAGCGAAAAGCACCCTGGCCAAGGGCGACAGCATCGTGGCGGTGAACGGCCGCAGCGCCGCGTACTTCGGCGATTTCGTAAACGCGATGGCGGCCAACAAAGGTGGATGGGTGCTCATTGATGCCGTGCGCAACGGCGCGCGCTCATCCCACCTGGTGCGCGTGGATGGGAACGGCCGCGTGGGCATCGGCAACCGCAAGGGCTCGGCGTGGTTCAACTTGGGGAAGGAGGAATACTCCTTCAAGCAGAGCATACCAGCAGGCATCGCCAACGGATGGGAGACGCTGGGCATGTACGTCAGTTCGCTCAAGCTGCTCTTCTCGCCCAGCGGGGCCGGCCAGATCGGTGGCTTCGGCGCCATCGGCGGCCTCTTCAGCCCTACGTGGGACTGGCAGGTCTTCTGGAACATGACCGCCTTCCTCAGCATCATCCTGGCCTTCATGAACATCCTTCCCATTCCCGCCCTTGATGGCGGGCACGTGGTCTTCCTGCTCTACGAGATCATCACCCGCCGCGCCCCCAATCAGCGTGTGCTGGAAGTGGCTCAGATGGTGGGCATGGTGCTGCTCTTCGGCCTCATCCTCTTCGCCAACGGCAACGACATCTTCAAGGCCATTTTCAGCCATTAGGCCGTTAGGGATCGCGCCGCACCGCAAGGCATCAACCTTCGGCGGCTTCCATGCGTACCACGGGCCATGCCCCACGTATTACTGGTAGAAGATGACGCCCTGGTGCGCAAGCTGTTGGAGAAACGCCTGCTGGGCGCAGGATGGCGGGTAACCGCCTTGCGTGACGGCCGGTTGCTCCTGCCGCACCTCATCGGTCAGCGCTTCGATCTGGTCCTCATCGACCTTGGCCTGCCGCATGCCGATGGCCTGAGCCTGATCGAGGAGATGCGCGCGAATGGTTTCGACACCCCGGTGCTTGTGCTTACCGCTTACGACATGCCGCACCTGCATGCCACCGTGCGCGGCACCGGCGCCAACGACCTGGTGCAAAAGCCCTACGACCAGGAGGAACTGATCGAGCGCATGCAGCGCCTCATTGCGGCCTAGTACTCGACGGGCCACCTCTTCCTTCCTTCTATTTTCGGGGCATGAAGCACGCCCTGAACCTGTTCGCGTCGGCATTGATGATCCTGCTCGTCGGGCAGCTGCCGGCCCAGATCAACATCCAGGAACGCCTCGAGCGCAAGGCCAAGGAGCGCCTCGAGCGCAAAGTGGACCACACCATCGACAAGGGCTTCGATAAGACGGAGGAAGAAGTGGACAAGGAAGCGCGCGAAGCCACCAAGGGAAAAGGGAAGAAGGACAAGGACAAAGAAGCCGAAGCGGGCGGTGCTGCGGAAGGTGGGGCTGCCGGGGAAGGCAAGACCGATGGTGCCGCCGCCGGTGATGCCGCACCACGCACACTGAAAGCCTACAGCAAATTCGATTTCGTGCCCGGCGAGCAGGTGGTGGCCGTGGAGGATTTCATGCAGGACGCCATCGGGGATTTCCCCGCGAAGTGGAACACCAACAGCGCCGGCGAAGTCGTGATGATCGACGGCAAGGAGGGGCGTTGGTTCAAGCTGAACGGCACCGGCCTCTTCTATCCGGAGTTCCTCGGCGTCATCCCGGACAACACCACGGTGGAATTCGACCTGGCCGTGCTGGGCGAATACAGCTACTACTGCAGATGCCTGGAGATGCACTTCAAGCACGATGCGGAGAACCTCTTCCGCCATGAGCCCCGCTCACTGGTTTCGGTCAACATCCATCCGCAGACCGCCGGAGGATCTGAGGGCAGTACGGCCATCGCGGTACACGCCGCCGATGGTGGCCCTTTGCTCAGCAACGATCGCGGCCAATCGCAGTTCGTTCACAAGGGCGTGGCGCCCTTCGTGCATGTTGCGCTCTGGCGCCAGAAGAACCGCCTGCGGCTCTACCTCAACGAAGAGAAGGTGTGGGACATCCCCCGCGCCTTCCAGAACGACGTCAACTACCGGCTGGTCTTCGAGACCGGCAGTTGCGATGAGAGCATTCCCTACATGGCCAACCTGCGCGTGGCCGTCGGCGCGCCCGACACGCGCAACAAGCTCATCACCGAAGGCCGCCTGGTTACGCGCGGCATCCTCTTCGACAGCGGCAGCGACCGCATCAAGCCCGAGAGCTACGGCACGCTGAAGGACATCGCCACGGTGCTCACCGAGAACGCCGC
This sequence comes from Flavobacteriales bacterium, assembly GCA_016710965.1. GTDB lineage: Bacteria > Bacteroidota > Bacteroidia > Flavobacteriales_F > PHOS-HE28 > PHOS-HE28. Next base: position 32,405 of record JADJTW010000011.1, read on the forward strand.
CGTGCGCGTGCGCATCATCGGCCACACCGATAGCGATGGTGAAGACGCGGCAAACATGGACCTGAGCAAGCGCCGCGCGGCAGCCGTGCGCGAGGCACTGAACAAGGAGTTCGCCATCGATGCCGCGCGCATGGAGACGGACGGCAAGGGCGAGGCCTCACCCGCAGGGCCCAACGACACGCCGCAAGGCAAGGCGAACAACAGAAGGGTGGAGTTCGTGAAGTTGTGAAGGCTGCGGCAGCGCCTTTCCGAGGCGGTTACCGAGGAAAGAGCAGCTATTGCAACAGGAATTTAGGCGCGAGCAGCGCCGATCACCCTGTCTCGATCACGGATCACTCCACCACCATGTTCCCGCTGTACGTGCGCTTGCCGTTACTGAGGGTGACCATGTAGAAGCCGGGGCTCACGTCCCAAACATCCAGGCGTGGGCGTTCCTCATCCATGAGCAATTGCTGCTCGCTTACCATACGGCCGGTGCCATCGTAGATGCGCAATTGCAATTGCGCATCGTTTGCCAGCGCGCTGGGCACTTTGAGACGGAAGTTGCCGTTGTTGGGGTTGGCGTAGATCTCCAGGCTCGTATTCTCCAGCATGATGGATTGGGGCGTGCCAGTGAGCATGTCGTGCTTGGCCAGGAAGATGTCCATCCAGCCGTGGCTGTCGTAAGTCTCACTACCTATGGTGATGGAATATGGTACGGGTGTCACATCTGGAGGAAACGGACCGCTGACGAGGACACTTCCATTGTCATAGGCAATACTGGAACCACTACCCATGCCTGCGTGTATCAGTTCCACTATATCCCCATCACTATCGCTGAGCGCGGAGAATGCGTCCAGGCCGGTATTCGCAGTATAGGTATTGCCTCCCAGTGCGATCTGGCCCTGCAAACTGCCGGTGAGCAACACCGCACCGGTCGGAGAGACATCGATGGCATTGAAATCAAACGTATTCGTCCCTGAGTATTCACGGATGAACTCCATTGTGCCATCTGGACCGTATTTCGCCAGGAAGCCTCCGCCGTAGATGGTTGGCGCAATAAGTGTATCGATCTCGAAAGCAGCCGTATCGACATAAGTTCCGGCGGAATAGATGTTGCCACTTCCATCCAGGTCCATGCCGTATCGTCCAGCCCATCCGTCGGGGAACCCATCGAGCTTCACCCATTCGGCTACGCCTGTCGCCGGATCGATGCTGGCGATGAGCTGGCCATGGCCCTGCCTGCCGAGGATCTGGATCGTATCGATCGCCGTCGTATCGTTCTCAGCGGTTATGAAAACATCTCCGTGGGCGAAGATCCGGTCGTTGAAGTAGCGCAGCACGTACGGCCGCACCCACTTGTTGATCCCATTGAACCCGGTGAAGGGCTTCACCCAGACCTCCTCGCCATCCGCATCGTATTTGCCCAGGAAGCAGCCGGTCTCCATGGGGGTGCCGCCCGCCACCGTGGTGCCGTTGTTATCCGTCGTCATGACCACCACCAGATCGCCGTTGCCATCTACCGTAATGGCCGTTGCGACCACGGCCGATGTCCCAGCGAAGCTCGTTGCGATGTTATGCGCCCAAAGGCAATGGCCATCAAGGTCCCATTTTGAGAGAAAAGCTGCGGACCATGGCGTGGACAACATGCATGTATCCATCAACAAGAAAAAGTCGTAGTTGCCAATTACATAGAGATGCCCGGCATTGCTGTCCAATACCAGTGATTGGATGGCTGAGCGGTCGTAGCCCTCGAATTGCCTCACCCATACCAGGTCGCCGTTCCCGGAGTACTTGGCCAGGAATTCGTCCCTGCTGCCCGGAAGCGTATCGCCTTCAGAAGTAGCAGCTATCGAAATCCGTTGGGCCGGCTGAACCAGCATACCAGCCGAACATGTAAACGGAATGTTCGGTATCCACGGCGCCGATATAGCCGCCATCCAAGCCCGGCCCTCCGATCTGCGTTGACCATTGCCAGGTTTGCGAGAAGCATGGTTGCAGTGAAAACACTCCCGTTAGGAGCAGTGCGGTCCTCATGGTCATTGTCTCAGGAGTTTGCGGCTGTATCGCTGGCCAGTGGCATGCACGATCAGGGTGTACTCCGCCGGTGCGAATTCAGATAGGTCGAGGATGGTGCTCGTGGCGTTCATCGCGCGTGAGATGAGCAATTCTCCGGTTTTAAACTCGCGCAGGGTCTCTCGTCTTCGAGGACCCTGCTCCCAACAGCGAAGGCGCAACCCATGCCCGAAGCTACTCCACCACCATGTTCCCGCTGTATATGCGCTTGCCGTTGCTCAACGTTACCATGTAGAAGCCGGGGCTCACGTCCCAAACATCCAGGCGTGGGCGTTCCTCATCCATGAGCAACTGCTGCTCGCTTACCATACGGCCGGTGCCATCGTAGATGCGCAATTGCAATTGCGCTTCATTGGCCACGCGCTGGGTACCCTCAGGCGGAAACTGCCCTGATTGGGGTTGGCGTAGATCTCTAGGCCTGTGTTCTCCAACTGCATGGCAGGGGGTACACCGGTGATCGATCCGTACTTGGCGAGTACGATGTCCTCCCAACCATGGGTTGTGTAGCCTTCACTGCCGAATGTCGTGGTGCCCCAGGGGAAAAATTGTGAAAATCCACTACAGACTACTGCATTGTCCCCACTAACCTGCCGTTGCCCGGCCGTGCCCAGGGGGCTGGGCAAACGCCAGTGGATTGCCTAAAGAATCAAGCGAGGCAAGGAAGAGGTCACCATACTGAGATGCGGAAAAGTGTTTCCGCCAAGTTCTATTTGCTCATTGAGTAAGCCTGTAACAAGCAGATTGCCGCTGGCTAGGACATCTATCCCTTGAAAGAAGAATGAGCCGGTACCGTCGAACTCACGGACCCATGCTGGCGAACCATCAGATGTGTACTTGATCAACATACCATTCAAATCGTTATCTGGTGATTGAAGAGTATCGTATGCCACGACGGCATTCTGATAGTAGCCACACGCTATATGGATGCTTCCGTCCTGGGCGACATCCATTTGAGCGGGATTTCCCCTTGCGCCCGGGTATCCATCCAATCGAATCCACTCCGCAATCCCACTAGCGGTGTCGAGACTTGCTAGAATGAATCCATCCCCTATTCGGCCAATCACGCTTATCGTGTCCACGGTTGTGGTATCGCCCGATTGTTGGATATGGGCAAGTCCGTGCCCAACAATGCGAGCCCCATTCAGCCTCAGCGTACTAATGCCGACGCGCTTCTGATTTCCTTGATAGGAACAGAACGGCTTGGCCCAGATCAATTCACCGCTTGCAGACAACTTGACCAAGAAGGACCCATTGGGAATTGATTCGTTCTCCACCACTGTAGTTTCGTATTCATCGGTGGACAACGAAACAAAGATGCTCCCACCGGGCAGCTTGGCCATCGTAATGCCGTATACCCTGCTCGACTCGAAGGCTAGGCTTGTGGCAATGTTCCTCACCCACAGGCATCGCCCGTCCAAAGTCCACCTGGAAATCGCCACTGCAGCGGAGGGTGATGCAACCGAACAGGGTGTCCAAATAACAGGCTGCGATATAGTTCGCGAGAACAATAGCGACGAGCCGGCACTGTCGAGAACAACAGCGCTGAGATTGACATTGCTGGTTGGACTGTTCAAGCTTCGAGCCCAAAGGAGGGCTCCGTTCGCATCGGTTTTTGCTATGAAACTGTCATCGCTGCCCAATAGCGTGTCTGTGCCGAAGTAGCAATCGGAGTAGGTCATGGATGTCCATGGTCTGGCATAGTCGCCGAACCAATAGATGGCACCTTGTGCATCGATCGCTCCAATGTGCGCATTGTCAATTCCAGGACCGCCTACATGCTGTGACCAAAGCCATTCTTGGGCGACTAGCCGAGCAACAAGAAAGAGGCATGGAAGAGTGAGGAATGCACGCATGGCCTTAGTGTTTGACAACGATTTTCGAATGCAGCAGATGCTCGTTGGAACTAACGCGGAGCGTGTACGTCCCCGCAGCAACGGTTCGAAGGTCCAACGCGAACTGCGGGCCCCCGAACGATTTGCTCAAGACCCGATTGCCGCGGCTATCGAGCAACTCGACACCGATCGACCCTGTTTCAACCCAGGCCCCTGCTTCTATTGGGATGTCGAAGTGATCGCCAGGTTGGTTTGATACGGATGCTCGGAGGACTCGCTGTTGTATGCACGCCGAGTTCGATCTCCTTGTCCTGTTCCACGAAGGACGTCGGGGGGCCTTGGACGAAGGACACCGATGTACTCCGCAAATTCACGCTCGCGATGTCCTCGCACGTGAAGACGACCGGTGCGGTATGCGCATGGACTTCGCAGCCTGTGAGGGCGCGGAATTCCTGCCCCCAATGCACAGCGTAGCGGGCCTTCATATCGGAGCGGCCGCCCACAACTTCGTTCTCGAAGGACAGGCTTGCCAGTGCTTCGAAATTCTGCGTCTCGTTCGACCAGACAACAGCGTACTCCACAACCTGGTCCACCTGGCTGACCAGTGATTGCAGCGCGTGGGTGGCTCCTGGCAGAAAAGGATAGAAGGCATTGTCTTCTCCCACGTAGCCCTTCTTCATCCATGCCGTAGCATAAGCGCCGAATTTGATGTCCCAGATGATTTTGTCCAGCACCTCCCCGGGCACGTTAGGGTTCAATGGATTGCCTGGCGCCGGATCATACGCCCTTATCTCGAATTCTCCGTTGTCATCGGTGTAGCCCGAATGCGTGTACATTGTCGGACTCGGATTCGGGAGAAAGGGGTTATCCACACCAACCCATCCGACGGCGTGAACCGCCGCGCCTGCAATCGGGTTTCCACCTTGATCAACCAGCCTTCCTGTAAGCGTTCCATAGTAGGCCTGGCCCCACACGTCAGTGTACACCGTTGAGTTCGATGGATGCCCGTACGGATTGTAGTACGCGTCGTTCATATCCACCGTGGGCGAGACCGGACCGTATTGCACGGATGGCGCTGGCGGGTTAGTCACCCACGAGACGAAGGTCTCCGCCGCCTGCTTGCGCAATGCCTCGTAGCCCGTGATACCGTTGACGAGGTCCATCGGTCCGGGATCGCCCGATTTGTGGATCCCATAGTACCGTTCGAGTAGTCCTGCGGTGAGTTCGGATCATTCGGTATCGGCGGCCATGGCGGCGGATCGGCGTACCAGTGGATGTTCTGGAAGACCCACCACCCATAGCCGGCACAGCGCGAGCCAAGGACGAGCGGGAATGTGGCGCGCAGGAAATCATCCTGGTCCTGCTCGCTTCCGAGCAGGTACGGATACGCATAGCTTGGATAGCCATTGGGATTGTCCTGTCCTTGGAAACCGGTCTCAGTGATGATGTACGGCTTGCGGATGAAACGGTCGTATTCGTACAGCATATCGGCGTAGCGCTTTGTGGCCTTGTCCAAGAAGGTGGAGGGGTCATCGTCATGCTCGAACCGATCGTGAAGCAGATAGAGATGCATGGTCGCAAAGTCGACCTCGAGCAGCAACGGATCCCAACCTTCGCGCCAGAGGTCGTCCATGAACACACCCCCGATGGTGGTAAGATGGCCGGGATCCACCTGTTTCAGCCTCTGGTTCCAAGCGTGCGCTATCTCACAGATCTGCGCCCTTGTGTGTTTCGGCAGGACCTCTGGCCTTCCATCGGTAAAAGTCGGCTCACCGTAGAATTCGTACGCGAGCAGGTTCGTCACATCCTGTGCCTCAATGAAGGTGGCAATGGCCTCGATGTAGTCGAGGTGATCCTGGATCTCGGGCCAATCGGCGTTCAGGTCGAGCGCATGAACATCGCCGCCTATCTCGAACAAAACCTTCATGCCCACTGTATTCGCCAGACTGCATACTTGGAGCACCGTGTTCATTTGGAATTCGAACACCAGGTTCGCTTGCGGATCGTACGGCGGGTCCAGGTTGAGGAACAATTCGTCCTGTCCCGATGGAAAGGCCTTGATCGACAGCAGATGCCCGTCGCCGGCCTTCTTCGTCACCCGGCTCAGGTATCGGATGGTATTGAATCCCATGGCTTTCATCTCGTGGAGGTCTTGCACGATGCTGGCCGGACCAGCCGCGATGCTGGGATAGGCGCACTGTCCGGTGGCGCCGAAGAAGGACGAGCGGCCGTAGCCGCAAGGTGCCAGCTCGGCAGCGCTGGGGTCGAGGGACGGTGGAGCATTGGAAGGATAGAAGAAATCGATGAAGTAGTTCATCACCATCGGGAAGAACGGTGCTCCGTTCTCATCGATGAACTGATCTCCTTGAAGCCGGATATAGCCGGGTTGCGCCATCGCAGTGCCTACGGCAAGGCACACGAGGAAGACAAGTGCTCGTGCCATGGCGCTGCTCACTTCTTGGCGGCTATGGTTTCCTCCAACCGTGCGATGCGCTCTTCCAGTTGCAGGATGTACAGCGCCTGCTCCTCCACCACCTGCAGCATGCGCACCTGCAGGTCGCCCACTTCCACCCCGCCCTTGGCCGCCACTTCGGCGGCGCTGGGTATGCCGGGCAAGTGGTAGTGCTCATTCAGGTATTCGCGCAACTCGTCCAAGGAGCGCAGCGCGTAATCGTTGGCGAAGACGAAGTCCGGGAAATCCTCGGCGGTCACCAGCACATCGCGGGTAACGATGCCGCCTTCGACGTAGAGCTTGTACAAGCTGCTCGTGCCGAACTCGGCGTTGCCGATCCCCACTCGGCCGATGTCATCGACCCGCAGGCGCACCGCATCGGAAACATCGTCCCAGAGGAAGAAGTCCTGCCCGCCATCGGCGTCGAAATCGCAGCCGAGCCCCCAGCGTTGCGCGCCCGCAGCGGCGAAGCGGATCTCGCTGTGCGCATTGCCCGCTGCGGTGTTCACCAGGCTCATGCCACCGCGTTCATCGGCGTGGTGTACTTCGAATCGGTTCGTCGGATCGGATGAGCCGATGGCTACACGGCCTGCGGATGTTATCCGCATGCGTTCCTGGTTGTATGTCTTCAATACCAACGGTTGCTCATTGATGCTCCCGAGGAATCCCGAAGTTGCTGATATAGTTGCCGCAGCGTGTCCACGGCAGTGCTCCGTGGTCAGGACATCCTTCGGGTATCGTCGGAATATCGCCGTCGACAAAGCGCTTCAAGTTGCCCAAGCTGTCGATGTAGAGCATGGCTGGTGTGTTGGCGGAGAGGCCGGGGAACTTCATGACGCCGTCGGCCGGATAGCCGGAACCGTTCGATGCCATCGCTCTTGAACACCACGTCCTGCGCATCGCTGGTGCCCAGGTATTGGGCGTCGGGGTCGGTGTTGGCATTGCCGCCCATCTGCCAATCGCTGCGCTCGGGCTGGGTAAGGGTGATGCGCTCGCTGCCGACCCTGCATTGGTTGGCATCGGTAACGCTTACCGCGTAGGGCAAGGCGCCGAGCGCGCTGCGGTCCTGGGTGTACACCTCATCGCCCCAGTCGTAGCTGTAGGGCGGCACGCCGCCTTCCATCGTTACATCGATGCTGCCGTTGTAGCACTCGTAGCAGCTGATGTTGTAGCCGCTCAGGTACCGGTAGGGCGTTGCGCTTACTTGAAGGGCCACAGGCTCCACCAAGGTGATCTGCGCCTGCACCTCAACGAAGTCGGCATCCTTCACGCTGATGATGTAGAGCCCGGCGGCCAGACCGGTCTGGTCCTCGGCGTTCGATCCATTGGACCACTGGATGATGTACGGCGCAGTGCCACCCGTGATCGTGGCATCGATGGCGCCGTCCTGCGCGCCGAAGCAGGTGATGTGGTAGCCGTTATGGTCCGGCGCGTCCAGCGTGACTTGGAGGGTTTGCGCGGAGAGCGCACTAGCGCATAGCGCGAACGTCAGCAGCGAGATGGATCTTGCGGGGGGGGCAGAAAACGCTGTGTGCTCATGGCCTTGGGTTCAGTAGTTCGCTTTCGACAGGTCGAAGGTGCGCATGCCTCTGGGCTATTCGCAATACCTGTTTCCAGGTATTTTTCGAGTGTAATGATGTCATTAAGCATCATTAGCAGCAGCATCTACCTGGAAACAGGTGGAGGAGCATATCGGTCGTGAGGCGAGCGGGTCTGGGTAACCAGCATTCCCTGTAGCATGGAACTCACCCCATCTTCGCCTCGTGCCTTTCACCCACGACGTCATCATCATCGGCCAGGGGCTTGCGGGCACCTTGCTCAGCGAGACGTTTGCCGATAGGGGCCTGCGCGTGATGGTCTTCGATGCGCCGCGTGCCAGGCGCTCGAGCGCGGTGGCTACGGGCATCATCAACCCCATCGTATTGCGGCGCACGGTGCCCACCTGGCGCGGCTCGGAGATGCTGGCCATAGCCGGTGCGTACTACCGTGAGTTGGAATTGGACTACGACGCCAGCTTCTGGCGCCCCATGCCGCTGGTGGAGCTTTTCCCCACGGCGCAGGAGGCCGGGCTATGGCACGCGCGGATGAAGGAAGAGGAGCTGGCGCGCATGATCGCGCTCGGCAGCGGCGATGATCCGGCGGTGGCACAACTTCCTCAACCCTACGGTTGCGGCATGGTGAAGCGCTGCGCGTGGCTCGACATCCCTGCGTTGTTGCTTGCCCACCGCGAGCGATGGATGCGCTCGGGGGCTTTGGAAGAGCGCGCAGTGGAGCAGAGCGATGTGCGCGCCATCGATGGTGGTGTTGAGCTCGCTGATCGTACAGCCCCTGTGCTGGTCTGGTGCGCCGGGCCCTTCCATAGCGTGAAAGGACTGGTGCCCGTTCGCGGCGAGGGACTCACCGTACGACTTCCCGGCCTCGCGCTGCGCTCGATCGTGCATCGTGGGCTCTTCCTGCTGCCGATCGGTGACGAGGTGTATCGCGCTGGCGCCACCTTCAACTGGGACGATGTGTGGAGCGGGCGCACGGAGAAAGCGCGCCATCAGTTGCTGGACAAGCTCTCGCGCATCTGGAGCGGTGAAGTGGAAGTGCTGGACCATTGGGCAGGCGTGCGCCCTGCCGCCGTGGACCGTCGTCCGATCCTCGGCCGGATCGATGCGCATCAAGCGGTATTCACCGGTCTGGGCTCGCGCGGTGGTTTGTTGGCACCATGGTGCGCCGCGCACCTGGCCGATCATCTCCTCACGGGCACTCCCTTGGACCCCGAAGTGGACCTCAAGCGGTTCACCGAACAGCCTCCGCCTTCTCTTTGATGCTCGCCACGAAGCCGTCGCAGAACTCGCGCAAAGCGGCCCAGTCGGTGTACTCGTAGTCCCTGGAGGCATCCGTCTCACGTCCTTCCTTCTTCGCTATCATGCGCATGATGAAGCGCTTGAAGAAGTCGTTCTGAAGATATTTGAGGGCACCGGTCACCAGTTCGATCCGGCGAGGTGTCCGCGCGCATCCGTTGTCGAAGGAAGGGGCGCATTCCTTGGCCTCATTCATGATCGTTGTCAACCCCAAGCCCCGATGAATACGAGCTTTGCGCACCGCCTTCGTCGCGCCGCTCCGACCATGCTGAAACCAGCCCTCCGCACCGCCCTTGTCCTATCCGTCGCCGCTGCCGTCCTCTTCGGTTGCCGCACCACGCACGAAAGCGTACGCAGTGTACAGCGTGCGGATCCACGCTGGTCGGCCATCGACTCCCTGGCGAACCTCGGGCAATACGCTACGGCGTTGGAGCGCACCGATTCGCTCCTGGCCGAGGCTGAGCGCAGCGGTGATTGGCGCACCGAGTTCAAGGCGTGGATACGCCGTGCCGAGTTCCGCGACTATGCCGGTGTGGAGGATGTTCTGACGCTCAAGGAGCTGGGCGATCGAGCGCGCATCGCGCCGGTGCCACTAGCCCAGCTATTGCACAGTGTCCGCGCCGAGGGATGGTGGACCAAGTACAGCAACGAACGATGGATCATCCTCGAACGCACGGAACTGGCGACTGTTAGCGACGACGACCCCGAGACGTGGACCCAGCGACGGTACATGGAAGAAGTGATCGGGGCGTTCTCGGCCTCGGTGCGACCGATGGACACGCTTGCGCGGATCCCTGTCGGCGAGCTCGGGATACTGCTTGAAGGCGATAGTGGAGCGCACTACCTGCGGCCCACGCTCTTCGATCTGCTCGCGCACAGGGCCATTGCTGTTTTCCGCAACAGCGAAACTCGACTGGCTGAGCCCGCCTGGCGCTTCACGCTGGACGACCCGCACTACTTCACGCTCTTCGAGCCCTTCGCTATGCGGCCCTTGCGCCACCGGGACAGTACAGCATGGGAGTTCCAGGCTTTGCGCCTCTATCAAGAGATGGAGCGTATCCATTTGGTGGATGATACCATCGCCGCGTACGTGGACCTGGTGACGGACCGCCTGGCATACGTGCATGAGCACTGCGCGCTGCCCAACAAGGATTCGTTGCATCTGGCGGCATTGGAACAGCTGCGCACGCGCCTTCCCGAGGATGTGTGCTGGAGCGAGACCACCGTGGAGATCGCTCGCTGGCACGCCCGCGCCGCCGGGCGCTACGACCGACTGAATGGCGATGCGTGGAAGTGGGAGCGCAAGCGGGCGGTGGAACTATGCGACTCGGCGATCGCACGTTGGCCGAAGTCCTTCGGCGCGCGCAATGCACGGGCCTTGAGAGAGCGATTGAAGCAAGCCGAGATGAATGTGCAGTGCGAGCAGGCCGTGCCCTCGCGTAAGGACTTCCTCATTTCTCTGGAGTACCGCAATGCTCCGCATGTATGGCTGCGTGTGGTGAAGGACCCGGCGAAGGAGGGCGAACGCCAGTATGGACAAGAACATGCGGTGCGCCTGGCCGCCATGAAGCCAGAGCTTGCTTGGGACATCGCCCTTCCGGACGACGGCGACCTGAACAGCCATCGCGTGGAGTTGCCCGTTGCAGGACTGCCTTACGGCAAGTACGTGGTCCTTGCCAGCACGAGCGCCGCCTTCAATGCGATCGAGTACCCGATGGTGTGGTGCAACTTGCAAGTGACGGACATGTCCGTTGTTCGTCGCGAAAGCGGGACCAACCTCGAACTCCTGGTGCTTGATCGGACGAGCGGCCTTCCCTTGCCCGGCGTGATGGCCACGCTCTTCGTCGAAGACTTTTCCAGCGGTGAGAGGCGCAAGGAGAAGCTGGCGCATTGGTCACCGATGCAGAAGGACGCGTGCGCTCTCCCCGTACGATGCGCAATGGGCGCGCTGAGTGGCTGCTCGAGAACAACGACGACCGGTACACTTCCCAGAACCTGTACATCTATCCGCGATTCGAAGGCGAGTCCGTGGACCTCCGGACCTTCCTGTTCACGGACCGCGCCATTTACCGGCCCGGGCAGGAGATGCATGTGAAGGGGATCGTGACCACGAGGAGGGGGAAGAACGCAGAGATCGTCACCGGCTATCGCGCTCGGGTGTTCTTCCATGATGTGAACGGCGACGTGATCGACTCGCTGATCGCCACAACCGATGCGTATGGCGCATTCCACGGGACCTTCACCACACCGGTCGGCAGGCTCACGGGCCTCATGCACCTCCACGAAGAGCACGGCGACAAGTGGATCCGTGTCGAAGAGTACAAGCGGCCCACCTTCGAGGCACGATTCGAACCCATATCTGCCACGCCCACGCTCGGCGATGAAGCCATGGTGGTCGGAACGGCCTTGAGCTACGCCGGAGCGCCGCTCGATGGCGCCAGCGTGCGCTACACGGTAAGGCGCAGCGCGCGCATGCCGTGGTGGTGCGGCTGGCAGTGGCGGGGCCTCGGTTGGTGGCGGCAGACCGAAGTCGCCAGCGGCGAAGCGACCTGCGACGCACAGGGGCGGTTCATCGTGCGCTTCAAGGCCGAGGCCTCGCGCGCCTTCCCGCGCGCGGCAGACCCTTCGTTCGCCTTCGATGTAGAAGCATGGGTGACCGACATCAACGGAGAGACGCAGAGCGCCAGCACCTCCTTCGTCGTGGGCTACCGCAGCATCGAGCCCCTGCTCGGTGTCGAAGACGCCGTCGATCGCAGTATGGCCGATAGCCTGCTGGCGCGCATCGACAACCTCAATGGACAGCGCGTCGATATCCCTTTCGATCTACGCATCACACGACTGCTTCGGCCAGAAGGGCGTGTCAAGCGTACGCGCCTGTGGGAGCGCCCCGATCAACAGGTGCTGACCGACGAGGAATTCGCACAGCGCTTCCCCGATGACGAACGCACCGACATGGATGATCCCGTGAATTGGGCCCGTGGTGCAGTGGTACTGGATCAACATGGACTTTCGCCGGAAGGCAAGCAGGTTGCGCTTGCGGGCGTCCGTGATTGGGAAGTGGGCACTTACATCGCCGAGTTGGATGTGGTCGACCCTGGCGGACAGCCCGTGAGGGTGTCAAGGACCTTCACGTTGTTCGACCCGGATATCCAGCACACGGGATTCGAGAACGAAGCATTCCATGTGGAGGTGCTCAATGCGCAGTGCGAGCCGGGCGAGAAGGCTGTGCTGCTATTGAGCAGCGCGCTGCCCGCCTGCCGTGTGCTCATGGAGGTGGAACGCGATGGCGCCATCGTTGTCAGTCGCCCCTTCACCTTGCGCAATGGCCAGCAGCGTGTGGAGCTGCCGGTGCTCGAAGGAGATCGCGGCGGCTTCGCCGTGCATTTCGTGTGCGTGGAACGAGGACGGGATCATAACAGCACGCAATGGATCGATGTGCCGTGGAGCAACAAGGAGCTCAAGGTGGAATGGATGAGCTTCCGCGACAAGCTGCTGCCCGGCGCTAGGGAGGAATGGAGGTTGCGTATCACCGGACCGAAGAAGGAGAAGGTGACGGCGCAGTTGCTGGCCGCGATGTATGATGCATCGCTCGATGTCTTCGAAACGCCGGATTGGTCCATGCCGATCCATGGCTCCAACAACGCCCTGCACGCATGGGCGCACAGCGAGCCATTCGGTATCGGCGGCGGATACCACAACTACGTGCAACGCTATGCCATTGCCGATAGCGCTCGCCGATATCCGCTCCTGGTCGGCGAGCTTCCACAGCGACGCATGAGGAGGCGGTTCCGTACGACAGCCGCACCCCCCACCGATGGTCGCATGGACATGGCCGGAGATGCGGCCGAGATGGAAGCGACGAGGTCGTTCAGCCTGGCTGCAGGGCTGACCGATGGGTCCCTTCAGGAAGAAGATGAAGCGGACAAGAACGGAGGTGAGCGCACCGAAGCCGCCACGCAAGCGACCTCTCCAGGTAGCGCCTCTTTGCGCACCGACTTCCGCGAAACGGCTTTCTTCTTCCCCGACCTGCTCACCGATCGCGATGGCGAGGTGGTGCTCCGTTTCACTATGCCCGATGCGCTCACGCGTTGGAACTTCATGGGCTTTGCGCACACCAAGGAGCTGCAGCTGGCGCACATCGCGCGCAGCACCATCACCCAGAAACCGTTGATGGTGATCCCCAACCTGCCACGCTTCTTGCGCCAAGGCGATCGTATCACGCTCACGGCAAAGATCAACAAGGTTGAAGAAGGTGCTGCCAGCGGCACGGCGCGCCTTGAGCTCTTCGACCCGCGGACCAATGCCGCTATCACCTCCCGCTTCATCGCCGCCCGCACCGAACGGGCATTCACCGCTGCGCCCGGGAGCAGCGCCAATGTCAGCTGGGCGCTGCAAGTGCCTGAGGGCGTCGATGCTGTTGCCGTGCGTATCACGGCATCCGGCATCGGCTTCAGCGATGGCGAAGAGCGCGTGCTGCCGATCCTCACGGACAAGGTGCTCGTCACGGAGAGCGTCCCCATGGCAATCACCAAGGCCGGCACCAAGACATTCGAGCTGCCGAACCTGCTTAACGCCGCAGACAGTCCTACGATCGAGCATCGTTCACTGACGCTGGAGTACACGCCCAACCCGGCATGGTATGCTGTGCAAGCCCTGCCGTACATGATGGAGTTCCCGCACGAATGCGCCGAGCAGGTCTTCAGCCGGTACTACGCGAACCGCCTCGCAACGCATATCGTTCGGCAGCGCCCCGCAGTGAAGAGGGTGTTCGAGGCGTGGAGCAAGGGCGCACCGGGCAACGAAGGCGCCTTCCTGAGCGCGCTGGAGAAGAACCCCGAGCTGCGCAGCGTATTGCTGGAGGAAACACCGTGGGTGATGAATGCGAAGGACGAGAGCGAACGCAAGCGCCGCATCGCGCTCTTCTTCGACCTGCACCGCATGGCCAACGAAGAAGCCATGAGCTTGAAGAAGCTGGGCGACATGCAACGGCCCAACGGTGCATGGCCATGGTGGAGCGGCATGCAACCATCACGATACATCACCCAGCACATCGTGGCGGGCTTCGGGCACCTCCAGAAGCTGGGCGCGCTCGACGATGATCCCGACACCGATGCACGACGCATGGTGAAGAGCGCCGTTGAGTGGCTGGACAAGCAAGCCGATGAGGACTACCGGCGCATGCTGCGCGACTTCAAGGGCGATAGCATCCCGCACCCGTCAGCGGAGGACATACACTACCTGTACGCGCGCACCTGCTTCCCGCAATATCCCTTCGATCGCAGGCGCGATGGGCTTGCGGAGTTCATCATCACACGGGCCGAGCGCTATTGGCTGCACTACGGCTTGCAGGAACAGGCTATGATCGCCATCGCGCTGCACAGGCTCGGCAACCAGGACGTGCCCGCGCTCATCATGGAATCGCTTTCGCAACGGGCAACCCTGAGCGAAGAGCTCGGCATGTACTGGAAGGGCTTCCACGTCGGCTACTACTGGTACGAGTTCCCAACGGAGACGCACGCGCTCATGATCGAAGCCTTCGACTTGGTGACCAAAGACAAGCAGAAGGTGAACGCCTTGCGCCAATACCTGTTGAAGCTGAAGCAGACCACGGATTGGCGAACGACCAAAGCCACTGCTGATGCCTGCTATGCACTACTGCTCACTGGCGACGATTGGCTGGAGGCCCGGAACGCCCCGGCGATCAGCGTGGGCGGCGAGCGGGTGAGGCCGCAGGCGCAGGAAGCGGGAACGGGTTATTTCACGAAGGCCTGGCAGGGCAACGAGGTGAAGCCGGCGATGGGCAGGGTTTCGGTGACCAGCACGGACGACGCCTTGCAATGGGGCGCCTTGCACTGGCAGTACTTCGAGCGCATGGACAAAGTGATGCCGCATGAGAGCCCCTTCAGCCTGCGCAGGCAAGTGATGCTGAACGAGCGGACGGACGCTGGTGCGCGACTGATCCCGCTCGATAGTGCGCGTGCATTGAAGGCCGGGGACAAGCTCACCGTGCGCGTTGAACTGCGCACGGATCGCTACCTGGATTACGTGCATCTCAAGGACTTGCGTGCAGCGGGCCTCGAACCTGTGGCCACTATCAGCGGTTACCAATGGAAGGGCGGCCTCGGCTACTACCAAAGCATCCGCGACGCGGCCATGAATTTCTTCTTCGACCGCATCCCGCCGGGCACCTACGTGTTCGAGTACGACCTGAAGGCCACGCATACCGGCGTGTTCAGCAATGGCATCACCAGCGCGCAATGCATGTACGCCCCGGAATTCTCCTCTCATAGCGCTGGGCTTGTGATCACCATCGGGCAACCGTAGCCAGCGCGGAACCGGGCTTCCCATTCCTGCGTAGGAGGCCCGCCATGATCCGTGCGTGTTGCTCCCTGATGCTCGTTGGCTCCTGCGTCGGCGCAATAGCGCAGCGCACGCCGGTGTTCCAAGTGCATCATTACATGCCTGAGCATGGCCTGAGCAACCGGCACATTACGGCACTGGTGCAGGACAACATCGGCTTTGTCTGGGCTGGCAGCGTAAGCGGCCTGGATCGTTTGGATGGTCACGGCGTGCGGAACTGGAGCGTGAGCGATGGCCTCAGCGGTGGGCGTGTGGACGTTCTGCGCCGCGATGGCGATGGCCTCCTCTGGGCGATCTCCACGGACATCGCCAACGATATCAAGACCATCGATGTGATGGATCCAAGGGCTGGCGTGCTCCAGCCCTTCGTGGAGCGGTTCGCTATGCTCCCATTCGACCCGAGCCAGTTGGTCCGCATCGGCCCGCAGCGTGCCGATGGCGCCATTGTGCTTGGCGCGTCCTCGCCTGCGCGATGCATCGTGTACCACCGTGCGGGGACCTTCAAGGTCATGCCCCTCGACGGCCAGCGATTCGAACCATTGGGCGACGATGCGAATGACAAGATCATCGGGCATATCATCGCTCTTGATGGCTCACAACGGATCGTCCGGCTTGATGCTGCAGGGAAGGAGGAGGTGCTTCAGCGGATCGAACGCGGTACCAGCGTGGAATTGCTCGTCAGCGGCCGCACTGCAAAGGGAGCGCTCTATTGGCTCCGAAGCCCTGACGGCAGCAAGCGCTGCTACGATACCTATTCCGAACTGGTACTGGACCTGGGCGCACGCGGTGCGCATGCCTCGGTCGGCGACCCGGAGTACCGGCCCGTGAACGTTACCGCGCTAACGCGCCGATCGATGCGCATGGTGGATTCGCGCATCATGAACGAGAACGGCGAACTGCTCTTCGATCTGAAGGACGGTCATCCGGAAGTGGGCAACAGCATCAAGGATTGCATGGTTGACAACAGTGGCGACCCATGGGTGGCTACCGAATTCGGCCTCTTCCACATTGAACCGCGCGGCGATGCCTTCGAGCGGTTGCTCTGGACACCCAACATACCTGAGGGCTATGGCGTGCTTTGCCGCGGAATGGCATGGCATGACGGCCGACTTTTCCTGAGCACCGAATGGGACGGAGCACGAGTGCTCTCGCGCATGGGCGACAGCGTAGTCGTGGAACGCAGATTGGACCCCAAGCACCTCTTCGCCACCTATGTGGATGCGGATGGCACCTGGTGGCGTGGTGGGCCACATGTCGTGTACTGCGAGATGCCCGATGGACGCACGCGCCGATACGATGTGCCCGACAAGGTCTGGAGCATTCTTGGCGCCGTGAACGGCGGTATGCTTCTGGGCGGGCTTGAAGGATTGCACTGGCTGGAGCCCGGCAGCGGTCGCGTTGAGCGATGGGCCGATCCGGGGCATCCGGAATTGGGAAGAGCGCATGTGCTGCAATTGGAGCAGCGTGAGAACGGGGACCTCATGGCCACCACATCCAAGGGTCTGTACCGGTTGAGCGCCGATGGCCATGTGTTGGAACGCTGGTGGTCTCGCGCGGAGCATCCCATGAAACTGCCCTACGATGACCTGCATCATTGCTACATCGACGCTGAGGGGATCTTCTGGCTCAGCACGCGCGGTGCAGGGCTTGTGCGCTTCGACCCCTCGAACGGACAGGAACAGCAATACACCACGCGCAACGGCTTCCCCAACAACATGGTGTATGCCGCCTATGAGGATACCGCACAGCAACTATGGCTGCCGACCGATGGCGGTATCGTACGCTTCGACAAGCGCACCCGGCAGAGCGCGGTCTTCACAAGCGCCGATGGCATCACGCACGATGAGTTCAACCGATTGGCGCATGCTCGAGGAGACGACGGTCGGCTGTATTTCGGCGGCATGAACGGCATCACGGCATTCGACCCCGCCGACTTCGACCGCGAGCGGGACGAGGTGCAACCACCGCTGGTGCTTACCAGCTTCCTACGATACTCGGCAGAGGATGGCGGCATGGTGGATCGCTCTGCGGAGGTCGCGCGTGGCGGTGCAATCGTGCTCGATGAGCAGGATCGCTCCATGCAGATCTCGTTCGCACTGCTCTCGTTCGAGGGCGCGGGCCGTATCCTTTACGCCTGGCGCCTTGCTGGGGTGGAGGATGAATGGAACTATCAGAAGGACCCCTTCGTGCGTTTGGATCGCCTGCCTTACGGAGACCATGTACTGGAAGTGAAGGCTCGCGATGCCCAAGGGCGTTGGTGCGAGCACGAGCTCCATCTGCCGATCACAGTGCGCATGCCCTGGGAGGCCAGCCGCTCACTGTGGGTAGGCGTTGGCGCGTTCGGCGCCCTCTTCCTGCTCACGCCATGGCTCTTGCGCCGTCGTAAGCGCCCACCGCAGGTGCGCGTGGCGGTGGCTTGACCGCCCCGTTACATTCGCGCCATGCGCACCATCCTTCTCCTCTCCGGCATGATCACCCTCCTTGCCTGCGGCGACGGTAAGCAGGAGGCGGCACAAGCCCTGGCCGCTGCCGACACCACCATATCCACCTCGCTCTCCGTGGACCTGAACCCGCAGGATATGCCGCTCTTCGTGGAGCTTGGCAGCGCCGCTCTGCTCGGGATTGAAGCCCCAACGGTGAAGTGGAATGAGGAAATGGGCCGCATGGAAGTGGATGGAGGCCAGCACTTCGGCATCGTCATTACCGAAGAGCCCGGAGATCTGCCGCGCTTGAAGGCCGACCTGGAACGCGACATGCTGCAGAAGCATACCGTGATCGAGGAAGCGCCGGACAAACTGGTGTACCGCTCGCAATTCCCGGATGACGAGTTGGTGTTCATCCACTTCTACCGAGTGGTGCTGGCGGGCGACCGCAGCTTCACCGTGCAGGATAGCGAGAAGGGGCGCTTCAACGAGGAGGATGTAGCACGCATGGCTAAGGCTGTGCGCGCGCAACGCCCGGCCTGATGCGCCTTGTCCTCATGGTGCTGCTTGGCACCGCTCCCTTGCTCGCATCGGCCCAGACCGACCTGTGGGCCGACAGCTTACAGGCGTATTGGGACCGCATCAATACCGAATACCGAGACCCCGACCACACCCCACTGCTTCCGGAGGACCGTGCGCATTTCACCGAATTGGAGCGTTACCGGCCCGATGAGCGCTTCAGGGTCACGGCCACGTTCAAGAAGAGGTCCGGGAAACCATTCGGTATGCCTACGACCACTGAACGCAGGCCCCAGTACGAGGCGGTTGGCATACTGCACTTCGCCCTCTTGGGCCACAAGGAGCGGCTGACCGTGTATCGCAACATCGAACTGAGCAAACGCCCGGAATACGCCAACTACCTCTTCATCCCCTTTACCGACCCGACCAACGGAGAAGCAACCTACGGCGGCGGCCGATACCTCGAATTGGCAGGACCTCTCGGGAAGCAGGTCGAGATCGACTTCAACAGGGCCTACAACCCATACTGCGCCTACGGAGGCAAGTTTTCCTGTCCCATTCCACCGCCGGGGAACCACCTTCAGGTGCCGGTGGAGGCAGGGGTTAAGGCCTTCGCCCACTAGCAGCGGCCTGCAACCCCTTGCGCGAGGGACCGTACACACGGCCCCGCTGGGGACCGGTGGCCCGCATGAAAAGCTATCTTCGGCGGCCGAAGCGCCTCAAAGCCATGCGACTGCACCACCTCCTTCCCGCCCTCGCTCTTGCAGCGAATTCCTTCGCCGGCACCATCGTGCTCGAAGGCCATTACCAGGGCAAGAACCTCTTCATCCAGAACCCTTTCTCCGAAGCCGGTGTAGGCTTCTGCGTGTTCGAGGTCACGGTGAACGACCAGATCGCTACCGACGAGATCAATTCCAGCGCATTCGAATTGGACCTCGGCAACTTCGGCCTGAAGGTGGGCGATGCTGTTGTGGTGAAGGTGCGCCACAAGGACGGTTGCACCCCGGTGATCCTGAATCCCGAAGTGCTGAAGCCCAAGAGCACCTTCGACATCGTGAAGCAGGAGGTGAGCAGCGATGGCACCTACCGCTGGACCACGGCCAATGAGACCGGCGAACTGCCCTTCATCGTGGAGCAGAAGCGTTGGAACAAATGGGTGAAGGTCGGCGAAGTGATGGGTGTGGGCCGCCCCGGCGAGCACAAGTACGAGTTCAAGGTTACGCCGCACTACGGCGAGAACTACTTCCGCGTGAAGCAGACCGACCTCACGCGCAAAGCGCGTTTCAGCGAAGCGGTGACCTTCACCGACCCGAGCGTGCAACCCGTTACCTGGGGCCCGGTGAAACCCAAGGAGGAGATCGTGTTCTCGGCCAATACGCTATACGAGATCTACGATCAGTACGGCAACATCGTCAAACGCGGCTACGCGAACAAGATCGACATCACCACCTTGAAGAAGGACCTCTACTACCTGAACTACGACAACAAGATGGGGGAGACCTTCCTCAAGCGTTGATCGACGTAAAGCGAACGGCATGAAGCCCTCCCCTGCGGAGGGCTTCTTCGTTCAAGGCGGAGTATCCTTGTGGCATGGAACATCTCCTCCGCATCGAGCATATCGGCATCGCGGTGAAGGACCTCGCGGTAGCAGAGGCCATCTACGCCAGGCTCCTGGGCACCACGAGCTACAAGCGCGAAGCCGTGGAGAGCGAAGGGGTGATCACCAGCTTCTTCCGGTGCGGGCCCAATAAGATCGAATTGCTGGAGAGCACGATGTCCGACGGGCCCATCGCCAAAGCGATCGAGAAGCGTGGCGAGGGGATCCATCATATCGCCTTCGAGGTGGCGGACATCCGAGCGGAGATGGCGCGTCTGAAGGCTGAAGGGTTCGTGTTGTTGAATGAAGAGCCCAAGCGCGGAGCCGACAACAAGCTGGTCTGCTTCGTGCATCCCAAGAGCGTCAATGGAGTGCTCGTGGAGCTTTGCCAGGAGGTGCCCGCGTGATCAGCGCGGCACGGACAATTCCGCATCAAGCCGCGTCACGGAGAAGCCATCGCCCTCGCTGGCTTTCACCACCAGCGTATCGCCCCGCTCCGGGGCGACCAAGTGATAGTTGTAGTGCCAGTCCATGATGGCGGGAGCGTCCGGCACGCCGTTCATGCGCCATCGATGCACCAGGCGCTCGGTGGTTCCGTGGATCAGGTACAGCGCTACCATGGCATCCTTCGAGGATCCTGGCGTTCGTTCCGAGCGCTCGAGACCGATGGTGGCCAGCATGATCCTGTCGATCGCATCGTCGGGCACCGGGATCGAGCACTTCGGACCAGATGCCCGTGTAGTGCCTACGACCTCCCATCCTTGCGGAGCATAGCGCGGCAGTTCATCCCAGCCGCCCACCTTCAGTGCATGCCTGGGGTCGGTGCAGAACAGGATGTGCTTGTACTTGGGCCAGTCGACTTGACCGGGCACGAGGATGAAGTTGTGGTACTGCCAGCTCTGGAACACATTCAATGCACAGAGCGCCAGGACCGGGAGAACCGCAGCACGCAAGAACCAGCGCCGCCATGAAAGGGCAGCCGCGATCGGCACGGCCAGCACCGGCAGTATATCGAGGTAGGTTCGCTGACCGAAGTTGTCTCCATAGGCCCAATTCCACCAGGAGGAGGTCACGTACACGAAGGCAATGATGAACGCCGCAGTGGCAACTGCTGCTGAGCGGTGACGCCACCAGAGCACGAGCATGCCGGGCCATGCAAGCAGCAGCAGAGGCCAGTAGAAGAACAGCCCATTGCGCGGACTGAAGAAGCTCTTGAGCACTTCAGGCCTCGACCAGTGGAAGCCTTCACCTGGGTAAGGCTCCACCACGAACTGACCGCATTGGTACCACCACAAGAAGTTCTGCACACTAATGGTGGCTACAAAGGCGACTGCTCCCGCAAACAACGCCCGCGACCGCAATACAGAACGCAAAGCGATTCGGTCGACGGTCAAGTTCATCGCTGCAACAGGAAGAGCCAGGACCACCAAAGCGTTCACGGGCCGGATCAACGCTGCGAGCCCGAGGAGCGCCGCACACACCATGAGGCGGCCCTGCGATGGTGCAATGATCAAGCGCTGTGCGTTGCGGAACAAAACGGCCACCGCCGCGAAGCCGTACACATGCGACATGGCCGGGTGCGTTACGACTTGTGCGAGGAGGCCGGTGCCAAGCACGCAGATCGCCAGCACCAGGGCAACCGTGCCATCCTTGAATCCAGCGATGAGCAGCACGCGCCGCAGCGCGAACAGCCCGATGGCCAGCCACGAGAGGGCCGCCAGGCCCACGGCCGCCTGATAGTGCAACGAGTAGCCATCCTCGGGCTTGCCGGGGTTGAAGAACGAATATGCATGCGCTGCCAGTACGAAGGGGGCCATCATCACCGCTGCTCCGCTGAAATGCCGGATCACCGGCTTTGGATGGGCATCGTCCGCAACGGTGAGGTGCTCATGCCCGGCGGGGAACAGGAAGAGCCGCACGTACTCAAAGTAGCCTTTGCCATCGCAGTTGATCGCCTCGTGCCAGTCGTTGCCGGGCACACCGATGTAGCGGTACTTCACTGATGCGCTCGCCGCAAGAAGCACCAGCACGATGATGGTGAACCTCGACCAGCGGGCATTGGAGGCCATGCGCTCAAGTTAGGCTCAGAGCAGGTCCAGTCTTCTGCATAGGGCAACGATATCCTCATGCGCTAGTTCGAGATGCTCTGCGTGCAAACCGGCCGATCGCGCACCGATCACATGCTGCATGCTGTCATCGATGAACAGGGTGCGTGCCGGATCGGCGGCGTGCTGCATCAGCACATGATGGAAAGCCTCGGGATCGGGCTTGCGCAGGCCGATCTCGCAGCTATAGTATGCACCGTGGAACAAGCCCTTGAAGTGTGCGATGCCATTGGTGCGCGCCACTATCGCCTCGAATGCAGGGACGTGTATGGCGTTGGTGTTGCTGAAGAGCAGCACGCGGAAGCGTTGCTTCAACCGACGCACGAGATCGATGCGCTCCTGCGGTATGGTGCCGAGCATGGCGTTCCAGCAATGGTCCAACTGCGCATCGGTGATCGGGGCGCACAGGAGTTCGCGTATGCGGTGGCGGAACTGCGCAGGCGACAATGCACCGGTCTCGAAGGCGTCGAACACATGGTCCTGCTTCGCCTTGCTGTAGAGCGCATCGAAATCGGAGAATCCCAGGTAGCTGAAGGCTCGTGCAGAAGCGTGGTAGTCCACGTCGATGAGCACTCCGCCGAGGTCGAGCAGGAGGGTATCGATGCGCGGATCCACGGGCGGCGAATGTACCTGCGTCGGTTGGTCGTGGCCTCTACATTTGCGGCCTTCGCAACGCGATGCTGCGAGGGCCTGTAGCTCAGCGGTCAGAGCAGGGGACTCATAATCCCTTGGTCGCAGGTTCAAATCCTGCCAGGCCCACTTCAGTAAGGTCTCACTGCGTTCACGCGCATGAAGACATCGTCGATGAGCACTTCTGCGCTGTGCTCGCTGTTCCAGAAGTAGAAGCTCAGTCGATCGCCCACTTCCAACGGCGGCACCGGTATGCGGTATTCCACTTGCTCCCAGCGGCCGACGACCGGAGGCATGGGGTTGATGCGAAAGGGCTCATAGTACGCATGGGACCCATCACGACGGACCACATCGGTTACGGCCAGCAATGAGCTCGAACGTCCCGCACTTCGCTCCAGCCGCTGGAAGCCGACCTCGAGATACAGCGCTCGGCCGATGGGTAGCGCGCCAGCTTCGGTGTTGAAACCGAGCCCGAACTCCACACTGTCCACGAAAACGGCGGCATGCGCGCCGCTGAACGCTTCGGGCACGCGATGGATCGCTCCGCCGCTCCAGTGCGTGCAGGTGTGCTCGAAGTCGCAGCTCTCCTCCAGCACGGATTCCATGCCGTTGGGATTGTACGGCGGAGCCTGATAGTTGCCGGCCAAGGCGCCCCGATAGCGTTCGTCCAAACGCAGGAAGGTGTACATGTACTTCGCCCGGTCCATGCTCTCGTGATGGAGGATGAAGGCGTGGTATTGCCACATCTGGAAGAGCAGCAGCGCGCAGCAAAGCAGGATGAACGCCCGGGCAGCCTTCCATAGAGAAGGACGCGCACTCTCCAGAAGCAATGCGATGGGGACTGCCAGCACCGGGTAGTGGTCTACGAACACGCGCGCGCCGAATCCGCTGCCGTAGTACCAGATCCACCACGCGCTTATGATGTAGACATTGGCTGCCCACCACAGTAGCATCCACCAGGCGCGGGAGCGCTCCTTCAGGATGAATTGCCATGTTCCCAACAATGCGAACAACAAGACCGGTGTCCAGAGGAATAGCCCGCGCCGGAACCCGAAGAGCACCTTGAACACCTCGGGCCGGGTCCAATGGAAGCCCTCGCCCTCGTAGCCATAGGCCAGCCAATGGCCTACTTGCGCATGCCAGAGCAAGGGCTGGATGAACGCTATGCCGATGCCCAGGAGCAGGGCGGCGAACAGTGTTGCGTGGTGCTGCATCACGCGCATGAGCATGGGTACGAATGACGGACCCGCCACTACGGGTGCTGCAAGTACCACCAGCCCGTTCACTGGTCGCACGAGCACGATGAGCGCAAGACATGCCGCAGCCGAGAGGACCCATCGAGGGCCCATCGCCGTTGAGAGCTTCTGCACGGTCAGAAGGAAGAGCGCCATCAAGCAGAAGGAATGAACATGCGACCAGCCCGGCTGCAAGGCCGCATATTGCATGAGCTGCGTGCCGAAGCCGATGGCCACCAGGCTCCACGCCACCACCGCCTCGCGGAGACCGAGGCCGAGCAATAGCCTTCGCAATGCGAGCAGCCCGATCAGGAGGTAGGCCCAGGCCCCCACGCTGATCGCGCGCATCTCATGAACGCTGAGCCCGTTGCGTGGAGCAGTAGGGTCAGCGAGCGCAAAAGCGTGACCGATGCCGAACCACGGGGCCATCATCAGTGCCGTGCCGCAGAAGTACTTGTTCAGCGTGCCTGTGGGCGTTCGGCGCACGTACTCCCATTGATAGGGCTCGCTGCCCAGGTCATGTCTGATGAAAGTCGCCTGGAGGTACCCATAGTACCCCTTCACATCGCTGCGCACGATGCTGTCCGCCATTTCTGCATGCGAGTCCTTCCACAAGCCCGTGACCGAGATGGCCACGGTGACAGCGGTCACCAATAGCACGATGAGAAGGGAAGGCGAAGGGAAACGCACGGTGGGGCGGTGAAGATCGACAACAGGCTACTTTCGTCGCCATCGCATGAAGAAGGTCATCGTCACAGGCGGAGCAGGGTTCATCGGTTCGCATACCGTGGTGGAACTGAACGCTGCTGGCTATGTGCCCGTGATCATCGACGACCTGCGCAACAGTGAGGAGCGGGTGCTCGAAGGGCTCGAGGCGATCCTTGGTTCGCGGCCGCGATTCCACAGGGTCGACTGCACGGATGCCGCTGCGTTGGGCAAGGCCATCGCCGGTGAGGGTGCTGTGCATGGTGTCATCCATTTCGCGGCGGACAAGGCCGTGGGGGAAAGCGTCGAGCACCCGGCGAAGTATTACCGGAATAACATCGGATCGCTCGCCGTGATGCTGGAGGCCATGATCGATCGCCGCATCGGCCAGCTCGTGTTCTCTTCCAGTTGCACTGTTTACGGCCAACCAGCGGCATTGCCGGTGGCGGAGACCGCCTCCGATCGCGATGCTTCCTCGCCCTATGGATATACGAAGGTGGTGTGCGAGCAATTGGTGCGTGACCAATGCCAGGCAGCCCCGTCGCTGAAAGCGGTGATGCTGCGTTATTTCAACCCGATCGGCGCCCACCCCAGCGGTCGCATTGGCGAATTGCCGCGTGGCGTGCCCAGCAATCTGGTACCCTTCGTTGCGCAGACGGCAGCCGGACTTCGTGCGCAGCTGCTGATCAATGGGGATGACTACGCCACCCCCGACGGCACATGCATCCGCGACTACATCCATGTGATGGACCTGGCGCGAGCGCACGTGCGCGCATTGCAGTGGATGGATGGACGTGCTGGCTCAACATGCGAAGTCTTCAACCTGGGCACAGGCCGCGGCAATTCGGTGATGGAGGTGGTCAAGGGCTTCGAGGACGTCAATGGTGTGAAAGTGCCCTATGCGATCGGCCCGCGCCGTGCAGGTGATGTGGAGGTGGTATATGCCGATACACGCAAGAGCCACGATGTGCTGGGCTGGTCATGCCACCACGACCTGCGCGATGCCTTGCGTGACGCGTGGAACTGGCAGCGCTCGCTGAAGCCATGATCCGCCGGCTCGCTACGGTGGTGCTTGCGCTGGCCCTGCTTGGCCAAGGAGCGGAGGCGGTCGCACAGGACCAGGAGGCTGCTCGCTTCGAATTGCAATGGTTCCAGGACGCCAGGCTGGGGATCTTCATCCACTGGGGCATCTACAGCGTGAAGGGCGTGGACGAAAGCTGGAGCTTCTATAACAAGAAGATCGGCTACGGGGAGTACATGAAGCAGATCGAGGGCTTCTCTGCGAAGAACTACGATCCTGCCGCCTGGGCCGAGCTGATCAAGAAGAGCGGAGCGCGCTACGCGGTGATCACTACCAAGCATCACGACGGCCTGGCGCTCTATGATACCAAGTTCAACGAACGGAGCGTTGTCCGATCGTCACCGGCGAAGCGTGATGTCATCGCGCCCCTCTTCGTTGAGTTGCGTGAACGCGGTATCCGCTGTGGAGCGTACTACTCATTGATCGATTGGAGCGACGAGGATTATCCGGCCTTCGTACAAGGCGATGGGCGATATACGCTGAGCGAGAATCCTGCTGGTTGGCAGCGCTTCCGGGATTTCTACCAAGGCCAGATCAGCGAGATCGCCGCGCAGCTGAAGCCCGACCTCTGGTGGTTCGATGGCGATTGGGAGCACAGCGCCGAGGAGTGGGAGGCGATGAAAGTGCGTCAGATGATCCTGAAGGTGAACCCCCGCGCGATCATCAACGGCAGGCTCGCAGGCTTCGGTGATTACGCCACGCCCGAGCAGAACATCCCGATCGAGACGCCGACCGCCCCCGCGTGGGAGTTGTGCATGACGCTGGGCGAGCAATGGGGCTGGCAGCCGCAGGACACCAACTACAAGAGCACCCACGACCTCATCCACATCTTCGCCGATGTCATCGGCCATGGCGGCAACCTGCTGCTAGGCATCGGGCCGAAGGAGGACGGCACCTTCACGCCGGGACAGGTCGCACGCCTCGAAGACCTGGGCCATTGGACCAGCAAGCACGCCGAAGCGATCTACGGCACACGCGCCGGGCTTCCCAGCGGGCACTTCTTCGGGCCTACCACGCTGAGCAAGGACAGCACCACGCTCTACCTCTTCCTGCCGCAACCCGCAGGTGGAAGTATGGAGATCAAGGGGCTGGACAACAAGATACTGTCGGTGGAAGTCGTCGGCCGATCCATGCCGCTCGCGCATCGTGTCGTAGGCAAGATCAGCTGGAGCAAGGTGCCGGGATTGGCCTTCATTGATGTGCCGATGGAAGCGACCGATCCGTGGATGACCGTGCTGAAGGTGAAGCTGGACGGGAAGGTGAAATTGTATCGCGGGCAAGGTGGGTTCTGAGGTTCCACCCCAGAGGCAGAGAGCAGGCGGGCCGCTGTGAGGAACAGTATTCACCGCACCACGATCTCATCGCAGAACAACCAGCACTGGCCCTTGCTGCCGTGCCATGCGGGCAGGTCGCCAAGATTGCGGGCGGTGATGCGTATGTAGCGGGCTTGCATGCCTGGCTCTACAGCACAGGAAAGTCCAAAGGGATAGGGCGCCCCTTTTTGTTGTTGCTGTGGTATATGTGTCTTGTCGAACCGCGACCATTGCTGCAGGTCAACAGAAGTCTCGATCAGCACGTTGGCTGGCAGGAAGATCCAACTCTGTTGATCGCACAGAAAGGAAAGTTCGACTTTGTTTATTCGGCTCATCCGTCCCAGATCTATCGTCGCCACCATGTCCTTGCCATACCAGCCCTGCCAGCCGAACTGATAGTTGGTGCTTGCGCGGAAGCCATCCACCAGTGCATCCGGTCGGCCGGCGGTGTAACGGGGATCCGGCGGCTCCACGAAGCTGATGGTCTTGCCAACAGCGAGGTGATTCTCTGCGCCGTATTTCAAGTGACCACTGAACTCCTCGTAGTAGTCGTCCGGAGAGAGACGGGTCTCATGCAACAGCACATGCCCACGCTTCTTCGCCCGAGAAACGAAAGTCTCCAGAAGCTCCACGTAGTAAAGCTTCGCGCGCCACTGCCCTTTCTTGTCTTTCTCAAAGAGCCCGTTCGGTGCATGCGGCATCGCCCGCGCGATCTCCAGCTCGGCGTACATGATCGATAGGCGTGCGGCCTCCACGCGCTGCTGGTAGATCGGGTCCTCGTCCATCACCGCCGCCTCGGCACTGTTGAAGAGCATCTTGTACTTCGCCAGGTTCGCCGGGCTGAGGTAGCCGTCCCGGTGCGCCTGAGGATGCTCATACAGCGTTAGTGGCTTCCCGCTCTTGTCGAGTTCCGCTTCCAACAGGCGCGTGTACTTTTCGATGTACACGCCCGCCTCGCCGTAGCAGCTGTCCATGAATTGCCAACGCAGCGAGTCGATGTCGAGATCAGGGTTCCACAGGAGCTTGGCCAGCAGGTAGCAGCGGAACTCCGGCATCTCGCCACCGGGCGATGAGAGGCCCTGCTCGAAAACCATCGGCACGCCGGCATCGCGGAAGAGCTGCAGGTTGGGTTGCAGCACCTTCCAGTTCGGGAAAGGCGCTAGCAGGTGCGAGAAGTTGATGACGTAGTCCCACACGATGATGTTGTGGGTGAGCTCGCTCCACTCACGCAGGTCCGCCGTGAACGAGCCGGGCTGATCGCGCGTGGCGATGGGACTGCTGCGGTCCTCCTCGATGCTGCAGAGCATGATGTTCACGTTGCGGTGTGGCTTGGTCACCTTCGGCGCGGTGCGGCTGTACTGGTAGGCCAGCGTGCTGATCACCTTTTCGGGGAAGCTGTCGGCCACGGCGTTGGCGAAGCGGATGATGCTGCCGCTGGGCGAACCCTCGATGCTGTCGGTGAGGTGGCATTGCGTGCATTGGCAGTGGTTGAAGTTGTCCATCTGGCTCACGCTCCAGTATTCCGCGTAAGGCTTCCGCTGAATCATCGCGCGCAAGCTGTCAACCGTGATGCGCAGGACCGCAGGATTGCTCAGGCAGAGCTGATCGGGCACGCGCACACCGTTGCGCTCCGCGAAGTAGTCCGGGTGTGCATCGAACTGCGTAGGCGGCACGAAGCGGTGCATGGTGTGTACCCACAGGCCCCATTCAGGGTCCTCGGAGTCTCGGGTCTTGATGACCTGCCGGATGCGATGCTCGGCGGCGTAGGCGCTGTCCGTGGCAGGGCCATAGAAGACCATGCGGAAGGAGAAGGAGGAAGTGTCTTGAGCAAGCAGTGACAGCCACGACACGAGGACGGACAGGGCGCTGGCGAATGAACGCATGTTTCAATCTGCCATCTCCACCAATGGTTCGCCGCCCTCAAGCATCTACAGGGCCTCAGGAAGACGTTCGGCGAAGGCTTGTTTCAGGTGAGCGGTGCTCGTGTTGCCCATACGCAACCAGATGATGCCCGGTGGCGGCCCAAGTCGCTTCACGATGTTGACCAGATCAACATCCTTCGTGATGATGACGTCAGCAACTCCCTTGGCCTTCGAGAACAAGGTCTCGTCGTACATCGTCGCGTTGCCGATGTCACGTATGGAAAAGCACTTGACGTTGAATTCAGACCTGATCCAATTGGCCAGTACCGGAGAGAGCTGAGCGTCGAGCCAGATGGTCACGCTGCCAGGATCGGATAGTCCAACCGGCCGCTGGCGAATTTCAACGCGGCTTCAACGTCAGCGACTTCAAGGTCTGGCAACTCTTCCTCGACCTGCTGGGCGCTTAGACCCGTAGCGAGCAGATCGAGGATGTCGGTGACACGGATGCGTAGACCTCGGATGCACGGCCGACCACCGCACATGCGCGGGTCAACGGTGATGCGTTCGGTCAGGTAGGTCATGGTGGCAGCTTGTGATGACCAAAAGTAAGAGGATCGCTGGGCGCCTGTGACTATCGAGTCTCAGGGTACCGAGGCGGTGACCCGGAGAGAAAATCGACCTAGCCCAGATCATGAATCGCTCAAACGATCTTATCAGGACGACGACGTATGCGAATGACTTTGATGCCGCCGGGCCCGGAAAGGTCTTGCTTGGTCAGGTGGATGACCACACGGCATTTCGTGACCGTGGTCATGGGCTTGTTCGTATTGCCGATTATGATCGGCCGACCAATGAGTTTGTCCGATCTGCAGCCAAGGTCGATATCACCAACACTTGTGCTGTCTACGAAGATGTAGTTGTATTGGTCGTCGCGGCGACGGGTGTCAGTGGCTTCCACCTCCGATTCTGCGACAACTTTCCCGCCTTCAGCGAACACGGGATTTCGATGGGTCTTGGACCATCCATCAACATGCTCATCATAGATGGCCTCCCCGTTCACCTTCAACCATGCCCCCACTTCCTTCAACCGCACGTAGGCCGTTGAGTCGAGTTGCCCATCCGGTCCCGGTGCCACGTTCAGCAGAAGACTTCCCCCGCGCGAGACCACTTGCACCAGCGTGCGGATGATCTCGTCCGTGCTCTTGTACTGCTCGTTCGGCACCCAGCTCCAGCTCGTGCCCATGGGCATGCAGGTCTCCCACGGCACGCCGAGGTCGGCATCGGGTACGTGGCCTTCTGGTGTGATGTAGTTCTCGAACTCACCCCCCACGGTCCGATCCACAACGAGCAAGCCGGGCTGCTTAGCACGCGCCATCGTCGCGATGCGCTTCATATCGATGTCCTGTTCGATGGTGATCGCCTTCTGCCAACTTACGCTGGTGTCGATGCTGCTGAAGGGGCGTACCCAGCCGCCGTCGAGCCAGAGGATGTCCACAGGGCCATATCCGGTCATCAGCTCTTCGATCTGCGCATAGGTGTGGTCCTTAAACTCCTGCCAACGCTCGGGATGCTTTGCGGGCAGGTAGTTCACGCTGCGGTCCTTCGGCGGGAAGTAGGACCACCAGTAGTCGGGGCTGTGCCAGTCGGGCTTGCTGAAGTAGGCTCCTGTCCACAGTCCCTCGTTGCGGAAAGCGGTGAAGATTTCCTTGGTCACGTTGGCACGCGGGCTTGTGCGGAAGGGCGTGTGCGGCGAGGTGATCCGGTAGTCCGTGGTCTTGGTGTCGAACATGCAGAAGCCGTCGTGGTGCTTGGTGGTGAAGACCATGTACTTCATGCCGGCGTCCTTCGCGGCCTTGGCCCACTTGTCCGGGTCGAACTTCACCGGATCGAACGTGCGCTGCAGGTTCTCATAGTTGCGCACGTACTCGGCATAGGTCTTCCCGTGCGACGAGTCGCGGCGGCACCAGTCCTCATCCTCCGGACAGATGCTCCAGCTCTCCACCACGCCCCATTGGCTGTACGGCCCCCAGTGCATCAGCAGGCCGAACTTGAGGTCCTGCCATTGTGCGAGCTTGTTCTGCACGACTGGATCCACCGGCGCCATGTACGGAGCTTGCGCAAGGCCATTGATCGAGGCCGATAGAACAAAGAGCCCGGTGAATGCGACCCCGTAGTTCATGGCACCATGATCCTCACCATGCACGCCTGCCCGATGGTGCTTAACCGCACGATCAGCAACCCGGGAGGAAGACCGGTCCTGGGGATCCGAGCATGCCCTGCGGTCCATGAGGTCCGTTCACTCAAGAGCGCCCTTCCCGCAGCATCGAACAACTGCACGCTTCCCGGACCCGAGGCATCCGGCCAGAGGAACTCCAACCCCGCGGCCGTCAATGTCGCATAGGCGGGCTGATGCGCCAGTGCCTCGGGAACTCCCACGTGCTCGGGTGTACGACAGAAGGAATAGGTGTCCACCAATGAAGCGGTTGTGCTCATGCTGTCGGTGCGCCAGCCACTGAAGGTGATGCATATATCATCGCCATCATCTTCCACCCGCACTTCTCCGAACTGCCCGTTCCAGTAGTTGGGATTCGGATGCACGCCTCCTTGGTTGAAGTTGCCTCCCTTGTACGAGCCTGTGCGCGAGAGGGCGGCCGCTTGGAAGATGGGATAGTGGTAGCGCAAGTCGTGCCCACTGCTGAAGTCCGCGTTTGCGCCATCGTCTATCGCCAGCATGTGCGCATCGCCGCTGAGGATGAACAGGTCCTTCACCTGTTGATCGAAGAGGAAGTCATTGATGGCGGTTCGCTCATCAGGCTGACAGGCCCAGTTCTCCGGATACCCCACGCTGTTCCATGTAAGCGGCGAAACCCACGCGGCAACGAGCCCGTGATCGCGGGCATACAGGAACTCGCCCAGCAGCCAGGTGAACTGCCCGATATCCATCATAGCCTCGGAACCTTTGGAGCTCCGCAGGTCGCTCAGGATGAAATGCACGCGGCCGATGGTGAACGACTGATGCACGCTGGTGGCGTGGTGCAGTGGATAGTGAGGTACGTACTCGCGATAGGCACGCGCAGCGCTGGCCTTGCCTATAGAGCTGCCATCGGAGCCGTTGCCGCAGAAGTCGTGGTCGTCCCACACATACGCGATGGGCACCTTGTGAAGGAACTCTCGGATCGACGATGTGCCCAGCACGTCTTCCCTGTACGGGGCTCGGTGCTGCTCCACGTCAATGGAGTTGGGGTCACGGTAATGCAAGTCGCCCGTGCTGAGGAAGAGGAGCGGATGCGTTTGGTGCATGGCCTCCCACACCGGGTGCGTGCTCGTTCCGTTGCACGACCCGACCACGAACGAGAAGTTGCACGGTCCCTCGTGCGGGGTGCGGAAGCGGCCGACATGCGCAGCAGCCGTATCCAGGATGCCGTTCACCTCGAACCGGTAGAGGTAGGCTTGGTGCGGCTGCAAACCGTCCAACTCGAACGCAACCACGCGGTCATCGGAGCTGTCGGCTGTTGCGAAGGAGGAATATGACAGCCCATCGAGGCAAGGCCATGCGCAGTAGGCCAAGCGTATGGGATCGGTGCCGGAGCTCATGCGCGCCTTGACCGTTATCGAAGAAGGTGTGAGCGCCCCGCTCCAGAATAACAGCGTGCTGTCCTGTGCCTGCGCCACGGTGGCGCATGCGAGCAAGGGTATGAGCAGCGGCCACATGGCCGGCTAAGGTCAGGGTTGGGCGCTGACGAACAGCAGGCCCCACGGTACGAACATCACCAGCGCCACGCTGACCGAACCTACGAGGAAGCCGCTGTACACCTGTGCGGGAGTATGGTCGCTCACGAGCAGCCGTGAGGTGCCCAAGGCTCCGGATACCAGCACCGCTATCATAAGCGGGACGGCGAATGCCAGGCTGTGCGATTGCGCCACGGAGAATACGGCGCCCACCATTCCGCCCGCACCCACCATGTGCGCACTGATCTTCCAGCGCAGGGTGATGAGCGTTGTGACCAAGAGCGCGAAACCGGCAGCGACCATGAGCGCGATGAGTTGTGGATGGAGCCGGGTCTTCGCGAGGAGGAACCAGGTCATGCCGTAGTACACCAGTGTCATGCAGTACGGTGCGATGCGCTCTCGACGGTCGGGCATGCGCAGACCGCTCACCATGCCTGAGCGTACCAGCAGCAGTACGCTGGTGATGGGGAAGGCCACGGTCATGAGCGCCACCATTGCCAGGAGCACCGTGCGCGAAGGGATCTCCATGTAGAAGTACGGGTCGGCCCAAAGCACGAAGGCCAGCGTGTACACCGGCATGAACAACGGATGCAGGAGGATCGAAAGGAGCTGGGCGATGGCGAGCATCAGAGTTCCTTGCGCAGTCGTGCGACGGGCAGGCTCAGTTGCTCGCGGTACTTGGCCACGGTGCGCCGCGCGATGTTGTAGCCCTTGCTCTTGAGCAGCGCGGTCAGTTCATCATCGGTCAGGGGCTTGTGCTTGTCCTCGGCCTCAATGGCGTCCTTCAGGATCTTCTTCACTTCCCGTGTGCTCACCTCCTCGCCGGCCTCGTTGGTAAGGCTTTCGCTGAAGAAGAACTTGAGCAGGATGGTGCCGTAGTTCGTCTGCACGTACTTGCTGTTGGCCACCCGGCTGATGGTGCTGATGTCCAGGTGCACCTTCTCGGCGATGTCCTTCAGGATCATCGGCTTCAACTTGGTCTCGTCGCCGGTGAGGAAGAACTCGCGCTGGTGCTCCATGATGGCTTCCATGGTCACCAGCAGCGTATGCTGCCGTTGCTTGATGGCATCGATGAACCACTTGGCGCCGTCGAGCTTCTGCTTGATGAACATGATGGCCTCCTTGGCCGCCTTGTCCTTCTTGTTGCGCGCGTACTCCTGCATCATCTCGCGGTAGGCGCGGCTGATGCGCAGCTCGGGGGCATTGCGGCCGTTGAGCGTCAGCTCAAGCTGGCCGTCGATCGCCATCACGCTGAAATCGGGCACGATCTCCTGCACGGTCTTGTCCGTCTCGCGCATGGTGTTACCCGGCTTGGGGTTCAGGTGCGTGATCAGTTCGATCGCCCCTTTCAGTGCATCCTCGTCGATCTCCAAGCGTTCAAGGATCTTGTCATAGTGCTTCTTGGAGAAGGCCTCGAAGTGCTTGGCCACGATCTCTTGGGCCACCCGCTGATCGAGGCTGTGGGGCATGCGGTTGATCTGCAGCAGCAGGCACTCGCGCAGGTCGCGCGCTCCGGTGCCTGCGGGATCCAAGGCGTGTACCTCGCCCAAGGCTTCCTCCAGCTCCTCCTTGGTGGCTGATATGTTCTGGGTGAAGGCCAGGTCGTTCACGATGGCATCCAGGTCCCGACGCAGGTATCCGTCCTCATCGAGGTTGCCGATCAGGTGTTGGGCCAGGAGCTCGGTGCGTTCGGTGCAATCGCGCAGCGAGAGCTGGGCCGTGAGCGCATCCTGGAAGGAGGTGCCGCCCGCAAGGGGCACTTGACGTTCCTCATCGTCGGCGCTCCGGTTGTTCACGCTCAGCTTGTAGTCGGGCGTATCGTCATCGCCGAAGTAATCGCTCAGGTCCAGGTCGTCGCGCTCGTTCTCCTCATTGGCGTCGCTATCCATCTCGCTGCTTTCCTCAATGGCCTGCTCCTCGGTGGGCGCCTCCTCCTCATTGCTGTCCTCGCCCTCCTCCAATGCAGGGTTGTCGGCGATCTCCTGCTTGATGCGCTCCTCCATGTCCAAGGTGGGCAGCTGCAGCATCTTCATCAGCTGGATCTGCTGCGGACTGAGCTTCTGGGAGAGCTTCTGGTAAAGGCCTTGTTTCAACATCGCGGGGCGAAATTACCAGCAACTCAACGCTTCTTCCCCTTCAAGTTGTTCCTGATGCGGCACGAGCGCACCGCCTTCGGTGCTTTCGCACGCGGGTGTTGGGGGGACTTGCCGGATTCAGGGGCGCACCACCACGCGTTCCATCACCACTTCGCCATCCGTCTCGATGCGCACGGTGCAGACACCGCCGGATATTCCTTCGAATGAGATATGCCGCTGCTCATCCTGGATGTACCGCGTGCGATAGGGGATGAGCTGGCCCAGCGCATCGTAAACATCAACACGTGCGTTGGCGGGCGCCTCGATCCACAGCGAACCATCGGTGGGGTTGGGATAGCACCTTGCCCGTGCATGCTTCCACACGGTGCTTACAACGCGACTGTGCTCGGCGGTGCCATCATTGTCCACCATGAAAAGCCGGTAGTAGTTGGTGCCCTTCACCGGTGCGCGGTCGAGGAAGGCGTAAGAGGTCGTAGTGAAGGATTGTCCCTGTGCGGGCAATGTGCCGATCCGGGTCCAGTTCATGGCATCGGCACTGCGCTCAACCTCGAAGCGTTCGCTGTTGATCTCCGATCCCGTGGTCCACTGGACACTGATTCCTTCGTTCTGGGCAAGGGCGCCGAGGTCCATCAGCTCAACAGGCAGGCTGCTATTGCCGAAGATCTGCACGTTGTCCATGTAGAAGAAATTGCCGTAGGCGTTGATCGCCACGAAGCGGACCTGGACCGTCTGCCCGTTGTAGGCAGCGATGCTGATGGTGTTCGTTTGCCACTGCGAGCAATTCGTTGGCGCCCAGGCAGCGGTGGTTGCAGCCGTGGTAGCCAGTGCTGTTCCAGCTGCGTAGTAGAGCTGGGTCCAGCTGGCGCCGCAGTCGTTGCTGATGTCCACGCGGAAGGCATCATAGTAACCAGGACCGTAGGGTGCGAAGGCGCGATCGAAGCGAAGCGTTGAAGCGGTGAAGCCGGAGAGGTTGATGCGCGGCGTAACAAGGCGATCCTCCTGTCCAACGCCGTTGTAATTGTAATGGTCCATGCTCCACACGCGCGAGCTGCCGCAGTTGATGCCGTTGGTGATCACGGGCGCGGTCCAGGTGGTAAGACCATCGGGGTTTTCGAGCCGCCAGCCTGTTGGCGCAGGCACGGTGTTCACCGTGAGCCCTTCGGTGAATGGCGCTACCACAGGCGTGGTGTTGTTCACCGTCACGCTGCTCGTCGCTTGGTCGTTGCCTGCGAAGGAATCGCCAGCGAGCAATGTGCTCACGGTGACGGTGTGCGCGCCCGTGGTGCCGATCACCAGCGGTGTCGCGAACGTGAAGTTGGAGCTTGCCCCGGCCGCGAGCGTGCCGGTGTACGTCTCGGCCACCCATGCGCCGGCATCGAGGCGGTACCGCACCGGGAAGTTGCTCTGCGCGGCCGAGCCGAAGTTGCGAACCGTGGCTGTCACCAGCGTGCTGCCACCCGTGCAGTCGATGGTAGCCGAGC
This sequence comes from Flavobacteriales bacterium, assembly GCA_016710965.1. GTDB lineage: Bacteria > Bacteroidota > Bacteroidia > Flavobacteriales_F > PHOS-HE28 > PHOS-HE28. The sequence goes on from JADJTW010000011.1 coordinate 68,729, forward strand.
CCGCAGGCACCAGCACCATGGAGACTCCCACGTTGTTAGGTGCGGGAGTGTCGTACGCTTCGACCTGATCGGTGCGGCTTGCAGCGCTGCCCTGGCTGGTGCTTACGCCGAGCCCACGCCGAGCGAAGGCGTTCCACAAAGTGGTTTGATGCACCCCGCCATACAGCGCAGCATCGGCGTTCAGGATCGCGTTGCGCGCATCCACGAAGCCGGGGTTGCAGGGGGTGAGCTTCATGCCCTCGATCACCAATCGCATGGCGATGTTGTTGCCGCCGGTGCCCGTGTAGAAGTTGGGATCGAAGCCGTGGGCGTTGATCAGCTCCCAGCTCATCTCCCACAGGATGGTACACCACACGAAGCCGATGCCGTGCGGCACTGCGATGGTGGCTGTATTGTTGGTTGCACCGTAGGTGTAGGCGTTCTGCGCGAAGGAGGTGCTATACGGCGCAGGGCGAATTCCGGTGCCGGTGACAGCTTGCCCGATGACGTAGGTGCCGACTCCCCTGCGGTCAGTGCCCTGATCGCCGGGCTCGATCGTCATCATCAATCCGATCCAGTCGCTCCAGCCTTCACCCATCTGCTCGGCATTGGCCAGACAGTTCGTGTTGGCCGGGCCCCCCACTAGGCGATTGCTTATGCCGTGGCCGTATTCGTGCGCGATGATGCAGTTGTCCAGGTCGCCATCGCGGTTGGGTGTGGTGTAGTTCCACACGTACATCTGCATGCGCGGCGAGGTGCCTTCTGCTGGTGTGGCGAAGTTGGCATTGTTGGTGCCGCCGCCGTCCTGTGCATCGGCGAACACGAAGTCGTTGCCTGTGCCGCCACGGCCGTAGTTGTTCTGCTGGAAGTTGCCGCTGGGGTCATCGAAGCCGTACTGGTACCACACATCGTGGATGATGTTGTTCCAGTAGTAAAGGTTGGTGATGGCGGCGTTCTGGTAGGTGGCCGGTGCGTTCGCCAGATTGATGGCGTAATCGAAGTCGAGCGTAGCGCTGACTGGTGATGCACCGGTGCCGTTGTTGTTGTTCGCGTCCTCCTGTGCCCAGCAGTTGTTGCCGCGGGTGGTGGTGTACTCCGGTCCGGCAGCGCCGTTGGTGTCATTCCAACCGTAGAGGGAGGCGATGCCGCCGTTGGTCCAGGGCGCATTGCGGAGCGCTCGTGCGCCGTGGTTCGGACTTTCCACGGGCATCGGATACACGTTGAGGTCGTTGGGTGCCGCTGGCATGGGCATCTCCTCCGGCGCGGCATGCGTATGCGCGGCGCAGGCTTCCTCATCGAAGTTGCACTGGCTTACCCAATCGTTACGCCCCAGCTCATCGCCGGTCATCGCATCGATGCGCACGTTCCACCAATGCGACCCATCGGGCGTGTAGTGGTTCACGTTCCACGCCAGCCGCAGGGCCTCGCCGACGCCCACCCAGTACAATTTCACTTCGATGGGGTGATCCCCGAAGGCACTGCCGTCGAATCGCACAAGGCGTCCTTGGTCTTCGCTTCCGATCGGTGAGGGCAGCGAACTGCCGGGCATGGTCAGTGCGAGCGCCGCGCCCAGCGCCTGTTGTGCGCTTAGGCCAGGAGATGCGTTCAGCGCGCGCCGTGCCAGTTGCATCTCCGCCGCCTGGTTGAAGGCGATCAAGCCGCCGTTCGCTCCGAAGTGGAGAGCGACATCGCCATTCCACACTTCGATGCCCTGCCAGCGCTGGCGAAACACCACGTGCCGCAAACCGCCGCTCGTGTAATCGTCCTTCACAGCAAGGTCCAGGATGTCCGCTTCATTGAAGCCTGCCCGGGTCAATTCCTGTCGGGCAACGGTGTGGGCATCGATGCCGCGGTTGGCCACCGTGCCGCTTTGGGCATACAAGCCACCCAGGCAAATTCCGAAAGCGACAGCGGAAGGGAGTATCCGTAGGAGCATGAACCGCGAAAGGACGGCCGAAAGTACCTCGTTCCGGCTCCGAAAACAACTGGGACGACCGACGGTGGACGCCTGTCGCTCAAGGGCTTGAGCACGCCCACGGATGGTTATGGCCCTCAAGAGCGGCCCCTCGCCGCCTCCACCATCGCCTTGGTCACCTTCGGCGCGTTGCCGATGAAGATCTCCTTGCCGATGATCGTCACAGGGCGCTTCAGGAAGGTGTATTCCTGTAGGATGTACTTACGGTAGTCCTTCTCGATCAGCGTCATCTTGCCCAGGCCGAGCGCGCGGTACTTCAGCGCGATGCGGCTGAAGAGCGCTTCGTAGCTCCCAGCGAGCCGCTTCATGTCGTCGAGTTCCTTCGCCGTGATGGGATCGCCCTTGATCTCGCGTAGCGTGAAGCTATTGAGGTTCGGGATCTCCTTCAGGATGCGCTCGCACGTGGTGCATGTGCCGAGGTAGTAGATGATGCGGGACATGATCTCAGAACTCCGCGCTCTTCGGTGTTCTTGGGAAGGGGATCACATCGCGGATGTTCGACATTCCGGTGACGAACAACACGAAGCGCTCCAGACCAAGCCCGAAGCCCGCATGCGGCACCGTGCCGAACTTCCGCGTGTCGAGGTACCACCAGAGTTCTTCGGCGGGCACGTTCATGTCCTTCATGCGCGCTTCCAATACATCGAGGCGTTCCTCGCGCTGGCTGCCACCGATGATCTCGCCGATGCCGGGGAAGAGCACATCCATCGCGGCAACGGTCTTGCCCTTCTCGCTGTAACCGAAATCGCCGGGCGCGTTGGTGCGCATATAGAAGGCCTTGATCTGCGCGGGATAGCCCGTAACGATCACCGGCTTCTTGAAATGCTTTTCCACCAAGTAGCGCTCGTGCTCGCTCTGCAGATCGATTCCCCATTCCACTGGGAACTGGAACTGCTTCTTCTGGTAGGGCTTGCTCCGCAGAAGGATGTTTATCGCATCGTCATAGGTGATGCGCTCGAAAGGGTTCTCCAGCACGAACTTCAAGCGATCGATGAGGCCCATTTCGCTGCGCTGCGCCTGTGGCTTGGTCGCTTCCTCTTCCTTCAAGCGCGCATCGAGGAACTGCAGATCATCCATGCTGTTCTTCAGCACGCGGGCGATCAAGTGCTTGCACAAACCTTCTGCGAGGTCCATGTCGCCCTTCAGGTCCATGAAGGCGGCCTCGGGCTCGATCATCCAGAACTCGGCGAGGTGGCGCGCGGTGTTGCTGTTCTCGGCGCGGAAGGTGGGGCCGAAGGTGTAGACCTTGCCTAACGCGAGTGCCGCCAACTCTGCTTGCAATTGTCCGCTTACTGTGAGGCGGGATTCTCGTCCGAAGAAGTCCTCCTTGAAGTCCACGCTGCCATCCTCCGTGAGCGGAGGGTTCTTGGCATCGAGGACGCTCACGCGGAACATTTCGCCCGCACCCTCTGCATCGCTCGCGGTGATGATCGGTGCGTGGAAGTAGTTGTAGCCCTGTTGGTCGAAATACTCGTGTATGCCGAAGCTCACTTGGTGGCGGATCCGGAAGATGGCGCTGTAGGTGTTGGTGCGGAAGCGCAGGTGCGCGTTCTCGCGCAGGAATTCCAACGAGTGCTTCTTGGGCTGTATCGGGTAGGCCGCAGCATCGCTGTCGCCGAGGATTTCAATGGCGGCCACCTTCATCTCCACATGCTGGCCGCTGCCCTGGGAGGGAACGAGCTCGCCGGTACACCTCACCGCAGCGCTCGTGGTGAAGCGCGCGCGAATCTCCGGCCCGACCTTCTCCTGATCGACCACGCACTGCAGATTGCGGATCGTGCTTCCGTCGTTGAGGGCGATGAAACGGTCGTTGCGGAAGGTGCGCACCCAACCCGCCACGGTAGTGGCGGTGCCGGGGGGGATTTCGCTGTCCAGCGCTGATTTGATCGAGGTGGGTTCCATGGCTGAGGCGGGCAAAGATGAACACGGCGCTGTCGATGACGGCGAAGCCAAGGGCCCCGATGGCGTGCCGAACGACATTGAGCCCCTGCCGCCCTCGGTCGATGGCAGGCCCGGCTTGGTCTAATAGACATCGGCCCGGCGCACATCTCCCTTATAGTTGCCGATGTGTTCACCACACCCATCCATCAAGTGCAGCGCCGCACGTTCGGCGTGCGTACCATGCCAGCGAGCATCCTGATCGTCGAGGACGAGAACATCGTGCGCAAGGACATCGAGCAGACCGTGCGGACCCTCGGCTACACCGTGGTGGGCTCGGCCAATACGGGAAACGAAGCCGTTGAGCTGGCCAGTGAACTGCGCCCCGACCTGGTCCTGATGGACATCATGCTCAAAGGCGAGATGAGCGGGATCGAAGCAGCCATGCTGATCCGCGATCGCGTAGGCAAGCCGGTGATCTTCCTTACCGCCTATGCCGATGACGACACCGTGAGCCGCGCGCATCGCCGAGCCCTATGGTTACATCCTCAAGCCCTTCAAGGCTGTTGATATGCACACCACCATCGAAATGGCGCTGTACAAGCACGCCCACGATGTGGACCTGATCAAGGAGCGCGACCAATTGTACCAGCTGGCCACCAAGGGCACTGCCGACCCGATCTTCCTCAAGAACAGCGGCAAGCTCATCCGCCTGAAGCTGGAGGAGATCTACTACATCGCCGCCCTCAAGGATTACATGGGCATTCACGTGCATGATAAGCGGTACATCATCCACGGCACGCTCAAGAACATCGAATCCCGCCTGCCCGCCCACGATTTCATGCGCGTGCATCGCAGCTTCATTGTCCGCTTGGATCGCATTGCCGCTGTCGATCCTCCACAGATCATCCTGGAGAACGACAAGGGCTCCATCCCCATCGGCGAATCCTATCAGAGCAAGTTGCTCGAGCGCCTCAATCCGCGGTAGGCGGGCAAACACCTCCTGCGCATACCTTCAGGGCGTGGGAACCACCGGCCTCTTCGAGCACGACGCACCCTACGTGAACATCGTAGCCGACCCTGCGCGAGGCATCATCGTTGTCCGCTGGAAGAACTACGCGCCAAGCGGCACCTACCGCGCCACGCTCAACATGGCGGTGGACCTCATCGATCAGCATGGGCTGAAGTACTTCCTCACGGATCAACGGCGCCGGGGCGCCATCCTGCACGACGACGAGGTGTGGCTGGCCACCGACTGGTCGCCGCGCATGGCCCGCACCGGCCTGCAGCGCGCAGCCATCGTGCAAAGCGCCGACTTCTTCAATCAAAGCGTGATCGACCGGGTGGTCCGAACGGTGCTCCCGGTGATCCCCTTCCCGATCAAGTATTTCGCAACGCTCGAAGAGGCCGAAGAATGGCTTCAAAGCCCGAGCGAGGCCACCCGCTGACCACGGCCTGCTGCCACTGGAAACATTTTTCAGGTAAAACGTTTCCGGTGTATCCCGCTGCATTACGTTTGCGCCCCCCAAGCGGAAACGCAGGGGAGTCGAACGATGGCCAACGAGAAGATCACTGCAGCCGACCAGGCCGGAGCGGAGCCAGGCGACGAGCGCTTGCATCGGATCCTTGATGAATCCGCCAGGATCTTCTGGAAGCTAGGCATCAAGAGCGTGACCATGGACGATGTGGCCACCAGGCTGGGCATCTCCAAGAAGACCTTGTACCAGCATGTGACCGACAAGAACGATCTCGTCGACCGTGTGTTGAAGCACTTGAGCTTCTGCTACAAGTGCGATATCGATGCGGTGCGCGCTCGCGATAAGCAGAATGCCATCGACGAGCTCTATGCCATCACCACCACGGTGGCGGGCCAGCTGCAAGGCATCCATCCAAGCATCCACTTCGATCTGGAGAAGTACCACCCCGAGGCATTCCGCAACATGCTGGCCAATAAGCGGCGCGAGATCTTCGAGTGCAACACCCAGAACATGGCGCGCGGCATCAAGGAGGGCTTGTACCGCGAGGACCTCAACATCCCCATGATCGCAACGATCTACATCGCTCGTTTCGACATGGTCTTCGATGGCGCCCTGTTCCCGCCGGACCGTTTCAGCATGGCCGATCTGCACTGGGAGATCTTCCGCTACCACGTGCGCGGCATCGCCAGCAAGAAAGGGCTCGACTACCTGGAAAAGAAGATGACCAAAGAACGCGTACACGCATGAGGAGCATAGCAAGCATACTGGGAGCAATAGCCGCGCTCATGCTCGGCGCCCAGGGTCCCGTGAGCATCAGCCTGCAGCAGGCGTTGGAAATGGCCGCACAGCAGAGCTACAGCGTGCGCGCCAGCGTACTGGAGACCGAGAAGGCCCGGCACCGTGTCAAGGAGATAACCGCCATCGGCTTGCCGCAGGTGAACGGCGAGGCCAGCATGAGCGATTTCATCGACGTGCCCACGAGCCTCGTGCCCAACTTCTTCACGCCGCCGGGACCGGGCGTACCCGAGTACTTCGCCGCCAGCTTCGCCGTGCCGTGGAACGTCACCGGCGGCATCACCGTCACGCAATTGCTCTTCGACGGTAGCTACATCGTAGGCCTGCAAGCCACGCGCGGGCTGGAGGAGCAAAGCCGCCTTGACCTCGAGAAGGCCCGCGCCGATGCGCGCAATCAGGCGGCCAAGGCCTACTACGGCGTGCTGGCCGCAGAGGAGGGCGTTAGGCTGGTGAACGAGGGCATCCCCTTATTGGAGAAGAGCCTGCGCGAAGTGGAGGCCATGAAGGAGGCAGGCTTCCTGGAACAGACCGATGCGGACCGCATCAGCATACAACTGGAGCAGGCTCGCGCGCAGAAGCGGAGCTTCGAGCAGCAGGCCAGCGTTGCCCGCATGTTGCTGGCCCTCGCCCTGGGCGTGCCGCAAGGAACACCCATCACGCTCACCGACAAGCTCGAGGTGCTGCTCAACGATCCCATGGAGACCGCCTTGAGCGAGCAAGGCTTCGATGCCGGCTCGCACGTGGAGATCGCTTCGGCCAAGACGCTCTTGCGCCTGCAGGAGCTGAACGTGCGCAACGAGAAGATGAAGAATGCTCCGTCGCTCGGCGGCTACTTCCTTCACCAGCAGGTATGGAACGGCCCCGAGTTCGATCCCGGCGGCACCTATCGCTTCTATCCCACAACGCAGTGGGGCCTCAAGCTCAGCGTCCCCATCTTCGGCAGTGGCAGCCGTTACCACAAGGTGAAGCAGGCGCAGGCCGCCATGGACCAGGTGGAACTGAACCGCACCGCCACCGAGCAGCGCCTGCTGGCGCAGAGCGAACAAGCACGTACGGCTGCGCGCACCGCCTTCGATAACCTGCGCACCGCAGAGCGCAACATGGTGCTCGCCCGCAACATCTTCGACCGCACCACCACCAAGTTCGCCAGCGGCACCGCCGCCAGCTTCGAGCTCACGCAGGAGCAGGGCAACTACCTCCTGGCACAGCAGACCTACGTGCAGAACCTGGTGCAACTGCTCATGGCCCGCGCCGATCTGCGCAAAGCCCTCGACCTCTACTGAACACCACTTACCGGAACACGTGATGAAGAACACGATCATATCGATCACCGCTACTGCACTGCTTGCTGCGTGCGGAGCCAGCGCACCCACCGACGACCTCGGGAAGAAGCGCGTTCAACTGGACAGCCTGAAGACCCTCTATAAGGAGATCGGCGAGCAGATCAAGGCCGCCGACACCTGGATCGCCGAGCACGACACCACCGTGAAGAAGAACCTGCCCAGCGTGACTACGCTCGTCCTGCAGCCTTCCACCTTCGAGCATTTCGTTGAGGTGCATGGCAACGTGAAGGCCGATAAGAGCGCCGACCTCTTCACCATGGGCGGTCGTGTGCGCCGGATACTTGTGGGCGAGGGAGATCAAGTGAGCAAGGGGCAGTTGCTGGTGGAATTGGATAATGACGCCATCGCTCGCCAGTTGGATGCAGCCGAAGCCGGTGCGAGGCTCGCCAAGGATGTGTTCGAGAGGCAGTCCGCCTTGTGGCAGCAGAAGATCGGCAGCGAGATGCAATACCTGCAGGCCAAGGCGCAGCACGACCAGGCCGAAGCCAGCGTGGCTGCCGTGCGCGAGCAGTGGCGGTTGAGCAACGTCACCGCTCCCTTCTCCGGAGTCATCGATGATATCATGGTCACCGTGGGCGACATGACCAGCCCCATGGCACCGGTAGCTCGCGTAGTGGACCCCACCGGTGCCAGCCTGGAGGCCGATGTGCCCGAGAGCTACCTGCAACGCGTGAAGAAGGACGACCCTGTCCTCGTGGTCTTCCCCAGTACCGGCGATTCCCTGCGCGCCAGGCTGGGCAACGTGAGCCGCTACATCAACCCGGCCAACCGCACCTTCAGGGTAAGCGTGCGCATGCCTGACGGCGGGAACATGGTGCGCCCCAATCTGCTCAGCGTGATCCATGTGCGAGACCTCGTGATGGACAGCGCGCTGGTGGTGCCCAGCCGTACGATCCAAGAGGATGTCAACGGCAACAACTACGTCTTCATCCTGGAGGACAAGGACGGAAAGCACCGCACGCGCAAGGTGATGGTGAAGCGCATGGCCGACTACAAGCAGAACACCATGATCGGCGTGGTGGAAGGCGCTGCTGCGCAATTGTTCGGCACCACCATCGTGGACCAAGGCGCCAAGAGCGTGGGCGACGGGCAGGAAGTGAAGTTGACGAACCTCTGAGTTCGTTCACCACAGAGACACAGAGGCACAGAGAGATCCAAATGCAGAAGCACGACCACCTGATGACGCTACGACAACAAGTCACGTTCTCCGTGTCTCCGTGCCTCTGTGGTTAAACGCATTCGAGCAATGGACCACAGCAACATCGAGAACGAAGCCTACGGCGAAGGCCACGGCCGCCAGTTCGCCATCACCAGCTGGGCGGTGAAGAACCGCACCACCGTCATGGTGATCACCGCGCTCATCTTCATCTACGGCATCTACTCCTACGATGCCATGCCGAAGGAGAGCTTCCCCGAGGTGGTCACGCCCGAGATCTACGTGGCAACGGCCTACAACAGCAGCTCGGTGGTCGATATCGAGAAGCTCATCACCAAGCCGCTCGAGAAGGAGATCAACACCATCACCGGTGTCGATGAGATCAACTCCACCTCGGTGCCCAACTTCAGCACCATCCAGGTCAAGTTCACCTACGACATCAGCCCAACGGAAGCGCTGCGCAAGGTGAAGGACGCCGTGGACAAGGCACAGGGCGATGTCGATTTCCCCAAGGACCTGCCCGCCGAGCCCAACATCTTCGAGATGAACTTCTCCGAGATGATGCCGGTGATGAACATCAACCTCAGCGGCGATTACAGCATCGACCAGCTGCACCACTATGGCAAGATCCTCGAGGACCGCATCGAGGCGTTGCCCGAGATCAACAAGGTCGATATCCGCGGCGTGCCCGAGAAGGAGGTGAAGGTGAACGTGGACCTCCACCAGCTCGAAGCCCTGCAATTGAACTTCGGCGATGTGGCCATGGCGCTGCAGACCGAGAACCTCACCATGAGCGGCGGCGAAGTGCTCACCGACGGCCAGCGCCGTGCGGTGCGCGTGATCGGCGAGTTCACCGACATGGAGACCATCCGCGACATCGTCATCAAGAACGAGAAGCTGCAGGAAGTGCGCCTGCGCGATGTGGCCACCGTGGAGTTCGACTTCAAGGAAGCCGACAGCTACGCCCGCGAGTCCGGCAACCCCGTCGTCATGGTCGATGTGATCAAGCGCGCCGGTGAGAACCTGATCATCGCCAGCGACAAGATCAACACCATCCTCACCGAAGCCCGCGGCACGGTGATCCCCGAGGACGTCACCATCACCATCACCAACGACCAGAGCGACGACACCCGCGTGCAGGTGGATGAGCTCTTCAACCACATCATCTTCGGCGTCATCCTCGTCGTAGGAACGCTCCTCTTCTTCCTCGGCCTGCGCAATGCGCTCTTCGTGGGTCTCGCCATCCCCATGAGCATGTTCATCTCATTCATCATCCTCAATGCGTTCGGGGTCACGCTCAACATCATGGTGCTCTTCTCCTTGATCCTTGCCCTCGGCCGCTTGGTCGATGACGGCATCGTCATCGTGGAGAACATCTACCGCCACATGAGCAACGGCGAAAAGCCGATGGACGCGACCCGCAAAGCAGTAGGAGAGGTCACCATGCCCATCGTGGCCGCCACCACCGCCACCGTCATGGTCTTCGTGCCGCTGCTCTTCTGGCCCGGCCTCATGGGCCAGTTCATGAAGTGGATGCCCATCACCTTCATGGTATCCCTCAGCGCATCCCTCTTCGTCGCCCTCGTCGTGAACCCCGCCCTCAGCACGCAGTTCATGAAGATCGAGCGCGACAACCCCGACAAGAAGAAGGTCTTCCGGCTCGTGGGCATCCTGGCCGTGGTGGGCACGCTCATCGCCGTCTTGGGCGCCAGTGCGCACAGCGGCTTTGTCACTGGCCTCGGCACCTTCACCGTCTTCTGCGGCATCCTCGGTCTCCTCAACCTCTGGGTGGGAGCGCCCGGCACCCGCTGGTTCCAGGACACCTTCCTGCCGCGTCTCGAAGCGCAATACGAGCGCTTCCTCCGCTATGCCCTTGATCGCCACCACCCCCGCACCTTCTTCTTCGGCACCATCGGCCTGCTCCTCTTCGCCTTCGTGCTCCTGGGCATCTTCCCGCCCAAAGTGGAATTCTTCCCCATCAACGAACCCAAGTACGTCAACGTCTTCATCGAAGCACCCATCGGCACCGACATCGAGAAGACCAACGAGATCACCCGTCTGCTGGAGAAGCAGGTGGACGACATCGTGAACGTCGATCCATACATGGAGGAAGTGGAGGTGAAGAAGCCGGACGGTACCGTGGTGAAGGAGCGCCGCAACTGGCTCATCAACTCCGTCATCAGCCAGGTGGGCAACGGCACCAGCGATCCCGCGCAAGGCGTCAGCCTGGCCAACACGCCCAACAAGGGCCGCATCCAGCTCAGCTTCGTCAAGTACGCGCAGCGCCGCGGCATGAAGACCAACGACGTCCTCCTCAAGCTCCAGAAAGAACTCGCCGGCTATCCCGGCATCATCGTCACCGTCGATAAGGACGCCGCAGGCCCGCCCACCGGCAAGCCCATCAACATCGAGATCAGCGGCGACGAGATCGAACCCCTCCTCGCCGAGGCCGATCGCCTCAAGGCCTTCATGGAAAGCAAGAACGTGCCGGGGGTCGAAGCACTGCGCATCGACATCGACCGCGCCAAGCCCGAGATGCCCATCATCATCGATCGCGCCAAGGCCCGCCGCCTCAACGTGAGCACTTACGCCGTGGCCGATGCCATCCGCACAGCCCTCTTCGGCAAGGAGGTCAGCACCTATCGCATCGAGGGCGATGACGATGACTACAAGATCCAGGTGCGCCTCAAGGACGAGCAGCGCTATGATATCGGCACCATCATGGACATGAAGATCACCTTCCGCGACATGCTCACCGGCCAGATCCGCCAGGTGCCCATCAGCGCCGTGGCCAGGGACGAGCGCAGCAGCACCTTCAGCGCCATCAAGCGCCAGGACCTCAAGCGCGTCGTCACCGTCAGCAGCAACGTCATCAGCGGCTACAACAGCAACGAGGTCATCGCCGAAATGAAGGACGCCCTCACCGGCTACGACAAGGACGAGCGCTTCGGCATGGCCTTCACCGGCCAGCAGGAGGAGCAGATGAAGGAGATGAGCTTCCTCGGCAGCGCCTTCCTCATCGCACTCTTCATCGTCTTCCTCATCATCGTCTGGCAGTTCAACAGCATCAGCTATCCGCTGGTCATCCTCAGCACCGTCCTCTTCAGCACCATCGGCGTCTTCCTCGGCCTCGTGGTCTTCCGCATGGACTTCATCATCCTCATGACCATGCTCGGCATCATCTCGCTCATCGGCGTCGTCGTCAACAACGCCATCGTGCTCATGGACTTCGCACGCCTCCTCTTCGATCGCCAGCGCGAGAAACTGGGCTTGCCGGAGGAAGCCGTCCTGCCCGTCGCCAACTCCCGCGACGCCCTCATCATCGCCGGCAAGACCCGCCTCCGCCCGGTCCTCCTCACCGCCGTCACCGCCGTCCTCGGCCTCCTCCCCCTCGCCGTAGGCTTCAACCTCAACTTCGGCACCCTCTTCACCGAGCTCAACCCCCACATCCACATCGGCGGCGACAACGTCATCTTCTGGGGGCCCCTCTCATGGGCCGTCATCTACGGCCTCACCTTCGCCACATTCCTCACCCTCATCATGGTCCCCGTCATGCTCCTCATCATCGCCAAGATCAAGCACCGCCGGGCGTGGAAGAAACAGATGCGCATGGCGCCGGTTATTTCAGCCGAGCCCATCCGCAACACCGGCGGAGCCGATCCGGCGTTGGCGTAGCACCGCCTGGGTAAGAGAAAGCGGCCGTCGGGACTCCCGGTGGCCGCTTTCTCAGTCGCTTCTTGCTGGAGGGTCGATCATGCTTGCTTGCTGTGTGGTTTGCTTGCTCATCTCCATCTCCCCCCCGCTCAAAGCTCACAACCACTAGCTCGCAGCTTGTAGCTCGCAGCTAGTGGCCCCTGCCTCCTTCCCCGGTAAGTTCGCCTCATGCTTCGTCGCACCCTCGCGCTCGCCTTCATCCTTCAGGCTTGGGCGTGTACCGTGCATGCGCAAACCGCAACCCTCAGCGGCACCGTCCGCGATGCCGCATCCCTCGCTCCTTTGCACCAGGCCACCGTACAGGTCTTCCTCACCGACACCAGCTACGGCACCACCACCGATGCCCAGGGGCACTTCCGTTTCCTGGCACTGCCCATCGGCCTTCATCGCGTGCGTGCCAGCTACCTCGGCTACCAAAGCACCGAGATCCCCGAGGTATGGGTCCGCCTCGGAAAGGAGGAGCATCTCGAAATGCTGCTCACCGTGCAACCCGTCCAACTGGCCGCCGCAGAGGTCGTCACCACCGTCAGGCGCATCGCAGCCATCAGCTCGCACACCCTCACCGTCGAGCAAAGCCTGCGCTATCCCGCCACCTTCTACGATCCCACACGCGTCGCGCTCACCCAGGCCGGCAGCGCTTCCATCAACGACCAGTCCAACCACTTCAGCGTCCGCGCCAACAGCCCCTCGTGCAACGCATGGCTGCTCGAAGGCGCCGAGATCGTCACGCCCAACCACCTCACCAACGGAGGAACATCCAGCGATCAGCCCACCCTCACCGGCGGCACCACCATCCTCAGCGCACAAATGCTCGGCACATCACGCCTGCTCATGGGCGGCATGAACGCCGCCTACGGCAACGCGCTCGGCGGCATCCTCGATCTCAACCTCCGCCCCGGCATGAACCAACGAAGGGGCTATACCGCACAGGCCAGCCTGCTCGGCCTCGACTTCAGCACCGAAGGACCCTTCCGCACCGGCGGGCAGGCGAGCTACCTCATCAACTACCGCTACAGCACCGTCGGCCTGCTCGGCGCCATGGGCGTCGATCTCGGCGATGAGGCCATCACTTTCCAGGACCTCTCCTTCAATATTGCAGTGCCATTGGGTGCTCGCGGCTACCTCGGCATCTTCGGCATGGGCGGCAACAGCAGCAACCGCTTCGCGGCGAAGGACAGCGCCGATCAAGAGTTCGACAAGGACAGCCGCAACATCGACTACGAAGCCAGCATGGGTGCTGCGGGCATCACCTTCCGCAAGCCCATCGGCGCACGCACCATCTGGCGCACCACCGTCATCTACAGCGCCAACCTGCAACAGCGTCACGAAGAAGGCCAGGCGTTCCACCAGGACTTCTCGTACTACATCGACGAGCGCGCCAGCCTCGATGAGCAGAAGCTCAGCGCCGTCAGCAACATCGCGGGCAGGATCGGCACGCGCACCGATTTCAATGTCGGGGCCAGTGCCATGCAGCGCATCGTCAGCAAGAACATCATCCTGGTCGAAGAGGTCGATGCCGTGCTGCTCAGGCCCTACCTGCATACCGCCACATCGCTCTCATCCCACTGGCGGCTCGATCTCGGCGCCGCATGGTCGCACTACTCCCCCAACGGGTCCAATGAGATCGAACCCCGCGCAACACTGCGTTGGACCGCCAACCGCGGAACCTCCGTCGCCGTCAGCGCAGGCCAGCGCGCCCAATTGCCCTTGGTGCAATCCTTCACCGTCAGCGCCCTCGCCCCCTACGCCGATAACTCCGGCATCGGTCTCATGCGCATGCAGGAAGTAGTGCTCGCCGTGGATCATCCCATCAATGAGTTCCTCACCGTGCATGCCGAAGCGTACATGCAGCAACGCGACCAGGTGCCGGTCGCGCTCTCAAGCGGATCCACCACCGCATCCGCAGGCAGCCTCAGCCTCGTGAACGCATGGGATCAGCAGTTCTTCGCCCTGCTTTACGCCATCGGCACCGCACGCACCACCGGCGCCGAGATCAGCCTCTCGCGTTCCATGGCGCGCGGCTTCTACTATATGGTCAACACCACCGTGCTCAACTCCGACTACACCGATGCCGGCGCCCGCGCCCATCCGAGCCGCTGGAACACCACGTACATGGGCAACGCCTTGTTCGGCTGCGAGCGCGGCAAGCAGCTCCACGAAGGATCGCGCACCTGGGGCTTCAACTTGCGCATCGGGGCGCAGGGCGGCTTGCGCTACACGCCCTTCACCCTGGTCAATGGCGCCTTCCAGCCCTACGCCGCGCAGAATGCCGCCGCCTATCGTGTGGATGTGCGCATCTACCGCAAGCGCGAACGCAAGCAGCGCACAGGCATGTGGTCCCTCGACCTGCTCAACGCCACCAACGCGCAGAACGAAGCCTTCCGATACTACGATGAACGCAAGGGCGAAGTCGTCGTGAAGTACCAGCTCGGCATCATCCCCAACATCGGTTACCGCATCGAATTCTGAATCCTCCCCATGAAGAAGATCATCCACCTCCTCCTTGCGCTCTCCTTCCTCGCCTTCGCCTACCTCAACCTCAACGATCCCGATGCGCCGATCTGGGTGCTCGGCTACGGCGCTGCCGCCCTGCTCTTCGCGCTCGCGGTCTTCGGCCGCGCCGATCGACGCATCAGCGGCTGGTATGCCGTGGCCATGGCCGTTTGGATGCTCACCCTATCGCGCGGCATGATCGATTGGTTCAGGATGGGCATGCCTTCCATCACAGGCACCATGCAAGCCCACGAGCCGCACATCGAAGTGGTGCGCGAGTTCCTCGGTCTGCTCATTGCCGTGCTCGCTTTGGTGTGGCTCACCATCACCACCCCCCGCGAGTCGCGCATGGGCCGTTAGCCCGGTTCGCTGCGCATCGACTACCTGGAAACAGGTAGATGGACCGACGCGCGAACAACCGCCGCGCCGGTGACATACGGGCCCTGGCGCTTGCAAACCCGCTGCTGGCAAGGCAATCAGCGCATCCGGGGCGCTTGATCCACGCCTTTCGGATTTTCGTCGAAATACCTGGAAACAGGTATTGCGGAAGTGGTATGGCCACGCGCTACTTCGTCGTGCAAAACATCTGGACCATGCCAACACATCGCGTCATTGCCCAACGGGGTCTCCGCGTGAGACCCGCACCGAACACCAACAACACCCCGCTTGGTGCCCTGCCGCTCAACACCGAAGTGTACGTACTGAGCGGTCCCACCAACGGCTGGTGCGAGGTGCGCGCCGCCTTGATCGATGGTGTACTGCAAGGCTGGGCCTCGGCCGAATACCTGGAGCCTATCGCCACCGCCGCCCCCGAGCCCGAACCCGCATGGCTGACAACGGCGCGGGGAGAGATCGGCGTGCGGGAGTACCCCGGCGCAGATCACAATCCACGCATCCTGGAATACCATGATCACACGGGCCTGAATGCGAGCACCGATGAAGTGGCGTGGTGCTCTGCCTTCGCCAACTGGGTAATGGACCAGAACGGCATCGATGGCACCAATAGCGCTGCTGCACGCAGCTGGGCCGGTTGGGGCCAGGCCATCGCCGAGCCGCGTCTTGGTTGCATCGTGGTCTTCAAGCGCTACGACCCCAACAACCCCAACGCCGGGCACGTGGCGTTCTACAACACGCGTCGTGGCAATCGCATCGAAGTGCTCGGTGGCAACCAGGGCAATCAAGTGCGCCTCAATTCCTATCCCGCCGAAGACCTCATCGGCTACCGCTGGCCCAACATCTAGCACCATGGCTGCACAAGCAAAGGATTACTTCACGCGCAAAGCGCTGCAAGGCTTCGGCATGGCCTCATTGGCCGTAACGCTCATAGCCAACTTCATCAATGTCGTGTACGAGAAGGTGAGCGGCACCGGGCCCAGCGATGGAGTGATGGCCATCGTGGGCATCTCGCTCTCGGTAGCGGTTGTGGCCTTCTTCAGCGAGCGCGAAGAAGGGTTGAGCAAAGGCCAGCGCGCCTTCATCATGATGCTCAACGCCATCGTGCTCTTCAACGCCAATGCCGGCGTTAACGCGTTCCTCTATGACAAGCTCGGTCGCGAGGAGGGCGGCGCCAGCACGTCGGTCATCCTTCACCAAGGCCCTGCGCGCGCGAACTTCCTCGATGCGCTCAAGGGGATCATCGTTCCGCGCACGCCGTGGTTCAGCCAGGACCTGCCCGAGCTGAACGGATACCGCAACGAACTGGAGCGCACGAAGGAGGAAGTGGCCACGCTGGTGGTGCTCGACACCATCCATGCGCGCATCGATACGCTGGCGGAGGCCCAAGCGCGCAACCTGCGGACCATCGCAGCGCGCGATAGCGAGCTGGTGGCCGTGCGCAAGGAGTACCAGCGCACCCTGGTCACCAGCCTTGAGCACGCCGCAACCTATGAGCAACGCCTTGCTGAATTGCAGCGCGCCGTGCGCGAGAACCCGGCCCTGGCCATGGAAGGGATCGCCGACCTGCGCAACGAGGTGGCCGCACGAAGCGATTCGGGCACCGCCGTGCAGCAGCAGATGCGCGTGCGGTTCGAAGAACAGAATGCGCTGCAGGTGCAACAGCAGCAACAGGCCATGGAGCAGGAGCAGCAGCAACAGCAATTGCAGCAACAGGTGCTGCTGCAACAGCAACAGTTGAACAAGGTCCGCCAACGCCTCTTCCGTTGATCGCGAGCACAGGCATGAACGAACACCCTGCCCCATGAACCCTACGCAAGCCGCATTCGAGAATCCCTACCTGGACACCATCATTTCCCTTGTGCTGGTATACGCACTGCTCAGCATCCTGGTGAGCATCATCGTTGAGGGGTGGAACCGCCAGCTGAAAGCCCGTGGCGTCTTCCTGCAACGCATGGTCTTCAAGCTGCTGGATGATCCGGTGAACAAGAACTACGGCTATCGCATCTACCAGCACCCAATCATCAGCAAGATGCGCAAGGACGGCAACGGGTACCCGCACTACATACCCGCCGAGGGTTTCGCCAATGCCCTGATCGATTCGCTGGCCGAGCAGGCGTATACCACCAGCTACAGGGCCTTCCTGGGCGACTCGGACGTGAACGACCGTTACAGCACCAATTCGCTCAGCGCTGCCGAGCGCGCGCAGCTGGTGTTCAAGAAGGTGGTGGCGCCGACCACGACCGGGAGCAGCGGCAAGGAGCTCGCCCCCGGCGATCGCCTTGTCGCCGGAGTGAGGGCCATGGCCGATAGCGAGCTCAAGAGCCTGCTGGCCAACTTCATCGAGCGCAACATGAAGTCCTTCAAAGCCGATGCGAACAGTCCCGAAGCGTTGCGGCTCGACATCGACAAGCTCAAGGGCGAGATCGGCCATTGGTTCGACGACTACATGGACCGCTGCAGCGGACAGTTCAAGGAGCAGCAGCGCCGGAAGCTGTGGATCGCGGGCTTCCTGGTGGCCATCACGCTCAACGTCGATTCGCTGCACTTGACCAAGGTGTTCCTGCTCGATAGCGACCTGCGCGAAAGCATGGTGGCCGAAGCAGAGCGCGTGGCCGATGGATACGAGGCCGAGAAGCAGCGCTTGGGCAGGGACACCCTCAGCACCGAAGAGCTGATGAGCGTTGCGCAGAACGCCATGGATTCGGCGCAGCGGAAAGCCGTCCTGGAGCAGCGCGAGAAGCAACTGGAGCAACTCACGCAGGTGGATAGCGTTTTCGACGCGCAGGCTGAACAGGTGCTGGCCCATGTGCGCAGCTGGCAACTGCCCTTGGGCTGGAACCGCACCGAAGCGCCGTGGAGCTGGTTCCCCGCTTTAGGCGGCGAGCGGCTCAAGGAGATACCCAAGGAGTTCAAGCCATCGCAACGCGCGCTGCTTGATCATTTCCGCAAGCGCAACAAGGGGAGTTTCGGCAACTTCATCAAATGGATGGCAGGCATCCTCATCTCCAGCTGGTCGCTCAGCCTGGGCGCCCCCTTCTGGTTCGAGGCGCTCAGCAAGCTCATCAACATCCGTCGCAGCGGTCCCAAGCCCAAGACCTTGCAAGAACGAAACGCCTGAGCCGCCATGCCACGCATCACCAACATACACAGCCACATCTTCACCGGCCGTTGCGCGCCGGACTACTTCTTCCGCATGGCGCTCCCCTCATGGGCCGACCGATGGGCCGATGAGATCAAGGCTTTCCTGGAGAAGCGCTGGATGCGCCGGCTGATCAAGTTCTTCGCCAGTCGCCGTGGCAACAGCCAGCTGCTGCGCTATCTGCAATTCATCGAGGTGGGCACGCAAAGCACCCAGGAGGAGGTGTTCACGAGCATGCAGCGCGCCTATGCCGCCTTGGGCGCCGACACGCGCTTCGTGGCCCTCACCCTCAACATGGACCACATGGACACGCAGCCCAGCGGCCATGCGCGCATCGATGACCAACTGGCCGAAGCGGAACGGGTGCGCAGTCATTTCCCCGATGCGTTATTCCCCTTCCTGGGAGTGGACCCGCGGCACAAGCAGGGCGCTGATCTGCTGGGGTGGGCACGGGAGAAGATCGACCGCAGGGCCTTCTTCGGCATCAAGCTCTATCCCAGCATCGGGTTCTTCCCCTTCGATCCCGCGCTGGACCAGCTCTACGATTGGGCCGAGCAGGAACAGGTGCCGGTGATGACGCACTGCACGCGCAGCGGAACCTACTACACAGGCAGCATGTCCAACGTGCTGCCCAACATGCGCCCGCCCACATTGAACCCGGCCGCAGCGAAGCAAATGGACAGCATCTACAAGCGCATCGGCCGCTTCCGCGAGAGCGACTTCACGTGGAAGGACAGCAAGTACGGCTGCAACATCTTCCTGCATCCGGAGAACTATGAGCCGGTGCTGCACAAGTACCCCGACCTGAAGCTCTGCTTCGCCCACTTCGGTGGCGACGATGAGATGCTGCCCGCCAAATTCAAACAGCCGTTGCGCGAAAAGGGCATCGACGCCACCAATTGGCACGATGAGATCAAACGCATCATGGGCTTGCTCGACGATAGCGGGCGCCCGATGTACGAGAACGTCTACGCGGACATCTCCTACACCCTTTCCAATAAGGATGTGTATCCCTTGTTGAACACGCTCATGCGCACCCCGCTCGCCGGACGGATCCTCTTCGGCACGGACTTCTTCATGACCGTGCGCGAGAAGAGCGAGGCCGAACTGCTCCAGCAATGCACCACCAATCTGGAGAACGGCCACTTCCAACGCATGGCCGCCGCCAACACCACCGACTACCTGCGCTCGCGCATCTATGACCCAGAGGTGCCCTTCGCCTAGCACGACCATCGCACGCATGCCCACCACACTCACGCCAGCGCAAGTGCGCGACACCTTCAAGCAAGGTCTTGATGCCGCCAAGCTCGACCCCAAGGTGCAAGCCTTCTGGGGCGCCGATCCGCAGTACTACCTGCCCGATAGGAAGGAGATCGAGCTCTTCCTGCTCCACAACATCAACTTCCAGCCGGGCGGCTTGGGCACCGGTTTCGATTGCGATGATTTCGCCTACGCCGTGAAAGGCCTTATCGGCATCTGGAACCTCAACCGCGCAGGCATGCAGACCAGCTGGTGCGTGGGGGTCATCTTCGGAAGGTTCAGCTGGATGCCCGGCGAGCACGCCGCCAATTGGTACATCGACAAGAAGGGCATCATCCATCTCTTCGAACCGCAGGACCACAGCTTCCACACATTGCAGGAATGCCTTGGCGATGTGAAGCTGGTGCTGCTTTAACACCATGACCATGCTTGAGAGGCTCCTTCTCTTCACTGTTTTCTATCTCCCGCTCATCACGCTCAGCGCTCAATCAGAGGCATACTACGCAGGGCGCTTGGTGGACGAGCGTGAGAACATGGCCGACCGCGTCATCGAATTCGAGTTCGATGGCGAAATGCTCACTGTGCCAACGGCCGATGTACTGGACCACCTGGTTGCCGGCAATGACATAGAGACCCTGCCCGCGCTCGACGCCATGCGCGCCCGTGATGGCCATGACGTCGACTCCACGGAGCGGCTATCAGATGACGCGCGCCGGTCGATCATGATCCAGTTGAAGCGAGCGGTCGATTCGGTACGCCTCTCAAGTGAGGGACAAGGATCAGCGCTGGAGGGGAATGCTGCTGAAGGAACCGAAAGCATGCTGCCCGGCAACAAAGAAGCCGCCATACTCGACGCCGTCGCACAGGTCATCGTGGACCGCGTGAAGGAAGAACTGGCGCTGGCCTACTTCGACAAGATGGCCGTGAAGATGGACGATGTGCATGTGCTCCACCATGCATGCCACGACCCGATGGCCCCGCAAGGGATGTGTACCCTCACCGAATTGATGCCCGCCACCCAGCTCATCTTCAAGGAGAGCCGCGACCACATCTCTTCGCACGTTGGCGCCACGCTCAAGGCGGCATTCGTGGATGACCTGGAGAAGTTCACTTCGCACTTCTCCGAGGCCTACGGCACGGCATTGTCGAAGGCTGAAGCATCGACCTGCAAGGCGCTGCTGACCAATGAGGACTACGCTGTGCTCATGGCGGCACGGCTGGTGAACGGGATCGCGCGGCGCCACGGGTGGATGGACATTCTGGAGGAACTTTCACGCACCGAAGTGGAAGCCATTGCATGGAAGAAGCGCGGCGCGGCCATCGACCTGGCGATCCGCCTGCTCGAGAGCATGCAGGATGCCGGCTCAGCCGATTTCATTGAGCTCCGGATCGGCGAATGGAGCGGGGATCGACTGAACGCGTACATGGGCTTGCTTCTGTTGAACCCGAACGTGAAGTCCGACCTGCACGCGCTCGGCATCGATCATGTTGTGCGTAACAAATACGAGATGATCCGCGGCGTACTTCGCACAGCCGATGCATTGAGGAAGACGGCGGAAGAGCTGAAGGATTTCATCGACCCCAAGGTCAGCGAAGACAAGGGTTCGCATTTCGCGCGCTATGCTGGACTCGTGGTCGAGTTCATTTCCGATGGCAATGCAGCAGTCCGACAGCTGGCTACGGAGTGGGCTGCTGGCGCTGCGGACCCCGACCGCCTGTTGCCGGCGAACTTCGATGCGTACGTTGAAGCTGCTATCGGCCTGCATGAGGCGGTCGTGAACAAGGACTATGGGAAGGCCAGCCTGCAAGTGCTGCGAACGCTGAACGCTGCCTTGCCAGCGGACAGCATCCTGGACCATGACCTGGTAAAGCTGGTCACGCTCGCCGCCGACATCGCCGAAGCGGGCAATGGGGAGGTGAAGGGGATCTTCGAGGCGGCGATCATGCCCGTGGGCAGCTTCCGGGTGAAGCAAAGCACCAGCTTCAGTGCCACGCTCAATGCGTACCCCGGGATCTTCTTCGGAGCGGAAACCCTGCAAGGCAGCAATGGCACCAAGGGCTTTGGTGGCGTGGCCGGGCCCATCGGCGTGGCCCTGTCCTGGAGCAAGGGCAATGAACGGACCTTGCGCGCCAGCAACACCCTCATGCTGGGCATCATCGACATCGGCGCCTTGCTCACCTATCGTTTCGACACGGAGGACAGCGTGAGCGCCAACTCCCAAGTGGCATTCTCCACCGTGCTCGCCCCAGGCCTCTTCGCGCTTCACGGCTTCAAGGGCAGTCCGATCTCCTGCGGGTTCGGGGTGCAGTACGCCCCACGGCTGCGTGGTGTAGCCACGGACGCGATCGATCTGGCGCCTGCCGACGCGTTGCGTATTGGAGCCGCCATCGCAGTGGACATCCCCTTGTTCCCGCTGTCGCTCAGGCGCAGGCCGGTGAAGCCGTTGGCCGATGACGTGCGCGCCACAGAGGCCGAGCTGAAGGAGTTGAGCGGCCAAGGCGGGAATACTGCATGCGTGGAGCGGCGGTTGAAGCGCAGGAAGGGTCGTCTCTATCGCGCGCTCCGCTGATCGGATCACCCCTTCACCCCGCCTTTCAAGTAGTCATCGTGGAAGTACTTCCGCAGGAAGGCCTCACCATTGCCGCTCAGGAATCCATCGAGCAACTGCTCCCTGGTCTGGCCGTACAGATGCGCATTGTATAGCTGACGGACCACTGCGTCCGGGTCGTTCGACTTGTCGTTCCAGAAGGTGAGGAGGTCCTGCCGCAGGGTGCGCATGTCGCGGCTCTGCCGGTAGATGTCGATGGGATTGATGACACCATCGTAGTCGGTGCCGAGCGCCACATGGCCCCAACCGCGTGCGGGCTGCGTGGGAATGGAAGCGAGCGCCGCGATGTGGAAGAGCTGACGGAAGAGCACGCTCAGGTACGCGGGCCGCAATTCGTCCAGAAGCGGTTGCATGCTCGCTTCGATGGTAGCGATGCGGGCGTTGAATGTGGCGGTATCGATCCTGCCCCAGGCGTGCTCGTTGCGTGTGGTCGTCCACCGGGACATTTCGGCGCGGTTCTGTCGGGCCACCACTTGGAAGCGGTCCATGCTCAACCCGGCTTCGGGCGGCAATTCCGCGCCCATGATGCGGCGCTCATCTATCATGAGCCCCATGATGCCATCACTGTCCACCACGCGCAGGATCTCATCGTCGAACAGGTTGATGACGCCACGGTAGAAGTAGCGTGAAGCGCTTGCGTCGCCGGGCTGCAGGTCGAACTCGCCAGTGGGGCTGTTGTTGCCGTCGATGGTCGCCTTCATGCTCGCGCGCCCGCTTACAGCGGTGTGGCTTACTACGATGGGGATCTCATCACCCTGCGCCTTTCGCGTATCGATCACGTTCGTATAGTAGTCCCACCGCGCCTGCGGGCTCATGTGCTTGGTGTCGATGAGGATGCGGCGCACCGGCTGACCAGTGGGGTCGGTGTTCTTGAGGAGCCGTGCCACCACACGGTATCCCCACGAGCGTATGCCCACATCGTAGTACCGCACCATGTTCAAGCCCGTCTCATGCGGTGTGCGACCATCCTGCGGGACCAGCAACGCCACAGCAGCTGTCAAGCTGGGCGAATGGCCGCAAAGCGTGTTGTAGTAATGATGCGCGAGCGTGACGAACAGCGGTGTGTGTGGCCAACCCTTCACGCGGTCGATATTGGCCAGGATCCCCTGGACGTAGCCGTGGAATGCGCCAAGCCCATCGCCGCCCGCGCGACGGATGTGCTTGCGCTCGGCCCCCAGCACGCTCATGGGCTGGCCCGCTGCGTCGAGTATGTTGTCAGCGAAAGCATGAGCGCCTTCCACGCTGTTGACGATGCATATCGTTCGCGGCCTGCCTTGCTCGGCGAGCCATTCGGCGTAGGAATTCACCAGCACGTAACGCTTGCCCAGCGGATCCGGATCGTTGAGCGCAAGGCCCGCCAGCAGGTTCTGGTATTCGCGCTGCAAGTGCTGCATGTACGAGGCCCGTCGCTCCATGATCCGCTCGAGCTCAGTGGTGGCGAAGCCCACGAGCGTGGCGAGCTCCCGATTGAACGCAGGGTGGGTGAAGCCCTGCTCCAGTGGATACAGGCCGTTCACGATGGTGCCGAAGCCGCCTTCGAGCGCTGCGGTGCCGTTCAGTTGGCTGCTCTTCACCACATCGCGATCGGCCCACGCGATGAAACGGCTGTAGGCTGACTCGTCCTTGAAGCGCTCGCGCCAATGGTCGGTGTCTGGCACTTGATCGCTTCCAGCCCTCTCGCTGTTCGCGGGCTTGAAGCTGAAGTGGGAATGAAGATCGAAGAGCGGCATGGGCGGTGAGATAGGTGGTCACCTCAAAGCAAGGAGCCGCCGCGCGCACCCGCAATACCTGTTTCCAGGTATTTCCAGCCCATTAAAGGCGGATATAGCCATGAAAATACCTGGAAACAGGTATTGCATGGGAATCGGTCGCGGATTCCTTTGGTCCTTCCATGCCCAGTGTACCATGATCCTCACCGACCACCTCTATCGTCGCTATCAAGTCTTCATCAGCAGCACCTTCCGCGACCTGGAGAAGGAGCGCAACGTGGTGCGCAACGCATTGGTCAAGCACAACTACATCGTCGAAGGCATGGAGATGTTCCCAGCCACGGACAAGCGTCAGTGGGAGGTGATCAAGGAACGCATTGATAAGTCGGACCTGTACGTGCTGATCATCGCCGATCGCTTCGGCAGCGTGGCTGCCGATGCGCACGCCTGGGAGCCGGAGCTCGTCGGCGTGAACGAGAGCATCAGCTATACGCAGCTCGAATTCCGGTACGCGCGTCACCGGCGGATCCCCATCCTGGCATTCATCAAAGCTCGTCGCAAGAAGCCGGAGATGGGAGCCAGGGACCAGCATAAGCAGGAGGACAAGACGGTCAATGATCTTCGCAAGGAGGAGGAAAGGGTCAGTTCATTCATCGCCGAGGTGCAGACGGGCCGAATGACGGATTACTGGAAGGACCTCACCGAGCTCCAATCCGATATCATCGCGAGCATTGATGAACGCGTGCGGTCGGAGGGATTCACTTCGTCGAACGGATGGGTGCATGCCGCCTCGCTCCATCACCCGATCGACTATAACAACAAGGCGGTCTTCCTGGCCTCCAAGCTGCATTATGTGAAGTTCGTTGCCCACTCCGAGAAAGGCCACGGACGTCCGGCGCTCTACCGCAAGTTCGTCCCACGGGTCGGCAAGGAATTCGATGTATGGGATGAGTACAATACCGTCTCTGTGAACTGTTTCTCCCATTGCCTCAACGCATACAAATTCTACACGCGCACCCAGGGCGACGCGCTCGACTTCAGCGTGCTCATGCCCTACGTGGAGAAGCTCACCTTTTCCGATGTGAAGGAGGGCCTGCAGGACAAGGTGCTCAACCCTACCATCGAAGCGCCATCGAACGTGTACGCCGTGGCCACCAGCTACCTCAACGGCTTCCAGCGCGGCAACACCGAGCTTGCGACCAAGGCCACCCACCCGGCCCGCGTGCTCCGCATGATCGTCGATTTCACCAGCGTTCCGGATCATGCACGGCGGTTCAGGCTGAGCAACTGCCTGGAGGTGGACCCCTCTGAACGGGAGAAGGATATCACGCGCGAGGTGCGCTCGCTGCAGCCCGGCGTGCTTCTGATCGAACGCACCAACGTGCCCAGGGACCATGTGCTGAAGTTCAATTTCGAACTGCTCGCATGAGCACGCTCGTCTTCGGATATGGGTCTTTGCTGAACGCGGGCAGCATAGAGCGCACACTTGGCCGTACACCAGCGCATGGCGAATTCACCCCGGCACGGCTGCGCGACCATGAGCGCGTGTGGGACTATTCAGCGCAGGTTCATGCCGATGCCATCGAAGGGGAGGTGCAAGCCGTATTCCTCAACCTGCGTGCATGCCACGGGGCATCGGTGAATGGGGCCCTGTTCGTTGTGGACGACCGTGAATTGCGCCTGCTTGCAACGCGCGAGCGTTTCTACTCGATGGTGGAGGTGAACGGCTTGCTCAACCCGGCTCCGCACATGCGGGCGGTCGCATTCATCTGCACGAACCCGTTGCATCTGGCTGCCGTCGGCCAGGAGGCATGCATCATGCAAGGCTATATCGAATTGGTGCGAGAAGGCTGCGCGAGCTTCGGGCAGGAATTCATCGACGAATTCGGCCGGACCACACGGCCAGCGGGCTTCCCCGTCGTCCAAGGGCCGTATCGCTTCATGCGATAGGGCGGCCGACGCTTGCATTCGCGCCTGGTGGCGTTACATTGGTTCCATGAGCGCCCTGCTACGAACGCACAAGAAGCGCACGCGACGGAAGCGCCAGCCCGATGAATTGCTGGTGCGGCTTCGCGGAAGGTTGGCGCGAACAGTGGCTTTGCAATGGCGCGACGGTGCAGGCGAACTGCACTACGAACGACTGACCGCTGCGCAGAGCTGGCCCTTCCTGCAGCGGCAGTGAGCGATTCGTTCCGAGGCTGTTCTCACTCGCGTTCGACGTAGTACATCTCCATGTCGCCCTTGCCTTTCACCTGCACCATGCCACGTACCGTGAAGCGCAGGCCGGGCTCCCTTTTCACCAGTTCATACGTGCCTTCGCTGATGTTCACGCGGCCCACCTCGCCGGTGCTCTCCATGCGCGCAGCGATGTTCACCGTATCGCCCCAGAGGTCGTATTGGAATTTGGTGTCGCCCACGATGCCAGCCACCACGGGCCCCGTATGTATGCCCGCGCGCATGCTGAACGCAGGAAGGCCCTGCGCATGGCGTTCAGCAGCGTGCATGCGCATGTAAGCCTGCATCTCCAGGGCAGCGAGCACGGTATCGCGGGTGCTGCCGGTGCGCGGCTCTGGAAGTCCGCCAGCGCACATGTAGGCATCCCCGATGGTCTTGATCTTCTCCAGGCCGTAGCGCGTTACGATGGCGTCGAAGGCCTTGAAGCATGTGTTGATGGCGGCGACCAGTTCATGCGCGCTCATGCGTTCGCTCTGCGGTGTGAAATCCTCGAAGTCCGTGAACAGGATGGAGACCCCGGCCACGTCGCGCGCCTTGGCTTCACCGAACTGCTTGAGCTCCTCGGCTATGGTGCGCGGCAGGATGTTCAGCAGGAGCTTGTCGCTGCGCTGCCGCTCATGGTCGATCGCATTCCGGGATCGGCGCATATAGCGCAATCGGCTCCAGAGCCCAACGGCGAGCATGGTCACGGCGATGACCCCGAACAGGAAGACGCGCTTCTGATCACGCTCGCGGCTCAGCCGCTCCTGGTAGGCGATGTCCGCCTCGCGCTTCTCCTGTACGCGCACCAGGCTGTCGGCCAACTGTTCGCGCTCGAAGCTGTGGGTCATCTCCACACGGGTGATCTCCTTGGCGAGTTGCTGCCCGAACATGCTATCGCGCAGGACAACGTACCGTTGAAGCATGGCCAATGCATCGAAAGGCCGTTTGGCGCTCTCATAGGCTTGAAAAAGGCATTCGCACGCCTGCTGCTCCAAGCCCAAGGTGCGCAGTTCGCGCGCCGTGGCCAGCGCCACCGAGCAATACTGGATGGCCGATGCGGCATTGCCACTGTGCAGCATGTTCATTCCAAGTTGCACGTTCACGTTGCCGCGCACGAACCGATTGGGCGTCCGTGCGATCAATCGATGGCTCTCGAGCAGGTAGTGCCGCGCGCTGTCGAGTCGGCCCAGTTTGTCCAGGCATTCGCCGATATGCGAGTAGGTCACTGCGATCCAAGAGGTATCCTTCTGGGAAAGCCGGATGGCCAGACCGCGCCTGTACAGTATCAGGGCGCTGTCCAGGCGGCCACGGTCTTCGAGCAAGGCTCCGAAGTTGTTGTAGAGCTGGGCGCGTTCGAACGGGGTGCCGGTGCGATCGCGGATCTCCATGCTGAGGGCATAGTAGTGCCCTGCCTTGTCGAAGTTCTTATCGTAGTGGTGTATGGATCCGATGTTGTTGTACACCTCGGCGAGCCCGGCCTGATCATCGTTGGCCTCGCACAGGCGCATGGCAGCATAGAACTCCATGAGCGCCTTGTTGAAATCGCCCCGGCGCTGCGTGATGACCCCGCGTCGGATGATCACGCGCGCCTGCTTGCGCACATCCCGGGCAGCCAGTGCAATGTCGTTCGCATGGTCCAAGAGGGCGTTGGCGCGTTCATAGTCGCCAGCGTTCTCGGCGCTCCCGGCACTGTCCAGGTATGACCTGAAGCTGGCATCCACATCGGCTTGCGCCGCAGCATGGGCGGGCCACATCGCCCAAGCAGCAACAACCCACAGCGCGCATCGAAGGCTCCGGATGGTGCTGTTCGGCATTGCGACAATATAGCCTTGGATCCGCATTCCGCAAGGCTTGCCAGGATCGATCGCGCGGTTATCTTCGGACAAACCACCACGCCATGGAAAACCGTAGGATCCTCCTGTACGCTACGATGGCCTTGCTCGCCATCGTTTGCAGCAATTGCTCCGGACCAGTGCCCTCCACCACCTCGGTAGGCGGCCCGGGGTTCGGTAAAGCCTATTTCGGGAAGGAGATGCTGGAAAACCTGATGGCCGTTGAAGGTTGCGAAGCGGTGCGCATCTACAACGTCCGCCGGACACGGGATGATGAGGCAGGATCGGCCATGGCGATCCCTGCGGAGATGTACGGTCGCGACCTGTACAATGAAGAGAAGCGCTTGTACATCTATTTCGATGGTCTCAGGGGAAGCGATGTCCTCACGGGTCGCTTCCGTGAGGCGCAAGCTGAGGAAGCGACCGACTGGGTGGAAGCCGCAGGGGATAGCTCCTACGCCACCAACTTCGGAACGGATCAGGTAAGGGCGCTGCTGGCGGTGGAGGGATGCACGGCGGTGCAGGTGAAGCCCGAGACGAGGTCGGATGGTTACTACACCATGCGCCTCGATCCTGTTTCGATCAAGGAAGGTGTGGCGACCATCGTGGGCGACGGCTCCGTTTACGCCGTATGCGGCGAGCCCTGCCCGGTGTACTGCGGACACATGCCATCGCTGTACGTGCATATGCGCGACTAGGGCTGTTCAGTCAAGCCGCAGGCGATAGGCGAGGAGCAATCGTGCATACGGCCCGTCGGGAATGCCATGGTCTGCACAGTCGCGGCGTTGCACGCTGGTGTTCGATCGCAAGGGATCGCCAGGCCCGCCGAAT
The DNA here is from genome assembly GCA_016710965.1 of Flavobacteriales bacterium. Taxonomy (GTDB): domain Bacteria; phylum Bacteroidota; class Bacteroidia; order Flavobacteriales_F; family PHOS-HE28; genus PHOS-HE28. The sequence continues at coordinate 97,533 of JADJTW010000011.1, forward strand.
ACGTTGCGCATGATGCACCAGCCCGCTTCGGTGCGCAGCACGATGTGGCGGGAGATGTAGTGGTCCACATACAGCCCCAGCGGGTTTTCGTTGATGCGACGGTAATCGCCATCGCGCACACCGAAGCTCGTCGTGTAGGCGCGGAAGCTCAGGCCCCATCGGTACCAATGCCTGCTCTTGCGTTCGAACGTCATCGAGCCGGGAAGCACGCCGTACAGGTTCGTGTTCGGGCTGATCCGCCAGTCGATGCCGAGCAGGGGCATCACGAAAAGGCCGAAGGCGTCGTGATTGACGTACACGCCGCAACGCGCCGTGAGCGACGACTTGTATGCACGGCTTGCCAGCAGCACGCCGCCAGGCTGGATGTCTCCACGGCGCTGATCGCCCAGCCAGTGGTAGCGAACGATGCCCGCCACCGCCAATTTCCATCCGTGTCCGAGCGGTGCGACGTAGGTGATCGCGCCACCTGCACCTTGCATGGTTTCCTGCACCTCCTCCGTTCGCTGCGGAACGTAACGGTCGCCAGCCGTTATGGTCTGCCATTGCACCCAATACGGGTCGAGGACGAGCAATCGGCCCAGCGTGTCGAGCCTGAGCGGCAGCGTAGCGCTCAGCTCCGAGCGGTTGAGGCCGGGGCTGCCCATGGCGTTCACGCTGAGGAGATCGATCAGCGGCTGAGCGTGCGATGCGGTCATGCCACAGATGGCGATGAAGAGCGTGGCGCAGCGCATGAGGGCAAAGGAAACCGAAGCTTCCTTTCTCCAGCGATGCGCAACTTGTCGCGCTGAAGCGGGATCTTCACCGCACCGATGAAGCGCTGGTTGTTCCTTCTTGCAGGTCCGTTGCTTGCCGTGCTGGTGTTCGCGCTCATGCGGCACCACGGCCCGCAGCCCGCCTTCATGGCCGGCCTTGTGGCATGGATGGCGCTCTGGTGGATCACCGAGGCGGTGCCCATTCCCGTTACGTCGATATTGCCGCTGGTGCTCTTTCCGTTGCTGGGCATCGACTCCGTGCCCAGCACGGCATCGAACTACGGCAAGGAGATCATCTTCCTCTTCCTCGGCGGTTTCATCATCGCGCTGGGCATCGAGCGCTGCGGTTTGCATAAGCGCATCGCCCTGGGCATCATGGCGCGAGTAGGTGGCTCATCGGCGCGTTTGGTATTGGGGATCATGGTCGCGTGCGCGCTGCTGAGCATGTGGATCAACAGCACCGCAGCCACACTGGTGATGCTGCCCATCGCCCTCAGCCTGATTGACGACGATGATGCACCGGAGCCTGTACGCAAGCGTCTGACCGTTCCGCTCCTTCTCGGTGTAGCCTACGGCGCTACGATCGGTGGCATGGCCACACCGGTGGGCACTCCGCCCAACCTCGTCTTCCTGGAATTGTGGAGGCAGATCTATCCGGAGGCGCCATCCATCGGTTTCGGGCAATGGATGGCCGTAGGGCTGCCACTGGCCATCCTCTTCATGGTCGTGGCCTGGCTGCTGCTCACGCGCTTCGTTTTCAAGCTGAAGGGCGATACGCTTGGAGAAGCCGACGCCGTGCGCGAGCGCTTGCGCGGATTAGGTCGTGCCTCTGTGGATGAATGGCTCGCGGGCAGTGTGTTCGCGATGGTGGCATTGCTGTGGATCAGCGGCGACGACCTGCGCCTCGGGGAGGACTTCCTGCTCGCAGGCTGGCGCTCGCGCTTCGGCATGCTCAAGGGCGTGAGCGATGCGGCCATCGCCGTCCTCGGTGCCGTGCTGCTCTTCGTCATTCCTGCCGGCAAGCGTATACGCCAAGCGCACGACCCCTACGCCACGCACGAGGAGAGCCGTACGCTCATGGACTGGACCTTTGCAGAGCGGCGCGTGCCCTGGGGCGTGCTGCTGCTCATCGGCGGTGGCTTCGCACTGGCGGCAGGCGTCGACAAGGCAGGCCTGAGCGGCATCATCGGTGAGGCCATGGCCGGGCTGGGCTCCCTGCCCATGGTGATGCTGATCGGCAGCACCGCGTTGGTCGTGTGCCTCTTAAGCGAGCTTGGAAGCAATACCGCGACAGCCAGCCTCGCACTGCCCATCCTCGCCGCCATGGCGCAGCGTTGGGGCATGGACCCCCAGAGCATCCTGTGGCCGGCAACTCTCGCGGCAAGCCTGGGCTTCATGCTGCCTGTCGCGTCGCCCATGCAGACCATCGTCTTCGGTACCGGCCGCATCCCCATGCAGCAGATGGTGAAGGCCGGGGTGTGGATGGACCTGATCGGCGTGCTGCTGCTGATGCTCTTCTTCGGGTGGGGATGAGCGACTCGGCCCATCCGTTCCGCGCTCAGCACAGCAGGCTGTAGTCCACCAAGAGCTTCTCCCCATCGCGCCAGCGGATCCAACCGGTGGGCACGATGCGGTCGGCCAATCCGTTGGTGGAGACCATGAGCCAGTCTCCTTGTACCGCCAATGGTTTCAGCAGCGCATCGGCGCCGTCGGCAAGCACCGCTGCATGTTCCAGCGGTTTCAGGCGAATCGGATTCACTGAAGGATCAAGGATCTCCACGGCCACCACGCCCAGGATGAACTCGTGCCACAGGCGCAGCTCCAGATCTTGCCGGAACAGCCAAGCGGTGCGACCATCTTGCTCGTTCACCACCACTTCGATCCAATTCTGGGCAATGGTCACTGCCCGCACAAGCAGCAGATCGTAGTCGAGCTTGAGGTGTGCAGGCACGAACCACGGCGGCGCGTAGGCGATCTCCACATGATATTCCCCCTGCACGAAGACGATACTATCCGAAACAGCGGCGTGATCCGGTGGCTGGTCCAGGTCTGGCATCGCATAGAAGCGCAGCACGCCGGGCTCGAGCCGTGGCGAGACCATGCCCATGCCCAAGGTCCTGGTCGGGGATTGAAGGGCGAAGGAATGATCGACGGCTCCGCCCAATGACGCGAACAGAACAGGCGTGGGTTTCATGTGCCGCATGCGCTCCTGTTCCCATTGTTCGTCCGATTGTTCTTTCTGGTCCAAGAAACGCTTGGTGGACCAAGCCGACATGATCAACGCCAACGGCCCGATGACCAGCAGCACCCGAACGAGCAGGCCTCGCGCCATGCGTCGCGCAAGCATGATGGCAACGACCACGGCCAACACGAAGCCCAGCAGGGCGTACCCCAACACGGTGGCCGCACCGGCAAGCCCGTCGCTTTGATCCACTGATGCGTTTCCCAGGAAACCGCCCGCGAACAGGCCGAGCACGGCGGCGCTCAAGACGAAGCCGATGCCGGGCCAACGCTTGGATGCGGATGAAGCGCTAGGCATGCTGAAAGCAGTATTCTGCTACTGCCCCATGGCCTTCTTCATCTGTTCCATCATGGCCGGGTCAATGCCCTTGCCCTCCATCTGCAGCATGGCCAGTTTCATGCCCAGGTCAGCGATACGCGGCGCGTACTCCTGACCTATCGTGTTGAACTCCTGCCAGCACTTCATCCCCAACTCACGCTCGCCCTTCGCCTTGATGCGCTCGTTCAATTCGTTCGCGCGCGATGACCATTCCTGTTGCCGTGCTTCATCCACCTTCTTCGCCGCCACCATGTCCTTCAGCCCGGCTTCATAGTCGGCCATCAGGTCGCGGAACTCGCCCACCAGCGGATCGCATTGTGTGGCCGCCTCCACGGCCGGTGGGTCCTTCGGCGTATCTGAGGTTGCTGGCGCGCTGGTTCCTCCTCCGCATGCGGAGAGCATCAGAAGTGAGGGAAGCATGATCGCGTAGTTGGTCTTCATGTGCATGGGTTGTTCGTTCCGGATGCGAAGGTCGATGCATGCGCGGAAGCATGCATGACCCAAATGGGTGGATCCATGATGCCTGCGTGGCCTGTAAGTTCGTCGTTCTGTACGCGATGGTGAGATCCTGCCTATCAGAGGTGAAGCCTGCCTGGCTCCTGGTGCTCGGGATCGTCTGCGCAACAGCGCACGGGCAAAGCGGTGCGGTCCGCTTCCACCACCTGGACAACACGGATGGCCTTCCGCAGAACTCGGTGAATGCGATCTTGGAGGACCGTCATGGTTTCATGTGGTTCGGCACGCAGGATGGGCTTTGCCGGTACGACGGTCATGCCTTCATCACCTACCGGAACGATGGGTCGCCGAACAGCCTTGCCAACAACTACGTGTGGTGCATGCTGGAAACGAGCGATGACGCGCTGTGGATCGGGACCTTCGGCGGTGGATTGGACCGCTTCGATCCCGGGACCGGGCGCTACACGCACCACCGGTATCACGCCGATGATCCGGCCAGCCTGAGCAGTGATCGGGTGCTGGGGCTCCTTGAGCATCCAGCTGGCATCCTGTGGGTGCGCACCAGCAGAGGCCTGGATCGCCTGCACGCAGGCACTGGCAACATCACACGATACCTGACCGGGAGCGTGACCGAGGACGAGCTGATCGGCGCGATCGCAGCGGATGATGAGGATCACTTGCTCCTTCAAGGTGCTGCTGGCCTGTTGCGGTTCACCCTGTCCACCGGGCACATCGAAGTGGTGAAGCCGGGCAGCGCATCGGGAAGTGGGCAAGGGGTGACGTCGCTGGCGCGCGATGGTCAACGCATCGTTGTGCTGGAGAACCGCGCGATGCTCCGCATCGAGCCTCGCTCGGGTGCTGAAGAGGTGCTCGTGGAAGCTGATGCGCTGCGCGATGCCGATCCGCGCATCGGGTTCCAATGCTCATTGATCAAGGGCGATCACCTCTTCATCGGCAGTACGCACGGGTTGATCCACCGTGATGCGCGCACCGGCACCACACGGATCCTCCGGCACAGAGCCGACGCTCCCACGAGCCTGGCCGACGACCACATTCTTGCGCTGCATGCAGGCACCAGCGGCGAGATCTGGGTGGGCACGCGCAATGGCCTTGATCGGATCGATCGCGTGGAACCGCCCGTACGCGCGCTCACTCATGTGCCCGGCGAAACCAACAGCCTGATCAATGCAAGCGTGACATCCCTTCTGGAAGACGGCCGCGGGCGCATCTGGATCGGAACGCCATCGGGGATCACGATCCGGGATCCCGCCAAGCGGACGTTCGAGCATCTGCGGCACGACCCACGGGATCCCGCATCGCTTAGCGCGGATTACGTGCTCTCGATGAGCACCGATACCGAAGGCAGGATCCTGGTGGGCACGCTCGGCGGCGGGTTGAACGAAGCCGTTGAGCAGGGAGGGGTGATCCGTTTCAAGCGCCATCATGCGCAAGGGCTTACCGATCCGCGCCGCGCGGACATTGTCCACTACATCCTGCCAGCAACGAGCCGCAATACCTGGTTGGCCACGGGCGGTGCGGGCCTTTGCCGGTTCAATGCGATGGATGGCAGCCTCCACTGCCAAGGGACTACTGGAACAAGCGACGGCCCTTCGCACCCGTATCTCTTCAGTTTGTTGGAAGACGACGCCCATTACTTGTGGATGAGCACCGCTGGCGGTGGACTGTTGCTGCGCGACCCGCAAGGCCGTTTCGGCACGCTTCGGCACAAGCCGGAGGACATGGGCAGCATCAATGCTGATCTGGTGCTGTGTGCGTATCAGGACAAGGATGGGTATCTCTGGTGCGGCACAGTGAACGGCCTATGCCGCACGCGCGCACCATTGGACGACACGCTGCGGCGCGCCATCCTCGAAGCACGGCCGTTGGAAGGCCTATTCCGGCGATATGGGCGCGCCGAAGGACTACCGAATGAAGTGATCTACGGCATCCAGCCCGACGGTACAGGGCATCTATGGCTGACCACCAATGCGGGGCTGGTGGAGTGGGACCCCACGCTCAACAAGGCCTCGCGCATCCTCGATACCGGCGATGGCCTTCCCGGTCGCGAATTCAACCAGAACGCCTTCCTGCGCGCCCGCAATGGCACGCTCTACTTCGGTGGCGCCAGCGGTCTGTGCTGGTTCCGTCCGGAAGATCTGGTCGCGAATCCGCGCCCGCCGACCGTGCGCTTCACAGGCCTGGCCCTCTTCAATGAACCCGTGCCATTACGGGCTGCTTCACCGGATGCCGCATTCAGCTTGGAACGTGCCATCCACCAGCTCGATCAGCTTGAGCTCGCATGGCATCACCGCGTGGTCACCATCACATTCGCGGGATTGAGTTTCATCTCTCCGGAGAAGAACACGTACCGCTATCAGCTCGAGGGCTTCGATGACCGCTGGACGGATACCGGCACCCGCAACGATGTCACCTTCACCAACCTGGCCCCCGGCGATTACGTGCTCCGTGTTCAGGCGGCGAACAACGACGGCGTGTGGAACGAAGAGGGCGCGGCTCTGGCCATCCATGTCATCGCACCGCCATGGATGCGCTGGTACGCCTTCGTCGGTTATGCCCTGCTCATCGTCGGCGTGCTGTACGCGCTGTTCCGCTACCGCCTGCGCGAGGTGCGCCGCGAAGCCTATACCATGGCGCGCATCGAGCGGGCGCGGCAGGAGGACCGCGAACGATTCCGCAGCCGGAGCGCCGCGGACTTCCACGATGAGGCCGGCGCGCGCATCACCCGCATCAACCTGTACACCGGACTGGTGCGGCAGCGCGCTGCGAACGACCCGGCACTGACCGATCACCTGCACAAGATCGAGAACGCCAGCCGTGAGCTCAGCGCAGGCATCCGCGACCTCATCTGGACCATGGATCCCTCGCGCGATACCCTCGCGGACACGATGGACCGGCTCGCCGCCTTCGGCCAGTCGCTCTTCGATCCCAGTCCCACCGCCTTCAAGGCGATACCACTCGCATCCGGGAAGGGCAACCTTCGTCTGGGGATGGAAGCCCGTCGGTCCATCACCTTGATCATGAAGGAAGCCATGAACAACTGCGCCAAATACGCCGGGGCGAACCGCTGCACGCTCAGCGCCGCCGTAAATGAGGCCACCTTGGAGATCAGCTTGTACGACGACGGTCGCGGCTTCGATCCGGCCGCGCCGCGCTCCAACGACCACCACGGCGTGCGCAACATGCAGCAACGCGCCGATGAGTTGGGCGCGCAACTCACCATCGATAGCGCTCCCGGCCAAGGCACGCGCATCACCTTGCATGCACCGATGGCATCGCTGAGCGAGCACGATTTTTCAAAGCACCAAACCTGAATGAGCATGCATAGCATACCGCGCGTCATCAGCGTTGCCGTAGTGGAGGACGATCGTGAGGTGCGCCAGGCGCTTCAGCTCACACTCGCGGCGCGCGATGGCTTCCGATGCGCCAGCACCTTCTCCTCATGCGAGGATGCGCTGAAGCAGCTGCCCGAAGAGCCACCCGACGTGGTGCTCATGGACATCAACCTGCCGGGCATGGACGGCATCGCTGGCGTCAAGGCCTTGAAGGAGCTGCTGCCGGGCACCGACTTCCTCATGCTCACCGTGCGCGAGGAAGAGGACACTGTGTTCCGTGCCCTGAGCGCAGGCGCCTCGGGGTACATCCTCAAGCATGCCTCCCCCGAAGCGATCCTCGAGGCGATCACCGAGGTGTACGAAGGCGGCTCCGCCATGACTCCGGTCATCGCGCGTCTCGTGGTGCGCTCTTTCCAGCCCAAGGCCGCGCACGACCTCAGCGACCGCGAGCTCGAGGTGCTTGCCAAGCTCTGCGACGGCGAGAACTACCGCAGCATCGCCGAGGCGCTCTTCATCAGCACCAATACGGTGAAGGCGCACATCAAGAGCGTGTACCTGAAACTGCACGTACACACGCGCGCGGAGGCGGTGAGGAAGGCGCTGCGGGATCGGCTGGTGTGAGCGCAAATCACCCAAATGGGTACTAGACGCGCCTGTGAGCACGGGCTTGCTTTGCCCGTTCAAACACTCATCCATGAAACGATCGCTACCCCTCTTCGTGCTGGGCCTCTCTTCGTCGCTGGTCGCGCAGCCCACGATCACCTCCTTGAACATGCCCTTGGTCGGCGATGTCGTCTCGGTTGCGCTCTGCTCCGATGCGGTGGATGCCAACGCCTTGAATGCCAGCGCCGGCGCTATGCAGACCTGGGATTTCAGCGGCCTCAGCGTGAATGCCAACGAGCAGTTCAACTTCGTCGATCCCGCAGGCACGCTGTGGGCGAACGATTATCCCGGCTCCGATCTCTGCGGCATCAGTTGGGATGGATCCCACAGCTATTACGCCAGCAGCGCGAGCGCGCTCGACACGGAAGGCAACGCGTTCATCATCCCCGGCACCCCGCCCGAGGATACGGCCAAGGTGATCCTCAGCGCCGATATGGAGCGCATGCTGGAGCTGCCGTACACCTACGGCGCCAGCCATTCAGATGCGTTCAGCGGGCTGTTCTCGGTGCTCGGCTTCAACGCCACGGTGGACGGCACGATCGATCTCGAGGCGGATGGGTACGGAACCTTGGTCCTGGCCACGGGCACCTACGCCAACGTGGTGCGCTACCATTTCAACCGGGTGCAGAACAACACCATCCTTGGGCAAACGACCACCTCCACCAAGGAGCAGTGGGGCTGGGTGTCCGCGGATCACCGGTTCTGGTTGCTGCTCATGGAGATCAACAGCACGACCGGCGTCACCGATGAGGTCGTCTGGTTCAACACGGACCCCACACTCGCAGGTCCTTCCAACGTGGCGGACGCTGCGGCAGCACCCATCGGCATCTACCCGAATCCTGCAGAGGTGGGATCCGCGATCACCCTAGTCGGCGCGCAGCGTGCTCCCGGTGCGCAGGCGGTGCTGTTTGATGCCTCGGGACGCGTGGCGCGAACCTTCCGCCCCGGGATCATGCAGCTCCCGACCGATGGACTGCAAGCTGGCGCGTACGTGCTGCGCCTCACCGCCGCGAATGGTGAGCCGGCAGGAAATGCACGCGTGACCCTGCGCTGAGCGTGTAGCTTCGATCAGTTCAACTCACGATCCGCCCCATGATCCCCCGCCTACTCCTCTCCTCGCTGCTGGTGCTTGCCGCGTTCACCTCAATCAACGCCCAGGATGCCAAGGGCTGCACCGACCACCCGGTGATCACGCGCTACCCCGGTGCGCAAGCTCGCCTGGTGCGAAGAGCAGAACCATGTGGACTATGCCATAGCGCGGGGGCCGGTCACGGGCTACAAGGACATCGATGCGTGGACCGAGGTGAAAGGCAAGCGCACGCGCCTTTACTACACCATCAGCGGTACGGTCTCCTTGCGCGACCTCTACCTCAACTACCAGAGCGCGTTGAAGCGCGCGGGCATCACCATCCTCGCCGAAGGGCAGCAGGACAAGTCCACGTCACCGGAGGTCGGCAGCCGCACCATGATCGGTGTGCATTACGCCCGCAACGACTTCCCACCAGGTGCTGGCATCGACCTGCTGCGAGGTTCGGCCACCAGCGCGGGCAGCTTCTACATCGCGGCGAGCATGAAGCACAACAACGTGCCCGCCCATGTGGTGGTGAGCGGCTCGCAATACACCAGCGAGGTGAAGGTGATGATGGTGGACATCATCGAGGAAGTGGGCATCGACACCGACAAGGTGAAGGTGGATGCCGAATGGATGAAGCAGCAGATCGAAGCCTACGGCAAAGTGGCCATCAACGACATCCTCTTCGATACCGACAAGGCCACCGTGCAGGCTGCCTCCTTGCCGATCATCGGCGAGATCGCACGCCTGCTGAAACTGATGCCTGAATTGAAGGTCTTCGTGGTGGGCCATACCGATATGACCGGCACCCTGGAGCACAACCTTGATCTGAGCAAGCGCCGCGCGGCTGAAGTCATGCGCTTGCTGGTCGCCGATCACGGCGTTGCCGCCGCACGCCTCGATGCGCACGGCGTGGGCCCGCTGGTGCCCGTTGCAACGAACAAGACCGAGGAGGGCCGCCAGTTGAACCGGCGGGTGGAACTGGTGGCGCGCTAGTTCACGGTGAAGAGGAAGCAGGGCCAGGGGCAAGCCTCTGACGCGAAGCTTCGGCAGGCATTGCCTGAAGGATGGTAGCGACGAGACGATCTTCCTTCAGGAAGCTCGAGGACGATCGACACCTTACTTTTGATGGCATGAAAGTCCCCATGCGTTATGTGAACGATGCCGACGGCAATGTGCAGGCCGTGCAGGTTCCTGTTGAGGACTGGAATGACCTGGTGGAGAAGCTGCGGCACTACGAACAAGTGTTGAAGCTGCGTTCATCGCTCAGCAATGCGCTCGCCCAAGTTGCACGCATGCGTTCAGGGAAGTTGAAGAAACGGACCCTGAAGGACGTCCTGCGTGAAGCATAGGGTCATCCCCACGCCGGAATTCGAGAAGGAGTTGCGGCCATTGCTGAAGCGGCACCGTTCCCTTGCAAAGGACCTCTTGAAGTTGGAGAAGGAACTGGAGGAGAGGCCAAGCAGCGGCACCGGCCTTGGGCACGGCCTCTACAAAGTGAGGCTGGCGATCTCGAGCAAAGGGAAAGGCAAGAGCGGCGGTGCGCGAGTGATCACCTATGTTGTTACCGATGACCATGAGGTGTATCTCCTCAGCATTTACAACAAGTCCGACTACGACACAGTGGATACCAAGGCAATGAGGCAGTTGGCGGCCGAACTGCGAGTGCAGAAGCGGAAGCGCTAGCGCGCACGCTTTTCGCTTCGGAACGCAGCGGAATAGGCGGACAACCCGGCAACCTGCGCATCGCAGTGCGCGTCACCCTGCCGACCCTCACGCATGCGCGTCAACCATCTGCATTCGGCCGCATTCCTCGCAGCCCTCACGCTCCCCGTCCTTCTTCCCGCGCAAACCACCGTGCCGTGGTGCCAAAGCACCGCCTCCGTTTCCCCAGCCACCGTACGCGCGGCACAGGGCTACCAGCCGCGCGGCAGCACGCGCTATGTCAAGCTCAAGGTCATCATCGCATCGCAGAGCGGGCCCGGCGGCGATGCCAGCACCGGCAGCATCGTGCAGCGCGACATCGATGGCATGAACGCCATCTTCGCTGATAACAGCACCGGCATCCAGTTCGAGCTCTGCGGACCGGTGCAGGTGGTGGACAACGACGCGCTGTACTGGATGTGGAACCTGGACCCGGCCGCACTCAATCCTTACTACGAGCCCGGCTACATCACCTTGGTGTATGCCTACCAACTGCCCAACAGCCTCGGCGGCTTCCAGATGGGCGACATCGTGTACCTGCGCGGCTCGGGCGGCGCGCAGATCGCCGCGCACGAAGTGGGGCACCTGCTCGGCCTCTTCCATACCCACGACACCATCCTGGGTACCGAGCTCGTGGACGGCAGCAACTGCGCCACCGCGGGCGACTTCATCTGCGACACGCCCGCCGACCCCAACCTCGGGCTGGCCGGCATGGTCGAGTACGGCACGTGCAATTACATCGGCACCGTCACCGATGCCAACGGCCAGGCCTATGCACCCATGGTGCACAACGTGATGTCGTATTCGCCGTGCGTGAACACGCTGTTCACGCAAGGGCAGGCGCAGGTGATGCAGTACGTGCTGGACTACGTGAAGACCAATTTGCACCGGAGCATGCAGTCCATCGCCATCACGCCCTTCGATACGCGGCAATGCCACAACGTGGGTTCCATCGAACTCACCGCCACGCCCGCGCCCGGCAGCTTCGATGGTCCGCTGGTGAGCGGCACCACCTTGAACAACGCGCCCAATGCGCCCGGCGAATACTACGTGACCTACACGCCCAGCACGCCACCGCAGGACAGCACCTGGACCATCGACCAGAGCTACACCCTCTATGACCAGTACGGCGGCTACAACTACACCTACACCACGCTGGACAGCCTGGTGCAGACCATCCGCGCCGGTGTCGATGGCCATCTCATCCAGGTCGACTTCCTGTTCTACGACAGCCTGCCGAACAGCTATCGCCTGCGCGTGTACCGCGGTGAAGGTGCCGCTGTGCAACTGCTGTACGAGACGGACCTGGGCATTGGCGCCATACCGGATACTTCCTGGCATTCGTTCGCGGTATCGGAGCCCGTGCCCGTGTTCACCGACTCGGTGTACACGCTGGAGCTCGTGGCGGACCATTCCTTCCTGCAGGTCACCAGCCCGGGCTACGGCTGGGCCTATTACGACTACAACCGCGGCAGCAGCAACGCCGGTGGTTTCAAGGACGCCGCTTTCCGCACCCTGGTGCATGCCCTGCCGCCGTGCCAGAGCGCCATCCGCTACTACCAGCTCTACCAGGTGCCACCGCATTACATGCTGAACCTCTCCGACGGCTATTGCGTGAGCGATGCCGACACCGTGTGGCTCATCGGCGACAACGCCGCATCACCGGACGCGAGCATCTGGATCGCAGGCGTGGACACCAGTGCCTTCGTGCCCGCGCAACTCGGCGAAGGCGCGCATGAGCTGCACTACATCAACTCCGCCTTCGGCTGCACCGATACCACCGTCTCCATCATCACCGTAACGCCGCCACCGAGTTTGGGCATCCCCGGCCTGGCCACGCCGGTCTGCACGCAGACCGCGCCCTACGTGCTCACCGGCGATCCCTTCGGCGGCTACATCACCGTGGATGGTGTGCGCGACAGCTTGCTCAATGCCGCCGCGCTCGGCGTGGGCCCGCACGTGGCTAGCTACTACTACAATGAATACCTGGACAGCATCGCCTTCGTGGACCAACGCACCGGACTGCACAGTTACATCAGCGGCGCGCAAGGCGCGGTGGAAGTGGGGATACCCTCTGGCAATCCTTCACACCCGCGTTCAGCGGACGACTGGAGCAATTCGTCGTCTCGCTCTACGGCACAGGTGGACCCTACGACTATGGTGTGAAGGTCCTGAACGGTCACGGCCTCGGCGGCACCGTCATCGCCACCGATACCATCACCATTCCCCCGAACCTATCCAGCCCGGACATCCTCGGCGACATGCACCCGCAAGTGCTCCGCGATTCCGCCTACACCATCCAGCTGGAACGCCTCCCCGATGGCGTTGCCGGCGCGAACACGATCTATTTCTTCACCGATGGCTCCCTCTACCCGCGTGGCACCGGGCAATACGGCAGCACGGACAGCCTCGACCTCTACTTCCAGGAGACCGTGAGCCGCACCTACACCTGCGCCGATTCCATCACCGTGCCGTTCACGGTGGAGGTATGCACGGGCGTGGAGGAACTCGCGGAAGGTGCAGTGCTCCTTGGGCCGAACCCGTTCGGGGATGTACTCACGCTGCGAACAACGAACGATGTGCGGTACGTGCTGTACAATGCGGTGGGGGCGGAGCTGCTGACCGGAACGGCGCGGGTGGGGCGCTCACGAGCATTGGCACGGCGCAGTTGGCGGCGGGGTTTACACGGTGCGGGTTGTGGGGAGGATGGAACGGGGGGCGGGTGTTCTAGGTGGTGAAGGAGTAGGGGGGGGTGGGGGGGAGGCCCAGCGGATCTTGGCGGGGGGCGTATTGGCGAAGTGAAGTGGGGGTCCACCTGTTGTGGCCCCGCGCCCTAGGTGCCCACATTGGCAGAGGGGCCGTGCTGGGGGCCCACATTCCGGGGTTACTCCAGGCCCGTGAGGTGTTGCCCGCGCTTCGGGGGCGCCCGGAACTGTTCGGGGGGTTGGCCATCCGCCGAGTACACCCATTCCCACCACTTGCTCGGCTGGCTGGGAAGTCTTGTGTGCTGCTGGAGGTTTGGTTCGTCGCAGGCCAGCAACCGGCCAGGGAACAGAAGGAAACCAAACAACCAAAATCCAGAGCCATGAACACGCTGCCACCCTCCATCTCGTCCTCGCCCTCTTGTTCTCAACCATGGTTGCCAGCACCCAGGCGCAGAGCATCCTCACCAACAAAGACCTCATCCAAATGGCCGAGCTCGGCATGGGGGAGGCCATCATCATCAGCCAGATCGAGAACTCGAACAACGATTTCGACGTGAGCACATCCGCCCTGCTCGCAATGAAGAAGGCGGGCTTGAGCGATGCGGTTCTGGCCAAGGTGATCGAAGCTGGGAATAACACCGCTAAGAAGGTGGTGGACCCAAATGACCCCCTAGCTCCCCACCGGCCAGGTATCTACTACTTCGACGAGACCGGATCAATGCTGGAGTTACTGCCTACAGTGACTGCTCAGAAGAAGGACAAGGGTCGACTTGGTACTGCGCTGTCGTATGGCATCGCCAAAACCAAGATCGTGTCGACCATCTCAGGCGAGAATTCACGAACGCAATTGCCTGTAGCGCGCGAGTTCTACTTCTATTTCAACCAGCAGACCACCTCATTCGACCAGAGCGCCATCTCCTACTACGGCTTCCAGCAAGCCACCAGCCCGAACGAGTTCACACTGGCCAAACTGGATAACGTGAAGGGCGTGCGTGAACTCGAGACCGGTTCAATGAACAACTATGGTTCGGAGATCGGTATCGATGAGAAGCACGCGCGGAGCTTCTCGATCGAGCAGATGGGGGCGGGTATCTTCAAGGTGACACCCTCGGAGCTGGCCGCAGGGGAATACTGCTTCGTGTATGCCGGCGCAGCGCCCTATGCGCAAGCGCAGCAAAAGCTATACGACTTCGGTGTGGGATTGGTGAGCGCTGCCGGCGTGATCAGCCAGGAGTAGGGCTTGGTGTGCATTGTCAAAGATCGCTTTTCATGTCACACGCCACACCTCGCCCAGCCATGAAGCCCGCGTTTCACCTTGTGCTCTTCGCCGTGCTGATGCATGCCAACCTGAGCGAGGCGCAGAAATTGCCCGCAGCATTTGTGTTGAGGCTCTTCCGATGCTACTGAGCCCACCACATGTTCGAACGTTCCGGATACCAACCTGACGTTTGACCTACCCGGGCTGTACTGCGTGGTTGGCGCGGGTGCTGTAGTACGGGTGGAGGGCAGTATGTGTACAGTCGAAACGAGCCGGGGCTATCCTTCAAGCAACGCAAAGCGCTCCCGTTCAATGGTCCAGGGTCAAGTACAAGGCTCAAAGTGGCGCTCTTGCTCTATCTGCGACTCGGTTCAGATAGTGCGTCGACGTTGGATTTGCCGGAAGCCTTGACGTCGTGAGGTTGCATGACCGGAATGGTCATCGCGAAGTAGAAACGATGATACACAACTGTTACGTCCAGCGGAAGGGCTTTGCGCCGCAGAGCGTGGTCACGTTTCGCAAGGAGCGGATCGCGGCCAAGCTCTATCGGTTGACCCCGATCTGCTATGTGATGGCGAATATGCTCTGCTCGTGGCGTATGCCGATCCGCTGATCCGCGACCATCGACTTTCATTCGATTTCGGCATAGCCGCCAACGGGGTTGGAAGCAACCAGGTCAACGACCTCCATTCCGCTCAAGGATCACTCAACCCCAACGACCGATGAGATCTTGGACATCTTTTCACGCCCTGCTCGCTGCCTTCGCTTTTTGGACGGCACTCAGCGCAACCGCTCAAGGACCTGCGAAAGTTTACGGCGATGCCGAGGAGTACTACGAGCGCGGCAACTACGAAATGGCGGTGAAGAAGTCCGTCGAGGTTCTCCGCATCAAGGACACGCACCGCAAAGCGCAAGAACTGCTTCAGCAAGCTTGGAATACCTTCCTGACGCGAGCCACCGGAGCGATCCGTGAATCGCAGGTAGCGGCCGAGGACCTCGAAGGCAGCGCCCGCGTGCGTCAGTTGCAAGCAGTGGTGGACAGCTACAAGCGCATCATCGACCTACGTGGAGAGTGCAGCACCGTGGCGCATATCGTCTTGAAGGACACCGGCAGGCCCGTCGATATTGGCACGAACGACTACTACGCCGAATGGCAAGCCGCCAGGGAGGCGCTCAAGAATGGCGAGAGCGCAGCGGCCGACTACCACTATGCACGCGGACTTGAGTTCGAGAAGGCGGGCACCATGGAGCAATACAAGCTCGCCGCACGGGAGTTCCGACAGGCCAACCTCAACTCGCCCGGCTTCAAGGATTCCCGCGTGCGTTATGAAACCAATCGCGCGAAGGCGACCAAGCGGCTCGCCATTATCCCCTTCGAGAACGCAAGCGGGCGCGCCAGTACGGTGCTGAGGAGAACATCATCACGGACCAGGTAGTGGCCGCGTTGATGAAGGATGCCGATGCCATGGAGTTCACCAGCATCATCAGCGCGATGAGCTGACCGGATCCCGGCCGAGCAACGCCTGAGCATGACGGCACTGCTCGATGAGAAGTCGGTGGTAGAGAGCGGGCACTGCTCGGGGTGCATCAGCTGGTTACTGGTCGCATCAATCAGCTTTCCTGCGAGCAAGACCCCGAGATCGAGGAGGAGTACGCGCGCAACGGTCAGTGCTTGGCTGGAACAAGGCGCGTGGGTGGGCGGGATGGTGAGGCACGTCGAGAGGCGGTTTACAGGAACGCGGCCGCGATGATCACCGTGCGTCGTAGGGAGGCCAAGGCGCGGATCATCGGATCGTTCAAGATCCTGGATGTACGCAGCGGCGAGCTGATCATGAGTGATTCGTTCACCCGCGAACAGCCATGGTCCCATGCATGGGCCACCTATACCGGCGATGAGTGCATGACCAATGACCCCAACGACAAGATCCTGCTCGCCAAGCGCGAAGAGAACCCGCCCTCCAGCAACGAACTGGCAGGCCAGGCTGGACAGCAGCTATCGACATACCTGGCCAGCCGGATCGCGAATGCTGTGCGCTGAGCCACAATTCCGTTAGAGAAACCCAACCCAACCCCACACATCCATGAAACACGCACTCCTCTTTCCGCTCCTCATGTTGGCGTCGATGGCCTACGGGCAGAGCCAAGTGATCACGAGGCTCACGCAGAATGGCCAATCACAGTTCGAGTACAACCCGGATAACTTGGTGACGTTCGTGCAGAACTCGAATCCAGGGGATACGATCATCCTTCCAGGCGGCCCGTTGAATCTGAATGGGAGCCTGATCATCAACGAGCCCATCACTATAATCGGCGCTGGCGTCCTGAGCGCGGGAACACCGATAACCGGTATCACTACCATAGTTGGGGAAGGCGGCCCATTTGCAGAGAAGGTCCTGATTCAATCGGGGGGCGCCGGGTCCAGCTTACATGGCATCCGCTTCGAGGCAACGGTCGAGTTCAGCGGCTTCGGCAACAACGCGCCTTCGTTTTCGGCAACGTTCGTGCGTTGCCTTTTTACGCAAACGTTCACTCTGGGTGCTTGGTCCTCACCGGTAACCCCACCTGCGGCGAGCAATGTGCATGTGAAGCAGTGCATCTTCCTGTTCGGCATATCGAATGCCGGCAGCACGGCTCCGCAAGGCTTCCTGGCTGAGAACTGCATCATCGACGGAGGGGTCAGTTTCGGGTCGAACAGCGCAAGCGCTGTGGTTACGCAATGCATGATCTTGGACATGACCACGATCAATGGGGCCAATCCAGGTGTGCAGTTCACGAACAACGTGTTCACGCGCCAGAACGGCACCTATAACTTGAACAGCGCTTCTACATACAACAACAACCTATTCATCCTGCTCAATGGAGGTGCGGGCTTGAACTGGGCTGGTGCTTCTGGGGCGAACAACGCTACGACGACGAACACGCTGAACGTCATTTTCGCCAATGTTGGTTCCTACCAAGATTACGATCAAGCCTACGATTATCACTTCATCGTCACGACGTGGAACAACATTGGTCTTGGCGGATTCCAACCCGGCATACACGGGGGGCCAGCTCCTTGGAAAGAGGGAGCTATCCCCTTCAACCCGCATTGGATCAGCCTGTCCCCGGCTCTAGGCGCTACCAATGGCGGCACGATCACCGTGAACCTCTCGGGCGCGGCCCAGCAAGACTGAAGCGCCATGGTACGCCACATCACATCCATCATTGGCGCTCTGCTACTGGCTTGTAGTGCTCAGGCCCAGAACATCGTGGGCTACGAGTACTGGTTCGATCAGAACCATGCCGCGCGCACCTACGTCGCCGTTGAGCCAAGTGTAACGGTCAATCTTCAGAACGCACAGTTGAACACCAATAGCCTTTCTCTCGGCCACCATCAGGCCTGCATGCGTTGGAAGGACCAACCCGCAGTGGGGCAAGCGCGTTGGAGCAGCGTGGTTTGCCGCATGCTCCAAGTGGGCCAGCCGGGTCCGTGGGAAATAGTTGCCGTCCGCTATTGGGTCGGCTCTCCAGCCAACGACTCGGACCCCCTCATCCGCTACAAGTACTTCGATACGCCCCAGACTGCGCTCACCTACAATGGCTTGCTGGATCTGTGTGGCTTTCCGACCAATCCGCCACAGCAGACGCTCAAACTCCAGTTGCTCGACAACCATGGCCAATGGAGCTCGGTGGTCACACGATCGGTCACGATCAACGCGGCGGGAACCCTTGGGATGCCCACGGTCACGGCATCCTCCACCACATTCTGCCCGGGCGACGTGGTCACCTTTACCGCCACCCCGCAAACCGGGACAGGCTTCGCCACCCCAACCGGGTTCAATTGGCAGATTCCGACGACCCCGGGATGGGGCGCCGTGCCATCGAACAGCAACACCATCACGGTCACGATAGGCGAGATCGGCGGATCGGTGCAGGCGATCGCGACAAACCTCTTGCGGCCAGGGCTCACCAGCGACCTACCAAGTGAACGTGCAGACCTTCCCCGGTCAGCCAGCATTCATCAGCCCTTGCAGGCCTGCATCGGATCAACCGTCTTATGGCACGCCCCAAGTGCCGGGCATCAGCTATGCGTGGGTGATCGGCGGGGTTGGTCGGACAGTGAGAGTCCAGAAGCATCCATCGAGACCGTGATCGGCAGCGCGGATGCGACCATCTCTGTAACGCCTACGAATAGTTGCGGCGATTCCGGACCAGCGCGCGTTGAGCAGATCACGGTGACCGCACCGTCCAATGCCGGCGCGAATGGAAACCTGATCATTTGCTCCGACGGCGATACCGTGAACCTGTTCAACTCGCTACAGGGCAGTCCGCAGGCTGGGGGTGTGTGGCGCCTGAACGGTATTCTGGTATCGAGCACCTACAACCCCTGCGACCAACAGCCCCGGCGTGTACACCTACACCGTGAGCGGTTCCGGGCCCTGCCCGGATGCCACAGCCAATGTCGTGGTCACCGAACCACAAGCGCCCAACGCGGGCTTCGATGCGGCTATCACGGTGTGTAGCAACGCACCACCCTTCGACATGAGCGCACAGCTTGGCGGCTCGCCGAATAGTGGTGGAACATGGAGCGGACCCAGCGTGACCAGCGGCACCTTTGATCCAGGCATCATGTCGGCTGGTATCTACACCTATACCGTGAATGGCGTTGCTCCTTGCGCCAATGCCAGCGCTGCACTCACGATCACTGTACAGCAAGCCCCCAACGCGGGTGTGGGCGGCACCTTGGAATTGTGCGAAGGCTCTTCACCGATAGCCTTGATCAATTCGCTCGCTGGCGGCCCTGCATTGAATGGTGCATGGTCCGATCCGGATGGACAGCCGTTCGCAGGGATCTTCACCCCGGGCGCGGACACCGAGGGCACGTACATCTACACGGTTGCAGGAACCGCCATTTGCGCTGATGCAAGCGCCAGCTTGGAAGTGAACGTGATGGACCTTGGTCTCAGCGGGATAGACGGACCATCCTGGGTGGATACCGTCGAGACCTTGCTCTACACGGCCTTGCCGGTTCTCGCGGATGCCGACTCCATCGTGTGGTCGTTGCCTGTGGGATGGACTTGGGACGATCCGAACCACCTGGATGCAACGGCGTACCTCCTCCCGCCCGCCCAAGCGGATACCGTTTACATCTGTGCGACGGCCTTCGGAGGTGGTTGCAACGGGATCGAGGTATGCAATGAAATAGTCGTCACGGTTGGGCTGGCCGAACTCGGCACCGATGACCTTGGCTTGCTGGTGTATCCCAACCCGAACAATGGATCCTTCACCGTGCGTGGGTCTGCCATCCTTGGCACCGTCCAAGCTCAATTGCTCGATGCCCTTGGCCAGCAGGTGGCCGCGTTCCGGGTCGGTGGGCAGAACGCTGTGATCGAACTGGATGACCTTCCTTCCGGATCCTATGTGTTACTATGGAGGAACTCAAACTCTAGCGGGTCGCAGCGGGTGATCGTTGCCCGCTAGGGACGGAGAACTAGAGCGGCCATTCGCGAAAGCGGGTGGCCGCTCCTTCGTTCGCATTTGGTTACTGCGCAAAGTCGCACAAGACATCTACATTCAGCAAATGAAACCGAGGCTGCATTACGCCTGTCGCCGCCTTCGGTTAAGTCTTGCCTGGGCGGCCTCTATCTGCATGGCATTCTGCTGGGCTCAGCCGCAAAGCGCTTTGCAGGTAGCGACCACCGATACTAGTGCCATGGCCAATGCCTTTCGTGCGGCACAGAACCTACTGGTATCAGCACCCGATAGTGCCATCCTCATCCTTCAGACCCAATGGTCGAATATTCCAAGTGATGCTCGCCAACTTGTCGGTTTGAGCTACTTCCTGGCTCGCGCCGAAGCGCGCTTCACTGCTGTGGACATGATCGCCTGCATGCAGGAATGCGATTCGGCGATGCGGTATCGCCGCGACGATCACGAGGAGGACGAAGCCGCGATCAATGTTTGGAAGGCCAGGATCTTCACCTCCATCGGCGACTACGCGATCGCATATCGGTTAATCGAGGGGGCGTTGGGTGTCTATTCCACTTTGGGCGATGTACGCCGGATGGCCGAATGCAACAATGAACTGGGATGGGTGCATTATGTCCAGGAACAGTATGCATTGGCCGAGCGGCGATGGGGGGCGATGCTGGCCCAATCGAGGGTTATCCCGGACCTTAGGCTCGAAGCGGTCGCACTCAGGCGTGTGGGACCGGCTTGTTTATATCTCTATGACCCCGATGATATCGGCCACGCCTATTACGATTCGGCGTTGGTAGCATCACGGATGCTTGGCGACCCGCAAGAACTCGCGAGGATCCACAGCAACATCGGCAACATGGATAGTGCATTGTTCTATGCCAGGGTTTCGGGCGATGAGGCCCTGCTCCACACCATCATGCATACAGCCGGGATCATCGGTATGAAGGAAGGTGATCCCGGTCCCGGGCTGAAATACTGCGGCCAGGCGCTCCGGTTCGCCAGGCGTGTTGGCCATCGGATGTTGGAGCGCGATGCCGCCGCGTGCCTCTGCGACGCTTTCAAGCTTGCCGGGAGGTGGAAGGAAGCCTTCGAGGCAATGGAGGAATGGCGAGGGGTCAATGACCGGATGATCTCTTCACGGTCCCGGGATGAGATCGCTATGCGCGCAGTGGGCAGGGATTTCGAAGCACGGGCTCGGGAGGATAGCATCGCGCATAGCGCAGAGTTGCTCAGGCTGGAAAGCGCCATGACGATCGAACAACTGCGTGCCGACCGAAACCGCAACAGAGCACTGGCTCTCGGCGTTGGTGGTCTGCTGCTCCTAGGTGCAGTTGCGGTCGTCTATCGCATCGACCGCAAACGCCGCCGCGAGCGTTTCGAGCGCGATGCTGCGCGCTTGCAGACGCAGGTGCTCCGCACCCAGATGAACCCGCATTTCATCTTCAATGCCCTCAACAGCATCAACAACTACGTGCAGGAGAACGAGCGCGACCTGGCCAGTGGCTTCCTCACCAAGTTCGCGCGGCTCATGCGCCTGGTGCTGGAGAACAGCCGGCATAATGAAGTTCCCTTGGTACAGGACATGGAGGCCCTGCGCTTGTACATGGACATGGAGCGTGCGCGGCTGAACAACCGTTTCCAGTATGCGATCGAGATCGACCCGGAGATTGATCAGGAGAACATCATGGTCCCACCGCTGGTACTTCAGCCCTTTGTGGAGAACGCGATCTGGCATGGTCTCTCGCGCAAGGAAGGGGAGGGACACTTACTCTTGACCGTGAAGCAAGAGGGTGGTATGCTCGTGATGGCTATCGAGGACGATGGAGTCGGTCGGAACGCGGATGAGATCCCCTTCCTTCCGACGCGCCACCGAAGAATTCACTTGGCACAAGCATAACACGAGACCGGCTGGCTATGCTGGGTCGGCAACATGGTAGTGCGGCTGGCTTCAAGTATGTGGAAGTGCCTAGAGGTACGCGTGTGCAAGTGTTAATGCCTTTCCGTTGACACTATGCGAACCCTGAACCTCCGGCGGTCATTGTTCGCTACCTGCACATTGCTTTTCTGCGCCACGTATTGCAGTGCGCAAGTCGTTGTCCGATCGCATTCGGCCATGGTCAAGGCGTCCAGCCACATCGATTCAGCCGATGCGATTGTGGATAGCGACCCAGCGGCCTCGCTCACACTCTTGATGCGTATGCGATGCGACTGTGTTGTTGATTGGAGGAGGGCAACTCGAAGCTCGTCTGCTTGAAACGAGAGCAAGGGCCAGATGGAGAACGACCGACCTGCTACATGCACTGATGGATTGCGATTCGGCGGATCAACTCTACAAAGCTTTGAGAGATCGAAGGGCGATCGATCGGATTAACCACTCGGAGGGGCGATGTGTATGTCACCGCAGGTGATTTCACCACCTCCGCCTCTGTCCATTGGAAGAGGCGTTGAAAGGCTTCACCAGCGACGGAGACACCAATGGCATAGCTACAGTGCATCGCTCTCTTGGCGTTGACTATCACCAGCGTCAGTTTGCAAGGCTTGGGAGCACTATCGCACCAGCGCCAACCTGTTCAGGAGAGACGAGCCGGGGCCAAATAAGCACTTACGAGAACTTACATGAGCATGGGGATACTTGCAGCAGAGGACGGTGGTGATCAAGGACTCGAAGGTGCTCTTGCCTATTGTGATACGGCCTTGGGGATCGCGATCGATGCCGGGGACAGCCTGCAAATGGGCCGTGTCTTTGTGAACATGGGGCTCGTCAGTATGCACTGCAGGATACGACCTTGGCTCGGTCGTATGCCAACCGTGCTTTGGCTATTGCCCAGCAACACGGTGATTCACTGATGATGATGAAGGCGTTGGAGAACCTCGGCCAGTTGGCCTTACGCTCCAAGGACTACGCTACGACATGCCACAATTGCTCCTTGGTTCTGGCTTTTGCCAAACGACACCACATGCTTTCGCTTGAACGCGATGCCATGCGGTGCATTAGCGATGGCTACTTCTTCATGGGGGACTGGGAGAATGCGGTCCGGTCATTGTATCGGTACCATACCCTCCGTGACTCGACCTACAATGCAGCCTCGCGCGAGACGATCCTGCGGCGGTCGCTGGAGGCAGAAGCGAAGCGGCGCCAAGAAGCAGATGGTCGCACACCTGTCCGAGTTGCGCCGATCGCGGGAGGAGAAATGGATGATGACCGGCTCTGCTCCTAGTCCCTTTTTGGTGCTAGGTGGTTCATTCTTGATGCTTGATCGCATGCGCCGTCGAGAACGATTCGAAGCGCGATGCCGCGCGTATGCAGGCACAAGTGCTCCGCACCCAGATGAACCCGCACTTCATCTTTAATGCGCTCAACAGCATCAACAACTATGTGCACGAGAACGAGCGCGACCTGGCCAGCGGCTTCCTCACCAAGTTCGCGCGGCTCATGCGCTTGGTGCTTGAGAACAGTCGGTACAACGAGGTGCCGTTAAACCAGGACCTTGAAGCTTTGCGACTGTACATGGACCTGGAGCGTGCGCGCACGAATAACAAGTTCGACTATGCCATCGAGGTGGATCCCGCCATTGACCAGGAGAGCGCGATGGTGCTTCCGCTGGTTCTACAGCCCTTCGTGGAGAACGCCATCTGGCACGGGCTTTCACGCAAAGAGGGCAAGGGGCATCTTGTTTTGTGCGTAAAGCGGGGGGGAACTCGCTATTGATGAACGTGGAGGATGATGGCATTGGCCGAGATGCATGGACCCACCGCCACCACCGATGCCCGCCAAAGAGCTCCTTGGCACGAGCATCACACGGGATCGGTTGGCTGTGCTGAGCAAGCAGCGCGGCACTTGAAGCGGGATTCCGTTTCGTGGATGTGCCCGATAGGCAGCGCGCGTGGAGGAATGTGTTGCCCCCGCAATTGGCAGTTCGATCGTTCTGATGCCGTTCGCTCAGTGGCACCCACCATCTGTTCATTGTGGTTAGCAGGGGTCAGGGCACTCGGTCACCTTGCGGCGGCATGTACGAGGTGCCCATAGGCTACGCTGGTCTGTTGATCGTTTCTCTCCGCAGGGGTATCGCTTATGCGTTGGGCAAAGTAGCGCGAATTATGGATGCACGGTCGCTTTGTATCGGCGATTCGACTGTGTTGGGCTTGCGGATTGTTAGCGGCTGCAGCGCAATGGCTCTTCTTCCCGGCGGTATTCTCCGCTTAAGAGTGGATCCAGACAAGCCGACGTACTTTCATGTATGGAACGGTGAGGTCTTGATAGGGGTGCTGGAGGTCGTTCCACTCACAACGGATGAAGCTCTCGAGGCTGGCATCCAGCGCTTGGATATAGGGGTCATTGACTTGGATGCTGTGGAACGGAATAGAGCCTATTGCTGTTCGATCAAACAAGGAGGATCTCTCGTCATGCTGACCTCTGCAACGCGCCGCTGGGCACCTCTTGACCGCCAGTTGCTCGATCGGGCAGGCCAGTGGATCGACACCGCTCGGAAGGCGGGATGAAGCAGTACGCATTCGAAACACAGTTTCCAGGACATCATGTACGCGAAAGACACAGACCCCATCATATTCACCCAGTGCCTGCGAATGCGGCCATGCTTGCTGCGTAGCTGGTCTCCCACTTTCCATGGCTCCAAGGCCGGGCCGAATTGGGTGGACTACGCTGTACCTCGTCCACGGGTCATGACCGCTTGCTCGATCCAGTGGCGGACGCTGTACCAGCGGTAGTTCCGGAGCAGGATCCTGGTACATTCATGCGCTCCTGAAACCACTGTCATGGAACATATCCAAACCCGCCGGATA
>JADJTW010000012.1 GCA_016710965.1 Flavobacteriales bacterium
ACCACTTGGGCTATCCGATCTACTATCAAGCTCATTTCCTACGCCAAGGTGCTCGGTGCTTATCCACATCCTCCTGCCCATGGTGCCGGCGCGCGTGAAGGAGTTGGCCTACTCCGGCTTCTTCATCGGGACCGTTTCGCCGTGCTTTCTTCATCGCGGTGGGGCTTATCCAGTGGAGCGACTCTTCGCTGATGCTCCTCTTCATCGCCGTGCCCCTACTTCTGCCTACTGGCGGGTCACAAGCGCCTTTCCATACGCAGCGCATCCACGAACCGATCACCCCAACCACCATGCCCTCTACATCCTCTCATCGGTCTCGCCGTTCTCATCGCACTCGTGCTCATCATTGCGAGCACTGTGCCTAACACCGTTCATTACGAACGCAGCACGGCGAATAACGCCTCACCGGAGAAAGATCCTGTCGCACATCACCGACTTCCGCAAAGTGGACGCCCCGAGCCCGGGGGAGAAGAATTGTGATCCTGGCATGAAGCGCGAATACAATGGCGCAATAAGCGGCGTGGGTGCTGTGTACCACTGGACCGGCAACAACCCAGCGGGCGGGGGTGCGATGGCATCCTCGGCGCGGACAGCACCGGCGGAAGACGACACGCAGTTCATCAAGCCGTTCCAGACCACTTGTGCAGCCAACTTCCAGTTCACCCCGGTTACCAACGGAACCAACGTGCGCTGGAGCATGGACGGCCCGAACCTTCATGGGCAAGGTGATGAGCCTCTTCATGAACATGGACAAGACGCATCGGGAAGGACCTCGAGGATGGGCTGGCGGGGCTGAAGGCGGAAGCAGAAAAGGCCTGAGCAGCGGGCTTAACGCCGCATTGCGTACGCCAGCAGGAACCCCTCCCCGTCCAGCACCCCATATCCGCAAAGTGGAAGTCCTTCTTGTCGTAGGTGATAATGCACGCATCTGGCATCCACGGCGGAGTAGTACTGCATGCCGTCCCCCGGATCCTCAACACGCTTGTTGGCGAGGCGCGCTTGACAGTCGACGCACCGAGCGTGGTCAGTTCGAGCTTCTCCCGCCAGCAGACCGGCCTTCTTCTTTGGCCACCCGCTTGCCGCTCTTCTTTCCTCAGCGAAATACGCCCCGATCGCCATGCAAAAGGGGACGTGTACACCTCGAAGCGTTTGTCATCCGCAAGGCTCAGCACCCGCGCACAAGCACTGAAACGCGGGTACTCATTACAGAGCACCGTCACCAACACGTTCGCATCCAAGAAGATCCGCATCACTTGCGGCGACGACTGGCCAGGTAATCCTTCTTCACGCTCCGGGCCGCGTTCTTGCGCACGGTCGCTTCGCCTTCGGCCACCCACTGACCCAATCGCTTACGGGAAGTTCATCCAAGCTGCGGTAGTGCTGGTCGGTAACCTTGCTGAGCATGAACTCCACCAGGGCGAGAGGCTGATGTTGTTCGTCCTCGGCGAAGGCCTCGGCCCGCTCGGCCACGCCTGATCGAAACCGAGGGTGAGCTTGGTGTCCATGGAGAATTGATGTTTGTACGGCAAATATACATATTCTATACGTACAAACAACAACAACGGTTGAACCGATCAGGGCGGACCAGCGCCTGCTTCTTGGATCACCTCCTCATCCCCGAACTACGATCCGCAATCATCGCCTATCGTCATCGTGTCCCCATCATCCGCGATCTCCCGCATTTCCCTCGAACTGCCATCAGCGAGTTCACTCTTCGATTCCGGGCTCCACTACCATTGGTCAGTACCCACTCAGTATTCCCATTCCTCGATCTCCGCGGTCGAATAAACCGGCCCAGTCCATTCTTGAAGACCCTGGAAGCCGGTATCCAGCATGATCCCGTTGGGTTGTATCTGGACTCGTCGCAACGCCATAAGGTCCGGCGGGTCTGTATAGACGGTATCTCCGAGCTGATGCTCGTTGGGTCTTACTTCTGCGATGTCGATGATACTTCCGGTCACGAACGTGTGGGCAAAGTATCGCGGATCGGGCATGGACATGTCGATGTCGCAGTCCGGATGGATCTCTTTGAGCGCAACGACATGCAAGGCACCCACGTCGTAGGTCATGAGGAAAGTGAACGCACACACGCCTATGCTATCTCCTATTAGCAGCACGCTCGCCCATAGCACGTCAGACAGCATCACGGTCGTATCGACATAGGCGCGTTTCCTCGTGCCAGGAGTATATCGTATCGAACGCACCGAAAGCCTCTAGGTCTGCATTCGTCAGTTCCTCCTGCTGGGCGAGGCGATCCCTGATGGTCTGCGCACTTGACGGCACTGCCAGCAAGATGAACACACCAGCAATCGATACAAGGCGCGACATGGGATGCTCGTACAGACAACGAACACCTTCGCATCCCCGATCTGTTGTATCTGCGATCATCGCCTTGGTCTTGTCCCCATCATCCGTGATCGTCCGCGTCTCCTCGAACTGCTATCAGCTTGTTCACTGCTTCGGCTTGCGTAATGTCCAAACGTAGAACATACTCGAGGACATCTCCCCAGGTGTGGCCAACTGAGCTTCGAACAGTTCCCAACCCTGTTCCTCCAGCGATTGGATTTTCGCGATGAAGAACGCCCTGTCCCTGTCGTTCTCCTTGCCCACCAAGTCTTTCAACAGGAACACTTCCAAAGGCGAGGGGAACATTTCGATCTCGATCCGTCGAGCGAAAGGACTGTATTCCACGATCACGTAATCGTAGACGACGTTCTGCGCACTTCCTTCAAAGAGGCAGGCTGCGAAGGCCAGGAAGAGAATGAGCTTCTTCATCGGTCAGGGGTTACTGCTTCGGCTTGCGCATGATCCAAGTCTCAGTTGGCTCTTTCCAGACCGTATACACTTCCCATCCCTTCTCTTCAAATTCTCTGACTAGCGCGAAATATGCTTTCGAACGCGCTGCTGCGGACCTCGCGAGAACGCCTTCTTCACCCTTTTCGATAAACCATGTGACGACTCGAATTGGATCGGTCGTCGAACTGATCACGATCTCGTCATTCACCTGCTCGATGCGGACATAATCGAACACCTGTGCTTGCACTGACCAAGTGCAGAAGCACAACAGGAAGTAGGTTAGAAAGGAGGTTCTCAAGGTCATGTGATTGATGGGGCCCCTACAGTATGATCACCTCCTCATCCCCTGCGCCTGTTGCATCTGCGATCATCGCCTTCATCTTCGTCTTGTCCCCCATCATCCGTGAACTTCCGCGTCTCCTCGAACTGCTAGAAGTTTGTTCACTGCTTCGGCTTGCGCAAGATCCAAATACCATATGGTCCGGACGCCATCACCTCAAAGTCGAAAAGCGTCCAGCCTTGACTTTCATAGTCTTTGACAAGCTGCATGACTTGGCCGACATGCAGGCCGCGCAACGCGAGTGGGTCCTTTCCCTGTAACTCGATCCTTCGTTCAGCGGAATCGGTCCTTACGATCATCACACCATTGCCATCGTGCTGGATCCAGCACAGGTCATTCTCCCTATCAGGTGATTGCGCCATCCCGGAGCCAGTGAACATGGCCAGCATGGTGATCAGGATCAGTCGTTGCATGACATTGACGTTTACCGACGCATTCCCTGCGCCTGTTGCATCTGCTGCATCATCGCCTTCATCTTGGTCTTGTCCCCCATCATCTTCATCATCTTCCGCGTCTCCTCGAACTGCTTCATCAGCTTGTTCACCGCTTCGATGTTGGTGCCGCTGCCCTTGGCCAGGCGCGCGCGACGGCTGCCGTTGATGACCGATGGGTTCTTCCGCTCTTCCGGCGTCATGCTCTTGATGATCGCCTCGATGCCCTTTGAACGCATCATCGGGGATGTCGATGTTCTTCATCGCCTTGCCCACGCCGGGGATCATGCCCATGAGGTCCTTCATGTTCCCCATCTTCTTGATCTGCCCGATCTGCTCCAGGAAATCGTCGAAGCCGAACTGGTCCTTCGCGATCTTCTTGTTCAGCTCGCGCGCGGCCTTCTCATCGAAATGCTCCTGCGCCTTCTCCACCAGCGAGACCACGTCGCCCATGCCCAGGATGCGGCCGGCCATGCGGTCCGGGTGGAACTCGTCCAGCGCCTCCATCTTCTCGCCGGTGCCGATGAACTTGATCGGCTTGTCCACCACACTGCGGATCGATAGCGCCGCACCGCCGCGCGCATCGCCATCGAGCTTCGTCAGCACCACGCCGTCGATGTTCAGGCGCTCGTTGAAGGCCTTGGCGGTGTTCACCGCGTCCTGACCGGTCATGGCGTCCACCACGAAGAGCGTCTCCTGCGGGTTGATCGCCTTCTTGATCGCGGCGATCTCGTCCATCATCTTCTCATCGATCGCCAGGCGGCCGGCGGTATCGATGATCACGGCCGTGAAGCCGTGCTGCTTGGCATGCGCGATCGCGTTCTTCGCGATGCTCACCGGATCCTTGTTCTCGCGCTCGCTGTACACCTCGATCTCCAGCTGCTTGCCCAGCGTCTCCAACTGGTCGATGGCCGCCGGGCGGTACACGTCGCAGCGGCGGAGCAGCACGCGCTTGCCCTTTTTGCGGATGTAGTTGGCCAGCTTGCCGCTGAAGGTGGTCTTACCCGAGCCCTGCAGGCCGCTCATCAGCACCACCGTGGGGTTGCCACCCAGGTTGATGCCCGCGCTCTGCCCGCCCATCAGCTCGGCGAGCTCGTCGTGCGTGATCTTGGTGAGCAGCTGGCCGGGGCTCACGCTCGTGAGCACGTTCTGGCCCAGCGCCTTGGCTTTTACGCGATCGGTGAAATCCTTCGCCGTCTTGAAGTTCACGTCGGCATCCAGCAGCGCGCGGCGGATCTCCTTGGTGGTCTCCGCCACGTTGATCTCCGTGATCTGCCCCTGGCCCTTGAGGACCTTGAAGGCCCGCTCCAGCTTGTCACTTAAGTTCTCGAACATCGAAAAGGAAATTGAGGTGTGCGAAGGTAGCCGCCCGGCCCCGCTCGGTTACCCTGCTCGGGTGGACAGGGTGGACGCGGTGGACCGTGCCGCCCGTCCACTTGGTCCACCCCGTCCACCTGCCACCAAGGAAGCTACCTTGGCCCTATGCCCGAGCGGAAGCCGCCCAGCGATGTGTTCCCCAAGAGCGGCGGCTACAAGAAGCTCGTCAGTTTCAAGGTGGCCGAATTGCTATACGATGTCACCGTGCGCTTCTGCGACAAGTTCATCCCTTTGAGCAGCCGCACCCATGACCAGATGGTGCAAGCCGCCCGCAGCGGCACGCGCAACATTGCCGAGGGCAGCACCTTCAGCGCCACGTCGAAGAAGATCGAGATGAACCTCACGAATGTGGCGAAGAGCAGTTTGGTGGAACTGAAGGACGACTACACTTCGTTCCTGCGGCAGCGCAAGCTCCCGCTCTGGCCGCTGACCGAACCTCTTCGCCAGGAATTGATAGACCAACGTTGCAAGACCGCCGATGAAGTGGCCGCCTGGTGCAAGGCCGTTCACGAGCGCGATAGGTCACGGACCTACGCCCGGAACTCGCGGCCAACGCGGGCCATGTGTTGTGTATGGTGGCCATCCAGCCTGCTCGATCGCCAACTCCAAAGCCAGGGCGAGACCTTCAAGAAGGAAGGCGGCTTCAGCGAGCGGCTCTACCGCGTGCGGAAGGACGCGCGCGATTGAAAGTTGCTTTGGGCGTGCCCCTCTCCCACGCGGAAGCCACGCACGGGTCGGGTGCTACGCTACAGCCTGCTTGCCGTGTCCAGCGGTCGCGGCACTGCGGGGGCTCCTTGCGGTCGCCTCCTCGTTGCACGCGCCCGTAAGGCCACGTCGGCGCAGGGCTGCCGCTTCGCCCCCTCACGCTATCGCCGCAGCCGTCAGCGGTACCTTCGGCTCATGCAAAAAGCAACAGGCGAAGTCGTAGTTGAGGATTGCTTTGACTCAGCGGCGCGAGAACTTGAGAAGTTCTTCAATACAGATGAACTTGTCATTCGAAACGTGGGGGTTCTGCCGTCTTGGCGACGAGGACCATCTTGGCGAGTGCTTCAGCCACAACGAAAAGGGCAATCCACATAACGCACTTGCTTGTCAGTTGGACAGCGGTTTGCGCCGGGTTCACCGATTTGTCTCCACCACCGAGCATGATGAAGACGTAGAGTACTCGCTCAACATGTTCATACTCATTCTGTATTTGGAGGTCGAAAAGCTCCATACTGTTTTCGCGTCCTTGGCATCACGCATGATTGGGTCCAAGAGAATTGGCCCATCCTAGTTGAGATTCGAAGTGGGCCAACTTCGTAAAGCATCCTAAGGGATTCCTGTTCACCCATCATCCGAACTACATCATTGAAGGCCAACCGACGGCGGGTCACAGCAACAGGACTTTTGTCTTGGACTATGGTTTCGTCGTGCGGTTGTACAACCATGAGGATGATCGACGCTGGAAACAAACCATTAGAGAACTAGCGAACAAGGATGATGTGGTAGTAGTGTTTCCTGATCCCGCTCGTGTTGCACGAGAATACATGTCGGTCTGTCAATCCTTTTGTGACAAGATCGAGGACAATGAGCACTTCAAGGGAATCTTACGCCGGATAACGACAATCGAGGACTACTAACCGGGTACCCAGTCTTTGGCCCTAGTGTTTGGGCGTGCGTTGGCCTGTTGCGCTGTGGGCCGTCCCCTCGTGCCAGCGGTTCTCCCCTCCGGCAGCGTCTCCGTCCATGCGTCACCCATGCCTTCGGCAGGTAAACGCGTGAGCGATCGCACCGGGAAAGCCCGGAGTCTCGACGCGTCGGGTTTGGCGTGATCCAAGGGAAGAACTACTCAACCTCCTCTCCCACCCACCGCTCTATCTTTGGGCATCCCCGATGTTTTTGGGGTGAAAACATGCTCGACTGGCACCAGCATATCGCAGCGGATCCGCAGGTGATGTACGGCAAGCCGTGCATCAAGGGCACGCGCATTCCCGTGGACCTGATCCTGGACAAGCTCGCCGCCGGCCAGACCATCGAGGACCTGCTGGAAGGCTACCCGCAGCTCACGCGCGAGAACATCCAGGCCTGCCTGCAGTACGGTGCGGATTCGGTGCGCAACGACATCGACCTGCCCTTCGCATCCTGACGGCCCATGCGTTTCGTGGCCGATGAATGCCTCGATGGCCGCATCATCAAGCGCCTCATGGCAGATGGCCACGATCTTGTTGTGGTGCGCTCCGACCTTACCGGTCGCGCGGATGTGGACGTGCTGCGCATCGCTCAAGAGCGGGACGCATTGCTCATCACGGAGGACAACGACTTCGGCGAGCTCGTGTTCCGCCTGAACGCGGTGCATGCGGGCGTTGTGCTGGTGCGCGTGCACGGTTTGCCCGGTGCGCACCAAGCCGAACTCGTTTCCCAAGCTGTTCGTGAGCGCGGCGACGAACTCTTGCGCGCCTTCACAGTGATCACGGAGAAGCGCCTGCGCATCCGCAAAGGATGACCACTTGCGTGATAACCAGGCCGTGCATGAACCTGCGGGCTGAAGGCCGTCCCCTCGTACCAGCAGTTCTCCCCTCCGGCCGCGATCTTCGCGCATGCGCTTCTTGCTCGCCGTTACCGCCCAGTCACTCCTTTCCGCCTGCACTCACCAACCCGTTCCCTCAACACCACCCCCACCTGTAGCAGCACACTGCGCACTGATGGAGACCATCGCCGCGCTCGACAGCGCCCTATTCGCTGCCTTCAACGCGCACGATGCCGCGGCACTGGGCGCCTGGTTCACGCCCGACCTGGAGTTCTACCACGACAAGGGCGGCCTCGCGGGATTTGACAGCACCATGGCGGGCTTCCGCCGCATGTTCACTCAGGCCTCCACGGCGGATATCCGCCGCGAGATCGTTCCTGGCTCCGTTGAAGTGTACCCACTCGGCGAGTTCGGCCTGTTGGAGATCTGCCAACACCGCTTCTGCCACACGGAGAACGACAAGGAGGAATGCGGCACCTTCAAGAACATCATGGTGTGGCGCAAGGACAGCACGGGGTACAAGGTGAGCCGTGTGATCAGCTACGATCACTGAACCAACTCATCCCCCAAAGGCTCATCGAACGTGATCGGCACTACTTCCTGCCATCGTCAGCCGTCTGTCGGGCCTTGGTGGCGAGATGAAATCCAGCACTTCGTTCATGGTGCCAAGTTCGCTTTGGGCCGATGTACCTATCGCTTCATCCCGCATCTTTAACCCATGCTCCGCATCACCACCCTGATATGTCTTGGCCTATCGGCCTTCGCCACCATCGCGCAACCCGGCACCCTCGATCCCAGCTTCGGTACGGGCGGTGTCGTCTACGTCGACCCCAGTGCAGAAGAGGATGTAGCCACGGACTTGCTGCCCTTGGCCAACGGCCGCCTGTTGGTTTGCGGCTATTCCACCCCCATTACCAACTATCCTGCGCCTTACATCCTGCGCTTGTTGCCCGACGGCACGCTCGATCCGGACTATGGGATCGTAACGCTGCCCAGCTCGCTCAGGGGCCGGGCCGCCAAAATGGTCTTCGCGCCGGACAGCAGCGTGTTCGTATGCGGCTACGCCGATACGCTCGGCTACGAACGCTTCACCCTCTGGCATGTGCTGTCCGATGGCACGCTCGATCCCACCTTCGGGGACAATGGGCGTGTGAGCGCCCCCTTGACAGGTGTGGCCCATCGCCGTGCGCAGGACATCGTGATGCAGACTGACGGAAAGCTCGTGCTCGCCGGCTATGACCGCATCGCCACGCGCGACAGTTACCTGGTACGGTTCAACACCGATGGCACGCTCGACGGCACCTTCGGCTTCGGCGGCGTGGTCGCCATGGAGAACAGCTCCAGTGCCAACGATGAATTCCTCACCGTGGACGTGCTTGACGATGGCTCCATCGTGGCCGGCGGCTATGGCACCAGCGGTGGCATGGCGTATCCATTGATCGTGAAGTTGAGCACCACCGGCGTTCCGGACCCTGCCTTCGATGGTGACGGGATCCTTACACCCGCGTTGAGTGTTCCGCAGTCGTGGGTAACCTGCCTGGCCGCCATCGGCCAGTCGGTGGTCGCCAGCGGTGCACGGTACACCAGTATCTCCAGCACATCCAACTACTTCCTCATACGCTTTGATGATACAGGTGTGTTGGATCCGTCATTCGGCACGCTGGGCGAAGAGGTCAACAATGTGGACGCGGACGACTTCATTCGCGACCTCATCATCCTTGCGGATGATCGCATCGCTCTCGCCGGCTACACTGGGAATATGACGAACGGCTCAGGCTACATCAACTTTCTTGCGGCCGTGCATACGGCCGACGGTACACCCTACACCACCTTCGGCGGAAGCGGTCATGCTGTTGGCAATTTTGCCACCCCTGTGAACGAGAGCTATGCGATCAAGGCGCAGGCGGATGGAAAGCTGGTGCTTTGCGGTGTCACCAACCTGAACATTGGCAACCCGAGCGCGACGATCGTACGTTATGAGAACGACATCAACACAATGGTGGTCCCCGCGTCACACGAGACAAGCCTCATGGCATGGCCGAACCCCGCGAACGATCAACTGCGCATAAGCTTGACGAACAACGGGGCAGCAGGTGTAGAGATCTTGACGCTTGCGGCCGCATGGTGCGAAGCATGAACACGACGAATGCGAACGGGCTGCTGATACCCGTCGCGGACCTTCAGCCGGGGAGCTACTTGCTTCGTTGTGCGGAAGACGAAGTGGTGCGCACCGCAGCGTTCATGATTGCGCGGTAGCGGGCAGATCTGCAGGAAAGTGAGCTTTCTGCAGCACGTGCAGCACATTCAACGCACGGCGCCGATCCTGAACGGAACCGCCAGATGCACCTCGGCCGCCACGCGCTTGCCTTTAAGCGTCGCGGGCTTCCATCGGGGCATGGCCTCCAGGAGCCGTCGCGCTTCGGCGGCCAGGTTGGGTGCGCCCGGCACGCCGTTCACGATGCGCACATCGGTCACGCGTCCTTTCCGATCCACCATGAAGGCCGCCAACACTTGACCTTGCTTGTGCTGCGAACGCTCGGGCTCGGGGTAGCGCACACTGTCGGCGAAGTAGCGCATCATAGCCTCCGATCCGAAGGAATATTGAGGTGCGATGTCATATACCGGTAATTGCGCGGGCGTCGGAAGTGGAAAATCCTGCCCCAACATAGCCGCTGGCAAGGCGATGAACGACCCTATGATAACGGACCGATGGAACATCCGTTGCGAAGATGCGATAGCGTCCTTGGTTCACCGTGCAATCCTTCCCGCAAGGCCGAGACCATTGGAGCCAAGTGGACGGATGGACCACCGATGGGTGGTGAAGTGGGGCAATGCGCCGTGGGTGCCTTGGCGCCAGCCTGTCATCTGATCTTGTCGGTGCAACGCGCAGTACGGCATCTCCGTCATGAACTCATGCATCACGCTTCTTTCCTCCGCATAGCACGGTGCATTCCGCCGATCGCCTTCGCATTGAATGCCCAAGCGCAATGCAGCACTGTGATGCCTGACAGACCCTATCTGCCACTGGGTCCGCAAAGCATCGCGGAGCGCGGCGGTGGGCCGGTGATCATCCCCACGCTCGTGCATGTCCACTACAGCGACATCTTCTACCCCATCACACCTGACCGCATCGCCAATGCCATCGATCAGTGCAATGCGTTCATCCGCGCGCAGAACGACGATCTCGACCAGGTGCATCCGGCCTTCGCGGATCTGGTGGGCGACCTCGGCGTGGAATTGCGGCTGGCGACCATCGACGCGAACGGTCAATGCACGAGCGGCATCCTCTACTACGATCATGGCGCCGAACCCGGCATTCCCGATGTGTGGTCGCAGGCACAGAACACGGCGAGCTACCTGAACATCCATGTGAGCGTGGGCCCGAGTTCCTGGACGATCGTCCCCTTCCCTGGCGCGCCGGTGAGCGGCGATCCCGGAGATGGGATCTTCTTCACCACGTACGACGCGCAGTTCAGGCCCGAAGTCCTCGCGCACGAGGTGGGGCACTGGCTGGGCCTCTACCACACCTTCGGGCAAACGAACACCAGCGGTGTGGATTGCGGCGATGACTGGATCGCCGATACGCCCATCACCAAGGGCAGCTTGCCTGAGTCGTGCGATACATCGCTGAGCGAATGCACGGCGGGCGTGATCGAGAATGTGGACAACCACATGGACTATTCGCTCTGCGGCAAGATGTTCACGCAAGGGCAAGCGCAACACGTGGGCGCTGTGGTCATGGATCCCACCATCGCGCGCTACCCGCTCCATCAGCCTGCGAACCTGGCCAGCACCGGGGTGTTCCTGCCGCCTGCCTGCGACATGAGCACCTGGGCCTGGCATCGCTTGTTCCCGAATTGCGACAGCAGCCGCGTGCAGCTCTTCGCGCTCGCCAGCGGCCGCATCCCGGACAGCCTGCAGTGGAGCTTCCCGGGAGGATCGCCCGCCACCAGCACCAGCACCGTGGCAGATGTGTTCTACTTCAACACCGGCACGTACACGGCGCAGCTCACCAGTTGCATCGATGGCAGCTGCACCACGGTGGATCATTCCATCAGCGTAGTGGTGAACAATTCCATGTCCAACGGATTGCAGCCGATCACTTCCCTGCCCTTCACCGAGGATTTCGAGAACGGCTTCTCACTGCCCCAACCGCACATGTTCGCCGTGAACGACGGCACGCCCACCTGGCAGCCGTGCGGTTTCGCAGGATACGCCAGCGCGAACAGCCTTTACGTTCCCGCGGAAGCCGTCACCCAGAACGATACCTGCGACCTGGTGCTGGGCAACTTCGAGTTCAGCGGGCTGACCACGCCGACGCTGTCCTTCAAGATAGCGGCAACACAATACGACTTCGCGTGGTGGCACACACTGGAGATCCGTTTCCGTCAGTTGTGCGGCACCAACTTCTCGCCTGGCGCCTGGCAGATCTGGCAGCTCAACGAGATGAACGTGCCGAACTCCACGAGCGGTTTCACACCAACCACCGATGCGGAGTGGGTCACGCTCTCCACCGCATTTCCGGTTTGGAACACCGCAGGCCCGGCCGAATTGACCTTACGCCTGCGACGTCCGTGGATGCCCTTCAGCTTCACGCCCGAAGGCTTCTGGCTGGACGACCTCTACATAGGCGAAGCGATGATCCCGACGGGCATCCCGGAATTCCCGGACGAGGGATCGTTGCTTGCGCCGAATCCGACGAGCGGTTCGGTGAAGATCACTCCACCACCGGGCACGGACAACTACGAGTTGCTGGTGCATGATCCCACCGGTCGGGAAGTCCTGCACCATTCCGCGGTCACAGGATCTCTTGCGTTGGACTTGAGCTCGTGGGCGAAGGGCATGTACCTCGTTGGTCTGCGCGCCGGTGCGCATTGGCAGCGCAGCAAGTTGATCGTGGAGTAGGCCGCTAGCACACAGCCCGTGCGTCACAAGGGTCACGGTGAACAAGTCATCGCGAAGGAAGCATTGCTGCGCAGGGTTTTCGCCGGCGTTACCTTCCGCACATGAACACCGAGGGCCTTCGTTCCCTTCAAGCACCCTTGAAGGAACGGTACAAGAGCGAACCATCAGCAGCGCGGATCACGCTGAAGGCCGAAGGGCGCATTGGTGAGAACGTGACGTGCAGTGTGGAGACCGGTCGTGCGCTGGTCGCCGCCGGGCTGCACCCCGCCACTGGTGGCGACGGCCTTCATGCATGCAGTGGCGACATGCTGCTGCAGGCCTTGGTGGCTTGCGCGGGCGTCACATTGAATGCTGTGGCCATTGCACTCGGTATCGCCATCGAACACGGAGAGGTGCATGCCGAAGGAGACCTGGACTTTCGCGGCACACTGGGGGTGGACAAGGCCGCGCCCGTTGGCTTCACCGCCATTCGCCTCACTTTCCATCTGAAGTCGAACGCAAGCGCCGAGCAATTGGCAACCCTTCACAAGCTCACCGAGCGCTACTGCGTGGTTTTCCAGACCCTGCGCCATTCGCCAGCGATGGAGGTGCGAGTGGTGCCGTGATCACAAGACGTTGGCGATGCTCAGAACGAGCAGCGGTAGCCCATGTGGAGCGCGGCGATGTACTTGATGTCGGCCATCACATAATCCGGTGCCTCCGATTCGGCCTGGTCGCCAAGAATGGTTTCGCGGCCCAAGTTCACCCACGGGCTCAGGTACAATCCGGCCTTCTTGAACGGGAACCAGGTGTAGCCTAGCCGCACGTTAGGGTAGATGCTCGTGAAGGTGCGCAGCTCGCCGGTCGGCCCATGTGTCACCTCATTGTTGTACAGGAAGACCGATGGCCCGGCGAAGAAGCCGCGGCCGGTGCCGCTGAAATCGTAGTCCACGAACAGCGCGTGGCTTGGGCGGAAGTGGAGGTCGTTCCAACCGGCTTCCTTATTGGCTGAGCTGAGCATTCCATTGGGAAAGTCGGAAGAGAAGACAGAAGCCATGGCGCTCCAGTGCGTCAGGTGGCGGTCGGCGTAGCGCACGCTGAAGGAATAACCGCCCAAGGCAAAGGGCATAGGGTCGAGCTCCAGCGAAAGCGAGCTGGCGGGGTCGGGGGCTGCGGCTGTCCACTGCGCGGAGGATGCTCGCGGGACCAAGGCGAGGGCGAGAACGGCGGTGGACAGCAGTGTGCGGGCGAAGAAAACGGTGTGCATGGCGCGTGTGCTATTGGTGCGCCAAAAGTCCATCCAGGCCACAGGCTCTGAAATATCAAATGATAAGAATCGCTCAGATCGAGCGCGCCAGCTCACCTCGCAGGCGGCTGAAGGAGACCGTGGTGATGCCAAGGAAGGATGCGATGCATGCGTGCGGCACCTTGTTCTCCAGTCCGGGGAACTCATTGCGCAGGGCGAGCAGGCGATCCGCAGCGGACCTTTCGCGGAAGGCGGTGGAGCGGTGTATGCTTTCCATGAGTTCGCGCTCCACCACGCGCATGCCGAAGGCCTGCATATCCGGCGTGCTGTAACGCAACCGGTCGAATTCGGCTACGGGAACAGCAGCCACCAATGACGGTGTGAGCGCCTCGATCGTGAAGAGGCTCCTGCCCTGACGTGTACGCGCGAAATGCGGTGTGATCACGGTGCCTTCCACATGAAAGGCGGATGTAATGGGTTGTCCCTCCTGCCCCATCATGGTGCGATGCAGCACCCCTTGGAGGATGAAGTACTCGTTGCCATCCACCACACCGGCTTCGGCGAGCGCATGGGTGCGCGCGAGTTCGCGCAAGGTGGTGTGCTCCGCCACCAGATCCACGGCCTCGGCCGATACGTTGGAGTAGCGGCGGAGTATCGGGGCGAGCAGTTCGTTGAGCGCTGCAGACATCTGTGCGGTTCGTCGGCCGAACGAAAATAGCGCGCGTACATGGTCACTTCGCTCACCGTAACCCTGCCCCGCGCTCCTGATCCCGCGCCAGGGCCTGTGCCAACAACTGCGAAAGCATCCGCTCATCAGTTTTGGTGAATTGCTGCAGATCGCGCCAGTACACCTGCTTACGGCTTCCTCTCTGCAGGTAACCCGATGGATCATCGAGCAGATTCGCATGCGAGAAGCCGAAACGTACACCCTCATAGGTCTTCTTGCCGCCCCAGAGCACCGAAGCGGGCCAGATGAAGCACACATCGCGGCGCTGCTTGTAGGCGAGGATGTTGAACGAGAGCCGCTCCTTCAACCCGGGTGCCTGGCTGATGATGAACTCGCGCAGGCGCTCCATCAATGCGCGCTCATCAGCAGGCAGGAAGTCCAGAAGTTCTTGTGCGGTGGCGAAGCGGATGCCAACGGAGAGGATGGTTGAACGCTTCGTGCTCTTGCGCTTGGCCATGTTGCAAATCTGCGATGATCGCTTGCTGTTCGCTTCATTTGTTGAACGCATGCAGCCGATCAGGCCGTTCTACTTCGTGATGGCATGGCTTGCCGCCAGCGCGGCTTTCGCCCAGCGGCCGCTTCCATACCAGGATGCTTCGCTTCCCGACTCTGCGCGTGTCGCGGACCTCCTCACGCGGATGACGCCCGAGGAGAAATTCCGTCAGCTCTTCATGGTGGCAGGCGATTTCGGAACAGACAGTACGCGCTTCAATTCCGGGCTTTTCGGCTTCCAGGTTCATGCTTCTGCACAAAGCGATGCGGGCGGCCAGTTGCTCACCTACGCCGCTGGTGCCGATGCGAAGCGCACCTTGGACAAGATCAACGGCATGCAGCGCTTCTTCATGGAGGAGACGCGGCTGGGCATTCCCATGATCGCCTTCGATGAGGCCTTGCACGGACTGGTGCGCAAGGGAGCCACGGCCTATCCGCAGAGCATTGGGATGGCTGCCTCGTGGGATACGACGCTCATGTCGCGCGTGGCCGAGGCGATCGCGCTGGAAACGAAGGCACGTGGAATCCGGATGGTGCTCAGTCCAGTAGTAAACCTCGCCACCGATCCGCGCTGGGGGCGCGTGGAGGAGACCTACGGCGAGGACCCGCTGCTCGCATCCTGCTTCGGCGTGGCCTACGTGAAGGCCATGGAAAGTCGCGGCGTCATCACAACGCCCAAGCACTTCGTGGCCAACCACGGTGATGGTGGGCGCGACAGCTATCCGGTCTTCCACAGCGAGCGCTTGCTGCGCGAGAGCTACTTCAAGCCCTTCAAGGCGGCGATCCAGCTCGGAGGTGCGCGATCGATCATGACCGCCTACAACTCGCTCGACGGGCGTCCGTGCAGCGCGAACAACTGGTTGCTGAACGATGTGCTGCGCAAGGACTGGGGCTTTCGCGGCTTCGTGATCAGCGATGCGGCGGCGACCGGCGGTGCCAACGTGCTGCACTTCACCGCGCGCGATTATGAAGATGCCGGAAGGCAAAGCGTGGAGAACGGCCAGGACGTGATCTTCCAAACCGACTTCGCGCATGCCGACCTCTTCAAGCGACCTTTCCTTGATGGAAGCGCGGATCCCGCTGTGATCGACAGCGCCGTGGCGCGTGTGCTAAGGATGAAGTTCGAGCTGGGGCTGTTCGATGAGCCGTA
Source organism: Flavobacteriales bacterium (assembly GCA_016710965.1). Classification (GTDB taxonomy): domain Bacteria; phylum Bacteroidota; class Bacteroidia; order Flavobacteriales_F; family PHOS-HE28; genus PHOS-HE28. Next base: position 15,953 of record JADJTW010000012.1, read on the forward strand.
CATGAGCGACTCGCTGCTGGACGCATTGGACCTGAAGAAGCACCGCGATCTGGCGTACGAGATGGCTGTGAAAGGCGCAGTCCTGCTGAAGAACGAGGGCCACGCGCTTCCGATCAACCCAGCCTGGAGGAAAGTCCTTGTCCTCGGCGATGAGGCGGATGAAGTGCTCCTCGGCGGGTACAGTGGTCCAGGCAACGAGCCCGTTTCCATTTGGGCCGGGCTCTGGGACCGCTTGAAGGATCGCACCGAACTTCAGACAGGCGGGTCCTTCCCGCGCGCGGAGAAGCTGCACGATGCAGTGCCCACTGCCGCACTCTTCCATAAAGCGGGCAAGGAGTTGAAGCCGGGCCTTCACGCCAGCTATTACAAAGGCATCGATATGACCCAAGCGCCAGCGTTCACGCGCATCGACGACCGCATCGACTTCCAATGGACCCTCTTCGGACCCGACCCACGCATTCCCTTCGACCACTTCGCGGTGAAGTGGGAAGGCGTGATCGTGCCGGATGCCAGCGGTACCTGGAACATCGGCATTGAGGGCAACGACGGTTATCGCTTCTACTTGAATGATTCACTCCTCATCGACCGCTGGGACGACCAGAGCTTCCACACCACCTTGGTGCCCCACACGTTCACGCAGAACGAGCACTGCGCCCTGCGCATCGAGTACCGCGAACGGGCAGGCAACGCACGCTTCAAGCTGGTGCATGACGAGAAGGTAGACCACGACCTGTATGAACGGAGCAAACTCGAGAACGAGGAACTGGCGCGAACGTGCGACGCGATCATCGCGGTGGCCACGATAGAAGAGGGTGAGTTCAGGGACCGGAGCAGCCTGAGGCTTACCGGACGGCAGGAGGAATTGATCAAGCATGCGGCGACGCTCGGCAAACCCGTGATCGTGGTGCTCGTGGGCGGCAGCGCCATCACCATGGATGCATGGATCGATGACGTGGATGCCGTGCTCATGGCCTGGTATCCCGGTGAAGCGGGTGGCCTCGCCATCGCCGATCTTCTTCTCGGCACACGCAACCCCAGCGGCAAATTGCCCATCACCTTCCCGCGCAGCGAAGGACAGCTGCCGCTGATCTACAATCACTACCCCACCGGTCGCGGCGATGATTACGTGGATGGCACCGGGCAGCCGCTCTTCCCCTTCGGATACGGGCTGAGCTATTCAACCTTCGAGTACAGCGCTCTGAAGTTGAGCCGTGCGACATTCACACAAGAAGACACCTTGCTGGTCACTTTCAACGTGAAGAATGCCGGAGCCGTAAGCGGCGATGAAGTCGTTCAGCTGTATGCGCATGACGAACTCGCGAGCATCTCGCGGCCGGTGAAGGAGCTGAAAGGCTTTCAACGCGTTTCCTTGGGACCCGGCGAAACCAAGACGCTCACCTTCAAGCTGCATGCTTCCATGTTCGCTTTCCCGAATGCTCAAATGAAGGAGGTGACCGAGCCCGGGATGTTCCGGATCATGATCGGCGGATCGAGCAAGGACATCCGCTTGCAGACGATGGTGGAATACGTGCGCTGATCGCTACCGGATCCTCCCTCCCACCAGCTTTTTCGTCACCAGTGGCGGCCGCTCGTCGCGGAGAAACACATACTTCTCATCCGTGCTCTCTTCCGATGCGAAGCGGTATCCATCACCTTGGTATGCCTTGATCCGCTCGGGATCAGGCAAGCGGTGCTGTACGATGTAGCGTGCCATGGCCCCGCGCTGGTTCTTCACGTACGTCTGCAGTGGCTTGTATGCACCACCGATCCTGTCCTTGAATTCCGGCGTGATGATGCGGGCGTTCAGTCGCTCCGGCCGAACCGCCTTGAAGTATTCGCTGCTGGCGCAGTTGATCACCACATCGGACTTGGTGGCATTCAAGTCGTCGTTCAAGGCTTGCGTGATGCGATCGCACCAGTAGGCATAGAGGTCCTTCGCCTTGCCCACACCGAAGGGCGTGCCCATCATCAGGCGGTAGTCCTGCATGAGGTCCAGCGGGCGCAGCACACCGTAGAGTCCGCTGAGGATGCGCAGGTGATATTGGGCGAAACGCAGGTCGTCGGTGCTGAGCGTTCGCGCATCGAGCCCGCGATACACTTCACCGTTGAAGGTGAACACCGCAGGCCGCGCGTTCTTCGGCGTGAACGGTGTTGACCATTGCTCGTAGCGCTTTCGGTTCAGTTCGCCCAGCGAGGGGCTCAGGTCCATGAGGGTTGAGAGCTTCTTGGCACTGAGGGTCTTCAGTTTCGCAATGAGCGGTATGGCGTGATCGAGCAGCACGGGTTGCGTGGCATTGGCGATCGCAGGCACCTCTTGCGCGAGGTCTTTGGCAGGAGAAAGCAATACGAGCATGTGGAACATTCCGCATGAGCGGGGCGCCCAAGGTAATTTCAGTCGCAGAGAAGATCCCTTGTCGCAGAGGTTCACATCATGGTCGACTTCAGTACCAGGAGCGCAGTGACCGTGAGCACGGCAAGCGCAGCTGTCCACCGCGGGCGATGGAGGATGTAGGCGATCACGCTGGCGGCCGTCATCACTGCCGCGATGAGCCCTCCAAGGATGAAGACTTCCGCAGCCATCGGATCGAAGGCCGCTCCTTCCGCATGCTTCAAGCGGAAGTATTCGCCCAGGCAGCGGATCAAGGCCAGGAACTGCACGGCCAATCCGATGTGCGCCCATGCACGTGGGGTTCTCCAGTTGATCGACATGGAACAAAGGTGGTTATCGGGGTGTTGCAAGACACCAGCTACCTTTCGCATTCCACTTCAACCCTACTGCATGGAACGCAAGGAATTCCTCCACCGTGGATTGCTCGGTACAGCATTGGCCTTCATAGGCGGCGCACTGAGCGGAACAGCAAAGGCCATGGAAAGTCTCGCCGGTGGGGGGCAGCGTGGCGTGGAGGGTGTGCTCTCCCCAACCAACACGCACATGGTGGGCAACGGCTTCAAGGTCATGAACTACTTCCCCAACGGGAAGGGCTTCGAGGAGCGCATGAGCCCCTTTTTCCTGTTGGACTTCAACGCGGAGGTGAACTTCCCGCCGAGCGACATCTCGCAAGGCGTGGGCGTGCATCCGCACCGCGGCATCGAGACCATCACCTTCGCCTACAAGGGCAGCGTGGAGCACCACGACAGCAAGGGCAACCACGGCATCATCAACCCCGGCGACGTGCAATGGATGACGGCCGGTGGCGGCGTGCTGCACAAGGAGTACCACGAGCAGACCTTCAACCGCAGTGGTGGTGCGTTCGAGATGCTGCAACTGTGGATCAACCTCCCTGCGAAACACAAACGTGTGCCGGCGAAATACCAGAGCATCCTGCACAGCAAGAAGCCCAGGAAGGACCTGCCCAAGGGCATGGGTTCGGTTCATGTGGTGGCCGGGGAGTACGAGGGCGTGAAGGGCGTTGCGAGCACCTACAGTCCGATCCACATGTATGACATGCACTTGAATGCCGGTGCGGATGTGAGCTTCCAGTTACCGGCCAACTATAACACAGGAATCCTGGTGGTGGACGGCGCGATCACCGTGAACGGCACCGCTGCCCCGGAGAATCACTACGTACAGATGAAGAACGAAGGAGGCACCATCCATATCCTGGTGGAACGGAAGTGCATCCTAATGGTGCTGAGCGGTGAGCCGCTGAACGAGCCCTATGTGAACTACGGCCCGTTCGTGATGAACACCGAGGAGGAGATCCACGAAGCCATCGAGGACTACAAGGCAGGGAAATTCGGCTTCCTTGTGGATTGAGCAAGAGCCTGCCGACATCGAGCTGGGGCAATGCCCCTATGCTGCGGTGAGGACGCCGTGGGCCTTCGTGTCAGCCGCGAAAGGCACTGGCGCAGTTCGGCTGCGCAGGAAAGCGATCACTTCCTCATCGCTCTTGAAGACGTTGCCAACGTTAACGAAGTGCTGTGCGAGCACATCGTAACGATCACGCAGCAGGAGGCCGAAGATGTCCAGGTAGTTGAGGCCCGCGAAGACCACGGCACGCTCGCGCGCGAAATCGTCCAGATGCTCACGGAAGTAGCGCGGGTGCTCCGTCCAGTGCATGGTGGGATCGATGTGGTGGCTGATGTGGTAGCCATCGTTCCAGCACTTGTGGTTGAACTTCACGTTGATGCAGGTGACACTGTTCTGGAAGTGGTTGCCGGGATCTTCCTGCGAGACGAAAGCGTGCTGCACCCAGTTGCCGGCCATGGCCACGAGGCGGAATGCGAGGAAGGGCAGGATGAAGACCATGAGGGTCGCCTGCCAGTCCACGAAGCACAGTCCTGTGCAGAACAGGATGAAGAGCAGTTCGCCGCGCACCACGCGCATCAGCAACCGGTTGCGCTTACGGTGGAAGAAGTACAGGCAGAGCGTATAGATGCCGGTGAAGAAGAAGGTGAGGAAGTAGCGCAGGAAGTCCTTGCCTGAATCGCGCTGGTAAGGCATGGTACTGCTCTCATCGGGCTCCAGGTTGTTCTCGGCGTGGTGCATGCCCACATGGTGCGCGTGGTAGGTCTCGGGGCTTTGGCCGAAGAAGGGTGCCAGTACCCAGGGCAGGTAGTAATTCATCCACTCCCGCTTGAAGAAGGGGCGGTGGGTGGTGCAATGGAGCATGAGGCCGAAGGGGCCTTTGAACGTGATGTTGTTCAGGTAGAAATAGGCCGCCGCGATGGTCCACCAGAGCCACGTTGGCAGAGGCAAGTACAACGCGAGACCGAACGGGATCAAGGTGAAGGTGACCTCCAGGGTCTTGTACACGAAGGGCAGGTCGCGCTCGTCGCGGATAAGCGTGAGGAAGTAGCGGTCCAGCCTCGAATAGCTGGCGGGCCGCATGAACTCGGGATCGGTCTGTGTGGTGAAGGGAATCACGGTGCCAAGGTGCGCATTGCCGGTCAAATGGAAAGGATGGCTACCCTTGCAATGACGATCACCGCCATGCGGGCCCTGCTATTCCTTCTTCTCCTTATCGCGCTGCAAGGCGCACGGGCCCAGACCATCACCGTGGTGTGCTGGAACATCCGGTACGACAACCCGGGCGACAGTCTCGACGGCTGGGAGCTGCGCCGCGATGCGCTGGCACAGGAGGTACGACGGCAGCATCCGCAGCTCATCGGCTTGCAAGAGGTGCTGGTGCATCAGGCGGAATACCTGGATGCGCAATGGCCCGGCTATCGCCGCTTCGGCGTGGGCCGCGAGGATGGGGCAGCGAGGGGCGAGTTCAGCCCGATCTATTACGACACCACCGCGATACGCCTGATCAGCGGCCGGACGATCTGGCTCTCCCCCACGCCTGGCATTCCCAGCAAAGGCTGGGATGCCGAATGCGAGCGCATCGCTACGTACGCGGTGCTCTACGACCTGCGCACCAGCGACAGCGTTCATGTGGTGAACACGCACTGGGACCATGAGGGTGCCGAAGCGCGCATCCATAGCGCTCGGATGCTCCTTGAGATCCTTGGGCCCGCTCTCCAGCGCGGCGGGCATACGGTCCTCATGGGCGACTTCAACGCCACAGCGGAGCAGTTACCCATCAGGGCCCTTGACGACATCTTCACGGACAGCGCACCGAAGCAGAATCGCGGTCTGGGCACCTTCAACGGATTCGACTCCGCGCGCACCACGTTCGATCGTATCGACTACGTGTGGCTTTCCCCTCGGAACTGGGACGTGCTGCGCTACGAGGTACCGCATCCAGTGGTGAACGGCCGATATGCTTCGGACCATTTTCCCGTGGTGGTGGGGATGCGGGCGCGCTGAGCGTTGGCATCCAAGGCGAAGGTCGAGATGGTTCCCTCCGGTATTGCAGCGCTCCTATCCTTGCGCCAAAGTCCCTCCGATGCGTGCGCTCATTCCCGCATTCCTGCTGGCCATTCCGTTCATGGCCAGCGCCCAGGTACATGACCTCGTCGGCTACTGGCACAACTGGAACGATGCGAATGCGCCGTACCTCCAGCTGGACCAGACCGATCCGCGCTACACCATCATCGACATCGCCTTCGCCGAACCACTGGCAGGTACTACGCACAACATGGTTTTCACCCCGAGCGGCACACCGCAGAATGAATTCATCGCCGCTGTTGGGGCCTTGCAAGCCCAAGGGAAGAAAGTGATCATCAGCATCGGTGGTGCGAATGCTACGGTACACTTGGACAGCGATGCTGAACGGGATGAGTTCGTGAGCAGCATGCTGGACATCATCACGACATACGGGTTCGATGGCATCGACATCGACCTGGAGGGGAGCAGCGTTAGCAGCACCGGGGGAACGATCATCTCTCCCGTGGATGCGCCCATCATCCGGCTGATCGATGCCATCGAAGCGATCGGCGATGCCTTCGAAGTGCAGAACGGCGTGCCCATGATGCTTACGATGGCGCCTGAGACGGCGTATGTGCAAGGCGGCATGAGCGCTTTCGGCGGGATCTGGGGCGCCTACCTCCCGATCATCGACGCGCTTCGCGATCGCATCGACATCCTGCACGTGCAGCTATACAACAGCGGCAGCATGTACGGCATCGATGGCAGCATATACACGCAAGGAACGGCGGACTTCATCGTAAGCCAGACGGAAGCCGTCCTGCAAGGATTCGGTACCGGCGGCGGCTTCTTCGGGCCACTTCCGGCGGAGAAGGTGGCCATCGGGCTGCCCGCTTGCCAGAATGCTGCCGGTGGCGGCTACGTGGATCCCACGGACCTCGCCGCAGCGGTCGAGTACCTGCTCGGGACCGGCCCGCAACCGGGGAGCTACCAGCGCCTTAGCACGTACCCATCCCTGCGTGGTCTCATGACATGGAGCATCAACTGGGATGCGGTAAGTTCCTGTGCAACCTCCTTCGAGCTTGCCCAGAGCTATGAAGACATCTTCGGGATAAGCACTTCCTTGGATACGAACGCAGGAATCACCTCCCCTGCTATCTGGCCAACTGTGCTCAGCCCGGGCGCTACCCTCCATGTGGAAGGCCAGGATGAGTTCAATGCCATTTTGATCGATCCCACTGGCCGGACCGTGATGAACGGCACCACATTCAACGGCAACATCGCCCTTTCGGAAGGGATCGCACCGGGCCACTACATCTTTTTCGCGGGCTCGCCGAGCGGAAAGATGCTTTCGTCGCGCATTGCGATCGTTGCGCCGTAAGAAGAGCCGCACAGGGCCTGGCCCCGGAAACATGCAACACGTGGCCTGCGTAGGAACAGACGGGTTATTCCCGCTGCTCCTCGCCGCATGTTCCGCAAGATCCTGTTCTCCCTCGCTCTCGGCGCCGCTGCCCTGAACACGCACGCCACGCACTTCAGCGGAGGAGAGATCTACTGGGATTGCTTGGGCAACAACCAGTACCTGATCACCATGGTCGTGTACCGCGACTGCGCTGGTATCAATGTGGATCCGAACGTGACCCTCCAGCTGCAGAGCCCCTGCGGCAACTCGAGCGTAGTGGTGAGCACCCCGGGCGGAACAGAGATCAGCCAGCTCTGTGGCGCCGAACTGCCCAACAGCACCTGCAACGGAGGCTCCTTGCCCGGGATCGAGCAGTACATCTACACCGCCACGGTAACGCTTGCGCCATGCGATTACTGGACGATCTCCTACACGAATATCTACCGCAACAACGCGATTGTGAACCTCCAGAATCCCGGCACGCAGCGCACCTACATCCGGGCCACGATCAATACGCTGGCGATGAACCCGTGCAACGATTCGCCGCAGTTCTCCAACACGGCGATCCCCTACGTGTGCATGGGCTACCCCATCACTTACAGCTTCGGTGCGTACGATCCCGAAGGCGATTCGCTCAGCTATACGCTGATCGACGCCATGGGCATCAACGGAGCGCCCATCCCTTACGTAGCACCGAACACAGGCCTGCAGCCGATCCCCGGCCTCACGCTTGATCCAGTTACAGGCCAGGTGAACTTCATCCTGAACACCCAGGGCAACTGGGTGGTGGTGGTGCAGGTTAACCACTACGTGAATGGCGTGCTCGTAGGCACCATCATGCGCGACATGCAGTTCGTGGCCTACCCATGCGGCAACGACCCGCCTGACCCCACCACCGGATTGATCCAAAATCTCAGTGGCACAGCCGTGCAACTCGGACCTCGGGCCATCCAGGTGTGCGAATCGGGCAACTTCTGCTTCGACTTCGTGATCAGTGACCCCAACCTGCCCAACGTCCTCGATGCATTCAGCAACATCGGGCAGAACCTGCCGGGAGCCACCTTCACCTTCAATGGTTTCAATCCCATCACCTGCACGGTCTGCTGGAACGCAACACCGAACACGAGCGGCTTCTTTCCCTTCATCGTGAACGTGGATGATGGTGCCTGCCCGATACCCGCCTTCCAGACCTACGTGTACTCCGTTACCGTAATACCCGGCCTGTACGGAGGCATCACCACCACCAATGAGGCCTGTGTTGGCACGGGCAACGGAACAGCGACTGCCAGCGTGACCGCGGGTACCGCACCATTCACATACGCATGGAATACAGGGGCCACGACACCCAGCATCACCGGACCCAGCGGCAGCTATACCGTAACGATGACGGATGCGAACAACTGCGTATCGCCGCCCTATACCGGGGTGATCAATGTGACCAGCCAGCCGAACATCGCGAATGCCGGCCCTGACGCTATAGGATGCGTGGCGAGCGGTGCGATTGCTCTCAACGGTAGCGTGACCAACGCCACTGGCGGGGCATGGAGCGGAGGCGCGGGCGTGTACAGCGGTGCATGGCCCAACATCGGCTACACGCCCACCAGTGCGGAGATCAATACAGGCTCGATGGTGCAAACGCTCACCACCACCGGCAATGGGGGATGTCCGCCCGATACAGATAGCATGGTGCTGACACTGGTGAACAGCTTCGCGAACGTGACCGTGTCGCCGACCAATGCACTGTGCAATGGAGGTGCGACGGGGTCCGCGACCGTTTCCCCCGCCACGCCAGGATTCACATACGCATGGAACACCAATCCGGTGCAATCACTGCCCACGGCCATCAACCTGACTGCCGGGAACTACAGCGTCACCATCACCGACGGGTTCAACTGCCAGACCACCTTGACGACAACAGTGGGGCAGCCTGCCGCAGTGACGCTGGCCAACCTCATAAGCGTGGATGAGACCTGCGCCGGATCCGGCAATGGAGGAGCCACGGCCACAGGCGGTGGGGGCACGGCACCATACAGCTACACGTGGAGCAACGGTGCCACTGGTCCCACCATCATCGCAGGTGCAGGCAGCTATACGGTATCGGTTACCGATGCGAACGGCTGCATACCGGCAACAGGCATTGCAACGATCAGCGCGGCAGCGCAGCCCAACCAGGCCAACGCAGGCGCTGACCTCGTCGGCTGCATTGGTTCCTTCCCCATCGCGCTGAGCGGCACCGTAGTGAACGCCACCGGAGGCAGCTGGAGCGGCGGCACAGGTTCTTTCACCGGTGCGTGGCCCAATGTGAGCTACACGCCCAGCGCGAGCGATATCCTGAACAATGGGGCGACGCTCACGCTCAACACCGTCGGCAACACGAACTGTCCTTCGGTGAGCGATCAAGTCTTCATCAACATCCCCAACAGTTTCGCCAACGCTTCGGTAACACCAACCGATGCACTGTGCTTCGGAGCGAGCAACGGCAGCGTCAGCTTCAGCCCCACAACGCCAGGCTTCAGCTACGCCTGGAATACCAATCCTGTGCAGACCGGGCCGACGGCTTCGGGGGCTTGCTGCAGGCAGCTACACCGTTACCGCAACCGACAGCTATGGCTGCAATGCCACCTTGAGCACCACGGTGAACCAACCCAGTGCGCTCGCTCTCGTGGGTTTGACCGTGGTGGACGAACCCTGCGCCGGGCAGAACAACGGGACGATCACAGCGACTGCCACAGGAGGCACGCTCCCGTACAACTATAGTTGGAACACCGGTGCGAGCGGTGCAGTGCTCACCGCCGGAGCCGGCACGTACACGGTTACCATCACTGATGCCAATGGCTGCACGCCTGTTGCGGTCGGAACGGCAACCATCAACGCATCGGCCCAGCCCAACCAAGCGAATGCCGGTGCGGACCTGGTGGGTTGCGTGGGCAGCTTCCCTGTAGCGTTGAGCGGAAGCGTGGTGAACGCGACAGGAGGAACGTGGAGCGGTGGCAACGGCAGCTTCACAGGTGCATGGCCGAACGTGAGCTACAACCCGAGCGCAGGGGATATCGCCGCTGGCGGAGCGACCCTGACCCTGACCACGACCGGCAACAGCAACTGCCCATCAGCTAGCGATCAAGTCTTCATCAACCTGCCGAACAGCTTCGCGAACCTGACCATCAACAGTGAGGATGCAACGTGCTTCGGTTCTACAACAGGATGGGCGAGCATTCTCCCGAACAACCCGTCATTCACCTACCAGTGGAGCGATCCTGCTTCGCAATCAACGGCGAATGCGGTGAACCTTCCGGCAGGCACATGGGGCGTCACCGTGCTCGACGCTTTCGGATGCAGCATCTCGCAATCCGTAACGATCACGCAGCCTGCGGCTATCAGCCTCCTGGGCCTGACTGTGACTGATGAGAGCTGCGCAGGATTCGGCAACGGCTCCATCACGAGCACTGTGAGCGGTGGCACGCTCCCCTACAGCTACACTTGGAGCAACGGTGCCACGAGCGCGTCCATCACCGGTGCTGCCGGCACGTACGGAGTGAGCATCACCGACGCCAATGGCTGTGCTCCAGCAAGCGGAACGGCCACCATCAACGCAACAGGCCAACCTAATGCGGCGAGCGCAGGACCCGATCTCGTCGGCTGCCTCAACAGCTACCCCATCGCCCTGCAAGGCAGTATTACCAATGCCACCGGTGGCGTTTGGAGCGGTGGCGCAGGCACCTTCGTGGTGCCAGGACCGAACGGCCAGTACATGCCCACTGCGGGTGAGATCGCCGCAGGCGGGGTGACACTGACGCTCACGACCACAGGTAATACCACCTGTCCACCAGCCAGCGATGCGGTGTACATCGCCCTCAGCAATGCCTTCCTGGGCGCATCGCTCACCGCAACGAACGTCAGCTGCAATGGCCTTGGCAACGGAAGCATAGCTCTCGCCCCCAATGCTGCAGGCAACAGCTACCTCTGGAACGATCCTCAGGCGCAGACAACCCCCACTGCAACGAACCTGGCGCCTGGCAGCTACACCGTGCTTGTGACCGACGCACTGGGCTGCGATACCACGTACACCGCTGCGATCACGCAGCCGCCCACGTTGGCCATCGTCAATCTGGCTTCCACGAACGTCACCTGCTACGGAGGAGCCAACGGCACCGCGAACGTTCAAGCAAGCGGTGGCACACCAGCGTACACGATCAACTGGAGCACGGGCCAGAGCGGTGCCACGGCGATCGCATTGCCCGCAGGCAGCATCACGGTGAATGTGACCGATGCGAACGGCTGTACGGTGCAAGCCAATGCAACCATTACACAACCCCAGCCGATCGTGCTCACTGCTCAAGTGCCGGATACGGTGTGCGTGAACGTCCCGACCACGCTCTCGGCACAGGCCAGCGGCGGTACAGGAACGCTCAACTACAACTGGGGGCCGCTTGGCACGGGCAATCCCATCACCGTGAACTTCAGCAGCAGCCAGAACGTGCAGTTGATAGTGAGCGACCAGTACGGATGCACGGCGCCCCCGCTCGTCATGCCTGTCTACGTTCTCGACCTGAGCACTGCGAACCTGGTTACCTACGGAGACACGATCGTCTGTCCGGGTGGCAACCCTGCGACCGTAGGCGCATCGCTGAGCAATTACGCTGGGGCGTACACGATCAGTTGGACCGAATTGGGGACTACCGGCAACGGCCCGTTCACGGTGCCTTTCTCCTCGAACCAGGACCTGCACGTGCATGTGACGGACCAGTGCGGCAACACGATCGATCGCATCGTAACACTGCGTGTGCAAGTGCCGCCTGCGGTCCAATTGCCAGCGCTCTTCGCTGAAGGATGCGCGCCGCTCACCGTTGACTTCCCCGATCTGCAGTTCGACCCCAGTATCAGCTACCTCTGGAACCTTGGGAACGGCAGCACGAGCACAGCGCCTTCGCCGGTGGTGGTGTACGAAGGAGGCATCTACAACGTGAGCCTCACGGCAAGCACGCCTATCGGTTGCACCAGCACCAGCCCGACAACGGGCCTCATCAACGCATGGGCTCCACCTGTCGCCGGCTTCACCGCCAGCGCATGGAGCGCCTCGGCCGACAATGCGAGCATCAATTTCACCGACCTCAGTAGCGGCACCATCGCTACCTGGACTTGGAACTTCGGGGATGGCGGCACCAGCAACGCCATCAATCCCAGTTGGACCTATACCGATGTCGGCACGTTCGCCGTCGACCTCTACGTCACCGACATCCACGGCTGCACGGATGATGCGTCCGCAAACATCACCATTACGCCAGTGTACGATGTGGTAATCCCCACGGCCTTCACCCCCAACGGCAACAACGGTGGTGCTTACGACCCCAACGCGCTCGACAACGACGTGTTCTACGCCTTTGTCCGATTCGTGAAGGACTTCCGCATGCGGATCTTCAACCGCTGGGGCGAACTCGTCTTCGAGAGCGAAGATGTGCGCATGGGCTGGGATGGCAATTACCGCGGCCAACTGAGCCCACAGGACGTGTACGTGGTGCAGACCTGGATCCGCTTCGTGGACAACCGTGAAGTGCAGAAGCTCACTGATCTCACATTGTTCCGATGAAGGCACGCGAACTCGCCTTCCTCGGATCGATGGCTGCGGCCTTCATGGCAAGGGCTCAAGATCCGCAGTTCTCGCAGTTCTACGCAGCGGCGCAATACCTCAATCCTGCGCTCACCGGCAATACGCACCAGGACCGCATCGCCATGAACTACCGGTTGCAATGGCCGGGGGTTCGGCCTGGCTACGAAACCTATATGGCAGCCTATGACCACCGCTTCAGCACGTCGCCCGCAGGCATCGGCGGCATGGTGCTGCGCGACAAGGCCGGCACCAGTGGGCTCTTCAGCACCACAGTGGGCCTGAGCTACAGCTACGAGGCGCGCATCAACTACCGACGTGCGCTGCGTTTCGGCACACGCATCGGATACACCATGCGCGGGGTTGACCCAAGCGGGTATCTGTTCGCCGACCAGGTGCTGCGCGACAACGCACCCGTGACGATCGAACCGAACCTGATCGAGCGCGTCAACTACCTCGACCTTGCTGGTGGCATGATGTACTACAGCGAGCACTTCTGGGCAGGGCTGAGCATGAACCATTTGAACCGGCCGAATACCAGCCTGATGATCGGGGGCGAGGCGAGAATGCAGGCACGGACGAGCGTCCATGCCGGGTACCGATTCTCCATCGACGGGAGGCACATCAGCAAGAGCGAAACACGCATGACCATTGCCTCGCACTACAAGATGCAGGGCAAGTGGGACCAACTGGACCTGGGTTGGTACATCGATCACGGCCAGCTCACCGGCGGGCTCTGGTACCGCGGCCTCCCGCTCGTGAAGGCCTACCAGCCCGGCTACGGCAACAACGATGCAGTGATCCTCATGGTCGGCTACCAGACCGAGAGCCAGCTGCGCTTCGTGTACAGCTATGACATAACGATCAGCAAGCTCACCATGAAGAGCGCTGGCGCGCACGAGATCTCGCTCATCTACGAGTGGCCCAAGAAGGCTAAGAACCGCAAGCACAAGATCGTGCCCTGCCCGAAGTTCTGAGGGCGAAGCCTACATCCGCTCCGGCACCTCGATGCCAAGGCACCACATGGCCTTCTTCGTCACGGCGGCAACGGCTGCACTGAGCGCTAGACGGAACCCCCGCTTCGCCGCATCATCCTCCTTCAGCACGGGCACGGTTTGGTAAAAGGTGTTGTAGGCCTTCACCAGTTCGTAGGCGTGGTTGGCGAGAGTAGAAGGCTCCAACTTGATGGCCGCTTCGTTCAGCACTGCCGGGAAGTGATGGAGCAACTTGATGATGGCGCGTTCCTCTGGGAGAAGGGCAGAGTTGTCAGTTCTCAGTTGTCCGGCGCTGCCTGACAACTGAGAACTGACAACTGACAACTCAGCGTCTGCTTTGCGCAGCAGCGACTTGATCCTGGCATAAGTGTACTGGATGAAGGGCCCCGTATGCCCTTGCAGGTCGATGCTCGCGGCGGGATCGAAGAGCATGCGCTTCTTCGGGTCCACTTTCAGCAGGTAGTACTTCACGGCAGCAAGGCCGATCATCTCGAAGAGCGCGGTCTTCTCCTCCGCACTGAACTCATCGAGCTTGCTCAGTTGCTCACCGGAAGCCCGTGCTTCGTTCACCACTTCCTCGATCAGCTCGTCGGCATCCACCACCGTGCCTTCGCGGCTCTTCATCTTGCCTGTGGGCAGGTCCACCATGCCGTAGCTGAGGTGGAAGAGCTCCCTGGCCCACTCGAAGCCGAGCTTCCTCAGGATGATGAAGAGGACCTTGAAGTGGTAGTCCTGCTCGTTGCCCACGGTGTAGATGAGCTTGGATAGTCCGGGATACTCCTCGAAGCGCTTGATCGCCGTGCCGATGTCCTGCGTCATGTACACGCTGGTGCCATCGCGGCGCAGCAACACCTTTTCGTCGAGGCCTTCTGCGGTATTGTCCACCCACACGGCGCCATCCTTCTCGTAGAAGACGCCCTTCTTCAGTCCTTCGAGCACGTCGTTCTTGCCCAGCACGTAGGTCTGGCTCTCGTAGTAAAGCTTGTCGAACTCAACGCCCATGCGGGTGTATGTGGCGTTGAAGCCATCGTACACCCAGCCGTTCATCTTCGCCCAGAGCGCGCGCACGTCAGCGTCGTTCGCTTCCCAGTTGAGCAACATGGCTTGTGCTTCCAACAAGATGGGAGCTTCCTTCTCCGCTTGCTCCTTCGTCTTCCCTGCTGCAACGAGTCCTTCGATCTCGCGCTTGTACACCTTGTCGAATTCCACGTAGTACTTGCCGACGAGCTTGTCGCCCTTAAGACCGCTGCTCTCCGGTGTTTCGCCCTTGCCGAACTTCTGCCACGCCACCATGCTCTTGCAGATGTGGATGCCGCGGTCGTTGATCACCTGGGCGCGGATCACCTCATGGCCCACGCTCTGCAGTATGCGGCTCACGCTATGCCCGAGGAAGATGTTGCGCATGTGGCCCAGGTGAAGCGGCTTGTTGGTGTTGGGCGAACTGTACTCCACCATCACCTTCTTGCCATTCGCCGGGAATGCGAGAATGTCCTTCTCCCCTGCTTCCTGCGAGAACCCGAGCCAGTAGCTGTCGGCGACAACGAGGTTGAGGAAGCCCTTGACCACATTGAAGCGCGCAACGATGAGCAGGTTTGCTTGCACATGCTCGCCGATCGCTTGTGCGGTCTGCTCCGGTCCTTTTCCGCTGATCTTCAGGAACGGAAAGACGTTGATGGTCACGTCGCCTTCGAATTCCGGTCGTGTGCTCTGGAAACCGATGGCCTTGGCATCGAGGTCGTGACCGAAGAGGTCCTTGAACGCCGCTTGCAACGCTGGAACAAGCTGCGCTTGAAGTCTATCCTGGAACATGGGGCGCAAAGGAAGGGATCGCAACGTCACCCTGCGCGACCGTCACTCCGGGCAAGCAAGGCTTTGCGAGCGCGACCCGGAGTGACGGTCGCGCATTGGTGAGACTCCGGATAGGCGGGTCCCGCTGCTACGCAGCCCGCCTTCCGGAGTGACGTTCAGGCCTTGGGCAAGAAATTCTCCGCTAGCATGCACCGCACACTTCCACCGCCCACGGCCTCGATGGTCGGGATCGCCACGGGGATCAGCTGCGTATGCCGTTCGAGCGCGACGCGCTGATGGGGCCGCAGCGCGCGGAAAGCCGTTTCACTGAGGAAGGTGAAGGAGCGCAGGCCGTCGGTGGATAGTTGTCCGGCTGGCTTGCCCTTCAACTCGATCATGTTCCCCACGTACTTGTACATCTGCACAATGCTGATGGCGATGATCTCCTTGCCGCTTTTCGCCAGTTCTTCCTCCACCTCCTGGCGCTCGGCCGGGTACGGCATGGCATCGAAGCAGACCACCGCGAAGGATCCGCCGATGCTCATCATCACATTCGTGTGGTACACCGGCGCGCCGTTGATACGCCCATCCATGGTGGCGGTAAAAGCGATCGGCGTGTAGCGGAACTGATCGCACCAATCGATCAACGCGCTTTCAGTGGTGCGCGGCGAGAGGCAGGCGAACGCACGCTTGTGAACGCGGTCAAGGACCAAGCTGCCCGTGCCTTCGAGGATACGGCCGCTATGTTCCCAGCCGCTGATGTCGAGCACCTCCTCGGTCGTGAACCCCTCGCGACGCAGCGTAGCGGCCATGTCCGGATCGCGCTCGGCCCGGCGGCTTTGGGTGAACATCGGGTAGAGCGCGATTCGGCCATCGGCATGCGTGCTGAACCAATTGTTGGGGAAGACCGCGTTCGGCGCGTTCAGGTCAATAGGGTCCAGCACGGTAATGCCGATACCGCACTGGCGCAGGGCTTCAAGCAAGCCATCGAACTCCTCGGCTGCATGTTCGCGCACTTCGATGCTAGCCAACTCTTGCTGGAAATCATTGCTCACGGCCGTCTCGGGATCGTAGCGGAAACCCGTGGGGCGCACAAGGATGACGCAAGAGGCGGACTGGCTCACCGATTCCGCAAAATGGGGAACAAGGGTTCGAGTATGGAGAGCGTGGCCACGGCCATGGCGTTGTTGGTATCCAGTGCGGGGTTGATCTCCACCACATCCAGGGTGGCCGTTTTCGGGTCGGCACAGAAACCGCTGAGAAGCTCCCGTGCCTCTTCCAGGAAGAGCCCGTTGGGCACGGGGGTTCCCGTACCAACGGAGATGCTCGGGTCGAGGCAATCCACATCGAAGCTCACGTGCAGGCGGTCGCACCCCGCCAAGTGCGCCAGGCTGTCCTTCACGGCTTGTGCCGCTCCCTTCTTTCGCAGATCTTCAACCGTGATGACCTTGATGCCATGCTCCTTGATGATGGCCTCTTCTTCGGCTTCGTAGTCGCGCAGGCCGATGAAGACCAGGTCGCCCGGAAGGAGTTTGGGGCCACTGACACCGATCTTCCGCAGGCGGTCCCACGTGTCCATGGTGTATACCCGGGGACGGTTCTTGCCCTTTTTCTCGATTTGCATGAGCAGGGCCAAGGGCATCCCGTGGACATTCCCGCTGGGGGTCGTCCAAGGGCTGTGCAGGTCGGCGTGGGCATCTATCCAAACCACTCCCAAACGCTGCTCGGGGAAGGCCATTTTGGTGCCTGAGACGGATCCGATCGCTATGGAATGATCGCCACCGACAACGATAGGGAATACGCTGTTGCGCAGGTACTTGTACACCTCGTACGCCAAGTCGCTCTCGAAGCGGATGAGACCATCGATGTGGTGGGCATTCGGGCTCCGGTCGTCCTCGTAGAGCACGTCGTTCTCGTCGCGCAGCACACTCTCCTCTGCGTGCCCGAAGAGCTCACTCCCCAGCTTCCATGCGGCTACCCGCAAAGCTGCCATGCCCATGCTGGTGCCACGCGTGCCGGCGCCGATCTCTGAGGCCGCTTCTATCAGTCTTAATTCCATGGTGCGGCCAAGGTAAGCCCCGGTTGTCGGGGCGGAAATCGGCTTAGGGCTCCACCGGTGCCCGTCAGTCCAGACGGCTCGTTCGTCGATGAAACCCTTTCGCTTGTCGTACCGTAGGAGGAAACCGCTCCTAATCCCATCGCCATGCGCGTTCGCCAACTCCTGCTCTTGAGCACTGTGGCTCCGCTCTTCCTCAGCTGCGGCACCGGCCTGCTCACACGTTATGTTGACGAGGGAACCATCGAGTATGCGCTGAGCTTCCCGGATTATGATCCGAACGGTCTGATGGTGGGCATGCTCCCCGAGTCGACTACGCTCTGGTTCACCTCCGACAAGCAGGTAGCCGAACTCAGTGCTGGCATGGGCATCTTCCGCACGTTCATGCAAGTGGACAACAGCGGCCAGGCCATGGACTACCACTTGAGCATGATGGGCAAGAAGATCGTGGCGCACCTGCAACCGCGCGACTTGGGCCTCTTCAATGAGGAGTACGGCAACCCGACGATCCTCTTCACCAACGATGTGGATACGATCGCAGGGTATCCCTGCAAGAAAGCCGTGGCCATCTTCGATAAGATGGCGCAACGCGAGATCGAGCTCTGGTACACCGACCGCATCCGTATAGAGAACCCCAATTGGTTCGGGCCATTCGCCGAAGTGCCCGGCGTGCTGATGCGCTACGAAATGGTACAGAACGGTGTGCGTATGCACCTGGATGCCACAACGGTAACCCCAGGCGATGTGGATATGGCCAAGTTCGAGCCCAAGGACGAGTTCGAGAAGGTATCGGCGCCGGTGCTCCACCACGAGTTGGCCGAAGTGCTGGGGACGTTCTCGATGTAGGGGCCTAAGTTGTCAGTTGTCAGTTGTCGGGCTTCCGACATCCATGCATCTTGAGCCAGTTTGACAACTGACAACGAACAACTGCCCCCCATCAACCCCGGCCTGTTGATACTACCCTCCCCCCGCGCCCCGTTGCCCTAGCCAAGGGTTCGACCTTCGACGCATCGCCTCGCACGTGCGGGCGAATCCCGTTTTCACCTTGGCCACCGAGAAACGCAACCGGCTTCGCGAAGAAGCCCCTGAGGAAGAAGCTGCGGCTTCCGAAGAACCTCGGAAACGCAAACCGCGTAAGGCTGCCGCGTCTGGCGAGAACCGCTGGGCGCGCATCAGTGCTTTCTTCACCGACGGACGCGTGCATCGCGTTCTGGGCCTGGTGCTCGTGCTAGCCTCCGCATTCCTGGTGGTGGCCTTCGCCAGCTTCCTCTTCACCTGGCGCGCCGATCAGGACCTCATGAGCCGCCCATGGACGGAGATCTTCAGTCCCGAAGTGGCCGTGGAGAACTGGTTGGGCAAGCTCGGCGCGCTCACCGCCCACCAGTTCATGCACACATGGTTCGGCCTTGCGGCTTTCGCCTTTCCCTTATGGAGCTTCCTCTTCGGCATTCGCATCCTGTTGGGCACTTGGCTGCTGCCCACCCGTCGTACGATCGGCTGGACGGCCATGTCGATGCTTTGGCTACCTGCGCTCCTCGGGTACTTCTTCCGCGGCGAACTCAGCTTTCTCGGCGGCGGAGTCGGCATCGTGATGACCCGCCACCTCACCACCTTCCTCGGCAATTTCGGAGCGGGAGCCTTACTCGTATTCAGCGCTGCGGCTTTCGCGGTCTACACGTTCGATCTTGGCTTCGGATGGGTACATGCAATCCTCGGGAAGTCGAAGAAGGATGAACCCGTCGTAGCTGAAGAACCGCTTGCAGAGGACGGCTGGACCAAGCCAGGCGTTCGCATGAAGGAGCCGATCGTGGAATTCCCGACGGGTGCTGTGAGCGAGGAACCTATTGCTGAACAAGGACCCGCTTCAGAGGATATCGCTGAGAAGAAGGAGGAGGAAGACGTGGAGGTGTCACCCGAGCTCGAGTTGGAGACCACCCCGATGGAAGTGGTGGAACCCGTGCTCTCTCCAGTCATGAGCAGCGCCGAAGACCTCAACGGCGACCTCAACGGCATGAGCGTGATCGCCAACACCGAGGAGAAGTTCCTCAGCGAAGATCAGATCGAAGCCAAGCTCCAGGAGTTCGGAGAGTATGATCCCAAGCTGGACCTCAGCAGCTACGAGCCGCCGCCGATCGACCTGCTGATCGATCACGGCAGCGGTGAGATCACCGTGACCAAGGAGGAGTTGGAGATGAACAAGGACCGCATCGTGGAGACGCTCGGTCACTACAACATCGGCATCGACAAGATCAAGGCGACGATCGGGCCGACGGTCACGCTGTACGAGATCATCCCGCAGGCGGGCGTGCGCATCAGCAAGATCAAGAACCTGGAGGACGACATCGCGCTGAGCCTCGCCGCGCTGGGCATCCGCATCATCGCGCCGATCCCCGGCAAGGGCACCATCGGCATCGAAGTGCCGAACAGCAAGCCGCAGGTGGTGGGCATGCGCGCGGTCATCGCCAGCGAGAAGTTCCAGAACAGCACGGCGGACCTGCCCATCGTGCTGGGCAAGACCATCAGCAACGAAACCTTCGTCACCGACCTCGCCAAGATGCCGCACCTGCTGATGGCGGGAGCCACCGGCCAAGGAAAATCGGTTGGCTTGAACGCGATCCTGGTGTCGCTGCTCTACAAGAAGCACCCGAGCCAGATCAAGTTCGTGTTGGTGGACCCGAAGAAGGTGGAGCTCACCTTGTTCAACAAGATCGAGCGCCACTTCCTCGCCAAGCTCCCCGGCGACAGCGATGCCATCATCACCGATACCAAGAAGGTGGTGGCCACCTTGAACAGCTTGTGCATCGAGATGGACGAGCGCTACGAGCTGCTGAAGGATGCGCAGGTGCGCAACATCAAGGAGTACAACGCCAAGTTCATCAGCCGCCGCCTGAACCCGGAGAACGGCCACCGCTACCTCCCCTACATCATCCTGGTGGTGGACGAGTTCGCCGACCTGATCATGACGGCCGGTCGCGAAGTGGAAACACCGATCGCACGCCTTGCACAGCTCGCGCGCGCCATCGGCATCCACCTCATCATCGCCACGCAGCGCCCGAGCGTCAACATCATCACCGGTACCATCAAGGCCAACTTCCCGGCGCGTATCGCCTTCCGCGTAACGAGCAAGATCGACAGCCGCACCATCCTCGATACCGGCGGTGCCGACCAGCTGATCGGTCGCGGCGACATGCTGCTGAGCACCGGCAACGAACTGATCCGCATCCAGTGCGCCTTCGTGGATACGCCGGAGGTGGACCGCATCACCGAGTTCATCGGCAACCAACGCGGCTACCCCGAAGCCCTGCTCCTGCCCGAGCCGCCCATGGAGGAAGGCGAAGGCGGCGGCGACCTGGACGACGGCGACCGCGACAGCATGTTCGAGGAGGCCGCCCGCCTGGTGGTGCAAACGCAGCAAGGCAGCACCTCGCTCATCCAGCGCAAGCTCAAGCTCGGTTACAACCGCGCGGGCCGCATCGTGGACCAACTGGAAGCCGCCGGCATCCTCGGTGGTTTCGAAGGCAGCAAGGCGCGACGGGTGATGATCTCCAACGAGGCAGCGCTTGCAGCGCACTTGAACAGTGGTGTGGCGACGGGGCCGGGGGTTGGGGGATTCTGATCTTCGTGTTGGTTGCAGGGTTCCGGAATACGGGAGGCCCGGCTCCATCTGAGCTTTCGAAAGCCCGGCGATGGTCCGGGCTTTTGGTGTTGGGAGGAACGGATTGTGATCCCGTGCTTGCAGGAACCGCACTTGCCGGTACTCGCATAAAGACGAGGCCTGGTGTACGGCCTTCAAAAGCCTTGAATCCCCCGCAGGACAAGGGCTATAGAAGCACAAGGGGTATCACAAATTGTGATACCCCCTGCCGTTGCTGGGTTTGCGGATGGTATCACGAGCTGTGATACCAACGCGAACAAAATCACTCCGCGCCGCACGTCACTCCGGGCAAGTGAGGCTCTGCGAACGCGACCGGAGTCTCACGAATGCGAAGTGCCTAGGCGACAGGGGGCTTTTCAGACGACCCTGCTGGACTGAAGGACTCACCGATACCATGCTTGATCGAGCCGTTCCTCAAAAGTCTCCACTTACGTGCAGACAGATATCCTTTCCATTCGATATTTACCGTTGCGGCGAAGAGGGCAACCAAAATCAATACACCCATGACTATTCGTATTGGACCTCCTCTCCTCGTGATCCTATTGGCACCAGATGTTCCGATCTGGGCCCAGCAACCTCAACTATTGCTCGATATCAACTCAGGCTCATCGAGCTCTTCGCCATCGCGCTTTGTCGATGTGAGCGGCTCCATCCTTTTCCGGGCAAGCACACCCGCTACTGGCTCCGAACTGTGGCGCACTGATGGTACACCTGGAGGTACGCAACTCGTGAAGGATATCAGGCCCGGTCCCCTACAATCTTCTTTGAGTTGGCTTACCGCTATCGACGGGACTTTGTACTTCAGCGCTGACGACGGCATGCATGGCGATGAGCTTTGGAAGAGTGATGGATCCGAGGCAGGCACTTCGATGATCAAGAATATCAACCCAGTGTCCAACAATTCGTTGTATCCCGGACAGCCAACCGGGCTCGATGGTTTCGTGTATTTCACAGCCGGCGAACCTGATACCGGAGACGAACTCTGGCGAACGGATGGCACCGAGACCGGAACGACATTGGTGAAAGACATCTACCCCGGAGGCGCAAGCAGCGACGTCAGCCAGATGATCGCAGTGAATGGACAACTTCTGTTCTGGGCAGTAGCTGACACGAATGGCTGGGCCCTGTGGCGAAGCGATGGCACAGAAGAGGGTACAGTGCTGGTCAAGGATATTGGGCCAGAAAGCACTCCAACAGTTCTGCAAGAATTCTACGAGGTCGACGGCATTGCGTATTTCTCCGGTACCGATACCATCCACGGGGGTGAACTCTGGCGAACCGATGGCACCGAGGCGGGGACATGGATGGTGAAGGACATTCGACCAGGTATGGAGGGCTCGTGGATCGCTGAAATGCGCGTGCTCGACGGTGGCGTGATCTTCAGCGCACTCACAGATGAGCAGGGACGGGAACTTTGGATGAGTGACGGAACCCTTGAAGGGACCTACCTCGTCACGGATCTCAATCCTGGACCTGAAGATGGAACTATGGGGCTTTCTAACCCAGTCGTGGTCGGTGACTGGCTCTTCTTCGTCGGGAACGATGGCACTCTCCAGCCTCCCATTGGGATTTACAAGTCCGATGGCATAGAAACCTATCTCCTAACAGACCAGTTGGGCGGAATTGGCAGTCTCTCATACGGTTGCGAGGGAGTCTTCTTCGATGGTCATGATGGTATTCATGGTTGGGAGCTTTGGTACAGCAATGGCACGTCTTCCGGAACGTACATGGTCCATGACATCAACACGGGCTCATCGGATAGCCACCCCAATGACATTGTTGACGTTGGCGACAGGATTTTCTTCAGTGCGACTACAAGCCAACCCGGAGCAGAGTTGTGGGTCTGTCCATGCGCCGCCGTGGGTATCGCAGAACCAATGGCAGACAAAAGTCTGATGATCGCGCCCGTACCAACGAGCGGTTCGGTACGCATTGCATTGCCTGGAAACGGATGGGGCTTGGCAACTTGCCTTCATCGATGTACAGGGACGTACCGTACACCTCATTCCGGGAGCTACCGGCAGCATACTGCTCGACACGAAAGACTGGCGGACCGGGGTCTATGAACTGCTGGCGCGCAACAAGGAGAACCAGTTGAGAGGAAGAATGGTGGTGCAGTAGTCGCTTGGCGATTGCGGCTCGCAATGCTGTGAATAACTGATTGCTTGTCCTTCCTCCAGCACCGGGTAGTTTCGCGGTCCCCCGCGATGAAGTTCTCCCACCTCCACGTCCACACCCAGTTCTCGCTGTTGGATGGCGCCGCCGCCATTCCTGCTCTCTACAAGAAGGCCGCTGCCGATGGCCAACCCGCATTGGCGATCACCGATCATGGCAACATGTTCGGTGTGTTCAAGTTCGTGGCGGAGGCGGGCAAGCACAAGAACGAGGACGGCACGCCGAAGGTGAAGCCCATCGTCGGCTGCGAGTTCTACCTGGTGGTGGATCGCACACGCAAGACCTTCACGCGCGACGACAAGGACCAGCGTGTACACCAGTTGCTGCTGGCGAAGAACGCCACGGGCTACAAGAACCTGAGCAAGCTCTGCTCGCTCGGCTACACAGAGGGCTTTTATAGCAAGTACCCGCGGATCGACAAGGAGCTCGTTGAGAAGTACAAGGAGGGACTGATCGCGACGACCTGCTGCCTGGGTGCCAGCGTGCCGCGCACCATCATGCGCAAGGGCGAAGCCGCCGGAGAAGTGGAGTTCAAGTGGTGGCTGGAGCAATTCGGCGAGGACTACTACATCGAGCTGCAGCGCCACGGCATCCCCGAGCAGGACCAGGTGAACGCCGTTCTGGTGCAGTGGGCGGCGAAGTACAATGTGCCCATCATCGCCAGCAACGACAGCCACTACGTCGATCAGCAGGACGCCAATGCGCACGACATCCTGTTGTGCATCAACACCGGCGAGAAGCAGAGCACGCCCAAGGCCGACGACGGCGACGAGGAAGGATCGCAGAAGGGCAAGCGCTTCGCCTTCCCGAACGACGAGTTCTTCTTCAAGACCACCACGCAGATGGCGAAGGTGTTCAGCGACCTGCCCGAGGCGCTGGACAACACCAACCTCATCGTCGACAAGATCGAACCGCTGAAGCTGAAGAAGGACATCCTCCTTCCCAACTTCCAGATCCCCGATGGCTTCGCGGACCAGGACGAGTATTTGAAGCACCTGACGTACGAGGGAGCAGTGAAGCGATACCTGGGCAAGGGAAGTGAAGGAGGTAGTGGAGGCGAGCTGGGCCTCACCGGTGGCATCGAATCACTCGGCCCCAAGATCAAGGAGCGCATCGACTTCGAGCTGTTCACCATCAAGACGATGGGCTTCAGCGGCTACTTCCTCATCACGCAGGACTTCATCAACCACGGCCGCGACATCGGCGTGTTGATCGGTCCCGGTCGTGGCAGCGCAGCCGGAAGCGTGGTGGCCTATTGCACGGGCATCACCAACATCGACCCGATCAAGTACGATCTGCTCTTCGAGCGATTCCTGAATCCGGACCGCAAGAGCATGCCCGATATCGACACCGACTTCGACGACGAAGGGCGCCAGAAGGTGATCGACTACGTGGTGCAGAAGTACGGCCAGAACCAGGTGGCGCAGATCATCACCTACGGCGGCATGGCGGCGAAGAGCAGCATCCGCGATGTGGCGCGCGTGATGGACCTGCCGCTGAGCGAGGCCGATCGTTTGGCGAAGCTGGTGCCGGAACGTCCGGGCATCGAGCTGGGTCGCGTGCTGCATGCACCGCTCGAAGGCGCGGACAGCTTGAAGGCACGCGAGGGCTTCGGAGCCGATGAGATCGCCAGCGTGAAGCAGTTGCGCGAGATCCTCGAGAGCGGCGAGCTCACCGCCGACGTGCTGCGCGAAGCGGAGAAGGTGGAAGGCAGTGTGCGCGGCACGGGCGTCCATGCGGCGGGGATCATCATCGCGCCCAGCGACTTGACGGAGATCATCCCGGTGTGCGTCTCGAAGGAATCGACACTGCTGCTGACGCAGTACGATGGCAAGGTGATCGAGGACGCGGGTGTGATCAAGATGGACTTCCTCGGGCTGAAGACGCTCACCATCATCCGCGATGCGCTGCGCCTGATCGACCAGAACCACGGTATCGAGATCAAGATCGACGAGATCGACTTGAACGACTCGAAGACCTACGCGCTTTACCAGCGTGCGGAGACCAACGGCACCTTCCAGTTCGAAAGTCCGGGTATGCAGAAGTACCTGCGTGAACTGAAGGCGGATCAATTCGGCGACCTCATCGCCATGAACGCGCTGTACCGGCCGGGTCCGCTGGAATACATCCCCAGCTTCATCAAACGCAAGCACGGGCAGGAGAAGATCAGCTACGACCTGCCCGAGATGGAGGAGTTGCTCAAGGAGACCTACGGCATCACGGTCTATCAGGAGCAGGTGATGCTGCTCTCGCAGAAGCTCGCTGGCTTCAGCAAAGGCGATGCGGACGTGCTGCGCAAGGCGATGGGCAAGAAGGACCGCGCCACGCTCGATAAGATGAAGGGCCAGTTCCTCACGGGCACCGCGGCCAAGGGGCTCGATGAGAAGGTCTGCGAGAAAGTGTGGAAGGATTGGGAGGCCTTCGCGCAATACGCCTTCAACAAATCGCACAGCACCTGCTACGCCTTCGTCGCCTACCAGACCGCATGGCTCAAGGCCAACTACGGTCCCGAGTTCATGGCGGCGGTGCTCACGCATTCGCAGAGCCAGATCGACAAGGTCACCTTCTTCATGGAGGAATGCCGTCGCATGGGCATCAAGGTGCTCGGCCCCGATGTGAACGAGAGCCAGTTCCAATTCAGCGTGAACAAGAAAGGTCACATCCGTTTCGGCCTTGGCGCGGTGAAGGGCGTTGGCGAGAACGCGGTGGCCGCGATAGTGAAAGCGCGGGAGGAGGGCGGTGCCTTCAAGACCATCTTCGACTTCATGCGCCGCGTCGATCTGCGTGCCGCGAACAAGAAGGCGATGGAGAGCCTCGCTTATGCCGGTGCCTTCGATTCACTGAAGGTGATGCGTGCGGTCTTCTTCCACGGGAACAGCGAAGGCAAGCCCACGTGGATGGAGAGCATCATGCGCTACGGGCAGCAGTTCCAGGACCAGCAGGACAGCAGCCAGGTGAACATGTTCGGCGAGGCAGGCACCGAGAGCGGCGCGCCGGAACCTTCGCTGCCTTTGATAGAAGGCTGGAGCGCGCTGGAGCAACTGCACTTCGAAAAGGAAGTCATCGGCTTCTACCTCAGCGGGCATCCCCTGGACGACCACAGGCTGGAGATCAAGCACCTCTGCCACCACAACCTCTCACAGCTCACCGATCTGAAGGCGCTCGAAGGCCGCGACGTGAGCTTCGCCGGGATCGTCACGAAGGCGGAGCACCGCATCGCCAAGAGCGGCAAGCCCTTCGGCACGCTCAGTTTGGAGGACCATTTCGGCTCGCATGACTTCATGCTCTTCAGCGAGGACTACATGCGCTTCAAGCTCTATCTGCAGCAGGGTGCCCTGCTCTTCGTGAAGGGCCGCGCCATGGCCCGCACCTGGGGGCGCGACGAAGGGCAGATGGAATTCAAGATCACGAGCATGGAACTGCTGGGCGATGTGCGGGAGAAGTACATGAACAAGCTCACGCTCAAGGTGGAGTCGGAACGGGTGACAGACGAACTGATCCATGACCTTGGACTGCTGATCAAGGCGAACCCGGGCAAGTGCAAGGTGAACCTCACCTTGGTGAGCCAAGCCGAGAACATGGCCGTGGACCTGCCCAGCAAGAGCCTTAGCGTGGGGATCACCGAGGAACTCGTTTCGGCACTGGATGGGATGGCCGATATCAGCTATGTCCTGAATTGAGCCTCGTCAATCATCTGAAGCGGCTAGTCCCTCAAGCATCTGATGCAGTAGCCATTCGCTTTGAAGGACTGGCTTCCACGAGAGATCCCGCCATTGGAACTGTTCAATCCCCTGGCCCAGGCATAGAGTGATCCGTTCGGCGAGGAAGACCAGATGGCAGCACTGTTGCCGATGGGTGTGAACCCACCGCCGTTAGAGTAGTTCCTGGCTCCGCACGGTCGCGCAGTGAACCCGGTCTCGTTGGTCGCACCGATGTTCGGCACCTCCCAGAGGCTGATGCTCTTCAGCTTCCCTCCTACGTTCCCCGCAACACCCCTCGAAACGGTTGCATCCAATTCGGAAACCGGAAGTCCCGAGAAGGTCTCGAGGGATTTCCATTCAAGATCCGAAGGCACGTGCCATCCGTTGGGACAGACCCCTTGAGCATCACTGACAGCATACCAGTTGTAGAGTTTGCCATACGTTGCACCAAAGGATGTCGTATTGCCTGGATAGCAATATGCTCCCGTGGTAAGCGCAACCCATGATGAGGCCACGGCAACCTCTGGAATACTGGCCCCATTGCGGTAACGGCTCGTGCGAAGGTTCTCGGACATCCACTCCTGGCCATTGGGGAAGACGATGGAAGGATAAACCTCTCCATCTATGTCGGTTACCCCAGCGCCCGCTGTGAACAGTGCGGCCGCTGTTGTGAAGGAAACGTTGGCCCCATACCCGGTTCCATTATCGTTCGTAGCATATGCACGTGCATGATAGGAAGTGCTCGGCTGCAATGCCCCTAGGACTACGGTAAAGCTGCCTAGACCGACGTTGCCATCCGGTTGGGCAAGATCAGAGGTAGTGGGGTTGACGTTCGTTGACCAGCAAACACCACGGACGAACACCGCGCTGGCACCTTGAACAGTTACTTCGCCTGCGACGGTCGCGGACACGGAAGTGGTGTCAACAACGGTAAGTGTAACCACTACCGGTAGGCCCGGAACCCCGGCTCTATCGTCCTCCTCGCCTTCTTTCTTGCATCCGATGGCAACAACCAGGCACAGGAGGCCGACTATTAAACCATGAGCATGCATCGACGAGTGGCTAAGGATCCATGCCAAGGTACACGTCAGTAGCACGCCTATCTCAAGGTCTTATGCCGTACCGTACGGATATCAATGGCAACCACTGGCTGTCAGCTTGTTGGAGGTTGGGTACGCGAACAAGGTCGCTCTGTAGCTGCACGTGGAACACGCGAAGGACGAATTGGTCCGCCACATTGGACAGCCGATGCCCATGCCATGCGAATGGCAAGGGATTAAGGGGCATCAGCCCGGAGGAAAACGTGGCCCAGGGTGGGCCAAGCGGGAACCATGCGAGGCGTAAAGCGAAGAGTTGGCGACGCCACGATGTGGCCTCCCCCATGTTTCCTACACCATTAACTGACACATCGTCGTGCAATTCCCCCTGGCAAGGAGATCGCTCTGTGGGGGTACCTTTGACGCCGCAGACCGGTAGTAAGGAACCTGCGCAAGGAACGACCAGCAACCCAAACAAACACTGGCCGATAGATCGGCCTCCGACAGCAATGGCACTCGAATTCACCGACAGCAACTTCGAAGAACTCGTCCTCAAGAGCGACAAGCCCGTGGTAGTGGACTTCTGGGCGGAATGGTGCGGCCCCTGCCGCATGGTGGGCCCGGTGGTGCAGGAACTCGCCGCCGAATACGAAGGCAAGGCCGTGATCGGCAAGCTCAACGTGGACAACAACCCCGGCATCAGCATGAAGTACGGCATCCGCAGCATACCCACCATCCTGTTCTTCAAGAACGGGCAAGTGGTGGACCGCAGCGTGGGCGCTGTGCCCAAAGCGCAACTGAACCAGAAGCTGCAAGGGCAGCTGGCGTAGTCGCTCAACGCTAACAACGCGCACCCCGCACGAACTTCGGCTTCGTGCGGGGTGCCGTGTTTCGATTCTCGCCGAAGCAGCGCGCGAAAGGGTCCGAGGTGAAGGATCGGTCAACTTCGCAGGAAGTCTCCGGCATACCGCACGACTGAACCGAAGATGGCGGCAGCTCCCGTGCGGGAGCAACGCCACGCGTCCGCGGGGTCGGCCTGACCCGCGGGGGGGGGGGGGGGGGGGGGGGGGGGGGGGGGGGCCTGCCGGTGGGGGGGGGAATTCAGGCCCAGGGATTGACCCTCAGGCTGGGACACTGGGGCCTGTTCAACCTGCCGGGCGACATGCCTGACGAAGACTGAACCGTTCCGCGCCGCAGCGATAACGACCTTTGTCCCATGCCCATCCAGCAAGACCAGATCCAAGCGCTCAGCTCCCTTGAATTCAAGGCGCGGCAGGTGGTCGAAGGCTTCCTGGCCGGGTTGCACAAGAGCCCCTTCCACGGCTTCAGCGTGGAGTTCGCCGAGCACCGTGCCTACAACCCCGGTGAAAGCACCCGGCACCTGGACTGGAAGCTGCTGGCGCGCACGGACAAGCTGTACGTGAAGCGCTACGAGGAGGAGACCAACTTGCGCTGCCAGTTGGTGCTCGATGCCAGCAGCAGCATGTACTTCCCTGAGAAGGAAGGCGGCATCGAATTCAACAAGGTCGAATTCGCGGTGCATGCAGCAGCGGCGTTCATCCAACTCCTTCGCAAGCAACGCGATGCCGTGGGCCTCACGGTCTTCGGCGAGCACGTGCGGTTGATAGAGGAAGCTCGGAGCAATGCCGTACACCTCAGGCACCTCATGGGGCACCTGGAGACGCTCCTGAGCACCCAGGCTCCGCAGCGCGGCATAACGAGCAACGTGGTGGAGGCCCTGCATGACATTGCGCGGCGCGCACAGCGGCGCAGCCTGGTGGTTGTGCTCAGCGATATGCTGGACAGTGCGGACCGCGAGGCCGAGGTCTTCGACGCCTTGCAGCATCTGCGTTTCAACAAGCACGACATCATCCTTTTCCACGTAGTGGACCGCAAACGCGAACTGGAACTGGACCTCCCCGATCGCCCGTACACCTTCGTGGATGTGGAGACGGGCGAACAAGTGAAAGCCCACCCCGGCGATGTGCGCCAGGCCTATAAGAGCGCCATGGCCGAGCGCTGGCACCGCCTGAAGCTGAAGTGCGGCCAGTACCGCATCGATCTGGTGGAGGCCGATATCAATGCGGGTTTCGAGCCGGTGCTGCTGGAGTTCCTGACCAAGCGAGCCAAGCTTTACTGATCCAGAAGCGCGTTGTCCGTTCTCTGTTGTCAGTTGTCCGGCAGAGCCGGGTGCTGCCCCATCAACGGACAACCTGCAACTGACAACTTCTTCAAACCGCTTGCACGAAAACGATCAGCGCCTACATTTGCGGCCGCTCTGCCGTAAGGCGGGGCTGAACGGACCGGTAGTTCAGCTGGTTAGAATGCCGCCCTGTCACGGCGGAGGTCGCGGGTTCGAGTCCCGTCCGGTCCGCAATAGCGAAGCCCCTTCACAGGGGCTTCTTCCTTTTCTGACGGGACGAGAAGTTCATCCCGCATGAAGCGATAGCGCAGATGCGGGAAGTCCCTTTCGGTCCGGCAGGAACCGCCATCGGGTGACCCTTGTGTTTCCTGGGCTGCTGTAGCAGGTCCATCGAGGGAGGCCCGAAATGAACGGCTCGGAATTCCCATCTGCCGGATTGAATGCGCGGCCTGCCGAAAGCCATTGCCCGGATCGGCCATCTTACAGTATGATCGCGCATGCTTTCTCTCAAGACTTGGGTCGGCTTCGGTGCCATCCTGCTCCTCCTTCCTGACAACCTCCACGCTCAATCCCCTTCCCGCAGCACCGTATGGTGGACTGACATCAGCGAGCGTGAAGTCGTGAATGCAGGTGAGCGTCGCATCGTTCCGGATGCCTACCGCATCGTGCGCATCAATGGCACGCAACTGAGCGATCGGCTCGAGGGCGCCGAGAGCGGCACCATCCCGGAGATGGCGCTCAAGGCCGATCGCATCATCGCGCTGCCCATGCCCGATGGCACCGTGCAGCGTTACCGCTTCATGGAATCCCCGGTAATGCATCCAGACCTGCAGGAGCAATTGCCCATGATACGCACCTATGCAGGCTATGGCATCGATGCCCCGGGTGCGACGGTGCGCTTCGACATCACGCCTCATGGATTCCACGCCATGGTCCTCTCCGCCTCGCGTGAGGCCTTCTTCATCGACCCATATGCGTATGGCAACACCAGCGACCTCATTTGCTACCGCAAATCCGACTTCCACAAGGCGCTTGCAGGTTTCCCGTATTGCGCCTTCGACGATGTGAACGACCCGGAGACTATTGAAGCGCACACGCAGGCGGTGATGGCTGCGTTGGAGAGCGAGCGCGCAGGCGATTGCCAGTTCCGCACGTACAGCCTTGCGCTGGCCTGCACGGGCGAGTACGCGGCCTACCATGGCGGAACGGTGCCGCTGGCGGCCGCTGCCATGGCGACCACCTTGAACCGCGTGAACCAGATGTTCGAGCGCGACGCCACGCTGACGCTCCAGTTGGTGGCGAACAACAACAACCTCATCTACCTCAACTCTTCAACCGACCCTTACACCAACAACAACGGCAGCACGATGCTGGGGCAGAACATAAGCACCTGCAACAGCGTCATCGGTTCCGGCAACTACGACATCGGCCACGTGTTCAGCACCGGAGGTGGCGGCGTGGCGTACCTGTCCAGCGTTTGCACAAGCAACAAGGCGGGAGGTGTCACGGGATCGAGCGCACCGGTGGGCGATCCGTTCGACATCGATTATGTGGCGCACGAGATGGGCCATCAGTTCGGCGGCAACCATACGCAGAACAACAACTGCAATCGGTCTGCTGCGGCCGCGGTTGAAGTGGGCAGCGGCATCACCATCATGGGCTACGCCGGGGTCTGCTCCCCGAATGTGGCCGCGCACAGCGATGCGATGTACGGCGGGTACAGCCTCGGCGAGATCCACACCTTCATCACCGGGGCGGGGCATACCTGTGACGCGGTGACGGCGCTGGTGAACGCGCCGCCGACGGCGAATGCCGGAGCCGATCGCGTGATCCCACGGAGCACTCCGTTCGTGCTCACCGGCATCGGCACCGATGCCAACAGCGGCGATGCGCTCACCTACAGTTGGGAGCAGATGGACAACGCCGTGGCCACGCAGCCGCCTGTGGCCACCAGCACCGGCGGGCCGTGCTTCCGCCCCTTCCTGCCCGTTGCCAGCAACCAACGCTTCTTGCCCAACCTGGGCGCGATCATCAGCAACACCACGCCCACATGGGAAGTGCTCGCTTCGGTGGCACGCACCTACAATTTCCGCCTGACCGTGCGCGACAACGCCGTGGGCGGAGGCTGCAACGCGCAGGACAACATGGTGGTGACCGTGAACGGAACGGCAGGCCCATTCCAAGTTACCGCACCGAACACGGCGGTGAACTGGGCGGGCAATAGCTTGCAAACGGTGACATGGAACGTGGCCGGTACAACAGCCTCGCCCGTGAGCTGCGCGAATGTGGACATCTTCCTGAGCACCGACGGCGGCCTAACCTGGCCCGTGACCTTATTGAGCGCCACCGCGAACGATGGCAGCGAGACGATCACCGTGCCCAACACGGCCACCACTGCGGCGCGCATCATTGTGAAGGCGAACGGCAACATCTTCTTCGATATGAGCAATACGAACTTCACGATCACCGCAGCCGCACAAGCCCAGGCGAATGTGAAGTTCTGGCTCGATGGGCCCTATGACACCAACACGGGCTTGATGATCGACAGCCTGCGCGACAACAACCTTCTCCCGCTCCAGGAGCCGTACTCCGCCATGGGCTACGCGAACGCCGCGGGTGGCGGCGCAGAAACAACGACCATCGGCGTGCTAAGCACAACAGGCAACAACGCCATCGTCGACTGGATACGGGTGGAACTGAGGAGCTCGGGCGATCCGACCATCCTGCTGGCTTCGCGCCATGCCCTGCTCCAGCGCGATGGCGACGTGGTGTCTGGCGATGGCTCGGCGTTGCTCACATTCGGGATCGGACCAGCCAACTACTACGTTGTGGTGCGGCATCGGAACCACCTGGGGGCGATGACGCTCAATACCGTGAACTTCAACGGGGCCGCGCCCACGATCGACTTCCGTTCGGGAGCCATGAGCACCTACGGCACGAATGCGCTGAAGACCATCCTGAACGTGCAGGCGCTCTGGGCCGGGGATGCGGATGCGAACGGCACGTTGCGCTACGTGGGACAGGACAACGACCGGGATCCGATCCTGCAAGCCATCGGCGGCTCGGTGCCCACCAATACCATCGCCGGCTACCTGCCTACCGACGTGAACATGGACGGCACGGTGAAGTACGTGGGCATCG
The DNA here is from genome assembly GCA_016710965.1 of Flavobacteriales bacterium. Lineage (GTDB taxonomy): Bacteria > Bacteroidota > Bacteroidia > Flavobacteriales_F > PHOS-HE28 > PHOS-HE28. The sequence continues at coordinate 49,403 of JADJTW010000012.1, forward strand.
GCAACGACCGTGACCCCATCCTCAGCAATATCGGAGGAAGCGTGCCCACCAGCACGCTGGACGAGCAGTTGCCCTGAGCGAGAAGCGGGACGCACCTGGCTTGCCCCATTCGGAAATCCACCGAGGCTTGCTCGTTCGCTGGATCCTGCTAGCTTTCGCAAGCACCAACCTCTTACCACCATGCGTTCCATGCCCCTGCTTGCCGGCGCTTGCGCCGTCCTTCTCTCCGCCTCTTGCACTGCTCCGCCGAAGAGCCTTGCAGGTGAAAGCGGTTTCGTGGAAGCCTACTTCGACGCCTCAGCGCTCAACAGCCTGATGGCCGATGCCAGCTGCACGCACGTACGTTTCTACAATGCGCGCCGCGTGGCCAGCGACACCAAAGGCACCTGCATCGCCATTGCGGTGAAGAGCACCGGTGAGCCCATCTACAATGGCACCTCGCTCAAGTATCGCATGCACGACCGGATCACCAGCGCCACCACGCCCATGACCCTGCTCACCGTTCAGGAGGCGAAGGATCGCATCAACTTCGTGAAGAACGCTGGCGAGAAGAGCTACGCGGCCAACTTCAAGAAGGCGGACATACAGGGCATGCTGGCCGCTGCCGGCTGCACGGGGATCAAGCTCACGCCTGAACGGCAAACCTCCGGCTACTATACCATGCGCATGCATCCGGCCAGTTTCTCCGGCACCTCCGGACAAGCCAACCCCGCACCGCCGGCCATCATCACCACCGAACCCTGCCCCAACTATTGCGGAGACGTGCCCACCTACTACATCCACAACTGAGCACAACGGCCCCGATGCATCCATCGGGGCCGTCCCCTGTCCGGGATTTTATTTTCAATACTAATTGAAAGTTCCATTATTCCGTACTACGTTTGGCCCACGCAAGACGAACGACCATGGCACGCACGACCGACCTGAAGGAAGCACGCGAACGGTTCATCGAGGCTTGGGGCGCCTTCGGAAGCGCATGGGGCATCAACCGCAGCATGGCGCAGGTGCATGCGCTGCTGCTCATCAGCCACGAGCCCTTGAGCACAGAGGACGCCATGGAGCAGTTGAACATCAGCCGCGGCAACGCCAACACGAACCTGCGCGCGCTGATCGATGGAGCCTGGTGAAGCGCGTATTGAAGAGCGGCGAGCGGCGCGAGTACTTCGAGGCAGAGAAGGACGTGTGGAAGGTGGCTACGCACATCACCCGCGAGCGCAAGAAGCGCGAGCTGGAACCACTGGTGCGCCTGCTGGACGAGTTGGAGGATATCCCCGGCAGCACGCCCGAGGCAAAGAGCTTCAGGAAGATGACCCACGACCTGCACGACCTGACCACCCGGCTGGACACCCTGCTGGAGCACAGCACCCGCCGAGACGTGCAGTGGTTCGTGAAGGCCGCAACCACCCTGCTCAAATGACACGCGCCCACCACCACCGCGCCATGCCGGACCCAGTGCCGGCTTTTTCGGACAGCGTATTTTCAATACTTCCTGAAACACCGAATACATACAGCCTGCATCCGGTGCCCGCGCTGCCGGCGATCGACCCGCGGATCGACGCGCACTACCACGCGAGCGCGGCGCTTTACAAGCAATGGAGCTGCGAGGGCCACCTGCACTTCGGGTACTGGCGCTGGGGCTTGAACCCGTGCCACCGCAAGCGCATGCTGGAGGAGCTCGTGCATCAAGTGGTGAGCAAACTGGCACCAGGAGCCGGCACCCGGCTGGCCGACCTGGGCTGCGGCTATGGCGCAGCTGCCCGGCTGGTGGCCGCCTGCTACGACAGCGAGGTGGACGCCATCACCGCAGTGAAGGAGCAGAAACGCGAAGGCGATGCGGTCGCGCGTGCCCAAGGCCTGGGCGGCCATGTGACCATGCACCACGGCGACTTCCGCCGGACCACGCTGGCCGATGGCTGCATGGATGGGGTCTACGCCCTGGAAAGCCTGTGCTATGGCAGCGGCGAGAGCAAGGAGGACGTGCTGCGCGAAGCGGCCAGGATCCTGAAGCCCGGCGGTCGCATCGCGCTTACCGATGGTTTCCTGGTGAAGCAGCCTGGCGGCACGCGCGCCCGCATGGTACGCGCCACGGAAGAAGGCTGGGCCATGGAATGCTTCGCACAACGCGATGCCTTCATCGGCGCCATGCGCAAGGTGGGCTTCGAGGACATCGAGACGGAGGATTGGAGCTGGCGCATGGGGCCCTGCGCTCTTCATGGCCCGCTGCTGATGCTCTGGCTCGAAGCGAAGCGGCTGCTCCGTGGCGGCACGCTGCAAGCGCTTGAACGCGCGCACTTGCGCAGCTGCATCCTGGGCATCGCGCTAGGCACGCAACGCGATCTCTTCCGTTACCTGTTCATCACCGCGAAGAAGGGCCGGCCATGAACCTCAACCTGCTCAGCTACCTCCTCTTCTTCCCGGCGATGACGGCCATAGCAGTGTACGTGGCGCAGGTGTGCCACCGGCATGGAAGGATCTGGATGCTGCGGATCTTCGACGATGATGCACGCTTCGTGGATGCGGTGAACAACATCCTGCTGGTGGCGTGCTACGTGCTCAACGCCGGGTACATCGCGCTCACCGTTGCGGATTGGGAGCCGATCACCGGCGTCATCCAGATGATCGGCGTGCTCTCGGGACGCATCGCGCTCATCCTCTTCATCCTCGCCGGACTGCACTACCAGAACATCGCCGTGCTCCTGATCTGGAGCCGGATCGTACGGACGCGTCATGACGCACCCCAACAGCAACCCACGGGCGCGTCATGACGCGCCCCGATAAAACCAAGAGCCATGACAGACAAGTTCATCCTCACCTACGCCGTGTACCTGCCGGTGGTACTCCTGCTCACCCTCTACGTGGCACGCACGCTCTTCCGCAACGGGCGCGTGTTCATGCTGGACATCTTCAAGGGGAAGTCGGATATCGCCGATGCCACCAACAAGCTCTTCGAGGTGGGCTTCTACCTGCTGAACATCGGCTTTGCGCTGCGCATCATGGAGGTCGATGGCTATTGGACCGACGATCCGTTCGACACCAACCAGGAAGTGGTGGAGACGCTGGCCAGCAAGCTCGGGGGCTTCGCCATCTACTTGGGTGTCATGCTCTTCTTCAACATGTATCTCTTCTTCCGCGGGCGCAGAAAGAGCCGTGCGACGCCTCCACCAATGCCCGGCGTAACGATCGGGCCGAGCGTAACGGTGCCCGCGCGCTGATCGGATGCTAATGGCGGGCCCACAAGGAATCCACTACGAACACCGACCATGAGAACCCTTCAGCGGATGCTCCACTGCGACGGCCGCGCGACGCGCCGCCTCTTCGCCAGGAACGTGGCCATGCTCGGCTTGGGCAAGGCCGCCATCGACCTTCAAGTCCTGCACCTGAGGCCCGATCTGGCCGATGGTTGGTCCTGGCCCATGAGCTGGTTGAATCCCTTCACGCTCATCGATCCATGGCTGAACGGAGAGGTGGCCACGCTGGTCTGTCTGACCACCTTCGCCTTCTTCGCCGCGCTAGCGTGGAATGCGGTTCATCGCGCACGCGACGCCGGGTGGAGCCATTGGATAGGGATGCTGGCGGCTGTTCCGTTCTTGTTCGTACCCGTCATCCTCATCATCGGCTGGCTACCGCCGCGCAAGCATTCGGTCTGGGACCTCGTTTGACGGAGGCGGTACCCAGCGCGTGCTTCGGCGTGCGCATCCGAGCTCGAAGGCGCCTCGCGATCACTCGACGTTCGCGCTGTGCTCGTCCTTCATCTCCTCCTTCTTCGCGCCCTTCAGTTCGGCGCTGGCGTCGATGCCTTCGAGCACTTCCAGGTTGATGCCATCGCTCAATCCGGTCTTGATGTGCGTGCGCTTCCACTTCGGTGCGCCATCACCGGCCTGCTTCACCAGCACGAAGGCGCTATCGCCCTTGGCGCTGAACTCCACTACGCTCTCGGGCACGCTGAGCACGCTGTCCCGGCGTTGCAACTCGATGTCGGCATTGGCGCTGTACCCGCTGCGGATGGTCTGTCCTTCCTTCAGTTTCACCGCTGCACGGATCTCGAACTGGATGGCGCCGTTCTCCTCCACGCCTTTGGGCGCGATGTACTCCAGCTCGGCATCCCACTTGGCATCCTCGATGGCGCCCACAGTGAGCACCACGGGCATGCCCAGCTTCACCTTGCCCACCTCGCTCTCATCCACTTTGCCTTGGAAGATGAGGTCGCCCATGTCGGCGATGGCGGCGATGGTGGTGCCCTCATTGAAGTTGTTGCGCTCGATGACGCTGTTGCCCTCCTTCACCGGCACATCGAGCACCATGCCTTCGATGGTGCTGCGCACCACGGTGTTGCCTGCGCTGCTGCGGCTGATGCCATCGCGCACCACTTGCAAGGCTTCCTTGGCGGCATCCAGTTCCTGCTTTGCCGTTCGCAAGGCGATGTCGTAGGTCTGCATCTCGCCAGCGGCGATCACGCCCTTGTCGGCGAGCGGCTTGTTGCGATCGAAGTTCATCTGGGCGTTCTGCACGCCGATCTCGGCATTGCGCACGCGGTTCTCAGCGCTGCTCAGGCTCATCATATCGGGCACGATCTGGATCTTGGCCAGGGGCTGGTCCTTCTTCACGATCTGGCCGGCCTCCACGTACAGTTCGCGGATGATGCCGCTGACCACGGGCTTGATGAGGATCTCCTTGCGCGGCACGATCTTGCCATTGGCCACGGTCTTCTTGATGATGTTGGCCTTCTTCGGCTTCTCGGTATTGAACTCGTCCCCTGGCGGGTTGCTCTTCGAGTAGAGGAACCACATGGTCCAGAAGAACAGGAGGACGAGGCCGATGATGAGGGTGTACTTGATGAACTTCTTCATGTTGCTTATTCTGCTCTGAGTGCATCGACTGCTTTGATGGCCAGGGCCCTGCGCGCAGGCAGGTAGCCGGCGAAGAGACCGGAGACGATGAGGACCGCGAAAGCGACCAATGCGACGGAGAGGTCGACCCCGGGATTCTTGAAGAAATCGCTGCCATCGCCCACGAGCGCGCGTGTGCCCTCGAGCACGCCCACGGCGGCCAGCAGCCCGAAGTAGCCGGCGATGAGGATGAGGGTGAGCGCCTCCTGCATGATCTGGCCGGTGATGGCGCGCGGCGATGCGCCGATGCTGCGCCTGATGCCGATCTCCTTGGTGCGCTCCTTGATGCTGATGAGCATGATGTTGCCGATGCCGATGACACCGGCGATGAGCGAGCAGATGCCCACGAACCAACTGACCGCTGCGATGACCACGAAGAGCATGTTCATCATGATGTAGATCTCCTGCAGGTTGAAGCTGCCGAATGCATTGTCGTCCGTGGGATCGATGCGGTGCTTGCGCGCCATGAGGAGCTTCACCTCCTTCTCCACGTTCGCAACCTCCACGCCCGGCTTGGCCACGATGTTGAACCAATGCACGGTGTTGAGGCTGTTGAAGGCCTTCTGGAAGGTGGTGAAGGGCACGTAGATCTTGGCGTCGGGGTTATCGCCCATCTGTGCGCTGCCCTTCTTCGCCATGACACCTACGACCTTGAAGTACACCCCATTGATGCGCAGGTACTTGCCCATGGGATCCTCCTTCTCGAAGAGCAGGTTCACCACCTCCTTGCCCACCACGCAGATCTTGCGCTCCTCGTTCAGGTCCTGCCGGTTCAGGAAGCGGCCCTGCTTAACGATCACCGCTTCCACTTGTATCACCTCGGGCTCGGCACCGTAGATGGAGAATGCTGCGGTCTTGCTCTTGTAGTTGACATTGTTGCCCCCCTGCCAGCCGCCCAATTGCAATTCCGGCGAACAGAGCTCCAGTCCTTCGATGTTCTCGCGGATGATGCGCGTGTCTTCGTTGTCGAAGTTGAACCGCCGACCGTTCTGGAACCCTCCGTAGGGCTTGGTGGTGGGCATGGTCCAGATGAAGGCGCAATTGCTGGCGAAGCCATTGAAGCCGTCCATGACCGCGTGCTTGAGGCCGTTGCCCATGCCGAGCATGACCACGAGCATGAAGATCCCCCAAGCCACGCCGAGCATGGTGAGAGCGCTACGCAGCTTGTTGCGGCGCAGTGTCATGATCACTTCGTTCCAGCGTTCCCTATCGAACATGGCGGTGCATGATCATTCGTCCCTGAGCGCTTCGATGGGCCGTATGGCTGCTGCCCTGCGCGCAGGGAAGTAGCCCGCCAGCGTACCCGCAAGCAGCATGGCCAGCAATGAGTAGATGGCGGTGCTGAACTCGATGGTGGGGTTGCGGAAGAACTCGCCACCGGGCACCAGCCCGGCGATCAATTCCACGAGGCCCACCCCAGCCGCCAATCCGAAGTATCCGAACAGGGTGGTTACGAAGAGCGCCTCCAGGATGATCTGGCCCACCACCATGGCCGGTGTGGCGCCCAGTGCCTTGCGTATGCCGATCTCGCGCGTGCGGTCCTTCACCACGATGAGCATGATGTTGCCGATGCCCACGATGCCGGCCACCAGGCTGCCGATGCCGATGATGACGATGAAAGCGGTGATGAAGCCGAAGATCATGTTGAACTGGCCCACGTTCTCCACGTTGTTCTGCGTCCACAACGCGCGTTCGTCCGTAGGGTCGAAGTTGTGCCTGCGCGCCAACGCGTTCACCGCGCGTTGCTCGGCCATGGCCGCCCCCAACTGACTGTCATCGGCGAAGCTGAACATGATCTGGTCCACATCGCGCTGAGCGTTGAACACCTGTTGCGCCGCGCTCAGCGGGATGTACACCGGACTGCGGCCCATCATGCCGTGCCTACCCGAGTTCTCGAACCGGTAAAGGCCCACCACCTGGAAGGGCACGCCGTTCACGTTGATCCACTGGCCCAAGGGCTCCTCGGCCTTCTCGAAGAGCTCCTTGCGCGCATCCTCGGCGATCACGATCACCTTGCGCATCTGCTGCTCATCCGTCTCGTTGATGAAGCGGCCGCGTTCGATGATCTGCTTCTCGAGCTTCTGGTGCTCGCTGACGATGCCATTGATGTTGTAGCTGCCGTACTTATGGCCGCGCTGCAACTGGCTGTTGCCCCGCCACACCCGGTAGCTGCCACTGATGCTCAGCAGGCCCGGAACCGCATTGCGCAGGTTCTCCACATCCTCTTCGTCCAATTGGATCTGCCGGTTGGCGGGCAGCCCGTTCCAGGGTTTGCTCGTTTCGCCGCCCCAGATGCTGATGCTGTTCTCCGCGGTGTTGCGGAAGTTGTACGCGAACCCGTTCCGCAGCCCGGCGCCCAGGCCGAGCAGCAGGATGAGCATGAAGATGCCCCAGAAGACCGCGAAGCCGGTGAGCACCGTGCGCAATTTGTTCTTGCCGATGCTCTGCAGGATCTCGCCCCAGGTCTCGCTACTGAACATCGGCCAGCAGTGTTGCAGGGTCCATGTGGGCGTTCTCGATCAGCCCGTCCTTCAGGCGGATCACGCGGTGCGTAGCTGCGGCCACGGCGCGTTCGTGGGTGACGATGACCACGGTGAGGCCGAGCTCCTTGTTCACATTGGTGAGCAGCTCCATCACCTCCTCGCTGGTCTTGCTGTCCAGCGCGCCGGTGGGCTCGTCGGCGAGGATGATCTTGGGGCTGCTGATGAGCGCCCGTGCAATGGCCACCCGCTGCTTCTGTCCGCCGCTCATCTCGTTGGGCATGTGATCCGCCCAGTCCTTCAGGCCCACCTTCTCCAGCATGGCCATGGCCTGCTCGTTGCGCTTCCGGCGCGATACGCCCTGGTAGTACAGCGGCAACGACACGTTCTCCATGGCGTTCTTGAAGCCGATGAGGTTGAAGCTCTGGAACACGAAGCCGATGTACTTGCTGCGCAACAAGGCGTTCTCCGTCTCGTTCTGCCCCTTGATGAGCATGTTGTCCAGCAGGTATTCGCCGCTATCGTAGTTGTCCAGTATGCCGATGATGTTGAGCAAGGTGCTCTTGCCGCTGCCGCTGGCGCCCATGATGCTCACCAGCTCGCCGGGTTCGACTCGCAGGTCGATGCCACGGAGCACAGGCAGGATATTGGCCCCCATGCGGTACGCCTTGCGGATCCCCTTCAGATCGATCATGCTGCCTCGTTGAATGCGCGACGGGCCCGAAAGTACCGGGGGCAACCGGTCGTCACCACCGCCATACACGAACGGTGAGCCGATGGGAGGAGCGGCCCGGGGCATTCCGAATGGTGATGGTACACTTGCCCCATGAAGCGCACTTCCCCCCTCTCCTTCTTCGGCCTACTGCTGCCAGCGGCACTGCTGGCCCAACAACCCGACTTCCAGACGCTCGATGCGTACATCGCAGAGGCGGTGGTGAAGTTCGACCAGCCCGGACTGGCCGTTGGCATCGTGAAGGACGGCGAACTCGTGTTCAGCAAGGGCTACGGCAAGCTCGATCTGGCCAAGCCCGAGCCGGTGACGCCGAACAGCGTGTTCTATTGCGCGAGCATCAGCAAGGCATTCACGGCGTGCGCCATCGGCCTGCTCGCTGACGAAGGCAAGCTCAGCTTCGATGACCCCGTTCGTAAGCACCTGCCGGAATTCAAGACGCCGGAAGATTTCGTCACCGAGCACTTCCTGATCAAGGACCTGCTCTGCCACCGCAGCGGCTGGATCACATTCGATGGCGATCTGCTCTGGTATGGAACGCACTATACGCCGAAGGAGATCCTGGCGCGGCACGCGAACGAACCGTTGACGCATGAGTTCCGCACGGAGTTCGGTTACAGCAACCTCATGTTCATCGCCGCCGCGCAAGTCGTGGAGCGTGTGAGCGGCATGAGCTGGGACCAGTTCATCACCACACGCATCCTCAAGCCTTTGGCCATGGACCGCAGCCGCGTACAGACCGCGGACCTCGCGAGCATGACCGATGTGGCACTGCCGCATGTGCGCAAAGGCCAGAACCCCGATGCGCCGCAGAAGAGCATGCCTTACCAAGCACTGGAAGGCGCTGACGGTGCGTGCGGCGTACTAAGCACGGTTGTCGACCTGGCGAAGTGGGACGCCATGTGGGCGAGCGAAGGCAAGGTCGGCGACAAAGCGTTCCTGAGCCCGGAGAGCTACGGCATCATCACCAGCATTCACCTGGCGATGGGCGGTCGTCGCGACGGAGCAGGGTTGGGCTGGTTCCTGGAGAGCAACAACGGTGAAACAGTGATCACGCACAGCGGTGGCATGCCAGGCTTCATCCTCAACCATGCCGTTGTCCCCGATAAGGACCTTGCTGTTATCGCACTGGGCAACGGCGAGAGCTATAGCGTTTTCGCCATCACGAACGAGATCCTGGACCTCTATCTCGGCGACGGAAGCGCCGATCCCGTGCGCGATATGCTGCCGCGTATCGCGAAGCGCACCGAGCGCGAGAAGAAGCGTATGTCCGATCGTGCTGATGCTCGCGTGCCGAAGACCAAGCCATCCCTGGCAGCCATGGCCTACGCGGGCATCTATGCGGACAAGATCTATGGTGAGGCGGTGATCACAGAGAACAGCGGCAAGCTTTCGCTCTCGTTCAAACCGGCTCCGGAATTATTCACCGGGGCATTGGAACACTGGCACTACGATACGTTCCAGTGGCAGCACGCCGACCCCTTCCTCGAACCAGGCTACATCACCTTCAGTTTCGACACGGACCACAAGGTCACCGGCTTCAAGGTGGACCTGCACAGTCCGGATTTCCATTTCTACAAACTGGATTTCCGTAAGCAGTGAGGCTTACTGCTTCACCACATTGGCGCGCTGCACCACCGTCCCGTTCGCCTGCTTCAGCACAAGCAGGTAATTGCCCGGGGCGACCGCGCCCAGGTCCATGTCGATGGTGTTGCGACCGACGCCTAGTGCCGCGCGCTGGAAGTGGATCGGTCGGCCGGTGGCATCAAGCAGTTCGATCGATGCGCTTTCGCCGAATACAACGCTTGCGTCGAGCATCACGCGCACACCGTCGTGCGTGGGATTGGGCGCGATGGTGAGCCACGGCTCATCCGACGAGCACCGCTCCATCGGCACCACCTTGCTCTCGGTCACCCGACCATCAAGATCGACCTGACGGAGGCGGTAGTATCCGCCTTCTTTCGCTCCCGATCCATCATCAACGAACAGGTATTCGGTCTCCTGAGTGCTGTGGTGGACGCTGTTCACCCGGCCTACCTCCTTCCAGTCCGTGCCGTCCACGCTTCGATCCACCAGGAAGTGGCTGCTGTTGACCTCGCTCCCTGTAGCCCACTCCAGTATGGACCTGCCGCTCTCGCAGGTGTTGCGCACATAGAGCATCTCCACCGGCAGGAAAACGCAATTGAGACTTGCGGTTCCTGTCCAATCCAGAAGGAAGCCATTGGATCCGGAGTTAGCAGACCAGCCATTGATCATCACATAGTAGATCTGCCCAGCAGTCACGTTCATCTGTGATACCCACTGGTCTCCGTACACGTCCTCGCTAGCATCCGCTGCTCCATTGCCGAGACCCGTGTTCCCATTACCTGCATTGATGGCGTAGGAGCAACGCACGGGAGTGCCCAGTGATCCGCAAGTCACGTTGGGGCCGAAGACCACGGGGTCGAAATCATCGGCGTTGTTATTGGGGTTGATCGTAAAGGCTAGTGTGCCGCTTGTCTGTATCTGGATACGGTACCAATTCGTGTAGTTCTCCGATGTCACGCATCCCGAGCAGCCTTCGGCCGCAATGCCGGGGCCAGTGGAGGCATCGGAGAAGGGCGTGTCGGCGCACACCGGGGTGGCGTATGCGCAATCGCTATTGGTGGTGCCGGATGGACCAATGGCGCATGGCACGCAGCTCAACGTGGCCGTCCAACCGGCCAGCTGCACGCTGCCATCGGAAACGAAGCGGAAGGTGAGGCAGCCGCTGGCGTTGTTCGCGGTGATGGTGCCCGGCGAAGTGGTGCAATTGCTCCACAGCGCAGGGCTGTTCTGGACAGGGCCGTTGAGGATGGAGAGGTAGTCGCAGCAGCTATTCGGGCCGAAGCAGAGGAAATACGTATCGTTCATCGTGAACTGCGTGAACGTGGCGCGCATGCACATGCCGGGCGTGCTCGGACAGAAGGTGCGGAAGATGTTGTTGATGTTCGCCGAGTAGTTGCCCGCAGCACCGCCATTGTCGTAGTAGGTGCCGGAACAGGTCGTCACCATGCAGTTTCCTGTGTAGGTGCTCTGCTGGCCCACGGTGGCGTGGGTGTAAGTCTGCGCCACGAGTCCTGCGGCCAGCATCAACAGGCAGGAAAGCACGATGGTGCGCATGGCGTGTTTCACGGCTGCTTGGCTTCGTGGTCCCGCAATGCGGCGGCTTTGTAGTTCAAGTAGGCCACGCGGTCCGGTTCGGACAGGTTGCTGAGCACCACCTGCTCGAATTCATCGCGGCCCAACAGGACGATACCCTTGCCGAGGAGGGGATCGAACACCCGCACCCTTTCGCCTACGCGGCGAATGGCATCATGCTGGTGAAGATCGATGATAGCGATCTCTTCTTCGCTGGCGGGGCGAAGGGCGTCCTCCTCGATTACCAGGAACGAAGAAGAGTAGAAGAGCACCAGGCCGTTGTACTTGTAGGGGGCACGGAGTTGCATGTCTGCTATCTGCTCCTGCGAATAGCGCGCATGCACCCGTTGCACGCCAGCCGGGCTCTGGGCCGATGCTTGCGAAACGACCAAGGCTAGCACAGCTACGACGGACTTCAAGTTCATGACGATCAGCAAGGTAGGAGAATCGATGAGGGGCCTGCAAGTGCTAGACGAGGGTCGGCCTGTGGAGGTTGTGCGGCTCCCGGCCATGGTGGCCATCTTTACCGCCATGCCAGCCCAGCTCCGCTCGGTCCTGTTCTTCCTGGTGGTTCTGGCCCTATGCAGTTGGCACCTCGATGCGGGTCGCAATGACAATACCATCAGCCGTGCCGCCATGGTGGCCGCCTTAGTGGAGCATGGCTCCCTCTGCATAGACCCTTATCATGAACTGACCAAGGACAAAGCCCTCGTGGACGGGCACTACTACAGCGAGAAGGCGCCGCTACCAGCCCTTTTGGTCGCCCCTTTCTGGTTCGCGGCCCATCGGATTGGTTGGGTGCAGCCCGGTGAACATGGCCTGCTTACCGACGGACTGCTGCGACTGGGCGGTTTCCTCTGCGGCAGTCTTCCGCTTTCGTTGATCATCCTGCTCACCTGGCGCCGGCTCCGGACGCTGGCCTCCCCTATCCCATCCACCTGGCTGGCTGCTCTCCCGTTCATCGGCTCCTTCCTATTCGTGTACAGCGGCAGTTTCCACGGCCATCTTCTAGCTGCGCTCCTTCTCCTCCTCGCTTGGCGTTTGCGTGCGCTTGGGTCCTTCCTGCCCAGCGGCTTCCTCGCAGGTGCTGCGGTCCTCTGCGAATACAGCCTGTTCGTATTTCCGCTCGTCTGGTTGGTGCAGGATGCACTGCGAATGAGGTGGAGGGCCGTTGGGGCTCAGGTATTCGGAGGGCTACCTGCGTTCTTGCTGGTGGGCTTCATGAATTTGATGGTGACGGGCCATCCGCTCGAACTGCCCTACGCCGATGTCGCGGAGCATGTGGATCGCAGCGGCGGAGCATTCGGGCTCGGAGCGCCGTCGATCGCAGGACTGTACGGGTTGCTGTTCGGCGGCTTTCGGGGCCTGTTCACGCATGCCCCGGTCGCCATCCTTTGCGCGTTCGTCGCAATCGCGTGGATGCGGCGCTGCGGTTGGCGATCCACCTTGCTGCATCCCTTGGTGATCCCATCTCTATTACTGGTGCTGATGATAGCAGGCCACAGCATGTGGTGGGGCGGTTGGGCCTTCGGGCCTCGCCACCTGACAAGCGTTGCAGTGCTGCTGCTGGCTGCAACCCTGCCCCGACTGCCCGATCGCCCGTGGGTCGATGGAGCTCTGGTGTGGATGGGTGCATGGGGGCTGGTCGTCGCCATTGCTGCAAAGTGTACCACATGGTATTCGCTTCCGACGGAAATTGAACACCCCTTCAGGGACATGATACTTCCACGGATACTTCACGGCTTGTTCACCAATTCCCAGTGGCCGGTGGATGCAGGCTTTTCGCCAATAATGGGAAGCATGCTCTTTCTCCTCGCGTTCGGTCTATCCATGCGTTTCCTTCGAACCCTTGAAACGAAGATCTGATGCATCTCTTCTATTGCCCTGCGCTCGAAGGAGAATTCGTCGAGCTGCCTGAGGAGGAGGCTCACCATGCCCTATCCGTCCTGCGGATGAAGAGAGGCGATCGCATCGGCTTGCTGAACGGGAGGGGTCTTCGGGCTGAAGCGGAACTGCTGGAAGTGAACAAGCGGGCTTGCCGCGCGCACATACTCACGCGCCAGCCATTCGAGCAGGAGCGCCAGGCTCGGATCCACATCGCAGTTGCGCCCACCAAGCAGATGGAGCGCCTCGAGTGGTTCGTGGAAAAGGCCGTGGAACTGGGCGTGGACAGGATCACGCCATTGCTTACCAAGCGCACCGAACGGACCGCGCTCCGCATCGATCGCCTGCAGCGCGTTGCCATAGCCGCCATGAAGCAGAGCCAGCGCACCTGGCTTCCCGTCATCGATGAACTCGTATCGACCGATGCGCTGCTCGCGCAGGATCTTCCAATGCACCGCTATTTCGGCTGGTGCGAGGGCGAGCATGTTTCGCTGATGCATGCGTATGACCCCTCCTACGATGCGATCGCTGTGATCGGACCCGAAGGCGACTTCGACCCGCAGGAGGCCACCGACCTTCGCGTGAAGGGCTTCACTGCGGTAAGCCTCGGCCATGCACGCTTGCGCACCGAAACCGCCGCGCTTGCCGCATGCGCGTGGATGAGCCTCGCGCAACAGCGGTAGCTTTCGCCCATGTTCCGACTGTTCAAGTCCCTGTTGGTCCTTCTTGCGCCTCTTACGCTCTCCGCACAGGGCAGCTACCAGTTGGCGGTGCTCAAGTACAACGGAGGCGGTGATTGGTACGGGAATCCCACCAGCCTGCCCAACCTGGTGAGCTTCTGCAATCGGCAGTTGGGCATGAGCATCAGCGCCGATGTGCCCCATGTAGAGGTGGGCAGCCCTGATCTCTTCACCTATCCACTGGTGCATATGACCGGTCATGGGAACGTGGTCTTTAGCATGCAGGAAGCCGAGAACCTGCGCACCTACCTCGTGGCTGGTGGATTCCTGCATATCAGCGACAACTACGGCATGGACCAGTTCATCAGGCCCATGATGAAGCGGGTATTCCCCGAACTGGAACTCGTTGAACTGCCGTTCGCGCATTCCATCTATCACCAGAAGTTCGATTTCGCACAGGGCCTGCCCAAGATCCATGAGCACGACGATAAGCCGCCGCGTGGCTACGGCCTCATCTGGGAGGGCCGCCTGGTCTGCTTCTACGACTATGAGTGCGACCTGGGCGATGGCTGGGAGGATGCCGAAGTGCATGGTGATAGCGAAGCCACGCGCACCAAGGCGCTGCAGATGGGCGCCAACATCGTTCGGTACGCGTTCGCTGGGGCGGGCGCCGAGTGATCCCTCCTAACCTTCGAGGGCGTTGCTCCTGCCACGCCGGACACGTCCGTTCCTGCCGGGATTCGACCGCTTCCGAAGCGGGAATGCTAAATCTCTGTTAATTCAACGGAGCCCGGCCAACCTTCGGAATGCCGCACCGTCATTGGGTTGTAGAATCCTCTTACCCATGACCTCCTTCCTCCGTCGCACCCGCCCATCGCCCTCGTCGTCGGCTTGTTCGCCATGTTGTTGGCCTTCGCCCTCATCGCGTTCAAGAACCCGATGTAGACCGGATCGCGTCGACGAACACGGCGCCGTCCTCCTGGCCTTCGATGCCTGCGGGCAGGCCCTGCTTCTTCACCTCTTTCGCTTTTTCATCCTGCCGCGTCACGATGAGATCATCGAGCGTGCAGCTGTTATCCTGGCCCAAGACCACGCTCAGGACATATCAGGTTGATCCCGGGCCTGCCTGCCTCCGCTGCATGATGTTCGTCAGGTTGTGCGCCTCCCTCCCGATCTAGCATTGCCGAAACAGGACCCGCCCCGCAGATGAACTACGAGCAGCTCTACACCGATCTCGGCTATCTCTTCTACAGCATCGCCGCCAATGACGGCAAGGTGAGTCCCGCTGAACGAGCCGAGCTGATCCGCATCGTGCAGGAGCAATGGCTGCCGCTGGAAGGCAGCCGCGATGAGCTAGGCACCGATGAGGCGCACTACATCGATATCGCCTTCGAGCATGCAACCAACGAGCACATGGCCCCCGACGAGGCATTCGCGCGGTTCGAGGAGCATGTGCGCAAATTCCCCGGCGAATTCGACGTAGGCTTGAGGAGAATGATCCGGAGCACGGCCCTGGCTGTGGCGAGCGCAACAGCAGCACGCAATAAATCCGAGCTGCGGCGGCTGGTGCAACTGGACCTGTTGTTCGCGAAGAATCCGTTGCCCTGAAGGGTTGGCCCGACAGGATCCGCGCGCTAGAACGCCAAGCGGGGCGCACACGCGCCCCGCTGTCACCATCACCATGCAGGCCGATCAAGCGATGCGGACCTCTCGACCGCTCGGCTTGGGCGTCGCCTTCGTCTTCGGGATGGAGAGCTTCAGCACGCCCGCATCGTAGCCAGCAGTCACCTTATCACCATCGGCGTTCTGCGGCAGCTGGAATGAGCGGGTGAAGCTGTTGTACTTGAACTCACGGCGTGAATACCCGCCCTTCTCCTCCTCTCTTTCGCTCTTCTGCTCTGAAGAGATGGTAAGCACATCGTTCTCCATGGTCACCTTCAGGTCCTCCTTCTTGTAGCCCGGTACGGCCAGTTCCAGATCGAAGGAGTGCGTATTGTCCTTGATGTTCACTGCCGGGAGAACCTCTGTGTCCCGGAAGAAGGGACGTTCGAGCAGCCGTGATGGCAGGGTGAAGGCATCATCATCGAAGAACGATGGGAACAATGTGCGGGGGGCGAGCAACTTGGTCATGATAGAAGGCTTTTGTTCGTGCCTGGGCCAAAGGAATCAACAGCATGCGGGCACGTCACTGATCCCCATCAACCGGATCCGATGATGATTGTCAAGGCAGGGCGAAATGACTGATGGCAGCCGCTTGCCCGCATGCCTGCCGGATGAACTGATGGAAATCATGCCGCATGCAGCTCTGAAGCGCGCTCTTTGCGCCATGAGCGGGTCGACCCTGACCAAGGTCAACTGTTTCCACTGCGGGGATGCTTGCGCTGAAGAACACCGCATGCACGACGGCAAGGACTTCTGCTGCCAGGGCTGCGAGGTGGTATACGACCTGCTGAACGAGAGCGGGCTTTGCGACTACTACGCACTGGAACGACAGCCCGGTGTGAAGCAACGAGCCAGCGTGGATGAGCAGCGCGCCGAGCTCTTCGACCTGCCGGAGGTTCGCGAGCGCATCGTGGAATTCACTGAGGCCGGGATCACGCGCGTTCGTTTCCATGTGCCGCAGATGCACTGCAGCTCATGCATCTGGCTGCTGGAGAACCTGGCACGCTTGCAACCGGGGATCATCCGTTCGCGGGTCTCGTTCGCTGACAAGGAGCTGGTTGTCACCTATCGGGACGAGAAGCTCGCGCTCGGCGATCTCGTGCGACTGCTACGACGGATCGGCTACGGCCCACAGTTGACCAGCGCGACGCGCAAGAGCGATGATAGTCGTGTACCACGAATGGTCTATATCCGCCTCGGCGTCGCAGGCTTCATCTTCGGCAACACCATGATGTTCAGCTTCCCCGAATACCTGGGAGCTGATACGGAAGCCGGATTGAAGACCGGCTTCCAGTGGCTTACCATCCTCTTCTCCTTCCCGGTCGTGTTCTTCCTAAGCACCGACTTCTTCCGCAGCGCGTGGGCTGGCATACGCAGTCGGCAGATCAACATCGATCAGCCCATCGCACTGGGGATCGTGGCGCTATGGACACGCAGCTTGTGGGAAGTGCTGGCTGGCATTGGCCCAGGCTACTTCGATTCACTGGCTGGATTGCTCTTCTTCCTGCTCATCGGACGATGGTACCAAGCGTACACCTACCGTGCGTTGCGCTTCGATCGCGCGCTGGAGGATTTCCTCCCGCTGGTAGTGCTGCGCCGGACAGACAACGGCGAGGAGGCCGCGCGCGTGGCCGATCTGCGCACCGGTGATCGCATCATCATACGCGACCAGGAACTCGTGCCAGTCGATGCCGTACTGCGCGAGGGCACAGCGTATATCGACAACAGCTTCATCACCGGCGAGCCGTTGCCGGTACGTAAGCTTCAAGGCGAGACCATCAAGGCAGGAGGGAGGCAGCGCGGAGCGGCCATCGAACTGGATGTGATACGCACCTTCAGTGAGAGCCGCCTGAAGAAGCTCTGGGCAGAGCAGGCGACCGGGCATGAGAGGCCGGCCATGCCGCGCATGATCGATCAAGTGGCCCGCCGGTTCACCGTGGCGGTGCTGCTCATCTCGGTGGGCGCAACCTTGTACTGGTGGGGCAAGGACAGCAGCATGGTATGGCCGGTGGTCACGGCCGTGCTCATAGTGGCCTGCCCTTGCGCGCTGGCCTTGAGCATGCCTTTCGCCTACGGCCACACCATCAGGCTCCTTGGCAAGCAAGGGCTCTTCTTGCGCGATGCCGAAGTGGTGGAGCGCATGGCGCATGTCGACACCGTGATCTTCGACAAGACCGGGACGCTCACTGCGCGTGAAGCGCACGAGGTCACTTGGAACGGTCCGGCGCTGAGCGTCCCGGACCGCTCGCTCGTGCGGTCGGTGGCGCGCAACAGCACGCACCCGTTGAGCGCCGTGCTCGTGCAGGAATTGAAGGTGAAGCCAACCGACGCCATCGAAGTCGAGGAGGTCGCCGGGCAGGGCATCATTGGAACCGTTGGAGGCATGGCGGTGCGGATCGGATCGGCAGCGTTCTGCGGCGCCGATGAAGCAACTCGGATCAGCGGGGACGCGCACGTGCATATCACCATCGGCGGCGTGCATCGCGGTCATTTCACCGTACGCAAGCGCGCACGCCACGGTGTCGCCGATGCCATGGCCCAGCTCGGCCGCTCTATGCGCACAGGCTTGCTCACCGGCGATGCGCAAGTGGATGCGGAGCTGCGAGAAGCGTTCGAGGGAGGGATCGTACGCACGCACTGCTCGCCGGTGGACAAGGCCAACGCCGTGCGCGAGCAACAAGCACTGGGGCATCGCGTGCTCATGGTAGGCGATGGCCTGAACGATGCCGGTGCTCTTGCGCAGAGCGATGTGGGCATAACGGTTACCGAGACCAGCGCCGCGCTGACCCCTGCCAGCGATGCCATACTGGATGCAACAGCGTTGGCGCATCTCCCCCACTTCCTCCGCATGGCACGCCGTGCCCGCCGCATCGTTGTGGGCAGCCTGCTCATCTCCTTGTGCTACAACATCACCGGCATGTCATTCGCCGTCAGCGGCCAACTCACTCCGCTCATCGCCGCCATCCTCATGCCGCTGAGCTCGGTATCGGTGGTGGCTTTCGTGACGCTGGCGGTGACCGTGAGCGCACGCCGGAACAAATGAGCTCCCGCGCAACCGGGATGAAACACATGCGCGCGCTCCTGCATACGCTGCTCATCGCGTTCGGTGCAACGGCGCTTTTCAGCGGCTGCATGCTCGTGCTGCAACCGGACGGTTCGGTGTTCTCCGCACCCTTGTCCCTCCTCGATCGTACGCCCTTCGCCGATTTCTTCTGGCCAGGGCTGATCCTCGGTGGGCTCTTCGGTATCGGCAGTTTGCTCGCGAGCCTTTCCATTGCATGGGGTTGGCGCTACGGCTTCCGCTTCGCGCAGGTGATCGGCGCCGGGCATGTGATCTGGATCCTCTTCCAGCTCTATTGGTTCCCGGAAACAAGCGTTCTTCAACCAGTGCTTGCGACAGTGGGTCTTGCGATCTTCATCGTGGCCGATCGGTGCAGGCGCTTGGCGTTGCAACCATCATCCGAACCACGATGATCGCTCGCATCGAAGCGCTTCTCGACCGTCGTTTACAGCGACCCGACCGCGTCCGTCGAAGTCTTCTGGATCTGTTCTGGCTCGGTCTCGCATACAGCATGGCCATCGTTCTGCTCGCTATAGGCGGTGTAGCGCCGGGCATGGCCTCCTGGCTGGCGATACCCACTGAGGACTACTTCCGCTGGGAACCGCTCTTCACCCTTCCCGTCATCGTCCTGAGCGGCATCCTGGCCGCTGCCATGCTGCACTTGCTGGCCCGCTGGTCAGGTGGAAGAGGAAGCTTCGAGGACGTCCTGTCCCTTGTGGGGCCGATCACTTTCATCGCCACGCTCTTCACGCTGGTGCCGGACACGGTCATCGGCATCGCGCTCATCGCTGGTTGGATCGACCCGCAACAATGGATGGCGGACATCGTTCGGCCCAGCCCGACCCTGGCCGTGATCTGGGCGTACCTGTTGCTCTACCTCGCCGCATTCCTCGCGCTCTTTCCCATTATCGGCCGCAAGGCACATGGGTTGAAGCCGCGGCCCGCGCGCTGGTGCGGATGGGCGGCCTTCGCGGTCTATCAGGCCGTGCTGCTGGTCTTCATCCGGTGAATGGCTCGTGGTGTCGTAGCGTTGCAGCATGAGCACATGGCTCCGTGAATTGCCGGACCACCTGATCCTTACCGTGCATGTGCAGCCCGGAGCGCGGCGCACCGAAGTGGTAGGCACGCATGGCGATGCGCTGAAGATCAGGCTGGCTGCACCGGCGGTGGAAGGCAAGGCGAACGCAGCATTGATCGCATTCCTTGCCGCTGCCTTCGGTGTCCCCAAACGCGGGATCGAGATCCTGGCGGGCGATTCGAGCCGATCCAAACGGGTCAGGGTACAGTCGCCGCGCAGACGGCCCGACCGCGAGTGGGCGCAAGGTTGATCCGGCGCGATCTCACCAGCGCTCAGTCGACAACCACTTTCGCATGAGCTCGACCGCTCCCATGAAACAGGATCAGGGTATATGTCCCGGACGGCAGGCCCGCAAGGTCCAGCATACCCTGTTTCGTTGAAGGAACGAAATGCCGTCGCACCGCACGACCCGCAGGATCCAACAGGCCCACCTCCTGCACCGCCTCATCGCTCGTCCATGACAGGCTTCCTGTCGTGGGTATAGGGAAGATGTTCATCCCGTCCTGATCATTCGCCCTGGAAATGGACATGTTCGGGTCCACGACAGCATATTGCAGCATCATCATGTTGTCCTCGTGCAGCAGGTTGTGGCAGTGGTACATGAAGGGCCAGCCATCGGTAGGTTCCGTGAAGCGCATGATGAGCTTCACGACCTCCCATCGGTCCACCAGCACCACATCCTTCGGTCCTTGTTCCCATGCCGGTGGCGGTTGCAGGTTGCGCTCGAGGATGAAGAAGGACACACCGTGGATGTGCATCGGATGCGCCATGTTGGAATTGTTCACCACGTTCCACACCTCAACACTTCCCAATTGAACGGTGTCGTTGACCACGTTCAAGTCGAACATGAGCCCGTTGATCATGAACATGCCCATGCCCACCATGCCCGTACCGGTGATGTTCTTGGTGCGCGTTTGAACGCTCTCGGCCTCATCGGGCGCCACGTGCGTAAACAAGTTGGCCGGAATGGCGGTGACCGGATCGGCCGTTGGTGCCACCACGCGAATACGCATCACCGGGAAATCGATGCCGTTGAGCGCACTGCTCTCCCATAGGATGTTGCCGGAACCCGGAACCGTTTGCGGCAGTTCACTGCCATGGCTCATCAGCAGCAGGCTGTCGCCTTCCATGCCCGTGAAGTCCAGCAGTACTTCGGCGCGTTCGCCATTGCTCAGCCATAGGCGATCGGTGCTCACGGGCGAAGGCAGTAGACCGCCGTCACCGGCGATCACGTTGAACACTTGACCGTTATCGAGCCCCAATGCATAGATGCGTGCGTTCGATCCGTTCAGCAGCCGCAACCTCACCACTTGTGCTGGGCATTGCAGGTAGGCGTTCGGCGTACCGTTCACCAGCACCGAATCGCCGAAGGGATAGAAGGCGAAGTCGCCATTGGGCTGGAACTTCCGGTCCTGCACCACTGCGGGAAAGTCGTCGACCCCGTAGGTGCGTGGAAGGTCGAGCGCCGCTTCATCCTCATCCTGTACGATGATGAAGCCGGCCAGGCCGAAGTTGGCCTGCTCTGCGGTGAGCTCATGCGGATGCGGATGGTACCAGTAGGTCGCCGCCGGGTTCTTCACCATGAAGCGGGCGAACCATGACTCCCCAGGCAGCACTTCGCGCGGCGGACCGCCATCCATTTCGCCCGGCACATGCATGCCATGCCAGTGCATGCTGGTCACCTGCGCAAGCTCGTTGTGGATGCGGATGCGGGCGGAATCGCCGCGATGCAGGATGAGCGTCGGCCCCAGGTACTCGGCGCTGGCCCCGTAGGTATTCGTATTCACGCCGGGGTAGAATTGATGCACATGCTCGTCCACCACCAGGTCGAAGGTGTCCAGGTCCAGCGCCGGTGGAATGGCGAGCGGATTGTTGAATTGCGCCGTAGTACCGGAGGCGATGAAGGCAGCAATGAGGAGCGTGATCGGTTTCATCTGCGAGGATTGATGTCAGCGCAACCTACCTGCACGGTTCAACAGGCACGCTGACATCGATCAGCTGGTGCGCGAACCTCGGACCCTTCGCTTGGTGGCGACGCTCCCATGGCCTTCTCGGTCCCAATGCGATCACCGCTTCAGGACACTCCCGCCTTCCTTCAGGTCTTGGACCAGATCGAGCACGCTGGTCCGTTCCAGCATCCTGCGCAGGTCCTCTCGCACCTTGAGGAAATGCCCATGCAGCGCACAAGGCCTGGTGGCATCGCACTGCGATAGCCCCAATGCGCAGCCCTTGTAGATGGCATCGCCATCGATCGTTGCTACGATGTGGCTCAGCTTCACCCTGCGGGCCAACGCAGGCGGAACGGAAAAGCCCCCGCCGGGTCCCTTGGTGGATAGCACGAGATCGGCGCGCACCAGCTTCTGCAGGACCTTGGCGGTAAAAGCTTCGGGAACCTCCGTCTCCTTCGCGATCGAGCGCAGGTTCATGCTGTTGCCCTCCGCGCTGTGCGCTGCAATGCACACTACGGCTCGTATCGCATACTCGCATGCCTTGGAGAACATGACCGCAAAGGACGCGAACATGCTGCATGCCTGGCATGATGCGCATCAGGATGTCCCATCGGCTCTTCCACCTACGTAGGATAGGCCTGCACCACGCGCGGATGCCGACGGCGTACCAGGTGAACGAGCAACGCGATGACACCGAGCGGGATGGGGACGGATGTGAGCAACTGGATCC
This sequence comes from Flavobacteriales bacterium, assembly GCA_016710965.1. GTDB lineage: Bacteria > Bacteroidota > Bacteroidia > Flavobacteriales_F > PHOS-HE28 > PHOS-HE28. The sequence goes on from JADJTW010000012.1 coordinate 71,702, forward strand.
AGTAGTAGCCGGGGACCATGCCCCAACCGATCCAGAAGAAGGTGCCCTGAATGAACAGAGATGCCTCGCTGAGCAGCACGCCCGAGGTGAAGAGCGAGAGGCCGATGCGCGCCAGGCGGTCCGTGGAAATGAACCAGCCCCGCGTTAGGGCCATGGCGAAGAGCATCATGCTGATGGCCCCGAGCATGTTCAGGTGGATGAAGCCGATGACGTAGTTGCGGATGGTGAAGGACATGACCGCCACCTGCGGCACGGCCACTGCGGTTTGCATGAGCACCTTGAGCCCCATGCCGATGAGCGCGTAGGTAACGCAGCGCCACGCCCATAACGGAGCCTTGTCGAACAACTGCGACTGCGTGGCACGGATGGAGCGCGCCGTGCGCCACCCGGCCCAGAACTGCAGCAGGACCCCCACCGAGTTGATGGCGATGATGATCCCATGCCGTTCGCTCCATGCGATGGCCAGGGCGAACGTCAGCACGGTGGAGACCAGCCACAAGCGTATGGTGAGCGGATCGATCACCTCGGCAACACCGTGCGTCTCGGCCCACCGGATGAACAGCGCCAGCGATGCGAACCAGAACCAGCCGTTGAACTGGAAATGGAGGAAGAACTGGATGCTCCAGTAGTACCACTCCGTGCCGAATAGACCGTTCGCCAGCAACGGGCCGATGGCCCATACACCGATGGTGGAGATCACCATCATCCACACGGCGATGCGCACCAATCTGCGGCTTCCGGCCGGGCGCCAATGCCGGGTGCCACGCCACGCCAGGAAGACAAGGGCATACGACAAGAGCAGATGCGCTGTGGTGAAGGCGATGGAAACCGGGCCATAGGACTGCACGGGGAACGAAACGAGCATGCCAACGATGGCCAATTGCACCAGTAGGAAGAGGATGCGGTGCGCCTTCCGCGACTTCCGTTCATCCATATCCTCCAACAGGAAGACCAGGAGGGCGACGAAGACCCAACCGAGCATGGCCACGTGCGAATGGGCCTGAAGGAGCGCCTTGAACCGCACGAAAGAGATGTCCACCACATAGAAGCTGCGCAATGCGCAGCCGATGATGGCCGCAATGGCCAGGTTCAAGAGCGCAATACCGAACCAGGCACGGAATGAGCCCGATGGTGCAGAAGGAGTTGTGCGTGGAGGTGCTGCCATGCCATCGGACGAAATGCGTCCCGGATGACAAACGTCATATACCGGACGGAACTGTCCGATGATTTTTGTCACGCATCACTGATGCTCGCACGCCGGGATCTCGAATGGTGCGGCTCAGAGCGAACAACGAACAACAAGAACGATGAGAACAAAGAACGCGATCATCCCAGGAATACTGGCCGTGGCACTGCCCCTGCTGATGGCGGCATGCGGCGGCGAAGCAACACCGTCATTGCCACCGGGAGCCCAAGCACCAGGGACCGATGCGAGCACCGGCGGTGCTTCGGAAGGCGCCACCACGCATTCCAGCCTGTTCACCGAAGCGGACCTGGACCTGGGCGACATCGATCCAGCGCGCGTGGAGAAGGGGAAGCTCACCTACGATGTGAAATGCCAGGCCTGCCATAGCACGGGCGAGAAGCGCATCGTGGGGCCGGGCTGGAAGGGGATCACGACCAAGCGCAAGCCGGAATGGATCATGAACATGATCGTGCATACCGATGCCATGCTGGAGAGCGATGCCGAAGCGCAGAAGATGCTTGAAGAATGCCTTGTGCGCATGCCCAACCAGAACCTGAGCCATGATGAAGCACGCGATGTGCTCGAATTCATGCGCACGCTTTGATCCACCGACCCCAGCTACTGACCATACCAAAACCAAGATCATGAAACGACCGCTTCTAGTAACCGGCACCACCCTAGGCCTCATCGCAGGAGCCTTTCTCCTGATGAACAGCCTGCCCGGTTGCCGCCCTTCCAGGACCACCAAGAGCGTGGTCACCGGCGATGCCGCTGCCAGAGTGTATGTGAAACCCGGCACGCATGACGAATTCTACAACCTGGTGAGCGGCGGCTTCAGCGGCCAGCTTGCCGTGTACGGCCTGCCCAGCGGACGACTGCTGCGCGAGGTTCCCGTTCTCAGCGTAGACCCCGAGAGCGGCTACGGCTACAGTGAGGAGACCAAAGGCATGCTCACCACCAGCCAGGGCTTCATCCCCTGGGATGACACGCACCACCCGGAACTCTCCCAAACGAACGGCATCCCCGACGGCAAGTGGTGCTTCATCAACGGCAACAACACACCGCGCATCGCGCAGGTCGACCTGGGCACCTTCCGCACCATCAACATCATCGAGATCCCGAACAGTGCGGGCAACCACAGCTCGCCCTTCACCACCGGCAACAGCGAATACGTCGTGGCCGGCACGCGCTTCAGCGTGCCCATGGGCGACGATGCCTCGCGCGATGTGCCCATCAAGACCTACAAGCAGAACTTCAAAGGCAACGTAAGCTTCATCCACCCCGATCCGGAGACCGGGAAGATGAGCATCGCCTTCCAGATCACAACCCCTGGTGTGAACTTCGACCTGAGCCACGCCGGCAAAGGCCCCAGCGAAGGCTGGTTCTTCTTCAGCTGCTACAACACGGAGCAGGCGTACAGCCTGTTGGAGGTGAACGCGAGCCAGCGCGACAAGGACTTCATCATGGCCGTGAACTGGAAGCTGGCCGAACAGCTGGCCAAGGATGGCAAGGGCAAGCGTGTGCCTGGTCGGCACTTCAGCAACCACTGGAACGAGCGGACCCATAGTTCCGAGACCACCGTGTACGAAGACGTCCTGCAACTCGACCCCAAGGACCATCCAGGGCTCCTGTACTTCATGCCATGCCCCAAGAGCCCGCATGGCTGCGATGTGGACCCCACGGGCAGATTCATCGTTGGCAGTGGCAAGCTCGCGGCGCTCGTTCCTGTGTTCTCCTTCGAGAAGATGCAGGCCGCCATTGCCGAGAAGGACTTTGAGGGCGACTTCGCCGGCATCCCGGTGCTGAAGTACGAGAGCGTCCTGCACGGCGAGGTGAAGAAACCTGGTCTCGGCCCCCTGCATACCGAGTTCGATGACAAGGGCAACGCATACACCAGCTTCTTCGTGAGCAGCGAGATCGTAAAATGGAATGTGGAGAGCGTTGGAGTGTTGGACCGCGTGCCCACCTACTACAGCATCGGCCACCTGTGCATACCCGGTGGCGACAGCCAGAAGCCCTGGGGCAAATACGTGATCGCCTACAACAAGATCACCAAGGACCGCTACCTGCCAACCGGACCCGAACTGGCCCAGAGCGCGCAACTCTACAGCATAGAGGGCGACAAGATGGAGCTGCTGCTGGATTTCCCCACCACCGGCGAACCGCACTATGCGCAAGCCATCCCCGCCGACCTGGTGAAGCCGCGCGAAGTCAAGTTCTTCAAGATCGAGGAGAATGAGCACCCGTACGTGGCCAAGGGCGAGAAGGACACCAAGATCGAGCGTCGCGGCAAGGAGGTGCATGTATGGATGACCACCATCCGCTCGCACTTCGCACCGGACAACATCGAAGGCGTGAAGCTGGGTGATGAGGTGTATTTCCACGTGACCAACCTGGAGCAGGATTGGGATGTGCCGCACGGCTTCGCCATCAAGGGTGCCGCCAACGCCGAACTGCTGCTCATGCCCGGTGAGACGCAAACACTGAAGTGGATCCCCACTCGTGTGGGCGTGACACCGATGTATTGCACCGACTTCTGCTCCGCCCTCCACCAGGAGATGCAGGGCTATGTGCGCGTATCACCAGCGAACAGCACCGTGCCACTGACCGCACTGACTGTTTCGGTGGACGCTGAAATGTGAAACCGGTAATGAAGGTGAGGGTGGTAAGGGAGGTGCCAAGACACCCACCTTCACCACCCTCACCTTCTTCACCACCCTCTCTTCCTCTACCTTCCACATGCCATGAAACCCATCTCCCGCGTGATGATCGCCATCGCAGCCCTTGCGCTGCTGGCGCTGTTGATCGTGCCCATCTGGCGCATCGACCTTCAGGCCCCGCAGTATCCTGAAGGATTGTTCATACAGATCTACGCCGACCACTTCGCCGGTGATGTGGAGAAGATCAATGGCCTGAACCACTACATCGGCATGGCCACGATACACGATGAGATGTTCCCCGAGTTCATCTACCTGCCCAGGGTGCTCATTGCGTTAGCCGCATTCGGTGTGCTGGCCGCGCTATGGGGAAAGCGACGCGGGCTCTTCGCCGGGCTCATCACGCTCTCGGCCTTCGGGCTATGGGCGTTGTACGACATGTACAAATGGGGCTATAGCTATGGCCACGAGCTCGATCCGCGCGCCGCGATCAAGGTGGAAGGCCAGGCGTACCAGCCGCCCTTGATCGGCCACAAGCAACTGTTGAACTTCGATGCCTGGTCGACCCCCGATACAGGCGGCTGGGTGCTCTTCGGGGTGATGGGCCTGCTGGCCGGTGTCTACTTCCTGGAACTTCGCCGGAAGAAACCGGCCAAGCCCGCAACTGCATGATGCGCATGAACCCCATCATCCTCTTCCTCGCCATCGCGCTGCATTCCTGCGCACCGACCGAACCGACCATTGATTTCGGCAAGGCCGAGTGCGCCCACTGCCGCATGAACGTTGTGGACCGCCAGTACGGCGCCGCACTGGTGACATTGAAGGGCCGCGAGTATGTCTTCGATGATGTTGTTTGCATGGTCCACTTCGTGGAGAAGGGGACGGTGGCGGAAGACCAGGTAGCCGCATGGTACGTGTGCGACCATGCCAGGCCAGGTGCATTGATCGATGCGACGAAGGCCTTGTACCTGACCGGCCCTGCCTTTCGCAGTCCGATGCGCGGTGATGTGGCCGCCTTCGCTGATGAAGCCGCACGGAACGCAGCGCAGCAAGCCGAAGACAAGTCCTTGGATTGGAATTCAGTCCGCCAAGTCCTCACTCCTTAGCTGTGCGCGAACTGAAGGGATCGATCCTGCTCCTGGCTTGCTTGAACGTAGCGCATGTGGATGCCCGCACATGGCGGTACCGAAGCGGCGAGGGTGCTTCGTTGCAGACGGTGATCAATGGCACTGCTTCGGGTGATACTGTGGTGGTTGAAGGCACCGTGAGCGAAGGCAGCATTCGGGTGGATCGACCGCTGGTGCTGCTCGGCGGTGCCCATGCGGTGATCGATGGCGGTGGGGAGGATGATGCCTTACTGATCACCGCCGACCATGTGACGGTGAAAGGCTTCACCATCCGGGGCTCGCGCCGCAGCAACCTCGACGACATGTCGGGCATCAAGGTGAACGCGTGCCGGGGCACTGTGATCGCAAACAACATCCTGGACAAATGCTTCTTCGCCATCTACCTCAGCGGAGCCAGGGATGCGCTGATCGAAGGCAACACCGTCCTGGGCGAACCGGGCGCGGAGGAACACATGGCCAATGGCATCCACTTGTGGAAGTGCAGCAATGCGACGATCCGGAACAACCGCGTCGAATACCACCGCGACGGGATCTATTTCGAGTTCGTGACCGATTCGCGCATCACGGGGAATACGACCATGCACAACCTGCGCTACGGGCTGCACTTCATGTTCAGCCATCGCGATGCGTACGAGGACAATCACTTCGAGGACAACGGCGCCGGCGTTGCCGTCATGTTCTCGCACCACATCGCCATGCGGCGCAATCGCTTCCTGGCCAATCGTGGCGCCAGCGCCTACGGGCTGTTGTTGAAGGAGATCAACGATGGCGAGATCAAGGACAACACGTTCCAGGACAATACCACGGGCATCATGGTGGACGGATGCAATCGCATCAAGGTGCATGACAACGTGTTCCGGCTGAACGGCTGGGCCTTGCGGCTCTTCGCCAATGCCATCGACTGCGACTTCCGGGGCAACACCTTCGCCGGGAATACCTTCGACGTGAGCACCAACGGATCGTTGATCCCCAACACCATGAGCGGCAACTATTGGGACCGCTATTCAGGCTATGACCTGGACCGCGATGGATACGGCGATGTGCCGCACCGGCCGCTGGGCTTCTTCACCTTGCTGGTGGAGATGCAACCGTACGCCATGGTGTTCTCGCGCAGCCTCTTCGTGTCCTTGCTGGATCGCGCCGAGCGCTTGATCCCCTCCCTGTCGCCAGAGAGCATGAAGGACGACAGGCCCTTGATGCGCCCGCCCGCGCACCTCAGCACGGTGTCCGTGCATTCCGCGGAAGCCTGCGATGGCGATACCACCCGTGATCCGTGCGCACCTGTTGACGCCTGCTCGCCCGGTCTTGCAGCATGCCCCCACCTAATCCACCTTCGCGTACCGCATGGCTGAAGCAAGCATCGCGTACCACGGCGTGGGCAAGCGCTACGGAAAGCTGTGGGCCATGCGCAGCGTGGCTTGCGAGTTCCGCAAAGGCGAAGTGGTCATGCTCATCGGCCCCAATGCCAGCGGCAAGACGACATTGATCAAATGCCTGCTGGGGCTGGTGCGGCCCACCGAAGGGCATATCACAGTGAATGGGAAAGCGATCGGGCCGGATCCGCACTACCGCAGGGACATTGGATACATGCCGCAGATCTCGCAATTCCCCGCGGCGCTCACCATCGGGCAATTGCTGGAGATGATGGCGGACATCCGCATGCTGGGCAAGGATGAATTGGAAGACAGCCTGGTTGAAGAACTGGGACTGCGCGCCCAACTGGACCAGCGCCTCTCCACCCTGAGCGGCGGCACCAAGCAGAAGGTGAGCGCGGTGCTGGCGCTGCGCACCCGCCCAAGTATTCTCGTCATGGACGAGCCCACCGCAGGCCTCGATCCGCTTTCCGCGAAGCGCGTGATGCAACGCGCATCCGGTGTGCGCGATGCTGGTGGTACGGTGCTCATCACCTCGCATCTGATGGAGGAAGTGGAGGCCTTCGCCGACCGCGTGGCCTACCTGGAGGATGGATCGCTGAAATTCCTGCTGCCCGTGCAGGAGATCCTGGCGAGCACTGGCGCGAAACGGTTGTCTGAAGCGTTGCCGATCATGTTGGAAGCGCGCCTCACCAATGATGCAGTGCAGTAGGTTGAAGATGAACGTGGAATCGTCCCATACCCCATGCTGAAAGTCTTCAAATACACACTCATCGATCTGGCGCGCAACCGCTTCGTGCTGGGCTATGCCCTGCTCCTGCTGCTGGTTGCCCAAGGGCTCTTCGCATTGGAGGACGACCCGACCAAAGCGTTGCTCAGCCTGGTGCAGGTGGTCATGGCGCTGGTGCCTCTGATCGCTTTGGTCTTCACCGTGGTGTACATGTACGACACGCTCGAGTTCACCCAGTTGCTGGCGGTGCAGCCCATCCGGCGCAGTTCCATCCTCGGCGGGCAATTGCTCGCGTTGGCCCTCGCCTTGCTGCTCGCGCAGCTCATCGGCCTGGGGCTTCCGCTGGCGCTGCATTCACCCTCCCTGGCTGCAGCGGTGCTCTCGCTTTCGGGCTCGGCGCTGGTGCTGGTGTTCGCCGTGCTCGGCGCGCTCATCGCGCTGAAGCAACGCGAGAAGGCCCGTGGCGTGGGCGTGGCCCTGGCCGTGTGGTTCCTCTTCGTGCTGGTGTATGACGCCGTGCTCATGTGGGGCATGTTCACCCTCAGCGACTATCCCATCGAACCCTTCGTGGTGCCGCTGGCCGGCCTCAATCCCATCGATCTCGCGCGCATCATGGTCATGCTGCAAGTGGACCTCTCGGCCATGATGGGCTACAGCGGCGCCATCTACAAGAACTTCTTCGGCAGCGCGGCAGGGACCGGTGTGGCTGCGCTCATCCTCCTGCTGTGGGTAACGATACCCGTGCTCTTCGCCTTCCGCGTGTTCCAGCGCAAGGACCTGTGAAGAATGCATGTGAGGTGACGAACATCATGTGCGGTCATCCGATACCGGACGAAATTGTCCCCTGAATGCCAAACCAACCAACGATGAACACTCCAATGAAGCAAGCCGGGCTCCTGACTGCCCTGCTGCTCCCCTTCCTGATGGCTTGTGGCGGAACCACCGAAGAGACCACCGAAGCCGCTGCTTCGGCCAATGAGCCCGGTGCCGGTCAAAGCGCCGTGGTGGATGAGATGAGCGTTCCGAACGTGGTGGGCATCGCGGTGAAATCGCCCGACCACAAGACCCTGGTGGCCGCCGTGCTGCACGTGAAATACCAGGACGTGCTCTCCAATGCCGGCCCGTTCACGGTATATGCGCCAACGGACGCCGCCTTCGCCGCACTGCCTGCGGGCACCTTGGACGAATTGATGAAGCCCGAGAACAAATCGAAGCTGGAGGATATCCTGGAGTACCATGTAGCCCTTGGCGTATTCAAGACCGAGAACATGACCAACGGTCGTTCGGTGGGCATGGCCAATGGCGACAATGTGAAATTCTCCGTGGCCGAGGACGGAACACAGATGGTGAACGATGCCAGGGTCCTCGGTTCCGTTGTAGCGTCGAACGGCTTGGTGGTGGTCATCGATAAGGTGCTGCTGCCCGCCAAGGATCCCAGCTGACCGCGGTTCTGAACAGACCGCAAGCGTCGGTGGAAGTCAGCGAAGGCGTCCGAAAGGGCGCCTTCGTTGTTCGAGGCTGCGGTGGGAAGGATGCCGTGATGATGCGGACCCATGCCGGTCAGGGCGGCCCATCTCCCTGCTCCGCCTTGCGCTTTGCCAGGACCGCCGCGCGCTGCCCCTCTGAAAGGCTGCCCATGAAACGCTGGAAGTCCAGCTGCTCCATCAGCTTCACCTGCTCGGGAAAGAAGAGGCTGTGGTCCACGAAGGTGGTGATGTGCAGGATGTTCGTCTTGTCATCGAGCACGCCGAAGAGCAGGCCCTGGCGTGCGCCGCCGAACATGTTCATGTTGGTGTTGTCCTCCCCCACCTCCTCGGCCTTGAAGGCCACATCGTAGTTGTTGGCCACGAATTGCAGCAGCCGCTCCTCGGCCTCCACATCGGGACTGAAGCGCGCCGCATATTGCTCCAGCATGTGCCGGCTGAAGTGCGTCTGGCCCCCACCGTCCCAGCGGATGCGCATGGCGCGTATGCCGTTGTCCATGCCGCGGTACCACACGAAGTGGTACACCTGTATGCCGCTCTTGCGCGCCCGCAGCACCAGGATCCAGCGGTTGCCCGAAGGGGCCGTGTAGCTCACCACCTCTTCCAGCACCGCCGTGCGATCGCCCTTCAGGTGCCTGCGGCGCAACTGCTCAAAGGGCCGCATCAGCTTGTGCGTCACCGCGAGCTTGTCATGCGAGGCGCAACGCAGCACCTCGGGTGGCGACATGCTGGGGAGGATGTGGTAGCGCGGTACCGGCATGGCATGAAATGTAGCGCGGGCGGCGCAATTCATCAACGCACGGAGGCGCGCTCCTATCCACCAGGTACCGCGAAGTGGGAGCCACGTAAGTAGTTGGATTAGGAAGTGCCTCGCCTAAGAACGCAGGGTATCCAAAGACGGAAGACCCAGCGAAGGCTGGAGAGCTTCCGTTGTACTGGCGGACCCGAGCGCCCTCCGCTGCCTACCTTTGGGCATCATGCTCAAAGACCTGATCGACAAGGACCGCGCTGCTTTCGGGGCGTTGCTTGCGGCCAACCACGTGAGCAAGTTGTACGCCTTCGGCAGCAGTGTGCATGGACCCTTCGGACCGGACAGCGATGTGGACGTGCTGGTGGAAGTGGATGCATCCGATGAGGTTGCCGGCGGCATGCTCATCAAGGTTTGGAACGGCCTGGAGGACCTCTTCCAGCGGCCGGTGGATCTGCTTACCGAAAGCTCGCTGCGCAACCCCTACTTGCGCGCCGAGATCGAGCGCACCAAGCAATTGATCTATGACGGATCGAAGCGCCAAGTACTGGTCTGATATCCTTACCGCCATCACGGAGATCGAGACCTTCATCGTGGGTGTCGATTCCTTGAACGCCTACACCCGCGATGTGAAGACCAAGCGCGCCGTAGAGCGCAGCCTGTCCATCATCGGGGAGGCGATGGGCACGCTTGCCAGGTTGCAACCGGAGCTGAAGGTGGAAAGCGCACGTGCTATCCCGGCTCGTTGGCCGGGACGGGTATGCGCAACCGCCTCATCCACGCTTACGACAATGTGGACGACAAGATCATCTGGGAAGTGGTGCGCAAGCACCTGCCAGCGCTGAAGGCCGTCGCACAAGCGCATCTGCCGCCGCAGGCCTGAGCCAGCGGTGCGAGCGAAGTCCCCCGGCGCGCGCAAGGTCTGCTGTCGATCCGCTTATTCGCCCGCTAGCAACAGTCTTCCCTTGACCGTGCCACCGTTCCCGGACAGGACGACGGTGTAGATGCCAGGCGCGAGCGCATCCGTAGAGAGGGTCATGGTGGGGCCCGAACCCATCGTGGACAATGCCACAGCTCCCAGCGCATCACACACCACCAGGTTGACCGTACCGGACAAGCCATGCTGGATGGTGACCGAAGACGTCGCCGGGTTCGGTGCGATGGTGAAGCCTTGCGCCTCCTCCTCCTGCAACCCGGTGGAAAGGGCGCAATCGCTCAGGAACCAGGAGCAGGTGGTGCTGTCCGTGGTGAAGAAGTCCAGCAGAAGCTGCGCCACCTTGTCGCGGCCGAGGATCGAAGGGTGCGTGCCGTCATCCTGGAAGTCATCCGGGCAGATCCAGGTGAGGCCATCGCTGCGCGGTGTGGTGCCATCGGCCCACAGGTACACGCCCCACGAAAGCCAGGGCGCGTTCGCCCCCGGCCCGGCGTACTGCAGTTCCGGATCGCCCGCGATCTGGTCGCCGATCAATTCCTTCATCGTCCATCCGTTGCGGTAGGCGTACGGCTCGGGGTTCAGCATGGTGCTGGCGTAGCCCGCGTAGATCCTGCTCGCCACGTAGCACAGGTGCGCGTTGGGGAATCGCGTGTGCAGTTCATGGGCGATGCGCTTGAACTGCACCAGTAACGAATCCGAGTGCTCCTCAATGGGTGTTGCGCCCGCCTGGTTATCGTCCTTCAACCAGATGGCCTGCACTTGCTGGTCCGTAACACCGGCGTTCGCCAGGCGGTTGGCCACCGTGTTCCAATACGGCGCGTAGTTGGGGTGGTTGGGTGTGGAGAGGATCGTTGCGGTCTGTCCGCCCTGCGCGCCGTCCACCACGACCAGATGCGGATCCAGGTTGGGGAGCGCCGTGGCCATGGAAATGAAGGCCTGCGTTTCCTGGGTGGCGTTGGAGAACCCGATGCTCAGCCACACCACCTTCCCGTTCACCGGATCGGCAGTGCCCAGGGGATCCAGCGGCTGCACCTGCTGCGCGAAGGCCAGCCCGGCATCCAGATGCGCTTGCGGCCGCGCATTGGAACCGTTCGGGTAGAGCCCGCCCATCATCCCCAGGTAGGTGCCCGTGCCCAGGTCGTTGATGGGGATCATGCCCGTGGATGTTCCGGCGCAGTTGGCCTGGCCCATGGCCATGCCCCAAAGCCCGGAAGCAAAGAGGAGAAGAAGGGTGCGCATGGTCGGGATCTGCGTTGGCCCGTTGGACGGGGAAGAGGAGCGAAAGTAGAACCGTACCCAAGGGAGGTCCATCAGTTCCGGGGCTTGGTGGCAATGGGGACGCAGGGTCTCCGAAGACGGAAGACCCTGCTGTGGTTTTAAATAACCCCACAGCGGTTTGGACCCGGACCACGGGTCCTGGGGAGGGCATGATAGAAGGGGTGATTCCTTAATACTTCACGAACTTCTTCATTTCTTCAGGAAAGGAACGGGAGAAATGGGATACTTAGCCATCTATCCAGATGTCGTCTTCTGCGGCTTGGACGTGCCGGGGAATACTCCTGTAGCTGATGAACAATCCTTCCTGCACAGTAAAGTCTTCCACCTCCTCCCCGTGATTGGTTTCTCGACGTCTTGATCGCCGTGCAGACTACCGCCTCCTATATCCGAGAAGTATCGCCTGGCATTCGGTCAGGTCAGTACGATCGTTATCTCACTCCCGTACCTGCCACGGGGATTCCGGTCATTTTCGCGCGGTATTGGTAGAACCGGTCAGCGCCGATGTCGCAAGACCCTTGGCCTCCTTTGTACTTTTGTAACCGGTAAGCTCAAGGTACGTGGAGCTGGTGCTTATAGTGGGGCTCTTGAAAATACCTTGGGTGCGGATCGCACTCCTGGAACCTGGAACGTGCTCTTCGTCTCGTTCTTGATGTAGTACTCAGTAAGCGACCGCGTTTGCATGCAGCTTCTGGTACAAAGCGCCTCAATGAGGGAGCAGGGGGAATAGAAGTTTCATGCGGTTTTGGTTAGGGTGGCGGAATAGTTGAAGGCATTCTTCCGGAATAGGATCTTCCCACCCCTCCGCCATCACCACCGCCTGCTATCACCAAACGCTGGCATCGTCCCGGCCATCAGGTGGGTATTTGTGCTTCTTCAAGAGGCGTTTGATCGTCAGGCGTTACGAACTCATTCGCCAACATCACGCCTGCCGCAACACCAACTCCGTCGCCAACTCCTGCATATCCGGCGGATAGCCGAAGTACCGCAGGTCCGCTTCACGATCACTTCAGTTTCGCCTTCACGCTCTCCTTGATCGTCCAATCGATGCTGGCGTTCTGGCGGACGCGTTCGGGTGAGGATCGCGGCCGTGCGGAGCTACTCATCGGGATTGTGTAACCGAAGTAATGTCAGGCCTCGGACTGCGGGGATCGCTCACAACCTCCCCATCAAATCCTCCACATCCGTCACCTTCTCAGATCGCACAGGGTTGTCAGTTCCAATTGAAAGCTCCTCGAAATGCGCCTCCCCGCATTTGGTCGCAACACCCTCCTTGTCGAATGAGTCACCTGACCAGAGCGGGCTCTTGTCTCGGCAACGAAGTACACCCGGTCCTGGCCATCAACCTCCACCACCACGGCCCAATCCGGATTGTAAGGGCCTGAGTGGCGTAGGCACCTTGAACCAGCTCGGCAACTTCGCGAACACCTTCACCGCTTCGTTCTTGTCCAGCTGTTGTGCGAACAGGCGCTCGGTGGATGGATCATACACCACGTACTCGTGCGGGCGTTCGCACGCGACCATGTTCAAGTAGCCAGTAAGCTCTTCGCTCTCGAACAACTCCTGTGCGTAACACTCCATATCGCCGAGCTTGCGGTACTTGATGCCGTCCACCAACTCCATGCGCTTGCAGCGGTTGATGCCTTCGGCGACGAGGTCGATGAACTGCTGGGGATTCTTGGAGAACTCATCCAGCCGGTCACATTCGGTAAGGATGCGCACAAGACTGGCGCGGGTTAGCTGGGTGCGATCTTGAAGTTCGGTGAGGATGTCGGGCTTTATCGGCTGGAGTTCATACAACACCTGCGGCGCGCTCACTGTATTCTCAGTTGCCTGCACACCGCTACGGCCTACCACTACATCCGCTTTGCGCGTGGTCATACGAGGCGCGCGGATGGGCTCAGGTCATTCACCGCCTTGATGCATTGTTCGGTCGAAGCGCTCCTCGTTGAAGTGGACGCGATACGTTGTCTTCTGTTTGATGCGACTCCCCTAGCGCCTTGAACTCTTCGCTGTGGAGTTGCGCTTCGCGTGCGGATGATCTTCTTGTCCTGCGCGTTCTTGATGTCAGCTTACCAGCGAGCTTGCGCAGCACCTCTTTCACTGCGGGTAGCTGCTCCTCGAATTCCTCAGGCGGGGCTGGCGTGTTGTTCTTCAGCACTTCGCGCAAGCTGTCCTGTACTTTGCCTTTACTGTCAATGTACGCCTGTTGTTTCAGGTAGGCCCAGATGCGTTCACTGCTTTCTACACCGAGCACGATGTGTTTGCCATCTTCGGTCTTCTTGCCGAGGCCTGCGAACTGGTGCGGCTCGACTATGCCGAAGCGCAAGCCGGTCTCCTTCTCGACTCGTGTTGCAATTCCTCCACGAAGCGTTCGTAGCCCTCATTGGCTACCACGGTCAGGTGTTCACATCGAAGCCGCGCACACGTTCGCCGTTCTTGCTGTTTACACAGATCGTAGGCCGCGACCTATAGTTTGCCTGCGTTGCTGCTCGGATCCATTTCACGCAAGACACAGATCCGAATACGTTGGGGTTGTCCCATCCTTCCTTGAGGGCGCTGTGCGAGAAAATGAACTTCAGCGGAGTATCAAAGCTGAGTAGGGTCTCCTTCTCACGCATGATGAGGTTGAACGTGCTGGTTTCCACATCCTCCTTACTACTGCTTTTCTTCAGGTGCTCGTCTGTAAAGGGGGTGTGGACGCGTTTGTCTATTGAGAAGTAGCCATCGTGAACAGCTTCTACTGCCGTGTCCACATCGGCACCTTCGAAGAGTGTTCGGTACTTGGCCAGCTTGGCGGCCGCGCGATACTCTTCCTCGAAATGGTCGCGAACTTGCCTTTCACTGCGCGGCCGTCTGCGTCGTAGGTGCGGTACGACGGCACCTCATCGATGAAGAAGAGGCTGAGCACCTTGATGTCCATGGGGCGCAGACGCTGCTCCCTGTCGAGGTGCTCGGTGATGGTGCGGCGGATCATCTGCCGGTGAACGGCGGCACGGTCCACATCGCCAACGGATTCGCCGATGCGCAAAGGCTTCTCCAGGTTCTGAAACTCCACGAACTCCTTCCCCTTTGCTACGCCGATGTTGCTGATCAGATAGCCCTTGTAGATGGCTCGACCGGTAAGCTGCTCCAGATCTTCATCCGCAGTGACGTTCTTGAATGTTCGTCTCTTGATGCCCGTGTTAAGCTGTTCATCAAGTTCCAATTCCACCACATAGTTGGAACGGAGCTTCTTCGCGCTCAGCAACTTCACATAGGCCGCATTGTGCGCATCAGCCACCTCCATGGCGGCCACCTCGATCTGCTTCACGAGCTTCCGCTCGCGGCATCAACCGCATCCAAGCGGTACCATGTGGTGCTTGTCCACATGCGTTGCACTGTAGCGCAGTGTGCAGAGCGCGCCATTTTCCTGCAAGGCTTGCTTGCCGCGACCTTCCAGCCGCCATCCACGCTTTTGGGGCTCGTCCACGATTCGGGATCGGTCTCGTGGCGCAGATCAGGTCGATGGGGCGCTCGTCATTTGACTGTTCACGAACTTGGTAGATGACGTTGTAGTCCTTTCGAACAATGGCGCCCACCGTCATAACCATGATCGGTTGCGGCTGCTGGAAGCGAAGTTTCCGCGCCTGGTTCGGCTTGCTGCTATCGTACACGAAGAAGTCTGCCGTCGTTCCAGCGAAC
>JADJTW010000013.1 GCA_016710965.1 Flavobacteriales bacterium
GCGCCGATAGTTTTGGTTGAAACCCCCAACCCGATGGGTGCAACAACGCGAACGGGCAAATTGCGCATTGCCCTGGTGGACGACCATAGCTGCGTACTGGAGGGTTAGCAGCCTAGGAAAGCGAGGGAGATTGCGATGGACGAAGGCAGTTCCAAGCCAGCCGTTGTTGCCGGGCGCACGAAGGCGCTGAAAAAGAGGATGTTACGGCCTACAAGCACGTGTATCCTTCAATGGCCGGGTTTTGCGAATGCCGTTCTCGCACACGGAAAAACTATCGAGGCGTGCACGTTCAAACTTTTCTTGCACGTGTTCAACTTAAAGGCGTGCAGGTTCAAACTTTTCTTGC
Organism: Flavobacteriales bacterium; assembly: GCA_016710965.1. Taxonomy (GTDB): domain Bacteria; phylum Bacteroidota; class Bacteroidia; order Flavobacteriales_F; family PHOS-HE28; genus PHOS-HE28. Next base: position 347 of record JADJTW010000013.1, read on the forward strand.
ACGTGTTCAACTTAAAGGCGTGCACGTTCAAACTTTTCTTGCACGTGTTCACCTTAAAGGCGTGCAGGTTCAAACTTTCCTTGCACGCCGTCGCTTAAAGGCGTGCAGGTTCAAACTTTTCTTGCACGTGTTCAACTTAAAGGCGTGCAGGTTCAAACTCTTCTTGTACGTGTTCAACGTGAACGTGAGCATGTTGTGCTTCTCCCTGCACATGTTCAAGATCAAGGCAAGCAGAGAGAAGATCACCTTGCACGCGCCGTGGTTCCTCCTGTTTGGTTGGGCGGGCCGCAGGGTCCGCCTCGCCGCACAATGGCCAGCGCGCGGCGAGACCCTAACGAAGGTCTTCGTCAAGAATGGCGCTCATCGGACACACTGCGGAGATGGGGGTGTACCCCCCCTACGACGGCGCCGTGAAACTGCGCTGGAGCGGAGAGAAGGCGGCACGCTACTACCAGCTCCAGAAGAAGAAAGAGGACGAGAGCTGGGAACTGGTGGCCACCACCACGCGCACCACGCACACGCTCAACGGCTTCCTGAGCGGCCAGGTGGTAACGGTACGTGTCATCGCCATCGGCTCGGCAGGCGCCAGCAACCCCAGCGAATCGGTGAACGCCAAGGCAGCATAGAGCAGGCTACCGAACTACGGACAAGCAACAGCCCCGGCGAAATGCCGGGGCTGTTCTGTTTTGGTGGGCATAGGATTGCGATCTGCGGAAGCGGCCTACGTTGTCCGATGAGGGCCGCAGGTCCCCAAAGACGGGAAAGCCTGCGCGGGCCCAAGGCCTAATCGGTCATGATTAGAGTCGACGACCAAATGGCATCCACCAGCGCAACCCGAAATACATAACTGCCTGGCTCCAATGGCGGTAAATAAATCGGCGTGCCTTGCGCTCACCGAATACAATCGTTCAGTAAAGACAACACGGCCACAACCGTCAAGAAGCTCCATGGATATCGCCAAACGCGGATCTCCCAGGAGGGTGATGTTGCCGGATTGAGTTGGGTTTTGAAACACGCGCAGTGCAGGTAGGCGCTCCTCTTCGGCGTGGATGGAGACCAACCCAACACCTGAAAAGACATAGGCCGCGCCTGCCGCCAAAGGCAACTATTGTCCGCCTGATCCACGTTCACGCCGTCAGCATCACTTGATTCACCATCGGCGCAAACCACGACGGTCTCTCCCGCTATTGCTACCTGATTCCCAAATCCATCATACTCATCCGTATTGCTCGCCTTTAGATATGCCTGTTGTGACCAAGCATTGCCAGTTCTGACAAAAACATAGGCCGCGCCGGCGCGACTAGCGCTGTTGTTCGATTCATCCCCATTCACCGCAGTTGAGCTGCTTGACTCATAGGACGCACCCACCACAGCAGTTTCCCCTGAGATAGCCACGGTCCAACCAAATTGGTCGTCGGCCTCCGCGTTACTCGCCTTCCGATAGGCTTGCTGCGTCCAAGTGTCTCCGCCCCGGCCGAAGACCTAGGCAGCGCCCGCATCGGGTGAGCCATTGTCCCATTGGTTGCCATTCACGCCTGTAGCATTGCTTGATTCACGCCAAGCGCCGACAATGAGCACGTCGTTCGAAATGGCCACAGTTCGACCGAACTCATCGTCCGCGTTCGTATTACTCGCTTTGAGGTAAAGCCTGTTGAGACCACGCGCTTCCACTTTTCACAAATACGTATGCAGCACCAGCATAGGTCGCGCTTGTTGTTCGACTGATCACCGTCAACCCCCGCGGTTGCACTGGATTCCCAACGAGCCCCAACAACAATCGTATTCTCCAAGATGCCCACCGACCAGCCGAATTCATCATAGGTCTCTGTATTACTTGCTTTGAGATACGCCTCCTGCGTCCAAGAGCCACCAGCGCGTGTGAAGACATAAGCCGCACCAGCATAAGGCGCACTGAAGTCCAGCTGATCCGTTAACGCCAGGTGGCATTGCTCCATTCAAGAGGTGCGCCACCAAGAGTCTCTCCTGAAATGGCTACCGAAAACCAAACCAATGGGACGTATTGCTTGCCTTCAAATAGGCCTGCTGTGTCCAGATGTTGCCTGTGCGCACAAAAACATAGGCTGCACCAGTTTCAATCTCTGTATTGCTGGTCTGGTCTCCATTCACGCCGGTTGTGCTACTCGTCTCGCGACGAGCCCCAACCATTATCGTTTCGCCATAGATGGCCACGGAGCTTCGAATTCATCACCCGCATCCGTATTGCTCGCTTTCAAGTAGGCTTGCTGGGTCCAAGCACTGCCGTTCCGGACGAAGACGCTAGGCCGCACCGGAAGCAGGAGAGCCTTCATCGGACTGGTCACCGTTCACGCCCGTTGCAGAACTAGCCTCCTTATGCGCCCCATCACGCTGTTTCTCCCCAGATTGCCACGGAAACGCCGAAAGAATCTCCTGCATTAGAATTGCTTGCTTTCAAGTATGCCTGTTGTGCTATCGGGTCAATGGTAATCGGGTAACAGGCCGTGCGTTCGTCCACCACAAGGGTTACTACTGATCCCGTCAGGGCGAAATAGGTGGGTAACATCTGGCCATTAGAATCCCAGGCTTTCAGCCCTGAATAGGTGAGCACCGTGCCTCCATGTGCATCAAGAAATCGCACTTGTTGAGGGTCCGAGCTCATCCATAGGACAGAGATCTCCGCGCACATCAAGGCTGAAAGAGAGAATCTGTCCACACTGTGTCGAGCTCTTGGGCCGAGCGGTCAGAATGAATCCATGCTCGAGTCCGTTCTGATCATTCACGTACCACTCTTCCAATGCGCCTTCTCTCCAATATCCAAGGCGGTGGCCCTCTGCGTATCTGAAGGCGCTGCCCCGGACCGCATGCTGCGCATCACCAAAACCATAGCTCGACAACATCAGCCCCCATTTCCAGCCACCAGCAATTGGTTCAGTCAGAAACCCGCGATCATCAAACGTGGTGATCCATTGCTGGCTCGGGTTCTCTGCAAGCCATCCATTCAGGACCGGCACGACAGAATAAAGCGCTGTCTCCTTTGCTGCACGTATTCCTATCCAATCAGCTAGGGTTAACCCCTCTGGTAGTCGATCCGGACTACAGCGATACTCTGCACTATCAGCAACCGCGAGAGAAGTAGTCAGCGCGTGCAAGTGCGAGCTGTTCAGCCAAACGGAACCAAGCACAAAGAGCAGGACACGCATAGGTAGTCGCATTGCCGTTATTGGTCCGTACATGAGATCATGATGCGGTATGAAGGTAGATGGTATAGTTGGATATCACCAGATTCAGATGCGATGGTCACTGCAAAGGCAATGGCTCACAATGCAGCCCATAAGCGTTCACTCCTCTGCCTGATCACTGGTTTCAAAAGCTACCTTGTGCATGCCTCAAGGGCTCGAGCCTTCATGTCTACTATGAAAGATCATTCTGGGCATTTCAAAGACCGAAGGGATATTGAAATGCTTGGCATTCTGCGCCAGGCACGCGGCCAATTGCTTGAGGATGCCGAAGGCTTCACCACGGCTTGTGTTTCTCTCGAGCGCCTAGGTCAACTAGCTTCTGGGAAATTGAAAATCGGCCTAGGGGGTTCGGGGATACCCTCAAACTGTTGAGTGCCGATAGCCAACTACCTAACCGACAAGACTTCGGCAAACTATTCGGCTTGGTGAGACGCGCGCGGAATGATGCCGTTCATGAAGGAGCATTCGCGCGACACATGTCCGGGCGTTTGATCGATCTAATCCTGATACTCGAAGACTCAATCGCATCGAAGATGGACACCCTAGAAGAACTCATGGTACGCAACCCAACAACGGCCGAGCCCTGGCACCTGATCGCACATGTTCGCAATTCAATGCTGGCAAATTCGTTCAGCTTCATTCCCTATCTCCACACCAAAGGCGAAATCAAGGGAGTGGTCCCTTATCGCTGACGTGGACATACTGGTGTGCCTGAGCGGCGGGAAGAGAAGGGAGCACCTTTCATTTCGTATCGACCACGCAATAAACCAAGGGTCATTGTCAACAACACCGGTGGCCTGCTTCCGGCCTATGGATCTACCAGCGAGCATCACTCCGGAACTGAAAAAGGGGCCGGTCTTGGTGACGGAGCATATAGATGGCGAGGAGCGACTGCTCGGGATACTCACGGCCTTCGATCTTCTCTAAAGCCCCCGCTGGTTCGGATCTGTGATCCGGACCACATCCCTAACGGCCGCTTACTGTGAGACCACTGATCGCTGATCCGCGGGAGCAGGAGGTGTTTAGCTTAGAAGCCCATGTCCCTGTTGCAGATCCTTCCGCTCATCATCGTATGCACGGGGCTCGCCGGTGGAGGTCAAACACCACACAAACCGGCCCAACCCTATTGGTGGCGCGGACCCATCACACCCGAAGAGCTTCTGCCATTCGACTCGCTGGAAACGGCCGCGTTCGCACGGCTGGGGGTCGCGCGGATCGAGGCGCGCAGGAGCCGATCAGCCCAATGTGAAGGTGGTGTACACATTGAACAGTGCCGGACAGGTCGTTGAGTTGGAAGGTGTGCGAGAAAAAAGAGGCAGCACTCGCCAGACCCATAGGGTGACCTACTCCTACGACCCAAGTGGACGATTGTTGAGCCGTGCGCAATATGCGCAAGCCCGGTTGGATAACTACGACACGCTACAGTTCGATGATCAGGCCGCATCGTGCGGCATAAGTCGGGTCAGTTGGATAGCCGGAAGCGCAACCGTCCGCCGGTGGACATGTACGACCAGACCATTGTGGAGTGGCGGCCCGATGGCACCGGTAGAGCTTGTACCCGCCATGTTCCACCGTTCTGTAACGTGCTCCGGGCGGATGCTCGGGGAGGATCGTCTTTTGCAACGATGGTATCCGACGCGATTCGATCGCAGCGGACGTGGTGACCGATACCGCCGTATTCCGACGCACATGGGTCAGCGGCACGTTCGACAGCTTGTCAAGGATCGGACACGAGATGGTGCTCATGAACGGGAGGATAAGATCGCTCATCACCTACGATGAGGCCATACCAGGTTCGATTTCCTGGCAGCGCGACTATACCTACGATGACCAGGGCAGGCTACTTCTGATTGAAGAGGGTAATGGGTTCATGTCGACCATGTACACATACAACCACAGCGGATTGAGATCGACCGAGGTACAAGTGAAGCCGATAGCGGTCACGGTGACACGCCTCTCGCACTGGTGGTTCCCACCGCGGGGCGGGGGGGGGGGCGGGGCCCCGGCCACCCCAACGCCGCCTGTGCGACCACGCACCGCCGCTCCGCAGAAAGAGCATCGGAAGTCACTCCGGCGAAGGCCGGAGTCCCACCACCTGACGACGGCGCACATGGGAAGGGTACGCGGGTGCCTGGGCTAGTGAGACTCCGGCCTTCGCCGGAGTGACGGTCGCACGTGGTAGTGCCGGAGCGACCGCCTGGGGATGCTGCCTACCACACCTTTCCATCCGCCGCCAGGTCCTTCCACTCCGGGTTCATTTCACGGATCAAGCGTTCCTTCCACTTTCGGTTCCAGTCCTTCAGTTGCTTCTCGCGCGCAATAGCGGCAATGATGCTGTCATGTGCCTCGTACCACACCAGCTTCTCCACATTGTACCGCGCGGTGAACGATCGCGGGTTGAGATGGGTCTTGTGTTCCTGCACGCGGCGCTCGATACTATTGGTGACCCCGATGTATAGCACGGTATTGTGTGCATTGGACATCATGTACACCCAATAGAACTTCATGGAAGGAAGGTAATGCGGCCCAAGACGGTGGTGTTGTTGTTCCAATACGGTGGTGAGACTCCGGCCATCGCCGGAGTGACGGTCGCGATGGCTTCGCCGGGATGAATGCTCCAAGAGGTAGGTGGTGAGACTCCGGCCGTCGCCGGAGTGACGGTCGCAGGGGACGGCGCCGGAATGACAGTCGCAGGGGCATTCACCGAGTGACGGCTTCGAGGAAAATCGCACTACGCCCCCAACAACCTCTTCACCACCGCCGCCACGGCGCTTCCATCGGCCTTGCCGGCCAGTTGCTTGTTCGCCTCGCCCATTACGCGGCCCATGTCCTTCATGCCGCTGGCGCCGGCGCTGGCGATGATCGCGCGCACGGCGTGCTCCACTTCCTCTTCGCTCAGGCGCTTCGGCAGGTAGTGCTCGATCACAAAGGCCTGCGCCTCTTCCTCCTGTGCCAGGTCGGTGCGTTGCTGGGCGTGGTAGATGGTGGCGCTCTCCATGCGTTGCTTGTGCAGCTTCTGCAGGATCTTCAGGCCCACGGCTTCCTCCAGTTTACCGTCACCACCTTCCTTGGTCAGTTCCAACAGGATGGCGCTCTTGATGGCGCGCAGGGCGTTCAGCTTGTCCTTCTCGCGTGCGAGCATGGCCGCTTTGATGTCGGCATCGATGCGGGATCTTAGGTCCATTAGATGGTGATGAGGCACCAAGGTAAGGTTGCCAAAGGGCACTTTCTAGTGCATCGGCGAGATGCCGGATAACGCTCTCGCGCTTCCGGCATGACGATATGCGGGCGCTTCGCTCCCTTACGCTAGGCCGCTAAAAGCGCGCAGCCGACCTGGTGGGTCGGCTGCGCGGCTTGAGATTGGCTTGGATCAATCCACCTTGTCGTGCAGGTAGGGATTGTTGCGCTTCAGTTCCACGCGGCGCTCACCGCTCTCGTCGGTGCTTTCGCTGAGGGAGTACCGGCTGATGTTGCTGTCGGTGCTCTGCGGCTGGTCGTTGATCTGCACCTTCTTGCGGATGTAGGCCGGTTCGCGCTCGTATTCGGCCACCGAGGCGGGCGACTTGAGGCGCATGTTCATCTCGCGCATGGCGTTCATGCGCTCCTCCACGCGCTGCTGGTGCTCGTTGGGCGTCAGGCGCGCTTCCTTGGCTTCGCTACGCTGCTCGGCTCCAACAACGCTACCATCGGCGGATGCGTTCACAGGCGCGTTCTCCACTTCGTCGTACAGGCTGTGCGTGACCTTCTCGGGGGTGGCCTCGGGGGCGGGTTCCGCAGGCCTGTTGCGGGGTGTGAGCGACTCCTCGCCGAACTCGATGATGCGCTGCGGCACGGGCGTACCGGCCGCGGGGGGCAGGGTGGCCGGAACGGGTTCTTCGCTCGGCGCCACTTCCTTGATGTAGGGCTCACTGATCTCGATCTCGCGGGCAGGCGGCGGCGCCGGTGCCGCAGGTGCTGATGCGCCGGTGACGGGATTGGCGATCGGCTGCGTGATCATCGTGGGCATGTCGGCATCCAGCGGGGTAACGGTGCGCGTGGTGCGCTCGGTACGGCCCTCGCCGGTATCGGGCTTGGTCTGGAATCCGGTGGCGATGATGGTGATGCGCACCTTCTCGCCCAGGCTCTCGTCCCGGCCGTAGCCCCATATCACATCGGCGGTGCTGCCGGCGGCCTTCTGTATGTGGCTGGTGATCTCATCGATCTCGTCCATGAGGATCTCGCGCGTGCCATGCGTGATGTTGAGCAGCACGAACTTGGCTCCGCTGATGTCGTTGTCGTTGAGCAGCGGCGAATCGAGCGCCTCCTGCGCGGCGCGCAGCGCGCGGTCCTCACCTTCGGTCTCGGACATGCCCATGATGGCCACGCCGCTCTTGGTCATCACCGTCTTCACGTCCTCGAAGTCCACGTTCACCTTGCCGGTCTTGGTGATGATCTCGGCGATGCCGCGCGCAGCGGTGGTGAGAACGTTATCGGCATGGATGAAGGCGTTGTCCAGCGAGAGGTTGCCGTACTGGTCGCGCAGTCGGTCGTTGTTGATCACCAGCAGGGTGTCCACGGCGTTGCGCAGCTCCTCCACGCCGGCCATGGCCTGCAGCTTGCGCTTGCGGCCTTCCCACTGGAAGGGCATGGTGACGATGCCCACGGTGAGGATGCCCATTTCGCGCGCGATGGATGCCACCACAGGACCGGCGCCGGTGCCGGTGCCGCCGCCCATGCCAGCGGTGATGAAGAGCATCTTGGTGCGCGTGCTCAGCAGCTGGCGGATCTCGTCGAGGTTCTCCTGCGCGGCGTCCTTGCCGCGCTCGGGGATGCTGCCCGCGCCGAGGCCCTCGGTGAGGCCCGGGCCTAGCTGCAGCTTCACCGGTACGGGGCTCACGTCCAGCGCCTGCCGGTCGGTGTTGCACACGATGAAGTCCACCCCTCTGATGCCTTGGGTGAACATGTGGTTCACAGCATTGCTGCCGCCGCCACCCACGCCGATCACTTTGATGATCGAGCTGAGCTCTTTGGGAAGGTCGAATTTCATGGCTTGGGGGATTGAATGGGTTGTTGTCGGCTCCGACTACATGTCGTCGTCGTTGGGATTGAGCATCTCGGTGGTCTTGGCGAACACGCTGTTGAAGAAGTCGCCGAGGCGATTGCTGGTGGTCACCGGGGGCTTCTTCGCAGCTTCAACAGGGCGGTTGGCGCCAAGCTTCTCGCGCTGTGCATCGAGCTGTTCGAAGCCTTTCATCACAAGGCCGACGCCCGTGGCGTAGAGCGGGCTGGTCACGGCTTCCACCTTGCTCTGCGAAAGGTGCTCGTTGGGATAGCCGATGCGCGTGTCCATGCCGGTGATGAACTCCACCAGGTGCTTGAGGTGCTTGAGCTGCGCACCGCCGCCGGTGAGCACGATGCCGGCGATGAGCTGCTTCTCGATCCCGCTGTTCTTGATCTCGAAGTACACGTGCTCGATGATCTCCTCCATGCGGCTCTGGATGATCTCGGCCAGCGTGCGCAGGCTGATCTCCTTGGGATCGCGCCCGCGAAGGCCGGGGATGCACACCACTTCGTTCTCCTTGTTCTCCTTGGCCAGCGCGCTGCCGAACTTGGTCTTGAGCAGCTCGGCCTGGTCGCGCATGATGCCGCAACCCTGGCGGATATCCTCGGTGACCACGTTGCCGCCGAAGGGGATCACGGCCGTGTGGCGGATGATATCCTCGAAGAAGATGGCGATGTCGGTGGTGCCGCCGCCGATGTCGACGAGGACGACGCCCGCTTCCTTCTCCTGCTGGCTCAGCACGGCCTCGGCGCTAGCTAGGGGTTCCAGCACAAGCCCATTGATGTTCAGGCCCGCGCGATGCACGCACTTGTTGATGTTGCGCGCGGCCGTCACCTGTCCGCTGATGATGTGGAAGTTGGCTTCGAGCCGGATGCCGCTCATGCCGATGGGGTGCTTGATCCCCTGCTCATTGTCCACGATGTACTCCTGCGGCAGCACGTGGATGATCTCCTCGCCGGGAGGCATCACCAGCCGGTGCGTCTCCGCCACCAACTGATCGATATCGTTCTGCGAGATCTCCTCCTCCATGCTCTGGCGCATCTTCATGCCACGGTGCTGCATGCTGCGGATGTGCTGGCCCGCGATGCCCACATGCACGGTCTCGATGATGACGCCGGCCATGTCGGCGGCTTCGTGCATGGCGGTCTTGATGCTCTCTACGGTCTTGGGGATGTTGGCCACCACGCCGCGTGTGACCCCCTCGCTCCGGCTCCTGCCCATGCCGAGGATCTCGATCTTGCCCTGCTCGTTGCGACGGCCTACGATGCAGGCGATCTTGGTGGTGCCGATGTCCAGGCCGGCAACAATGTCCTGGTTGTTCTCCATGATGCTCTCTTATGGTATGCTGTTTCGTTTGGTGCAGACGATCTGATCGGCGAAGCGCAGGTCGATGCGCGCATAGCGGCGCCAGTCGGCTTTGGGCATGCCTTCGCGGTAGAAGAGGCGCAGCTTTTCGAAGCGCTGCTCAAGCGCGGTCCCATCACCGATGAGGATGCGCTGCGCGCCCACGCGTGGGATGAGCTCGAAGCCGCCTTCGGCATTCACCACCACCTGGTCGATGAGCGCGTTCCACAGCTGATCGCGGCGCACGAACTGCGCGAGGCGGTGGATATCGTCGCTGCGGAAATGCTGCTGCACGCTGTCGTTCTCGTACACGCTGCGCACGCCGTGTACCGCGCCGGGTTCGGCCAGCCAGCCCGTGACCACCAGCACGCGCGCCGTGTAGTCCGGATCGGTGGGCATGGTATAGCCATCGGCATCGATGTAGAAGCTGCTGCCGTCGTGGTTGAACACGCGCACCACGGGTTCGCGCTGGCGCACGTTCACGTGCAGCACGCCTTCCAAGGTGTGGTACACCTCGGCCTCGGCCACACATGGGATGTTGCGCAGGCGCGTCTCAATGCTGCCTGCATCGATGGATCCGAGCGACGCGCCGATCACGGGCGTCCCACTGCTCATCACCTCGTCGCGAAGTGCCTTCTCATCGATGAAATGCATGCCCTCGGCACCCTGTACATGCGCGCGCAGCTCGCTCACGGGCGTGCCATCGGTGGTGCGCTCCACGAAGCCCAGGGTAAGCAGCACAGCGGCCACCCCGAGCGTGATGCCCGCCACGCGGAGGAAGGGCTTCAGCTTGTTCATGGGCGGTAGCGTTCGTTGAGCATGCGTTCGATCGAGGGCACCAGCTTATCGATGTCGCCGGCACCGAGGGTGACGACGAGATCCCGACCGCGTGAAGCAAGTACCTGCACCAACGCCTCACGCGCCACCACGGACTTCTTATCCAACGGCACTTGTTCAAGGAGCCATTCGGAGGTGATCCCGGCGATGGGCTCCTCGCGGGCCGGGTAGATCTCCAGCAGGATGAGCTCGTTGACCGCACTGAGGCTGCGCGCGAAATCGGCGGCCAGGTCGCGGGTGCGGGAGAAGAGGTGCGGCTGGAAGATGACCGTGAGGTGGCGCCCGGGATAGAGCTCTCGTACACTGGCCAGGCATGCCTCGATCTCCTTGGGATGGTGGGCATAGTCGTCGATGAGCACCACATGCGGGCTGCGGATGCGGGTCTCGAAGCGCCGCGATACGCCCTTGAAGGAGGCCAGACCGGAACGCAGGGCTTCGGGCGAAACGCCGAGACGCAGGGCCACGGTGCTGGCGGCTATGGCGTTCTCCACGTTGTGCCTGCCGGGCATTCCTAACTGCAGGTCGCGCAGCGCATGGCCTTCGGCGATCAGGTCGAAGCGATAGACGCCATCGGCTACGCGCACGTTCTCGGCCCGCGGTTCATGGCTGCTCTCGAGCGCATAGGTGGAGAGCTGGCTGCGGTCCTTGAAATGCGCTGCAATGCGCTCATGCACCAGCACCGGCCCGTCGCATTGCACGGCGAACTGGGTGTAGGCCTCGAACATGGCCTCGGGGGTGCCATAGATGTCGAGGTGATCAGCGTCCATGGCCGTGATGATGCTCTGGGCCGGACAGAGCTTGAGGAAACTGCGGTCGTACTCATCGGCCTCCACCACGTTCACGATGGCATCGTCGTTCAAGAGCACGTTGGTGCCGTAGTTGGCGGCGATGCCACCCAGGAAGGCGTTGCAAGGCACCTTCCCATGGGTCAGCAGATGCGCGAGCATGGTGCTCACTGTGGTCTTGCCGTGCGTGCCGGCCACCGCCACGGTGGGCTTGTCCTCTGTGACCATGCCCAGCACCTCGGCGCGCTTGAGGATGCGCGCGCCTTTGTCCTCCCAGTACTTCAGCAGCGGGCTGCTCAAGGGCACGGCAGGCGTACGCACCACCATCACCTCCCCAGCGGGGGCATCGCGGTACGCCTCGGGAATGAGCGCTGGGCTCTCGTTGAACTGCACTTCGATCCCTTCGCTCTGCAGCTGGTTGGTGAGCTCGCTCGGTGTGCGGTCATAGCCGGCCACGTGCGCACCGCGCCTGCGGAAGTAGCGCGCAAGGCCGCTCATGCCGATGCCGCCCACACCGATGAAGAAGAACCTGTTGCCGTTGAGCGCGCTCATGCCCTTGCCAGCCTGATCACTTCCGCAGCGATGGCCTCCGCCGCATTGTGGGTTCCCATGCCCGCGATGGCCGTACGCAGGCGTTCGAGCGCGTTGGTGTCGCGGATGAGCTCCACGACGGTTGCACCCAGCTTCTCAATGGTCTCATCATCCTTCAGCAACACCGCCGCACCGCGATCGGTGAGGGCGCGTGCATTGTGCGTCTGGTGGTCCTCTGCAGCAGTGGGCAGCGGAACCAGGATCGCCGGCTTCTGCACCAGGCAGAGTTCGCTCACGCTGATCGCACCCGCTCGCGATACGACCAGGTCCGCCACCGCATAAGCGAGGTCCATGCGATCCACGAACTCCAGCACCTTGCAATCGGCGTAGCCGATCTTCTCCACCACCTCCTTCGCTTGCGCGAAATACGGTGTGCCCGTTTGCCAGATCACCTGAATACCAGCGCTCATCCAATGTGATAACGCAGCTTCCACCCCGCGATTGATACCGCGCGCGCCCAAACTGCCGCCCGTGATGAAAAGCACCGGCGCCTCTTCTCGCAGGCCGAAATGCTCCATGCCACGCGGGCGCTTGCCGGTGAGCTTCACCGTTTCGGTGCGCACGGGATTGCCGGTGAGCAGGAGCTTGTCCTTGGGGAAGTACTTCTCCATGCCCGTGTAGGCCACGCATATCCGATCAGCACGCTTCGCCAGGTGGATGTTGGTCTTCCCCGGGAAGCTGTTCTGTTCCTGGATGAGCGTGGGCACGCCCATGCGTTGCGCAGCGGCGAGCAAAGGCCCACTGGCGTAGCCGCCTACGCCCACGGCCACGTGCGGCTTGAACGACTTCACCAGGTTGCGTGCCTTGACCATGCTGCGGATCAAGCGCCACGGCAGGCCCATGTTCTTCATGATGGAGCCGCGTTGGAATCCGCGGATGGGCAGGCCCTCGATGGCGAAACCGGCAGCAGGCACCTTGCTCATTTCCATCCGTCCTTCGGCACCCACGAAAAGGAAGCGCGTGCCTTCCTCGCGCTCGCGCACCGCCTGCGCTATGGCGATGGCGGGGAAGATGTGACCACCGGTGCCTCCACCGGAGATCATCACCCTAAGCGACCGAGGTTCGGAGCTTGCTGGCATCGGTGGACTTGGGTTGCTCGTCCTTTTCCAGGCTTCGGCTGATGCTGATGATGATGCCGATGGCGAGGCAGGTGAACCAGACGCTGGTGCCGCCCATGCTCACCAGCGGAAGTGGCTGGCCCGTAACGGGCACGAGGTTGACAGCCACGGCCATGTTGATCATGGCCTGCATCACCAGCAACAGGCCGAGGCCCACTGCGGCTAGCGAGCCGAACGGCTTATCGCACCGGCTGGCAATGCGCACCGAACGATGCAGCAATATGGTGTACAGCAACAGCAGCCCCAGACCGCCGAGGATGCTTCCGTATTCCTCCACGATGAAGGCGTAGATCATGTCGCTGTACGGATGCGGGAGCCAGTTGCGCGATGCGCCGCTGCCCGGTCCGTTGGGCAGCAAGCCGCCGGTGGCGATGGCGATCTTGGCGTGCTCCGCCTGGAAGTTGGCATCGCTCAATTCGGCTGCTGGCACGTCGCCCATGAACACATCCCAGCGCTTGGCCCAGGTATCGGCGCGCGGCAGCAAGCCCGGTTTCAACTTGGCCACCATGATCAGCAGCAGGAATGCTCCGATGCCGATGCCTACGATGGAAGCAAGCCACTTGATGGGCACACGGCCGATGAACATGATGATGAGGCAGATGACGAAGAGCATGGCCGCCGTGGAGAAGTTCGCGGGAAGGATGAGCCCGCAGATGAGGCCCACCGGAAGCATGAGCTTGATGAGCACATCGCGGAAGCTCCACGCCTCCTCCTGGTGCTTGCCCAGCACGCGGGCGAGGTACACGACAAGCACCACTTTCGCGAGGTCGCTTGTTTGGAAGCTCTGGTTGATCACCGGGATCGTGATCCAACGGCTGGCGTCGTTGATGTTGGAGCCCAGGATGAGGGTGAGCAGCAGCAGGCCGGCCGTGAACCAGATGGCGAGCTGCGCCAGGCGCGAATAGGCGCCGTACTTGAGCTTGCTAGCGTAGTGCATGATGAGGCCGCCGCTGGCCAGCATGAGCCCATGCTTGAAGAGGAAGTGGAGCGTGCTGCCGCCCTCGCGCTTGAAGGCCAGCGAGCTGATGGAGCTGTAGACCGCCAATAGGCTGATCAACCCCAGGAAGAGGGCCGTCATCCAGATCACGCGGTCGCCTTTGAGGCGGTGCAGCAGGGTGGTCATCATTCCTTGATCAGAGGTCGCGAACGGCTCGTTTGAATTCGGCACCGCGCTCTTCGTAGTTGGCGAAACCGTTGCCGCTGGGGCATGCGGGACTGAAGAGGACGACCTCGCCGGGCTTGGCCAGCTCACGAGCAGTGAACACGGCTGTGCGCAGATCATCGGTGCGATAGATGTGCCGTGGCAGGCTCTCTTCCGAGCCATCCACCAAGGGGCCGAAGAGCACCACGGCGCTCACGCGCTCGCGCAAGAGGGCCTGCACATTGGTTTCAGCCATCTCCTCGCTCCATGTGCCCACGACCCACACCACGTTGCGGTCGATGGTGATCAGCGATTCCAATGCGGCATCGAGGAACGTGGCACGACTGTCGTTCACGTACAGCACATCGTCCAAGCTGCCAACGGCTTCCATGCGGTGCGGACCCCACACCGACAGCGCGGCGCGCCGGGCTTCCAGCAGCTGCCCGCCTGCCAGTCGCAAGGGTGCAGAGAGGTTCTTCTCATCCATGGCGGTGCGGTTCAGGCTATAGTGCTTTCACGGCGGCTTTGAACTTGCGGCCGCGGTCCTCGTAATTCTCGAAGAGGTCGAAGCTGGCGTTGGCAGGGCTCAGCAGCACCACATCGCCCTTCTCGCCCAGCTCGTAAGCCGCGCGCACGGCATCGGAAGCGTTGCGGGTCTCTACGAAATCCTGCACCAGATCGCCGAAGGCGTCCTTGATCTTGCTGTTATCGACGCCCAGGCAGATGATCGCCTTCACCCTGGCTTTCACCAGATCGCGCAACTGCGAGTAATCGTTGCCCTTGTCCTGGCCGCCCACCACCCAGATGATGGGCTTGCGCATGCTCTCCAGCGCGTACCACGTGCTGTTCACGTTGGTGGCTTTGCTGTCATTGATGAACTCCACGCCGTGGACCATGCCCACGTGCTCCAGCCTGTGTTCCACGTTCTGGAAATCGCTCAAGCTCTCCCGAACGGCATCCTTGCGGATCTCCAGCACACGGGCTGCGATGCCTGCGGCCATGGAGTTGTAGACGTTGTGCTTTCCCTGCAGTGCGAGTTCTATGATGGACATATCGAAGGTGGTTTGGTTGGTGTCGCCGATGGTGGCCGGCGTGTGGATTCGCATGGTGTCGCCCTCCAGCCACGCACCGTGCGCAAGGCTGCGTTCGATGGAGAAGGGCCAGGGACGGGCCTTCACCGGATGGTCCTGCATCCAGGCCGCGACCACGGGATCGTCGGCGCTATGGATGAAGTGGTCCTCTTCCGTCTGGTTCATGGCGATGCGGAACTTGCTCGCCACGTAGTCCTCCATCCGGTGGTTGTACCGGTCGAGATGGTCCGGCGTGATGTTCAGCAGCATCGCGATGTGCGGACGGAACTCGCGGATGCCATCGAGCTGGAAGCTGCTGAGCTCGATGACGTAGTAGGCATTCTCGCCGTCGGCGACGAGCGCTGCGAAACTGTTGCCCACATTGCCGCCCAACGCCGCATCGAGGCCGGCGCGCTGGAGCAGATGGTGCGTCAGCAAAGTGGTCGTGGTCTTCCCGTTGCTGCCGGTGATGCCGATGATGGAGCCCTTGCAGTAGCGATAGGCCAGCTCGATCTCGCTGATCACGGGGATCCCGCGCTCGCGCGCGGCCATCACCAATGATGCGCTATCCGGGATGCCCGGGCTCTTCACCACCTCATCGGCGTCGAGCACCCGCGCAGCCGTGTGGCCGCCTTCCTCGAAATCGATCTCCTTCGCGAGCAGCTCATCGCGGTACTTCGGCTTGATCGTTCCGGCATCGCTGACGAATACTTCATAGCCGCGCTGCTTCGCCAGCCGGGCCGCGCCCACGCCGCTCTCCTGCGCGCCGAGCACAACCAACTTCAGCCCCGAGCCTGTCGCAGCGGTCATCGCAGTTTGAGGGTTACGATGGACAGCACCGCGAGCATGATCCCCACGATCCAGAAGCGCGAGACGATCTTGCTCTCGTGTATGCCCTTCTTCTGGAAGTGGTGGTGCAAGGGCGACATGAGGAAGATCCTCCTGCCTTCACCGTATTTCCTCCTCGTCCACTTGAACCAGGAGACCTGCATCACCACGCTCAGGTTCTCGATGAGGAAGATGCCGCAGAGCACAGGGATCAACAGCTCCTTGCGCACCAGGATGGCCAGCGTGGCGATGATGCCGCCCAGCGCGAGGCTGCCGGTATCGCCCATGAAGACCTGCGCCGGGTAGGCGTTGTACCATAGGAAGCCGATGCACGCGCCCAGCAAGGCACCGATGAACACCGCCAGCTCGCCTGAGCCGGGGATGTACATGATGTCCAGGTATTGCGAGAAGATGACGTTGCCGCTCACGTAGGCCAGGATGCCCAGCGCCATCACCATGATGGCGCTGGTGCCCGTTGCCAGTCCGTCGAGGCCGTCGGTGATGTTGGCCCCGTTGCTCACGGCGGTGATGATGAAGATGACGACGATGATGTAGAGGATCCACGTGTGGCTGCGGTCCAGTCCGATGGCGTCGAGCACGCTGCTGTAGTTGAACTCGTTGCCCTTCACGAAGGGGATGGTGGTGTTGGGCGATTTGCGATTGAGCAGGTAATGCACCGTGCCATCCTCTTCGGTCACGGTGTGGAGGTCCTTCTTGTCCAGCTGCTCGGCCAGCACCTCCGGCACCTCCACGCGCGTACGGATCTCCGGATGGAAATACACGGTTGCCCCGATGATGATGCCCACGCCCACCTGCCCCACCACCTTGAACTTGCCAGCGAGGCCGCGCTTGTCCTTCTTGAAGACCTTGATGTAGTCATCGATGAAGCCGATGGCGCCCAACCATAGCGTGGCCACCAGCAGGAGCAGGATGTAGATGTTGTCCAGTCGGGCGAAAAGCAGCGTAGGGATGATCGTGGCGGAGAGGATGATGAGGCCGCCCATCGTTGGCGTTCCCTGCTTCTGCGTTTGCCCTTCGAGGCCCAGGTCGCGCACGGTCTCGCCCACTTGCATCCGTCGCAGCAGCTTGATGATGCCCTTGCCCCACCAGAGCGAGATGAGCAGCGAAACGAAGACCGCCATCGCCGCACGGAAGCTGATGAAGCTGAACACGCCCGTTCCGGGAATGCTGAAGCCCATCGCGTCGAAGAGGTGGTACAGCATTACTTATGGAGGAGTTCGAGGGTTTCCTTCAGCACTGCAGCATCATCGAAGGGGTGCTTCACCCCGCCGATCTCCTGATAGGTCTCGTGCCCCTTGCCGGCGAGCAGCACCACATCGCCGGGCCGCGCCATGCCCACCGCCTGCCTGATGGCTTCTCGGCGATCGGGGTTGATGAAGACGCGCTGCTGATCGGCAACGGCGATCCCCGTGCGCATTTCGTTGAGGATGGCCATGGGATCCTCGCTGCGCGGATTGTCGCTGGTGAGCACCACATGGCCGCTCAGCTCGGCAGCGATGCGCGCCATCACGGGCCGCTTGGTGCGATCGCGATCGCCACCGCAGCCCACCACGGTGATCACGTTCTCGTGGTGCCCGCACACATCGTTGATGGTGACGAGCACGTTCTTGAGCGCATCCGGCGTGTGCGCATAGTCCACGATGCCGAGGATGCCGCCGCCACCGCGGACCACCTGGAAGCGCCCTCGCGGCGGCTCCAGATCGCTGAGCGCGGTAAGGACATTCACGGGCTGTTCGCCCAGCAGGATGGCAGTGGCGTACACGGCCAGCAGATTGCTCGCGTTGAACTCGCCCACCAGCCGCGCATACAGGTCGTGCCCGTCGATGCTGAGGTGCAGCCCCGTGAGCTGGTTCTCCACCACTCTGGCGCGGTGGTCCGCCATGCCGCGCACGGCGAAGGATCGCTTCGTGGCCTTGGTGTTCTGGAGCATCACCGCGCTGTTCGCGTCATCGGCGTTCACCAGCGCAAAGGCGGTGGCGGGCAACTGGTCGAAGAAGCGCTTCTTGGCCTTGATGTACTCGGCGAAGGTTCCGTGGTAATCGAGGTGGTCGTGGGTGATGTTGGTGAAGACCCCGGCCGAGAAATGCAAGCCGCTGATGCGCTCCTGCACCACGCTGTGGCTGCTCACTTCCATGAAGCAATGCGTCACTCCGGCCTCGAGCATCTCGGCCAGCAGTTCGTTCAGCTGCACGGCGTCGGGTGTGGTGTGCGTGGCCGGAATCGTCTTCTGCCCTATACGGATCTCCACGGTGCTTATGAGACCGCACTTGTGGCCCAACGCACGGTGCAACCGGAAGAGCAGCGTAGCGACGCTGGTCTTTCCATTGGTGCCCGTGATGCCCACGAGCTTCAAGGACTTGCTCGGTTGATCGAAGTAGTTGGAAGCAAGGATGCCCAGGGATTGGGCCGCCTCCGCGACACGCACGTAGGTGACGCCCTCCTTCAAAACGGCAGGCAACTGCTCGCAAACAATGGCGCTTGCGCCGGCCTCCACCGCCCTCTCGATGTAATCATGCCCATCCGCCTGCGTGCCGCGCACCGCAACGAACAAGGTGAATGGAACCACCTGCCGGCTATCGAATGCGATGCGCTCCACGGCGGTGTTGGTCGATCCTTGCACCTGCTCGATGCGCACCTTGTAGAGGATGTCCTTCAGCAGCTTCATGCCAGTTCGATCACGATCGTGGATCCATCCAGCGCGCGCGATCCGGGCGGCAACGATTGCCTGCGCACCATTCCATTGCCCTGCACGCGCACACGCAGGCCGCGGTTCTCCAGGATGTACAGCGCGTCCTTCAGCCCCATGCCCAGCACGTTGGGCACCATGTCGGTGGCATCGCTGGGCACATTGCGCGGACTGACCATGACCGTGCTGTCGCCAGCCAGGGTGCTCATCCATTCCCCTTCGCCCTCCTGCTGGAAGGGAACGCCGAGCCCTTCGAGCGCGGCGCGCAGATCGCTGGCGCGCCCGCTCATGCTCACCGGCGTGCGCGGACCGGTGGCTTCGGCAAGCTGGGTTCCGTGCTGCAGCTCCAGCCGATTGCTGTAGATCTTGTCGGCGATCTCCTTGAAGACCGGACCGGCCACCACGTTGCCGTAGATGCCGCTCATGGTGGGACCGTTGACCACCACGATGCAGCTGTACTTGGGCGCATCGGCAGGGAAGTAGCCCACGAAGGAGGCCTGGTAGCTGACGCCGTGCTGCTTGTAGCTGCCGTTGCGCGCGATCTGCGCCGTGCCGGTCTTTCCAGCGATGGCGAAGTGCGCGGCCTTCAGGTTGGTCGCCGTGCCGCTGTCCACCACGCCTTGCAGCAGGCCGCGCACGGTGGCCAGCGTCTTGTCGCTGCAGAGGCGCTCGTTGAGCACGCGCGGCTCGAAGCGCTCCGTGATGCGGCCGTTGCGCGACACGTGCGAAACGAACTGCGGCTGCATCATGCGTCCGTTGTTCGCTACGGCATTGTAGAAGGTGAGCGTCTGCAAAGGCGTTACCGCTACTTCGTATCCGATGCTCATCCACGGGAGGCTCACTCCGCTCCAGCCACGCTCACCGGGACCGCGCAGTGTGGGCACGGCCTCGCCAGGGATCATCACCCCGGTGGCTTCGTGCAAGTGGAAGCGCCGGAGGCCCTCGACGAACTTGCGGGGCTCCTTGCCGAATGCCTTCGTGACCGCGAGGCTGATGCCGGTGTTGAGCGAGAGCTCGAACGAGCGTCGTACGGTCATCTTCCGGTGCAAGCCCTCGTGCGAATCGTGCATAACACGGTCGTGGTAGGGTATGCGGCCCCATTTGGTATCCACCGTGTCCTCGGGGTTGATGAGGCCCTCTTCCAACCCGACCATGATCGAGGCCAGCTTGAAGGTGGATCCCGGCTCCGTCGCCTCGCCCACGGCATAGTTCATCGCCTCGACGTACGTGCTGTCATCCCTTCGGGTGAGGTTGCTGATGGCCTTGATGCGGCCGGTCTCCACTTCCATGACCACCACGCAGCCGTATTGCGCACCGTGCTTGCGCAACTGCGCCTCGAGCGCGGCATCAGCCACGTCCTGCAGGTTCACATCAATGGTGCTATGCACATCGCTGCCCGGCACAGGCTCAACGCCTTCGCCATTGTCCATGGGCATCCATACGCCGCCTGCGAGCCTGCGCTCCAGCCGACGACCGGTTACGCCTTTAAGCCATTTGTCGTACCCGCCCTCGAGGCCGATGGCCTTGGCGCTGCTATCGCGCAGCACATAGCCCACACTGCGAGCGGCCAACCTGCCGAAAGGCCGCATGCGCACAAGCCTCTTCTCGGTAACTAGCCCGCTCTTGAACCGGCCATCGCGATAGAGCGGGAATTCCCGCAAGGCCTGCACCTGCATGTGGTTGGCGTTGCGCTTCACCAGGTAATAGCGCTCCTTGCGATGCCGCGCATCGCGCAGATCGCGTTCGTACTCCTCTGCGGTGCGATCGCCGAAGAGCTTCGCGAGATGCCACGCGAGCGAGTCGATCGCTGCCTCGAATCGCTCATGGGTGAGCGCTTCGGCCGCGAGGTCCATGCGCACATCGTATTCGGGCACGCTGGTCGCGAGCAGACGGCCGTCCTCGCTGTAGATGTGCCCGCGCTCGGGCTGCACGGTGCGCCACGTGGTGCTCACGGTGGCCACCTTCGCCCGCCACGCATCGCCTTCAACGAGCTGTATGCGGAAGAGCTGCACCGCGATGGCGATCGCGAAGAGCACCACACCGATGTACACGATGCCTGATCGAACGCGGATGGGCTTGCTCGCGCTCATGGAGTGCGGGTGCTTTCGAGGTCCTTCTTGTCCACGGGCAACTGCACAGGCGGCACGCGGCTCTCGTGCAGGCCGAGCCCCTCGATGCGACCTGCCACCTGGCTCTGCTGCTCCTGCTTCTCGAGCTCGGCGCGAACGGTGAGGTATTCGGCGCGCTGCTCCTTGAGCTCGGCGCCGGTACGCTCCAGATCGCGTACGATGCGCTCGGTGTGGTAACCGTAGGCGATGTAGGTGATCATGAGCGCGGCGCAGAAGAGGATGAAGGGCATGTTGCCAAGAACCTTCTCCTTGGTGAGGAAGCTGCCGTTGAGCACACTGATGAGCATGCGCGGCAGTCGGGTGGCAGCACCGGGCTTCCCGCCAAGTCGGGATGAAGGCCTCTTCGCCCTGGGTGCTTCTTTCGCCTTCTCCTCCCGTAAGCGGTTCATGTGCGTATGGCTGTTCTCAATCGAGCGCTGCGTGCCCGTGGGTTCCTTGCTGTCTCTTCCTCATCCGGTTGTCTGGCCTTGTTGCTCGAAGGATCGAATGGTCGTGTGCGGTTACCGTAGAGGTCCTTGGTCTCCACACCGCCGAGGTCGCCGCTGCGCATCCAGTTCTTCACCAAGCGATCCTCCAGGCTGTGATAGCTCATCACCACCAATGCACCGCCCGGCTTGATCACTTGGGCGCTTTGCTTAAGCAGCGCTTCAAGCGAGCCGAGCTCGTCGTTCACCGCGATGCGAAGCGCTTGGAAGACCTGCGCGCGGAAGGCGCTCTCGTCGCGCTTGGGCGTTACAGGGTCCAACGCGGCGATCAACTCGTAGGTGGTGCCTATCCGCCGTGCGCTCCGCGCCTTCACTATCGCCCTGGCCACGCGCATGGCACCTTGCACCTCACCGTAGTTGCCCAGCACTCCGGCCAGCCGCACTTCGTCGTAGCTGTTCACCAGATCGGCGGCAGTGCGCTTCGCGCGCCGGTCCATTCGCATATCCAACGGCCCATCGTGCCTTATGCTGAAGCCCCGCGCACCGGTATCGAACTGATGGCTGCTCACGCCCAGATCGGCAAGCAGCCCATCGATGGGTAGCATGTGCAGGTAGCGGAGGTGGTTCTTCAGCCACCGGAAATCGGCCTTCACCAGTGTGAAGCGCTCATCGCGCAGCGCGTTCTTCCACGCATCGCGGTCGCGATCGAACGCTACCAAATGGCCGAATGGACCGAGACGCTCAAGGATGGCCTTGCTGTGGCCGCCGCCGCCGAAGGTGGCATCTACATAGACGCCATCGGGCCGGATGTTCAATCCTTCGAGACAGGCTTGTAAAAGAACGGGGTCGTGGTACTCATGCGCCATTGGCTTTGGGGCTACCGCCCATGACTTTCGCGGCCAACGACTTGAAGTCCCTCTTCCCGCTCAATGCACCCTTGTGCAGCGTCTCGCTCCAGATCTCGATGCGATCGCCCATGCCCGAGAACACGATGTCCTTGCCCAGGGCGGCATAGTCCATCAGTGGCTTGGGAATAAGCAAGCGCCCGTTCGCGTCGAGCTCCACCGGCGTGGCCCCGTTGAGGAACAGCCGGATGAACTCCACGTTGTCGGGGTCGAAGCGGTTCAGCTTGCGCACATCGGCGCTGGTGCGGTTCCACTCCTCCTTCGGATAGAGCACGAGGCATTGGCTGAACACCTCGCGGTTGACCACGAAGCCCTTGGCCGCTTCTGCGCCCAGCTGCTTCTTCAGCGCAGCGGGCAAGAGCACGCGGCTCTTGGCGTCCAAGGTGCTTGGGTACTCCCCGAGTAGGTCCAGCATGATGCATTCGAGCAGGAATGGTCGCGAAAATAGATGGGTTCACCCACCAATTCCCACGATCTCCCCCTGTTCTGCCTTTTTGTTGATAAAACTTCAACGGCGAATCTAGGTCGAAGTTGTGAAATGCCCTAGAATGGCCGACGTTCAAGCTATAAATGGGCGTGGGAAAATGTGGGGGTTATCAACAACAACGCCTTACAACTTGGCTTCGGGCATGGGGCGTTCCTCAGCGCACGACCTGCCGCCTAGGATCGATGCCTGGAGCATGAGCGTCCTGCGCACGTCCACATGCGCATGTGCAAAGCCGGACAGGCACGGGCGGCTTGGTGCTAGTGGCCGAATACCTTTGGGCGAACCGCGGGGAGGCGTCAGATGCAGTATTCACTGAAGGAAAAAGGCGAGTTCAAGTACATTGATGTGGGCGTTGGCCCACCGCTGGTGTTCTTGCACGGCCTGTTCGGCGCACTGAGCAATTTCGAGGGGCCCATCGCTCATTTCGGGGGACGGTATCGCGTGCTGATGCCCATGCTGCCGCTGTACACCTTGCCGATGCTCAATACCAACGTGCCGGCGCTGGCCGATTTCCTGGAACGCTTCCTGGTGCACCTCGGGTTATCGGAAGTGAACCTGCTGGGCAATTCCTTGGGAGGGCATGTCGCCTTGGTATACTGCACCAGGCACGCCCAGCGCATCCGCACGCTCATCCTCACCGGCAGCAGCGGGCTTTACGAGAACGCCTTCGGGGGCGGCTTTCCGCGACGGGAGGACAAGGAATTCCTGCGCCAGCGCATCGCGCTCACCTTCCACGATCCCCGGCATGTGACGGACGAACTGGTGGAGGAATGCTACGAGACAGTGAATGACAAGGGCAAGCTCATCCGGATCCTGTCGCTGGCCAAGAGCGCCATACGCCACAACATGGCCAAGGACCTGCCTAACCTGAAGATGCCCGTATGCCTGGTTTGGGGAAAGCAGGATACCATCACTCCCCCGCAAGTAGCCGAGGAATTCCATTCGCTCATTCCGCACAGCGAGCTCTACTGGATCGACAACTGCGGGCACGCAGCCATGATGGAACACCCCGATGCGTTCAACGCGATCGTGGATGCCTGGCTGGCTAAAACCCTGGGAAAGGCACAAGGCTGAAGGAGCCATGCCGAATTGAAAGAGGATCCGGATCCCCACAGGCTTGCTCCTTCCTATCCTTCAGCCATTGCGTTCAACCTCGCACCTTCCATGAAGTCCCTCATCGCCGAGCACCTCGGCAGCGGCCGCGAAGCGAAGAGCTGGCCCAAGCCGTCGTTGCCCGAATACGCGTTCATCGGCCGCAGCAACGTGGGCAAGAGCTCGTTGATCAACATGCTCTGCAACATCAACAAGCTCGCGCGGGTGAGCAACACCCCGGGACGCACGCGCAACGTGGAGCACTTCCGGGTTGAAGGAACCCTGAAGAGCGATGCGCCGTGGATGCTCGCCGACCTTCCTGGCTATGGCTTCGCGAAGGTGAGCCAGACCGAGCGCGAAGCCTGGCATAAGATGATCGAGCGCTACCTCCGCGAACGCGAGAACCTCCAGTTGGTCTTCCTCCTGATCGATTCGCGCCTGGCACCGCAGGCCAATGACCTGGACATGGTGCGGTGGCTGGGCACCAACAAGATCCCCTTCGCCATCGCGTTCACCAAGAGCGACAAGCTGAACCAGCCCAAGGTGCAAAGCAATGTGGCGCTCTTCCGCCGCGAACTGAAGAAGACATGGCAGGACTTGCCGCTCATGTTCATCACCAGCGCCGAGACCGCCAAGGGCCGGGACGAGTTGCTGGAGTACATCGAGACGATCAACGCAGGGTGGCGACACTGAGGGCTGTGGCAGCAGCAGGGGCAAGTGCTGCGGCAGCACGGGGGCAATCCACCTCTCCGGCGCAGTGAAGGGCGCCACTTCCCCGCCTGCCCCTTCTCCTTCTTCAACTCCGGCAGCATGTGCTCGGCGAAGTAGGCCCCGAAGTCGCGCATTTGCGCAGCCATCTTCCCTTCTCCGGTAGCGCGCTCGAACGTGTCCGCCAGCGTTAGGATGTTCTGGTGGAAGAAGGCCTTCATCTCCTCAACGGTCATTTCCTTGGTCCAGAGGTCGATGCGCAGGGTATTCTTCTCCTCGGCATCCCACAGGCTTAACAGCACGGCCTTGCTGGAGCTCTTCTCGTGATTGTCCTCGGCCATCCAATCGATGCGCTCGGGCACGTGGTTGTCATCGAGGTGGACGGTGAGGCGGATGTCGGAGGTTTTCATCAAGCTAAAAAAAAACATCAGTGCGAATTTGTTGGAAGGCGCATGAGCGTTCAGCGAAGCTTTGGTCAGGGTTTGTACGTGGCCAGGATCGCGCGTGCATCATCCATGGCAAGCAGCTGCGGAAGTGTTGCATCCGGGTTGGCTCGCACGTATGCCATCACCATGCGGTATCCGATCCATTCACCCACATGGCCGGGGCTCTCGTGCGGGAATCCATTGGTGAAAGGCCCGTCGTTCATCAAGCGTGCGATGACTTCATTGTCCTTGCTGAAGAGCTGGTCCTTGCCCACGATGTCCTTCCACATGAGGTATTCGTTGGACTCGCACCAGGCCAGTTGTTCCTTGCTGAAAGCGAATTTGAGCTCCGCGTCCGTCTCAGGAAGCAAGGCATCCAGTATCACCATCACCTTTCCGGTCTCCACGAGATTGGTAAGCAGGTCGGCGCCACGGATATCCTTGGTGTAGTGAACGAGCAGCCAGCCCTTGAGCGCGCTGGGTACGAGCATCCCGGGTGCCATGCGGTCCTTCACATATTGCGGGAAGGTCTCCGGTGCTAAATAACCGATCACCGGATGGTCCTTGCCGATGAACCATTCGACACCGATTCCCAGCACACTGTCCGTGGGGAAGATGCCGTAGTTGTATCCGCTGTTGAAGGCGATCACACGCGGCACCAGGCTATCGGGGAACAGCGTGCGCAGGCGCTCGAAGGCCAGTTCCAGTTGAGCTCGCTGCGGCTCGAGATCGCCAAGCACAGTGTCCACCGCACGTTGTGCAGCGCTCCAATCGGGATCCAGCACGAAACGGTGCAGCACCATGGCCAATCGCGGGTCGTTGATGGGCGCTCCTTGCAGGATGTCCTCGATGTACGCCCGGTAGAAATCACCGTAGGTGGCGTATGCCCTCAGGCTCACGGCGGCCATGCTGTCGGGCGTCGCGTGGAAAAGCTCCTGGTCCAGTCGTTCGATGCGCAGGTCAAGGTCCACCGCAGGCTCCACCTCCACCACGGTTCCGTCGGTGCATGCGAACAACGCTCCGATGGCTATGATCAGCACGGTCTTGGTTGAGCGAAGCGGCAGCACGTTACTTTTGACCGACCGAAATCGAGCCCCCAAACCTATGAACAAGGCCATCGCCATTCTCGCAGCAGCGTTCGTCGCTTGCACCACCACCCTGAATGCACAAGACGCGGCCGATACCGAAGGCGTTCGCTTCGGCATCAAGCTGGCGCCCAACATGGGCTTCGTGCAATCGGAGACCAAGGGCATCGATGGCAACGGTGCGGGCTTCGGATACACCTTCGGCCTGCTGACCGAGTTCCCCATCGGCACTTCCGGTAATTACCGTTTTGCCACCGGCCTCTTCCTGAACAACCTAACGGGCAAGTGGAAGTCGAACTTCACGTACCAGGCTACGCCAATGCGAGCGCCGGTCAAGACGAAGGACTGGAGACCGACGTGAAACTGCAGTACGTTGAAGTACCGCTCACGGTAAAACTGATGACCAATGAGATCGGCTACATGCGCTACTACGGCCAGATCGGGTTCGGCAATGCGTTCAACATCCGAGCGAAATCGGATCAGGTGGTGGCCAAGATCGATGGCACGCGCGCCGATGGCCAACCGATCGTGAGCGAGTTCACGGAACTGTCCGATGAGGACCTGCAGGACGACATCATGCTCTATAAGGTGAGCCTCGTGGTGGGTGCGGGCATGGAGTACAACTTCAGCGGCAACACCAGCTTGCTCGTTGGCATCACCTACAACAACGGCTTCACCAACATCCTCGATATCGAGGGTGCCAAGGCGAAGGCGCACTACATCGAGCTCACCACAGGCGTCTTCTTTTGAACCACGACCGGCACAACGCATCGAAGCCCTGTTCACCTGAACAGGGCTTCGCACTTTTGTGACATGGACAGCGGCCGCGTTATCGCGCACATCATCAACTGGCTGAAGGACTACTGCATCGAAGCGGGCCAGTCCGGTTTCGTGGTGGGCGTGAGCGGCGGTATCGACAGTGCGGTGACAAGCGCCTTGTGCGCGCGCACGGGACTGCCTCTGGTCTGCGTGGAAATGCCCATCCACCAATCGCCCGCGCAGATATCGCGCGCGCTGGAACATATCGCCTCGCTGCAACGAGCGCATGCCCATGTGCGCATGGAGCGCGTGCAGCTCACGCCCGTGTTCGATGCGCTCATGCAGGCCCTTCCGGCGATGGCGGATGCGGAAACGCACCAGCTGGCCCAAGCCAACGCACGCGCACGGCTGCGCATGACCACGCTCTACTATTTCGCAGGAATGAACCAATGCCTGGTCGCAGGCACGGGCAACAAGGTGGAAGACTTCGGCGTAGGCTTCTATACCAAGTACGGCGACGGTGGCGTGGATCTCTCACCCATAGCAGACCTCACCAAGACCGAGGTGTACGAACTGGGCAGCGCGCTCGGTGTGATCGATAGCATCATGCAAGCGAAGCCCACGGATGGTCTTTGGGGCGATGACCGAAGTGACGAGGACCAGCTTGGCGCCAGCTACCCGGAACTGGAATGGGCCATGGCCTTTCGCGATAGCGGCGCATCGGCAAGCGGCCTGAGCGACCGGCAGCAGGTCGTGCTGGCCATCTTCGACCGGCGCCGCGCGGCGAATAGCCATAAGATGGAGCCGATACCCGTTTGCGTGATACCGGCCGCTCTCCGGAATTGATCAGAGCCGCCCAAGCCTGCGCATCACCGCATCCACGGCAGGCAGCGAGGCCGTGAAGCGCTTCACGAAGAAGATGCGGAAGTTGCCGACGCTCCAACCATAGACCGCGCTCGGAGCCAGGCTGGTCTGGCTCTGCTCGTTCACGTACGAGATGCCCACGTTGGTGCGCGCGCTGTTGTAGCCAGCCGCCATGCGCGCCTGCGTGCGGAGGTTGCCGCCCCAATGCGTGCGCTGCTCGTAGCCCTCCGGGCTCTGCACGGAGGAACCGTTGCGCACAAGCCCGAGTCCGACGCATGCTGTGATGCTGAAGTACCAGCGCTGCTGCACCACGAAGGTGTGCGCATAGCCGCCCATGCCACCGAACTCCACTTGATCGATGCGCCTGAAGCGCAACGGCTCACGCCACAAACTATCGATCGCCGACGGGATCACCGAGCGCTCCGCACGCACGCCCTGATAAACGAAGTTGCCGCCCACCAGCCATGAGCCCGCGCTCCTGCGCTGCCATGCATCCTGGTTGAACGCCGCCCGGTAGCTGAAGCAGCGGTTGTTGAGGATGTGCATGACGCTTGCGCCGAAGTTGCGCTGCCGGATGTCCGGCCGAAGGCGATCCTCGCGCAGGGCATCGGCGTAGCTCGTGTCCAGGCTGTAGCCCGGGAAGGAGAGCTGGTCGATATAGTACCCGCGATAGATCTGTGCGAAAAGGTTGATGGCGAAGCGACGGCCGTACATGTTGCCTTGGGCATCGAGGTATTTCGTATCGCCACGCAGGCTGTCATCGCGGTTGAGCGCGGGCACGCCCACTCCAAGATTGAGCGTGAAGGCGCGATAGCTGGCGCCCAGGCCGAAGTTCACATTGGTATTGGGCCGGTATTCGATGTGGCTCGCCAGCTTACGGTCGTCCACGTCCATGGCGTTGAACTTGGTGCTGAAGTAGGCCCGCACCGTAAGCATGTGCGTGTAATCGAGCACGTAGCTGCTGTCGAATCCGCCGTTGAAGACGGGGACGCTCGCAATGTCCTGGGCTGCGGTACGCGTAATGCCGAAGGCGACATGCGCAGCGATGGATGCTCGGAGAAGCATGTGCATGGCCGCCAAAGGAAGCACCTTGGCTGTCCGGAGCATACGTTCCTTTGCAGAGCAGCGTTAGCTGGCCTGAACCTGAACCCATGACCAGACCGCTGCTCTCCATTTTCGCTTTCGGCTTGGTGCTCTGCGGCTACGCGCAGGATTCCCTCTTCTACGCCAATGGCATGGTGGTCATTGGCGAGGTGGAGGAATTGGGCGTGGAGATGGTGCGCTACCGAACGGTTTCGGGAGAGCGCAGTGTTGTGGTGGTAGCGGAGAAACGGTTCCTGAAGAAAGTGAAGCTGGCCGGTGGACAGGAATTCGTGCTCAATCCATCAGCCGATCCGATCATCGCAACGCCTGCATTCCTGGCCAGTGATCATGCCCTATCGCTTGATTTCATCGCACCGGCCACCAATCACCTTACCATCGGCTACGAGCAGTCCATGGGAACCCGAGTGGCGCTCACTGCCCGCCTGGGCTACATCGGTCTCTATCGCACAAAGGAGTATTCGTACTACTACAGCGAGGGCCCCAAGTTGCGCGGCGGCATGCTCAAGCTCGGGATCAAGTTCATCCTTCCACCATCGCCGCGGCGCCTGCCAACTGCACGCGATCAGCATCCATTGGCCGGATGGTACTTGAGGCCGGAATTGCTGTTGAGCGCCTGGCAGGACGAGCGCTCGTACCATGGCTATCCGATTTACGGCCCCATCCGCACCGACTACGCGAGCGCAGCACTGAACATGGTGGTGGGCCGCCAGGTCATCCTCGGAAGCCAGTTCACCTTCGACCTCTACGGCGGCATTGGCTACGGTTTGCAATGGCGGAACGGCGACTTGGGACCTGGCAGCGGATCCAACAGCTACCGCGCGGAGTATTCCTACTCACACATATTCGTCGGTTCGCGCACTCCGCTCGCAATCAGTGGTGGAATGACCTTCGGCTTCCTCTTCTGAGGGCCGCTAATTGACCACGGCATCCATGATCCGCTCGAAGACGTTGTTGCCGAAGAACACGTTCACGCCCACACCGGCGACCAACCCGGGCTCTACAGGATAGCGGTGCGGCACAACGTCACCCTCGGTGAACCGGACGGTACGTACCAGGTCGTACCCGATCTCCGCCCGCACCTGCACATGGTTGCCCGCTTTGTGGCGCACGTTGAGGAAAGCGCGCAGTGTGCCATGGTTCAAGTTGGTGCGCGCATCATTCATGCTCACACCGCTGCGAAAAGCATCGAGGCCGATACCTGCCAGGAAGCGGGTGCGTTTCTGCGGCGCGAAGCCCACCGCCACTTGCGCCGGCAACACGTACTGGAAGGACCAGTCACTGCCGATCGGTGCCGAACCGCCGATGAAGGGAACCGGCAAGGTGAGCTTGTCGGTATAGGATAGGCCGACGCCGTAGAAGAAGGTGCGGCGCAAACCATTGAGGTGCATTTTGCCGATCACGCCGTTGAACCGCGGCGTGGCTTCATCGAGAGTGGCTTCCTCCTCGCTCACGTTCACGTTCGCGCTCCAAAAGAGCACGCGGTATTTCTTCGTGAGCTTGATGCCCATTAGACCGATGCTGCCCGTGAACAACTGTCGATCGGTCACGCTATCGAATCCAAGCTCGATCTGGCGGGCACCGAAACGTGCGCTACCGAGCAGCTGCGACGCCCTCACCTGAAGGCTCCTTTTCAGCAGATCGCCGAAGTCTCGCGCAGTGGTGTCGAGCTTGAGACCCACTTCAAAGCGCGAACGAATGGGGAACGTGAACACCACCGAGCCCTCGCTATTGCTGAAGTGGCCGGTCGTATCCTGAAGATCACTCTGGAACTGGTGCCGGACATCCATGCGCACCCGCGGCCGGAAGACCTGTTCGAACTGCTCGACGTCGAAGGTCTGCCCATTGACCGTGACTGCCACACAGAAAGTGGCGAGCAGAACCCACGAGCGCATCTTTCCCACGCGTGCGAAGGTCGGTGGCATCCGCATATCCCGTAGGGTCACCTTTCTTCGTTCCTCCCATCAAGGGTGAAAGACGGTCAACACAATGGACGACCAGCGGATCATCGGACTCATCCAAGCGGGCAAGGACCAGGAGGCATTCAAGGGCCTCTACGCCTACCTGCCCAAGGTGGAACACCTCGTGCGGCAGAACAGCGGCCGCAGTGGCGATGCCAAGGACATCTTCCAGGATGCCCTCATCATCTTCCATCGCCGGGTGCGCAGCGAAGGCTTCGTGCTCACCAGCAGCATCGGCACCTTCCTCTTCGCCGTGTGCCGCAACCTGTGGCGCGATGAACTGCGCCGCCGGAACAAGGCCATGGGCGAATGGAAGCTCGATGCCGAGGCCGATGAGCCCGCCGACCTCACCGCCTTGCTTGCGCGTGAGGGCGAGTTCAAGCAGGCGGAGCAGGCGTTGAAGTCGCTCGGCGCGAAATGCGTGGATGTGCTCATCCGCTTCTATGTGAAGAATGAGCCGCTCGCGCTGATCGCCAAGGCACTGGGCTTCTCCGGCGAAGGTGCTGCGAAGACGCGCAAGTACAAGTGCCTTGAGGAAGCCCGCAAACGCTATCGTCTCCTTGTTGCAACGACCGTCACAACCGTACTGAGCGAAGTCGAAGTACAACACCCCTGAACATGCGCGACGAACTGCACCTGATGGAATTGGTGGACCGCTATCTCGATGGGTCCATGAACGCGGAAGAACGCACGGCCTTCGAAGCCCGTGCGAAAGCGAACGCCGAGCTGCGCGAGCTGATCGACGACCAACGTGCGCTGCGCGAAGGCGTGGCGCGCGTGCCAGTGCGCGCGGCGGCGACGAAGGCGTATCAGAAGTATCGCTTCGGGAAGCCGGGACCGTGGGCCGCCGGTGCGGTGGTCCTTGCCATTGTTGTTACGACAACGATGCTCCTGTGGCGCGCACAGAACCTTTCGGCAAATGCGGAAAGCACGACCGACCTCAATGCGCAGAATGCCCGCGTTCTTGATGACACCACAGGCACGCATTTGGATCCACTGGTGCTGACCATCGACCCGAACTCGGATACCACGTTGGTCACACCGAATGGCATCGTGCTGGACATTCCGCGCGGTGCATTCACTGACAGCCTCGGCAACGCGATCACCGCACCGGTGCGCGTAACGCTGCTCGAAGCACTGGACCCGTTGGACATCATGAAGGCCGGACTGAGCACCATGAGCGGCGACACGCTGCTGGAAACCGGCGGCATGTTCTACTTCGACGCGCAAGTGAACGGGAAGAAAGTGCGCATCGATCCCTCGAAACCAATCACGGCCATGGTCCCTGCGCAACCGGGCCAGGGAGACATGCAACTCTACCAGGGCGCGAAGGGAGCCGATGGCCTCATCGACTGGCGCGACCCGAAGCCGCTGAAGAAATCATTGGTTCCGGTGGACATTACCACCTTGAACTTCTACCCGCCGGGCTATGAGGCCAAGCTTGCGGAACTTGGGCAGGATGTGATGAATAAAGCGTTCAAGGATAGCTTGTACTTCTCGTTCGCTGGCGCACTGGAGCGCATGTTGTTGTTCGGTCCAAGCGAGAACAACGTGCTGACAATGGCTCAGGCTAAGGCCGATTCGACCTATTCGACCGCGAACAACGGACCTGCATGTCGATGTTGGCGTCGACCCGGCCAAGGTCAAGGCGATCTGGAATGAGCGTTTCAACAACACGAATATTGCCACCAAGGAATTCGAAGAGCGCATGCAAGTCATACATGCATCATGCCTTGGGGTTCTGGTCGACCTTTATGTGAACAACCTGGACAAAGACCTGAGTACCATTGATAGCATGGCGGCGGGCAGCGAACGAACTTGGAGGGAATTTGAGCACTTCGCAGAACGAAATGATGGCCGTGTTCAGCTTCCAGACCATGCTGCCGATCGCCTTCGCACCTTTTACGAGAACTACAGCCGCGCCGAAACAGAGGCCATCCGCAGAACGCAGGAGGCATTCTGGCGGAAACAATGGAAGCAGGATGTGAAGAGCGATACCAGGCGAGCAGAGCACGCGGTGGACGATGAAGTCCGAGAAGGCGAACTCTTCGAGAAGGAACTGGAAGCGAACATGGATACGGTGTATGCCCAATTGGGCTTCAAGTACCAGCGGGCATCCCGTACTCTAAGCGCTATAAGATCCGCTTGGGTCGTCCCCGTAGCGAGCACCGGTTGGTGGAACGTGGACATTGCGGTCATCCAAGCGACCACCACACGCACCTCCATGAGCTACACGGACCCGAATTCCGCCAAGACGGCCACACTCACCTACGCACCGATGATCGTGGAGGTTGAAGACCGCGCGAGCTACGATGAACTGGTCGTTTACCTGATCCCGAACCAACTGAACAGTTACCAGCGGATGAAGGAAGGCGAGGGCGGCTTCTCCGAAAAGCTGAACAGCATCTTCAACTACGACCTCTTCTGCTTGGGAGTTAAAGGCAAGCAGCAGTTCGCGTTCACCACCAAGGCGTCCGGCCGTTCGGAGATCACGGTCAGCTTAACGGCAACGGATGACAACAGATTACGCACGATGCTTCGCACCAAAGGCAACGTGGAGGAAGGTCTGTTGAATGAAGGTCGCTTCATGGCATGGTCCGCGACCGAAAATGCACGGCGCCGCTCCAACATGGCACGACAAGAACTGAGGAACGCGCTGCTGGGTGTCGTGTTCCCCTGCGCA
Organism: Flavobacteriales bacterium; assembly: GCA_016710965.1. Lineage (GTDB taxonomy): Bacteria > Bacteroidota > Bacteroidia > Flavobacteriales_F > PHOS-HE28 > PHOS-HE28. The sequence continues at coordinate 33,651 of JADJTW010000013.1, forward strand.
GGAGACCTAGGAATGTCCGCTGCTGATGCAATCCCGTCAGAAGCGGCGCAATAGCACGAATGCAGAATGATCACCCGATTGTCCACGTATGCTCGCCCTTGAGCAGCGCGTCCAGATCACCGGGGCCCTTCCTCTCCTTCGCCAGCGAGACCTGCGCGGTCAGCTTCGCTTCGTGCGTGGCGCGGTTGTTCGCGTAGAACACGCCGAAGGGCCTTGGCATCGCTCCTTCCGAACGGGGGTCATCGAACAGGCGCACGAGGATGCTCGCCTTGAAAGGATCGCGCTCGTCGTGGATCCAGAGGTCTTCGAGACTCGTGCCACCCGCGTAAGTATCCACCACAACAGGTGTCATGCCGTTCAATTTGATGCCCCTGGTGCCGTTGGCGAAGGTGAGCGGCTTGCCTTGCTCAACGAAGATGGTGTGGAGCGGCTTGGTGGCCTTCTCCGTGAATGTCTCGAAGGCGCCATCGTTGAAGACGTTACAGTTCTGGTAGATCTCGATGAGGCTTGTGCCGCGATGTGCATCGGCACGGGCAAGCACTTCGCGCATGTGCTTGGGGTCGCGGTCCATGCTGCGGGCGATGAAGGTGCCGTCGGCGCCTTTGCACAATGCGAGCGGATTGAAGGGATGGTCCGTGCTGCCCATGGGCGTGCTACGCGTAACGGCACCTTCCGGTGAAGTAGGCGAGTACTGTCCCTTCGTGAGGCCGTAGATCTCGTTGTTGAAGAGCAGCACGTTCACATCCACGTTGCGGCGCAGCAGATGGATGATGTGGTTGCCACCAATGCTCAGCGCGTCGCCGTCTCCGGTGATCATCCAGACGCTCAGATCGGGACGCACGCTGCGCAAGCCGCTGACGATGGCCGGTGCGCGACCGTGGATGCCGTGCAGACCATAGGTATCGAGGTAGTACGGGAAGCGCGAAGAACAGCCGATGCCGCTGATGAAGACCACATCCTCCTTCTTCTTCCCGCTTTGCTCGAGCAGCGTCTGCACTTGCTTCAGGATGCTGTAGTCGCCACAGCCGGGACACCAGCGTACCTCTTGATCGCTTCCGAAGTCGATCTTCTCCGCCGGAATGGTCGTGCCGTTCACCGTGCTCATGACTTCAAGAGTTTGAGCGCACCAGCGCGGATCTCCTCGCCGGTGAAAGGCATGCCCTGGATCTTGTTCAAGCCTTGCGCATCCACCAGGAATTCGCCGCGCAGCATTTGGCGCAATTGGCCGCTGTTCATTTCTGGCACCAGCACCTTCTTGTACTTCTTCAGCACTCCCCCCAGCCCGTTATTGAAGGGGAACATGTGACGGATATGTACGTGTGCCACGCTCTGTCCTTCGGCCTGAAGTTGCAATGCGGCAGTTCGGATCGCACCATAGGTGGAACCCCAACCGACGATCAGCAACTCGCCTTGGTCCGGACCACTATCCAACCGGATGGGTTTGTAACGGTCGGCGATCCGTGCCACCTTCTCCCCACGCAAGCGCACCATCAATTCGTGGTTCAGCGGCTCGTAGCTGATGCTGCCGGTCTTGTCCTGCTTCTCAATGCCGCCGATGCGGTGCTGCAAGCCAGGCTGCCCGGGCAATGCCCAAGGTCGCACGCCACGTTCATCGCGTGCGTAAGGGAGGAATGCACCAGAGCCGTCGAACGCCGCCGGTCGGGATTGCTTGGCATCGCCATCGGCGTTGCTCGCGATGACCGGCGGCTTGATCTCGGGAAGGTCCTTCGCTGACGGGAAGCGCCAGGGTTCCGATCCGTTCGCGATGTATCCATCGGTAAGGAGGATCACCGGCGTCATGTGCTCCAACGCGATCTGCACCGCTTCGAAAGCCATGTCGAAGCAATCGATCGGTGTGCTTGCAGCGATCACCGGTATTGGTGCTTCGCCGTTGCGGCCATGCACCGCCTGCCAGAGGTCGGCTTGCTCCGTCTTGGTAGGCAAGCCGGTACTGGGTCCTCCACGTTGCACGTTCACGATCACCAACGGGATCTCCAACATGAAAGCCAGGCCCATCGCCTCGGTCTTCAGCGCGATGCCCGGACCGCTGCTCGCCGTGACGCCGATGGCGCCACCATAGCTCGCACCGATGGCCGAGCTGATGGCAGCGATCTCGTCCTCGGCCTGGAAAGTGACCACCCCGAAGTTCTTATGGCGGCTCAGCTCGTGAAGGATGTCGCTGGCCGGCGTGATCGGATAGCTGCCGTAGAAGAGGTCGAGCTTCGCCTTCTGCGCACCAGCGATCAACCCCAGCGCCGTGCCTTGGTTGCCGGTGATCGCGCGGTAGGTGCCTTTGGGCATCGGCGCGGCCTTCACCTCAAAGCGTGTGGTGAAGGTCTCGCTGGTATCGCCATAGTGGTAGCCGGCCACCAGAGCCTTCATGTTCGCATCGAGCAACTCGGGCTTCTTGCCGAACTTATTCCGCAGGAAGTCCTCGGTGAGCGCGTTCTCGCGGCTGTACATCCAGTTGATGAAGCCGAGGACGAACATGTTCTTGCAGCGGTCCTTCTCCTTCATGCCGAGGGTGGTGCCCTCGAGCGCGGTGCGCGTGAGCTTTGTCACGTCCACACTATGAAGGTGGAAGTTCGCCAGCGAACCATCCGTGAGCGGATCGGCCTTGTCGATGTAGCCCGCGAGCCGCAGGTTCTTCTTGTCGAAACCGTCGCTGTTGGCGATGATGGTGCCGCCTGGCTTGACCTTGCCCAGGTTGGCCTTGAGCGCTGCGGCGTTCATCACCACCAGCACATCGCATTGGTCGCCGGGCGTGAAGATCTCCACGCTGCCGAAATGCAACTGGTAGCCGCTCACGCCGGCGAGGGTGCCTTGCGGCGCTCGGATCTCAGCGGGGAAGTTCGGGAAGGTGCTGACGTCGTTGCCGAACAGCGCATTGGTGCCGGTGAACTGGCTGCCGGTGAGCTGGATGCCGTCGCCGCTGTCGCCCGCGAAGAGGATCACCACGTTCTCGCGGGTCTCTACGGGCTTCTTCTTGATGGTCGTGGACATTGAAAAGCGGCCCAAAGGTAGCGGGCCGATGGCGCGGGGATAACGACGGAGCGAAAGGCTTGTTCGGTGGCTAGGCGCTAACCGGCATATTCACCGCTTCCACGCTCTTCACCTGCGGTGCCACGCGCTTGATGGCCTCTTCAACCCCCGCCTTCATCGTCATGGGGATCATGGCGCAACCCAGGCAGGCGCCGTGCAACCGCACGCGCGCCACACCGTCTTCGGTCACCTCATCGAGCGTGATATCACCGCCATCGGCCTCCAGGAACGGACGCAACTCGGTAAGCGCCTCGCGGATGCGGGCTTCGGTTGCTTCGTGTTCGCGGCGGGACATTGGATCAAGCAGGAATGGGCTTCAGCACGCGTTCCATCACTGCTGTGCAAAGGTCGTTGAAAGGAGCGGCCGCCGGGGTATCGCCTTGCAATACGGCAGGCCGACCGACATCGCCGGCTTCGCGCACGCTTTGCACCAGTGGAACTTCGCCAAGGAAGGGTACTTTCAGTTCTGCGGCCAGGGCCTGCGCGCCGCCCTTTCCGAAGATGTAGTACTTGTTGTTGGGCAACTCCGCAGGCGTGAACCACGCCATGTTCTCGACGATGCCGAGCACCGGAACGTTCACGCTCGGCAGGTTGAAAAGACCAACGCCCTTGCGCGCATCGATGAGCGCGACGGCCTGCGGTGTACTGACGATGATCGCGCCCGTGAGCGGAACTGCTTGCACGAGCGAAAGATGGATATCGCCGGTGCCGGGCGGAAGGTCGATGAACATCACATCGAGCTCGCCCCAGTCCGCGTCCTTGATCAATTGCTCCAATGCTTTGGTGGCCATGGGGCCGCGCCATGCAATGGCTTGGGAAGGATCGGCGAAGAAGCCGATGCTCAGCAGCTTCACGCCATAGCTCTCTACCGGAACGATCAAACGTTTGCCATCCTTCTCGATGGTCGTAGGCCGCTCATGCACCACATCGAACATCAATGGCATGCTGGGCCCGTAGATATCAGCATCGATCAGGCCCACTTTCAAGCCGCGCGCTGCAAGCCCGGCGGCGAGGTTCGCCGTTATGGTGCTCTTGCCCACGCCGCCCTTGCCACTTGCGATGGCGATGATGTGCTTCACCTTGGGCAGCACCTTGCGCACGTTAGCACGTTCTCCGCTCAAGGGGTTCACGGTCACCACCACCTTCACTTCCTTCCCCAAGGCTTGTTGCAGATTGAAGACCACAGCCTCTTCCATGCGCTTTCGGCTGTGCATGGCCGGATTGCTCACCTCCACCGTGACATGCACGGCATCCTCGTCGACGACCACCTCGCGTACGAGGTCGAGTTCCACGATGTCCTTCTTCAGGTCGGGTTCAATGATGCGGGAAAGCGCGGTGCGGATGGCTTCCTGAGTGATGGGCATGGCTATCGGTGCGCGAAACTACTCCGTGTGCGGGTTCGCGTCATGCAACAAGGCACGCTCAGGAGCGGTGACCTTGCTCGTCCTTATTCGTGGCGCTCACATCCACTCCATCATTCTCCAATAGCCACAGCTGCGCCATCGAGGGGTCATTGAAGAACGCAACGCTCAGTGGCGAAGGGGATGGGATGGTGTTCACCATCTTGTCCACGGCGATCACATTCAGCCCATCGCTGCTGCTCACGATGGCGATCCGCTTGAGGCCGGCCTCCACGAAGTGCGGAATGATCTCCTTCTCGCTCCATGCGCGGTCCACATACAGGATAGGGCCCATCTGCCGTGCATCGCTCAGGAAGTATTTCAGGCCGAATTCCTTCACCGCGTTGAGTACCTGCATGGAGGGTTCACGGTAGGCTTCGCCGGTGGCGTTGCCGGTCCAGATGAGGCGGACCAATTGCATGTGGGTATCGACCTCGATGCGAGCGACTGGGCTCTCGAAGATGGTGCGTGCTTCCATGGCGATGTGATCCAGTGGTAAAAGGTACGCAGCAGGCCCTGCCGATGGCGCAGCAGCCTTCACAATCCCAGTTCCACCATCGGATCCCAGAATTTCCTGGCGAAGTCATCAACCTGGTCGTCCTTCACTTTCACGCCTTCCTTCTCGAGCAGCCGCTGCATGCGGTCATCGGGGCCGAAATGGTGCTTGCCGCTGAGGATGCCCGCGCTGTTCACCACACGGTGCGCAGGAACGGCTGGCTTCACGGTGTGCGCGTTGTTCATGCAATAGCCCACGATGCGGGCAGAGCGTGCCGCACCAAGATATTTCGCAATAGCACCATAGCTGGTCACGCGTCCCTTGGGGATCTGGCGTACCACGTCCATCACGTCCCCAAAGAAGTCGCGCTCCTGAACGGCATTGTTGATCAGCGTACGCTTTGCCATGGTTCATACCGTAATGGACACAATGATCACGAAGGAATTCCCTTTGCGCCCTTTGCGGTTCAATGGATCCCGAAACGAACGTAATGGATGGTGCGGCCTTCGGCAAGCCACATCTGTTCGTAGTACGTGCGGATGTTCAGCACGGCCTGTTCTGTTGGTGATACGCGCTGGACCAGATCGGCATACACGTTCGCGCTCTGCTCGTGGACCGGGAGCTTGTGCTCCGCGATCTGCTCCAAGGTGTACTCGTAGAGCAGCGGGCTATCCGTCTTCAGGTGGATGATCCCGCCGGGCTTGAGGATCTCCTTGTAACGCGCCAGGAAAAGCGGGCTGGTGAGCCGCTTGCGCGCTTTGCCGATCTGCGGATCGGAGAACGTGAGCCAGATCTCATCCGCTTCCCGAGGACCGAAGCAGTGCAGAAGATGATCAACGTGAGTACGCAGGAAGCCGACGTTGGTGAGCCCTTCCTCCTTCGCGGTGCGCGCACCACGCCAGATGCGCGCGCCCTTGATGTCCACCCCGAGGTAGTTGCGGTGTGGGTTCAACCGGGCCAGGCCCACCGTGTACTCCCCTCCGCCGCAGCCTAACTCAAGTACCAAGGGTGCTTCGCGCTTGAAGAGCCTGGCGTTCCATTTTCCCTTGAATAGGAAACCGCCTTGCATGAGCTCGGTGAACGTCGGCTGCACGACATGGTCGAACGTGAGGTTCTCTGCGAAGCGGGAGAGCTTGTTCTTGCCCATTGAAAAGGGCGGCGAAAGTAGGCTGCAAGCGGCAAGGGCATTTACCGCAACGACGCAGCGAACACAACGACCCTTTAAGGGGAACTCCGATACCCTTGCGTTGCGCATTCGTTGCGTTCGCCATGCCGTTGCGGCCAGCTATTCTCCCACCTTCGCCCCGATGTTCAATGGTGCGCGCATCCTGGTGGCTCCGCTCGATTGGGGCTTGGGGCATGCCGCACGGTGCGTACCCATCATCCAACGTCTCCTGGATCACGATGCAACCCCGATCCTCGGCGCCGATGGTGGTCCGCTAGGGTTGTTGGGCATGGAGTTCCCGCAACTGGAGCACGTTCGCATTCCGGGCATGGACGTGCGCTACTCGAAGAGCAGCAGCCAGCTCTGGAGCATGGCGCAGCAATTCCCCGCCATGGTGCGCAGCGTTCAGGCCGAGCGTGCAGCATTCGATCGCCTGCGTCATCAGCTCCGACTCGATGCGGTCATAAGCGACCAGCGGTTCGGGATCCGAAGCGCGGAACTGCCGAGCGTGATCATCACCCATCAGGTGTTCCCTTTCACACCCTTGGTGCAAGCTGCTTTGCGGAAGGTCAATCTCCACCATATCGCCCGTTTCGATCGCTGTTGGGTCATGGACGAGCCGAAGGCGCCTGGATTGGCAGGTGAACTCTCGCATGGACGATCACTGCCTGCGAACGCACGGTACATCGGGACGGTGAGCCGCATGGCTTCGCCGAAGGCGACAGTCAAGAAGCGCTATGGTGTTGCAGCCGTGATCAGTGGGCCCGAACCGCAGCGCACACTGTTGGAGCAATTGCTCATTGATCAACTTCGATCGATGGAGGGGGAACACTTGCTGGTCCTTGGCCAACCGAATTCAGCCCGCGAAGCACGAATCGGCAACCTCACGATCCGCTCGCACCTTTCCGGGCTCGAACTGACCAAGGCGCTGCTTGCCTCGGACCTGATCGTTTCGCGCAGCGGTTACACCACCTTGATGGACCTGGCGGCGATCGGTCGCTCGGCGTTGATCGTTCCTACGCCCGGCCAGGCAGAGCAGGAGTACCTCGCAGAATTGCATGCACGTACAGGACGCTTCATGGTGCAGCACCAGGACAAACTTGACGTTAGCGCCGCGATGGCACGCTCCACAGCCTTGGTCGCACCGCCACTGGCCCCCCATACTCCGCTGTTGGAACAGGCTTTGAAAGACCTCGTCGGCCTTCTCCGTTGAGCACCTCTTACTTTTCGCCTTCCATGAAGTTCATCGCAACGCTATCCGTTCTCGTTTCCGCTCTCTGGTGCATTCCGTGCCATGCGCAATATGACCTTGACCAGCATTTGCGCAGGATCGAGGAACAGCACGCGCGCTTGCAGGAGCAGGAGAAGGCCATGATCGCGCGCTTGGACTCAGCGAAGCTCGCGATCGTGCGACGCGACCTGACGGCGAAGGGGCTGCCGAAACTGGAAACCGGCGATGAGGTGATCGTACATCCCGGCCACATGCTCGTGTACAGCGAAAAGTTCGAAGTGCCGAAGTGGACGGCGCACATCGCCACGCCCGACCTGATCACGGGCAACCTCGCACGCATCGATTCCTTCCTTCCCGACCCGCAGGTGAAGACCGGCACCGCCGTGACCGTCGACTATTGGAACAGCGGCTACGATCGCGGCCACATGGTGCCCAGCGCCGACATGCGATGGAACTATGAAGCATTGAAAGGCACTTACTACTACTCCAACGTTTGCCCGCAGGTGCCCGAACTGAACCGAGGCACATGGGCCGAGCTGGAGGATTGGGGCCGACGGTATGTGAACTTCAGCAAGCGACGCCTCTTCATCGTAACCGGTCCGGTGCTTCGCGATGGGCTGCCCACCATGCAGAAGACCGATCGCCAGAACGAAGTAGCCATTCCGGAACTGTTCTGGAAGGTGATCGCCGACCTCGATGGCGACAAGCCGAAGGCCATCGCGTTCGTCATGCGCAACGCAGCCCAGGAATACCCTCCCATCAGCTATGCGGTTACGGTGGACAGTGTGGAAGCCCTCACCGGCCTGGATTTCTTCTCCGCGCTCGATGATGCCACGGAGGACAGGATCGAGGCCATGCGGGAGCCGAAGGACTGGTACGCCGAGGGCGACCCTTTCTTCGGTGAGGTTGAACCGTTGAAGGCGCCATTGCCCAAGGGCATGTTCAACACCGTGCAGGCCAAGTACCACATAGGGCAAACCTCCACTATTTGCGGCACCGTGGTGAGCACGCGCAAGACGGCGAAGGCCAAGGCGATCTACCTCAACTTCGACCGCATGCACCCGCATCAGGATTTCTACGCCACCATCTGGGAATACAACGGACCGAACTTCAGTTACGATCCCGAGGTGTACCTGATGAACAAGAAGATCTGCGTCACGGGGAAAGTCACGATCTACGACGACATCCCGCGGATCAGCATCAACAACGAGTCGGAGGTGCGCACCTTCGAGGAGGCCGCTACCGGGAAGTGATCACTCCGCAGCCTGCAGGGTGAAAGTGAAGGTGGTGCCCTTGCCTTCCTCGCTACGCACAGTGATGGTCTGCCCGTGCGCATCGATGATATGCTTGACGATGGCAAGGCCCAGGCCCGAGCCGCCTTCATTGCGCGCACGGCTCTTGCCCACCCGGTAGAACCTCTCGAACAGGCGTGGCAGATGCTCGGGACTGATACCGATGCCGTCATCGCTCACCTCCACCACGCGCTGCTCGCCCAACGCATAGCTCGTGATGGTGCATGTGCCTCCGTTGCGACCGTAGTTGATGGCATTGTTGATCAGGTTCAGGAAGACCTGGCCTAACCGGCTGCGATCGGCCGACACCAGCACCCCCGCTTCCACATCGTTGCGCAGGGCCACCCCCTTCTCCTTGGCATGCATCTCGATGGCTTCGATCGTCTCGGTCACCACGGTGCGCAGGTCGGTGCGTTCCACGCGCAGTTCCATCACGCCGCTCTCGAGCTTGGTGATCATGTCCAGGTCCTCCACGATCTTCATCAGCCTGTCCACGCCATTGCTTGCGCGGTTGAGGAAATCGCGGTTCACCTTCTCGTCTTCCAGGCCTCCTTCGAGCAAGGTGAGCACGTAGCCCTGTATGTTGAAGATGGGCGTCTTGAGCTCGTGCGCGAGGTTGCCGATGAACTCGCGGCGGAACTGCTCGCGCTCCTGCAACTCGCGGATCTCGCTTCGCCGCTCGCTCGCCCACTCCATCACTTCGGCGTTCACCCGGCTCAGTTCGTCGCCCTTCGGCGTCTCCTCCGATGCAGTGCCGCGGCTGCGCTTGAGGTCATGCACCGTGCGATAGAGCACCTTGATCCGGTTATGCACGAAACGCTCGATCCCGAAGTAGAAGGTGATGTACGCCACGATGAGCACCAGCAATGCGCAGAGGAAGGGCCACCACGCCGACCAAGCCGAGTGGGCGATGTCGGGTGAAATGCCGGCGAGCAAGCCGCCGACCACCGCTACGGCGAGTGCCGCAAGCAAGGCGACCTGTCGCGTGGTGAGCTGCCCCATGGCGGCTAAGGTATTGGGGGCGCGCGCCGCGCGATGGCGACAGATGGATACTTAACCTTCCCGAAACATCGCGCAGGTACATTGCTCCCCGGCGCTCATAGCGCACTTCGCATGCGCTTCGGCATACTGGAATTCCTTACGCTCGCTGGCTCCCTCGGCCTCTTCATCTATGGCATGAAGGTGATGAGCGAGGGCCTCCAGAAAGTGGCCAGCCGTGGCACCCGCACCGTCCTGCGCGCCATGACCTCCAATCGGTTCGCAGGGGTGCTCACCGGATTCGTTAGCACGGCCGTGATCCAGAGCAGCAGCGCCGCCACGGTGATGACGGTGAGCTTCGTGAACGCCGGTCTGCTCAATGTACGGCAGGCCATCAGCGTGATCATGGGCGCCAACATCGGCACCACGATCAAGGCGCTGCTCTTCAGCTGGGCCGCCATGTCCGATATGAGCGTGACCAAGCTGGCCGTCCCGCTCATCGGCATCGCCTTCCCGCTTCTCTTCCTGAAGACGCCCCGTGCGCGCGCCGGCGCCGAGTTCCTCATGGGCACCGCCCTCCTCTTCCTGGGCATCGAATTCATGAAGCATGCGGTACCCGCTCCATCGGCCGAAGCCCTGGCCTTCCTCCACGACCTGAGCGACCGCGGACTGCTGAGCGTGCTGCTTTTCGTGCTCATCGGTACCGCGCTCACGGCCGTGATCCAATCCTCCAGCGCCTCCATCGCGCTCACCCTGGTGCTGGTGGAGAACGGCACCATCGGTTATGATATGGCCGCCGCGCTGGTGCTGGGCGAGAACATCGGCACCACGATCACGGCCAACATCGCCGCACTGGTGGCCAACGCATGGGCCAAGCGCGCCGCCCGCGCCCATCTGCTCTTCAACATCATCGGGGTGGCATGGGCGCTCCTGCTCTTCAGGCCCTACCTCAACGCCATCGACCTGGTCGTCACCGAGCTCTTCGGCGCCTCGCCGTACCAGGAACAAAGCACCGTCAAATGGGCGCTTACGGGTTTGCACATTTCCTTCAACGTGATCAATACGCTATTGCTGGTGAGCTTCATCCCCACGCTCGAGCGCATCGTTACGTGGATGGTTCCCGCCCGCAATGAAGTAGATGAGGAATACAGGCTGGAATACCTCGATGCCGACATCCCACTGACACCGGAACTATCACTGATAGAAGCGCGCAAGGAGATCGCCCGCTTCGGACGGGTGGCGCACGACATGCTGCGCATGGTGCGCGAACTGCTCACCGCCAAGGACATGGCCCAGCGGCATGCGCTCATGGAAAAGCTAGCCCGCTCCGAGCGTATTACCGACCGCATCGAAGTGGAAGTGGGCAAGTACCTGACGAAGACCGGCGCCGAGGTGCGCAATGAAGAGATCAGCGCGCGCATCCGTGGCATGCTGGCCATCGTAGGCGATCTGGAGCGCGTGGGGGACATCTTCTTCCAGATGAGCAAATCCATGGAGCGCAAGCTGGACGAGCGCCTGTGGTTCACGCCCGAGCAACGCCAATACCTCATGGGCATGCTCGACCTGCTGGACCAGGCCTTCGCCGTGATGCACGCCAACCTGGAGGCCGACGACGGGCGGGTGAACCTCGATGGCGCCGTGGAGGTGGAGCAACGGATCAACGCCATGCGCGACCAGTTGCGACGCCTGCACCTGAAGAGCATCGAAGAAGGCGACTACAATGTGCGCAGCGGGCTGGTGTACAACGATCTCTTCAGCAGCTGCGAGAATGTGGGCGACCACCTGATCAATGTGAGCGAGGCGCTGGCCGGCGAAATGTGATCACTGAACCACGATGGCTTCGCTCATCACGGTGTTGCTCGCGTTCAGCGTGCGATCCACCATGTAGGCGCTGATGCGGACGGTATCGCCCACGGAACTGTATGGCCAGGGCTTCAGCGCCACGCTCATCTCGCCTTCCAATGCCTTGTTCTGGCCCGTGGGCGTGATCCGGGGGATCCGGTAGTACAAGGGAAGGGCGAACTGGATGCGCACCCAGTTGCCGTTCTGCAGCTCGTCGTATTCCAGGTAGAGGTTGTAGTAGTACGCGGAACCGGTATTGAAGGGCGGCAGGTTATCGTAGGAATCGAGGCCCACATCGCCATCCCCGTCGGTGAAGGTGAAGGTGAACGAGGCTGAATCGCCCTGCTGCTCCAGCGACTTGAAGGCGATCACAGGCTCGGCAGGGAACTTCTCCTCCTTGCGGCAGCCCGCGGAGAGCGAGAATGCCAGCAGGAGCACTGCACCTAGTTTTGCCCGATCGCGATTCAGCAACATGGTCCCAAAAGTATGAAGGCCGCCTCCCCTTCGGTTGCCGTTGCTCAGTTGATGGAGCGGTTGTTCCAAGTGGAGGGGCCCGATGCCTTCAACGCGCTTGCGCTGGATCTATTTCGCCTCCATGCGATGCAGAACCCCGTCTATCGGGCCTTTCTGGGAGGGCTGCGCATCGCGGCTGACCAAGTGGATTCCGTCGATCGGATCCCCCACCTGCCCATCACCCTCTTCCGGCAGCACCGGGTGCTGTTGGAAGGACTTGAACCAGAGGTCACCTTCACCAGCAGCGGCACCACGGGCGCTGTCACCAGCAGCCACCATGTGCCCTGGCCGGACTTGTACGAGCGCTCGTTCATTACCTCATTCAAGGCCGTCTATGGCGATCCGCGTGCGTGGCGCATCCTGGCCTTGCTTCCCGCCTACCTGGAGCGAAGCGGCAGCTCATTGGTGTATATGGCCGAGAAGCTCATCCGGCTTTCAGGTGATCCGCTCAGCGGCACCTGCCTCTACCGGTATGATGAGCTGGCCGAAGTCCTACGACGATCGGAAACGGAAGGTCGCAAGACCCTGCTGCTCGGTGTCCCGTTCGCGTTGCTCGATCTGGCGGAGCAGCATCCGATGCCGTTGAAGCACACGTTGATCATGGAAACCGGCGGAATGAAGGGTCGTCGACCGGAGATCGTGCGCGAGGAGCTGCACCGCATCCTGAAGCAGGCGTTCGGTGTGCCAACGGTACACAGCGAGTACGGCATGACCGAACTCCTATCGCAGGCATGGAGTACCGGTGATGGCCTCTACCGCTGCCCGCCATGGATGCAGGTGCGCATCCGCGATGTGAACGACCCTTTCGCATCGGTTCCGTTCGGGCGCACCGGTGGCATCGATGTCATCGACCTGTGCAACATCGCCAGCTGTCCGTTCATCAGCACGCAGGACCTGGGGCGAATGAACCCCGATGGTTCGTTCCAGGTGCTTGGGCGCTTCGACCGTAGCGATATACGCGGCTGCAACCTCTTGGTAGAGACCTAGCCGACCCTCACGAGGAAGTAGTTCTTCTTCCCCCGTTGCAAAAGGATCAGCCCGCCGTTGAGCAAATCGGCGCTGGTGATGCTCGCCTCCTCGCCCACCTTGCGCTTGTTCACGCTGATGCTGTTCTCCTTCAGCGCGCGTTTGGCCTCGCCCCTGCTCGGCATGAAACCGGTGGCATCGCTCAGGAGCTCGGCGATCGGCAGGCCTGCATCGAGCTTTGCGCGGGGGATCTCGCCTTGCGGCACACCCTCGAAGATGTCCAGCAGCTGATCGCTCGTGAACGCACCCAAGGATTCCGTGGTCGCATTGCCGAAGAGGACATTGCTCGCCTCGATCGCGCTTTGCAAGGCGGCCTCGCCATGCGCACGCCGGGTAATATCGGCTGCTAGCAGCTTCTGCAAGGTGCCGGGCTTCGCAGCATGCTCGGTCTCTCGCGCCTCGATCTCCTCCCGCTCCCACGTGGTGAAGATCCGCGCGAAGCGCACCACATCGGCATCGCTCGCATTCAACCAGAACTGGTAGAATTTGTAGGGAGAGGTACGCGCGGCATCGAGCCACACGTTGCCGCTCTCGCTCTTGCCGAATTTGCTTCCGTCGGCCTTGGTGAGCAGCGGTGTGGTGATCGCGAACGCCGGGTTGGCGGCCGCTTCATCGCCGCCCATGCGACGGATGAGCTCAGTGCCGGTGGTGATGTTGCCCCACTGGTCGCTGCCGCCCATCTGGAAGTTGCAGCCTTTGTTCTTCCACAGCCAGTAATAGTCATAGCCCTGCACCAGCTGGTAGCTGAACTCCGTGAAGCTCAGGCCGGTCTCCAGGCGGTTCTTCACGCTGTCCTTCGCCATCATGTAGTTCACGGTGAGGTGCTTGCCCACTTCGCGGATGAAGCGCAGGAACCCCATGCCCTGGAACCAGTCGTAGTTGTTCACCAGCTCGGCCGCGCGATCGCCGGTGAAATCGAGGAAGCGCTCGAGCTGCACTTGTATGCACGCCTGGTTGTGACGCAGCGCACCTTCATCGAGCAGGTTGCGCTCGGCGCTTTTGCCACTGGGGTCGCCCACCATGCCGGTGGCGCCGCCCACCAGCGCGATGGGCGTGTGGCCGCAACGCTGGAAATGCACCAGGATCATGATCTGCACGAGGTTGCCCACATGCAGGCTGTCGGCCGTGGGGTCGAAGCCGATGTAGCCGCGCTGGGGTCCCTTGGCCAGTTGGTCTTCCGCGCCGGGCATGCTGTCGTGCAGCAGCCCGCGCCAGCGCAATTCCTCAATGAAGCTCTTCGCCATGATGCGGTCGGTGCGCGAATGTAGCCGGAGCGCTCGTGCCCGCTGGTCTACCTTGCGCGCCCCGCCTTCGGCGGCATGAAACACATGGACCTTGTTACCGGCGGCACGGGCATCGTAGGCGTGCATCTGCTGCTGGAGTTGCTGCAAGCCGACCGCAAGGTGCGGGCCTTGCATCGCGCTGGGTCCGATCGCACGATGGTGGAACGGGTCTTCCGCCATTACGGCAAGGCGGACCTGGTCTCCAGGATCGAATGGGCAGAGGGCGACCTGCTGGATGTGACGGCCCTTGCCGATGCGATGCAGGGCATGGAGCATGTCTACCATGCAGCGGCCGTGGTCTCCTTCGATCCCCGACGGGCGCGCGTGCTCCACAACGATAACGTGCATGGTACGGCCAACATCGTGAACGCGGCACTGGCGGCTGGGGCGAAGCGCCTGTGCCATGTGAGCAGCACAGCCGCCATCGGCTGGGCACCAGCGGGCGTGGAACGTGATGAGGCCCTGGCCTGGCAGGATGGCGCGGAGGTGAGCGATTACTCACGCAGCAAGCACTTGGCGGAATTGGAAGTGCAACGCGGGATCGCGGAAGGGCTCGACGCCGTGATCGTGAACCCCTGCGTGATCATCGGTCCCGGCGCTCCGCACAAGAGCAGCATGGCGCTGGTGGAGCGCATGCAACGCCCCTTGCGCTTCCATCCGCCCGGCAGCAACGCCTTCGTTGATGCCCGCGATGTAGCCGCGTGCATGGTCCAATTGATGGAGAAGGGCGGCAGCGGCGAACGTTACCTGCTCGTGGGCGAGAACGCGAGCTACGCGCGAGCCTTCGGCCTGCTCTCGACATCCTTCGGTATTGCGCCCGCGAAACGCACCGCCGCGCCGTGGATGCTCGATCTCGCCTGGCGCATCGAGTTCATGCGCACCTTCTTTCTTGGTGGCAACCCTTTGGTCACGCGCGGCACTGCGCACAGCGCCATCACCCTGCGCAGCTACAGCAATAAGAAGGTCGTTGAAGCGATCGGTTACCGCTTCCGCTCGGTGGAAGAGATGGTGGCCAATGTGTCGGCCTTCGCCAACGGCTCCGGATCAGGTTGACGTTATCGACCATTCCTCGGTCTACCTGTTTCCAGGTAGGCGCCTCGGACATTGATGCTTTAAAGCACCATTCCACCCAAAAAACACCTGGAAACAGGTATTGCGGCGGCCCTTACCATGGTGCTTGCTTTACCACGGCGCCAGACCCAACTGCGCACTTCTCCAATGGCCACCGAGAACCTCCCCGTGAACATCTTCAAGTTCGCCACCGTTCGCGCACCCAAGCGGACGACAGAGAAAGCCCTGAAGCTGCTTCTCCATGCGTTCCCGCTCTTGATCTGTTCAACCTGCGGTACTGTTTGTCCCGTGCGAGTTCCTACCACCCCCCTCATAGATGCAGTCGTGTACACGGATTCGATCCTGCCATTTCAATTCGCAGCGCCGGCACAGGCACGATTCTTTCGCGCGGCATATGAATATCAATGTAAGGGAAGAAGCTATGTGTGGGCCGTCGAGAGGGATACTCTATGGAACGAGCCTTCGTTCTCCCTCGACGCCAATTGCAATGGCGAGATCACCGCTCGAGAATTTCGGAGATCTGCGCCAGGCAAAGAATGCGGCCCACCCTACGGTCCCGACGATCCGTGCGGCTCTTTCTGCAGGATCGAAATAATCGATGAATGCGTTTCGGCGGACCGTATCAGCTACTTGTATCGCATCAATGAACATACCTGCGGCGAGTGGCGGGATACTTATTTCTTGGGGTTGTTCGACAAGGGAGTAGCGATCCAGGCGAGAGTTTGGCTCGTAGGCGATAGGCCGGTGGATGCTTCGCCTAGACAGGAGGAGTTCTTGGATTGGCTGCGCTCGATACGGGTACTTGACGATATCGAGTGGAAAGCGGCCCGCAAGAGTTCTTCGAAGCTGCGCTGGCACGGGACCCGATGACCTACCTCTACTATCCTTACTTCTGGGCGCGCAAGCGCGAGTGGGTACACATCCTCAAGCGCAACGACAACGATCCGCTCTTCGAGAAGTTCCTGCAGGCAGGCGCTGCACGCGTGCTCGTGCCCGTACGGCCGGCCTATACCAAGGCCATCCTCTTCTACCTGAGCAGCGGTGGCGAGGTATGGGAAGGAGAGGATGTGCCCAGCCCCGACGACCCGCTGTACGTGAGCATCGTGGACGAGATCAAGGAGGCCGATGGCCTCTTCGAGGGCGGTGAAGTGGAGGGCGAGCCCTGGGTCAGCAAAGTGCCCACGAGCCTGGTATATCTCACGCACGGGAATACGCCGAATGATCTCCCGGATTACAGTGAGGACCTGCCGCTCTGACAACCACCTTTCGTTTCCGCATGTTAGAAGGACCTATTGACCTTGGCACCGTAAGCTATCTCACCTTCGAGGGTGGCGGGGGCAAGGGCTTGGTTTACGTTGGGGCGATCGCGGCGCTGGAGCACATGCTCAACCCGGACTTCAAGCCCCGTTTTCGAGACAGCTTCGGAGTAGACCTAGGGCAAGTACCTAGCGACCTTATGACTTTGACCGACCGTCCGCTCTACAACATCAACTTACATCCTTCTCAGCGGCCATTTGCCGGGGTTAGCGGGGCATCTGCTGGTGCCATCACCGCGCTATTTCTGGCCATGGGCATGAGCTCATTGGACATCGACGATGAGATCAATGCGGTCGAAGAAGATGGCTTACCGATTGGCAATCCTGCGAGCAAAGTACCTGCGTCCCGTTTCGAACAATTCTTTGATGACCCCTTGCCGTATTTGAACCTCACCGCTGACCCAATCCCGGGCGAGAAAAAGCATGAGAACACGTTTGCCGGAGATGACGCTCTCGCCTTCCTGATAGCCGAAGCCGCACGACAGGGCGCAACCGCTGAAATCGCCGATGCCCCCACATTATCGCAGATCACCCTCATCCGCCGCCTTCTATTCACGCAAGTGAGAAGGGAAGGAATTGATACCGACCATAAGCTCTATGTGCAGTCGTTGCTTGCAAACAGAGGATTATTCTCCCTGCGGAAAGTGCGTGCCTATTTCATCAACGTGATCCGCCGAAGGCCTGATCAACCGATTCGCCAACTGGTCCGCAACCTTCCCGGAAATCCCGGCTAACCCTGCCTCGCTTTCCTTTCGCCAATTCCTCAAGGTGACCGGAGTGGACCTCGTGGTCATGGGATCCAATTCCAGCCAGGGCAGTTCCCTACCGTTCTCGGCAGGTGCGACCCCAGATTTCCCTGTAGCGGAGGCGGTAATGCTCTCCATGAGCATTCCCGTCCTCTTCAAGCCCCTGTACATCGATACGGTCGTTCATTTCAATCCCAAGGACTTGCGTGTGAGACATCAACCCATATTACAAGGGCCTCTGGGTGGATGGCGGCATGCTCAACAATTACCCTAGACATGTTTTCAAGTACGTCAAGACCGTCGAAGGTTTGACATATCGCGATGATATTCGGATGGTACCGGTGGCAATTCCATGGCGCTTGTTCAATGTACGGCAGGTCGACCTCCGCCCTCCAGCAGAACAAGTGCTCGGGTTCACGCTTTCATCGTTCGGGCCATCAGAAGTGCCTGATCCCTTCGTCAAGCGCGATGCGCTGGTGAGCCTGAGATACAGCGGGCGCTTGCTGGAGGCTATGTTGAAGGCATCAACCGAGAATCAAATGCAAGGGTTTGAGGATGAACTCATGACAATTGCCCTTGACCCAGGCGGCATGAGCGTGTTGGATTTCGCAGGGCCCGATCTGGATGAGCAGCGCGGGTATGCTGCTAAGGCCCAAGCCAAGAGAAACAGCACACGGGACGCCTTCGAACGAACTCGAAAGAGAGTCCACTTCTCGAAATGAAACACATCATGCCTAAGCCTTCCGCACTCCTCTTTTGGACTATGTGCGGGGCCCTATTTGGTTGCCGTCCGCACTGTGAGCTGATCGAAATTCCTTGGGCCACCAGGATACCTTGCGGTATTTCACCGGAAGCGAATACGAGGTCTGCACCATCATCATGCCAGCTGATGGGCACTGGTTCATTCAACCCGGGATCCTTGAGTACGTCTTCAGTCCGAACGCTCGTCGTGGTGCGAGAAGTGTGGGACAGATTCTGGTGCCGGGGAGATCCAGGCACCAGGCCTGGGCCCTACGAGCACAACATGCATGACTACAGAGGTGAAGCACAGACAACGGAACTAGATGACGGCTCGCAGTATACTAGGCGATTCGTCAAGCACATCTGCTCGCCTCTAGGAGGGTGGTTCGGCGTGTTCGAGTACGATGCGCTACTAGAAGGCGATACTATCTACAGGCAGGATTACCTGGCCATTCAAGAGATGCCCGAAAGGAAAATGTTAATAGACATTTCGGGGCGCTTCGGCACAAAGGCGGAACAGGAACAACTCCGTCAGGAAGCTTTTCAGATCATTGCCTCCCTCCAATGGTTGACTGCAACAAAGCCCGTAGGGTGTCACTGAGGTCAGCCTTTTAGCCTCGGCAGGGTCTCCTCCAAGCCTCCGCAGCGGTCGCGCTTGGTGTGTGCTCGTGCGCGAGGCAGTGGACCCTGCGGCTCGGGGTGGAGTTCGAATACCTTGGGCGGTGAAAATGGATGTGCGCGATGAACCAACAAAGCGTTCCCCTTAGCGAGCCGCAGGGTCGTCGTCAAAAGCACGACAGACCGCTGCGGAGGCTTGGAGGAGACCCTGCCGAGATGGAAGATCCTAAACGACTACTTGCTAAAGCAGATGCCAAACAGAAGTTGATTGATGCGGCGCGTGACAAGGTTTTCTATTGGGTTACCAAATGAAGCGTGTGCTACCCTACTTGTTGCTTCTCTCGGGCTGCGCCTCAGCTCAACTGGACACGCAGCCAGTGAGTTCCCCATTTCGCATTTCGGTCAGTGCCATGGTGACAGCGCTGCGTACTGCAGGAGTTGATACCTCGGAGCGAACCGCAAGTTCCGTGTCCTTCACAATGAGGCGTACCGAACATTGCTTGGTTTTCTTCCCCGTAGACATCTTGGCTAGTGAGGATCTAAGTTTCGATGAGGAGCAGTACAGCGACGTACTGCACTGCGACGCCTTCCCAGACTTGTCCGACAGTTCCACTACTGAACCCGACTATGGCCTCTTCAGGCGCGGCATTAAATTCTACAAACGCTATAGCTCTAGTTACTTTCTGCAAGAGGTCGTGGCCTATTCACCTAGTGCTGTAGACAGCTTCATGATTCCGGAATTCGATTCATTGGCAATGAGCTACAGGGATTCGTTATACAAGCGCTTAGATCCGGAATTGTTGGTGATGAAGGTCTTCCATCGGGACCGGGAGTTCGATCGGATCTTCCCTGCATGGAGGAACACGGCCACGTTCGATTACGACACCCTGATGAGCATGTACCATCAGGCTTTTGAAGAGGTACGCGGCGTGGCGGACTCAATGGGCATGCAGTTGATGCGGAAGAACCGGTTCACCGATACGGAACGTTTTGCCCAATTCAGACCCCTGCCTTTCAAGGATGCCTTCGAGATCTGCACCTGGATCAACTGGCAGACCCGGGAGCGCATGCAGCTAGCGTTGATGCCAGCACGTCCTTGGGACGAGTATGAACTCAACATATCGATCGGACGCAACAATAGAACGCTGCGTTATGATAATCTAACAGAACGATTCGACACCATCAGCCCACCCGAGTCGGTGTTGCAGTCGGATTCCTTTCGCGAACAGGTACATGGCTGGAACATCCAAAGAGAGGACTTGGCGATATGGCTGATCTATTCCGGACCAGAACGCAAATTGTGAACTCGTCAACACTATGGATAAGGCCGCTACCTTCAGTTCTTCGAGCAGGCATTCGAGTGGGAGCAGATGACCTACCTCTACTATCCTTACTTCTGGGCGCGCAAGCGTGAATGGGTACACATCCTCAAGCGCAACGACAACGATCCGCTCTTCGAGAAGTTCCTGCAGGCAGGCGCTGCACGCGTGCTCGTGCCCGTACGGCCGGCCTATACCAAGGCCATCCTCTTCTACCTGAGCAGCGGTGGCGAGGTATGGGAAGGTGAGGATGTGCCCAGCCCCGACGACCCGCTGTACGTAAGCATCGTGGATGAGATCAAGGAAGCAGACGGCCTCTTCGAGGGCGGCGAGGTGGAGGGCGAGCCCTGGGTCAGCAAAGTGCCCACGAGCCTGGTATATCTCACGCACGGGAATACGCCGAATGATCTGCCGGATTACAGTGAGGAGTTGTTGCCGGAGTAGGTAGCACCACGAACATGGCTGCACCACTTATCGATCCGAGCAGGGTCAAATACCTCGCCTTCGAGGGAGGCGGTGGGAAGGGAGTTGTTTACCTCGGTGCAATCAGGGCACTTGAGGAAGTATTCGCAAAACCGGGAGTGGGTGAATATCCCGTGCCGCTATAGCTCTCTATCTACGGCGACAAACAAGTGGCCGAGTTGCTCAATTACCGCTTCCGTTCGCTGGAAGAGATGGTATCCAATGTGTCGGCATTCGCCAAGGGCACCACAGGGCGCTGAAGAGCCTCGTCCTTGCGCCGGCTGAGGCGTGCAAGCACCTCCTCATAGATCGCGGCCATGCGATCGGGGTGCGCGGCGTAGAAGTCGAAGCTGCGCTCGAACTCCGCTTGTGAAATATCCTTCTCAATAAAAAGCTGCTCGTAGTACCGCTCCATAGGGATGGAGCCGCGTTGCTCAGTGACGAGTTCGCGGTTCATGCGTGCTTCCAGCAGCGTGGCCTCCAGCAACACATCCGTGAAGCGCTCCTGATGGAGCACGCCATCAGGGATGGGCGCATCGGCCGAGCAAGCACAGAGCAGGAGCGCCATGATGAGCAGGGAGTTCCTCATCGCGCAAATCGCAATCGTTCGCCGCGGGCGGTCCGATCCACTTTGCCATCAGCATAGGCCAGACGTCCGTTCACCCAGGTGTTCAGCACCCGCGCGCGGAAGCGCGTTCCCTCGAAGGGCGACCAGCCGCATTTGTACAGGATGTTCTCCTTCATCACGGTCCAGGGAGCATTCAAATCCACCAGTACGAGATCGGCGTGAAAGCCCTCTCGCACATAGCCGCGTTCTTCCACAGCGAACAAGCGGGAGGGCGCGTGGCACATCTTCTCCACCACCTGCTCCAGGGTGAAGATCCCTTCGTGCATCATCTCGAGCATGGCCACCAGCGCGTGCTGCACCAGCGGGCCACCGCTCGGGCATTTCGCGTAGGGTCGCGACTTCTCATCCACGGTATGCGGCGCATGATCCGTTGCCACCACATCGATGCGGCCGTCGTTCACGGCACGTCGAATGGCATCACGGTCCTCGACGGTCTTCACCGCTGGGTTCCATTTGATGGCAGTGCCCTTGGCTGCGTAGTCCGCATCCGTGAACCAGAGATGATGCACGCAGGCTTCGGCGGTGATGTGCTTTCCCTCCAAGGGGCCGGGCGTGAATAGCTCCAGCTCTTGCGCGGTGCTGATGTGCAGTACATGCAAGCGCGTTCCATGTTCCTTCGCCAACGCTACCGCATGGCTGCTGCTGCGGTAGCAGGCTTCGTGGCTGCGGATGATGGGATGCTGCTCCACCGGTATGTCCTCGCCCCAGCGTTCCACTGCCCGATGCATGTTCATGCGTATCGTGTGCTCGTCCTCGGCATGCACGGCAATGAGCATGTGCGCTTCGCGGAAGAGACGGTCGAGCGTAACAGGATCGTCCACGAGCATGTTGCCGGTGCTGGAGCCGAGGAAGGCCTTCAGCCCGCAGACGGTCTTGGGGTCGGTGCGCAGCACCTCGGCCATGTTGTCGTTGGCCACGCCCATGTAGAACGAGTAGTTCACCACCGACGAAGCGGCGCCCAGAGCGTACTTCCGCGCGAGCAGTTCCTGCGTGAGCGTCTGCGGGTCGGTGTTGGGCATCTCCATGAAGCTGGTGATGCCGCCGGCCGCAGCAGCTGCGCTACCGTGAGCGATGTCGTCCTTGTGCGTGAGGCCCGGCTCGCGGAAATGTACCTGGTCGTCGATGGCGCCGGGCAGCAGATGGCGGCCTTTCGCATCGAAGTCGCGCGCATTGCGCTCTGAGCCGATCCCTTCCGGAGCGACGCGTTCGATCCGACCATGCCGTACGAGCACATCCGCAGGGAAAGTGCTTCCATCGTTGACCACCTGCGCGTCGCGTATGATGAAGGAGCTCATGGGCGCGTGATGCTGAAACGCATGCGCAGCACGCCGATGATGGCTTCCTTGAAGATGCTGCTGTTCATCTTGCTGGTGCCTTTCACGCGGTCCTTGAAGGTGATGGGCACCTCCACGATGCGGAAGCCGCCAAGCCGCACGCGGTATTTCATCTCGATCTGGAAGGCGTAGCCGATGAAACGTATCTCATCCAGCGGGAGCGCTTCCAGTACATGACGCTTGTAGCACACGAAGCCCGCTGTGGTATCGCGCACGCCCAGCCAGAGGATGGCGCGCACGTAGAGAGAGGCGCAATAGCTGAGGAGGATGCGGTCCCAGCTCCAATCGGTCACGCGGCCGCCCTTCACATAGCGCGAGCCCACGCTCATATCGGCCCCATCGGCGCAGGCGGCATCCAGGCGCAGCAGGTCGTCGGGGTCGTGCGAGAAATCGGCGTCCATCTCGAAGATGCGCTCGTACCCATTGGCGAGCGCCCATTTGAAGCCGGCGATATACGCGGTACCGAGGCCGAGCTTGCCGGCTCGTTGCATCAGGTGCAGACGGTCGGGCCATTCGGCTTGCATGGCCTTCACCGAATCGGCAGTGCCGTCCTGCGAGTTGTCGTCCACCACCAGCACATGGAACTCGGGTCGCAAGCCCATGACGTGCGCCACGATGCCGCGGATGTTCTCCTGCTCGTTGTACGTGGGTATGATGACGAGGCGCTCCGGCACGGCTGGCCCCGATGGCGAGGCGGCGCGAAGATAGAAGGGCCTCCAGCGGTGCCGTTTCGTTCAGCGCAGCAGCGTCACATGCCCGATGCGCTCCACGCGTTCGGCACTATAGGCGTCCTTGGCTTTCAACTGCCATACATACACGTCTTGCACCGCTTCGGCACCATCCACCGTTCCATCCCAGTAAGCATCCGGGTCGGTGGTGCTGAAGAGTCGCAGGCCCCAGCGGTCGTAGATCTCGAAGAGGTAGAAGCGCCGATCGATGCCGGTGACGATGGGCTTGAACGTGTTGTTGTGCTCGTTGCCATCGGGCGTGAAGGTGTTGGGCACCCACACACGCATGCCGTCCTCCACCGTGATGTACAGGCAGCTGGTATCAGCGCATGCACCTGCCGCAATGGCCACGAGGCAGATGCCATAGTCCGCACCGATGTCTCCGGTGAAGAAGTGGGTCATGTCCTCCTCGTCGGTGATGAACACTTCGTTGATCAGCCATTCATAGCTGAGGGCACCCGAGGAGAGGTTGTTGAAGAAGGCCTGCGGGTCGAGGGTGTTCAACTGCGCCGGCAGCATCTCGAACGCGGCCGTGGGCTGGGCGTATACGTTCACCGCATCGGCGATGGTCACGGTATCGGCACCACAACCGTTGTTGGCATCGACGATCAAGGTCACGTCGTAGCTGCCGGGGTCTGTGTAGATGACGGTGACGGGCGCGCAATCTTCGATCACATCGCCGTTGCCCAGGATCCATGTGCAGGTGCCGGGTCCGGTGTAGTCGTGCGAGAAGGTCACTTCCAACGGCGCACAGGTCCCGAGGGAGCTTGCAAGGAACGAGGTTACGACAGGCATCACAACCGACATGCTCATCGTGGAACTGACGACAGGGCATGGTGCGGACGGCGTGACTGTATAGACATAGTCTCCAGGGACATCGGCAAGGGGGTCGAAGGTGCTGTCGGTGGTCAGCCCATCCGGTCCGGTCCATGTCCCTGTGGCATCGGGCGTTCCACCGAGCTGTGCGAACAAATCGATGGCCGCGTCGCCATCGCAGAGCGAAAGGCTGGACCCCGTGCCTGCATCGGCCGCCACACTGACAACTATCGTGACCGTGCTGGCATCATCGACGCAAGGCGCAATGCCTGTGATGGTATAGGTGTACGCACCCGCTTGGCCTGTAGCAGGGGCGAAGCTTCCGTTGCTCGGTGCGCCATTGGGAGCGGTCCATGATCCACCGGCCTGTGGCGATCCGCCCAATGAGGTGATCAAATTCACCACTGGCCCGCTCGTACACAGCACCAGGTTGCCATCCTCACCGGCGAAGGGAACGGGGTTGATGAGCACCTCTACAGTGGCTGATGCCGCAACGCACGGCGCATTGCCTTGTACCGTGTACGTATAGGTACCGCTGGCATCAGCAGCAGGATCGAGTATGGCGCCATGCGCACTGCCATCAGGCGCAGTCCAGGACCCGCCGATGTCCAGCGTCCCGGAGAGGCCGTCGAAGAGAGCAACGGGTGCAGAGCTTGCACAGAGCGTCAGGTTTCCGCCGGTCCCGGCTTGGGGGGCGGCATTCACCGTTATCGCAAGCGTGGCGCTTTCATCCGGGCAGTTGGCCGAGCCCGCCACCGTATACGTGAAGGTGCCCGGGGTCGAGGCCGCCGGATCGAACGTTGCACCCACCACGTCGCCTTGCACATCGGTCCACACACCACCGGCATCCGGGGTGCCCATCAACTGAGTGATCAAGTTGAAGGCGGCATTGGTGCTGCATAGCGTGATGGCATTGTCATCACCTGCATCGGGACCGGGCAGGACGACCACGGAGACGACTGCCGAAGCACTCGCGCACACCGTGCCCGTGATCGTGTATGTGTGATCGCCGGCCGGATCCGAACCAGGGTCGAAGACCCCATCGAAAGCCACTCCTCCAGGTCCGGCCCATGTACCACCCGCCTGGGGTGTTCCACCAAGCACGCTGAAGAGAGTGACCGCAGGACTGCCCGGGCAAAGCTGGATGGAACCTGGTGATCCGGCGTCCGGCGCAGTCTCTATGCTGATCGAGACGGTTGCCGCATCGGCGATGCAGGGTGCCGTGGCATTGATCGCATAAGTGTATGCGCCGGCGAGCATTGACGCTGGATCGAAGATGCCACCATTCAGCGCACTGGGGCCGCTCCACGTTCCACCCGCATCGGCTGTTGGACCCAACAACGCGAACAAGTCGGCTTGCGCACCCGCGCTGCACAATGTGACACTCGCATCAACGCCCGCATTGGGTGAATCAACCTCGGCGACGGTCACCGTCGCGCTCGCGTTCGCACAAGGAGCAATGCCGTTGACGGTGTAGGTGTACACGCCGGGCGCCATCGTCGCGGGGTCGTAGTTGCCGCCTACCACGGGGCTCGGTCCGCTCCACGCGCCGCCTGCTGTCGGCCCGCCGCCGAGCTGTGCGAAGAGGTTCACCGCGCCGCCGATGTCGCACACTGTGACACTGCCGTTGGTGCCACGTTCGTCGGCGCGTTCTCCGTCACGGTCACCGTCGCGCTCGCGCTCACGCAGGGCGGCGTCGCGTTCAGCGTGTAGGTATACACGCCGGGGCTCATCGTCGCGGGGTCGTAGTTGCCGCCTACCACAGGTGAAGGGCCGCTCCATGTGCCGCCCACGTCAGGCGTTCCGCCGAGCTGCGCGAAGAGGTTCGTTGCTGCACTGTTCCCGCACACTGTCACGCTGCCGTTCGTGCCTGCGTTCGGCGAGCTCGTCTCGTTCACCGTCACCGTCGCGCTCGCGTTCGCACAAGGAGCAATGCCGTTGACCGTGTAGGTGTACACGCCGGGGCTCATCGTCGCGGGGTCGTAGTTGCCGCCGACCACGGGGCTCGGGCCGCTCCACGCGCCGCCTGCTGTCGGCCCGCCGCCGAGCTGTGCGAAGAGGTTCACCGCGCCGCCGATGTCGCACACTGTCACACTGCCGTTGGTGCCAGCGTTCGTCGGCGCGTTCTCCGTCACGGTCACCGTCGCACTAGCGCTCACGCATGGCGCGGTGGCGTTCAGCGTGTAGGTGTACACGCCGGGGCTCATCGTCGCGGGGTCGTAGCTGCCGCCGACTATAGGGCTCGGCCGCTCCAGGTGCCGCCCACGTCAGGCGTTCCGCCGAGCTGCGCGAACAGGTTCGAGGCCGCGCTGTTGCCGCAGACCGTCACGCTGCCGTTCGTGCCTGCGTTCGGCGAGCTCGTCTCGTTCACCGTCACCGTCGCGCTCGCGTTCGCACAAGGAGCAATGCCGTTGACGGTGTAGGTGTACACGCCGGGCGCCATCGTCGCGGGGTCGTAGTTGCCGCCTACCACCGGGCTCGGTCCGCTCCACGCGCCGCCTGCTGTCGGCCCGCCGCCGAGCTGTGCGAAGAGGTTCACCGCGCCGCCGATGTCGCACACTGTCACACTGCCGTTGGTGCCAGCGTTCGTCGGCGCGTTCTCCGTCACGGTCACCGTCGCACTAGCGCTCACGCATGGCGCGTGGCGTTCAGCGTGTAGGTGTACACGCCGGGGCTCATCGTCGCGGGGTCGTAGCTGCCGCCGACTGGGGCTCGGGCCGCTCCAGGTGCCGCCCGCGTCAGGCGTTCCCGCCGAGCTGCGCGAAGAAGGTTCGTTGCTGCACTGTTCCCGCACACCGTCACGCTGCCGTTCGTGCCTGCGTTCGGCGAGCTCGTCTCGTTCACCGTCACCGTCGCGCTCGCGTTCGCACGGAGCAATGCCGTTGACCGTGTAGGTGTACACGCCCGGCGCTCATCGTCGCGGGGTCGCAGTTGCCGCCGACCACGGGCTCGGGCCGCTCCACGCGCCACCTGCTGTCGGCCCGCCGCCGAGCTGTGCGAAGAGGTTCACCGCGCCGCCGATGTCGCACACTGTGACACTGCCGTTGGTGCCAGCGTTCGTCGGCGCGTTCTCCGTCACGGTCACCGTCGCGCTGCGCTCACGCAGGGCGCGGTGGCGTTCAGCGTGTAGGTGTACACGCCGGGCTCATCGTCGCGGGGTCGTAGCTGCCGCCACCACAGGTGCTAGGCCGCTCCAGTGCCGCCCACGTCAGGCGTTCCGCCGAGCTGCGCGAAGAGGTTCGTTGCCGCACTGTTGCCGCACACCTGTCACGCTGCCGTTCGTCCGCGTTCGGCGAGCTCGTCTCGTTCACCGTCACCGTCGCGCTCGCGTTCGCACAGGGCAATGCCGTTGACGGTGTGGTGTACACGCCGGGCGCCATCGTCGCGGGGTCATAGTTGCCGCCTACCACCGGGCTCGGGCCGCTCCACGCGCCGCCTGCTGTCGGCCCGCCGCCGAGCTGTGCGAAGAGGTTCACCGCGCCGCCGATGTCGCACACTGTCACACTGCCGTTGGTGCCTGCGTTCGTCGGCGCGTTCTCCGTCACGGTCACCGTCGCGCTCGCGCTCACGCAGGGCGGCGTCGCGTTCAGCGTGTAGGTATACACGCCGGGGCTCATCGTCGCGGGGTCGTAGCTGCCGCCGACTATAGGGCTCGGGCCGCTCCAGGTGCCGCCCACGTCAGGCGTTCCGCCGAGCTGCGCGAAGAGGTTCGTTGCTGCACTGTTCCCGCACACTGTCACGCTGCCGTTCGTGCCTGCGTTCGGCGAGCTCGTCTCGTTCACCGTCACCGTCGCGCTCGCGTTCGCACAAGGAGCAATGCCGTTGACGGTGTAGGTGTACACGCCGGGCGCCATCGTCGCGGGGTCATAGTTGCCGCCTACCACCGGGCTCGGGCCGCTCCACGCGCCGCCTGCTGTCGGCCCGCCGCCGAGCTGTGCGAAGAGGTTCACCGCACCGCCGATGTCGCATACCGTGACACTGCCGTTCGTTCCCGCGTTCGCAGCGGCATTCTCAGTGATGGTCACAGTTGCCGACGCATTCGCGCAAGGTGCTATGCCAGCGACCGTATAGGTGTAGATCCCAGCTATCATCGTCGCAGGGTCGTAGTTGCCGCCGATCACAGGCGATGGCCCGCTCCAAGCGCCACCTGCTTGCGGAGCGCCCCCAAGTTGCGCGAACAACGAAGCAGGGGCGTTGCTGGAGCAGAGCAACAAGGATCCGTTGGTGCCGGCATTGGTCGCAGCGTTCTCGGCTACGGTCACGGTGGCCGTGGCATTCGCGCAGGGCGCCACACCATTCACAGTATAGGTGTAAACGCCTGGAGCCATGCTGGCTGGATCATAGTTCCCTCCGACTACCGGAGAAGGTCCGCTCCACGCGCCACCCGGGTCCGGTGAACCACCAAGGCTTGCTGCCAATGGAACTGCGACGCCATTGGAGCATGTCGTCAACGCGCCACTTGTTCCAGCGTTCGGCGCGGGATTCTCCGCCACCGCCACTGTCGCGCTGGTGTTCACGCAGGGAGCGACACCTACGACCGTATGTGTACACGCCGGGGTTCATCGTCGCGGGGTCGTAGTTCCCACCGACCACCGGGCTCGGACCGCTCCATACGCCTCCCGCTTGCGGTACACCGCCGAGTTGCGCGAAGAGCGATGCAGCGGCATCGCCGGAACAAAGCGTCACGGATCCATTCGTGCCTGCATCGGTCGCAGCATTCTCGGTCACGGTCACTGCCGCGCTCGCATTCGCGCATGGGGCCACACCGTTCACCGTGTAGGTATACACCCCGGGCGTCATCGTCGCGGGGTCATAATTCCCAGCGGCCACCGCAGAAGGGCCGCTCCATGCACCACCGGCATCGGGAGTGCCACCAAGGCCTGCAAGCAAAGCCACCGCTGCTCCGTTGGAACAAAGCGTGAGCGAACCGTTCACTCCCGCACTCACCGCCGAGTTCTCAGTAACGGTAACAGTGGCGCTCGCGTTCACGCAGGGAGCTATCCCTGCGACCGTGTATGTGTACACGCCAGAATTCATCGTGGCGGGATCGTAGATGCCGCCGATCACAGGAGATGGACCGCTCCACGCTCCTCCTGCTTGCGGTGTGCCACCCAGTTGCGCGATGAGCGCCAAAGGCGCACTGCTCGAACACACGGTCAGCGTTCCGTTCGTGCCGGCGTCCGCCACAGGGTTCTCGGTCACGGTTACTGTGGCGGTTGAATTCACGCATGGGGCGATCCCCGCTACCGTGTAGGTGTATACACCCGGCGCCATGGTAACCGGGTTGTAGTTTCCACCCACCACAGGCGAAGGTCCGCTCCACGCACCACCGGCTTGTGGCACGCCACCGAGTTGAGCCAAGAGGCTTGCAACCCCTGAATTGCTACAGACTGTCAAAGTACCATTGCTGCCTGCATCCGTCGCGGCATTTTCGACGACAGTCACCGTAGCGGTTGCATTCACGCAGGGCGCAATGCCAGCGACCGTGTACGTGTACACGCCTGCGTTCATCGTCACCGGATCGTAATTGCCGCCCACAACAGGCGATGGACCGCTCCATGCACCACCGGGATCAGGCGCTCCGCCAAGGCTTGCACCCAGCGCCACCGCTGCCCCGTTCGCGCATACAGTGAGGTTGCCATTCGCACCAGCTACCGGCGCTGCATTCTCCGTCACTGTCACCGTCGCCGTGGAGTTCGTGCAGGGCGCAACGCCGTTCACCGTGTAGGTATACACACCGGGGTTCATCGTGGCCGGGTTGTAGTTGCCCGCGCCGCCTACTGGACTCGGTCCGCTCCAGGTGCCGCCTGCGGCCGGGCCACCGCCGAGCTGCGCGATCAAGCTCGTGGCAACGCCATTGCTGCAGATCGTGAGCGCGCCGTTCGTGCCCGCGTTGGGCGGTGCGTTCTCAACAACGGTCACCGTGGCGTTCGCATTGGCGCACGGCGCAACACCGGTGACGGTGTAGGTGTACACGCCTGCGTTCATCGTCACCGGATCGTAATTGCCGCCCACAACAGGCGATGGACCGCTCCATGCACCACCGGGATCAGGCGATCCGCCCAGGCTTGCGCCCAGCGCCACCGCTGCCCCGTTCGCGCATACGGCGAGGTTGCCGTTCGATCCTGCGGTCGGCGCTGTGTTCTCCGTCACCGTCACTGTGGCCGTGGAGTTCGTGCAAGGCGCTACGCCGTTCACCGTGTAGGTGTACACGCCGGGGTTCATCGTGGCCGGGTTGTAGTTGCCCGCGCCGCCTACTGGACTCGGTCCGCTCCAGGTGCCGCCTGCGGCCGGGCCACCGCCGAGCTGCGCGATCAAGCTCGTGGCAACGCCATTGCTGCAGATCGTGAGCGCGCCGTTCGTGCCCGAGTTTGCGGTCGGCGCTGTGTTCTCCGTCACCGTCACTGTGGCCGTGGAGTTCGTGCAAGGCGCTACGCCGTTCACCGTGTAGGTGTACACGCCGGGGTTCATCGTGGCCGGGTTGTAGTTGCCCGCGCCGCCCACAGGGCTGGGGCCGCTCCAGGTGCCGCCTGCGGCCGGGCCACCGCCGAGCTGCGCGATCAAGCTTGTGGCAACGCCATTGCTGCAGATCGTGAGCGTGCCGTTCGTGCCAGCGTTTGGTGGTGCGTTCTCAACAACGGTGACCGTAGCGGTTGCATTGGCGCACGGCGCAACACCGGTGACGGTGTAGGTGTACACGCCTGCGTTCATCGTCACCGGATCGTAATTGCCGCCCACAACAGGCGATGGACCGCTCCATGTTCCGCCCACCGCAGGTGTGCCGCCCAAGCCGGAGATGAGCGCGACGGCGGCACCATTTGCGCATACAGCAAGATTGCCGTTCGTGCCAGCGATGGGCGCAGCGTTCTCAGTCACTGTCACCGTAGCTGTGGCGTTCGCGCAGGGAGCCACACCATTCACCGTGTAGGTATACACACCGGGGTTCATCGTGGCCGGGTTGTAGTTGCCCGCGCCGCCCACAGGGCTGGGGCCGCTCCAGGTGCCGCCTGCGGCCGGGCCACCGCCGAGCTGCGCGATCAAGCTTGTGGCAACGCCATTGCTGCAGATCGTGAGCGTGCCGTTCGTGCCCGCGTTGGGTGCCGCGTTCTCGGTCACGGTGAGGGTCGCGTTATCGTTGGGGCAAGGTGCAACGCCGAGCAAGGTGTAGGTGTATACACCGGGCGCCATTGTCGGAGGATCGTAATTGCCACCGACCACCGGACTGGGACCGCTCCAGGTGCCACCCGCTTGCGCACCAGCAAGGCTCGCGATCATGGAGACGGCAGCACCGTTCGAGCAGACCGAGAGCGCGCCGTTCGCGCCGGCGTTCACCGCAGTGTTCTCGGTCACGGTCACAGTGGCGGTAGCGTTCACGCAAGGTGCGACACCAGTGATCGTGTACGTGTACACCCCTGGATTCATGGTGGCCGGATTGTAATTGCCCAAGCCGCCCACCGGGCTGGGGCCGGTCCAAGTGCCACCTGCGGCTGGGCCACCACCGAGCTGTGCAATCAGGCTTGTTGCGGCGGAGGTGCTGCAAAGCGTGAGCGTTCCATTCGTGCCTGCGTTGGGTGCAACGCTCTCCGTAACTGTGATCGTGGCTGTTGCGTTCGGGCACGGTGCCGATCCCAACACCGTGTATACATAGGCACCCGGCGCCATGGTGGCCGGGTTGTACAGGTTGCCCACAACAGGGCTGGGCCCGCTCCATGATCCACCGGCCTGCGCACTTCCGCCTAACAAGGCGAACATGTTGGTGGCTGCACTATTGCCGCAGGTATTGAGCAATGCGCTCGTACCAGCATTCGGCGCAATGCTCTGGGTGACCGTAACCGTTGCCGATGCGTGCAGACAACCGGTGCCTACCGTGTAGGTATACACGCCGAAGAGGTCCGTAGCGGGATTGAAAGTGCTTGAATGAGCAGCCCCGTTGGGACCTGTCCAGCTGCCTCCGGGGTCGGGCGTGCCACCCAGCTGATTGAAGAGGTTGATATTAGTAGCGCCCACACAACTCGGCACCACGGCAGGCGTACCTGGGTTGGGCGGTACCGGCGGCGGGTTAACAACAGTGATGGTGAGCGCGTAGGTCGAGAGGTTGACGATCGGGCAGGCATTGTCGCTCACGTTCAGCAGGATGGAGATCGGCGACAGAGCGATGTTCGGCGTCCAGCAGATGGTGGCAACTGCAGGATTAGAGCCGGAGAATACCAAGCTTGATCCCGGGAGTTGCGCGCTCACTTGGCCGCCGAGGGTGATGACCGCAGCAGGGTCGATATCGGTGAAGGTGAGATCGACGCAGAAGGGCACGCCGTGGCATACCTCGATACTGTTGATGCCGGTAATGATGCCGTTGTTGATGCTCGTTGGGCCCAGGTTATCGGCTGGCGGATTGGCGCAATCGGTCACCACGAAGAGGAAGTCGAGCATGACCGTACCGATGGGTTGCCCGAGCGAGTTGTAAGAAGTGACCTGCACAACGACCACGTAATTGCCGATGAGCGTGGGGGTGAAATCCATCTGCCCCGTATTGGTATTGAAGGCAATGCCTGGTATGGGCGCAGCGCCCGAGTAGCCGCCTGTGTATAGCACGGGTGTCGGAAGCGGTGAGGCGAAGCGAGCGCTGATGAGCGAGAAGAGCAGCGCATTCCCATCGGGATCGGTCACCAGCGGGTTGTAGCTCACCGGCTCGTTCACGCATGTATACGGAATGCTCTGCTGGCCGAACTGCGGCGAATCATCGCAAATGCCGCCCAGGTTATTGAGGGTGGCCTCCACATACATGCCCGGCGTGAGCTGTACGTTATTGGTGGTGTTCCGGCAGCAGATGTTCCAGGAGATCGTCCAATCGTTGCACGGCGAAAGCACCAACGTTGTCTGGAACTGGTAGTGCCAGATGCCGGGTTCGGTGCCGCCGTTGCAGGTGGAGTTGGCAAGCTGCGACGGGCAGAGCTGCGATACCTCTTCATTCAAGACCATGGGCACGTTGTTCAGCGTGAAGCTGACCCCGCAGTCGTTATTGAAGTAGAGGCTCTGCGGGGTTATCCCAGCACCCGAGCAATCGAGGTAGAGGTCGAGCGATACCTGATACTGGTTCGGGCCTACGCAGTTGTATGTGATGCTGGCTCCAGAGTAGTGGTCGGCCCACGCAATGCTGGTCGCCACCATCAGCACGCCTAACACCAGCGCTCGCCGCAGCGATGCGATGTTGAAAAGTCCTGATCGAAGCATGGAGCGTGAAGCCATTTCAGGCATGTCAGGGAGCGACCGGCAAAGGTATTCAAACCCGTTACCGTTCAGCATGTTACGCCGAACTTGGATGAGGCGGAAAACACAGCTCGAATTGAAGAATGGCCATCCCATTGAATTAACAGAGAAGTAAAAGAGGCGGCACCGGGTCGGATCCTACTTTTGCGCTCCCCGAAAAACGGACCGTTCTCCCAAGTGGTCGCCTGCCTATCAGGACGCGATCCGATGGGCGTCCGGTGCTCAGCCCAGACCACCGAACCCGCCCTCATGGCACATTGTTCCCTCACCACTCCACCGGTCGCGTTCTCGCGTGTGCTCCTCAGCTTCCTTGTCCTGGCGCCTCTCGGGTTGGCGGCCCAATCAGATACGCTGCTCAACGCCGCTCAGCCCGATACCTCGGAGAACAAGAACCGTCCGCAGCTACCGGTCTTCACCCTCACCACCGACGACCTCGACGGCGAGCTCGGCAACCAGGACATCAGCGGCATCCTGCAGAGCAGTCGCGACGTGTTCACCTCGGTTGCCGGCTTCAACTTCGGGCAGGCGCGCTTCCGTATTCGCGGCTACGACAGCGAGAACACACTGGTAAGCATCAACGGCGTCCTGGTGAACGACTTCGAGACTGGTTGGGCCAGTTGGAGCAACTGGGCGGGCCTCAACGATGTGACACGGTGGATGCAGGTGCGCACCGGCATTGGTGCGAGCCGCGTGAATTTCGGCAGTTTGGGTGGCGCCACGGATATGAACATCCAGGCGAGCGCGTTGCGCAAAGGCGTGCGAGGCTCATACGCTTCGGCCAACCGCGCCTACCGCAACCGCTTGATGTTCACCTATGCAACGGGCATGAACGCCAAGGGCTGGGCCTTCGCGTTCAGCGGCTCGCGGCGCTGGGCCGAAGAAGGCTATGTGGACGGCACTTCGTTCAATGCCTTTTCCTACTTCCTCGCCGCCGAAAAGCGCCTCAACGAGCGGCACACCATCAGCCTCAGCGGATTCGGCGCACCTATCATGCAAGGCAGGCAGGGTATTGCGGTCCAGGAAGCATACGACCTCACGGACAACTCGTACTACAATCCCAACTGGGGCTACCAGAACGGCGAGAAGCGCAATGCCAAGATGAGCCATGATCACAAGCCCATGATCCTGGCCACGCACACCTTCAAGGTGAGCGATGCGGCGAAGTTGACCACGAGCGCCTACTACACCTTCGGTCGTGACGGCCTTACAGGCCTCAACTGGTTCGACGCGAAGGACCCGCGCCCTGATTACTACCGCTACCTGCCCAGCTTCTATCGATTCGAGAACGCGCACCTCTACGATGATCGCGTAGCGGCCTGGCAGAATGAGAATACCCGGCAGATCGACTGGGACCAGTTGTACTTCGCCAACGGCAAGAACCTGTACAGCGTGGTGAACGCCAATGGCGATGGAAGCACGATCACCGGCAACCGCAGTAAGTACATCGTGGAAGAGGTGCGGGCCGATCCCATGCGCTTCGGCGTGAACAGCGTGTGGACCAAGACCCTGAGCGATGCCACGCAGCTGACCTTCGGCGGAAGCATGCATAAGCAGCGCACGCACTACTTCAAGGTGGTCGACGATCTCCTTGGTGGCGACTTCTGGGTGGACATCGACCAGTTCGCCGATCGCGACTTCAGCGACAGCACGATCTCGTTGAACGATGTGAGCACGCCGAACAAGGTGGTGGAGATAGGCGATGTGTTCGGTTGGGACTACACTATCCATACGAGCTACATGGATGCGTTCGCACAGGTTGAGCACAAGTGGGGCCGTATGGAGACCTACGCCGGGATCGACCTATCGAGCACCAGCTTCTGGCGTAAGGGCAACGTGCAGAACGGCCGTTTCCCCAACAACTCGCTCGGCGATAGCGACAAGAACAATTTCCTCGGCTTCGGCTTGAAGCTCGGCGCCATCTACAAGATCACCGGGCGGCATTTCGTTAGCGCCAACGCCGCGTACATCTCGCGTCCGCCTGCGGCGAATGCCAGCT
Source organism: Flavobacteriales bacterium (assembly GCA_016710965.1). Classification (GTDB taxonomy): domain Bacteria; phylum Bacteroidota; class Bacteroidia; order Flavobacteriales_F; family PHOS-HE28; genus PHOS-HE28. The sequence goes on from JADJTW010000013.1 coordinate 68,958, forward strand.
ACCTTGGGCCGCGCGTGCGCGATGCCGTAGTTCCCGGGCTCACGCAGGAGAATGCCATCAGCGGCGACATCAGCTACATCATGCGGGCGCCCCGTCTCAAGGGCCGCGCCACCCTCTACTACACGCGCATCGCCGACCAGGTGTGGAACCGCAGCTACTACCACGACGTCTACCTCACCATCGTGAACTACGCCATGACCGGTGTGGACCAGTTGCACCGCGGCGTGGAACTGGGCGTGGAAGCCAACCTCACCAGCACCTGGGTGATGACCGCCGTGTACGCCGGTGGCAGTTACACTTACGATTCACGCCCGGTGGCGACGATCACGCGCAACAACAGCAATGAAGTTTTCGGCGCGGACCGCACGATCTACTGGAAAGGCTATCGCGTGGGCGGCATGCCGCAGACCGCAGCTTCGCTCGGTCTCAAGTACAACTCCCCGAAGTTCTGGTTCGCGGGTTTCAACGCCAACTGGTTCGGCGACATCTACCTGGACCCCAACCCCGACCGCCGCACTGCGGAAGCATTGGAGAACCTGGTGACCAGCGACCCGCAATGGGACGACCTACTGGAGCAGACGAAGCTGGACGACAACTACACCCTGGACCTCTATGCCGGCAAATCGTGGATGCTAAAACGCAAGTACCGGATCGCGCTCAACCTCACGGTGAGCAATGTGCTCGACAACCAGGAATTCCGCGTGGGCGGCTTCGAGCAGTTGCGCTACGACCGCATGAACGTGGATCGCTTCCCGCCCAAGTACAGCTACCTCTTCGGGCGCAACTATTTCGCCATGGTGACCTTCAGCTTCTAAGAACACGAGACCGCACATGAACTTCCGCAAGCTCCTCCTCCTCTCCTCCTTCGCCATGCTCGCCGCCTCGTGCGAGAAGGAACTGGACACCCCCCAGAACGGACGCTGCCGGTCGGGAGCGTGCTCACCATCGCTGAATTGAAGGCGCTCTACTCCGGGACACCGGTGAGCTTCACGCAGGCGAAGAGCGTTTACGCCGTGGTGACCGCTGATGAGAACGATGGCAACTTCTACAAGAACATCAGTGTGCAGGACCATACCGGTGGTATCACCCTGCGCCTGCTGAACAGTGGCGGGCTCTACATGGGCGACAGCATCCGGATCTACCTGCCCGGGACCAAGCTCAGCGAATATGCTGGCATGATGCAGATAGACAGCGTGGACGTGGACAACAACGTGATCAAGCAGGCGACCTTGGTGCATGTGGAACCTCTGGTAAGGACCATAGCACAACTGACACCCGCCGCCTTGGATACGATACAAAGCATGTTGATCCAATTGAACGATGTGGAGTTCACCGTGGCGGATGCCACTGGCAGCACGTGGGCGGATGCGGCGAACCAGGATTACGGTGAGCACTTACTGGAGGATTGCAGCCTTTCCGGTACGGTCATGGTGCGCACCAGCGGGTATTCGAACTACGCAGCGCAGCCACTGCCAACCGGCAAGGGATCCATCCAATGCATCGCCGGCAGGTACGTAAGCGGCCCGAGCACGACGATCCAATTGAGCAATCGGAGCATGGCCACCGTGAACATGAACGGCCCTCGATGCCCAGGCCAGGAACTGCCTTTCTTCTTCAAGAATTTCGAGGACCAGAGCATTTCGAGCGGTGGCTGGACGCAGCAGAACGTGAGCGGCAACGTACCGTGGTACGCCGATGTGTACCAGAGCTACCACTTCGGCCGGATCACCAACTTCATCGGCGGGTCCAATCAGGCCTGCGAGACCTGGTACATCTCGCCCTCGATCGATCTGTCATCGACCACCAACCCTCAGCTTTCCTTCCGCACGGCCTGCAATTACGCAGGGGCAGAACTGCAAGTGCTGGTGAGCACCGATTACGTAAGCGGGCTTCCGAGCACGGCCACGTGGACCCCGCTCAGCGCGACCATGTCCTCGGGGACCTGGACATGGACCCTGAGCGGCAATATCGACCTCACCTCTTACATCAGCACCAATACGCACTTCGCGTACAAGTACACCGGCACCAGCAGCGATGGCAAGAACTACGAGCTCGACGACATCCGGATCGTTGACCTCTGATCAACGAATATGCAACGCACCGAAAACGCCCTTCCCCATGAGAACACCCGTACTCCTCTCCCTCCTCGCACTGGCAACCCTCGCAAACGCGCAATTCAGCAGCGGCTTCGAGAACTGGCCCGATACCGTGCCCTCCGACTGGATGGGCAGCAAGACAACCCTCAATGCTGATAGCGTGCTGCAGGTGGATGTGAACGTGCATGGCGGCAACTATGCGGTGCGCTTGCAGAACAGCGGCACCAGCCACAAACGATTCACCACGCAGCCCACCGCTGTCACCAACGGAACGATCTACACGATCACCTTCTGGGTGCGCGGATCGGGCGAGATCCGCACGGGCTTGTTCGACAACCGTCCGACAAGCTCAGGTTATGCCGGCTACAACGCCTACTATACCAGTTCCGGAAATACGTGGACGGAGGTGACGCAGCAGATCGCTGCGGCCAATGACTACGCCGCTGCCGAGTTCATCCTCAGCATCATGGGAACCGATGCGCCCGAGCATCTGGTGATCGACGACGTGAACATCACTGGTGGTGGTGCGCCCGTGGCTGCGAGCATCTACGAGGTCCAATACACGGCGAACCCCGATGGCATCTCGCCCATGTTGGGCCAGATCATCACCACCGGAGGGATCGTCTCCGGCGTGGACACGCTTGGAGCGAACAGCTACTTCATCCAAGCGGGCACCGGCCCGTGGAGCGGCATCTATTGCTTCGACGCGAATTCAGTAGTGGCCATCGGCGATAGCGTGACCTTGCAGGCGAGCGTTTCGGAATTCAATGGTCTCACCGAGCTCACCAGCGTGAGCAATCTCGTGGTCGTAGGCCAGTACCCGGTACCCGCAGCCGCAGCCATCACGCCCGACCAAGCGCAGGAAGAACTATGGGAAGGTGTGCTGGCCACGGTTTCCGACATCGGCTGCCTGGCACCGCCCGATGGCAACAACCAGTGGACCGGCGTTAGCGCCACCGCAGGCAGCATCATCGTGGACGACCTCATGTACCTGTACACGCCCACGGTTGGCAACTACTACAGCGTTACCGGCTGCCTCACCTTCACCTTCAACGAGCGCAAGATCGAGCCGCGCTTCCTTGCGGATATCGCCGTAGGATCAGCGATCGCTGAGGCGGCTGTTGCAGCGCTGGGCTTCTACCCCAACCCCGCGAGCGACTTCATCCGCATGGACCTCGGGAACATCACCGGCCGCGTGGAATACACCGTGGTCGACGCCATCGGTCGCACCGCGATGAGCGGAACGCTTACGGGCAGCACCCTAGCAGTGGACGGGCTGACGAACGGACTGTATGTCCTCTCTGTCCGCACTGCCGAAGGCATTCGCCAGGCACGAGTGCTGGTGCAGCGCTGAGCCTTGCCTTACGAATGCAGAAGCCCCGGTTGAGACCGGGGCTTCTGCATTCCATGCCGCCCCCGATCACTTCAACACGTACCGTGGCTCCTGCTCGGGGTGCTGCTCGCGGAAGTAGCACACCACGCCCAAGCGGAAGACGTGCTCCACGTTCGCACTCCCCGAGTATGGGGTTTGTACACGCAGCAGCCAGCCAGCCTCCAGCCTTGTGCCCGTTGAAGGATCGACGAGCAGGCCGCTTCGTGCTTCGATGTGCATGATCGAATACGCCTTGGGCGCTGCCGTATGGTAGCCGAAATTCTGCGCGTAGCCGTTCGGGCCGACATAGCGATCGCTCTCGGGCCTGAAGATGTTGTTGCCATTGCTGAACACACTGTCCTGGCCCAGCCACGCGATGCTGCCGCGCAGGGCATGGCGCCAGCGGCCGGGGGCCCATTCCGCATGCGCGATCACCTCCTGGAAATTCGACCCGTAAGGGTGCGCGAGCGGTTGTCCGTAGTGCGCATAGTTCTGGCGCGTATCGCTGTGCGTGTACATGAAGGGTCTCACGAAGTTCCACTCGGCGCGCAGCACGAGGCCCGGCACCTTGAAGGCATCGCGCGAGACCAGGCCCACCTGCACCGCCTGCTTGTTGGCGTACCAGCCCAGGCCGCTGCGCACGTTCTCCAGCAGGAACTCGTCGAGCACCACCTGCGTGTACAGCAGGGTGCGCTTGCCGAACTTGAGGTTCAGCCCACCGCCGAAGAGCGCGTTGTCCGGAGAGCCCAGGTTGAATTCCACCGGACGCGTGAAGATGATGGGATTGAGGTAATTGATGTCGAAGCCGCGTGGATAGGCGCTGTCGCCGCTGCTCCACACGATGGCTTCGAAGACCGCCACATTGATCCGCTTGTGCGCGTTCCACGAGAGGTAGTGCATGCTGGCATACTTGCGGTGATAGTCGGCCGCATCGCCATCCGCCCCGCGGATATCGCTCATGGCACTGAACAGGTTCACGTACTTGATCTTCCAGATGGTGGTGGTCACCTTGAGGTATGGATAGCTGTACGCTTCATCGCTCAAGAGGAGGCTGCGATGCCCCTCGCCGAAGAAGTTCTTCCCACGGCCCAGCGTTAGGTTGAAGGCCTTACCGGGATCCCAGCTCACGCTGCCGTTCCAATCGTAGTGCGTGTATTTCAGCGTGTCCCCGTATGCGTAGCCTTCGCCGGGGCTCACCTGCGTGTTGCGCACCAGGCTGTCCATGTAGATGGGGAAGCGCTCGTTCCAGACCTGACCGTTGAACTGTACGCTCCATTTCGTCGAGAATTCCTTCTCCAGCCATAAACCGGCCCCTGCCCGCTGCCCCGCGAACGAACGCGAACTGTCCATGCTCAGCATGGCCTGCGCATCGATCAGAGGCCCCCAGCGGAACGATCGGCCGTTGCGCACGCCCGCCCATCGATCGAAAGCGGGCAATAGGGAAGCACGCATCCGCACGTTCTGCTGTTTGTTGGTGTCAAGCGGGGCCAGCGCCATCACTTCCGATCGCCGGTAGGGCCTGATCGCCGTATGCATGGTGGAGCCCAGCGCGTGGATGGCCGAGTAGGGCCGCTCCACTTCGCGGCTCAGCGGCAGCCATGTATTCTGGCCAAACGAAGGGATGGCCACCGAGAGGCCAACGACGATCGCGATCCTCCTCATGCTTTCCGCCTCATGGGCCAGGCAAAGGGCAGCATGGCGATGGCGAAGGCCGTGGTGCCCATCACCATCAGGCCGATGTTGGGATGCAGCTTTCGCGTGAGGAAGCTCAGCCCGATGATGGTGAGCACATAGACATAGATAGCCAGCGTGGTTCCGCGGTGCCCGAGACCAAGTGCGAGCAACCGGTGATGTATGTGGTTGCGGTCCGCGGCGAACGGCGATGTGCCACGTGCCATGCGCACTACGAAAACGCGCAGAGTATCCACCAATGGATAGGCGAGAACGGCCATGACGAAGATCGGTCGCGACAAATGCTCCAATTGCACCGGCAGATAACGCTTGTCATGGTCCACCACTTCGATCGCGAGAACGGCCAGGATGGCACCTACGATGAGCGATCCGCTGTCGCCCATGAACACCCGTGCCGGGTGGAAATTGAAGATGAGGAAGGCGAGCAGCGCCCCGGCGAGCACGAAGGCAAGCAGCGTAAGGCCCATGTCGAGCCCGCACATGTACAACCAGGTGCCGAAGGCCAGCGAAGCGATGAGCCCCACGCCACCCGCGAGGCCGTCCACCCCGTCTATCAGGTTGAAGGCGTTCACCAGTACCACATACACGAAGAAGGTGAACAACACGCTGGCCGAGTACGGCAGGTAATAGATGCCGAAGATCCCATGCATGCTGTGTATGCGGATATCGGCGAGCAGGATGAGGATGCTGCCCACCAGGAAGTGCCCCACCAGTTTCTTCACCGGGGAGAAGCCCACGATGTCATCCTTCACACCGATGAAGAATAGCAGGACCATGGCAGCCAGCACGTACTTGAAATCGCTCGTGGCGTGGCGGAAGCCCTTGAAAATGCTCATCGCCTGATCGAGGTCCCTCAGCCGTACGGACCATTCAGTGGGGAAGTAGAGCGCATAACTGAAGATGATGGCGGCGAAGATGATGATGCCGCCGATGGTGGGCACGCTGCGCTGGTGCAGCTTGCGCGCCTCACTGGGTTCGTCCACCAGGTGCTTCATGCGCGCCACCTTGATGAGCGAGGGCATGGTGAGCAGCACCACGCCGAAGGCGGTGAGGAAACCGAGCAGGATGGTATTGAAGTGCTCCTTCACGCGGGGTGCCGATCAAATATCGTAATAGCGGTTGAAGAGGTTGGTCCGCAGCGACATGTAGATATAGGTGCATTGGACGGCATCAGCGCTGCCGGGTAGGTCACGTCGCCAGCAGCCCAGCACGAAACGCAGGTTGGTGTTGGGGTTGAAGAGGTAGCTGGCGTTCACGTCCACATAAGTAAGCGTGCGATCCAACGGGCCGAAGGTCGAGGAAGGGAACTTGTCCGGTACATTGAGGTCGGTGCCGTGGTTGAACACATCGGACGTGTCGCGTTGAAAGGTGGCCAGGTTCACCTTGCACTGGAACCAGTAGCGTCCGAAGCCCGCATCGAGGATGCCTACGAACTCGCCGAAGGAAGTGCCCAACGGATGCGCGAGCGGCGCTCCGGCGTGCATGTAGGCCAGCTTCGCCGGCGTATGCATGTACATGTACGGCGTCGCACTGTTGTACTCGGCCTGCAGATGGATGTCTTTGCGCAGCACATCGAAAGCCCGCGCACCGGCCTGCCATGCGCTGCGCCCAGGCCCATCGGTGGCGAACTGGCCGTAAGCGTACATCTTGTTGGTGAGCTTCACGCGGAGGTCGGCGCCGAGGAGCGTCTTGTTCTCATGATCGAAGCCGTAGGTGAGCGTGTTCACGCCGATCACCGGGTTCAGCTCCTGGGCATCGAAGGGCCGCACGCCATCACCATCGACAGTGCGGAACAGCGTGGCCTCGAAGAGGCCCACCTGCACACGGCCCAGGTCGATCGAGAGGTGGTTGAAGCGGCCGCGCATCCAATGGAAGAGCGTCTCGCTGCTCTCACCGGCAGGCAGGCGGTCAGCCTCCGTAACGCCATGCATCAATTTCGTGTGCCAAGTGGTGTACTGCCAGCGGCGGCTGGGGCTGAGCACGCTGAACTTGAGCATGGGCGAGTTCACGGCATTATCGCTCAAGAGCATGCTGCGATAGCCATGCCCCACGAACTGCTTGCTATGGCCGAATTGCACGTTCAGCCAGGGCACCGGCGTATACGACACATTGGCCTGCGACCACCCGAAATCGATGTCGTTGTTCGGCCGCAGCTTCACGCGGCCCTGCCCTGGCATCACACTGGTAGCCACCACGCGCCGGAAGAGGTAGTTGGGAACCACGGCCTGGTTCTCGATGAACATGCTCTGGAAGGAGAGCTTGGGCCCGATGCGACCGGCCAGCCAGAAACCGCGCGAGTTGGTGGCGTAGATGTTCGTGTCGGCATAGGCGGTCTGATCGCCTTTGTCCGAGCCATACTCGATGTTCACCAGCGGGTCGGCCGTTAGGTGGAATTCGCCCTCGTCCACGATAAGGAGGTGCTCCTTGAAGATCTTCTCCGTGAGCCAGTAGTAGTGGCGGCTGGAGTCAATGCGATAGCCCATCACATGGGTGAGGTCGGCGCGGCTTTCGATCAGGGGCTTCAGTCCGCTGTGAATGGCTGTATCGATCCGTGCCGCGTTGCGCTCCACGTCGATGTACACATCGCGCTGAAGCGGGATATCGTTCTGTTGGGCGTGCAGACCAAGGGCCATGCCCAGCGGAAGAGCGAGGAGGAACAACCGGAGCATCACGAGGCCGCCGAAGGTAGGATCTTGGTATGCACCCCGAAGGCGATCCGCGGGGGATCAAGGGCTTCACACCCCCGCCATCTCGCTCTTCGCGAACTCGGCATAAACCGCCGTGATCCCTTCGCGCAGGCCGATACGGTGCTTCCAGCCGAGGTTGTGCAGGCGCGACACGTCCATGAGCTTGCGCGGCGTGCCGTCGGGCTTGTCGGTGTTCCACTTCAGCTCGCCCGTGTAGCCCACGATCTCCCTGATCATCTCCGCAAGTTCCTTGATCGTGAGATCGACACCCGTGCCGATGTTCACGAACATCTCCTCGTCGTAGTTCTGCAGGAGGAAGAAGCAGGCATCGGCGAGGTCGTCCACATGGAGGAACTCGCGCATGGGCGATCCGGTGCCCCACACTTCAACGCTTGAAGCAGCGCTCAACTTGGCCGTGTGGAACTTGCGGATGAGCGCCGGCAGCACGTGGCTGTTGTTGAGGTCGTAGTTGTCGTTGGGCCCATAGAGGTTGGTGGGCATGGCGCTGATGAAGTTGCAGCCGTACTGCCTGCGATAGCTCTCGGCCAGCTTGATGCCCGCGATCTTGGCGATGGCGTAAGGCTCATTGGTCTGCTCCAACAACCCGGTGAGCAGGCTCTCTTCCTTCAGGGGCTGGGGCGCCAGCTTGGGATAGATGCACGAGGAACCCAGGAAGAGCAATTTCTTCACGCCGTTCTCATAAGCAGAGTGGATGATGTTGCTCTCGATCATCAGGTTCTCGTACAGGAACTGCGCGCGGTACACGTTGTTGGCGTGGATGCCTCCCACCTTCGCCGCCGCGAGCACCACCACATCGGGCTTCTCGCCCTGGAAGAAGTCGCGCACGGCGCTCTGCTCCTTCAGGTCCAGCTCTTTGCTGGTGCGGGTGACGATATTGGTGAAACCATCCTTCTGCAAGCGGCGCACGATGGCCGAGCCCACCATGCCGCGGTGGCCTGCGATGTAGATCTTGTCTGTCCTGTTCATTGTCGTTGTCGTTGGGGCGCGTCATGACGCGCCCGTCTCCCTATCGGTCGCGGGTCGAAGATCTTCGACCCCTACTCCTGCTCATGCAGGATCTTATGCCCTCCCTTCTTCAGGTACACATCGCGCTTGAAGAGCTCCAGATCGCTCTGCACCATCTCGTTCACGAGGGCCTTCAGGTCGTACTTGTGTTTCCAGCCGAGCACGCGCTGGGCCTTGCGCGGGTCTCCTTCCAGGTGGTCCACTTCAGCGGGGCGGTAGTAGCGCTTGTCGATCGCCACGAGCACCTTGCCGCTCTTCCGATCGATGCCCTTCTCCTTCTCGCCCTTTCCCTTCCACTCGAGCTTGATGCCAACTTCAGCGAATGCGAGGTCGATGAAGTGCCGTACCGTATAGGTCTTTCCGGTGGCGAGGACGAAGTCGTCTGGCTTCTTCGCCTGGAGCATCAGCCACATGCCTTCCACATAATCCTTGGCATGGCCCCAGTCGCGCTTGGCGTCCATGTTGCCGAGGTAGAGGGTCTGTTGCAAGCCGAGCTTGATCTTGGCCACGGCGCGAGTGATCTTGCGCGTGACGAAAGTCTCGCCACGCAGCGGGCTCTCGTGATTGAAGAGGATGCCGTTGCAGGCGAAGATGCCATAGCTCTCGCGGTAGTTCTTGGTGATCCAGAAACCATAGAGCTTGGCTACGCCGTAGGGGCTCTTCGGGTAGAAAGGCGTCTCTTCATTCTGCGCGTGGTGAATGACGCCCCCGTACAATTCGCTGGTGCTGGCCTGGTAGAAACGCGTCTTCTTCTCCATGCCGAGGATGCGGATGGCCTCAAGGAATCGCAGCGTGCCGATACCATCGGCATTGGCCGTGTACTCGGGCAACTCGAAGCTCACCGCCACATGGCTCATAGCGGCCAGGTTGTAGATCTCGTCGGGTTGGATCTCCTTCACCAGGCGCAGGCAGTTGACGCTGTCGGTGAGGTCGCCGTAGTGCAGGTGGAAGGGGCGGCCCTTCTCGTGCATGTCGTGGTAGAGGTGGTCGATGCGGTCGGTATTGAATAGCGAGCTGCGACGCTTCACGCCATGCACCTCGTACCCTTTGTTCAGCAACAGTTCGCTCAAGTAGGCGCCGTCCTGCCCGGTAACACCGGTGATGAGGGCGACCTTGCGCTTGCCGCCTTTCTTCGATGATCCTTTCTTCTTGGCCATAGTGGATGTTTGTTCTTCTATTGGACGATGAACCATTGGTTCACCAGATCGTGCTTGTTGTAGCGCATGGGAGCGCCTGTGCTCACATCTATCAATTGCCGGCCCGCCTCGTTCACGATCGCATGCCCGGCGGCTGTGTCCCATTCCATGGTGGGCGCGTATCGGGGGTACGCATCAGCCGCTCCTTCGGCCACGAGGCAGATCTTCAGCGCGCTGCCCATGCTGGTGAGCGCCACGCTGCCATGCTTCTCTTCCATCTTCCTGATGAACGCCTCGGTATCCGGGCTGCTGTGCGAGCGGCTGGCCACTATGGTGTACGCTGACCGCTTTTGCTGCACCGGTAACCGGATGGACATGGAAGCCCGCTCATACGCGGAGGCCGCATCATGGGTTGCCGCGGCTTCCTGCCTGTATGCCCCACCGCCTTCCCACGCGAAATACAGCGTGTCCTTCACCGGTACGTAAAGCACGCCCGCGATGGGACGCGAAGTGCCCAGGGGACCGCCAGGCAACGAATCGCGTTCCATGAGGGCGATGTTCACCGTGAACTCGCCATTGCGCTTGATGAACTCCTTGGTACCATCGAGCGGGTCCACCAACCAGTAGCGCTGCCAGGCCTGGCGCTCAGCCAGTTCCAACGCCCTGCCTTCCTCGCTCAACACGGGCAGGTCGGTCGAAGCGAGAGCAGCGACGATAGCCTGGTGCGCGCGCTTGTCCGCTTCGGTGAGCGGGCTTCTATCCGCCTTCTGCTCCGCGCTGAAATCAGTTCCATACACGCCAAGGATCTCCTGGCCTGCGGCGAAGGCAGCGCGCGTAGCGGCGTCCACCAGTGCCGGTAGCTCTGAGCGTAGCATCGAATGAAATGCCGGAACGTGCGAAGACGCGGCCGACGGGGCCGTCGTCATCACGCGATCGGACTCTACTTGCCCAGGATCTTGAACATGCCCGTGCCGCACACGGTGCATGTACCCTTCATCGCCTTGCGGCCATTGGCCATGGTCACCTCCTTGGCGTCCTTCATGTCACGCTTCTCCTTGCACTTCACGCAGTATCCTTGAACAGCTGGCATGGTCGTAGGGTGTTAATGGTTCGTGCCGAAGGTATTCCCGTGGGCAAGCGGGCCTAACTGGCACGAAAAGAGGTTTTCAACAGCCTTTGGCGGCCGGGGTCGGGCGGCAGATACCTTTCGCGGAGCGTTCATCCCATGGCACATCGATACTCCACCGTCCTACTTGCCGCGTCTGTCACGACCTGCGTGCAAGCCCAGATCCTGATCGATAGCATCCCATTGCCCGGCATCAGCCAGGGATTCTGGGGCATCCATGTCACCCCGGATACCATCTTCCTCGGGGCGGACTTCAACGGGAACGTTTATTGTTTCGACCACGATGGTGCCGAACTGAGCACCGAACCCACCGGGTTCACATTCAACCACGGGCTCATCAAGACATCGGTTTCCCACATGCTCGCGCAGGACTACACCACCAACGGTGCGCACCTGTACGAAGTGAGCTTCGTGGGCGGCACTTTGCTCAATAGCTGGACCTTCCCCGATGTGATCGGTGGCCCCTCTTCCGGGATCGGCGACCTGTGCTCCGATGGCAACGCGGTATGGTATACCATGTACTACCCCGATTTCGATGTGTACCCCTATGCCTATGCATACAAATGGATCCCCGGAGATCTGGCGCCCATCGACACCGTGCCCATGCAAGGCGAGCAGCCGTACGGCATCGCGCTCAAGGGTGATACGCTATTCTATGTCACCGACAACCTCAACGGCGACCTCGAGCGCATCTACGCGTATGACCTCACGAACGATCAACTGCTCGGGTCCATCGCATTGCCAGATCCTGACAATGACCAATCGCCGCGCGGCCTTTTCTATGATGGCACCAATCTATACGTGGTGGCCAACAGGGTCGGTGGTGCGGCCTTCGCCTACCAGACCATTTTCATTTACGGGTTCGATACCTCCACGGGAATTGAGCCGGTGACCGAGCGCCAAGGGCCGGGCGTGCATCCGTCACCTGCCAACGAACGGGCGTGGATCGATGGGCTCGCTGTTGGTGAGCGCATTGAATTGATCGATCGCACCGGTCGCTTGATCTTGCAGGAGATCAGTACAGGATCGGTTCACGTGCTGGAGTTGTCAGCGACCCCTGCGGGAGCGTACTTCCTGAGAATGACGAGCAAGGAAGGGATCATCCGTGCCGGCAAATTGATCATAGCCCACTGACCTCCATGGAACGCGCCACGCTCATCATCGGCTTCGCGCTGGGCATGATCCCGGCCAGCGGCCAGTTCACCGTGCTGCATACTGGCGCGGCCGGTTCCTCGCTCGAAGCAATCGACTTCCCTACCCCCATGATCGGCTATGCCGTGGGCAAGGATGGTGCAGCATACAAGAGCATGGACAGCGGGGAGAACTGGACTCCGTTGAGCACGGGCTCCGATGCCTACCTCTTCGGTGTACACTTCATCGATGCCGACTTCGGGTTCGTCTCCGGTGGTGGCGCAACGGTACTGCGTACTGCGGACGGCGGCACGAGCTGGACGCCGCTAACGCCACCGTTCACCGAGTGCATCTACCAGGTGCAGCCGATCACCGCTTCACTCGTGTACGCAGCCGGTTGGGGCGGCTACTTCTTCCGCAGTACGGATGGAGGCGATGACTGGACCATCGCCTCCATCGACCCCAACTGGCAAGGCTGGGTCTTCGGCATGCACTTCCGCGATGAACTGAACGGCGTGGTGGCGCAGACCGATGGACGCATCTACCGGTCCGATGATGGTGGGTTGAACTGGACACAGTCTCCTACAGCAACGAGCAACGCCTTGCGCGGGATCAGCATGGGCGATGCAACAACCGGTTTCGCCGCAGGCTTCTTCGGAACAGTGCAGAAGACCGTGAACGGCGGTGCGAATTGGAGCACGGTGAACACGGGCTACCCCGGCGACAGCTACTACGGCGTCCATTTCACCGATGCTCTTAACGGCGTGATCTGCGGCGGTTACTACGCCGGTAGCTGGCAGGGCGTGATCCTGCGCACGGATGATGGCGGGACCAGTTGGGACCGCATACACACCGGCGGACCTGTGCTCAATGGCATCACCATCAACGATGGGCACATCTTCGCCGTAGGCACGAACGAGGTCATCGTCAGCGACCTGATCGGCACTGGCACCACCGACCTAAGCGATCGCATGACCATCAGCGCTTCGCCCATCCCGGCAGCGGATCACGTGGTGATCAGGAGCATAGCTGTTGATGGCGGCAAGCTGGAGGTGCGCGATGCCGTCGGCCGCCTCGTCCTCAGTGGCGTGGTGCTTTCCACATCGGAACAGGTCGATGTGTCGACGTGGGAAACGGGTGCGTACACCGTGCGGATCACCATGGCCGGCGTGGAACAACGCACTCGATTCGTGGTGGTGCGTTGATCGTGCCCTGTAACCAACTTGGACCTGCCACGTCCTACCGTCGCACGCACCGACCATGCGAAACACTGCTGCATCGTTACTCATCGCTCTTCTGCTGCCTGCTGCCTCCAAGGCACAACGCATACCCGATCCGGACAGCATCCTTATCACCGGTCCGATCCCGAAAGTGCTTCTCGTGGGCACCTTCCACTTCGAGTACTACGACCTGGATGCGCATGTGACCGACAAGGACAAGCGCGTGAACGTGAAGGACCCGAGGCGGCAGAGGGAAATGGAGGAACTCGTGGACCACATCGCGCGCTTCAAGCCGACGGCCATCGCCGTTGAAGCCGGCGCGAACACGGGCTGGCTGATAAGGCGCTATCGCGACTACCAGCGCAGCGATTCACTTCCGCGCGCGGATGAGCGCGAGCAGATCGGCTTCCGGCTGATGAAGCGCTTCGGCATCGATACGCTCTATGGTGTGGATGCGCCTACGCTCCTGAGCGATCTCTGGGACCATCCGGACTCGACCGTGCTTCATCCGATCCTGGATAGCATCTACGCCGATTGGGACTTCACGAACGATGATGCCATCAGTCAGCGCTACAAGGAATACTACCGGTCATCGGATGCTTTCCACGTGAACCACACGCTGCTCGAGTCCTTCATGTACCACAACGCCGACAAGACCCTGGACCGCGACTATGGCGCCTACCTCAACGGGGATTTCAAACTGGGCAAGTACCGTGGCGCCGATGGACTGGCGATGCACTGGTACGCGCGTAACCTGCGTATCCTTCGCAACATCCAGGAACTGCACCTGAAGCCCGAGGACCGCTTGGTGGTGATCTACGGCGCAGGGCACATGGGCATCCTCAAGCACCTCTTCGAATGCACACCCGAATTCGAGCTGGTGAAGTTCGGGGAGTTGTGACTGGATTGTTCAGGCACGCGGGTCGCCGATCCGCAGCAGCTGGAGAATTTCAGGTATCGTTCATTTGCCACATGGAACTCGCAGTGATCCCGGAGTCCGGAATACCGGAAAGCGCATCAGCCGTTGATGCCTCGGTGACGAGCTGGATCGAAGCCAACCAGTCCTACTACAGAACGATCGGTTTCAAACCACCGTGGTGTGCATACCTGTGCCTGGAGCATGGTGAAGTGGTCGGCACCTGCGCCTTCAAAGGCGCGCCGAAGGAAGGTGTGGTGGAGATCGCCTATGCCACCCACCCAGCAATGGAGGGAAGAGGGTACGCCACGCGAATGGCGCTTCAACTGATCCGCATCGCACGCACAACGGCTCCGGATGTGCGGATCATCGCGCAGACACTGCCCGAACTCAACGCCTCTGCACAGGTGCTCGAAAAATGCGGCTTCACCCAATCACGGATCTCGACGGATGACGAGGTGGGCGCGGTTTGGGAATGGGAGCTGATGAAGTGATCAATACCCCCCGCTCCCACCTTGCCCACGTTCGATCGGGTGCCAGGTGGTCTTCACTTCCTGCGTATCCAGGATGAAGTAGGGTGCTCTGGCCTTCTTCGCTGTTCCAGTCGGAGACCTTCGGATAGACGACGCGCTTGAGATTGCAGGTGGCTTCCTGCTCGAGCATGGTGCGCTCTTCCTTGGTGGCTGCATCGACGACGATCGCATTGATGTCCATGTGCGTCACCAACGGCTTGAGCAATTCCTTGCGGTAGCCGGTGAGCAGATTCACCACGCCGCCGGGCAGATCGCTGGTTGCGAGCACTTCCGTAAAAGTGACGGCGGGCAGGGGCATGCTCTCGCTCGCGACGACGATGCAGGTGTTCCCGCCTGCGATCACCGGCGCGATCGTACTGACCAACCCAAGCAGTGCGCTGCCTTCAGGAGCCATCACGCCCACCACGCCAGTGGGTTCATACACGCTGAAGTTGAAGTGCGAGCTGTTCGTGGGGTTCACGCTGCTGAAGACCGCCTGGTACTTGTCGCACCAACCAGCGTAGTGGAGCCAGCGATCGATCGCTGCTGAGACACGCGCCTCGGCATGCTCGCGCGTTCCCCCATGCAACATGATCTCGTGTACGAACTGAGCGCGGCGTCCTTCGAGCATCTCGCCGATGCGGTAGAGGATCTGCCCGCGGTTGAAGGCGCTGCGGCCGGACCAATCGCCCAGGGCCTTGCGCGCGGCGACCACGCTCTCGCGCACGTCCTTGCGGCTGCTGCGGCAGATGTTGGCCAGCGGCTTGCCATCGCTGCCCTTCGGCTGGTAATACCGTCCGCTCTCGGTGCGCGGGAATTTGCCGCCGATGAAGATCTTGTAGGTCTTCATCACGGGAAGGCGCTCCGACTTCGCCGGAGCTTCGGCGGACGCGGTCCGCTTCTTCGCGGCGCCATTGGTGCCATGGCCGTTGAGTTCCGGCTTGGTGGTAGTGCGTCTGGAAATCGTCTTGCTCATGGGCCGGCTGACTGGGCGTAGCCAAAACTACGACCCGCCGGGATCCCCTACTTCGTCGCCGCGATCCGGATGTTCGCAAATTCCCCACCCGACGTATCCGCGACATAGAACCCGACGCGCCCCGTGTGCAGCTTCGTCACCTTCTTCACCACCAAGCTCGGTTCCATGGCGTTGTTGATGAAGGTGGAGATGGTCTCGCCATCGACCACCACGCGCAGGTGTGCCCAGCCGTTCGGATCAGTGGAGGGGTCGACCGCACCTTCATAGACACCGGGCGAGGCCGCACGCAAGACCCGCCAAGTATGCTGCGGCAGGGAGATGTATTGGATCGAATGACTGTGTGCTGTTGCATCCGCCTTCCTGAATTGGAAGGGTCGCAGGTAGATCGCATCGAATGTGGAATCGTTGGCGCTGTGGAAGGCAATGCCCACGAAGCTGTGTCCTTCCACGTTCACGCCGCGCACATCGAACTCGATCGTGCCATTGGAGAACTCGATGTTCTTGAGCCATGCGAGGCCTTCGCCGTAGTCCGTGCTTAGTTGTATGCCAGCGTAGCCGGGCTCATCGATCACATTCAACTCGCGGCCGTGGACCTCGATGTCACCGGCCATGACGGTGGCGTGCAGATCGATAGGCTGCTGCGAGAAGGAAGGAAGGTTGAGCAGAACGAAGACCGTCGCTGTCGTGATCGGGCGGGTGTTCATCCCACCAAGTTGCAGGAACGAACGGCGCCGCGCAGAAATGCGGGGACCGTCAGTTGAACGGCGTATGAATGGCGCCGCAGCCAATGGGCTGTCTGGCTCACTTACCTTGGTGCCAACGATCAACATCCCATGTCACGACACGTCACCGGCATTGGCGGATTCTTCTTCCGCTCGGACGACCACAAGGCGCTGGCCAAGTGGTACTACCAACATTTCGGCATCAACGACCCGGACCACGGCTGGATCTGGCAACAGGATGCCGGCCCCACGGTGTTCTCGCCGTTCAAGCGCGACAGCGACTACTTCGACAGCAAGCAACAGTTCATGCTGAACCTGCGCGTGCAGGACATGGATGGCCTGCTGAAGAAACTCGAGGCCGACGGCGTGCGCATCGATCCCAAGCGGCAGGATGAAGACTACGGCCGCTTCGCGTGGGTGTATGATCCGGAAGGGAACAAGATCGAATTGTGGGAGCCGAAGTAGATATTCCTTCGGTTCTTGGAGGCATCCAGGATTCTATGCGCGGGATCTTGTCCGGCGACTTGGATCCATACGAAGCCGCTCGCCAAATTCACGGTGAAGCATTTCAGGCGGCCGAATATTCGAAAGAACTAATGTGGCCATTGTGGCTGCTGTGGGGTGCTCTGACTGACTGGGTCGAGGTCAGACCAAATGAGAAAGAACAGGCCTATGAAGCTATCCGTCGTGCGTCTCGCGAATGGCTGGCCGTGGCTCATAGCGTGACCTTGCATAAGCCCTACTTCGAGCGATGGCTGTACGAGGAGTTGTCGTTAGCGAGAAGCCTGAACAGTAGATTGAGCCCCAATGAGAAAGATCCGGATGATGGAACACATCTCGCTGGACGGCGTGATCGCGCCACCCGGTGATGACGATTACGCGAACGGCGGATGGACGGCGGCGTATCGAAGTCCGGAAGGGGCAGCGGCCACCGCCGAGGCACAGGGCGACCGCTTCGACCTGTTGCTGGGCCGCAAGACCTACGACCTCTGGTCCGGCTACTGGCCGAAGATGAGCGGCGGTCCGTTCGCGGACAAGATCAACGCCGCGACGAAATACATCGCGACCCACCGGCCGGAAAGCCTTGAATGGGGTCCGATCGGGGACCTCGGCAAGGACGCCATCGAAGGCATCCGCCGCCTCAAGTCGCAGGACGGCCCGGACCTGCTCATCTGGGGAAGTGCATCGGTGACTTCCGTGCTGCTCCAGCAGGGTTTGGTGGACGAGCTGGTGCTGACCGTCTATCCGATCCTGCTGGGCAAAGGCAAGCGCTGCTTCTCGGACAGCATGGACCCACGCGAATTCGCTTTCGTCAGCTCGAAGGCCTCGCGGACGGGTTTGCTGCTCAATACGTATCGGCATGTTGGCTGATTGCAAAAGCCATGATCGTTGAAGCAGATGTGACCATCAAAGGGTCGAAGGCCGCGGTCTGGGCCGTGATGACCGATATCGCGAACGCTGCGCAGATCCTCAGCGGCGTGGAGAAGATCGAGATCGTCGAAAGACCGGCGACCGGTCTCGTAGGACTGCGTTGGCGTGAGACACGCAAGCTGTTCGGCAAGGAAGCGACCGTGGAGAAATGGATCACGGAGGCGAAGGAGAACGAGTTCTACAAGACCCGGGCAGAGGACAGTGGATTCGTGTTCATCACCACCAACCGCATCTCCGGAAGCGACGGCAGCGTCACACTCACCGGCATTCATGAGACACAGCCTCAAGGCTTCACTGCCAAATTGAAAGCGCTGCCCATGGTGTTCTTCAAGGGCTTGATCAAGAAGGCGATCCTGCAGGACTTGAATGATATCAAGGCTGTAGTTGAACGGTGATGAGCGACATGCGATCTGAACAGTCTCGTCCAACCATCTTCGCAGACGATCTGGGGATCCACTTCTCTGCCGGTGAAGAGGACATCGTCGTCGTTTGGGGGGAGATCGCCGCGATCTGCGCCTCACGGCAGGTCTATCAGGGAACGACGCACATCGAGGTATTCGTTGATCACTTCACCGGAGTTGATTTCCGCTTTCAAAGTGGCGAAGCAGGATACGAGCAGACGACGGCCGAGATGGAGAAGCACCTGATCGGATTTGATCGCGCCCAACTTGAAGTGGTGCGCATCTCGCCGGAAGACGGGGAAGAGATCAATGACGTCTGGGTGCGGGACGAAGCTGTACAACCGTTCCAGATGCAGCCCGATGTGATCGACCCACGTGATCCGACACCTGATGAAGTCGCACAGATGGAAACCGCACGCCGTGCTTCCATTGCTTCCTCTGAACAACTCCTTGGACGTCCGTTGCACCCGGAAGAGGTGGCTTGTATCCACGTCTGGTTTGAGAATGGCCGCATCATGGGCAACACAACACCTCCCCTCTCCCAACTCCTGATCGAGCGCCATAACGCCAAATACTATCCCAGACAGGATGCGTCCACTTAAGTTCTCCCTCAACGTCACCCTGGACGGTTGCTACGATCACACCGTGGGGATCGCCGATGAGGACCGATCGCAACGCGATGGAGGGTATCGCGAAGGATGATGCCCTAACTTTCGGACCATGAACTGGCAGCAGCATATCACCAGTGACAAGGCCATCCTTGGTGGCAAACCCATCATCAAGGGAACGCGCCTGGCCGTGGAGCACATCCAAGGCCGCCTGGCCGATGGCTGGAGCAATGAAATGTTGCTCGAAAGCTTTCCGACACTGAAGGCGGAGCATATCCAAGCCGTGCATGCCTTCGTGCTGGAGTGCATGGTGGATGGCATGCTCATGTGGCCACTTCCCGGCAAGGCGGAATGAAGTTCCTCGCGGACGAGAACTTTCCGATCCCGAGCGTGACGGTCCTTCACGATGCGGGACACGACGTCCAACACATCGGCGAGATCGCGGGTGGGTCCGCCGATGAGGACGTTGTATCGTTTGCGAACGAAAGCGGTCGCACCATCCTCACGTTCGATAGTGATCTGGGCACCTTGGCGATAGCGCGCAACCAACCGGCGCATGGCGGCATCATCTACTTCCGACTGTTCAGCTACAAGCTGGACACACCCGCGCGCATGCTGTTGGACTACCTCGCCGCGAACCCGGAAGTGGACTTATCAGAGCGCATCACCGTGTTCGACCCGCCTCGCGTAAGGCAACGCAAATTCGAGTAGCGACCCAAACGAGTAGCACCATGCGCCCCTCCGCTTCTCCATCAACGTCACCCTGGACGGCTGCTACGATCACACCGTGGGGATCGCGGACGCCGACCTGCACCGAAACGCGGAGGCGTACATCGCCCAGTGCGATGCCCTGCTCTTCGGCCGGGTGACCTACGAGATGATGTTGGCCGCTTGGCGCTTACCGGTCTCTTGGCCGATGCCCGATTGGATGATGCCTTTCGCCAAGACCATCGACGCTGCGAAGAAGCACGTCGTGTCCAGCAGCTTGAAGGAGGTGGATTGGAACGCGGAGCTCGTGCGTGGTGATCTAGGAACCTTCGTTCAACAGCTCAAGCAGCAGCCGGGCAAGGGGATCGGCGTGGGTGGCGTGCAACTCGCCATGGCCTTGACGGAACTGGGCCTGATCGATGAGTACCAATTCGTGGTGCATCCACGGATCATCGGTCGCGGGCCGACCTTGTTCGCAGGGCTATCGAAGATGGTGGACCTGAAGCTCGTTGGCCGGGAGGAGTTCGGCTCGGGGGCGGTGGCGATGCGGTATGAGGTGAAGAGGTAGCTGAGGGCTCAATGCCTACGACCCCAGCCCTTCGGATCGCGTTTGCTGTGGAACACGCTGAATATGATGACCGTGCTCTTCACAACTCGAAAGACGATGATGTACGGGAACCGCTGGAGGTTGATCTTCTTGAACGGTCCACGCCACTTGGCGAAGCCCTCCGGGCGCTGAAGCAAAAAGGCGAAGTGTTCCTGGACCTCATCGTGGAACTCCTCACCAAGACCGTCGCGTTGGTTCTCGTACAAGAGATAGCCTTCGATGAACTCGTTGCTCGCGCGGTCCCTGACTTCCAACCGGAAGCTCATGCCTTCTTCGCCTTGCGCGCCATCTCGCGCACTTCTTCCCACGTGTAGCTCTTGCCCTCGCCGCGCTTGTACTCCTCGTAGCGCTCCTTCACGATGCTGTAGTGCTCGTCGGTGAGGCCGTCTCCATCCTCTTGTCCCCCCGCACATGATGCGGGGTCCGAACGTAACAGATCGGCCACTTTCTTCAGCAGGCCTTCATCGGTCGTGCGCAGCAGGCGCTCGATCAGCTGGAGCTTGAGGAGATCCGTTGACATTGGAATTGATCTTCCCGACGAAGTTAGGATGGATCAGCGCCGTTCACTTCCTCAAGATCTTCTCCATGGCCCTGCCCTTGGCCAGTTCATCCACCAGCTTGTCCAGGTAGCGCACCTTTCGCATGATCGGGTCCTCGATGTCCTCCACGCGGTAGCCGCAGATCATGCCGGTGATCATGCCCACGTTCGGGTGCATGCGCGGCGCCTTGGCGAAGAAGGTCTCGAAGTCAGTCTTGTCGGCGATCACCTTGGCGAGCCCTTTCTCCGTGTAGCCCGTGAGCCAGTGGATCACGGTGTGCAGCTCCTCCTTCGTGCGGCCCTTCTTCTCCACTTTGGTGACGTAGTGCGGGTACACGCTGGCGAAGGCCATGCGGTAGACGCGTTCGTTGTTCGCTCCGGGTTTCATGGCGCATCAAAGTTGGGCGCATTTCGTTCACTTCTGAGCCTTAGCGGCTTACATCGGAGCAATGTCGAACGACATCGGGGCAATGTCGTTGAACATAGCAGCAATGTCGATCGTCATGGGAGCCATGTCGTTGAACATGGGAGCCATGTCGATCGTCATGGGAGCCATGTCGTTGAACATGGCGGCAATGTCGATCGACATGGGAGCCATGTCGTTGAACATGGGAGCCATGTCGATCGTCATGGGAGCCATGTCGTTGAACATGGCGGCAATGTCGATCGTCATGGGAGCCATGTCGTTGAACATGGCGGCAATGTCGATCGACATGAGGGCTCCGACAATCGCTATTTCGGCCATTGCGACGAACTTCGCGCCAATGTGACACGAAAGACCCTTAACAGCGTCCACAAGACTGCTCTGGGTCCGGAACAGAGAGTCTCGAGGTCGCCCCCTCAGGCCCGGGTGATGCTGTAGTGCACGGCCCGTTCGCCCGTCACGCTCTTCTCGCACTTGTAACCGAGCTTCGGTAGGTCGACCCCGGCCAGCAGCGGTTCGCCCGCACCGAGCAGGATGGGCGAGACCGCCAGGTGCATCTCGTCGACCAGTTTGGCCTTTAGGTACTGACGTACGGTGGAAGCGCCACCACCCAGGCGGATGTCACATGCACCGGCCGCTTCGCGTGCGCGTTGCAACGCTTCGTGAATGCCGCCGGTGACGAAATGAAAGACGTTGCCCCCTTCCATCTCCAACGAAGGCCGCGCGTGGTGCGTGAGCACGAACACCGGCACGTGGTAGGGCGGGTTCGGGCCCCACCAGCCCTTCCAATTGTCATCCGGCCAGGGGCCGCGCACCGGACCGAACATGTTGCGGCCCATGATCCACGCGCCGAGGTTCTCCATGCTCTGCGCGGCGATGTCGTTGTCCGTGCCAACGTCGCCGTCGTCCTTGCCGAAGTGGTTCTTTTGGAAGTACTGCGTGCGGAGCAACCACGGGTGCAAGCCTTGGCCACCAGTGCCCATCGGGGCCTCCAGCGATTGATCGGGACCGGCACCGTAGCCGTCGAGCGAGATGGTGAAACCTTGGACGATGAGGCGGGGCATGGTGGCGATTCTTACGCGGCAAAGTTGGCTGCTTCCTTCGTTGACCACCCACACACCGCCCAACCGCCGCCGATCTCGGAGCGATCGTCCTAAATTCGGGGCATGAAGGAGATCATCTTCATCGTTGACGAGTCGCCCGAGGGTGGCTACGAAGCTCGCGCTCTCGACCATTCGATCTTCACCGACGGTGATGACTTGGAGCAGCTGAAGGCCAACGTGAAAGACGCCGTGGCCACGCACTTCGAGGCCGAACAGATGCCCAAGGTGATCCGCTTGCACATGGTGAAGGAGATCGTGATCGCTGCATGAGGATCCCGCGTGACCTCACGGGCAAGGAACTGATCAAGGCGCTGGGCAAGCTCGGATATGAAGTGACCAGGCAGAGCGGAAGTCACATCCGGTTGACCACTTCGCGCAACGGCACGCACCACATCACCATTCCGGACCATCGGCCGATCAAGGTCGGCACGTTCTCAGGCATACTTGGCGATGTCGCGGCGCACCATCAATTGACGCGAGAGGAACTGCTTGCCTTGTTGTTCTGAGTGCATCTAGACGTCGCCGTCGTCCTTGCCGAAGTGGGTCTTTTGGAAGCAGTGCGTGCGGAGCAACCACGGGTGCAAGCCCTGGCCGCCCGTGCCCATCGGGGCCTCCAGCGATCGTGCGGACCGGCGCGTCATCCCGGGCTTTGACCCGGACGTCGAGCGAGATGGTGAAACCCTGGACGATGAGGCGGGGCATGGGTGCGTTGTTGAGGATCAAAAGTTGGCGACATGGGGCGATCAATAGGAAGGCCGCCCGTTTCCGGCCCCCAGCAAACGCGAAGGTCACGTATCTCGTTGCAACCGTCCGCATCTGCCGTTGATGCGGTGCAGTACGAACAGCTCGCGGTTCTCTTCGGAAGCGCTTCCCCTTGCGACAGGCCCATGTGGATGAACTCGGCGTTGAGGCTGTCCATGTTCGCCAGCACAAGCAACTGCTCGATGGTGGCGTGATCGCGCATGTTGCCGTCCTGTTCTGGGTTAGCAGCGCGCCACTGCTTGGCCGTCTGCCCGAACATGGCGACGTTGAGCAGGTCTGCCTCGTTGGCATAGGTCAGGGCCGCCTGCGCGGGTGTGACTTCCGGCGGTCGAGTGCTCTTTGATCGCATCGGTGTGGATGCGATAGTTGATCTTCGGACAACTCGCGGTTCAGGTTCCACGCGAGTGAAAGGCGCTGGCTCTCATCGTCCTTGAGGCGCTGGAACTCCTTGATGAGGTAAATCTTGAAGGCCGGGCTGATCCACATGCCGAACTCGAAGGCGATGTCCTTGTGGGCGTAGGTGCCACCGTAGCGTCCGGCACTGGCCCGCAGCCCGATGGCGTTGGTCTTCTCCACCCAGTCCTTCACGCTGAGCTTGTAGCTGTTCAGGCCCACCTGCGACTTAATTGTGGCACATTCGCCATAATTAAAACGGGGTTGTGGACGCTCTCCCAGATGCTCAGGAACTCCACCGTGTTCCGGTTGCGCAGCCAGTCGGAGACGAAGAAGTCCCCGTCCTTGGCCTTCAACATGTCGGTGAGGGAGATGAAGTCCTCGTTGCGCTCGGTAAGGATGGCGATGGGAATGCCTTGGACCTCGATGCTGCTTCTGGTGGTCTTCGTCATGGCTTGGCCTGGCTGACGGGAAGTCCGTCAATGGGCTATCTACAATATAGCAGGGTAAGGATCTGGTCCTACGCCCGGGATGACCCCAGCGAGATCACGACCGTGGACGATGAGGCGGGGCATGGGGCTCTTGCTCCCAAAACTACGGGCGCCGCTTACGGTCATGAAAGACGCGATACCTTTCCCATATGCGTAAGCTGTTCGAGCCTTGGGAAGTTGTGGCTGCCATCGTTTGCACCATCGTCTCCCTCGGTGTTGTCTGGATCGAATACCGCTGTGATTGCCTGACAAGTCGCTATCCTTTGCTCTATTCAGGTCTTGGGATTGGCAGGCGGGGTGCTAGGAACAGTGATCGTCCTCTGGTTCCAACGCTGGCACCGGATCCAGGAACTCAAGAGCCGTTATCTACCGCTGGTTGGGAAGTACTACAGAACGGACATTGGGCAGGACAACACGCCGGAGCAGAACCTTCATGATATTCGACTTCCAGAACATAGACCTTGAGGTTCATCTGCATTACCTCGAAGGCAACGGCTTCCGCATCGACGCCAACTACTGGAAGAATCTTGACTGCAAGGTTGAGGCTCACGTTGAGTTCGTCGAGAGCAACAAGATGGTTGCGACCGGTCGCTACAGATATCTCGACGGATCGGCCTATTCAGGCCATTTCGGCACTTACACCGTCTATCGCTTCCAAGAAGACGACAACAAACTCCTCGTCCTGTACCAACACGTTTTCCCAAGGCGGACCGACAACAACCCGGATGCTAACAGGGGTTGGGAGATTTGGGAGAGGCGTCCGAGATAGTTCAACCGTCAGTTGGAGCGCTTGTGAATGGCTGAATGCTCGACCCACTCAAAATCGCGAAGAGGAATCCGGCGGGTAGACTCCAGCAGTGTTGACAAAGCATAGTTGGGGGGAATGGCAGGTGATTTGGATAAGGCTGCCTCCCGAAGTACGTTCGGGGGCATCATACAAAGTCATCGAACGATAAGGATCGTGCCGCAATACCCAAGATCGGATCGTTTCTCCGCCCACAAAACCAAAGACATGCAAAGCTGACCACCAGACCAAAACAGTCGTGCCAATGCTGGTC
>JADJTW010000014.1 GCA_016710965.1 Flavobacteriales bacterium
GCACCTTCAGCGGTATCTCCTTGTCCGGATCGGGACCGCCGCCGCTCACCGGAACCAGGACGAAGCCCCTGACCCAGTACCACAGGCGCACGAGCGCACCATCGCGAACCACCTTATGGTACGCACCACCGGTGGCCACGGTGCGCATGGCGTCGTGCTCCAGGTCGTGTTGTGCACAGAAGCGGATGAACCTCCGCGGGGAAAACGGATTCGATGCTCGGAAGGGTGAGTTCCGCAGCGTCGCTGAACCCGGTCAGGCGTTCGAAGAATCCAGGCCGGTACTCGGAAGCGTGCAGAATCAAGTGGTCGAAGGTGAAAGCCACCTCCGTCTGTTGCTCCTCCGAATTCGCGATGGGGCACCACCACCTTGATCACTGGTGCTCTTTCTCTTGGTGGCCATGGCGGATAAAGGTTTTCTCTGGGCCTGTGTTGCAGCAGCCTCCTACTTGGCCTTCCCGAAGCGCAGGTGCCGGTTGTAGCCGAACTGCAGGAAGTTGGCGTTCTCGTTGACGTCCCAGCGATTGGCCAGCCACCTGTACCGGAAGAAGAACTTCTGCTCCTTGGTGTTGAACAGGTGGGCGTCGAGGCCGATGAAGAGCGTGTTCATGTCCCAGTTCTCCCACTGCTGCCAGCGGTCGGCCGCAATGCTGAAGACACCATCGGGCAATGTGAAATGCGCCAGCCCGCCGTAGGCGTCGAACCCGAAGCGGCTGTCGGGCTTGAAGCGCCAGCGGATCTCAGCGCCGTAGGTGAACGAGCCCACGCCCCGGAGGTCGTCGCGCGCCGTTGCGATGCGGTTGTGCGCAACGGTGTAGGTAGTGTCCTCGGCCGGGCGGGTTGCCCGCTGTGTCCACCACGTTGGTGATGGTGAAGGTGGAATCGCTGGTGAAGGAGAGCAACGTATCGCGCAGTTGGGTGCGCGTGTAGTAACCGAAGGCGTTCAGTTCGATCTCCGATTTGAGGTAGCGCATGCTCAACTGCACCAGATTGAGCTTGATGCCGGTATTGTACAGCGCATTGGTCACCAGGTCCAGTGGCCGGGCCACGCGGCGGTGCGGTGGAGGTACGCGCTGAATCGAGCCCCACGTATAGCCGCGACTCTTCCTTGTCGCGCAGTACGATGCCGAAATAGGGCTCCACGGTGGTGATCGGGTTGAGGCCCTGGTTGCGCTTGGGCCAGAGCGGCAGCCGCCAGGAATACTCCGATTGCAGCAAGCCGTTCGGTTCGTTCTTGGCGATGCCCACCAGGTCGGTGTACACCTTCAGTTCGCCGTACTTGCGGATGTTGTCCTTGAGCAGCATGCCGCAGAGGCGATCGGGCTCGTTCCGCCGGTCGAGCGAATCGATGGAGCCGCCCTGCCGCTGCACCAGGTTCCGGAAATCGAGGCGCACCACGGTGTCGCCGGGTGCCGAGTTGTTCGAGCCCAGGTGCAGCTCCGGGATGTAGCGCAGTACATCGCTGAGCAGGATGGTGTAGTCCACTCCATCGGTCCCGCGGAAGAAAGGCTGCCCGTCCTGGGTGCGGTATCCATAGAGGGGCACCCGGTTCATGAACTTCCCGTAGTAGTTCCAGACGTTGGAGAAGGGGATCGGGGTGTTCGAGTTCGTGAAGGTCACCTCGATGGTGTGCGTGGGTGCGGCCCTCGTGGTGTCCCGTTCATCCTGGTCGTTCGGCACCTTCACGTCCGCAACCACCACGATCTCGTCGATCACACCGTCCTCGAACTTGATGTTCGCGCGCTTCACGGCCCCGTTCTTCGCACGACCCTTCCCCATGGCCACCATGGCGCGGCGCGAAGACAGGACATGATGCCTCAAGCGCCGTGATGTGAGCTTGCCGTAGTACTTGCTGCGCTTCACGATCGCCATTACGCCCGGCTGGCTTACCGTGTCCATCACATAACGCTCCCATAAGCCATCGTCGTTCCAGAACCGTTTGACGATATCGTCCTTTGCACGCTTTACCCTGGCCGGATCAATGATCACCGCTGTTCTTAGGGTATCGAGCCAATTGCCGACAACACTGTCCTTGTAGATCCGCTTCTTCGAACAAAATGGCCATAGTATCGGGCGCCGCCGCGTCGGGAGCAGGATCACCGCCGGAGTCCTCCATTTCTTCGTCCTCACCTTGCGCTCCAACCATGCGTGCATGTATGTCTTGCGCTCGTAGACATGGATGTCGCGGTTGAGACAGAGCTCACCGGCCTGCGGTGTTGGCGCGGCCACAGGATGAAATGAGCCTCCACAAGGTTGCTCTCGGCCCACGTTCCGCCTCACTGCGCTTCTCCGGCTTCGCCTGCGACAAGCCCATGAGCTCATCGGCGAATGCGGCCTTGAAGAATTCGGGGTAGTCCCCGATGGGTGAGCGCACATTGAACTCGCGCTTCACCTTCTTGATCCGCTCGGCAAGGATCGCACGGGCTTTCTTCTCGAGTTCCTTCCGCTTCGCCTTGCAATCGGGTTCGTCACCGGTGCAACCCTTGCGCAGTTCTTCCCACACATCGCGCGCGGCCGCATAGCAGGCTTCGATCTCCCCTATGCGCTTGGCCACCGCTGCCGCATAGCCTTTCACCATGTCCGTTGTTCCACTCTCCAACCGGGCCTTCGCGGCCTTGAGCTTCTCCACCTGCTTCTGCCGCGCAGTCGTGAACTTCTCGATCACAGCGATCAGCCCCAATGTATCAGCGCAACGCGTGCCAGCCTCCTTCGCTTCCTGGTCGGTTAGCGGCTTCAGGTAGTCGGCCGTTCTCTCCTCCGGCTTCTTCTTGCACTGCTCCTTCAAGATATCCCACTTGGGCTTCTTGTGCAGTTCCTTCAATGCGGTGACCTCTGCCTCCAACGCCCGTATCCGTTCGCTCACGGTGGTCACCAATTCACGGATGAGCGCATTTCCCTTCGCCGTATCCGCTTTGGCAACGGCGGCGTGCAGCTGCTTGTACTTCTCCATGTCGATACCGTCGTAGTGCCCCAGTAGCTCCTTCACAGTGCGCATGGCCGAGGAGTCCATGCGTTCGAGCGCATCGCTTCGGTAAAGGCCTGAGTCGATGCGGTCATTGATGCTGCGCAATCCCGCCTGCGCCTGCTCGAACACTGCCCCGTACTTCTCCAGGGTCAGCGCCATCTGCCCGCCTGTCGATCGCGCGGTCATCAGATAGCTCAGGGTATCGAAGGTGAAAAGCGATTGGTCGTCGATCTGCGCCAGCGACCGGCCCGGGTTCATCGCACCGATCACGACCAGCATGAGCGCGCACTTCATCGCCATCGACCTCCGGAGTGAAAATGCCTCGGCCAGTCTCATTACGGTCTGGTTTTACACCGTCCGAAGCAAGGCGCTACCGAAGGCGCAACAGGCCAGCATACCCCGCTATTTTCCCCACTCCACCCCCGTATTTTTCCCGCCCCGCCCCCTTTCAGCACCACCCCAAAGTGGCTGAAACCCTTTGCTGGCGTGGGCTGATAGGTTTCCAAGCAAGAACGGCGCTGCCTGGCCATTGCGGCGCGTGCAGCCCTTGCCCCCTTGACCTCACGGATCGATCCGATAATTTCCGTAGGCCGGAACGATCAGCGCGATCACTGCAACCCAGCATGCCCCGCCGCCCTGCCAACGACCCCGCAGCGAATGCCACAACGGATGCACCTGCCCTGGTGCGCGTAGCCGTGGTGGACGACCGCGACGCGATGCGACGCGGGATAGGCGATCAGCTACGCGAAATCGGCGGTTACGAACTGCGCGTGTCGGTGGCCACGGGCGAAGGGCTGCTGGGCGCCTTGCGCCAGGGCACCATGGTGGATGTGGCGCTGGTACACGAGCACCTGGGCGGTTTGGACGGAACGGCCGTCGTGGGCCTGTTGAAACACAGCTTCCCACAGGTGCGTGTGCTGGCCACGTGCGAAGTGAAGGACGATATCCTCACCGCCAGGGCGTACAGTGCCGGTGCCTGCGGCGTGCTGCTCACCCGCCTGGGTGTGACCGAACTGCGCAACGCGCTCACCGACGCCTGCGCCGGTCGATTGCACGTGAATCCGCTGATGCACGCCCTGCTCACCACGCGCAGTTTCCGCCTGCTGCGCGGCGAGCGGAGGGAAAAGCACCTGCTGAGCCCGCGCGAACTGGAACTGCTGCAGTGGATGGCCAAACTGCCGGGATACAGCCAGGAGGTCCTGGCCAGGCGCATGCATGTGAAGCTGAGCACCATTCGCAGTTTCATGAAGAACATCTTCCGCAAGCTGGGGGTACACAACGGTCCTGCGGCGGTGCATGCCGCCCTGAAGCGCGGGCTGATCGTGCCCTGAGCGGGCTTACGAAAATGAGCGTACGACCATCGCGGGTGACGGCACCGCTCCATGTAGCGGCGGCGCAACCATGGACGTTGTTGGCGCGACCATCGAGTGTCAGCGCAACCACAGAGAGTCACGGCGCGACCATAGAGAGTGATGGCGCAACCATAAAGAGTGAGGCGCACCCATAACGAGCGAGGCGCACGAACACATGGAAGCGATGGCGCGACCATCTAGAGCAACGGCGCAACCACCGAGCATGGCGGGGCAACCATGGAGAGCGATGGCGCCACCATCTGGAGCGGCGGCGCAACCAAGTCGCCGCCAAAGTGACGGCGGGACCATCTAGCGTGACGGCGCAACCATAGAGAGCGACGGCGCGACCATCTTGGATGATGGCACCACCATCGCGAACGGTGACGCGAACACCTTGAGCGGCACCGCGCCCCCCTTGGGTACTGCGATTACACAGGGGATGTGAACGATGGAAAAGTGCAGCACCGCCATGCGCCGCCCACCGTGCGGATGCGCGCGATCCCCCTGCGGGGATGCGCCCCTGTGCACCGGTCGGGGGGATGCGGTGCTTGTACGCTGCGGGCACCTTGCCCTCTCTTGCCCCCCTAACCAACGCCAGGCCAGGCTTACGGCCACAACACAATGGGACAATTCACTTTCAATGTGCGTCTCGGCATTTCCGGGATCACCCCAACGACCCTGGTGGAAAAGGGACGGAACCACGTGACCATGCTCACGGGCAACGCGGCGTTCGTAACGCCCACGCCACCGCTGTCCAGGATCACCGCCGCGTGCGATGCGCTGGACAACGCCAACCAGGCCTACGACTTCAACCGGGGCAAGGTGGAGAAGGAGGCACGCGACGTGGCGGCCAACGAGCTGAAGGACCTGCTGCGCGAGCTGGCGGGCTATGTGCAGGCCAACTGCAACAACGAGAAGGACCTGATCCTGAGCGCCGGTTTCGACGTGCGCCGCAGTGCCTCTCCGTTGGGCGAACTGCCTGCACCCGGCAACGTGCGCGCGCTGGTAACACCCTTCACAGGTCGCATCGATCTGCGCTGGAACGGTGTGCGCGGCCGCCTGATCTATGCCGTGTACATGACGGCCATTGATCCGCTGGATCCCGCAGGCTGGAACCTGCTGACGCAGACCAGCAAGAACCGCCACACCGTGGAAGGGCTCACCAGCGACCGGGTGTACTCCTTTCGTCTACAGACCATCGCGGCGGCGGGGGTGAGCCCCATGAGCGATCTGGCGAGCGCGAAGGCGGCTTGAGGGCGACGATCACAGACCCTGGCCCCGCTCCGCTGTTCGGCGGAGGCGGGGTTGGGGTGGTGGGATCCGGGAAGAGCGTTGTCAGTTGTCAGTTGTCTGGCGGCTTCAGACGCTGCTGACCCATGAGCCAGCCCGACAACGGACAACGATCCCCCCAGCGCCAGCCTGACAACCAACAACTGACAACCTCACCCCCCATGCACATCGTTCGACACCACCCCACCGACCATGAACGCGAATACCTCGCCTGGTACAAGCGGCTGCACCATCCGGGCCTGTCCTTCGACCCCGCATCGCTGGTGCAGGCAGCGCGCGCACAATGGGCGCATTGGCCGCAGCTCGCCCTTGCCTTTATGCGCTGCACACGGTCCTGGCCAGAGAGCGAACTGTACACGCACTTCCTCTCGCCCACCGAACGCAAGAACCGCTGGAAATTCGCCGCGAACATCCCGCTCGCGCATCCCACGCTCGGCACCCTCCTGGTGGACATCATCCACGATGCAGCTGTACCAGGCGGTTATTCCATCGGTGGCATCGAACACCTGGACCGCGTCTTGGGCAGACATATGCCCGTGGAAGAGTTCCACGCGCTCATGCAATGGTCACGGGAAGAGAACGCGAAGCGCGAGGCACGCCGTTGAACGAATCGTACCCTGCCTTGCTTGCGTTGATCCTCCACATTTGCACCCATGCGGATCCTCCCCCTCACCGCTGCGCACCTCGAAGCCGCCATCTGGAACAGCGCGGAGGAATACGAACGCGAGATCGCGCGGTTGTTCTGGCATCTGCACACGCCCTACGCGCAGTCCTGGTGCGCTGAAGTACACGATGAAGTGGCGGGCTTCGGCACGGCGGTGCGCTTCGGCGATAGCGCGCGCATCACGGTATGCAAGGTCGAGCACGGCCGCGACCCGGTTCCCATCCGCGCGGCCCTGGTGAGCGAAATGCTCGCGCAAGCGCAGCGCCAGGGATGCAGCAGCACCACCGTGACCGTGGCGCCCGATGACGTACCGCACTGGACCGCGCTGCACTTCGTGCCACAGGAGGAAGTGCTGCGTTACGACGGTGGCAAATTCTACGAAGGCACCTACCCCGATGTGATGTGGTTGGAACCCCAGCACCGCATGGCGGTGATGCACCTGGACCGGCAGGCGAGCGGCGAGGACCGCAGCGTGCTCCTGCTGGAACACGAATACCTCGGCCGCGTCTACCTCGATGGAATAAAGGTGCGCGGCTTCGCGCTTGCGCTATTGGGCCATGCGCTGATCGTGGCCGATACGCCAACGGTGGGGCTTGAACTGCAACGCTGGATCCTGCCGACGCAGGAGCACCTGCTCGTTCCCGCAGGCAACGCGGCCGCGCATGAACACCTGGTGGAACGGGGCTACACGCCGCGAGTGGTGGGCGTGCGCATGGTCCACGGCGAACCGCGCAGCACGCGCACGTCGCTCCTCTTCGGCGAGCCCTACGGTCCGCTGGGCACCTGACGGTTCGCGTCGAATGCCGTCCATTTCGTAGTATTGGATCCTGCCGTTCAACGGAGCTGAACGCATGCCGAACACCACACCGCTACCCGTCGCCCTCATAGACGATCACACGCTCTTCCGCAACGTGATGACGGAGATGATCAACGGCACCAAGGCGTACAAGGTGGTGGCCGAGGCCGGTCACGGGGTGGAATACCAGCAGGTGGTGGCCGACGGCCGTGCCGTGGCGGTGGCCATCGTTGACCTTCACATGCCGGTGATGGACGGCTACCAGACCATCGCGTGGATCCGCGCCAACCAGCCGGGCACGCGCGCGCTGGCGCTCACCTTCGAGAAGACCGAGGAGGCCATGGTGCGCGCTCTGCGTGCCGGTGCCTGCGGTTTCCTGCTGAAGGACGTGCGCAAGCAGCACTTCCTGGAGGCCCTGGAACAGGTGGCTACCGTAGGACATTACCACAACGAGGAACTGCTGCACGACCTGAACGGCAAGGGCGATCCCACCTCGGCTTACGAGCAGCAACGCGCAGAGGTGCTGGCTGCCATGAGCGAACGGGAATTGATCTTCCTCCGCCTGGTGTGCGACGAAGCGGAGCTCACCTACGAGCAGATCGCCGCACGCATGGAGTTGAACACGCGCCAGGTGGATGGCCATCGCGAATCGCTCTTCGCCAAGTTCAACATCAAGAGCAAGCCGGGACTGGTGATCTTCGCCTACAAGTGGGACTTGCTCCACCCCTGAGCGCAACGCGTTGGCCGTCGCGCGCTCAGCGCCCCACCACGAACCGCACTGTGCGCTCCGGTGTGCGCAGGAAGTAGAGCCCTGCGGTCCAGTCGCTCACATCCAGCTGGTGCGTGCGCGGCACGGCGGCCACGAACTGCCCAAGCGCATCGAAGACTTGCGCGGGCGCATTGGGCGCAAGGCCGGTGAAGCGCACCCGATCGGTGGCCGGGCTCGGGAACACGGCGGGCGCGCTTACCAAACCGCCACTCTCCTGCACGCCCACCGCATTCCCGAATTGCACCGTCACGTACCTTGAGTCCGTTGTCGTGGTATGGCTGCTGCCGCACACCACCACATCGCCCGCGCTGTTGAGCGCGATGGCGTTGAAACGGTCGTCCTTGCTGCTGCCGCCATCGTAGGGTATGCTCCACACGAGCGCGCCAGCGGCGCTGTACTTCAGCACCACGCCGTCGGTGTGCGCGTTGCCAGCAGCCACGGCATAGCCGCTGATGTAGATGTTGTCCGCCGCATCTACGGCGAGGTCGGTGGGCCAGGCGCCCAGCGCAGCATCGCCGAGGTACTGTTCGCTCCACACCACCGCGCCATCATCGATCAACAGCGTGGTGATCGCATGGCGCAGGCTCGCACCCACTTGTTCGCGGCTATGCACCACGGCCACCACACGGCCATCGCTCAATTCGCTCACCTCTACGGCATCGTCGTCCACGTTGCCGGTGCCAGCATGCACCACGTGCCACAGTTCGGCGCCCGCTGCGTTGCGCGCCACGATCACGGCATCGGCCGTTGCATTGATCGTTGCGCTGCCGCAGAGCAGCACGCCATCGTTCGCCGTGGGCGCAATGGCAGCCGTGTAATCCGACCAGCCATCGGCCTCGAAGCTCTGGTTCCACACCGCGCCCTGCCCGTTGAACCGTGCCACGCTCATGTTCACCCCGCCGCTGAAGGCCGTATTCCACCACTGGCCGCCGACGTACACGTGGCCGACGGGTGAGATGGCCACATCGGTGGCGTACTCATCGGCGCTGCTCACCGCGAAGTCGTTGTTCCACACTTGCGCACCAGCGGAATCAACCTTCAGCAGGTAGTTGTCCATGCCCATGCCGCCGGTGCTGGTGATGGCGCCCGCCACGTACACCTCGCCCTGTGCATCCACCGCTATCGCGCGCGCTTCGTCGTACACATCGGCGGTGGGGTATTGCTCGTAGTTGTGGCGCCAGATGCGGCCGGTGGGCTTGTACTTGATCACCGCGATATCGCCGGCGTTCGCCGAGAAGTTGGCGCACACGTACACGTGGCCCCAGGGGTCGATGGCCATGCCCACGCCCTTGTTCTGCGAGTCCTGCGAGGGACCGTACGGATGATCGGCCCAGAGCTGAGCGCCGCTCGCGCTGTAGCGGATGGTGGTGATGGTGCCCTGCGGTGCGATGTTGGTGCTTCCGCCGGTGACGTAGATGCTGTTGTCCGGAGCAATGAGGAGGGCGTTCGCTTCATCCAGTCCCGGCAGTGAACCATCGAAGAAGGATTGCCAGGCCATGGGCGGCGCTTGCGCGGAAGCCATGCGCGACGAAGCGATGAACAGGAGGAAGAGGGTGCAGCGTGCCTTCATGATCAGTGTTGTTGACTGAGTATGGTCAGGTGGCCGGTGAGCGGTGCGGTCTGTCCGGCCACGAAGACCTCGTAGTAGTAGGTGCCATCGCTCACAGCGCCACCGCTCCAGTTGTTGCGGTAGTTGTCCGTTTCGAAGACCACCTGTCCCCAGCGATTGGAGATGCGCACGTGGTTGCTTTGGTATTCGATGCCGGTGATGACGAAGGCGTCGTTCATGCCATCGTTGTTCGGGGTGATCACGTTCGGGACCACTACGCCACAGGGACCAGTCACCACCGCATCGGCTGTGGCCTGCGCGCCGCACGCATCGGTAACTGTGACGGTGTACACGGCAGCGTTATCAGGCACGGTGATGAAGGAGAGTTGCGATCCGTTGCTCCATGCATAGCTCAAATCGCCATTGCCGCCCGTGGCCACGGCTTCGAGCTGGAGCATGGCGCCGCTGCAATCGGAAACGGCGTTCTCCGCCGCAATGCTGATGGGCGTGGCATCGGTGATGATGATGCTCGCGCAGGCCGCCGCGCCTCCGCCGCAGGCACCGGGAATGGTGGCGCAGATGGTGAGTTCTTCAGGTCCTTCGGCCGATCCATCCGCAACGAAGGAGATGGGGAAGCTCACGCTCGTCTGTCCATCGGCGAAGGACACCGTGGCCGGCACGCCGCTCACATCGGCCGGTGCGAAGGCTTCGCCGCTGATCTGGATGGGCACTGCGATGGCGCCGTTGCTTCCGCTGCGCGTCAAGGTCACGGTGGCTGCATCGCATCCTTCCATCACCGTGGCCGATCCCGTGGAAGTGGCGATGGCGAGCGATGCGCCGCCGGTGGAAGCGAAGGTGCCGCCGAGGATGAAGACCCCGCTGTCCCAGTTGGGGTCGCCCACATCGCCGATGGCCAGCTTGATGTGGTAGGTCTGTCCGCATTGTACGTGCGCGCGCGCCGTCAACCCGCGCGTGAAGCCGTCGAACTGGATGTAGTAGCTGCTGGTGGCAAAAGGCGCGCTTGAGCCGTTGCCGTTGTCCTGGTAGTACTGCGCATTGCTGCCTGGATGCACCGAGTTCACGCTCACGTAGCTGAAGGAGCCGGGCACCACGGCGAGGTTCACCGCATCGTTGTCGAAGGGGCCGAAGATGCCGGGGCCGCTGAGGAAGAAGCCGAAGGCGTCGTTGTAACCGGCGTTCACGTACTCCAGGTATTCCTCGCTGGCGAAGGAGTAGTCGAAGGAGATGCTGTCGCCGCCGGGCACGAAGTCGAACTCGATGCAGGCGATGTCCATGGTCATATCGCCCGCCACGTTGTCCAGGTCGTTGTCAGCGAAGAAGTTGTCGTTCACCTCGGAGAAACCGCTGGCGGTGTTGTTGGGGCCAAGCGCCACATCGATGCCGCCGGTACACAGCAGCAGTCCGTTATCGAGTTGAAGCACGCATTCGCCACCGTCGAAGCGGCCCACCTGGATGTTAGGTGCATTGGCGGGCGATCCGTTGAAGGTGACGTTGCTTACCGTTACACCTGGGCCGAGAAGCACATCCTGCACCAATTGCGTCGGGGACATCGAGCCATCGAGCACCAGTTGCGCGTGGCCGAGAACGGCGACGAGCAGGGTCGTAACAAGCAGGAGTGGACGCATGGCAATCGCTTCGAGGCCGAAATTCAGCGCTCCCTGCGTCGCCGTCCTCCTCCATCAGGCCCGGACGGATCATGCGGCGGATGAAGCGGGCAGTGCGGCCGAAGAACCGTTCATCACGAGATCTGCGCAGCGCTTCACCCTTCTCTCCCTGCCGTTGGCACGCTGCGCCGTGAGCGCGATGCGCGGGCCGAGTAAGTTGCGGTCCGGCGATCATATCCGCCGCGTTCAGCATGATCCTTCGCAGCGCCTGCCTCCTCCCCTTCCTCCTCCTTGTCATCCTCACGCGTGCGCAATCGCTCGATTGGGTGCGCACCGTGGGCAGCACGCAACAGGAGATCGCCTATGCCACGGTGGTGGGCAGCGATAATGCGGTGATCACCGTGGGCACCTTCACCCTTACGGTGGACCTCGATCCCGGCGCCGGCGTGTTCAACGTCACCAGCAACGGCAGCAGCGATGTGTTCATGCAGGCCCTGGACAGCGTGGGCAATTTCCTCTGGGGCGGAGCCATCGGAGCAACAGGTGCGGACATCGGCGCGGGCGTGGCAGCGGACAACGCGGGCAATGTGTACCTCACCGGCCGCGTGTCCGGCACGGTGGATCTCGATCCCGGAGCGGGCACCTTCTTCGTAACACCGCCGAACACCGCTGCCGACGCCTTCGTGATCAAGCTCGACGCCAACGGTGCGTTCATCTGGGGCCGCAACTTCGGTGGGCTCAACAACGATGGCGGCAACGAGATCGCAGTGGATGGTGCGGGCAACGTGATCACCGTGGGGGTGCTCGGCGCGGCGGGCGACCTGGATCCCGGTCCGGGCACCAACACCGCCGGTGGCAATGGCGGACAGGACATCTTCGTGCAGAAGATGGATGCCAACGGCAACTTCATCTGGGGCATCGCCGTGGGCGGAACGGGCAACGACCAGGGCTTCGGCGTTGCCGTGGATGCGCAGGATAAGATCCTGGCCTGCGGCGAATTCCGCAATACCGTCGACTTCGATCCCGGTGCCGGTGTGCTCGCACGCACCAGCGGTGGCGAGGAGGATGCCTTCGTGATGAAGCTCGATGCAAGCGGCGCGTTGCAGTGGGCGCATGGCTTCGGCGGCACCAGCACCGAGCGCGCCCAGGCCGTGGCCGTTGGTCCCGATGGTGGTGCGGTGTTCACGGGCCGCATCAACAGCACCACGGATTTCGATCCCGGCGCAGGCGTCGTTTCATTGCTGGGCGATTTCAGCGAGCCCGCATTCCTGGCGAAGCTCAACAGCGACGGCACCTTCTCCTGGGCCTTCATGCTCAAGAGCTTCCTCAACGAAGGCATGGACCTGGCCGTGGACCTGCAGAACCGCGTGGTGCTCGCCGGCGTCTTCGGCAGCTTCAGCAACAGCCCGCTCGATCTCGATCCCGGCAGCGGCACCGCCACCATCGCCAGCAACGGCGGCAGCGACGCCTTCATCGCCAGCTACACCGGCGCGGGCAATTTCCTCTGGGGCTTCGGCGTGGGCAGCGCGCAGAACGACATCGGCCATGCCGTGGCGCTGGGCACCAACAGCCGCATCGTGCTCGCCGGCGAGTTCCGGCAGACGCTCGATGCTGATCCCAGTCCGAACACCGCCTTGGTAACACCTGTGGGCGGCCAGGATGCCTTCACCATACAATACCGCAAGCCCGATTGCGCAGGCGTGTTCGTTGATGTGCGCGCCGTGCTTGAAGGCGCGCACACGCCCGATGAGTTCTTTCCCATGGACGATGCACTGCGCGCCGCAGGCCTCATCCCCTTGCAGGAACCGTACACTGCCTTGGGCTTCGTGCTGGAAGAAGATGCGGTGACCACCGCGCTCGCGCTGAGCCTTACCGGCTCCAACGCCGTGGTAGACTGGGTGCTCGTGGAACTGCGCAGTGCCAACGACCCTTCGATGGTGCTGCGGCGGCGCGCCGCCCTGCTGCACGGCACCGGCAAGATCACGGGCACCGACGGTGTTTCGCCGGTGGGCTTCTGCATCGCCGACGGCAACTACCACGTGGCCGTGCGGCACCGTAACCACCTGGGGGTGATGACTGCGGCACCCGTAGCCATCACCGCCATCGCCGACACCGTGGACCTCAGCGATCCCGCCACGCTCACCTGGGGCAGCAACGCGCTGCACAATGTCAACGGCACCATGGTGATGTGGTGCGGCAACGTGCTGCCCGATGCTTCAGTGGCTTACGTGGGTGCGAACAACGACCGCGACCCGATCCTGGTGGCCGTGGGCGGAAGCATGCCCACCAATACCGCCAGCGGCTATCTGCGCGAGGACGTGAACCTGGACGGCACCGTGAAGTACGTGGGAGCCGACAACGACCGCGACCCCATCCTGCTCACCATCGGTGGCAATACGCCCACCGCCACGCGCGCCCAGCAACTGCCTTAATCCGCCTTCGTTCCTTCGTGCCATGATGCCGGCCGCGCGCACGATCCTGCTCCTGCCCGTGCTGCTCGTGGCAGCAAGTGCATACGCATCGCGCACGGACAGCCTGATCGCCGCGCTCGGCAAACTGCCCGACGACCGTTCGCGGTTGCCGGTGCTGCGCGAATTGTTCCGCGCGCAGGTGATGCGGGCACCGGACTCCGCGTTGCAGTGGGCGGCAGGATATGCCCGTTTGGCGCGCGGCACCGAAGATCCCGCCATCGAATCGCTTTCCCATTCGCAGTTCGGACATGCGTGGCTGGTGAAGGGCCACCATGCGCGTGCGCTCCCCTACTTCCTCCGTGCGCTGCCTGCACAGGAACGCACGGGGAACGACGAGGACCTCGGCTTCCTGCTTGGCAACATCGGCGAGATCCACAAGCAGCAGCGCAACTGGTCGGCAGCGCGCGCGGCCTTCCTGCGCTCGCACACCGCATTCGCGCGCGCCGGCTCGGTGATGTGGATGGCCGGCAGTTCGCAATCGCTGGCCGAAGTGTACCAAGCCCTTGGCATGAGCGACAGCGCCGAAGTGTGGTACGCGCGCGCAGTGGACGTGATGGAACAAGTGGGTGCGGGCGACCACGCACAGGAGGCGCGCATGGGACGTGCGGGCATCCTGCTCGAGCGCGGCGAGGAGGAGAAGGCCCTGGATCTCTACCGGCAGGCCATGCACCTGAAGAGCAATTCCAATGACGACCTGGTGAAGTGCATGGGCTTCATCGCCATGGGGCGGCTGCTCACGCGCCTCGAACGCTACGCGGAAGCCGACACGGTGCTGATGCACGCCCTGCGCATCGCAGCGGCCAGCGGCTTCGACACCGAACGCAGCGATGCACACCTCGCGCACAGCGAATTGCTCGCGGCGGCGGGCGATCCGCAAGGCGCGCTCGACGCGTTGCGCACGCACCTGGCCTGGAAGGACAGCCTCTTCAACCAGCGCAACAGCGCCCTCATCGCCGAGGCGCAGGAACGCTTCGAGAGCGGGCGGAAGGATGCCGAGCTCGCGCGGCAGCAGGCGCAGCTCCAGCGCCGCTCGCTGGTCCTCTACACCTTGATCGCCATCGGTGCGCTGGGCCTGATGGCCGGCATCGTCCTGTACCGTGCCTACCGCCAGCGCAAGCGCATGGCCGAGACGCTCGCGCAGCAGAACGCCGTGGTGGAACACGCGCTGGGCCAGAAGGAACTGCTGCTGCGCGAATTGCACCACCGGGTGAAGAACAACATGCAGACGGTGGGCAGCCTGTTGCGTTTGCAATCGCGCAGCGCACCCGATGCGGCCACGCGCGAAGCATTGAACGAAGCGCTCATGCGCGTGAAGAGCCTCTCGCTCGTGCATCAGGGACTCTACCGCGACGATGCGCTCACCACCGTGCGCATGGACGACTACCTCGGACGCATCGCCGAAGGCCTCGTGCGCAGCCACGGCATGGAACAGCGCGTACTGCTCTCCCTCGACCTCGCACCGGCGAAGCTCGACGTGGACTCCGCCGTGCCCCTGGGCCTGGTGCTGAATGAACTGCTCACCAACGCGCTCAAGCACGCCTTTCCCGCTGAGCGATCCGGGACCATCCATGTGGTGCTGCACGACAAAGAGGAACTGCTGGTGCTCGAAGTGGCCGACGATGGCATCGGTTACGCACCGGAGGAGAACGGTGCCGCCACCGCCACGCTCGTCTCTGGCTCGGCCATCGTGGCCACCTTCGCCGAAGCGCTTCGCGCCGAATGGTCGGTGACGCAGGACCAGGGCACCACCGTGCGCTTCGCCGCGCGCAACTTCTCCCGCGCATGAGCCAGGTACGCGTGCTGATCGTGGAGGACGATGCGCTGATCGCCGCCGACCTCGCGGCGCTGCTGCGCGACCTCGGCTACCAGGTGGTCGCCATCTGCCCCGATGCTTCCATGGCCATGCCAGCGCTGCTCGCCCATCGTCCCGACCTGGTGCTGCTGGACATACACCTGGGCCAGGGCGACGACGGGATCCAGGTGGCAGCACGCATCAACGCCACCGCTGCCACGCCCTTCCTCTTCGTCACCGGCCACACCGATCGCGGAACGCTCGAACGCGTGAAGGCCGTGCGCCCCGCGGGCTTCATCATCAAGCCCTTCGATGAGGACGACCTGCGCACGCAGATCGAGATCGC
Organism: Flavobacteriales bacterium; assembly: GCA_016710965.1. Classification (GTDB taxonomy): domain Bacteria; phylum Bacteroidota; class Bacteroidia; order Flavobacteriales_F; family PHOS-HE28; genus PHOS-HE28. The sequence goes on from JADJTW010000014.1 coordinate 15,617, forward strand.
GTTGGCGCGCCATGCCGCTCAGGTCGAGTCCGGGTCCCAGCCCACTGAGGCGCAACGGCAGGATTTCCGTATCGGTAACGCGCTCTTCGTGCGCGACAAAGGCCGCTTGGTGAAGGTGCCGGTGGAAGAGATCCACTATGCCGAGGCCGCCAACAACTACGTGCTGCTGCACACCTCAGACCGCCGCTACGTGCTCAACAGTTCGTTGGGCGCCGTGGCCGAGCGCATCGGCTCGCCGCATTTCGTACGTGTACATCGCAGCTACCTCGTTGACATCAGGCGGGTGAGCGGCCTGCGGGAGAAGGAGATCCTCCTGGGCGACCTGGTGCTGCCGCTGGGCCGCACGCACCGCGCGGAGGTGCGAATGCGTTGGGTGGGCTAGTCGTTCGCGAGGGATGCCCGGCGCGCCTCCGTTGGCACTTGCGACGCGTAGCCCTACCCCACCCTCCGGAACACCAGTTCCAGCCAGCCGCGGTCCACGCGGATCTCGTAGAGGCGGCCGTTGCGGTACACGTAGTGGTTCTTCTCCCTGTTGGGCAGCTTCAGGATGTACTCGCCCGGCGCGATGCGCACCACGGCGCAGTCCTTCAATTCGCTCTCCACGAAGATGCTGTCCTGCCCCAAGGGCTCCTCGTAGTACATGCGTGCGGTGGTCCACGGGTTCTGCGGCAGGTCAGCGCTGTACACCGTGCGCGGGTGTACTACATAGAGGCCACGGCCGGCCACGGTGCGCAGCACGCTGCTGTCGCGCAGGCCTTTGTTCACATGCACGGTCGTAAGGCAGTCGGACACATGACCCGCTATGTAGGTAGTGCGGGCCACGGTGCGCACCTCCTGGTCCCATACCAGGTTGAAGGCGGAATGCGAGATCATGGAGTACGACACGCGGTCGCCCTTCACCACGCGCTGCGCATCGATGCGGCCCAGCACCTTGTTGCCGCGCAGGATCTGGAAGATGTCGGACTGCGCGAGCGTGACGGACGTTGCGAAGAGCGGGAAGAGGATCGCGAGGCCCGCGCGGTGGAAGTTCATCGGGAATGCGGCAAGGTAGGCGAACATGCCGCCGCCGCCGATGATCAATGCACCACGGCTACGCGCGCGCTGCCCTTGCGCGAGCCGCTTACGAGGACGTTGATGAGGTAGGTGCCCTCGCTCCACGCGCGCGTATCGATCACAGTGCCGGTGCCGGCGAGGCGTTCGGCATGCACCATGCGCCCGAGGGGGTCGATGACTTCGATGCGTTCGCCATCAAGCAATGCGTCGGGCAGTCGCACCGTGATTTGGTCGGTGGCGGGATTGGGGAATACCTCGGGAGCGATAAGGGCGAATTCCTCCATGCCGATGGGCGCACAGGGGTTGCGGCTTCCGTTCTGGTACACGGGGAATCCCACTGGAGAGAGCCACCAGTGAAGTTCCTCGATGGTGGGGTTCGGATTGTTCTCCCACCAGTGGTAGTCCATCTTGCCGTAGTAGTCGGGGTAGTTGGGCGCCGTGCCGTTGCCGCAACCGTTCACTGTGCAGCAACTGGAGCCGCCGGTGAGCGTGCCCACCACGCGCTTGGCGCTGTTGAAGAGCGGCGATCCGCTGCTGCCCGGCTCGGTTACGCCGTGGCCGTTGGCGGTGGTGGCCCAGGTGAGGCGCCAATGCGATCCATTGGTGAAGCCGCTCCACGTACTGCTGGTGGGCGTGCCGCTCACCGTGCTGATCTTCTTCACGTCGCCATCGGGGTGATGGATGCACACGGCCCCGGTGGGCGCTTCCTCGCTCACATCCCAACCTGCCCAGTACGGCTCGTAGCCAGCGGGCACCGCAGCGGTGATCTCCAGCAGCGAATAGTCGGAACCATAAGTGCCGCCCTGGTCGTGGCTGCCGGCACGGAAGGAGCAGCCCGTCATGTTGGCGCCGGTGGCCGATCCCGTGGCGCAGCCGGGGTATTGATAGCGGAAGCGGAACTGGTAGTTGGGGAAGTTGGCCGCTTGCGAATCCTCCGTGCAGTGGAAGGCGGTAAGGATGTATCCCTTGCAGTCGTTGGCCGTGTTGTTCACGAGCGTGCCGGTGCAATAGCCGAAACCGCTGGGGATGGCCACGCGGATGCGCACCACGGCATCGCGCTGGTCTGCCCATGCCGTGCCCTCGCTGCAATTGATGTCCACCTCGCAAGCGTCGCTCTTGAGCTGCGCCACCATGCGATAGGCGTGCGCCACCTGCACCAGGTGGAGGCTGCCTTCGCCACGCACCGCAGCGGGTTCATGGTATTCCACGATGCACGCATCGCCATGCACCATGTCGGTGGTGAAGCTGCCTTCAGATTGAACGTGCGCGCTGGTGAAGCCGCCGATCACTTCGGTACGCGCCTCATCGTACACATGCACCTGCGCGCCCAGCGGAAGGAAGGCGTCGCTGAAGAGCAACTCCAATGCTTGCGCACCGGGGCTGCTCACACGTAGTCTCCATACACGATCGCCGCCGGGCAATTCGGTCCACGACCCTGCCGTGGCCAGGGTGGCCTCGGCCGAAACGAAGCGCGCGTACAGCGGCATCTTACCATCCGCTTCACGCTCTGCATCGCCAGTGGCGGCGGCATCGGCATCGAAGGGTGCAGCCACCAGTGTTGGAATCGCGTGAGGGTCGAGCCCATAGCGCATGCTCATGGGCAGCGCGCCGGTCAGCTCTTGCGCGTTCAGGGGAAATGAGAACGGAATGAGCGCAAGCGCAGGCAGGAATCGGTTCATGCAACGGAGTTGGGGGACACGAAAATAGGTCGAAAGGCAAGGTCTATCTTCGCCGCCCTTTCGGAGAGGTGCCAGAGTGGTCGATCGGGTCTGTCTCGAAAACAGATGTGCCTTCACGGGTACCGGGGGTTCGAATCCCTCCCTCTCCGCCGATCGGAAGCCGCCCCTGGGCGGCTTCTTCATTCCACCACGAGCTGGGCGAAGCCTGATCCAAGTCCTGGAATGAGGAAGTCTATCCATAGCCTTCGCCGTGGTATTGGCTGTTCTTCGCGCGATCCAATTCGTTCCTTGATGCTGAACTACGGAAGACCGGCCCATGCGCGGTCATCTTCCCGTCAGCATCCGACCTTCGCCGCATGAGTTCACCCACCGAAGCGCAGGTATTGGCCCACATGATGGACCGTACGCGGCAATACACCTTGCAGTACTTCAACGTGCTCAAGGACCAGGACCCCCACCGCGTGTTCGTGTGCGAGGACAAGCCGCTCAACACGGCCTATTGGCTGATGGCGCACCTGGCCACTACCGAGAACGGGCTGCTGCTGCGTTGCACCGGAGGCCCCTTCATCAAGTTCAGCTGGGCGAAGCACTACACCATCGGCGGTGCAGGCATGGCTGTGGAGGAACGCCCGCCGTTCGAAGAGGTGCTCGCGATGTTCCACACGGTGCATGCGCAGGTGATGGCGCACCTTCCCACCCTCACGGCCGAAGCGCTCAACGGGCCCAACATCAGCGGATTGCCCGCCATCGGAACAAGCGTGCGCGATGTGATCACGCATGCCATCCGTCATGAAGGATCGCACACCGGCCACTTGGGCTGGCTGTGCAAACTGCACGGGCTGAAGACGATGTGAGGCCGGGGCTATCTCAAAAAAACCCTTGGGGGCGGGGGGGGGTTTCGCGCCCCCGGGGGGCGGGCGGAAAACCCCCCACAAAGCTACCGGCTGGTTTTCGCGCCTTGCCTGGGGCGAATACCCCCCCTCGAACATTCTTGAGATAGCCTCTAGTGCAGGTGGTGCCACATGAGCCAGAACACCGCGATGCCAGCGAAGTAGCCCAGCATCGCGGGGAAAGCGATGCGCTTCACGTACCAGATGAAGTCGATGCCCAGGATGCCCATGGTGGCCACGCCAGCGGCGCTGCCGATGATGAGGATGCTGCCGCCGGTGCCCGCGCAATAAGCCAGCAATTCCCAGAACGGGTGATCGGGGTGGAACTCCGTCAGCGGATACATGCCCATGGCAGCCGCCACCAGCGGGATGTTGTCCACCACGGCACTGAGCACACCGATGGAGGTATTGATCGCGTACATGTTCCCGAGGTGCTCATCCAATAGATGCGCCACGTCGGTGAGGTGGCCCGCCGTTTCCAAGCCCGCCACCGCAGTGAGGATGCCCAGGAAGAAGAGCACGCTGGCCGCATCGATGCGCTTGAGCGTGGAGGTGACCATGAGGTAGCCCTTGCCGTTGTGCGCTCCGTCCTTGTGCATGATCTCGGTCACCACCCACAGCACACCGAGGCCGAGGAGGATGCCCATGTACGGCGGCAGATGGGTGATGGTCTTGAAAGCGGGCACGCCGAGCAATGCGAAGAGGCCGAGGCCGAAGATCAGGAGCTGTTCGCGGCGTGTCACCTTCACCACATGCGCATCGTCGGCGAGGTGCGGCTTCTCGATGGAGCCTTTGAGGGTGAAGGTGAACCACAGCAGCGGCATGATCAGGCAGGCGAGGCTGGGCAGGATCAGCTTCATGATGATGTTGCCCTCGGTGACCTGGCCGCCGATCCAGAGCATGATGGTGGTGACGTCGCCGATGGGGCTCCATGCACCGCCTGCATTGGCGGCGACGATGACCATGCCTGCGAAGAGCCACAGCGTCTCCTTGTCCTTGATCATCTTGCGCAGCAGGGCGCACATGACGATGGCGGTGGTCATGTTATCCAGCGCGGCGCTCAAGAAGAAGGTGATGATGCTGAGGATCCACATCAACGGCACCTTGCGCGTGCCTGTGATGCGGTCGGTGACCACACGGAACGCTTCATGCGCGTCCATCAGTTCCACGATGGTCATGGCGCCCAGGAGGAAGAAGAGGATGGCCGCGATGCCTCCCAGATGCTCCATGAGCTGCCAGTTCATGAAGCCACTGGCTGTCGCCCCGTGGGCGGCATGACTGGTGGCCCAATACTGGTACTCGCTGGATGCCATGTCCACGAAGCTCTCGGCATTGAGCGCAAGCAGTGTCCAGATGACAACGCCGAGGATCAGTGCCGGCGCCGCCTTGTTCACGCGCAACGGGTGCTCCAGCGCGATGCACGCGTAGCCGATGACGAAGATGATCGCGATGAGGATGTACATGAGGAGGTGTTAAGCGCGCGCAATATTCGGCAAATTGCTGTCGCGCCGAACACTGGGAAAGGGCGGTGTTATCAACCACTTACGGTCGATGCTAGCATGGCCCGGCGGGCGATCGCGATCGCCGGGCCGGGGGGGGGTGGTCTTCCCAACGCAGAACGCCCTCCGGCCGCCGGGGGAGGGGGGGCGCCGCCGCGCCCGCCGGCGGGGGGGAGGGCGGGGGGCCCGCGGCGCGCGCGGCCGCCTTCGCGGGGGGGTTTTCCCCCGGAGCCCCGGGGGCCCGGCGCCGGGGGGGGGGGGGGGGGGCCGGGGCCCGGGCGTTCTGCTTTGGGGGGGGGGGGGGGGGGGCCCGGCGCCGCCCGGGGGGGACAATCCTGCGGGCGATCGCGATCGCCCGCGACCCCGCTTCGCGTGGTGGTCTTCCACCCAACGCAGAACGCCCTCTCGGGCGTTCTGCTTCTGGGTGGAAGACCGGGCTTGAACCGGCGACCTCCGGAACCACAATCCGGCGCTCTAACCAACTGAGCTACATCCACCACGTTGCCGGGCTTCCCCGGCGGGGCGCCAAATATAGCGTTGGCCCTCAGAGGTGACGGCCTCGCAGCGCACAACGTACTTTGCCCACGATGCACGTGCTCTTCCTGCCCAAGTGGTATCCGGGCCACAAGGACCCGCAACTGGGCGATTTCCTCCGCAAGCAGGCCCTGGCCGCAGCGGCCCAAGTGCGCATGAGCGTACTGGTGGTGGAAGCAGTACACGCCGGTGACATGCAGGACGAGATGAGCAGCGATGATGGCGCGTGGGAGCTGCGCGTGCGCTACCGATCGAGCAACAGCGGCTTGCGCGCGTGGCGCAAGACGGTGAACTTCCACCGTTACTGGCGCGCGAGCCTGCGGGGCTGGCGGCGCGTTGTTCACGAGCGCGGCAAGCCCGATCTCCTGCACGCATACATCTTGGTACGACCGGTGCTGTTCGCGTGGTGGGTGGGCCGTAACCATCGCATCCCCTACCTCATCAGCGAACAGAGCAGCGAATACCTCGATGGCACTTGGGCGGCGAAAGGCCCCGGCTTCAAGGCCATCAACTATTTCCTCTTCAAGCGCGCGGCCGCCATCACGGCGGTCTCGGCCTTTCTCGGCGATGCGCTGAAGCAACTGCACCTCTGCACACGGTACGATGTCGTACCCAATGTGATACCGGGCCTCGATCGAGCGCTTCCGCCTGCGGGCCCTCGGGGCCATTTCCTCGTGGTGGCCGACCTCGTGGACCGCACCAAGAACGTGAGCGGCGTGCTGCATGCGCTGGCCAGCGCACGACGAAGCGATCCGCGCATGCGCCTGACCATCATCGGCGATGGCCCCAACCGCAATGAGCTGGAAGAACTCACCGGCAGGCTCGGTCTTGCGGTGCATGTGGACTTCCTTGGTCGCCTGCCCAACAGCGCGGTGCTCGACCGGATGGCAACCGCCTTCGCCGTCATCGTCAACAGCAATGTGGAGACCTTCAGCGTGGTCACCGGCGAAGCGCTCGCCCAAGGCAAGCCCGTGATCGCCACCCGGTGCGGTGGTCCCGAGGCCTTCATCACCGAGGCGAACGGCGTGCTCATCGCGCCGCGCGACATCGATGCGCTGCACGATGCCATGATCCAACTCACAGAGAACGCCGCACGCTACCCAGCCGAGGCAGTTCGCCGCAGCGTGGGCGACCGCTTCAGTGCAGAGGCCGTTGGCCATACCTTCCACACCATCTACCAACGCGTGCATGCCCATGGCCAATGACCCCGTGAAGCTGTTGGTGCTGCTGGGAGCACGCCCGCTGCGCGAGTGGGAGAAGCGCGCCGTGGATGCCGTGCGTGCTGTGGACGGCGTGGCGGTCTCCGTGGCGCAAGCCGCCGCCAGCGAAGAAGAAGGCAGGCGCAGCGCATTGGGCAGCGCGCTCTTCCGCCGCTATGTGAACAGTTCAACGGGCATGTTGGCAGATGCGGCACCCGGTTCATTGCAGGTGGCCGAAACCGCTGACGCAAGCACCGCCGATGCGATCCTCCTGCTCGCTGGAGCCGATGGCAACGGCGCTGCTCCCCGGCATGGCGTCTGGCAGTTCATTACCGAGGAAGGCGAAGACCCCGATCGACTGCCACCGGGCATTTCAGCAGCAATACACGGAAGGACATCGGTGCATTTCCACTTGGTTGACATGGCGCTCGACCGCTCGTTGCGTGCCGGCTGCTTCCCGGTGGTGACCAGCGATCCGCAGCGAACGGCGGCCATCGTGCTCGAGCACGCCGCTCAATGGCCGGCGATGGTTGCCCGCGAACTCGCGCAGGACGGTGCAGCGCATGCGCATGGGCACGTTCCCGAGCCGCTGCCTGCCGATCCGCCAGGCAACATCACCATGCTGTTGCACCATATAGGTCGATTGATCGGCAGCACGGGCATGCGCGAAGAGAGGGCCACCGACGGCGTCTTCGGCGAATGGAACATCGGCCTGCTCCATCAGCCCATCCACATGCTGCTGCGCGAAGAGGGCAGCATGAACGTGCGCTGGTTCCCCTCGCCTGGCAAGGGCAAAGGGCGCGTGGAACCCTTCGGATACCTGGCGGATGACGGCGAGATGAACGTGCTCTACCGCAAGACCGATAACGTGGAACGCAGCGGAAGCATCGCACGCCTGCGCCCCAAGCCGGACAATATCCTCAAGCGCTCGCGCACCATGCTGCACCTTGGCGCGGACCACGGCTATCCCTACACGCTCACGATCGAAGGCCGCATCTGGGCTCTGCGCACCGACGCTGTGAACGATCGCACGGAGATCCTGCGCGTGAACGACACCAACGATGGCATGGATGAAGCCCTGCAACTCCTGCCACGCGCCCTGTTCGCTCCCACCCTCTTCCCCCACGATGGCCGATGGTGGCTCATGGGCACACGCAACCCGTTGCCCGATGCCGAACTGCACATCTTCCACAGCGCATCGCCCTTCGGCCCGTTCATCGCGCATGTGCAAAACCCGGTGAAGTGCGATGTGCGCTCTTCACGTCCGGCGGGAACGCCCTTCACGCATGACGGTGTGCTCTGGCGTCCCGCGCTCGATGCCAGCTACCCCGACGCCTATGCCGTGGTGCTCAACAAGGTGATGGAGCTCACGCCCGATCGCTTCTCCGAGCAATCGCACCGCCGCATCGAGGGCTTCCCATCAACGGCCTACGGCAGAGGCGTGCGCACCATTTGCGCCATGGGCGACCTAACGCTCGTTGATGGATTGCGCAGCCCGGTGGTGGAGGGTAGCAAGGCGAACGGGAGCCGCAGGAGGAAACGCAGGCACCACCACAAGCCGGAGCACGGATCATGATCCTGCCCGTGATCGGCACCATCGCCACGCGCGTGCTGATCGCCGCGATGAACCTGCTGCTGCTGGTGCTCGCCGCCCGCGCGCTCGGTCCCGATGGCGTGGGCGCCATCAGTCTCATCGTACTGGGCATCACCTTCATCCTGCTGCTGAACAACGTGGTGGGCGGCGGCGGTCTCGTTTACCTGTCAGCGCGGCACGCCGACTCCGCCTTGCGCCTCCCCTCCTACGGCTGGGCCTTGCTCACCGCTGCCGTCGCTTGGGCCGTGCTGCGCATGCTGCCCGTGGTGCCCGATGGCTTCGCCGATCATGTGGTGCTGCTGGCCCTGCTGCAATCCATCGCGAGCGTGCATACCAACCTGCTGCTGGGAAGGGAACGCATCGGCATGCAGAACACCATGCTCCTGCTGCAAACAGCGCTGCTGCTCGGCTCCTTCGCGGTGCTCCTGCGCCGCGACGATGCCACGGTGCTGGACTACGTGCATGCCGCCTACATCGCGCACGGCACCACGGCACTGCTGAGCGGACTGGCCAGCTTGCGCGGCCGCAACGCGCGCGCCAGTCTCGCCGGTGCTCCCGCAGCCGTCGCCGATCTCTTCCGACAGGGGCTGCTCGCGCAAGCGGCCAACGCGCTGCAACTGCTCAACTACCGCTTCGCCTACTACCTCGTCGAGCGCTTCCAGGGCACTTCGCTCCTCGGCGTGTATGCCGTTACAACGCAACTGGCGGAGAGCGCATGGCTGGCACCGAAAAGCCTGGGCACTGTGCTCTACGCGCGCGTGAGCAACATGGGCGCCTTGGAACAGCAGCGCGATACCACCTTGAGCGTGCTGAAGCTCGCCGTCGGCATCGCCGTGGTCACCGTGCTCGTCCTCATCGCCGTGCCCGATGCCCTTTACGCGCGCTTGTTCGGGCCCGAGATCCGCGGACTTCGGCCCATTGTGCTGGCCATGGCACCGGGGCTCATCGCCATGAGCGCATCACAGGCCTACAGCCATTTCCTCAGCGGCAGCGGTCGTGTGCATCACAATACCATCGGATCGGGGATCGGCCTGGTCATCACCATCGCGCTGGGCTTCGCGCTCATCCCGGTGCTGGGCCTGGTGGGCGCGGCCTTCACCACCTCGGCCGCGTACAGCGCCTCGGTCATCTACCAGGCCATCGTCTTCGATCGCATCACGCACGCGCGCTTGCGGCACTACCTGCCCGCAGCATCGGATCTGGAACGGATCGGTGTGGTGTGGCGGCGACTGATGGGACGGTGAGCGGTCATGCATGTGATGCACCGTTCGGGTTCAGGTCGGTATGAGACTAGCTTTGAAGGAGATTCCCGGAACACAATGACGATGCGGAAATCCATACTCCTTCTTTCGTGGATGTGCTGTGGTGCCCTGCTCCGCGCCCAGCCCGGCACCTTGGACGCATCGTTCTCCGCTGATGGCCTCGTCTCCACCGATATCGGCGCGAGCACATTCGATCGCGCGAGCGCTGCGGTGGTGCAGGACGATGGCCGCATCGTGGTGGTGGGCACGTCGGGCTACGACAAGATGCTCGACTTCGGCATGGCGCGCAACCTGCCCGACGGCACGCCCGACGACAGCTTCAGCGCGAACGGCGAAGCCTACTACTCCATGGTGCCTGGCAACGACCTGGCCACGTCTGTTGCCATGCAGGCAGATGGCAAGATCCTCGTGGGCGGCTACGGACAGTGCACCGAGGGCAATTGCTTCGGCTTGATGCGACTGCTTGCGGATGGGTCGCTCGATCCCGACTTCGGCAACGGCGGCATCGTCACCACCGAGTTCAGTTTCGCGCTCACCACCGAGGCGAAGGCCATTGCGGTACAGGACGATGGCAAGATCCTGCTTCCCGGTGGCGGCATGGCAGGCTTCGCCGTGGTGCGCTACCTGAGCGATGGGCAAGTGGATACCGATTTCGGCACTGACGGGCTGGCAACCTGCGCCTTCAGCCAGGGGAATGATCGCGCCAACGCCATGGCCCTGCTTGCCGATGGGCGCATCCTGCTCTCGGGCTATTCCTCCGGCACCGTCGGCGACTCCATTGCCGTTACGCGCCTGCTGAGCGACGGCAGCGTGGACCTATCGTTCGGCGCTGGCGGACGCGTGCGTGCGAGCCTACCGAACGTGAATACCATCGGGCAATGCATGGCGGTGGGACCCGCTGGCGAGATCGTCGTCGCCGGTTACTACGTGCCGCAGTTCTCGGTTTCGCCTGCGGCCATGGTGGCGCGCTTCACCAGCGAGGGCGAACTGGATCCCACCTTCTACGGAACGGGGCTGCGCGACCTGGCGATCGCCGGATCCGATGCATCGATCATCAACGGTGTGGTCGTTCAACCCGATGGCAAGCCTCTGCTGTGCGGCACGTTGACCACCACCGCCATCGACTTCCTCCTGATGCGACTGAACGCCGATGGCAGCGACGACCTTTCCTTCAACTCCACCGGCACGGTAACGACTGACTTCACCGGCACCACCGACCGCGCCAATGGAATCGCGATGCAAACCGATGGACGCATCATCGTGGTGGGCGAAACGAACGGCGGTCCCGAGGACTACAATTTCGCCGTGGCGCGCTACCTCAACGACATCGGCCTTGGCCTTGCCGATGGAACGCAACGCGATGATGCGATCGATGTATTCCCCGTTCCGGCGAAGGACAGGCTCACGCTCTCCCATCACCTTCCGATCCACGACATCATCACGATCGAGATCCTGGACCAGCGCGGTGCAGTGGTCCTGAGCTTGATGAACCAGCGTGCGCAGCCAGCGGGCATGATGCAGTACACCTTCAACCTGCCGGAGGCGTTGAGCGCCGGGAGCTATTTGCTCCGCTTGCGCGGTGAGCACACCATAAGCGTTGCGAAGCTGATGGTGGAGTGATCGCTCAACGGAGCGTCATCACATCGTCGATCCCCATCGGGCGCGCCATGGTGAAGCCTTCACCGAAGGTGACCATGATGTGCCGTCCCATTTCTCGTGCGCGGCCCTCGAGGTAGGGCATGAAATCGGGGCGGGCGATGGGGCTCACGGGCTCGTTGTTCGCGGGATCGTGGAATTGCGACTTGAAGCAACGCAGGGCCTCGAGCTTCTTCGGCCAGTGCGGTGTGATGTCGAAGACGAGGTCGGGCCGCAGATGATGGTCCTGGATGGCGTGCAGGACGGTAGTCGGTCGCCAGGCATCCTGCTCCGTGCCATCGTGTGAGGTGACTACTTTGCGCAAGCCGCTGAGGAAGCACGCCTCGGCCACCAGCGCCGCACCGCGGCCGTGATCGGGATGGCGATCGCTGACGGCATTGGTGAAGATCACCTCGGCCGATGGCGGCGGATGCTGGTGACCACCTTCAGCAGGCTCTCCTTGTCGCTGCGGAAGAAACCATCGGCCAGGCCGAGCTGGTAGCGGAAGCGCGCACCGAGCACCGCACGTGCGACCTCTGCTTCCTCGCGCCTGAGTTCCGGCGTGCCGCGCGTGCCCAATTCACCAGCGGTCAATTCAACAAGGCCCACCGAACGACCGAGCGCCACGTGGTGCAGCAAGGTGCCCGCCATGCTGATCTCCACATCATCGGGATGCGCGGTGATGCAGAGGATGTCGACCACCTCGCTCATTTGCCGTCGAGCCAGTTCATCACGCTCTCATCCATGGGCGATGTCCCCGCCCCCACCATCATCACCAGGCGGCCCTCCTCGTCGATCAGGTACTTCTGGAAGTTCCACTTCACTTCGCTGTCGAGGCTGCCGTTCAACGCCTTCTGCGTGAGCCATGCGTACACCGGGTGCTGCGCTGCGCCCTTCACGTCCACCTTGCTCATGAGCGGGAAGGTGACGCCGTAGTTCTTCTGGCAGAACTGCTCGATCTGCTTCGCATCGCCGGGCTCCTGTCCGCCGAACTGGTTGCACGGGAACCCGATGATCACCAATCCCTTTTCCTTGTACGCGTCGTACATCTCCTGCAACTGCGCGTACTGCGGGGTGTTACCGCACTCGCTGGCCACGTTCACCACCATCACCTTCTTCCCCTTCAACTGCGAGAGCGGGAAGGCCTTGCCGTGGATGTCGACGGCTTCGAGCGCATGGAAACTGGCGGCACCTTGCACGGGGGGCTGTGCCTGTTGCACGCCGCGGTGGCAACCGAAAAGGCCGAAGAAGGAGATCAGGAGCATCGTGTTCATGGTTCGCATGCGGGAGAGACGCCGCGAAGGTGGGCATTGTTCGGTGTCGGTGCGGTGTTAGCCCTGGGCCATGGGGTCTTCTGGGCATGTCAGCGCTAAGGCGGCAAACGACCGATCGAATCCACGTCAGGTCGGAAGGTCCGCAGATGCCACAGATAGCACAGATACCGCCTTCGGCGTTTGGACAACGTTGGGCCGCGCAAACGGAACATCTGCGTCATCGGCTGATGAACGGCTCAACATTCAAGGAATGGCCATGGCAGAAATGCAGGGCCGATAAGCGGCAAAGGCCCGATAGCCTTGGGTGTTAGCAACCGGAGGCCACGTCCTCGTCGGACGGCCCAAGGAGCGACGCTACCTTTTCCGCCGGACCCCGTACAACGCCGCCATGACCCTGAACCGTTACCTGCTCTTTCCCCTGCTCGGACTGGCCCTTAGCGCCACCGCGCAGACCAACCTCCGCATCATCGACCCCAGTGCTCTGGTGCTCCAACCCGACCTGGGCAACGACCGCGCTGCGCAGTCGGGCATGCAGGCCGCAGGCCTCGATCCCCATCTGCTGCAGAAGGCCGGGCAGCTGAGCGACCCCGCCAACTGGCCCATGGGCTTGCGCACCGATAGCGCGCGCATGGCCAACAAGGCCGCCATCCGCAACTACACCGCCTACCTCATCTGCGAGTACGCCACCGACGAAGGCGCGCTCACCATCGTCTCGTTGCCCATCATGGCCAACATGCACATGCCCGATGAACTACGGGCACGCGACGACCTGTACCTGGTGCTGCGCGCAGGGGGCACTGAAGTGGTGGAAGCCACCGTGATGAAGCCGGCCGCGAGCAAGGGACCCGCGTGGAAGAACCTGCGGCCAGCGCGCATCCTGAAGCCCGAGGACGTGTACGCCACCTACGACCTCAGCGACGACCCCGAGGCCCTGGCCATGCTGGATAAGCAGGGACTGAGCAAGCCCGAGATCGATGCGGTGGTCTTCCGCAGCCATGAGCGCAACTGGCCCAGCGGCATCGACAGCTTCGATGAGCGCTACCCGAAGCTCGCGAGCTTCAAGAAATACAAGGCCTACCGCCTGGCCAAGTGGGATGACAAAGTGCTGCTCGTCATCCCCGCCGAGGCCAACAAGAAAGTGACCGCCGCCATGCGCCCCGTGCTCGACATCTATATGGTGTACAACGCAGGCGCGGTGAAGGTGAAGGAGAAGAAGTAGGACTGCCCCCCTTCTACCTTCGACCCCGTGAACCCACGCGAGGTCGCCCATCTCTTCCAGCTCGAAGTGGCCCTTGACCTGCGGCAACGCGCAGCCTGGGGCGGCATGCTGCTCTATGTGGTCAGCGCCGTGTACGTGGCCTACCTGGCCGTGCGCGGCACCCTGGGCACGGCCACGTGGAACGCGCTGTTCTGGATCATCCTGCTATTCGCAGCCTTCAATGCGCTCGCGCGCTCCTTCCAACGCGAGGATGGTGGAAGGCAGCTCTACCTGTACACCTTGGCGCATCCGCGCAATGTGGTGCTGGCGCGCGCACTGTACAATGCCGCCACCATGGTGGTGCTGAGCCTGCTGAGCTTGCTGTGCTACGTGCTCTTCATGGGCAGCGGTGCCATGGCCAAGGCCGACCTCGCGCAATTCGTGCTCGCCGTGGTGCTCGGCGGCATCGGCTTCGCGGCGGTGCTCACGTTGATCGCGGCCATCGCGGCGCGTGCGGGCAATGGCATCGGCCTCATGGCCATCCTGGGCTTCCCCATCGTGCTGCCGATGCTGTTGCTGGTGATGCGCACCAGCAAGCTCGCGCTCGACGGCGTGGCCTTCAGCGTGAACGCCACCTACTTCGGCGGCATCGTACTGCTGGATGTCATCACGGTCACTTTGGCCTGGTTGCTCTTCCCCTACCTTTGGCGCGACTAGGAAGTGAACCGCAAAGCGCGCAAAGAACGCGAAGGAATGCCTGCGTACCGGGCTTGAAGACGATCATCGCTCCGCTCGCGAAGCTCCAACGAAACAATGAAAGGATGGTGGTGGAAGGTACTGGCGGTGGTGCTGCTGCTCATCGCGTCCATCGCCGCTCTGCGCGTGCCGCTCGCACCAGGGATCCTGAACGTATCGAAGTTGAGCCTGTCGCCCGGTCCGGCGGAATTGGTGATCACCGGCTACAGCACGCGCTTCGATGATGCGACGCAGGTGCTGATCGCGAACGGCGGGCAATACCTCTGCGCGTCACGAACGAAAGCCATCGACGCCACGCACCTCAACGCGTACTTCGAGGTCCCTGCCGGGATGCGCGACGACAGCAGCTATGTGATCGCCGACGGGATGGCCTTCGACACGCCGTTGTACACCGACAGCCTCGGCAGCGGCATGGCCGACAACGGTTGTGCAGCGCCTGCCCCGCGCACAAAGGCCTTCCTCTTCCCCAACCTCAACCGGTTGGACGAGAGCATCCGCAACCTCTTCTTCCACGTGCCCATGTGGTTCGCCATGATCGCCCTCATGGGCATCTCGGTCTATCATAGCATCCGCACGCTCGCCAGCAATTCGCTTGAACAAGACCGCAAGGCGGCGAGCGCCGTGCATGTGGGCCTGGTGTTCTGCGCACTGGGACTGGTGACCGGTGCGCTGTGGGCACGCAGCACCTGGGGCGATTTCTGGACCAGCGATGTGAAGCTGAACGGCGCGGCGGTGACGGCTTTGATCTACCTGGCCTATCTGGTGCTGCGCGGATCCATCGCCGACCCTTACAAGCGCGCGCGGCTGGCGGGCATCTACAACATCTTCGCCTTCGTGCTGCTGGTGCTTTTCCTCTTCGTGGTGCCTCGCCTCAACGCCGTGGACAGCCTGCACCCCGGCAATGGTGGCAACAGCGGCTTCAACGACCTGGACCTTGACAACCGGCTGCGCGTGGTCTTCTACCCCGCCGTGCTGGGCTGGATCCTGCTGGGCGCGTGGATGTGCGAACTTCGCGACCGCGCCGCACGAGCGGCCGAACACCTGGACCGATGAAGACGTTCATCACCCTTACCCTGCTTTTCATCGCCTGCGTTGCGCATGCGCAGGACGGAACACCGGTGGGCGACGCGCTCACGGGCAACAGCAAGTTGAACGTAGTGGTTGCTGTCGTGGGCGTGATCGTCCTGGGTATCGGCATCTGGATGTTCGCGATGGACCGGAAGCTGTCGCGGATGGAGAAGCGGATGGACAAGTAGCATGAAGCGCACGCACATCATCGCCATCGTCATCATCGCCGTGGCCATCGGCATGCTGGTGGGCTCGTTGTACGACAGCAGCACCTACGCCGACCTGAAGGAAGCGCTGGCCGAGCCGGGCGAGGAGTTCCACGTGGTGGGCACATTGGACCGCAGCCAGCCCATCGTGTACGAGCCCAGCTTGAACGCGAGCCTCACCACCTTCACCATGCGCGACCTCAACGGCCTCTCCTGCACCGTGCATCTGGCCAAGGCCAAGCCGCAGGACCTGGAACGCAGCGAGCGCATCGTGCTCATCGGCAGCGCCAACGCGAGCGGCGAATTCGAGGCGCGCGATATGCTGATGAAGTGCCCGAGCAAGTACAATGAGGAGCACGCCATCGAAGGCTGAAGGCTGAAGGCTGAAAAGTGAAAGCTGAAGTGGAAGGTCAAGGGTGGTAAGACCGCTTCGCTCCGCTCGCGGTGGCGAGGCAGGCGTAAGACAGGCCGAAGGATCGTAGGATGATGGATACCAACAGCATTGAATACATCGGTGAGCACGCCTGGGCGGGCATGCTGGGCCATGTGCTCACCGCCCTCTCACTGGTGGGCGCCGCCGTGGCCACGCTCGGCTACTTCCTGGGCGCGCAGCGCAAGCAAGTGCAATGGAGCGCGTTGGGACGGATGGGCTTCCGCATGCACAGCGCAGCGGTGCTGGGCATCGTAGTGGTGCTCTTCACCATGCTGTTCAACCACTGGTTCGAATACAACTACGTGTGGAAGCACAGCAACCTGCAGATGCCGCTGAAGTACATCGCCAGTTGCTTCTGGGAAGGACAGGAAGGATCCTTCCTGCTGTGGACCTTCTGGCACATGGTGCTGGGCAACATCCTCATCTGGCGCTTCCGGCGCCGGGCCAGCACGACAGCGGAATGGGAGCCGTACGTGATGGCGGTGATCGCCCTGGTGCAAGTCTTCCTCGCCTTCATGCTGCTGGGCATCTACGTGGGCGATACCAAGCTCGGCAGTTCGCCCTTCCTGCTCATGCGCGAGATCGAGAGCAACATCGGCCTGCCGTGGACGATGATCCCCGATTACCTGGCGCGCATACCGCAACTGGCCGACGGCGAGGGGCTGAACCCGCTGCTGCAGAACTACTGGATGGTGATCCATCCGCCCACGCTCTTCCTGGGCTTCGCCGCCACGCTGGTGCCCTTCGCATTCGCCATCTCGGGCCTGTGGCGCGGGCAACGCACGCAGTGGATCGCGCCCGCGCTGCCGTGGACCTTCTTCGGCGTGATGGTGCTGGGCACCGGCATCCTCATGGGCGGCGCGTGGGCCTACGAGGCGCTCAGCTTCGGTGGCTTCTGGGCCTGGGACCCTGTGGAGAACGCTTCGCTCGTTCCCTGGATCACGCTCGTGGCCGCCGGTCACCTCATGCTGGTGAACAAGCGCAAGGAAACCTCGCTCTTCGCCGCCTATCTGCTCACGCTCATCACCTTCATCCTCGTCCTCTACTCCACCTTCCTCACGCGCAGCGGCGTGCTGGGCGATACCAGCGTACACAGTTTCACCGGCGACGGCATGCTGCCGGCGCTGGTGCGCTTCCTCCTGATCTTCATCGGCATCAGCGCCGCGCTCATGCACCCCGATCGCGCGCAACGCCGCTTCTATGTCCTCGTCTCGCTCGCGCTGCTCGTCATCGGCGTGGTGCTGGAAGTGGAAGTGCCCGCCATCCTCCTTTTCGGCCTGCTCACCATCGTGCATCTGGCGCAGAGCTACCGCCAGGGCTTCATGGACAGTTCGCCGGAGGAGAGCGCATGGTCGCGCGAGTTCTGGATCTTCATCGGGTCGTTGATCCTGCTGCTGAGCGCGGCGCAGATCACCTTCAGCACCAGCATCCCGGTCTTCAACCTGCTGCTGGAGCCCTTCGAGCGGCTCTTCGCATGGATCGGCCGCCAGACCGGCAGCAGCTTCTTCACCAACCTCGGCGACATCGACATCGCTCCGCCCGCCAAGCCCAAGCCGCACTACAACAAATTCCAGGTGCCGCTGAGTATGATCGTCGCCTTCCTCGTGGCCTTCACGCAATACCTGCGCTGGCGCACCAGCGACTTCGGCCAGTTCATGCGCAAGCTCGCCGTGCCGCTGGTGCTCTCGATCATCCTCGCCGTGGTGCTCACCCTGGCGCTGGGCTATTCCTGGCGCGAATTCACCTTGGTGGCCCTGCTCTTCACCACCTGCTTCGCTGCCATCGCCAACATCGCCTACGTGCCGCTGGTGCTCAAGGGCAGCTTGAAGAACGCCGGGCCCAGCATAGCGCACACCGGCTTCGCGCTGGTGCTCCTCGGCGCGCTCGTCAGCACCAGCCGCAGCGATGCCGTGAGCAGCAATGCGCGCAACATGGACCTTCGATACCTCAGCGAAGAGTTCAGCAACAGCGAGGACATCCTGCTGTACCGCGGCGACACCGTGCGCATGGGCGACCACTACGTGCATTACGAGTCGAAGCGCCATGACGGCGTGAACCTGCATTATGAGATGGACTACTTCGCCGTGCGGCCGCGCACCTATCATGCGGGCGATACGGTGCGGATCGGCGGAGCGCTCTTCCGCGCGCGCGACGATCACCAGGCAGGCGCCGACTTCCTGGCCCAGCAGCCCGACCATTGGGAAGAACTGCGCAGCTACAGCAAGCGCGAGCTCTGGCACGCGCGCGAGTGGACGCCCACGGCGCCGGGCGACAGCCTCTTCACCCTTGCGCCCTTCGTGCAGTTGAACAAGAAGTTCGGCAACGTGGCCGAGCCCAGCACCAAGCACTGGCCCGGTCGCGACCTGTACACCCACATCCGCTACGCCGACCTGGCGATCGACCCCGACACGCTCGCCGATGGCAGCATAACGCCTGACGACCGCTGGATGCCCGATCGCCTGCACGAGAAACAGGTGGGCGATACGATCGTGACGCCCACGAGCGTGGTGATCATCGACAGCGTGTACACGGTGAGCGACAGCGCCACGAAGGCCATGCTCGGCGAGCAGTACACCGTGTACGCCGCGCTGCTGCGCATCCGCGACCTGTACAACCCCGAGCGCTGGTTCGAGGCGCGGCCCCTGGTGATCTACGCGCACGGTCAGCCCGTGGCGGGGCGCGCGGCCGAGGTGGCTCCGTTGCGCATCAAGTACGGGCTTGCCACGGTCGACGGAGAGAAGCTCGGCATCAACGTGGCCGAAGCAGAGTTCGTGGTGATGCACGCCATCGTGTTCCCCGGCATCAACATCCTCTGGATCGGCTGCATCCTGCTGGCGCTGGGCACGGGCCTGGCCGTATGGCAGCGCATCAAAGGAGCAAAGGCACCACCACCACTACCGCATGCCTAGAAGCCATCTCAAAATAATCCTTCGGGCTGCACCGGCGCCTCTTTCGGCCATCCTGCGTTGCTCAACCCTTACAGAGCGTCCAGCTATGCGCGGGCTTCGCGCCTTGGCTGGCCGAAAGATCCATCCGGTTCGCTTCCAAAAACTATTTTGAGATGGCTTCTAACGTCCTCCTCATCGGCACCGGCCGCATGGCCTACCACCTGGGCCACGCCATCCGCGAAGCGAAAGTGCCCATCGTGGGCGTTACGGGCCGCAACGCCGAGCAGCTCGCCGACCTCGCACGCTTCCTGAAAGTTCCAGCGCTGGCCTGGGGCCGGTCGCTGCCCGAAGCCGATGTGGTGCTGATCGCCACCAGCGATGACAGCATCGGCGAAGTGGCGCGCAAGCTCGCGCCCGCGAACAACGTGATCGCGCACACCGCGGGTACCGTCAGCCTCGACGTGCTGCAGCCGCATGCGAACCGCGGCGTGCTGTGGCCGGTACAGACCTTGAGCCACGGAGCGCCCATCGAGCTGAAAGATGTGCCGCTGGTGATCGAGACGAACACGGCTGCGGCCCGCGATGCCCTGCTGAAGCTCGCGCGCGCCATCAGCACCAGCGTGTTCGAGCTCACGCACGAGCAACGCGAGATCATGCACCTGGCGGCCGTGCTCACGAGCAACTTCCCCGTCTTCCTCGTGCGCGAAGCGCAACGCCTGCTGAAGCAGCAGAAACTGCCGCCCGACCTGCTGATGCCGCTGTGGCGCACCACCGCCAGCAAGGTGGGCACCATCGGCCCCGAGCAGTCGCTCACAGGGCCTGCGCGCCGGGGCGATACGCGCTCCATCCAGCGCCACCTCGATCTGTTGGCCGGCGAAGCCGATCTTCGCCGCGCCTATGCGCAACTGAGCACCATGGTGCTGAAGGCGTACGGCCACAGCACCGATGGCATCGACCTATAAGGAACTGCTCGCCGGGATCGACACCTTCCTGTTCGATGTGGACGGTGTGTTCACCGACAACCGCGTGCTGCTCCTGCCGGGGCTCGATCCGGTGCGCACCTTCCACAGCCGCGATGCCTTCGCCGTGCAGCATGCGCGCAAGGAGGGCTACCGCATCATCATCGCCACCGGTGGCAAGAGCGATGGCGTGCGCGAGAGCTTCGGCCGCCTGCGCGTGGAGGAATACTTCGACCGGGTGCATGACAAGAGCGCCAAGCTCGACGAGCTGATCGCCGCCGGCCTCGATCCCGCGCGCGCCGCGTACATGGGCGATGACCTGCCCGACCTGCGCGTGATGCAACGCGTGGCGCTGCCGTGCTGCCCCGCCGACGCCGCGCCGGAGATCAAGGCCATCAGCCGCTTCATCAGTGCCAAGAACGGCGGCTACGGCTGCGTGCGCGACCTGCTGGAGCAGGCCTTGCGCGTGCAGGGCAAATGGCACACCGACGGCGCCCACACCTGGTAGCCATGCGCGACTTCATCCGCCTCACGCGCCCGCTGAACCTGCTGATCATGGCGGGCACCATGGTGCTCATGCGCTACGGCACCATCGGCGGCCACCTCGAGCGCGGGCTCGTGCAGCTCCTGCGCGAAGAAGGCTCCAACGCCACGCGCGCCGACCTCATCCTCGACCCCGGCTTCGGGCCGCAGCTGCCGCTGCACCTCTTCATCCTCCTGGTGCTGAGCACGGTGCTCATCGCCGCCGGCGGCAACGTCATCAACGACTACTTCGACACGCGCATCGACCGCATCAACAAGCCGGGCGAGGTGATCGTGGGCCGCACCGTGAAGCGCCGCGTGGCCATGATGGGGCACCTGTTGCTGAGCGGCGCGGGCTTCCTCTGCGGCGCGGTGGTGGCCTGGCGCACCGGGCTCTGGCATCTGCTGGTGATCCCCGCCTTCGCCATCGCCGCCTTGTGGACCTACAGCACCACCTTCAAGCGGCAGCTGATCATCGGCAACGGCACCGTGGCACTGCTCACGGCCCTGGTACCGCTCACCGTGGGCCTGTACGAGATCCCCGCCTTGCGTTCATCGTTCGCGGCGCACGCCGTGGTGGGCTTGCACGGCGAGCAGTTCCGGATGGAACTGGACTACCGCGCGCCCTGGGCATGGATCCTCGGCTTCTCGGCCTTCGCCTTCATCACCTCGCTCGTGCGAGAACTGCAGAAGGACATGGCCGACGTGAAGGGCGATGAAGCCAACGGCTGCCGCACCATCCCCATCGTATGGGGCATGCGCTGGGCGAAGGGACTAGCGATGCTGTACATCGGCGCCACCATCATGGCGCTGCTCGCGCTGCACATGGCCGTGCCCGCCTTGAACGGGCAGCTTCCGTTCTGGTACATGCAACTGGGCATCGTGGTGCCGCTGCTGCTCTCGGCGGGCTTCACCTACAATGCGGTGCTGCGCGAAGAGCACCTGCGCGCAGGCACGCTCATGAAGATGTCCATGGTCTTGGGCGTGCTCTTCGCTGCGCTGATCCGCTACCTGCCGTGAACAACGCGCCTCTCCCCTTCCGCCTCATCCTGGCCTCCGCCTCGCCGCGCCGCCGGCAATTGCTGCAAGGCCTGGACCTGCCCGTGGAGATCACGAGCGTGGAGGTGGATGAGACGCCACCGCCGGGCATGCCCATCGACCAGGTGGCGGAGCACCTCGCGGTGAAGAAGGCCGAGGCATGGAACGGATCGCTTGCGCCCGATCAGGTCCTGGTGACCGCCGATACCACCGTGGTCCTGGACGACCCCGGAACGGGGTCCGGGGCAAGCCTGCTGAACAAGCCCACCGATGAAGCCGACGGGCGCCGCATGCTGGCACTGCTCAGCGGCCGCAGCCATCGGGTGATCACCGGGGTGTGCCTGCGGACCACAGAGCGCACGGTGAGCTTCGCCGATATCGCCGTGGTGCATTTCAGGGCGCTGGATGAACACGAGATCGCCTACTACGTGGCACGGCACAAGCCCTTGGACAAGGCCGGCGCCTATGGCGTGCAGGACTGGATCGGCTACACGGCGGTCGATCGCATCGAAGGCAGCTTCTACACTGTGATGGGCCTGCCCATGCACAGGGTGTACGCTGCGCTGAGGGAGCTGGTCGGATAGCTCATTTCCTGTGGGAAAATCGTGTTCGGCATGTCAGGGATCCGTGCTTATGTTCGCAGTGGAGGAGTGCGCTTTTCGCTCCAAGAGCCATTCCTTCGCTCCAAGGAACCCGTCCCGCGCAAGCAGGGCGGGTTTCTGGTTCTTGATCAGCGCAGCAAGGTGATTGTGCCCTTCAGTTCACGCCCCCGGCCGTCCTCGCCGATGGCCTTGAGGACATGGAAGCAGATGCTTTCGGAGGCGGGTTCGCCCAGAAAGGTGCAGGCAGCCCACGCTTGTTCGGGCCATTGCAGGCGGACCTCCATCTATTCCCAACGATTGAGGTTCTCGATCCTTCTTTTAGTCTCGCTTTGGGGGCACGCGAGCGGCGCCAAGTGGTCCCAGCGATCGTTGGAAGCCCGCTACTGAAGACCTACAGCGTCGGGCGCTACTGCACAGGTGTACCAACGCGCTGGTGAGCATGGACAAGGAATGACGCGCACAAGGCACAAGCGATGCCTCTTGCGCAGAGCGCGAAGTTCTCAACAGGTGAGCCCGACGCCGGGACCGCGAGCCGCCGAAAGCTTCGCCGGTGGCGCAAGGAGAACGCAGTCGCACCGAACGCATGCGCCTACCTTTACTGCATAACCGGAAGAATATGGACATCGCAGAGATGAAGCTCGAATTGGTGAAGCGCGTGCTTGCCGTGCGTGACACGGCCATCCTTGACCGGGTACGCGAAGTGATCGACAGCGAAGTGGAGGACGGTGACATCAGCGCGGAAGAGCTGGCCGAACTGGAATCGCTGCGGGCTGAGCGGTTGCGCGGCGAAGGAAGCTCCTACACCTGGGAGGAGGTACAGCGCATGGCCCGCGAGATGATCAAGAAATGAGCTACCGGATGGTCGTGCGCGGCAGCGCTGCCAAGGATGTGCTCGAAGCCTTCTTCTGGTACCACACCATCCGCACTCAGTTGGGCAACCAGTTCATGGCGGCGGTGAAAGAGTGCTCCGACTCGATCGAGGCCAACCCTTTCGGCTACCAATTGCGCAAAGGCCAATTCCGTCATGCAATGCTGCGCAAGTTCCCGTATCGGATGGTCTACGAGGTCGAACACCTGGAGGTGTTCATCTATCGCGTTGTCCACGTCAAACGCAGGCCAAGCAAGAAGTTCGGACCATAACACGAAAGAGAATAAGTGTTGTTGCGGTGAAATGCCGCGCGTTCACGCTGCGCTTCCGCATTGCTTTGGCGCACTAACAAGCCTTTCTACCCCGGCAGGCACAAGGTCCAGCGCCATGATCAGTGCGCGACCAGGAGCTTAATTGCACCGTACTCATGCCGCACGGTATAACTGCCCGCTGCCCATGAAGAGACATTGATGGTGGTGCGACCGCTGATGCGCCCGGACCATACGATGCGCGACAGTGCATCATAGATGGCCACACCCATGGGTTGGTCCGTGGCGAAGGTGACTTGGTTGGTAGCTGGGTTTGGGGTGATCAGCAGTGTGGGCTTGAATAAGTTCTCGATCAAGTCCACCGGATCGCTACAATTCTCCACTGCATCACCACCGATCCACTTGGCCACCTGCTTTATAGTATCTCCATCGATCGTCGTAAATCCGCCGCACATGTATAGGCTATCACGAAAGATGGCCAGCGTGGCAATGGATCCCGCTGTGGTGTTCAGCGTGCCCGGTAGGCCGCACCAGCGCTGGCCGTCCCACTTGGCAACCTTGTTGACGAATACACCCCCCGCATGATTGAACTGGCCGCATGCGAACAGGGCGTCGTGCCACCATACCATACTAAGGGCACAAGATGCCATGGGCACCGGAGGGTAGCTGAGTCCACCGCCCATGGTGTTCCACGTTTCCCCGTTGAAAGCGGCGATCAGGTTGCCAGGACCACCAGTATCCAAGCGAAAGCAGCCCGCCACGAACAAGGTGTCGTTGTGGATCATGATCTCCTTGATGGGGCTTTGCGTATTCCAGCCCGGCACATATTCCCAACTGCTGCCATTGTAGCGCATGAAGGTCACTTGCCCTGAGCCCAAGGGATTGCGGTAGCTGCCCGTCATGTACGTCTTGCCCAAGTAGTCGAACACGTAGCCCACGTAATTGCCATCGTCGAAGGGGATCTGTGCGAAAGGCTCCCATTCATAGAACGCACTACCATCGTACCGAAACACGCAGGCTTCGGGGAAGCCGCAGATGCTGCCTGTATACCCCGTGGCATACAAGGTGCTGCCTGGTTGCTTGGGGACCAAGGTGCTCATGCCGTTCATGTTCGGATTGAGGCATTCCAAGGGTTCCCACACCGATTGGACATCGTTCAGCCGCGCTAAACCCCAATTGTATTCTCCGCCCGGGAGTGGCATGACAAAGCCTCCACATGCGTAGAGTTCTCCTTCATATCTCAAGAAGTGGAAGGTCTGCTGCACCCCGCCCTGGGCGGGCTGGATCCGCGTCGCAAGACTATCCCAGCGCTGGCCGTTCCAGGCCGCTTGCCCTACGCCTATCACCGTATCGTTCTCGTTCCTGATCCAGAGGAAGGTGCCCCCCGCAAGCAGCCGGTCGCTCACGCTGTCGCCATACAGGGTTTGAACTTCGGTCGGTCCGATGGTACCCAAACCGCATCGCTGCCAGTATTGCGCGTGGATGGTGGTGGCACTGGCCATAGTTCCAAAGGCCAGTGCGCATAGCAGCTGCGGCTTCATGGCTTCAGGAGTTTTAACCTCAGCATGGCCTCAAAGGTCCAGTGACAAGATCAGTGCGCCAACAGGAGCTTGATTGCACCGTACTCATGCCGCACGGTATAGCTGCCCGCTGCCCATGAAGAAGCATCGATGCTGCTGCTCTGTAATAGCTCACGCGCTTCAGGCTATTGCTGCCGTAGGCATTGGTGTAGGTGAAGGGCAG
Source organism: Flavobacteriales bacterium (assembly GCA_016710965.1). Classification (GTDB taxonomy): domain Bacteria; phylum Bacteroidota; class Bacteroidia; order Flavobacteriales_F; family PHOS-HE28; genus PHOS-HE28. The sequence goes on from JADJTW010000014.1 coordinate 40,786, forward strand.
GCCGCCGCCTTGCGCGCCGTTGGGGTCGGGCTGCTGCAAGGGCGTGGTCTTGGCGAAGCGTTGCGTACCCCCGGTTCGCAGACCGGGGCGGGCTCCAGCGTACCATGTCCAGGCGCTGGTGGCGTTCTCGCCCACGCCCTCGGTCTCCAGCACGCCCAGTTCGCGGCCTGCGGCATCGCGCAGGTGGAAGGCTTCGGAGACAATGGCGCCGTTCTCATCTATTTCCCGTTTGTACACGCGCTGGTCGGCGGCATCGTACAGGTAAGCAGCGGCATGGGCAGCGGTATTGCCAAGGGTGACTGCGAATGGCAGTTGCGCGCGGCCGTAGGTGGTCTTGTGGTCGCGGTAGTAGTCGCGCACCAGGTTGCCGGCCGCATCGTACTGGTACTGGCGCGTGGGCAAGGCGCTGCCGGTGCCAGCCAGCACAGTGGCCAAGCGGCTCTTGCCGTAGGCATATTGGTAGGTCCATAGCACCTGCTCCACATCGGTAGGTGGCTCCGTGAAGAAGCCGTGGCGTTGCACGTTGCGCATGGCTTTCAACGCACTCTTTGCTTTACTTGCTAAGCGCGATCTCCACGGCGCCGGCTCCATATAAAACGTCCTCCGTCAATCCCATGTCGTCGACTCTCCAAGGTTCTTCTGAGATGACGTGATTGGGATCGTCATTTGAGTAGGTCACTTTCCAAGCTCGATTTGACAGTTCCTCTACGCGAAGGAATTGTGGCAACGACCACATAGATCTCATCCATTTTGAGTCTATGCCGATGATTGGCCAGTCACCGCGAATCAAACCGAGGTCGCCAATACGCACTACCATGGTTGCCTCATTCGGTTCGAGTCCTACGCACTCATCAAGCTTGGGTGGGGATGTCAGCCGACGCTTGAAGAGATAAGCAAGAATGACTTTCCCCCTGCTCGCTGCTCTTGCTACGACACCGAGGCTATACCCGCCTGTCCTAAGCGGCACCGCAAACCAAGTACCTTCAGTATAGGGTAGTTTCTTCATGGTTCCATGGCCTGGTTGGCCGCATCAAGGTATTGTTGTCGAAGTGGGTTTCTTGGGCCGATTGGGTTGATCTTGTTCAAGCGCGGCTGATGCTTCTCGTGCATCAACTGTTCAATGCCCCGCTGTTCGAAATAGTCATCCGTCCTGTGCAACACCTTGAACTTAAACTCACCAAGTACTGGATCTCTTGCGTGTTCGCCGGTTCGTCTCAACATACTGTTTGTACGTCCAGTGCGGACGATTTGACCAGCGTCGTCGAACAAACCATACACGCCGCCACCGGCAGGAACACGCTTCCCAGCACCACGCCCACCACTAAGGATTATTGAACCCGTTGCAGTAATCGCCTCAGCCCCGGTAACCTCTCCGGAGAAGAACCCAGCCGACAGATCATCTATCGCACCAAAACCGAGAAGGTCATAGGCCGCAGAGTTGACGGATTCCATGAAAGATCTCACCGGCGCTTCACTCCACTCAGCAGAGGTCGGGGTATGGATCACACCTCCAAGCCTGTCCCTCCTTGGCTCAGGCTCCATGCTTGTGAGCAACCAACCGGTTTCATACACTCTCGCTTGTGCTTGTCCCCTACCATGTGCCGTTTCAGGATGCTGCGCTCCTTGGTTCGGATTCGACTTGCGAACCTTGTCGTCGATGGGTTCTCGACCGTCAGGGTCGGTCAGGCTGATCGGGTTGCCCAAGACGTAGTTGTACGCCGACCAACTCCCATACTCCTCCGCCAACGGTTCCAAACTCAGGAACCTGGCCACGTCACTGTCATAGTACCGTGCACCTCTGTAATCCAAGCCCGTCTCTTGATCCCGCTCGTGCATTGTGGTCAAGTAGCGCTCGGCCCGGTCCTCCAGATACTCCCGGAGGATGCTTCCATAGGGGTGGTAATCCGCCACGTGCTCCAGCGTTAGGCTGCGCGTGCTGTTGGCGCCCTCGCAGCCGGTGCGGTAGGTAAGGCGGGTGTTGCCCAGGTGGTCGTAGATGTAATAGCTCACGTGCTTCAGGCTATTGCTGCCGTAGGCATTGGTGTAGGTGAAGGGCAGGCCACCGCCTTGCGCGCCATTGGGGTCGGGCTGTTGCAATGGCGTGGTCTTGGCGAAGCGTTGCGTACCCCCGGTTCGCAGACCGGGGCGGGCTCCAGCGTACCAGGTCCAGGCGCTGGTGGCGTTCTCGCCCACGCCCTCGGTCTCCAGCACGCCCAGTTCGCGGCCTGCGGCATCGCGCAGGTGGAAGGCTTCGGAGACGACCACCTCGTTGGCGTCCTTCACCTGCTTATGCACGCGCTGGTCGGCGGCATCGTACAGGTAAGCAGCGGCATGGGCAGCGGTATTGCCAAGGGTGACTGCGAATGGCAGTTGCGCGCGGCCATAGGTGGTCTTGTGGTCGCGGTAGTAGTCGCGCACCAGGTTGCCGGCCGCATCGTACTGGTACTGGCGCGTGGGCAAGGCGCTGCCGGTGCCAGCCAGCACAGTGGCCAAGCGGCTCTTGCCGTAGGCATATTGGTAGGTCCATAGCACCTGCTCCACATCGGTGGGTGTTGCCGTGAAGAAGCCGTGGCGTTGCACGTTGCGCATGTTGCCTATGCGGTCGAAGGTATAGGCCTCATCACCTACCCTGAAGCTGGGGTCGGTGGCGGCGCTGGCGCCCAGCACCAACTCGCCTTGCACGGCATCGGCGGTGATCATGCGGCCCAAGCCATCGTACTTGAACGCGTATTGGGTGGGGTTCTCGAAGGCAACGCCGTCGTAACCGATCATGCCGTCAAGGGCGTAGGTGTGCTTCAGACCGTTGATGAACTACCTGACTGGAATTCGCCTGTCGAAGGAAAGCAGGCACCTCATGCAGGAACCTCTGCCTTTCAGTGATCGCCACTCCTACCGCACCAAGGTGATCGTGCCCTTCAGTTCATGCGCCCGGCCGTCCTTTCCGAGGGCCTTGAGCACATAGAAGTAGGTGCCATCGGGGGCGGGCTCGCCCGCGAAGGTGCGGGCATCCCACACCTGCCGGGGCCATTGCAGGCGGGCCACCACCTGCCCCCAGCGGTTGATGATCTCCATGTCCATGCTGGCGATGTTCACGGTGAGGGGTGCCAGCACATCGTTCACGCCATCGCCGTTGGGGGTGAAGATGTTGGGCACGCTAACGCCGCTGGTATCGGGGGCGATGCCGTCGACGGTGATGGTGGCCGTTGCGCTGCTGAAGCAGCCCTGGTCGGTGGCCACGAGCAGCACCGTGTAAGTGCCTGCATCGAGGTAGGTGTGCGCGGGCGATGCCAGCATGCTCTGCGCACCATCGCCGAAGGCCCAACTGAAGGTGGCGCTTTGCGGCGTGCTGGTATTGGTGAACTCAACGGCCAGTGGCGCCAGGCCCGAAGCGGGATCCATGGTGAACGAAGCCGTGACGGCGATGGCATCCACCACCACCTGCTCATCGTCGGTGCCGCAGCCGTTGGTGCCGGTGACGGTGTAGGTACCGGCTGCATCCACCACGATCCACTCGCTGGTTTCCTGCGTGCTCCACAGGTAGCTGTCGGCTCCGCTGGCCATGAGGATCGCGCTATCGCCGGGGCAAAGCGGGTTGGGTCCATCGAGGTCGATGACGACCACCGGCGCGGCGCCCAGGGTGATATCGATCTGCGCCGTGCCTTCGCCGCAGGCATTGGTACCGGTAACGGTGACGGTGCCGGGCTGCGAAACGGTGATGGAGGTGGTCACCTCCAACGTGCTCCACAAGAAGGTGTCGGCGCCGCTGGCGGTAAGCACCACGCTCTGTCCGGGGCACAAGGCCGTGGGGCCATCGGGGGTAATGGTCACGCTTGGTCCAGTGGCCTCAGTGATGTCGATGGTGGCGCCACCGGTGCCGCAGGCGTTGGTGCCCGTGACGGAGTAGTTGCCGGGCTGGGTGACGGTGATCGTTGCTTCGGGCTCCTGCGTATTCCACAGGTAGGAGTCGGCGCCGCTGGCGGTGAGCACCACGAACTCGCCGGGGCAGAGCGCCGTGGGCCCATCGGCGGTGATTGTCACCGTGGGCGCCACGCCAGCGGGGATGACGAAATCCTGCACCACGGGATCGCCGCAGGTGAAGTTGGCGGTGAAGGTGAGCGTGACATCGCCCGTATCGCCGGCACCGGCGAAGTAGGTGGTGCCCACGGAGCCGGGGTCGCTGAAGGTGCCGGTTCCTCCGCTCCAGGCGCCATCGGAAAAGGGCCCGATGGGCGTGGCCACCACGAGCACCTGTCCCGCTCCGCCGCACAACGAGCCGCTGAGCAACTGGATCTCGATGTCGTTGGGCACGAAGGGCGCCTGGCAGCCGAAGTTCACATAGCTCACTTGCGGTATGCCGGGCCAGGTGAAGACCGCGGTGGCTCCGTCGTTATCGGTGGTTACGCCTCCATAACTGCCACTGGTGTTCACCAGCAGGGAGCGATCGTAGCTCACGGTATCGGCACAGCCGGTGGGCAGGTAGGTGAGCACCAGTGTGCGCAGGTCCGAAGCCCCGACGGGCGTGGGCGAGATGGTGCCGCCGTTGTTGTGGTTGGCGAAGTGGCCGCTGGTGTTGCCCGGTGCCTGGAAGACGAGATGCACCGTATCGTTCAGGTTGGTGAACGGGTTGGCCAGCGCGCACATGGCCGTGCTGGTCACCATGATCACGCGGCTGCCGGCGGGGATCACGCCGCCGGGGGGTTCGAGCAAATGGCCGCAGCCCACGATGGTGGCGTTGAGCGTGGCGGTGATCGTCGCCGTGGTGCCATCCTGCACCAGTCCGTTCCAACTGTTGTTGGGCCAGTCGGCGGCCAGCTCGTTCAGCGCGATATCGATCGGGCCGGTGCGGAAGGCCACCATCTCGTTCTGCCCTTCCGACGCGCCGGGGCATACGGTCAGGTCGATGCAGGCATCCACCAGGATGCGCTCGATCTCCAAGCATTGCGTGGGGACCTGCGCGCGCACCGCGATGCATACGTTCAACAACGACAGGGTGAAGGCAAGGCTTCGCAACGCGGACATGGACCGAGGTTCCGTGCAAAGGTCATCTTCGGCCCTACCCTGCCGAACCGCCACACGCCTGCGCTATCAACAGGCCGGTATGGATGGCCCACGGAATGGCAGGGAGGTCATCCGCAGATGGTCGATCATCGCAGATGAGGACAACAGCGCAAGAAGCATCCGCAGATGGCGCAGATGACGCAGATGAGGACAACAGCGCAAGAAGCATCCGCAGATGGCGCAGATGACGCAGATGAGGACAACAGCGCAAGAAGCATCCGCAGATGGCGCAGATGACGCAGATGAGGACAACAGCGCAAGAAGCATCCGCAGGAGGCGCAGAGAATGCGGATGACGATCGCTGAAGGCCCACTCTCAGCGGGTGCATCTGAGATAGCTGTTGACGTATTGGTATTCCATCCGCGTCATCTGCGCCATCTGTGGATGAACTCCTATCCCATCGATCCATTCGCGGAACGTATTCACCCCACTGTCCCTGGCCACCGGTGGCTGCACAAAGCCTGTGGCCTCTACCTTGGCCTTGATCCAACAACACCATGACCGACCGCCGCTCCTTCATCCAGCAAAGCGCCGCCCTGCTCGGCGGACTGGCCTTGCATCGTTCGCTCGAAGCCGCATATCCCGGACTTCCTGAAGCGCCATTCAGCAATCTCGCAGGCTCTACCACAGGAGCGCATGATGGCGAGGGCGCCTTCTGGTTCAACGTGCGCGCGGCTTATGCGTGCAGCCCCACGCTCATCAACCTGAACAATGGCGGCGTAAGTCCTTCGCCCCGGGCAGCCATGGAAGCACTGGACCACTACAACCGCATGTGCAACGAAGCGCCCAGCTACTACATGTGGCGCATCCTCGATCAGGACCGCGAGCCGCTGCGTATGAACCTGGCCGCGCTGGCCGGTGTGCCGCACGACGAACTGGCCCTCTGCCGCAACGCCACCGAGGCGCTCAACACCATCATCTTCGGTTTGCCGTTGAAGAGCGGCGATGAGGTGGTCATGAGCACCTACGACTACCCCAACATGTACAACGCCTGGCGGCAGCGCGCGCTGCGCGATGGGGTGAAGCTGGTGTATGCCGATCCTCAACTGCCCAGCGAGGATGAAGCGGCGATGGTGGACGCCTTCACGAGCAAGTTCACGTCGAAGACGAAACTGGTACACATCACGCACATCGTCAACTGGAACGGGCAGATCCTGCCGGTGAGGAAGATCGCCGACGCCGCGCATGCGCAAGGCATCGAAGTATTGGTGGATGCGGCGCACTCCTTCGCACTGCTCGACTACAAGATCCCCGATCTGGGCTGCGACTACTGGGGCACCAGCCTGCACAAGTTCCTGTGCGCGCCCTTCGGCAACGGCCTCATGTGGGTGAAGAAGGAGAAGATCGGAAAGCTATGGCCGCTCTTGAGCAACGACAAGCCGCAGGGCGATGACATCCGCAAGTTCGAGTCGCTGGGCACGCGCAGCTTCCCCATCGAAATGGCCACGGGCTACTCGCTGGACCTGCACAACCTCATCGGCTCAAAGCGCAAGCAGGAGCGCATCCACTTCCTGAAGACCTATTGGATGGAGCGCGTGAAGGAGGTGCCCGGCATCTACTTCAAGACCTCATTGGATCCGCGCTACAGTTGCGCCATCGGCGTCTTCGGCATCGAAGGGAAGAAGGCCACGGCGATCGCCGATGAGCTCTTCAGCAAGTGGAAGATCCACACGGTGGCCATCGAACGCGAAGCGAAGCCGGGCATCGAAGCGCCTTTCAACCATGTGCGCGTAACGCCGAACGTGTACACCACCACGCAGGAGCTGGACCGGCTGGTGGAGGCGATACGCACCATAGGAAAGGGATAGTCCATCCACAGGGCTATCGGGTCGCAAGCTTCTGCTGGTCCTGGGGAAATGCGCACAACTGCCGTCCACCGATGGCGCAGATGTCACAGATGGACCGCTAGCGGTCAACGCGGCCCAAGCGCCGTCAGGCGCTATCGGCGTCATCTGCGCCATCTGTGGACAGCCTGTGAGGATGTGGTTGGGCTCCTTTAGCCGGACCTCAAGACCCGATAGCCCTCAGTCCATCCATTTGATGCGCTTGCGTATCGCGCGCCTTTCAATGCTTCGCACCCGTGAAGGATGAATTCGTCCCGAAGTTGTTCTCGCTCTGGAAAGCGGGCATCAGCCGTCCACCGATGGCGCAGATGTCACAGATGGACCGCTAGCGGTCAACGCGGCCCAAGCGCCGTCAGGCGCTCGGCGTCATCTGCGCCACTGTGGCGCCTGGGGATGTGGTTGGGCTCCTTTAGCCGGATCTCAAGACCCGATAGCCCTCAGTCCATCCATTTGATGCGCTTGCGTATCGCGCGCCTTTCGTTGCTTCGCACCCGTGAAGGATGAATTTGTCCCGAAGTTGTTCTCGCTGTGGAAAGCGGGCATCAGCCGGGACCAGTTGCGCAAGGACGTGCTGGCGGGCGTTGTCGTCGGCATTGTTGCGCTACCCCTGGCCATTGCGTTCGCCATCGCATCGGGCGTATCCCCGGAGAAAGGCCTGGTGACGGCGATCGTCGCGGGCCTGGCCATCTCCCTCTTCGGCGGAAGCCGCGTGCAGATCGGCGGTCCCACCGGAGCCTTCATCGTCATCGTAGCGGGCATCGTGCATGAGCACGGCGTCGCGGGGCTGACCATAGCCACCTTCATGGCGGGCATCCTCATGGTGCTGCTCGGCTTCGTGCGCGCGGGCGGCCTGCTCAAGTACTTCCCGCACACGCTGGTCGTGGGCTTCACCTCCGGCATCGCCATCATCATCTTCTCCACGCAGATCAAGGACCTCTTCGGGCTTGACCTGGCAGAGGTGCCCACCGGCATGGTGGACAAATGGTCCGCATACGCCACGCATATCGCCAGTATCAACCTGCACGCGATCGCGCTGGCCGTTGCTGCTGTCGGGCTCATCGCGCTCCTGCCCAAATTGACCACGGTGGTTCCCGGGCCGTTCGCTGCCATCGTCCTATGCACCGCCGTGGCGTGGTATTTCAACTGGCCCGTGGAGACCATCGAAGGCCGCTTCGGCGCCATCCCCGACACCTTGCCCATGCCGGGCTTGAGCGGGATCACCTACGCCACTTTGCGGGAACTGGTCCAACCCGCGATAGCGATCGCGCTGCTCGGCTCCATCGAATCGCTGCTCTCGGCCGTGGTATCCGATGGCATGATCGGCGGGCGCCACCGCAGCAACATGGAACTGGTGGCACAAGGCGGGGCCAACATCCTCTCGTCGCTCTTCGGCGGCATACCGGCAACGGGCGCCATCGCGCGCACCGCCACCAACGTGAAGAACGGCGGTCGCACGCCCATCGCGGGCATCGTGCATGCCCTCACCTTGCTCGCGATCATGCTCGTGGCCGCGCCACTGGCGGGCAAGATCCCCCTCGCCTGCCTGGCGGGCATCCTCATCGTGGTGGCATACAACATGAGCGAATGGCGCAGCTTCGTGAGCATCCTCAAGGGCGACCGGCACGATGTGACCGTGCTGCTCGCCACCTTCTTCATCACCGTCTTCTTCGACCTCGTCCTCGCCATCGAGGTGGGCATGGTGCTCGCCGCCTTCCTCTTCATGAAGCGCATGAGCGATATCACCGACCTGAAGCCCGCGATGCAGGAAGGAAGCGATGCGCTGATCGCCGACGAGGTGGTGGACCTGCCGAAGAGCGTGATCGTGTTCGACATCAGCGGCCCGCTCTTCTTCGGTGCTGCGCAGAAGTTCCAGGACGTGCTGGGGGAGATCAACGACCGGCACCGTACAGTGATCCTGCGCATGAAGAACGTGCCGCTGATCGATGCCACCGGCATGCACCGGTTGAAGGACATCGTGCAGCATCTGGAGCGCCGCAGGCGGCGTGTGTACCTCACCGACCTGGATCCGCGGGTGAAGGCCATGCTCGTGGAGCAGGATTGGTACCGCAGTGATCTGGTGGGCGCGAACGTGCAGGAAGTGCTCGCGCGCACCGCCTGATCGGTACGATCCGGGCACCCTTACTGAGCCGGTGACAAAGATCCGAGCTCATGCAAGGGGTGCGATGGAGGTGAAGGAAGCTATGGAAGCCCAGGCCTCCTTCACCTCCATGACCTCCTTCACCACCAGATGCGCAATGGCTACCGACCGGTTCTTTCCCGCCGCCTGAGCAACCTTCCGTCAAAATACCTGGAAACAGGTATTGCGGCAGGCGTTCGCGGCGCATTGCTTTGCTCGCACCAAACCCACCGCCGCCATGCACCCCCATGTCGACCCCAATCTCTTCTACCTCGATTTCGAGCGCGTGAGCGAAGTGCTGCTCACGATCGTGGTCTTCGCCATGCTCATCGAGCGCGCGCTGTCCATCGTGTTCGAGAGCCGCCTCTTCATCGAACGCGTGGACTACACCGTGAAGCGCGGCGGCCGCACGATCAAGGGTTCCGACCGCGATGGCTCGCCGGATCCCATCACCGAAGCCACGCCGCGCAACCGCGGCCTCAAGGAGTTCATCGCCATCGCCGTAAGCACCTTCGTGTGCTGGAAGTGGGACTTCGATGCGCTGAGCATCCTCATGCCGGTGAGCCACCCGCACATGACCTTGATCGGCGAAGTGATCACCGGCCTCATCGTGGCCGGTGGCAGCAAAGGCGCCAACAAGCTCTTCACCGACTGGCTCGGGATCAAGAGCAGCGCCAAGGACGAGATCGACACCTTCAAGCAACGCCGCACCGGCGGCACCAACGCCTGAGGCCATGCGCGCCCTTGCCCTCTTGGTGCTGGTGTGGGCCACGCCCGCGCTGGCGCAACTGGTGGTGGTGATGAGCCGCAGCGGCTACGTGCGAGAGGCACGCAACAGTGCTTCAGACGATTGCTACCACGCCCAGGCCGGCGATTCGCTGCTGCTGCTCGATGAGGACTTCGCCAACGGCTACTACCACGTGCAGGCCTCGAACGGCTGCGAGGGCTTCGTGTACCGCAGCCTCGGGCGCAGGCCACCGGTGTCCGATCCGCCGGTGTGGGCGGGCGGTGGCAGCACGAGCCCTGGCACACCTTCGAATGGGGCACGCACCCTCCTGGCCTGCTCCTTCAACATTCGGTTCCTCGGTCAGCAGAATAAACGGAACAAGGACATCGCTGAACTGCTCGAGGACTACGATCTTGTTCTCATACAGGAATTGGTCGCTGCTCCTGTAGCAACGAACTTCAACGGCATCTCGCTGCAACCCAGTTCAAGCAGCACACAGTTCTTCTCGTTCATGGCACAGGCCGGTTTCAAGTACGCCTTGAGCGAAGGGAAAACGGGACCGACGACGAACAACACGAATCTGACCGGCAGCGAGTACTTCGTGGCATTCTACAAGGATGACGTGCTCCAATACGATCGCTCCAAATCGGGCTTCATAGATCGCAAATTGGTCAAGAATGATGTGTTCGCGCGGGTGCCGTGGAAATTCCATTTCAGGACCGTTGACCGCACGCTTGATTTCGCCGGACGTCAACGTCCACCTTAAACAGGACGAGGTAACGCTGGCGCACGCAGGGCCGAGGGAGCTTCCATAGCCGCGCATGCTCGAACCGATCCTGAACGTGACCAGTTCATTATCGGCGACATGAACTTCTACACGTGCGATGAGATGAGAGCAGCCCTGCCTGCGGGCTATGCTTCGCTGAACGCTGGTTGCTTCATCACCAATATCGCAGCGGTCGAGGAGCATCCATACGACCATGTGCTGTACCGCGTGGCGGACAGCGAGAATGATGTCATAAGCGACTATTTCAGGGTGCTCGACCTGCAGGACCTCATGGAATCGAAGTGGGATGTGACCGGAATGGCCTATCCCACGGTCCCGCCAAAGCAGTCATCCCAATACGGCACCTACTTCAGCGATCACAACCCGATCGAATTCAAGCTGCGCTACGGCGTGCGTGACGACGACTGATCGCTACAGCGTGAACGGCATGCGATGCACGCCCGCGCGATCGGTGCTGCGCGCGTGTATGGCGTAGTTGCCCGGCGGCCAGTCATTCACATCCAGATCGAAGGTGAGCATGTGCGTGCCCGCCTCCAGCGTTGTGTTGTTGTTGAACACATGCACCACGTGGCCGGTGCGGTCGATGACCACCGCGTTGAGCACGGTGCCCATGGTGGCGTAGCGCAAGCGCCGGTGGATGGACGACGGACGCTGCGAGCACACGCGGCCTTCTTCCTCCGCGTAGCGCATGCTGTAGAGCGGTGCCGGCTGGCCGCTGAGCTTGCTCACGGCCAGGCGCAGGCTGTCGTTGGCGGTGCTGTCCATGGCCCCGAGGCTGGCGATGTCGTTGGCATCGCTGAGCACCCACACGGCGCTTTGCGCGATGTCATCGGTGTAGGCACCGCGCGCGATGGCTTGCGCCACAGCGATGAGCTTCGCGTTGGCGTAGTGGCCCGCGCGATAGATCTCGCCCTCGCTGGGGCCGGTGCCGCCGGCTTCGCAGCAGAACGCACGGCAGGTTACGGTGCGCGTTGCGCCGCCCGAGATCGCCAGCATCTCCTCCCGCGTCACGATCAGGTCCTGCACCTCGGGCTCCTGGCTGGTGAAGACCCAGCCCACGGGTATGCTGGTGCTCACCGGACCCGATGAGAGGTTGCGCACCGCAACACGCACGCTCTCGCCCGTATGACCGCCGAGGCCCACCGGCCGCACATCGATGATGCGATGCTCCAGCAGCTCAATAAAGGAGCGCTGCTCGATGCCCCATGATGCGAGGGGCAGGCTGGCCGCGCACAGCACGGCACAGAGGCTCAGGTTCCGTTGCATGGCAGGATGGTTTGCAGTGCAACGACAGGCGGGCCGCGCGCATTGCGTGGCCGATGGAACAATCGCTCCTGGGCCGGAGCGCGTTCTAGCGCACGATGGTCACGTGCCCTCTGAAGGCGATCTCGCGCTTGTCCTCGCAGGGATCGCGCCGCCGCACGGTGTAGATGTACACGCCTTCGGGGGCCTGCTTCCCGCCGATGGTGCCATCCCACTGGTCATTGGGGTTGCGTGTGTTCCAGAGCAGTTCGCCCCAGCGGTTGAAGAGCATGAGCTCGAAACCGTACGCCGGATGGTCCACGCGATCGGGCCAGCGGTCGTTGATGTTGTCGTCGTTCGGCGTGAAAGCGTTGGGGTACGCCAGGATGGGTTCGGTGCGGATGTCCACAAGGATCGACAGCGTATCGTTGCAACCATTGGGCTGCGTGGCGTACAGGGTGAAGGTGAGCGAATCGTAGCGCTGGTTGTTCCACTGCACGTAGCCGTTGCATGCGTGGGTCCACAAGCTGTCGCCCACGAAGAAGGCGCAGGAGTCGGAAGGGCTGCCGAGCGAGATATCGACCAATGGGGTGCAAGGCACTTGCACGGCGGTGAAGACGGCGGGCACCTGCCAGTTGGCGTAGATGCTGTCGAGCACGGGCGCGCTGCCGCAGCCCAGGCTGTCGTAGCCCTGCAACTGAACGGGCTGCCAGCCGAAGCCGGTGAAGAGGATGAGCGGATCGTTCTGGTTGCTGAAACCGTAGAGGCCGGTGCCCCAGCGCCACACCAGCGAATCGGCGGTGCTGGCGATGGTCTGCACCAGTGTGGATACGTTCTGGCAGGTGGTATCGGGCGCAGCGAAGGACACGGTGGGGCTCGGCAGCTCATTCACTGTGAACGATGCTGTTACCACGCAACCCGTGATCGTATTGGTGGCCGTCAGGTCGATCTGGCCGCTGAGGGGCGGCACCACGGTGATCATCTGCGTGCTATCGCCGGTGCTCCACACATAGAGGTCGGGCTGGAAATCCCACTCCAATTCCGCAGTGAGCACCGGAGGGTCGCTGGGGCAGTAATCCGTGATGCCCGTGATGGTGATGGCCGGGTCGCCGATCTCATACGCCACATCGCTCGGGCACCCTGGGCCTCCCGTGATGAAGACCGTATACCATCCCGGCGAAAGGTCCGTGAGAGCGGCGCTGGTCTCGTTGGGGTCGTGTGCCCACGTGAACGTATAGGGACCATTGTTGAGCGTGAGGGTGATGGTGCCATCGTTGGCGCCGGCGCAACTGGTATTGGTGCCCACCATGCTGCCCAGCGGGGGTATCACGGGGTTCACCACCACGGTATCCAGCAAGCTCTCGCACGAATCGCCGAGCACGAAGACCTGGTAGGGACCGGGCGAGAGACCGGCGGCAATGGCGTCCACTTCGTTCACGTCGTGCGCCCAGCTGTAGGTATAGGGACCTCCGCTGCCGGTGATCACCGTGATCACCGCATTGGCATCACCCGGACAACTGGGCGGTACCACCTGCAAGGACACATCGCACGGAGTGACCTGCGCAGCCAGGCCCAAGGGGAGCAGCAGGGCGAAGACGACGGAGGTGCGCATCGGGTGCGAAGGTCGGGAAGGCCGTGTTAACCGCATGGTTCCGACCGTTGGCGAACGAGGAACGGACGTTGGATCAAGATGGTTCGTTGCCCTCTTGGAACACGGAAGGGTGCATCACAGTTCGAATCGCTCTCCCCTTCTGGGGATCGCCACGTCCGCGAAGCCCTTCTCCATCACCAGCTTCTTCAGCGCCAGGAGCGAATGCTCCACGCCATGCACCAGGAAGAGGTGCTTCACCTGCCGGGGGTCCTGGCAGGCGAGGTAGCGCACCAGCTCGCCGCGATCGGCGTGGGCGCTGTAGAACTCCATCTTGTCCACGCTGGCCAGCACAGGCACCCGCTCCCAGAAGATGCGCACCTCCTTGGCGCCGGAGAGGAGCTGGTCGCCCAACGTGCCGGGCGCGCAGAAGCCCACCGCCAGCACCCCGTTGGCCGGATCGGGCAGGCAGTGCAGCAAATGGTGGCGCACGCGGCCCGCTTCCATCATGCCGCTGGCGGCAATGACGATGCAAGCCTTCTTCATGCTGTTGAGCTGCTTGCTGCGTTCGGGACTGCGCACGAACTCCACTCCGGGGAAGGTGAAGAGGTCGGGGTCCTTCAGCAGTTCCTCGCGCACCTCGGGCTTGAAGAGCTTGCTGTAGCGCCGGACGATATCGGTGGCGCTGATCGCGAGCGGGCTGTCAACGAAGACGGGCACGCGCGGCAGACGGCCCGCATTGCTCAATGCGTTCAGCGTGTACAGGATCTCCTGCGTCTTGCCGATGCTGAAGGCCGGAATGATGAGCCGACCGCCGCGCTCCACGCACACCTCGGTCACGTGCCGCAGCAGTTCCCCCTCCGCCTCATCCATGCTTGCATGGTCCCGATCGCCGTAGGTGCTCTCGCAGATGATCACATCGGCCTGCGGGAAGGGCGCCGGGGTGGGCAGCAGTCTATCCACATAGCGGCCCACATCGCCGGTGAAGGTCAAGCGCAACGTGCGTTCGCCATCATCGATCGCCAGGTGAACGGCTGCGCTGCCCAGGATATGGCCCGCATCGGTGTAGGTGAGCGTGATGCCCGGTGCGATGCTCACCGCCTCACCGAGATCGGCCGTGCTGAACAAGGCCATGGCCGGTGCCACATCATCCGGGGTGTACAGCGGTTCCTGTTCCTCGGGCTCGCGGCCCTGCTTCTTCGCGCGCTTCAGGTCGAAGGCGAAGTCGTATTCCTGTATGCGCGCGCTGTCCTCCAGCATAATGGCGCACAGGTCGCGCGTGGCGGGCGTGCTCCAGATGGGGCCCTTGAAGCCTTGGGCCACCAGGCGCGGCACCAGGCCGCTGTGGTCGATGTGCGCGTGGCTCAGCACCAACGCATCGATGCTGCGCGGGTCGAAGCCGAAGCGGCGGTTGGGATCTTCCTCTCGCCTGCGCACGGCCTCGCCTTGGAACATGCCGCAGTCGAGCAGCAGGCGCGTGGTACTGCCATCGTGGCGGCGGACCTCCAACAAGTGCTTGCTGCCGGTTACGGTTCCGGCAGCGCCGTGGCTGGTAAGTGAGATGGGCATGCGGTAAAGGTGCGAAAGGGCCATGACCTCCGACCTGCATCCAGCCAGCCTCTGCAACGCATGGCGTGTAGCGCCGCCTTCTATCTTGGCTGCGATGCCTTCGCTCCGGCTTCTCGCCGTCCTCTTCTTCCTTACCGCTCTTGGCGCCCGCGCGCAGCAGTACAAGTTGCGCGGTGTGGTCACCGATGCCGGCACGGGCGAAACGCTCATCGGCGCCAACGTGGTGCTGAAGGGCACCACCAACGGCGCCACCACCGACCTTGATGGCCGTTTCGAAATGGTGCTGAACGAGTTGCCGCCCTACACGCTGGTGGTGAGCTTCGTGGGCTACGCGCCGCAGGAGATCAGGGTGGCGAGCCTGGACAAGGAACTGAAGTTCAAGCTGAGCACCGATCAGGTGCTGCTGGGCGAGACCGAGGTCTTCGGCAGCCGCATCAGCGAGAAGCAGAAGCAGGCGCCGCTCACCGTGGAGAGCATGGACGTGATCGCAATCCGCGAAGCGCCCAGTGGCGATTTCTATGAGAGCCTCGGCACGCTCAAAGGCGTTGACATGATGGCGGCGAGCATGGGATTCAAGGTGATCAACACGCGCGGCTTCAACAGCACCAGCCCCGTGCGCTCGCTGCAATTGATCGACGGCGTGGACAACCAGAGCCCCGGGCTCAATTTCTCGCTGGGCAATTTCCTCGGCTGCTCCGACCTGGATGTAATGAAGGTGGATGTGATCGCCGGTGCGAGCACGGCTTACTTCGGTCCGGGCGCATTCAACGGCGTTGTGGCCATGACCACCAAGAGCCCCTGGCTGTTCCCGGGGCTGAGCATCAGCGCCAAGGCGGGCGAGCGCGACCTGCTGGAAGGCGCGGTCCGCTGGGCGCAGGTGTTCAAGGACAGCACCGGCCGCCAGCGCTTCGCTTACAAACTGAACCTGTGCGCCATGCGCGCCACGGATTGGTTCGCCGAGGACTACGGCCCTACGAGCGACTCGCAAACCGGCGCCTCGAATCCCGGCGGTTTCGATGCCGTGAACATCTACGGCGACGAGAACGTGACGCTGAACAACAACTACGCGCGCAACATGGACGACCGCCGCAACTACCACGGGTTGGGCATCTTCCTGCGCCCAGGGTACAAGGAGGCCGACCTCGTTGACTACGGCACCGACAATTTGAAGGCGGGCGTGTCGCTACACTTCATGAACGACAGCATCGAGGTGATCGTGGCGGCTAACTACAGCCGGGGAAGCACCGTGTACCAGGGCGAGAACCGCTACCGCTTGAAGAACATCCAATTCCACCAGGAACGGATCGAACTGCGGCGCGAAGGGAAGTGGTTCGTGCGGGGCTACACCACCGGCGAGGACGCGGGCGACACCTACGACATCTTCACCACAGGCGTGCGCCTGCAGGAAGCCAGCGGCAGCACGCAGGATTGGAACAGCGCCTACTTCACGTTGTGGGACAGCTGGATCGGCAGCGCGCTCAACCCTGGCCTGCTCGATCAGACGCAGCCCGATTACTACTCGCCATCGGAAGCCTCTCAGATCGGCATCACCAACGCCACCCAGTACGACGCCTACATCACGCAGTACGTGCTCGACCACGCCGACCTCTTCCGCAGCTACCACCAGCTGGTGGCCGACAGCATCAATACGTACAACACCGCCGCGCTCGATCCGGCCTATGTCGCAGGTACCGATCGCTTCAATGAGAAATTCGAGGAGATCACCAGCACGCGCTTCACCGATGGCGGCTCGCTCTTCTTCGATCGCTCACGGCTGGTGCATGGCATGGGCGAGTACCGCTTCAAGCCCCTGAAGGGAAGGCGGCCCAAAGGCGAAGTGGTGGTAGGCGCCAGCACACGCCAGTACATGCCCAACAGCGTCGGCACCATCTTCCGCGATACCGGCGATGTGGTGATCCGCAACCGCGAGTTCGGCGTGTACATCGGCCTGGAGGATGTGCTTTGCAAGGATCGCCTGAAGGCCACGGCCACCTTGCGCATGGACAAGAACCAGAACTTCGATGCGCTCTTCTCCCCTGCCGCGTCGTTGGTCTTCACGCCCCAGCAGGACCGCACCTTCCGGGTCTCGTTCAGCAGCGCCCTCCGGAATCCCACGCTCGCGGACCAATACCTCTACTACAACGTGGGGCGCGCCATCCTGCTGGGCAACATCGATGGGCAGTTCGAAGCGGGGCGCGACAGCCTCTTCACCGTGGAGAGCTTCAATGCCTACCGGCAGACCTCGGGCGCCAACCTGCTCGGCGGCTTGCAGAAGATCGACTGGTTCAACGTGGAGCGCATACGGCCCGAGAAGGTGCGCACGATAGAGGTGGGCTACCGCGGCACGCACCTGGAGAAATTCTACATCGATGCCAGCGCCTACGCTAGCTGGTACACTGATTTCATCGGCTACATCATCGGCCTCAGCGGCCGCTTCGATCAGACCAATGGCTTCCCCATCGGCGGACTGCAGGCCTACCGCCTCGCGGCCAACGCCACCAGCACGGTGCAAACCCAAGGCGCGAACATCGGTGTGAGCTACTTCCGCAAGAAGATGACCTACAGCATCAACTACAGCTACAATAAGCTCGCAAGCGGCGACGACGACCCCATCATCCCGGCCTTCAATACGCCACTGAACAAATTCAACCTCGGTTTCACCGCGCACGACATGAAAGTGCCCGGCACCGACAAGCGCAACCTCGGCTTCGGCATCAACTGGAAATTAGTGGAGGGATTCACCTTCACCGGATCGCCGCAGTTCACCGGCCCCATCCCCAGCTACGACATGGTGGACGCGCAAGTGAACGTGAAGTTCCCCGTGCAGCACCTCACCATCAAGCTCGGCGCCAGCAACCTCTTCGGCATACTGCCGCTGTTCGATGACGCCGTGGAGAGCGGCGACAAATTCGATCGCGTATTGGACAACCGCGTGCGCATGGTGTACGGCGGGCCGTACGTGGGCAGGCTCGGGTACTTGCAGCTCATCTATGAGCTGGATAAGCGCTAATCGGCTTTCACCAGTCTGAATACGCGCAGGTCGTCACCTGCGCTCATCCGTAGGATGTAGGCTGCTGCATTCAGCCGAGCGAAGTCGGCCTGCTCGATGCGCGCACCGCTCCAGATGATCCGTCCGCCCGCGTCCAACAATTCGTAGCGTTCACTTCCGGTGGTGTTGCGCGGCACGATGCGATCAGTGAAGGATGTGCTGAAGATCAAGTCGGTTCCTTCATCGGGAGCAATATCCGTGGATGCATTCCAAGTGATGATGCAGATGCCACCGCCGCCTGTGGCGGCAGGTGAACTATTGCCGTTTCCACCGCCACCGCCACCGCCGTAGTTGGCGCCGACCTCGGCGGGATCGGCCGCAGTACACGTGTTGTCGATGAAGCCTGCGCCCTTGCCGCCATCGCCCGCAGGAGCACCGCCACCTGAACCACCCGTGCCGCCGGGCGTAAGACAACCGCCGGGCATGTATGCGATCGTATTGCCACCGATGGTGCCATTCGCATTCGGTCCTGCTGCGCCGCCACCTCCTCCGCCGAAGTAGGTCCAGTAGCCACCGCCGCCTGCCGCACCGGTGCGCGCCAGTTGTCCACCGAGCCCAACGCCGCCTGCACCGCCGCCACCTATGTTCGGATTGGGTACCGTAGTGGCGTTCTCTCCCGCTCCAGCGAGAATGCCCATGCCGCCTACGATGGTGGCGAGCTCACTACCGCCCGCACCTACCACAATGGAATACGTAGTGCCCGGCGTGACGTTGAAAGTGCCGCGCGCATATCCTCCTCCACCACCGCCGCCACCTCCGTTGCTGGCACCATTGCCTCCGGCGCCCACCAGTTCGAAGGTGACCGACGTGACCCCGGCAGGCACGGTGAACGGGCCGGAAGAGGTGAAGACCTGCTGTTGTGCGAGCAGTGCTGTGCTGAGCACGCAGAGCATCGCAATGGAAAGGAGAAGTCTCATGGTATCCTGGTTAGCCGAACGGCAGGTTGAATCGAAAGGTAGTTGCTCGATCGGTACCCGTCCTATAAAGAAGAAGCCCGATCCATGGACCGGGCTTCCCATGAGTTCGATCGCGATCAATCCTTCACCACCTTGATGGTGCTGCGCCCCTTGGCACTTTCCACCACCAGCATGTAGGCGCCTTCGGCCAGGTAGCTCAGGTCCGCGAATGCGCGTTGGTCGCTATGCATGGGACCATCCTGAATGCGCATGGCTTCACGGCCCAGTGCATCGCGCAAGGTGATCCGCACTCGCTCGCTGCCTGCATCGGCCACGGTGATCATGAGGATGCTGCTGGTGGGATTGGGGAACACGTCGGCGATGACAGGACCGTTGACGCCGTTCAAGCCCGCGTTCAAGTCAAGCACGCGGAACTTCCACCAGCCATCAGGAGCAACAATGGGACGCACCTGTTCCTTGCCGCTGTTGGCCGTGGCGTGTATGTAGTAGTACACGATGCTGTTGGCTGCCTGTGCGGGAATACCAGCGCTCCAGGTGTTGTTCGCCCCCGGCACCATGGGCACGCTGTTGAATCCTGCGGTGGTATCGGTGGTCCAATACACCTCAGCGCTTTCGATACCGGAACGGTGGCGTATGTAGGCATCGACCATGTACGGGTTGATGGTCTCGTACGTATCCGGAAGGCGTTGGTGCCGGATCAGCAGCGGATCGTTCACACCGATGGCCTTGGTGATGCAGTGGATGGCACCGCTCGCGCTGATGATGTTCGCACCGTTGTTGTCGCAATCGATGGGGACGATGCGATAGCCGGGCAACGCTTCGCGCAGGATGCGCAGGCCAGTGGTGTCGTACTGCTCACGATAGGTGGGCACGATCACGGTCTTGTTCAGGAAGAGGTTGTTGGCGTAAGTGCGGTAGCTGGCCGTGGGCGGATAGGCACCACCCGTGCTGCTGGGCATGGGCACGCGGATGATGCGATAGGGCGTGCCGAAGACCGAGTTGTAGTTGGCCACGATGGCCTGGATGTTCTGCTCCAACTGCGGACCATCGCTCTGGCCGGTGGGGAATTCCCCGATCAGCAGGGTCTCCTCATCGAGCAGCTTCATATGCATGTCGATGTGGTGGATGCCATCATAGGGCAAGGTGTTCATGAGGATGTAGCGGCCCTGTTGGATGCCCATCCACTGCTCCATGAGGTCGCGCACTTGCTGCTCCGTCTTCACGGTCTGGTTGTACTGGCCGTTGGGGCCGTTCTCGTCCAGGACCAGTTCGCTGCTGAAGGCGGTGCCGAAGCCGTCGGCCATGAAGTTGCCGCCGGTATGCACCAGGTCGTACGGCGCTTGCGTGGTGCTGTAGACAGCAATGCCCTTCGCATTGCCGATGGGATCGCTCATGGCATCGTCCAGCGGACGCGGGCGATTGTAGATCCAGTCGAGCAGGTACAGCGAGTCCACCTCGTTCTCGTAGATGCACTCGGGTCCGAAGTCGCGCGTCCACACACTGTTGAAGCCAGCATTGAGGAAGGTGATGTTGCTGAAGTCGGTGAGCGCACCACCATTGGCGGTGTTCTGCAGGTAGCTCGTCACCCCGGACTGATCGTCGGTGACGATCATCACTTCGCACTCCTGAACGGCGGCGAGGACGATCTGCTTGAGGATGCTGGGATAGGTGGTCCACGTGATCACCAGCGTCTGCACCTCCTCCCATTCAGCCATGGTGCGCGGTACGAAGGTGGGCGGCGTTTCGATGCCGCGGTCGAGGCTGGCGCGGCTGTCGCGATAAGCTGGGATGAGCGGCACTTCATACGGCGCCAGCACATGCGGCAGTCCTTGTTGCTGCGCGAAGAGCGGTGCTGTTGCGAGCAGTGCAAGGATGGAAGCGGAAATACGGTTCATGCGAGGGGGTTGAAGGCGCAAGGTATGCGGGCCGCTCTCTCCCCTGCATCGCTTACGACCGAAGCGCCGTTCCTTCCGTTGGATGGTCTTGGACGCCTAGGGCATCTGCTCCAGACGGACCTCCGTGGGGACGCTTCCTCCGATGTTCTGCAGGATGCCATCACGGTCATTATCCTGGCCCACGTAGCGCACCACACCATCGAGGTTGCAATCCTCCACCCAATAGCCCGTGACCGTGTTGGTGGGCACGCTGCCCCCGATGCGCGTGAGGATCGGATCGCGGTCGTTGCCGGAGCCCACGTAGAGCAATTGGCCATCGAGCAGTGCATTGCCCATCCATAGCGCGTTCACACCGCCGATGGCCCGCTGTGCTTCTGTGCCGTAGGTGCTTGTGGCCGGGATCGTGAAGTTCACCGTAGCAGGCGATCCGCCGAAAGCCACGCCGTTGCCGGTCATCGTGCCCAGATGGTTCCGGTGGCGCACGGCCAGGCGATACGTGCCGGGTCCGTAGTTGAAGAGCACATTGTCCGTGCCATCGGCCTTGATGATGCTGCCATCCTTGCACAACAGCGCGTTGCGCGTGGCCAGCAATGCATAGGGCGCGGTGTTCGCTCGCAATTCCAATCGCACCCAATCCACCACGGCACGGGCCCCGGTCACAGCCAGCACGTTCGCGTTCGTGTTCTCTCCTCCCCCGCCGCTCAGGTTCGTGAATCCCATGGCCGTGTAGGGTTCGGTGAGCGGCACCAGTCCTGCGGTACGAAGCGCATCGCGCATCTGGCCCGTGGCGGGCAGGTACGCTCCTTCGAGGAAGACCTTCGGCGCGACGCTCACCGCGGGTGAGTAGCTCGCGCAGTTGGCGATGATGTACTGCAAGCTGTTGTTCGCATTGATGCGACCACCGGTGACGATGGTGCCGGGCAGGTTGCCCACCTGCTCCACGCCACTGAACAAGGCCTGGCGCACGGCCAGCGCTGCGCCGTCGGGATCGGTCCGCGCGAGGGTGGCCAGCCCGGTGCATGGCGCGCTGTATAGCAGTGCGATCACACCGGCCGTGAGCGGCGTAGCGAAGCTGGTGCCGCTGGTAGTGGTGTAGGTGTTGCCCGTGGTGGTGGTGCGCACGCTCGCTCCGGGCGCGCCTACGTCGATGGTGTTGACGCCGTATGCGCTGAAGGTGCGCTGATCGTTCGCATCGGTAGCGGTGACGCTGATCATGAACGGACTGCTGCAAGCCGTGGGCATATCACCCACTGCATCAATGTTCACGTTGTTGTTGGCGGTGGCGCCGCAGCTAAGGATGCCGGCAGCGCCCAGCGTGTCGTAGAAATTGCACCAGAGCGGGTAGTTATTGGGGTTGGCGTTGTCGATGCCCCAACTGCTGGTGGTAGCCACAACGAATGCCCCTTGGGTGCCATTGGTATTGTTCCATCGACGCCGTTGGACCAAGGGATAGGTATAGCTGGCGATGACGTTCGCTTCGGTGAGGCTTCCGATGCGCACCGGCATGAGCTTCACGTTCCAGTTGGCCCCCACAACGCCCGCGCTGTTGTTGCCAACGGCGCCGGCCATGCCCGCGCATGACGTGCCATGGCTCCCGCTGAAGAGCGTATTGTCGTTGTTGGCCGCCGGGTTCCATCCGTACACATCGTCCACGTAGCCGTTGGCATCATCGTCGATGCCGTTGTTGTCGATCTCCGCAGCATTCACCCAACTATTCGCATTCAGGTCAGGATGGACCCGGTCGAAGCCTTCGACAACGCACACTACGATGGCATCGCCATTGGCAGTGGTGCCGCCGGTGGTGATGTTCCATGCCAGATCGGTATCGATGTCGTTGTCCTGCGGGTCCACATGATGCCACTGCTGGTTGAACTGTGTGTCGTTCGGCACGATGCGCTCATCAATGGTGTGGTCGTTCTGCGCGATCATGACGGCCGGATGGCGCCGCACGGCAGCGAGCATGGAGGCTTGCGGGACGTTGGTGTTGAAGGTGAGCAGCCAGATGCGCATCGGTGCGCTGGCTTCATGGTCGACCTTCAACGCAGTGGGAACACCGCCAAGCGTGGCCAGGTCGCTGACGATGGCATGCGCCGTGGCCTCGGGCTTGAGCATGACCAGCAGATGACCAGCAATGATATTGGGCTCCTGGGCGGAAATTGTCGCGACAAAGAAGAACGCAACGAGCGTTGAGAGAAGGATGCGCATGAAATATCGGTTGGAACGGCCGCAAGGTAGCGGGATCGCATGCTCGAGTCCCAGCGCTACCGGCCCTTCAACTGGCGATGCACAGCCAGCACGCCCCGCACATACAGGAAGACCTGGTTTCCCTTGCAGAAGCCGTTCTTGATGCCGGGCCTCATGAAGAAGCGCGGCTTGGCGAGCAGGAGCATCGCACGCTCCACGTTCCCATCCCAACGGGCGGGATCCAATCCCAGCTGCCCGGCCAGCCGTTGCGCATCGATCACATGTCCCGGCCCCGCATTGTAGGAGGCGAGCACGAAGCGTAGGCGCTGCTCCTTGTCAGGCACCTGTCGCAACCACAAGAGGTCCAACCGGCTCAGGTAGCGTGCTGCGGCGTTGATGTGGTCGCCCATGTGACTGCTGCTATCGAGTCCCATGCGTTCTGCCGTGCCGGGCATGAACTGCATGATGCCCGTAGCCCCCTGATGGCTGGTGACCGTACTGTCGAAGCGTGTCTCCTTCCACGCCATGGCCGCCAGCAATTGCCAATCCCATCCGGTGGAGGCCGCGTGCTTGCGGAATTCGTCGTCGAATGGCGAGATGCTGTCACGTCGGATGCCCTTCATGCGTCTCGCACGCAGAGCACCCTGCTGGGGGATCTCAGCCGCGTATGCATGGATGATGTGCTTGCGCGCTT
Organism: Flavobacteriales bacterium; assembly: GCA_016710965.1. GTDB lineage: Bacteria > Bacteroidota > Bacteroidia > Flavobacteriales_F > PHOS-HE28 > PHOS-HE28. The sequence continues at coordinate 64,477 of JADJTW010000014.1, forward strand.
CCTCCTCATGATCATCGTTGAGCCATTCGTCCAGTGCTTTCCTGAGCAACGGAGAAGAGGCTCTCATGGCGAAGCGCAACTTCTGCGGCGGTCCCATGGCATCGGTGAACTCCAGGATCGGGAATCGCTCTGCCTCGTACCCCGCGCGCATGGCACTGATGATGGCAGCCGGATGCGTACCAGCCACCACCCCGATGAGCAGTTCCTCCTCGGTGCTCACCGATGGGACAGCGGCGGGTTTCTGAAGCACGCGATGGAATGCATAATCGGGATCCGCGAAAGGCGAAGCCCACGCACGCGGCACGCTGTCGACCGATGCCTCGATATGCGCGATGCTATCCTGCATGCGCGGATCCCCACGCAGCGTGGCCACCACCGGAGCGGTCGCAGCGTAGGCATCGCTCACTGCGAAATGCCCCTTCCAATCGTCGCGGTCCACGGCCTGCAAGGCAGCCAGGTCGCCATCTCCGCGCCAGAGCGCCAGGAGCAGGCTGTCCGGATGGTCGAACGCGATGGCCTTCAGCTTCAACTTGTGCTTGCGCGCGAATCGCTGCAGCAGCTCGTATTCAAGCCCGGTAGCGGCCTTGGGCCGTTCCTCATAGACCAAGGCATCGCGCAGCACCAGCACCCTGAGCGTGTCCGTCACCACTTCGTCCAGGTCGCGCACCAGTGCCGGGCCGTCCCACGGGTGCCACCGTGGACCTTCTTCGGCTATGCCCATGCGCAGCGCCACGCCCAACGCGATCAACGCCAGCACGCCAACAACTCCGGCTATCACCCTGGTCTTCTGCTTCATCGGAATGGCGCCGTGTGTACGATCGCATCGGGCAGGAAGATGTCGAACTCTGCCCGGTACTCGTCGATCCATTCCGCCAGTACCGCCTCGGCACCAGCCATCACTTCGCCCTGCGGCACACGCTTGCTCAATCCGTGGAGCGACCGACCGATGCCCTCGATGCTGGCGTAGTTGGTAAGCCAGTCGCGCTCGCGCATGAAGCTGAACATGAAACGCGTATCCTGCGGCATGAGCGGCTCATGCGCTGCGAGCAGGGCGTACATCCGCTGCGCGAAATCGGACAGCGGCTCGTGGTGCCATTGCGACCATTGCGAGGCGAGCAGGTGGTCGTAGAAGAGGTCCATCACCACGCCCGCATACCGACCGGCATGATCACGAACGCGTGCGCGACCGGCCCTAACGCTCGGATGCACATCGGTGAAGCTGTCGATGGCGCGATGAAGCCGAAGCCCCTGCTGCACGCTTTCCGGGAAGCGTGAGAGATCACGGCCCTTCACGGCATCGGCCATGAAATTGCCTGTGATCGACAGCGGGTCGGCACCGCTCAGGAAAAGATGGCCCAGGTAGTTCACCGGCGGCAAGGTACCTGCACCTCTCCGCTGAACAGGAAGCCCCGGCCGCTCATGTGATCCGCGTGATGCCGAGAAAGCCCGCGGATAACTTGCGCCTCCCGTTCGGCAGGAACGATCATGGACAAGGCTCGCCCCATACGCTACAGAGTGCCCACACGGCTGGTGTATTGGGCTACCCAATTCGCAGGCTGGGCGCTCTATCTCATCGTCTTCAGCCTGCTGGCATACTGGGAGCGTGGCGAAAGCGTGCGCATGGACGTGGTGCTCGCACAATACGCCATCGGCTTGGCGGTGAGCCACGGGCTGCGCGCCATCATCGTGCGCAATCACTGGTTGGAGAAGAGCATCGGATACACACTGCCGCGCCTCATCCTTGCCGGGCTCGTCATGGGTGTCGCGGCTTTCACCGCCGAGACTGTCGCGCACCATCTGCTCGTGGGCCTGGCCGCCATGGGAGCCTACTGGATGCCGGGCGAGGTGCTCGCGCGGATCATCAACTGGACCCTGCTGCTCTCCATCTGGAGCTTCTGCTACTTCGCCTACAACTACTTCATCCGCCATCGCCGCGATGAGATCCGCAACCTGCGCCTGGAGACCGCCAACCGCGAGAACCAGCTGAGCACCCTGCGCGCCCAGATGAACCCGCACTTCATGTTCAACGCGCTCAACAGCATAAGGGCGCTCATCGATGAGGATCCCGGGCAGGCGAAGAAAGCCATCACCCAGTTGAGCGCCATCCTGCGGAATGCCATGGCCACCGTGAAGCGCAGGACCGTACCGCTCGGCGAGGAACTCGATATCGTGAAGGCCTACCTCGCACTGGAAGCCATCCGTTACGAGGAGCGACTGCGCGTGAGCATCGACGTGGAGGAAGGACTGGAGCGCGAGCCCGTGCCTCCGATGCTTTTGCAAACACTGGTGGAGAATGCCGTGCGCCATGGCGTTGCCAAATTGCCCCAAGGCGGGGAACTGCGCATCGGGGTGCATCGCGGCCTGAACGCCACCGTAATGAGCGTGAGCAACAGCGGCCACTACGAGCCGGGCAAAGTGAACGGCACAGGCATCGGATTGCGCAATACACGCAAGCGATTGGAGATGATCTACCACGGACAAGCCCATCTGCATATCGAGAACCGCGACGGCATGGTGGTGACGGAGGTGGGGATCCCGAGATCCAGCAACGAATAGGACTAACTGAAAGGACAGCCATGAAAGCACTATTGATCGACGACGAGCGCCTGGCACGCAAGGAACTGGCCACGCTGCTGGAGAAGCATGACGGGATCGAGATCGTGGGCGAAGCCAGCAACGCCGACGAGGCGGAGGCCTTGATCGCCGAGAAGAAGCCCGATCTCTTGTTCCTCGACATCAACATGCCGGGTCGCACGGGCTTCGAATTGCTCGAATCCCTCGATCACGCACCACTCGTGATCTTCGTAACGGCATACGATGAGCACGCGCTCGAAGCCTTCAAGGTGAATGCGCTCGACTATGTGCTCAAGCCCATCGACCCGCAGCGGTTGGAGGCGGCCATCAACAAGCTGCCCAGGATCCATGAAGAGGGCGCGCCGCAACGCGAAGTGCTCAAGGAGAGCGACCAGATCTTCCTGAAGGATGGCGAGAAATGCTGGTTCGTGACACTGAAGGATGTGCGCTACTTCGAGAGCGAAGGCAACTATGTGCGCGTGCGCTTCGGCGATCAGAAGCCGCTGGTGCTGCGATCGCTGAACAAATTGGAAGAGAAGCTGGACCCACTGGTCTACTTCCGCGCCAATCGCAAGCATATCATCAACCTGCGGTGGGTGGACAAGATCGAGCCCTGGTTCAGCGGCGGCCTCATGGTGAAGCTGAAGCACACAGGCAAGGACGGCGAGCCTGAGACCATCGAGGTGAGCCGCCGGCAGGCCGCACGCTTCAAGGACCTATTGAGCCTCTGACGACGATCTTTGGTGCATGCAAGACGGCTACGTCAACTCGGAGAGCGAAGGCGGCATCGCCACCGTCACCTTCCACCACCCCAAGAGCAACAGCCTGCCCGGCCACATCCTGCGCGGCATGGCTGATGCCATCACGGCTGCGGGCATGGATGCCACCACGCGGGTCATCATCCTGCGCAGCGATGGCGACAAGGCCTTTTGCGCCGGCGCGAGCTTCGATGAACTGGTGGCGATCGACAACGCCGCGAACGGGCTTGCCTTCTTCAGCGGCTTCGCGCATGTGATCAACGCCATCCGCAAAGCGCCGGTGCTGGTCATCGGCCGCATCCACAGTCATGCCGTGGGCGGCGGCGTAGGCCTGGCTTGCGCTGTGGACATCGCCTACGCGCACAGCAACGCCAGCGCGCGCCTGAGCGAACTGGCAGTGGGCATCGGGCCTTTCGTGGTCGGTCCGGCGGTGGAACGCAAAGTGGGCATCGGGCATTTCGGTCTGCTCAGCGCAACACCGGCCACGCGACGCAGCGCACAATGGTGCGAGCAGGCTGGCATGTATGCCGAAGTGTTCGACACCATCGAGTCGCTCGATGCGCGCATCGAGGCGCAGGCGAAGGAGCTGGCTTGTTACAGTCCGGAAGCCATGGCCGAGATCAAGCGGGTGATGTGGCGCGGCACGGAGGACTGGGACACGTTGCTCCTTGAACGCGCCAAGATCAGCGGGCGGCTGGTGCTCTCCGAATTCACTCGCAACGCCATCGCCAAGTTCAAGGCCGAGGCGGCGAAACGTTAGCGCAAGCGGTCGGCACTGCGCACCAATTCCTCATCCTTCCGGATGGCGCGCTCCGCAAGGATCGCGAGAAGCAGTGAGCCCATGGGCAGGAAGAAGGACGCGCCATAGCTCGCCTGGGCTTTCACGCCTTCGGCGTAATACGCATCGATGGAATTGCACGAGATGAACTGCATGACGCCGATGAGCAGGGCCATGAGCCAGATGCCTCGTACCACGCGCGCCTGCCTCGGCCGGTTGCGATGCAGGAACATCGAAACGATGAAGGCCACGGCCAACAGCGTATGCACCAAATGGTACGGAAGCGGCAGGCCGATATCGACCACTTCCACGCCTTCGCCTGTGAAGAGGCCGAAGGTCATGAACCGCACCTCTGAATCGCCCAAGGCCCATGACCGAACCGGGAAGAACCATGTTAGTCCGGCGCAGGCGCCGGCGCCGAGCAGGAACAGGGTTTGAACGCGTTGGAGCATGAGGGCGATAGGTGCGCAAAGATGGAACGGGACGTGGTTGCGGATCAGGGAAATCCCCTTAGGTTTGCCCCGTACTCACGCGGGCGCCGTTCGGCACCTGCTCCATAGCCTGAAGAATTTACCGGATCGAACGAAGCCCACCGGGGCTTTCCGCAAGGCGTAGGCTTACGCTCTTCCCACACCAGCCCACCTGGACATGCACGACCACGAAGCGCTCAGCGCCATGAAGATCTCCGAACTGAAGGAGATCGCGAAGAAGCTCGGCTTGAAGAAATCAGAGACCCTGAAGAAGCAGGACCTCGTGGCCAAGATCCTGGAAGCCCAGGCGGGCAAGCCGGCCGCCGAGAAGCCCATCGGCCCATCGTTCGTGGGCGACGACAAGGAGCTGACGGCGCTGGCCACAGCAGATGAACTTGCTGTGGAAGAGGACCCCGAACAAGAGGAGGCTGCGGAAGTGAGCGGGGAAAACGGGGATGATGACGAGGACGGGGACGATGACGAGAACGGCGAGGAAGAGAATGGCGAGGACGACGAGGAGATCTCGCCTGTGGAGCAGCAACGCGCTGTGCAACAAACCACTCCTCCGGTTGAGCGCAGGGACGAGCGTCCTCGTTCTGACGACCGCCGTGAGAGCGTACCAGTCGACCGCCCGACGGGCGAACGCCGTGAAGTCGATCAACGTCAGCGCAACGATCGCCAGGGGGGTGACCAGCGGCAGGACCGCGGTGATCGCAGCTTCCGGGACGACCGGAGGGACCAGCGGGGCGATCGTCCGCAAGGACAGGGCAACGAAGGCCGACAGGACCAGCGCGGCGACCCGCAGCGCGACCAACAACGCGGGGATCAGCAACGCAACGACCCACAACGGCAGGACCGCGGATTCCAGGACCGCCAGCCGCCGCGCGAGCAGTTCAACTTCGACGCTTTCGTGGAATGCGAGGGCGTGCTGGAAGTGATGCCCGAGGGCTACGGCTTCCTGCGTAGCAGCGATTACAACTACCTGGCTTCACCGGACGATGTGTACGTGAGCCAGCAGCAGATCAAGCAGTATGGCCTCAAGCTCGGCGACACGGTGATGGGCTATGTGCGCCCACCGCGCGAAGGGGACAAGTTCTTCCCGCTCTTCAAGATCGACCGGATCAATGGGCGCGATCCAGAATGGGTGCGCGATCGCGTGCCGTTCAAGTTCCTGACGCCGCTCTTCCCCGACGAGAAATTCACGCTCGCGGGCAAGGACACCAACATCAGCATGCGCGTATTGGACCTCTTCGCCCCCATCGGCAAAGGGCAACGCGGCCTCATCGTAGCTCAACCCAAGACCGGTAAGACGGTATTGCTGAAGGACGTGGCGAATGCCATCGCGGCCAACCACCCGGAAGCCTACCTCATCGTCCTGTTGATCGATGAACGTCCGGAGGAAGTGACCGACATGGCCCGCAGCGTGAAGGCCGAGGTGATCGCCAGCACCTTCGATGAACCCGCCTCGCGCCATGTGGCCGTGGCCGGTATCGTGTTGGAGAAAGCGAAAGCCCTCACTGAGTGCGGCCACGATGTGGTGATCCTGCTCGACTCGATAACCCGCCTGGCTCGCGCCTACAACACCGTGCAGCCCGCGAGCGGAAAGATCCTCAGCGGTGGTGTCGATGCCAATGCGTTGCAAAAACCCAAACGCTTCTTCGGCGCAGCACGCAAGATCGAGAACGGCGGATCGCTCACCATCATCGCCACGGCGCTGGTGGATACCGGCAGCAAGATGGACGAAGTGATCTTCGAGGAGTTCAAGGGCACGGGCAACATGGAACTGGTGCTCGACCGGAAGATCAGCAACCGACGCATCTTCCCCGCCATCGACATCATGAGCAGCGGCACGCGGCGCGACGACATGCTGCACGGCAAGGAAGTGCTGCAGCGCACCTGGATCCTGCGCAAGCACCTGGCCGATATGAACCCTGTGGAGGCGATGGAGTTCGTGAAGAAGCACATGGAAGGAACGAAGAGCAACGAGGAGTTCCTCGTCTCGATGAACGGCTGAACATTGCCGATGGCACTGGCGGCCCTCACAGCGCTCGCGGTCATCGCGCTCCGGTTGATCCTGTTCTACACCGGCCATCCACCGGAAGGGACGGATTTCATGCTCGTGCATTTCCTTGCCGTGGTCACCGTGGTGTTCTTCACCGATCACCGCTTGCTGGTGCGCGATGCGGGCACGCCCTTCCCCAGTCTTGTGCGCGAAGGATTCAAGAGCGCGGCCCTGTACGCACTGCTTTGCACGGCGTTCATCTGGGCGTACTATGGCGCCATCGAGGACGGCTATTTCGCGGAGCGTGTGAACGACATGGTGGCCCGTGGTGTCGCCGAAGGCCAGCCGGAGAACGTCATCCGCCCGCGATTGCAGCAGTTCTTCACGCCTTTCAACTACGCCACCATCACGTTCTTCGCATTGCTGGCAACTGGCGGTTTCAACGCGTTGCTGATCGCGATCCTGCACCACAAGCTATTGCGTCGCCTCAGGCGATGAAGGCCTCGCTCAACGCCTGAAGATCGAGTCCGCCGAAGTTGCCGCTGCTCATCATCAGCAGCACACTGTCGCCACCGATGCCTTCGCGTACCGCACCCATCACCGCGATGGGATCGTTGAGCACCAGCAGATCGGCGCGGCCGAATGCGCTCCTGACCCTTTCGGTGGGCACCGGCGGCAGGCGCTTGAGTTGTACCGCATGCGGATCGTAGAAGACGATGGCGGTATCGGCGCTATCCATGCTGCCGGCGTATTGGTCCAGGAAACCTTCGCTGAGGCTGCTGTAGGTATGCAGTTCCATGCACGCCACCAACCGCCGCTGGGGGAACTGCTCGCGCACAGCTTCCAGCGTCGCCTTCAGCTTGCTCGGCGAGTGGGCAAAGTCCTTGAAGACGCTGCGACCTGGCACCTCGGCCAGCTTCTCCAAGCGTCGAGCGGCGCCATGAAAGGTCCGCATCGCCGTGTAGAACTCCTTGTCGCCGATACCCAGGAGATGGCACACATGCCGCGCGCCTTCGAGGTTCTGTAGGTTGTGGCGACCGAAGACCTGTAATGGAACATCGCCGTGGCCGGTCTCCAATACCGTGACCCCATCGTCGATGCGATGCCCGGGAACTCCGTATGGGATCTTCGTTGCACCCGCATCTGGTTCGAGCGCAAGCTTCTTCACTTCATCGTCCTCAGCGCAGTACACCAATTTACCACCGGGCTCGATCAGCGCAATGAACTTGCGGAATTGATCCACATAGCTCTCGAAGGTCTTGAAGACGTTGATGTGGTCCCACGCGATGCCACTGATCAACGCGATATCCGGCTTGTAGAGGTGGAACTTGGGAACGGGCTCCAGCGCAGAGGCGAGGTATTCATCCCCTTCGATGATCGCCACCTTGCTCGTGTCGCTCAGCTTCACCATGCAGTCGAAGCCATCGAGTTGTGCACCTACGAGGTAGTCGAACTCCACCCCGGCATGGCGCAGCACATGCACGATCATGCTCGTGATCGTCGTCTTGCCGTGACTGCCACCGATCACCACGCGGGTCTTGGTGCGCGTGCGCTCGTAGAAGTATGAGGGATAGCTGAAGACGGGGATGCCCAACTCTTGCGCGCTCAGCAATTCGGGGTTGTCGATGCGGGCATGCATGCCCAGGATCACCGCGTCGATATCGGTGGTGATGTCCTCTGGTCGCCAGCCGAGCTTGTCGGGAAGGAGGCCCAAGCGATCCAAGCGACTGCGGCTGGGCTCGAAGATCTCATCGTCGCTGCCAGTGACATCGAAGCCCTGGCGGTGCAAGGCGATGGCCAGATTGTGCATGGCACTGCCGCCAATGGCGATGAAATGGACGCGCTTCATGTGGGCATGTGTTCATGTGCTCATGCGGCCATGCCCATGAACGTGCGCCAAAGATCCGTTCGACTGCTCGAAGCGCGCTCGACTCGCCAGACGATCTTGAACGAAGCGGTGTGGAATGCTAAGGCTTCACCAGAACCACCTTCCCGTCGATCCACTCCACTACCGGGGTGCCATGCATCTTGGCCGTCTTGCATGCGGCACGGTAGGCGCGCTTCAGTGCCCGCTCAACCGACTTGGCGAACTCTGTCTTTGGAACGAGGCGCTTTTCAGCCATTGGATTGATCGATCAGTTTGGGGATCCGGCCTTGGTTGTCATACACAGCCCATGAATCGACCGTGCTCTTGTACGCGGCCTCGAAATTACGCCAACCACGTTTGAAACGCCTTCTTACATCGACAGCAGGCACATGATGGCCTCCCTGCCGAACACGCTGGGCCACGCGATCCAAAGCCATTTCGACGGTTGGAAGTTTCAGAAACACCAGTTCGATCCGGTATCCGCTTGTTCTCCACTTCCGCATTCGACCCAAATAGGTCAACCCGCTCATCGTCGTCTCGAAAGCAAAGTCCTCACGTGCATCAGCAAGCCTATCCAACTCCTTGAGCAGGATCCGGGCGGCGGCAACTTGCGCGGCGGGAGGGTCCAGTGGCGATAGTCCCGCCGCGATCAGGTCCGCGTTCACGAAATGCAGGATTCCCGCTTCGTTCGGAAGGAATTCCCGTGCAAAGGTGGTCTTGCCCGCGCCGTTCGGTCCGGCGATCACGATCACTCTAGGCCTCTTCGCCATGGCTCAAGGTTACGATGCGACCGTTGACGTACGCCCTCCGACCGCAACCTGTACAGGTGACCCCGTTGCCGTGTGATCCGAACACCGATAGCATCCATCAGTAGAGGCCGTTCGCAGGAAATAGACTAATGCCCCAAAGCCGTCGTTGTGTCTCCTGTCTGCGCAACCCGACCCTGCCTTGCACAACCTCCTCCGCCTGCACGCCCACCAGAACCATGAGCCCGCGCACCATCTTCCTCACGCTGGACCTGTTCGGTGCCATGGCCGCAGCGGGCCAAGCGGAGGACACGAGCGCAACGGAGGCGGATACTGTGCCCGCCGCGATCCTAGCACCAGAACCCGCGACGAATGACGTGTCGAACGCAACGCGAGTGAGCATCACCCCGGAGGAGCCCCGCCCCTTCTTCTCGCTACCAACCTATCGCATCAGTGTTGGCGCCAGCTTCGACTTCTTCGAGAAGTTCAAGGCCAACAACATCTACGGCGACCTCATCATCGACCTGCCGGAGGTGCTACGCACCAAGCGATCCACCTGCGGCTTCCTCGGCGGCATCTATCAGGTGCGCAGCGTCACGGTGGACTCCTTCATCCCCGAGCAGTTGTACATGGTCTCCAGCACGCCGCTGGCGAGCTTCCACTGGGAAGAAGGCGGCGACAGTGCCATCGTGCATGCCTCATCTGCCGGGGGCGTGAAGAAGCTGGTGACGGACAATCAATGCTTCTTCGCCACGCTCTACCGGCCGTGGTACCTCGCCGAGGGAACACCGGGCTCCAGCGGCCTGTACCACCTCTTCTATTTCGGATTGCTCAACCGCCGCGACCGGGTGACAGAGAGCTACACGAGCACTTCGGATGATGCCATCTTCATCAGCGAACGACCGGACCTGCCCCCACTGCCGCGCGACCGGCAATACACCGAAGTGCGCACGGACATGCTCATCGGTTTCGGGCAGATGCTGCGTCACGAGTTCGACGATTTCGCCCTGCAGTGCTACGGCACCATCACCGGCATGCCATCGCCCTGGCGCGCAGGCTTCATCATGTCGTTCACAGCCGTGGGCTCGCGCTCGGGCCTGATCGCCGGTGCAGAGATCCGCATGGACCCGCTTGTGGGCACCGAGCAGTACAACGTCTTCCTTGCCAAGACCTTCAAGCTGGCCGAGATGGCGCGCTTGATTACGAGCTACTGACGGACGGCGTTCACGAGGGCAGCTACTTTCACGCCCTTCGATGATTGCAGCCAGCCGCCTCCTGCAAAGGCCCATCGCGTGGGTCCTGCTGACAGTGGGCGCGCACCTGGTAGCCATCGCACTGCTGCCGCATGCCTGGTCGTATGATATGAAGGCTTGGTTGCGCGTAGCGGACTTCATGCGTATGGGGCTGAATCCGTACGAGCACACCGGGCACTTGAACTGGCCGCCGCTGTGGCCCACCATCATCTTCCTTCTGGACCGGATCGCGACAGGGATGCAGATCCCGCTGGAGCGTTGCATCCAGGGCTTCCTCATCGGTGTGGATGTGCTCAACGTCCTTCTGCTGCGACGGCTCGCGCTCCGGAACGGGACCGCACTGCCCTTCACGACACCGTTGCTGCTCGGCCTGGCGCTGAACCCGATCCCCATCCTGCAGGCGGTGATGCACTGCAACTTCGATGCGATCGTGGGCACATGGATGATCCTGATGATCGGGGCGTTCTGGCGATATGTCCTGAGCGGGTTGGACCGGGATTGGCTGCTCGCTTGCTTCCTCCTCGGCATGGGCGTGCTCACCAAGACCATCCCGTTGATCCTTCTTCCGCTCGCGCTAGTGGTTCTGCGACAACCCCGGCTTACGGTCCTCTTGCGCGGCGTCGTGCTCGCAGTCGCTCCGGTGCTCGCCGGGATCCTTCCGCTGATGATCGCGCACCACGGCAGCATCATCGACAATGTGATCACCTATCGCGGCTATGCGGGCTGGTACGGCATCACGGGCCTGTTGCCCTTCATCGGCGCAGCACCGCTCCAACACCTCTATGCGTCCGTGTCCCCATTGCTCATGGGAACCGCAGCGCTGGCGGTGGCGTGGCGTGCGCGCAGCAGAGGTGGAATGGACCGTCCAACCATCCTTCGAGCGACGTTGTTGTGCCTCCTTTGCATCACGCTCCTGGGCCCCGGCTATGCGCCGCAGTACATCGGATGGACCCTTCCGCTGCTCGTGCTACTGTACTGGGTCGGCCGTGATAGCGAACGCCGCTTGTTGAAGGCTGCGCTCGTCGTATTCACCCTCACCTACCTCGTGGAATATGCGCTGATCCCATCTCATGGCGCCTTCCTCACCAAGATCACCGACGTTGATGCGGTCGCTCGGTGGAGCGAGGCGTTGGTGATGCCAGCAGCGCAAACACTATTGCGCCTGCCGCTTTTCCTTTGCCAGATCCTGCTCTCTGTTCTGCTCTGGCGGAACCTGCGCGCACCTGCATCGACCAATCCCATTCCAGCATGACCCTTCACCCCATCGACACCGGTTTCTTCAAGCTCGACGGCGGCGCCATGTTCGGTGTTGTGCCCAAGACGCTATGGAGCAAGCATCACCCGCCCGACCAGCGCAACCTATGCACATGGGCCATGCGCTGCCTTCTGGTGGAGCATGAGGGTCGACTGGTGCTCATCGACAACGGGCTGGGTGACAAGCAGGACGCGCGCTTCTTCAGCTACTACGAACCGCATGGCGATGACACGCTCACCGGTTCGTTGAAGAAGCTAGGCTGCGGCCCCGATGAGATCACCGATGTATTCCTCAGCCATCTCCACTTCGACCATTGCGGCGGCTCGATCACGTGGAACAGCGCCCGCGACGGATACGAGCCGGCCTTCAAGAACGCGACCTATTGGAGCAACGAGCACCACTGGGCTTGGGCCACCCGACCGAACGCGCGGGAGAAGGCCAGCTTCCTGCAGGAGAACATCCTGCCCATCATGGAAAGCGGGCAATTGCGGTTCGTCCCTCTTGCACGCGAAACGCCGACGGCCAATACCATCACGAAGGACTTCCTGCCGGGTTTCGATATCCTCTCCGTCAACGGCCATACCGATGCGATGATGGTCCCGCACCTGAGCTACAAGGGCCGAACAGTCTGTTTCGTAGCCGATCTGCTCCCCAGCGTGCATCACATCCCTGTGGCATGGGTGATGGCCTATGACACACGCCCATTGCTCACCCTCACCGAGAAGGCAGCGTTCCTCGAACGTGCCGCAGACGAACAATTCGTGCTCTTCCTCGAGCATGATCCGTGAACCAATGCTGCACCGTGGAGAAGACCGAGAAGGGCATACGGCTGAAGGAGGTGTTCCCTTTGAGCGCGATCTGATCGCCGGACAAGGAGCGGGAACATTCATACGTGAGCGATCCGCCAAGCTCATCGGAGATGCATCCTCCTCAACGCTCCAGGATGAAGGCTCCCTGAGCGCCTATGTCATGGCAGTAAAGACCACGAGCATTGCATCGCTCGCGCGCGAGCCTGCGCGCCCTCCAGGGCACACCTCCTGCGAGGACAAGTCGCTGAGTCGATGCCAGGAGGCGATCGAGCTGCGCCTCGTCAAGGTAGCCGGTGTCGTGCAGCACGATGGCATCGAAGCGGTCCGCGCTGCGCACCTGTGCGGGTGATTCACCGGTGCTGAAGAGCACATCGTACCGGTGCGAGCGCCAGCGCCCGTATCCGAAGCACGAGGAACCTGTCCGATGCACGGTGTCCGACCGAGAAGAGATCAAGGCTTGCGCATGCACTGCATCGATGCCCAATGCTCGTCGGTGCCGATCGATCTTCAATAGTGCGCGCTCGCTGGTCAACATGCTGTCTGTAGTGCTCATCACATCCAGTGTGCGACCATGGAGCATGGCAGCCAGGACGCCATCGCGTTCGTCGTACACCACGAATGCTGCACGTTCATGCGAATCATGGGCGGACAGTCCCCACGAGCAGAGCAACAGAGCGAGCACCATGCCTGTTGCCCATCGCATGCTGCCCCATCTCCAGAGCCACCACGCCCCCAAGGCCGAGACGAGTGCGAAGAGCAGCACCATGTCGGCGAACGAAGCGCGCACGGCAGGATAGGCACCGGGCAGCGAGGCGAAGACTCCGGTGGACCATCCGACGAATCGCAGCAACTGCTCGAGGCCCCACGCCAACGCTTCTCCGACGTACGGCAGCTTGTGCAAGGCAATCAAGGCTACCCCGCCATAGACGGCAAAACCCGCTGCTGCCACCACCACGATGTTGGCCGGCAGGAACCAAACGGGGAATGCCTTGAAGGCGAAAAGCGACAGGGGTGTCGTGAACGCCTGTGCCGAGAGCGAGATGGCCGCCAGGGACCACACCTGTCGCAGCAGCCCATTCGATGGAGACCACAAAGCTTGAAGGGGCCGTAGGAAGAGCACGATCCCCAGGACCGCGAGGAAGGAGAGTTGGAACCCGACATGGTGCAGCATGGCAGGATCCCAGAGCAAGAGCGCAATGGCCGCGCCGCACAGGCTGTTGAAGTGCTCAGTCCTCATGCGCACAAGCCCGGCCAGGATGAAGATGCTGAACATGACCGTGGCGCGCAGAACGCTGGGCGAGGCGCCAGTGAGACCCGCATAGCACCAGAGCGCGAGCAACAGCACCAGAGCGCGTGCCCATCGCGCACGCGCATGCTGTCCCCACCAACCGGTGATGGAACTGAGCGCCATGAAAATGAGCCCCACATGCATGCCCGATACCGCCAGCACGTGTATGGTGCCGCTGCGAGCGAAGGCATTCTTCTGCTCACCATCAAGCTCATCGCGCTCGCCCAGGATGAGCGCCTTCACCAACGCACGCTCCCGCACTGGCAGCCCGCTCTCCTTCAACCACTTCCCCACGCGTTCCCGCGCAGCTGCGAACACATCCGTCCATTGGTACGGGTGATCGAGATAGATGCGATCGCCCGCGCCGACGAATGCCTCCCACGTGATGCCCCTGCTCGCGGCCCAACCCTGGCGATCGAATCCGCCCGGGTCAGCGATGCGCGCAATGGGCTCCACCGTTGCACGCAGGATCAAGCGATCGCCTACGCGAAGTGGATCGCTCTCCAGAGAACGCATCATGCTCAGCATCACCTTGCCATGGACGGGAGCAGCGACCCCTAAGCCTGTGGCCCTGGCGATCAACGATGCGTCGGCGCGAAGGAGCTTGGGCGTGATGCCGTTGATCGCATCGACGCGGACCAGCCACGTTGCGCTCATTTCACGTGCATGCGAAACATGCCGGGGATCGCTCTCCGGCAGACGTACCACCTGCCAGAAGAGACCGAAGGAGAAGAACCAGAGGAACAACAGCAGTCCGCGCTGCCAGCGCGAAACACGGAGGGCCGGCAACGCCATCACCACAATCACAAGGGGCGTCATGGCCAGCAGCCAGTAACTTGCCTGAGGCACCGTAGGCAGGAATCGCCATGCCATCAGCAACCCGGCTACGAAAGGGAGGGCCACGCGCAGCATCGGTGCCCGTCGGGCGGCGATCCAAGGGCCGTGCAGATCGACGACGATCATTCCCGTGCCGGGATCCGTCATGCGTAGCGCGGCCACTTCGATCAGCAAGGGCTCGCACGCTCCGAACCGGCGTGCTGAAGATATGCCGGGCGCTCCACGTGGCCGCTACCAGCCCGTCGAAGGCTGCATGCTGATCATGCGGGCACCGTGATCAGTCGCGCTCCTCCTCCTCTTCCATCGCATCAGATCCGGGCTCCTCGGTGCCTAGGGTGGCATTGAACCATGCGATGAGTTCCTGCTTCTCAGCGGCGCTCAACTGTGCATGGCCGTGCATGCGCGCATAATTCCCTGGCGGCATCTCGCCCTCGGCGATGCTCTCACCGCACTCACGCGCCTCTTCCCGCCCGGCTTGGGCGGTCCATGCGGAGAAGTTCAAGTGCTCCCGTCCTTCTTCGATGTGATGCTCGATCACGAAGTTCACTGGTGTGATGTAGGCCCACGCTGGATAGTCCGTTGCGTAGCTGTGGCAGTCGTAGCACGCGCCCATGACGAGCTTCCGGATGCCGGGTGGCGCGTTCGACATGGCCAGCATATCATCCGCAGGATCGATGACCGGAACAGAGCGGTCGGGCTGGAAGAACTGCGCCACCGCGAAGAGCAGCGCGAGCACGAGGAGGATGCGTTTGATCATGATCGGGTGTCGAGCGAAAGGTAAGAGGTGAAGAAAGGTCCTGCCTGATGCCGATCAGTTGGCAAGGCGCATTGCCGATGCGTGCGCGGTTCCGTTCGATCGAAGAAGCGGCTCGCAACCCTTCGCCAAGCCATCGCTCTGTCCGAGTCAGCTATGTTTGTCGCAAAGGCCCCACCACCTTCATGGGACGACCCCTCCTTGCTGCGCTCCATATCCTGCCGTTCTTTTTGTGGGGCAGCATGCTGTTGGGCCAATGCTGCGATCATGTGCTGGTGATGCACGACAGCTACGGCGACGGTTGGAACGGCGGCACCTTGCAAGTCTCGATCAATGGCGCAGTGATCGGCTCGTTCGCTGCTACGGGGTCGGGAAGCACGAGCACGTTCACGGCATGCACGGGCGATGGGATCCAGTTGATCTATACGCCACAGGATTGGGAGGAGGAGAACAGCTACACGCTGTTGAACCAGTGGGGCGCAACGCTCTTCGCCGATGGGCCGGGCCCGGCGACCGGGCTCGTCTTCTCCGGCTCTATCGACTGCTCCGTCGTGCCCGCTCCAGGTGCTTCGCCATGCACTGCGTTGGCCATTGATACAGCTGATTGCATCATTGTCGATAACGCGGGTGCCGCAGGCACCGGCATCAATCCTGGTTGCGCGAACTACCAAGGAGGCGATCTCTGGTACAGCATGCCTGTTCCTGCCAGTGGGAACGTGAGCGTGAGCACCTTCGATGCTGGTGGATTGAACGACACGGGAGTGGCATTGTGGACCGGCCCCGATTGCTTCAGCCTTGCCAACCACGCCTGCGATGATGATGCCGGCGAGGGCTATTTCTCCATTGCAACTGCGTACGAACTGCCAGCCGGTGAGACGCTCTACGTGCAGGTCTTCGGTTACGGCGGAGCCACAGGGGCCTTCGAGCTATGCGTAGCCGACCTGGGCACGATATCGTTGGACAGCACCGAACTGCCCATCGTGCTGATCAACACGCAGGGCCAGGCGATCCCTTTCGATGGCAAGGTGAACGCACTGATGGAGATCAAGTACAACGGCCCCGGCAACATCACGCACATCACCGACCCCTCCAATGTGTACGATGGCCGCATCGGTATCGGCATCCGCGGCGCCACCTCTTCCGGCTACCCTCAGCGGCCCTACGTGCTGGAGACGAGGGACACTTCGGGCGCGAACCTCAACGTGAGCCTCCTGGGCATGCCGGAGGAGAACGATTGGTTGCTGCTGAGCAACTACAACGACCGATCGCTGGTGCGGAACGAGCTGGCCTTCCACCTGGCGCGGAGCATGGGGCAGTACGCGCCACGCACCCACTTGTGCGAAGTGCTCGTGGACAGTTCCTACAAAGGCATCTACGTGTTCGGCGAGAAGATCAAGCGCGATGGGGGCCGTGTCGACATCGCCAGGCTCACCGGCGATGAGAACAGCGGCGATGACGCGACCGGTGGATACATCCTGCAGCAGAACCTTTGGAATAGCAGCAACAGCTTCCAATCCAACTACTCCCCCATCGATCACCCGGGATTCGACGTGCATTTCGTGTACGAGTATCCCGATCCGGACACGATCACTGCACCGCAGAAGGATTACATCGCCGCCTTCGTCGACAGCCTGGAGACAGCGCTCTATGCAACGGACTTCGCCGATCCGATCACCGGCTACCGCCGCTTCCTGGACGTACCGTCGTTCATCAACTACTTCCTCGTGAACGAAGTGGCGCGCAATGCCGATGGTTTCAAGAAGAGCGTGTTCTTCCACAAGGACAAGTTCTCCAGTGGCGGCAAACTGAAGGCAGGACCTGTCTGGGACTTCGACTGGGCGTGGAAGAACATCTGGGGTTGCAGCATCTGCGACCCGATCGATGGATCGGGATGGACGCACTTGGTGAACGACTGCTTCACGGACAACTACTCCACCGGTTGGTACATCCGGCTCTTGCAGGACAGCACTTTCGCCAACGAGCTACGATGCACGTACGAGGAGTACCGAACCACCGCTCTCTCCGAGGGGGGCATCTTCGCGTACATCGACAGTGTGGGCGCGCGGGTGCAGAACGCCCAGGCCCGGCACTTCCAGAAATGGCCCATCCTGGGCGTAAGCGGGCCTGCACCGGAAGTGCTGTCGTGCGCCACCACCTACGCTGCCGAGCTCGATACCTTGAAGCATTGGATCGCGCTTCGTTTGCAATGGCTGGATGCGAACATCCCCGGCAGTTGCATCAATACGCGGATCGCGGGCCAGCCAACGACAAGGGGCCTTGCCGTGTCGCCTGTACCGGCGCACGACATCCTGCGCATCATCGGGGATGGAACCGTTACCAGCTATCGGATCATGTCCTTGACCGGTGCTGTGCTGCAGGAAGGCCGTCCACAGCACGGAAGCATCCGGGTGGATGCGCTCCCTGCCGGCATGCACCTTCTTGAACTGACCGATGATGATGGGAACCGTGCGAGCTTCCGGATCATCACGGAGTAGGTCACCAGGTGCCGTCTATTCTTCCGGAACATCGAAATACCGGCCGCGCACAAGAGTGCGAACCGAACAATACGGCCTGGTCCCCGATGGGCTGAGGCGGACCACCGGATGGCTTCTGGACCGGAAGCCCGACGGATGGTGACCGCCGCACTGAACAGGACATTGTGGGGAGTTGGTTCCCCAAAGCCACGCTGGTGCTGGCATTGCGTCTATGCTTGCAGTAAGTTGCATCAGACCCGTCACCCATGAAACAGCTATACACGCTCCTGTTCTCCATTCTGTCGGTCTTCAGCACCCAGGCGCAGATCACCATCGGCCAGGCGGAGATGCCTCATGCGAACGATGAACTCGTGCGCGTCCGAGCAGTGACCAATCCCCTTGTCAACTACGCTGCGACGGGTCCGGCGCATACGTGGGACTATTCCAATCTGGCCGCCAATGCAGGCGATACCACGAACTACCAGACCGTAGCCAGCACCAATTTCATCTATGCCATCGTCTACGCCGACATCTTCTTCAACGCGAACCGCGCCAACCACGCGAAGCAGGGAGTGGACATCCCCTTCAGCAATCTGCTGCCCATCGACAACCCGTACACATTCCGCTATCACTCCAACAGCGTGTACAAAACGGTGGGCTACGGCGTGGAACTGAGCGGCATTCCCTTGCCCCTCATCTTCGACCAGCATGATGTGATCTACCAGTTGCCACTGGCCTACGGGAACACGAGCGCATCGCACAGCAGCTACCACATCGATATCCCTAACATCGGCTACTACGGTTTCGAACAAGACCGCGATAACGTGGTCGATGGTTGGGGCGCGATCACAACGCCTGGTGGGGTGTTCGATGTCATCCGGGTGAAGACGACCCTCACCATGCACGACACCATCACCGGCTTCGCGATCGATCGTCCGGTGGTGCGCGAGTACAAATGGCTGGCCCAGGGCCTGCGCGTACCGGTGCTTCAGATCAACACCACCACGGTCTTCGGAACGGAGATCGTGAACGCCATTTACTACTATGATGTGCCGCGCACCATCGAGGTGGTCGCCCCGCTGGCCAGTACCATCTGCCCCGGCGCGGCAGTGCCGGTCCACTATGAAGCAACGGGCGCATTCAATGCCGGGGGATTCTTCGTTCCTGCCAACCATTTCACCGCACAGCTCTCCGACGCCAGTGGCAGCTTCGCCTCGCCGGCGAACATCGGCGATGTGACGGCCACAACATCGGGCATCATCAACGCCACCATCCCGGCCAACACGCCACCGGGCAGCGGATATCGCATCCGGGTCATCAGCACCAGCCCCGGGTTCACCGGCACGAGCAATGCCTTCAACATCACGATAGGCGGCGCCACGGCAGCCTCGATCTCGGCTTCCGGTCCTTCCCTGATCTGCACGGGCGAAACGCTGACGCTTACGGCGGTCGGCGGCCCTTCCTACCAATGGCAATTGAACGGAACGGACATCGGCGGTGCGACCAGCGACACATACGATGCCGCGCAAGCGGGCGCGTACACCGTGCTGGTAGACAACGCTTGCGGATCGGCGACATCGAACAGCATCGTCGTGGAGGTGAACGAACCGCCCACGCACGCTGTGGATGAGACGGCTTACTTGATCTGCGCCGGGGCCTCCGTTATGGTCACCGCGCACGACCAGAGCGGGCAGCTTCCGCTCAGCTACCAATGGATGCTGAACAATGCGCCCATCGTGGGTGCCACGGATAGCGTGGTCACCGCCACACTGGGCGGCATCTATACCGTGGAAGTGATCAACGGCACCACCGGATGCAACTTCATCACGGAGGATGTGGTGGTGAGCGTGCAATCGGTGCCCGCGCCCGAGGTATCGGCACTTGATACCACCTCATTCTGCGCAGGTGGTTCGGTGCAGCTCTCTGCCGCGAACGTTCCCGCAGGTACATTCCAGTGGTTTCTCGACGGCAGTGTGATCCCGAATGAGACCACCACTGAATTGACCGCCGATGCGAGCGGTGACTACACCATCATCGCTACGAGCACCGATGGATGCTCGTCAGCACCGAGCGCAGCGATCACGGTGACCGTGAACGCTTTGCCCGAGACGCCGGACGCAACGGCCGTTGGCGCCACCAGCTTCTGCGATGGAGGATCGGTGGAACTGAACGTCCCTGCTGCGCTGGGCAACACCTACCAGTGGTACCTCGATGGCAATGCGATCAGTGGAGGAACGGATACTGCACTTGTAGCCATGGCCTCCGGTGAATACTCCATCGTGACCACCGACTCCGTCGGCTGTTCGTCCGAAGCCAGTGCCACCATCAGCGTGATCGCGGAATCGCTCAATGCTCCCGGTGTGACCTCTACGGAACCCACCACCTTCTGCGAAGGCGGCGGTACCATGCTGATCGCCGACGCCATCGACGATGCGGCATACCAGTGGTGGCTGGATGGCCTCGAGATCAACGGAGCCACCATCAACCAATTGACGGTGACCACTGCCGGAGCCTACACCGTAACGGTGACCAGCCTGATCGGCTGCAGCGCGACCAGCGACCCGGCTATCGATGTGGTGGTGAACCCGCTGCCACCACAACCGCTGATCACACTATCGAACGACTCGTTGCTCGTGAGCGAAGCCGGAACCTTCCAATGGTTCATCGGCGGCGTCAGCATCCCTGGCGCCACCGATCCGTGGTGGGTGCCTTCTGTTGATGGCACGTACACCGTGCAATTCACCGACGCCAACGGGTGCAGCAGCCTCTCGGAGGGCTGGCTCTACCTGAGCACCCGAGTCACAGGCCTCTCCGCACCGAACCTGCTTGTGCTGCCCAACCCATCGAATGGGATCTTCTCCATCCAGTTGAGAGGTGGTCACGGCCAAGCCTATGAGGTCCTCGACGCCACCGGCCAATTGGTCCGCTCGGGAAGGCTTGCCGGTGCTCGCACGAGCGTGGACATGGGCCAAGCAGAGCAAGGGATGTATTTCCTGCGCATACGCGACAACGACAGCGCACCTGTGCTGCGGATCCTGATCACGCGATAGGAGCCACTCCCTTGGAACAACGCCCCCCTCCACTGCGGAAGGGGCGTTGTTGCCTTCGTCATCAACCTTCACCCCGCCACGCTCACCCCGATCAACTTGCCGATGCCGAAGGTGATCGCGGCGGCGGCAAGCCCGAATAATACCTGGCGCATGCCGGAGAACCACACCCCGCGGCCGGTAAAGAGCGTAATGGCACTGCCGATGACGAAGAGGCCTGCAGCGCTCAAGCCAACACTGATGAGGATGGCGTTCGTTCCGCCGGTGAGGAAGAAGGGGATCACCGGGAGGATGGCGCCCACGGCGAAGAGGAAGAATGATGTGATGGCCGCTTCCCATGCCGAGCCCTTAAGCTCTTCCGCATTGATGCCCAGTTCCTCTTTCACCAGAAGCGCATGCGCCTTGCCCTTGTCCGCCATCGCTTCCGTCGCCAGGCGTTCCGATTCCGCCTCCGAGATGCCCTTGGCCATGAAGATCAGCACCAACTCCTTGCGCTCGCCCTCCGGATTCATTTCCAGTTCGGTCATCTCCAGCGCCATCTGCCGCTCGTACAGCTCCTGGGAGCTCTTCACGCTGATCCACTCGCCGAGCGCCATGCTCAATGCGCCGGCGAGCAGGCCGGCCAAGCCTGCGAGCAACACGCCTTGATCGCCATCGGTGGCACCCGCCACACCCATCACCAGGCTCATGTTGCTCACCAGTCCATCGTTCGCACCAAGCACCGCCGCGCGCAGCGCATTCCCGCCAACCGTCTTATGCTTGCCCTCGATCCTGCCCAGTTGTTCGCCGCCCATGCCCCGCTTGTTGGCCATCAGCGACTGCAGGATGAGCACGTGGTTGCGTTCTCCGCCGCTCAATGGTGCCCCGGTCTTCTGCTTCAATGCGATGCTTGCGCTCGCCAACTCCTTCTCCACATCCATGAGCTGTGCGATCACATGGCCATAGCCCATGCGCTTGCCGATGCGATCGAGCATGCGCGCGCGCCAGGAGGGGCCTGGCATCTCCGTCAACGTTCCATCGGCGGTCAACTGGGCGAAGGCGTGATCGGCATGGCCGCGCTCGATGGCGGCCATCTCGCGGAAGAGCTTCGCCACTTGAGGGTCGTCCTCATGCGCCGCAATGCGGTCGTACAGGAAGGCGGCGTCGACCTCCGTACGGAGGCTTTCGATACGTAGGCGGAAAGATGGCGCGGACATGCTTGCAAGTTCGTGATAGTGAGGTGATGCTCGGGACGAAAAGTCACATGCCTGTTGATGAATGTCACTCTGCACCAGTGCTCAACAGGTAGCTTGCGACTCATGTCGACCTCCCGCACCGCTCCACCGGGGTCCAATGTGCTCATCAGGCATGTGCTGCCTTTCGCAGGCATGTTCCTCCTGATGATCCTCATTACCATCCTCATCGACTACCTGCTTCACGCCGTGGACCTCGTCATCATCGGCCGCTACCTGGGGCCCATCGGCACGGCGGTCATTCTTGCATCCTTCGTCTATTCGTTGCGCAAGCGCCAGCTCATCCGGTCGGGATCACCCAAGCAGCTTCTCATGATCCATGAGCGCATGGCGTGGGTGGGGTCGGTCATGATCCTGGTGCATGCGGGCATCCATTTCAACGCGCGCCTGCCATGGATCGCCACCGCCCTGCTCCTGATCAGTGTGGCCAGCGGACTTGTGGGAAAATACCTGTTGAAGAAGGCGAGCGAGACCGTGGGTGAGCGACGCCGGTCCATCGTGGCGTCTGGCATGAACGTAGAGGAGGCCGAGAAAGAGCTCTTTCTCGATCTGGTGGCCGTGGATGCCATGAAGAAGTGGCGCGTGGTGCATATGCCTATCGCCTTCCTCGTCGCGGTGTTCTCCCTCATGCACATTGTTTCGATCCTGCTCTTCGCCAAATGAGGGCCGCGATCGTTCTCGCTCTCATCGCCTTATGCACCACGTTGGTGTTCATGTATCCGCACCGCATGGTGGAACCGGGCGAGCTATCCGAAGCGCACCAGCAGACCGGCAACGATTGCTTCTCCTGCCACAAGCCCTTCGGCGGCTTGCCCAATGATCGTTGCATCGCGTGCCACACCCTTGCCGACATCGGCAGAGATACCGTGGCGCACGCCGAACGACCGCTCTTCCACGAGGCGCTCGAGGCCATGGAGTGCGTGTCCTGCCACGGCGAGCACAATGGGCGTAGCGCGGACCTGGCTCCGGCTGGCTTCGTGCATGATCTGCTTTCTGCGGCCATCGCTGCGAACTGCGTTGCATGCCACGCCAAGCCCGCCGATGACTTGCACGCACCGCTGCCGAACACATGTTCATCGTGCCACGATGCACAGCAGTGGAAGCCCGCACGCGAATTCGACCATGCCTTGCTGCCCATTGAACGCCGTAATGATTGCGCCAGCTGCCACCAGGAGCCCAGCGATGCCATGCACGAGCGTATCGCAGCGAATTGCACTAGCTGCCATACGACCGATGGCTGGAAGCCCGCCCACTTCGATCACACCAAGCTCACGCAAGCAGAGCAGAACACCTGCGCTGGCTGTCATCAGGCACCATCGGACGCCTTCCACCAGAGCACCAAGGACAACTGTGCCAGCTGCCACGGCACCAACGCCTGGTCGCCTTCAACGTTCGATCACAGTGCCTACTTCCGGCTCGAGGGCGACCACAACGCGAAGTGCGCCACCTGCCACCAAGCGAACAACTATGACACTTACACCTGCTACGGCTGTCACGAGCACACACGGGGCAACATCATGGGCGAGCACCAGGAGGAAGGCATCACGAATATCGCCGATTGCGTGCGCTGCCATCGCAGTGGCGATGAGGATGACGCACGAGAGGGCGGTGAAGGAGGCCGGGAGAACAAGAGGGATGAGAAGGGGGAACATGATGACTAGACGCAGGAAGACCGACGCACGGCCGAAATCATGCACGGTCCGACCGCAGCAATGGGTCCGGGCACTAACGCTACCCGATCATCGGGCAACAGCCGTAGAGCACCGATAGGCTCGGTACACCGGATGAAGATGCAGGGCACGGCGGGCAACCGTTCTGAAGGCGCAGTTGCTCGCTGATCATCAACCTCTGCCTATGCTCCTCGCGCAAGTTCCCGATCGATCATCGCGATCAGTTGATCGCTCAGCTTCAGGACCTGGTTCAACTGGCCGTTCATGGTGGAGAACTCGAGGAAGGCCATGAGGAATCCGTTCTTCACCCGCACATCGGCGAAGTAGCGGTCGTAATCCGCACGGAGCAGTGCCACATCCTTCTTCATGTGCAGGTCGATCATCGGGCCCATGTCCTTGAGCTCATAGAGCGGCTTGTATATGACCTCCTCCGAGTCGAAGCGGAAGTGGTCCTCCTCTGCCTTGAACTTCTCGAATAGCTGTTCGAGCTTCAGCAAGGCGGTCTTCAGGCTGTCGTTGGTGAGCTGGGCGAGGCCACCGGTGTTCATCAGTTCCTTGAAGGTGAAGTTGATCGGGTAATAGCGCTGCCAGGCATAGATGGAGATGCAGTCCTCGTTGAAGGCCCTCCAATCCGCGATGGTATCGCCATCGATCTTGGCGATCACGCGTTGCGTGGCCCCGATGCAATCGGTGCGCACAGCGATGAACTCCTTCACCTTATCCTGGTTGGCGAGCAGGTCGGACTTGATGTTCTCCAAGTACTTGACCTCCCGCGCGCGGGCCCTCCGCAGGTCGTTGTTGTTGTTGATCTGCAAGGCGATCAGGATGCCGATCACCACCAGCACGATCTCGCCGATGGCGTAGAGCAGGTATCTCGAAAATCGGTTCTCGTTCAGCATGCGTTGGCGGATATGACGGAAGAACTTGATCATGACCCGTGGATATACAATTCCTTGTCGATCATTTCGATGACCTGACCTGCCTTCTTGATGTTGAGGTCATACTGCACTTTGAACCAGCCTTGGATCTTCAACTTCCGATGCATGATCAGGTTCCTGAACTCCTGGTTTCCGACGAGTCTCCCCGGATCGATCGGTTTGGCATACTTGAAGAAGGCGTATTCCTGCATTTCCTTCAGGTAGAATTCACCGAATGTTCGTTCGTCGAATTGGTATTCTGTCTCCATGTAGTTCTCCACGTAATGATACCTTCCTTCGTACAAGTCGCTCAGTGCGGCTCTGATCGTGTCATTGGAGATCAACCTGATGCCCGTTGCTTTGAGGTTCTCGTAGGCAGCTTTGTTGGGTGCGAATACCCCTTGTGCAGGGATCTTTCCAAAATGCACGTTCAATGAGTCGTGATAAGGGGTCTTACCATCAATGAAGTCAATGACAACATCAGCGGAATGAACAGGGGTATCATACAATCGCCAATCCTGTTGAAAGTCCTTGATATCTGCACGTAGATTGGCCTTCAGTTCCATTAGCGTTGACCTCTCCAGAATCCCCTTTTTCCGATTCTCGTTCCAATTGTTGATCTGCAAGGCGATCAAGATCCCGATCACCACCAGCACGATCTCGCCGATGGCATAGGTGAAGTAGCGTGTGACGCGGCCCTGGGCCAGCAGGCTTTGGCGTATGGTTCGGAAGAAGCGGATCATTCGGCAGGGTGTTCAGGTCCGCGTCAATGAAGCCGATGAGCCGCTTCGTGTCCGCAACGATGGCTTCATATTGGCGACGTATGTACACGTTGTTCCCTCGCGCCAGCTTCAGGCCGTTCCGGATGGTGAGGTCGCTCAAGATCGCGGTTGTCTGTGCCAGCAGCTCGCGCCCGCGCTGCGGAGATACGAGCGTGTCGTTCACCGCCCTCCCCATGCGCGTGCTTTCGTCCAGGTCCTGGAACGGAGCGTACTCCCGGATGCCTGCTGTCCGATCATAGAGGTACTCGTGATACTCACGCTCCATGTGCGCGGTGGACGTCACCAGGAGGGCATTGCGCTCTTCGATCCGGAGCAGCAGCGTCCGGATCGAGTCGTCGCGGATGATGTTGAGATCGCCTGAGTTGGTGAGTTCCTTCAGGGCATTGGTACGTGGGATGTAATTGCGCCAGATGTACACGTTCCACAGCATGCTGTCCACCTGGAGCAGCCCTTGGATGTTCGTGGGGGGCGCGTGCTTCAGCAAGGCGATCGCCGACGTCACCTTCCTGTTCCGCTCGATGATCATATCATCCAGGTTCTCCAGGTCCACCAGCAGGTCCAGCTTCAGGGTCTGCAGATACTTCACTTCCTTCTGCCGGTCCAGCCGGGCCAAGTTCCACAGGTTCACCTGCAAGGCCAGCAAGATCCCGATCATCACCAGGAAGATCTCGCCGATGGCGTAGACCAGGTAGCGCGTTAGGCGATTCTCCTTCAGGAGCCGGTGGCGGATGGTGTTGAAGATGCGGGGCATGGTCGGTGGATCAGTTCTCCTTCAGTTCGGCATCGATCAGTTCTAGGATCTCCACGATGCTCTTGCGCAATGCCTCGCTCTGGCGGTTCGCGAAGAGGCTCGCAGAGACCACCGTGGAGAGGAGGTCCTCCGTCTCCGGCTGGGCGAAGAAGGTTGCAAGGTCAGGGGTGCGCTTGGAGCGCGCAAGGTCCAGGTTCACCGCGCTCTTCTTGTCGAGCATGATGGTCTGCACCACATCCAGCCCGCTCCATTTGGCGGCATGGATGTTCCTCATGGGATAGTTCGCCCGAAGGAATGGAGCATAGACGTTGCGGTTGAGGCCGATCCAGGCCACTTCCTCCTCGGTGACTTGGACCAGTTCGCTTGTCCAGGTGGAGAGCTTGCGCCGCAGGGCCAGGTTGCTGATCAGGTACAGTCTTCCGGAAGTAATCAGGTCGTTGGTCACCGGGTCGAACGTGGGGCTCACCGTGGTCCGCGCGATGAAGGTCTCCACGGAATCCGGCACGATCATCGTCGGGTCATCGTGGTAGGCCAGCAGTTGCAAGCCCGCACGCATCATGATCTTGCGCATGGATATCTTCTCGTCCAGCTGCACCAGGTTCGAGGTGAACTCATCGCGCAATTGTTCCAAGGTCTGGATCTCCGCTTTGCGCTGGTTACGCTCTTCCTTCAGCAGGTTCAGCTGCAAGGCGATGAGGATGCCGATCACCACCAGCACGATCTCGCCGATGGCGTAGACCAGGTAGCGCGTGAAGCGGTTCTGTGCAAGCAGCTGTTGGCGAATGCTGTTGAATATGCGAGGCATGTGCGGTGGTAGGCCGACGAATGTCGGTAAAGGGTTCCACCCATCGGGTCGGTCTTCGCTCTTGTTGGCGGTTCCATGGCCCACTCGAACGCGTGAGGCCCCTTGTGATGACCCACTTGATCCTCGCGTATCTTGATCGTCGAATGATCATCGCACATGGCCAACTCACCCAAGGTCATCATCAAGGAGAACGGTCGCTCAGGCACGATCGACTATCACGACGGCACGAACGCACTCTCCTTCCCTTGGGAATTCGGCGGCGGTGATACGGTAGCCATCGTGCAATGCGGGGGTGTGCAGCGCTGGGAGAAGCATCCCTGGGCGATCCCACATCGGTCGACGATCTTACGCTTCGTGGCCGAGGAAGTGATCCGGCAGAAGGCGCCGAACTGCCGCGCGGAGATGAACGAGACGACGGGTGAGATCCTGCTGAGGCAAGTCACGCCGCTATCGCCACCGCACGGGGCTGCGAACGTCTCCTTCGTGCGTCGCTTCACGGCATTGAAGGCCAAGCTCGGCATCTTCGTGCTCATCGTTGCTCTGCTCTTCGGCGGCGTGATCTGGTTGAAGGACAAGCTCTTCTCCATCAACCCCGGCAAGGGCACGGCCGTAGGCTACTCGGTGCGAACCGACAAGTACATCGCGACGCTCATTCAAACACTGGAGGCCTATACGCCTTCGCCCAACCGCAACCACGGCAACGACACGTACCGCTTCAGCATCTTCCTGGTGCCCTTGGATGGTTCGGCCACGAAGCTGGTCCCGATCGGTGCCGGGTTCTCCTCCTCCGCCATGAGCCTGGCGAAGATCCTCGGCAGCGATGGCAGCACGCTCTGGTTCGATGTGCAGGGCATCGGCGGTGTGGACCTGAAGACCTTCGAGCTGCTCAAGCCGAGCGCGGTGCGCGACCCCTACGTTCCGCAGCCAGCATCGCCCTTCGCGCCATCGGTGGGTGAATACCTGAGCGCGGGATATCATACAGGTCCGGGTAGTTGGCTGGGCCTTCACTCCGCTGCGGAGATCGAGGGCGAATTCGCGCCGAAGAAGTTCGTACGGCGCGTTGTGCGGCAGGAGGAAGCGAAGCAGTTGCGACGCTTCCACCATGGCACGTTGGACGCTCCTGTTGACGACAAGTACCACCGCATCCTCTCCCTGACGCCGATCGGCGACACCGAATACCTGAACGCCGCATTCCTGCGCATGGACGACGCTTCGGAGCCACTACGCATGACCGACCCCGACGGCGCATTGATGATCTACACCTCGGAGCCCGGTCTGAAAGGAAGGTTGATGGTGGCTCGCGTGGACACCGATGGCCGCATCATCTGGAAGGTGGATACCGGCATCGACCGCTTCAAGCTCGCGCAGGTCCTGCCGGGCAAGGACTCGTTCGCATTTGTGGGCACACGGCCGCGCGAAGAAGGCAAGGTGCCCGAGCCGCTGCTGGTGATCGTGGAGAATGCCACTGGCAGGATCGCTTCACATTCGCTGTGGCGCTGAAGTTCGGTCCGCTCGCTAGGTTCGCCGCGTGAGCGCCCTCGCCAAGGCCTATCGCTACTACATCAGCTCCTTCTCCGGTTTCAACCGCGAGATCTGGCTGCTCACGCTGGTCACCTTCGTGAACCGCGCCGGCACCATGGTGGTGCCCTTCCTCTCGCTCTACCTCACCAAGGACATGGGCCTTACCCTGGAGGAGGTAGGCTGGATCATGAGCTGCTTCGGCGCGGGCTCCGTGGTGGGCTCGTGGCTCGGTGGCAAGCTCACGGACAAGCTCGGCTTCTACGATGTGATGGTGGGCGCGCTGGTCACCTCCGCCTGCGCCTTCATCGGCCTGCGCTACCTGCACGGGTTCTGGCCCTTCGCGGTCGGCGTGTTCGTGCTCATGGTGTTCAGTGATGCTTACCGCCCGGCCATGTTCGTCGCCATCCGCAGCTATGCCACGCCCGAGCAACGTACGCGTGCCGTCACGCTCATCCGCCTGGCCATCAACCTCGGCTTCAGTTTGGGCCCTGCCATCGGCGGCTTCATCATCATCACGTGGAGCTACGGTGGGCTCTTCTGGGTGGATGCCCTCACCTGCCTCGCGGCAGCAGGCCTCCTGTCGCTGGGCCTGCCGCGCGCGCAAGCCCATGCAAGCAACAGCAAGGCGCGTTCCGGCGCTATCGGTTCTCCATACCGCGATAAGCCCTACCTCTTCTTCCTGCTCGTCGTCACGCTCATCAGCATCCCCTTCCTTCAGTACTTCAGCACGGTACCGCTCTTCTACAGCCATGCGCACGGCCTCAGCGAGGAGTACATCGGCATCCTTCTCGGCGCGAACGGCCTCATCATCTTCCTGGTGGAGATGCCTTTGGTGAAGTATTGCGAGGAGCGCCGCTATGGCCTTCACGCCATCCTGCGCTTCAGCGTGCTGCTCTTCGCGGCCAGCTTCGCGGTGCTCAACCTCTTCCCCACCATCGGCTTCCTCTGGGTGGGCATGGCCCTGATGACCGTGGGCGAGATGCTCAACTTCCCCTTCATGAACCGATTCGCCTTCGATCGTGCGGAACGTGGTGCCACAGGTGCGTACATGGGCCTGTTCACCATCAGTTGGAGCGTGGCGCACATCATCGGGCATACGCTTGGCCTCAACCTCGTTGATGCCTTCGACTTCACGGCCACCTGGTGGGTGTTCACCGGCGTGCTGCTGGGCACCGTTGGCATGCTGTACCTGTTGGAACGCATGCTGAAGCGTGAAGCGGCCTTGCGCAACTAACGCGCTTCGCGAAGATCACCGACCTTCGGTTCTCAACCCATAAGCGCGATGCTATCCAAGGTCCTGCTCACCTGTGCCCTCGCAAGTGCGATCCTTCCCGCCTTCGCCCAATCGCCGCCCTGGGAGCGCCCGCTCATGCACGCGTGGAGCAGCGACGGCATCACCTTCAGCACGCCCACCATCTTCCAGGATTCATCCGGCGTGCCTTCCGTGATCCGCTGGAACGAGGACACGCTCATCTGCGCCTTCCAATTGTTCCGCCAGCCCATGGGTTCGCCCTCCTGGGACCGTGTGGCCGTCAAATTCTCGTACGACAACGGTGCTTCGTGGACCGCGCCAACGCCCATCGTGCTCGGCGATCGCCCAACGGCTACCAGCGCCCCTTCGATCCCACTCTCGTGAAACTCGGCGGTGACAGCCTGCGCATCTACTTCTCCTCCAGTGAAGTACCGCCCACGGGTGGCCTCGATGCCACGGTGAACACTTACTCCGCCGTGGGCACCGATGGCGTCAACTGGACCTTCGAGCCCGGCGCGCGCGTAGACCATGCCACCCTGCCCATCATCGACCCCGCCGTTATCCGCTTCGGCCCTGGCTGGCACTATTCCGC
Source organism: Flavobacteriales bacterium (assembly GCA_016710965.1). Lineage (GTDB taxonomy): Bacteria > Bacteroidota > Bacteroidia > Flavobacteriales_F > PHOS-HE28 > PHOS-HE28. Next base: position 94,911 of record JADJTW010000014.1, read on the forward strand.
TCCGAAAGGCGCGCCGCAGGATGGCGCTCATCATTACCTCTCGCCCAATGGCATCGACTTCAACCAGGTGCCCGACATCCCCAGCGACCCCCTGCACAACTGGACCGGCAACTTCATGATCGAGAGCCCCACGGAGCTGCGCTTCTACGGCGGTGGCGCCAACGGCATCTGGTACAACCACTCGCCCAACGGCGGCCAGTGGAACGGCTACGTGAGCACCAATTTGCAGGGCGGCGATCCCAGCGCGCTGAAGGTGGCGCCGGGCAACTACTTGATCGTGTACGTGGGGCAGCCCTACACCCTGGGTGTCGCTGATGCGCAGAGCGATCAAGGCCTGCGCGTATATCCGGTGCCCGCTGCCGATCGCGTTCGTATCGAATGGCCGGGGCATGCGATCACCAGTTGCACCGTGCATGCGTTGGATGGAACGTTGGCGGGGAATGCGGTCGTCGACGATGGAAGCATCGATCTCGAGGGCCTGCCGAGCGATGCCTACCTGTTGCGCGTTCGCGACCGCGATGGCAGGAGCGCCCAGGTGCGGGTGGTGAAGGAATAGCGATGTTGGACCGCACAGGACGATCATCTCCGAGCTACGTGAACAGAAGGAGCATGGCCAAACGTTCACGAGCATGCACCGATGGTCTCCGCGCCTGAACCCCGACCGATGATGCGTGTACTGCGGAGCATGCGCTCGCCGCTCTTGATGCTCGCCGTTCTGCTGACGATCCACGCGCCGGCCTCGCTAACGGATCCTCGCTGTACGCGAAACGCTCAGCACCGAGCCATGAGGCACGTTCTCCTGCTGCCCACCGTCATGTTGGCCGGATGCACGAGCCTGACAGACACGTCGATCGCACAAGACGCCCCTTGTGAAGCCGTGCCCGCCGCCTTCGTGGAGCACGTAAGCCTTGTGCTCTCCGACACCACCGGCCGCTTCTTCAACGACTACCCCATGCCCACGCCGCTCACCTGCGAACTGCTGGCGATGATGCAGGAAGCACTGAAGGACGACAGCGTGCGCTACCACTTCGAGCACCTGCATCAGCGCTTCGGTGACCCGAGGGCGAACGCCGCGTTCACCTACATCAAGCGGCATGTCCATTTCCAACTGGCCATGGCGCTGGCCACGCATTGGAACCCCGATACACGGATCGAAGCGATCAGGGCCGTGCATGAATACCGCCGCATCCGGCCGATGGTGTGCGCCACCAAGGAGCACTACGCGCAACTGGAGGAGCAGGACCGTGCCGCCGTGCGCTACTTCATCCGCGTACTGCAAACCACGCCGTTATTCATCGCTGGCAGCGAGAACTCCACGATCCATGGGGTCTATATCATGGAGGTCATGCGTACGCTGGACCTCTTCACAGGACAAACACACAACCCGCATGGCGATATGCGCCGTGCGTTGGACATGCCCGATCCACGTTTTCAACAAGCCCTGGTCGATTGGCGCAACTGGCTCGGGCAATGAGGCTCTTGTTGCTCTGCCTGCTCTTGTTCCCATTGGCCGCTCCAGCCCAGGATGCGAAGCGTTTCCAGCGTGCCCTCAACTCCGGCAACGAACGCACCCTGGACCGATGGATGAAGCACGAGATCCACCGCGTGCGCAAGGGACAACTGGTCACGGCTTCTTCCGGCAGCTACACGGTACATCACAGCATGCATGACAACCTCGTCGATTTCCTACGCCGGCAACCCGGTGTGGAGGATGCCGCGTGGGACAAGTGCGTGAACAAGATCCTGCTATGGCCTGGCCACAGTACGATCGGCATGCGCTGGCGTGCAGGTGATGTGCTCCGCGAGCGATGCTGGACCGTGCAGGAAGGCAGACCCGGCACCATCAAGATCTTCGGCTGGCACGCGCGCCTGCGCAAGAGCCGTGAGCAGCTGAAGTACACAAGTGCGCGGAGGTGCGAGGGATTCGTGGAGGAGCAGAAGAGGTTGTGCGTGAAGCGCGCACCCTGAGCCATCCATGAACGGATAGGGCCTCCACGCGATGCGGGAGGCCCTATACCCTCATCGGGTGCTCAGCCCTTCACCGCTTCGACCACCCAAGCGCTCAGCGGCACCTGCAATTCCGCGAAGCCGAACTCCGCAGCGAGATTGGCGGCGAGCATCTCGCGCATGGCGGGCAGCGCATAGGGGTCGCGATCCATGATGGCGGTGTGGATGGGCGAGCCTTCAAGCAGGCCGCGCGCTGCAGCAATGGCCGTAGCGGCATGGCCCGTGAGCGCGGCCAGGCCCATCTTGATCCGCTCGAAGCCGGATTCCAGCACCTCCTCACGGATCAGCTCGCGATCATGGTAGGCGAAGGGCACGGTATAGAAGGCTGGCGTATCCAAGGGGAAGAACTCGGAGACCACACGCTGCGTGATACGCGCGGCCGGGTTCGCCTCCAACCTCCCCCACGATGTGATGAGCAGGCGACCGCCTGGCTTCAGCACGCGCAACGCTTCGCGATAGGCCTCCACGCGGTCGCTGTAGAACATCACGCCGAACTGCGCCACCACCAGGTCGAAGCTCGCATCGGGGTACGGAAGGGCGACGGCATCCACGGTGTTCCATTCCACGCGCGGGTCGGCGATGGCACGCTGCGCGAAGAGCAGCATGGCGGGATTCACGTCGGTGGCCACGATGCGCGCAGCGGGATCCAGGCGATGGGTGATATGGCGCGTGAGGCGGCCGGTGCCGCAGGCGAGCTCCAGTACGTTGGCTGGTGCCAGTTCCGCGATGCGCTCGCCCAGGTGCTGTGCGAAGGGTTCGAAGAACAGGGGTCCCAAGCCGCTGTCGTAGTGCTGGGGGATGCTGCCTGAGAAGGCAGTGTTCACGGGGGCTTTCAACGTCTGCATGAGTGTGTGTTGTTTGTGGGGACAAAAGTCCCGGCACATGAGCGGGCGGTGTTTTTCCGCCCGGCTCAACGATCGTGCTCAGCGGCTCAGTGCGCCAGAACGCCGCGCAGCGATGCGGGTGTCGCGCCGAATTCCTCCTTGAAGGCGCGGCTAAAGTGCGATAGGTTCTCGAAGCCGCACTGGAAGGCCACCTCGCTTACCTGCAGATCGCCCTTAGCCAGCAGGGCGCGCGCGCGTTCCAAACGGCGGTGGCGTATCCACCGGCCCGGCGGCATGCCGAAGAGCTCCTGCACGTCGCGCTTGAAGGCGGCGAGGCTGCGGCCGCTGAGCCGTGCCAAGTCCTCCAGTTCCAGGTTGTAGCTGTAGTTGTCCTCCATCACGCGACGCACGCGCTCCAGCACGGGCGCATTCAGCAAAGAGCAGAAGTAAGCGAGCAGGTCAGCGTTCTCCGGATCGTTCACCACGGAAAGCAGCAGTTCGCGGAACTTCAGGCGCACCAATTCGGGTTGCGCGGCGCGCGGCTCCTGGAAATGAGCCAGCATGCCTTGGAAGAATGCCTGGAGCACCCGGCCGGTGTTCACACGGACCACATTCGGAACCGCGCGTTGCTCCTTGTCGCGTTCGAAACCGATCGACCGCAAGGTCTCGCAGATGAATTCGTCGCTCACGAAGAAGAGCACCACGCACGAAGGATGATCCAGGTATTGCTGAAGCAGCGTGGCTCCCTTGCGCACGAAGGCCGTTTCACCCGCGTGCAGCAGCACTTCCTCCTCCAGGCTGTACCAGCCCTTGCGCCCCTCGAGCATGTGAACGAAGAAGTTCTCGTGGCTCCACAGGTCCTCCAGCGGCCGCTCCAATGGGCAATTGAATTCCGTGAGCAGCTGGTCGTCGCAGCTCAGCTGGCGGAAGACCACGGTATCGCTCTGGACCTTGTCGAGGATGTTGAACATGGCGCTGGGGCGTAGGCGGACGTACCGGCGTTGCGTGATCGCGAAATTAGATGCGCTGCGCGGATCCCACATCCCCGCGCTCCGCTGCGCCGTTCGAATCCTTCGCCCCCTGCGGGACACCGACGCCTGGCCGATCAGCGTAACGGCAGGACCTCTCCTTCCTTCACCTGCGCCACCTTCACCACCGCGAGCAAGCGTGTATCGGCATCGTACTGAACACGGACGCTCGTAAGCCAGACCGCACCATCGCGCTCCGTGCGCAGGACGAAGACCTGGCTTGAGATCTCGGGCATCACAACAAGGGGTGTTCCGCCGCGCCCGCCGTAGCCCCAATGCACCACCGGGACCATGCCATGGCCCCACATCAGTTGCTGCGCGCGGATGCCTTTCTCCAATTCCTCCGGAGTGAGTTCCTGTTCCACGGTGAAGGCGCGCACATCGCGCGGGCCGTGGTAGTTGGCGGCGTGCAGTAAGGTGGTGCCCGCCAGGCATTGCACACCCCGGGTGCATGTGCCGTTGCTGCTCGGCTCATCATCCGTGCCTTCAGAGGTGCCACGTATGCTGATGTCATGGATCCCGTCGCCGTTCACGTCCAGCCAGCCTTCCGTAGGGAACCGGCACGGGTCCACATCACCCGGTTGGGCGCGGAGCAGCACGCTCAGTGCGACACCGAAGAACAAGAGCGCGGTCCTCATCGTCGACGCAAAGGAATATCGATGGGTGCATAGGATGGTTCGTCGCCATAGGTGGAGTAGAACACCTCATCAAACCGATCGCATAACGGATAGCCCCGCTCAAGGGTCAGGGGTACTACCATCTGCCGATACACATTGCGATGTTCCCAGGACCGCTCATCCTGCACCAAAATGGAACAACCGCGCAGGTCCAGGTGATGCCCGATGACGAGCACGTAGTTATCCTGTGCGAACGGAAAGAGGCGTTGCTGGCCGCGTTGCGGCCGATGGTTCACGCCCGGTGTGTTGAACGCCTTTCCATCCGTGTTGCGGAAGAAGATCGGATACGGTCTGCCACCGTAGGTCAAGGGTACGTTGTTCGTGTCCAGCACGGTGATGCGCAGTCCATCCACCACGGTCGTATCACCCGGCGCGTGAGGCCGCACCACGAGAATGGCAGCATTGTCATAGCCGCAATGCTGGGCCATGACGTCCGGCAGGGAGCAGCAGGACAGGAAGAGCAGGATCATGCGCATGCCCACCGGTACTCCGAAAGTGGCCCATGGTTCGATCGCATTGCTCTGGACCGCACGCGGAACAACCGATACTCATAAGGTCCTGATCGCTACATTCACCTTTCCAAAACCGCTGGTCATGAAGGACCTCATGCTCGTACTGCATTTCATCGGCCTGGCCATGGGCCTTGGCACCAGCTTCGGTTTCATGTTCCTGGGCATCGCCTCCTCGCGGATGGAGCCGGAGAAAGGACGCGCATTCATGGTGAATGCGCTCGCGCTAAGCACCATGGGGCATGTCGGACTGGCGCTGCTGCTCGTGTCCGGAATCTATCTGCTATGGCCCTTCCTGCCCGCACTTGGCGACATGCCACTGCTTCAGGCGAAGCTCGCATTGTTCGTGTTGCTTGGCGCGCTCATCGGGATCATCTCCGGCAAGGCGCGCAAGGCCCGTTCGGGGGATCCCGAGGCACAGCTGAAGGCCATCGCGCCACTTGGCCGGCTCAGTCTGCTCACCACTCTGGCAATCGTGGTGCTCGCCGTGCTCAACTTCCATTGAACCCTCGCACCATGAACAACCAGGACACACGGATCGCACCCATCGGTGCATGGACCGGAATGATCGGATCGCTGTGCATGCTCTGCGGCGCGGCTATCTGGGGCGTTACCGGCGCGGATTTCGACACGGCGATGGTCGATGACGACATCGCCACCTACCTGACTACGGCGCGCGCCGGCCGCACGCTCTTGATCGCCAACCTTTCCGTGTGGATCGTCGGCATCTTCCTCCTAGGCATCGCGGCCAGGATGATGTCGCTGTTGAGCAGCAACGCCCCTGTGCTGTCGCATCTGGTGCGCTACAACTACGGGGTGGCCATTCCATTGGTCATCGCTTCGTACATGGCCTGGATGGCTGTCGTAGTTCGCGCTGTGCCGATGGAAGCCCAAGTGGCTGGCCCTCTGGCCGAGGTGGTCGGTTGGTTCGGCGTGATGGCCGACTGGGTGGCCACGATCCTGGTGCTGGGCCTTGGGCCCATGCTGATCGTGCGGGCTGGCCAAGGACAATGGGTACCGCGCTGGCTGCACGTCTGGGGCCATCTCTGCCTGATCCCCGGTGCGCTCACGTTGCTTGCTATGTTCGCTGGCGGACTGCACACCTACGGCTTCGTGATCATTCCCATCGGCATGGGCTGGATGATCGGTGCGTCCGTTGTGCTCTTCAAGCGCGCTGGCGCGAAGCAGGCCTGAGTCCCGCTTACGTTGGCAAGCGTGCAGCAGCCCTAAGCGCGCCACCAGTTCCACGCGGCGGTTCAGCTATTTTCCCTCGCCGGTGGTCGCCGTTACCACCGGCGTCTCCTTGGTGAGCACGTTGGTGAGGTAGACCCAGTCCGACTGCATGTTCCAGGTGATGCCGTTGGCTTGGAAGTGATCGGCGAGCGTGAGCAACTGCGCGCGGTTGGCCATGTAGAAGAGTGGGCCGTTCCATTGCGGAGTCTCCTCGTTGTGGGACACGAGGTCGAAGAGAACGGGCGGCTGTGCTTGAGCTGCGGCGCTCCACAGCATGAACAGCAGGGTCTGAGGTTTCATCTATCGGCTTTGATGTTCGGATGTGCGTGCGCCGCGATGGTTCAATGCAGAAGCCAACGAAAGATAGGATCGGCCCCTTTGCATGATCGCGGGATCAGCCCTGACGAGGCTGCGTTCGGCCCACCTCCCCCGAAATATCAATGCACCCACTGCCGTCGCCGCAACGTCCGATCCTACCTTTCCATCCGTGCGCTGCGCAATACTGTTGTTCACCTTGCTGATCCGGATCCCGTTGCTCGCGCAGCAGCCCGAAGGGACCCCAGCGCACGTAGGCTATGCGGATACGCTCCTGTTCAACGACGGCCTGCGTTACGCGGCCTTCGGTTACGATGGCCCTGCGCCTTTGTTCGTGCAGGTGTGGTACCCGATGCACGACGATCCCGGCTCGGCGGCCTTGCGTTATGCGGACCTCCGCACGCGCACGCTGCACGGCCCCTTGCGCCGCGTATACGATGAGTTGCTCCTGCGCATGGATTCCGCCTTCATCGAATACGACCTGCGCTATCCCTTCGACGGTGATGTGCCCATCGACTACGCACCATTCACGGAGCAGCAGGTGAAGGACAGCCTCTTCGCCCTGCCCACCACCGCCCATCGCGCAATGCTCCCAACGGCGCTGAGCCTTCCGGTGATCGTGTACCACCACGGATCGCAAGGCATGAGCGACGAGAACGTGCGCATGGCCGAGCACTTCGCGGCGAACGGCTTCGTCTTCCTCTCGTGCAACTTCCACTGGCCGCTGGAGCACGGCATGTATGGCACCCCGCTCGTGTGGGAGCCGGACACGGGTTCCATCCGCACTGTGCTCCGCTTCGCGCGCGAACTCGCCAACGGCAACAAGGTCTTCTACATCGGCCATAGCTGGGGCGCGCAGGAAGGCTGGTGCACGCTGCACGAGCCCGGCCTCGCCGACGGCTTCGTGAGCCTGGAGACCACCATGGAATGGAAGACCGATACCACAGAGGTGCGCGACAAGTGGCCGTACGTCCTCGATGCCATCACCACGCAGCATTACCCGATGCCCATCCTGATGGTGGCCGATACGGAAGGCGAACCGCCGTTCCAGATGTTCAAAGGTGTGCACGGCGAGCTACGCTACCTCGATCCGAAGAAGCCCTTCGCACACGAGAACTACACCAGCGCCTACCTGATGCGGTCGCAGGGTGCGGGAGGCTTCAATGTTCCCGATCGAGCAGCCTTGCGGGAACAGGAAGTGGTGTACGAAGCGCTGCTGGACGAACTGTTGGCGTTCCTTCAAGGGCACGTCGCGATGTCCACACAGCGCAAGGCGGATCCCCAAAGCGACTTCTTCCATCGTCGCTGAACACTTTCAGCAGGCAGGCCTTCCTCCTGCGAGCCGCCGCACAGCAGCTGGCACGTTCGCGGCGTGAGCGCGCGTGGTGGAGCAAGTCGTTGGGACAGGTCCGTCACTCGATCGTGTGACGGCGCAGGATGTTGGGACAGGTCCGCCGCTCGATCGTGTGACGGCGCAGGATGTTGGGACATGCCCGCCGCTCGATCGTGTGACGGCGCAGGATGTTGGGACACGCCCGCCACTCGATCGAGTGACGACGCAGGATGTTGGGACACGCCCGCCACTCGATCGTGTGACGACGCAGGATGTTGGGACACGCCCGCCGCTCGATCGTGTGACGACGCAGGATGTTGGGACAGGTCCGTCACACCATCGACTGACGGCAGAAGATGTTGGGACACGCTCGCCACCACCTGGGGTGTGGGCGCTGCCCGTTGATCCGATGCCGCAGGATGTTGGGACAGCGGCGCCAGCATCGATCATGACGCCACAACACGTTGGGACAGCCACCTTATCACCATGTCCAACCGTCGCGTCCTTTACAAGGCCCCCACTCTTCCGTTATTTTCATCAAGCGAGCGACCTGTGCAGCCTGTGCATAGGCCTTGTTGCGCGGCCGCTCCCCTGCACACGAGCAACGTACCACCATGATCCAGAACACCCTTACCGTGGTCTTCGGCACCAAGCGCCTGCCCGCCGACCAACTCGTCGCCAAGGGCCGCAACCATGTGCATATGATCATGGGCAATCCGCGCTTTCCGGAGCTGCAAACCCTCCTACCCCCCCTGGCCACGGCGTGCGACGTGCTCGACGCGGCCGACCAGCATTACCGCTTCAACCGCGGGCGTGTGGACCGCGTGAAGCGCAACAAGGCGCAAGCCCTGGTGGTCATGCTCATCAACCGGTTGGGCAATGGTGTACGGGTCTACTCGCACAACGACCGCGAGGCCATCCTCAGCGCGGGCTTCACCGCCAAACGCAAGCGCCAGCCCAGCCAGCCCATGCCTGCGCCTCCCCGCCTGCGCGCCACACCCACCGAACACACCGGCACCGTTCGCCTCAACTGGGGGGGCGTGCGCAACAAACGCGCCTACCGGATCGAGTTCAACCTGGGCGACATCAGCGATGCCGTGGGGTGGAAGGACCTGCTCGATACCGGAAGGAACCACTGCATCATCCCACACTTGCCGCCCGGTGCCTTCTGCTCCTTCCGTGTCTCGGCCATTGGCGCATTGGGGCCCGGGCCTGTCAGCGATGTGGCCACCGTGAAGGTGCCCTGGTGATCGCAACTGCGATCCATGGCGGACGAAAGAGCAGTGTTTCAACACATGGCTGATCGGGTGCGTTGACTTCCATCCACCGACGTGCGATCAATTGCTCGACCCCTGGGCACAGCCTGCATCAGGTGCACACCAGGCCCATCGACGTGAACAAAGTGCCCTTTTCGATCATCGTCCGTTGGATGAATGAAATTCTGGGCCGGCGTCACCGACGACGAATGGTTCCCGTTCCTCGCTGCGCGCGGCTTGGATGAGGTGAACTTCTGGCGGCCATCCTAACTTCGGACCTATGGGCGTAGACAACGGACACCTGCAACTGAAGAACCCACGCCTGGCTGACCTTGCTGGGGTGGAAGTGGTCGCGCTAGTCGATACGGGCGCGCTGCATCTCTGCATCCCTGATCATGTCCGCATTCAACTCAAGTTGGAAGCCATCGACGAAAAGGAAGTGACGCTGGCCGATGGATCGAAGCAGCTCGTTCCTTACGTGGGACCCGTCGAGATCAAGTTCAAGAACCGCACGGGCTTCGCCGGGGCATTGGTGTTGGGCACGCAAGTGTTGCTCGGTGCGATCCCCATGGAGGACATGGACCTGATCGTGATCCCGAAAACGCGCACCGTGGACGTGAACCCGGACAGCCCGAACATCGCGTCGAGCATTGTGATGTAGACGTGGCGCTGTGCCTAGGCGACCATCCCGTGCCCTCGGCAGTCAGGCAGCGCCATCCGCTCACCCATGCACCCGCCATGCGATGGCCCGCGTGGCGTAGCGCATGTCCACCGGCCCATGGGGGCTTGTGGTATCCAACAGCGCCTCCAACGCTTGGAGGAAAGCCGGGATGTCGGCCACACCGTGCTTCACGTAGGAGCTGCTCAGCGCCAGGTTGCGCACACGCTCGCGGTCCATGGGCACGGCGTGCATGAACGCACGGACTTCCGCATGCGGCGCTCGCTCACGGATGGCGTTGATCGTCCGGCCTGCGCGCTCGTTCACCTCGTACTGTGTGGACCACGTGCGCAGCAAGGTCTCATAGCCTTGCATGAAGGGCGTGTCCTCCAGGCGCACGTTCCAGAAGGCCACGCACGCGGAGCGCGGGGTGCCGATGCGCTCCACTTCGGCGAAGGTGCGGTCCAGGTGGAACCAATGGAAGGCCTGCGCGGCGATGATCAGATCGGCGCACGCATCGGGCAGGCCGGTATGCTCGCTGGTCCCCACCCGATAGTCCTGCGCACCCTCCGCGCGTGCCGTGGCCAACATGTCCGCGTTGGGGTCGATGCCGATCACCGGGTGGCCGGTGGTTGCGAAAAGGCGCGTGGAGATGCCTGTGCCGCAGCCCAGGTCCACGATCAAGCCGGGGGCCGGAGCCTGTTCCAAGCACCAACGCACCAGCTCCGGTGGATAGGTGGGCCGCGCCTGCCCGTAGATGTTGGCCAGGCCGGTGAAGCGTTCGGTGGATCGCACAGTGGTTTGCGGGCTGAGGCGAAGCTACGTGCGCGACTAGCGCGGGCACTTGCCGAACTTGCCATTGTACTTGCAGATGGCGCTGGGGCGAGGGCCTGAGCTTCTCGGAAGAGTGGGCGTGCCCTCGCAAAGCCTCGGGTCGCGCTTTCCACGGCAAGTCCTCGCCGGATTACCGGCTGTGGGCTTTCCGCTTCAATCGCTCACGCGAAATGCGGGCTTACCGGTCAGCTGGCTTGTCCCGCACGAGATTCAAAATCCGGTTAGACCTTCGTTCCCTGTACTGGGTCAAACCAGCGATCGCTTGCTGCTATAGATCCGACAGCCTTTTGTTTGCTAAAGGCATGGTTACGGCAGGCGCGTTCAGCCAGAGAGGCGATGATTCTCGGATACTCTGTATTTCGCCTCATGATTTTCTGAGCGACTGTATTTGGAATTACCACGGTTCGTTCCAATTCTCGCTGGCGTCGGCTCAGACCTTCATCTGATTCGGAAATCTCGGCATACAGAACTCTGATTGATTCAAGCTGCTTCTCATTGCCTGGGTTGTCCAGGTAGTGTTGAATCATATAACTGAGTTTTACACCCCTTCCTATAGTCGGAACTGCGTTAAGCATCGACTTCGGAGAATTGAAAACTGCCATTCTACCATCACTCGAGTATCTCTTACTCAAAAGGAACCTTAACCTATCACTAATGCCGGATCCTTCCAGGTCTTTCTCAAACGCGAGTTGTTGCTTACGCGTCCATTCATGAATATGCGAGGTATTTGTCAATCCATGCGCTAGATCGGCATACTGCTCATCGGTGAGGTGCTGAACCAAGGAGTCAATGGTGGGGCAAATGTCAACCAGCGTTCGGGGTGTTACCCATGTCAGGGCTATCAACAACTTGAGCATTAGCTCATCTGAACTTCCAAGTTATTCTTGCCAGTAAGACACGTTTCCAGAACGCAGCCGAGCATGACGGACTCTTCTGCACAAGGAAACAGAGCCATTAGCCCAAAGCCCCAAATTCATCGCAAGTCTCCAGACCGCGATTTGATTGACGCAACAATACGCGATAACGCTCAGACTGAAAGCATCTCCCCCAAATGCTCCGTGCGCTCTCAATCAGCAGGTCCCAGCTAGTTAGGCTACTAGCCCAGTTGCCAACAGTCTCTTCCAATGCCGGACTCGCGCGTCGAATGAACTCGCTTATCTGCACGTCAATATCGTCCTTGGCGTCAAAGTCCGTAATCAACCTTGTCTTAGCTGGTGTGTGATAGTCTCGGTAGAACCGTTGCGAGACAAACTGTACGAAAGGAACGTTTCCATCTGGTCTCCCAAACACACTAGACAGGCTGTACTTATGCAAAATCGCACTCAAACTAAATAGGCCACCTTTTCTTTCATTTCGATCAAAAACGATTATGCGATTCCGAAGTATTCCATCCAAGGTGAGCTTTTTCAACTCAACATTTTCATTAATCATGTCCAATTGATTCGCACGAATGAGAATCTGGATTCTCTTTGATGACCGACGCGTGTCATTTCGCGCAACAAGACCACTTAATGTATCCCTATCAACTAAATGCAATATGCCCAGTGATATCCATAAGACAACCACTGCGTTCTACGGTCGTCATCAATTGATGCTAATCTCTTTAGCCACAGTTCAGGAATATTGAAATGATTGTTCCGAACAAGATGGATGAGCTCCAAAGCATAGTCGCTCTTGGGGGAATTTCTCCAGTTCTGAAAGCAAGCTCGGACGAGGGCCTCTACCGCATTCGAGGGGAAGGCTAATGTTTGTTCCATCCGACGCGTAAGGCCCTTGTCCTACAGTGCTTCCGGTACTGACTCCTTCTATCAGGATTGATGCCACTTCCCGCATTAGAATGGGATACTGCGTAAACACCCCAATCGGACAGTATCTGCGCTGTAAGGGCGCTTGGGTAGTGAGTGTACTTCAATAGCGGGTCGCCCTGTAGCACCCTCAGCTGCTGTATTAGCATGGGCAGTTCGCCCTTGTCGAAGCAACCCGCAAAGAAGCGTGTCACATTCTGCCAGTAGCCGTTCCTGGCTATGGCGTCGAATCTATCCGGTTTTGTTCCAGCCCTTTCAAACCCAGCGGGTGAGTGTGGTGCAGTCACATAGAGATACTTGGCGCAGAAGTACTCTTAGAGGGTTGGACTTCGAACTCATATGTGCCTTGCACTCTAGAGGCAAGAGCACACCCGATCCTTTACCACATCGAAGAGACTATCGGTGATGCTCGCATCGTGGCCTTCTGATGTGAGGTATTCGCGCAATCGGCTTTTGAGTGCGTCGATATGGATCGAGCCGCTATTCTTATAAAGCTCGGCCTCGGAATGAAGGATTCATCCTAAATAACGATGAATGTCAATGATGAGGTCCCTGTTGTCACGTATGACCGCGCTCTTTTCTGATTCTCGGTCAAACAACAAGCTCACGTAGCTATCGTAAAGTGCCGTGCGCTTGTTCGGCAAAGACTCACCCTTGTGCGCAGCGCTAATGAATATTGCGAGCTGCATTGGACTCTTGGCAAGGTCACGCAGGTGTGGCATTTCGAGCTTCTCACGCACAAGACGGTTAATCTCCAGCTTCCTTTCCATCCAGCTTATTGGCTTTGATCCATTTATCGACGTACTCTTTCGTTAAAGCCCGGGTGACCTCAGTCAATTCAAAGTGTGGGAATGCATCCTCGCTGAACCCAACAGATTCAGAGAATACGGAGGACGGCTCGTTACAATAACCTGTATGGATGGGCAATTTTCGTTGAGCCGAGTCAGCCCCTTGTTGATGCACTCTATGACTTCTCTACGGGCCGGGGCAGTGGCAATCTCATCAAAGCCGTCGAACACAAAGAGAACTGCGCTGGACCGGAAGATTGCTAAGAGGTCACTTGAGTTGAGGTCAAATACATGTGAGTGGGAAAGCAACATGTGCAACAAGAAATGCCTCAAGCGAGTTTCGCCATAGATGCTTGAATGTCTTGGGTCAATTATCCCTTCGTACGGATTGCGCTGCTCTACCCAAGCAGCAATATGCCTGAGGTCGACCTTGAATGGCAGACGTATCGGGGCTTCCCGAAGTGAACTAGGAAGCAAGGCTATATCGCCATCTCGATTGAGAAGCCGGGCTCTATGAACCTGAGAAACATATTGGGCAATTGTGGATTTGCCTTGCCCCGGTCCACCTTCCAGCAGAATTCGTCCAATTCTGTCCTGGACCAGAGGATGAAGTAGGAAGCTAGCAGCACCAACCCACGTCTCATCATCTTCTGGAGTGATATGCTCTGTCCGGAGTGTATTGCGGAAGTGGTTGTCGAGTTGGTGAAGAGCAGAGCGCAGGCGCTTGTCTTTCGAATTCCATTTCTTCAATCGAATCGGCACATCAGTGAATAGATCGAACAGGCGATTCTGCAAATCAATTTGCTTGAACTTGACTTCGTTGTCAGAACTGTATTGGTCAGCCAAATAGGCTCGAATCACGCTTTCTCGACGTTCCTTGTTTTCATGGATATGGTCAAACAGAATGCTATTGAAGACATCATGGCCGTTTATGATTTGCGGGTATGACCAGAGAAAAAGGATCCTTTTCCACGAGTCGTGAGAGATCATCACGCCACCAACACAGTGATGGAATTGTAATGTGCTTTTTAGTAGCGCTGAAACTTTGTCTATGGAGCCGGCATCCAAGTGTGCGGTTCCTTTGACGTTGGTTATGAGATGGAATGAAATGGCCCTTTGGGAACCAACAAACCTTGGGTGCCTCCGCTTCAACTTGCTCAATCAGCCACTTGTGGGTCTTCAATGTGTGGAATAGTTGCGGACGTACTTCACCTGGAAATACCCGGAAATTCTTGTTCCCAGTGTCAGAGACGTAGGCAATGGAGTCTCTTCCACCGTCGGGTTGACCAACCGGGAAGGCCGGGTATTGGGATATTCCTTGCTTAGAAGCGAATGGCAGAACTGCTGAAAGCGTTCATCACCAAGGTTTTCATACAGATAGTCCATGCGGAAGTGTGGCTTTCTTGTGCTACCAACGTAGGAACTTACTTCGTTCCACATGTCACTTCGCGTGAGCGATTGAAGCGGAAAGCCCTGGGCTGGTAATCCAGCCGAGGACTTGCAGTGGGAAGCGCGACCAGAGGCTTATGGGGGGCGCGCCCAAACCTTCAAGAAACTGAGCGTGACCGGTCATAGGCTCTGATCGATCTTCTTCACCATCGTCAAGATCGTCGCGATCGCCACCGTCTCCCCGGTCTCATCGAACACATCCACCAGGAACTTCACGATCCGCTCTTCGCCACATCCTCCGGCGTCCTCTTTGACTGAGCACCTTCTCGCTCACAGTGGAGCGCACCTGCCCGGGACTTGCCAAGGTGCCAGGTCATTCTCGTGTTCACCGATGCAAGAACTTTTTCC